>CAVUGQ010000001.1:0-20052 GCA_963741005.1 Candidatus Bathyarchaeota archaeon
TATGGGGCACGACCTGAAATATAGAAAGACAGGCGTAGAGACTTATAACAAATTGTGAGTGTAAGGGCACTACTACATTTTTGAAGTATATCATGCAGGGTAGATAACTCACAACGAGAATGGCGAGTATGAATTTGGCAATATTCTTCCCATTTAAGAACCATTAAGTGTTTAACCTAACTGTTTCTTAAAGTATGAGTTCGTGGGCAGTGCAATTATTCGCCGTTAACCTTAACTTAGAATGTGCAGTATTCTATATTCAACGAGAAGATGTTTTTTGAAGAAGACAAAGATAATATGTACTTTGGGTCCCGCCAGTTCTTCAAAGGTAGCGATTGAAAAAATGTTCCAAGCAGGCATGAACGGTGCAAGGATAAACACCGCTTATGGAAATCTCGCTCAATACAAATCCGTTATTGAAACAGTGCGAGAAGTTGCGGATATCCCTGTAATAATTGATATCAAAGGACCCGAAATCAGAATCAGAGCATCTCAACAAAAAGTCTTTAACAAAGGAGAAATTTTGGAAATAGGCTTCGATGGTGAAGAAGTCAGCTTCAATCATGATTTCTATGACGAAATGCTGGTTGATGATGAAATATACATTGATAATGGAAAAATTAGAACACGAGTTATTGAAAAGAAAGATCGAAAACTTCAACTTCTGACCCTGAACAGTGGTGCCGTAGAAGATGGAAAAGGCGTTAACATCCCCAACAAACATCTTTCAGTTCCCACCTTCCCTGAGAAGGACATAGAAATCATACAGTTTGCAAAAAAACACGACGTCGAATACATCGCGCTCTCATTCACAAGAAATGCGGAAGACGTGAAAAACTTGTCTCAGACCAATAGTTTTGAAGGCGGAATAATTGCTAAAATTGAGAACTCGGAGGGTGTTCAAAACGTCGAAGAGATTTTAGATGCCGCTAGCGGATTAATGGTTGCAAGAGGTGATTTGGCAGTTGAAATTGAACCCGAAAGAGTTCCTTTGGTTCAGAAAGCTCTGATCAAACTGTGCAATCAGAAGGGTAAGCTTGTTGTCACTGTAACAGAGATGCTTGAATCGATGATTAATCAACCTAATCCAACTAGGGCTGAAGTTAGTGATGTTGCAAACGCTATACTTGACGGGTCAGACGCCCTTATGCTTTCTGGAGAAACAGCGGTTGGACAGTATCCGGTGGATGCCGTTGAGATGATGACTCGCATAGCGAATGAAACAGAGAAAGCCGTCAAGAGCAACGTTGAAGATACCCAATTCATCAATATCTCGGATACGGTTAGTAGGGCAATCCAGAGAATAAGCCAAAGCATGCCAATTCACAAAGTTATCCCTTTGACGCGGTCAGGCTACACAGCCAGAATGATAGCTCGCTTTAAAATTGCACAGCCGATAATTGCCGTCACAACTGAAATTAAAGTAAAAAAACAGCTCGAACTCATATTCGGCGTTTACCCAGTTCTGATAAACTACCCTAAAGAAAAAGACAGATTATTGACAGTTACAAACAAACTCCATGAGATGCATCTGGTTGATGATGAAGAGACTGCATTGTTCACCGAGGGTGTCAGAACCGCTATGGAGCACGCAAGTAACTCAATAGAGATACATAAAATAAAAGAGCTAAGAGAATTTGCATCCTCCTCAACGCTGACGACATTTTGGTGAAAATAGATTATGATCTGTAACCTGTTCGTCTTTAGACACGCTGAGACTACCGACAACAGCAACCACATTTTTTCAGGCTGGCGTGACCCAGACTTAACACAGAAAGGACTTTTACAGGCACAAGAAATAGCTCAACAACTCAAGTTAGAAAAAATTGATTATGCTTTTACGTCACATCTTTTGCGAGCCAGAAGGACCCTTGAAATTGTCCTAAAACAACACCTCAACGTTCCTGTTTTCATAGACGACCGCCTGATAGAACGGTGCTATGGCACGTTGCAGGGCAAAAGCAAGATTGAGATAGCATCTGAAAAACCTGAATGGTTTGCCAAAGTTCATCGAAGCTACGATTTTCCGCCTCAAGACGGTGAAAGCCTCAAGATGGTTGAAAGCCGCACCTTGCCCTTTGTGGTGCAGCTTGAAAGGTGGCTTCGACATAATCCTGGTAATGTGGCTATCTCGTGCCATGGCAATTCAATGCGCCCGATTAGGAGAGTCTTTGAACATTTAAGCCTAAAGCAGATGCTTGAGCTTGAGAACCCGCAGGACCAAGCGATGGAGTATGCTCTTCACATACACCGCATCAATGTTGATGACGTTGAGCGCAATCTCGAATCAGATTGGTCCAGCGTTGTGGTTCCGTCGTCTGTAAAGTTGGCGACGGACCCCCAAAACCCTTTGAGGCAATACTATCAAGCTTAACAGGGTCTAAAAGGACTTGAACCTGTTCAGATCTGCAACTCGGCGGATTCAATATTTGATTCGCACGCGCTCTTTCTGAGCTTTCCTTATATAATTTTGGGTTGAAAAAATGCAAAAACTTGAGTTACTTAGTCGCTAGTGTTGACAATCAGAGGGTGACAGACAGTGAGAGTGCGCGGGCGGGAGAGAGTATGTTAGTTTGAGTTGATTCGTAGTTTTATGCCTTTACGTTAGAGAAAGAGAAAAAAAGAGAGAAAAAAGATTAAAATTTAATCTTGCGTGTGATTTCGCGGCTCCCAGTATAAACAACGTGAACCAAACAAAAGTTTTAATCTAACGCTTCCTTCTCAATATATCAGATATTTCTAGTCTAAAAATTAAATTATGCTGTAAACCCTGAATAAAGTTGGGGAAAAGATTATTAATTTAGGCTTTCGAATACAATTCTCTTTAGAATAGATGCACCATGCTTCATTTTCAATTTTTTCTCGCCCAATCGCTCGCGGTATCCGATTGGGATTTCGGTTGTCTCAAATCCTTGCTTGCCTACCTGATGATTCAATTCTACTTCTATGTCAAAACCTTTCGATTTAATAACCCATTTCCGGAGTATATCTGCGCGGATAACCCGCAATCCGGTTAATGGATCTTTTAAATCTATTCCGTTAAGAAAACTATGAGCAAAAGCCAAAAGTTTATTTCCAAACGTAAACCGACCTTTGAAGGCGTTTCCTTCTGTTTGTTTGCTAAACCTGTTCCCGCAAACCATGCCTACCTGTGGGTTATTTTCGAGGATCTGAATCATTTCCGGCACATTTTCAGCTGGATAAGTAAAGTCAGCATCAGTAATAACCACATACTCAACATCCTCACCCATGCACTGCACTGCCTTGGCCAACGCATCGCCTTTGCCTTTGCCGTTTTGGAAAAAGATTTCTGCTCCATGTTCTTTGGCAACTTCAACTGTCCGGTCATGGCTGTGACCGTCAATTACCAAAATGCGCTTCGCATTGATGTTCTCTGTAAGCTCAGATATGGTGGCGCCAATGCCTTCTTCTTCGTTGAGTGCAGCAATAAATATGTTAGTAGATTGCGTGGGTTGATATCTTTGACCAAACATTTCTATTTCTCCAAATATATTTAGGGCTAAAAGAGGGCGGGTAGTTTATTTCCATAGTTTTTTGCCAGTGAACAACCAAACAAGCAGTAAAATTACTGCAATCACAAGCAGTATGTGTATTAGTGAGCCTATGCCAGGCAGAGCAAAAAACCCAACAGCCCAAAGTATTACAACAATAATAGCAATAGTTAACCACGTATTCATAATAAAATCTCTATTATGTAAATGGTCTTAATGGTGTTAAACGTATGTGACTGTGAGTCCACACCCACATTATGAAGTTGAGCATTTCTTAATCGTTCTAAGTGCTGGAAAGAAACTGAGATTCGAAACTATTGGAGACTTTAGGTTCTCAGATTATTTTTCAGCTTTTTCCAGTAGGATTAAAAACATATTCTTGGGTCAAAACCTGATTGGTTTCTTATAATGAGTTGTTGCTGTTGGGGTATACTCACAAATCTATTTATCTTTAGAATTAGTCCCTTGAATTGTGATATAAATGACCGAACCAGTTTTTGAATGGTATGTAGATAAAGTTGGAAAATATAGGTTTAGGTTGAAAGCTGCAAATGGAGAAATTATTGCGGTTAGTGAAGGCTACGCGTCAAAACAAGGATGCGTAGACGGAATCGAGTCAGTAAAGAAAAACGCTTCAATAGCAAAAATAGTGGAAGCAAAAGAAAAAGATTAGCGAATAAACTGCTTCTCTCCCTTTTATTTTCGTAAACTTACTACTAGCTGGGTCATTTCTCACTTTTACTTTATTAGTTCTTCGCTTCACAGCGCGGGCAAATCTCTTTCTTTACTATTCGTCAGCCCATTAGAGCACCTATGTGAAGCTTTGTTTTATATCCTTATTTGGTTGTTATTGCTCTAAACTCAACAATGAACTTAGATTTAGCGTTCTTGTTGTATTGTATTTAAATTTTCTCGCACTGTAACGATGAGTTCTTCAGCTTTGACTGGTTTAACTAGAAAATCGTCTGCTCCATAATCGGCAGCTTTTTTTCCAACTTCATTGGTGGAGAAGCCTGTGACAATAATTTTGATTGTTTTAGGGTCATTTGGTATCTTGAGTAGAAGATCAGTTCCGTCCATATCGGGGAGATTAACGTCAACTAAGTACACAGTGAACTTTGCTTTCTTTATTTTCTCAAGGGCTTCTTTGCCTGTCTCAGCATTCTCAACTGTGAATCCTTCTTTTTCTAAGATTTTCCTAAAAACTCTCAAAATAGTTACATCGTCATCCACTACAAGAATTCGTTTCTTGTTCCAATACATTTAACTCCTCCAATCAAAACCTTATAAATTCAAAAAGTTCAGTGACTGTGTTAACGACCAACTTTTTGTTTTAGTTAGTTTTTTTGCCTTATGACAGTGATTGTGCATTTTGTTGCTAAAGCTGCTATTGCACCCAAAGCTGCAAGCCAAGGAGCTAATATTGTTCCTACTATGCCAGCCCAAACTGGTATTTCTAAGAGGGTTTTGCTGTTCTCGTCTTTCACGATGATCCTTGACACGTCTCCCTCGTGAATCAGTTCCTTGATTTTCGATACAAGATCCTCTGAGCGGACTGTAAACTCTTCTTTTAATCCTACTGGAGATCCACATTTTGAACAGAATTTAGATCCTTCAGACAGTTCAGCTCCACAACTTTCACACTTAACCATTTTATTTTCCTCCCAAAGTATCTATATAGTTGATTTTACTCTTTCAACAACGAAAGCGATTTTGACTACTGCTCTGTATTCAAGAATTTTGTTGTTTTCTACTTTTGCAGTGCACCGTTTGACGTAAAGTGATTTGATGTTTTTTATTGTTTTAGCTGCTTCTGTTAGGGCGTTTTTTGTAGCGTCTTCCCAATTGTTGGGTGAGCTGCCTATTAATTCAACAATTTTTACAACAGTCATATCTTTTTTTCTCCTTTATGTTTTGTTTTATCTCCATAGTTTTTTGCCAGTGAAGAGCCAAACGAGCACTAGGATTACTGCGATAACGAGTAGTATGTGTATTAGTGAGCCTACGCCTGGTAAAGCAAAGAAGCCTACCAGCCATAGTATCACAATTATTATGGCTAGTGTTAACCAAACATTCATAACAAATTCCCTACCCTGTTAATAGTCATTGGTGGAGTTAAGTATGTGTGACTGTGTCTCTACAGCAACAAGTAGGTGGCGATATAATTTGGCTGTCGCACTCGTAAGTTAGAAGTGCTTCATGATGAAATCCCTAATGGCTCTATGGTTAGTCATGAGTTCAACGAGTTTTTTTGTAGCTTGTGTTATTTGTGTATCAAATAGTCTTGTTACTACCAGGGAAAGTACAAACACGAATGTGCCGATTATTATGCTTTCAATGACGTTTATTGTACCAAGGTACCATACGATTAGATAGGTAACTGAGGCACTTATGAGTCCCATGAGAAAAGATCTTATTATAAAATAAAGTCGCTGCAACCAAGTAGAAAACAACAGAACCTTGATCACTGCTCTTTTCTCTAACTCATTTTCAACTCCAGATTTAACGATTCCTATCTTTTTCAGCACTCCTTTCGCGTAATGGGCGTCTGACAAACGTAACATCATTTTTGCGTACCGGGCGTCAGATAAATCGGTCGAACTTGCGGATTCAAGCTCTACCAAAATCCTCTGTGCTATTTCATCTATTTCAGCATCTACCCTTTCAATTTTGACATTTTGAGTTGCCATAGTACTCTCAACGATTTTATTCTCGGGTTTCGAGGCAGTTGGGAGCTGAAGTGAGCTAAATTGTTTCTTTACAATCAAGTAAAGCACCAGAAGAATCAGTGCACCAATAACGCCTGAAGATATACCTGTGATGTACCAAGCTTTCCATGCGGGCATGAAAGTGCTGAGGTATTTTAGCGATCCGATTAGTGTGAAGATGGCGGCAGATCCTAGAAATGAAATGACTAAAGCTAATAAAATGCTGATAATAATGCTTGTTATCAGAAGTTTTTTAAGTCGTTTCTTCAGAGCAGCCTCAGTTTCATGCACAAACTCTCTGAGAATAACTTTTAACTCTTTGAATAATGCTCCGATAATTTCTCCTAAGGAAGTCAAATAATTCTTACACCTACAGCTTTCTCAAGTGACAAGTTGTTTGTCACCTACTTAATGATGTGTGGATGTTTACTTACATCAACAACGTTTTGTGAAATAATCATAAGCCGCAAAATAAAAAGAAAATCTGCGGAGCAAGACACCCGGCTAAAAAGGGTGTTTATTTGGTGAAAACAATGTGCAGGTTACTTCTTCTTTTCTTTAATAGCGACCTTGGCTTTCAAGTCAATGATGTATTCCTTTTCGTTTTTTCCAACACCAAAGTTCCATTCTAGTACTTCAAAATCAATGTCTTTGAAGTGGTTAACCCAAGATTTCTGGAATTCACTCCATTTCTCACTCATTTTATCTATCTGCTCTTTAACGTCGATATGTTGTTCTGACATAATTTGTTACACCTCCCGAAAACGCTCAAAAAAATAATGCAGTATTATGTTTTAACTACTGGTCTTAGGTACATGTGAAGCTGATCTTTTGAAACTTTCAAATGCAATCCATTGTCTGTCCAATGGGCAACTCCTTTCTCAAGGGATGAAACAGCCAGCATGTTTCGTACTCCACCTTTCTTCACGCCAAGCACTGATTCAGCAATCTCCTTTCTTAATTCAATTTCAAGATGAGTAATTTTCCACTCTTCCGGATCTACTTCAATACCTTTTACTGTGCCGATTTTCTCATCTAACGCAAAAACACTTCGATTTATAAATTCTCTAGTTCTCATACTTATCTAACCTCGTTCCATTATCAGAATTCAAGTTACCCTAATTATGGTCATTGGTTTAGTTAAACTTGTGTGACTGTGAACATACACCAACATTCTAACGGTTCTGATTGCGCGGTCCCTTCCAATCTTTGACAGAGACTGAGGCTCGAAAATAACAGACTAAACTGAGTTTTCGGGTTAGTTTTCAGCTTTTATCCAGTCGGATTCAAAGCCTGTTCTTAATACTCCTATGAGGTTGCTGTTGTTTGTCCACAAAGAAGGGTTTTCACCTAATCCGCTTTCTTTGGATGTGGTAATTAAGGCTTCTTTGTCATCTGACATTATGAAGTGATTCAACGGTTCGCGATGAAATTTAATGCTTACCGACTCGCTTCCGATGAGTTTTTGGACTTTTTCCTTAAGCAAAATATCCGGGCTTTCTCCTTCAAAGATTAGTCGAATCTTTGCCCCTATCTTTATTGCATGTTTATGTTCATCTATAAAATAAGCCAAGATCTGTGCGATTCTTGCCTTGTCAGCAATCAACCCGACTTCTTTTTTTGAGTTATTAATCAGTTCTGAAGTTTTTGCCAGAATTGCTTTCTTTTCCGCTATGAGTATGTAGATGCTTTCTTCTCCAAGAGGCTGCTGCTTCCAATCTTTGAGGGATAACTTCTGAACCCTGCTCCTCATATCTGTCAACCGTTCCATGGATCTGTTTTTTTCTTCCGTCACTAGTGAAGTTAAGGAATCCGAAATACGAGTAGCCCGGATCTCAGTTGGTTTGCCCAAAAACCTTTCAATCAAACCCATTTTTTCGAGTGACGGCAGAATTCTGTAGACATCTTCCCTGCGCACTTTAGAAAAGCTCGCTACCTGCCCCACTGTCGTTTTTTGCAATTTAATAATCGCTAAGTAAACTTTTGCCTGATTAAGAGTCAAACCTAAACCAAGCAGTAAATCCGTGTTTTCATCATTTACCATTCTGAACTTCCATTAACATTTCTTGTGTCACTCTGTATTTAAAATTTTTTAGTGTTTTCGCAAACCTTGTAACACTCATCGCTTTCTGCAGACCATACTTTCTTTAAAGAATCTAGTTACCAAAAGCAATGTGGGGATGATATACCCTGTCTTTAGTCGGTGGTGACTATAAACCATGTGCGCGCATGAATATTTACCCGCAGCTATATTATTTTTATACTGAAAAAAATTGTAGACCTGAAGTTCTCCGCAGATTATTATGTTTGATGGGTTAAAGCTACAATCAGTCCAATTATTGCGCCCAGTAAAACCAGCAAGCCGCCGAGTCCACCGCCGATGAGTCCCACAATTATCAGCACTATAGCCCAGACAAGAGTAGTGACACTTTTTGCACCAATGATCGCTATGACGCCGCAGATTAGCATAACAATTCCGCTATACCCAAAAGAGTAGACGCTCCAATAGAAGAATGAGGGGCCTCCGAATCCTATTGAAAATAAACTTAGCAATCCAAAGATTACCAGCAGAATGCCACCGACAAGCGCCAAGATATAAGCCACTTGCCCTAAAGAAGTACTAGCCATTTAGTCCGTTCACCTCCTATCTGGATTACTGGTTGAGTGCAGTCACATGAGTCGGTTGTTTTGTCTTTCTTCTTTTTCTGCAATACCACGTTTTTGTAGGGTTCCAATATATAATAAACACTTGAAATAGTCTCAAACCTCCGCCATTTTCTTTTTACCGCAAATTTCGGTGTTTATCTACTTGCACTCAATGATTTCCAGTAGTTTTCCTATAGAAAAAAAAGTTTGTTTATGATAATACGAAGCCGATGACAAAGCCAACGATGAGTCCTATTCCTAGCGGTAGCATGCCCATTAGAAGTACTCCGTATTGTATTGCCATTGGACCGTATGTGTCTGCAATGTTACTTAATGCGCCAAGACTTAAACCGAAAAACCCAAAATAAGCAACTACAACAAGGATTATACCCGCTATAATTGCTATTTTCAACATTTTATGGACTAGATAACCCACTATAAGTCCGATGACGAATGGAATAATCATTAAAACAATTGGCGGTAAACCGCCTATGCTTCCAGCAGTAATGAAATTGATTACTTCTTCTATAGCACCCAAAATACACAACTCCAAACAAGTTCCTTAGCGGTTCAAATTGCTTATAAGCTTGTGTTGCTGTGGACACACAGTCACACAGCTATTTATCCAAACGGTTCAATACTCATGGTGAGTAAGAATACTTGTTTAAGTTGGTTTTTTGAAAATGTCTGCTCCAGATGATATAAAAAACATACTAGGCTCAAACGAAAAAGTTGCGCTGTACATTGAGGAAAAAATCTACCACCCTCGAATTAACATTGAATCAGTAATAATTACGAATGAACGGATAATTCTGCGGGAACCCCATTCACTGGGTTTAAGGAAAAATTACACTGATTACAGTTACAGAGACATCACAAACGTAACTTTAGACAAAGGTATCCTGCGTTCAACTATCAAACTTACGCTTAAGCACAGGGAAGACCAGAAGGGAGAGCAACAGGCAGGAGAACATCTTGATTTGGATAATTTGCCAAATGACCTTGCAGAAAAAGGGTACGGAGTAATCAGAGAGAATATTGGCAAATTTCAATCGCCTTTTTCAACTGGTTATGCTAACATTCCAGACGATCCCAAATAGTAACTACACCGAGCTCTGAAAAGGTAGGATATAAGACTAATTACTTCCGCTTGCGACATTGAAGAATCTTTTTATTTTAGCATTAACCTATTTTTTATTAGGTTTTAGTTTTGAATCTTGGCACTCACATCTTTTTTGCTGGCGTTGTTACAGCTGTCTTAACTGGCAACCCTTACTTCACTTTGTTGGCAGGCATTGGCAGTTTTATCCCCGATCTGGACCGCGAATACCTTTTTGTAAGTCGTAAGGCTTTTAGTGAAGAACAGTATCATCGGGCGCTTTTTCATAACCTTCTTTTTCTGTCGGGACTGTTTTTTGTGAACGTTTGGCTTGCAGTAGGAGCTTTCCTGCATTGCTTTATAGATTCCTTCACCACGGAGAAAGACAGGGGTGTCGAGTGGTTTTTTCCCTTTTCCAGGCTTGTGAAGAGGGGTCGCTATACTTTGACTGCAACATTAAAAGATGGCGCGTGCAAACCTGAACTAATTGATCAAAACCCGCCTGATCGAGTTTGTTTCATTAATGAGAACTCTCGGGAGACAACCAAGCTGTCTGATCCTGATTTGAAAGAGTCAAAAGCTGTTCCTTGGCGTAGGACCTATGGACCTGCGGCGAACGGGCAACTGTTTGATAGGTGGCTTGTTGTGGCTTCTTTTTCACTGTTGATCCTTTATGCTTTGATGAACCCTGATTTTGCTATAGGTGGCAAAAGCCTAATTCTCTCAACTCGAATCATTCTTCCTATGAGCCTTTTAACTGGTATCGTGCTGGTTTATCTCGGAGGCTGGCTTAAAAGGAGCAAAAAAACCAGAAAAGGATACCTCATCCTCTCAGGGGTTGGTGGTGTGTTTATGATTTTGTCGGCTGTGTTGTCACTGAATGAAGTTTCAGGGTATGTGTTCCCGTTAGGTCTCACTTTTGTTGCTGTCGCCTGCGTGATTTTGTTTGTTGAAGCCCTTTTCGTTTGGCGGCTAAGTACTCGAGGCGGAAGAAAAGCAATAGTTTGAGCAAATCAGAAAATTCCTTGAAACCTGAAAATTCGTGTTGACACTTTGGCATGCATGAAGAAGGAGAACCTTTTAGTTACTTCTTCTTTCTTTTTGTCTGTGTGTTTGTCTTTGTCTGACTTGTGTGGTAAAGAAAAGAGATTAGAGGCTAATAGGGCAAAAAAACGTGGCGAACCAGGGTCCATCTGTATTGAAGATACCAAGATCTGGTGTGAGAATTGCCATGTGGTTTAGATGCAGTTGTAGCAAACAGATGGAAAATGGAAATAGCTCTCAATACTTTGTGGAAAGAAAAAAGAAAATAGGGATTAGAAGGGTCTGAATAGCCCTATAAACACTAACCAAACTAGAAACGTTTTCGCTACAAAACTAAGGACAATGTAAGTTCTTTCGCCATAAAGATAGTCTCTCCATCGTCCAACAGCCTTGTATTGCAGAACTTGATTTACTGCAAAGCTCATGAACAGCGCTAGATATACAACGAATATTACATAAACGAAGTTTGGAACACTGCCTGCACTTGAGGCTACAGCGCCTCCGAAGTAAGCAAAGAGGACAACCCAGGGAAAACCGCCGGATATGCATCCTAAAATAAACGATGACCAGTTTGTTTTCTCAGTTTTCTGATTTACCAACTCCATGAGGTATCCAAACATTATCATCATAGCGTTCAAAACAAATATCATTGCTAGCGACCAGAAGTCCCAGATTCCGACGAAGGTGGCAATTATCCAAATCATTATAGAACTTGAGAAAGCGTATTCATACCATCTGTAGGGGTTCATTCCTTTTTTGAGATTTTCGTTGTATGATTTGTTCTTTGGAAAAGCTACCGTGAAATGTGCAAATGCGGAGATTAGCGGGAAAGCTGCGAGCAGTAATCCTAGATGAGTTACGGTGAAGAGAACTTGGGGGTTTGGCGCTGCGAAAAATGCCGGAGTTGTTGGGCTAACATTGGCGAACGTTAGGTAGAAGGTGTAGATGTCTGTTCCTTTGGGCCAAGTTAAAAGAAAAGTCAACGCAAGAATTACAACACCATTAATCAGCTGCAGAGTCCCTGCGCCAATGTTGAACTTCTTTAGGTATCCAAGAGATATGGGAGATTTAGCAATTATTTCCTGTCTTTCTTTATAATTTAAAATTATTCCTCCTTTCTCTTGTATATTATTGACTTTTAGATTAATTAATTTAATTGAATGGCTTCAAAAAAGAAAGGTTTGGGTTTAAGTCGCCGCCATTGTGTGATCAACGACTCTAGCCATTGGTGCATTATTCTTAATTGATGCTATTCCTTTTTCAGCTGAGGCTATACTTCCGTAGGATTGGCTTGCGGCAATTATCTGTCCGTTAGCGGCTTTTAGATGGAAACGAATCTTATTGGCAGTATCGCATATTATTTCAAAGACTGGGTTTTCAATGATTCCAGCGTCATCTGTTGTCTCAGGTGTTTTATCTTCTGTTGATGAGTAATTGGCTGTTTTAGCGATTGGTGCATTCTTCTTTATGGATGCTATGCCTTTTAGGGCTGATTCTCTTGTTCCATAGGATTGGCTTACGGCAATTATCTGTCCGTTAGTGGCTTTTAGGTTGAAGCGGAACTTTCCTGCAGCATCGCACATGATCTCGAAAACTCCTGTAGCTTCCTTGGTTGCTTCGGGCATTGGTTCTGGTTTAGCTTCAATGTCAGTAGGTTCTGGCATTTTCTCAACTATCGGCGTTACTTCGGTTGATACAACTACTGGTGTCGGTTCTGGAGTTTTCTCGACTAAGTGTCCCATCTTGGTATGAACATTCAATGCTTCCATTGTCATGAATCCCATTCCACAAACTGGACACGTAAGATCCATATTTGGCATAAGAACTCTGTCAACAACTTGAACCATGCCATTGTCCGTTACAACGTCGGTATTTACGATGTGGGCGTCATTATTAATTACGGGGTTCATATGAAGATGCCATTTGCTTCCGTCAATTTTAATTTCTTGTCCTTGAACAGTTTTGGCGGTCTTCATCTGGCCTATTTCGTCTACTGTTAGTTTTCCTGGAATAACGTGGTACATTAGGATTGCCTTGAGCTTTGGAATATTCTTCAGTAATCCATCGACTGTGCCCTCGGGAAGTAATCCAAACGCTCGATCATCTGGAGCAAAAATTGTAAAGGGCCCTGGGCCTTTTAATGTTTCAGCTAATCCGGCAGCTTGAATGGCTGCAATAAATGTTTTAAAGCCCCCTGCTGCAACTGCAATATCAACTATATCTTTCATTTATTTTTCACCTCCAAAATCGACATTTTATTGAGTAGAATAAAACTAACTCGTTACTTCAAGAATTCTAATTTGAAGACTTAAACTTATGTGACTGCTACCCGACAGCAACAAACTTATAGCTAATATGCTAATCAGTCAACTATTTAGAAGCCTTACCACAGGAAAAAATGAAAAACGATTTCTGGGAAAAGTGGATGCACTGCAACTGAATTTGATTTTTATGATAAACAAGTTGTGGCTGTGAGAGTACAACAACAATAGTATATTTAGCATTATTATAACAGTAGTTTAGGTGTTATATTTTGTCGAAAGCTCAACCTCATCCAGGTCATGAAAAACACCTCTGCAAAATGGTAGAGGACAAAGTACCTATAGAGAAGATAAAGCCACTTGTGAAAGACGCAAAGTACATCTGCAAAGGCTGTATGCGTACAGCTGCCAAAGCAGAAAACCTATGCGCCCCAGAAAAGCTCTAAACTTCTTTTCTTTTTTTGTATCAATTAAAACGCAGCGAAATTTGTAGACTCTTTTTTTAGCTAGGATACTTTCCGTCTGAACAATAGAATGCTTGCACCTAAGCTTAACACACCAACGATGAGTATTGCAATTAGGGCGTACTCTATTTTTTGCCAGACTAAACCGTTTATGATTAGGGATTGAAACGCCTCAGCTATGTAAGTGAAGGGGTTAACATTAGCAACTTGCTGTACCCAACTTGGCAGTAGACCGATCGGCATTACTGATGCAGAGAGAAAGAGCAAAGGAAACGTAGTTAACAGACCCACTGAGAGTGTTGTTTCTGCATTCTTTGTGTTTAGAGCAACAAACAAGGACACACCCGACCAGGCAATTCCAAACAGGGCAGCTAAAATGAAAATTACTATCGCGCCTACGATACCTGAAGCTATGTTTACGCCCAAGGCCAAACCGATAACTAATATTATGGCAACTTGGAGGACCGTGGTAAGTGCACTGCTGAAGAGTCTACCGAACAAGATTGAAGATTTGTTAATTGGAGCTACTCTCATTTTATCCATAAAACCACTATCAAAATCATTAACCAAACCAAGACCGGTGTTAAGCGCCGAAGAAGCTATAGTTTGTATTATGACGGCGGCAGTGAAGAATGTAATATAACTGCTAGTGCCTGTTAGCAATTGAAATGAAGGAATGTTTCCGATCGCTGAGAAGGCCTGTGTAAAAAGCAGGAACCACACTAATGGTTGAATAAGGTTGAAAAAAATTAAAATGGGTTGGCGAAGTAATTTTTTGTTCCAACGAGAAAAAATCGCTATAATCTCAGATAACATTTCCATCATTTTCAGCGCCTCCTCCTTCCCCATCCGCCAGTTGTTTGTTTGCGTTCCACTACATTCAATGTTTTTCCTGTGAGCTTTAGGAAGACTTCGTCAAGAGTTGGAGCTGAAAGGTTAAGTTGTTCTATGTTGATTCCGGCTCCATCTAAAGCTCTTACCACTTGTGTGACTAAGGCGGAGCCGTTTTTTGTCATTATTGTCAAACCGTTTTCAGCGGCTAACCCATCTCCACATTTGCCCACCGCTTCGATTCCTTGGAGTTTTGACATTAACTCCTTTGCTTTTTCGCAACTCTCATGATCATCTATCTTGAAGCGTAGTGTGATCTTGTCTGCTCCAACTTGTGCTTTGAGTTCGGCGGGGGTTCCTTCAGCTATAATCTTGCCTTGGTCGACTATGCATAATCGGTTGGCTAAGCGGTCTGCCTCTTCCATGTACTGTGTCGTCAGGAAAATTGTCATGCCTTCACGATTTAACTTGACTATGTATTCCCAGATGTCTTGTCTACTCTGAGGATCCAACCCTGTTGTTGGTTCATCTAAGAATAGTATTTTTGGATCTGAGACCAAAGATGAGGCTAAGTCTAGTCGTTTTCGCATTCCTCCTGAAAACGTTTTCAATCGTCGATCAGCAGCCTCAAAAAGACGGATAGTTTGCAGAAGCTCGTTTACCTTGGTTTTTGCTTTTTCCTTTGGGATGTGGTGGAAGCTGCATTGGAGCATAAGGTTCTCTCGTGCGGTGAGATCGTCATCTACTCCTACTTCTTGGGAGGAGTAACCGATTATTCGTCTTACTTTTACTTGGTCAGCGTCGATGTCTAGTCCGTCGATTGTAGCTTTTCCAGAGGTTTTTTCCAGTAATGTTGTTAGGATTTTGATTGTTGTGCTTTTGCCAGCACCATTTGGACCCAAAAAACCGAAAATCTCTCCTTTCTTAACCTTAAATGAAATACCATCTACAGCAATTACATTTTTTCCATAAGTTTTATGCAGATTATCGACAAATACTATGTCTTCCACTTCAATATCCACCATTAAACAAAAGAATAAGAAAAAAAATAAGGTATTTTTGTTTTGCTCTACTTTGGCAATAGGACTTTGTCGATTACGTGAATTACACCGTTGTCTGTCTCGATGTCTGCTTTGACGATGTTTGCGTCGTTGACTTTGACTGACTTGTGCATGTGCCATTTTGCTGCGTCAATCTTTAGGTCTTGACCTTGAATTGTTGTTAGTTTTGGGTGTTGTACTACGTCGCTTGCCGGAACTTTTCCAGCGACAACATGGTATGTTAGAACAGCTGTCAACTTTGGAATGTCTTTCAATAAACCATCAACTGTACCTTTGGGTAGTTTTGCGAATGCTTCGTCATTTGGTGCAAAAACTGTGAATGGTCCTTTGCCTTTTAATGTGTCAACTAATTTTGCTGCTGTTACAGCCGCTACAAGTGTTTTGAATGTCCCTGCCGCTACTGCGGTATCAACTATATCAGCCATAAAAATTCACATACTCCTTTTAGTGTTAAAGTGTCTTTCAAGTCTATTTAAGAACTTGTGATTGTGTTTTCACAACAACAAAGGCTCTCTTTTTTTCTGCTTCACAAATTCTTACTTACGACCGGAAGACAAGTTGTAGAAGATTTTCAAACGTAAATTCATAATCAGAGGCGTTTTCCTATGAGTTATGTGCCATCTTTTTTCTCAAACTTGAGCGTTCATGAAAATCAATTTATTGAAAGATCCTCTACTATAGTTATATGGTCAAAGAAGCAAAATACGAAGTTATAAGAGAAATCAACAAAGTTGAGATCAGACGTTACCCAAGTTTGGTGATCGCCAGGGTTGATGGCTACGGCGATGGCGGCTTTAATCTTCTGTTTAATTTCATCACGGGCAACAACAGGCAAAAGTCAAAAATTGCGATGACAGCCCCGGTTGTTTCAGAGCAAATTGCGATGACTGCACCGGTTTTATCGGAATCTGATTCAATAGGTTTTGTGATGCCTGAAGGGTTAACACTTGAAACTACACCTGAGCCACTTGATGAACGCGTAAAAATTGTTGAAATGCCTGAGAGAATTATTGCTGCTCTGCGGTTTTCAGGTCGCTGGTCAAATTCAATATTCAAAAAGAAATCTAAAGAAATGCTAGAAGAGCTCACGAAAGCAGGAATTAAAACTGTAGGCCAAGTTTTTACGATGCGATATAACGGACCTTTTACTCCTTGGTTTATACGCAGAAACGAAGTGGCAGTCGAAATAGAGCAAACCCAATAAAGACTTTACTCTCAGGCAATAGCACTCGGCGTTTAAGCATTCCCAGAGATGGTAGAACTCATAAAAGTTGATTCTGAAAAATCGAATTAATCGATATATCTTTGAAAAAATTGGGTTACAGCCCACGGCAGACACTTAACGTGAACTGATTTCTTTAAGCATATTAGTTGGAGCTTAAAAAAAGGTGCATTTCACCTATTTGTTTGCATCCAGCTTTCCGAACCAGCGAGATCGCCAACTTAAAACTTCCATCATTTGGCGCTCCAATGCCTCGTATCGATTCTTGTATTCCTCGTCTAGCCATTTGTGGGGTAGTTCATATTCAAACTCGATCGATGGAAAATCGTTATTTGCTTCATGCAAAACGTCCCGAATATATTCAGGAGGAACAATCTTATTAGGTAAATAGGGGTCGACAATTGTTTTCTCTAATTTTCCTTTGATCATTTTTGTTTTCTCCTTATCTAGTTCTTTCCAGATGCTCTACTAATATTTCTTATGTTTATCTAGCGAGTTTTGCGGAGAAGTCGTCAAATGCTCATTTCCCCATCTTTCGCTTCCTTTGCTTGCAATAGTTTTTTGGTAAGTTAAGGTGACTTGAGCCCTATCTTTTCAGTCACTTCATCAAGCTTTATTATCAAAATTGGTTTGTCTACAGAAAAGTCGCTCCAATCGGAACCTATGGAAAAACCATGAGCCAACAGAAAGTTTTTTGAAATTTTCAATTTGCCCACTTCAGCCATCCTTTCAATAGCCATTTTCCTTTCTTCGCGATCCTCCACCAACCTTAGTTTACCCGTAAGCACCACGAACCCATATTCGCTAAAATTTGAAGTGTATTGTTCAATCTCTACGCAAACAGAGGTTTCTTGTTTAAAAAAACTCATCTTCTTTCCATAATCAGTGAAATGAAAGTAAAGAATACCATTGACATAAGCGTACTGAAAAGGAGCAATGTACGGCTGCAAATCACCTTTGAAAGCTATTCGACAAAGGAATTGGCCTCTAATTAGTTGTTCAATCTCTTTTTCTTTCATTTTTGGCATCTCTACCTTCGTCATTTCTAACACCAGCAATTACTAAATTATCCCTTCTCCCTTTTTAGAGTACTCATAATCCAAGCAAGACTATTTCTGCGGTTACTACGAAAATGGAGAGCTTTAAGACAGATGATCAATTAAGTTTAAGGAAGAAGGATGAGTAATGAGAATAGGTTATCCTTGCATAAATAGAACTATTGACTGCACCGCAAACAGTACTTTTCGTTTAAAATCTTACTCTGAAACCCGACTTAAGCAGACAGTGAAAAATAACCTAGACTGCTTGAAAAGAATCTTGCAATTCAATCTTGAGCATGGGCTATTCTTTTTTAGATTTTCCTCAGATTTGGTGCCCTTTGCCTCTCATCCAATTAACAAGTTCAACTGGCAAAAGTATTTCCAGGAAGATTTTGAAGAAATGGGTAAATTCATTACCAAAAATAGAATACGAATTTCAATGCATCCAGACCAGTTCATATTAATTAACTCGATTAAGGAAGAAATTTTCGAAAGAAGCAAAAATGAACTCAAATATCACGCCCAAATACTTGATTTGATGAAATTGGATACCTCGGCAAAGATTCAAATACACGTGGGCGGCGCTTACGGAGACAAAGAGAAATCTTCTGAAAGATTTGTGACAAAATTCAGTAAGCTTGATGATTCCATAATTCGCCGCTTAGTAATCGAGAACGACGATAAACTTTACAATTTGAATGACTGCTTAAAAATAAATGCACAAACCCACATTCCAATTCTTTTTGATGTCTTTCACCACAAACTCAACAATTCAGGTAACCTGACAACTGAAGAATCTTTCAGACTTTCCACAAAGACATGGAATGAAGAAAGAGATGGGCTTCCAATGGTTGACTATAGCTCTCAAGAACCAAATGGTTCGCCAAGGCAGCATACTGAAACAATTAACATAGAAGATTTTGACCTATTTTTGAAACAGACTCAACAATTCGATTTCGATGTAATGTTGGAGATCAAAGATAAAGAAAAAAGCGCCATAAAAGCAATTGACTTGGCAACTAAAGCTGGGAGAGTACACAGTTCTTATTTCCAGTAGTTCTTTCCATCAACCTCTGAGAAAACAGTTTCCAGTTCTGCAAGCTGTTCAGGATACGGTTGAAGGACAGTTTGACTCGATAAGTATTCTTGTTTGAACCTGACTATCCAAGCCTTCAAAACGTTCAAGCATGCACTCAGCGGCAGCCTTCCTGCTCTGTAGTTATCGACGGAATTAAGGAAGAATGATTTCTCATCCTTTGAAAGTTGATGTGAGAAATAACCAAGTATCTTTAACATGACATTTATGTTAGCGCCAGCACTTGGAGTACGCGCCAAAGTAGAATACAAGTGAGTCTCATAACTCATCATTGTTTCATCAATGGGTTTGTGTTCTTGGTTTGCCACTAGCTTTCCCAAGATTCTTAGCTCCGTTTGATTGTAAGCCGTAAACAAGTATTTGTTATCAGACTGAAATTTCACCAGATCCCTGACTTTCCCGGATTTTTTTACTTCTCTAAAACTTGCTAAAGTGAATAGTTTCGTGAGAAAATGTTCCCTTATCCGCGGATTTAGCAAACGTCGCTCGTCTTCAATTGCCCGATTAGGGAATTTCTGGAGGACTGCGCCTCCAAAGAAGCCAGGGGCTTTCTCTATAGATGAAATTCTTTCGATGCTTGGATACACTTTTACGTTTTTAAAACCACTGCTTGGAGAGGCGCTCTTGAGTATGAAGCCGTCGACTGCATCTAAAGAATTTAAGAAAGATTCCGAGAATTTTTTCATTTTATCTGTGAAGTCGAAACCGGTTGTTGGTTGGAGGAGCTTTTTTTCTCCATTTACTAATACTATTCTGACTGGGTCGCGGGGTATACCAAGTCCTATTTCAACTTCGGGACAAACTGGTACAAACTTTACGTAGGGCTTGAGTTTTTTCACGAATTCGCTAGCTATTATTTGTCCGTTCCACCTCACGGGTTCGAAAGTGATGCATTTGGAAACTACAACAACAGGTTTCAGGAATTCTTTCAATTAGCGCCCTCGTTATACTCAGTGGTTACTTTAAAAGAGGAGAGGTTTGTCTGTTTCATAAGTTTTTTTATCGTTGGTATAATAGGTTTGAAAAAGGAATCATAAGAAAAATATACAGAAAAGTGAAGCCGGAAGG
>CAVUGQ010000002.1:0-20783 GCA_963741005.1 Candidatus Bathyarchaeota archaeon
TTCAGTATCCTCAGGTTTAATGTCCTTGGCTGATAACATTAGTATCTATGCATTTTACGCCTTAGTTGTCGGTGTAACGTTGCAGCTTGTTTGTTTCCTGAAATATGGGAAAAAAAGTGAGGCAGAAGCTATCTAATGAGTCAATTAGACTTATCTTTCGTAATTCCAGCATACAATGAAGAAGACTTTATCGAGGGTACATTAGGAACGATCGAGGCTGTCATCATGGGAAAGAAATTATCTTATGAGATTGTAGTAGTAGATGATGGCAGTGCTGACAATACTCTTGCAAAGGCTAAGACCTATGCTGGAAAAAATGGACACGTACGAGTTATTAGCTACAGCAAAAACACTGGAAAAGGATATGCTGTAAAAACGGGCTTCATGAAAGCTACTGGTAACGTCGTTTTTTTTACCGACAGCGATATGGAAATTGACCTTGGAAACGTATCAGATTATATTGAAGCCTTAAGACAAGGCGACATAGTAATAGCCTCCAAAAAACACAGTGCTTCAAAAACAGTCGTACCCTTGTCTAGAAGAATCTTGAGCGAATGCTTCAATGCCCTAGTTAGACTTCTAACAGGAGTTCCACTCAAGGATACTCAATCTGGGCTAAAAGCAATGAAAAAGAGCGCATTTACAGATATATTTCCTAGATTAGCTGTCAAGCGTTATGCCTTTGATGTTGAGCTATTGGCAGTAGCTAATTTGTATGGCTTAAAAGTCGTAGAAATGCCTGTAAATATCAAGATAGACGCCAAGTTTAGGCCAATAGAAATATGGCACATGTTTATGGATTTGCTTGGAATAGCTTATAGACTGCGAGTTATTCATTGGTATCAGCGACCACTGCCTGAAAAAAACGGTCTTCAAAATATGGTATCCTTCGTCCTACGTGAATAATGATGTCTGCAGTACCGCTTGTTTCAATTATTATTCCTTGTAAAGAAGTTGACGATTATACAAGAGAATGCATAGAATTTTGTAAGCGTCTCAAATATTCAAGTTTTGAGATAATACTTTTACCCGATTCATTATCCGTGCAAATTGACGCTGTGAAAATTATAACAACAGGACCGGTATCTCCAGGCGTCAAACGTAATTTGGGCGTGAAAAGGTCAAATGGTGAGTTCTGTGCTTTTATCGATAACGATGCTTTTCCACGAAGTGATTGGATAAATAATGCTCTAAAATATCTTGAGGATCCAGAAGTTGGTGGTGTCGGTGGACCAGGGTTAACCCCTGAAAAAGACGGTTTTCTGCAAAAAGCTGGTGGTTACGTTCTTTCTTCTTTTATGGTGGGCAACCTATCAAGTAGGTATAAAACAAAGAGTTGCTTCGAATCGGACGACATACACTCCTGTAATTTTATTGCTCGGAAATCGGTGATACAGTCAGCAGGTGGTTGGAATGAGAAATACTGGCCAGGCGAAGATACACTGATGTGCCTTGCGATAAGAAAACTCGGTAAAAAACTAGTTGAATCCTCTGATGTAGTTGTTTATCATCATCGGCGTTCTCTCTTCAAACCACATCTTAAGCAAGTTTCAAGATTTGGAGAGCACAGAGGGTTCTTTACTAAAAAGTTTCCTGAAAACTCCGCTAAACCAACATATTTCTTTCCATCTTTACTTATACTATTCTTTATTGTAGGGTTGACTTTGTCTTTATTCTTTCCATTTTTTATCTATGTTGTGCTCATGGGTGCGATTGTTTATCTGGTTTCAAGCTTCATTGCGGTTGCACAACAAGTCAGAAGTACCAAGTTGCTTTTCTTTGTTTGGTTAGGTATAATAGCAACACATATCATTTACGGCACTTACTTCCTATCTGGCTTAATTAAGCGTGACTTGAAAAGATGAAAATTGCCATCTCCTACCCGCCAATATACTCAGAAAAAGGTGTTCCCCTACTTAGCCAAAACAGGCAGTTTCAGTACTTCCAATCTCCTACCTACATCTACCCTGTTGTTCCTTCATATGCTGCAACTTTGTTAGGGAATGCTGGATATGATGTAATCTGGGATGACGGTATTGCTGAAGAGAAAACTTACAGCCAATGGCTAAAAGACCTTGAACATAATAGTCCCGATGTTGTTATGATTGAAACCAAAACACCCGTTGTTAAAAAACACTGGGCTATTATTAGCGATGTGAAAAATGCTCTTCCTAATTCAAAGGTTGTTTTGGTTGGCGACCACGCTACTGCATTACCTCAGGAATCGATGGAACAGAGCAAGGTTGATTTTGTTCTGACAGGGGGCGACTATGACTTTCTAATGCTAAACATGGTTGATTTCTTAAACGGCAAGGCGAAGCAGCTTGAATCTGGAATTTGGTATCGTGAAAATGAGACCCTGAAGAATACTGGACCGTTTAAATTGAATCACAACTTGGACGATTTACCGCATATAAATCGTAACTTGACAAAATGGCATCTTTACAATAAAAGAAATGGGAACTTCAAAATTACCCCTGGCGCTTATACAATGGCTGGTCGGGATTGTTGGTGGAGAAAAGATGGCGGTTGCACTTTTTGCTCATGGCCTACATTATATCCCACTTTTAGAGCGATGAATCCTGAACATTTAGCAGACGAAATTGGGCTGTTAATTGAGCGTTATGGAGTTAAATCGGTATTTGATGATACTGGCTGTTTTCCAGCTGGAGAATGGCTTAGACACTTTGCCAAATTAATGATCGAGAAAGGTTACAACAAGAAAGTGCAGTTTAGTTGTAATATGCGATTCGGAGCTTTAAACCGGGAAGATTATCATCTAATGAAGAAAGCAGGGTTCAGAATGCTTCTTTTCGGAATAGAATCAGGAAACCAGGCAACGCTTGATCGTCTTAACAAAGGTACAACTATTGACGGCATCATGAACGAATGTAGAGTCCCGAGAGAAGAAGGATTGGAACCGCACATAACTATAATGGTTGGTTATCCATGGGAAATGAGAAAAGATGCTTTAAATACCCTCAATGTAGCAAAGACCTTGATGCAAAAAGGCTGGGCAGTTACTTTACAGTCAACAGTTGTAATTCCCTATCCTGGAAGCAAACTATATGCGGAAGCTTTGAAGAATGGCTGGTTCAGATTTGACCCTAAAGATTATGAACGGTTTGACATGAAAGAACCAGTAATGACAACACCTGACATGACTCCCGAAGAAGTAATGAAACTCTGTAACGAAATATACAAGGTATTTCTCACCCCCAAGTATATGCTAAAACAAATCACGCGCATTAGATCTATAAGAGATTTCAAGTATTCAATTAAAGGCGCAGCAAAAGTTTTGGGGCATGTAAAAGATTTCAAATAAGCTTTTGTAGGTTGCGTGGTCTATATTAGAACTGAACAGGAAAAAAATTATCCGCTAGTTTCAGTTATTGTAACTACAAAAAACGAAGAAAAGAACATCGAAAACTGCTTGCAATCAATAATAAACCAGGCGTACAAAAATTTTGAATTAATTGTCGTAGATAATTTCTCAGTTGATAAAACAGTTGAAATAGCCAAAATGAATAAGGCAGAAGTTTATTTAAAAGGAAATGAACGGTCTTCACAAAGAAATTTTGGTGCACGTAAAGCGAACGGTAAATATTTAATTTATTTAGATGCAGACATGATTTTAACTAATCAGCTGATTGAACAATGTGTTTTGCAATGCGAAACTCAAAATATCGATGCACTTTATATCCCTGAAAAAATTGTTGGAAAAGGTTTCTGGATAAAAGTACGAGATTTTGAGAGGAGCTTTTATTCCGGTACGGTTATTGATGCTGTAAGGTTCATTCGCAAGGATTTATTCCTTAAAGCTGGCGGATTCGACGAATCTCTTGTGGGTCCAGAAGATTGGGATTTTGACAAAAAAATTAGGCGTTTAGGTCAAATAGGGCTATCAAAAGCATCTTTGTATCACAATGAAGGAAAGTTTAATATGAAATTATACCTGAAAAAGAAAAAATACTACACACCTGGACTTCAAAAATATGTAAAGAAATTTGGGTCAGATGACCAGGACGTTGCTAAACAGGTCGGAATGCGATATCGACTAATTGGGGTATTTGTTGAAAAAGGTAAATGGAAAAAACTTGTTAGACACCCCTTGCTGACTATTGCCATGTATATTTTGCGGTTTAGAGTTGCTTTAGCATACATGAAAAAACAGGTTAAATATAACGCTACTTAAATAATAAGAACAATATAAATCGTTAAGGAATTGACTTAATTGGGCAAAAAAGCACTGATAACAGGTATAACTGGTCAGGATGGGTCATATTTAGCTGAGTTCCTTCTTTCAAAGGATTATGAGGTCCATGGCCTAATTAGGAGAGCAAGCACATTTAACACTTATAGAATTGATCATATTTACGTCGACCCACACGAAGCTAATGCACGGCTTTTCCTTCATTACGGTGACCTCTCAGATTCCGAGCAAATTTCGAACATAGTTTCAAAAGTTAAACCCGACGAGATTTTCCATCTTGGCGCACAAAGCCACGTGAAAGTAAGCTTTGATATGCCTGAGTATACCAGTAATGTAACTGGTTTGGGAACCACAAGAATTCTTGAAGCAATTCGTCGATGTGACAAAAAAGTGAAGTTTTACCAAGCGTCAAGCAGCGAAATGTTTGGAAGGGTGAGTCCCCCTCAAAATGAAGACAGTCTTTTTAGTCCAACGAGCCCTTATGCTGTAGCGAAAGTTTACTCCTATTGGATGACAAAAAATTATAGAGACGGATACAGTCTTTTTGCTTGCAATGGCATTTTATTCAACCATGAATCTCCAAGAAGAGGAGAAATTTTTGTAACTCGAAAAATCACTATGGCTATCGCGAACATACTGGCAAAAAAGCAAAACTTCCTATTTTTAGGGAATCTCGAGCCCAAAAGAGATTGGGGGTTCGCTCCCGAATACGTCGAAGTCATGTGGCGATTACTCCAAAATGATGAACCGGGCGATTTCGTTGTTGGAACGGGTGAACAACATTCAGTTAAAGAATTTATTGAAGCTGCTTTCGAATATGTTGGTTTGGACTGGAAAATGTACCTCAAAATCGACAAGAGATATTTCAGGCCTACTGAAACCGAAAGCCTAATTGCGGATGCAACAAAAATCAAAAAAACTTTTGGATGGATGCCGAAAGTTCGCTTTAAAGATTTAGTTAAAATAATGGTTGACGCCGACATGCGAAGAGTCGGATTAAAGGCTATTGGAGAAGGCGAAGAGATTTTACAAAAACTCTTTCCTGAACGTTGGTGGAGAATTGATTAATGAGTTTTTGGGATGATAAGAAAATTCTCGTTACAGGTGGAGCTGGTTTTCTAGGTTCTCATGTTGTCGATAACCTAAGACTCAAAAGGGGAGTTTCTGAAAGCCAGATTTTAATTCCGAGGAGTAAAACTGACGATTTAAGAAAAATGTCTACATGCTCAAACGTATCGAACGGTATCGACATTGTTATTCATCTGGCAGCAAGAGTAGGTGGCATTGGTTTTAATCAAAAATACCCGGGAACACTTTTTTACGACAATGCAATCATGGGTGCTCAATTGATGGAAGCGGCAAGGATAAATAAAGTTGGAAAATTTGTTCAAATAGGGACTGTTTGTTCTTACCCAAAGTTCACTCCTGCACCGTTTTGTGAAGAGGACATTTGGGCTGGTTATCCTGAAGAAACAAATGCTCCCTATGGCATAGCCAAAAAGTCACTTCTGGTTATGGCACAATCTTATAGAAAACAGTACGGTATGAACACAATATTTTTGGTTCCTGTAAATCTATATGGACCAAAAGATAATTTTGATTTGGAATCCTCCCATGTTATTCCAGCTTTAATAAGGAAATTTATAGAGGCAAATGAAGCTCATAGGCAGGAAGTTGTTGTTTGGGGGACAGGTGACGCTTCTCGAGAGTTCCTTTTTGTAGAGGATGCAGCCGAAGCTATTGTCCTTGCAACGGAAAAATATGACAAGCCCGACCCCGTAAATCTGGGTGTAGGAAAAGAAATCACAATTAAGCAATTAGTTACTATGGTCGCTAGTCTAACTGGGTTTACTGGGAAAATTGTGTGGGACAAATCGAAGCCTGATGGTCA
Organism: Candidatus Bathyarchaeota archaeon; assembly: GCA_963741005.1. Classification (GTDB taxonomy): domain Archaea; phylum Thermoproteota; class Bathyarchaeia; order Bathyarchaeales; family Bathycorpusculaceae; genus Bathycorpusculum. The sequence continues at coordinate 6,105 of CAVUGQ010000002.1, forward strand.
GCCAAGGCGTTGTCTAAACGTGGATAGAGCGAAAGCCGAATTCGGCTTTGAGGCAGAAACAGAGTTCATCGCAGGTTTACGACAAACGATAGCCTGGTATTGCAGAGAATATCGTAAAACGTCTCTAAAAAGTTAAATCAAGTTAGGCTGGTCGAATAATTATATGACAATTTCGCCAAGTAAAAAGCGTGTAAATCAAGTTCTTTTACGCTTGTCTTTTCTAATAGTTTCTCATGTCGCTTTTACAGGCCATGCTCAAGAGTTGGAAAGTTTCTTGAAAGAACGTACTTACAAGTTAATGTTTATAGGTCATCCTTTTTCTTACGCTTCACAAAAAGGATCGAGTGCCAAAATTTATGAAGGCCGCAACATAAAAATTGAGACTTTACCTAAATTTTATGGGCCTGAAGTTTTATTGTATTTTAGGGATTTCTTTGTAACATTTTATTTAGTGTTCAAGGGTAGGACCAAATTCCATATTTTCGTAGGGGTTGATCCTCTGAATGCGTTTGTCGGTTTATTTTTGAAACGTCTCGGATATGCAAAAATAACGATTTTTTATGTTATTGATTATGTGCCACAACGTTTTAGGAACAAAATTCTAAATAATATTTATCATTCAATTGATCGAATATGCGTCTACCATTCTGATTATACTTGGAACTTGACTTCTGCAATGGCTTTAGCTCGAGAACACCGCGGAATAAAAAAAGATGAAACCAACCAAATGGTAGTTCCAACTGGAACTCATCCTGAATCGCAGAAATACGATACAACCAGTATTGCCGAAAATTCCATCGTTTTTTTGAGTCACCTAAGGAAAGGTCAGGGAATTGAACTTGTGATCGAGGCCTTACCTAAAATTATTAAAGAAATTCCCTCTGCAAAACTATTCGTAATTGGAACGGGTCCTCTCGAGCAATATTTCAAAGCTGAAGTTGGCAAACGAAAACTTGAAAACAACGTCGTATTTCTAGGATACATTGAAGATCATAAGAAAATAGAAGAAATCGTTTCAAAATGCAGAGTTGGACTCGCACCCTATGTTCCTGACCCAAATAGCTTCACTTGGTATGCTGACCCCGGAAAACCAAAGGTGTACCTAGGGTCCGGTATCCCCATTGTAATAACAAAAGTTCCTGAAGTAGCATTCGAGGTATCACGGCGCAGAGCAGGTATCGCAATAAATTATGATGCAAATGAATTATCACAAGCAGTCATCAAGATTCTGCGGGACAAAATTATATATCAATTATATAGGGTAAACGCAATTTCATTCGCGTCAGACATCGAATGGTCATCAGTCTTCGAAACCGCATTAACAAGGGTACTTGAGAGAAATGATGAAAAATGATATTTCTAGATGTTGCCGATACATTTCGAGCAAATCTTTCAAATTTGTAGTTCTATTTTTTTCTCGAATAATTTTTGGAAATGCGTTTAATTACCTGAAAATTATTGAGTTAGATGAAAATGACAAATGCTAATAATTCAATAGCTCCTTGGTTTCAAGAAATTTTAGTTTGTCCAATTTGCAAATCTATTGTTGAACTTAATGGAAAAATCTTAACTTGTATTAACAGCGATTGCAGCTCAGAGTTCCCAGTTATTGACGGAATTCCTGTGATGTTGCCTCAACTAGATAGTCATCATTCGTACGAAAAATGCTATTTCGATCAAGAATTCAGTAATTATGAAAGATATAACCTTGAGAATTGGAGAAAAAGTTATCTAAAAAGGATTTTTGGTTCACTCTCTATTGGTTGTTCTTCAACAGACTACTACTTAGACATAGGCGTTGGAGGTTCCGGTTACACAGTTATTGAGGCAGCTCGTAGGGGAAACAGGTCAGTTGGAATCGACGTATCTATCGAGGGAATCAAAAAAGCAAGATATTTTGCTCGCTTAGAACTAGGCAAGAAAAGCGAATTATGCGGTTTTGCAGTTAGCTTAGCGGAAAATCTTCCATTTAAGGATGAAAGTTTCAGTAAGTTAAGTTCGATAGCTGTGCTGGAGCATATTCCTAATGATTTGAAGTCGATTTCCGAAATTGCGAGAGTAACAAAACTTTATGGGCAGGTTTTTATTCTTGTACCAAACGCATTTAATAGGATACCACCAATTTTTTGGTTACCATATTATTTTTGGGACAAGAAAGTCGGTCACTTAAGGCATTATAAATGCGAGAACTTGTTAGATGAATTTTCAAAAAAATGTTTAATGCCAAAAGCTGTATTTTACAATGGTCATTTTCCAAAGCTTTTACAGAACCTCGTGTGCAGGTTTCATAATTTAGATTCCGAAAATTCAAAGGTATGGTGGAAGCTTGAAGAATTAGATTTAAAAAATAATTCACCTACTGGACTTAATTTGATATTATTGATGGGTAAAGTAAGATGAACATAGTTTTTATCGCCAATGGCAATGGACTTTCTGATAGGCTAGGCGGAAGCATAAACAGAACGATTAATATCGCGAAGAAATTAGGCGCCAAAGGACACAAATTATATATTTTAACAACTATAGGCGGGGCGAATGCTTGCAAAGGGGCGGCTTTATCTGCTGAGTACTTTATCCTTCCATCTTCAATTTGGCACAAGAATGAACAAGGCTTTTTTGACAGGTTATTAGCTTATATTATCAGTACGATTGCTTCCCCTACAAAATTGGTTCAATTGCCAAAATCGGCGATGGTCTACACAGACTCGGATTATTTCTGTGATACAATTCCTGGAGTACTCTACAAAAATAGGTACAAAGAGGCATTCTGGGTTGCTTCCACATATCATTTTATACCTTCACCATCTGAACGCTCTGGCGGGTTAAAATTTTTTAACCTGTTATCCTACATTGGACAGCAAATAGGAATTGGTATAATTACTAAGCGAGCAGACCTAATTAGTACTGAAACAAATTTTGTGAAATATAATCTTGTTAAGAATAAAAATATAAATCCGGATAAAATTTTGGTAACTGAAAGCGGAATTGACACTGAGGCTATGGATATCGTGAAATGGGAAGGTGCCAAAATCTATGATGCATGTTATCTTGGTGGATTACGGACTTCCAAGGGCATATTTGATTTAGTAGAAGCATGGTCAATTGTCTGCAAGCAAAATGAAAATGCCACATTAGCTATAGCTGGGAGCAGTTCAAATGTTACTGTTGTGGAAGTAAAGCAGAGAATCAAAGAACTGGGCTTAGTGAATAATATTAGTATACTTGGTTTTTTATCTGAGACGGATAAAATTAAGCTGCTTAAATCAAGCAGGTTATACGTTCTCCCCAGCCACGAAGAAGGGATTCCAATTACTTTTTATGAAGCTATGTATTGCGGTCTTCCTGTTGTGACCTTTTATCTGCCAACTTATTCGGAAATGAAAGAATATATTCAAAGTGTTCCAATTGGTGATGTTGAAGGCTTAGCATCTAAGATCATGGCAATCCTATCAGATGAAGAGTTAATTCGTAAGCTTAGTGTACAAGGCAGAAAACTGGCTTGTGAACATACGTGGGATAATGTTGCGGATTCTATTTATTCTCGCATGAAACATTGAATCTTCTACTGAAAATCTCATTTTTGAGCTGTACTCTTCGAGGAATTATTCTTCTGAATTCAAGATAACTTATTTAGTATCTAATACTCTGTTAATAAGATTCAAAGTTAATGGGTGGGTTCCAAATAAGGAAATTAGAGTTGGTTCTTTGCTGTACATTCTTCCTTGCGCTCACTCTCTTTGCTCTACGCGGCATAATTTTCTCGAGTGGTGTAGTAATAAATCATGATTGGACTATTCCACCGTATAGAGCGCAGATAATCCAAGGGTTTCCTTCTGAGTTTTTTAGTTCATGGCAAAATGGCGCTGATATAACTATTAACAGTCGAGGTGGGCTAGTATTAGGTCTTTTCAATAGATTAGCATCTCTCTCATTTGGTTTTGATGGCGAGGTACTTACCAAAGCCTATTTGGTCATGACCTTATCGGTAAGTGGTTTAAGCATGTACCTGTTTGGGAGATCTTTTAAGAAATCTTGGGCGGCATCCTTAGTTGCCAGTACTTTATATATGCTGGGGCCATGGCTATTTGACCGAATAATAGCTGGCGACTTCTCTAGAATGTTTGCCTATATGTTGTTCCCATTGATTTTTTACCTATTTGTGAAGTCAATAAACTCTCAGAGCAGAACAAAAATTTTTCTAAACAGCATCAGTATCGGTTTAATTCTACTTTTTGTCGATGACATTGCCATCGCCATTGTTCTCTTTACCCTTTTCCTCTATTCTGCATTCAATGTATTGTTTTCAAGTGATCGAGGAAAAAAAATAATCATCAGTTCAATATCGCTGGGGATTGTTTTCTCTGTTTTTTTAATTTCAAATTTATACTGGCTGATTCCTTCATTTTTGTTCAATCAGCAACCTAACGCTCTTTCACTAGCAACATTAAGTGACTTGTTCGTTCGTTCCTCCAATAACAACCTTTTAAACACAATCAGAACTACCAGCAACCCAGTTGGCTGGTTTTTAACCTCAGTAAATAGCACCGGGTTTTTTTCGGTATGGAACATAGTTATAACATTAATACCTATAAGCGCTTTTGCTGCCTTAATTTTTCGACCAAAAGATAAAAATGTACTCATATTCTCTTTACTCGCTGGAATCTTCCTGTTTTTAGGCAAAGGCATTAACCCTCCATTAGGCAGTTTGTATTCGTGGTCCTTTTTGAATATCCCTTTTATGCAAATATTCCGTGATTCGGATAAATGGGTTATGATTATCCCTTTTGCCTATTCTTTTCTGCTCTTGTTCAGCGTAGATTCCATAATAACTCATCTACAGAAAATACAACTCTCTTCTCAGAAAATGAAATGGCTTATATTCACAAAAATAAAAAACTGGCCAAAAGTAAGCCCGAGAAAATTGTATGCAACTTCTTTGGTACTGATTATGTTTTTAACGTTGTTTTTTGCTTCTTCTTATCCTTTTTTTTCAGGTGACTTCGGAGGCGAACTCAAAGCAGTTAATTTTCCAAGCTATTACCAAGATGTTACTCAATGGCTATCATTGCAAAACGGCGATTTTCATGTTCTTTGGCTGCCTCCAGATATCTATACACAATACGATTGGATCGGTAGCTCATCTTACCAGCAGCATGACCTTATGGCTATTTATTCTCCAAAACCGAATTTCATGTCTTATTCCTCAGATGACATTGGTCATCTAAGTTATTTTGTTGCTTCCTCACTCTATAATAATTCAACTGAGTATATTGGAAAAATTCTTGCCAGTTCCAACGTGAAATATTTGATTTTACGTAACGATGCGGACGGTTGGTGGTGGCGAAACTTAGGTTGGACGAAGGATAAACTAAATTACGTTATGAGCTATCAGTCAGGACTAAAGTTAGTTGCAGAATTTGGAGCAATTGATGTTTACCTCAATCAATATTATAATGCCGACGGCGCAGAAATATCTTTGACAAATAATGTTTCTCTCATCAGCGGAGGTTTTTCAACTTTAACTTCACTTTCCTACACTGGATCTAATGATTATTCTGTTTTCGTAAATCAAATTCCTCAAGATAGCATTTCAGCATACACTTCATATGCGAGAAATCTTGTCATCAAAAACGGAGACTTTGCGAGTTTTGTCTTTAGCTTTGTCCCCAAACAATACGTAATAAATGTCGGGAGCTATGCAGCAATAGGCGATAAAGAGCTTGGTTGGGCAACATTATACGGGTCAAATTATTGGTGGCTTAATCCCTCGTACATAGATTCTGTTGAAGAAAGTGCAATTACAAGCATCAACGCTTCCTTAAATATTCCATTTTCAACAGCGAGTAGTAGTCAACAATCCGATATTTGGATAAAATCGTTCAGTACAGCAAATCTTTCGCTTATCGTATCCATCGATGGTATATCAATAGGAGAAATTACTTCAAGCAGTTTTGATTCGCGAGGTGGGTATTTCTGGGTTAAAATAGGTTCTTCTTACTTAAAATCAGGAAATCACAATTTAAGTATCATAAACAACAGCTCGATGCCTGATGGCTCTTCTTCAGATGCGTTGGTTAGTAATGTGGCGGTGGTGCCTTCTAACGTTATGAAAAATGCTATTTCAAATGCTCTAAATTTGGCAAATGGCAATATTACATTGATTTCTGAAGCAGAAATGTCACCATTAAATAACACAATCTCTTTGAGCGTTAATGGTTCCTTCGGTATGAATGCTAGTCAAGGTCTTGCTTTAACAGCCCTAAGTAATCATTCATCCATATCTTACAACATCTTTGCGCCGGTAGCAGGTACTTATACCCTATCCTTACGTGCTTACAGTCCTAAGGTAAGCAACTTAGATATTGCAATTGATGGCAAAGACAGCGGTAGTACATTGATGTTTTCTAATAGTTTTGAATGGTTTAATTTGACAACTCAATTTTTGAGTCAAGGGTCCCATGTTATAGGGATCACAATGGATTCCGGTGTTTCTTTAGATATGATTATGCTGCAACGATTGAATCAACAAAACTTAATTTCCCAAAGCAACAGCGTATCTTACAAGGAAAACAGTCCAACTGACTATTCAGTTAGCCCACAACTTAAAGGGCCAGCATTCTTGGTCTTTAACCAGCCCTACAGTTCCGCTTGGAAAGCATACGACAACGGAATAGAAATCCCGTCCATTCCAGTAAATTCAGCTTACAACATATTCCTTTTAGATAAAAATGCAGGAGAAACAATCAATATAAGATTTATAAAAGAGTCGTCCTTTGAGATTGGAGTTTATGCAGCTTTCGGGGCAATGATAATCGTTACAGCATTTACTTTATATTTGGTCATTCGCAAATTCAGGAGGTTGGGTGCTAAATAATGAAGATTTGCTCTATAATTTCAGGGCGACCTGACGTTACCCCTGGGGGTGTTGAATTATCATTATGGAAAATTTCAAAACAACTTGTGAACTTAGGTTGCGAAGTTCATATTGTATTTAATATAGGTTCTTCACCTGAAAGTGCAACAGATTTCATTCAAGAGAACATTCATCTACATGGTGTGGGCGAAAAATCTCCTTTTCCATTCAAAGGTGTTCTTTCTTTCAAATCTTCGGCTTGTAAAAAACTTGTACAATTGAATGAAAATTATGGGATCAATATATTCGCTTTTCATGGCAACTTCTCTTTGCTTCCCGTCATTTCGGCTAGGAAACACATCTCTAACCCTTTTGTTTATCATTCCTATGCCACATTATATTATGAAGCAAAAACGCATATATTTAAAATCTCAAGCTTAAAAATGGTTCAAAACTTTGCTCGAAAATCTTCAATGTACCTGTTTTATACGCCGTTAGAAGTTCTTTCAATAAAATTCGTGGACGAGATTGTTGTACCCTCACAGTTGACAGTAAAAGAATTTGAAAACTATTATAATTACACAACAAAAAGAATTGCTGTTGCGCCCCTTGGTCAAGACTTATTCGAGCTGTACCACAACGACCCCGGGATTAAGGAAAATAACATGTTTGAAGGAAAGAAAGTTGTACTTTTCGTTGGTAACGAGTGGTATCGAAAAGGAGTTTGGTACCTGCTCTTAGCTTTTAAAGATTTTATCAAACGAGCACCTGATTCAGTTTTGATTATGACTGGTCACCCGCAAGAGCCTTTTATTTCTTTAATTAAGACCCTTCGTTTAGAAAACAATGTACTCTTGGTTGGAAATGTAGATGAAGGCAAACTAGCATTTTATTATTCGATTTGCAGCGTTTTCGTTCTTCCATCTTTCCATGAAGGTTTCTCTAATACAATAATTGAGGTTATGGCATTTGGTAAACCTGTTATAACAACGCCAATAGGTGGATACCCAGTGGTTGAAGACGGGAAAGACGGGTTCATTGTTCAACCGGGGGACCATAAATCTATTACAGTTTTGTTAGTCAAGATGTTAAATGATGACGCTCTTTATAACGAAATGGCTAGGAACGCATATGAAAAAGCTAAAAAATATACTTGGTTAGAGAGTGCCAAAAGGATTCTGCAGATTTACCAAAAATTGGAATATAAACCATAATTTGAAATTAACCGAAGAATCTTTAGATAGACTTTTAAATTAAGAAAATGAGAAAAATGTTATGCACTCAGACAAAGAATTGATCATTGTCAGAAAATTACAAATAACCGATATTTACAGGCTTAATCGGCTTTACGATTCCTTGTCCGTGGAAAGTAAATGTTTTTTTCACCCTGGTTTTCTAGGTTTTAAATCCATAAGTCCTACATGGTTATTTGCTCAAATAGCGTTGGCAATATCTTTTTCCAAGATATTTAGGTCAATTCTAATTTCAATTTACCCGCCATCCGTTATTTTATCTTTCGTATCCACCAATAAATCTGGAAAAGTGACGGGTTTTGCATTTATTAAAATTAAAGAAAAAGATAAAAGCAAAAATTTATGGGAACTTGGTATATTCGTTAGAGATGATTTGAGAGGAAAACATATTGGGTCCTCGCTGATGCAGCAAATTTTACTACTGGCGAGAAAAGAAAAAATATCTAATATCTATTTAACTGCTCTTTCAAGTAATTTCAGGGCAATTTCAACTTATAAAAAATATGGGTTCATAATAGTCAAAGAGGTTCCTAATGGCGATAGCTTCAAAGGAAAAAAATTTAACTGCTATGAGATGATCTTGGACTTATCTGATTACCGATATATATAAAAGCGGACTAAAATAATTCGTTTTGCTATACTGGAAAAAGAGCGAAGAGATACGCGAGAGGATGTTGGACAGTGAGTTATAAAATACCCGTTGCAGAACCTGATATTGGCAAGGAAGAACTTGAAAACATCATTGAGGCAGTTAAAAGCGGCTGGATCAGTTCCAAAGGAAAATTCATTTTGGAGCTTGAAAAGAAATTTTCAAAATACATCGGGACAAAATTTGGCGTTTCAACTTCCAACGGTACCACAGCGCTTCATCTTGCACTTGAAGCTTTAGGCATAAAAGCCGGTGACGAGGTCATTTTGCCAACTCTCACGTTTATAGCGTGTGCTAGCATGATAAAGTATGTTGGGGCTAAGCCAGTTTTTGTTGACTCTCATCCTGATTATTGGTGCATTGACCCTAAAAAAATCGAAGAGAAGATAACTGACAAAACCAAAGCTATAATGCCTGTCCATTTATACGGTCATCCTTGCGATATGGATGCTATATCAAAGATAGCCAAAAAAAATAATTTATACATCATCGAAGACTGTGCAGAAGCTCACGGGGCTGAGTTCAAAGGAAGAAAAGTTGGTTCATTCGGAACTATTAGTTGTTTTTCATTTTATGGGAACAAAATAATTACTACCGGCGAAGGAGGAATGTGCTTAACGGATGATCAAGTTTTAGCCGAAAATATGCGGGTGTTAAGGGATCATGGGATGTCTACTCAAAAAAGATATTGGCATGAAGTTATAGGCTTTAACTATAGAATGACCAATCTTCAGGCAGCTATAGGTGTCGCACAACTCGATAAGATTAATAAGTTTATCGAGCAAAAGAGAAAGAATGCCAAAATATATAACGAATTTTTGAAAGACATTGAAGGCGTAGTTTTACCGCCTGAAATGCCTTGGGCAAAGAATGTTTACTGGATGTACTCCATACTGGTTGAAGATATTTTTGGTATGGGTCGCAATGATCTTCTCGAGAAATTGGCTAAATCAGGTATTGATAATAGACCCTTCTTTTATCCCATACACTCTATGCCTCCATACAAGGAAAATAGTCACTATCCAGTGGCTGAAGATTTATCCGCGAAAGGTTTGAATTTGCCAAGTAGCGTAAAACTCTCCGAAATTGATTTACGGAAAATAGCTAATGTTTTACGTTCCTTTTCTTAATTTAAATAAAAAGTTCAGAAGAAGGTTTCATAAAAAATAAAACATTCTTTTTATCACGAGCTTAATCTATAACCCCATAAGTTGCTGAAAGTTATGTCCTTGGCTGTAAGAAAAGAAAAAAACGGAAAAAGCTTAAAAAACTACTGATTGATAATTGAGGCTTGGCATATGTTCATGGAACGCTTTAAGTTGTTGAATAATTATTTATCACTTGGCTCATTAGCTGTAATTTCTCTAAGCTTTGTTTTAATTATATTTGGTCAAGTCATAGCTTTCGGTGCAGTCTCAGCAGTTTTAACCATTTCAGGCATGAAGCTTGGGGTTTTGGACATTGTTTTCTGGTTACAATATATGCCTTTTCTAGGGTTGATCCCTCAAGGGATAGGCGCAGGATTGCTTGCCTTTTTTCTTTTACGAAGCGAAGGAAAAGTCGAAACATCCAAAGCCAAGAAGCAATTTTCAAGATTATCAGTTATCCTTGTGCTCGGCGCAGTTTTCGTCGGTTCTGCCTTGGTTACTGTTCCTATAGTTCATGCTAATTTGGTAGCTTCTGTAAATTATTATTTAGATAACCCTATTCCATTGGACCGTATGTACGTGGGCGAAAGTAACGATTATACATATTTTATGATTAACAGCGCAAATTGGCAAAACTTTGCTCAGTCATCAAACAGAACATTAATAGAAAGTTACGCATTGGGGCATTCTATTTCGGGAGTGGTTTATGCTGAAGTGCCTTTTGATTACAACTTAACTATTCCGCCTAATGTTTCTTTTATAGAAAATGTTAACGGTTTGAAAAGAACATTTTGCAACGCCGTTAACAGCCAAGGTAATTCGTACACGATAAGCGCTGACAAAGTTAACTCGGGTTATTATTTGGTTCAAGATTCTACGGGTCAGTACATAAATGGTTGGCAATCTACGAGTTCAGAAAATGCCATAAATTCTGCCGTCAATAACTGCACAAATGGTGGCTCTGTGTATGTTAGTGCAGGAAGCTATTCTGCGAACATAACTGTTCAAACAGGTGTAAAATTCGTTTTAGATATGAATGCTACAGGCGTTTATTCCTCGCCAGCCCAGAATGCTACATGTTTTATTCTCAACTACAATAGTGGAACATTCGACTATTATAAATCAGGTAACTTAACAGGCGAAATAAATCTGTCTGGTGGAACTTTGAATGCTTCAGGCACGGGCTCTTTCGGTAACGTAACCACTGTCGATCCACAACAACCGTATTCGTATATGATCTATGTTGACCCAAGCGACTCTTCAATCTACAAAGCAAAGGCATCTAACGGAACTGTTTGTTGGTCCTCCACAGATTTTAGTGCTACAACACAAGCAGTTTTAGACTCATGTAAGGCAAGCGCATTATCCACCGTTTATCTTACTGGGAACGCAGTTCTGACAGGTCAAGTGAACCTCACCTCTAACCTTAAAATATGTGGGGATGCTATAATAACAGCATCTTCTGATTTTAGAAGTAATATGTTTGCCTTTCCGCTTGGGACTTCTAATGTTGAAATCTCGGGATTAACTTTAAACGGCAATTGGCCGGCAAGACCAAAGGGAGGTCAGCAAGAAATAATTCAAGGACTGGGGGTACTTTCAAATATCTATATCCATGATAACACATTTTTAAACAGCCCTTGGGTAGGAATTGCCTTTGGCTTTGCAGAAAACTCCTCAGGAATCATGCAGAACATTAGAATAGAAAATAACAACATAACAAACACTTATAGCGATGCAATATTTATCAGCCACACATTACAGGCGGTTGTCTCTCATAACAGTATTTATAACATTGGCGATTCTGGAGTTGTATTTTCAAACTCTACTAATGGCGGTATCATTGACGCTAACATGATTCAAAAGGTGGGCGTAACAGTTGGCGGTCAAGGCATAGTAGTGTGCAGTGCGGGCACTAACGGCATCTCTATAACTGATAATAATATTAATTTGTATGGCGTTTCAGGTGCGAGAGGGCTGGAAGTTGGTTGGGGTGATGAAGAAACCGACTATGTTAGCGATATAACAATTAGTGGAAATACTGTTTCGAATGGGTCAAGTTTTTTGTTATTTGTGTCAAAAAGTGAGAACGTTATGGTATCGGGAAACCACTTCATTAACACTACTGGAGTCGCTATAGCGGAAGAAAGTTCCGTAATTGGAAACAACACTTACTCAGGCAACACAATAATCACTAGCGGAAATTATCGAGCGGTTGAGCTTCGTGGTGCAAATGACACTTTCATAGGAAACACATTGATTTCAACAACAGGAATGGAATCTGGAATAACTGTTTTCGCTTCATCAGATTATAACACAATTTCTGGGAATAAAATAAACGGCTACAATTATGGTATTGTAGTCCTAATTAATTCGCATACTGCAATCTTTAACAATGACCTGAGGGGGTGCACTATACCAATAGCGTCAGATTCGACTTTGCCTGAACATGATAATTTAGCCGACAACGGTTGGTTGCCTGAAACATAAATTTTATAGGATTGCAGAATAGTTGATGAAAAAAATACTTGAAGATTTAACTCATACTCACATTGTTTTTATGTTTGTCATTTTACTACTATGACGCTTCTTGGTATGCCCTGTTGAAGTCCGGATTGACAGATAGGGTTAAAGCAACACATCAAAATTAGCTAAAGTATCCTTTAGTTCTCTCTAAGTTAATAAAACGGTTAGCGGCTAATAAGTTCGATATAGTCGGAAACTTAAAAGCATAACTTTTTCAAAAATTTTAAATCACGCTATATTTTGAGAAAACCATGTGATAGTTCTTTCTATACCCTGTTCGAAGTTAATGTTTGGCGTCCATCCAACGACTCTCTCTAGTTTGCTTGTGTCGGGGCAGCGCCTTTTGGGGTCATCCTTTGGCAACTGATGAAACTCTATGGCTGATTTGCATTTTGTAATTTCTTTAACTTTCTTCGCCAGCTCAAGTATGGTGACTTCTTTGGTGTTGCCTACGTTTACAATTTCTCCTTCAGCCTTCAAGTTTGCGGTCAACAACACTAACGCCGTTACTGTGTCTGTTATATAGCAGAATGAACGTGTCTGTTTTCCGTCGCCATAAACCGTTATAGGTTGGTTATTCAACGCTTGTGAAATAAAGCGTGACATAGCCCTGCCATATAGACCATCCTCTCGCAAACGAGGACCGTAAGAATTGAATATTCTGGGAACTCGAACATCTAGCCCATATTGCTTACTGTAAGCCATTAGTAAAGCTTCAGCAAAACGTTTTCCCTCATCGTAACACGAACGTGGCCCGATGGGGTTAACTTTTCCCCAGTAACTCTCAGGTGTGGGCACAACTTCCGCGTCTCCATAAACCTCTGAAGTTGATGCAAATAGCAGTAATGCATCGTTCTTTCTTGCTAGTTCTGCCATGTTTTCGGTGCCTAAAGCACTGGTTTGCAATGTCTCAATTGGGTGTTTTTGATATTCGTCTGGTGATGCGTGGCCAGCCATGTGAAGAATAACTTCAAACTTTTCTTCAGTTTTAAACCTGCAAACGTCAGATTTAATTAGCTTAAACTTGGGGTTGTCCGTTAAATGGTCAATATTCTTCATTCTTCCGGTTGATAAATCGTCAACAACTGTAACTTCACTGCCAAAACCTATGAGAACATCACAGAGCCAACTGCCAATAAAGCCCGCGCCACCCGTTACTAGCACCTTCTTTCCTTTGAAGACGTCACCTTTGACGACATTTTTTATTGTGTCAAGGTCTTGGCTAATTATTTTATCTATCATTTAAGAGGCCTCTTGCAGAATTGTTTGTAAGAAAGTTCGAGGGCTTCCCAGTATCTTTCGGGGCTGCCAATATCCATATGTGAATATCCTTTATCCAACTTTACAGCGTATACCTTTAGGTTCCAGTCGATGAGTTTTTGGATGGCGTCTGTGAGCTGTATTTCTCCGTTGTTTCCCGGTTTTGTGGCTTCTAGTGCTTTGAAGATGATTGGGTGGAAAACGTACATAGCCATAATTGCTAGATTCGTTGCGGGTTTTTCGGGTTTTTCGACTACTTTTTTGACTCTAATAATTCCAGGCTCAACTTCTTCCCCTTCTACGATTCCGTACTGTTTGGGGTTTTCTATTTCGAGCACTAGAAATGTAGCGTCTGCGTTGAATTTCTCGAATGCTGTGATGAGTTTTTTTATGTAGTCCATGTTTTTGGATATTATGGCGCTGTCTCCTGCATGAACTAAGCAGTTTTCGTTTTGGACGAAGGGTTGAGCCATCATAACGGCGTTGCCAAAACCTTTGGGTTCAGGCTGATTGACCCACATAGTTGTTGAGGACTTCAATTTTTCATAGAAACCTCCGAGATCAGAAGCCTGTCCGTTTTTCCCCATGCTTTCCAACGTTCTTATGCAGTTTGCGTCGGGGGTGAAATGGTCTTCGATGCCTCGTTTGCCTCTGCCTACGATGTAGCAGAATTCGCGGAGTCCTGCTTCGTGGAGTTGTTCAAAAACCAGTTGGACTACAGGTTTAACCATCATGTCTCCCTGTGCTGTTCTTGAGAAGATGGGGAGCATTTCTTTTGGTTGCTCTTTGGTTGCTGGGAATAGGCGGGTTCCTAAGCCTGCTGCTGGAATTATGACTTTGCGAATCACGGGTGTCCTCTCGGTTTCTTTGTTCTATGTTAATCCATATATTTTAAACGTGTGCAAGGACTGCTTTACCAATATTTACGTGAAGGTGTAAGTTGGAGTTACCTGGTGTAGAAAAAGGCAAGATCGATGTAGTCCTGGCTAG
>CAVUGQ010000003.1:0-23392 GCA_963741005.1 Candidatus Bathyarchaeota archaeon
TCTACATGCACGATTAAGGGTTTTAGAACGGGTTGTGCGGTCAAAAAGAGGAGAGGGTTATGGCGAATTTGTCCATGTTGATGTCACGTTCCAACTTGCAAGGTTGCCTTCATGAAATACGTTAACGTACACATTTGAAATTTGACCTTGGTAGACTGTTTGAAACTGCCCGACGGTGTTTTCCCCGTTTCCAAAAGTACCGTAGAATGGTACAGTCATGTTAATTGCCAGTGAACCGTTGACATTGTAGGCTATCACATGTAAACCGGCGTTATACGCGGGCACAAATCCTGTATTTACTACAGAGCCGGAGATGTAAAGGTAGGTTTTGGAAGAAATTATTATGTCCTTTGCATTTAGGTAAGAGAAAAGGTTTGCTTCCGTTTCTTTTGGAATTAGACCAGTGGGATTAGCAATTTGGCTCAATAAATAGTTATTTTCAGATGTTAGATTTGAAACTTGACTATTTGCGGTGTCCAAGCTTTGACTTAGCCCATTTGCATATTCGTCTTTGCTGTTAATTGTGCTGTGTAATTGTGCGATTTCAGCTGCTTCCATATTTATTATCGTATGCAAGTTTGCCATTTCAGCTTCGTCACTATTTATTATTGAGTGCAAATTTGCTATTTCAATTTCTGAACTATTTTCCACGCTGTTAATTATGCTTTGCAGGTTTGCCGTTTCGTTTTCACCGTTATTTATGATGCTATGGAGATTTGCAATTTCATTTTCGTCCCCCTTCATTATGCTATGTAATTTCGCTGTTTCAATTTGATTACTATTGATTATGCCGTGCAGATTTGAGGTTTCAACTTCTTTATCATTCATTACACCCGAATAGTAAATTATTGTTCCACCAGTAACTATTATGAAGATTAAGCACAAAGCTGCAAGAGCAATAACTAATCTTTTTGTTCGTCCCATTTCTGAACCTCTTCCAAGTGTCTTCTTTTCATTCATTCTTCAGGCATCCCGAAGTGTCATGTGTAGTTTTGCGGATATAAAACTTCATAATGGCCCTTCTTGCAACTTGATAAAGTGAAAAATTAAATAATTTTTGGATGATTAAATTCCCGTTTTGAAAGAATTGCGTTTATGTCATTTTAAGCTCAATGTTTAATGGATACGGCGCGGGGAAAGGGGAAAACATCCTTAATTGGGGTATTTGCGGTTCTCAGCTTGGGTTTTTGCATTTCTGAGTTAAAATTACCTACGTCAAGTGTGTCTAATGTTTTTTGGAATGTTTGAAGTAAAAAACGAGATGATTAATTTAGGATGAGTTGAGTGAATCTTGCTGCTCTATGAGAGATGAGGAGGAGCTATTGGAACTGGACGAATCTAAACCTTTAACAAGATTCACTTGCTCATCAAACCATGAATTTCCAACTGTTAATAAAAACTATATGAGTCCAAAATACATATCCAGAAATTTCGGCTACTTCTGGCAGGACATTTTCAAACTAAGTTTTCCTCTTTTCCTAGATTTATCTTTTGGGAACGTGGTCGCACTTTGAAGAGATATTTATTCTGTTTTTTGGTAGAATTTGTGATTGTCAAAAACCTTTTGGACAATATTGGGTTCTCTAACATTCAGTTTACGACGTTTTCTTTTTAATTTTTTAGCTGTCTATGTTTTTAGGCAACAAATTTTTTCGTTGTCGCAGAAGAAGTCTTTCATTAATTGTTTTCTTTAATTATCTCAAAAAATAATGTTGAAATAAATTTCAAATTTAACTTCAAAGCAGCACCAGCGGCGTTTTTTGTGGCAAATTTTATATTTCCACTGGGTCAACTATTTCTTGGGAGAAAGAAATGAGCGAAAAACCAACTATTGGCTTTATTGTTTCTTTGCTTGGAGGCGTACTCGTTCTACTTGGAGGGCTGGTCTGGTCAGCAGTGGGCACAGTGTTAGCGATTTTTCTTGGCATTGGCTTCTTGCTCTACGCGTTCCTCATATTTGGAATCTTAATTATTGTCGGCGCCTTGATGATGAACAGTAACCCGCGGTCCACCCACACTTGGGGCATCATAATTATCCTACTGGGAGTATTTTCACTTGTTGGCATAACAACAACTCTAGGTGGCATATTGGCGATAGTCGGCGGAGCCTTGGCCTTATCTTGGAACCCAACATATGAGTCAAATGTTCAATACATCCCTCCACCGCCTGGCGCAGCGCGATTCTGCCCAACCTGCGGTAGTCAATTGACCTACATTCAACAATATCAGCGATGGTACTGCAACACTGAACAGAAATACGTTTAATCCTCCAACCGGTTTCTTCCGAATTTCAGTCTTGTGGACGATTTTTTCGATAGTCAAGGACCAAAGGAAAGCCCGCAACCGGGATATCTTATGGGGATTAATTTGTGATTTGAAATTCATACGACTTTAATATCTAAGTCAGTTCTGTTTTGGTTAGTGAAGCGAATTTGCGAAAAAACCGTTGGATTAGGATTCTGTTGTTCCCGGTTTTCACTTTTCTCTTCCTCCTTAGCTTTGCAGCCTACGTTTCTGGCGACGTGAATCGGCGTAAAAACGGAAGTTCGTCAAAGAAAACTCCGAATCCCGCTTATTACTTCGAGATGGGTTTGATGGTGGAACATGAGGAAGAACAATTGACTGCGCAAAATAGTCAAGAATAATGCGTTAATTTTAGCTGTGGCTTAAATTTGAGTTCTCCTAAAACATCCATTTTCAGGAATGCGTCGCAATCTGTTGATAATTTGGTTTGAATAGAGGGAAGGCCAAATTCTGGCAGTTTAGCAATTTCTCAACTCGTGTTGTGCTGTTTTTTCGTTTTTTGTGTTTGTTGGTTCTATATTGTGATAACATTTTTTATTATCGTATGGTTATGGCTTAAAGTGTGAGATGATTGCACTCTAGAAGGTTAGCGTTTAGGTGAAATGAAGGAGAACTGCGCACAAATACATGCTGTTAATTTTGGGATTTGTTCCTTAAAGCCGATTATTGCCGATTTTAATGCGTTTTCACGGGTTTTTGAGACATTAAACCATTTCGTGAGCAAATTGCTACTTAAGGGTTAGAGTAGTCCGTAGCATTTATTTTTATCTTTCTAGATATATTACGTCTTACGAAATATCTCTTATATGTTTTTGCAGCTGTACCTATTTAAGGCGGAGAATTGCGTGCGGAAACGTGGCAGGGGAACAATTACTGTCGATATCTTAGAAGCGGCATTGACCCCTCAGAAAAAAATGAGAATAATGTATAGGGCTAATTTGAATTATGTACGTTTTAACAAATACTTTCATGATTTCCTTAAGAAAGGTTTCATTGAGCAGATCATGGATTCTGATGGAAAGGCGTGTTATCACATTTCTCAGCGAGGCAAGACTCTATTGATGGTGCTTAAGAAAGCGAATGAGCTTGCCTTGTCTGATGAACTCTAAGCGTTTGGCTATTTCTTAGGTTTTGTTGTTGATTAATTTGGTGATTTCTTTTTCTACTTTGTATATGTTGTTTAGCTGGGCTGGTTGAGCTTGGTTGGGTTTTTAAGGCGGGCTGTCGTGTGTTACACGGGTTCAGTTTCGTCTGGGAGAAGATTTTGCCATTCGGGTGTGATTTTGATTCTGTTAGTTTTATCTTTGTATGTGATGATGCCTTGTATGGATAGGAATTGTAAGAATTCGATAAACTTGTCTGTTGGCACCTTGATTTGATCAGATAGGTCGGTTAAGTCATGCCATTTTCCGTCTTTGATGATGGCGAAGAATTTTTCAATTGACAAGAGTTTTCTTTGCTCAATATCCGTGAATTTGCATTTAAACCTGATAGAACATCTGGTATGAGCTTACTCTGAGTTTGGTTCTGTATTTTTGATTCTGTTATCATAGACGAAACCGGTTAATTACTAGTACTTTTGGGCTGTACTTGTGGAGTAGGCTTTTTGAACCGTGCTCTTTGGGCTGTACTTGTTGCCCTTCATACTTTATAGAACTTGAATACCATGCTATAGATTAATGAAGATCGAATTTCTTGCATTTTCCGCTCCGAGTCAAGGGGGGACAGGATAGTGGGAACCGGTGCGAGCGCTGAGGATTCACGTGTTAAAGTGGAGAAAATTAAGGCAGAGTGGAAGTCGCTTTGGCAAACGCGGATCGACGATAAAGTTCGAGGGGAAGGCATGGCTGATCGCAGTTTTTCCTTGTTGGCCGTGGAGCGGGGCACAGTGATTGTAGCGACGAGAGACTATAAAGAGTTGAATTTAAAGGCGATTTTACGTTCTCATGATATTCAGAATGTCGTGCAGGTTGTTGGTCCGCATCCTTCGGATGGTGGATATGCAAAGTTTGCTAAAACCGTGCTAAACAGACAGCCCCGTATGCAAGAGTTTAGGGTTGAAAAGCAACCTGAGCGCCGTGTGAAGAATGTGCAGCTTAAGAAGGGTGGCAGAGGCTGGCTGCATCAATAAGGAAAAAACGTTATTTTTGAAGAATTTTTTGTCTTATCGGCTTGCTTATTTATTTTAGTTGGCTGGGTTGAGGAGTCTCGTTTAACTTTGAATCAGATGAGAGCATTGAATAAAAATCGTAATAGTTTGGATATTGTGCGGGCAATGCTTTCTATTGCTTCGGTTAAGGTACGGAAGACTAAAATTATGTATGGAGCCAATTTAAGTTTTCATCAAGTGGAAAAATACTTGGGGGCTCTTTTGAGAACCGGTCTTTTGGAGTACGATTTTGATTCTGGTTATTTAATTACTGAGACGGGGCTGGAGTTTCTTCAGCTCTATGAGGGTTACCTTGACAGGTCTAATAGTTTGAAGGAAGAAATCGAGAGAAACACAAGGGAAAGGTTGCGGCTTAAGGCGATATGTTTCAACAATAACAAAGAAAATAATCGAACTGAGTGATTTAAAGAGTTTTTTTGGAGTTGATGATGCATGGTAGTTAAGGTTGGGCCGCTTTCTCCAATCTTAGATTTAGAAGAATTTAACAAAGTTTCAGACTTTGCGCCTTTTAATGTTGGAATTGTTATACCTACTCTTAATGAGGAGAAAAACATCCGAGAAGTTCTCCGCAGGTCAACTAGTATTGGTTACAATAATATTTTGGTTATTGATGGGCGGTCAAAAGACAATACTATTAAGGTGGCGACAAAAGGCGGTGCGAAAGTTGTCTTGCAAGTAGGGCAGGGAAAAGGTAGTGCCATTCGTCAGGTTTTACGCAACGGCTATTTTGATGTTGACGCCATTGTTCTAATGGATGCTGATGGTTCAATGAATCCTGCGGAGATACCTGTTTTCGTTGAGGCTTTGAATTCTGGGGCTGATGTTGTTAAGGGTTCTCGCTTCTTAGCAGGAGGTTGCACTTATGACATGGATGCAATAAGACGATGTGGGCATTCGATGCTATTATTTGTTTTGAATTTCCTCTGGTCAGCCAAATACACCGACTTGTGCTACGGTTATGCAGCTTTTAGTAAGCGTGCGGTTGAAAGGCTAGCTCCAGTTTTGGAGTCGGATGGCTTTGAGATTGAAACTGAGATTTTCATTAAGGCTATGGATTTGGGTTTGGTGGTGAAAGAAGTACCGAGCATAGAATATGCAAGAAAAAACGGGAGTTCTAATCTTCACACTTTTAGAGATGGCTTCAGAATTGTCAAAACAATTTTTCAAGAGTATTTCAGTTCTAAATAAACATCGCCCTTTTCGGCTTTTTTTGGTTTAAGTTTCCTGAAAGAAATAATGAATGCAAGCCCTTGAATGACCTGCTTAAAATCTAAAACATAGAATTATCACTAACTAAAGGTAGAAATAGTTTATAGCGGGAGGGAAAACAAATAATTAAATGCCTGAACCGTCTCGGTGTTGTATTGTTTGTTTTTTTGGCGTTATGTTCGTGCCTTTATTGTGGGTACAATGTATTTGCCCAAGCTGAACAACTCCCGTCAAAACTGGAGGCGGCCGACGCCGCTATTGAGCATGGTTTTAATGCTGTTTTGGACGCTGAAAAAGTAGGCGCAAACGTCACAGGCCTTTTAGCTCAGTTAAGAAATGCTACAACCATTTTGGCTCAAGCAGAAAACTCAAACAGAACCGGAGATTCTAACACAACTACTATCCAAGCAGACAAAGCAATCCTAATTGCACAAGAAGTCACAGTCTCGGCTCAGGACGCGAAACAAAACGCTATGGTTTCAAATCAAATCGCCATGTGGTCCACCGTAGCATTTACAGTAATTGGCGCTTCAGTATTCATCTCGACGTTATTTTTGCTTTGGCGAAGGTTGACGCGTTATTATGTTGAAAAGCGGTTCCAAGCTAAACCTGAGGTAAATAGCCAATGAAGCTTAAAGATTACAAGCGTGTTTTTATTGCTTCAGGGTTAATTGGTATTTTACTTTTTTCAGCTCATGCCAATGCTAATCTTTTTCCGACGGCAACCAGTGAACCTTTCTCTGAAATTTATCTATTGGGATCTGACAATATGGCTCAAGATATTCCTTTCAAGATAGTGGCAGATCAAAACTATTCGGTATATCTAACTGTTGGAAATTCTTTAGGTTCATCCGCATATTATGTCTGTTATGTTAAACTGAGAAACGAAACTCAATCGTTCCCTAACGATACAACAGCTAGTCCAAGTTCTCTAACTTCATTATACGAGTACCGTGCGCTTATTCAAGATGGAGAGAACTGGACATCCATTTTGAATTTTTCCTTTTCAAACGTTTCCATTTCGAATAATCAATCCTTAGTTCAGAGCATAACCATAAACGACATCAAGTTAGATGTAAACAAAATAGCTCAATTCGATCAAGCAAATAATGGATACTATTACCAACTGTTTGTTGAACTCTGGGCTTTCAACCCAGCATCAAACACGTTTGAATACCAAGATCGATACGTATATTTTTGGCTTAATTTAGCTCCCAATACCTAAAAGTGAGCTTTCATGTTTATCTCATTTCGGTTTCATCTATTTTTCCAATGTTGGCTTTCTATCTATTATGTGACTTTAGCTTGCCAAAATTTTGGTCATTATTGGGCTCCGAATATATTTCTTATTGAAGCTTCAACTAAATGTTAATATTTCAAACTTGAAACGTTGATGCGGTGACTTGCAGTTTGCCTTTGTCAGCTTCTTGGCTT
The DNA here is from genome assembly GCA_963741005.1 of Candidatus Bathyarchaeota archaeon. Taxonomy (GTDB): domain Archaea; phylum Thermoproteota; class Bathyarchaeia; order Bathyarchaeales; family Bathycorpusculaceae; genus Bathycorpusculum. The sequence goes on from CAVUGQ010000003.1 coordinate 7,118, forward strand.
AGCTGTGTTTAACTATTACCGAGTTTAAGCATTTAGTTGATTGGTATTCCCTTTGTTTGGGGTTTTTGTATGAAGAGCGTGGCTGTTGTAATTTCAGTTTATTCAATTGATCGTGCGAATGATGCGGTAGACTGTATTGAATCTGTTAAGAACCAAACTTTAGCTCCCAAAGAGATTATTGTGGTTTTGGACCCCGATGATGTGTTAGTGGATTATTACAAGAAACGTTTGGGTTCGGATGTTAAGCTGGTCACAAGTGATGCTTTTGGTTTGTCATCTGCTAGGAATATGGGCATCAAAAGCTCTGATTCTGAGCTTATTGCTTTTATTGATGATGATGCTGTTGCTGATTGTAATTGGCTGAAAAATATTATTGCAAATTTTGAAGATCCTTCTGTAATTGGTGCTGGCGGAAGAATTATTCCTATGTGGCCTGACAAAGATCCCGGTTGGTTCCCTGAAGAGTTATATTGGATTGTTGGTTGCTCGTATAAGGGTCTTCCAACTAGTAAGGCTGAGATTAGAAATCCAATTGGTTGTAATATGGTTTTTAGGCGTAGCTTGTTTGATAGGGTTGGATTGTTTAGTACTATTCTTGGTCGGGTCGGGAATGTATTGTTAGGTCATGATGACACTGAGTTTGGGATTAGGGCTAAGAGAAGGGTTGTTGGTTCAAAGATAGTCTATGTTCCTGAGGCTGTTGTTTATCATCGAGTAGCTAAACGTAGAGTTAGTTTTAGATATGTTTTGGAGAGATCTTATGCTGAAGGTTTTTCAAAAGCGTTTATTTCACGTGCTGCTGAGGATAATAGCACTTCATTAGATACTGAGAGAAATTATTTGAGGACTCTTGTTTTGAGTATTCCTTCGGTATTGTTTCAGGAAAAAGTGCAGTCGGGTATTCCTCGTGTTGTGACGCTTTGGGTTGCATCAGTTATGGTTTTTTTGGGGTATTTTGTTGGCTCGCGGTCTAAATAATCTGTTTTTCAATCGGCTGGATTAGTGAGTGCCGGAAAGAAGGTTTTAGGGCAACCTTTGAGTTCGATTTAGCTTTCAATTGTCAGTTTGTAAGATTAATGTTGGAGATGAAAATGATGACTACCAATCATTCACATGACCAAGCATTTTCTAAGCGTAATATTGTTAGTATTGTGAAATCTACATATGAGGTTGTTTATGAAAGTCTTCCTCGGGCAATTGAGTTGGCTAACGGCATTGACTTATGTGGTAAGCAAAAAATTGTGATTAAGGTGAACTTGTGTGATGCACGTATGCCTGATACAGGAGCAATAACCCATCCTGTTTTTTTGGATGCTATGCTGAAGTATTTGCGGGATCTTTTTGGTGATCGGGTGAAGATTTATGTTGTTGAGAGTGATGGGCGGGTTGTTATAGCGGATTTGTTTGTGAAATGGTTTGGTTTAATGCCAGTGATTGAGAAGTGGGGTGCTCAATGGGTTAATTTATCTAAGGAGGAATGTGTGTTGAAGGAGGTTGGGTGGTCGAAGTTTAAGAGTATGCCTGTTCCTAAAATTTTTGAAGGTTCGTATTTTATTACTATGCCGAAGTTGAAGACGAATATTCTTACGGATATGACTTGTTGTTTAAAGAATCAGTTTGGTTGTAATCCTGTGTTGAATAAGCAGCAGTTTCATGGTTTTGTTGATGAAGCGATTTGTGGTGAGAATTGGGCTATTGGTATGCCTGACTTTTGTGTTGTTGATGGCATAGTTGGTGTAGGAGGAATTTGGGGTCCTTCTTTTGGTGTTCCAATCCACTCTGGTCTCATTGTTGCAGGAAAGGATGCTGTCTCGGTTGACTGTGCGTGTGCAAAGATTATGGGGTTTAACCCGAAAAGGATTGGGCATATCAAAATGGCGATTAAGAAGGGTCTTGGCAGTTCTTCATATGAAGTAATCGGAGAAAAATTGGCTGATGTGGTGCAGGACTTTCAGTGGAGCGGCTTTCAAGCAAGGCTGTTTAGGTTAGCTCAACGTTTTCAGGCAAGAGAGTTTAAGAGAACGAGGCATGGGGATCAATAAGTGAAAGTTTGCATAATTGGTTGCGGCGCAGTTTCTAGACGGATGCATATTCCCGTTTTTCAATCGCTTCCAGGTGTTGAGGTTGTTAGCGTGGTTGATAACAACGAGGAGTTAGCTCGAAGCGTTGGTAGAGAGTTTAGCATTAGCAAGTATTATACAGATTATGAGAAAGCGGTTTGTTCCGATGATATTGATTTAGTGAGCATTTGTACTCCGAGTTTTACTCATTCGGAAATGATTATTTTTGCTGCGAAAATGGGGAAAAATATTCTGGTTGAGAAACCATTGACTATTAATTTAGAGGAAGGTAAGCGAGCGCTTGAGGCTGTGAAGTCAAATAATGTGCAGTTATGTGTAGTTTTTAATTATCGCAGTGTTCCTGCAGCTCAGATGATTCATGCTGAATTGGAAAAAGAAAATGTTGGTCGCATTGTTTCTATGGTAGGTATTGCTCACACACCGTTTCCCTCTTCTTGGACTAGTGGTCGTTGGCTGTATCATGAGGGTGGTGCTCTTGATGATTTTGGCCCTCACTTAATTGATATGCTTCTTTGGGTGAATCCATCACGTTTAGAGTCGGTTACAGCTCAAGGAGGGGATTTTACTGGTGGATTTGGTTTTCTTAGTCACATTCAGGTTGCGATGCGATTTAAGGATTTGTCTTTGGCGGTTGCTGATATTTCTTGGTTGAATGATTCTTTCTTATTTAATTTAGACGTGCATGGTACTGCGGGTCGTGTGGTTTGCGATGTTAGAAATAACCGGTGGTTTGAAACTCATGGTCAGATTTCCTCGCCATTGACTGAAATAGCTCGAACTACCCGTGATTCTTTTGGAACGATAAAATCTATAGTCACTGGTGCTTATTTCAGAGGTGGGTTCCTTCATCATTCACGCATCATAGGCGAATACGTTAAATCACTCCAGCTCAAGAATCAGCCTCCTGTGACAGGCGAAGAAGCCCTTCTTGTGACTGCAGTATCAACAGCTGCAAAACAAAGTGTGAAAACAGGAAAAACCATCTTCATAGATGAAATGCTTTGATGTAAAAGAAAACTGAACTCGAACGCAGGTATAAGAAGGTGAGAAAGCAGCTTGAAAAAGATATCGATAGTTGTTCCCACCATGAACCGCCCTGACGAATTGAGTTGTTTTCTTAATTCCCTTTCGGAAGCTGGGGACATTTATGATGAATTAATTGTTATAGACAGCAGTAATATCCCTGAGTCGCTCTTCCAAAATCAATTAAACATAGTAAAAGCCAAAGGGAGACAAGTAATCTTTAACGTTAAAGGTGTTTCCAAGGCAAGAAATAAAGGAATCAAAGAAAGCAAAGGCGACATTGTTGTTTTTGCCGATGATGATTTTAAGGTGACAAAAGGTTGGATAAACAACATAATTCCTAATTTTGATGACCCTTATGTTTCATGTGTTACTGGCAGAATGCTTTCTCTTAGAAATGACGAAGCCAGCAATCTGTACGAGCGAGCAATGAGTTTTGATAGGGGTGCGAAAAGACGTGTATTCTCGAGGAATGACATGAGCGTCATGACACTTCTTTCAACAATTACGCAAATAGGTCAAAAAAGGTTGCATGACAAGACGCCGGTTCCCTGGGCAGTAGGGTTTGGGTTTTACGCATTTCGCAGGTCAGCCCTTGAAGAGGAAGGATTCCTTTTTAATGAGAATCTAGGTCGAGGAACTAAAGGCGTCGGTGGTGAGGATCCCGATATGTTTTATAGACTCTTGAAAGCCGGACATATGATCGTTTATGAACCAAAAGCAGTAATACTGCATAATCATCGGAATGAACTAAAACAGATATTTGAAGATGCTCGGAACTCTGGTGTTTCTCTGAAATCTTTCATCACAAAATATTCGGCAAAAGATCCCTATATGGGACTTATCCTTATCGGATACCTGTTCATGGCTATTTTTTCAATTATTAACGCGACTCTAAAATCTGATGTACGCCTAAAGTCGATGGTAAGAAATGAGTTAACGGCGTTCTTACGAGGTAATTCCTTGCCTAAATAAGGAACTAACCAGTAAATCCTTAAGTGTAGAATATAGAAAACAAATTACGAATGTGTATTGAGCATTCTGTTCTTTTTTTGTTTCCGGATACGACAAATGTATAGGCATTAAAGAGAAACAGGCAGAGGTTATGTAAGTTGTCAAACATTGGAAATTTAAAAGGTCGAATTCTGCAAATTGTAGAATTCACAAGATTTAGACATTGGGTGGCCATTCTACAAGAAAATCTTGTTGCGTCATTTCTTCTTTTGCTTCTTATTCCTTTCAACGGTATTAACAATATTTTTCTCTTAATTTTCGTAATTATGCAAATATTCTTTTTGACATATGCATTTGTAGTAAATGATTTTTCTGACCGAGATATTGACATAAAAGCGGGCAAGTTTAAACCTATCCATAAACTTTCGAAACAAAAAATCGCATTAGTTTTATGCTTGCTGATAGGCGGTTTTCTTATCATACCATTGTACTTCGGCAATTTATTAATAGATATAATATTGCTTATTTTGCTTTTCTTTGCAACATTTTATTCATTAAAACCTATACGTTTCAAAGAAAGAGGTATTCTCGCAATCATCGTTGCTGACATAGCCCAGAGATCGGTACCATTTTTGATTTTGGGGCTGTGGGTTTCCGCGAGCCCAGTTCTAATTCTCTTTTTCGTAGGTTGGCTATTCATGATTGGATTCCAAGATGAATTGGGTCACCAACTTGCAGACCTTAGAAATGACGAAAAGTCAGATACACACACGTGGGCTCGACGCGTAGGCTACGAATTTGGAGAAAAAACCCTGATAGCATTTTTAGTTCTATCGGTAGCATATCTTTTTTCCTCTTTATTAATTGTGCCATTCTATGACGCCTTGGGCGTTTCAATAATTCTCATCGTGTTCCGTTTTGTAGGCGAATTCGGAAAAGGCATTTATTCCCAGAAAATAGGGAGAAAATGATATTGTCAAACTCAAATATTTATTCAAAGGGTAAAATAGTTTTCACACGCGACGAGGGACACCGAGACACTCCACTTAATTGGTGGTATTTAACTTCTCACTTTGCCACGAAAGATGGAAGAAAATTCAGCTACACAGTAGCGTACCTTGGTCTTAATTCCTCTTATTATATCCGCCAAACTTCCATAACTGATGAAAGCAAAAAAGAATATTTCAGCCAACTGAAAAGAGGACCGTTTACATCCCAAAAAGGTTTGCTTGATGTTACTTACTCAAACTCGGATGGAGATCGGGACCACTGGTGTGAGAAGAAGGATAAACCCTTCAATTACAATTTGTTTACGGAAATCCGAGGGCGGTACTGTTTCAAAGTTGAGTTAACAGCAAATAAGCCACCGTTGGTTCACGGTGACGGGATTATTCAAATGGGCAAAGGCGGAGGGTCCTATTATTATTCAATTACGAACCTATCTCTTGAAGGAACTTTTATTCATGACGGAATAGTTGAGGCTGTCAAAGGAATTGCTTGGATCGATCATCAATGGGGTGAGTGGAAAAAAGGTTATGCTGGATGGGAATGGTTTGCCTTACAGCTAAATGATAATACAGAAATAATGTTGTATTTGTTTTATGATGCTAAAACGGGGTCCAGAATTAATTCCTGTTTCAGTATCATGTTTGAGAATGGGTCTTCTATTTCTTTCAATAAGGACGAGTTCGTACTGCAACCTCTTGATTATTGGGAAGCTAATCAGACTTTTAAACAAAAATTTTTAGGTTGTCTTTTCCTTAAGCATTATTTCTCCAGTGGATGGAAGCTTAAAATTCCAAAATTTGGAATTGCTCTGACTATAATTCCTGTTATGAAGGAGCAAAGGGTTGGAAATAGCTGGGAAGGTTCATGTTATGTTCAAGGGACTCATAATGATGTTTTGATTAACACTATAGGCTCAGTTGAATTAACTTACATTTATGGCGAACCTTATGCGTTAGCGTGGGCTAAGGACAAGTTTCTAAGCTTTTATCAAAAGTCTTTGGCTGACATCAAATCACGGCGAGGTTCAAGTAGTCCAAGATAATTAGCAAATGATCCTCAAGTCCTCTTGCCTATTAATATTTAGCACGTAGATTTTAATGATTCATACTAACCTGCGGCGCATCCTTGGACAACTGTCCATTAAATTCGATTATGAAAAAAACTGAAATAGCAAGATTTGCTGCGAATGAAACAGTTTGCCTTTTCCAAATGTTGAAGAATTTTCATGTAGGCTTTTCAGAGTGATGGTTATTTGAAGCACTGAAATAGAAGTTGTTTCGAGCTCACTCAAGAATTGTTTGTTCAATAATACCTTATTTGGTGTGTTAAAGGATTCCGAAATTTGAAATGATGCGTTGTAATTCTTGCTTCTGTGGCAATGTTAATCAGTTGCGGATCTATGTTTGGAAAACGACATGGCTGATGATATATTTTTTGCAAAACAGAAATAGAAAACAAAAACTCCTAATTCGCATCGGACCCGATAATTAATCGATAAATCAGTTTACCAAAAACAGGAAGATTTCGTGCTTTCAAATAAAATAAATCAAATTGTTCTAGTTCTAATTTCTATCGACGCAATTCTAGCTGTATATACAGCGATGACTTCACAAGTAAATTACTTTACCGCAGTTGATTGGGGTTTATTGAGTAGGCTTCCATTGAGTTACTGGTTAGGCATAGCCGTAACAGGTATTATTATACTTCTTAGCCTAAGAAATAATAGTTCTTTGAATCTTAACCTTAGTTTTGTTCTTTTTGTTTTGATTATTGTTTACACAAATTTTTTGCCAACAATTATAGAGAAACCATCCGGTTTATCGAGCATGTCTTTATGGCCTTCATCTCAGGCAAATTTAGCCATTTTAACGGGGCATATCCCAGTCGGGCAACCTATATTTCTGCTAGACTACAATAGTTGGCCATTCTTTACAATATTTACATCTATCTTTATGCAGATGACGGGAAGTTCGTTGCCTTGGTTGCTGAAATGGTTCCCTCTGTTCACTATAACATTTTGGGATCTGCTGGTCTTCATAATTCTTAGAAAATTCGTTCGCTCTGAATATGCGTTAATTGGTGTTTCATTATTTATTTGTGGATCGTGGACTAAACAGGAGTATTTTGGTCCTCAAAGTTTTGCGCTATCGTTATTTTTGCTTTTCATTTATCTTATTACTAAGACCACTAACTACAATTTTGGTGTAAGAAACAAACAGTTTTTCGCATTAGCGCTTTTTACCTTCGTTGCATTAGTATTTTTCCACGCATTGACATCTCTTGCTGTGCTAATCCTGCTGGTAGCCGCTTATATCATGACTAACATACTCACTAAGCGCGATGTGAAAAAAACAAAATCTAATTTATTCTTTATTCTCATATGCGCTAGCATTTTATTTGCCTACACAGTATACATAACGCCCGACTTCCTTAGATACAGTTTTAATCAAGTTGCACATGTTTTCGGCGCAAATGTTGCTCAGCAAATAACCAGATTATCTGGTTCGGAATTTCAACAATTAACCAATGCTTTCACCTACGTGATAGTGGCGGCATTTGGAAGCATATTTCTCATATGCATTCTGTTAATCTATCGAAGGAAAAAACAGCCTAATATTCAAATTGTCTTTTGGGCTAGCTCCATTTTCGCTTTGTTAATGTTAGCACTCCTACCTTATGGCAAAGAAGGGCCGTTTCGATCATTTATTTTTATGCTTGTATTTTTCACGCTAATCGTAGTTTATTTCGTTAAAAGTAAGCCATTAATCTTGGGCTCTTTTCTCTTAATTCTTCTGGTCGCAAGCGTTCCAGCCATGTATGGCTCGGATTCGTATCGACTTAATACGGGACCAGAATTACAGGGAAGCAAATATTGTGCCCAATATCTACCTGACGGAAGCGTGGTATTTGGGGATATAAGTACATCTGTACGCTATTTCAACCCTTTAAAAAACATAACAATCAGACCTATCGGGTCGCCGCCATTTGTTGGTTACGATATCGCGAACATTGAGGCAGGACTGAACCAAACAAATTTCATTGTTACCTCCCGAAATCTTCATAATTATTATGTATATTACGGCGGTGAAGACTTGCTTGAGCAATTGAATTTAAGTGGAAATATGACTCTGACGAGTGCTCGAATTTATGACGGCGGAAACTTTACAGTCTATGCAACTAATAATTTTGTAACGAAGTAACCAGCAGGCCAATCCCCTGAGCTAGTATTTGATTGTTTATAACTTTGTTTTAACCGTTTTCAGATTTACGTAACGCGTTTGTACTAACGTTTAAACTTGCGGTTGATGGTTAAGCATTTCTATGTAAGCCGTTCGCGGATTGCCATTTTGGTCCTTTAACAAATTCCAGCCTTTTCCCACATCGTTTGAATCATACTGGTTCCAGTTCCAAGCCATCCACCCCATTACCGGTAACTTATCCAATAGGTTAAGAGTGGTATTGTAAAAGTCCGCTTGAATACTATCATTGTCCGACGGGTAGCCAAACTCCGTTATTAGTACTGTCTTGCCCCTTTGAATAATTCCATTAACATTTTCAGTAGTAATGTTTGCATAACTGTTGTATGTCTGTTTATCAGGGAGATAAGCGTTGAGACTGATGAAGTCCAGGGAATCAAAGATGCTCTGATTCCAGTTCCAATAAGTCGAAAAATGATTCATGATTCCAATGCTGCCGTCAGGATTCATCCATGTATTATCGTTAACAAACCTTACCGTAACAGGTTCATTAACAATTGACTTGACCAGCGCTGATTCTCTTTGTATTAGGTTGATGAAAATATTCTCGCAGCCTGATCCCCAGGGCTCATTCAGTAGTGCCCAAGCGTAAACTTTCTCGTCTTTCAGATAAGTTACGGTATGATTAACCATATCCAAAAAAGCCTGCTTCATGTTCTCATCCTCCACAATTGCTAACTGTGTATTATACCCTTGTTCGTCAGTCACATAAGCTGGTGTGCACCATTCATCACCAGTTAAATCCCAAAGCGTGTGGAAAGTCACCAGTACCTTGATGCTGTACTGATCTGCAATTTCAATGAATCTTTTAACATTGTCTAAAAACAAATCTCCATAAGGAACGCCATTAGCATGGCTGCCATTGTAGTCACCTCTATTATCCCCTTCAAGTTGGAACCAGTAAAGGCTCAATGAAATTATGTTCACGCCATCGTGCTGGAAAAGCGCAAAATCTCTTCTCAACATATCATCTGAAACCCATTCCATATGTACCGTATTGTAGTTCAATCCTTCTAAGCGACTATTTACGGGCGTAATGGTTCCTGTTGAAGTTATCGATAAAGATGCAGTCGACTGAGCGCCAACTCCATGAAACCGACCGAGGGCTAAACCTGACAAAACAATAGTGAGGAGTGCGACAGCGACTAATTTCCTATTCGTTAGTTTTAGTCTCCTACCTTATTAGGATTATGATATATCGTAAGATATTAGATATATAAAAAATTGTGCTATCAGCGGATCAATATACCAATCTGAAGAACAAATATACAGGATAAAAGAAAGCGCCCGATTGATGGCATCACAAGTGCTAAAATCGTTCCTCTAAGCTTGTGCAAGAAAAACCTGCTTTAAAAAAATAAACAACAAATATGATGCAATTGTACCTTAATCCTTGAAACGCACTTCTCATCTTTTTGTGTTCCATTTTGCCAAACTAAACTTTAAACTATTCAAGAAAATTCCCATATAATTATTTGGAATGTCAAATAATCAAAAACCTGAATCTGTTAATAATTAAAGAGGGTGAATCTAAGTTGACAGAGAAGCATACTACAACCAATCTAAACTATAAAAAAAGTGTTGGCCCAACCTTTTTGTTGGTAGGCACAATATCAATAGTAATCGCTACCTTGTACGAGTCAAACATCTTAGCCTTAATAGGGATCGCATTAGCGTTTTGGGGTGCTTTACTTTTGTACATTGTTGTTAAACATGTACCTATTGAGATACTCAATGCAGCAGTAATATCTCCATTAGAAAACATTGAACGAATGTTATCAAACAACAATGTAGTGACAAATGGGATTTACCTATCACCAAAATATGTCCATAACAATGACCATAGTTTAGTCTTTGTTGCCCTCAATGGTCAAGAAGCACTTCCTCAACCGGAAGAAATTGACGAAAATTCCCTGTATTCACAAAATAACTTAGGTTTACTGTTTATCCCACCAGGTTTTGCTCTCTCTAGGCTGCTTGAAAAGAACCTTCAAATGTTGTTCACTCAGTTAACCCTTGACCAATTGCTTGAAAACCTTCCAAAACTCTTAGTGGAAAAAACACAACTATTAGAGAAAATTGACGTTACGAAAAAAGAAAATACAATTACGATGACAGTGACAAATAACCTGCTTAAAGAAACATGCAAAGAAATGAGTCATCTGCCTATAACTCACAAAACATTAGGCTGCCCATTTACCAGTGCAATCGCATGTGCCCTTGCAAAAGCCTCTGGAAAACCAATCATAATCACTAAAGACGAACAATCGCAAAATGGAAAAACAACAGAAATATGTTATCAAATATTAAACAGGTAAATCAGCTGAAGAATAACATTAGAAAGAAAAAGGTGGCACTGACATGTATATTCCGATAAATTTCTCAAATATTGGTTTATGGCTCACAATGTCATCTATAATACTATTAATCACGTTGGAATTGACATCCAATTACTATGGGTCGACAAACATAGAGATAGATCGAAAGAAACTGCAAAACGTCGCAATAGCTGTTTTTGTATTATTCCTGTTTTCAATTATATCAACTGCCTTAAACGTAATTATGAGAGCTTAACAAATTGATGGTTTTTATTAACTATAAATACTAACGTAAACCTAAGCGTTAGCCCAAAATAAGAGCTAGGGGAAACATCATTTTGAATAAAAAAGATGTAAACACAAACGAAACATCGGATTACAGAATGGATATAATAAAAACTAAATAGCCTAATTAATACCCAACAATTAATCGAAATAACACTGCAAAATATCTTTTGTATAGGGAACATAGAACCTCATTAATCGTCGAGCCAGAAAATCAAGATAAACTCATTTTAGAAAATGAGCCTATTTATGAACATCTAAGAGAGTTTATCCTTTCGTTGAGTTCAATCTGGTACTGGCTAACAATAACCTTAGTTGGGGTTACAGCAGTATTTTTATTTGAAATACCTGAAGCTGACTCAAACGTTATGGAATGAGCTGTTTCAGTTAGTTTAGGATACATTTTTTCAGAATCAATAACCTAATGTAACTGTCCTGAGGAAATCTTGTTGGTGCCTGATCTAAGAGCCATGAAAAGGCAGTGAAGGCGCATGTGGCATTACATAAGAAAACGGAGAAAGGCAGCTCTAAAACTGGCGCTGAAGCTAAATTTGTTGAGAACAATTTGATTGCTGAAGTCTTCAGGCAAAGTAGTGGATGAAAATTTTTCGCTTTTGTGGTGCTAATGTACTTCATTGAATAGGATTTTGTGATGTTTGTGCAAGAGGCGGTTTTGGAGAAGTACTTTTACTGGTTAAGCTTAGATAGTTAATGAAAGCGGTTTAGGATTGGTTCGCGAGCGGAATAGTTTGCGTTGTTTATGGCGAAAACTTTTTGATGTATCAATTTGATTTCGGGCTAAAAAGGGTTTTGTTAGGGTTGCAGTAGAGATTTTCAGTATATTTTATATAGTTAGTGCAGCTAACTAAAAAAGCTACGTGGAGAAGGTTTTTTTGGAGAAGGGAGTTAGCGGTTCATGTTCGACGCAGGTAATCATTGCTGCGTTAAATGAGGAAGCGGGCATTGGGTTAACAATAGCTGAGCTTGTTGATTGTCTTGGTTCGCCCCGGATTGTTGTGGTAGATGGCCGAAGTTGTGATCGAACCGTTGAGGTTTCTAAGAGTTTGGGCGCTGAGGTTCTTGTTCAGGATGGCATGGGCAAAGGGGATGCGTTGGCTAAGGCAATTGAACATTTGGACGGATCAGCTGATTATGTAGTTATCACGGATGCAGATTTTACTTATCCTGCGCAGTATCTCCCGGAAATGATTCAGGCTTTGGATAAGAACCCTGATATTGGCATGGTTTGTGGCAACCGCTTCGATGGCTCTGTTGATAAGCAGGCGTTGTTGAGGGTGTTTTATGCCGGTAATAGGTTGATTTCGTTAGTTCATAGAGTTATTAATGGGGTTCATTTGGAGGATCCTTTGACGGGGCTGCGTGTGGTCCGCGCCGGAATACTTCAAGGTTGGAAGATGAAGTCTAAGGGTTTCGATGTGGAAGTTGAGTTGAATAATCTTGTGGAGCAACGGGGCTTTAAGATTATTGAGGTTCCTATTCATTACCGGGTGCGTTTGGGTGAGAAGAAGCTGAAAGCTCGGCATGGTCTGACCATTCTTCGTCGTATGATAATGGAAAGAACCCCAGACATGGATGTCTCAGGGTTTTTCAGATTCCTCTCTTCATATTTTGTGGCTTATGGGCAATTTGTGTTACAGTTGTTGCTCCTTGACTTAATTCGATGGTCAAGCATAATCCGAATCACTTTGTAATAAGCAAGCGGGAACACCAATCACTCTTTTTATCAGGGCAATTTAGATGCCGAATTCTCCCAAATGCCTTGCTCAGTTTGTTGTTTCTTGTGTTTTCTCTTCTTTTTTCGCATTCTTTTTAGGTTAAACAGCGTTAGCTAACTTGATTCAGGTTGCTACAGACGAGTTTAACGAAGTTTTTAACGCTGTCTTGGCTGTTGAAAAAGTGGGTGTGAAGGTAACAAGCTTGCTGACCATGGAAAGGCACGGAGGGGCGTATTTTGCACGTTTGCTTTTGGTTTTTGTCTACTCTAATTTTGGCGATTGAAGCGCAGGCTTTGTGATTTAGGATATGTAAAAGTGTTTGTTAAAATGAATAAACAAAAGACTAAACGGTCCCAACATAGACAAGGCCCAGTTTTTGAAGCCTAAGAATTGCTCGGCAAATCTCTGTTTCATCTATTTTTAGCATCTTAGAAATCGACTCAAACGTTAATGGGCCCTCCTTTGATAGAGTTGAATAGATTTTCGTTTGGGGCTCGGAAAGACCTTGTTCGGTAGCAATTTTTAATGTTGTCTCCTTGGATGTAGTTCTTGCACATCTTAACTCGGGGTTCTCCACGTATTCTCCAAATCCACTCATTATTTCAACATTCACATTTGTTCACTCATTTTTTGTTTAGCCTAAATATAGTTCAATATAATATAAACGTGCTTGAGAATTGTTCATAAAAGTTATGAAAATCTGGGCAATAAAACAGGTGCTTGATTAAATTAAATATAAACCATCGGCTGACTTTCTGTCCGATGTCAATGCAAGCGCCGTAACACTTCAGTATAAAACCAAAAGGGTTTGGACAAAAAAGTGCTTGAACATTATCTTGTTGACAGAAACATCTTCATAGAAGTATTCTTGGCCCAAAAAAGAAAAGACGAACACCTCTCCACTCTTGCTTAAGGAAAAAACCTTCCACGAAAAAAACGTACTTTTGTTCGATTTAACAGACATAGAAAATCCTAAGTTCAATAAATTGGTTTGGACAACACAGAAATCCTTAAAATCTCTCGGATTTGCACTATCGTATATCAACTCTCCATCTGCTCGATAGAACCTCAAGTGCCATTTGTGAAGAGCCGAAGAAGAAACGAAATTTTCAGGCCTTCTTCTTCTTTTGAAACGAATATAACTCGAAAACATACTACTTCCGCGGCAAAGTCGGAGGCCTAAGAAGTCTGTCCCTGTGACTATTCAGCACATCTTCAGACTCTGCTACAATTCACAATCAGAGAAAAACTGTGGCAAATAACGAAAAAATCAAAAAAAGAAACGCTGCCAGTCTAGGCTGTTCCTGAAATTGAAATGATGTTGTTGAACGTTGTGATTCCGTTTATGCTTGGTGATGCTGTTAGAGTAATTGTTGCCGCAACAGATTGTCCCGCTTTAAGTACTGTTCCGGCTTGATTCCAAGTCACGGTTATGTAGCCGTCTACGGCTGCTGGAGCCCAATTATTTGTGGACAAGCTAAGCGTAATAGACCCGGTGCCCGTGTTTTTGACGTAGAACGTCTGGCAGACACTGCTTCCAGCTGATACGGATCCCCAATTTATCCCTGTTATCATAGTGGTGCATGCAGCATTAGAGTAAACGCCTATGTTCGGAGTTGTTACAATAGTTCCCATGGAGCTCATGTTTTGGGTTACATTGAGTGTCGCGAATGTTGATGTTGTCAATGCGATTGCCAACAATGTTAAGATAATCACTGCTATTTTCGGAATTTTAACTGAAGCCACTATTGTCTTCTCCAAATCAAATTTTGTGACTAAGATTTAATAAATATTGCATAATCAAAATAAATATCACCAATATGTATCAGTAATCTTCAAACCCAACCGCAAGAATTCAACAAACACTTACGGAACTTGAAAAATAAAACTCTAAAACCCAGTTTCTAAAATGTGCTGGTCAACGAAAAATGCCTTTTGTTTAGTGCTTTCAACAACACACAGCAGCATTAACACACTTCAAAATTTGAGCCATGAACGAATGCACCCAGCAATTAATTCAAGAAAAACCGTTTCAAGCCCAAAACTCAGAAAACTACCAAAACTAAGACCTTAATAGCTGGCAACCAGTAATAAAAACAATCTCATCAATCAAACCAAATCCGCAGGACGAGAAAACATTGGAAAAGCAGACCAAAGACCAGATCAAAAACCTAATTCTCGAAACAGTCACAAGTGAAAAGCCTCAAAACACCCAAGAGTTGACTAAACTATTGCAGCTGAATCACAACATAAACCCGGAAACAACCGTTAAGCTTCTAATTGAACTAGAAAACGAAGACAAGCTTCACTTCACAAAACCCCTTGCTTCCACACCAACATCCACGAGAGAATACCTTTTCTCGCCGAAGGCGCTTTGGTACTGGGCAATTATTGGACTTTCAATTGCAACCGCAATCTCAGTTTTCACAATCCCCGAAGCAGTATATCCAATAGCCTATGTAAGAAACGTCTTAGGGATCATTTTCGTGCTGTTCCTCCCAGGATACGCATTCATAAAAGTACTGTTTCCTTCAACATTACCCATTAAAACCAGTACTGAAACCCTCGATAACATCGAACGCATTGCTCTAAGTATAGGTATGAGTTTAGCCCTCGTTCCGATAGTTGGGTTAATCCTGAATTACACGCCCTGGGGAATAAGACTCGCCCCTTTAACTCTTAGCTTGCTCATGTTGACCGTTGCTTCCGCTACGGCCGGCATCATAAGAGAACATCAAACAACAAATACTCAAGATACAACCTACAACCTAAAAGGTGGTGAACATAATGAGTAAAGATCAAGCTATAGGTGGAGCAATACTTGCTGTATGCGTTATTATCGCAATAGGTTACGTTGTTACACTATTCTATCCAAGCTGGCTTACCGTTCTTGGCGTTTCTCAGTCTGCAGTATTCTGGCATAGTGATGTACAATATTGGCTAATCGCCGTGCCTGTTTTCGTCGCTTTCGTAGCCATACTGCTCATAGGCGCATGGATAGGCTGGACAATGGCCACAACACCGCCACCAAAGCCAATTGAAGAAATCACCACCGAAACCGAGAAGCCCGAAGCCTAAACTCCAAGTTTCTAAATCAAAACAACTCTTCTTCTTTCTTTTTGAATCGTTCACTCAAAAAAAGTGGAAATACAAAGCGCAGTAAAAATCAAAAAGCAACAACTCATCTCTTCATTAAGCGGTAAACAACATATCAAAAAAATGTGGAAAAATCAGAGAATAAGTGAATAATCGGAAACTATAATTGTAGCCCAACCAACAATCACGCGAAGCCCCGCCATTTCCCTTTAAAAATTTTTGAAGATAACACTCAAGCTTCAAGCCAAATGCCAAGCTTCAGCAAACGAGAGAAAAACTTGTCAACAAGCTTTCCACATTCTCAAAATAATTCTGCGGTAATAAGAACCTTGCCACTAAAACTCATTTCCGAAGGCTTGAATTTAGAACATGCATTGAAGTGCTCTTCAGACAGCACCTCATAGGATTCTAATGAATTTCCGCATTTACATTGAAACAACATGTCATGTTTTCCGAGATTTAGTAATCTAGCCGAGCTTTCATAAATGCTAATGAAAGATGTTTGCTTCGGAACTGA
>CAVUGQ010000004.1:0-23278 GCA_963741005.1 Candidatus Bathyarchaeota archaeon
AGCAGTTTCACCCGTCATCGCCACCGTATTGATGATAATGGTAACAATGGCTGGCATGGCTATTCTTTTTGGATTTGTGATTTCATACTCTGATGCCTACAAAGCAGGTGTTGGAAGTTCAGTGATGGAATCTTTAACCATTGAAGATATATGGATAAGCCCATCCGCCGAGTCTAATCCATCGCACACAGTTCAGTTATCAGTCTTTAATGTTGGAAAAGTAGATTCCACAGTAACTTCGGCATATGTTAATGGCTTAGCATTAACAAGCAATGGGAACTTAAACTTGAAGGAATCAATAATTATAGGTCAGCATTTGCCTATTACGCTTAACTGGAATCAAGCTTTTGGTCATGGGCAGCAATATACCTTTAGGATTTCAACTCTAAGCGGTTCAAACTTTGATATAACATATACGGCACCGTAAAATGAGAGGTAAAGAAAATTGATAAAACGATTATTAAAAAACAAAAAAGGCGTAGCTGAAGTAATCGGTTCAGTAATGTTTATAGTAATACTGTTATTCTTCTTTACGAATGTCTATTTGTGGCATGATGCAGCAACAAAAGAAATGAATGACTTATACCTTCAAAAGATAAACTCGCCAATAACAATATCAGTAATAAACAATGACCCGCACCAGTTGAATGTGACTAATAAGGGTGGGCTTGAAGCCAAACTTTCAATTTTATGGGTAAATGCGGGATCTACTGGTAGTTCAGATAGATATCACGGCTACTTTAATCTTGAACAGCAGAATAAAGTTGTTTCAGCTGGATCAAGCATAGAGGTTACTTGGAATGATGCTGGAACTTTGAATAATTATAATGAACACTACTCTCCTCAAACAGGTGACAAATTAAAGCTTACCATTATCACTAATGTCGGAAATACGGCTTCTTGCAATTATCCTTAACAAGTAATAATTAGATCAGTAGCTCTGACATATTTTTTCTTCTGTTTTCCTATTTCATATATTATATTACTAGACATTGAAAAAAATTTAGGATTTGCGATTCGAAAAAGTTTGTGTTTCCTCACTCTGCACTTATGAATGTTTCAAATGAGTTCCGTGGGTAGGGGATTTAATGTCAACTTTAGTTTATGCGCCTGCTTCAGGCGATTCTATATTGGCCGAGATATCTATTCCTGTGGAGCCATCACTTTAGGTGCAGAAAGGTGGGCTGCTCAATAGTCTGCTGTACTTTTTCCAACGGGGTACATACATATCCGGTTAATTGCAAGAAAGGCGTGCTTGTGTCCGTTCGGTTGTCGATATATTGCATGCCAAGGGCGATTAGTTTGGTTGTTGTAAGGGCGTGACATTTGCCACCTGCCTTTGAAATTTACTATTTAGTCGTTCAGAGTTTGGATTTGCATGTTTTTGCTAATCATTCTCGAGTATTAGAGTTATTATAAAGAAATCTGGAGCAACTAAAGGGGCAATTTAGAGTATTGATAGGTTATTGCAACTTTTCTGTTCGGATTTTCATCGGTCTATTCATGTTTATTCCGTTGATTATCCACTCGTTTGTCATAAGCGTCGGTAAATAGTTGCTATTTCCTATTATGTTTGTCAGAAAATCTATATCCTGGTTATCTATTGTTTTTCCTATTATCTGGGTGCCTGTCTGCGATAATATTTTTCCGCCAAGCTCTGAGGGATGAGTAGTTAGCAACAGAATGGCGATGCCTATTTTTCTTCCCTCTGAAATAACTTGTTCTAATATTGCTCCTTTAAGGTTCTCTGCTTCTTCGATTACTAATAGGAGGGGTTTTATTTTTTCTTCAAGTCTTAGCTTAAGAAGTAATTTGAGGGTTTCTTCGTAAGATGTTTTTCTTTCTTCTGAAGTCATTGCTGAGCTAGTTAAGTTAATTATTTGTCCATTTTTTATTTCTTTGGTAAGTGCTTCTTGATTTCTGTTTAGTCCTATTGTTTTCGAATGAAGTGAGCTGGAGTATTCGTTGTAGTTATCAAACACTAAAATCTGAATTTGAGGATTTTTCGCTATAGATTCAACTAAGTGTTTGACGAGGCTTGTCTTGCCTGTTTGCGCCATCGCCGTTACTATAGTGTGCTTTGATGAGAAGTCTTGCATGTCTAAGAAGCATTTGATGTTTCCGCCTTCACCCGATTGCTCGGCAGATGCGGCATCAAAGACTCCGATTTCAATAGGTCTTTCAAATGCTTCACCCTTTACATTGCGGTTCAATATGTCTTCCAGAAATTTCTGGGTTGGAACATAAATTCGGCTTCCGGGGTTAGGAGGGACCAGAACCTTATGCAACGGTTTCGCTTCATTATTTAGATCTATAAATCCGATGATCTCTGCGGTTGCCAACATCTTGCCTAGTCGATCGCTGGAAGAGCCCCCGGCTATCTCTTCGTAGCTGGCTATGTCGGTAATCTCTGCTAGCACTGGATATGTTTCACCAAGTAAGGGGTGATCCAAAAGGATAAAATCATTTTTCTCAACGCTAGAACGGCTTTTTGGGGGACTAACTAAAAATGAAAATTTGTCTGTATGTGTATCGTTGCTAACTAATCCAAAATGTTCCCTTATGCGTACACTTGATAAATCCATTAATATAACCTCTTGATTGTCATCTTATTATCTGATATTGCTTTTGAATTTATTGTAGTCACAATTCATGTTAATTCTATTTATTAGGGATACAAGTTCTCTTGAATATAGAGTATTGTTCCATGAATCTTAAATAACACTTACAGTTTAATTACTGCTAAGTATATAAAATAGTTATAAAGAAGGAAAAAATAAATTGATAAGAATTAGTAATGTAAGAAACACAACCAAATTCAAACGCTCAATTAGGGCTATATCTCCGGTTATTGCAACTTTGCTAATGATTGCCATTGCAGTCGTTGCCTCACTAGTGGTTTACGCTTGGGTAACAGGCTACATGGGTAATACTACATCTAAAGCTGGAAAAGCCATACAAATACAAAGCTTTGCCTCTTCAGGCGGCAACTTGATTATCTACGTGCAAAACGTAGGCCAAGGAGACGTCGAGCTAGATAAAGACCAAAGTGTCTATGTCAATAACGACTTGGTATCATTTTCTTCAGCAACTCAAAGAATCCCAATACCCGTAGGTCAAACTGTGGAACTCCAAACTGACGAGCCATATACTGCAGGCACTAAAGTCAACATTAAAGTCACTACAACCGACGGCACATTCATGACGGCAACAGGCATACCAAAAACAACAAATCCAACAACCCCAGCAACTACGTATGCGGTTGATTTTGTGTTGGGTTCGGGTGGTTTATCAATGAATCCAGCTGCAGGTCCACAAAATGTAGGTGGAACCATAACAATTTCTGCTACACCAAACACTAATTATGTTTTTGACCAATGGCAAAGCACAGGCTCGATCATAATAACAGACCCAGCTTCTGCTTCTACCACAGCAACAGTAAGTGGTACTGGAACAATAACTGCTACATTCACATACTCTCCAGGGACATACCAAGTTACAGTAACAGCTGATCCCTCCGCAGCAATAGGTGGAACATTCAGCGTAACGTACACGAAAGGCGGAACAGTTCACACAAACGAGGCACAAAGCACTTCATGGACTGAAGATGTGGATGTATCTACAACAGTCACCGTTAGCAACCCAGGATCCATAACAGGATACACATTTAACTCATATACTCCTACATCAGGTTCCTTATCAAGCGCCGGAACTATAACTCTAACATACACACAAAACCAAGCTCTACAACCAATCTACATTGCAACATCTGGTGAACAGCATGCTCCCTGATCAGTAGGTAGCCTAAGTAACTTTGCAAATATGCAAAACGACGCAGCGACATACGCTACACTAACAGAAGCTGACATTGACTCCTCAACCGGCACAATGGGCACATCCCATACCTCTGGTTCTAATCACAACGATGTTTCTGCTAACGTGGCTATCGGGCAACAGTTTACCGCTGCCGGCTCAGGTGCAATCCAATCGGTCACATTCCATGCAAGGGGTGATTCTTCTACAGTAAGCGCTAAAGTTTTCATAACTGACAGCTCAGGCAACATTCTGACAAATGGCGTCAGCAACGGCGTTACAGGAATTTCTGGCTCATCAAATTCAGACGCGGATTATATTGCCAACTTTGCTCTTCCTCCTGTCGTGCAGAATGGTCAAACATACCGGATAATGGTGGTTTCCAACGGGAACTTCAGATTGTATTACTATGACAATTATGATTCGGGTTCAACAAGCATAACTGATTCCTCAAATAGCTACACAACACCTCAGGCTCTAGGATCAGGAGTGTCAACAGATCATATCGATTACCGCAGATTGATCGCTAATATTAACTATGACAACTATCGGCTTGACCAAGAAGTCCAATTCCAAGCAAGCATCAATTCTGCATATACTCGGCTAGAAATAAAGACTGGAGCATTCAGCGGCGCAGAAGGTATCTCAGTTGAACGTTGGAACGGAGCATCCTGGACATCAGTAGGCGCTTTGACTGCCAACACAGTAAACACCTTTAACAGCATAACTTTAACTGGAAATACTTTGCAATTGCGTTTCATCGACGCTACACAAACCTCTGACACAACCTCAAACACTTGGGAAATAGACTACGTAAGACTAGTCGCACCCTAAACCAAATTTCCTTTTCTTTTTTCTTTGTTTCTCAAACAATAATACGTCGATTGCCAATTGATGTGATTTTGAAAGAGCAGCTATCTACTACTTTGCCTTATGGTTATGCTTCGGAAGAATATGGTTTTCTTGTTCTTTATGTATCTAATGTTTACTGTCAGGGGCACTCCATAAGTTGCCTTTGCGTTTTGTGGCCAGATGCGAATTTCAGGGTAGCTATTGGCGGCTTTATTCTAAGTCTATGCTCACGTAGATTAATGGTGATAGTAGTCGCGCATTTTCAGCACTTTATTGCGTAGTGCCATTTTCCCCGCGAGAATTATTAACTGCTCAAGGGGTGTCTTACCTGCTAGTTCTGCCTCGAACTTCTCATCAGACTCTTTCTGGAGCAGCCTTGACTGATGACGAAAATTGCGTTCTTGATACGGTCTGATCTTGGCAAAATCCCGCTTAATAGTTCGCTCACTAAAACCAAGTCTCCTATCTATCTGTCGCTGATTCAAATTTCCTCTTCAAACAAATTTAAAATCCGTTTTCTGAGATTACGCTCTTTCCAATACTGCCCAGTCGTCTTATAATAACGCTTAATCCGCCTATAATCCGGCTTGTTCCCTCTTTAACCTGCCTTCTATTACAAAATAAGCTACCGAAACCACATAATTCTTTGCAGTCGAAAACCTCAAATCAAACACATTCAATCTAAACTAACCCAAAATAATCAAAACAAAATTTAAAAAGATCCATCTATTGTGCAATTTAGGGACATTTTTCTCCAATAATTTCAAAATATTTCAACATACCTTCTGATTTAGACACTACTTTTTGTCATATAAACAAATCACATATTTTAGAGGCATGAATTATTGTGGTTCTATCCTTAAAAAACGCCTAAAACCTTCACGATCTCTAATGGACACATACGCTTTCTATTCTAATCACCCTTTGCAATCAAGCCTTCTCTAATCCAATTACTTATACTCCATTCATTATAAGATTGAAACAAAGAACTCGGGGAGCAAAATACTACGTTTTAATTGGCTCCTCTTAAGCTTTGTACTTTAAAATGTGAGTAGTAATATTCAATAGAACATTGTTCCATGATTTTTTATATACCTTGGTTCCTTTGAGCGTTTAGAAGAAAAATAGTTTGTAAATATAAGGAATTGAGAAGTGAAAAATAAATTGATAAGAATTAGTAATGTAAGAAACACAACCAAATTCAAACGCTCAATTAGGGCTATATCTCCGGTTATTGCAACTTTGCTAATGATTGCCATTGCAGTCGTTGCCTCACTAGTGGTTTACGCTTGGGTAACAGGCTACATGGGCAATACTACATCTAAAGCTGGCAAAGCCATACAAATACAAAGCTTCGCATTGGCAGATGATGGCCTGCATGTTTATGTGCAAAACGTAGGGCAAGGAGCGGTGGAACTAAGTACCATGTATGTAGATAGTAACCTACAGACATTTACTCCTGACCCAAATTATCCAGATAATGTACTTGAGGAAGGCAAAACTACAGATTTGTTAGTTGCTGGAACTTATGTCGAGAATGCAAAACTAAACATCAAAGTCACTACAACCGACGGCACATTCATGACAGCAACAGGCATACCTAAAACAACCAATCCAATAACTCCTGCAGTTACGTATGCTGTTGATTTTGTGTTGGGTACTGGTGGTTTATCAATGAATCCAACCGGCGCTCAAACTGTAGGCGGAACTATTGCCATAACGGCAACAGAAAATACAGGCTATCATTTTACTTCTTGGAGTAGCACAGGCTCAATCACTTTCACTGATGCTAACTTAGCTGCTACTACAGCCACAATTAACGGTGCAGGTTCGATTACGGCGAACTTTGCTGCTGATACGGTTCAGTACTCTGTTACTTTTGAGATGTCAGGTGATTCTAGTGCAACGATTAGTCCAACGGTTGGAGCGTACTCTTATGATGCTGGTACATCAGTTCCAATTACAGGAACTGCCTCTTCAGGTTATCACTTTGCCTCTTGGAGTAGCAGTACAGGCTCTATCACTTTTGGCGATGATAGCTTGGCTTCAACAAGTGCCACAATCAACGGTGCAGGTACAGTAACAGCAAACTTCGCAGTAGACAGCGTTACTCAGTACCAGATTACTGTGACTCAGACCACTCATGGTACTATTGCTCCTGGAACTTCGAGTTACGATGCTGGTTCCACTCCAAGTTTCACTATCACACCCGAATCTGGCTATCACATTGCAAGTGTAACGACTAATGCTGGTGCGCAGGCTCTTACTTCACCTTATGTGTTTCCAGCTCTTTCTGCTGATGCCACTCTAACTGCAACCTTCGAGGCAAACGTCGTCACACCTGTAACAATAACACTTCGACCAAACGCAGCAGGATCAACTGAAGACTTAGATGAAGATTATCACTCACTATCCAACTGGCAATGCGTTGATGAAGATCCCTCTGACTCTTCAACTACCTACGTTTATGGTGGTAGTGATAATAATTGGCGTACTGATACCTACAATCTTAACAACCCCGGCTTGTCCGGTACAATTACGCAGGTCCAAATATTTGCAAATGTCAGACGTGAATCTCAAAGCGGGGCACCTACTTCACAAGTATCAGCAAGAACAGCAATTAGACTCGGAAGTGGTTCAATCGAATACGGCAGTACATCACAAGACCTGTCAACGGCTTGGACAACCTACTCTAGTACATATGCAACAAAACAAGGAAACCTTGGAAGCGGAAGTTGGACATGGACCGACATAAATAATTTGCAAATAGGCGTCTCTTTACGGTCTCAAAATGATTATTCCTGGTGGAATAATCACTGGAGCTGGGCTCAATGCACCCAAGTCTGGGTGGTAGTTACTTACACCCCAGCATAGCAATTTTTCCTCATTTTTTTTGTAATTTATCTTTATAATATTTTAATTCGATTCTAAGAAACATGCTCTGTGAAAGATTTTTAATATTCAAATTATCACCCTTAACTAAATCCTAAATAGACTTAAATGGGCCTACTTCAAGAAATCCCCTCTTCAAGTTTACCGGTAATTTAGGTTAATGTCTTCAAAAAATGCGAGGAGATTATTACGGCCAAACCTTTAAACTCGGATAACCATTTAGCGTTCTTCTCAAGAAAGATACTAAACTAATGCATCGGAATTTTTCCTATCCACCTCCGCTAAAAGATCACTCAACCTATTTCGGAAAAAAATTCACCATATCTTTACATATGTTTATACTGAAGCGCCAGTTCTAGGGAACTTAATATACAAATCATATAGTTGAAAAATTTTTTGCAGGGAAACAGGTTCTCTTTCTCAGTTGGTTCTTAATCCCTTTTACATTTTGTTTGTTCCATTTTTGCCTTTTCTGTTTGTTTTTTACTTCGACAGTCAGATAATCGTATAATTCTATGGTGTAAAGACGCCTGAAGTCTTCACAAGGTTAAACAAAATAAGCTATTTTTGAGGTCATTTTGGCAAACAAAAACATTCTCTAAGTTAAAGAAAAAAGTTTACCCCCTAAAATTGTGAGAATTCTTCAAAATGAAGCAGAAAACTAGTTTTTAGCTTCAAAGTAGGATAATTAAAATCACGCAGAATCCAACTCGCAAGGTAACATCTTTAGAAACAGTACTGGTTAAAAAGTTAAGATTAATTCATTAATTTTATCATATATATGTAGATGATAATAAGTTTTATAAGTAAAATTTTTAAAAGTAGAACAAAGCTTAAAAAAGGTGAAGTTATGGCGAAACTCTTGACCATGGAGGAAACAGAGGAGTTCCACAGAGTTTGGAATTTTGTGGTACCTTTGCTATAAGAATGCCGATAATGGCCATATTAAGTCAATTCCTCCTCTCACCAAAAACTCTTTCAGAAAAAATAGGCGAAGAAGGACAAAGAGTGCCTGTTAGTGAGTTTGATTTACAAAATTACCTTTTTGTTTATTTCAGAATTCTCAATATAGAGTATTGTTCCATGTGTCTTAAATATTACTTCTGTCAAGGATAACTTTAGGTTTACGACTAATTTAACACTTGAGTACGCAGAAAAGGAAGAAGAGACAAAATGAGAAAAATAACTAAATTTAAACGGTCAATTCGCGCAATATCTCCAGTGGTAGCAACTTTACTGATGATTGCCATTGCAGTCATTGCAGCACTGGTAGTTTATGCCTGGGTAACAGGCTACTTGGGCAATACTACAAACAAAGCTGGAAACGCAATACTAATTCAAAGTCTCACAACAGATCAAGATAACAATCTAGTTGCCTATGTTCAAAATATCGGTCAAGGCGACGTAATTCTAGATTCCGCCTACGTAAACAGCGAATTAGCAGCTCAATCATTAAGCATTTCATTAACCAAAGAAGCCACGGCAGCAGTAACCACAACTTACGAAGTGACGTCGGATGACTCATTAACGATAAAAATAGTGGCCACCGATGGTACTTTCACTCAATTTACAGGATCTCCTAATTTTGAAAACGGACACGCAACAACTTATCCAGTAACCTTCACCTTAGGTACGGGCGGCGCCTCCATGGTTCCCTCTGGAACACATTCGTATACCGCAGGAACCCTGGTAGCTCTACACACATTAGCTTTGTCGAGTTATCAGTTTTCATCCTGGACAAGCACCGAAAGCATATCTCTTGACTCTACAACTTCAGCTTCCACAACTGCTCACATTAGTGAAGCAGGAACAGTAACAGCTAATTTTGTTCACGTAGACTCGTCTCAAAGCCATCAAGTTACATTCACATTAGGCCAAGGTGGATCATCCATGACCCCAACGGGTACTCAAATATACGCTGGCGGTTCATCAGTACCTGTTTCAGCAATACCCTTGTCGGGTTATCAGTTTTCATCCTGGACAAGTACCGGCACAATTTCGTTTGACTCGGCAACTTCTATCTCTACAATAGCTCACGTAAACAGCGCAGGGACAATTACAGCCAACTTCATAACCACTCAACCCTCACAGAACTACCAAATAAGCTGGGTCTTAGGCACCGGCGGATCTTCGATGAGTCCCACTGGAACCCAAAGCTATGCTGGTGGACAAATCGTTCCAATAAGTGCGATTCCTGCAGCAGGATACCAGTTCTCATATTGGGCAAGTTCAGCCAATGGGTTTATTTCATTTGGCTCCGATAACCTCAGCTGTTACAACAGCACAAATCAGCGGCACCGGTTCTATAACAGCTAACTTTATCCAAATTCAAACCGGCCAAAGCTATCAAGTAACATTCAGCACAAATGGCGGCGGAAGCAGCTCAACTACAAACCCAACTGGAACTCAAACATACTCAGCTGGAACAATAGTTCCAATTAGCTGCCACTGCAGGTTCAGGTTACCAATTCTCATCGTGGAGCAGCACAGGATCAATTTCCTTTGACGCTTCAACTTCAGCATCAACAAATGCTCTAATTAACGGAGAAGGATCGATAATTGCCAACTTCATAACTCCACAATCTGGCCAAAATTACCAAGTTACATTTAGCTTAGGCACAGGTGGTGCATCCATGAACCCAACTGGCACACAGACTTATGCAGGTGGCTCCGCAGTTCCAGTATCTGCAGTCGCAGCATCAGGATATCAATTCTCCTCTTGGATAAGCACAGGTTCCATATCATTTGACTCCACAACATCAAGCTCTACAAACGCCCACATCAACAGTGCGGGTTCAATTACTGCAAACTTCGTTTCTATCACAACAGGCCAAAACTATCAAGTTACATTCGCTCTGGGTACAGGTGGTGCATCCATGAATCCAACTGGAACCAAGAGCTATGCCTCAGGTTCCATAGTACCTATAACCACCACGCCAGATTCAGGCTACAAATTTTATAGCTGGACAAGCTCAGGTACCATTTCTTTCGACAGCGCAACCTCAACCTCCACCAATGCTCACATAGGTAGCGACGGCACCATAACAGCAAACTTTGTACAAGCCAACATATCATCACTGTCACTCAAGGTTCTAACGGTGTTATTGCCCCAGGAACAACTGCCGTAAATGAAGGCGCAAGTCAGACTTTCAGCATCACCGCCAACAACGGCTATCATGTTCTCGACGTAATCGTAGACAGTTCATCGAAGGGCGCTGTTACCTCTTGGACCTTCAATAATGTCCAAGTAGATCACACTATCACCGCAAGCTTCGCAAGCAATACTTATCACACTATTACAGCTTCTGCAGTAGGAAATGGACAGATAAGCCCGTCAGGTTTAGTACAAGTAATAGACGGTGGGAGCCAAACATTCGCAATCACACCCAATAACGGATATGTGATATCTAGCTTATTGGTTGACGGCGTTTCAGTAGGATATGGTCAGTCGTTCTCGTTCCAAAATGTAGTAACTGACCACACCATTGTAGCTACTTTCGGCCAAGGATCCCAGCTAATCAACACTGCCTTTGACGGAACCCCGTGGGACGCTAACTGGTTTGCTGGAGGAAATCCACCATGGCGTGCATCCCCCATGGGAGAAGGTGTCGGAGGAAGTGTTGCTGCAAAATCTGACTCAATAGTGGGAGACTCAGGACCATTCACTTCCAATGCTATGAATACCCAGGGAGCAACAACTATTCGAATAACCTTCATGTACAAAGTACTAAATACAAACTCTCCAACTGACCTCAGAATTGAATACGGCGCAACCAACTCTGCCACAGTTCCCAATCTCAACCCTGGAAGCAGCTTCTTTACAACAATTGCAAATATAGGCCAAACCTCTCCAAGTAACACTTGGACAGTTGGAAGCGTCACCTTTACGAGCACAGCAAATCCAGATGCCTTCAATTCACACTTCTATTTCAGATTCGAGAGCAGCCTTCAAAGACACAACGGTCTTGACGAAACTACATGGATCGACAACATAATAATTACCATCTCATAGTTCGCTACAAAGGAAACAATCCCAACTCCCCCTTTATTTCAACATCTAAAAACTTAAAAAGTATCTAAAAACAATAAAACTATCAGGAAAGATAAAACATGAAAACAAAAGCGACATCAACAATAGTTCTTCTAGTTCTGTTAACTATTGCTTCAACCCCCTTAGTTTTAGGTCAAACTGCCACAGTCGGAGTCTCACCTGGAGACACCTTCAACTATAGCTACAAAATCAATTGGGACTCGACCGATCCTCAAGCACCCGTTCCAGCGCAATATGAAGAACTAAATTCTACCCAATTCATCCGAATCACTGTGATTACCGTTACAGGATCTTTGATTAATGTAGATTTTACACGACACTTCAATAACGGGACTGAGCAAACACAAAATGGAGACATAGATGTTAATACCCAGATTCTAGAAGTTCCGTATAGTTTACTGATAATACGGGCTGATGCAAATCCAGGGGAAAAGATTTACCCCGATGGAGGACACGCAATCCTTAACGATACATCAACACGAACTTATTCAATAGGTCAAGTCGATACTATTCGATACATTTCACCTGATACAGCCGGCACTAACTCAGAAAAGACGGAAATTTATTACAGCAGAGCAAACGGTGTAGGAGTCGAATACACTTCTGTTAGTCAAGAGACGTCTGGGTCATCTGTCACAACAACCCGAGAAACACTGTTAATTAGCTCTTGGGTTATTCCAGAGTTTCCAGTTATAATAGTGCTACTGATTATATTATTCGCTATTCCAATACTGCTGATTGCATTCAAGAAAAAAACGATGCCAAACCACAAATTTTCGGCACTCCTCAAAGCATAATCTCTTTTTTTTTATATAATTAAACTCGCTTAGCTCTGCCTCTGTCCTAAAGAGAAGAGAAACCATTAATGCGTTAATGAGAACTTTTCAAACTTATGTCTGAAGCCATTGTACTTACAGTTTCTTCCCGTACGAACATAGGCTTTGTATAGAGAACGACATGGGCTGTCTGAAAAAAAGTTTGTGGGCGCATCCTGTCATCAACAGAGCTTTTTTTGTAATACCTTTTGTTGAGGAGTTCACACTATTTTCACTCAACTAATAATTGAGTTTAACATCTTCTTCGTTAATGTGGTAGCTGTTTCTGTGTTGCAGTAATCGGAATATGTGCTGAATTGGAATATTGTGGTTGTGAGCCTAAGCCAGTTATATTACGATACGAGAGTTGAGTATCAATAGCCAATAAGGAAAGGATGATGAAATGAACGACATAGAAACAATGCTTTCAACGAAAATAAACGAAATAGACCCAACAATAGATATTCATGGTGCAGATCGTAAAGTTTTCCAAATAGCATGTCAAGACTTAAAAAATTACCTAAGATACATGAATTGGAGCGGCATGGAAAAAGAAAGGTATCTTAGATAAACTCGACAAAATCTTAGTCTCCCATAGAGAGGAAAAAGCAGAACTTGAGTGCTTCTTGAGTTATTGGACCCATATTTGGCTAGAGAAATGGAATAAACGAATTAACCTACTCATTGGCAACAACGACAAAATCGAATCTAAACAATCTGACAAATTGGCTAAGGGACACAGCCTTTGGACAAATCTTGAATGCAAAGAAGAAATAACGTGGGATGTAGTTGCAACTCTAATAAAACACCAGGAAATTTGTGGAACACAAATTATCGCAGAAAGTATTCTAAAAAATGCCCTCGCTGAAAAAGACGAGAAAGACATCAAAGGTGTAGAGCAATTATTGTCAATTCTAACCAATGCTTTATCCAAGGCACGAAGGCTATCTCAAACAACTGGCCCTTTAATCTCGATAAAAATTGATAAAGGATACTATTGCTGCTTTGCCAAGCAAGTTTAACAATTGCTTTTCAGACAAAACGAAGAAATAAGTTTTGAATCTAAAATGAAAAACTGTTTGAACGGTTTTCTTCTAACCGTCATAATAATTTCTCATATTTTCAACTCTTAAAAATACCCCTTAATTTAGATCAAAACCTGATTATTCAACGTCTATAAAATGCTTCTAAAAACAACTATTTTACTTATAAAATTTTTAGAAAAATGAACACTAGCTTCATAAAACTTATATTACGTATGGTTCATTGTTGCAGTTACCAATCTACTATTGCTTAATGGAGACTAGTTATGACAAAATGCCCTAAATGCGGAAAAGATGTACCCAAAAAAAGTTGGACAATGAATGGCAAACCTGACGAAGCAGGAAAAAGAACAGATGTCACCTTTGGCATGTGCAAAGAATGCGCACTAATAGTAATTCTAGAATTACGCAAATCTCAATAAACCCTCCATCAATATTACCGCAACCCACTATTTACTACAAAATAGCGAACAAAAATCAAAAAAATCAGTTGATGATCTCTATAATTTTAAAAACATTCTTAAATATTGTAATGGCGGGTCTGATTTTAGTGAGAAATACTTATTCTCTGGCTTTGCATCCCTTGCTGAGGTAGCATGCGAGGCAGTTTTTTTCTTCTCCTGTGTTCCAGCATATTCTTACTGTTTT
Organism: Candidatus Bathyarchaeota archaeon; assembly: GCA_963741005.1. GTDB lineage: Archaea > Thermoproteota > Bathyarchaeia > Bathyarchaeales > Bathycorpusculaceae > Bathycorpusculum. The sequence goes on from CAVUGQ010000004.1 coordinate 14,115, forward strand.
CACAGGCGCTATTTCTTCTTGCACGGCTGAATTAATTACTATTGTTTCATGAAATGCCTGTGTCTCTTGTGTCTTGCTATTGGAACGTGACATAACTCCTTATCAACCTATTCTGAATATAAGTATTTTGTTTATTGAGAATTAAGATTTGAAAACAATAATGTTGAGTGCGTTAAGATCCTAAAGCCTGTAAAGGGGATTTTGAAACCCAATTTTCCTTTTATGATCCATTTAGTTCAAAGAGATATGCTACTACGATAATGAAAAGTTTTTCATGGATTCTAAATTCATAAGCCCTTTATTGCCAATTCCCTTTTTAAGAATACAAACTCGACAATAAATCGATAAATTCACTTGGAATGCGGCTTGGACAAAAATCAGTCTAAACAAAAAGCAGAAAATGTTGAAATGCAATTACCTCAAGTATCATTAACAAGCCTTGGCGAGGGAGAAAAAGGTACCAATCAAGCATTACCAGATAACCCATTAAAAATAGATTTTAAATTCCTTTTAAACCTCGTTTCAGATCCCATCTTAATTATAGATAGCGGAGGAGTAATTCGTGCAGCAAATAATGCATCGTGTAAAATTATTAAGATTTCACAAGAACAAATAATAGGCTACCATCTCCAAGACTTAAAGATAATTGACGCAGAAACTAAATCACTAATTCAAAAACAGCTAAAAAAACGGTTAAGCGGTCAAGCTATTGATTATTACGAAATTCCAGTTTTGATTGATGATAAGACCAAATATTTTGAGCCTAAGGGTTACAAAATTGAATACTTGGGTAAACCCGCGGACCTGATAATTCTTCACGATGTAACAGAGACAAAAAAAAGTCAAACCAAACTACTAGGAAAGATAGCAGAGCTCGATGAAAGTTGCCATGAATCCGAAGGAAAATACCTCAAACTCTTCCAAGAATCAGTCGATGCCATCGTTATAGCTGACGCTGAGACAGGTTTAATAACAGATTGTAACACCGCTGCTTTGAATCTAATCGATTGCAATCAAACAGATATGATTGGACAGCACTGCTCATCGATTTATACTCAAACTCTAATTGGCCCTCCTTTAGCAAAGGCCCAAAAGAAAGATCTAATGAACAAACTTGTCGAAGCACAAATCGTAACCAAAAAAGGTGTGCATAAATTTGTCTCATTTAAGATAAGTTCTTTTGAGTTTAAAGGAAAAAAATATAATCAAGGCACCTTCCGAGACATAACCGAACGTAAACTCATGCAACAAGCTTTGCAGGACAATGAAAAACTATATCGTGAAATGGCAAACTCTATCCGAGACGCTATAATTCTTATCAATGATGAAATTAAAGTCACGTTCTGGAATCCATCAGCAGAGAAAATCTTCGGATATTCAAGCTTAGAGGCAATTGGAAAAAATATTCATGAACTAGTTGTTCCAGACTCAATGTGTCCTGAAGGAAGAACAAGGATAGACGCAGGAGTAAAAACTTTTGCTGAAGTAGGGATGGGCTATTTCACTTTTGGCAATGTCGAATTAGTAGGGCGCCGCAAGGATGGTACAGAGTTTCCAGCAAAGTTATCAGTTTCTCCTTTGAAATTGGGAGAAAAATGGGGCGCCTTAGGTGTAGTAAAAGATATAACGGAACGAAAAATAGCAGAACAAAAGCTAAGAGATGCAGAGCAACGATATCATTCTTTGTTTAATCATGCTCCCTTGGGCGTTCTTGTTGTAAACCCTGAAACAGGCTCCTTTGTGGAATTCAACGATGTAGCTCACACACAATTAGGTTATTCGAGAGAAGAATTTGAAAAGTTAACAATTCACGACATAGACGCAATTTACTCGCTTGACGAAATAAAATCAAATATAGAAAAAATTATCACAGAGGGTGGAATCGAATTCCACACAAAACATCGAACCAAAACAGGCGAACAAAGAGATGTTTTAGTCACTGTTAAAGTATTTCAATTGCAAGGAAAAAAATATCTTCACAGTATTTTTCACGATATAACCGAAATAAGAGAGACCCAGGAGGCACTAATTAAAAGCGAATCTCAATATCGACAACTTGTTAATCTTGCACAAGAGGGTATATGGGCATTAGACAATGACTTTAAAACGTACTTTGTAAACCCCAGAATGGCTGAGATGTTAGGCTATAGCGAAACCGAAATGTTAGGTAAATACGCATTTGATTTTCTGACAAATATAGATGTAGAAAAATTCAAACATTATCTTATAACTTCAAGCAATAACATTGCAGGACAATATGAATGCGAATTAATCAATAAAAAAGGGACTGCTATATACACAAACATAGCGGTTTCTCCAATAATAGATGATCAAGGTTTGAAAATTGGTGTACTAGCTGTAATAGCTGATATAACAAATCGGAAAAATATCGAAAACGCACTAAAAGAGAGTGAGGAATTATCGCGCTCAATTGTAGCTAATGCACCAATTGGGATCGCAACCTCAGACTTAAACTATAAATTTGTAAGTGCAAACGCTGAATTTTGTAAAATTCTAGGTTACACAGAAGAAGAACTTAAAAAATTAACATTTAAGGAAATCACTTCCCCTGAGGATCTCCAAGGAAGCACTGAGAAAATTCTAGCCCTTCAGCATGGAAAAATCCATGTTTTAAACGAAGAAAAACACTACATTAAGAAGAATGGAAAAATAATTGTAGGGAAAGTAACTGTCAGCACCATTGCTAACCAACAGGGACAACCTACTCGTTTCGTTGCTCAATTGGAAGATATAACCGAACGCAAACAACTCGAGCATGATCTTAGCAGTAGCGAGGAAAAATTCCGAGCTATTAGCACATCTGCAATGGACGCTATTCTTTTAATTGATAGTGAAGATAAGATTATTTACTGCAATCCAGCTGCCGAGAGTATATTTGGTTTTACAGAAAAAGAGTTTATTGGCAAGGAATTAAATACACTTGTTATTCCTCCCCTCTCTCGAGATAGCCACCACGCGTTGATTAAGAAACTAAACAATAATGAGCTTTCAAAGAAGAACTTTACCCTAACAGCGCTTCGTAAGAATGGTTCACTGTTTCCAATAGACCTCTCAGTCTCTTTAGTCACATTGAAAGACAAGGAATGTATGCTTGCTATAGTGAGAGATATCTCCCAGCAAAAACAAATGGAAATTTCGCTACAACAAGAACGCGATTTGCTTGAAGACATTACAAAGAACATTGGCGCTGGTCTAGTAATAATTGACAAAGACTACCATATAATATGGACAAACAACTTTCTCACAAGAATCAACGGCGATATTGCTGGAAAATTATGCTATTCAACCTTCAACACCTCTAAAAACATTTGTACCGGTTGTGGACCAAAAAAGATCTTTACAGGAGCGGAATATGACTCACGTGAATACTTCAATAAAGAACTTTACGACAAAGGTCTACCATGCTGGTTTGAACTCATAGCTACCCCTATTAAAGATAAAGATGGAAAGGTAGTTGCGGCGCTTGAACTAACTATTGATATTACAGAAAAGAAAGAGCTTGAAAAAAAAATCCGCGAAGAAAAAAACAAACTTGAGGCTATCACTGAAAATATTAGCGCCGGACTGATGCTCATAAGCAAAGAGTACAAAATCATTTGGTCGAATAATTTCGCTCAGAAATGGTATATACAAACTGACGATAACAAATGTTTCAACGTTCTTCATTGTAAAAATAAAATTTGCGAGAATTGTGGTGTCCAAAAAATATTCGAAGGAAAATCAATTGACGTTTGTACATCAAGTATCCATATAAATGGTGAAACCAAAATCTTGGAAATTACCACAACTCCAATGAAAGATAACGAAGGAAATGTTATCGCTGCCTTAGAGTTAGCTATGGATGTAACTGAAGTTAAAAAAATGCAGAGTCAACTTTCAAAATACTCTCAACAACTTGAAGAAATAGTTAAGAAACGCACCATGCAATTAGAGCAAGCACAAGTAAAATTAGTCAAATCTGAGCGCTTAGCTGCAATAGGCGAATTGGCAGGAATGATTGGGCATGACCTTCGAAACCCTTTAACTGGAATAAAAAACTCAGCGTACTTGCTCAAAAAGAAAGGAAGGATGATCTCTGAAGCCCAAAATCAAGAGATGTTGGAAATTATTGATAACTGTGTTAATTATTCCAACAAGATTGTAAATGATCTTTTAGATTACTCTAGAGAAATCCATCTTGATCTCCAAAAATTGCCAGTGGAGAAATTGTTAGCGCAGTCTATCGCCATGCTTACTATCCCCAAAAATGTTGAAATACACTTGAATCTCCCAAATCAACCAACAATAGAGGTTGACCCAGGAAAAATAGAGCGTGTTTTCATTAATCTAATCAAGAATGGTATGGATGCAATACAAAATTTGGGGAAAATATCGATCGATAGCAAGATAGTCGATAGTCAACTAGAGATATCTTTCTCTGACACTGGTGTGGGTATTAGTGATGAGATCTTACCTAAACTTTTCTTACCACTATTTACCACAAAAGCACAGGGAATGGGATTTGGATTAGCCATATGTAAACGTATTGTTGAAGCTCACGGAGGAACAATAAAGGTCAAAACTGCAATGGGCAAAGGAACAACCTTCACAGTTTCATTGCCTCTCAAACAACCAAACCGTGTTGGAGGTGATATGTAATTGATTAAAAACGCAAAAATACTCGTAGTTGACGACGACGAAACCATACGAAAAACCATGAAAGCTATACTAGAGGACGAGGGATACCTTGTTGACTTAGCATCCACCGGAAAAGAAGCCATAGGCAAAACAGAAAAAACTGTCTATAACTTAGCGCTGCTAGACATTAGATTACCCGACATGGAAGGTGTAGAACTGCTAAAACTAATGAAAGACACCGTTCCACGAACACGCAAGATAATGGTGACTGGCTACCCATCCGTACAGAACGCAATAGCTGCAGTTAACAAACAAGCAGATGCATACCTAGTAAAACCTGTAGACATCGAAAAACTTTTAGAGACAGTTAAAAAACAACTAGAATTGCAAGACGAAGAACAACACTTTAGCGAGACAAAGGTAGCTGAATTCATCGAAACTCGGGTAAAATCCTTATAAAAATCTCCCTAAAAACTTTCTTTTTACTTCTTTTTAATTTTTTTGAATTAATAAAACAATTTTTTATAAATCATGCAGAGCAAAAAAACTACATCAAACATTTGTTTAATTGATCTATTAAAGCGCACAACTATTAATTCTTTAAGTACATTTGGGCTTTTCCCTGTTACAACATTTCAGAAAATGGTTAACAGATATAAGGGATATCAAATGCCAAATATAGCGAAATGGTTCATTAACACGTAACCAGCTATTGCGCTGCCAAAAAAGCAAACAAAGATCAAAAGGCCATCGTGTTTATCACTAAAGTTTTCATAAAGACTCAATCAAGATTCACCTTAGTATTACTGTTTAGATGCTGAATAGGTAAAGGTTTTATGAAAGAGTACTATGTATTCACAATCCACAACAGCGGGCCGTTAGTCTAGCTGGCTAGGACGTCGCCCTCACGCGGCGAAGATCACCGGTTCAAATCCGGTACGGCCCACTCCCAATTCGGTATGAGCATTCTGACGGCTTCTTAAACAATAACATTTGTTAACTAAAAAAAGAAAGAAATAAAATGTCTCAAGATAACAGAATTATCTTTTTGCTTTCTTTACCTTCGGTTTCTTACGCATTACTACCAATAGTACAGCAACGACTGCAACTATAGTAATTACAGTGACTGCACCGATCAGCCATGTAGGAATGTCAGCAGAAGATGCCTTTGTTGCCTGTGCGCCAAGAGCGTAGACATTGTGGTCCCATGAGGTGATGTAAACGATTCCATTTGATACAGCCGGGGAAGCGCTGATACTGCCACCAGTCGTATATGTCCATAAGTTTGCACCGTTAGTGGCGTTTATACAATAGAAGTTGTCATCCCACCCTCCGACATATAAATAGCCGCCGACAACCGCCGGAGATGAGTAGATACCATCGTATGTTTCGTAGCTCCAAACTTTTTCGCCAGTTGAAGCGTCTAAGCAGTAAACGTTTTTGTCTGTTGTACTGTCCGAGACGCCTGAGCCGACATAAACATATCCATTGGCTACTGCCGGTGAAGAATCAACTAACCCCTGTTCTTGATAACTCCAAACTTTTTCGCCAGTGGCTGCATTAAGACAGTAGACATTGTTGTCATGTGATCCAATGTAGACATAGCCATCAACAACTGCGGGAGATGATTGTATAGTGTTTCCAGTTGCATAACTCCATACTTTGCTGCCCGTTGATACATCAAGACAGTATACGTTATGGTCTGCTGATCCGACATACACTCTGTCATCTACTACTGCTGGGGAAGAATCTACTAGTGCGCCTGTTGTGTAATTCCATATCTTATTGCCAGTGCCTGCATCAAGGCAGTATACGTTTCCATCCCAAGAGCCAACAAAAACACGCCCACTGACTACTGAGGGAGAGGACTGAACACTGTCACCAGTTGCATAGGACCATACGGTTTTACCTGTTGATGCGTCCAGACAATATACATTCTTATCATAGCATCCGAAGTAAAGGTAACCATTCGCAACCGCGATTGCTGAACTTATGGCTGCTCGATTATTAAGGCTAGATTTCCATATTTGAGAGCCATCAGCCGCATTAAGACAATAGATAAAACCATCGTTAGAGGCTACGTAAACTTTGCCATCAACAACTGCCGCAGAAGAACCCACTGGGGTTCCAGTATCCAATTTCCACAGTACGTTGTTTGAAGTTGCCGGCGCCGTAGAAGAGTAGCCGGTATGACTTAGATTGCCACGAAACATTGACCAATCGTTCGATGAAGCGGCTACTGCACCAGTCTGTAAAAAAAGTGGGGCTAACAGAAATGTCAGACACAAGATACTAAATATTTTCTTTCTCATTCTTTTATACATCCATTTCTTTTTTCTTAGAATTGCTCTCAAGGACTAAACCTTGCTGGGTTTTTGATTCTGCATCAGTGTCATTTTTCTTTGATTTCCGAGTTGTTAGAGAGTCTACACTTCCACAATTACAAGAACAACGACAGGCAGTGTTGCTTTCGCTGGCTGTTTTAGCGCTTTTCCTAACAATCTTTGTGTCTTTATCTTTCATTTTTTCAGCTCACGATTTTTCATTGATGCTTAGGAGGAGACTATATTTTCAACGACTTCTTTGGTGAGTACACTCAATAAATCGGAATCCAACGCATCCACTACATTGTATATTCTTTGGTCGACGATAGAGTACATTCGTTTTGTTCCGTCTTTTCGGCATCTCAGTATGCCTGCATCTTTGAGAATTTTTAGATGCCTCGATACTAGCGGTTGGATTAGGTTAAGATGTGGAACTATTTCGCAAACGCATTTTTCCCCCTGGCGTAAGTAGGTTACTATTTCCATTCGAATGGGGTCAGAGAATGCATGAAAAACGGTGGATTTGAACCTATTCTGTGTATCCGGTTTTTGGGACATAGCTTTCTTTATAAGTTAATAACAATATTAAAAAGTTGTTATTGTTTGAAAGAATATATAGCAATATTTATATATATATACATATAGGTTAGTTATCCAATTATACCAAAAGGAAAGTACCAATATGGCTGAAAAAGAGTATGAAGGGATTCCACGTAACAAAATACCTTGGGATCCAAAGATTGACTACGATAAATGCATAACATGCGGTAAATGTGTCGATTTCTGCCATGTGGGCACATTCAAATTTGTAGAGAAAGACGGAGAGAAGAAAACTGTGGTAAACCCTAACCGTTGCATTGTATTCTGTAGAGGTTGCGAAGATATCTGCCCAGTAGGCGCCATATCGCATCCAGACGAAGAAGAAACACAAAAGCTAATAGACAAACTACAGCAGGAAAAGACATAGTAAACCCTTTACCAATAGGTAATAATGGGTTTCAAAATCTCAATTTTCTTTTTTATTACATCATAACCCAACAAATAACAGCGTGATACACATGTCAAGTAATGTCAAAAAAGTTTTGCAGGAAACAAACATTGAAACTGGATTAGAAACCTCGGAAGTAAAAAAACGGCTCGTCGAGTACGGGTATAATGAAGTACCGGATAAGAAAATTAGTTTCTGGGCAAGACTTGGAAAGCGTTTCTGGGGCATTGTGCCTTGGATGCTTGAAGCAACCGCCGTCGTCACATTAATTCTAGGCAAATATCCACAAGCGCTCGTTATCGTTTTCCTCCTTTTCTTCAACGCAGGAATGTCGCTTTGGCGTGAAGGCAGAGCAAAAGCAGCAATGGTCCGACTAAAGCAGAGCCTCAGGATCCAAAGTCGAGTAAAAAGAGATGGGAAATGGTCCATCATCCCAGCCAGAGAGCTTGTTCCAGGAGACGTCGTTAGGGCTAGAATCGGCGATCTCTTGCCAGCCGACATAAAGATTGTTGATGGTTCTCTTGGTTTAGACCAATCGGTTCTCACTGGTGAATCTGGAATTGTGGATAAGTTGCCTGCAGAATTAGCCTATTCAGGTTCAGCAGTAAAGCGTGGCGAAGCAACAGGCATAGTGGAAGCTACTGGAATAAAGACCTATTTTGGAAAAACAATCTCACTGCTGGAACTTGCAAAACCCAAACTCCACATGGAAGAGGTCACTGTTAAAGTTGCACGTCAACTAGCCATAATAGTCCTCGCGTCTCTCCTAATCGTCTTTGTTTACGCGGTACTGACAGGTTTTGACCTTGCGGTCTTGCTGCCCCTTGCTGGCGTGCTGCTCATTGCTTCGGTGCCGGTTGCGATGCCCACGATGTTTACCATAAACATGGCGCTTGGTGCAGCAGCGCTAGCAAAACAGGGTGTCCTCGTTACAAGGCTTAGCGCAACCGAAGACGCCGCCACCATGGATGTACTATGCGCGGACAAAACAGGCACAATCACTATGAACAAACTCTTCGTAGAAGAGGAAGTGCCGCTCAACGGATTTATTGAAGACGACGTTTTGCTATATGGAGCACTCGCGTCAAAAGAAGCCAACCAAGACCCAATTGACATAGCATTCTTAGCAGCTACAACACAAGCCCACTTGCCCTTAGCTGCCTACGTGCAAATAGAATTTGTTCCCTTTGACCCTAAAACTAGAATGACCGAGG
>CAVUGQ010000005.1:0-797683 GCA_963741005.1 Candidatus Bathyarchaeota archaeon
CCGCCTCCTGCAGCTCCCCCATAGAACGCTTCTAAAACTTCAAGAAGCATCAAGAATAAAGCTTGTTTACTGCTCGGACCGCTCTTTTTCGTCTCGGGATGAGGACGCTTTGGAATCCACTTGTTCTCCAGCACATACTGCTGAAATATTTGCGCTAACAACTGCTGCCTCTTTAATAACTCCGGCGTATTCTGAGAGTAGCACGTGTTCGGTTTTGTTAGCGACATTCACTTCCACATTCACACTAGGTTCAAGTTTAGGCTTCAAACAACTGACCATAAAGCCTCGAGCACCAATTGCAGCAGCCAACGCCTTCAAATTGGGATTCTTGGGATCCTCTAAAGCATAGCCACGCAGCAAAGCAATATCCCGCAATTGCACACGCACAAGCTCATCAATAAGAGAAGCTACTTCATCACTTTTCAAATCCCGAAAGATTGTTCGTTGAGTGACAGGGTACCCTTTTTTCTGACAAAAACTGACAATCTCCTCAACCGTATCTCCACGAGCTCTACGTTCAAACACGAACTTTCTACGTAGGACACGCTTGAGATCTGCCTCAGAGTATTCTTCCTCGTCTTCTGCTTCAAGAGGCTTTTCTGGTTGCTTTAAGCCCAATGCTTCTTCCAAAGTAATAGTCAAGCAACTTCACCCTAAGCCTGGAGTAACTCCGAAGCCTTTCTAACAGCTAAAAGCACATCTAAACCCTTCCGAGAAATCATATAATGTTTCTTTGAAATTCCTCTGCTCAACTCAACTGTTGTGATTAAACCCTTCTTCATTAGGTCCTCAAGAAGCGGCTTGAGTACACTGCAGTTAACGTTAGTTTTATACATAATATGCGTTAGAATCTTTGGCGTCCGCACCGTTTCCAAGATATCCAAGGAACACTCAAAAGTTGACCTTCTCACCAAACAATGCTACTCCTTCAAATTGGTTATTGTCCAGGTTTCAAGGTCTCTGCAGCCTTAGGTTTAGCTTGAATGATAAGTTCCATCGTGCGGATGCGGTTTTCTATAGCAGCGTTTATGTCTTCTAAGAGAATCTGCTGCATCCAATCAGGCAAAGCACATGCACGGCTAAAGGTCTTCTTGATTTCTCCGATAAACTCTTCAGGTTCCATACAATCGTCTCCTAAATTAATGTGCTAAAGCGTAAGTTAACAGAAAAGTAACAACCGACGTGACCGCGCCAATAGCGATGGTTTTTGCAAAACTTGCCCAACTCGCCTAAACCTTACTCTTTTTCTGCAAATCCGTAATAGCCCTAACAATGCCGCCGTTCAAGCCAGTGCTCGCGCACTGTGAGTTTGAGATCTGTACTTAAAGCTGAAAGTTAAGCGGTTTTGGCTGCTACTATTAATTAGGTTCTTTTCTCGCCTAAACCTGTTATTCTTATTTACGCTGTGCCCTGCTCGCTTCAGGATCCAGTGAGGACTACTTCGCAAATGAATCAGCTGAGGATTACTAGATACAATGAAAAAATCGAGACGTGTTTTTTCATAAAAGTACTGGGCTGCCCAGGTCAAGAGTCTTGTTCCAATGCCTACGCCCTGGTAATCTGGAAGAACCACAAGGCGGCTAACTCGCCAATATTTGTATTTGTACTGTGAACGCCCAATCGAGATGAATGCCACGGGTTTGCTGTTGTAGAGTGCCACGTAGTGTTTGTTTGATGTTAAGATGTTTGTGTTTAGATAGTGATATTGCCTAAAGATGTTCCAAAGACTCCGAGTGCACTCATAGATCTCAAGCTCAATTGGGGGTCGGGAACTTTTTTTTTATCGCGAAGCTCAAACTTCATTGTGTCCGTATAGAGTACCCAGTCTGGTTCAAGCCAATCTTCAACATCATAGTGGCATGTGACAGCGATGAACTGCTTGTTTGAACGCCTAATTGATTTACTGATTGCAAAGGATGCAATTTTAGCGATTTCTCGGTCAACTACGCTTGTGAATTCATCGAAAACTATGAGCTCTTTTCCAGTTATTTGGTTAATGGGCATTTTGGTGCAGAGTGCACGTGCGATGTCTACCCGCATTTTTTCTCCTTGACTTAGACAATCATAGCTTTTGAGCCAATCTGGCGGAGACGCAAATCCAACATTGCAAAGCGCTGTTGTTATTTCGTCAACTGTGTTTTCTTTTGGGAAATCTGCCAGGAAGTTTTTGTGCTTGTACTCGAAGCTTCTGATGTAGGCGTCTGGGAACTTTTCTTTAGTTATACTTGTTTTTCCTGTTCCGGAGCGTCCAACAATTAGTCCGATTTTCCAGTCAAGGCCTTCAATGGGGATCTCTCCTGCAAACCGTTTCTGAAGCTTAATGTCTTCAAGGGTGAAAGACGCTTTGACTGCTGCTGTCCTGAAGTTTTCTTCTGGAGCCCAGGACTTTACAATGTTAAAACTCGGCATTTGTATCCTTCTGAAATTAATTTAGTGTAGATTGCTTCTTGGTTGATTTCGTCTTCACATTCAACGACTACTTCAAACTGTTTTTCGTAGCCAATTGATTCTTCTTCTTTTAGGTACCCATCGAGTTTATCATCCGACAAATCAAGCAGATACTTAAGGTCCTCTTCTTTGCCAAGCTCTATTATTGTTTCAAATTCTTCTGCGTCAAGTTCGCGGTCATGAGTTCCTTTGAGCTTGTTTAAAACTTGACGGATTAGGTGCCTATCAACTTCTTCTATCGGTAGTCTGATGATGAGGACATTTGGCATCGCGAGCTCTTTCGCTATAATCCACCTTTGCTCACCATCAGCAATTAGTAAGTCTTTGTTTGTGATGATTGGCACAATAAAGCCGAATTTTTGTATTGAAGCTTTGAGGCGGTCATGTTGTTCTCGCGTCATCTTATTCGGGTTTTTGCCATCCACTTTAAGCGCAGAAGTTGCAACAACTTCTGGTTCAGGAACTAAAATCTCCAATGTCAAAGTCATGCAAACCTTGTCAGAAGATAAGTTGTCAAAGCTGTGATAACAACAGAAACTGCGATGGGTTTAACCAGATCAAGCCAACTCGCAGAAACCCTATTTTTCGCTTCCAAATCATCCAGTTTCAAAAGCATCCGATGAATAACTCCACTGTTAAGACCTGTTCCATCTTCGCCTAAAAGCGAAATCAATGCCCTATCAACCTGCTTCATGCAACTAGTGTTAATGTTAATTTGAGTGACATAGGGGCATGAGGGGTTTTTATAGGCTTCAGAACACTCAGCGACTTCAACTTCACTCATGAAATCGCTCCAACCAAAACTTCGCCATAAACATGGTTTAGAACTTGAGATTGAAAAACAGCTTCAGGAACAGATGGATATTCTCTTGCTAAAACGTCAGAAACAATTTTCTCTGTTTCTAATGTATGCACTGTTTCCGCAAGTAACCTGTCGTGATAACTATATTTTAGAAACATGTTATTGGCTTCACGCCTACTATAGCGTTTTTGCTTTTTTTCTGGACTTCGAAGGTTCCCCATTTAGCATCTACTCTCAATCTATAGTTAATGTGCCCTGATACGCCGCGCTTTTTTTGCCCTGGTGGCAGGTACAAGGGAATTGAAAACTGCGATGTTGTTTCTTTAATTTGAACGGTTAAAAGCTTTACGATTAAAGCTCAAACATCAATCACAGATAACCAGCCCTCAATAACCCACAGCTAATAAAACGCTCACAAAAAACTCAACTCGACCAACTGAAGAAAAGATCAAGAAGCGAATATGTAGAACTGCATTTTGAAACGTTATTGTTTGTTCAGCAAGAATTAGAAAACTAACTACTTGAAACCAATTTACCTCTTATTTTTTGGGGTGGAAAACGAACAATAAAAGTTGTGCCGTTTCCTTCTATGCTTTCAAATGTCACTGTTCCGTTTAATGCTTCAGCCAACCGCTTGACCACTGCTAATCCTAATCCTTGACCTTTCGATTTAGTCGTGAAGAACGGTGTGAAAAGTTTTGGCTTGACTTTATCAGGTATGCCAATGCCTGTATCTTGAACTGTGATGACGTTGTTCCCTGCTTCTTGGTGTGCTCTCATAGTTAGCTCTCCGCCGTTAGGCATAGCTTGAACTGCATTAATAATCAAGTTTCCAAGAATGCGCTTCAATAATGAACTGTCAACCATGATTGTTTTAGCTGTCTTCTCGACATTGCACGAAACTTTGATATTCTTAGGTATCTTATTCCCGAACAGTAACTCCTTACATAGGGCTTCTAAGTCTGTTTGTTGAGCAATAGGCTCGCTCGTCTTTGCATAGTCTTGAAGGTCAGCCACAATCTTGTTGATATAATCAATGTTCTTCTCTATCTCGTCCAAGCTTTCTAATGCATTCTTTTTCTCAGCACTCTCACATGTTGAAGCCAATTCTGTTTTAGCTAAATAGACGTCGCCTGTAATAGCCTGAAGCGGATTACGAATGTCATGACCCACCATTCCTGCGGTCTCGCCTATGGCAGCCATGCGTAGAGCTTTTTCAAGCTTTTTTCTATCATCAATATCGACAAAAGACAAGACAGCCCCATCTAACCTGTCTTCTTGTGTTATGTAAGGTCGAATTTGCATATCAAAATAGTGACCTTGTGAATCCTTTACTTCTCGTGTAATACCGCTTAGTTTCGATGACACTTCTGAGATTATTTCGCCCAAGTCTTCAACTATAACGTTCAATTTGATGGTCGTTATTGGCAGCCCAACCGTTGATGGCGAGAGATTCAGAATTTTCTGTGCTGAAGGCGAAAACAGCCTAATCTTTAAGCCTTTATCAATTATAACAATAGCTGGTCCCACGTTTCTATTCAAATTTGTTAAGTCATCATTTAACTGGGCAAGGGTTTGATTTCGGTTCTTTACCTCATCATTTAACGTCTTTAATTCTTCATTGCTAGATTGAAGTTCTTCCTTAGCTGTTTCCAATTCCTCGTTAGTGCTCTGTAGTTCCTCGTTGCTCGACTGTGCCTCCTCCATAGTGGTTCTCAGTTCTTCATTTGTTGCTTCTTGAGTTTCAATAATTCTCTGCAAAGTTTGTTTAGTTGAATCCAATTCTTCCCTGAGCTCTTTATTTTGCCGGTCTTTGACGTTTTCCCGGCCTTCAGGAGTGATGTTTAACTCCGTTGTTTGGCGTAAGAGCGCTGCCGCAGAGCTGACATCTTCGAACAATAGAAGGAAAAATGGTGCCTCATATTGTTCAACGTGCATCGGCAGAACCTGGATGTTGATTGTTTTTTGTTCTCCAGCATATTCAAACCGAATGGCATTTTCTTTGACAAGTTTGTCCTCTTTTCTTGCTCTATAGATTATCGTCTGTACTTCAGACCTTAACTCTTTGCGAATAATCTTTGCTAGATTCAAACTCGCCAATCCTGATTCAGGTAAAACATATGGAGCAATATTTCCTCTAAAAATCAGAACATCCAAGTCAGTATTAATCAGCAATGCTGCAGGGACATAGTCGGTGACTAGTAAATGGTCAACCTCATCTTTCAACACGGAAAGAATGTCTTTCTTCTCGCCTTCTTTGCCCTCTTTACGCTTTAGATAGGGCGCTGATGCTTGCAAACCAAAAGTAACTTTGGGTTGAGCTCTCTTTTTCACATAGATAGCGCCCCTCTTGTTTACAGATTCAAATAACTGAGTGAATTTTCCAATGCTTTCAGATTGTCCTATGACAAGAAAACCACCCATTTTTAATGCGTAATGCAAGGTAGGCATTACTCTTTCGTGGAGGTATTCATCAAAGTAGATGAGCATGTTGCGGCAACTGATAAGGTCCATATTTGAAAATGGCGGGTCAGCGGTTATGTCCTGCTTTGCAAATATGCATTTGTCTCGAACGGGTTTGGAGATTTGATAATTGCCATTAGAGGTTTTGAAGAAATGTTTTAGGCGTTTTTCGTTTACGTCGGTTTCTATTGTTGGTGCGTAGATTCCTTGTCTTGCTTTTTCAATGTTTTTTTCGTTTACATCGGTGCCGAAAATTTGAACTTGAAGATCTGTTGCGGAGTTTTCTTCGAGGTATTCCTGGATTGCTATGGCGAATGAATATGTTTCTTCTCCTGTTGAGCAGGCTGGAATCCAAACTCGGATAGGCTCTTTTGGATGGCGATTTTTTACTAAAGTTGGAAAAACTGTTTCTTTGAGTGCAACAAATGTTTCAGGTTCTCTAAAGAAACTCGTTACTCCTATTAGCATATCGTTGAATAATGCTTCCAACTCGTTTGGATGAGTCTGCAGAAACTTGGTGTAATGGTCCATTTTTTCTATGTGGTTAATTACCATTCGGCGTGTGACACGTCGGTTTACGACTGTTTCTTTGTAGTGTGAAAAATCAACGTTACAGTTGGATTTTAGCATGGTAAATATAGCGTTTAAGCCTTTTTCCTTTTTTGGTTTTTCTTCCCTTTGTTCGGCTTCATCTCTTGTTGCGATTTCCTTTCGTGCTAGGTGAGGGTTTTTAGCGATTTTTTGCAGCTCTAATGCAATCTTGTCTGGGGAAAGAACAAAATCCGTGGCTTCTGCTGAAATTGCGCTTTGGGGCATGTCTCCATACTGGGCTGAGTCTGGAGTTTGTGCAAATGTTATTCCTCCCTGAGCTTTGATTGCTTTTAGGCCTTCTGTTCCATCAGAGCCTGTGCCTGAAAGTATGATTCCTATGCTTTGACTCTTCAAGTCTTCAGCTAGAGAAATAAAGAAAGTATCAATAGGTTTTAGAGATTTACCCTTCGAGGTAAGCTTGAGAACGTTCTTTTCAATGGTCATTGTTGCTCCGGGCGGAATAACGTAAACACGGTCTGGTTTAACTAGCAGTCCATCTTTGACTACTTGGACAGGAATTTTGGTAAATCTTGAAAGAATATCGGTCAGCATGCTTTCTTGACCAGATGCCAGATGCTGGATAACGACAAAAGACAAACCCGTGTCGACTGGCAAACATTCGAAGAAAACCTTGAAAGCTTCTAAGCCGCCAGCAGAAGCGCCAATCGCAACTGTAATGACTGATTGTTCAACTTTGGACATTGAGTAAACTCCTTCTTACAAATCTTGTTTTCTCTATACCTATATTTTTGATAAAAATGACACTCCAAAGAGATAGTTTAATGTTGCCACATTCAATCCATAAATGCTACTTACTTACCGACTTACTGATTAGCTAAGTATGTAGTATTAATATGTACGTATTCATCAGAGAAAAGCCAGCACACGCCAAAGCTTTCGACTAATCTATTGAAGTGCAACCTTGAACCGCTCAAACTTAAGAGCGACTACTTTGGCGACAAGCCAGGTTTTGTATAGTTAAATTATTCCCATTCTCCATTACTTTGCTTAAATTGCATCTGAACCACGCGGCAGTCCTCGCACCATATCCTGCGCATTTTCGAGACAGGACTTTCATGGGTGTCTTTGGTGTAGTGGCGGGTTTCTTTCTTGCAGACAGGACACATTAGCCATCCTGCAAAGTGCGCGTCAGCTTGATTCATCTGACATAATCCCCAAGTTTCTTCTGGCCTTCAACAACCTCAACTGAGTCAGGTTCTTCCAAATCGGCTACTCTGCCCAGCATCATATCGGTTAAACGCTCATTTGCAGCAGCCAAACGTTCAAACTGGCCATACAAAGCATCCAGTTTAGCTTCCAAATTCGCCAAAACCATAGGAAACTCCACCGCCGAAACCGCTAACCGTTTACCTGACTCATAGGCAACAGGAAAATCTGCAGCGCGAGCAGCAAAACGTTTATCACTATACTCCAAATGAGGCCTACCTGACAGAGGATCCTTCTTGTCATGTGTAGGACTGTGATCTAAAGCTCCAACGCCTTCAACCTCAACGGTTCCAGCTAAAATCCACTCATGACATTCAGGACGATAAACCCGCCACCTAGGACTATGCAACGGAACTCCACTCAAAGAGAGAAGCATCCCAAACTTTTGCTCCAACACAACCCTGGTACGCTCAACAATTCGAGCAGCCTCCATCTCCAACTCATCAACATTAAACCCCTTAACCTGACCAGGATGAATAACCACCGTAGGCTCCAAACCCAAATTCAACTCCACCCTAACCACACCAATCAACACTCCCAGTTTTCTCCAGTTCCTAGGTTCCCCCAATTTTTCCCAATCCACACAAGAACGCTCCCGACGCAAAACATGAAACTTTAGAGCATGATCCTCAAACACCACCGGCAAACGCAACTCACCGTCACTTCCTGTGAGAAGCTTTGAACCGTAAGGCGTCAACTCATAATATTTCACAATGCCATCTTGCTTTAGCCGTAGAGCGCCAGCTTTGATGAAGCGGTTTTTCCAATAACATACGTTACTTTTCACACAATTAGCGATTTTTACAGCTTCACTTGCCACTCCGTCGGCTCCTAAAACAGCAAGAATCTTTCGCGCCTTTTCCGGTAACGGCTCTAAGAGTTCAATATTTCTATTGAACCGTTGAACCGCTCTTTTTGAACTGGGTTCAATGACACAATTGCCTTCAACCAAAAAATGCAGCTCCTAAAGTTGCTCCTCTTGGGCTTTTGACTTCTCTATCAGCTCTAAGGTGGCTTTTTTGTATCGAGCACTTAAATTCCCAAGCTTTTCTAAACCATACTTTTTCAGCAACGCCTTAGCAGCAATCTTCTCCTCGTCAGAATAGCCTGGGTTACTGCAGCTGCTATACAAGTTAGGCGCCCACCGAACCAGCTTATCTGCAATCTCAAGCAACGTCTTTTTTGCAGGAGCACCCAGCGACTCAGCTTCTAAAGAAGCCTGCTCAAGCAAAGGCTGAAGAATATTCCGAGAACCCATACGGAAATAACCCAAATTTAGGAACCTCCCGAATTATCTTCAGAGGGCAAAATTACTTCAGCGTCAATTACTCGGCGGGGAGCTTCGCTCTGTCGGGAACCATAGAAAGGCAAGCTTTGCAGCGTATCTTTACTCATCAAATCTACGACCATATCGCCAACTGTTGACTGCTGGCCATTGGGCAGTTTCATCAAGACTTCGCTGAGAAATTCTTTCTCGATTGTGCTAAGACCCCAAACGACCGCCTCAATCTTGCTTTTTATCCAATGAAACAGCAGCCGATACTCCTGGTTAATGTTCTCAGACTCGACGAGTTTGCCATGAAGCTTCTTTTTGATAACAATATGAGGAGGCTTAACTGCGACGCCTAATTGTTTCTTGACACCCTGTATTTCAGCTTCTATGATGAACTCTAAAGTATCATCCTGGCCTTCAAGAGTGGTCCAGCGAATGTTCTTTATCCCATAGCTTTTTAGTAGAATCTCAATTTCCGCTTTAGTCCGCTCATAAGGAACTGTGGTATCAAGATAAGGCGGGTTGCGATTTAGAACAAAACTAACTTTATTGCTCATCTTTGGTTTCTCCTTTCGTTACTTGGATTCGCTCCTCAACCGCAGCGATCGTATCATGCTGAGCCCCACCATGGCTAATCAGACAAATTTCACGGATCCTAAAGCCACGGCTAGCACCCATCACGCGACTATGATACCCAAAAGTGATAACCAAGCCAAGAGGCGTCAAAATATCGGGCACAACATCGAGGAGCTGCTTGAAACGACTGTTCTTATGCCCATTGTAGAGCTCCATGCTTTTGCGGTAACTATACGGCGGGTCAAGCAAAATAACATCGAATAACTCACCTCTTTCGATGAGACGTTTGGCGCAGGCCAGGGCATCCATCGAAAATAGCGTAGACGGCACGTTAGGGTCGATGTCGTTGGCTACTTCTATACAGCCGTTCAGCCGAGTAGGACCAGCAAAGAGGTTTAGCACATACTTGCCCTTGCAGTGCTCCTCAACCCAAGCCCTAGTTTTCGGCGCCTTGAAAGTATAGCGATTAAGAGGCTGACGTAGGTAAGAAAAGGTAATGCTCATCACTAGCGGTCCTCCTGGTCTATCTGAAGCAGGGCACGCTTGGTAATCTCTTCAAGCTCATGGAAATCTGCATCAAAGTTGAGGGCTAATCCAGAAAGGACAACTCGAAGGATAACCGCGGCAGCATCTAACTGCTTCTGATTCAATGGGTTAGCCTCCAAGTGGGCACTGTTAGAAAAAAAGGGAAGAAGGCTGCGGAGCTTAAACAGACATTGTGGCGATAACTGGAAAAATGTCGCCTCGGTGGTCCGCCTTCAAATCCCAGCGGCCTCACCAACATATGCCCG
This sequence comes from Candidatus Bathyarchaeota archaeon, assembly GCA_963741005.1. GTDB lineage: Archaea > Thermoproteota > Bathyarchaeia > Bathyarchaeales > Bathycorpusculaceae > Bathycorpusculum. Next base: position 10,172 of record CAVUGQ010000005.1, read on the forward strand.
AAAAAGTACTAGCATTTTTTCTCGATTATTTTCTTTCAACTTTTTAGTTAGTTGTTTCTTAGCGTTTGGAGGTTTATTTTTTGGATTTTTCGATTGAGCCCTTCAAGCCTAAGTCAGTTTTCCGCAGTGATAAGGGTAAGAAGCGTAATTATCCTAGAGCTCGTAAGCATTGGAATTTAGCGCGTGCGCTTCGGGAGGCTTTCTTTCTTGAATGCTGACAGAATCAAGCGTAAGCTTCCAAGTTTACTCGTCAATGGCAGTACAACAGAAAAGAAAAGTTGGAATACCCTCATGTGTTACCGTTATCGGTTTACTCAGTTCAAGAAGCGACAACCAGAGAAATTTAACTCTATTACTAACAGTATTCTTTTAGACTTGGCTGATTTAGAAAAAGCGGTTAATGAGTCAAATGACAGTGGTCGGCTCCATAAAGCTCCATAAAAGATTTACTAAACGATTCTTTTAACCTCCACTGCACAGACAACGCCAGTTCTTTATGCAGAATAGTGGGTGGCGGTCGGGGAGTGATTACACGTGCTAAGGGTGTGGTCGGTTATTTTTGGGTTGTGAATTCGAAAGTTGCGAGTGGGTTTGTTCCTCTGAATATTTTCACGGTGTATTCTGTTGGGTTCTTCAGTTTGAAAATTGGCTATGTAAAATTCTTTTGTGGTGTCGGTGCGATAGTCGGTTGATAAAAACAATTATTTAATTTGCCCGCGCGCCATGGCTAAGACAAAACAACATCTACTGAAATTAGGCAAAAGCTTAAAAGAAAATTAGGGTGATTTCTAAAAAGCGCTTCTCATATAACTAGAGAATCGCTTAAAGGAGAAAAAAGAAAAATGCATTTGAATAAAAAAAGTATTGCTATCGCTACTTTTCTAACGCTAACAATTATCGTCTCTTCATTTGCCGCAGTTTCAGAAGTTAACGCACAAACAACAGTATCGAATTACCCTTCGTTCGTCTATGCTGACGCGGCTCCCAATCCGGTCGGGATTGGTCAAGCTGTGACCATTGTCGTCTGGCCGGCGGAGATACCACCGGTAACGCCAACTGACTACCTACTCGGAGCGCCGGGCAATAGACAGGCATGGACAGGCTGGACGCTTACCATCACAGACCCAGACGGGAAAGCTAAAACCGTTACTTTACCCGTCTCAGATCCAGTGGGAGGCACGTACTATATATTTTCGCCAGACATAATCGGTAACTGGACAGTGCAATCACACTTCCCCGCACAGTGGAAAAACACAACCTCCTACAACCGATTATATGCAGCCGCCGACAGTGACATAGCATCATTCACTGTTATAGAAGAGCAACTGCAAATCATTTCAGGCGTAGCACTTCCAACTGAATACTGGTCTCGTCCAATCGCTTCATATAATAGACAGTGGAGCCTCGTTGGAAACAACTGGCTAATGGACGGCAGAGGAAATCCAGATGCACCTGCACCTGACACTGCTCACATAATGTGGACAAAACCGCTACAGCTCGGAGGAATTATTAGCGACTCCACTGATACCCCATATCTCAGTTACTATGAAGGAACTTCCTACGAACAAAGATTCAGCTATCCAATAATCATTAGTGGAATCCTAATTTACAGTCAACCTCTAAACGACAAAGACCTACACAGCAGAGACTTGGTAACCACAACAGGCCAATATATAATTGCGGTAGACTTGCGCACGGGAGAAGAAATCTGGAAAAAAGAAAACATTGCAGTAACCGGCGCCACAATTTACGAATATATGTCGCCAAACCAGCACGGAGCACAAGCTTACCTATGGAACGAATACGGCACCAACATGACCGCATATGATCCCTTCACAGGAGAATACTTGTTCACCATCTACAACGTGCCATCTGGCACTGAGAGTGTAGGGCCGAAAGGTGAATACCTGAGGTATGTTATTGGTGGAGGAACTACCTCAAACAGAGCTTGGATAGCTTTATGGAACTTCTCAAGAATACCGTCAATGACTACAGTGGCTGAATCACAATGGGATAATATTGATAGTCCCACCTTCGTCCAGGATACTAACTTCTGGCAATGGAGACCCGTGACAGCGCTAAACTCTGCAGATCATAAGCAACATAACGGAACCTATGGCTATTCATGGAACGTAACCCTTCCAGCAGGAATTCCAGGAAGCCCCCGCTTCGCATTTAACGACATAGTATTCGGCGGCACAGGCTTCGGAGGCGCCGGAGGCAGCGTATACACCGAAGACTACTCAGTTTGGGCAATAAGTGCCAAACCAGAAAACAGAGGACAGGTGCTATGGCAAATACATCCAAAGGGAACAGTCGCTAATGAAACTCTGCAATTTGAAGGCAACATGGTCACCGAGCAATCTCTAGAAGCAGGCATTTTTGTAATGAGAGCAAAAGAGAGCAGACGTTGGATTGGCTTTGACGTAGATACAGGGAAACAATTATGGGTCACCGAATCAGAACCCAACTGGATGATGTACAGCCGAGGCTGCGCCTTCTACAATAACATGCTCATTTCAGCAGGCTATGGCGGTCAAGTATTCGCCTATGACCTTACAAACGGAAACCGACTATGGACGGCAACAATCGACTCTGAAGGTCTTGAAAGCGCCTATTCAAGAGCCCCCCTAAGCACTCCACAGATCGCCGGCGGCAAAGTCTTCGTCTACGCACAAGAGCACTCTTTTACACAACCCTACTACAGGACATGGAAGCTGTATGCATTCAACGCTACAACTGGAGATCGCATATGGGATACTCATGGAGCATGGAAATCTTTCGCTTTTGGTGATGGCTACATGGCAACTGTAAATCAGTGGGATATGAGCATATACTCATTCGGAAAAGGCCCAACTTCCACAACAGCAACAATCCAAAATAATGTTGTAACCGAAGGCACCAGAATACTGATCACAGGAAAAGTAAACGACATCTCTGCAGGCACCACTAGTTCAGCTTTTACCGCACGCTTCCCCGATGGCGTTCCTGCTATTGCCGACGAAAATATGACTCCATGGATGGAATACTTGTACATGCAGATGCCGAAGCCCACAGATTTGAAGGGCGTTGAAGTTACGTTGAGCGTACTTGATCCAAACAACAACAACTATGAAATTGGTAAGACCACCAGCGATGCAAGCGGCACATACAAACTGGCGTTTATTCCTCCAGTTTCAGGCGAATATACTGTAGTCGCGACATTTGCAGGCAGTAAATCGTATTGGCCTTCAACTGCAGAAACCAGCTTTGCAATCGAATCCATTCAAGCAAGCGCAACACCAGCACCGCAACAAACACAATCAGTTGCAGATACCTACATACTGCCCGGTATTATAGCGATAATAATTGCAATCGCCGTTGGCTTTGCAGTAACGATACTTATGCTAAGAAAGCGACCATAAATTCAATCAACCAAAATATTCCTCCCCTTTTTTAGTCGTAAAGGTAATTGCCAATTCTTTATTGGATACTTTCTCACCAAATAATACTATGTTGGTTACATTACTGGTTGTGCGTTAGTTGTGTGCAAGGGAGGAAAAAGGCTCCGCTAATTTTCTGCTGCAACTTGTTCTCTCTTCCAACTTCGACTTGGGATTCTTACAATTATTATTCTGCTTTTAAATGGTTGAACTAAAACAGCCAATGTCATGGACAAAGTAAGAGCATTAAAGCATTCGGCTGAGTTGCGTGAGTATTGGCGGCTTTCGAAGCGTAAGCAAAGAGCGCGAGGGAGAGAAGAAGGTGTGAGCTATGGCTGAAACTGTGAAGAAACCAACATCAAACCGCTCAACAAAGGAGCGCAGAAACACGTTATTTCGCGTTTTAGACAGCGTTTTAAGCCTGTCCCACCAAAAAATTCATACAGGCGGCAACAGTGACCGAGCTAAGCAGGGTTGGGCGAGAGTTTTAGTCTCAGCAGTCTCAGCCTACGGTCCTTTGCTTAAGGATGAGGAGTTGGAGCTTCGGGTGTTAACGTTAGAGGAGAAGCTCAAGAATAGCATATTGATACCGAAACCGGAGGATAAGAAGAAATGAACATTTTAAACAGGAAACTGCATTTATTAGAAAAAAATGTGTTACCTGAACTTCCCGAAAAAGGTACAACTAAAATAACATGGGAAAACGGGGACATAGAGTTAGATCGAGCCGAAACCGAATTACATAGACGAGTGGCTCAAATCTTAGAGGCTAACGCGGAAGAAATGCAGGAAGCACTATCACGGGGAGAAACCGCTTATACTCAGCAGTCGCCAAGTGACCAAGCAATCGTGGACGCAGCACACCGTCGCTTTATGGCTAGGATACTGGAGATTTTCCAAGTCTTCACAGATACTTTTGTAACGTATAAAGACCCTATTGGCTAACTGGATATTCTACACGCGGTTTTATTGGCTAATAGAAGAAACCCGCAAGTTTAAAGAGCAATACGACGCGGAAGAAGAGGCCTTTAACACGCCTGGCTATTGGGAACTATGCGAAGGCGAACAGGAAAGGCGTTTAGCTCCCGTTTATGCAAACTGGAACAATGACCTATTCACTCCCGAGAGTTTTGAGCGCTACTGTGACCGACATCACGTTTTCAAAACAACCGAAGACATACAGCAGTTTATCGCTAACAGAACTCCCGAGCAAGCTAGGCAAGATGAGTTAGAAGAGCAGCAAGAAGAAAATGAGGAAAAAGCAGCAGCTGAGAGAAACGCACGTTACCTAAAAGAGAAATGTCCAACATGTGCAGAAAAGTGCGACTGGTTTAAGAAAACGTCTCAAAAAGTCCAAATTCGCCAATTATCGACACCTGAAAACTTGGCTGAGGCTCCGAAAATATGAACAGTAACAGAGGAGTAAAGTGAATTGGAATATGAAAAAGAAATTCCGATTCCTATGTCGGAACGCGTGAAAATCAGTGAGCTCAAGTTTGACCAAGACAACCCCAACAGATTAACTCTTATGCAACTTGACCGCCTAAAAGCTTCAATTAAGCGATGGGGAGACATCGTTCCAGTCGTCACCAACAATGAGCTTTTGGTGGCTGATGGTCAGCAGCGTGTTACAGCTATGAAGGAGCTTGGCATGACTGAGTGCAGCGTCATCCGCTTGCCAGTTAAGGATGTTGATCGCCGTTTGCTTCGGCAGGTTCTTAACAAGCTACGGGGCAAGCATAACAAGGAGATGGATAGTGCCGAGTACCTGCGTATAATTGACGAGGGCGAGAAAGAGGAATTAAAGTTGTTCCTTCAATCAGTCGGCGAAAAGCTCCCCATAGAGGTAGATGACCGAGAGGTCTCTTTTTCGGTTTCTGAAACCTATGAGCTTATAATTGAGTGCCGAAGCGAGGCGCAGCAAAAAGAATATTTTGAGAAATTAAAAGCGGAGGGGTATAGGCTACGGATTTTGACATTGTAAAACGCTGGGAAGAATCTGACAGTTTCCGCGCCCAAAGCGTTATCGGCAGCTACACCCTAAGCGACGTAAAACTGGAAAAGCGGTTTAAAGGCAGCCTGCCTCTTGAGGAGTTCGATTGGCGGATCGGTGTAATAGTTGGAAGAAGCGGCTCTGGTAAAACCAGCATAGCTAAACAACTGTTCTCTAACTCTTACATTCGAGGCTTTGAATACAAAAGCAAATGCGTCTTAGATGATTTCCCCACTGGACTTGAAACCTCAGAAATAACAAGGATGCTTTGCAGTGTCGGCTTTGCTTCCCCGCCCGACTGGCTCAAAAGCTATGATTGCCTAAGTCAAGGCGAGAAGATGCGAGTGGATATTGCGCGAGCGCTATGTTTAGAGCAGCCCCAAGTGGTTTTTGACGAGTTTACGAGCGTGGTAGATAGGGAAATAGCGAAGGTTAGTGCTTTTGCAATCAGCAAAGCCGTTAGACGCTCAAAGAAGCAATTCATTGCTGTAACCTGCCACTATGACGTCGTCGATTGGCTAGATCCTGACTGGGTTTTCTGCACAGACACAATAGAGTTTAGCCGAAAAAAAGAAATCGGCCGCCCATTGAACTCAAAATTCATCGGTGCGGCGCAACCATGTGGAAGATGTTTCGGAACTATCATTATCTAAACGGCTCCTTAGGCGCAGGAGTCAGATGCTACACCGCAGTCTATCAAGGCAAACCCGTTGCATTCATCGCTGTCGCATGCGTCAGAATGAAAGCAAAATACTATCGAGTCAGCCGCTTAGTCGTGCTACCTGATTATCAAGGAATCGGCGTTGGCAAACGACTTCTCAACTTCATAGCCGAACTATATACCTCTCAAACGAAAATGCCCTTCTACATCCTAACAAGTAATCCACAAATCATCCGAGGGAACCTCAAGAACTGGAGAATAACTCGATTCGGGGATGCTAGCAAGGGAAGAGTAAACAATAGAATAAACAGCGAAATAAGAGATAGTCTAAGCAGAAAACGAATAACCGTTTCTCTCCAATACAGTGGACCTACCGATAATTGAGGATAAGCTTTAGAGCTATTAGCCGTTATTTTGAATTACCTAAAAAAAGGGAAATTAATTTTTTGGTTGAATGCCTTAGGGTCGTTTCCTAAGTATAATAATTGCTACAGCAAAGCCTATGGCGATCGCAATTATGATTGCTATGGTTGAGACCGCGAAGTACATTTCGAATTGGGGTGCGCTCTGTTGTACAATGGGTGACGGTGTAGCGGCAGCTTCGCCTACGGCAATGGCAGTCTGACTGTTAGATCCAAAGTATGAATTGGTTTCTGCGAAAGTTGCCATTATTGTGTATGTGCCTGGAACCTCTGGTACGAAGGCGAGCTTATACATGCCAGAACTGTCACTTGTAACGGTGCCGATATTGACATAGTTGTTGTTAGGATCGATAACGTCTATGCTAACTTCTACGCCTCGAACATTTGACGGCATCTTGGCTTGGTGATACAAGTATTCCATCCATGGAGTCATATCGTTGTCTGAGATTGCAGCTGTATCTTTGGCTCCTGGGGACTGGTCTGTAACCATGCCTTTAACTACCACTGTGTCCCCGTTCATCGATACTTCTGGTGTAGCTGAAATTGTGGTTTGAGTCTGTCCTTTTCCAAAGCATGTGAGTTCATTATTCATATCGTCAAGGCCGATGAGGTAGCCATCTGCTATTGAGATTGAGCCGTAGCCATATAGACCGGTTATATTCCATAAGGGTGCGCCTGTATCGGCATCAAAACAGTACATTGACCATCCCCTCAGTATTGGTTGGGTGTGAGAGTGTTCGTCAGTTGTCACATAGACTTTATGGTCAGCGATTGCCATTTTCCCTCTTATAGGCCAGTATGGATAGGGTCCTTCTAGCCCTCCAGCGTTCGTTGTTGAGTTCCAAAGCATTTCACCTGAATTTATATCGAAAGCTCGGAGTACGCCTTCCCAGCCACCTGCGTATAGTTTGCTGTATGCTACCGATGAAAGGACACCGTACATGTCATAGCCTGGGTTTGCATCGGTTGGTCCCCAAACTTGGTTTCCATTTTCAAGGCTATAGCCATACCACTGGTTTGTTTCTTTCACCCATATCGTAAAGATTTGTGCGTCTGGATCTATGGGACCAAGGCTTAGCGTTGTGTTTTCACCGCTAATTGGTTGGTTGTAGTCTTTTTGCCAAAGTAATGTGCCCATTGAACCGTCTTTGAGACTTAAAGCCCAGAAACTATAAGCACCAGTTCCATACCTGAAGCTACCGAATCCATTATTTCCCAGTATTTTATCTCCATTGATGATTTTGCTGATGCTTCCTAAGTTTGCGGGTACTGTTATGTTCCAACTGTAGCCGTTATTTCCATCGACTGTTTCTCCTATAGGTTCTCTCCACATCCAATAGAATGCTTCGGCGCTTGCATATGCTTCGTAGGGTACTTGCAGGTTGTTGTTCGGGAATTCGAGTGCATGTGTTGAGTTCCATAGTGTCAGATAGCCTCTTGAGTTGTAGGTGTAAATCAGCAGTTCTCCATTTGGTCCTGTTACTGTGGTTCCTGAGGGTACGTTAGCAATGTTGCATATCCATTCTCCGTTGAATGCGTTATACATTTGCCACACGGTAGAGCCAGCTGGTGCTGAGAAGGAATAGACCGATTCGTTTCGTCTTGTGTAGCTATACTGTGAGCCGGCTGTGTCACTGTATTTTGACCATAAGTATGCTCTTTGACCGTGTTCATTTGGAGAATCGTAAGTAAGTATTTGACCGAATGACAGTTGCGCATATTGATAAGGTATTTCAGTTCCACCTATATGAGCGGAAGTTTGAGAACCTACTTGGATGGGCTCGGTGCCGTTGCTATAGTATAATTCTTCGCCAGTTCGCAGGTCTACGCAATGCCAGCCGTATCTGGGTGCTTTGGGTTCATTGTAATAGAGGTATCCTTGGATAATGATACCGGAGGTCCACATGCTTTCATATGCGCTTCCTGTGAAGTAGCTTTCTTCGCTTCCGCCGTTAGCTATGCCGCCGAACTCCATTGGCTTTGTCCAGACAATGTGGGCTGTGCTGGGTGCTTGGCTGTAGGGTTGGAAGTTTTGGAACGGTTGGTCTCCTCCTAGCCAGTTGCCTGCAATTTGATACCAATTTCTGTTAGTCGCATATATCGGTCTCGTCCAGTAGTCTGTTGGAAGAGGAGCCTCTTGATATTGAGCTAATGCTTCCTCTTGAACTACGATCGTTACTGGGTCGCTATTGCTTGCTTCTAAGGTATCGTTGATATAGGATGCGTAGTTTGCGTTGAAACCGCCTGGTGGTGGGTTCTCGCCTTTGTAGGTTATTCCTGGGAATTTGGCGACGAAAGTATATGTGCCAACTGTTTCTGGTGTGTAGTTGGTCCAGCCGCCTCCGACAGGGTCAGAAGTGATGGGACCTAGAGTTTGAGTTGTGTTGTCAGGTTTTGTGATTTCCACGGTGAAGGTGAATCGGTCGCCATATTGTCCCGATGCTGTTTGGGGCAATACGTCGAGCCAGAAGACGATCAAGGCATTTTGGCCAACACCTATTGGACTTGGTGTAACCGCTATGTAGGTTCACGTTTTCTTGTTCCATGGAGGATCATGTGCGTTTGCAGATGGGATAATGAGTGCGGAGATTGATAGCATTAGAATCAGAGTTATTGAGAAAGCCATAAGTTTGTTTTTCATTTTTTGCGTTTTTCTTTTCTCCTTTATTTGTTAGGATGAAAGTCTTGATAACTAGCAATTCGTTGTATAATCGGCTTTCATCCTACAATTGATTATTCGCAAGCTACTGCTATATATAATTTATTGGAAAGTGGTGGAAAGTGTATACTTGCGAATTGTTTTGATAGGAGGCACTGAAGAATAGACCTATCACCTATTTTGTTAGATTAAAGCGCCAATAGAGGTAGTATGGATTATCTCTGCAAGCCTGAAACAAGATCCCCACTCCAAAATCCGAGGAATAAACAAAGAGTAAGATATTTTCAGCAGAAAACGGATAACCGTATCTTTACAGTTTAAGCAGGTGGCAATTAAAGAGAGGTCGGATATTGCGAGAACAAAATACCGGGCTTACTTGGCTGCAGGTGTTGAAAGATGGGCGGAATACAGAGAGCAACTAAAACCCCTGAAACAAAAAGCCAATCCTCTTCGTCATGATGAACAGCACTGGCGATGCAGACGATGTAGGGGATTACCTCCAGAAACGTTACCCTGAATATTTCGGAGACAGCAAGCTGTTAGTAATACACACTGATAAAAAAGGCGAGGTATCAAAAAGGGATTTCGAAGCAGCAAGAGCGGCTTCCCGCGAAGTTGACTATGAGACCAGCTCCATAAATGCCATTGTAAGCGTTCTTATTCTTCGTGAGGGCTGGGACGTACAAAATGTCGCAGTAGTTGTCGGTCTTAGACCATACTCTTCCAAAGCTAACATTCTTCCTGAACAAACAGTTGGGCGAGGATTTAGTTATTTGTAGTATTTTCCTTTAAATCAATTAATATTATATACCTCTAGTGAGAATTCTGTGTTTTGTTGGGGGGCAAATTCTTAACAGTTTGTCTTGCCAAACACAAATTAATGGAAAAGAAAAAAAATGAAAAAATTTCTAACACAAAAGGCATCTCATTGCAAACAAAAGTTGAAATACATACAAAATAAACGGATATTGAGTACTCTATTAATATTACCTATTATCTTGATGCTTTTCATTTCACCACCAACAGTTGATGCTCAAGTAACTTCGAGAAAATTTACACTAAATGCTGCCGCTGGACCCAAAACTATAGGCATTGGTCAAACAACACAAATTGTTGTTTGGGCTAACGTTAATCCAAGCACTTACATCGCTCAAAATCTCAGTGCAGGCGCAGGGCTGCTTAGATTCCCACGTTATCACAATTACGTCGTTACAATCACTGATCCTGACGGAATAAATGAAAGCAGAACGTTCACAGAAACTGATTCTCTAGGCACAGTAGCCTTCAATTATGTCCCCTCCAAAATCGGCACCTACACTGTTATTGCTTCTTACCCTGGTGAATCATTTGAAAACGTTGAATTCTTCAAAACTAACGTCTCTTTCGAACCCTCAACAACCAGACCAGCAACCTTTGTAGCTCAACAAGATCCAATACCAAATTGGGTTGACACTCCACTACCAAGTGAATACTGGACTCGCCCAATTGATTCTTCAAACATACAATGGGCTGATCTGACAAGCAACTGGCTAAAGATGGGAATGGGAGGCTCCCAAGGCCGATACTGGACTAACTTCCAAGAATATGGAACAGCACCAAATACAGCACATATACTATGGGCAAATGTTTACGAAAATGGAGGAGTAGTTGGAGGAGAAACTGGAGAAAGCGGCTACTACACTGGAGAATCCTACCAAGCCAAATTCCTTCCGATAGTTCTCAATGGAAAACTCTACACGAACACAAGAGTTGGACCCGCATCTACACTGGGCTATGTCTGTTATGATTTGGCAACTGGAAAAGAGTTGTTCCGAAGAAGCGACTATACGCTAACTTGTGCCTTTTCATTTTCAAATCATTGGGAAAACGCACATGGAACAATTGACTTTTTGATTTCACGTAGTGGTACTACAATGAGCTTCTTTGACCCACGCAATGGAGAAAACGTCTTTAACATTACAGGTACTCCATCAGGAGGCGCCATAATAACAAATGCAACCAGTGAAGGCATAACTAACGACTTTTACATATACACTCTTACCGCGGGCAAATTGACAAAATGGAGTTTCTACGAAACTGTGAAACCCACTGGAAGCGCCACTTCATGGTCACCCTCGCGGACAACACCATACAACGGAACTAATGGTATAGTTTACTCAGTCTCTATTCCTAGACCACAAAACTCTGCAGGTCAATATTTATCTGGAGATTATGCTTTCGGCACTAACGGCGGCGAAAACGACGGCAACTGGATAATTGCAAGATCAGTAAACACAACTACAGCACCACCAACAGTCTACTTAACAGGCATAAGAGCTAGTGACGGCCAAAAAATGTGGGAAACAAACCACCAATTAATTGAAGACCCGAGTATATGGCGAGGCGGCGGAGGAACACACTTAGACAGTGCTGGCGGAGTTTACCTCAACTATAAGAAAGAAACAATGCAAGTCTTAGGTATCGATATAAACAATGGCCAAGTAAAGTACTATACTCCAATGCGTAACGCAAGTGATTGGGGAAGTTATACTTCTGGCTGGCCCATGGACAGCGCTTACGGTATTCTATATGTCGGAGCATATGACGGATACATTATGGCATATAACATATCAACAGGAAACTTGCTCTGGCAATACTATTCTGGCGACGCTGGACTGCAGACACCCTATGGCACATATCCCTTCTTCCTTGGTATCTACATGGGAATGGGAATCGCTGACGGAAAAGTCTTCGCGGCAACAGGTGAACACTCAGCTAACGATCCATTGTACAAAGGCGAACGATTGCATGTTATTAACGCGACTACCGGAGAAGGTATCTGGAGTATACAGGGCTGGTATGTAGATTTCGCTATTGCAGACGGTCAATACACAGTTTTCAACGGTTACGATGGAAGAATATACTCTTTCGGCAAAGGGCCAAGCGCCTTAACGACGACAGCCTCACCAAAGGTTTCAGCAAGCGGCGATAGCGTTTTGATAGAAGGAACAGTAACAGATATCGCTACAGGCACAACTAATACCGAACAAGCTGCTCGTTTTCCAAACGGAGTTCCAGTAGTTTCAGATGAAAGCATGAGTGCTTGGATGGAATATGTCTATATGAACCAACTGAGACCTTCAAACGCTACCGGGGTATCAATTAGTTTAGAAGTAATCGACGCTAATGATAACCTCCGACCCATTGGAACTGCAACCAGCGACGCAAATGGTTATTACAGCTTTAACTGGAAACCAGACATAGAGGGCAAATACACTGTTATTGCGACGTTCCAAGGTTCAGAATCATATTGGTCATCCCATGCAGAAACAGCCTTTTTCGTAAACGAAGCAGCGCCAACTCAAACGCCAACACCGTTACCGACTCAATCCATGGCTGATATGTACTTTGTTCCAGCAATGGTAGGTCTATTCGTTTTCGTAGCTATAATAGGCGTCGTAATTATCTTGGTTCTCAGGAAACGACCATAAAAGCCACACAAAAAACAAAAAAATATCTTTCCCCTTTTTTAGTTTTTAAGAAACTTTTTTAGAGAAGTCTATTTTCCACCATCCATAATTCGATAAACGCACACAGGAAGTATTCAGGGTTCTAAGTAACGCATAAGAGAAACATGTTTTCCTTTAGGCTTAATTTTTTGTCCAGACTTTTTAGTAGCGAATTTATTTGTCTAAGTGTTTTCTGCCCAGTCTTTGCAGAGCAGCTTTGTCTGCTATTTTTGAGATTGTTTTGCTTTTGAAAGTGTCCTCTTAATAATCTTATGTAGATCGTTGAAACGTTCAACGTAAGCATCTTCTTTAGTGAAGGGTCCATGATTTCGGTCTGGGTATCTAGTTAGCACCTCCAGTGGATCCAAAAAGGAAGCGGTTGAAACTGATAGTATTACCAGAAAACAAAGGTTTGTTACAGAAATTGCTTTTTTGGTCGCTGGTTCATAAGTCTCAGATGCTTGCTCGTGTGTGCCAATAAATCCCAGTTTTTTAGTCGTTTTCAAAGCTACAGTAATGGCTTTTTCGGGGTCAAGATTGGCTGCCGCAGTTTTCATCTTATCTCTTATCTCATCCAATTTGTTTAGGTAAATGTTGATGGCGTTGATTTCGTTCTGAAGTTGCTGCTTTGAGGTTATCAATGTGAACGGTTTTTTCTTAAGATCAATGCCACCAGAAGAACTAACAGACGACTCCCCACTAATCCGAAATAGCCACATAACAGACAGAGTATTGGGCGTCAGCGAAAAAACCATCAGAGAAATCGTCCATGAACTCGCCGTAAGCACAAAAGTCGCAAAGAAACTACCCAACAGCTGGATGTACAGCGTCAGAACCCATAGCCTAAGAAAATTCTTCCGAAGCCAACTCAGCGTAGCAAAAATTGACTCAGAAATCATCGAGTACATGATGGGACACACAATAGACACCTATGAGGACGTCCAGAGCTTAGGAATAGAAACCCTAAGAAACCTCTACGCCGCAGTCGGGCTTACAATCAGACCCAAAACACAAGTAAACCGCATAGAGCAACTCAAAGAGATCATACGAGAATGGGGACAAAACCCTGAAGAAATCCTATCCAAAGATGCACTGTTTAGAGGTAACATCACAGAGAGACAAGACGAGACGCAGAACCATCAGCTTTCGATTCTTGCAGAGAACCTCAAGCAAATTATCCGTAAGGAGGCTACGGAATGACCCAACAGTCTAGTACTTTTTCCCGCATATGCGTTTGGAACCCAGCGGCCTCACCACATTTCCGGCAGCACTATGGCGATGTTGATTATCATTTTTTTCTCCTGAATATTTTTAATTCTCCCAAGTCGCACACGTATTCAAATGCTGCCTAAGCCATTTTCTGAGCGTTCTCAACGGTCTTTGAGGTTGCTGGTCGGATGAAGCTAAGATCAAAAGATAAAGGTTTTTGGCGCTGATCAACCGGTGGTTCAAAATTGGAAATAGACAATAACAGTAGAAGAAAAAAAAATTATAATTCTGCAAAAAATAGCCCTTTTTCTTCTCTCAAAAAATCCGAGAGTATCCCACTGTTGAGAGAGAAAAACAAAAAAAAATTATTTCCTACGATAAAGTGATGTTGTTCTTCTTTAAGTAATACTTTTGTCGAGCTGTGGAATAGTTATCGTTCCTGAAAATTCAGCATAGACGACTTCTCTTGAGTAACGATACTTGCTTTTTAAAATTACCACGATGTCAAATATTCTCAAATGCAGATTCTTATTTAGAAGAAGAAAAGTGGATTTTTCAATCTTCTTCTTTGGAACTTAACGGCTATATAATTAACTTGATCATTCTCATACCAAAATTCTTCCAGCAATATCTGCTTGCAGTGAGGACAATTTATTTCTTTTCCATTCATTGATCTCATCTTTCGGCAAACTCGTCGTCGTTAGCGCTATTAATTCGCAGCATACAAACATTGGATGTTTGGGTAATTTTGGTGGCATTTCAAGAAGACTTAGAAAAAATGCTGGCTAAAGATTAGATAGAAGACAAGTATCGTTTTTTGCAGTAGACCGCGTATTCTTTCTGAAATTTAAGGTAAAGGCTCGAGCAATTGAAGATAAAAAACTGAGTATTCCTTGTTAAGGAACGACTTCTGCGTCTGCACAACCACTAATTAGGTTCGTTATTCTAATTTTTACATGTTCGTTAGCTTTTGCATTTTTAATGAAGACTGGAAACCCCTTGATTTTAGCGACGCCCTCCCCGTTTGGACTAATATCTATTATGTCAACTTCAAATTCTTCTCCAATTTCCATTGGGTATTCAATACCTCTTCCTCGGTTTTTGGCGTTTCTTGGGGCTCTTTTTTTAGGGCTAATTGCGTATCATCCTCTTTCCAAAATAATATTGTGTTCTTAAGCATAAGGGTTTTGTTATTGATTAAAAATTAGAGGTTAATTTAGCAGACTTCAGTGTTTCCGTGGCTTTTTCTGCCCATTGTGAATCTGTCCAAAATGCTCTTCCCACAGCTACCAAATCAACTTTTCCCTCTGTTACCAGCTTATCTGCGAATTCTGCCTCTTTGATTCCACCAACTCCGATAACAGGAACGTTTACGTCTTTCTTGATCTCGCTTGCCTGCGGAATAAAGTACCCCTTAATTTGTCGTAGCTGTCTAGGTTCACTGCCGCACATACCTCCAGATACGTCAATAATATCTACTCCTTCAGTCTCAAGCTTCTTTGCAAATGTAATTGAATCTTCAATGTGCGTTCCATGGGGAGCTAAATCATCTGAGCCTAACCTATACAGTAAAAGCCTATTGCCAAGGATTTTTCTTACTTTTTCAACAATCAACAAAGGGAAACGCATTCGTTTTTCAAGCGAACCGCCAAACTCATCATCTCGCTTGTTAAATAACGGCGAAAAAAACTGGTTTAGCAAGTAACCGTGCGCTCCATGAAGCTCAACTCCATCGAACCCAGCCTTAACTGCTCTCTCAGCTGCCAAAGCAAAATCGTTAACAATGGCGTTGATTTCACTTACTTCTAACATCCGGCTTTTTTCCCTCGGAGAAGGACCTGCAGGTTCGGTGCCAATAACTCTCTTGTTTGTCACTCCTCCTGCGTGTGAAATTTGAACAACAGCGGGAGCACCAACTGTATGAAGAGCGTCTGCAAGTTTCTCAAAACCGCTAATAGATGAGTCTTCATGGATAGCTAATTGTTTAGGTCCTATCTTGCCAGTTGACGAAACATAGGAATGTTCAACTATCGGTAAACCACAATGAGCTGATCGTCGAACATAAAAATTAATTAGCCTATTGGTGACCTCGCCTTCAAAACTTGCCCTTCCAGTCTGCATAGGCGGCAAAACAATTCGGTTCCGAAGAGTGTACGTCTTTACCTTCAAAGGCTCAATTAAACCCAACAACATTTAGCACATCATGATCGCAACTATTTTGTTTCTTCATTAACTTCTAAGAGTTTTTTGACAAGAGGTTTTAATGTAGGTAATCGGTTCTTTGCTGTTTTCCATAGAATTTCTATGTTTACGCCAAAGTACTCGTGAACTAATTTATCCCTCATCCCAGCCATTTCTTTCCACTTAATTAAAGGATTATCCGTCTTAATTTCAGTTGGTATGTGTTTTGTTGCTTCGCCAATAATTTCGAAATTCCTCACTACCGCATCTATAACGAGCATATTTTTAGAGAACTCTTCAAAAGTGATGTCTTTAATGTAGATCTCTATTCTTTCAATGGCTTCGTTGATGTCATTAAGATAGAGAATGTGGGTTCTTTTCAAGCATAAATCGTCTCTTTCAATATCTGCTCTTTAATCATCGGCTTCAATGCGCTTTTTGTGACTAAGTCTACTTTGATACCTAGTTTTTTACTGATGAATTCTTCAAGTTCGATGAAATCAAAAAGGTCAATCCTGTTTGGCTGAGAAAAGTCCACAAGTACATCTAGGTCGCTTTTTTTCTTTTGTTCTCCGCGTGCGTAGGAACCAAAATAACCCACAGTTTCTACTTGGTATCTCTCTTTTAATAGTGGTTTGAGAGCTTCCAATTTTGTTTTTATGTTTTCAATTTTTTTCATTTTTATGGCTCTAGTTTGAGTCTGTTCCTAAAATACTAACTTCAGAGAATATATTTAGCTTTAACTCATTTGCCAAGGAAATCTGCAGTAGACTTATCTTTCTTTTCTTCATTACTTGGTTGAACTAATTTTTTATTGTTGAATCATATTTCTCAACGATCTCCCTAATTGTGTTAATGTTTCGGGTCGTAGCTTTCACTTTCAGTTTTGACTCTAAAAAGGGATTTGGCAACGCACCTTCGCCGCCGCCATGTGTCACGCTGAAAACCTCAGTACCCTTTGTTGAAATTACTTGGGCGGTAGATTTCGGAATTGTCAGAGGCAATTGCAATGGGAAATTGGATTGAGTGGTTGTGAGAAAAGTTACCAGAAAACTTGTGTTTTCTTTGTCTTGGCTTTTGAATGCATTCTGCTCGACTATTCTTTTGAGCTGTGGAAAAGAGCGCACAAACACCGAAACATCATAGCCTAGTATGATGCAAAGCTTAGCTTTTATTCTATATTCAATTTCCTTAAGGTATGCAATTTCAGTTTCAAAAATCACGTTTCCGCTTTGCTTGAAAGTAGAGACGTTTTGGAATCCCAATGAAGTGAAGGCTTCTTTGAGTTTCTCTTTAACTACGATGTGACCCCCAACATTAATACCTCTTAAGAATGCTACGAAACGTTCCATGAAAGCAAATGAGATTGCTACCCTTTATAAAATTTAACTTTACTCGAGGTAAATTGCAGGTTGATAAGGCATTGCTATCGATGCGCGGTTTTTGGGATCAAAGCGTTCTGTGTTATCTTCCCTGTAAACAATTACTTCAGCGTTGAAGCGTGTACCCAAAAAGCCAACTGCACCAGCCAAAAGCGTTTGTTCATCAACAGCTTTGATTTGTTGCATATTAGTTTTCCGTTCGCCTGAAACTTTGGTCAACGCCTTAATTATCCTAGGAACTAGACCTGCGATGTCTTTCATGTGGGGTTTTAGGTCTTTGTCAGCTGCGAATTCCTTCATTAATTCTCCGATTTTTGCTTCGCTAGAAACTGTTTTATCTAGGATTTTAAGGTAAACTTGCCATTTCCAGGGTGCAGTTGTGTATAAGCATATTTGTTTAGGCGTTATCTTTGTGGCTTTTAAAATGTTTGATGTGTCAGTTATGATGTCAGTTATCAGGGTTTCTTGTTCTTCTGCTGCAACATTTATTTTGGCAGAGTCAAACTTTGGCCACCCGGTAACACTTATGAATTCTTCTTCACCCGTTTGGCTCCAGAGTTCCTCACAGAGAAAAGGGGCAAAAGGCGCAAGCAACTTTAGCCAAATCTTCACTGCTTCATACAGCACATAGGCATTAGTGTTGCCTTTCCGTTGAATGTACCAGCGCAAATCATTCCAAGTCTCAAACAATGCAACTTGCAAAGCCGTTCGAGTTTTAAGATCCTCCAAGCCTTCAGTGACTTCTTTTATCCGGTTTTGAAGCTTGCTCATAAGCCACCGCTCCAACATTGTGTCTTCTTCTTTTTTAGAACATGAAATTATTGAGCCCGCAAACCCGATCAAGTTTTCAAACTTTGTTTGCAAATCGCTTATGTTTTCGGCGCGCCAATCCGGATCATCCATACCTTCAGCTCCCAATAGCAAACCACAGCGGGTAGCGTCTGCACCGTACTTTTCGACGGCACCTTTCATTGTTATGAAGTTGCCTTTACTCTTGTGCATTCCTTGGCCTTCAACCATCAGCATGCCGTTTACGCCGATGCCCTTGGGCCAGTGTTCTGGCGGAAACAAGGCTGCATGGTGAAAGATGCAGAATGAGAGGTGATTTGGAACGAGTTCTTTAGCTGAGTTACGCAAATCGAAGGGGTACCAGTAAAGGAATTCAGCTCGCATTGCGTCAAGCAACTGAGCTTGGATTCCAACGGTTTTTGAGAGGTCCGTAAGGTTTCCTTTTCCGTAGAAGAGGTAGTCGAAAACTTCAGGCGTCAACGATTCAGCCTTGATGCCGTATTGTTTTATGTGCTTGTTCACTGTGTAGAACGACATGTAGACGGTGGAGTCGCTTAAGGTTTCGATAATCCAGCCTTTGCCCCAAGGTAGCGGCGTTCCAAAACCCGTAGTTCTTGCGCAAGCCCACTCACGAAGCCAATCTATAACCGTGTTGAACCAAGGCTTGGCTGAATCAGGGTACACATTCATCTGAGCAACTACTTCCTTGGCTTTCGCTTTCCATGTTTCATCAGAGTAGTTTAGGAACCATTGGTCTGAGAGAATTTTTACAATGCATGAGGTCATGCAGCGGCAGACCACTGGTTCAGATAAATCATACATCGAGTCGGCAACGCCCATTTCCTTGAAGTCTTTTATCAAAATATCCTTGACTTCTCGCACACTTTTTCCAGCGTATTGACCACAACTATCCTTTAGAAAGCCACCGTGGAACTCTTTTTTATACAATTCTTTGGTGGCTTGTTCTCCTTTATTGTCGTTCTGATCTTTTATGCCCATTTTATCTACGATTTCTACAGCTGGAAAATCACCGAAACCTTCCACTTTTATAATCGAAATGGGTTTAATCGCCTTAACAACTTCAGGGTCTACGCCAAAAGCAGTGAGAACTTCTGGTTTTTGCTGCAAATCCCTAAGGGCCAACCAATCGTAGGGTGCATGTGCCGGAACACTGTAAACCACACCAGTGGCGGTTTTGGGTTCAACAAACCACCCAGGTAAAATCAGAAACTTGAGTTTTGTAACTGGATTCTCGAAAGTTTTGCCGACGAGCTCCTTGCCTTGGAAGATGTGTTTTACCTCGATTTTTCTTTCTTGTTCTATTAGTTTTTCAGCTGCTTCCTGACTGATTATCCAGTTTTCGCCGCTTACATTAGCCTCAACATAGTTTGCGTCGGGGTTTATCCAAATATTTGTTATGCCATAGATTGTTTCAGGACGAAAAGTTGCTGCTGGCAGAATCGTTCCATCTTCGAGTTTGTATTTTATTAATGTATATTCTTCAGGGGTGACTCCTTCACCGCTTTGGCGGTCATGGTCACCTGTTGGGCTTTTGTCTTTTGGGCACCAAACAACTGGATGCGTGCCTCGTGTAACATAGCCTTTTTCATGAAGGTTTTTGTATTGCCACTCAATGAATTTTTGGAAAGTAGGCATTACTGAATTGAATTCGCGTCGCCAATCCACTGAAAAACCGATACTCTTTGCCGCTAAGCGTCCTTCGTTAGTGTAATATTGAGCCATATAGAGGGGGTCGACGAATTTTTTGAGCTCAGTTTCAGGAACGCCATCGACTTCTCTTAGGACTTTGATATATGCTTCGTCGCCGCGAGCCACACGTTGACTAGCTCCGAGTAGCGGCTGGCCTGTCCAATGCCAAGCCCAGGGCCAAAGCACATTGAAACCTTGCATGCGCTTAAAGCGAGCATAAGCATCCACACGCGAAGCCGTGAAAGTGTGTCCAACATGCAATGGACCATTCATGTATGGAAATGGAAAAGTTACCATTACTTTCTGTCTTTTCGGGTCAGGGTCAGCTTCGAAAACATGGGTGTTTTCCCATTTGGTTTGCCATTTCTGCTCGAATTGCTTGGTTTGGCTCATGGAACCTTGTAATTAAAGCCTTAGCTATTAAGAGTTTTTCTTGGAAATGCTGGAGCGTTGTTTTGTTAAACAACAATTTCAGAGTTTTAAAATATGCTAAGCTTATATAATACGATATAATACTTATGTATTACGAGATCAGATATATGTCAGATTTCGCCATATCTGCTTGAGGTAAAAAATGTGAAAACCGCTAAAAAAATAACATGGTCAATCTTGACGGCGATAATCGCGCTAGTAACTTTAAGCGGCACAACCTATGGTATAACTGGAAACTACCAACCAGACTCCACACCTTACGTCGGCGTTGTGGTACTTTTCAACAACCAAGAAAATGTTATTGGTTACTGTTCAGGGGTTCTAATTTCTCCCACCGTTATGTTAACTGCAGGTCATAGCACTTTTGCAGCATCATCAGTAAAAGTATGTTTTAACAATGGACCTATAAGCTACTATATCGTAGATGGAGGAATCATTTTAACAGAAACACTAAAGATCTACACTGGTACACCGATAACTTATCCAGAATATGCACTTAGTGTATTAGGGGGATCAAACAAAGGCGCGAACCTTTACTCCAGCAGTGATGTAGGCCTAATAATTCTCGACCAGCCAGTACCAGTTGAAGAAGTAACAAAATATGCAGCATTACCTACAGAAAATAGTGTTGAAGGTCTGCAAACAAAGACAAATCTACAAGTAATCGGCTACGGGGTTCAAACACCAATAACACCCAAAAACAATGGAGTGGAAAATTCTTGGATTGGAACAATATCTTGTAATTCAGCCCGAAGCCAGCTTGTCTCAGGCAACTTTGCTGGAAGCGACAAATATCTAAAGTTATCTGCTAACCCAAGCCAAGGCAAAGGAGGAGTAGCATTTGGAGACTCAGGCGGTCCAGTAATGTATCAAACCGATGATGAAAGCTCAATGACGGTTCTCGCAATTAACGCATATGTTACTAACTCAAACTGCGCTGGAGTAACTTTTCACACTCGAATAGATACAGCACCAGTGCTTAAATGGATCTATGAATATCTGGAGTAATCAAAGTTGAACATTAATAATAGAGGAATAAGTGGGGGTGACCATTAGTGAACGCAAATAGAACGATAAAAAGACAAAAATCAATAGGCTTTGGAGGGTGGTAGATAAGCATACCACTTAATTTTTTTGATTTTTTTTATACCTAAAATTAAAAATACAGATTCGCAATACTATGGTCAATTATGAAACTAGAACCGCTAACAGAACTTGCAATAGATATTATAGAAAAAAGAGGCAGTTTCGCTTTAGCTGAGGCTACTCAACAAATTATTCAAACTAGATATGACAATGGCAAAGTTTCTGAAGTTCTAAAGTATTATGCGCAAACAATTTTTCCTAGGGTCTTACCAATATTTCCTGCTATGGTCTATTTGTCTTGCGAGGCTGTGGGTGGAAAACCTGAACAGACAAAATCAGTCACTGTTGCTTTGATGCTAGTAACCGCGTCTGGCGATATCCATGACGATATTTTAGATAAATCCACAAGTAAATTTGGAAGGCAGACTATTTTTGGAAAATATGGAAAAGATATAACTCTTCTTGCAGGAGATGTTTTGCTAATTCAAGGTATGTCGCTGCTTCAAAAGAACAGTGAGTCTTTACCTACAGAACAAAGAACAGTTATTTCAGATCTCATAACTAAATCGATGTTTGAACTTGCTGAAGCGGAAGCATCCGAAATACGTTTATGGAAAAAACCAAACGTAACCCCTGAAGAATGCTTTGAAGTAATCAGGCTTAAAGGAAGCGTAGCAGAACTTCACTGTAGAATCGGCGCAATATTGGGATGTGCAGACGAAAAAGCTCTCGATGCTGCAAAAGAATACGGTCGAACAATCGGCATTCTTTCAACAGTAAAGGATGAATTTTTGGATTTAGAAAACTTTTCTGAGCTCAAACACAAAATTAATCATGAAATGTTACCCTATCCTATGATATGCGCGTTTCAAAACAAGCCTTTAAAAAAACAGTTATTGCCCATCATTTCCAACAAGAATTTCTCAAAAAAAGATTTGCCGTTTGTTGCTGAAATGGTCTTAAATTCCGATGAAGTTAAAGAGCTAAAAAGTGAGTTGAGAGAATTGGCTGAAAGAGCAATTACGGAAAATACATTACTTAAGGATTGTAAAAGTGGCGAAGATATTGTTCTAATGCTTAAGGCTTTAGCTTACGAATTATAGTCTAAGCTAAGAAAAGTTCCAGCAATTGTACTTTTAGAAAATCAATAGTTGTACATTTCTGACCCTATTCAACTACTTACGCTCAATAATTTTGTGTAACAGAACAACAAATGAAACTACTGCAAATCAGCAAAAAATATTGATGACCATAAGAAACTCTAAGGATAGTTTTAATGGTGGTTAAAAACAATTTAGCAAATTAACTAAGGGTTAAAAAAATATTGATGGAAGAACCACTCATACTGCAAATAATAGTGGACAGGTTCTTCTACAATAATTGAGACTTTACCAGCCACCAAATCCTCTAATGAGTTTTGTTTTTGCCTTCACTTTCTCCTCTCCAATTGTACATGTGTACAACAGTATTTTTGTTAATCCGTTTATCATCGAGTTAACCTTAAAAGTTTTGCTATTAAGTTGAAATTCAGATTTTGAAGTATTAATATACTTAAGGAAGACACAGCATTTAGTTACTTGATATCTATATGCACATAGCAGCAATAAATCGACTGCTTGGAAATAACAAAAAAGCTTTAGCCATAAATACAATTCTGATTGCTAACGCTTTCATCTGGTATGCATATGGCTTCAATTATTTGATCAATACTCTTGGGCTACCTGAATTTGAGAGCCAACTCTTACCAATAGTCACAATTCATTTTATTGGATTGTCCATAGCTTTAATAATTGGAGAGTTTTTGAGTCATAAAATAAAAAATCAACTCACTTTTTTTCTCTTATGGATGTTTGCCGGTGTTTTTCTTTCAATCATTCCTTTAGTTGGCGGATTGACGTATTTGGGAATCGTATTATTTTCCATAATTACAGGAGTCAACTTTGGATTTGGAATACCACTTTGTTTAGGCTATTTTGCTTCCACAACAGAAGCAACAAACCGAGGAAAATCGGGTGGAATAATATTTCTTTTGAGTGGAATTGGATCGGCATTAATGGTCTTGGGAATAGGCAGCGAGAGTTTTCTGATAGGCAACGAGGGTTTTCTGATAGTGTCTCTTGTTCTAGCAATCTGGAGGGTTACCGGTTTCTTACCATTGTTTCTTATTAAATCTTCTGTTAAGCCATTACCTTCAAGAACTATAATTTCCTACAAAGAAATTTTAACAAACAGAACTTTTCTTCTATATTTTATTCCATGGTTAATGTTTCTTATTGTTAATAATCTCTCATTTCCAATAAATAGCGTGCTTTTTGGGGCCGATAGAGTGCATTCGTCAGCCAATTTTGAGAATGTTCTCGGAGGAATTTCTGCAGTCATATTTGGATTCTTCGCTGATGCGAAAGGCAGGAAACGATTAGCTGTAATTGGATTTGCTTTGCTAGGCTTAGGATACGGGGTTCTGGCGTTTACAGGTGGATTCACAAATTTCTAGTCCCAACCTCATTGTATGGTACTTTTATACAATTGTTGACGGTATTACGTGGGGCATTTTGGTAACGATCTTTGTTTTTGCTCTATGGGGTGATATTGCTGAAAAACGTAGCAGTGAGAGAATTTATGCTATCGCAATTATTCCATATTTATTATCCTCATTTATACGCATTTTACTTGGAAATTACTTAGCAACCGTAGTCACTGGAGGAACTATTTTTTCTCTATTCAGTTTCTTCTTGTTTATTGCTGTTTTACCATTAGTTATAGCGCCAGAGACATTGTCTGAACAGGCAATTAAGAACAATGATCTTAAAAGTTATGTTGACAAAGCCCAAAAACAAGTTTCAAAAAATAAAAAAACCGAGTCGAAATCTGAGGACAAGAATGAAACTAAATCAGAATCTGAAGAAAAATCGGATGAATATAAAAAAGCCCAAGAATTAGCTGAAAAATACTATTAAGCTAGAATCACTTTTTATGCTAACCATGTTCTTCCATGTCATACTCACAAGTGATTGTAACCTGCAATGTAAATACTGCTTTGGCGAGAGTCTTGACGATTTCGATGAAGACTTCGGCGACCACATAGAAGTTGATTACGATTTACCTCGTAAACTAAATTATGATTTGGATTTGCTCAAAGATTTTTGCCGCAAGGATCCAGAATGTGTTTTGACCTTCTATGGTGGTGAGCCATTGTTGGGGATTGATAAGCTCAGGCAAATTATGGATAAAGTTGAGCCTAAACATTTTATTATACAAACAAACGGCTTACTCATTGACCAGTTGGAGCCAAAATATGTTAATCGCTTCCACACGATTCTTGTTTCTATAGATGGGCAAGAAGAGTTAACGGATTATTACCGTGGCAAGGGCACTTTTCGCAAAGTTCTTGATAATCTGAAATTAATCAGGAAAAACGGGTTTGCAGGTGAACTTATTGCTCGCATGACAATAATGGAGCAAACCGACATCAAAAAACAGGTCCGATGGCTGCTAGATAATGATGCGTTTTCTTTTTCTTCGATACATTGGCAGCTCAACGCTGGGTTTTGGGGAAACGACTACCAGAGACGAAACTTTGAAGAATCGGACCAAAACAAACTACGTTCCAGGTGTAGGTGAAATAGCGCGGTTTTGGGTTGACCAGATGCAGCAGAAAGGAGTAGTGTTGAAGCTTTATCCATTGTTGGGAATTGCTGAGTCGCTATTACATGAAGAGAAAAATTGCCTCATGCGCTGTGGAGGAGGGTGGATCAACTACGCTATACAAACGGATGGTCACATTATTCCTTGTCCAACAATGTGGGGTATGAAAGAATATTATTTAGGCAACATCAAAGATGCTGATCCACTCAAGCTAAAGCAGTTGTATGTCAACGAAAAACCATGTGCTCAATGTTCCATTCTTGGAATTTGCGGCGGCAGATGCTTGTATACCAACATAACTAAGAGATGGAGTGATGAGGCCTACGATAAAGTCTGTTATACAGTTGAGCAACTTATTGAAACAGTTAAAAATGAAGTGTCAAGGATTCAACAGCTAATAAAGGATAAACAAATTAAGCTTGAAGACTTCGCATATTTGAAATACAACGGCTGCGAAATTATACCTTAAGTTGAGCATGGACTTTTTGTATTATACCTTATATGCATCTTGTTTTAGCAGATAAGCTTTTTCTTTTTCTAAACAGTTTATGTCCTTCGACTTCAGCGTGGTACTCAAAGCCTGTTTCCATTAGTTTTATTGCGTCGTCAATTGTGTCTGCGACTTTGACAGTTAAGTTGTCGTATCCTTGACTGTCGCAGAGCATTTCTTCAAGGTGTATGTAAGTTTCCGTAGATCTGATGCTTTTGTGGCCTAGAATCATTTTAACGTGCCAGGGGTCTTTTGTTTTATGTTGCTCTGTGGTTGCTTTTCCAGTGTCTGAAAGTGTGAAAGTGAATCAGCATCAGTTTTGGGTTAGCTTGACGTTCAACTATTCGTCTTTTTTGTAGGAAAAAGCTAGTTCGCATGTTGTTGGCGCTGGCAAATATTTTGTTTTTTCTCTTTGGGTTTCTGTTGGTTTTTGGTAGCCTTGAAACTATGTCACCTCGATTATTATTGTTCTTCTAAAAGCAATTATGCTTTTTTGTTAGTTACCTTAAATGCATTTATCGCTCTACCCTTAGGCATCCTCTTTTTATCTGCAGGATTTCTAAGTTTTGAGGTAGGCTATTACAGGTTCCTTGGTATGTTTCCGATAGTTTTAGGTTTAATTTTTGCTTTTTGGACGGTGTTTTCTTTTGCCCTAATAGGC
Organism: Candidatus Bathyarchaeota archaeon; assembly: GCA_963741005.1. Taxonomy (GTDB): domain Archaea; phylum Thermoproteota; class Bathyarchaeia; order Bathyarchaeales; family Bathycorpusculaceae; genus Bathycorpusculum. Next base: position 36,402 of record CAVUGQ010000005.1, read on the forward strand.
AAAAAGGTACCCTAGCGCCTTTTGACCCGACGAAAAATCTTGTCAAAGTAGGATTGTTCAAGTATACTATAAGCCCAATGTACTTGGGTGCACTCACATCTCTTTTCGGCGAAACGCTACTTTTGGAATCGTTACCTATTTTGAATCTTTCAGTCCTCATATGGTTGTTTTTTCATCTTTTTATAGTCTATTTTAAGGAGTCGGAGTTAAAAAGGAGGTTCGGTAAATCCTACGAAGAGTATGTGCAAGCTGTTTCGCGTTGGTTTCCTCGGATCAAAAAATCCGGTTGGCTCAGCTAAAACATTTGGTCATCATCTTTCTTTTACAATTTTTTTGGAAGATATCGTTCATCTTTCAAACTATTTATCACAGTCTCAAAAAGGTTTTTCTTCAATACGCTTGCAAAGAATACCAACCAGTTGTTCCATAGTCATCTTAATCTCTGTCATATCACAACTCATAACCTTAGGCATATCAACCATTTCGTTAAATCGCTCAGGCATTGCAGATAATCAACAATTTTTCACTCCAAAAAAATCAATTTCTCTTTGACCTTCACTTCGAGCAATCTTTGACTCAGGTGTACTAATCTCAAAATAACGACTCACCTTATAGCCTCAATTGGCAGTTTCTCTTCTTGCTGCACGGCGTCTTCTCAAGATTTCATGGATGTATTCTTTGGCTGTTCTTCTATTCTAACAACCGGGGGAAGAACACAAACAAAGTTATTGGGATACTCGGGGTTTTCGTTGTCTATTACAACAAATCATCAGTATGGTCCTTACCGGGAATTTCTCTTAACTACTGAAGTTCCAAGTTCATTTTAAACAACATAACTGAAACAAACAACATCTAACTAAAAAACTTGTATCAAAGGATGCAAGAGAGCCTGAGTAAGGAGGGCAATGCAGTCAGAAAGAATCAAGGTAGAATACATGCACTGCAATTACCCTTTTTCTACTTTCCTTAATGAATGTGCAAAACATATGTCAACGTTGGCTGATTCACAAAATCAAGTTTAATCGGCTGGAACAGATTCAAGACTTGTTAAGCCAAACCGAAAGACAAGGATTCGATAAAAAAAGAAAAAAGGGGTATGTTTTATTTTTTGGCTTTGCCACGATACATAACAGCCAGTGCGAGCCCAATTACAGCAATGATGACTAAGACAGCAACTATCGCATAGAAATACAAGTCGGGTATTCCACCATTAGATGTGCTGGTACCTGAAGGTGCAAACATTGCCTGATATGAGTAAGTGTAGCCGTATCCACAGTTTATATTAGTCGGGTTGTCGCTGATTGTGGTTGGGTGTCCATCTGATCCAACAGCAACCCAGTACTGGAAATTGTATCCTGAGTCAGCTGTGGCTTGAAGCTGAATGTCCGTGCCATTTGCATAGTGATATGTTCCAGACCCTGGGTTTGTCGTTCCGCCGATGGAGTCAAGGACTGATACGATGGCGTCGTTTGTTGAAGGTGCGGCATTTGTGGGGACAAAGACAGGTTGATACACGTAAGTGTAGCCATATCCGCAAATAATCTGTAATGGGTTAGTTGAGGTTACCAAACTGTCTTGGGCTACAGTTGCAACGGATGGGAAGGAGGGCACAAATTCTGGGTCTGCTGCGGCGTTTTCAGGGTAGTTTATTGGTGGTTGGTTGTGGTTTGGTGTATATGAGCCACTAATGGTCCAATAGAGGAATTTGTAGTCTGCGCTTGCTGTGGCTTGGAGTTGAATTGTGGCACCGTAATTGTAGACATATGCTCCCGGCGCGGGGTTAGTTGTTCCGCCTGCTGAGGCAGCTACTACGACGTTGGCGATTTCTGCGGTTGCTGGAGGAATAGGTGTAACATTGGGGTTTGGAACTGAGGGGTACTGTTCAATTGGAATTGTATCTACAGGTTGGTCTTGGGCGGCGACGAATGCAATTGAAAACGTTACGGAAACCAGTAGTATCAAAAGAGCTAGGGCTGAAAATTTTGTTTTATTCATAATAAAATCTCCATATAATCTTTGACAAAATTTTGTCTGAATAAAACTTCTCATTAAAAATATATAAGGCTTTCTCAATTACAATTTTTTCTAAAGTATGTGGGTAACACCTACCCCATGAATAATTTCGGTGATTCGTAATAATTCTGAATAAGTGCCACCCACTAAAAGAAAATTAGTCAGTCACCCCTTTATAAACTTAGTTGGTCACGAATTTAGAGTTAAAATTACTTGTTAATCTTAAAGCAAGATTCAAAAAAAGAAAGCGATTTTGAAGGTTTTCCTCGAAGAATTTTTTTGAATGTTAACTTTATTTCCTTGAATTTTACTGGAGGTAGAAACCAGTCCACTTTTATCAAATTTTAATCGCTTTTTTTCACTATTCTTTTGGTTTGTGTTTGATATGTTTATAGTTTTTTTTATTCTTTTTCAGCTACGGTTTTAGCTTCAATCTTTATAAGCTTGGTTTCCTCTGATAACTTTTCTTAGTTTTTTGCATCCAAAGCATATGATTCAATACTTATTCCCAGTGACAAATCGGTTTTTGCAATGTATACTGCATTTGATTCAATCAGATGATGAGTAATCCTACGAATCGAACCGTTTGCAACCATATCATGCATTATTTTAGCCAATTCTTCTTTTGATTTACCAGAAAATGTAATGCTAAACTCAACAAGGTCGCTCTCTTTTGTATTTCCATAAATATTCAAATAAGAAATTAGTGATTTTTATATATCCAAACTCAAATACGCCTATTGTTGCTTATCATCTTTCTGAAACTAAATTCAGAATGGCATTATTCCTTTTTGAGCACTACGCAAATATAAACATAATCTGTTTTCTAAATGAGATTGTCTCGTTTTCTTGATTTTTCGATACCCATAATGGAAAATAGGTAATACTCTTTCATGAAGGTAATTATCAAAATAAATCAATACATTTCGACACATAATGAGGTCTACTTTGGAGAAAGGTGGATCAGTGATTATGTCTTGTTTCGCAAAGATACACATATCACATGTGGATTTTGTTATCCGGAAATGACCATTTTCAGAAGAAAAGAATTGTTTAAGCCTATTCTCTGTGACTTTATCCTCAACACTTTTTGAGTAAATTCCTTGGCGAGCCTTCTCGATGTTTTTCTTATTGGCATCAGTGCCAAAAATTTGAACACGTATGTCTGTTAAGCTTTTTTGTTCCAAAAATTCCCGAATTACAATAGCTAAAGAATAGACTTCTTCACCTATTGAACAGCCAGGAACCCATAACCCGAATCGAATCATCAGAAGACATATCCGCGATAAGTAACGAAAAAACTTTTTCTCTCAAAGCCAAAAAAGTATACATTTCCCTAAAAAACTCGTTACGCCGATTAGCATGTCATCAAACAAAGCCTGCTTTTAATTGGATATACACGTAAATACTCGATTTACGTCTTCATGTTTTCAGTTTTAGCTATGACCATCCGACGCGTGATGCACCTAGTTTTTAAACAAACCTTCAGTATCAGCGTTCCTGTGTCTACCAGAAATCGTTAAACCGCGTTTGATGTCTGATTCTCTCAAGGAAGTGCAGCCCTGATTAATTGATTTAGTAGCAGACATCATCATTGAAAACGACGGCGAAATTTTTTTCCTGTAGTTTTTTGTACACAACGTCTTTTTCTCTTGCCAACTGCGCAAGTTTTAACCCTACACTTTGCCCTCCTTCCGCTTTTTGTATTTCTTTGCGGTCAATCTGAATTGAATCGACTTTTTGGTCAAAATCTGTTAAAGGCCCTTTTACGAGAATATGGTCGCCTGCTGACAAGGTTAGAGTTAATTCAATTATGGCAACGTTGATTTTTGAAAAGAAGTGGCTAATGTGTCCAATTTCAATGATGGCTTCATCCAAGCTTTTTGCCTCTTATTTGTTATTGGATTAACTCAATAAAAGATTTGCCCGCATAGCTAATGATGATTATTGGATATAGATAGAATCTCTTTTGAGCATACCTGTCTATTCTTTAACAAAAAGAACGTTTAGATGCTTAATGCCTGACTTATGCGGATTCTTGACGGTTCTTAATTTTCTCTTCTAAAAGAACCAGTAACTCCTGAGGCTTCACAGGCTTAACCAAATAGGCATCAGCGCCTTCATCAAGCGCTTTAACACCCGTTTCTAGGGATGGAAAACCAGTAATCATAATTTTAACCGTTTGCTCTAGTTGTTTTTTGAGTTTTGCAAGTAAATCTGTGCCATCCATATCTGGAAGCTTAATATCAACAAGTGCTAAGTCGTAGTGGCGATTTTCAGCTTTTTCTATGGCTTCCTTACCTGTTTCAGCTGTTTCAATCTCGTAGCCACTTTTTTCTAGAATACGTGTGAAGGTTCTAAGTATGGATTTATCATCATCTACAACGAGTATTGTTTTTTTGTGTTCAGCCACTTCTAATATTCCCTTCTTAATTCATAATTCCGGCTTGTGAGGTAATTATAAGCCACCACAATTCTTTTGCGATACCAAACCAAATTGAATGCTGGTTTAGAATCAACAATCCGCCTTTGCACACTTCGGCTCGGTCATTTTTATCATTGTTTTTCGGATTAATAAACGCTGTCCTGTCTGTTCATTCTCAAAATAACCTTACTAACAATATAGTTATAACTGAGAAAAACAAAATGAAATAATTAATAATAGGTTTTGAGATGCAATGGTATCTGCTCCCGTTTCTTACACAATAAATACTGAAGTCCCGCAAATTTATTTTGAGAAGCTATTTGACTTCATCTATACACAATATCTTACTCCACAAAAACAGCGGTTCACCAATCTATCTAGAGAAACAACTCAAACACACAACAAAATCTCATACGATGTACTCGGCCCACAAGGAAGTCAAATCCTTAAAGTTGAAGTAACAGACGCAGACAACGTGACTGTGACCATAACACCTATAAAAATGGATGTTTCAGATTCAACAATAAAAGAAGCGAGACAAGATATACTGATCGCTACAGAATTATTTGAGGAAAAAGCCCGCAAAATAACATGGTACTTTGCATGGCAAGAAGGTGAAAAAATTGTACCTGAAAAAGTGAAGCTCCATGAAAAAAGCTTCAACCGCCTCTTCTTAGAAACCCAAGTCCTGCTAACCTTCGTGTTTATCGCGCTTGGATTAGGGCTGTTCCTTGTTGTTTTAACTTTTTATCCAACCTACTTCTGGTCAGTCCCAATAATTCTCATTATTTCACAATTCGTATTTGTCTTCTACTCAAACAAAATAATTGCTAAATCAGGAGACTGGACAATTACCAGAGAAGATCCGATTATAACTTTCTTGGAATACCAACCTCCAATTGGCTCTTTGGGTACAATTGACGATTACAAACAAATCCCGCCCGAGCAACTGGTAACTTTAAAGAATGAAATCTACGAAGAAATAATTTCTAAACACGGCACAATCGACTGCATAGAAGCAGAAAAAATCTTCGCCAAATACAATGTATCGTGCAGACTTGGTACCTTATCAACCAAAAAAATCAACGTTTACGAACTGGTGAAGAAAGTTGCCGACCGCTTTGGGTACAAGGTGCCTAAAATCGTGGTTTCAAATACAATGGTTCCCAACGCTGCAGCTTCCGGACCAAGCCCCGGCCGAGGAATTGTTCTGATAACTACAGGGTTGCTGGTTCAGTTGCAGGAGCCTGAAGTTATAAGCGTTTTGGGGCACGAATTTGGTCACCTCAAAGGCAGAGATCCCTTAATCCTGTTTGGGCTATTAAGTGCAGAGTTCCTGTTTAGATTCTACGTTCTACTTGCTTTGTTCCCATTCATATTCACATCTTTGTTTTTCTTAGTTTATTTCTTCGTAGTAATGACACTCATTTTCTTTATAGCGAAATTCTTTGAAGCCCGAGCAGATCTAACATCAGCCATAATGATGGGGCAACCCAAAGTCTTGGCGAGGTCGCTAGAAAAAATCGGGTTTCACCGACTCCTCTTTGAGCGAACGCCGAGTTACCGTCTGCAAGAGTGGGTTGGCTTGGATTCGCATCCGCCGATTTACTTTAGAGTGGACATTTTAGACAAGCTTGGGGAAGAGAAGATTACACATCCGTTACTTCAGTCAATAAAAGATGTTGTGAAAGGGTTTATAGCTACCCTAAAAGGCTAATATCCTCTTTTTTTTTACCTACAATTTCTCTTGCAACTACTCAACACAGTTTAAACTGTTATCATATTGTTTTCTAAATATTTGGTTAGTCCCGAATTCTAAGCAATTTATTTTTCTTGGTAAAAAAGTAAAAAATAATTATATGGGGCCGGGGCCGAGATTTGAACTCGGGCGAAAGGCTCCACAGGCCTCTATGCTACCAAGCTACACCACCCCGGCCGCTTTTCCATGCAAAACTTGCACCTCGGCCACTTTTACCGAGTTTTATGCTTGGCTTCGATACACACATAGCAAACACCTTATTTTCGTTTGCGGAAGATTTTTCCGCCATCATTGTACTCTCCGGTTATGTATTCAAATCCGACGTCTAAAAGGTCGCATGCTTGCTGTGTGTTTAAGGCTAAGCGTGTTATGAATTGATCGGTTGGTAAGTTTTTGAATAGGCTTTTTTCTAGTTGAATGTATAGTCGGGTGTTTTCTATGCTTTTATGTCCTAGAAACTCTGCAACGTATAGGATATCCGGTTTGTAGTGGTATAGCATGGTACCTTTCCAGTAGCGGAATGTGTGCATGTGGATTGCTTCTAAACGTGGGTTTCCAAGTTTGAAGACTAAGCGTTTTCTAGTTCGGCAGAGCTGATTTTTTAATCCATATTGGTTAACATTACCAAATAGCATATTGTTTTCTTTTGGCAGGTTGCTAAGCATATTTAGCAGTTTTCCGCTTAATTCGTTGAATATTCTCGGGTTGCTGCCTTTCTCGGGATAGTTGCACATTATTATTCGTCTTTCTAAATCAACGTCTTTCCATGGTACAGCGATTGCTTCGCCTCTACGCATACCGGTTTCTTTTAGTAATTGCAGAAAAGCATCCACAATAGCGATTGCAACGATTATGACCACATCGATACTTCTATTCCATATTAACGAAGGGTTTACTGAGGCTCTAGTGCTCAATTAATGGAGTTAAAGGAAAGGAAAAACTCCCAAAGACAACGAATACTTCGATTGCGATTACCATCTAGAGCCTTCTCAGCCCCCAATTCTATTCAACATTACTTTTCTAAAACTAAAAAAGGGGAAAAATAGTTTTTGTTCAGCATATTTATAGCCGCTTCCTGAACATCATCATTAGCAAAGCGCCGACTATCGCGACTGCGATTATGATGGCGATTGTTGCACCTAAGATGTACATATCTGTTTGCGGCAGATCGGTTACTTGGACTGGCGTTGCGGTTGGTGCTGCAGAGTTGACGGTGAAAGCACATTCTGCGCTTGATGAACCATACGAGTTAGAGCCTGCAAACGTAGCGATAGCTTGGTATGTGCCAGATCCGGCAGCAAGCATATCTGGGTCCACTTGGAAGCTATAGAAGCCGTTAACATTGCTATTTGCTGTGCCGAGGTCAACAGAGTTTCCGTTAGGATCAATCACTTGTATATCTACTGGAACTCCCATTGCATTAGTCGGTTTTACCTGTTGCTCGTAGAGATATTCCATGTAAGCTTCCTGGTCATTATCGGATACGGCTGCTACTCCATTCATGAGTCCATACTTAGACGCGAATGCTACTGCTCCTGGGGATTGATCCGTAACCATGCCCGTGATGGTAAAACTGTTTCCCTCTGTAACACCGCCCAGTGGTGCAGAGACGGTGGTGCCGCTTGGCCCTTTACCGATGCAGTAAATCAAGTTGTCATAGTCGCTTGCGGTTACGAGGTAGCCATTCGCAATAGCTGAGGGCGTGCCGATGAAATCCATGTAAGTTGACAGCTTCCACAACAATGTTCCGTCAGTTGCGTTGATACAGCGTGTGTATGATTGACGCCAAAGTGGGTTAGTGGGTGAGTGCTCGTTGGACCAGGTGTATATCATTCCGTTGCAGATACTGCCGAGACTTAGTGGCATGTTGGCTCCGTATGCGCTCTCATAGCTGTAGGGTGCTGCTGAGGCTTGGTATTGCCATAGGAAGTTCCCAGTTTGAACGTCGTAAGCGGTGATCGTTCCTTGATAGCCAGCAGTGACAAGAGCTTTGTCTCCATAGACTGTGACGCTTAGGCTGTAGTATATCATCTGGTCGTTTGCGTCGCCGCCCTGTATTCCCTGGATTGGTCCCCACATTGGCTGACCAGTTTCTATGCTATAGGCCCATAGTTGGCCTGTTTGTGTGCATCTTAGGAAAAATACGCCAGCTTTGTCTGCTTGCCCTCCAAGACTGATGCTCCATGTGTAGTTTTTGTCAGGTAATGGAACAGTAACGTCTTTCTTGTAATCCAGCGTAGCGGTGAATCCAAGGTTGTTGTTAAGTGTACCTGCTAAGTTAGGCCATGGGCTGTATGGTGCCGCATGGTCGTTTATGGTTACATGCCATACTGTGAATACGTCGGCGCTAGGGGTTGCGGTTCCACCAGTATAGGTCGAGTTAATTTGTGAGCCAAATATTCCTACTGGCTCACGAGTCTCATCTTGCAGTATAGTAATGCTTCCGGGTAGGCCCGCGGGTACTGTTACGTTCATTGTGTATGGAGAAAGAGGTCCAGCGTTTAACGCCGCTAACGTGGGTGCGTCCAAAGCTGAAGACCAAGCTCCCGGTGTGAATAGAGTGTTGTTCATAGTGTCGATTACTTGTCCTATTTCGGGTCTCCAAGTTTGCTGTCCAGTTCCTAGCGCGTCTTCCCGGGGGAATTGCTTGAGTTGAGTTCCAGCAGAGAATGTTGCCTGTGGCTCTGTTGTAAGTGTATATCAGTAAGTCTCCTTGTGCGTCTGTTGAGGATGTACCGGATGGCACGTTATTCAGCGTTAGCATTAGGTTTCCAGTGCTGGGGTCAAGCATGTACCATGTGGTGTAACCTGGTCGATCAGCGCTTGTGCTGGGTCCTTGCTCCCAAAGGTAGGAAGCTACTCCTCTTCCGTTTACGTTGTCAATTTTTAACATTTGACCACATGAGAGTTTCGGGTAGCTTTGGGTAACCGGAGGGTCAACGCCGCCTGCACCGGTGTACGCAGCCATTGTAATGGGGTTTGTTCCGTTATTGTACCATATTTGTTGTCCAGTATAGAGGTCTATAGCGTAAAATCCGTACCGGGCAGTTTGCGCGTTTTGTGGTGTGTTGTAGTAGATTATGCCGTTCATGATGATGCAGCCTCCCCATGGGCTTAGGTAGTCTTCAATGTTTGCGTTCAAGTTTCCATAGTTTGCATCTGCAATGCCACCGGGGAATGCAGGCAGTATGGGCCGAGCCCACAGCACGTGAGCACTCATGGGTCCTGTACCTACTGTCTGGATGTAATTCTGCAGCCAGGTTCCTTGTAGCCAGTTACTTGCAAGAGGGTACCATGCTCGGTTTATGTCAGTTATCGGTCTAGTCCAATAGTCTGTTGGCAGAGGCGTTTCTGGGAAATTTGGCACCAGTTCCTCGGTTACGGTGAGCGTGCATGGTTTGCTTGTGGAGCCTAGCCAAATATCACCGATGGTATCTTCTCTATTGACATAAGGCTGATTTCCGGCGACTACAGTTGCACCAGGCCAACTGAACACAATTGAGTAATTGCCGACCTCGGTGGGGGTGAATGACTGAAAGTCGCTGGCAATGGCACTGAGGGAATCCCAAGGTCTCAATGGTCATGTTAGATCCGTCTGGTTTTGTGATGGTTAGCAAGAAACCAGACCATCTTTCACCGCTCGTACCGGTTGATGTTGGATTAGTTCGGTCAAGCCAAACGACGATAGCGGTGGACTGGCCGAGACCGATGACAGGCGGCGCACAGTTTACATAGGCGTTGGTTGGCATATAAACTGGAGGATCATGCGCATTAGTGGATGGCAAAGCAACGAATATAGATGTAGCAGTTATAGTTAGCATCAGAAACAAAGCAATCAAAGTAGCGTTGGTTTTGCTTCTTGAAATTTTCATGTTTTTTCTTTCCTATAATTATAATTGGCAAAGGCAAGCCTTTTAGGGATTGCCCGCCAACAAAAGCAAATGCTGTTGTATGTTGTATATTAAATGTTGGTATCTTAACGTAAACGATGGTAATCATCTGATGTTTTAAACACAACACTTATTAAGCACGCGCTCGTGAAATGACGTTTTTTTTCAGTAAAAAAGCATAGAATTAAAAAAAGAAAAGAAGAAATGGTTACGGTTGACAACAAACTGACACAAAATACACCACCCCGGCCGCTTTATGTTGTTTTCGGCCACTTTTGCCTTCGTACTAAAGCTTGGTTGTTACCTATTTTCTTTTCCTCAGGAATATTAAGTTGTCCTTTTGAGAGATGTATTTGAATCAAACTTCTAGCAGACTCTTAATTTCTTCAGGGTAATGTAAGAATTTGACTGTAAGTCGTTTCCGAAAGCTTCGCAGATGGTACGGTTAATATTCGTGTATATCTCAGTGTTCCTTAGTCTTTTAAGATATAGAACAAGGTTGAAAACAAGAAAAGCATAGAAAATTTTAGGAAAAACTTGACAATATAGATACTGTAATTCTCTAAACCGTTATATATGAAATCAACGTCAAAGGAGCTTGGTGGGTGTATAGTTGGAAAGGCATCAAGCTGTAGCTTTGCTAAAGGAGTTTATCATTTATGACTTAGCTCAGCCGACCGCAGTTTATGTCAGAGAAATCCAAGGCAGGTTTGAACTAGTTATGAAGGACGATTGCAAGCCATCTTTACAAAATTTTATTGAGGAAAAAGGTCTAAAGTGGCGTGTAAATAAGGATATGGGCGTTTGCGTAATCTATAAGCCATAATTCAAGAAACACGCACATGCAATCGCCAATTGCACCCTCCTGCTATGAAGAAAACAAGGCTTGTCAACGCATATACCGGATAGACAAATCAACTTAGAAATTATCAGATTACATCATTTTTTTTCTCACTATAAAATAAAATCAGGTAAACCCTCCTCCAAGAGGATAGGATTTTCGAGGACATTAGCAGGTTGTTCATTGCTAACTCACGTTTGGCAGATTGATTTTGCTTGCCGCCATCAGAATCTGCTCTGTTAGAAACTCCTCCAATAAGTCAAATGCTAAACCATAATCCGTTTGCTTATGTTCGGCCACATGATTTTTTATGGCGAGGTTCATAGCTTTTAAATCCGGGACTACCAAAATTCTTAGACCGCACACACATCTTATTGTAGGCATCCCTTCTTGATATTTTGTGTATTTGCTTTTGTGGTCTAGGCTAGAAGCACAGTTAATTTCTGGGTAGTTTTTCTTTGCCATTTAAACTAACTCTTTGCAAGCGCTTTCTATATCGATCTTCACTTCATATAAGAAGTTGTGATAGGCTTAGCACAATCACATACCACTATTTTTTTATTTATGTAATTTCAGATTCAATTTTAAATCCGCGCAAAGCTATATTGGCAAATAGCTTGGTTTTTTGAATCAAATAACCGCTAAGCAGCTGGCTACTTGATTAGCTGTTCAAAATGCGGAAAACAAATAAATCGGTAAACTTTATTTGCGGTAGGGATTACATGACAATCTGGTTCTGCGTCAAAACAGTCCAAACTCCCGATAACGTAGCCGAAGTCGTCCGCGCATTCAACAAATTTGAAGACGAAGTATCCAACGATAAATGCGTCTGGTTCATCGAGAAAGGCAAAGGCATTGAAGAATACTGGCAAATCCTATCTAAATACGAACTCCAAAAAGATTTCGTCTGTGTGGCGCTTGTCTATCAGGAAGGCGACACTGTGGTTTTGGGAGAGGTGGCTGATGAGGTTCTCCCAAATTTTTTAGCGCCGCTGCTGGCAAAGTACGGGTTCGATAATGTAAAATGGATTGTTGCTAACCCTAAACGGTAGACATTACCAACGAAAAAAAGTAGTTTACACCATTTTGACTCTCTTGATAGCTCTCATTGCCAACAGGTACGTTGCAATTGTGAATATTGAAAGAACAGCCAAGGAAAGCAGCATGTCGGTTGATCCAAATTCATAATAGGTTCCCATTGAATAAAATTTTGGTCCAATAGAAAAGTATCTTATTCCATTTATGAAATATGATAGAGGATTGAAACTGCTGGCTACTTGAATAGCTCTCGGCAGAGAATTCATTTGGTATAGAGCATTGCTAGCAAAGAAGAGGGGCAGAGTAAGCAGAGTTATAACGCTTTGAATCGAGTCGTGGCCTTCTATGGTTATTCCAAGAGTTAGGGCAAGAAACATCAAACCCATACTAAATAAAACTACAAATAGAATTATCCCCAAAACAGAAATCAGCATGCTCAATATTGTAAAACCAGCAAAGTACTTTACTCCCAAGATAAAACCAAAGACCAGAATTATTGTTGTTTGAATTAGTGCTTTTGTTAACCCGCTTAAACTTAATCCGAGTAGTATGTGGGAGCGTTTTATTGGTGAGGCAACCATCTCTTTCATTAAACCAAACTGCATATCAAATTGAACATAGGTTCCTGAGTATAAGCAAGTGAAAAGAATAGTCAAAGAAACCACTCCGGCAGCCATGAATGTTAAGTAGTTGACGGCGACAAAGCCCTGTCTCAAAGGATTGCCTGCGTTGATCAAATCAAAGCTGCCAGTCATCGACAAACCATAAATTGCTAGCCAGAGTGCTGGTTGGATCAGAGAAGTGATTAGAACGTATTTGGAGCGGAAAAACTTTTTCATATCTCTCCAATAAACAGTGACAAAATCAGTCCTCAATTCTACCGTCTCCAATCAAGGTACTTCGTTTCCGTCATTGTTTTCTTTTAGGCCTCTACCCGTGTAGTATATGAAAACATCGTCTAAGGTGGGTTTTTTTAGGTTGATGCTGGTCACCTCGATTTTTTCGCTTCGGATTGTCTCCATGAGTTTAGGCATGAAATGAGCACCTTCTGTTTTAAGGTCAACTAGAAACCCTTTGGAGAAGCTTCGAACATTAGTCACTTCTGGAAGTATTTTGATTGTTTCTATTGATTTCTTATTGTTGGTTGTTTCCAGATAAACCATATCTCTGCCAAGTGAATTCTTCAGTTGCTCAGATGTTCCGTTTGTAATTATTTTTCCTTGGTCCATTATGTATATTTCGTCGCTTAGTTGATCTGCCTCTTCCATGTAGTGTGTTGTGAGGAAAATTGTAACTCCTTCTTTGTTTACTTTCTTGATGTATTCCCAGATTTTCATTCGTGAGTGAGGGTCAAGACCTATTGTTGGTTCATCTAAAAACAGTATGTTTGGTCGAGTCATTAGTCCTCTTGCAATTTCTAAACGGCGTTTCATACCTCCGCTAAGGTTTTTTACAAATTCATTTCTTTTATCAGTTAATTCGACTATTTGCAGCAATTCATCTATGCGAGCTTTACGTGGGTCTTTTGGAATAGAGTAAAGTCTGCCGTGAAATTCTAGTGTTTCCCATACTTTTAGATTCCAGTCGAGTGTTTTTCTTTGGAACACAATACCCAAGCTTCGTCTGACTTCATCAGGTTGCTGCTTAACGTTAAAACCTGATATGATAACCTTCCCTTTCTGAACTGGAAGCAGGGTTGTTAGTATATTTATTGTAGTTGTTTTTCCTGCACCGTTAGGTCCAAGAAATGAAAAAATCTGCCCTTCGTCAACGGAGAAGCTAATATTGTCGACTGCGACGAGTTTGCCATAGTTGTAACCAAGCCCTTCAACTATTATAATCGGTTCGCCCAATCTCTATCACAATGCTTATAGATTTTCTGGACTCTTTGTCAGAGTTCCTTGTCTAAATTCTTACTTAAAGAATTCCCACGCAATATTGAATCTCCATGGATCGCCTTTCTTAGTTAGACTTATTTTGCCATCTTCCACTTTGATCAATCCATTCCTTTGAAGTTTTTCAATGGCATCAGGAAATGCTTCTTCAGGAGACTTGCCGAACTTAACCTTGAATTCTTCTTGATCCACTGAAACACGAACGTAAATCAGCATCATAGCCGTTCTCATTTCATCTTCTAAAGAAAGCTTAGCAAGCTTTGAAATTGGCAACCCTCCATTTTGAACTTTTGAGATGTACTCTTCAACGTTCTCTATATCTGAATATAGGTAGCTGCCTAAACGGCCCATGAAAAAGCCCGCGCCCGTACCAATGACTTCCGAGGATGGTTCGTCGAAGTCTTCTTTCAACCTTGAAAACCTGTTGTGACAGGTTGGTGCATAACCGTTTTCCTTAAAAAATTGGTAAGCTTCGAGGTACATTTCAAGCTCTTTAGCGTCGCCATTAGCTGGAGGTAATTCTCCTTTGGAAATCATGTTTGAAAGTGGTGTGTTAGGGTACAACTCTAAAGGATAACAATCAACACTCTCCAGACCTAGTTCAACGGATTGTTTTAGGTCTTTTTTCCATTGTTCCAGAGATTGTCCTGGTAGGTTGTAGAGTAAGTCGATACTGACATGCAATCCGTGTTTTTTAACTTCTCTGAGTTTTTGAATTGCCTTAGTGCTGCTATCGCGCAGCATTAGAATCTTGCGAAGACCCTCGTCAAAGGTTTGGATTCCTATGTCGAGTTGGTCAACTGCATTTGAAGAAAACAGTCGGATTTTTTCTTCGGTGAGATTATTTGTGCATGCGGTAAACTTTGTGGTGGAGTTAGAAGTGAAACTGAAGGTATCTTTGCAAAAGCGGAGAAGTTCCTCTATTTGGTGTCTAGCGAGAACAGATGGGCTTCCTCCTCCTATGTAAAATTCACTAAAGGTGCTTGATTTAACATATGGACTTTCAGCGTAGAAGCTTAATGCTTTTTTTAAGGCTTTTAGGTATAAGTTGACATTTTGTTTATCGCAGTTTACAGGGAAATAACAGAAAGTGCATTTGCCGTCGCAGAATGGAACCCACGGTTGCAACTCCATATAATGTTTAGATGTGTTTTCTATCTCAAGGATGGTCCATAAAGGTCTTATTAGTCTCCAAACTGATAGTTGAGTGGTTTCTGTAAGTCATTGGAGGCCAATGTTCCAATTTCTTGTATGGCCATCCATCGTGGTTTTCTACAGGCACTGTTTTTGGCACCTTATTCAAGCAAGACACACCAAAGTAATATTAAAGCAAATAGTAAAAACAGAAACTTTATTGAGAGTAGTCATCAGCTGTCTCTCTATTCGCTTTTTTCTAGTTTGATTGAAATATTGCGGTATTGTCCAGGTTTGTCAATGATTTGAATTTTTCCAAAGCCCGCTTGTGTCAACAACTTTTTCATAACTGCCAAAGATGGAAATACATCGTTAGCAACTACTGATGATGCGTTATGGTGATGTGCTTTTATTTCAGTGCTGCTGAGAGCATGAGCTATGATGAGTTTGCCATTTATTTTTAGTACGCGGTTAATCTGTCGCAGGGCTTCTTCTTTGTTCTCTAAGTGTGGAAACAATCCAAAGCATATAACAGCGTCAAAAGTCTGCAATTGGAAATTGAGTTTTTCAACTTGCTGAACGGCGAAGGTCACGTTTGGGAGATGAGCAAATTTTAACTTGCATATCTCTACCATTCTTTCTGCGTAGTCAATTGCTGAAATTTGTCCCGTAGGCCCTACGGCTTTAAGCAGAAAAGGAATCAAGATTCCTGTTCCAGTTCCTACGTCTAATATTTTTTGTCCTGGTAAAAGACCAAACGTTGATATGAGTTGCTCTAAGAAAGTTGACAGCTCTTCAGTCTGGAAACGTTTGTCCCAGGAGTCTGCGAGTTGATTAAAATATGCTTGGCGGCTCATTTAATGGAATCACCTGAAGATAGGTTATTATTTTGTTCATTAATTGTTTGGCCGTGGATATTGATTTTTCTTGAGTTTAAAGCTGCCACAAGAGACGCTCCAATTATTCCGCCAATTATCCCACCCACAGCATGCAATCTTGCCCAACCAGCCACACCCCCCACAGCGACAGGTCTGGACCAGCCATGAAAAACGAGCCTATAATGAATCCGGCGACAGCTGCTGAAAGTGTGGAGATTGTAATGGCCATGGTTATTGTGTTGGCTGCTTTTCTAAAAAAGAAGTTGAATCCCACTATCGATGATGTTACATCGAATACCAAGGCTGCTGCCGTGAAGCCTAAAAATGTCAGGGCTTGAGGGTTTAATGTAAAGTTTATGAGTGTTGCTATTAGTCCAATGGCTGTTATTGCACCGGTTTTTCTTATCCACCAGGCAGCCACGGTTAGGACTGTGAATCCTATTAAATCGCAGAGTAGGGGGGAGATGTGTTATGCTGAAAACTATTGGTGAGAAGATTGAGTTAAGTACTCCCCATAGGGCTGCCGACAACGCTATTGCCGCTATGTCTCGACTATTGAAGTATGTCATAAACTAATCACAGTAACACTATTTTTAATAAAGGTAATACTGAACTCTATTTAACTCTTACTGCATTAAAAGATTTGAACTACATTAAGCAACTAAATAGTAAAGCCTTCTGGAAAGAGTTAATCAACATGGTTTTTAGACAACTATCCAATAACTGGTCAAATAAGTTCTGATAAGAGGAATTTTGAAAAGGACCTCAGGATTATGATGGAGATTCAACACAATTACGGTGATGTCTTAAACAAGATGATAAATGAAAGGTAACCCTTAACAGACTTTAAGAAGGTGTTTTCTCCAGAAAAAGAAGAAATAAAAACGGTAATTCGTTTTAGATGAACCTCTCTCGCTGTCTCAGTTCTTGCGACTATGTTTGGTTTTTGAAGAATTCAAGGTGTTCACTTAAGAAATGGCGGTATTGATCAATTATCATTAAGGAGCTAAAAGCTCTCGCCACTACTTCAGGCATCGCGGGGTGAATATGCATAGCGCGAGTCAAAGTTTCTGCACTCTGATTTTCTGTGAACATTAAATTAATTATCTCTTGGATCAGAATAGATGCTTGAGGTCCAATTATGTGGGCACCCAGAATCCTGTTTGTATCTTTTTCAACTATAACTTTTACAAATTCGTCTTTTAGATTCATTGCTTCACCTTTAGCAGTGTCTGCGTATTTGTAGAAGCCAACCAATACCTTGTCTTTGCCGTATTTTTCTACCGCTTCGCTTTCTTTTAATCCCACACTGGCTATTTCTGGATCGGTGAAAACGGCATGAGGAATTATTTTATAGTTAACTTTTGTCTTGTACTTTAAGATGGCATTATAGTAGACGATTTGGGATTCATAATTGGCAACGTGCTTGAAGAGGAAATTTCCGTCCGCGTCACCCATTGCCCATATGTTAAGCTGAGAGGTTTCCAGATACTCATTTACGATTATGTAACCTTTTTTGTCGACTTGTATCCCTGATTTTTCTGGATGAAGAAGGTCAGCATTGGTTCTCCTTCCAACCGCTAATAGAATCTCGTCTGCAACTACTTGAGTTTCTTGTTGATTCTCTACGTTTACAGCTGTCATCTTCTTTTTTCCTTCAGGCGTTAAAGTAACAGAGCGTACATCGTAACCCGTAAATATAGTGGCGTTTTTCTGAAGTTCCAACTTGACTAATGCGGAGACTTCAGGTTCTTCTTCAGGTATTAAATGTCGATTTCGCCCAATTATCGTGACTTTGACACCCATTGCAGAAAGAAAATGACCGAATTCTGCTGCTATGTAGCCGCCTCCTATTATGGCAATGCTCGCAGGCAGTTGAGGGATTTTGAGAATTGTGTCGCTTGTGAGGTAACCAGTTTTTTCCAAACCATCAATAGGCGGGATTAATGGTCTTGAGCCTATGGAGAGAAAAATCATTTTAGAAGTTATCGTTTTGTCATCGACTTTCAGGATGTATGGGGCTACAAACTCGGCCGTATTCTGGAAATAGTCTATGTTATCCGAATTGGTGAGACCTTTTCTTATCATGTTTATATCTTTATCAATAAGTGATCGCATGTGTGCCATAATTGCTGTTGAATCTATGTTTTTGATTTCTACGTGTATTCCGAATTCGTGGGCTCTCTGTATTGTTCTCACAACGTCAGCTGGGTAAATTAGTAGTTTGGAGGGTATGCAGCCTCTTGTGAGGCAGATTCCTCCAGGTTCATCTTTGTCGATTACTGCGATCTTCGCTTTCGGGTTTTCTTGGATAAAAGCAGAGGCAAGTTCCATTCCTGAACCTGTTCCAATAACAATCAAATCATATTCATTCAAAATTACCACGACTAACTGATGAAGAACTAAGAAGTTAAGGACTTAAAACCATTTCTAAAGACAGAACTAATGGCTTTTAAGTAAAAATAAATTTAAGGGCAAATATGCAAATGTGAAACACACGCCTATTCTCGCTTGTCATTTGTCTGCTTATACTGCATCTGATCTGGGCGGTAGTTCTCACTAAATTCTACACATCTTTGAGATAGGCATGTTGTGTGAGTCTTTAGTGTAGTTCCAAGTTTTCTTACGTGCAGGATGTTGAATGCTTGTTGTTGTTTGGAAGAGTTTAAAAGTATGACATGTGTCATAAGAAGGTGGTGAAAGGAGACGCAATACACGTGAAAATAAAATATAAAACAACATGGTCTATTGCACTAATAGGATTATTATTAACTGTAATCACAGGTTCAGTCCTAGCAGAACCTGCCTCCAACTTAGAACTCATCAACCTTTCTGGCACCTCTATCAACCTCTCACAAGAAGACCTTCAAGTTATACCAACAACAACAGTCTACGCTGAACTTTACTGCGATGGTAGTCTAGCAACCTACGGCAACTGGACTGGAATACTTCTAAGCGATTTACTTATCAAAGCACAACTAACCCCC
The DNA here is from genome assembly GCA_963741005.1 of Candidatus Bathyarchaeota archaeon. Taxonomy (GTDB): domain Archaea; phylum Thermoproteota; class Bathyarchaeia; order Bathyarchaeales; family Bathycorpusculaceae; genus Bathycorpusculum. Next base: position 55,262 of record CAVUGQ010000005.1, read on the forward strand.
GAAGTCTCTTCAATTCAATTCACTGCCTCAGACGGCTACAAAGTCAACATACCAATCGAATTAGCAATGCAACCACAAACCATAATAGCCTACCAACAAGATGGTCACCCTCTAGTCGAGGGCCTCCGCCTAATTCTTGCCGGATCGAATGGTGCTGCTTGGATTTCACTGATCACAACTATAACAATGAGTAGCTCGGGGGCTGATTACCCTCCAGGAACAAGTGTCGGCACAGGCAAAATCAATGATTTGGCATCAGCCCAAAACAGCCCAACCCTTGGAACATCGCAACATCCAACATCAACACCCACAAATACCTCAAGCATTCAACAATCTTCTCCAACAAACGTTACTGATTCAAACCAACCCTTATCTGAACCAAAATTATCAAGCAACGTCAGCACAAGTTCGAATCATTGATCTATGGTGTAGTTGCGATTGCCTTAATGGTAATAGTTTCAGTAGCAATTTTGACATATAAGCGAAAAAGGAACTTTCAGGATAAAATTTAGAAAGTTTTAGCTTTCCAATGCTAATTCCATAATTACCATAAACGTAAATCAACCTGAGGCCCTTAAAAAATAGTAATGAAGTTGCAAACTACAACAACAAAAAATAATTTAGAAGTATACTTAATAACTCTCAGAAAAGAACACTGCTAACTGAATTGAATATGGATGATTCAGTTGAATATTTGTTAGCGCACAACTTTTTGCAACCATAGTCAACTCGTAAAGATAAAAAAATCGAGACACGAATAAAATTCTTCCGAAAACTTTTAAAATAAACCGATTTTTACCTTGTGAGCACAACTGTAAGTCTACACGAAACCCAAAGATGAACTCAGAAAAGATTTTTCTTTGAAAAGATAGGTATTTTAATGCAAAAAAATAATAATGCTGACCGAGTTAGCTTACCTTTAACGAGGCAAATTATTTGAAATTAATCTTCGTTGCTATCGATGGCATGGGCGATTTACCAATAAAATCTTTAGGAAATAAAACCCCTCTAGAAGCAGCAGAGACCCCTAACTTGGATTCTCTAGCAAAAAAGGGAAAAACAGGTTTGATGTACTCGGTGCAGAAAGGAGTTGCACCTGAGAGTGATGTTGCTGTTATTTCACTTTTAGGTTATGATCCTTTCAAGTATAGTACAGGCAGAGGTGTTATTGAAGCGGCTGGTGCAGGCTTGAATATGAGGGATGGCGACTTGGCTCTGCGATGCAACTTTGCCACTTTAGGTCAAGGAAAAAATCTCCTTGATCGTCGAGTGGCTCGTACCTTAAGTACTGAGGAAGCCACTGAGCTTAGCAAGGCAGTTAATAAAGGTGTTAAGCTCGAATCTTGTCCTTCAACCTTTGAGTTCTGTAATACTCTGGGGCACAGAGCAGTTCTTCTAATTAAAAGTAAAGCTAAGCCCTTTTCAAGCAACATAACTAATAGCGATCCTGCATACATAATCGTTAACGGACTTGGTGTAGCTAAAGCTGAAGTTGAAATGGTTCTGCAAACATGCGAACCAACTGATACAACCGAAGCTGCCAAAGTCTCCGCTGCCATTGTGAACGAATTCATCGATAAATCTCATGCTCTCTGGGAAAATCACCCAATAAATGTGAAACGTGCGAAAGAAGGTAAACTTAAAGCAAACGTTGTTTTGACAAGGGATGCAGGACATTTGTTGCCGAAATTCTTTAACATTAACGAGCGTTATCATGTAAATTTTGCGTGTTTAGCTGATATGCATGCAGAACGTGGCATTGCCCAACTGGCTGGTATGGAATCGTCCTTGCTTCCGCCACCGTCAGGTAACCTTTCTAAAGACTGTGAAGTTAGAGTGGAAACGCTCCTTGAAGCTTTGCCTCAGCATGATTGCTTCTACATTCACTTAAAAGGTCCCGACGAACCAGGACACGATGGTAACTGCACCTTGAAAACGCAAATTATTTCAGGTATCGACAAGTACTTCTTTGGGCCGCTCCTGAAACAGATTTCACTTGAAGAAAACCTTATTTGCGTAACAACTGACCACGCCACGCCTTGTTCTCTAAAAGTTCACAGTGATACACTAGTTCCAATTCTGATTTCAGGAGATAAAATTGTTAGCGATGGTGAAGTTATCAAATTCTGCGAGAAAGAATGTGCGAAAGGCAGCCTTGGCACAATAGAGCGTGGATGCGAACTCATGCCAAAATTGATGGAACTATTAAAAAAATAAAGCTACAAAACATCTTTTTTCTCAAACTACCTAAATAAGCTCATTAACGGTTTAGATAATCAATTGAAGCTAAACTGGTAAGTGAAAAATCCTATGAGTCAGCGACTGATGATTTATTCTGATGGCGGTGCAAGAGGTAACCCTGGACCAGCGGCAATAGCATTCATAGCATTAAATGACAAAGGTGAAACGGTTAAGGCTGATTCACGTTTCATTGGAGTTCACACTAATAACCAAGCGGAATATGAAGCATTATTGATGGCATTAAAGTTTGCTACCGACCAAAAAACGTTGGAGATTGTTTGTCACTTGGACAGTGAACTTGTGGCAAAACAATTAAACGGTCTTTACGCAGTAAAAAACAACGAGTTATGGCTGCTCTGGCGTAAAGTGCAGCATTTGAAGGTTTGTTTTGAAAAAATTAGTTTTGTTAACGTTCCAAGAAGTAATCCCCAAATTGAAAGAGCCGATGCGCTTGTTAATAAAACCTTGGACCAACAAGCAAGAAACCCATAGCTTAAAAGATCATTAAAAACCTACATTACTAACAGGTGAAAGAAATGTTTGTTCACACTAGTATTCGCACAAGTAATATGGAGAGATCTATCGATTTTTACTCCAAGTTCTTCGGGTTAAAACTTCTTAGTCGCCATGAAATCAAGCAAACCAATGCTGAAATTGCGTTCCTTCAGGATGCAGAGGGTAAAGGTTGCAAATTAGAACTAACCTTTTTCCATAACCAAAACAAATTTGCCCAACCTGAATATGAAGAGAGGTTGTTTGATCATTTAGGCTTCGAAATCGCTGACATAAACAAAACTCTTGAAACCATGCGCAAAGAAAACATAACTATTACAGATGAACCATTCAAGTTTAACGAAAAAACAACGATTGCTTTTATCGAAGATCCAGACGGAACCCTAATTGAGCTTATTGAACAAAAATAATTTTTTGCTCCCAGAATTTAGATTTGATCCTTTTGCTAAATTCTTCGATCGTTTTGTCTCTTTCCTCTTCTTGACTTATGTTTTTTTGTTAATCACGAGCAAAATTAGTGGATAAACTAAAACAGATAGATAAAAAAAAACATTTCAAAGAAGCAACAATTATCCTTAAGTTGGCTCTAATTGATCCTCCGATTCGGGGTTTGCTGCGCCTTGGCGGAGCCTCGTACATTATTTCGCCTATCCTAAATCCATCCTTTTTGGCTGCAACTAATAATTCTCCCCCAAAAGGTTCTCCACCAATCAAATCTCTGGCGAGGATTTGTTTCTTGTAAACTCTAAAATTCGAGTAAAAATCCGAAACACCGCAGATTTTACCCAACGTTTTAGCTGCCCACCGCTCAGAAAATCTATGAACAACGCTTCGTGACGCAACTACCAAATCAAAAACAGTTATTTTTTCCCCAAGTTTCGGTATTAGTTCAGGACTGTTCTCTAAATCAGAATCTATAGTTACAATAACTGGATACTTGGCAAGTTTGGTCCCATACAATAAACCTTTGGTTTGTCCCTCTCGCATTTTTCCCACGGCAACATCAGCAAAACGTTCGGCAACTTTGAGCGTTCCATCAAAAGAGTTGTCGTCAACAACTATTATTTCGTGAGGAATATCTTGAAGCGTTGATCTGACTCTGCGAATTAATTCCTCAATGTTTTCCGCTTCATTCCAAGTAGTTGTTACTACGGATATTCCCTGAATCATTTCACTGTTGAAACTCATAAGTAGCCATAAACTGTTGAAGGTTATAAGTTATTTTGTGCACAAAAATTAACTTGGCCTAGTTTTTTGCGTTTAGTTTTTCTTTACTTTCTGGGTTTTTCTGTCATACTGCAAGTGGGAGTAACATCATAAACTTAAAATAATCGGAGGAGTGATGTGTTAACGAATTCACAAAATTAGGTAAATTAATTGAAGGAATGAAAATGAGCAAAAGCGATAAACCACACTTAAACATCATCATCATGGGTCACGTTGACAATGGAAAATCAACAACCACAGGACACTTATTGTACCTTGCCGGCGTTATCGACCAACGAACAATCGATGCTTACAAAGCTGAAGCCGAACAAATGGGCAAAACAACATTCCATTTCGCCTGGGTTTTAGACAACTTGAAGGAAGAACGAGAACGAGGTGTCACAATTGACCTTCGATTCCTGCAATTCCCAACCAAGAAATACAACATGACCGTCATTGATGCGCCAGGCCACAGAGACTTCATCAAAAACATGATCACTGGAGCAAGCCAAGCCGATGCAGCAGTTCTTTTCAGCTCAGCTAAAAAAGGCGAGTTCGAAGCAGGAATTGGAGCAGGTGGTCAAACTCGTGAGCACGCATTCTTAGCATACACTCTAGGTATACGTCAGCTAATCGTTGCCATTAACAAGATGGATGACGCTTCCGTTAACTGGAGTAAAGATCGTTACGATGAAATGAAGAACGAAATCACAAGAATGATCAAGATGGTTGGCTACAAGATTGATAAAGTTAATTTCATCCCGGTTTCCGGCTGGACTGGCGACAACTTGGTCAAGAAAAGTGAAAAGATGCCATGGTATACAGGTCCAACTATGATGGAAGCATTTGATCTTCTCGAGATTCCAGCAAAACCGACCAACAAACCCCTACGTATTCCAGTTCAAGATGTTTATAGCATCACAGGTATCGGTACTGTCCCAGTAGGCAGAGTCGAAACAGGCATTCTAAAACCAGGTCAAACCCTTATCTTCATGCCATCAAATAAGACCGCTGAAATAAAATCAATTGAAATGCACCACACACAAATCCCAATGGCTGAACCAGGCGACAACATCGGAATGAACGTTAGAGGTATCTCAAAAACTGATGTTCACCGTGGAGACGTTGCAGGTCCAGTTGACAACCCACCAACAGTAGCGAAAGAATTCATCGGACAAATCATCATTATCTACCACCCAACAGCAATTGCAGCAGGATACACTCCAGTACTTCACTACCACACAGGACAAATTGCAGTTAAATTCACAGAACTAATAAAGAAAATCGACCCACGCACAGGCCAAGTATCTGAAGAGCACCCAAGCTACCTCAAAACAGGCGACGCAGCATGGGTACGCATGGAACCACTCCACCCAATCGCAGTCGAAGCATTCACTGAATTCCCAGAACTCGGTAGATTTGCAATCCGAGACATGGGTACAACCGTCGCAGCAGGCGCAATCAAAGAAATCACCAAAAAAGGTCCATAAAACCCCTCAATTTTTTTTGTTTGCTTTTAATTAAGAAATATTTTAAACTCAAATTTACCAAAACTTCAATGTAAACTGGGTTGCAGCTAAAATGACTGTTTTTTTAAATTTTAACGCGTGTTTTTTTTAGAATGTTGTTGTGCTGTGGTTCATATGTGCAATGTTTGAGAGCAGTTGCACAATAGGATGAATTGATGTATGGATTAAACAAATGAAGAATCCGTCTATCTTAAAAATCATCACGTTAAAGTTGAGGATAGATTGGCGCAGGTATCCTTAGAAGCTGTACCCCTGCAAGTCAGGCGAAAAGAACCAAAAAACCTCTATATCCAATAAGATATGAGTAGCTAACTTTGCAGAAGTAAGCTCAAATTCTTGACAATCGTTTTATCTGTAACTTTGGATTGAATCCTTAACTTCTTTCAAGTCACCAGTTAGGTAGCGGAAGTAAAATAAACATCAAATTCTGGTTACGTATGCAGAGTTGACTGTATGTCTGGTATTGTGTAGTGGAGATATCTCCCGCGCACAATTCCCTTTTTCTTCTTAAGACTTCAACGATGTTTATTGATCAGTTTGGCAGCTTTTCGATACCTAAAGAATCACGACGATAGAGAACATCACAAGAAGTAAAGGTAGAATTGCTAACCAAGGATACTCTGGAACGGCCGGTGTTGGGGTTGTATTCGGTGACTTTGATGGTTGCGCTGTCTGGTTCGGATTGGTTACGTCTATTCTTGTCAGCGCCGGTACCCTACCTTCATAGCCGCATAGAGCGTATCCGCCGTCACTTGTTTGAATTACGCAACTGAGCTGTCCAGTAAGGTTTGCTGCCCATTGTTGATTACCAGCAGTATCAACCTTGACTAGTCGTTGGCCAGCCAATGCAAAACCGCCATCGTTTGTTTTCGTCATAGCAAAGGTTGATCCAGCACCATAATAGTTCGTCCACTGTTCATTACCTGCCGAGTCTGTCTTTGTAATAGCCATGTTAAAACCTCCTCCGTTGGAGCGAAGCCATATCGATCCGCCTAATGCGTAACCATTGTCACTGGTCTGAGTAACGGTGCAAAGAAAGTTCATGTCTTGGTGAAAGAAGGTCTTTCTCCAGTCTTGATTTCCGCTCGAATCAGCTTTGATAAGAAGGTAAACCGAATTGAGGTTCGAGGACTGCCCCCTATAGCATATCCCCCATCGCTGGTTTGGATCAGCGAGTTTGCGTCCCCTAAACCGTAAGTTTTACTCCATTGTAAGTTTCCGGATGGATTGGCTTTTACAAGCCATACAGTGTTGGTATAAGATGGAGGAGGATAACTTGGACCTGTATAGAAATTTGACTCCGTAAGCACCGCAAAACCTCCATCGCTGGTTTGGACAAGTGCGCTTGGAATACAGGTTCCTGATTCAGCGTAAGTTTGTCTCCACTGCTCTTTACCGCTGGCATCTATTTTGATTAGTGCTACCCTCCGTTGAGATTCCGCAATGGCAGCGTATCCACCATCCGATGTTTGAAGTAGGTATTGCCCGCTGTCAATGTCATAAATAGACCCGGCATAGCTATTATTCCATTTCAGGTTTCCGCTTGAATCGAGCTTTAGCAAATAAAACACTCCGCTGGCGTATTGTGGATTTCCGCGGTTGTATTCAGTACATATCAGGGCATAACCACCGTCCACAGTTTGGATAACAGTTTTTGCTAAGTCGCCATTACCGGGGTAAGTTTTGCTCCAAGCAGTCGATTGGGTAATTTGGGCAGTTACTCCACTGCTTGCCAATAGGCTAATGAAGAAAACTACAATCAGAAGAACGGTTGCACAGAACCCTATTTTCCCCACTTGATTCCTCCAAACCTAACATGAAGTTTCGAATATACCACTATTCAACTCATAATTAAATGAAAGGCGATAAAAGGTTATTCGTAAAACATCCTTGACTAACTGAGCCTATCTTTCTTGATATTAGAGCATTATAGCGTTCATGGAGAAAATCGGTTTGTCTGCTAGATATGGTAGTTTGGCTAATGTTCAGGTTATGGCAGGGGTCACTATCACTGATGGAATAAGCTCTGCTGATGCAGAGTTAACTATGTACCTGGGTAAGGCCTGTGATTTCATTAACGACTCCCTTAAGGGGATTGTGTCTGTGCCGTTGGATCCTGTGCCTGCAGTTGTGGATACGATTGCAGAGTTCTACGCTTCGGGGCTCTATCTTGCCCGAAACAATCTTGCTGACGGCCAAACGCAGCATTCCAACGTGATCTTCGCAGAAAAGAAGCTGGCTGAGTATAGGGCGAGTCTTCGCCGAGGCTACAAGCTGTTTAGTAATACTGATGAGGGGTAGAGGCGCCGTGTCTGTTCGGGTTAAAGTGGATTCCACTAGGCTTGAGATTCTAGTCGGTGGGGTAGCTGCTCGGCATTTATTATTTAGGGAATTGTTGAATTTTCAGCCCCTGGAAATTGAACTAAGAATCGAAAGAACCACTTTACCGTTGAGATGTCACTTTCAGACTCCTTCTTTTTTAAATTTACAAAAGAACATGGTTTATCAGTTAGCAAGAGAAATTACCTATTGGTTTTTTTATGATAACAATTATTGGGGCTGGAAAAGTCGGTAGCGAAGCAGCCTTTAATATTTTAAAAGAGAGAATCAGCGACGTAGTCTTAATTGACCTCAACCAAGAACTCGCTCAGGGTGAAGCATTAGATATGATGCAGGCAGCACCGGCAATCGAGTTTGACGGAAAAATCAGCGGCACAAACAACTTCAAAGAAATGGAAGGCAGCGAACTAGTCATCGTTATCGCGGGGCAAGCCCGAAAGCCAGATATGACTCGGATTGTCCTCATGAACAACAACGCGAAAGTTATCCGCTCTGTAGTAAAGGAAGTTGCAAAGTATGCGCCAGACTGCAAACTAATGATAGTCACCAACCCAGTTGACATCATGACCTTTATCGCACGCAAAGAATCAGGCTTGCCACCTAACCACGTATTCGGCATGGGCAACATTCTAGATACACTCAGGTTCAGAAGCTATATTGCACAAGAACTAAATGTCTCCAGTGAAGACACATATGCCTTAGTTATTGGCGAACATGGAGACAGCATGGTTCCACTAGTGGAGTATGCCTCTGTCTCAGGAATACCCATAACCACCCTGCTCACCAAAGACCAAATCGCAAAGATAATCCACCAAACGATAAACTCAGGCGCAGACGTCATCAAACTCAAAGGCAGCACAATTTATGCTCCAGCAGCAGTCATAGCCATGATGGCAGACTCTATCCTTAAAGGTAGAAACCGCGTCATGAGCGTGTCAACCTGCCCCAGCGGCGAATACGGCTGCAGCAACTATTCAATAGGCGTACCGGTGGTTCTCGGAAAGAACGGAGTAGAAAGGATAATAGAACTCGAACTCGCATCCGAATCAAAACAGCGCTTCGAAAAATCCATAGAAACAATAAAAACCGCCGTTGCACAGCTACAGTCAACATAGCAAGTTAACCAAAGCGCGCTGCCTTGTCCCGATATTAAGTGTTGAAGTATGTAGGTGAAACTGCTTTGCACACTTCCAATATTTTAAGCCAGAAAATTCATTGAGAGGTGAAACAGGACTACCCAGAGTGGGGTAGGGTTGGGTTAGTGAATCACGCTTTTATAATAGTGTAGCCCAAATTTTTGGTTCAATGGGCTATGAAGTGCTACACCATTCATATCCGCTCTTTCTTGGACGACAAGAGTTGGACATCCACATTCCCGCTCTAAATATCGGTATTGAATACAACGGGAAACAACATTATGAACCAATCAACTTCTTCGGAGGGCAAGCAAGTTTTTCAATGACACAAATGAGAGATGAAAAGAAGAGAAAACTGTGCGCTACAAACGGTGTATTTTGTGTCAGTTTGTTGTCAACCATAACCTTTTCCCTTTTTTTGGAGTCTCAATATTAACTAATGATTTTTAGAGAGATAGGATTAGCTCAGAACTTCTTAAGAAGTTCATGAATAGTATTATGGATCAACTTCTAACTTTTGGGTCTTCTTTATTTCACTCCAAATATGTTGCTTCATTTCTGGAGTGATTTTGTTTAGATGTAGAATGCTATGTAAGTGGTTATTCCGAATATCAAAGATATTGCCCAAAATAAAATTGTTGCATCCATTAACCGCTTTCTTCTAAAACAAGACTTAATTTCTGATATTTTAGAAATCCATGCGACTACAAGAAAGAAACCCAAAGCTAATGAAAGCGCACCGCTTATGGCATGAATCCACAAAGTTTGAACTCCAAATTGCAATATTTCAGTCGCCAAAAAACTAAAACCATTAAAAAAAGATGGCCCCATACCAATAAGGAAGCTTATAAAATGAACAATTAGTGCTACACCCATGATGGATCCATGAATCTTGAATTTGTTTTTAGTTTTGTATATCATGGCACCAAGAAGTAGAACAAAGGTCGCGATCTGAATGAGAAGAGTTAAGTCAGTAATCAAGAATGCGTTTGTTCCAAATATTCCAGACAATATACCACTATGGGTTAGTATAATGCTAATAAATTAATATTTTGCGTTTGATAATCTCTCGCGTAAAATTAACAACACGGATGTAGGGGGATTTGATAAGTCGTTTGTGAAATCTCTTAACTTCTTTTTACCGTTCACAAATACAAAATAGTTTAAAGGTACTGATTCTTTGAAGATTTGAATCAACTGGAATCGATGGTAATCGTTTGTTTGCCATTGGCGGCACTACGACTGTAGGCGAGGGGTCAATAATATTATGGCTAATACTCATCGGTGCCATATTTGCGATCGCTGTTGTTGCTGTGTTGATAGTGATGCGGTTTAGGCGAGTTTCTTCCACTCACAGCCTACACAGGGGTTTATTCTGCAAAGGTAGTTCTAGCAGAAGATGCCACGTTTCCAGCTACAAAATCTGAGTTAAAAGTTGAACAAGGATGAAAAGTCATAGACATAATCCCCGATAAGAGAATACACTTCTCCGAGGTCTTAGAAAAGTTACCTGACAAAACATATTCAAACATAGAAGACGTCATTAAAGAGTTGAGGGCGATCCTTTGAGCAAAGAAAACATTCTCCTGGGTACCTGTGGCTGGAGCTACAAAGAATGGGAAGGCAGCTTTTACCAAAAGAAAAGCATTGAAAGCAAGCTAAGGACGTACACCAGTTTTCAAAACCGCTGAGATAGACTCAACATTCTATCGCAATCCATCCAGAGGAACAGTTATGGGTTGGCTCAAATATTCTCCCTCAGAATTCGTCTTCACGGCTAAATTGCCAAAAACTATAACCCATGACAAAATGCTGGGGCTTAAAAAAGAAGTCAAGGCGGATTTAGAGATATTCTTGGATTTAATGCGGCCACTGCAGCTTGGAGGCAAACTCGCTTGCTTACTTATCCAGCTACCGCCAAAATACTCCTACAACCCCAAAAACCTTGAAGCGTTTTTCCAAATGCTTGACCCAACATTAGCTATGTCGTGGAGTTCAGAAATTTAACATGGTTGCTTCCCTCAACAAAGACTTTTTCTCTTCTTAAGCAATATGGGGTTACTTACACGATTGTAGATGAGCCACTTCTGCCTCCGGAAGTTCATGTGACGGCTGATTTTGTGTATTTTAGGTGGCACGGTAAAGGAGAAGACATATGGTTTGATTATCGATACAGCGAAGAAGAATTGCAGCCTTGGGTGCCCAAGGTTCAGGAAACAGCCAACAAAGTGAAGAAAGTCTATGGTTACTTCAACAACCACTATCATGGTTACGCTCCAGAGAATTGCTTATACTTGCTTGAAAAGTTGGGCTTACTAACAGACACTCAGAAAAAGGCGAAGGATAAATGTAAAATTAAGCAAGCGCAGTTAGGTTCTTTTTTTGGATGACAGATATTTAGAATCGGCATAGTTGAAGAGATTTTTGATTTCATATCCTCTGATTGATTCTTGGACAGTATTTGAAGTATAGTTGGAAAAACTTAGAAGGTTCTCCGTGGATGCGTAGAGAAGTTGCAGGTATTTCCTTTCATCGGGGTTGACTCCTTTGTCTATCAGTTGCTCAGCTTTCACGCGCCGCTCAAAACGCTTGTTTTTTGAATCTGTAAAGACAAAATGCACACTGTTGCCAGCATGGACTTCGGAGCCTTCCTTGATTAATTGTTCAGCTGCGATAACCTGGCTCACATGCTGCTTGTAGTGCTTGGGGTTTTTCGATAGATGCTTAGAAACAATCAAATCCCCTATAGTCACCTCACTGTCAAGCAACCTATTCCGGTAGGCCTTCACAACATTAAGGGACTCAGGAATCCTTTGTATAAACTCCTTCGAGTTATTGGCAGGCAACTGCTTCAATATTGTGAAATTCTTGATTAGCTTAGTAATTGTTAACTCTTAAAAGGGACCAGTCAAGGGCAAGGTTCAGACTCGAAAAAATAAGGCAATAAACAGAATTCGAGACGTAAGACCTGTTTTAGGTAGAAAATAGCTTGAGAAGACTCTTATATTTGTGTGTTAGTTCATTTCATTTTCTTTTTTTCTTGAAGATATTTTATGCATTCTTCTAAAAACTTCTGCTCTGCCTCTGTTCTTTTAGGTTCTTCTTTCAAAGTAATTCCATATTTCAAATATAGCGAGTTAGGAGTAAGTTAATTGCTTATAGATATATTTAGTATTTTTGATTGCTAAATAACCAAAATAATGTTTGAATGAAAATTGTCTGAAGGGTATATGTTTCATCTTTTGCTGAGTTCTTTTATGGTGTTTGACAAGTCAATATAGGCTTTCTCACATTTTCAGTTTTTGCTAATAAATTTTGTAACACCCAGCTTCAATGCTTCAATTGCAGCTTCATCATTAACAGAAAGCATGATAAAAGGAACCTTATTTCCTTTTACGTTTAGCTCTTTGAAGAAGTCTAAACCATTCTTTTCTGAGTCAAAAAAATATCCAGACACAATAACATCATACTGTTTCTTCTCCAATGCATTGTGTGCCTCTACAAAAGATGAAGCTACATCAATTTCAAAATCACAAAATAATTGAAATATTTCCTTTGATAAAGATAGAAATACCTTATCTCTATCTACCTGAAGAACTCTTATAGCAGATTTGATATTTTTTGTGTACGTAGTTTCTATCTTTGCCCCTTCATATCTAAATTTAACCTGAAGACAGCATGCTTTAAGGTAAATGGCCAAATTTAGATTGTAAATATGAATTCATAAGATATATGTATTATGTTATAAAGTCAATCTAAACAAAATGTATCAAAGAGATTAATGAAGAGTTAAAAAATAGAGTTCTTGGACGGCAATTTTAAACTGGAAACTTTAGTTTTTGCTATACTTTTAACCGCTTCTATTCTGTACTCTTGCATTTTATATCCCATTTTAACTGGACCAGTAGTGCTTGAGGTCATCGTAATCGCAGTAGTGCTGATAAGGAAACGTCCATAAATAAACAACAACAAATCTATCTTTCCACTTTTTTAGTCTAAAATATTGCATTGGAGAAGGAAGGTGGGCTGAGTATGCTCTGGCCTTCTCTAAATTTAGTTTTGGTCGCGTCATAATAGACTATATTTAAATGAAGTGGAAGGAGCCGTTGGCATTAGAATGTGTCAAACAAAGGCTACTCCATCAACATAAATCACATTTCAATTTTTCCTAAGTTTAATAATGTTATTTTTTTGATTAATTTTTTAATTCTCTCTCAGGTAGAAATGAACTAATGCGAGCGCATAGGCGTGAGAGTTGATACTTTTATATTCTTAATCATATGCATTAGGAAAATGTAAAATAATAATTAGAAAATTTAAGGCATACGGAAGTGGAGGAGAATTGGATGAAGTATAATTGTAGGATGTTTAGATCTACTATGGAAAATTGGGAAGATCCAAAGAAGCTTGAAGTGGTAGTTGTTACTATTGAATCTAAGACATTAGCTGAGGCTAAGGATAAAGCAGGCCTAGAGGCTCGAATGCTGGATATGCAAAGTCCCAATAAGATTGTACAGAAAATCGAGATAGAAGTAGACGGTAAATGGCAACCAATTCCTTGGGTTTGATGTGCGCACCCCAGAATGATTCACGTGTCTTGTGTGTTTTTTGCACTTTTTATCAAGGCAAGATTAGAAAAAGCTATTTTCTTAAAAATAGTTAGCCAAAAAGAAAGCGAAACCGAGTCTTAAGGTCAAATAATAAAAAGTATCATAAACAGGCACCAAGACGTAAGACCTGTTTTGATGAAGTAGGTATTCTTGAATCTATGGCTGTTCTGTAGTTTTGCTAATCGTAGAAACCGCCTTTTATTAATCTTTGTCAAATTTATCCTCTAGAAAAATCAGGACTCTAGTTAGATTATTTTCTTCTTTTCCAATATTAGCATCTGGGTAAAGTTCAGCAAGCAAATTAAGGTAATCCTTTAGGATTTTCTTTAGGCTTATTGTTTCTATTCCTGCAGGCGATAGGTTTTTTGTGAAGGTTTTGCTTAATCCATAATCTGCGATGAATATTTTTCGTATTTTCTTTCCCTACGCTGAGTATCTCTTCCTTACAAATCCCTCGGCAACTTTGAAATAATCTAAAGTTGAAGCAAGTGATTCCTTGACTGTAGATTTGAAAACTGCAAACGACTTAGTTTGAATAATACAGATTTCATCAGACGAAATTGCTATGACATCTATATCGCTCCAGCCCTTTACATGTTTAGTTGATTGCAAATCCTGGTATTGTACACGTTCACAAACTATGTATTTAAGAATTTTTTTTATCATCCATTATATGTTTGAAATACTCACTTACTAACTCCTCAGTGTATGATAAACCCAAATGAATCACCTGTAGGTAAGCTGATGTTATTATGTACAGTTCTTAAGATTTGCCACTTAATTTTTGTGCTATTTATAAGAAAACTCAGTTAATCTTTCGATATTAAATCTAAGCGTAAAAATGGGGAGGTTGTCACCCGCACAAACAATTCCCCTTTTCTTTTTTTGGAGTTTGCTTAGTTGGTTGATGCTGATCGTGTTAAGCGCAAGTTGCCCTCGTTGTTTATTAGTAATTGTAGTTATAGAAATAAGGAGGGTTGGAGAGCTTTTATGCGCTCACGTTACCATTTTGAACAATTCAAAAAGCATAATCCAGAGAAGTTTAATACTTTAATTAACCGAATTATTGCTGATTTGTCTGGGTTAAAGAAATCTGTTTCATTAAATATAGTTAGCCAAAAGAAAGCACAACCGAGTCTAAGGGTCAAATATGAAAAAGATTCCAACAGAGAGATAGAGACGTAAGATCTACTTCAGCCATAATTTAAAAACTGGAGCAATTCCTAAAGATTCCCACTTCCACCGCATTTCTTGGTTTGTCATTTCAACCCACATGAGGGGTTCACTGAACAATCTTGTAATAGGGTTCTTGACCTATTGTTTCCCCAATTATCTTTTTTTCTATTTTCTTCTCTTCCACTAATTTATCTAAAGTCTTCCTCACTTGTGTGGCAAGCTCAAAACTCTTTTCCTCTTTTGTGACTTCGTACCCCAAGCCATTCATTATACTCGCAGGACTAAAAGCACAATTCAAGCCATCTTTTTTGTTCAGAAAAGACATTATTCTATCTTCAAGTGGACGTACTTTTCCAGAATCCCATTCATCATTATCAATAGGCATTTTTTCAACCCAATCCTATTTATAAGCTACGCAGATTTAAGACTTAATGCCGGTTATAGTTGGAAAACAAACGAGAATATTCTGAAGAACCCAAAACATACACATTGGGGTTTGTGGCCAAAGTTTCTAAGAACAATCGAATAGTAATTCCCAAGGAAATCGCTGACATAAATGATCTTGAGGAAGGCGATAAAGTTAACATGGTTTTGGTTTCAACATATAAAAAAATACCCGTGCTGCTTAGGCAGAGGATCTTTAATGGTTTGTTGTGGATTTGCCAAAGCTATTGACGGCATCGCTAAGAATGCCTCTATGTATGAATGCGAAGCCTCTAATCGTTCTTTATGTCCTATAGCGGTCTGTTTTAACCCTGAGATTTATCTGAAATGTTCTGTACGGTCGAATCGTTTGGATGAACCTGTTGAGGAAACTGGTTCCTCTTATCCTGTAAAGCCTGTTCGTGAAAAAAAGGAGTGGACACCTGAGCCAAAGTTTACTCGACCTGAATGCTTTGGTTGCCAGTTTAAAGCTGGTAGTTATTGTTGGGGTCAATGTTCTTTTAATATTTGGAAAAGAAAATCAGACTGGTGATAGGTCGCACTTTTTATTTGCTTGGTGGCGGAGCAGAAAAAGGTACAATTTAGGTCCGCCTTTGGCTAAAGTGATTGAACAAAGTAAGTATATGAAATCGTTTGTAAGATTGACCTTGAAGCCAATCATTCGCTTTCTTGATAAATGATAAACCGAATATTAGCGATAGGGTAGCAGACTATTCAAAGACCGTTTTATTCACGAAGATCAATGTTATCTTATCGCAGACATGAAATATTATTATGACAAAAAAGAAGTTAAGGCTTAACGATTTCTGTGCTGGGTGGTTTTGGTTTGTCGAGCCATTTCTTTCGCCATGCTTGAAGATCATCTATAAATAAGTCGTATTTGAGCCGATAATAGTCTTGGTCGTAACGATCTTTGTATTTTTCAGCGTTTTCATCAGGGAAATCTGCGTTTGCCTCATCTAAAACCTCTTTAATGTATGCATCTAATTTATCACGGATTTCAGTGTAGAGTTTGCCTTGTCTCATCATTTTTCTTCAACTCTTCCTTAGCTTTATCTAACAATCTACCTATTTAGCTGCAACTGCTGGAGCGCACTATTCATGCTTTAAACTCACTGTTTAACATAAACAGCTCAGGTATTTTATAAGGCGGGTTATTTGCAATAATCAACAACTAAGAAAAAAAGTTGGAATAGCCTAAATTTAATTGTGGGGCGCAAATTAACTTGAGTTTTGCAAGTTTATTTGTTGCATAATATTTTTTGCGGCTTCTTCTTGGCCCAGAGGGATTGGCACTCGGGTGGTATAGGTTTGAGGTCCTATTCTGCTGGCTGTTGTATATTTGAATAATAGAAGCGCCAGACCCTGATTGTCTTTTCGCGTAACTTCATCAAAACTGGTGAAAACCGTTTGCCAAGTGTACAGTTTTCTGTTCATGTAGATGGCGTCTTTTGTGATGTAAGCTTCTTTGACCCCGTTTATATTTTGCCTGTAGTTGTACCACGCAGAAAATCGCCAGGCAAACGCCACCAGCCCAATCAAGCCTATCATCATGAGAAAAACAATGAAGCCTGGTTCCTCGTCAAGTACCCAAAATAGGATGCCAAAGAACAATGCAAATCCCGAAACTAATAGAAAGAGCCCTTTCTTTTCGGATTTTTCTGTCTCATACTCTTTTTTGGTGTATTCTGCCCAGTACTCAGAAGTGTAAGTCAAGTGGGCTAGTATGCCTTCGCCTCTCAAAATCTTATCTAATTTGCCCGCCCAACCAAGATACATTACACCAACTATTGCAGCCGTGAGACCTATGGCAAGGCTGGCAAAGGATATGGCGAATCCCCCGTCGAACCCGTCAATACCTACAGATTCGGGAACAAAAATCATAACCGCCGCAAATAAGGCAACAACAAACGAAACTACAGCGGTTCTCTTGGGCGGATTACTACTAAATTAATAGTTCCTCAAATATGATTCATTCCATGTTATATTTATTCGATTGCACACGCGACTCTATTCTTTGATTTAACGGAAAGCTAATATTATTTTTTGACGTTGGATGCAGGACAAAGAAAGGGGAAATAAAACAGTACATTGTTGCATACCTATGAGCAGTTCCTTTCAGCGGCGCATTCCCCATCATCTTTCATACCGTTTTTTTCCGTTTCAATCTTTTCTTTTTTTGGAGTTTGCTTAGTTGGTTAACGTTGATCGTGTTAAGCGTAAGTTGCCGATAACTATGATGGTTTGCTGAGGCTCTGGACTTTTTTAAGGAGAAGAACCATGCAATTTACTACAGTTATTAGTTTAGTTATCCAGAGCCTACTCAGCCCCAACTTTTCTCTGTTACCCTGATTTTTTTTAGACTAAAAAAGGGGAAAGATAGTTGTATTGGCGTTTAGTTTTTATGGCTGTTTTCTAAGTAGAAGCAAATCGACTATTGCTATTAATTTTTTAAGGACTGCAAAAGCTTAAATTAAGAAAACATCATATCCAACACAGGCGGTTGAAATGCCTGAACTACTTTTTAAACCTCAACCAATCACGAAAATTAGCGTTCCTGACCTGAAACTATCCTCTGAAATTCCGGAAGACTGCGATGTATACGTTTTCTACGTTCCAGGAATGATAAAATATGAAGACTTGAAAAAGGCCTTATTGGATTACGGAAAAGATGCCGGCAAAACAATTTTCGTTGGAGCATGGAGTTTAGCGGCTGAAGAATACAAGCAAGTGATAAAAACCTTCAAAATAAAAGGTAGCCCTGCGGTTATAATTTCGGCTAAATCTCTATTTTCTACGAATCCCGAAGATAAAACAGATGTTGCATTTGCAAGAATTGACAATTCTGATCTTCTAAATGATTTAACCAAAGCTAGCACTTGCATAACGGAGACAATTAACCTTTATCTGCAAGGTAAAGTCAGAGAGGCAATTATCAATGCAAAACTTGATGGATACAAAACTACATGGGATCGATATTTTAAGAGTATCAAGGCCTCGGTTTCTAATTTCTTAAAAGACCACAGCATAACGTTTGATGTCCTAAAAGGCCAAATAATTGTTGCTCCTTCAGCTCCTAAAGACAAAGCCGGGAAAGCATAGCAGGATTTACGGCAAATGTGTTCAAACCTATTATCGGAAATTTCATTAGGCTGGACTTTGGAATGGGTCTGATGGGATTTGAAAAAGAAATGCGGAATTTTTTTTAATCTTCTAAGTATTTCATATTTAGGGAGCAGATATGACTGTTTATCTCGCTAAAACATACGTTGTTAACCCTGACAAACTCGATGAGCATAACGAGTGGGGTAAAAAGCTAATTGCCTTGATGAAGAAGAAGCCGCGTCTTTTCAGGGCTGTAAAGTCTCTGCGGGTTCTTAGGCACAAATACGGGGGGCAATCTGCGGATTTACCGCCTTGTGGGGTTTTAAAAGTTTAACTAATATTGAAGGTTGGGAAAGCGGGTTTATCGAGATACCTGAAGAAAAAGGTTTGCGCGCCGAGTTCATGGAACTGATTGTCCCAGGCTCTTACTCAGTATGCATCTTAGAGCCGATTAAAACCTTAAATCGCAAGGCCAAACGCGACCATCCTAAGAAGTAATATTTTCCGAACCAAAATGGCATAATATCACTCATTTTCAAATTACAAATTAGTAATACCGCACATCACTATGTTTTTATTAGTTATCTAAAGAATATTACTTGGAGCCTTTTTGTATGCCTCGGGCTTATGTACTTTTAAATATTACTCCGGGAACTGAGGAACAAGTGTTAAAGGATGTTAGGAAAACTGGATGTGTGAAGGAAGCTTACCATTCATATGGTGTTTATGACTTAATCATTAGAATTAAGGCCGATTCAATGCAAGATTTAACTCATCAAAGCAGTTGAATATGGTTTAATCTTGAAAAATAACTATGCAAACGTTTAGCCGAAAGCTTTATTCGAAGATCTACTCCATTAAAAATAGGGAAATTCATGATAAAAGGCATTTTGAAAAATATTAGTGCAATGGATTCTCCACCTCCACCACTAACGCCAACCAAAAAGAAATCTCGAAAAACTCTACTAATACTGCTAGCTCTCCTATTGATTGTCATAATAATAGTCGGATCCTTCATAGCCATGGGTGGTTTGAGCAACAATAATTCTACAACACCTACGCCAACTCCAACTCCAGGTGGCAACCCAACACCTACTACTGGAACATCCTCAACGCCAACACCATCTAGCAGTGTTACAGGAGCAGACATTGCAGAAGCAAGCAGCCTACAATACAGCGTTGCAGTAACCTCTGACGGAGTGTCACAAGGATCATACACATACGCTGGCAAAAACATAGGCACAGCAAACTTTATGATGCGCATAAGTTTCACAGACGATTCAGGATCTCAAGGTGCATTCATAATAAATTCAGCTCAACAGAAGGTCTGGTCTTATTCAGATGGAGAATGGACTGACCTCTCAGACGTTTATGCAATGCAATACGATACATGGAATACGTTATGGCAAGGATACACAGGATATCTTGGTGCATGGACAGGAACAGGAGACTACATATATTCAGCTGGCGGAGACTCAGTGAGAATTTACGGTGTCAGCGTTAATCCGTCGCTTCCAGATTCGCTGTTTACACCCAGCTAAACAAGATAATCTTCAAACCCAATTTTTTCTTTTTTTGGAGTTTATTTTTTTTAAACACTCGTAGTCTAGTTTGGTCTAGAACTCAGATGGGCGTTAACTCCTTTTTTTTGACTTTTTTGCATGCTTTACCATCGTCAGCAAAAGTCTCGTGTTGCCAAAAAAGAATCTTGAGAAAAATGTTCTTCAAAGGTTAGGTTGCAGATACTTGGATGTATCTTAGATGGATGGTGCGGAACTATCCAGACCTTTGTGTTTTTAGCAATTTCTCATGCAACCAACTAAAAATTCCTCTAACTTCATTTGTGTAGGTTTGTATGAAAGCGTCAGCATGTGTTTTTCCTTCTAATGGTTGGTTATCTCTATGCTGTTTTGCTTGTTCCCTGACACATCTAATAGGGTGATTGTCACATTGTTTTCTGAGCCATTGAAGGTATTCTTTTGGTGGGGTGCATTGTTTTTCGAGAGCCACTTCTTCCACGTTCTCTTCATATGCACTTACCTTAGCTAATGATAATATTCTGTTTGTTAATCCTACCCTGTCTAAACTCAACACTAATGGAGCAAAGATGTAGAATGTGATGAGTTCTTCTGCTTTGTCATATTGGTTTGGTTTTTTGGTTAGGTCTTTTAGGTCTCTTACTAAGTTCGAGTTTTCAACCCATGTGTTCAGCTTCTTTAAGCGAGCATCTGGTGGGTTAAAACAGGTTTTAACGGCTTCTTTGAAGAGTAATCGCATAGAAACTGTTAGAGTGTAACTATTATTTCTTCTTTTTCAGAAACCAAACAGTCGCAAGCCGAAAGTTGTCTGGGTTGAAAAGTTTTCATTGAAGTTGCTGACTACACATTGGGCATAACCCTGCTTTTTTGAGTCTATTTAAAGTCATTCCAATGTTGCACTTGTAGCAAAGACGTATTCCGAACTTTTTGCAGCAGAAGGTAGCTCCTGCGTTTCCACAGGCATCGCATGTTTTAAAGACGCATTCGTTACACAAAAAATTCATGCTCGATGACTTGAAACTGAACTATCGCACTTGAAGGTTCTTGTTCATGCACTTCTTTATCCTCAAGTCGTAGTGTGCATGTTCTTTTTACTAAACAGTATTCACAGCTAAAGTGCTCCTTTTGGGTTTGGCAATCAATTACTATTTGATTATACATACCTTTTCAACCTCAGGGAAAACACCCTTAGGACAAAACTTGCTTATAGGCAATGTCAACTAGAGAACAGCACTTTCGGCTAGCACCTAAACTTCTTTTCCCAACTGGTTTAAACAAGAAAATTGTCAAAAATCAGGCTGCTGTAAAAAGTCTCCATATGTAGAAGCGAACTAAGAAATAGATACTCAGGGAACTGTAATGTCTGTTCTACATTTACCCCAAATGGTTTTCTCTGTAAAGTTGTCGATGGATAGCTCTCCACGTAAACTTTTTAGGGATGAGTTAGAAAACACAATAATTCTTCAGCTCAGGGAAATTTACTGTCCGAGGAATTATATTTTGTTGGAACTCTGGTAAAAAAACTATCCTAAGTTCTTGCTCACAAGAATATTCATTAGGTTTGGAAAAGCAGATTTCGAGAGTCGTTCTTTTTTTAATTGCCTTGATTTCTTGCACATTCGTTGCAACGATTCGCTTATTCCCATAAGTAACTCGTTTTATCACATAGCCTTTGATCGTTGAGATTTCACTAAGCCTGTAATATAGAGCATTTGCAAAACCCTAAAGATAACTATACCTGAACACATTGATTTCAAGAAATTCAAGCAAAGCGACAAAATCCCAATGGTTCCCTATGAAGAAGACGCTAATGCATTGATTTTTGCTTGTACCCGGAAAATCTCAACATTTCTATTATTGCTTAAAGAAAGCGGAGCACGAAGCGGCGAAATCTATCGGTTAAAATGGTCAGATGTTGATTTAGAAAGGAAGTTCATAAAGTTAAACTGCCCTGAAAAAGGAAGTCTGCCACGACAATTTAAGATAAGTGAAAAACTTATTGCTATGCTTGATAATCTGCCAAGACAAGGCGATAAACTCTGGGGAAATAGTACATTACATCAAATTAGATCAAACTTTAACAATCAACGAAATCGAGTAGCCTTCAGGCTGCAAAACCCAAAAATAAAGAAAATCCATTTCCATTCTTTCAGACATCTTTTTGCTTCGATGGAATACCAAAAAAGCCATGATATAATAAGAGTTCAACAAAAACTTGGACACAAATCCATTAATAACACAATGATTTACACGCATTTCACTATTGACGAGTTCATAAGTCGAATAGCTACAACAAGAGAAGAAAAACTGAGTTTAATCGAATCTGGCTTTGAATTTGTGAGCAGTGACCCAGATGGTACACAATATTTTAGGAAACGGAAGTGACTTAAAGATGATAAACGTAAAGTCAACTCCAGAGTTGACTGTATGTCTGGTAATGAAACGTTGGTTCCCTTCATTAACGAGAGAAAGAAACCTGGCGAAGAACCAACTATAATAGTGGATAGCCGAGAGGCAAGTAGCGCCCAAAAAATTGTTAAAGGCTTAGTTGAGAAAGGTGTCAACGTAAAAACTGAAATGCTTGAAAAAGGCGATTACATACTTTCTGACCAATGTGCAGTTGAACGAAAAACTGTCAACGATTTCGTATACACCCTCACAAGGCGCTACCTTTTCGAGCAACTATTCAGACTAAAAGAAGTTTATCCTAAATCCCTAATTGTGCTTGAAGGCTACATGCCTATTATCTATAAGTACAGTAGCATTTCACCCGCTTCAGTTTGGGGCGCAATGTTTAATCTTGCCAAAAACGGTATTGCCATAGTCAGTACCTCCTCATACAAAGAAACCATCGATTTCCTCTATACCGCTGCAAGACAAGAACAAATCATTGAAAAACGCAGTGCAACGGTACACGCGTTCAAAAAATGCGACACTCTCTCAGACGCACAAGTATACTTTATCGCAAGTTTGCCCAGTATAGGACGTGAAAAAGCAACTGCTATACTGGACTCTTACCAAACGCCCCTAAATGCTTTGATTAACGTTGATGATTGGGAAACAGCTGTGCATGGTTTGGGTCCAGTAATAACTAACCGCGTAAAAGATGTTCTGAGTACTCCCCATAAAGATAAGAAATGTGAAGAGAACCAGCCTTAACTTGTCCATTGGATACGCAAAAATAAAAAACAAATTCATTCGCCCAAAGCAATATAAGTAAATTGCATCTGATGTTGGCACTTCTTTTAACAGCCATCATCGTGTCTCCCATGGCTGGGGCAGTTTATGATTGTTGAAACTTTTGCGTTAAACTTTGTTAGCGTGCTCGCTTTCGCATCAGGTGGATTTATGATGTTGTTTTACTCAGTTAAGCTTCGAATAATCTCATTCTGAACGGTTGTTGACTTCTTCTTACAAAAAGTTGCTTTTTTCATTAATTCTTTTTATTACGAGTTTATTGATTTTACCTTCGATTGCTTCGTTATTTGGGATTAAAGTGATAATTTTTAGTTCAGCAACCGAAAATGTTCCATCAAATTTTTTGATATGGGCGAGCGTTGAAACATAGGTTTTTGTAAGCTTCAAGCTACAATTCTGGCTTGGGTGGTAATTGTTGCATTGAGCATAGCCGCGAGATTGTACCATGGACGCATTATGGCTACAGTGTCCCACAAAAAGTCTGAATCTTGATTAATTTATTTTTGTGTTAGGCGATTTTTTGCGTTTTAACGCTATATTGAATAAGGTTGAAGACCGCTAAAGTTTAAAGCCAAGCCAACATTTACTTAAGAAACCACAAAAACCACTTGAAAAACATAGTGTGAAAGGGGCCGTCGGCTAGTTTGGTCCAGGCTTGTAGCCTCGGGCGCTATAGACCCCGGTTCAAATCCGGGCGGCCCCACCAAACAACTTTTATATTTGCTTAAATTACAGTTATTTTGCATTGAAACTGATGAATATAAATTGATTAGCTGTTTAAGTTGATTTTCAAACGTTTTTGAGAGATTGAAGCCTAATTTTTTTGACTTTTTGACTAATTCTTTGTCTAAGTACAATACAACATTACCCTTTATTCCCATTGCGAATGCACCCGAGGGCAGGCGAAGGGAACTTGCTGTTATAAAGTTGGTCTTTTTATCGACACTCATTTCCTAATTTTATTATTAATTAATTTTGTAAAATAAGAAAGATTTTCTAATTTCTAAATTCTAAACATATTAAAGAAAATAAAAAAAGTATTTTCTAAGATTTTTATTAATTTAGAAATATAAATTAGAAAATCTTACAAGTCGATTGGGGATTAATTTTTAATCTTTTTCCCCGCGTTAAATTATTGGTTTCTTTCTGCAGCTAATTTCTAGAAGAACTGTTTGTTCTAAAAATTCTATTTTGTGATTGAATAGTTTTCTTTTCCGCTCTTGTTTAACTTTGGAATAGTCATGACAAATTTTGCTCCTTTACCAGGTTCGCCCTCTTCAGTTATCGACCAGTCGTAAACTTCAATCATTTTTTTAGTTAGAAACAGCCCAAAACCCGTGCTGCCCCCAGTGCTAAATCCCTCAGAGAAAAGCTTCAACTTATTCTCCACAGAAATACCCACACCATCATCCTCATAAACCAACACCAAATCACCCTGACCAGTTTCACGGTAATGCACTCTTATAGTAGTTGTTTTCTGCCCATATTTTCTCGTGTTATCAATAAAGTTGTAGAACATTTGCCTAAGAAAAGAATCAGCCAACACTGTTAACCCATGGCATTCATTTATTATCTTTGGAAGCGTACCTGAGAAGAGAGTTACAGCTTCGCTTATTTTAGTTTCAACATCTATCTCAGTTAGTTCTTCTGCGCCTAATTGCTCATACATTTTGGCGAAGTCAAAAATCTCCATAGACTCCCTAACAGCCTGCTCCATCTTACCTAACCCATCAACAATATCTGCTTCATTAGAATGCTTTTTCTTGAGCAAATATGCATAACCACTCATAGCTGAAAGCTTGTTACGAACATCATGCCTAGTTAACCCACCTACTACTCGGAGTTTTTCATTTAATTCCTGAATCTTAGTTAAACTATTCGACAAAGACTCTAAAGAAAAAGTCAAGTCAGCTTCTGTGTTTTTTTGCAAAGTTATGTTAGTTGTAATACTTGCAGCGCCACTAAATTCTCCATCCTCTTTGAAAATAGGTGTTCGATTTAAAATTACTGGCACAACTGAACCATCCTTATTCTTAATACAAGTCTCAGTTGACCAGCTTTCACCCGCCATTAACTTTGACGAAACTTTTTCAGCTTCCTCGCCGGGAGGATTGCCCAATAGCTCATTAACCTGATGACCCAAGGCTTGGTCTTCTTGCCAACCATAAAGTTTTTCTGCTGCGTTATTCCAAAAACGAACTATTGTGTTTTTATCCACCATTATTACAGCTTGCCCTACGTGATTTAGCAAATCAGCTTGAAACTTAATCGCTTCTTGCGCTTTTTTGCTTTCCGTTATATCTCTAACAATTCCGGCAACTGCTATTACGTTTCCTTTATCATCTTGAACAGGATTTAAACTGGTGCTGATATACAATTCATGTCCCTGAGCAACCATTATTTCCTCCGTTAACATGCTTTTGCGTGTTTCAAAAATATTTTTAATGTTGTTTGAAAATTTGGTTGCAGTTTCTTGACCATATACTTCATTTATTGTCTTGCCAATTATCTCTTTAGAAGTCTTTCCCAAGGTGTCTGCCAAGGTCTTATTTGCAGTTAAATATTTGAGGTTCTTGTTTAACATGAATATTTGATCGCTAGAGTTTTCAACAATACCGCGCAATTTGGCTTCTGACTCTTTTAATGCTTCCTTCTCTATTGTCAATTCGCTTTCAGTTTTCTTTTGCTCAGTTATGTCTTGTCCTGAACTTAGGCTTGCGACTATTTTGCCTTCTTTGTCTTTTAAAATGGAGTTGTGCCAAGCAATCAGCCTTGATTCTCCATTCTTGGTTATAACGTCATTTTCAACATATTTGTGATGTTCAATTTTTCCTGAGATAATATCGCTAAAACTCTTCTTAACACTTGGTCTATCTGCGTTTGGTATTACAAAATCAAACCAGTTCTTGTTTAAAATTTCATCCTCTGAATATCCTAAAATCTCTAAAGTTTTCTTGTTCACCAAAACAGCGTTTTGATCAGACGAAATAGCCACTATCATGACGTCAGCAATATCCAAGTAACTCTGATTCCTATTATTAGCTTCAACTAAAGCTTGTTCAGCTTTTTTATGATCGACTACTCGGATTATTCCATGGCAAAGCTCTCCGTAGACTGTTTCGGGTGAACCTTGCTTGTTAAAGTATCCGTCTACTCCAAGGTTCAATGCCTTTATGGCAACTTCTTCTCTTCCTTTGCCAGTAAACAGGATAAAAGGAATTTTATTATGTTGTTCTCGCAACTCTTTTAGGAATTCTAATCCATCTTTTTGGGGCATCTCATAATCAGAAACAACAACATCATAATGCCCAGTTGCCAACTTCTCGAATGCTTCATCCACGCTACTGACATTATCAATATCCAAACTGCTGACTATGTCCATTAACATAAGTTTTGATAATTCTAGAATTGAAGGGTCATCGTCTACATGTAAAACGCGTATAACACTTTTTTTGTTTGCAGCAGCTAGATCAGTTGCTTCTACCTCTATCGCATTTTGGTTGAGGGTTTGTATTAGCCATACGCCACACCCAAACAGAGCTGTTGGAGTATATGGCAGTTATGAATCTTGAATCTATCACATCACGTTTGGATGATTAATAGATAATTAGAGGCCCACAGCTCTGGGAACTCGCATATTCTTTTCTTGCCTAAGATATTTTGCAAATAAGAGAGCCTCTTCACTAATCAACGTGTCAATTGTCTGTGTTTTTCCCTCTCTCAACCGATTGTTAAAAATGGTTTTCTAAATTTCTAAATTCTAACCCATAAAAGAAGTAAAAAATTAAGTAAGCTATTGACACCCTTGGCGGATGTAGTGATTGAATTTCTAAAAATATTTAATCTTATAAATTATAAATAGAAATCTAGTACCTGTCTTTTAAGCCATTGACAACTTGACAAATAATTTAGCCTTGCTCTTGGATTTCTTAATATGAGAAATAATGATAACAAAAAAGAATCACACTATTAACACGCGACAAGTATTAAATATCACATATCTTAAAATACCTTATAAGTGATCGATGTGGAAAATCAAAGTCAAGCTAGTTTTCCCTTGTATACACCTGTAAGAAAGAAAAATAGATCTGCTTTGATTGTATTAGTCTTAATTGTAATCATCGCTATATCAGCAATACTTGCTTTTTCTGGTCTTAGCAATTTTGGTACGAACTCAAACTGGCTATCAGTTTCTAAACCGATCCATCACATTGATTACTTTTTAGTCAGTGAAAAAGGTGATGTGGCACAAGTACAGTTTGCTCTAATGTCTGAGAACCTAGATTTTCAGTCAACTGATGGAACTGCGATTTTGAGAATAAACGATGCTTCAACTAACAAAGTACTATATGAAAATTCTTTTACAATTAAGAAAAGTGACTTTAACAATTATCAGACGCTTCTTGGCAAGACAGTTTTGGCGGTTCAGTGGTCAATACCATTATCAAGTGTTCAAAAATGTGTCTCTTATGCAACAGCAACTTTGACTTTTACTAGCGCTGATGGGCACTCTTTCAATAATGAAGTCAATTATGTCTCCCTTCCCAAATATACTGAAAGTGATTTGAAACAATCCTATGAGGATTTGTACTTAGCATCTGCTAAAACCATTGGGCAAACTGTGACACAAAGTAATTTCAAGATAACGTTGGTTAGATTAGGATCATTTACTCATCTCCAATATGAAACGATAGGTGATGAGGTTACTGAATTTAGGCTTGATTTTACGGTGACTTGTTTAAGTCAAGAAGCCCAATACTTATTTGAATCGAGTTTTTGTGGTAGTTGATAATATTGGTAATCAGTACGATTACACATATGGTGGAACGCTCAAATTGGGAGAGATCTATCCAGGTGTCACTAAGCAAGGATATTTGCTCTTTCCCGCATTGAATGTCAACGCTCAAAACATACGGATAATCGCTAAAGAAAATAGTTACCCTGACGATATTTTGTATGAGTTCAACGTAACAGTCTAACATAGCTTGATGGGTTTAATGATTGGATAAGGTCTTAGGAAGCACCAAAGTGCAACCAAATAATAGAATAACTGTAATTAGACAAGTGTAAAAGAAGTTGAATGTGAAGATCAGCGACATTGTAATTTATGTTGAGGATGAGAAAGGCAATATAGTTATTAAAAGAGGACAATTAAAGCCCTGTCTAAATAATAAAATCTATACTTTAAAGGCCTCTCTCAAAATCGTTTCCATCAACTGTTCGGAACTATTCTTGTTAAAAACTCAGTAACTTTCTGAGCAACTAACTTAGTTCTAGCATCAATTACAAGTTCTCTGTCAAACTGTTTGATTCCATATATCTTGTCTGGAACCACATTTCCATAAATATCTACTTTGCCTTTTTCTGGTCTGTAACCTTCAACGTCTCTATCTATGGATATTCTGATAACTTTGTACGGCGCTAAGAAGCCATCTTCAATTCCCTGTTTCAATGAATAAGTGTATATTGGTTCTCCAAAATAATCAATGTTTGAAACTTCTTTGTCCTCTCTTGGGGTTGCTGTCATGCCTATTTGTGTGGCTGATTTGAAGTATTCCAAGACTTCTCGCCAAGCTGAATCTGCAGCTGCACTACCTCTGTGGCATTCATCAACGATCACTAAATCAAAGAAGTCCTCGGAGAATTGTTTGTAGATGTTTCTCCATTCTTCCTCACCAGTCACAGCTTGATACAATGCTAAGTAAATCTCGTAGGATGTATCGATTTTCCTATTTGTGATCTTTGTCATGGCACCTTTAAACTGTTTAAAATCATTGTTCCGAGCTTGATTAATCAGGATATTTCTATCAGCCAAGAAAAGTATGCGTTTTTTAACTCTAGATTTCCAAAGTTTGTTTATTATTTGCGATGCGACATAGGTTTTTCCTGTGCCAGTCGCCATAACTAAAAGAATTCTGTTTTGACCTTTAGAAATTGCCTCAACAGTTCTGTTAACTGCAACCCCTTGATAATACCGAGGCTTCTTAACACCCATATAGTAATCTTCAGTAACTACTTTTTCAATATCCTCGCTAATTCCCTTCCATTCTTTATAACGAGTCCAGAGTGATTGAGGACTTGGAAAATTCTCTAATGAAAATTCTGTTTCAACCTCTTTAGCGTTACCTGTTGAATCATGCTCAACAAAGCCATCACCATTAGAACTATAAATAAATGGTATGTCTAAAATCTGGGCATATTCTAAGGCTTGCTGCATTCCAGCGCTTATGCTTTTGTTGTTGTCTTTTGCCTCGATAATGGCTATTGGAATGTTTCCTTTGTAATAGAGGATGTAATCGGCTCTTTTCCTGTCTCCCCGCTCAATTTTGTCGCCTTTGATAATAATGCGTCCATTTGTGAAGTATACTTCTTGTCTAATCTGGTTCTTGAGATCCCAGCCAGCGTTCAGTATTGCTGGTGTTATGTATTTTGTGCAGATGTCTGCTTCACTTAGAGACTTTTTACTCATTGCTTACTTGCCAACTTCGCGGGTATCTCTATATTGTGTTGGATGGCAATTTAACGTTTAAGTCTCAACAATCCATAGTCACAGAATTACAGGAAGAAAAATACCTGCACAACATGGAGGAGATGATTGAATGATAGAAGGATCATTTGATTTGTACGTTATTTTTCTGCAGAGTTTGATTTGTTTTCCGCTTTCTCTTTGAATTTTTCTAACTCGCCCTCAATCATTTCCATGCTATTTTTAATGCTTCGTTTGTTCTCTTCTAAGTGTTTCTTTCTTTTTTGACAATACAATCTCACTATTTCATCAAAATTGCCAAGTTTTGATAGTTCATTTTTAACCCATGGTTTTGACTTTAACCCCTCGACAATTTCTCTATTTAAATTGTTATACATTGAAAGTCGATCCGCAACCATAGCTTCAAATGTTCTTTCTTCGTTACGTGTATCTTGCCACGCCTTCTTTAGAAAATCTTCCTCTGGGGGTTTAGCCGCCCATTTCATTGATTCATAAAGAATGTGTTCAGGGGTGAAGTATTCGTTCATTGTGGCAGGATGTCTAGTTATTATTACACCAAAGTCTTCCGTATTTGTTTCTAATGCTTTTATGCATTCAGCTACTTTGGTTAGAATTGCAGTTCTATAATTATGCTCCAACGAAGACTCTTCTTTTGAAAGAGTGTAACTATACATTTGATGACTTTTTTTTGGTTTATGCTTTTCTTCAATTAATTTGTTGATTGCGACATACTTCTCCATCAATTCTTCAGCGGAATACTTGTCAATATCAATGAATTCATTCTTCAGAAATTTCTTGTAGCTATCAGGGTCTTCCTCAATTTTGTCACAGAAGATATCATTTGCCAAACGGTAAAAATGATCCGCGTCTCCTCTTTGCTTGTTTTCCTCCCAAATTGGGTTGAAAACCTTTTTTTCAAATTCCCCAAATTTATTCAAATATTCTTCAACAAGATTTTCAGTTTCGCAGTGTTCTCCAATGCTTCTGTTCAAAAGTCCAAAGAATGCTTCTCTCACTACTTCATCATTAAGTCTAAGTTTTGTGAGACCACAACGTCTGTTTAATATGTCATTTCTTAAAAGATACAATGCCCCAAAGAGTTCTCCTATCCTAGTTGAGATGACGTCGAAAGCCATTTTCTCGTCAACTTTTTGGATGAGTGTTTCATCAAAATTTAGATACGTGAGGGCACAAGTATGTGAAAATAAAGCTCCTACTTCTCCTTCATAAATGTACTTTGGATATTTCTGTCTAAGCTCGTTTAAGTAATCAAACACTTGATAGGCTTTTGGCTTTGTCTCAAGTAGGTAACCCTTTTCGGTTTTTTTCAACATGCCATCCTTCACGAGTTGACCAAGCCATCTAGAACAAAGAGCGATCATTGGTTTCTCTGATTATTCCTTTTGCTACACTTCGCTGTTTTATTTGAGTATAAGTGAGACATTCTTCGTTTGCTGTCCATGTGGATAAAAGTGCATCGATAATTTGGGGTCGCATACTGTTATTTACTAACACAGAGATATTTAAAACTAACTTCTGTATAACATAGTGTTAGTGAAATATGGGGGTGATTAGATGATTAAGACTGTAATAAGTATAGTGGCTAAGAATCCACCGTGTATAGCCATAGCTTTAGCAGGTGTATTGGCACTTTCAGGACAAACAGGAACAGCATTTGCCTTTTTAACAGTAGGTGTTGTCCTTCAAGTCCTATGGCTACTCAAAAGATAAGACAAAAAAACGGCTTAGTAGGAACACTGGGGGCTGATAAGCCCCTTCAACCTGCTGAAATAAGTAAGATTAACTACCAACAATTGATTATCGATTGGCAAAGTCGAAAAATTGTTGCAAATCTCTTGTTCCTTTGAAAGATCACACGAATGAAGCAACAGACAATTGCAGCAACGTTCTAACAAAGAAACCTTAGATTTGTGTGTTTCCAAATTAATTCACCACTGAAAACTTAGTTTTGGAAGTCGTCGACTTCCTCAAAGCATTCACAATCTACAATTTCTTCTTTGTTTTTAATCAAGCAGTTTTTGTATTTTTGACAATTTTCACATCGATCCATGTTTTCTTCTTGAAGTTTTTTGTTTATTTGTTTTGTCATCATTTTATTCGCCTAGCCGCTAAGGACAAACTAACATTTAACTAGGGTCATTTCTGATGAACGAGGACTTGCTAGAGCTACACTCATTTCTAAATTCTAAGAAAAGCTGTTTTTTAGAAATTGGTCGATTTTTCCAGTTTATAAATTTCTAAAATTCTGTATCCGCATATATTATGGGTTGGCAGGTTAGATATGGAAAATTGTATTGTGAAGGTAATCTGCAGGTTATGAACTTGTCTGATTCTTTTTTCCCAAGTATTCACTAACCTCAGGTATTTTCTTCATTTTATTCATCAAAGTTTTGTGCATTTCAATTTCTCTTGATAGCTTGGATAAACTATCTTCAAGGGTCTGGTAGTAAAGTAATCTGTGTTGAGGAAGTGCATACTTTTCTATCACATCGACTAATTCATCATGGCACTTAACCGAATCAACTTCTTTGCTATTATAAGTAAAAAGAAAAGGTCGGAGTATTCTCATTTCCAGAAGATGGTCGAAGGATTGATAATCTTTTTCAAACTTTTCAAATTGCTTCAGGTTTTCACTTTTTTTTATGCCATAAATTATGTTGGCATAACTGTCAAAAACAGACCGGGTTTGATTTTTTGGGTAATTTCTTTGAATTTCTTCCCATGTATCTCTTAATTCTGGGTCAAGCCTCATTAGCCATCTTCCATTACCAGTGATGGAAAAAGAATGTTCAGGTCTACCTGTAACTTCTTCATGTTTAGTCGATAGAGGTCGACCGGGTGATCTTTTTGTGCTAGAAGGAATATTCCTTTTGATATAATCCTCTTTTTCAGCTATCTTGACTAATTTTCTAATTTGACTCAGGGATAAATTAGCCTGTTTACTTATTTGTTCAACTGTTGCGGGTTGTCTAGCGATTATTCTAATTATTTGGATTAAGTTTCCTTCAGATTTATCGCTACTCATCCACTTTTTGTAAGTCGGATCAATATAATCGTCTTCTGAAACCTTAGCCTTAGACATAGCTCTTACCTTTACACACACTTTTCACTGTTTTCGCGTTTAAAGGTTCTTAGATTTAGTAGACAATGAACTCTCAAACAAGGAGATTGAAGAAATATGAATGAAAATTTAGAACCAAATAAATCAGATTCAAACCAAAATGAGCGTATAGAAGACATATTATCCTCAGAGAAATGGAAGGATACATGTAAGAAAGCGGCTCAGCTAATAGAAAATGCGCCTGCAATTAAGAGACTCAAACAAGACTATCCAATTAGCGTTATTCAAGGTGGACTTGGAGTAGTTATCAGTCTTGTACTTATCGACCAAAATACTCCTGCAAACGCTTTGCTTTTCAAGTGCGGTTTAACTGGACAAGTAGATGCTGATGAAGCTCTGATGCATACAGTTACAGCTTTTGAAGATGGGCTTCTTCAAGGAAAAATAGTTGAGAGAAAGAGAATGGTCGATTCTCTAATGTCTACCACCCTTTAAAAATTTAAAATATTAATAAATTCTAAGAAGGTGAACACCATTAGTGAAAACTCTGAACCAAAAAAGAAAGACTACATCGACAAATACATAGCTATACTATCAAAAATAACCGATGCCTCTGAGGACTTTCAAGAAGCTGCCATGCTTTTCATGATATCAACACTTGTCGGGCGAAATTGGGTTTTCAACTCAATCCCCGATAAATCTGTTTTCAAAGAAGAATCTGCTTCAAAAGGTAAGTTGCTAAACCTATGGTTCATTATCATGGGCAAAAGCAGGGTTAGCAGGAAGACTAGCGGTGTACAAAAACATGTTCAGGATTTACTTGATGCAATCATCGGAAACACCTATGCATTGACTAAAACCTTTACCCCCGAATTCTTGGTTAAAGAGATGGCGGCAAAAACAAAGGAAGACTCAGGCAACAAAGTTACACATTGTTATTGGATGAAAGATGAAGTTGCTGGCTTTTTCAAATTAGTGAAGAAACGGGAAAGCTACATGTCAGATATCGATGATGTCCTGTCATCAATTTACGATGGCACAACAACCACTAGAGGAACAATAGGTCGAGAAAAAGAAACCGTTGAAAACCCGTATCTAACATGCTTTCATGCATCTACGAATTATTTGCCAACATACTTTGATGAATCGCAATTTAGACTGGGCTTCTTAAATCGATTTATCTTTGTTATGGGCAAACGACAAGACAGAAAAGAACTAAGAACCCAAGAGCTAACACAAGAAGAAAAACAAGACATACAAGAGATCAAGGACTTTCTCAAACAATTATCCGCAAAGAAAACCCTAACTATCATGGAAATGACAGCTGAAGCTAAACTAAGGTATGATTCATTTGAAAAAGAAATTGAAAGCAGAATTGACTCTGAAGAGTTAGAAACAAAAGAAGGATACTACGGTCAACTGCCTAATTTGGTAGTTAGGATTTCATGCATCTACCGTATCAACAGGCTAAGTATTGCAGAATTGAACCAAGATACACCAAAGCTGTTTGTAGAGAAGCAAGATGTTGAAAGAGCTATGGATTATGCGTTGAAAGCTTATGGCTGGTTTGAAGCGGTTATTGATATAATGAAAGAAAACGAGAAACAAAAGAAAACCACACTACCTAGGGAAGTTGCTAAAAATGCATTACTTGAGTTTCTAGCAGATAGATCTGAAAAGCATGTTAATAAGATGATAGAGTTCGCTATTCAAGCAAGTGGAGCAAAACAAGCAACAGTCTATAGTGCATTAAAAGAATTGGAAGAAGAAGGAAAAGTTGAGAGGGTTCGGCAAGGGTACTATCGTTTAAAACAAGCAAAGGTCAACGCATAAAATGTCATGGATGAATCTTTTACAAAACCTATTAAGGGTACACTTCTTGACCTTCTTTTCTATTTATATTTCTAAATATGAAAAAATTTTAGAATATCTAAAAAAGATAATTGTAACTTTTTTTAGAAATTTAGAAATCAAAAACCCTCCTCAACTGACAATTCAAGAACTAAAAAAAATTAACTTTAGGTGAAAGGAATGGAAGACTACATTGTATACAAATCGATAAAAAACGGAACCTTTGGGTTAGCGAAGGATGCTGAGCTTCATGGGTGCACTCAGTCGGAAGAACTTAGAAGTCGCAAGTTGAGGGCTGAAAGGCTGAGACAATGGAATCGAGAGCAAAATGAAATAACCATTAGAATCCGATCCGACTGCAAATTTACACACCCAAAATACATTATAGGCAGCGATCCATCAAAAAGAGAAATGGATAACAAATAATCCCTTTTTCTAGAATTAATAATACAGGGTGCCATCATCTCAATCCTCTACAATCAACTAAATTCAATGAACCTCAATCCTCAAACCTCTATTATACAAGGAAACGAAACAATCCAATACGATTTTGTTGTTTTAGTATAGAGTTAGAGCTTCTAGGTAGAGGATGTTGTATACTTCCTATTATTGTTAAGGATTGACCTATATGTACGAATATGGAAATTGGAGTCCAAGAATTGCAAAACTTAGATTGGTTAAAATCGATCGTAACGCAAGACAGTTAACACTTGAAGTATACACGTATGATCCAGTTACTGAACGGTTTTTGCCAACCACGAAAACTTATGATGTCTTTGCTGAAATAATGGATAAGAATTTTGAACAGCTAAGGAAACAAATTGGCAACGAAATCCGTCTGAAAATCGCTAATCACAAAATTGTTGAAGTACTCCTGTAATGAAACTCGCTCTTGATAGTTACTTTTTTTTATTAAACCTAATTTGTATCCAGAATTTTGAGACAAGACAACGTACTTAACTAGGTAAGGGATAAGCGGGACAGGTGTCCTATATGGAAAAAATAATAAAAAATGAAAAAATTGTTGATTTAGAGAATTTTTTTGAAGGTGCTTGGGCTAGTTTGTGGCGAATTGGTAAGGACGTTGTTTTAGAAACTGAAGGATTGAAGACTCCTTTTACTGTTAGAGCTAAAATGGTGAAAAGACAAGGTTCTGAAGACTCTGAAGAGGTTTTGGTTTTTCTAAGAGTTGATTCTAATGGTAAGTTAGTGGAATGCTCAAGATGTTATGCTTCTGATTGGGGATTTTATTTTAATCATTTAGGTGCAAGTGGTCAAAGGATAGGAATGTATGCTACAGCGATTGATTACTGGGTTACTGAGCAAACTAGCAAAGCGTATATTAGTTGAAAACATGGCTTACGACTTTTTGCAGTCAATAAACAGAAAGCATAAAAAACAAATCGCTTATGATTTAGTAACTTGAGGAATAATGAGGCGCGCGCTAAAGTGGAAAGCGAAGAGATGCCAAAATCAAAAGAGTCTAATGAAAAAATCAATCAAGAATGAACAAATATTTGTTGAGCAACGGAAGTAATGGCTCTAAATAACAAAAGGCGTAATAGCCGAACCAAAAGAAATGTGAATTTTAAATTCATAAATGTTATACCTTTTTTGGTTTAATTGACATTTGTTTAGGGTTCAGGAGAAGAGTCTTGGAGCAAGTCTCCACTCAAGAATCTCCTCACCTAACCATTATTCCATAAAACAGAGAACCTAAAGCTCAACATAAGAGTTAATTGATTAGAGGGGAGATTTCTCCTTTCTCCTCAATAAGCAAGCCGCTTCTAATGCACTATAGGCAATTTCAGAATTGAATTACATCCAAATAACTATTCTTCATTTAAGTTTTGGCTTAACCTTATAAGCGCTAATCTAAAACTGATTATGGGATAGCAGTGGCAGAAAAGGGCAACGACAAAGAAATATCTAATGAAGAAATATCAATGGCTTTAGATGGACCTGACTTGTATGATTCATATAGGGAAGTGCAAGAGAAAACTTTAGAGTTGTATTCTAAAGATATTGGTGACATCTTGGAGCTTGCGATAGTCGGTACCTCTTTTGTAGATGTTTTTGCTTCTGTAAATGCTAGCGGAAAGATAGCCAAACCAAAATATTCAGTATCTCTACTATCCTTATCAAGCTGCGAATTAGCTAAAATTAGGGGGCGAATCATATTTTTAACGACTCATGGACTTTACAGAGAGGCTAATGTCCAATATTCGTTTCCTACTTGAAATGGTAGTTCAAGCGTATTACATAGATAGCAACCACCAGAATAGCGGTTTAGATACAAAGCTAGAGATACTGAAGGAAATAGGTGACAAAAGGGAGTATAGGGCAGCTAGTCTTATTGAAAAATTGGGAATAGGCGATAACAAAGAGTTACAGGCGGAATACAAATCGTTATCAAAGCAAATTCATGCATCTTATGATAGTTTTTATAAGCTTTTCCCTGATTTAATATGTAGAGAGCAGCAAAAAATGCTCCTCATTAATATAAAGCAATGCGAAATATTGGATATCAATTTATCTTTAAGAAAGTTATTTGATATTTTTTTCTTTTTGTTCTTCCTGTATTTTAGTGAATGTATTCCAGAATTGAACGCCATCCAAGATATTAAAACAGCCATTGGCAGATACAATTTCAAGTTACTAGAAAAGTTGCTTAACAAGGAGCAAAGAAAACAAGGCGGTAAACTAACTCAATAACTTTGAAGACTATTTTTACCAGTTAAATCGTAGATATCATAAAAAGATGTCTTACGTCTTAGTACCTTTATAGATACTTTTTCGTATTTGACCCTCCTCCAACAGACTGGTCCAATCAAACTTGGATATAAGATGTAAGGACACAGAATAGAGTGGTCAGACCTGAGGACTAAGATTTTATTAACCCAATATCTGGTGCCTTAAGTTTAGAATTTACCTCTTCAAAAGTCTCTTTAATTGATTCTTTAAAAGTAACATAAAGTATTCCATCTATGTCACTTGGTCTTTCTGTGGTATCTTTGTTTAGAAGACAACAAACTCTGTCTCTACCTAATGCACCTATGAAAAGTCCATATTCAAAGACAACATTTTGCCTTGCCCTTGCCTGAAAGTGGGATAAAACATTATCCATATCTTGCCTAGAAAACGAATCTTTTATTAATGCACTTCTTTCAAACCTTTGGATTTCAGCCTTAAAACATCCTAGGTCATCTGGAGTTGCAACAATAAAGGCATAACCAACGTTACCCCAAATAAATTCAAGTAATTCAATAATAGTGTTGCCTGTTTTTTGCTCTTTTAGGTCATCAAAAATCTTAGCATCAACTCCTTCTTTAGTCAAGTGCTTCTGCAATTCTAATGCTGGCTCTTTTTGGCTCCCATGTACGATAAAAACCATAGATTTGGAACAATTATGTCTCTTATGTCTGTTAAGAAACTTTTCAGTACAGATATAAGCGTCTTTGACTCTGCCGCTAAAAATACTTTCAAAAATATAATCAACACCTTGTATCTGAAAAATATAACATTGGTTTGGAAGAACCAAATCTGTAAAATCAACATTACTGCAAATAATCTCCAATCTCTTAACTTCTATAGGATAAATCACGCTATTGGAAAACAGAAAAGGTCTGTTTTCTTTGAATGGTGTAACTACTTCATTCAGAATCCTTTCCTCGTGAATATCCCAGATAATTCCCCCTTTACTATTATCTTTACATTCTACAAAGAGATGATATTGCGGCATTGAAATCAAGGGCTAATAGCAGTTGTTTGTGCTTAAGAATCTTATGACATCAACGATTCTGAGTTAGCAAAGTCGTCTCTAAATCTTTAAGAATATTGAGAGTATTTTCAGCGAGACCTTTTGGATTTTCCTTTAGATAGAATTGAGTAAGAATTAATTATTTCTATTCTGCCCAAGGTAGAGTTTTCTCAAGTTATTTTCTATCTAAAAACAGGTCATACGTCTAAATGTCTGTTTATGGCACTTTATCGTTTTTGACCTTAGGTTCTGGTTTCATTACCTATTTTTTAAGATTCAAGTAGCTGTGTTTCAAATGAAGTAAAAGTCTGCTCAAGTTTAGATAGCGCTTCTAAAATCTTGTCATTTAGTGTCGAGGGTTCTGTTTGAAATAATGTTGCAAGAAAATGCTTTTGCCTACTCTTTCCTGAATTAAATCAATCTGCGTTGACCATCATTCAGATGTTTGTGAAGTTAACAAAAATCTATCTTTGTATTTCTTCTTATATAGCTTCAATATAAGAAATTATTAAAGGATAAAGGGCGCTTACAGAGAGACAGGTTTCAACAATTAGTTTTCAAGTTCTTCCTGTAGAGCATCTTAACCTCACTAGAATTAAACCGATGTTGCACTGTCCTTATGGTTTTTCCATGTTCCACATCAAAACTCAAAATAATTTCATTCTCTCTTGCCTCAAAATATAAGGTGAGGTCTCCAAGAAAGAACGCCATATGACCCTCAGAGCATTTAGTGAACGCTTTCATAACTGAGAAGAATTCATCATATGTTAAACCTGTGAGTTTGCAGCTTTCTTCAAGCGCTAAATAACGGTCATTGAAGGGTTGGGTTGAAGTTTTTTGGCTTGGTCTTTGTCTGTGGATGTTCTTTGCCATTGTTTTCACCAGTGGTTTGTTTACTCATTGTGGGTTGTTAAGTGTTGTCGATGTTTCTATGCCAAGAAGAGCAGAAATGCTTAAGGTGGTTTTCCATGTTGCTAGACAATGTGTGCGTGGAATTTCGAGTGATGTAGGTGCTCTTTCAACAAAAAGTATGAAAAATTCTATCTCTGTATTTTTTCGTATATAGAATAATATATAAGAATTTAATAAAAGATACAAAATCTAAATAGTTTATTCGCTATGACGGGGATGATATCGCCGTCCCAGCCTTAGGGCAAAGTAATTTTTTTACTATTTATTTCTGATTTTACTAATTATCTAAGGGTTATTAGCTAGTTATAAATCTTTAGCGAAAAGTAAAATATCACAACAAAGAATTAATCTCATGGGAGAGTTTTAAGTTGCATAAAAAGAACTCCTTGGAAAAAAACAAGTTAACTTTTTTGACTTTAGTATTAACGGGTATCTTTCTGATACTTACAGGAACTCCTCTGGCAGGGACATCGATAAGCACTTTTGACAGTAACACCTATCCTTATCTCTCTTTAGGAGCCCCTCTAATCGTTTTAGGTCTAATTATGATAAGTATTTCAGCAGTTCAGAAAATTAGCCAACTTAAAGCGCAAGTAGTCATAGGTGTATGCGGGCAAGTCCTTTTCGCGCTGATTATATTTGTAATTCCTTCTCTTCCATCATTTCCTTATTTTACTACTTTCAATTTTCATTCTTATTCAATAGTTCTCGGATTACTGGGAATAGCTCTATCCTTAGAAAGTATAATTATGTTAAGTGGAACTCAAAGGATACAGGAACGAATAAAAAATATAAATGGTGATTTTTCGTTTTAGAATAAACTTGTTTGTTGTGCAAAAACAGAGTTCTTAGGTGCGAGGGATACAATCGGTCTTTTATTCAGGTTTAACCATTTAGTTTTCTGAGGGCTATGAATAGAAAACTCATAGTATTTGCTGCAATCTCACTGATTGCCATTTCATTGGCAACTGGAATATTATTGGCGAGTTTAGATTTAGGTCAAAAAGAAGAAACCAACTTGTTCACTTATCCCCTTTCAGTTGGGAATAAAACCTTCATCATAACTGTGGAAACTAACTGGGATGCAGAGCGTGCGCCATTAGTTACCCTACTCAATGTTACCGATATTAATCGGCATTCTGTAGAGCTTTATTTTCTTGGAGGTAGCAAAAAAATTATCTCTTACAATATCACAATTCCAACTGATTTGCTTTGGGGAGATATTTCATTGATTAAAAAATATTATCTGCAAGACCCTGACCGCTACACTCTGAGTAATAATGGTACTCATAACTCGTTGCAGATGACCTTTGAGTACGTACCTCCCTTTTCAGGTATAGGGTACTTTGAAATTTTGGGGACAAAAGGAGCTTGGTAAGTCCCAATCTTTTTTTGGGTCTTGGGGTGCCGAAAAGCGGCTTTCTGATTACTCTTATGCAGATATAGAGTAATTCATTTTGCTTCTTTTTCAAAAAGCTATTTTAGTAAATTATCTTGAGCGCTAAATCCAAATTTGCAATTGCTCTAAGCGTTCTATCTCTAAGTTCGATAAATGAGGGGCTCTAGTAGTGTCTAATGAAAATTGATGGTGGGATTCTTCCCTGCAAGAGGTCAACTTCTTATTTGATTAATCCATGCTTAACCATGAATGATCCGAAGCAGTCTCTTTGCTCGTTAATGCAAGAATTCTATCGCTAAGTAGCTTAGCGTCTTGTTTGAAGTAATGTTGAAGAAAAATGCTCTTGCCAACTCTGCCTTGAACTAGATCGATCTGCTCAGACAACAAACTATTTTCTCGCATAGTTGTTGCGTGGAAAGATCGCAGTTGCTTAATTCTTAGACTGAAAAACATCTGTTCATGTGCTGTTTCATGAAGCTTATATTTATCTATTGAATTAAAATTTAACAGGGTTAAACTTTGTCGAATGAAGTTACTGATGTTTTGCAAATGAGATATACTTTGCCAGGACTAGGTATATTTTTTAGTATCTTACGTTCTCTTGATTATCTTCAAACCTTATGGATTCACAGTTTATGACAGCACGATTTGGGTAATTCTTGGAGCGATTGCAGTCGTAGGCTCTGTACCTGTTGGTTACCTTATCCATCAAGGATATCTACTATGGAACTTCCTTAATGGTCGAACAGAACACTTTAAACATGTCAGTGATTTGGGAACAATTATTCAGGACAAGACAATCAATAAAATTTCGGTTAAACTTGATGATGAAGAATTTAACGTTGACAGAAAAGAACTAAACGAAAAAATCCAGCAACTCGGCAAAGAATATGTTAAACAAACACATGTTTGTTTCAACAGAGACATAATAATGAAAAATGGGTATCTAACTCCTCTTCACGATTTAATCTTTCAAAATTCAAAGACTCATGACAGATATTATCGAGGCGCCTGGACTTATTCAAGGATAACTAAGGCTTTTTTAGGTTCTGTACTTCTAGCTGCAATACCTTGGTTTGGGGCTTCTTTGTATTATTACATCTTCTCATTAAACTTCAGCGTTCATGTGCCCGAATATCTAATAATTGCAGAATTTTTGATTCTAATGGTTATCAGTTACTTTGTTTCAGAATGGTCCAGGCGGGAAGTTGATATTAACGAACAATTACTCACTTGGCTTTACGAGCAAAAACTGCGCCAAAATAAAGAAAACAATGATGCGTCTTCGCCAATTATATCAAAGCCTTGAATTTAATTTGTTTCGTATTAAGATAAAACGTTGGATAAAGAATGTTCAATTTTTGGCAGCAATCCAAGAATTCGATTACTTAACATTATTGCATCTTGTTTGAAATAATGCTGAAGGAAAATGCTTTTTCCTACTCTGCCTTGAATTAAATCAATCTGTTCAGATAATATGCCATTTTCCCTCATTGCAGTTGCATAGAAGGATCTTAATTGCTTAATTCTCATCCCTAAGCCAGCTCGATCTAACTTTTTATCAAATGCGTTGTAAGAGACTTTACTTGATCTTGATATGTCATTAAGCAACTGTTTTGGAACAGCACTAATGTAGACATTTTTGCATCCACGTAAAAACAGTTTAGGATGCTTAAAGTGCTCAAGAAATGATGTGTTTTCGTTATAGTACTCAGTCGAGTATTTACTACCCAAATCAACGATTAAGTTAAAGCTGTTAATTCCTTCCATAGCTCGGACTCCACTGAGAAGCATGAATCTTAGGTAGAGTTTCTCATTATCACCAAGAACCGCCATTGCTTGATTGTACCATTCGCCTAAGCCTTCATGGGCATCTGTGTTGAAAATTCTTGTGAAGGTTGTAATTTGGTCAGGTTTGTAATGTTTAACTCCGTGAGATTTCATTTGGCTTTTTACTTGGTCATAGTTGCCTTGGTATCTGCTTAGGGCTAAGAGTGCGTTGATAATGTTGTTTCGAATTGTTGGTTTTAGAAGCTGAATTCCGTTTACGTCGCTAAGTAAATGTTGATATTTCTGAGCGCTTTCAAAAAGCAGCACAGCATAGGCTTTGACGTATTTAGATAGCAAAAACTGCTTGAATTCTGACCAATCGATTAATTTCTGAGCCTCGGGCGCTATAGACCCCGGTTCAAATCCGGGCGGCCCCACCATTTGAGATTTATTGTTGTAAGAATTGAAGTTATTTACTTTATTTACGCTTGAATTTCTAAGTATTAATTGTTTTAAGTGGTTTTCAAACGTCTTTGAGAGATTGAAGCCTAATTCTTTCGACTTCTCGACTAATTCTTTGTCGAGATAAAGCACGACATTACCTTTAGTTGTCAATTGCATTCGCATCCGAGCGCGTTCGAATTGAACTTGCTGTTATAAAGTTGGTCTTTTTATAGACACTCATTTCCTAATTTTATTATTAATTAATTTTGTAAAATAAGAAAGATTTTCTAACTTCTAAATTCTAAACATATTAAGAAAATTAAATAGGTAGATAATGGGTTTCTAACTTTTTTATTCATTTAGAAATATAAATTAGAAAATCCAAGTGCATTGCCTTGTCCCTTAATACGTTTATAAATAGGTAGCGAGGTGGTTTTGAATAGTTGCTTACTTACCTGTTGTTTTGATGCGGTCCCAATGGGGGCATGTTCCCCAATAAACTACGTTCTTGTTGAATTCACAAACCATGTAGGAAAGATTACAAAGACGACAATTAACACATGACTTGGAAACAGAATTGTATACTTGCATTTCTTCCAATCTCCATGTACTATGACACTTAGATATTAAGGGAAATATAAGTCACGTTTCAAATCTCAGATTATGTCAAGAATTGAAAGTTGTTATTACTTTTCCAGAAATTCTCACAATATCATTGACCCAGAGCATGCCCTCAGTAACACGCATCGCAACTATGGCTGGAATTTAGTTAATTTGCCTGTTTGGCATCGATTTTTTTAAGATTGCTTTGGCTTGGGGGTGGTTTTCTGTTTGTTTGTTGTACAGTTCCTTTTAATTGTAACATGCAATTGAAATAATGATTTTTAAGATATATTTCACGTATTGATATGTTCTTGTGTTCGACAGTTAGGGCGCGTTTGAGGTTTTATTATGCTTTGGTTATGTGCGAGGGTTTATTTGACACTTTACATACTATGATGACGTAAGATATGTGTCTTAAAACGACACATTGCATATTTGAACAACACAACAACAGGAGCAAAAAAAGATGAACACTAACAATCAAAAAGAAGCCCAAACAAAACTCACCAAAGGCCTCTTAGACATGATCATTCTCCAATACTTAGAACACGAATCAATGCATGGATACCAACTCATAACAAAAATCCGCAAAGGCTTCGGAATTAACTTTGGACCAAGCACCGTCTATCCCCTACTAGGGCTTTTGGAGAAAAAAGGCTACGTTAAGAGCGTTTGGAATATGGATTCAGAAAGACCACGAAAAGTATACACCCTAACCAACGATGGGAAAGACGTTCTAAGCTTTACCGAAAGTTCACTTAACCTGATCTGCAAAAATATGGTGGCCAACAATAAAATCCAACTACAAGTAGCTCCACATATATACACTATGATCAAAGCTTCTCGCATAGGTTTTTGACCAAGGCACTCATTTCCTTATGTGTTGGTTTTCCAATTTTGTGAAATAAGCCTAATTTTCTAAATTTCTAATTTTATAATTTGACAAAGAAACATAATAGGTAATTTACTTTCTAAGTAAATTATTAATTTAGAAAATTTATTTTAAAAAGTCCAGAAAAA
This sequence comes from Candidatus Bathyarchaeota archaeon, assembly GCA_963741005.1. Lineage (GTDB taxonomy): Archaea > Thermoproteota > Bathyarchaeia > Bathyarchaeales > Bathycorpusculaceae > Bathycorpusculum. Next base: position 99,626 of record CAVUGQ010000005.1, read on the forward strand.
TGGAATACTATCTTGAAGTATATTTTTAAGCGTAAACTTGAGTATCGCTTATCGATGTTAAATGACAATTTCAAGTGAATGGTGTGTAGCAGTCTTTAAATGCAGACCTGACATAGTTAAAAAAGTTCTTGTTGAAGTTTACAGGTTTATTGATGAACTGAAAGGTGTGCGAAGTCTGCATTTCTTAATCAGAGATAGAGTTGAAGATGAAGTTGTTTTTAGCTTCAGAGTAATGGTTGAACCTAAATTTAGAGAGACAATTAAAAGCAAATTAGCATACAAACTGGGAACATTACTGTCTGAAGATAAGTTTGTAGTTGACCCAACTGCAGGATGCAGTCTCGAACAGTATGTTGCTTGGTTGCCTGAAAAGAGAATTGTGGATTGTGGACTAAACAAATTCAATCTATTCATGGACCTTCTCAAAAATATGAGTGTGCTTGTTGTTCAGTTGTTTGAGAACGACTATTTTGCTTCAAATGAACGTGTTGAACTATCACATATCATGTCTTGGATGCTTGGATGTACAGAATATGGAATGCTTCGTGCTTCTGGAATGGAAGTTGGGTATTATGACCGTTTGGACGACAAGTATTGTTCGTATTTAAGACAAGATTTTCCGAAATCAATCGATAAAGAGCGCTCTCAAAGTGTGCCTTAAGATGAGTCATTCTATAATGTTACTCTGAGACATCTTTTCCTTTTTACCTCTATCTTTTAGTTTTTTCTTATATGAAATATAAGATAAAAAAAATCAAAAGATAAACAGTATTTTCTAATTTCTAATTTCTAAACTGATGAAGAAACAGAAAGAAAAAGAATTATTAATTTTCTAAGATTTTTATTAATTTAGAAATATAAATTAGAAAATCTTACAAGTCGATTGGGGATTAAAATTTACAATTAAAATTTAATCCAACCAACCAACTCAGGGCGTAGCAGGTAAGGCTACGCAGTAGGCACGATTTAGCATATACTTAGTAGAAATACCACAATAAGTATAGTATATACGGAATCGAGTATGCGGATTATTTGACAGGATTTGAACCTTAAAAAATCATCCACATGGGTAAAATTAACTATACCAAGAATCAAAAATACCACAATCCTCAGAGGCGTTAAAAAAGATAACACAATTAAAACAAAAAACTAACGACCGCCTAACAGTAATAGGAATCCTAGCTATAGAATCAATATTAATTATTGATGCAATAAATAATTTTTACCTGTATGCACATTTAAAAACAGCTTACTACTTGATCCATGCAATACTCTCCACTATCGGAACCGTAGTTTTACTTGCATTCATAATACTGATTCTCATAGGCTATTTGGAGAAAAGAAAAGTTCTAATGAGCTTTAAAAAATAAGTCCTAAAAAGAACCTTTTTAATTAAAATTTAATCCCACCCACCCTAACATTGTAGTTGCACTCATTTCTCAAAAAAAGAAGAATTAAGTGTGGACTGCTACTTCGGTTCGAATTACAGCGTCGATTTGGCTAACAGCCTCGCGGATTTGCCTTAAATCATCAAGGTCTTTTGCTTCCGCATATAATATAACGTCATATGACCCCATGACGGAATGAGCAATTTTGACACCTTCAATTTTTTGTGTCTGTTGGACAACAGAAAAAGCCTGCCCTTTCTTTGTTCTAATTAGCATATATACAGGAATTCCCATTCAGTTTCACCTTAACTAAATATAAGAAGAAACCACAATGTATAGTTTGCTGTAACCTGGATCCGCGTCAGTCGGGATTAAATTCTTATCTTTTATTCTCTCTTGTTTGCATATATAGATACATATTCACTCACTCACGCGCTCGTGAATAATTTCTGGCAGTCGAGATACAACACAACATTGCCTTTGTTTGCCATTTGCATTCGCATCCGAGCGCGTTCGAATTGAACGAATTGTTATAAAGGCGGCCTTTTGTTTAGTCACTCATTTCATAATTTTTTATTTTTCGATTTTTTAAGAATTACCTGAATTTTCAAAATTTCTAATTTTTAGAGCAATATCAATATTATTCGAAAAATATATGAACTTCTATTGTGAATTAGATATAGAGGAACTTCTTTTGATAACAAAAATTCTTGTGGGAATAGACGGTTCTAAAAACTCGGAAAAAACTTTGGATTATGCACTTGACATCGCTGATAAGTTTTCTGCATCTATTCTAATCCTCAACGTTTTTCAGCCACCTCCAGAATTAGGATACCAGCAAAACATGTTTTCGCCGTTTCCGGCGTCCGGATCTCCTCAAGATACAATCGGTGGCCAGTCGAATTTGTCAGATTTTATCAAAGACCTTCGAAAAATACATGAAAATATTTTGTCCAATGCCGCTGAAAGGGCGATTAAACGAAAACCCATGCTTAAAATTATTACTGAACTCAAAGAAGGAAACACGCCTTCCCAGATTATTGATACTGCTGCAGCTGACGGGTTTGATTTAATAGTTTTAGGTCATATGGGTGAAAGTGAAATCAAAGAATTCCTTATTGGCAGCACAAGCGAAAGAGTCGTTCACCAAGCAAAATGCGCCGTGTTAATTGTCAAATGATTCAAGTATTTAATGCATCATTGCTCCTTTGTAGTTAGCGGTTCACTGGATGTCAATTAACAGTAAATTTAATTTCTGTAATTCAATTAAAGAATCTGACAAACTTTGTAATTCAGTTAAGGAATCAGGTAAACTTCAGCAATACTTGAATGGTAAAAGTGGGCTTATTTTTACAGAGTTTAACACTAAATTCAGGCATAAAGGTAAACTTAGAGCCTTAGATGCTATTCGATTTCCCGAGTTAGAACAGGGAATTTATAGAGCATCTGGGAATTATGAAAACATCGAATTACTTATCAAAAATAACGAAATAGAGCTAATCGATGTTGCCATTCCTGGGGGTTTTATGGTTTTGGTCAATTAATTGGCAAATCAGAAATCGTACTAAAGCATTGGTCTCCAAAGAAAATTAAGATCTTTATTACATTAGGTTCAAACGAATTCCACCCTGAAAAGAACCCTGACCCACTAACTGAAGATGTGTTTAAAAAATTTGATATTGAGATTTTTGTGTCACAGTAGCTTTCAGCTTTCGTAAATTTGCTTTTATCTATCTACTAATACTCAATTTTTTGTTTTTCCAATTTTACAAAATAACCCAAGTTTTCTAAATTTCCAATTTCTAAACAAAAAAAGAAACAGAAAAAAGAATTATTATTTTTCTAAGATTTTGGCTTATTTAGAATATGTAACTTATAAAATCATTTTTTTTAAATTGATTATTCCAAGTTTGCTCATTAATTTTTTTAGAAGAGAACAACCGTAAATATTGCTTCTTTTCATCTTCCAAAATATTCAAGATGCGTTGCTCAATTTTCTTGACTTCCACAACTTCATTAATGTCCCTTGCTCACCAGGCGGGATGAGTTCGGTCTGCAATGAAAAAGTATTTTTTTGGAAACCACCAATATCACAGCATTAAACATATCTACTAGTGATAGATGACAAACTAAATATCAAAATAAAATTGTAAAGTTGAGAGACCATGGCTAATATAGAACTAATTATAGCGGCATTTCTATTAGTAACATTCATAGCTTCAGTACTCTCAATTCGTCTAAAGACACCCTACACGCTTGTCCTTGTGCTTGTCGGAGTAGGAATCACGGCTACAGCCACTTTGTTAAGTATATTTGGGGGACCCCTCCATGAAATCGCCCAGAGCATAATCGCCCAAATACGGTCCTTTGACAACTTGCTAATAGAAGGCGGAGGAACCGGATTGTTTGTAGGTTTAGTTGTGCCTCCGCTGGTTTTTGAAGCAATGATACATGTAAGCGGAGGAGATTTGCGCAGCGTAATTAAATCCTCATTAGCTTTGGCAACAATCGGCGTTGTCGCGGCAACTCTGATAGTCGGATTGGTATTATGGCAAATTGCAGGTTTACCTTTCTATGTAGCTTTCCTCTTCGCTGCACTAATGGCTCCAACAGATGTTGTAACCATACTTGAGATTTTTAGAAGAGTTAAAGTTCCATCTAAACTAACAATTCTTCTAAACACCGAAGCCGCATTTAATGATGCAACCGCCATAGTCATATTCACCATAATTTTATCCTTCGCCACTCTTCATCAGGCAGGAATATTGGAAGCTGCTGGAAGCTTCGGATATACTCTCTTAATGGGTCTTCTTATTGGACTGGGTGTTGCATTCGTAGGTGAAATCCTTTCAAGTTTAATCGAAGACAAAGTCTCAGAATGTATTTTGACGGTTTCTGTGGTATATGGATCGTTTGCATTAGCTTCAGGAATTGGTGCATCAGGGATTATCGCCGTAGCTACTGCCGGATTATACTTTGGCAATTTCACAGTACGCGCTGCAATGGGGACAGTTACCAGAAATACAATTCATAATTTCTGGGAGGTAGTAGCTTTCTTGGCAAACTCTGTTGCATTCCTATTCATAGGATTTCAAACGGATATAATCAATCTTACCCAGTCGATTGCTCTAATCGGAATCGCTTTTCTAGCTGTAACAGTTGCTCGCGCAGCCACTGTCTACCCCATATTTGGCTTTTTCAATAGACGAGGAGCAAAACTACCCAGAGTTTGGAGCCACATTGCCATGATGGGAGGTGTAAGAGGTGCTCTATCAATTGTATTAGCAACTACAATTACGGCTTCAGCAGTTGTGTCAGTTTCAGACATACGAACAATAAGAACCATGGCTTTAGGTGTAGCATTCATCTCTATAACCCTTCAAGTTCCATTACTATTCAATTACGTTAAAAGAAAAATGAAACCTCAAGAAGAATCACAAATTGAAAAACTAGAGGAGAAACTATCTAAAGTGTGTTCTTCAGTTGAGGAAACAAAAGAACTTGTAGCTGAAGGCAAAATTTCTGACGAGGAAATTGCAGCAAGGCTAAAAGGAAGTAAAAAAGAGCTAGACCAAGCCATTATTGAATCAGCAACACTGCTTGAAACTAGAAAAATAATAAAAAGACGCGCTTTTCAACTTTACAGAACCATGACAAATAAACAACAACAAAAACAACAACACAACAGAAAAACCGACAAACTAACAAAAATCAAGAATAAACAAGATGAAGATGAAAAGTAATTCAAAATCAATAGACCCCCTATTTTCAAACGAAACGCAAAGACGTAAAAACCTTCAATAAACCATATTGGCTGCAAATAGATTCCACCGTGCTTTGCTGGGAATTATCCATAAGTTGGTATCCAATTATCAAAACTAATGATGAAAAGGCTAAAACGATAGTGAATCCAACAATTATCCAACTTTTTCCCATACTAAGCTAAGGAATGAATTGCGTTAAAAGGGTATCATGTTTAACAATTTTTTCCTCTACTTTAAGTGTGTATCCAGAAGCCTCAGCAAACCCAATAATCGAGACATCAAAACAGGTTATTTAATAAATAAACTATAGAAGATTTCCAATCTTCGATTTTTTCTGTTTATAGTTTTGTTCAGTTTTATCTGTTGCGTTGTACGGTGTTGTTGATGTGCCTGTTTGTCTTGTTTGTATAAGGCAAGAGAATTAGTTAATTAGGATTAGTTAGAAAATCAGAGAGAGAAAACTAAATTTTAATCCAACCAAGAGGTTGCAAAAATTTATTTTATGAAGAAAAATGTTTGATTTATTGATTATTATTAGCTGCTAAGTTTGGTTTGGACATAGTTTGATTGATAAAAAATAACAGAAATATAGCATTCACAGGGTGAGAAAATCGAGGGGCAGTCATAAATATTGGTTTTTGTGTAACATATTCTTGGTTATGATGTCAACGCTAAATCGTGAACAGCTTATCCTGCAAGTTAGAGGGTGGATTAAACAGTCTGGGTTTACGTTTGAGTCTTCGCCGGATTCTAAGTATGATTTTGTGTTAAATTTTTTTGAGAAGGACAATTTACCTCAGTTACAGCTTATTCATCAGAAGCCTGAATCAGCGTTTTTTTTGATAGTTAGTTTGGTCAATATTCCAAAGACTGATCGTGATTTATTGAAAAGAATTAATGTTAGTAGCTTTAGTGGTTTGATATGGGATCTTAAATTGAGTTTAATGCGTATGGGTGTTGATTTACTGTGCTTGGGGCTGACGAGTTTGATCCTGATGCTTGGGAAGTTCAATTGCGCCTGTTCATTAATGAGGCAGATGCAAGTGTTTTCTATGAAGTGAGTTCCAAAGTTAAGCGGGCTTTGATTAGTATTATTTGGACGTACAAACGTGCTCTGGATGCTGGCTTCTAACGGCGGTCTATTTTTCTTTTGTTTTGAGTATCTCGATTAGTCCTGGAAGTATAATTTTCCAGGTTTCTGTACGTTGTATTGTTGACATTGTTTTTTCGATGCTTGACCATGCATCAAGAAATTTTTGTTTTTCGCCGAAGAAACTGATTAGTCTTTCTTTGTGAATTTCGCTTATAGGTTGTTGTATTACTGTTAGGTATTGAGGTTTTAGTAGACCTAGTTTTATGTGGGGCGTGTTTGTTTTATGTGTCCAGTCGTCTTGGTGTTGGAATTCTTCAGGTTTGGCAGGGGTGTATTTTGCTATTTCTTCACTTAGTCTGTAGACTATTTGAAAATTAATATCTGAGCAATCTTCGTTTATTGGTGGTTTAATTAATGAGAGTGCAAAAATTGCTGCTGCGTATCCTTGGATTTTTGGGTCAAGATAGTTTGTTATTAATGATGAAAGGAATCCTTCTTTTGTTGCTTTCATAAATTCTTCAGATTGAACGTATTGTTTCAGTTTTGTTTTGTCGTTTATGACTGTTTTGTCTGGTTGCAGGGTGGACAACATCATCTCAACTATGTCTGCAAAAACGTAAACGCAGCTTGCATAGTCTATGTGCCAGATTCCCCATTGATGATTAAACCATGAGTCTATTCCGGTGTTTTTTATTTTGAGAAGTACGTTTGCGATGTTCAAGTATTCTTGTTCAAGATTTTCTGGAAATTGCGCTTTTTTGATTTTTTCTGTGAAAGAGTTGTCATCTGTTGTTAGGTTTGTTTCGTTTTCAATCTTAACGTCCCCAACCCATTTATCCTGTATATAATGCAAAGCATTTCCAAGTTCACCATAAGCATATTCATCATTTAGAAAGAATAGTTGACGTGCTTCATCGATTTTTTGAAGTATTTTACTGTTTTTTCCTGTTTTATGTGGGAAGTCTCCATGAGTGTCTGGACTCAGCGTGCCGTCAATAAAAATGTAGGTGGTTTCTGCTGAAAATCCTAGTTGATTTGCGATTTTTTCTGCAATTATCTTATGGGTGCTTCTTAGCATGCCAGGTTTCCTTATGAATGCTTTGCTGATTCTTCTTTATCAGGAAACTTCGGTAGGTTGTTCATCCAGTTTCCAAGTGCAATAAAAAGTTCGCCAAATGTTGCATCCTCACTGATAAGCAAGTAAGTATACTGTGCCAGTTCACTGTCGTCGAGCTCTTGTGTTAGTTTTGGGATTCCAAAATCATATTTTTCAACTATTTGGGGACCTACGTCAAAGATAGGGTCTGAAATAAATGGTTTAATTTCTTTTCTTTTTTGTTCCATCTGCTCGTATAAGTCTTTTCGCATCTGAGAAATCATTGATCTCATCTTGTCAGATATTTGGGGAAGTTTTTGTTTGAATTCTTTTTCTGCTTCTTCTTTAGCTTTTTCTCCGCCTACTATTTCAGCCATTTCGGAGGCCATTGTGCCTGCTGCCTCCGTTACTACTTCTGCAAGACCATCCATTAGGGTACTCATTAAAATTATGCTTGTGTTAATAACTGCATTCATAATTTTGTTTTCTCGATTTAATTCATTTTTCTGTTGTGGGCATAAAAATACACAGTACATTTGTATTTGCTGTTTTAGATAATAACACTTACGCAGAATTTCCTGTTTTTTTTGAAAGAGGCTGTTGATTTTCAATTTTTTAGGTTGGGGATTAAAAATAATCCAACTAACAAACCAATTCAACTTTCAAATTATCTGACACGTAATAGACATCTCTTTACCTGGATAGCTTCTTCAGTCTAAGCCTTTCAAGGTCAACCATTTCAAGCGGACCTATTTATGAAAACTCTATCAACTCACTATCCTAGATACCTTCCGCAAAACAAACCATTATTAGTAATTCTTTGTTAAGGTAGACTACAACATTCATTTTTAAGTCACTGCATTCGCATCCATAGGCATCCGACTGGAACGATTTGTTTTAAAGTTGATCTATTGATTTTTAATCATTTTCTGATTTGATAGCTCAGTAATAATCGAGTTGATATGCTTTTTATTAGATAAAGAAAAAGTAGTTAACTTGTTTTCCTCTATATTTGTAATCGTCTTCTTATTGGTTGAGAGACTTGGGCTATAATTGTTAGGAGTAATCTTGCTTTTTAGGCTGGTTTCAAAAATGAATCTAGTGCTGCATATATGTTGACTCAGCCTTTTCCGTTATCGTCTGATTATTTATTTTCACGAAATATTTTTTGGTGTCAAGTCTTCCTTAAGTTTCGAAAATATTCAACAAGCAACAATTCATAAAATTATTTTTTAGACTTTGCTTTTCCCTACATAATCAAAATTTAAAATCCGTTTCCTTTGATTATTTTTTTCAGAATTGTATCTAGAAGTTTTATATAAAAAAAGGAAGGAGAAAACTTATAAAACAAACTCACTCAATTAAGATTAGTGAAAAAAGACAAATTTAGGTGAGTTTTGACTTTGAAGGGTGCAAATATTTGGATATTAGGATTCTTTTCTCTTCTATCAGCAGCAAACATAGTTAATGCGACAATAATGTGGTTTGCAGCCGGACCGATGAGCACGTTTGAACCATATTTGCTTAACGGCTTTGCGATTCCAGTTTATCTCTATGCATTGATTTCCATTCTTGTGACTTTGGCTTTTCTTGGAGGGACTTCTCATGTGGTCGTGAGTAAGTTGTCGGTTGTAGATCAGGTGACGGAACTTAATGAGAAAACGAGTAGCCTGCAGATTAAACAAGATGTTCAGCAGAAAAACTTGATGGCTCTTCAGGAAAAGGTCTCTCAGGTTGATGAAAGTGTAAATCTGAACGGCAGCAAACTTTCTACAGAACTTAGCAGTCAAGGAGACGCTTTAAAGAAGAGTTGGGCAGCTGATCATAAGGCAATTGATGACAAAACGAGCAAGATACAGGCTAGTCAAGCCTCTCAAAAAGAGGTTTTAATGAATGTTCAAAGTAAGATATCTGACGTTGACGAAAATCTAGAACTAACAAGCAAAAGACTCGCTGATGAACTTACCAATCAAGGAGACGCGATAAAGCAGACTGTAGAAGCCAAAGATCAAAATCAGCAGAAACTCCTAGAGGGCATGCAAGGTAGAATTTTCTTCGTTGATGAAAATTTAACTGATGTCAAAAAGAAACTTGGCGAACAAGCAGAACTAATGAAAACAATGGACACTAATTTAACTAAAAACGTAAACTCTCAACTGACCGATGTCAAAGAGACCTTGGCAAAACTTGAATCAGGCGATGGCAAGACAGTTGCAGCAATTGCGAAGCAAAAAACCGAAATCGATGCAATCAAACAAAAACTAGAACGATTGGAAGCTTCAATAGTCACGCCCAAATCGATGCTTACAAGCAACAGCAATGTAGAAGATGTCAAAGGGATAGGACCTAACAAAGCGGCTGAACTTAAAAACGTTGGAATAACAAGTGCGAGCGACCTTATAATGGCTGACCCTAAAGTTATTGCAGATAGCTTGGGCTCAACTGAGAAAACTGTCGAAAAGTTGCAGGGGCGAGCACAGCTTCAACTGATTCCAGGCATAAAAGAAAAAGATCTTTTGCTCTTAGAGGACCTTGATATCACCGATAGAAAGAAACTTTCCTTACAAGAACCCATTGAGCTAGGCAAAAAAATTAATGCTATCTTTAAAATAAATCTTGCAAAAGGAAAAGTCGCAGAAAACGATAGACCAACAATTGAAGAAGTAGAGTCTTGGATTAAGTTCACAAAAGCCTGAAAAGGCAAGAATATCTAAGATTATTTCCATTTTTCTTTTTTTATACGTTACAAATTGTTTTGGTCAAAAAAGGTGAGGACAATTTGCCTATGATTTGCTTTCCCTTTTTGTGAATCAATTTTCGGATGACTGGATTAATATAATGTTAACTTGGGATATATTTTTTTAATCTATCCGAGATGTGTAATCGCAGTTTAGGTGGGTTTAATTAAAACAAGTGGCGGTCTATCTTTTGCTTACATCTGTTCTAAACTGCAGTAGTTGATTTTCTCTTCGAAGTAAATACTTCCAGTTTGCGTTATATACTATGTTGCAACGCTTAGACTTCTAGCAAGAAGCGTGAAAAAAACCCAATTTTGTTTCTCCAAGACTTATCAAGCTTCCATGTGCTCCTTTTTAAAATAAAACTTGTTCAATAACTATGCTTTAAGACTCTTTCCTCATTGGCAACGTACTTCTATTATGAAAAAATTATGAAGACATTTGACTCATCAGTAACATAATTGTAATCGAACAAAAGTGAAATATTTTTTATTTAAGGATAAATTAGATTTCTAATGCTGAAAGTCATGATTGATTTACTGAGGGTCATTTATGGAGAACAACTTACTCTCAATTGACATGGCTTAAACTAAATTTCAAGAAACCCGTAAGTTTGCTGGCTAAATTAGAATTAGTCGAACCAACCGCTTCTGAACGGTGAAACCATAAATTCCATTTCCTCAATAGAGACCCTCCAAAACATATAGCAAGAGAGCGTCTATGGATTACATCCTCGGGTCTGTAATAAAATTCGACTTATGTTTTAATGTCTTTTAATAGTTATGTTTTTAAGGTTCGCATCCGTAGGTGGGTGACATGCCATTCGTAATTGAGTTCAGTTCAAGTTGGTACTTGCTTTTCGTAGCGTTCTTTTTGGGTTGGTTAGCAATAACATTATTCATAAGAAAACACATAAACCTAAAAGAGGCAAAAAGGCAGCTTATGTTCGGAGTTTTCGCCTTATGTGTCCCCATAGCGATGGAGATTTTCGCTGTTTCCACGGGTCTTTGGACTTACTATCCTGCAAACTGGCCTGTGATATTATGGCCAACATATTTTATCGCCATACTTTTCGCCTACCAAATGCTCAGGCTCTTCGAAAAAATAATTCCTTGATTTTTTGCAGCATATACTAAAATCTCTAATCAACAGAAAATGCTTGAATTGATTTTACTATTGATATAACTGCTTCACACTTCTTTTTCAGAATCAAGAAAAACTCTCGTCACAATGAATTAGTTTTTCTACATAGAGTTTGAGAATTCAAAATTTGTTGAAGTTGAACCATGACTTAAACAAAAAAATGTCTTGTTGAGGCAATGACAAGCTAAATTACCTAATATGGAAAAAGAATTTTTTTTGAGTGCTTTAAAGAAGTACACAGATTTTTCAATCTCGTAATAAAAAAAGTTCATCTCTGCAGTTTGAGAGATATTTTTTTAAGCTTGGCTATGCATCATCTTTGCTCATGCCCTACACGTTCACTTTCGACATCTCAAAGAAAAAGTATCACTTTTTCACAGAACTCATGATTCTCAGCTACCAAAAGGGCATATCACAGGTTTTCTTCAAAAACTTACGGGGCATAATCAGAAAATCAAGAATCCAGCAAGCTACAGGATTTAACCTCGAAGACAACATTATGATAATTCAAGACCTCCTCGATATGAATTATTTAAACCTGATGCAAAGAAAAAAATTTTTAAAAACCAAAAAAAGGGCGCTTTTCCTTCCTCACTGCTCAAGGAAATACATGGACAATCGATGCAAAGCCATCTTTGAGACAAGTCTGCCATCTTACATTTGTGCTCATTGTTCACCTGACTGTGGTGTCAACAAAGCAGACCATGCTGCCAAAGAAAAAGGATACGACATCTATGTCTTGCCTGGTGGCTCTTGTATTCCAAAAATTCTGAAGACAAGACAGTATAAGGGCATTGTAGGTGTTGCCTGTGGCGAAGAAGCCAAAACGTCAGGCGAGTTATTGAGCAGTATGGGTGTGGCGTGGCAATCTGTTCCATTGCTAAAGAACGGTTGTTCCAGCACAGTGTTTAATATAGAAACGCTGATAAAAACGCTATAAACTAAACAATTTAAGAATACAGAGTCAGCAAATCGAACGGCGTAAGTAGCCCCTTAAGGAGTAATAAGAGTGGTTCTCCCTGGATGGCTGTGTTTAGGATATTTACATTTTTTTTGAAAAGAAAGATCCGTCAAAACCACTACGTCTTATCTTAAAAGACAAGTCACACAACACATCTTTTTTGATCTTTTGGAAAAGATTAATCATAGCTTTCTGAACCAAAAATTAGAGACCAGGCGTGTTAAAAATTTGAGCATTTTTATATTTGACTTGTTCAGATAAGCAAACCAGTTTTTGATGAAATATAGGTGAACACTATTACTAAGCAAAGGACAATGCATATCGGTGCTGCACCCTTTCTAGAAAAAAACGTATCAAAATAGCTTGCAACCTCATTTTTAAAGAAGCGTAAACCCCTCTCTGCCGTATAATTCAATGTCACTTTGAAGCCTTCTCCAACAAACGGGAAATAAATTTACCTTAATAAACAATATTCCGAAAACGATATTTCCTGAATTGGTTGCTAAATTAATTTTTATTCTTATTCTTCTATAGTTACCCAAACTACTTTGCTCTTACTGTACTACCAACCTTAAGCACACGAACAACAACACGTATCGCAACTATAGCTTCAATTTAGTTAATTTCTGTGTTTGACATAATTTTTTTTGAGATTGATTGAGTTTGGGGTGGTTTTCTGTTTGTTTGTTGTACAGTTCCTTTTAATTGTAACATGCAATTGAAATAATGATTTTTAAGATATATTTCACGTATTGATATGTTCTTGTGTTCGACAGTTAGGGCGCGTTTGAGGTTTTATTATGCTTTGGTTATGTGCGAGGGTTTATTTGACACTTTACATACTATGATGACGTAAGATATGTGTCTTAAAACGACACATTGCATATTTGAACAACACAACAACAGGAGCAAAAAAAGATGAACACTAACAATCAAAAAGAAGCCCAAACAAAACTCACCAAAGGCCTCTTAGACATGATCATTCTCCAATACTTAGAACACGAATCAATGCATGGATACCAACTCATAACAAAAATCCGCAAAGGCTTCGGAATTAACTTTGGACCAAGCACCGTCTATCCCCTACTAGGGCTTTTGGAGAAAAAAGGCTACGTTAAGAGCGTTTGGAATATGGATTCAGAAAGACCACGAAAAGTATACACCCTAACCAACGATGGGAAAGACGTTCTAAGCTTTACCGAAAGTTCACTTAACCTGATCTGCAAAAATATGGTGGCCAACAATAAAATCCAACTGCAAGTGGCTCCACTTTCAACTACGAGAATGAAGATTCTCGCATAATTTTTTTTAATTAATATATTCATTTCTTAATTTGTTGTTTTTTCAATTTGCAAAATAAACCCAGCTTTCTTTCTGCAGATTTTTGGAAGCATTTTTATTGGGTTCTATACGGTTAGTTGGGTAAACCGATCAAACTGTTTGGAGGGTGCTGGACTTTGGAAGAGGTAATTGTAACCCTAAACTTAACTAAAAAGTTCAAAGATGTTTGTGCAGTAGAAAATTTGAATCTCAATGTATTTTCAGGTGAAATCTTTGGTTTTCTTGGACCTAATGGAGCAGGTAAAACTACAACAATACGCGTTCTCACAACGCTAGCCAAACCCTCATCAGGATCTATTTGGGTTTCCGGTTTTGAAGTAGAAAAGGAACCTGCTAAAATTAAGAAAGTGATCGGTGTAGTGCAGCAGCACCTAACGTTTGATTTAGACTTGAACTTAAGAGAAAATATGGAGCTACATGCCAGATTGCATCACATCCCCTCAAAAGAACGCAATCAACGCATTGCTGAACTCCTTGAATTTGTTGGCTTAACCAAGCAGAGTGAGAAGATGGTTGAAGAATTATCTGGGGGAATGAAGAAAGCGGCAATGATTGCTCGCGCTTTAATTCACAAACCAAAAGTACTTTTCCTCGATGAACCCACTGTCGGTTTGGATGTTCAAGTGCGACGTCGTATGTGGGATTTGATTCGCAGTTTGAGTAAAAATGGTACCACAATTTTTTTGACTACACATTACATAGAAGAGGCGGAAGCGCTATGCCATAGGGTTGGAATTGTAAACCAAGGTCATTTAATTGCTTTGGGAAAGCCTTCAGAACTTCGACAAACAGTGGGTATGGTGACCGTTGAGTTTCTTGTTGATGGCGCGTTTACACGCTATGAACATTTTGCTGATCGTGAAGCCGCCACCCTCTATGTTAGGGGTCTTTCTTCCGAGGCTAAAACTATCGTAATTCGTGATTCAAGCCTTGAAGATGTTTTTGTTGAATTAACTGGCAGGAAGGTAGGTGGAGATTGATGCTGGATACTCTTCGAGACATATATGTCGTTGTTTGGGTTGACATTCGTTTTCTAAGTCGGAATTTGGGAAAGACTTTGGCTCTAACACTCATTGCACCCATTCTGTATCTTTTGGCTTTCGGTTATGGCTTGGGCGGAGGCACCAGTATTGAGGGCTATAGTTATCTTGAATTTGTTATTCCAGGCATATTGGCGCTTACTGCGATGACAACAGCTTTCAACACTTCAGGCTTAAAGTTACATGTAGATCGCTTGTTCTACAAGTGTTTTGATGAGACGTTAATGTCGCCTGTAAGTACTTTTTCAATAATTGTAGGCAAAGCTTTTATTGGGGTAGTAAGGGGGCTTTTGAGTTCAGCTGCTTTGCTTTTGGCATGTCTTGTTTTTTCACCCTTGCCTGCGGTGAGTTTGCTTTTTCCACTAAGTCTTGTCTTAACTTGTTTTGTATTCTCGTTTTTAGGTGTCATTGTTGCTTTGTTAGCTAAAACTCATCAAGATATGACTCTTTTTATGAGTCTGGTCATTTTGCCTATGTCATTTCTGAGTGGAACCTTCTTTTCTCTTAGCCAAGTTCCAAAGGCATTAAGTGTTCTTCTTTCGCTATCACCGCTGACACACGCCTGTCTATGTCTGCGAGCTTCCATCCTTGGACAACCGTTTCCATGGATTTCTCTTGTTGTACTGGTGGTTTTTGGAGTTGTGTTCTTTTTCCTTTGTTTTGTCGCTCTTAAGAGATCTATCAAATGAGTATTCAACCTGTGGCACGTAACGTGACTTGAAAAGGCTGAGCTACAGGTTTACCTAAAGCTTTTTTTCTGACTTGACTGGATACTCCGATCTATCACTAAGAGTTTTAATTGAAAATTTCAAAGAAGAAAGTATCGGAAAAAGCGTTCTGGTTACTTAGCTTTCTGTCTTTGGGTTTCTAATTTATGCTCTGCTGAATTTGACGTCATTAGGACTTGTGTTCTCTCGCTCACGAGTGATCGTTGGAGTTTCGATATCTGTTTTCTTAGTCTTACTTGGATTTGCCTACTTAGAAGCTTGGAAATGTTTACCTGACCAAATTTTTACTTTTAAGGAACTTGTTTTCCCCGTTCTTCTAGTGGTATCTATCGATAAAGGATTTTTGACGATTTTTTGTGCTTCGCTGTTTAAGGCAGTTTAACGTCTAAAAAAGCTGGGGTAATTTAGACAAGAGAGGTTAACTTGCCTTTGAAATTTTGGATATTATTTGGGCGTTTTCGATACAAGGATGTAATATTCGTGCTTTTTTTGGCGCAAGGGCGTTTTAAGCGTTTTTTTAGTTAATTTTTAGTATGTTATTCGAATTGTTGAAAACCCACGTGGTAACTGTTCAAAATCCAAATGTCATGGTGCTTTTTTGTGCAATAGTAAAATTAAGCGAAATTAAAATATTTGGATTACTTACCTGTTTTTGTAGGGATTATTGATGGCGCCAAAGCGAGAATTCAAATCTGTGAATGATTACACAGTTGATTTTCCTAAGAATGTTCAGCGCATTTTAGAAGAATTTAGAATAACTATCCGAGAGGCTGCACCTGAAGCTGAAGAGACTATTAGCTACCAAATGCCTGCATTCAAACTAAATGGGATCTTGGTGTGGTATGCAGCTCATAAAAATCACATTGGATTTTATCCCAGAGCATCAGCTATTGAAGCATTCAAAGATAAATTACTCCGATTTGAGGTGAGTAAGGGCACAGTTCAATTTCCATTAAATGAGCCTATTCCGTTTGATTTGGTTAAAGAAATGGTCAGGTTTAGAGTTAAGGAAAACTTAGCTAAAAAATAATCTTTTAAAGCAATAAAGTACTTCAAAGAGGTCTATAGAAAGTTGTTAAATGCACATTTTCCATTTAGAAAGTTGTTTTTTGATGGGTTTTCAGTTTTCCCAGACAGATAAACTGGATGGTTTTAGAACATTTGTTGAAATAAAATAACATTCATTGTCAAGAAGCAAACTTAGGTTATGGTGAGTTACAAAATCTTTTATGTAAACTAAATCATTGCTGCTAACTGCGCTTTGGTTAAAAGTTAAAACAAATCCATCTTTTGTGGTATCAAGCATCTTTACGTCTAAACTGCAACTTGCACCGATTTCTCTTTTAAACACCATAGCCTCAAACATCTTCATTTTTAGTTACGCCTGTCCAAATTTAACCGCTCACGTTAACCAAAATATCTGGACAAGTGAATACAAACTTTGGACACAATACATATGCCCCTGTACACTTTTAAGGGTTCACGTTTTCGTGAGCAAAAAAAGTCTCACGAATTAAGAAATCTAAATAAAGGTAGACTCAAAAAAAGAAAAAGATAATTAGCTAGAAAGAAAATCCAGATATTTTATAGTGTTATACTAAGCCTTCTGCTACGCGTAGGCCGTATTCTGGATCGGCTTTGCTGAAGATTCTTGTCTGCCGAAGCTGAATTTCCTTATTAGCGTTGCCTAAATGGCTCACTATGTTTCCAATGAGGTGTTCGCGGTCTACTTCAGTCATTACTTTACAATAGAGGTTCCCCGGTTGAACAAAGTCGCTGTTAGGATGCACGTACGGTTGGCGTGCAACAACGCCTGAAACTTCAAACGTTGGTTCCGCCGCTTTCAAGTCAGGTTCTGGTTCACCAAAACTGTTTGGGTAATAGTTTACTAAGTCGCCTTCATTTCCATCAAAACGCATGAATCCGTCGCGTTGATAGTTTTTGGCTTTAATTCCTTTAGGCTGATTAACAGGCAACAACAAATAGTTGGCGCCTAAGCGGTATCTATGTGCATCGTGATATGCAAATAGGCGACCCTGAAGCATCTTATTTGGTGACGTTCCAATTCCTGACACAAAGTTTCCTGGTGAAAATGCTGCTTGTTCAACTTCAGCGAAATAGTTCGATGGATTGCGATTTAGCACCATTTTACCACTGTCTACTGGCGGGTAATCTTGATGCGGCCAAACTTTGGTAACGTCAAATATGTCAAAACGGTAGTTTTCAGCTTCTTTAGCAGGCATTATTTGCATTTGTATTGTCCAAGAGGGGAACTCACCGTTTTTGATGGCGTTGTGCAAGTCGCGCGTTGCATGGTCAGGGTCAGACCCTTTTAAGTGCTCAGCTTCTTCTCTTGTCAAGTTCTTTGCACCTTGGTCTGTTTTGAAGTGGTATTTAATCCAGAAGATTTCTCCTTCTTATTGTACCATTTGTAAGTGTGGCTTCCATAACCGTTCATGTAGCGGTGCGACTTGGGCGTTCCTCTGTCTGAGAACAAAATTGTTACTTGATGAAGAGACTCGGGAGTTAAAGATAAAAAGTCCCAAAACATATTGGCGTCTTTCAAATTTGTTCCTGGATTACGTTTCTGGGTGTGAATGAAATCTGGAAACTTTAGGGGGTCGCGAATAAAAAATACAGGCGTGTTGTTTCCAACAAGATCATAGTTGCCTTCTTCAGTGTAGAATTTAACCGCGAATCCTCTAGGATCACGTTCTGCGTCTGCTGACCCTTTTTCTCCACCTACAGTGGAGAACCTTACAAATACTTCAGTGCGTTTGCCCACCTCGGAGAGGAATTTGGCTTTGGTGTATTTGGATACGTCTTTGGTTAATTCAAAATAGCCTCCTGCACCTGTGCCTTTGGCATGTACAATACGTTCAGGTATTCTTTCACGGTTGAAATGCGCTAGCTTTTCAATCAAATGTACATCCTGAAGAATAACGGGTCCATTGTTACTGACGGTTAGAGAGTTTTGGTCGTCAGGAACAGCGGTGCCTTGGTTTGTTGTTAACGTTTCTTTCAAAAATATTTCCTGCTCTGCAATTAAAGCCTGCTTCAATTACAGGAACAAGGTTATTTAAATCATTATTGTCTAACCGACTGCTACTTACTTTTGGATTTTTCATAAGCATTTGCAATGGCTTCGCTGGTTAAAACACCTAAAATTTTGTTCGGTTTCTGCTTGCTAACTACAGGAATTAGATCAATTTTTTCTGTTGTCATAATCTTGTTTGCTTCAAGAATTGATTCATCATCATAAACTGAAATATTCTTCAGCGGCATTTCCTCAACTCTAAGTGCGTTACGTTCTTCCAGCTTAACTTTCATTAGCTCATTCCATGTAACGACTCCTTGGAAAACGCCTTCTTTTTCCACCAAGGCATCGTGATACCGGTTTTTGAACATCATTTCCAAGGCTTCAGTGAGAGTTTGCGTTGGGTTTACTGAGCCAATTTCAGATTGCATAACATCTTTAACTCTTACACCTGCCAGAGTTGTGGAGATTATGGTTTGTTCTGCTTCTTCACTTGCACCTATGTAAACAAAAATCCCTACTAAAATCAGAAAGAAATTATAAACAAAGCCAACAAGAATCATGGCGATACCAAATACCTTTCCAAGGTAAACCGCGTACCTTGTTGCGTCAGAATACTTCAAGCGTTCCGCTAGCAGGGCTCTAAAAACTCTACCACCATCCATTGGAAACGCTGGTATTAGGTTAAAGAGGCCTAGTAATATGTTTACCGCAGCGAGGTCAGTTAGGAAATTGCCTGTGAAGGTTGTGAAGATGTAAAAGCTGAATTCTTGAGTTGAAATCATTAGGCTAACCCCTAAGAAACCAACTCCTAAGAGCAGACTTGTGAGTGGTCCAGCAACTGCCATTCGCCACTCTTGGGCTGGATTATCTGGGATTTCCTCTATTTCGGAAACTCCCCCGATTGGATAAAGCATGATTTTTCGCACTTTTATTCCATAACGTCTTGCTATGATGGAGTGAGCAAGTTCATGAAAAACTACAAAAACAAATAGGAATAGCACAATTGTGAACGTGTAGAATTGCTGAGTTGGTACAGATAGGATGAAAACTGCAGCGATTAACAAGATGAAAGTGAAGTGCAGTTCAATAGGGATACCCCAGGCAGACCCTATCTTGAAAGAATATTTCATGGGTAAACATGGTTGCAGGTTGGCTTTTTAAAGTTTCGACCTGACTATTTTGGACACAATTTGTCTAAAAGCCAAATTCTATATCTATGGTGAAATTCTACTGCAATTTGATCAATGATGGACGTATTGACTATTTGATCCTGTTAAAATGGGTCCATTGAGACCATGAAATCTGGTTCTGAAGTTATCGTCGTAGCGGATAATAGAGTATCTGATTGAAAAAGACACACTCAAACCCAGCTTAGAGGTTCTGATACTGTGGGACAATTAGAGTTTGAACAAAGAATTCAAAGAATAATTTAACGACATGATATATGATGTCAATAAAGCTGAAACGTCTAGGGTCAACGTTAAATTTGATAGTTTTGCTTTCAACTATTAAAAGATAACTTCTGCGGCTTGCAATGTTTTTGTTGTGGGTAAGGTTGTTGACAAAATTCCAAGATCCACGGGAAGTTTGTCTTATTGTGACAAGCTAGTAGATTTAACACAACATAATTGTTCAAATTGAGGTGACAAAACAAATAGTAAAGGACAGACGGTTTTCAGCTACTTCAAAGACGGCGATTACACAAATGAAGCCAGCGCCTCGGATACTTTGCTTCAATGTCGTTGTCAGTTTCTGTCAAAAACAAAACTGAACTCGTTATAAAACTGAACCCAACTCCATCACAAAGCACCCAAAAAAGACAGCGGCGGAAAATGCTCTGAAGATAAAGTTGAAGTAAAAAAACTGCAACCCAACAACCTCAACAAACCCAAACTTTAATGCAATCTGCGATGATCATTGCCAAAACATCACCTTCTCCACCCAGCCCACAAGAACCAAAAGAGTAGCAAGGTTGCAGAGACAAGAAGTCTCTTTGTTGCCTAAACAATCCAGCATAGTATGACTTTTCATTAGGAATTTGTATGATCAGTAGTGGGTATTTTAGGTTAAATTTTGGAGGAATGCATCAGTTTTTTCTTATGCTCCATCGCTTTCTTTGCAAGAAATACTGCTTCTTCTCTTGTTTTGCCAAACAATGCACAGAGTGCGTTTCTTGTTTGATAGATTAGAAACTAAAAAGGTAAAATCTATCCTTGTAACAATGTTTCTTAATGCTATTTGCGAGCAGTAACAAACTATTTTCAGTGTTGTCTTAAGGTTTCATTTGTGTTTAGTTTCTGATTAAGGCTTGCATTTTAATGACTCAGGAATCAACGCCTGAAACGTAATCAATTATTGCTTTTAGGTCTTCGTCTGGAGTTTTTAATGGCATTATATTGAATTTTTCGACCAGCACATTAAGAATATTAGGCGTTATAAATGCAGGTAAGCTTGGACCTAAGCGAATGTTTTTGATGCCTAAGTGGAAAAGCGACAGCAGAAACCCATATTAGTGAGGGCTCAAACGATAAGAACTGGGTGTTCCAGGTATTGTTATTCACAATTATGGTGAAAGAATGAGATTTACAGGAAAAGTACTGTTTGAAGATGAATTATAACCTGGTTGTCCAAAAAAACAGAAATATGTCATGAATTAATAGTACTTTTTAAATTAAGTTCTCCAGCTAGATGTTTGTTTTCCCTTTTCTGAGTTTTTCTCATATATTCATTCAATTAGAGTCCGATAAATCTACAGTTACAATTAAACTTGTAAGGTTCAGATTGTTCAAATTAGTATCTTTCATTTACTTATCTAGAATAATCTGAACAAAAAACCTTTGAAATAGGCTTACTTTGTCGCTAAAAGTTTTTCTGTCTCCTAAACAGCATTAAACTAAAAGTGAGCTGTAACAGATGGAGACCGAAAAAATAAGAAACGCAACCAAAGTCTTAAATGAATTGACTGAAAGCGGCAAAGACCTGCATAGTTCCGTCAAAGGTACCACCCGGCAAGTTGCAGCTACCAAGAAACTTTGGCGTGAAGGTAACAAATCTAAGCTGATAAAGTTAGGCATAGCATGTGCCATGTTTCCCGACCCTTCTCCCGTAACTGAAATCATTGGCGCAGGCTTAATAGCTGCTGGCTTAGTTCAGAAAGGCATACAAAAACGGTCTCTTTATATTGGCGATTTGAAGAAGACCTTTGAAAGCGTTCAAAGAGAATTAAACTCAATCCAAAGCAACCTGCGAACCTAGTAAGTCATTTTTTTGCCCTTGGATTTCATAGGGCTCAGTTATTTGCTTTTTCAACAAATATTTGTGTTCTACAGCAGCTAATTGTAGTAATAATTAACAAGACTTATATATTGAGAGTTAAGTAATGATAATGTAGTAGGTGACGAAATGACAAAACGCCCCAACGGAAAAAAACGAAACAAACTAACAATACTCCTTTTAGCGCCAGTAATGGTTGTCACCTTCATAGTTGGTTGGAGCCTATACTGGATTGGAAACACAAAACAAAAACAACTTCAAGCACCCACCCCTAAAATACAAGCAGAACAAGACACAGTACAGTTAATGGTTATTCAAAGAAAAGAAGAACAAACAATAACAAACAACTAACCAACATTCCTTTCTTGTTGTTTTCGTCAGTATTATTGCTTAAAAATTTGCCTTCTCAATGAAGATAGTAACGCTTTCATTACTATTCTTGATGACCAAATTAATACATAAATTTCGCATAAAAAACATTTTTTAAACCAATAAAATCAATTTAGCGCTCTCTCCAGGTTTTGTCTAAACTTCTTTTTGCTGTTGGTGGCATAGAAAGAAGAGTTAAGCGAACCAAGCCATACGCCAAACAGGTTGGGTCAAAAGAGTGGTGGGCAACGACCTTTCCTTGTTTAGCAGCCAGATTCGCTCAACTTTTGTTGGCTATCACTAGTATTTCCTAACAACTTGTAACCCGTCTCAAAAATATAAAATAATGTGATTACATTGTGAAGTCACAATCGCTAAGTTAATGAAAGTAAAACTTCATTTAAAATAATTTATCAAGTATCTGTTCTTCAAGACTTGACGTAAAATAGATATTTTGATACGTGTGCATCAATATTGTTATGCGATTGGAAAAAATGAAAAGATTTTAATCGAAATGTTTGTGCAAACCTTTTATATTAACAGACAAGAAATGCTATTGGGGATGCCATTGGATAGGTCAGAAGGACTTGTCTACTTAAAAGAGCTTCTAAGCCAATGCAATGGCTTATCACCTACATTCATCTCTTTTGAAACCCCGATTAACTGCAATTCAATCGGGTTACAAGTCTGCATTAAGAGAACGATTTTTGAGTCATACAAAAAGAAGGCTAAGAAAGTTGCCCAAAAACATAATTTGTCAGTTCAAGAAGACTTCGAAGGTGTATCATTTTCAAGCCTGAGTTACAAATTTGAACTTTAAAATTGCATTGTTTACGAGTATAAACCTCGGTGCTGAACATCTGATTCTTGATCTTCTTTGTTGTTTTCGCAAGTATTTTCGCAGTTTGATCAATTGACAAAGCCGATTGTTTCTAACAAGAACTGCATTGGATCATATGAGAAGTTATATTGCTTTATCAAGGTTCCAGCAGCTTGGTTTTTCTTTTTTTTCTTGTGGGATTTGTTACTGATCAGAAAGATGTAGTGTTTATTAAGACGTGATGTGCAATAGACTTAGGGGAACACATGCAACTAAAAAGAGCAGCCTTAATCCCACTAATTGCCATAGTTTTCACAGCAATAGCGCTCTCAGCAGTAACTGCAGGAGTGCTCATCGCACAACAAAACGATCCCGCCCAAGGACACATAGAGGGCGGAAGCATAACCACCAACACAGTCAACGTAGGCGTTACAGCGACCCACAAGCCACCACCCTATGTACAGGTATCGACTGGGGTACTCTAAACTCAGGCAACATTGCCACAAAAACAATCTACATAAAAAACACAGGTAACATCACCGAAACCCTAAGCATGACCGTTACAGACTGGAACTCACAAACCGCTACTTCAAGCTTATTCTTAACTTGGAACCAAGAAAGTGCTACACTGCAAGTAGGCGCAATAGTACCCGCAACACTCACACTAAACATAGCCGCTGACACAGGAGACATATATGACTTCAACTTCAACATAGTAATGTCTGGCAGCGCTTAATCAGATAAATAACATCAGCTTCAAAATTGCACAAGCTTTTGGGCGATGTTAAGAAAAGTTAAATAATATATAAAAGAGTAAAATAAAATTAAGAAGGATTAGAAATTAACTTGCAAGGTACAGATGATTCAGCCAATAAACCCACTGAGGATAAAGCTAAAGCTCAGAAAGAACTGGTTGAAGAGCTTAAAGTTCAATGGAAACTACTTTGGAACGAACGTGTAAATGATGAAGTACGAGCCGAAGGTATCTCAGTTGCGAATTATGAGTCTCTGAGGGTTGAACGAGGCACAATCATCCATGCCACAAGGGATTTTAAGCCGCTGAATTTTAAGGAAATCCTTGAAACACATATGGTCGAAAATCCCGAGCGATACATTCAGCCAGATCGTCGTGAAGGCGGATGGGGCAAGTTTGTAAAAACAGAAATTACTAAAAATCAAGGTCAAAAAACCAAACGCGCCCAAGATTATGCGCTAAAAAAACCAAAAGGTAAACAACCCAAGAAAAGTGGACGTGGTTGGCTACACTCCCACTAATCCCAAAAACCTTTATCGTAATAAGAGATATATTTAGAAATCCAATTTTCCATAAATAATTTTCGTATTATTTCACTTTTTGGAGCTGTTGAGGCTTGCACATAGCATCCTTTTGAAGGCTAAAACTACGTAGTTTAAGCTTCTACTTTGAGTTTTTAATCCAATCAGAAACAACTATTTCATTAGTGTTTCCAAATTCCTTGACAGTGACGATGCCACGTTGAGCAAAGCGAGCTACAATTCGGTGAGTTTTGAGTCTGCTTAGCCCAGCTTCTTTGCTAACATACTTTTGAAGATATTTTCCTTGATGTGAAACTAAAACATTCAGAACTTTCTGTTCTTCAGGCGTCATAGTCTTTAACACTACCCCGCAAGTGTTGGGTTCAACATCTGAATTAACAACTAATCCTGCACCACTTTTGATAGGTTCCGCAGTAGCACTATAGGCATTTGGCAATTCACAAGTTCTCTTAACATATCTAAGCTGAGGGAATGCCAAATAAAAAGCAACCCCCATTATAGATATTGCGATTATAGCAATCAATGCCACGGGAATTATCCAAAGATAAGAAGATGTAGTTCCACTGCTATTGTCCATCATTCCACCCATTCCTCCATAGTTTCCATCGCTACCTAAATGAGGCCCCCACATTTGACTCATCCAGCTTGATCCATAATATGAAGGTGATGTAGCGGCTAAATACCCCCCGATTAAGGCAAGAGCCAGAAAAACGCCTAAAGTAGTTATGAAAATAGTGAGAAAGATGTATAATTTTCGCATACTAAATGAAAACTCGCGGAGGCAAATTAAGTTTTACCCTGTTAGACGCTATTCAAGCAGTCAAATTTCCTCAAAAGACTGTTTCAAGAGTTGTTTCATGTTTGTTTCACCAATCTACCATAAGATTCTGTGACCATGCTGTAAATGGTGATAAAATGCAAAAAACAAAAATATTAGTGCTATAATCGCCGTTGCGTTATTGACTTGACCCCCATAGGATTAGCCTCAGCACAATATCCGCAAGCCAAACAACGCTGGCACAAACACTAATAATATTTTTTTTAAGATGGATGGGAAGCTGCTTTGGATTGATAAACAACCAACTTCCACCAACCAATATGTAGCTCCACCTGCAAGGACTAATAGTCCAGTTCCTGCACCGAGTCAAAATAACGGTGACAACTATGGATTTGGGACCTTGCTGGGCACGATTTACTCCAAGTTCATAGAAAGTTATTTTATTTTTTTTGTTACAATCTTACACTTTACTATTTTTAACGTTTTCCGCTGTATTCAGATTTCTGATGGGTAGGATATTATTGCATTTTTTCAAATACATTCACATTTAATGTTTCATATACTCTAAATCTATGCGTTAGGACTAAGCTTTAGAAGAATGAGAATTTTTATCATTGAAACTTTAAACTAAAGGTACGCGTCGATAACGTAGCGTCGCATCATTCGATGGCTATTAAAGTAATACGCGATCTTGCCAATCGAGTTTTTCATCAACTTTACCCATTCGTTCCGCCTATCGTAAAACATTGGAGTTATGACATATTTCTAGTTTGTTATAGATGTCTTCAGCTTCTTTTAAAGTAGTTTCTGCGTTATCCCTTTCCGATGAGTTCGGACCGATTGCCCAACCTGTCAGGTTTTCGATCCAGCCTTCAACCCACCAACCATCAAGAACGCTAAAGTTTATTACTCCGTTGTGTGCAGCTTTCATTCCGCTAGTTCCGGAAGCCTCCATAGGTCGAAAAGGTGTATTGAGCCAAACATCAACTCCACCTACCATCTTGGCTGCAGTATCCATACTATAATCTTCCAAGTAAACGATTTCAACATCACCCTTGAGCTGCTTTCCAAAGCTGTAGATTTGTTCGATAAGCTTCTTTCCGCCTTCATCTCTGGGATGTGCTTTTCCAGCAAATATCGCTTGTAACTTCCCTTTTTGACTTATCGTCCTCAATCGCTCAATGTTTGAAAACAGCAAAGTCGGTCTCTTATATTCTGTTGCTCTCCTCGCAAAACCCAAAGTAAAAATATCGGAACTTAAACTCCCATCAGCTGTTAAATTAGCATAGTCGATTAGGATCTGTTTTTGTTCCTCATGAGCCTGCCAGATATCGCAATCAGGAATGATGTCAACTTTTGCAAGCAATTCAGGCTCAATTGCCCAACCAGGCAAATATTTGTCGTAGACTTTTCGGTAGCTCTCACCAGTCCACGTAAATGAATGCACACCATTAGTTATTGCGTGGATTTCGTAGCCTGCAAACATTTTACTTGAAATTTCTTGATGCCGCTTAGCTACACCGTTAACGTAGTTGCTCAAGTTCAAGGCGAGGCAAGTCATGTTTAAAACTTCATCACTGCCATATTGTTTAAGTAGAGTTACATCAGCGGTTTCCAGAACTTCACTTACCAAGCTATAATTGAATTTGTCATGTCCAGCTTCAACAGGCGTATGAGTAGTGAAAACGCAGAGTTCACGAACTTTCTCTGCATCCATTTCAAACTTGCGCAAAAGCTCAACTGAGAGAAAACTCGAATGTCCCTCGTTCATATGGTACTTTCTAATCCTAAAACCCAAAACATCGAGCATCCGAACACCGCCAAAACCCAGTATCGCCTCTTGTTTTAGCCGGTATTTCTCGTTTCCGCCATAAAGATAAAATGTTATTTCGCGATCTTCAGGTGTATTCCCATCGTGGTCTGTATCAAGAAAAATAACAGGAACAACCCCGCCAGTGACACTTTTATACTTATAGAGCCAAGCCTTAACCTTCACCTGGCGCCCTTCAATTTGCACGTAAACTTCGTTGGGCAAAAGAATCAGCAGCTTTTCAGGGTTCCACTCTCTTGGCTGTTCAGTTTGTCTTCCGTTGGCGTCGAGTTTTTGTTTGAAATAGTTTCTTTTACTGATTAAGGTAACCGCGACAAGGGGGAGTTTTAGGTCAGCGCTGGAACGGATTGCGTCACCTGCTAAGGTTCCTAAGCCGCCAGCGTATGTTGGAATTTCGCTGGTTAAGCCTATTTCCATAGAGAAATAAGCTATTTTCTGCCCTTTCAGTACGCCCTCTAAATTATCCATGTTGTTTCCCGCTCTTTTCTGCGCCAAATGTGAACCCTTCTCTTACATAAAGCGCTATTGATAATCTGCATTGGTTTGCTTAATCTACTTTTCCACAAGCTCAGTTTATGTTGAATGAAGAGTTAAATATTACAAAATATAAAAAATTAAACTCTCCCCAGACAAGGTTCTCTTAAACGCTCGGGCGAGTGTTAAGATTCCTAGCAATGTGAAGGTAATAACAACTTTCCTGAAGAACCTGTTCTAAGAGTAGATAAAAATAAGATAGAATATGCGTTTTAATAACCTTATAAAAAACGGAAATGGCTGCCATGCCAAATGGAGATACAATTACTTTAGATTGCATACGACTTGGCACTGTTGAAATCGCTTTAACTGACGCCAGATTAGGTATTCCCGACGAAATAATTCTAAAGTTTTTTTCACCAATGTTTACTACCAAAGCTCATGGTATGGGTTTCGGCTTGGTAATCTGAAAACAAATCATTGAGGTGCATAAAGGTATGATCAAAGTTAAGACTGCTTCTGGTAAAGGTGCAGTCTTCACGGTTACTTTGTCAGTTTAAAAACAGTATTTATCTGAAATGGGTTTCAATTATCCCTCTCTGCGTATTACAGGCAGGGAAGTGATATTGATTACAAATATTGCTGCTTAATTGTTTCTTAGAAATTCTTCAAAACAAATAGTTATTATGGAGTAATAGCAGGGCGAGTACCTAAAGTGATAGTGATGTCTATCTGCGAGTTACCTCGAACAATAGTTAGAACTAGGTTATCGCCTGGGATAGTATGTTCTTCAAGGTAGCTAGCTAAGTCATCGTTACTTTTGATTGTTTGGCCATTCATGGCTATAATTACGTCATCAGTAGCGAGTTTTCCAGCTGAGGGTCCACTACTATTAACAGTTTCGAGTCTCCAACCATAAGTAACGTTTACACCCATTTGTTGAGCTATACTGTAACTCATATCTTGTCCTTTGACACCCAAGTACGAGTGACCCTTGTATGAACCAGTTGTAACCAAAGCCGATATTTCTCTTAGGATTGTATTTGAAGGAATCGCGAAGCCAAGTCCTTGAGAATCTGACACAATTGCGGCAGTAATGCCAATCACGTTTCCAACTGAATTCAAGAGTGGACCACCTGAGTTTCCAGGGTTTATTGGAGTACTTGTCTGAATAATGTTAGCGATTGCGTATCCATCAGATGAGTCCTCTGTTATGGTTCTTCCTGTGCCACTAACTACACCGGTAGTTAAAGAGGCTACAAGTCCATAGGGATTTCCAATAGCAATAACTGGTTCGCCAACACGCAACTGCGCAGAACTAACAATAGTGACAGGTTTAAACTCTGAAGTAGGTGCACTATTAACGGAGAGAACTGCTAAATCTGAATACGGGTCAGTTCCCAAAATGTTCGCTAAATAACCATGACCATTTGAAAAAGTCACGCTCAAACCAGTTGTACCTTGAACAACATGGTAATTGGTCAACACAACGGTTCGACCATTAAAATCATAAACAAACCCTGAACCTTGCACACCTCCATCACTAGTATCTCCTTGAACAAGTACAACTGAATTCCTAAGGTTAGAGTAAATATCCGCAAGCGAGGTTCCATTCTGAAGTATGGTGATGTTTTCGTAGGTGGCATTTTGGTGGCCTTCCAGGTTCGAGATTGATGTTTGCAGGTTAGTAATTTGGCCGTTCAAGTTAGATACTTGGCGATAAGACACAAAAAAGATGAGTAATCCTCCAACGAGCAATCCTGCAACAAAGAGTAAGATGAGGATGCTGGCGGATGCTTTGCTGTAATCTTTAGACGCAAACACGCAATAGTGCCTCGAATGAGGATAGATAATAAAGAAAATAAAAGTTGCTATGCACGGCGATCAATAAGGTCTAGAGCGTCTTGTCCGGTGCCGATAAAGACAATTGGTACACCTGTTCTGGTTTCAACTTCTTTTATGAAGTCTTTAGCTTCCTTTGGCAAATCACTGTATTTTCGTGCACTTCTACATGTTGGATATATACAATCGAGTTTTGTCATTGCTCCCTGTGTTGCACCGTTTATTTTGGCTGTCTTTTTAGCTAAATCAAAGTTGAAAGGTGCAGAACGTCGATCGCGGCCTGTTCCAGCGGCAACTTCAAACCAACCTCTTTTCAAGGCTTCGTCCTTCGTTATTTCTCCAGGCAACGGTTCAGCGCCCACTCGAGTCATGAAAGACTTGTAAACTATAATTACTTCATCTACTCTTGTCGGTCCAACACCTGCTTCTGAAGCAATGGCAGATGCTCCTGTATCCCTACTTGTAACGTACGGGTAGTCGCCACCCAAGAAAAGCGATAACATAAAACCTTGTGTGCCTTCAAGCAAAACGCTTTTACCAGAATCCAATCCATCATTAACTTCCATTACTTGGTCAGCAAGGTAGGGTTTTAGTTCAGGAATATCTTTAGCTAATTTGGCTGTGCGTCTCACACGCTCTTCTATTGCAGGTCCAACACCGCGACCGGTGGTACCTATGCCTTTGTTAACAGCGCTGGCTTTGTCTTGTTCACCATGCTTCTGCTCAATTATGGAAGCATTAAAATCTATGCCTATGCGTTTGGGTTCAACCTGAGTAAGTTCAACTTCATTAAAAAACGTTTTAACATCAACGTTTGCACCTGCAGCAATTAACAAACGCGTTTTTGGATTTATGAAAGCTGCTGGAACCATATGTAGAGCATATTTTTTGTCTTCATACCAAACTGTATGAGCTGCGTTAACTGAACCAGTTCGAACGCAAAAATCAAGATTATCTTTAAGGGCTAAATACGAAATTATTTTTCCTTTGCCTTCGTCTCCCCAGAAGGCGCCTACGATTACTGAGCAAGGCATAGCTTTCACCTTTGCTAAGTTAGTTTAAGGATTATTTAAAGTTGTAGGGTTTTTGAAGATTTATTCTTAGGAAACTTTTTGCAATCTTTTATTAATTGAGCCAGACAGTAGGTTACCTATACTGAGAAGCTGTGGCTGCCTTTCTTTATGAATTATTCGTCTTCAGCTTTAAGCTTGAAAATCTATATCCATAAAATAATAAAAAGCGTTACTTGTACCTTTCATGTGCTTCAGAATCAATTATCTCTAAAAGTCTGATCACTCGCTTACCATTGAGATTCTTCTCAGACTGAGTAATTGACTTTCGTGACTCACAAATGTTATCCAATATTATTCCTATGTCTTCATCAAGAATAACAGGGTAAACTCTGCAACCAGCAGGTCGGTCATTGTAAACGCTGCATTTATGATTTAATCGATCATAGAAGAAGCAGTAACCTTCACGGTTTCTTAACTGTGCGTAGCCATATTTGTCGAATATTACAAATTGTTTTTCACTGAAACCTATCTTTTCCAAACGTTTGATATCTTTTTTAGAGAGTAGCATTTCCGTTTCTGTACAACATACTCCACAGTTTGAACAACGCATAAACCGTGAAATGTTGCGGCGAGTATTTGTGCTTTTATATCAACCTTGAGGTTTTCAAGAGGTGTTTTCCATTAGACTTAAGTTAAGCATCTCTGCCCATGCAATATTTTTGAGTTTTACCCGAGTAATATTACGATTTCCAATTAATGAATACTCGATTTGGTTGTTGTTTTTTCCCACGCCTTTGAAAAGTTTTGTTAATTGCACGTTTATGATTACTGCCCCATCTTTCAGGTGAAGGTTAACGTTTCTTCCAATTAATGATCTTGCATTATTTGCGCTAAAACTTTCCATTTTACCATACCTCTTCTTGGGCGGCGATTTTGCTCCAGCATTGTTGACATATAGGCAGGTTTTCGCCTTTTACTTGAATGTAGAGTTTTATGTTTTCACTTTTGCAGGCTTCTTTCCAGGGGTTTTTGCAATGTTCCATTCTTTTTGCCTCAAATCCTTTTTAACGCTTTTTGCATTTAAGGTGGATGCTCAGACTAACTTTTGGTTCTAGGGAGAGATAAGTGAAAGTAAAACTTTATTCTCGAAGTCTTGATTGTTAAATTGTGGTTTAATGGCTCTCTTAAACAACCCTGTAGTACTTATCATCACAGCCAGTTTACTAATCCAAATAATAGTACTTATTTTGCTTGTTTACGGTTTCTGGCTGAAGAAGAAAATGAAGTTTCGACAACACGGCGTGTCATGTCGTTAGCAACTTTTTTGCATCTGGTGATGGTGGTTTATATTATGATTCCTTCCTTTGTGGAAGGGATAATTCCAGATTATATTGTTCCAGATCCACTTGCGATAGTATCTGTTATTGGATTGATTCACGGAATTCTTGGAATCACTGCTTTGTCGCTTGGCATTTGGCTAGTTGTTTCATGGCGTTTTCGCAGAAATTTAAGAGAATGCTTTAACAAGAAAAAACTAATGTGTAAAACCTTGAGTGTTTGGGTTGCGTCTTTATTCTTTGGAATAATTCTTTACGCGATTTTTATTGGACCTTTGATGACGAATTAGAAGGTAATTATTTCGGGGGTAATATTTTCTCGAGTGATTTTTAATATTGCAACTGATGGTTTGCTTAATATGCCTGCAGGGTCAGTTGGGCTGCCTGGGTTTATATAGAGGATTTTCCCTTCCCATGAAAAGTTTGCGATATGTGTATGTCCATAAACGAACACGTTAAAATTATTTGCTTTCACAAGTTCTTCCAGCGAATCTAGTCCATCGAGAATGTTTTGGTCGTGAATAACGCCGATTTTCCAATCAAAAACTTTTAGTGAGTTTAGTTTTGGCAATGCATTAACGACATCTAAGCCATCTGAGTTGCCGTGAACTGCTAATACAGGCGCGATCTGCTCCAATTCATCCATAATTGCTAACTCTACTAAATCTCCCGCATGGATGATATAGTCGACGCCTTGAAATATTTCAAAAACCCTTTTAGGAATGCACCTTGCTCTCTTGGGCACGTGTGTATCTGAAATTATCCCAACCGTTTTTATTACTATAAGGTTTGGGGGCTCTTTCTTTGCTAATGCTTGTCCAGTGAACATTTTTAGATTGGCCTCTTTAGCAGGTGCGTCTTTGCAAATAAAAATGGTGCATAACAATAAAAGTTAACCGGGTAAAAAATAAAAATTGGTTGGACAAGCTTATGTCATGAATCTTTTCACAGTTTCGAAGAAGATGCTTGTTCCAAAAACAAGGTTCTCAATAGTTATTCGCTCGTCAATACCGTGCATTCGTTTTTCCAGCAGATCGTTTGGTTCATCTGGTCGCATCGGATGGAAACCATAACAGATGCTGCCTGTTTCTCTAAAGAAGCGTGAATCTGTCCCGCCCGTCGTTAACGCCGGGGTTACGCCACAGTTTGGTTCAAATTCTCTTAGAACATCTGAGATAGTGCTGTAGAGAGGTGTTTGAGTGGTAGATTCGTTGCCGTCATGTTTCTGAATGATTTCAAAGGTTAACTTATCCATCCCAACATCTTTTAGCATATTTTTGATAATACTAAGCGTTTCATCAACACTTTGACCTGGAAGGACGCGGCAATCGAAAACTGTTTCACACTCAGAAGGAATTATGTTCTCTTTTACACCGCCCTGAATTATGGTTGGGGTAATGGTTGTTTTAGTTCTTGGCCTGATTTCTTCAGCTAAAGCCTTGTTTGTTATAGCCAATTCGTCAAGAATTTGTTCACTCCGTTTAGGATTGCTAAGTAAACGTGAAATATCAACTTCAAGGTCAGGGTTTATCTTTGCTATCTCCCCTAGAAACTGCCTAAGAGTTGGCACATACATTGTTTCAGCCTGGTAATCAACAAGTTTAGTTATGACCTTGTTCATGCGAACAATAGCGTTATCAGCAGTGTTCGGCGTAGAACCATGTCCAGGTGTGCCTTTGGCTTTTATCTTAAACCATAAAATGCCTTTTTCCGCCGTCTGTACTGGATAGACGTTACTTTTTTTCTGGGGTATTGCCAATCCTCCGCCTTCATTTAGGACATAGGGGCACCAAACTTTTTCTTTATGCTTCTTTAGCAAGTAGCCTGCTCCTTCTTCCCCTCCTTTTTCTTCGTCAGCTGTGGATGCTAGAACAATGTCGCCTTTTATTGGGACATTTTTTCTTTTGAGTAAAAGGAGAGTGAATACTTCAACTGCTGTCATGCCTTTCATGTCATATGCGCCTCTGCCGTAAACATAACCGTCTTTTACTGTACCTGCAAAAGGGTCAACGCTCCATTCGGTAGGGTTTGCTGCAACAACGTCAAGGTGTGAAAGCAATAGAAGGTTAGGTTTTTCATCTGAGCCTTTCAATCGACTAATAACGCTGCCTCTGCCAGGCGTTGACTCAATAATTTCAGATTCAAAGCCCTCTCTGTCGAGGAACTGGGCTATGAAGGCAGCTGCTGCTGTCTCTTTTCCAGGCGGATTAGTTGTATTTATGCGGATTAAGCCGCTTAGGAAACGTGTAATTTCTTGTTCTATTTCATTTAGCATTTGTACCGGCATGATTTTGGGTGTTCCTGCAATGTTAGAGAAGTTTTTTTCTCTTAAAAGTTCCTATTGTTTCACTGCTCTACTGAAAGGTTTTTTATTTTTTAAACAATGATGTTTATATATGATGTCCAAAAATTCTATTGGATAACAAAAAATCGGTTAAGTTGATTGCAATGAAAGATTTGAAACCAATAGATTACAAAATTCTATTTGAGTTAATGAAAGACTCACATAGAAGCGACAGACAACTTGCAAAAGCTTTGGGTGTTTCTCAGCCTACAGTGACCCGAAGACGGGCTATGCTTGAAGAAAACTTTATCGAAGGGTACACGGTGATTCCGAAATTTGGTCAAATCGGATTTGAAATTGCTGCGATAACATTTTTGAAGAGCAAACTAAAATCTACAACGGGTGAGGATAAAACTCAGACATTGCAGAAAATGAAAGAATGGTTCATCAATCAAACTAACGTGATTCTGGCTTTAGACGGCAGAGGAATGGGTTGGGACACTGTTTGCATATCGTTACATAAAAACTTTGAAAATTTTGCAGAGTTTATCAGGGCTCTTGATTCAGAACTGTCAGATTGTGTAGTTGAAAGCCAAACATTCAACGCGGATTTGAAGGGCGGAATAGTGATAAAGCCATTCCACCTCAAATACTTGGCTTCACAAAAAGAATAAGATAAACTAAAATTATCTTTCTCTTTCTTTATTTTGTTGTTGAGCAATTTTTTAAAAACATCCCTTATTGCTAAGTTACAATAAAATTTCTGCAAAGAATAAACGAAGACCTATCTTCGATTTATCTTCTTTAGTATCCTTTTTTTAGGGAGCTTTGGCTTTTTTGTTCTGCTTACATCGACAGTCAAACCAATCAACTAATATTTATTATTGTTTCAATCCAAATATAAGGAAATGGGCAATCAACCTGCAGAAGGCTATACTTATCCTTGCGGCAAGCTCTCAGAAGAATGGTTTAGTTTGTTCTTTACGTTCAAAGATAAAATATCAGGGTAAAAGATTATATCTACTAACTTATCTATCTTATTTTTCACATTCAACCTGAACTAGGCGAAAACATGTCTATATCGGATAAAATCCTAAAACTCAAGAAAGACAAGAAAGCTGTGATTTTGGCTCACAATTACCAGCGGCAAGAAATCCAAGACATTGCTGACTATGTCGGCGACAGCATTGAACTTAGTCGTAAAGCAGTTGAGGAAAAAGAAGCTGAAATGCTTGTATTTTGCGCCGTTGATTTTATGGCTGAATCGGCAGCAATCTTGAACCCCACAAAAAAAGTGCTTTTACCATGTTTAGGAGCACGCTGTCCCATGGCACAAATGCTGACGGTTGATGAAGTAAAACGCGCAAGAAAATTGTACCCTAACGCACCAGTAGTCTTATACGTAAATACTTTGGCGTCTTGCAAAGCGGAATGCGACGTATGCTGTACAAGCGCCAACGCCGTAGAAGTAATAAAATCACTTGAAGCCGATACAATACTGTTTGGTCCAGATAAGAACCTGGCAGATTACGTCAGCGAAAAAACAGGCAAAAAACTAATTTCCATCCCCGAAAACGGCTTCTGCCCAACCCACCTTTTATTCCAGCCTGAAGATGTCAAAGTCCTAAGGATGCAGTATCCAGAGGCTGTAGCTTTAACTCATCCTGAATGCAGCTCTGAAATGCGCAAAGTGGCAGATTTCATTGGTAGCACTTCAAAAATGTGTCGTTACGCCAAAGAATCCCCCGCCAAAGACTTCATTGTAGGCACCGAA
Source organism: Candidatus Bathyarchaeota archaeon (assembly GCA_963741005.1). Taxonomy (GTDB): domain Archaea; phylum Thermoproteota; class Bathyarchaeia; order Bathyarchaeales; family Bathycorpusculaceae; genus Bathycorpusculum. The sequence goes on from CAVUGQ010000005.1 coordinate 135,049, forward strand.
GAAGGTATCTTGCACCGATTGCGAAAAGAAAACCCTCAAAAAAACTTTTATCTTGCTTATGAAGGTGCAGTTTGCCCAAACATGAAGCTGACTACGCTTGATCGACTCTATGCTGCGCTTAAGGAAGAAAAGAATGTAGTTAAAGTCCCTGAAGTAATCGCAAAGAAAGCCCGTGCCTCCTTGGAACGCATGTTTGAAGTAAAATGCTAAACTGAAACAATCATAGATTTGAGTATCTTTACTCCTCTTCTCGAGGCTAAATGATCACTTAGATGTCTGATTTCTGAACCTTTGCCTTTTACCGCTATAACTTCGAGGCAGTCATGTTCACCAAGATGTATATGCATGGTTGAGGAAATCAACTCGGTATGGTGATGTTGCGTCTCCGTCAAGTCACTTTCTAAGCCTATTGTGTCGTGATTGTAAACCATTAATAGAACGCCTGTTTGTTGGGCATCTTCTTCTTTGACCCATTTGCGTTCGGAAACAAAGAGTCTTACAGCATCTTGTATGGCTTTGCTGCGGCTTTCATAGCCCATTTTACCTATGATTTCGTCGAAGTCTTGAAGGAGCTCAGGTGGGAATGTTACGCCTACTCGAACAATTTTGGTCATATGGTCTCGAATAAAAGTTGTTTGTTGTGCCTAAAAGCTTTTATATGTAAGGTAACACGATTTTTTCCAAAAGTGTTACTGGGAGTGGATAGATGCACATCTCTGACGGATTAATTCTCAACAACACTTCAATCGTTTTGGCAGTAATAATGTGGGTTTTATCCATAGGCATTCTTGTATGGTCCTGGAAAAAAGCACAACAAACATACACACGCTCAATCACTGCTCTATTAGCAATTTCAAGTGCCTTTGTGTTCGCCGCACAGATGATAAACTTCCCAATAGCTTTCGGCTCAAGCGGACATTTAATCGGCGGAACTTTTCTCGCAGTGTTGTTAGGTCCATACGCCGCCATTTTGAGTATGACCTTAGTCTTGGGGATGCAAGCGCTTTTTTTTGCGGATGGAGGAATCGCAGCGTTCGGCATGAACATGTTTAACATGGCAATAATCGGTGGGTTAAGCTATTTCCTAATTAAGGCATTAACAAGGAGAAACAGTAGTCAAAAATGGTTTATCTCAAGCGTTTTCATTGCATCGTGGATTTCAGTTATGCTTGGGGCTGTAATCACAAGCTTTGAAATTGCCCCCGCATTCTCGGGCGGCTTAGCTGTAACTTTGCCTTCCATGTTGCTGCTCCATGGAATAATAGGAGTGGGTGAAGGTGCAATAACAACCGTTTTAGTAACTTCTATACAGCGTTTGAATCCAACGATTCTTGGAGGTCTCTCGCTGTTAAAAGGGAGAACTGATAAAATATGAAAAAATTTCTCATAGCCGCAATCATAATAGTCATCTTCCTTGTTGTTTTGATTCCATTCGCATCAAGTAACCCTGATGGACTAGAAAAAGTAGTGATAACTTACGGCGCGCATGAGCGCCAAAGCATCTGGAATGGGATCATGGCAGATTATTCTTTCTTTTCAATCGGAAATCAATACCTCTCCACATTACTCGCAGGCATACTAGGCGTAGTAGCAGTATTAGTGGCTTCTTTGGTTCTTAGCAAAGTCATGACTTCAAACAATAAAAATTAGAAAAATAACACAAATCGCTAGTAAATACCCGAAAAATCAGCAAGTAACCTTGCTTATTCTATTTTAGCAGAAAACGAGAATGCAAAATAATTCGAAAGTTGAAAAGTTTTTATCAGTGATTCAGCCATCTAAGGCTGATGTCGGGAAAAGAATTTTTCACAAGCCGCTACGAGAAATTGGGCTGGCAATACCAAGAGGTTACCTTAAAGCAAGCAATTAGAATTAACAACACCAACTCAAAAGGAAAAAAAATTCTCCAAAGACTTGAAGGCTTAGGCGTTCATATGCAAAAAATTCCATTTCTTGATTCCGGTTATTGGGTGTTGGACTCAAAGGTCTCTGCAGGCGCAACTGCCGAATACCTTCTTGGAATGTATTCAATTCAGGAAGCAGCCTCCCAAATCCCAGTTTCCGTATTTACCCATTTGAAAGGTAAAAAAGTGCTTGATGTGGCTGCAGCTCCAGGGGGTAAAACAGTGCATTTAGCAGATTTAATGGAGAACCTTGGGGGAATTGTGGCTTTAGATGTGGATAAGTGGCGGTTGAATGCGTTAGTTAACCATTTGGAACGTTGTCGCGTTAGCAACACAGTGGTTTACATGTTGGATGCAAGGCAAGCTTCAACTTTGGACATAAAGTTTGATAGGATTTTAGTGGATGCTCCTTGCTCAGGCAATTTTGCTGCAGATAAGAACTGGTATGCAAATCGTACTTTAAAAGATGTAGAACGCAACGCTGGTTTACAGCGGGAAATTCTAACAGTAGTGTCCAATTGCCTTAGAGATGATGGTGAAATGGTTTATTCTACATGCTCGCTTGAACCTGAAGAAGACGAATTGAACATGGATTGGGCCATAAGAAGCCTCAACTTACAAATTGAAGAAATCTTTTGCAATGGAGAAAAAGGATTAACTAACATTTTCGGCAAACAACTAGATCCATCAATTAAGTATTGTAAACGATTGTGGCCTGGTGAAACCCAAGGATTCTTCGTTTGTAAACTAAAAAAGAGGAGTATCCAAAAATGAATGCTATGGCAATAACGGACTTTGCCTCCCAATTCGGAGTGCAAATAGCTTTAAATTTAGATTTGATGGTTGAGAATACCGGTCGCTTTTACCTTGTAAATCCTGCTTTGAAACCACTTATTCAACCTGGGTTCTTTTCCACCGGAGTTTTTTTGGGAAAAGCTAAAGAGGGCAAGTTCTTTCCAAGTTTTATCTTGCTGGGTATGCTTGCGAAAAAAGAAGCTAACAGAATTATCTTGGATAAGAAAGCAGCTTGGCTTTTTATCTGCGGGAGAGATATTTTAAGGAAAAGTATTTTGCGAGTTCAGGGTCAAGGCAAGAAGGACACTAATACTTTGGTGTTCAATGAGTTCGGCGAATGTTTAGGTTTTGGCAGAATTGTTAAAAAACTGCGCGATTCAGTAAATGATAATGGACTTGTAGTTAGAAACGTACTGGACATCGGGGATTTCCTGCGTAGAGAGCGATAATGGCGAAATTTTTGGTTATTTTACTATTTGTTAGAAGTCTTTTTGTTCTTTTAATCGTGCGTAAAGTAAATGAGTTATCGAACATTAATTCAGAAAATTGAGTAGTTACTGGACATTTATCGATATTATTGAAGCGATAAACTTATATATGTTTACGTTTAATCTGATTTCCATAACATATGGAGAATAAAGCCAAAACCTCACAAGGAGAATGAGAAAATGAAAAATTTCAAAAATCTCGCGTGGAAAGAAGCAGTATCCAAAGTTATCAAAACGATTCAAGAGCAAGACATAAAATTCGTTAGGCTACAATTCACCGACATAAATGGCATGTTAAAGAACATTGCAGTTAGCTCAAAGAACATGGAAACTATATTTGAAAACGGCCAATCCTTTGACGGATCATCAATTACCGGTTACAGGCCAATTGAAGAATCAGACATGGTTCTATTTCCAGACCCAACAACCTTCGCAATATTACCCTGGAGACCAAAAGAAAAATCGTCATGCAGACTACTCTGTGACATTTACACTCCGCAAAACAAACGATTCGAAGGAGATCCACGTTACGTTTTAGAGCGAACAGTAGAAAAAGCCGCAAAAGCAGGTTACACTTTCATCTGTGCTCCAGAACTTGAATTCTTTATAGTCAAGGAAAGTGAAACAGGCGGTTTACCAACGCCCATAGACTTAGCAGGCTACTTCGATTTCCACCCAAGCGACCTAACGGACGATCTACGACGTGAAATAGCGGACACAGCTGAAGCATTCGGCATAGAAATAGAGCTCAGCCACCATGAAGTTGCCTTGGGACAGAACGAAATCGACTTCAAATACGGCGAAGCAATCGAAACAGCTGATCGCGCAATAACAATGAAGATGTGTGGCAAAGTTGTTGCTGCCCGAGCAGGCTACGTAACCACTTACATGCCTAAACCATTCCAAGGCATTAACGGGAGCGGCATGCACGTTCATCAAAGCTTATGGAACAAAGAAGCTACACAAAACATGTTCTACTCGGATGATGCAAAGAACGGTTTTCTCTCTGATATTGCAAGAAACTTTATCGGCGGACAATTAGCCCACGGCCGAAAAATGGCGGCAGTCCTTGACTCCTGGCCTAACAGCTACAAACGCTTGGTTCCAGGCTACGAAGCACCAGTATACCTAGCATGGGCACACAAAAACCGCTCACCACTAATCAGAGTACCCAACTTCGGTGGACGAAAAGGTGCAGCAAGATGTGAAATCCGATGCCCAGATGGCGCAGGAAACCCATACCTACAATTCGCAGTACTATTAGCAACAGGCTTAGATGGAATTAAAAACAAAATTGACCCAGGCGACCCAGTGGAATTAAACGTTTACCACATGACATATGAAGAACGTAAAGCACGCGGAATCGTTTCACTACCAGAATCACTAAAAGAAGCACTCGACGAATTTGAAACCAGCGACTTAATGCGCGAAACCCTAGGTCAAACTGCCTTCGAAAATTTCCTTAAAGAAAAACGCAACGAATGGGACCTATACCGCACACAAGTTACCGAGTGGGAAGTCAACCGCTACATCAAACGGCTCTAAAATAAATTAGCCTCTTTTGAGGCTTTACAATTTTTCTTTTCTTTCTAGTTCTTGATTTTTTCAAGCAATTTATCGATTGAGACTATATTCTGTTGTCTACTAGAAAGATCCTTGAGGACAACAGCACCTTCTTTTAGTTCAATTTCTCCAACGATAACTGCAAAATCTGCTTTGCGTTTATCTGCATCTTCGAGAGCTTTCGCCATTTTTCTACCCATAACCTCAAACTCTACCGTCACACCTTCCGAACGTAGTTGCTGAGCAATCTTTAATGCTTCATACTTCATCGCCTTAGTGATTGGCAAAACTACAACTTTCTTCTCTTTTCTCGCTGCAACAGTTGTTTTCTGTGTGAATAAGGCAATGGCAACCCTATCAATTCCATGGGCACAACCAACCGCAGGCGTGGATTCTCCGCCAAAGGCTTCAATTAGCCGGTCATATCGTCCCCCACCCCCCAAAGCAATGTCAAGCCCCGGTATGTAAATTTCAAAAATCATGCCTGTGTAATATTCTAGTCCTCTGGCGAAAGCTGGTTCAACAGTAATGTTCATGTTTGTACTTTCAGCTACGAGTTTTAGAACTTCACCAAGATTCTCTACAGCTATCTTTGCTTTCTCATAATTGGAAACGTAACTTTGGATTTGCTCAACAGTGTCAAGCCAATCGTTACCCCTAATTTTAAGTAATCCTTCCAGCATACTTCGACATTTATCGGATTCCACAAGTTTGAATGCGGACTCATACTCTTTTTTGTCCATGCTTTGCAACACAGCATTTTGAGTCTTTTCGTCGACACCGTTTTGGCTAAGAATTCCACGAAGCACTCCAATATGGCCAATTTTTAAAGCGTAACCATGCAAACCCAATGATTTCATTAAACTATTCGTTAACAAAATAATTTCTGCGTCTGCCTCTGGTTTAGCTGAACCCATTAACTCAAAATTAGATTGCCAAAATTCCCGGTAACGACCCCTTTGGGGTTCGTCATAGCGGTACACTGTGCCAACTGATAATAATCGAAGCGGTTTAGGTTCATTCTTAAGAGCAGTCGTAGTCAAACGGGCAATTGAAGCCGTAAACTCTGGACGCAACGCTACCATACGTTCTCCAAGATCTTTAAAAATGAACATACGCTGTCGAATTTCCTCACCTGACTTAGCACTCAATAATTCAAGGGGTTCAACGTGAGGCGTTATTACTTCTTTATAACCGTATATCGAGGCAGTTTCTCGCGCTTTTGCTATGATGTGTGTGAAGGCTTGAGCTTCTTCACCGATTAAGTCTCTCATTCCACGTACAGGTTGAAAAGCTGGCATGCTTTTTACTCCTAAACAAGCTAAATGAGACAATTATTCTATTAAACTCTCGCTAACAAATGTGACGATGATTCCAATAAATTCTAAGAGCGCATTAATTACTGCGTTTTTTCAAGTCATTAATATGCTGATTTTTTAGGGTTTGTAGGCTTCTACTTCAAGCCGCATCATGCCTAAATGTACTACGCCATCAGCGTCCATTGGGTGGTTTTTGATATAGCGCTTCACGATTTCCTTTACAAACTTGTCTCGTTTTTCAATTGGCAATCTCTCGGTGTAGGGTAGCCAAGTGGTTCTTATCCACCCTGCTAACCCTTCTTTGCCTGCATGTTTCATGTCCCTGGAAAAAAGTTCCACACAAAGCGGCTTCAAACCAGCCTCAATAAGAAATGCTACGTATTCTTCTGCGCTAAAAAATCCGTAGGAAAAAGCAAAGCCTTCAAAGAACTCTTTCCATGGCTTCTCAAATAATAGTTCGTCAAAGATTCCAAGTACTGCTTGGGCGTTGCCTTTTCCAGCCATTTGAAAAAGCAATCTTCCACCCTTTTTTAGACTTCTTTGAACACCTTGCAGAACAGCCTTCTGGTTAACTATCCAGTGTAAAGCGGCATTTGAGAAAATCACGTCGAATTCGGATTGGAAAAGCAGTCTTCGAGCGTCCTTTACTTGATAAGAAAGGTTTGGATTATTCTTGCTGGGAAAAGTAATCTGTGCAAGTTTAATCATTTGAGCTGAAGAATCTATACCGACGACTCTTCCGTTTGGTATGCACTTTGCAAGTTCGGCAGTGATTTTGCCATCACCGCAACCAATATCAAGCAAGGCTTCTTTTCCTTTGAGTTTAAGTTTAGAAATTAGTTCTTTTGCCCATTGATACTGGTTTTGAGAATTCTTAGCGTAATCTTTTGCGTCCCAAGCGTAATTCTTCGTTTCCATAGAGTTGCCCTCAATCATCAATCTTGCTGAAAGTTAATTGCGATACAGAATAGTAAACGATTTCGCCTCTGCGATTCAGGACTGCCAAAGTCAGTTCTTTCTTTTGGCTCTGACACTGCTGTAGAGCATTTGCAAGGTCGTTTACGGGTAGCGGTGTTCCTTCTTGAGTGCTGAAGACGAGGTAGGGTGCAGTGTCTTTGCCGTATGCTCCTCGTTCGTAAATGCGAAAGTCAATTCCACCGCCGAATCCTTCTCTAACCACGTAACCCCGACTTCGTAGGTCACGATAAACCAAGTAGTTTACCCAAGCATTTTCGTTTTGTACTTCGTAGCAGTGTAGAAGACTCTGGAAATCTACGGCTTTAGCTTTCACATCTTTTACTTCAAGCATGCCTTTGTCCAAAAGATATAATGACTCATAAAATGTTAAAGTAAAAACTTTGTTTTCTAACGTGCCATAACCACGCGATGAAAGCGCGTCGATGTTGCTTTGCTCAGTTACTACGACTCCTTTCTCAGCGAGGGCTCCACTGGTTCTAAATTCAACCGGCACAGACTTTTTTGGTTCACTCATTAATTGATCGCTACTCTACAGTCTTAGAAGCTATACTTTTCCCTTTCTGAAATCACCAAAGTCTTTGTTGTATATAACACGGTTCTCAGTTATGATGGCTGTTACATATTTTAGGGGTGTTGGATCAAAAGAAGGGTTCATTACGTTTACACCATTGGGAGCAATTTGTACGCCACCTATGTGGGTAACTTCCTCAGTTTTTCTTTCCTCTACTTCAACGTCAACAGCTTTGCAAGTTAAATCGAAGGTTGATTTTGGTGCGGCGACATAGAAAGGAATTTTATGTTCATGAGCCAGAACAGCTACGCTGTAGGTGCCTATCTTGTTAAATACGGCGTCCTGCACAACACGGTCGGCACCAACGATAACTAAGTTAACCAAGCCTTTGCTCATAATGTAGCCCGCCATATTATCTGTAATCAAAGTAACTGGAATTCCATCACGTTTAAGTTCGTAAGTAGTTAGTCTTGCACCTTGTAGAAGCGGCCGGGTTTCGTCGGCTATGACTTTAATTTTTTTACCCTGTTCCCAAGCTGCGCGTACAACACCTAATGCGGTTCCGTACTCAACAGTTGCGAGTTCGCCTGCGTTGCAGTGAGTCAAAATTGTGTCGCCGTCCTCAATTAGAACTGACCCATTCTTGCCGATAGCGCGGTTTTGGGCTTCATCTTCGTCGGCGATTTTCTGTGCTTCCTCAACAACAATATTTTTAATTTCTTCAACAGAGCCTGAAACTTTTTTTGCCTTTTTTAGAACGCGGTCTACGCCCCAAAACAGGTTTACGGCTGTTGGTCTTTGGCGTTTAATAACTATTCCAGCTATTTCGAGTTCCGCGAGTAATTTCTCTTTTGTTTTTGCGTTTGAGTGGTAAGCAACCAATGCCATGCCGAACCCTGCGGCTGCGCCAAGAAGTGGAGCCCCTCGGACACGCAGCGTTTTTATGGCTTCAGCCATCTGATCCACAGTTTTGATTTCCAAAGTTACCTCTTGAAGGGGAAGTTTGGTTTGGTCAGGTGTTATAACGGTTCCGTTTTGCCACTTTATCATCCGCATTTTCTTCTTTCCTCAATGTAATTATGATTCCGTTTAGTTGCGGGCGGTTCTGTTAAAGATTTTCTAACATTAACGCTTGAAGCGTTGAACCAAATCAAACAAGTTGCCATAAATGTCTTCAAAAACCACATCGACACCCCAAGCTTGCACCTCTGGCTTTCCATAGAACTTTACGCCCTTTGCCTTCAACGCTTTGTATTCTTTTCTGCAATCATCTGATTCTAAAGTGAGGAAAATGTGGTCTCCAGCCTGCTTGCCCACAGCCTTTCGTTTCTCTTCGCTGTCAGCAACAACAAATGTTAGCTCGAGATCTTCTTGACCTTTGGGTGAAACAGTAACCCACCGAATATTTTTGGCGATGACGATGTCTTGACGTTTTTGGAATCCAAGTTTTTGAGTGTAGAATTTTAGTGCTTCATCCTGGTCTTTAACGAGCAGGGTTATGTGACCTATTTTATTCATTGTTTTCACACATTACGATTAATAATAAAAAATGAGAATTAAGTAGAGGTGTCAAAGGGGGATTTTAGGTGGGTGACTACTTCAACTGGTGAGTCTTCGCCTGACTTTAGACGTTTCTTCCATTCTTCTCCAACAGCTATTAGGGAGAATATTCCTGAAACCTCAGCTTTCGACTTCTTTACAAGATTTACAAGTGCCTCTTGAGTTTCTCCGCTCTTAATCATATCGTCTACGATAAGGACACTATCGCGTTTTTTGATGGATTCTTTGGGAATGTATAAGGTTACGGTTACACCTGAATCTCGACCTAAAATATAGGTTTCTTCAAGGAAGGCTTTTACACCGACTTCTTTGTTTCGTTTTGCAACAATGAGGTTTACCCCAAGTGAGTTAGCTACCATTGTGGCCAAAGGAATGCCATCAACGGCTGCAGTTAAGATTTTGGTTACTCTTTTACCAGCGAAATTTGCCAGTGCATGGTTTGCTGCTTGTTGGAGGATGTTGTAGTCTCCGACTATTTCGGTGTTGTCAAAGTAGCCAGTTTCATCGAATTTTATTCTGCTTCGCAGTTCTGCTTCTAAGCCTACGAGTTTTGTAAGTACGCGCCAGAGTTGTTTGGCTCTTAATGTGTTTGGTAGGACGTGACCTTTTGCGTAGCGGCTTAACACAGTGACTGGTAAGCCGGTTTTAGTTGCTAATTCTCTGTAAGTGATGTTCCGTTTGTATTTTGCTGTTCGTAGAAGCTCGATTGTCATTAGTCGAAGCTTCAAATCTTCTGCGTGAGTGCTCATTTTCAGTTATCCCCAATTTTACATTTATCAGTTAATTATTATATGATATTCACTATTGCATCTTGCCAATTTATAACTTTCCGTTAAAATTAATTTGGTCTTTACCCAAAATTTTCTTTTTGAGTTTTTGACATTAAGCTTTTTAGATGGAAAGTCGAACTCTTATAACTACTCGGGGGGACATGGATGCAGAAGATTCAACGATTATTCATCATTGCACTTTTCGGCACAATAATATTCGTTACAAACGTGTTTTTGCCGCCCCCTTTAAACTATCTCGTCATAGTTGTCCAAGCTGTTATGCTCGCAGTAAGCGGGCTCTTCATTCCCAAAGTTGGCGCCATGTATGTTGGCGCCGTCGGTGGACTCTTGTCTGCGCTCGTCAGTCCAGCTTTAGGGCCATTCACATTCTTTTTCGCTTTCCTCTTCGGCGTTTTCGTTGATGTTTTCCTGTTCCTTTTCAAAATTAACGGATCACCCCAAGGAGTAAACCGCAATCGATTGATTATCGCTATGGCTTTTAGTACATTGCTGATAGCTGTTTCAAGCTACTCTGCATTCGCTATTTTCCCGCAGTACATCAACAGTTTTGCATTTGTCAGTTTGTTTGTTCAAAGAAGCCAGATGCTCGATGCCCTTGTCTTGTTTATGGGTCCAGTTTCTGGTGGAGTAGCGGGTTACGCGACTTCTTATCTATGGAATAAGTACCTGCGGCACATAAACGTCTAAAGAGGCAGTGTTTTGATTTTCTGGTCAACCAACTTGGCGACCATTAGACTTGAAATAAAAACGCTTTTAACACCAAGCAACTCTGCGAGCTCAACAGGTTTTTGGTCCTGAGTGACTAATATCAGGTTGTTTTTTCCTGCATACTCCACAATCTCCCTATCCTTGGCACTTTTCAATCCCGCCTCTTGAGCAGTCAAAACTTCGTAGCCTAAAGTTTCTAGGTACTCCTTCAAGCCCGCGTACATTTCGTCGAGTAGAATCTTCATACGTCACATTTGTTACAGCTAAAATATTTAGCTTTTACCTGTCCTCAGGAAACTAATCGATTAGAAGTATTGCGAAGGATTCAGGGTTTTTTGCGAACGGAAAAGTAACCGTTATTCCAGCGTTTGCCGCTGTTTTCTTTACATTCACGCCAACAGCATCCTCAGACCAGCGTGCCAAGTTAGGATGAGCACAAATTTTTGTTTCTGTATTGCATTTTTCGCAGAGTTGGCAGTGACCCGAAACAAACGATATGGCTAAGCTGTAGCCCTTTTTCATCGCGGCTTTTTCCAAATCCACAACGCTCTGGAGCATTTTGCGTTTGTCGTCTTTCCAATCCTGCCAGAACCTCGCTGCTTTCTCCTTGATTTCTTTGGAGACAGTTGGGTCGGTTTCCGCTACCATAAGTTTGGCTAGCACTTCGGGTTCAGCCTGTGCATTTGAGGTGAACTTCATGAACATGGCGTAACTGTATTCTCCAACAATTTTTCGAAATTCATCAGCTGAGGGCGTATAGGGTGGGCAGGCGAGGGTTTTGCCATAGTGATTACAGCCGACTTTGCATTTAAGCACCACGCGGTCTTCGACCACAACTTTGTTTGTATAGATGATTTTTGCGTCAGCAACTCCTTTTTCGAGAGCTAATTTAACTAGAAACTGAAACTTTTTAGCGTTTTCAAAGGCCATAGGTTCACTATCCTTTTGGGCTTGATGTTTTCTTTTTGATATAAACATTTAGAATCCATGACGGTTTTCGTGATGTTTTCATTGCTTCCGCGGCGGTGATCTTCAGTTTTTAGCTTCCACTTCGTTGAGGTTCCGAGGGAAAATCTTGTATCATTTAAGCACCGAAAATCAGGAACAACCAAAGCAGAGGTGGATAAAACGAAAATAGTGCGGTAAATGAGAGTTGTTTATCAGAGAGTCAAGAAGCATTATAGCATATCGCAGACGCCTAATATATTTGCATGTGAGACTTTGGAAAAGCTCAGAAAGGAGGTTTGGGTGTGGACATCATTGGTGCTAATTTGGCTATTGGCAAACCCGCAGCTTTGTGCCACCACACAAGGTCAAACCCAAACAGAATTCACAACCGCAGATAAATTCAGCATTCCCCAATACAACAGCACCATAAGTTTTGCCCTAAACGGCTCCTACTCGGCAGCAACGCTGGAAAACGGATTTTGGACGTTTAAGAACTTAAAGTTGGATTTTCAAAGTCTTAGTTTTTTGGGGCTCAACGCAACACAGGGTTTGAGTGAGCTGAGGATTTCGGCTCAGAACTCTAATATTACTGTCTGGGCTCGCATATCTGTCATTTACTCTTTTCCAGTTGATTTATTAAGTTACTACGCAGAGGGCGACGGTAATCAAACTGTGAATCTAGGATTGAATGCGTCGCGGTCTTCAAGCGATGAGTGGAGTGTTATTATTTCGGACAGCATTTTTTTGCTTCTGGGTGAAGATTGGAGCCTTTTGCCCGACGAATCGGTTCTTATATGGGGTAGAACGGGTAACGTTACAGTTGCGCATTTTGGTTTCAATGCTGAATACAGACGTTTATCTTTCTTCTTTGAGCATTACGTTGGCATATTTACTGTGCTATTCTTGGCTGCAGTTATCTCTGTGACAGTTACAATCAGGATTAGATTAAGAAAGTCAATGAAAACCTCCTAACTTTTTCTTCGTTTCTCAGCCAGTTGAGGATTTCTGTTAATGCAAGCGCAAGGATAATATAGAGAATCGCTGAATTGTGTCTTCACTGAAGGTGCGGTTGTTATAAAAAGCAAAATCAGTACAATTGGATACGTTAATAAAATCCAAGAAAACATCATGAGCATACGAAAGAAGGAACTTGCACCTCTATTTGAAGACCTAAATGCTGCAGACTGTGTAATCTGCGGCGGCTCAGGCAGATCACTTTATTCACTCAACGCCGCGATGAGCCAAATCGCTCTGAGCCAAGCAGGCTGGCGAAACAAAGTTGTTTTAACCCCTGACGACCCTGGGTTTCCAGGAAAAAGCATGTATGATGCCGCTCCAGATTTGGAACGCCGCTACAAAAAAACTTTGCTTCTAATGAATTCGGGTAGCGGCTACAGCGACGACCCACTTGTTATGGCACAGGATCTATCCAAGTACATTGAAGAAAAGAAATCCACACATTTCTCCATGGGTCTTTTAACGTCAGCATTGTCATCTCCGTTAGCTGATATTACAAGACAATACGGTCAAGTTGTCCAGATAAAAGGACGCGGCAAAAACAAGCCTAGAGCTGAATACGCTGAAACAGGAATGATGGGCGACATCTTTGAACTGGGGACTCTTGAACTTCTTAACAGCATGATAGAAGCTATATTCCGAAACCTCCCAGTTGGCGACGTTTTCCGTCTTTGTGAAGAAGAATTCGAAAAAGTCGGTGAGATGATAGATGCCAACATGGACTCAGAAACATATACTAAACTCGTCGACATTATGGAGAAAAGAACAAACGTTTTTCTAGGCGGAAAAGGCACGGGAAACGAAATTGCCAAAATGACCGGCGTTAGACTTTTCCACATTAAGAGTTTTCTTGGCGATAACGTTTACATTACAAGAGGCGTTAACACCCCGCATCCTAGGGCTGGCGATTTAGAAATTTTGCTTTCGTTCTCAGGAGAAACCCGCCCAGTTATAATCTGGGCTGATGTACTCAAGAAATTCGGCGGTACAGTATTCGCGATAACTGGAAACGCAGATTCCACTTTAGCTAACAAAGCAGACCTCAAAATTGTCCTACCTGAAGAAGTTAAGCCATCTACGCCAAGACGCTTCTACACACGTGCAGCGTATGTTCTTAGTCCATTACCTGTTAAGCTTGCGGAAAGGCTTGGTGAAAGAGGACTCAACCTGCCAGAATACATCATTAGCTGGTATCACTCCGTAACACAATAAAAATTAGATTTGCTGCATTGTCTTTTCAGATGTAGCTTATTTATTGTTTTCAATATACTAATAGCTGCAAAAATTACCAATCTGGACTTACAGATCTTAGGGCTTTCATTGAGTGGTTAACCACAATGGTTTGCCTGAGAGAAAATAAATTAAAAATGCTGCAAAGTCAGTATTGCCCTCATAAACTTTAAGCACTTCATCATTAACAAGGATTTTGAAGTTCTTCTGAATAGTTTTCGCAATTAAATCTGCGACACCTGCATTCTTGCCTCCATCAATCAACTTCTCTTTGAGGAGAACTACTGCGTCGGTTGTTTTGCGCGGTACCTCTACTATCCAGCGTCCATCTTCAATGTAAGGTCCAGAAATTACCCGTTCATTGTTCACATATTTTGCAAGATACTTCTCACATTCAGCTTCTCGTTCGATTGGAGGAACCTAAATGCTTCTTTATATTGGGTAAAACTTGTTGCTCAAGTTCAAACATGAAGATGCTTGTGGTTTTCTCGTTGCTCCAAACAGCGTTTTTTAAAACTCTATAGTCACTCATCTCAAGCATCATCTGTAGGGAGCGCTTTGACCGATATAGTTGTCCCCATAGCACGTCTGGAACTGCGTTTAACTCGCCGATAACCAGGAAAACGATTGATGAACCACGGTTGTCTAAATGACTCTTCAATGCCTTAAGAGATAGAATTTCGGGTTCAGGTGGATAAAAGAAGGATTCAGATGGCTTCTTTAGGAATGCTCTTGCTGCAACTATAAACTCAAAGAGTTTTTGGGGTTTCACCGCTGAAGCCACGTTTCTCCCTTTATCTACCGGGTCAATAATCACCAGAGACTCAGGAAAGAGTAGTTGCAGTTCATTTGCTCTGTTTGAATAAAAACCTTCAATATCAACTACAACTCCTCGATTGTACCCTGCGAATGCATGTATGGTTTGAGCGAAAGAACCATATTTCATAATTAGGAGTTCACAGAGGTAACCGCTAAAGCCACCAACTTTTATTTCAGCACCATAAACGTTGATGCCCTGCATGAACCTCTTAAGAAGCCTAACATCACCATGTAACCCCTTGTCCAAATGCACCCTGATATAGTCTGTATGATAGGGCGTTCGGTCAGTAGCGCTTTGCCATTCTCCAGACTTAGCGTCATAGCAAGGCACAATGTCTATGCGATAGCCACCAAGGAAAACTTCAAGGTAGGGATGCTCAGCAAAACGTTCCAATTGCTCAGCGCCATCAGCGGCTTTTTTAGCGATTTTTAACCCAACATTCCCAAGGGTTTTCCTGGGTATAGAGGTAGGTAGACGCATGAAAATGTCGATGTCGGGGTTTTCGCTTAGCCATGTGTCTTTGGCGATGGATCCTTCAACACGTACGATTGCCTCTACGCCTTCTTGGAAGCAAGCTAATGTGATTTTCTTTTCAAGTTCACGGCTTAAAGCATTAACTCTGGCGTATTCTTCTTTTTTAGGCGTGATTCTTTCAAGAATTCGTTTAGTCAAAGCATTTAGTTCTTTTTCCATGGTTAATCATTTAGGGGCAATATTCTTTGAGCGTTGAATAAATGGGGCCTTTCGGTGAAAGTTGGCTTTTTTTAAGCTTTAAGCAATCTGCTCTTATGTTGCCAAAATCGTAGTTAGCTTGTTTAGTTACCAAATCGATTAAACGCTGTTTGTTTGCGCCTGTTCTAACTCGTGCAATGGTTAGATGCGGACTAAAACCGTTGGGGTCTGGCGCGAAGCCTAACTCGTGGATTTGGGGTTCAAGTTGTTCAAATATGCTTTTGAGTTGTTCTGCACCATCAGTTATTCCAGCCCAAACTACTCGTGGATAATTAAGTGTTGGAAAAACTCCTAAACCACGAAGTTGTACGTTGAAAGGGCTGAACTTTACGTTCGTCATGGCTGCATGAACTTTGTCCACTATCTCCGGGCTAATTCCACCCAGGAATCGAAGGGTGATATGGATGTTACTTGGCTCAACCATTTTGAGGTCTGCGTTTGTTTGCATTAACAGTTTTTGTGCTGCAGCTATCCTGTTTAATACATTATCGTTTTTCATGTCGAAAGCGATGAAGCTTCTTATTTGCTCGGACATTAAATGTTCCTTCTGCTAATTTTAACACATAACACTCATAAATGCTTTTTAAACAGGTATGCTGCTATACAACAAAAAAGGATTAAGATAACGTGATCGTTGACAAATTAGTTATCGGTTTAGCGGGGATGCCTGGTTCAGGAAAATCTTTGGTCGTTGAAAATGCACGCGCTTTGGGTTATGCTGTTGTTGTTATGGGCGATGTTGTTAGGCAAGAAACAACTAAACGAGGTTTTGAATTGACGCCACAGAATGTGGGAAGAGTTATGCTTGAACTGCGGGAAAAAGAAGGTAATTTTGTTATAGCCAAGAAATGTGTCCCAAAAATTGAAGAACAAACCAACAACAAAGTTCTTGTGGACGGTCTAAGAAGCCTCTATGAAGCCGACATTTTCAAAGAACATTTTTCCAAATTCAGCCTCGTAGCAGTACATGCTTCCCCCGAAATACGCTTTAACCGCCTTTCAAATAGGCATAGAAGTGACGACCCAACAGAATGGAAAGTATTCAATGAACGCGATATGCGTGAACTCAATGTTGGTTTAGGAAACGTAATAGCAATGGCTGAACAGATGATAGTGAACGATAATAGCTTAGAATATGTTAAAACTAAAGTAAAGGAGTCATTGGAGAAGGTTGAAGCGAAATGGTCGAAGTAACAGTTTTTGTTGGGACACAAATTAACCCCACTGAAAACGAGGAGAACGTTAAAGTGGCGGTCAACAACTTTTTGGACAACGCAACGATAACAATTAAACCGGCAATCAAGGGCAGCTCATTAACTGCAGTTGCCAAAGGACAAGATTCATTGTTTAAACTTCGTAATTTACTTCGTAACGATCGAATACGTGATGCATCAAGAAGACTCCTTTTCAAATCTATTAGGGGCAATATGATTTCTTTCTATTTGAACAAGCAGGTGGCTTTCGTTGGACACATTTCTTTTTCTGAGGAATCAGCGGAATCACCGTTAGGCCCGATTAGAGTTAATATTGAAACTGACAATCCTGAGCAGCTTATCGATTGGTTGGCAGAAAAAACCAAGTGAGCAGATAAGGTTTGGCGGAAAGGGCTTCAGTATCTAAGAGTGGCGCTGTTTTGTTAGGTGACAATGTGGCGTGTGATGCCTTCGACGCTTCAAGACCTTTGCGGGTTGTAACCCATGCACATGCAGACCATCTCTACGGTTTACGAAGCAGCTTGAAACGATGTGAAAAAGTTTTAATGACCAAAGCCACCCGAGATCTTATCGAAACTCTTAACGGGCCCTTCAAACTCAAAGACTGCACTAAAGTAAAAACCTTAGAATACGGCAAAATATTGAAGTACAAAGACGAGAAAATCAGTTTTTTTAAAGCGGACCATATCTTGGGTGCTGCACAAGTTTTAGTTGAGGACGCTGGCGGAATCAGAATTGTTTGGACAGGCGATTTTAAATTAGATGGTACACCTGTTGTAGATTGCGATGTTTTGGTTGTAGAAGCAACATATGGAAGCCCATCTTGCAGGCGAAATTTCGATGTTAATGTTCGTGAACTTTTGGTTTCCATGATTGAGAAACGTCTGCGGGGTGGCGCCGTTTACGTTTTCGGTTATCATGGCAAACTCCAAGAAGCTATGCAGATCCTTCGAGACGCAGATGTTGAAGTGCCTTTTGTTATGCCTGAACGAGTTTATGAAGTTGCGAAGGTTTGTGAGCATCATGGTATGCGTTTAGGTTGTCTGTCGCTTTCTAGTGATAACGAGGGGCAAGAACTTTTAAACGAAAACTTGCCCTGTGTCGCGTTTTACCATATAAATCAGAAACAGCACATAGGGCTGCGAAATGCTCGCATTTGTTTGAGTGGTTGGGAGTTTCGTTTTCCTAGCCGACAAATTGGCGACCGAGAACATTTAGTGGCGCTCAGCGACCACTCGGATTTTGACGGATTAATTGAATATGTTAAACGGTCAGGGGCAAAACAGGTGATCACTGATAATTACCGCAGTAACGGCGACGCCTTAGCAATCGAAATAAATAAGCGCTTAGGCGTCTCAGCAGTTGCCATGCCTAAAACTAACGGTCAAACTACCCTATGACCATAATGTTTTGAACTCAGATTTGGTGAAAGTTTAAAAGCGAAAATCAAAACAGTCACTTGCAACGTGATTGAGAATGGCTAAGTCGTCTGTAATCTCAGGCTTCTACAAGCTTCCGCCAAAAGAGCGGTTAGCAATCATTAAAGATTTTGCAGATTTAACTGAAGATGAAGTTCGTTTACTTGAGAACACTGGTTCTTTACCTATGGATGTAGCTGATCACATGGTGGAAAACGTAATCGGCGTTTTTCCCGAGCCAATGGGCATAGGCGTTAACTTCCAAATAAATGGAAAAGAATACTTAATCCCGATGGCTACTGAAGAGCCAAGCGTAATTGCCGCGGCTAGTTATGCCGCAAAAATGGTTCGTGACGGCGGAGGATTCCACTCTAACAGCTCAGCACCTGTCATGATTGGTCAGATCCAAGTCGTTAAAATAAGAAATGCCGAAGCGGCGAAAAAACAAGTTTTAGATTCAAAAGATGAACTTCTCAAAAAAGCAAATGATCAAGACCCCGTTCTCAATTCGTTTGGAGGCGGAGCCAAGGACCTTGAAGCCCGAGTAATTGAAACCACACTGGGACAAATGCTAATTGTGCATTTGTTTGTTGACTGCCGAGACGCTATGGGCGCAAACGCTGTTAATACGATGGCTGAAGCTATATCTCCTATGATAGAGCAACTAACCGGCGGACATGTTTACTTACGCATAATATCCAACTTGGCCGTTAAACGCCTATCGAGGGCATGGTGCACTGTTCCCAAAGAAGCTGTAGGCGGTGAAGCAGTAGTGGATGGTATAGCATATGCTTCCGCTTTCGCTTCAGCTGACCCCTACCGAGCGGCAACCCACAACAAGGGCGCCATGAACGGCATAGTTGCCGTCGTCTTAGCAACAGGCAACGACCACCGAGCAATAGAAGCAGGGGGACACGCATATGCAGCGTTCAACGGACCTTATACAACATTCTCAAAATGGGTTAAAAATAAAAATGGCGACTTGGAAGGCTCGATCGAGTTGCCCATGGCTGTAGGGTTAATTGGCGGAGCAGTAAAAACACATCCAATCGCCCGAATTGCTATGAAAATTCTCAACGTAAAATCCGCCAACGAATTCGGTGAAGTTTTAGCATCTGTTGGTTTGGCCCAAAACCTCGGTGCCCTACGTGCATTATCAAGCGAAGGAATTCAACGTGGACATATGTCTTTGCACGCTATAAACATCGCTGTTATCGCAGGTGCCAAAGATCAATTGATAGATTTGGTAGCCGAACGCATGGTCAAAGAACGCAAAGTCCGAGTAGACCGAGCCAAAGAAATTCTCAAAGAACTAACAAAAAATCAAACGCGATAGCAGACAGCGCTTTCTATTTTTTTATTCAACACTTAAGATAAATTAACAAAAGATTATCATGTACAAGACAGCGTCTCAAATTATGGAATCGTACCTTTTGAGTGTTTTACTCTTAGTTTTGAAGTTGCCTACCCTTTTCTATGGCGAGCTTTAAGCCAAATAATCATTGAGTAACCAAACAGGACAATATAGAAAAGGCTAGGAACCGCAAGCAGGATCGGAAGTGTGTTTTCTACACCCCGACCAAGTGAAAGCAAAGGCACAAGAATTGCCCCAAAAGGAATTATTAGTAACCAAATTCTATTATGTGGCTTTAAAAACGACTGTAGATCGCCCAGCTTAAACATTATCGGTATGGTTATTATGAAAAGTGCAAGTTCAATAGATGCACTTGGAAGGCTTGTTACGTTTAAGTTTAATGCTCCAAACCAACTGTGAGACAAGGGCCAGAAGAGCTCGATTCCTCCGGTAAAGTAGTCCCCCAGGAAAATGTGGGATAGAAGGACTGCGTAGTAAGGTATTGCTTGTTTGCGGTAAAAAAAGAAGAATGGAATCATCAAAGCTGTTATCATGAGTAATGAGTGGGTGGGTCCTCGATGCATTAGAAAGCGAAGTAGCAGGTCGATGTCTGGCAGGACTGAGGTTGCGAATAGAAGCGGCATATTCAGTTTAACCTTGGTAAGCTTACCTGAACCTTTTCCAATTAAGTATCCTAAGGCAAAATGGCCAATGGCAAACAGAGAAAAACCTCTCAGTTACATCGCAGATATTAAAAGTGCCTATTAAACGCTTCAGGAGAAGTTGTTGTTGCTGTTGTTGCTGCAACTGCACATTTTTTACGGGTTGCAACAATTACACAGAAAAAACCCAAACTAAACAATTCTATAGAAAGAAAACTCTAGCTTTACACCAACACGTTTGAGGATCAAGAAAATGAATAATATCAAAATAAACCCAGTAATCAAAAGTAAACCAAAAAATACCGGATCTAACACAACAAGAGATCACTGACATAATTGCCCAATCACAGAAAAAGTGGTATCCTGCTCCAGCAACAAGACCCATAAACATACTTTTTTTGGTTAATGTGAAGTCGGTATTCTTTTAAAGTGTTTTTAGATAATTATTGAGGATTCATACTTTTTATTAAGTGAGATGTATTACTACTAAGGATTGATCCAAAAGAGGCGATAAAATGTTAAGTAGAAACTGTGACGGATGCTCAAATCAACTGTACTTGTGCAAACAACGCTACTGTCGAGTAACCGTAGGCGAAAAAGTCTATTGTCCCGACGGTACAGCTCATTTAGTTGACAGCTAAACCCTCATAATTTAATCATTCTTTTCAAACCACTTATTTAATTATCCATCAATGAAAAAGTAGAGTTCCACAGAAACAATTTCTTAGGATAAAATTATGCCTTTCAGAGGTTAGAACAAACACTTTGCTGATCTTTTTCTGTTGAAATTCAAATCGTTACTGCATCGAAACAAACTGGCTAATTGCTGTTAGATTTCATTTGTGAGATTTACCTCAATGGAAATGATGTTGTCAAATAAACAACTGTAGAAAAAATGGAAAGTCTTATAAAAAAATATAAACAAATTAAAGTTAAGGAGTTGTTTTATTTGGATAAAGAAAACGAAATATTAGCTGAGTTAAAGAAAATTAGTGCTGCTCTAGAAAAAGCTCCACCGCCAGTACCGCCAAAAGGTTTTGTTAATGAGTTCAAGGATTTTCTCTCTAAATACAAAATATTTGGTTTAGCTGTTGCTTTCATCTTAGCTTTGTATGCTGGCATCTTAGTTCAGGCGCTTGTTAAAGACTTCATTATTCCGTTGCTGGGCTTAGTTATTCCAGGAATGAATGATCTATCTACTCTTACGGTTCCCGTGCTAAAACAAGTGTTTGGCGTTGGAGACTTTTTGATAGCATTGATTACATTCATTGTAGTTGCATTGGTAGTCTTCGTTGTTGTGAAAGCAGCAAAGAAATGGCACATAGAATAAACCTTTCTTCTTTTCTTTTTTTTAAGCTCAATATCAATAAGGCTAAGATAAGATCATTTTATAAGGTTGATAGGTTGAAACTGAGGTTAACTGGTAGAAGACCTTGACTGCACAATGTCCTGAATGCAATTATATTTTTTCGGATAAAGAAGACTTCAGAAAGTACTCAGCGGTTGGGGAAATAATTCAATGTCCTGTTTGCCAAACAGAGCTTGTAATTAACAAGGATCTACAGCTTGAAGTTTTAGATTTGGATAGTTATGGTGAACACCAAGAGTAATAGATGCCTCATCTATTCGTTAGGTTTTGCTCAACTCGAGACTGTAGACTTAGTGGAAATTGTGTTTAGTAAATCTTTTAAGCATCATTATATATTAAGACACAATATATAATGTGAAAACAGGGAAGTGAAAAGAAAATGGATCGCGCTTATACTCTTCCATGCCAGAAACATGACTTTAGCAGTTGCGAGGGATGCCCCAAAGCAGACTGCCAAACAAAACATTACTTGGGCATGGAACATCAACTAATTCACGCTTAGTGATGAAGAACTAGATCATTATCAAGTACGATCTTTTGCAGCTTGTAGTTTCATTTGGAAATCACAAGCATAAACTTTCTTCTTTCTTATTTTGATATCTTTCATTTTAACGATCAATCTGTGATAACTGTTAGGCAAACTGACAGAGAGCCAAGTTTTTGAAATTTGGTGAAGCTGGCAGAAGTTATCCAAGTAAATATTTGATATTAGTATCGTACATACTAATACTTCATATATCAGATGCGGCTTAGATTAAATTAATCATTCGATAAGCGAGGCACACGTTGGTGACTAAAAAAAGTAGAAAAGAAACTAGATTCTTTTGTAACAAAAATCTCCAGAGCAAGATATTCGTTCACAAAAAACGAATGCCTATCATTAAATGCATCTGTGGCTCAGAAATTTTAGTAGTGCCCGATTTGAAAGCAATGAACCTCGCAATAGACAATCACGTAACCACCAAACACAAAACAACGCCTGACGGCTCAGATAAGTTAACGGAGTTCTTGGTAGAGCAGGTTCTACTTATAGCAACCAGAATAGATATGTCAACTTTCTAATAATCTCGAATAAACTACATTTTACGACTAACCTTTTTGATATTAATCATAAAAAAAGAAATATCAAATCCCACTCGATACAATTTTTCTTTCCACGATCATAGCTTTGCTAACTATTGTTTCTTCTTCTATTGCTTTTTCCATTAAACTTCTGAAGGCTTTGTGCATGTTGCCGCCAAAATAGGGTTTAATAATTTTTAGGGCGAATTCTTTGAGGATTCCTACGGACATGTTGTGTAACTTTAGGTCTACAAGTAGATCTTTTTCTATTATGGTCTCATTTTGGGTCAAGTTTAATCACGAAAGCACCGATATTGTAAATAATGCTTAAAAGGCGGATGTCCACGCGACCTCGTGTGTTCCAGGAGAGATCAATGAAAGTGTTTAACACTGATTTTCTACGGTTTACTGGGCAATAATTATTTAGCAAATTTCTGTTTTTTCACTTTAATGATTGTGGCTTTGTCTTAGGCTGATGACTGAAAACCCATAGGCCAGTTCGGGACTTTATTTAGTTCCTGTTTTTTCTTATGAATCGCGGCAACGGTTGCGTTAATATTTTTTTCATCGACAACCAAAATAATCTGTGATGTGTGAGGTGCGAAGATTCCGCGTTTAATGTTAATGCCTGAAATGGCGCTAATTGCTAAAGACGCTATACCTGGCGAATCCTTCATTCGATCACCAATTAGGGTCACTACACCTAAACCATAATTTATCCGCATATCTGCGTCGAACCCCTTGATTTTTTCCTCGTTTTTCTTTAGAAAATCTGAATCTAAGAAAAGAAAATCGCGGATACGTTCACCCGTTTCCATAGTTTCGGCGCCCAAATCCATAAAATCATTTCTTCGTTCCCATATACGCAAAGAATCTTCAAATGAGCGGCTTTTCTCGTCATTCATCGAGAGTATTGCACAGCCAGACTTGCCTGTTAAACACTTTACAACTTCTCCACCTGATGCTTCAGCTTTGATAATAGAATGCATCTTTGGCTCATCTATAGGTACAACTATCAAAGACTGATCAAAACGTCTTGCCATAGCAATAGCTGGACTCTGCACGATTTTCATACCCATCATTGATGCTTTGTGGGCTTCATTGTAAGTTAACGCGTTCACGTGTTCAGTTTTTTGTCCGCGGACTACTTTTGGGTCAGCGCTTTGAACAGGTACATCCTTGTAGAGGAGTGTTTTTACCGCGTAAACATCTTTGAGAAGGCAAGACGCGAAAACTGCAGTTAAGTCTGAACCACCCCTACCCAAGATAGTCTCAAGTCCGTCAGCAGTTATTCCTAAGAAACCTGCTAACACAACAACTTGGGCCTCTTCTAAGGGGTCAATTAGTGTGTGAAGCCTTTTTTTGCTTGCTTCATAGTTTGGTAAAGCATCTTCAAAATTGTCGTCCGTTACTATCGGCCAGTCTTCCATAGAGAGATTGCATGGATCCAACTCATGACTTTTTAGAATATAATACATCAGCATAGACATGGCAAGCTCCCCTCCCAAAGTGAGCGTTCTAGCTTTGAGATTCCCACTAAAACGCTTGTTTACAGCCTCCAGGGTGGCCTGGGTTAATGTTTTATAATTAGTCAATTCCTCTTGAAATTCTTTTACCCATTTTCCTTTAACATAGAGCTCTGCTAAGCGGTTATAGACTTCAAAAACAGGATCTAACGACAGATGGCAAGCTTGTGCATAAGATTCTCCTATCTTTATGAGCGCATCAGTTATACTCATAGGCGCGGAAAAAACGGCGATTGGTCCACAACAATCTTTTGCTTTAATTTCCTCTATTTGCTTGATTATTTTTGGGATTCCTTTTCCTTCAACATCAAGAAGGCTGCCGCCGAATTTAGCAACTGAAACAGTTTTGAAAGTGTATTCCACCTGTACAAACTAGCAACATAAATCAATGTTTAATAAAATTTTCTAATTGAATACTTCTCTTGTCTTACTTTCAAAAAAGAAAAGAAAATGAACGCCAACAGTCTCCAATTATAGAAGAAGATCTTAGTAAGCTAAGAAAGGCGGAACGTATTTTTTTGTAGTAAAACTTCTCTATAGCTATGTTTAAGCGACAAACGTTACAATTGTACAGGCAAAAAACCAAGCATACGAACAGCCAAATTCGGGTAAATTCAATGATTTTCCTCTATAAGCCTTGAAGACAAGAGTTTGCTAGATCCATTCACGGCCCTGCCAGAAGGTGACGAATTAGACGAAGGCGAATGGGCAATGGATAGTGACACCCACATACCCTCAGAAGATCCCAAGTAACTTGGGAAGACCTTCATATAATCCAGAATGTAACCGAAGAACTTTCCTTCTTTAAGGAGCCAAAAATTACAAGTTGTCATCTAAAGACGCAGAATGCTCTTGACCAGTTAAAAAAGATAAACTCTGTATAAATTTCAAAGATTAAATAACTAGCACTTAGAGAATTTCTTTGATTCCATTTCTACAATTTTGTGGCAGTTGAGGCACCGAGTTAAGTTAAATTCGAAGCCGTTTAAGATGTCAAAGAGTCTCTGAGTATACAATTCCTGTTTTTGATGGCTACAATTAAGCTGGCGCACCCTACTAAACATAACGCCTTCTTCCATTCGCCTTCTTCTCCTCACTTAGCAATAAGAAAGGAAGTTACTTAAAAAAAGTTTGCAAGAACCGGTTTTCAGACCGACAAGAGATTAAAAAAAGACTTTTTGGTAAAAGAATTGACAGATTACTCTGTTGTTTCAACTTCTACTTCAACTTTAATGGGGACTGATTCCTTGTAAACAAACAGAACAGGGCAACCCGCTTCTGTTCTTCTCCAAGCTGCCTCCACCAACGCTTTCCTTGCCTTCGAAGCAATTTTAACTTTCATCGCCACACCGTTCAATGTTGGAGACTTGGGGGTTTTTTCTGCTTCTACGGCGATTTCGATGTTTCCGGGGTCAATTTTGCTGTTCTTGCAGACGTCAGCGTAGATAATTACTCCGCAACCAGCTAGCGCCATTAAAGCCAACTCTAAAGGTGTTGGACCAGTGTTGGTTCCTCCCGCAGCTTCAGATAAGTCACAGACTACACTATGTCCACGACCATTCTCAGTTACTAAACGGACGTTTTCCAAAAGTTTTGCACTTGCTTTAAGTTTAGCCATAAAATCACTACTAAAATAGAGTTTTCCTTGAGATTTAAGATTTTTGATACCCTTTCTACTCATGAAATTTGTCGGTCGAAAGTGAAATGTTAAATAGCAAAAACCGTTCAAATATCATCCCTTGGAGAAGTTGGCTTGAAAGGGAAAGGTCCCGTATTAATTATTCCTTGGCGTTGCACTTTCGAATGCGACTGCAATTGCGTACATTGCACTTCAGCAGGAAAAAAGCCCGCTCCGGATGAGTTAGGCACAAAGGACGCAATTAAAATAGTCGATCAAGTAGCGGATTTCGGGGCTAGCTACTTTGGAATTACGGGCGGACAACCTTTTCTAAGAGAAGACCTCTTTGAAGTATTGGACCACGCTACAAAAATGGGTTTAAACACAAGCATCATAACCGATGGGCGTCTCTTGGATGAGGAAGCTTTCAAAAAAATTGTTAAGAATAAAACAAAAATCTCAGTAAGCATTGACGGTTCGGAAGAAACAGATGATGCTATCCGAGGTAAAGGTGCTTACAAAGCAGCTGTCTCAGTTATAGACCGGTTTTCAAAGGAAAAACTCCTAAATTGCCTAGTATATACTTTCGCTAACACAAACAACATCACCAACGTAAATGAAGCAGACATGCGACACGTGTTGGATTTAGCTAAGAAATATGATGCTCGATGGGTAGTTTTCCACGGATTAATTCCCTATAGCAAAGATTGCCTAAAAGCAGACCCAACCCCCGCCCAATATGAATGGGTATGTAATAAACTCTATGATTTAACCGCTGAATACAATTCAAAACCCGGTATCAATGTGTATATTCCCTTCTATGCTCGAGTTGCCAAACAACGCGGTATGCCCGACTTCGAAAAATGGTTTAACGGTTTTTTCCTAGGAAGATGCTTCTTTGGTAAATTTCTTAGTATAGCCGAAAACGGAGACGCTATTCCATGTAGTTACAACGACACATATCGAATGGGGAACATTAAGGATAAACCTATAAAAGAGATTTGGGAAACCATGCAAAAAAGTAGGTTCTTCAAACAAATCATAGACAAGGTTAACATCAAGGGCAAATGTGGAGTCTGTGAATATAAAGAACTATGCGGGGGATGCAGATCAGCAGCATTGTTTTACACAGGTGACATTTTAGGTTCAGACCCAAGATGCGTCTATATTCCTGAAGCTTTAAGAAAGAAAAAATAGAAAATTAAATTTAGATTTTCCATTAGTTTAGGGTTAAAATATTAGTTACTTTGAATTAGCGAGAGTGGCGTGCACCCAAAAATATTTGGAAGAGAGGGGGTAAAGAAAACTATGGATGCACGTCACAAATTATGTGTTTCTCAGATGCTGTCGAAAGAGAAATCCGTAAGTTCGTCTAGACCTGCTATAGTTTTGTTGTGCTTTGGTCTTTGGGAAAGAAAGTTTTTCTGAGCCTTTGCTTGTTATGAAGACGGATCCGCCGTTTTTGAGGTGTTCTTTAACTTGGGAAAAATTCACTATTTTTGCTTCTTGAACTTCAACGTCTTCGCTGTGGTCTTTATCTAAGAGAAGCACTTGAAAAACCGATGGTCTAGTCTTTTTCTTTAGTTGTACAGTCACAATAATTCTTCCTACAGTCTTTTGAGAGTAATGTATATTTATTGAAAAAATCTTTAAAGCTATGTTGTTGCTAGCCAGCTACCACAAGGTTATATTACTGAAAAATAAAAGGTAAAATTTGCCGGTTTCTTAGAGATTCAACGACCAGATTAGGTCTTTCCATCTCAAGTTCTTCCTTTTTGTAAACTCCTGTGGTAACTGCGATGCAACCCATGTCTGCAGATTTTGCTGCTTTAACGCCAAAGATCGAATCCTCAAAAACCACACATCTCTGTGGGTTAACCTTGAGATGTTCAGCCGTTTTTAGAAAAATTTCCGGTTCAGGCTTAGAATGAGAAACTGCTTCAACAGTTAAGACTACATCAAAACAGTCGACTAATCCATTATTTTGAAGTAGATGCATAATGACGGTGCGATTATTCATAGAAGCCAAACCAATCTCTACTTTGCCCCGAAGCGCTTCTAGAAGCTCTCGTGTACCATCAAACAATGTCACCTCACCAGCTAAATCGATTTGAACCTTGCTTTTCTGCTCAACAAGTTGCTTT
Source organism: Candidatus Bathyarchaeota archaeon (assembly GCA_963741005.1). Classification (GTDB taxonomy): domain Archaea; phylum Thermoproteota; class Bathyarchaeia; order Bathyarchaeales; family Bathycorpusculaceae; genus Bathycorpusculum. The sequence goes on from CAVUGQ010000005.1 coordinate 162,780, forward strand.
ATGATATTATCGTCAACTCGCCTATTTGCGGCAAGGAGAATCTCGCGAAAAGTCTCAGACGCACCGACCCCAATTCTTCGTTCAATAAATTTAGTTGGAACTTCGAGGTTAATTTCTTTGAGCGCTTTTTGGAATGAACTAATAATTGCCTTTCGCGTATCGGCGAGGGTTCCATCCCAATCAAAGATTGCTGCTTCAAACATCGCTTTCGCTATTTTAGGTTTAGTTTTTCTCTAATTGCTTGGCTTTTTTTTGTAGCTTCTTCTATAGCCCGGATCATTGCAGGTCGAATCTGAGATTGTTCAATCTGGTAAATGGCTTCGATTGTTGTTCCACCTGGGGTAGTGGTCATATCTTTTATTTTTGCAGGGTCTTCATGCAAATCTATGACAAGTTTGCCTGTGCCCATTACAGTTTGAGCTGCGGCGGCTAGTGCGATTTTTCGTGGTAATCCAACTTTTAGTCCTGCATAAGTTAACGCTTCAATGATAATGGAAATGTAGCCAGGTCCGCTCCCGCTGACGGCGGTGATTGCATCCATGTATTTCTCATCCATTTCATCGCAGATACCCATCATATTCAAGAGAACTTTGACTTTTTCTTTGTCTTCGGCGGTGACGTTTGGTTCGCAACAGTAAGCAGTGTATGCAGCCTGAACCAAAGCGCCAAGATTAGGCATGATCCTCACAATTCGAGCTTCAGAAGCAATTTTGCGCAGAAAATCAAGAGTGATAGTAGCCGCAACTGAAATCAGAAGTTTACCCTTAATCTCTTTGTTGATTTCCTTGAGAACCTTCTCCACATCCCCAGGTTTGACGATGATGAACACAATGTCTGCATCTGCGGTGGCTTTGCAATTGTCCGATGCAATTTTTACGCCTATGTTTTCTAAATCTTTGAGTTTTTCAGGCGCAATATCCACGGCGGTTATTTTGCCGCCGTAGTTGCCTTTAATAAGGCTTTTAATTATGGCGCTACCCATCATGCCTGTGCCTATAACTGTGATTTTGTCATTCATGAGAGCTCACTTACCTCTTAGAAACACAGGTTTTACTCTTTAAACTTTTGTTGCAAAATCCATTTGACTATTTGGGTGCTACGATTTCCTTGAGTATTTTTTGCATAATTAGCGCTGGGGCGTTTGTTTTGATGCCTCGTGTATTGAAGTGTGTTGGAACGGCTTGGAAGCCACTATTTTTAAGACTAGTAAGAACTGCTTGGACGCTGGGCGCGGGTAATTTGAGTTTTCCACATAACTTATCAATTACGTAATACGTTTCGAGTGCCTCCGCTTCGTTTTTGGTTAAGTTTAAAAGTTTTGTGATTTTAGCGCTGTTTTTGAAGGCAGTTTTCTGTTTTTCCTGAATTATTTGGTCGATGAAGCTTGAGTCGGAGATGCTGCCTATCCATAAAGGTCCTGCAAACTCCATTTTCGAGCCACACTCTGGGCACACATCGCTTTTGCCAAAAAAATTACGCTTAGTTTCACGGTGAAGGCAACTAAAACAATGAATGATGTAACCTGTATTTTTGAGGCTTTCGTCTCCTTTTTGGCAACCATATCCAATCTGAGCGTAGACTCGTATGTAATGGTCTGTGCTGTGGCTGAAAAGTATTCGGATTCCGATGTCATGTTTCGCCGCTAACGAAGCCATGCAGCCAGCCAAAAGCCGCACTGCTAGCTCATGGCAGTATTCTGTTCGAAGGGGTTTGCCACCATATTTTCGCACACACGCCTTTGCATGTACACCGCACAGAGGCGCCAAATCCGTTGCAGTAGCAGCCAGTAGCCCATTGTTTTTTAGGGCTCTAAACGCAGAATCCAAATAAGGCACAGGGGTGCCGAATGGGTCTATGTCTATTATGTCAAACCGTTTTTTTGGTGATGCGTTGGAGCTTAAAATACAGTTAGCATCTTTATGTTTGAGGGTTATTATGTTTTCCAGCTTGTTTAATTGAACATTGTGTTTTGCCATTTCTAATGCTTTTGTGTTGATGTCACTTAGTAGCACCTTTGTTACTCCTTCGACTTCGACTGCGAAGCGAATGCCCCTTATTCCTTGGCTAGTAAATGGTTCACAAATATTAATTTCATGATTAATTAAATGCTGATAAGCTCTGAAGGCTAAAACGGTCAGGTCACGATTGAACTCCATCACAGGATTGTAGAATACTGGAGCTTTAGACGGTGCATAATCCGAAGGTAAGACTCCGTAGGCTTCGAGTTTGGGCACTAAGACTCGGATTTTGCCTTCCATAATTATTTCGCTTGGAAAATCTGCAACGTAGCTTTCTTTATCCGACATTCAGTGTGCTCCAAAGATGTTGGTATGAAAACAATTTAATCTGCATATTAGATTTATGGTATAGTAAAGGTAAAAGACTTTGATGACGAGGATTTTGATTTTGACTGGTGCTCCAGGAGTTGGAAAAACAACCATCCTTACTAAGACAGTGAATGCGTTGAAAACGAAAGGGGCCAGAGTAGGCGGCATGGTTACCCGTGAAGTTCGAAAAGACAATGTACGTGTGGGCTTTGAAATCTTAGACTTAAATAGCGATAAACATGGGTGGTTGGCACATGTAAATGGACAGGGCGGTCCACAAGTAGGCAAGTATCATGTCAACCTCAATGACCTTGACAACGTTGGAACAGTAGCCATCACGCAAGCTCTCGAAAAATGTGACGTCATTGCCATCGACGAGATTGGGCCAATGGAACTTTTTTCGCAGAAGTTCAAGCAAGTTGTTACCCAAGCGTTAGAGGGCAAAAAGTTGATGTTGATAGTTGTACATGGAAAAGCCAAAGACCCCCTAGTAATTCAGGTTAAGCGACGGGTTGACGCAGAAATTTTTAATATAACTTTCTCTAATAGGGAAAACTTGACCGAGCAACTGGCTAGCAAAGTTTTTGAAATGATTTAACTTTTATTTTTTTGGGAAAGTTTTGAACTAAGAATCTGGCTTAGGGCTTCTTTGCTTTTACCTTGCGCTTTGATTTTTGTGTCTTTATGGGTTCATCCCAATATTTGTCAAATTCTTCAGGCGACATTACGTTTAGGCTTCTTAACTGCTGGCTAAAAGCGTCCAATGAGCAAGGATTGTTGAGGTGTGCATGGTAAATTTCAATTAGCAAATCAACAGCCATTGATGTCGAAATAGGCTTTTTAGCCATCAAAGACAACTCCTCAGACGTCTTAACTAAATCTTCGTAAACCCGCAAAGGCAAATTAACATTTTTCGTCATACCAAACACTTCCGAATTATAGACTTCTAGCTATTTGTCGAGTCTCCTTTTTAATTTTATCCAACTCATCTACTGTAGATTTGTTCCTGATATCCTCGGGGTTCCCTAAGGTGCTCATTTCTTCGTGATTATGAACTTTAGGTGTCCATGTTTTTTGACCAAAGCTGCTTTCTTGTGTGTTTCCTTTACTTGAAAAATAACTTTTTATGTTGACTTCAATTTATAGCATCTAACTAGCCCAGAATTTTAAAATAGAAACATTTAGTCCGAACCTTTTATTAAAATATAAATAGATTGATAACACTAGATAAAATCAAGTTAAAGGTGATTTTTTTGAGAATTGGCTTTTTCGTTTATGAATATCCACCTCAATTCGTCGGCGGATTAGGAACATATGCCGAATACATTACTCGCGAATATGTTGATCTTGGACACGACGTTTCAGTCTTTACTCTAAATAATAATGACCTCAAAACAAGAGAAATAATGAGAGGTGTCGAAGTTCATAGACCACAAATAGCTGACGCGTCTAATATCTGGCCGTTTTTCGTGGTTGACGACTTAAAAAAATGGGGTACCAACCTAAAACTCTTCAACGACATCTTCATCTACAACATTCTAAGCGCAACCAAATTCATCAATGACTTGATTAAAAAAGAAAAATACACTTTTGACATAGTCTGTGTTCACGACTGGCTAGGCAGTATTGCAGGTCTTGTCATAAAAAATGAAACCAAAATTCCAGTAGTATTTCATACCCACAGCACTGAGTGGGGAAGACGCAAAGAACACGGCTCAGAAGTTGTTTCACACCTTGAAAATGCCATGGCTGAAAACTCAGACAAAATAATAACAGTAAGTTACGCTATGAAGGAAGACCTTTCTAAACATGGTTGGGAATCTTCTAAAATCAGTGTTGTCTGGAATGGTGTAGATACCAAACGTTATGATCCTGCTAAGGTTCAGCGGCAAGACATTGATCAAATCAGAAAGAAATACGGCATTCCAACTGATTGGATTATGTTGCTTTTCATTGGGCGACTTGCATGGGTTAAGGGAGTGCGAAATTTGCTTCAAGCGATGCCTTTGGTTCTGAAAGAATTCCCGAATACTAAACTAGTTATTTTAGGAAAAGGTGAGGAACAAGGGGATATTGAAGAAACAGCTGAAAGAATGAACATTAAAGACAACATCGTTTACCGATTTGACTTTGTCTCAGAACAAGAAAGAATTCTCCACTACGCAGCATCAGACATATGCGTTTTTCCCTCAACGTATGAACCATTCGGTATTGTAAGTTTAGAAGCTATGGCTATGGAAAAACCAGTGGTGGTTGGCGCACGTGGAGTAGTTGGCTTTAAGGAACAAGTCGTAAACGGTGGACCAGACCAAAATGGCGTACATGTTAATGGAGAAGACCCCGCTGATATAGCTTGGGGCATAATGCAAACGTTACGTGACCCTACGAAAGCAAAGAACTGGGGCGAAAACGGCCGGCGAAGAGTTCTTGAGTATTTTACTTGGCAAAAGGTGGCAGAGCAAACTATCAAAATCTATGAATCGCTATTGTAAAAATTAGATAGCGTTTAAATTGCGAGCATATCTGCCACTTTCAATAACCGTAAGTCCAATGGCTTCTTGTTATTTGCGCTCTTCTCAAGCTCAAAGCTGGTGATTGCACCCTTCTGCAATCCAACTGCCAAGTTGCCTTTTCCTTCACAGAACAATTCAACAGCTCTCTCAGCAAACAAATTCGCCAGTAACCTGCTGCGTGCTGTTGGGCTGCCTCCACGTTGAGCATATCCAAGTATGGAAAGCCTAATTTCAGAATCTGTTTGACATTGCATTTCCTGTGCTAGTTTGCTTGAATCACCAAAACCCTCTGCAGCAACTATTATTCCAGCTCTTTTACCTTTTCTAGCGTTTTCATCCATAATTCTGCAAATAGCCTTCGACGGAATCGGGTTTTCAGGAATCAAAATTACTTCTGCACCCACACACATCCCAACTTCCAATGCCAAGAAACCTCTTTTACGCCCCATCACTTCAACAATAAAAATACGTTCATGGGAAATCGCTGTATCTCTGATTTTGTCGATTATGGTTACACCTGTATTTACAGCGGTATCAAAGCCAATTGTTTCATCTGTACCATAAATGTCATTGTCAATGGTGGCTGGGATACCAAGTATCAAAGCGTCACTTTTTTTACCCAGTTCCAAGGCTCCACGAAACGAACCATCCCCGCCAATAACCACTAAACCATCAACGTTATTTTGTCGCAGCGTTTCCGCACCAGTTTCAACGCCGCCGGGCTGCTCGAACGCATGGCATCTTAGCGTATGAAGCATTGTACCGCCAAGTTGAATTATGCCGCCGACGTCGCGTGGAGTCAACTTTTTAAAACAATTATTTAATAATCCATCCCAGCCGCGTTCAAACCCAATTACTTGAAAACCCATCGAGTAACCAACCCGCGTAACTGCTCGGATGGCGGCGTTCATGCCAGGTGCGTCTCCACCAGACGTAACAATGCCAATGGTTTTTGCCAATTTATTGCGCCTCTTCTCTAACACACATATTCTAAAAGATTAAAATGTTTAGTATGGCATAAGAATGAAGAAAATTCCAAAACACATAAATTCTTTTCTTTTGTCTTTATGGTCTTTGTCGGGAGGTAGCTCAGCCTGGCAGAGCTCTCGAGCTGGCTAACTTGTTTAGCTGGTGGAGAAGCTGTAGAGGTCTACCCATGGTGGGCTTCATTCTAGCCTGTCTAGGCCACAGATACCGAGCCGTCGCAGGTTCAAATCCTGCTCTCCCGACCATTAAACTTCTTAAGAATTGTGAATAAAGACAACTTCTCCCGGAGCATACCAAATGTTACAGTAAAAACTGAGCAATTTCCAACTAAAAACCCGCCATAACCCCAAAAAATTCAGCCGTCTAAAACTTGCTTTGCCTAAAGTTGCTTGGGCTGCATTATTTCTTTTTTGGGTGGAAGCAAAAACGGTTTGTGCCCAAGATTCTTTAGGAAATCTATGCTCGCGTTTGTTAGGCTGAAAGCAATTCCTCTACGCCGACAAGACGGATGAACCGCAATCCAGAGAATGCAACCATATTTTTGTGAGTTAATGTTGAATTCGATTAGTTTAACAAAACCCGAAATAACACCTTGGGTTTCACTTGCTAGCACTTTTCCATATTCTGAGGTTACACTGTGATTGGCAAAGTAACGGAAGAATCTTGGAAAAGACAAATCAATTATTTGTTTTATTTTTGTGTAGTCGTCAGATGTGCTCGGTTTTATTGATGATGCGTTTTCCAATCAGGGTTCCTCCTAAAGTAACTGAATTGAAAAAAATTATTTAAGTACTTTTGAAAGCGGCTAAAGTTAAATTGGAGGTTCTGTTGGCGGAAGGATTGAACTTGTTGGTTTTTTGCGAGTGAAGATTAGGCTTGTGGATTTTACAATTTGTGGTATTCCTACAAGGTCTTCAAAAATTAGTAGTCCACGAGCAAGTAGGGCAAATGCAGCTATTACAGGAATCATCTCTGGGTGAGCAGGTACGTTAAGAAGAAGTCCCATAATTCCGATAATTCCGAATTCTTGGACACCTGCTCCCGCGGGAGTTATTGGAACAAACGCTAATGCGGTTACCAAGGGATGAATCAGGAAGTAAGCTATCCAAGGAATCTGTGTAATACCTAAAGATAGCCCTAAAAAGTACCATTCAAAACCTTTCAAAATCCAGCAGGCGAATGTTAGAATGCTTATTTCTGGGATTGCTCTACGGGTGCTATGCGAGCTTTCTTTGTATTCTTCTAGTTTACCCATTAATCCGCCTGTAAATCTCTTAAGATATCTTGAATTTGCAATTTTGTCAAATAATGAGATAGCTCTTTTAGACCAAGTAAAAAGCGCTAGTATAATCGCTCCTGTTAGCATTAATGCAATGCCTAATATAGCGATTAACAAACCCAGGTTTATCCCTGCAACTGATTGAGGGAATAATTTATTCCAAGTTTGTGTTGGTACATAAGTTACTAAATAAATGACTGCGCCCACTCCTCCGATAACTTTCGCCAAAAACTCTATTGTTTGAATGCCTAAGATGCTTGAGAGTCCTTTTGAAGCTGGCACATTTTGGTCTCGAAGGTAAACTGGAGTAAGAATGTAGCCTGAACGTCCAGGTGTAACGTCGCTAGTTAGCATTCCAGCATATTGAGCAAGAAGTGTTTTGCCAAAAGACGTTTTCACTCCATCTTTGGAAAGGACGCGTCTTAATCGGACTGTAAAGAGTATGTTTATTCCAAAATACATTAGAAAAGCAAGAAGCAAATACTCTATCTTAATGGTGAGTAATGCATTATACAAAGACCCTATTCCCACGTACCAGAGCAAAGCAGCAAAAATAGTGACCATGACTCCCACTTGCAGGGCGATTTTTAAGATTCTTTTTGTTTGGCTTTGAGCTTTAGGTAAAGCTTGAGGATTTGTCATGTTAGCTTAGAAAATTGTTTTTGAGGGTTAAATGGTTTGCGGAAAAGAAATGTAACTCTGATTAATAACTTATAGATTTAAGATCAGTTGTTACTGTTTCTTTTTTGTTTGAACTCGCTGCTATTAAGATCAAAGGCAAGGCGAAAGTTTCTACCGTTTGCTGTAATCTTGATTGAAACACTGATTCTTCTAATACCATTTTAATTTGATTTCTGCTCTAAAGCACTAATCGTTTTCTTTTTATGGTCTTACGCATTCAGCTTTAGGCCTGTAAGGACGCTTTGTAGTTCTTTTGCGTTTGTGGTAATCGCATTCGCTACTTCGGGTAAGCATCCAACCTTTATCCTGATATACGCAGCCACAAGGCAATGTTACTTCTTTTGGCGCATCAGTAGGAGAATTGCCTTTTCTGTCCTCAACCATTGTTAATCATCGAAGATTTCTTAGTGGAATAAAACGTATTAACTTAACCGTAAAACAAGGTTTTTTAGAATTTAATGAAAAAGAAAATAGGGAAAATACTCTTAACAAACTTCTTTTTACTTGCAAATAACAGGTTAGATTATTCCAAGCACTATTTTTTTGGGTATTATTGTTATCTCGTAAAGTTTTGGCCAATCTTTTCCCGTTACGAAGAGTCTGTCGGTTTGTTGGTCGTAGGCTATGCCGTTTAGAACGTCGTTTATGTTGTCTATTTGGTAAATTCCAGACAGGTCAATCCAGCCTTTCACGGCTCCTGTTTGAGGATTTATGATGGCGATTTTTTGTTGCAGCCAAATGTTTGCGTAGATGTCTCCTTTGATGTATTCCAACTCGTTTAAGTTGACCACTGAGGTGTTTCCGTCGTGGACACTGATTTGCCCTGTCTTTCGGTATGTGGCTGGGTCGAGAAAATACAGATTTGAGGAGCCATCGCTCATGATTAGTCTACTGCCATCGTAGGTCAGACCCCAACCCTCAGTGGAATAGCTAAAGTTGCCCTTTAAAGCCAGCGTTTCTTTGTTGTAGACAAAGCCGGTCTGGTTTTGCCATGTTAACTGAACCAGAGAATCGCCAACAACTGCTAAGCCTTCGCCAAAATACTGGGGGGACAACAAAACCTCATGTTGCACAACTCCGTTTTCGAGATTGACTTGGCGTAAAGAAGAAGAGCCATACTCGCCTGTACTCTCATACAAAATTTCATTATTAAAAACTAAGCCTTGAGTAAATGCGTTTGTATCATGTGGATGTGTCTTGTTAATTTGGTAAGTGTAGAGTGTAGGCGAAGCAGATTCATTAGGTATTTGCCCAAAACTCAAAAGGACTACCAAAACCCCGCCTGAAACAATAATCGTAATAACAAAGAAAATGGCGGCTAAAGTGGCTCTTTCCATAAAACCAAAAACACATGACCTATTAATATGCACAACGCATAAAACATCTAAAGCTTGACCAAGCGAAACCCTTAAGTGTAGAGAAATCTAAGTTGTGTCTCAGACTAAAAAATAGGTGAAATCAATTGGCTGTTGAAGGTTTTTTCGAAAACAAAAAGGAACCAGTAGAAGCAAAAGTCGGAGACTTAACCCCACAATCAAAAGCGGTTAATGTTACGGCCAAAGTAGTATCCAAAACAGAAGTTAGAGAAATTCCAATGGGCAGAGATGGATCTGCACACAAAGTTAGCGATGCACTTATCGGAGACGAAACTGGCGTAGTATACCTAACCCTATGGGATGATAACATTGAGAAAGTCAACGAAGCAGATACCGTGCGCATTGAAAACGGCTATGTTACACTCTTCAAAGGAAACATACGCTTAAACATCGGCAAATATGGCAAACTCGAAGCAGCAAAAGAGCCACTCACAGTAGAAGTTAACACAGAAAACAACGTTTCAAGCAAGACATACGAGCAAGAGCGCAGACCATTTAGAAGCGGCGGCAGAGGAGGCGGAGGATTCGGCGGTGGCGGTTACGGCGGCGGTCGAGACAGACGTGGAGGCGGAGGATTCGGCGGTGGCGGTTACGGCGGCGGTCGAGACAGTAGAGGTGGAGATCGACGCGGTGGCGGCAGCGGCGGTTATAGACCAAGATACTAAACTTCCGATGTGTTAGTTTAGAAATATTTTCTTTTTTTGATTTTTTATCTATTTAATTATTACTCATAGAGTATTCCCCAACTTGTTCCATTTCTGTCTAAACATTGCTTACTTACTATTTTTGATAAAAACTTAAATCCTCAGCAGTTGTTTTTCACCGTTGAACAGAGTTGTCTTGAATGGTTCCTGATAATACTGATGTTAAACCAACGGTTGAAGAGTTGCTTGCAAAAGCCAAGAAGCCTGCAAAGCTTTCTTCTCCAATGCACAGGTTCTACGAGGGAAAAATGCAGGTTATCCCAAAATGTACCATCAGAAACACAGATGATTTTGCAATCTGGTACACTCCGGGTGTCGCAGCGCCTTGTAGAGAGATTCAAGCAGATCCCGAAAAGTCATTCGAGTTAACTAATCGCTGGAACTATGTTGCGATCGTTACTGATGGGACACGTGTTCTGGGGTTGGGTGATATAGGTCCTGAAGCGGCGTTGCCTGTTATGGAGGGCAAGGCACTTTTGTTTAAATATCTGGGCGGCGTTGATGCGTTTCCAATTTGTCTACGAACTAAGGATCCTGAGGAGATTGTAAAGATTTGTAGGGCACTGGAGCCTACCTTTGGAGGCATCAACCTTGAGGATATTGAGAAGCCCAAGTGTTTCCATGTTCTTGAGAATGCTCGAGAATACATGCAGATTCCAGTTTGGCACGATGACCAGCAAGGAACCGCTACTGTAATTTTGGCAGGGTTAATTAACGCTTTCAAACTGGTAGGTAAGAAACCCAAAGAAAGTCTAATCACTCTTGTTGGTTCAGGAGCTGCAAACATTAGGACGGCTTATGTGCTCATGAAGTGGGGTGTAAAACCTGGTAATATTATTCTTGCAGACAGCAAAGGGGTAATTTACAAGGGCAGGGCAGACATCACGCGAGAGGAAGACCCTTGGAAATATGACGTTACCCAAAAAACCAACAGTGAAGGTCGAACAGGAGATATCTCAGCAGCATTTAAAGGTGTAGATGCAGTTGTCGCGGCTTCAAGACCAGGACCAAATACTATAAAGAAAGACTGGATTAAAACAATGGCTACAGACTCTATAGTTTTTGCTTGTGCTAACCCTATTCCTGAGATTTGGCCATGGGACGCTCAAGAGGCGGGAGCACGAATCGTTGCAACTGGAAGAAGCGATTTCCCGAATCAAGTGAACAATAGCCTTGGGTTTCCAGGTATTTTCCGCGGGGTTTTGGACGTGAAAGCGAAGACTATTACTGATGACATGTGCATTGCAGCAGCGCAGGAACTAGCAAATTATGCTGAAGAACGCGGAATGAGCGAAAGAGATATTTTGCCAAGGATGGATGAGTGGGAAGTTTTTCCCAGAGAGGCCGTTGCATGCGCTTTGAAGTCTATTGAACAAGGAGTTGCTAGAGTAAAGCCAGGCAGGCAAGAATTGTTTGAAAGGGCGATGGCTATAATTAGGAATGCCAGAGAATCAACCGAGTTGTTGATGAAACACGGCATGATTAAGAAACCGCCAAGAGAGATTGAGATGCTAAAATAATCTAATGGAATATTCCAAGAAGAATAGTTTAAAAAAAGCTTCTACAAAAATAAAGAGAAGATTAGAGCGGCGTTATTTTCACTATATTTCTTTTTTCAAGTCTACGCAGCGCATCTAAACATTCGTCTTTTTTCTCGCCGGTAATGTTTAGGTTGAGCATAATGTCCCTAACAGAAACGCCTGGTTTGCCAAAATTTTCATGGCGCTTATAGAGGTGTTTGACGATCGATTTTTCAAGTTTACCGCATCGCCAAGTGGTGTTGCGAATTAAGAAAACAATGGTTTGGACAAGGGTCTGCTCCTTTGATTTCCTTCCGCGGGGTTCTCCCATCTCTCCCAACCATCGATTTGTACCGCATCATTTCTTTTAAACATTTGTTCCGGAACAAAGTTAGTGTTTTGTTCTAAAGCTATAAAAGTTTTTTTTTAAAGGAATTTTTTTAAGTACAAGCCATGTTTTTTGCCGTAATAGTTTTCTAATATACTGACAGTTTGGTACCCAAGTTTTTGGTAGAGCTTTATTGCGTGTTTATTGTCTTCTCGGACTTCCAGGTGGCTTTGGTTTATTCCTTTTTGTTTTAGAAGTTTTTCCATTTCATTTAGAAGTTTCGTAGCGGTTCCTTGACGACGATGTTTTGGAGCTACGTTAATTGTTATTATGTGCCCGAACTCGGTGTTCTCTTCGACGTCTAATTGGCTAATTACAAATCCTGCAATATCCTTATCTGTTTTGGCCATTAAAGCAATGGTGTTGTAATCGGTTAGTAAGTACGATATTTGCCGTTTTGTGAAAGCTTCTTGGTCAAAACACTGTTCCTCAATTTCACAAAGTTTGTCGAGAAGCGTGATAGTTGCAGTTTCGATTTTTACTTCCATTTGCAGTTCTAAATAATAATTGTGTTAAAGATGGATTTTAGTTTTTTCAGGGTTTGCAGTTGCTGACACAGCGGGTCTTAATTCGAGATATTGTTGGGCAGCAAAGCCGATAAAAAAGCGCATCCACAATGTTATGATTCTCACAAGAATGGTGGCTGTCGCTGCAAGTGCGGCGGGAACACCCATTGAAAAGTAAAGTGTCGTCATCACAGCTTCAGGAAGTCCAACTTCAAAGGGGATCCCTAATGGAATAGCTTTTACAGCTAAAACTATAGATGAAGTTATGAGAATCATGCTCCATGAAACTGGGTGATCAAGTGACAAGAATACCAGGTATGGGACGCTTAGACTAAAAATCCAGGTTATTATTAGAAAAAACAAAGATTTAGAGATCGATTTTGGGTTATGTCGAAACTCTCTCATTGCATTATGAAAATGCTCTGTAATTTCCATTGATTGATCTTTTAGTTTTTCTAATTTCAATCTTCCAAACGTAATTTTTTGTGCAAACCTTGTCGCCCAATTGATTATTTTTAGTGTCCATTGTTGCTTGTAAGAGAGTATACCCATCAAAACGATAATAGTTGTTATCGCAGCTGCCACAATTATTATTAGATTGAAAACTATTGGAGACGTTTGCCCACTAAAATATAGCAATATTATTCCAGCAATTAATGCAAGGACATTTACTGTCATGCCCAAAAGTCTGTGGGCAAAGAGTGAAGCTACGATTTTTCCAAACGGTCCGCATTTGTCTCTAATAAGCAGGTAGGTACGGGTTACCTCTCCGCTTATAGATTGAGCTGGTACAATTGTGTCAACATAAAGGCCATACCAAACGTAGAGGTAAGCCCTTCCAATGCTCATTTTTATTGACAAATAATTAGTTAGTTCCCGCCAAGAAATTGTAAAAAACAAGACTTCTATCAAACCAAACAAAATAGCCACCGCATAAATCAATGGATTAGCGGTTTGTGCAGTAGCGATTATGCCTAAAATATCCACATGGAACAAGTAAATGTACATAAAAAACCCTGCTAAACCAAACAATGGAAAACCCCAGGTCTTCCAAGTCATCTTTGGCTTTACAGATTCCAAGTGATTTTTGCACCAACGTAAACGGAGAAATATTAACCAGTGATTATATACTTTGTCTAAATCAAAGCAAGCGTTTCTTAAAAGAAATGTTCTCTATTTTGCTCGGAGAAACTATAGACCTCAAATTTAAATCATCAAAAATATGTGCAGAAAAATTATAAGTCTAACAACTGACCCCTCTCTCACATAAATCTAAATATGCAAGTAACAAAGTATTAGCTGAAAATTTTAGTTAGTGTTTATTGAAGGGTAGGTTATGTATGTTGGCGTCCAATAGCCACCCGTATCGAGGAGAAAGGAGAAGGCTTCGAAAACGGAAATTGCTTTTTTTGGCAACTGGTTAGCCTTCAACCTTAACCATTCCCTCCAATCACTAACAAGATTCAAGATGGTGCAAAATTAATATATGATTTATGAAGCAAAAATAAGAAGTAGAAATATAGATTTAGCCTACAGTTAATTCGCCTTCCAGAATACTGCGTTCTGGAACATCAAACTGTTTAGACAACCACATTTTCAAAATGGAAGAAAGCTTCGGAAGCGCACCATTATAGATTATGATCTGATTACCCTTAAGTGCATTAGCCTGGAAAATCTTCTCCTCTTCCTTGTAGCTAAAAGATAACGTTTGAGCTTTCACAGCTAAATTTTGAAAATCTTCCCATTGCTTGCAGCGCAAAATTACTAAAGGCCCAATCTGCGCGGTATCTGTAACAGCTTCATTTGGTTGTTCCTTAGCAACTGCTGATGGTAATGCTTCTTTGGATAGGCCTGATAGATGTCCAACTAGGTTTGTTACTTCTTTTTGTAGTGTTTCTATTTTTGTTTCTACTTTCTCCACTTTACCGCTTAATTCACCTGTGTCCCCGATTTGCTCAGTGACCGTTGCAAGCTCATTGATGAGTTTGTCTAAGTCTTTTTCATGTTCTTTGAGAACGTTAACGATAAAGTCTAGCGCCTCTAGAGCATCATCTTTTGATTGTGGATTTTTGTCCAAGTTCTTCTTCTCCACGCCTTTGACAGTCAATTGACACCTTCAATAGATAAAGCTAACGAATTATGATGTAATATCATAACGATAGCGTTATTTTATTGATTGTCAATACTTAATTTTCTTCAGGTGGGTTCTATGCCTATAAACCACAAAACTCAAAACAACAGTTGGTATGCTAACTCACTTCAAAACCCAATAAACAAAATTTATCGATAGCGTTACGTCCTGTTGGCCAGCAGTTATATGCTCAGACCACAGCACAGTAATGTTGGTTGGGGTGTAGTTGGTTCAACAATTGTCTTGCTACTTGGAAAGGTTGGCTGGGTTTTAACTTAGGATTGTAGTTGTTGTGGATCCTGTGTTGTTGCGTTGATTATGGTTCTGTATTGATTTATTATGCTTTGTCCTTCAAAGCAGACTTAACTTCTTAAAACTTGCCCTAATATCCTTAAAATTTCTATCACGATCTACTTCAACTTCAAGTCCATAAATGCCTTTCTTTAGCTCCTCAAGATTAGCCTTGAAATTTGATCCGCTAGACAAATTCAAAAGAACACTTTCCAATGCTAAACTCTCTTTTTCATTATTCAATTCACCAACCACCTTTCCAAGCAAAACATCGTTTAACATATAGTAAGCCAAAATCAAGTTCTTAGCATTCGGAACGTTCACGTTATCATCCGTCTGGTATTCCTCTGGTTTTAAACCATCAAAGTAATCATAAACAGATTTCAGGATGCCGTAAGCTTCTTTGGATATTTCTTCGGCAATCCGGCTCTTTATGGCAGCAGAAACGTTTGCGAAATCAAAATTCAAAAATGCCCCTTCATCGAGTATCGAGCTGTCTAGTAGTCCTGCAGCTTTATCTTCCAAATGAATCCAATCTATCGTCTTTTCGTTTAATACAATCAGAATGTCAAAAGATAATTCAATAACGTCGATTACTTTCGCTAGGTCATTTTTTCTTAAGTATGATTTTTTGTTTTTTTCATGGCTTTCTTTCGTTCTTCAAGTAGGTTCTGAATGTGGTCAAATAACGAAATAACTGATTCAGAATTTTTTTTAGAAAAAAATATGCAAACTTCTTCGTTCCATGTTATTTTCAATTCGTTATCAAAATTTTCCACAGCACTTATCTCTTGAATAGATACTTCTTTTAGTAAGACCCAATGTTTTTTGGGGAAGCCTTTTGCATCGAAAAACTTGATTTTATTATCGGAAAGTTCGTATTTGGATATTGCGAGGCCTTTCGGTTTTATTTTTTTAGATATTTGTGCTTTTTCTTGGATAGATTCCGCGTTTTTTTGTCGTTCAATTAACAAGGGGAAGGCTACTGTTGTGATTAGTGGAGTGAATGAATAATGGTGGTTTGAGCGTTGAGTGTCTGTAGGACTCGTTTTGTTTTTCATTTTTCGTCTCTATCTATTATTTTTTTTATTAATAAATTGATGTATAGTTCCATATGCTCAAATTAACGTGGGTTCCAAATACATTTGACTGCTTTTGTTTCACAAGCCAAAATGCATGGGGTACTGTTTTTTTCAGGATTGCAAGAAGCGCACGTGTACTTTATTTTTTTTCTATGGTCTTCTTTGATTGCTGCCACGGTTTTGTCTTCAAGGTCAATGAACTCGGTCTCCAGTTTAAGTGCTTTTTGAGGGCATTTTTTTACACAATTGCCACAGCCACTACATTTGTCTGAGTCGATAACGATGTAGTATTCGCCTGAACCGTCGCAGTAGCCAAAATGAGTAATCAATTCCATCACCTATGATTTTTGGGCCTTTTCATAGAGAGATTTGGCAAAAATGGCAGCACCTAATGCTCCAGCAACCATTGGGTCTAAAGCGCCTTCATCCCGCCATCTGGGGGTCGGGAGACACTTCACGCCTAGTATAACTTCTATTCTGCTGACAATCCCGATATTTTTGGATTGGCCGCCTGTGACTACCAGTTCTTTCTCCAAGCCAACTCTGTTGATTAAGTTAGCCATCCTAACGGCCATAGCCCGTGTGTAAGCCGCAAGGACTTTTTCTTTAGACCATCCTTTGCGTAGTAATCCCATGGCTTCTGTTTTAGCAAAGGCAACACATGTGCAACTTACAGGCTCAGGTTCTTTTTGAACTTTAAGTGAAATGTCACCTATTTCTTCGATTGGAATCTGCAGCAAATCTGCGAATACTTCCATGCCTCTTCCTGTTCCAGCAGCACATTTATCGTTCATTAAAAAAGAGACTACTCGACCTGTTTCGTCTATGCGAATTGCTTTTATGTCCTGTCCCCCAACGTCAAGTACCGTTCGAACGTTTGGTCCCCAAATGTAGTTTGCACCTTTTGCATGACAAGCGATTTCGGTTATAGCTTTGTTTGCCATTGGCACATTGACGCGGCCGTAACCTGTGCCTACGATGTATCTTATATCGCTTGCTTTGAGTCCAGTATCTTTTAATGCATAGTCTAACGCTTTTGTCGCGCTTTCAGGACTGTTAGATCCTGTGCGAGTTATTCCCCATGAATATGCTTCTCCATTTATCATGATAGCTGCTTTGGAACCCACTGAGCCTACATCAACTCCAGCGGTAATTAGATCTTTACTTGTCCATTTTTTGTTTGGCATTATACGGTGATATTCTTGCCAGCGCCAGAACTCTGTGTCTTTTACTGCGCCTGTTTCGTTCATTTCTGGCCCTCCTTGGCGCGAGTCGTTGCTATGATTGCCGCACCCAAAGCACCTACATACTCGGAGTACTCGGGGATCATTACGTTAATCCCTATTTTTCGGTTCAACGATGCAACAAAGCCGACATCCTTAGCTACTCCGCCGACCAAAATAATGTCAGGGTTTATTCCTAACCTGTGAACCATGGACGAAATTCGATCAGCCATAGCATCGTAAACTGCTCGTGCAATTTCAGGTTTGGATTCTTGACGATGTATGAGTGAGACTACGTCTGATTCCCCGAAAATTACACATGAAGCATTAATAGGGCTTGCTCGCTCCGCCTTAAGTGCCAGTGGACCCATATCCTCCAACTTAACTTCCAAAGCTCTTGCCATCGCTTCGATGAATGCCCCTGCTCCCGCAGCGCATCGTTCGTTTACAACAAAGTCAACCATTACTCCCCTCTCATCGCATTTTACTGCTCTTGCCTCTTCTGCACCGACATCAATGATTGTGTGAGCTTTAGGAAATAGAAACACGCCTGCTTTTGCATCTGCGCCCATCATACTTACGGTTCTTGCCTCATATGGTGCCATATCCATAGCTGAACCAGTAGCTGCAAAACATGCTACTTCTGATAGTTTCAAGTTTGCTTTTTTAATTGCTTCGTCTACTGCTTGTTCGGCGGCTTTGGTGGGATCGAATCCTGATAATGCTTGTGCTCTTGAGGCTACTGAGCCGTCTTTTAGTACTATTACTTGTACTCTTTGGGTGCCAAGATCCATTCCGACAGTAATCATGTATTCACCTTTAAATTTCTGCTCTTGCAGTTAGCATTTCAAGAAATGCTTCAATGCGGGTTTTCATTTGCCCAACATCTTCTCGTGTGTATTCCGTGTCGAGGTAGTAGACTGGGATATTTATTTTGTCAAGAGCTTTCTTGACACGCGTATATTCCATAGCGTAAAGCATGCAGCCTCGGACCACATAGTAAATGACGCCTTGAACATTCCATTCTTTGACTTTGTTTAGAAGCCAGTTGATTCTGTCTTCGTTACCGTCTTTGCTAGTAAAGCATGGACAGGTGGAAGCCATCAAGTATCGTTCTCCAATGGCATTTAGCATATCGTCCATTGACCATTCATCAACGCCAACCGGATCGTTTAGAATTCTTTCGCCTGAGCACTGTTCATCAGCAACAATGATGCCTTGTGGATTTGATTCCTCAACTAGACTTGGTAATTTCCAATTATCAGGCCAGAACATTGGTGTGCCCGTAATCATAACTCTTGGCGTGTCAGGAGGGCAAACCCAATCTTTTCGTTGTGCTCTTTTCTCTAATTCATCACATAAAGCCTCTGTTTTCTCCGTCCACCGCTTTTTATAATCCCACAAAAACGTTTGATTTACCAGCATAGCGTCTCTGCCCATAATTACAGGTGCCCCTTTACGCAGTTCCTGTAAGCGGCGGAATGCTTTTGTTGCTCTATGGCTCATTTCGATGGCTTCTTTGAGATTTTTACGCGTAATCTTGTTTCCTGTAAACTGTTCAATCCGAGTTTTCATCTGTTTTATTTCGTCATTCCAGAATCGAAGAGACTGAGTAGAATCTTTTATGCGAGGTACATTCATTCCCCAAATGGTTTTGTAATCGCTAAGAATCTCGCCGAGTTTTGTCATGCCGTCGCATGTTAGAACACTGATGAGTGCATCACTTTGTTCAAGGAAAGGTGAGAGTTCAATCATTTTTGCGCCGATGGTTGAACGGATAACTGGGCAAACCTCAACAGGTACAACTCTGTCACCTAACTTAGAAGTATCATACCAACCTGAGTTTACCCTTACTGGAATAGCGTCAGCAGCTAAAATTAACTCCGTCGGAGCAAACAGACACATGTAACCGATAACTTTCTTGCCCTTCTCTTTCTCAGCCTGAATCTCCTCTTGCCGTTTGCCAAAAAGGTCTGCGATTTCGTCAAAGTACTTCATGGCTTCAGGTCTTTTGGGGTCAGCTTTTCTCATGCGTTCAATGTTTTCAGCCATTACTTTTTGGGAAGCAGCTTTCATTGTGGTTTTGAGTTCGTCAATTTCTTTTCTTGTTACTTCGGGCATGTATCTTTTTCCAACGGTTTCATTCATTTCTATGTTCCTCACTCATTTTTGATTGTTCTAGCCAGTTTCTTGATTTAAACAACGTTTTATTACCTAACTGGACTTGCAGTGTACCTTCGTAAGGGCACATTTCTACACAACGTGCACAAATCATGCATTGGGTTGTTTTTATTTTTCCACCTTTCTGGTCGTAAACTTCGTTAACTTGAACTGGGCAGACTCTTTTGCAGACTCCGCATTTTGTGCATTTTTCTTCATCCTTGCTAATATGCAGTAATGGTGCCCATTTAAAACCTTTAAATCTATTCACAACTGCCAACGATGCGCCTGTGGGGCAGAAACGACACCAAGCGCGCCTGAAAATAAATGCTCCTGCTAATGTTAACCCGACAAACACGATTGCTATTAGTTGTCCGATGTTTTCACCTAAATAAGTGATAATGTCTAAAGCGTAAGGATAGGTTAGGTTTATCTGGCTAACAATAACTTGACCTTTCCATGGGACAATAAAAGGAATCAGCGGGTCAAGCAGTATACTGTAGGGTTTGAAATGCCCAGCGAGGAGTTGAGCCATCAACGGCGAAACCATTATTGGCTGAGGATCCAAGAACCAAAGTATTACAGGTGTTAGCAAGAAGAACAGTAATGTGGTGTATCGTGATTGGTGGAGGATTATGTTTAGTTTGTCGGGAATTATTCGGTGTCGTATGTTAAAGGCTTTTCTTAAGAAGCTTTCAAGGTCCATTATAAGGGCGAATGGGCACAGCCAGCCACAGAAGAATCTACCTAAGAAAAGGGTCATCCCAAATACAACAATCAACAAGTAGAGAAACTGTATTGGTGGCAACCCTCCTGTTAGAGGCGGAACTGTATAAGATAACACATAGAATATAGCGGCTAAAGCAACCATTTGAATAACTAGCCTAAGGAAAGTAACACGTGTCGAGAGGTTTTTCTTCCAAACTAAAATAGCGATTATTCCTGCTACTCCAAGTCCACCTAATACTATTAGCCGCAATAGGTCTCCAATTATTTCCAATGACATATCTTTTCCGCCATTATGATATTTGAATTAATGAACTCACCATCGTAATTATTCCAAGAATTATGAGGACAGAGCCGCCTGCTATTGAAATCCACTTCCGAAAAAGCGGCGCCTTATTTAATAACCAACCTGTAACTCCGCCCAACAATAAAATTGGTGAGAGAGCTGTTCCTAAGCCGAATAAAACAGCTATTCCAACGCTGCCAAGCGGATTAGAGAAAGGCAAAGAATAAATCAAAAGAGCAATCAAAGGTGGACACACAATCAGTCCTCTGCTTAAACCAAGTGAGAAGGCACCTACGTCAAATCCAAATCTGCCTATTTTGACTGTAGTGACAATGTTTTTTGCGTCTTGGGAATCGCAGTTGCAGGGTTTTCTGGCTTTAAGGAAAATGCTAACGCCAATCACTATTGTTACTATTCCAAAGGCAAGGGACGAGTAAATTTGAAACGGAGAAATGGCTGCGTCTGAAATAAAAAGCCTCAACAAACCGCTGAACAACCCTATTAAGCCGCCAATCAAAGCATATGCCAAAACTCTTCCAGAATTAAAAATCAACGTTATCTTGACGCCCTTGCCAAAACCAGCACCGACACCTGCAATATAACTTGTAACAATCGGAAGACAGGATGCCGTGCAAACCACGATTCCATACAGTAAGCCGCCTGCAAAGGCTCCAAGATAAGGATTAGAGATTTCAGGTATCAACGACATGCAAGAGGTCTCGCTGGAAGGTTGATTAGAGCAAATAACGCTGTTATTCCATTTAAATCTTACATAAATTTTGCCTTTGCAATTTTTAAGAGGCTTTTATCAGTTTAAAAAAAAGAATTAGGTGTTTATGGTGCAGTAATTATTCGAGTGTTGTATTCTTGGATATAGGCTAGGTGTGCTGCATCGTGTGGGTAGCTTTCATTGATTGTGTACGGGAATCCACTCATGTCCATAAACGGCATTGGGTTAACTGTAAAGTCAAATCCGTAACCCCAGTTTTCCGGAGGATCTTTAAACCAGCAAGCTACGACAAAGAAGTAGTCTCTTTCCATTCCCTGTGCAAGTGGCGCGAGGTTGGCGGTTGAGAATTGCATGTTAACTTGGTCTCCTTGTCTACCAATAACGTACATGTCGTCAGCATTTTGCATCAGTGGAGTGACATCACCGTATCGTGTAAACGCTCCTGAAGCGATAGATTGTGTGTCCCACATTTGACTGAGAATTGCTGAAGTTGGCGCTATTTCTTGTATTGTTATATTTTGTTGCAAGGTTGTATCGATTCCGATGTAATCATAGGTTACGTTCCAGAAATTTGTGATTCTAACCTGGTAATTATTTACATCAGTGGGGAATAGACCTGTTAAGTCTACGGTAAAAGTTCTAGCGTTATAATCTGATGGTATTGGTATTTGTCTATCTTGTGAAATGCGTATCCAGTTACCATTTACGTCTTTAACTTCCATATATGGAGCAGGCATAATTTGAGTGCCGTTTGGTACTAATCCTTGAGCTGCTGCATCTTGGAAGCTTTTTATCCACGCGTAATATGGATCTGATGAACCCCAATCTACCATTCCAGTGATTAAAAGCTTCACTTGCGGCGCACCGAACAAATTGCCCAAATCTAAAGTTAACTGGTTCATAGTGATATTATTCCAAGATGAACTTTGGTCACCATTTATTCCTGGTGTGTATATTCCATCTATCTCAAGGATTTGAGACAGGACGTTTTCACCATGTTCATTCGTAGCGTTTATTGGCGACATGAGTGTGCCGTTGGTCACAGTGTAGATTTGACCAGTTGAACCTTTGTTAAGGTAATTGGTCATTGATGTATAGACATTTGTTCCAATTGGGTGGTCGACGACCATAATGTACGCTGAATCTACATAGTAGAGTTCATCCCATTGCTGGGCAAGAGTTACATCATAATTGCCGTTTTTAGTTGCCAGCAGGTTCTTATCTATTTTTACGTAATCCCATGGGTTTCCGCCGCCGAATACGATAGTTCCGTCAGAGTCAATGTGACTGATATATCCTAGCCAGCCCGGGTTAGAAACGTCGGTAACGTAAGAATACCCTGTTCCATTCCACGTATAAAGGGAGGGGCAAGATGCGTAACCGCTGATCAAAGTGTAAGAGACAACTAATATTAGTCGCTCGCTTAACGTGAAGGTTCTTGATGGAGTTTTCACACCATCGCTCCAATACGTAAATCCTAACACTCCTGTACCAACACTGAATGGGTCTGGAACGGAAATTTTGTATTCTCCAACTGGCAACACCGCTTGGTAAGCGGTCTGATGATTTTCCCCGTTTAACGTAAATGGCAGAGAGGTGGAGCCAGAGCCTGAGCGATTAATAATAAGCGTATGATAACCTGTCTTCACGACAAAAAAGGAACCCTTTAGTGTGTTTAGTTCAACTATGTGTTTTCCTTCTGCAGCTGAAGATGCGTTAACTGTGAATTGTACGATTTGATTTGCTCCTGCGTCTAATGATATAACTTGAGTGCCCACAATTACATCATCTATTTTTATTTTTACAGTTAACTTGTCTAGTTGACCTGATGGGTTCACTGCGTTTGCTGTGATTGTGACGTTTTCATTAGCCCAAACTTCATATGGAGAACTTATGAAGTTAGACAACAAGATTTTGCTTGATTCTGGCGGAGCAGGTTTAATGATTAAGGCAGCAGTTAAATCGCCGACTTTAACAGAGTAATTTCCCTCGGCAGTTTCTATGTAAGTGAATTCTATGATTTCTGTTGAATTAGCTGCAAGAGTAACGTTGGTCGTAGATTTGACGGCACTATTTATTTCAAGATTTACCGTTTGGTTGCCCTCCAAATCGCCTGTGTTTGTTAAATTAACCGAAATTTGAACTGCATCACCAGCGAATGCTTCAAGTGGATTTACAATTAGGTCTGTTAGGACAAACGTAGCTGGTTTAGTTGCGCTTGTTAAGACCCCTTGGTTTTGGAGATAAAAATAAACTCCTGCAGCTGCGCCTACAATAATCAAGTCTATTATTAAAATTGCTTTAAGTTTAACTACCGCTGATCGAGATAGCATCCTCCCATACACGCTCTCAATTTTACGTATCTAATAGAAAATCTTGAGAATTAAAGGTTTATGTGAAATTGCCTTCTGAAGAAATACTGTTAAATTGAGCAGGTTTTGTGATTATCTTTTATTTTTAATTTTTAAATATACTTTTCTAGTTCTTTATCTATTGAAATAGCTTCATTCTTCAAGGGTTTGCCTATGGTTCTTGTGATTAATCCCATTTTTAATTTAGGACAAAGTCGTAGAAGAAAAACCAACAGAAATTATGTGTTTCTATTAGATCTTATTAAAATTTCTTTACCGAAAATACAAAGATTATTCGTTTACTCTCAAAAAAATCCGGGTTCAAAATTGCTGACCCTCAGAGGCAAATATTAATCTAGAGTTGAAAATGTGAATCGATAGGCATTTAGGTTGGAAATTAAGTATTAAATGGAAATGGTTGATGCCCGATGGCTTTGGTTAAAATAAACAAAATCTTAGAAGGTTGCTGCATGGACCAGAAAGTTGCAATTCGCGGTTGGGTTTACCGCAAACGTGAAGGAAAAGAACTCATTTTCATATTAATACGTGATTCAACAGGCGTAATCCAATGTACTATAAAGAAAACCAGCCCAAGTTGGGCGGAAGCACAAAAACTCACAATAGAATCCTCACTCATACTGGAAGGCACTGTAAAGGAGGATAAACGTGCTCCAGGCGGCTTTGAAATCGGTGCAGACACCGTAAGCATTGTTGGTTTAGCAGACACTTTCCCAATCTCTAAAGATAAAAGTGAAGAGTTCATCCGTGACTTGCGTCACCTATGGCTAAGAAGTAGAAAAATGAATTTGGTAATGAAGGTTCGTGCCGAAGTTATAGAGGCCGCAAGAGAATACTTCAAAAGCCAATACTTCACTGAAGTTTCGCCTCCAATGTTCATTTCAGCAGCAGTTGAAGGTGGCTCAACGCTGTTTGGCTTAAAATATTTTGACCAAGAACTATACTTAACTCAAAGCAGTCAGCTTTACCTTGAAATTCTCATATACTCCTTAGAAAACGTCTACTGTATTGCACCATCATTCCGCGCTGAAAAGAGCCGAACCATCCGTCATTTAACTGAGTACTGGCACATGGAGGGTGAATGGCCTTTTGCTGACATGAACGATTTAATGAAATTTGAGGAAGGCCTAATGACATATGTTTGTCATGCTATTGGCGAAAAATGCCAAAATCAATTCAAGGAGCTAGGCGCCGACATCGAGAAGCTAAAAACTGTTCAAACTCCATTTCCAAGAATAACATACAAGGAAGCAATCGAACGTCTTAAACCAAAAAACCCCGCTTTAGCGTGGGGATCAGACCTAGGTTACGAAGATGAGAAGGTTTTAGCTGAAGACTTTGGCAATCCTTTCTTTGTTTACGATTACCCTACTGAAATCAAGGCGTTCTACTGTAAAACATACAACGACCACCCAGAGGTTGCAATGTCAGTTGACATGATGGTGCCAAGGATTGGCGAAATTAGCACGGGCGGCGCAAGAGAAGAAAATAAAGATATACTTACCCAACGAATGAAAGCGCAGGGTTTGAAGCCTGAAGATTACGAGTGGTACCTTGACCTCCGACGCTACGGCACCGTGCCTCACGTAGGTTTTGGAATGGGTTTGGAGCGTCTGTTGGTTTGGATGCTTGACTTAGACAACATTATCGATGCTATTCCTTTCCCAAGAACTACACGTAGGTTCTATCCTTAACCCTATTTTATTTTATTAATAACCTGTAAAGTACTCGCGCTTCAAATTTTCTTTTGGGTAACCCCAGGTTTAATACGAGTTTTTCCATTGCTTCAACCATAGGCGGCGGTCCGCAAGTAAAAAACACATTTTCTTTATAATCGGGGAGTTTTTCTTTTACAATCTCAGTGTTAATTATGCCTTTTACTCCTTCCCACTGTGCCGTGGGTTCGCTAACAATTATAAATAGCCTTAAATTCTTGTTTTTCTCCGCTAATGCCTCAAGTTCTTTTTTGAATGTAACGTCTTTTTCTGTTCGACAACCATAAAAGAGTGTGATTTTGCTGTTCAAGTTTTTATCTGTGGCGTTTTTGCATATGCTCATAAAAGGAGTTATTCCGATACCTCCTCCCAGCAAAGTGATTTTTGGGTATTCACCTTCAAACGTAAATTGCCCATAGGGTGCATCTATTCTTGTCCAATCGCCAACTTTTGCGGCTTTTAGAGCCAGCGAAAACTCGTGATCAGTAAATTTTTTTGTGAATTCAATGTGGTTTTTTTCTGTAGGGCTGCTGCTGAAGCTGAAGTGTTTGCTTAACTCTCTCTGTCCTTGCTTTAGGGTTATAAAGAAGAATTGTCCCGGCTTATAATCCAACTCTGCAGGTCGGGGGAACCTGAAGCTTGTTACGTCATGAGTGCGGGTTATAATTTCTTGGATTTTGGTTTCAAACTTCATTAAAACACCTTAAAAGTCACAGTTTAACTAGTGCTGTTTAACCATTAGAACTTTTTGGCTAGCGAAAAGATTAAGCTAAAGTTGCAAATGATCCGTAGTCGAGCGATTAAAAACTAATATATCTTAAAGAAACATAAACATCTCAAAAGATAGGGCATTAATGAACGATAGCAATCGCAAACAAACAAGATACTCCTTCAGGATTATACATTACGTTAAAGGTCATAGAGCGTCTCTTGGATTATTTTTAGCCGCTTATGGTGCATTCTACTTGTCATCGGTGCTGCTTAGCGGTTGGAGCCTAACTGATTGGGGCAAAGAAATAGCCGGTTATCCACTTTCATCAATCAACACCCTGTTGCCACGGAGTTTCATCAACCTTATCTTTTTTGTCACAAGTTTTCCTTCGCTCATTATAGGGGCTGCAATGTTGTGCCTTTATAGCATACGTAGAATACGTCTCGAAGATACAGATAATAAAAAGTATGTTGCTATACTTTTAACAGCATTTGGCTTTACTTACCAGGTAATCGGAGCTTGGCCGCTTGGAAACATGAATGACTTTCCATGGGAATGGCAAAAACACATCGTTAGCAATGGTTCACTTGTAACTTGGGTACTCTATGTGTTGAGCCTAATTGTGCTGGTGGTCGGAGGTATCTCGCTTTACTTACAAAGCATAATCTACCATCAAAAACACCTTGAAGCCTCTAGTGTAGACAAGGGTCTAATTTGAAATTGTTGCTGTTTACCTTTCATAGTTCTGTTTTTTAGTTAATTTTACTCTTTAGTTTAGTAATTCATCTGTTATCTGAGCAATCTATCATTTTTGAAATTGAATCTTTTTTATTTTGTAGATTTAACTACTAAAAATATTAAAACATGAAATCTTAAATGTCGCCCTTCTTATTAGGAGCGGGGTAATATAAGTGGCAAGACAGTGGCATAGTAAAACAGCCGAAGAAGCAGTCAGAGAATTAAACGTAACCAACACGGGTTTGACTTCACAGGATGCACAAGAACGACTAAAAGTGCATGGACCGAACGAGCTCAAGAAAAAAAAAGGCAAGTCACCCCTGAAGCTTCTGCTCGGGCAATTCACTAATGTTCTCATGATAATTTTACTTCTAGCCATAGGGCTCTCCTTTGCAGTAGGTGAAGCGGCCGATGCAATCATTATCCTTGCCATTGTCATAGCCAGTGCAGTTCTAGGGTTCTCCCAAGAATACCGAAGCGAAAAAGCTGTTGAGGCCCTCAAAAAGATGACGGCTCCAACTGCTAGTGTTCTTCGTGAGGGAAAAGAGATAAAGATTGCCGCCAGCCAACTTGTTCCAGGAGATATAATTCTTCTCTACACTGGTGACAAGATTCCTGCCGATGCTAGGCTTCTGGAAGCTTTCACGATGAAAACGGATGAAGCATCATTAACAGGGGAATCTGCGCCAGTCAACAAATCTACAATACCGCTGCCTGAAGAGACACTGCTAAACGACAGGCGCAACATGATTTTCACCGGAACAGCAGTCGTCTACGGAAGAGGTAAAGCATTGGTCACTAGCACTGGTATGAAAACGGAATTCGGAAAAATCGCTGAAATGGTTCAAGCTGCACCCCAGGAGAAAACACCTTTGGAGAAGCGAATGGGCAATGTAGGCAAATGGATAGGTCTTCTAGCGGTAGTTGTTGCTATTAGCGTAGGAGTCGTTGGTATAGTTGTTGAAAACCGTCCTATCCTTGAAATGGTTTTATGGGCTATTAGCCTAGCGGTCGCCGCAGTCCCTGAAGCGTTACCCGCCATAATAACAGGCGCTCTTGCCATAGGCATGTACCGTATGGCTAAAGTTAATACAATTGTCAAACGATTGCCCGCCGTGGAGACACTTGGGAGTACTAGCGTTATCTGCAGCGACAAAACAGGCACTATGACAAAAGGTGAAATGACGGTTCAACGCATCTACGTTAACGACCAAATCTTCAAAGTAACAGGCATAGGGTACGCTCCTCAGGGAGAATTTCTCTTTGAAGACAAAAAAGTAATCCCTGACGAGAATCTCAAAACTTTACTTAAGGTTGCAGTTCTATGCAATGACTCTAACCTTGAAAAGGATCCCAAGTCTGGCAAGTGGACGGTGAAGGGCGACCCCACAGAAGGAGCGCTCGTCGTCGCCTCAGAGAAAGCCGGCATCAGCAAAGAAGAGATAGATTTGCATGAACAACGTATCGCCGAAGTTCCATTCTCCTCTGAGCGAAAACGCATGACCACAATACATACTATCTCGGGAAAAAAGGTTGCTTACATGAAGGGTGCTCCGGAAGTCGTGTTGGAAAGATGCAGCAAGATCTTGTTGGATGGCAAAGTTCAACTATTAACTGATGAAATCTGCCACAAGCACTACAAAGTAACCGAAACCCTGGCATTGCAAGCCCTCCGAAACCTAGGTTTTGCATACAAAGAATTGCCTCATGTTTCGGTTGAATTCGACGAAACAATGGAACAAGACTTTGTCTTTGTCGGCATAATGAGTATGATAGATCCACCGCGCTCGGAAGTTAAAGACGCCATAAGTATATGCAGAAACGCTGGAATACGAGTAGTTATGATAACAGGTGACCACAAACTCACCGCAATTGCCGTTGCCAAGGAGCTCAACTTGTTGGGTGAAAACGTGGAAGAAGGTCAAGTTTTGACTGGTGACGAGCTGGAGCGGATGACCGATGAACAGCTTGTTCAAGTAGTAGAAAAAGTGGTTATTTATGCCCGAGTAGCCCCAGAGCATAAAACTCGAATTGTCAAGGCATGGAAGAAAAAAGACGAAGTCGTAGCAATGACTGGCGATGGTGTTAACGATGCACCAGCACTTAAGATAAGTGATATTGGGATTGCTATGGGCATTTCAGGCACCGAAGTAACTAAAGAAGCCGCTGACATGGTTCTGGCAGATGATAACTTTGCCAGTATCGTTAAAGCCGTCAAAGAAGGCAGAGAAATCTACGACAATATAAAAAAGTACCTCACCTACCTGCTGCAGTGCAACATCATGGAAATCTTAGTTATGTTTTTCGCCGTGGTAAGTGTCCCATACATCGCCCGATGGCTGTCACCTGGGTCAGATGTAGAGCTTATCGGTAGTGCTGCCATTGCTTTAACTGCTGTTCAAATACTTTGGATAAACCTGGTCACAGATGGATTGCCCGCAATCGCCTTAGGCATTGACCCTGGTGATCCTGATTTGATGGAGCGAAAGCCACGCAAGCCCAAAGAGAGCATATTTACCAAAGATGTCAAAGTTTACCTGACTATAGTGCCAATCTTCATGACGGTTTTGCTCTTGTTGGCATTCTTCTCACACATGCCTTGGGAAAGCGAATTCAAGCTACTAGATGCTAGAACACAACTGTTCACTGCTATGATCGCAATGGAATTAACCATAGCCATTTCAGCGCGATCTTTCAAGTATCCTATAGCCAAAGTTGGACCGTTCAAGAACAAATACCTCTGGTACGCTGTTCTCTCGTCATTTGCCTTGCAACTAGTTGTTCTTTACGTGCCCGGTATTCAAACTCTCTTCGACGTGCACACGCCTGAACTAATAGATTGGGCAATCGCCGCTCTGTATGCAGGACTAGTCTTTGCAGCGCTAGAAGTTGGCAAATATGTCACGTCAAGAAGAAGAAACGCATCAGTTTCCAAAGCTTTATAAAAAAGTGTGCAGAATTCTGTTAAACTATCAAATCGGGGAAACATCAATGAGTATACAGAAATTAGCTAATCCTGCACCTCTTGGACTCTTAGGCTTCGGACTTACAACAGTACTACTAAATTTGCATAATGCTGGCGTTTTTCCATTGGACACTATGATTTTAGCAATGGGCATAGCTTTTGGCGGCTTAGCACAGATAATTGTCGGTATTATGGAATACAAGAAAGGCAACACATTTGGCACTGTAGCTTTCAGCGCTTACGGTTTCTTCTGGTGGTCACTTGTTCTTCTACTTGTTTTGCCAAAACTCACCTTCATATCTCCTGGATTCAGTGCACCAAACGACGCATCGATGGCAGCATACTTCTTCATGTGGGGCATATTCACTTTCGCAATGTTCTTTGGCACTCTAAAAGCAAACCGCGCAATACAATTCGTATTCATGAGTCTAGCAATATTGTTCTTCTTGCTTACGACACGTGAACTACTCGGAAACCCAGTATGGTTCAACACAATCACCGGAATCGAAGGCGTCATATGTGGCGGAAGCGCAGTTTACCTTGGCCTCGCAGAAGTACTAAACGAAGCAAACGCAAAAACAGTGCTGCCAATCTGTCCAGTAAAACAAAACTAATCTCCAACTTTCTCTTTTTGTTTCTTTTAATTGCGAAAAGTAGTCGTTTGCATGCTTGTTCAAAGATGACTAATTCTTAACATAAATATGTCAAAACTGGGCCTTTCTTTTTTATTTTACAACTAACCACTGAAAAAACTTATATTCCCTAAGGCTAATTCTTCCCAGCATCTATAGGAATGAGAGCATATGTCAGAAGCTAGTTTACCTTTCAACGAACGATATAATCCAAGTATTGCAAAAGTTTCTAACGGAGACATACGCAAAGCAGAATGGGAAAAATCCATAAAGAACCCTCAAGAGTTCTGGGCAGAAAAAGCAAAAGCCATAGACTGGTTCAAAGCTCCAACTAAAGTTTTGGATGATTCGAACCCGCCATTTTACAACTGGTTTCCTGATGGAGAACTCAACATTTGCTACAACGCAATCGACAGGCACGTGAAGAGCAGTCGCAAAAACAAACTTGCCTACATTTGGGAAGGCGAGATGGGTGAAGTAAAAACTTATACTTATTACCAATTATACCGTGAAATAAATAAAGTTGCAAAAGCACTAAAAGACTTGGGTGTAAAAAAAGGCGACCGCGTCGCAGTTTTCCTGCCCGTAATCCCTGAGTTACCAATCACGTTGCTTGCAACTGCAAGAATCGGGGGAGTCCATACAGTAGTGTTTTCAGGATTCAGCGCTGAAGCATTAGCTGACAGAGTAAACGATTGCGGAGCAAAAGTTTTGGTTACAGCAGACGGCTCTTTTAGAAGAGGCAAACCTGTTGGAATCAAAGATAATGCTGATCGTGCAGCTTCTCTTATGCCAAACATCGAGAAAGTCCTCGTTGTCAAACGCACTGGTCAGTCCGTCCAAATGAAAGACGGCAGAGACGTCTGGTATCACGACGCATTGACAGCCGCAGGCGCAAACGCATATGTCGAGCCGGAAAGCATGAAATCTACTGACCCACTATTTATCCTCTACACTTCAGGCACCACAGGCAAACCAAAAGGCGTGCAACACGGCATTGGTGGATACTTAGTTTGGGCTCATTGGACACTCAAATGGGCATTCAATCCAACGGACGAAGATATTTACTGGTGCGTTGCAGACATCGGCTGGATCACAGGACACACATACAACGTTTATGCACCTCTAAGCTTAGGAATCACCGCGTTCCTCTTCGAAGGCACACCTGATTATCCAGCACAAGACCGCTGGTGGCAAATGATCGAGAACCACGGAGTAACAATACTCTATGGTACACCAACCGCAGTTCGAATGTTCATGAAGTTCGGCGAAGCACTCCCACTAAAACATGACCTCAGCACACTACGCTTGCTAGGCTCAGTTGGGGAAGCCATTAACCCCGAAGCATGGAAATGGTATTACCGCGTAATCGGCAAAGAAAAACTACCGATAATTGATACCTGGTGGCAAACAGAAACAGGCGGGTTCATGATTTCACCAGCCGCAGGCATAGAACTAACACCACTTAAACCAGGCAGCGCAACCCTGCCAATGCCAGGAGTAAACATTGATATCTTTGATGATGCAGGAAAACCGCTTCCAGCAGAAAACAAAGGCTACCTAGTGATCAAGTCTCCATGGCCAGGAATGCTTCAGACAGTTTGGAAAGACCCTGAACGATTCAAACTAACATACTTTGGCAGATGGCCAGGAATCTACGTTACAGGCGATTACGCAATCCGCGACCCAGATGGATACTATTGGCTCCTTGGAAGGGCAGACGAAGTCCTCAAAGTAGCAGGACACCGCATCGGCACAGTGGAACTCGAAAGCGCATTAGTCTCTCACCCAGCAGTCTCAGAAGCAGCAGTCATGGGTAAAGAAGATGCAGTTAAAGGCGAAGTCCCAGTGGCATTCGTAGTGCTACGCAGCGGATTCACAGCATCAGATGAACTCCGAGTTGAACTCACAAAACACGTTAGAACTACAATTGGTCCAATCGCAACTCCAGACGCCGTCATCATCGTAAACAAATTGCCAAAAACGCGAAGCGGCAAAATCATGCGCAGACTTCTAAAAGCAGTTTTAACTGGTGCACCGTTAGGCGACACATCAACTATTGAGGACGAAGGTTCAATCGAAGACATCAAAGCAACGTATGCAGAACTACGAAAGCAACTCGAGAAAAAATAAAACCAGAAGCAATCTTTCTTTTTTCTTTTTATTGTTTTTAGTTTTTGAAATTTTCTATCTATAAAAATTTGGAAATTATTGGTTTACCAAGGCTCAATGGGCATTCTACTGAAAGTTTTGGGCTGAAATCGCAAAGGATGCCGCATTTTAAATAAATGTATGTTACAAGTGGAATTTATGGCTCTTCGAGACATCTGTGCCTAACTCTTTGGCTAACTGCTCCAAAAGCGTTTTCTGGGGTCCTGTGAGCTTCTCTGGAACCGAAATTCCGATACGTATTAGTAAATCGCCTCTGCCGTAACCTCTGAATCTGGGCATCCCTTTTCCTCTCAACGTTACTGTTTCGCCTGGTTGCGTTCCGGGGTGGATCTTGATAGTTGTTGGTCCATCAAGTGTTGGTATAGAAATTTCTGCCCCAAGTGCAGCTTGAGGGTAATTGATGAAGGCTATGTGCCAGAGGTCGTCTCCTTCCCTCATGAACTGCGTATTTTGCTTAACATGAACAACAACATAGAGGTCTCCTGGATCGCCGTTGGCTACCATTTCCCCTTCTCCTCGAAGCCTAAGTTGAGTTCCTTCATCTATACCCATAGGCACTTTAACGGTGATTTTGCGTCGTCTACGAACCAATCCCGAGCCATGACAGTTGTTACATGGTGACTCTATCAATCTGCCCTTACCTTTGCATAGTGGGCAAACAGTTACTTGGACATACATGGCAAAGCCGGCTTTGCGCATGTTCTGAATTTTGCCTTCGCCACCGCACCGTGTACAAATTTTTGCTGATGTACCTGGTTTTGCTCCTGACCCACTGCATACTTCGCATCTTTCAGTCCTTGGAATTTCAATTTCTTTTTCGGTGCCTCTGGCGGCTTCCTCAAGGGTAATTTCAAGGTTGTAAGCGAGGTCTTGTCCTCGATTTCGTTCTTCACCAAACCCGCTGAAGCCTCCACCGCCACCAAAAATGCTGCGAAAAACATCTCCAAAACCCATATCTCTGAAAACTGAGTCGAAATCTGCTCCTCGGAAAATGTCTTCCTGTTTATATCTTTGGTCAAAACCTGAATGGCCAAGCTGATCATATTGTTGACGTTTTTGGTCGTCGCTGAGAACAGCGTATGCTTCAGAGATTTCTTTGAATTTCTCTTCGGCGCCTGATTCTTTATTGCGATCGGGATGAAACTGCATCGCTAACTTTCGGTAAGAGTCCTTGATTTCGTCTTTGGATGCGCCTTTTTGTACGCCAAGAACTTCATAATAATCTCGTTTTTCAGCCATTAGGTTTACCGCTAAATTAAATTTTTATTAGCATCTTTTGTAAGGATGCTCAAGTCTGCCTTTTATACCATTTCCCGTTTTCGTCTTATTTTTTGTATTTTGATTTTGCAGATCCTTTTGAAAGGCAATCTAAGGTTTTTTAGCAAATAAAAAAAAGAAGTTTGGTTTTTTATTTTACTTTATAGTCTTCGGAGTCGACTACTTTTTCTTCGCCTGTATCTTGATCTTCTGGTCCTGGTCCGCCACTTGGAGGTACCTCTGGGCCAGCTCCCTGTGGACCTGCTTGTTGATCGCCTGGCTGTTGTTCTTGCTGTTTAGCTGCTTCGGCTGCTGCTTGCTGGTAAACTTTGGTTCCGACTTCCTGTAGAACCTTCTGTAGAGCGTCGGATTTTGCTTTGACCTGTACCATATCGTTGCTTGCTAAAGCGTTTTTAAGTTCTGTTACCGCTGCGTCGACTTTGGAAACTTCTTCGGGGCTGATTTTTCCTGCAAGGTCGCTCTTTGTGCGTTCTGCCGTGTAGACAAGGCTGTCGGCGTTGTTGCGTGTTTCTGCTTCTTCTCTTTTCTTCTTGTCTTGTTCAGCATATTGTTCAGCGTCTTTGATTAGGCGTTCTTTTTCGTCTTTGTTGAGTTTGCTTGAGGCTGTTATTCGGATTTTTGCTTCTTTTCCTGTGGCTCGGTCTTTAGCGCTTACATTCAAGATTCCGTTGGCGTCGATGTCAAAGGTTACTTCGATCTGTGGGACTCCGCGTGGTGCTGGAGGCAAATCAACGAGGTTGAATTCACCTAGTGAGACGTTGTCTGCTGCCATTGCTCTTTCACCCTGGAGCACATGGATGGTTACTGCGGTTTGGAAGTCTGCGGCTGTCGTGAAGACTTGGCTTCGTTTGGTTGGGATGGTTGTGTTTTTGTCCATTACTTTTGTGAATACGCCACCCATGGTTTCAAGGCCTAGGGTGAGTGGGGTAACGTCTAAGAGCAACAGATCGGTGACTTCGCCTGTGATGACTCCTGCTTGAATGGCGGCTCCTATGGCAACGCATTCCATAGGATCAAGTCCGCGTTCAGGAGCTTTGCCTAGAATTTGTTCAACAAACCTTTGCACTAGGGGCATTCTGGTCATTCCGCCGATGAGAATGATTTTGTCAATTCCTTGTGGCGTTAACTTTGCATCTTCTAAGGCTTTTTCTAGTGTTCGTTGGGTTTTTTGGACGATGGGTTGCGCTAAAGACTCCAGTTTTGTTCGAGTTAATGTTAATTTCAGATGTTTTGGTCCTGAAGCGTCTGCGGTTAAGAATGGCAGGTCGATGTCGGTGCTCATTAAGGTTGAGAGTTCGATTTTAGCTTTTTCAGCGGCTTCTTTGAGTCGTGCCATGGCCATTTTGTCAGTGCTAATTTCAATTCCTGTTTGGCGTTTGAACTCGCCCACTATATAGTCCATAACTGCTTTGTCAACGTCTGTTCCACCCAATTGTGTGTCGCCGCTGGTGCTGAGTACTTGGAAGACTCCTTTGCCAAAATCCATCACGGTCACGTCATGGGTTCCGCCGCCAAAGCTAAACACAAGGATCTTCATTTCTTGTTGCAGTTTGTCTATGCCGTATGCGAGGCATGCAGCAGTAGGTTCGTTGATAATTCTCATAACTTGGAAACCTGCAATTTCTCCCGCGTCTTTGGTAGCTTGACGTTGGTTGTCGTTAAAGTGTGCTGGAACCGTGATGACGGCTTTGTTAATTGATCCGCCAAGGTAGGTTTCGGCGTCTTTCTTTATTTTCTGCAGAATGAATGCTGAAATCTGTTGTGGACTGTATTCTTTTCCGTAGACGTTGACTTTGTAGTCGGTGCCCATTTTGCGTTTTATTTCAAAAATGGTTCCTTCGCTGTTGGTTGTTGCTTGTCTTTTTGCTGATTCGCCAACTAGAAGCTGGCCATCTTTTGTGAAGGCAACAACTGATGGAAACATTTTTCCAGCCATAGTTGGGCCTTCGGCGCTTGGAATCACAGTGGCATGTCCGCCTTCATATATGGCGGCTGCTGAATTGGTTGTTCCTAAATCGATACCTAATACTTTTTCATTTGTTTTTTGATTACTCATTATTTTTTTCCTCCTTTTGATTACTAAAATTTTTGTTATTTTTTGGTTTAACAGCTACTTTGACAATTGTTGGTCGAATGACCTTACCTTTCATAACGTATCCTTTTCTTATTACTTCAATTATTGTGGAGTCAGCTAAATCATCTCGTTCTTCGGCGGCGATAGCGTTGTGACGGGCGGGGTCTAAAATTTTGCCTTCGGGGTTTTCTATTGGTGTTACTCCTTCTTGCTCAAGTACTTTTCTTAGCTTTTTTAACGTCAATTCCACGCCTTCTATCAGGGATTCAGGGGAAGTTGAGATTTCGCCGTTTTTTATTGCTAATTCTAGTTCGTCAACAACGTCTAATAGTTGGATTACTAAGCGTTCGTTGCCATAGTTTCTTATTTGCTCCGCTTCTCGGTCGTTGCGTTTCTTGAAGTTTTCGAAATCTGCTTGCAAATACTTTAGTCTTGTCAGGTAATCTTCGGAACGTCTTTTTTCGCAGTCGAGGCGTTCTTCAAAATTGACTGATTGCGACTTTTGTTCGTCAACCATTTTGGATTTTATCCTCTTATCATATCTCTAAGAGATGTATTTTTGGTTTTTTGTGTCAGATTGGTTTGGTTGTTCAGCCGTCAAAGCAGCCGTAGGTTTTAGCTCGTTTGTTGCTAGACCTGATTGTTCAACCAGTTTTCTGAAGATTATTTCGGTGAATTGGTCTCCGATTGATTCTTCTTTGAGTTCAGAGCTGAAGGCGTGTTTTTTGAAGGATTCTACGATCTCTTTTTTGTCTATTGCGACGTCAAGGTTGTGGGTGTTGCTGTCGTTCCATGCGGTTGTCATTAGTTTGTGACCTAGTTCTATGAATATGTTGACTAGTGTTGTGTAGTCTATGTCAAATGGTGAGTCTCCGGTTAGGAATCTTCCCTTTGTTAGCAGGATTTTTTTGTCGTTTTCTGGGGTAACTGTTAAACTTCTTCGCATATATTCACCAGTGTTAACGTGCTATTGCACGCTTGACCTGAAGCACACGTGTGTATTCGTGCTTATATGTTTTGCTACTTGGAATAAAAAATATGCATCTATCTTTTTGAAAAATGTTGCAGGTTTCAAAGAAGGGAATTATGGAGTTGAATTGCTGGGATTAATCAGTGTTGCGTGGTTGATAATGGTTATTTTGTTGTTAAAGTCAACGCGGCAATCAAAAACATAACTTTGGTTAACGATTATGTTGTCATATAAGGTTGCATTATTTATGATGTATAAATTTTGACCACTTGAAAGGTTTACTGTATAATTTGCTGAATGGTTATCTGAAACGAGGGATTTTGAACTCACTAGGCCTCTTTCAACGTCAGGTATTTTAGCGTTATTTATTGAATCTTCAGAAATGTAGATTATTGTTCCTAAGGTTACAAGAGAGACTAGTATGGCTACCATAATTACTATTATAAATTCGTCCAAACTAATTGCTCCTGTGAATAAACGGTAAACGTTTAATCTATATATAAAATTGGTGCCCTGCTATAATTTTTGCTTTTTAATATTTCAATGTATTTAAAGCAAGGATATGATGAGCGGAAAACTAATGTTTAAGTTGTTTCTTGACTGCTTCAATCGCCATTTGTACCGCTTCTGCCAACATCTCGGGTTTTGTTCCTCCACCCTGCGCAAAACTTGGTCTTCCACCGCCTCCACCGCCAAAAATTGTTGCAGCTTCTTTGACTATGCTGCCTGCATTGACACCTTTTTTCACAGCTGTTTTCCCAGCCATAACCATGAGTTTGCATGTTTTAGCATCTGAGCCATAAAAGATTGTAACTGTGCCTTCATTGTGTTTTATGATTTCACTTGCAGTCATCAGCATTCTGTCTATATCGACTACTTCGCCAAAGTCCCGCTTAGTAATTGTTACTCCATCTGCTAGAAATGTGTCTTCGCAGGTTTGTGCTTGAGAATCTGCGCTTTCTTTTGCTGCCAATTCTTTGATTAAGTACCGTTTCTCTACGTTGGCTTCCTTGAGTTCTTTAACAATTTTCTCAGCGGTTTTGTCGAGCTTATCGATTGGGGCAGCTAAAGCTTCAGAAACCTTCAACAACAAATCTTCCTGATTCTGAACAGCTTTTAGTGCTTTAAGTCCAACTGCGTAGCCCAGGCGTTCAACTCCATCTTGCACACGTTCGGTGTAAACGATTTTGACAAAGTCCACCTCGCCAGTGTATCCTAAATGAGTTCCAGCACATGCTTCAACATCCCAATCGCCAGTTTTCACAACACGAATGTCTTTACCTGGAACAGCTCCACCCTGATAGAGCCTAAAACCATAACGTGATTCTGCTTCGTTTCGAGGAAGCCATGTGGTTTCAACTTTCATATTAGCTCCGATGGCTTGGTTTGCTAGAGTTTCAATTTTATGTATTTCCTCCTGGCTTAGTCGTCGGTAGTGCGAGATGTCAAGTCTTGATGTTTCTAATCCTTTTTGGGTGCCGGATTGCCAAACATGCTCGCCCAACACCCTTCTTGTGGCTCCGTTTATGAGGTGAGTGACTGTGTGCGCCTTCATGAGTGAGTATCGTCTATCCCATTCTAGTACACCGTGAACTATGTTTCCTTCATTGAAAGTTACTGAATTTTTGAGTTTGTGTACTATTACTTTGCCAATTTTCTGGACATCAACAACTTCATTTTTCTTTTCGTTGCTGATTATCCAGCCTTGATCAGTTGGTTGTCCTCCGCCTTCAGGATACAAGCAGGTCTTATCTAATACCACATAGGTGTCGTTTATGATTTTGAGCACTTTAGCTTTGAATTCTTTTTGGTAAACATCAATGTAATAAAGCATCTCAGTTTCGGGTAACTGTTCAGCCGCCTTCACCAGCGTTTGCTCGGCTTTTGTCTCCTCTTCCTCAACAGGCTTTGGTGCTTGCATGTGGCGGTTAGCGATTAGTGCATAGAAATTCTCTGGAACTTCTACTTCCACGCCTTCTTTTTCGGCGGCTTGTTTAACAATTTCTGGCGGAAGACCATGCGAATCATAGAGTTCAGTCAATGTGTCCATAGGCAGTTTGGCAGAACCTTTGGTTTTCAAATCAACTGCTATTCTTTTAACCATGCCTTCGCCGCGTTTGAGGGTTTCAACGAACTTTTCTTCTTCAACCTTTAACATTTCGATGATTTCGTTTTGCATTTCTTTTATACGTGGAAAATCTTTTCCCCAATAATCCGACTGCATGTCAATGATGTCATAGAGTTTGGCTGATTCTATGTTTAAGGTACGCATTAAACGGTAAACCCGTCGGAACAGAAGTCTTGCTAAGTAGCCCTCTTGTATGTTGGATGGCACAACGCCTTCACTAAGTATGAAACTTAACGTTTTAGTGTGGTCGGTTACGGCCCAAGCGTTCTCTATTGGAATGAGTTCTTTGTCAAGTGTTACCATGTCGATGCCTGTGAGCTCTGAGACGCGTTTGCGAGCGATAAGTCTGTTTGCCCTCTTGTCCACGCTCACTAAACCGGAATACTTTGCTACCCTTGCTAAGAATTCATTATCAATATTGGTTATTCCAGCCATTGACATGACTTTGTCGAGTAAATTACCATAAATCGCTTGGAACAGGCTTGGTACTCCTTGGCTTATCCAAGTAAAACGGTCAATTCCATAACCTGTGTCTACTGTGCGAATAGGCAACTCGACGAAATCATCGCCAACAACTTTGTATTGCATAAACACAAGTGTACCCACTTCTAAGCCGCGGCAAATGCATTCTACGTCTGGACCAGCATTTCCTCCGCCAACCCAAACACCTTCCTTGTAGATTACTTCTTCAGATTTTATTCCAAGACATTCAGTTGCAAAACGATGGTGAAAACGAACGGTGTCATCTTTCCAGTAAATCTCTTTATCTGGATAATTGAAGGCGTGTGCTCCGCCCATTTCAAAGATAGTTAGGTGCCTGCCAAATGTGGGACCTGTGTTAGATATATCAGTTAATCGGATGCAGGGTTGCGAAATAACCAGTGGATTAGCTGGTGGAGGTGCGATTCCCTCAGTTACATAGGGCTGGAAATCGATGATGCTTGCATGCGTCAAGTAAATATCCTTTCTCCAACGCGCCACAACGGGATAGGGCTTAATGCGTGTGTGTCCGTTCTTTTCAAAGAACGAAAGAAACGCTTCCCGCATCTCGGAGAGACTGAATTTTTTGGTTGTAGCTGGATTGCCTAAAAAAGTGTAGTATCCACACTCGTCTGAGCCAGATTCACCGCATGTTTCTTGTTTTGCGTCTTGAGTCCAATAGTATTCTCCACATTTTGGACAAAGCTTCCTAACGAAACCTTCTTGTTTAAAGAATGGAAGCGCGTAATCTACTTCTGTAAACGTTTTGGTCACTGATATCAGGCACTCCTCTTTGACTGCATTTAAGTTTTGTTGTGAAAGTGGTTTATAGTTTTCAGTGATTTAAATCTAAGCGTTAAAATGGGGAGATTGTCACCCGCACAAACAAAATCCCTTTTTCTTTTTTTGGAGTTTTACTAATTGGTTAATGCTGATAGAGTTAAGAGCAAGTTGCCGATAACAATGATTTTTAAGTTAAAAACTTCATTTAGTACGGTGTATCCTTGAGTGCCTTTGTTAGGGTTACTCCAAAATCGTGAAGCTTCACTTTAAAGTTTGTATTGAGTCTTATTCTAGACGAACCGAACGCTGTATGAGCCTGTTTTATGTCGCGTGCGCTAAAGTAGATGTGAAGTAAATTTACGTGTGCATCACGTTCATATCTTACAGAGAAACAAGTTTTTTTAGCAATTGACAAAAAGTCGTTTTTTGTTTGTGCAACGACAAATAAGTGGCATATACTTTCGCATTGAGAAATGAAGGGTGTGCGTGTGAACATTTTGTTTACTCTGTACGTTGACTTTAATTGCTGTTTAGAAGTTATAATCCTTCCCACGGTTTTGACCAAAATGACAATTCTATAGACTTCTTTTATCGCTTGCACCATTCATAAATTTAACTCCTATTTTTTGCTTCTTTTTAAGCTTTAAGCTCAAATTTATAATAAACAAAACGCTACGGAAAATGCCATTCATCAATCATTCTACAACTCGAAGCACCGTGTTTTTCTAGTCCATAACGCCTAAAAGGCTTAGTCAAATGTCTCTGAGATCTTGTCGATGTAAAATACAAACCCTCTTTAATGGTTCGAGTTGAAGCCAACGGGTTCTTCTTTAAATCAGCGTATTTGGCACCGCATTTTTCACATCGAAAACCCTGACTTTTACCCATTGACTTCAAACGTTTGCTACAATTGGGGCAAAGTGGATTTTCATAGATTACTTTGGGCATAAGCTCTATGATATTTATTTTTTCTAAATTAATTGTTAATGGGTTAGTTGCAGTTGCTTTGTGCACGGCACCGTATACTTCAACACTGTCGCCGACAACTAGCTCTCTTGCGATTTTTCGCAGGTCACCCGTGGGCTCGTAAGCAGCACAATCAACTTCAGCCGAACTATCCTTGATGGAGAAGATGACGTGTCGCAACGGAACAACCCTTGGATTTTGGGAAACAATGCCTTTGACGATTATAGAGCTGTAAGGTTCAAGGTCGCTTAGGGCTTTGACAGTTTTTAAGTGGGCGTCTGTTCCCTGGTTACTACGAAAAATCACCCATCGTTCAACGGGTTCGAGTGGCTTAATACTTTCAAAGGCTTTCTTTACTATTCCCGCTGATTCACCTCTTATTCCAAACAGAATTGGGTCTGGTCCTCTTGGAGTAATAATCACCCTGTTCTTTTCAAAATCCACATTGTTAAAAGTATGGGGCATAGTTAACTTATCCATCTCAAAAATTGATGCTTCATCAACCCGTCTTTTTGTTTCTAAATTTTCAGGGGTTCGATAAGCAATCAACTCATAGGTATAGTCGCCATCTAGGGGTTCACCTATTGCAGCCAACGCGCCAATGATGCCTCGACAAGTGTTAAACCCAGCGGCTTCAGCGCTCATCTTTTTGATCAAGCCCATGGCTTCTTTGAGGGTTACGATGGATATCTCGGTTTTCTTCGCGAAAGCACGCAGTTCATTTGGGACTTCGTTGTTTTTGTAGAAAACTATTCCTGGGTCAGTGCCTCTTTCTTTGATGGCGGAGTGTTCTTCCCATAGTTCTGTGGCTGTGGTTTTTATTTGGGTTTCAAACTCCGTTGGATACGTGAATCTTAGGCATAATGCTCCGTTCCCTCTTGTTTTCCAGGGCACATTGGGATTGAGCCTAATCAAGGATGGATAATCTTTAAAATGTACGTTGAATTTTTTGAGTTTATCAATTAAAACAGCGGTTAAGTAAGTGGTGCAGCCTCCTTTCTTTGAGTCTGTGTCATCTAAACCAATATGCATAGTCTGCTGCTTTGTCAATAGCGATTGTTCTCTCCAAGTTCAAAGGAAAGAAATGAGTTTCAAGGTAAAAAATATTGTTAGCTTAAAACTCTTTTATGCCAAGGGTTGCAGAAAAGGTGGTTTTTTAAAAATAGCTTGGCCTTAATTTGTATTTTGGTTTTTTCATTTATTGGAATAGTCCATTTTTAGTTTATTTTGCCCATTTTCTAATGAGGTTATTATCATGCATTTGAGTTCATCCATGCTGTGAGCTTTAACGTTTAAAATTATGTGGCGGATCCCATAAGTTATGAACTTCTTCAAAGTCGCCGATTTTTTAAGTCTTTAGAAACGTGTTTTTCTGATCCGATTTCGGTATTTATAAGAACATAAGCTGCAGATATTTCTGTTTTTTCTTTTTTGGTTGGGTGGTTGGTCTTAGAGGTTTAAAGATTCATTATTGTTTGAGGGGATACAAAAAGATTCAATGCAACTCCAAGCCTCTTCGTCCAACCAATTAAAAATTTAGTGCATCTGCAGGCAGCTAGAGCTTTTTCTATTTGGCTCTCTTGCTGGTGTTTCATAATTGCTTTCATTTTGGACTACCTTTTGGATGCACAGGTATGTTACATTAATTTAATTTTATTTAAAATTATGTGACTGTATACAGCCTGTTACAAGTACAAATATACTTTAAAAAATTGCTTGATAAAAGAAAGGGGATAGCCGTTTATTTGTCTTCTACGACAATCATTGTAAGTGTTGAACGTACTTTGTCTAGTCGTCGAATTCGCCATGTTACTATTTCTTTTAGTTTATCCATAGTATCGGCTTTTACTCTTGCCACTATATCGTAGACTCCGTAAACTGCTGAAGCTTCTTCTACGCCCTCAACCTTTTTTAACTCTTTCAGGACGTCTGATTCGGAGCCTATTTCAGTATTTATCAATACAAACGCTGTAGGCATAATAATCCCTAACAGTTACTTAGGGACTTTTTGAATTAAAATGTTTCCTATTGATTTTTGCTCGTTTGTCTAATGATTTTTATGCCTGCCAATTGCAGGGCCGAATAGGAAACAATTAATCGGAACCACAAGTTAACAACCCGAGTTAGCAAAGCAACTGAGACCGCTACGGCGGGATTAATATAGAGAGCGGTAAATGTCAATGTCATAATTAACTCTGGAAAACCGAATATGGTTACTCCAACAGTTTGTAGTGTTCCAGTTAAAGTAAAAACAATAAGTACCACTTCGATGGGTACCGGTTGCCCCAATGCAGCGAAGGTTAGAAAAACAACTGATACTTCAAAAATAAAACCCAATATCGCAAAACCGATTGGTTGAATTAAAGATTTTGGTTTTCTTTTTAATTGTTCGATGCCTAAATGGAAATTCTCTAAAAGTTCTTCTGCTTTTGTTCTTAAATTTTGTGGATTCCAGTTTTTACGGAAAAATAATCCTATCTTTATCATCCAGTTGAGAAGGGTCTTGGTTGTGGCTGGTTTGAAACTCACATAGTAAACAACTCCTAAGGTTAAAATCGAAAGAGCCAAAACCAAACCAATCAGTAAGGTGGCTACATTTGGTAGGGAATACTTCAAAAGCAAAAGGCCTAACCCAGAGCTTAACGCTACAATCGTTAGTGTCATTGTAAAGATTTTTTGTCCAACCACAGAAGCCCCAATTTTTCCAGCAGGTGCCTTTGAGTCTTTGTTTAACAAGTAGGTTTTTGAAATTTCACCTGACCAACCCAATTGGGGAACTGTTGCTTCAAAGAATAAGCCTACCCAGGTAAAAAGGAAGGCTTTGCGTTTAGTGATTTTTACCGATAAGCTATTGAGGAGTCGTTGCCAAACCAGCGAAGAGCAGAGTGTGTACATCAAATAGGCTATGAATGCTCCTGCGTATATTGCGAGGTTTGTTTTTGAGAGTATACCAACGATTTGTTCAGGATTAACAAACAAGTAAATGTATAAAATGAAAGATATTAACCCCAAAAGCAATACTAAGAGAATAGCATTTACATGTGGCTTTTTTCTCAGGGGAATCATTAATGCTTCAAGTCTTGCTAGACTTTAGTGTTTTAGCTTTTAAGTGTTAATTAAATAACTATTTTGCTCTCTCATCTTGTGTTATCGCATTATTTTGTTCCAAGTTTCACAGCAAGGATTCCTTCTAAATCTTTGACAATTATTAAGGTAAGGCAGAATAAAAGAAAAAGTGCCGTGCCAAGCCCTTTGAAGGGAACATCATTGATTATTTTTCCCGTTTGTAAATCCAAGTAGATCTAAAGATTTCTATGGATTCGTTTGAGTATCTTGAATTTGTGGTTACTGAAAAAATAGTGTCTTGGAAATTT
This sequence comes from Candidatus Bathyarchaeota archaeon, assembly GCA_963741005.1. GTDB lineage: Archaea > Thermoproteota > Bathyarchaeia > Bathyarchaeales > Bathycorpusculaceae > Bathycorpusculum. Next base: position 207,046 of record CAVUGQ010000005.1, read on the forward strand.
GTTTTTTACTTTCGCATAGTTAATATCGTTCCCTTGGGACTTGGCGAACAGGTATCAGTCACTGTGTACTCTATGCAGTGCCCTTTTTGACAGCTGCAGGCAAATCCACGAACAAAGAAGAGATCCAACTTAAAAATAGATGAAGTGCAATTGTTAAAGCAGCTACTAATATTCTATTTGCTTCACAGATGTTAATTCTATATGAGGAAGAGGGTTAAACATTCAAAAAAGAAGAAGACAAAAGATTTTCTTTTTGGGTTGTTTATTCTTCCATCATTATTAAGGTTAGAGTTGAGCGGACTTTGCTGAGAGCTCTTATTTTGCGTGTTACCATTTCTTTGAGTTTCTCCATTGAGTCAGCTTTAACTTTAGCAATGATGTCGTAAACGCCATAGGAATAGTAAGCTTCCTCTACACCTTCAATGCTTTTGAGTTCTTTAACAATATCTTCTTCTGTTCCTGATTCGACATTTACTAATACAAAGGCTTGTGGCATTTGGAATCTCCAAGTACTTAGTACATCCCTTGTAATTAATATCTTATGTAGTAAAAACCCTTTTTGCATCTGAAACCAAAAATTATATGAGCTTAATGCTTCTATGAAAGTTACTTGTGGAGAAATAAAGTTTGGTTTATTGTACAAGATGCGGAACCCTCAATTCCGATACTGCAGTAAATTGTTCCAATTGTGGCGCTTCGCTTTCTCGACCTGAAAATAGACCTCAATCGAGGTACGAAAGACGACGATATTACCGGGAGAATTATGGTTACTCACGAGGAGGAGGCGGTGGAGTTGGGCTTCTCATCCTGGGATTATTCATCATATTAGTCGGGTTGGCTGCATTTGCTGGTTTTACAGCTTTCTGGAATTATTTCTGGCCGATTGTGCTGGTCTTAGTTGGCTTGTGGATTCTGGTAATTGGGTTGCGGCACAACCGTAGATATAACCAACCTCCACCACCTTAATTCATTTGTATGTACAGAATTCAAGCTTCCAATTGCGCATTTTTACAGTTCGGTACACAAAAGAGTTATATTAATTCACCATGAAAGGGTAAGATATTGCTGGGAAATGCATGGTTAAGTACATTTTCGTAACAGGCGGTGTGCTAAGTTCAGTTGGCAAAGGCATCTTAACTTCCTCTATCGGCAAAATGCTTCAAGCAAGAGGATTAAAACCTACCGTAGTAAAAATTGATCCTTACGTTAACATAGATGCGGGAACAATGAACCCGTATATGCATGGCGAAGTCTTCGTAACCGACGACGGAGGCGAAACCGACTTGGATTTAGGCTGGTACGAACGCTTCTTGGATTTAAGCCTAAAACAAGAAAACAACTTAACCACAGGAACAATCTATCGTTCCGTAATTGAGAAAGAACGTCATGGCGACTTCTTAGGTCGTTGTGTCCAAATTGTTCCTCATATAACTAACGAAATAAAAAACCGCATAAGAAATGCCGCCAAAATGGTAAACGCCAACATAGTCTTAACAGAAGTTGGTGGCACGGTTGGCGACATTGAGGGCTTGCCTTTTCTAGAAGCAATTCGTCAAATGCGTGTTGAAGAAGGTTATGAGAATACATTCTATGCTCATGTTGCTTTGGTGCCAGTTTTGGACGTTACTGGCGAAATGAAGACTAAACCTCTCCAGCACAGCGTAAATGAATTGCGACGCATCGGTATTCAACCAGACACAATCATTGCCCGAAGCCCCACAATGATTGACGCTGAAGCACTTAGAAAAATAGCTTTGTTCGGCACTATTCCTGAGAGTGCAGTCTTCTGCTCGTACAACGCTGAAACAGTATATCAAGTTCCACTAATCCTTGACAAACAGGGTATGGGTGACTTTATTTGCCAGCGTTTAGGTTTAAAATGTGACGGAAAAGACTTCAATCAATGGCAACTTTTTGTCAATGGTATGATTAATCCTGAACATGAGGTAAAAATCGCATTAGTCGGAAAGTATGCTGGATTATCAGACAGTTACGTTAGCATGACTGAAGCGCTCCGTCACGGGGGTGCAGCGTACAAAACAAAAATCTGTATCTCCTATTTAGAAGCAGAAAAATTCGAACGTGAACCGCAATGTATTAAAGACTTGGCAAATTTTGACGGCGTTTTTGTTCCTTATGGTTTTGGTCCACGAGGTACAGAAGGAAAGATTGCAGCTGCTAGGTATGCACGAGAGAACGACATTCCTTTCCTTGGTATTTGTTATGGTTTTCAGTTAGCTGTTATTGAATTTGCTAGAAACGCTTGTGGACTAAAAGATGCTAACAGCTCAGAAATAAACCCTGACTCACCATACCCTGTCATTGACTTGATGCCTGAGCAACGTGGAATAGAGATAAAAGGTGCAACGATGCGTTTGGGCGCCCATAAAATAGTTCTGCAAAAAGGCACGTTAGCTTACAGCATGTTTGGGCAAGAAGAAATCCATGAACGCCACCGCCACCGTTTCGAAGTAAACCTCGATTATATCCAAGTACTGAAAAATAATGGCTTATGCTTCACTGGTAAAAGTGCTGACGGTAAAAGAATGGAAACCTTAGAGTTGCCTGACAAATATTTCTATTTTGCCTCACAGTTCCATGGAGAATTTAAGAGCCGACCGGGAAGACCTTCACCGGAATATGCTGGGTTTATCCAAGCATGTGTAAACAAAAAACTTGGCAAACCAAAAAACCCAATTTGTTAAAGAAAAACAGTTCACTAGAAAAGGCTATAATGCTCAATTGATACTTGACCTTGAAGGAACGACTAAAAATGGAACCTACTGGAAAAAGAGATTCAAACGCGTACAGCAAAAAAATGACTGAAAGCAAGGATGAACTCTCCGTATTACAAGAAGAGCTTAACAACTTAATTGTTAGATTTGTTTTGCGTGCTCTACGCATATATCAATCAACAAGACCTGAGCCATTGCGTGTCAACGAAATTGCATTGCTTGTCCGAAATGAAATCAAAAATGTTCTGACAGATTTAACTGATCAAACAAACACTGATGTAATCGCAAACATGGCTAAAGAAGCTTGGGCAAAAGAAACCAAACAATAATTTTTCTTTTTTTTCTTGTTTGCCTTTCAAAGGATTTTCTGTTGTTATTTTTTAACTGATAGACTTTTCAAAATAAAAGATTAGTGGGAAGAAAAAAAATTTAGTGTGCTTGCTGTGTTATTTTCGGCGGCAGAACTCTTCCATTATCGGCATTAATTTTGGAACTGCGTAAACTACGGCTCTATCATCTAGTAAGCCTACCAGAGCGCCTTGTTTGTCGACAACTGGTAAGTGTTTGATGTTCCAGTGTTTCATGAGTTTTGCTGCTTCTTCAACGGTTGCGTTTTCATCAATGACTACGAGTGGGTTTGTGTAGACCATTCTTGCGATAACTGTTTTGAGTGGTACATTAGCTTCAACTGCTCTGATTAGGACGTCTTTCACTGTGATGATGCCGGTTGGTTTGCCGCTCTGGACAACTAGGATTGCGTCTTTGTCGAATTTGTTCATTATTGCAACTACTTCTTGCATTACTGTGTTGTTGTTTACTACTTTAACGTCTTTTTGCATGATGTCTTTTACGACGACATTACTTGCCATTTAATTTTCACCTATATCGCTATGAGAGAAGCAGTTGTTGTTTATCAATTTTTTGTTTATTGCGAGCATTAAAGTGCAATGTTTAAAGCATTCTTTCTATTTCTTTCATTTTAAGGCGACAGCTTTTGGGCAACAAAGACTACAAACCTGACCAACAGTTCTGTGAAACTTTAAATGAAGCAAAAAACTACGCTGAAGTCTGGAAAATAGTAAAGGAAACAGCAAAATTTGCTTTAGGCAAACGCAGAGACTGCATGATGTTGTTTTTAGATGATTTACCCCTTCAACTTGGCGCCTATTACCCTGTTGGAACTAACAACTTGGTCTTAAACCGGGCACTAGTGGAGATTGTAGAGGCATCATTGAAGGATAAACCCACTGTCAACGCATTAATCTATAATCTTTTACTCCATGAATATCTTCATGCACTTGGAGATTTATCCGAAACTGGCGTCAGGAAGCAAGTTGTCGAAGTTGCAAAGAAAAGCTTTGGCGGGGAACACATTGCAACGGTGATTGCTTGTAGGTCACCTTGGGTTTTGCTTAAAGATATTCCGCTTGGACCATTTAATGCGCCAAAGCGTGTGATGGAGATTGTTCGTGATTTTGAGAAAACAAGTCGATATATCGTTTAGGGTAGCAACGTAAATTGTGGGTTAGTCTGCTTCAAGGGTTTAGACTTCAAAGCTTAAATGATACAATCTCGTTTCAATTCCAAAAGAGGCAAAAGCTTTGGAAAACCAAAAAATATGCGATGGCGACTATGTCCTAATTTACTTAGACGCACGTAGAACATACATGATAAAGATGCAATCAGGACAGACTTTCCACACGCACAAAGGCTACCTGAAACTTGACGAACTCATCGGCAAAGAATATGGTGAACCCATCAAAAGCAGTATGGGTATCTACTTCACCACACTCAAACCTAGCTTGACCGATTACATCATGAAGTCCAGCCGCAACACACAAATTATATACCCCAAAGACGCCGCATTAATTGTTATGTTTAGCGGTATCGGACCTGGAAGCAGAGTTATCGAATCCGGAACCGGAACAGGTTCACTAACCACAGCTTTAGCACATTACGTTGGACCAACGGGCAAAGTGTACACTTACGAACTTCGTAGTGAATTCCAAAAAAACGCTGCCAAAAACTTGGAGCGAGCAAAACTAATCAGCCATGTTGAAATGAAAAGCGGCGATGTCACATTAGGCTATGAAGAGCGCGATGTAGATGCAGTAATCTTGGATCTTGCAGTTCCCTGGTTAGTTGTTCCACATGCTTACACATCTCTTAAGCCCTCAGGTGTCCTTGTTTCATTTAGTCCAACAATCGATCAAGTTGTTAAAACCACTGAGGCACTTCGCGAAAATGGATTCGTATTCATTGAAACAATTGAATGTTTGATGCGTACAATGCAGGTGGAACGTGGAAAAACCCGACCTAACACGATGATGACTGGACACACTGGTTACATTACGCATGCAAGAAAAATCATTATGCCTCCAGTCCAAGAAACCCAGCAAGCACCAATACAGGAAGAAACCCTGGTTCAAGAAGAGCCTCAACAAGAAGTTTCACAGGATAAACTATTCATATCTCAAGAAGAAAATATTTCAGAAATGGCAGAAGAATAAACTGCCTAAACCTTATTTTTCATTTTACGCTGTTTTGATTCAGGTATCGGCATGCTTAGCGACCAGACGGCTTGTTTTAGCTGTTCACTCTTTTCGCCGCGTTTTAATCCATAGTATGCACCTAGTACTTTGCCGAAGTATGGGATGAGGACTTGGTCAAAGGTCTTGTAAATCAATGGGTTAGCAAGGCGGTTCTCAAGGAAGGTTGGTTTCCAGATTTTGACGTTGTATTCCCAGCATTTAATGAAAAAGTCCCATCGGGCTTTGGAGAGAGAATCCATTTCAGCGCCCTTTTTGTTCATCAAGACGCAGTTTTCGAGTGGTACAAAGAAAAGCGGTACATAGAATGCGTTAAAACCTTTGAGTTTATCCATTAACTCTAATGTTTGAAGAATGTCTTCTTCTTTCTCATCAGGTAACCCAATAATCAAAGTTGCCAATGGATACCAGTCATTATCGTTTAGGATGCCGAAAGCGTTGGTAACAACTTCCTGCCATTGTTCTGGCTTAAAGGGCAACATCTTTCCCGCCATATATTTCTTCATAAGTCGTGGGCTGCCAGTCTCGACGCCTGTCTCAGCAGTAATAATTGGTTTTTTACCGAAAGAATACCAGCTTTTTTCAATAAGAATTTCTGCTAGTTGCTTAATCATCAAAGGATCATGCCAAACAGGAGCCAATGACATGTGAGACGCTTGAATACTTTTCACACCAGGATAATCAGCCACACTCTTAACTAGTTTAACAATAGCTTCCCGGTTGGGAATGAATTTTTTGTCTCTTGTACCATAAAGGAAAAGGTCTTCTGTGATTAGAGTGACGTGGTCACTGCCTTGGGAGGTGCTTAAAGCGACTTCATGCATAATTTTTTCCAGAGGTACATCAACTTTATTTTGCATTGTAGGGGTGCAGAATTGGCAGTTGCGTCCGCAGCCTTTAGAAATTTCAACTGCACCATGAACAGCTACGTTTTTGGTTAGGGGCATTTCCTGATTGTAGTTCCAGTTGCTTAAGGATTCATCAGCTTTCGCTATACGGGGGATTGGTTCTCCACTTACGGCTTTTTTGAAGAGTTCTAAGATGGGTTTTGGTCTTCCTCCGATCAGTACACAATTTACACCGTAACTGTCAGAAACATGCTTGCGTTCAAGCTGCCATGAACCAAAGCCGCCTACAATTATTTTTGGTTTATATTTTTTTATGCTTGGGTGCATGATTAGTTTTTTGAATTCGATGGCATTTAGGGGTTCGCCGCCTCCTACAATAGAGGAGTATGTTTTGCTAACATAGCCCATGCCTGTTGGATCCATGGAGGATATGCCCACAACTTTTGTTTGGGGTCCAATGAAGTTTTGTAAATCGTCAGGGTGCACTACTGCGATATCTTGCGGCGAAAAGCCACCTTCCAAAAGGATAGATTCAATTTTTCGCAATCCGTAAGGAGCGTAATTGGCTTGTCCATCAGGTTTGCGTCCACAATGTGGATAAAGTGTTTTTCTAACGTATGATAATGGAAGAGGACCTTTGCCAAAACCTCCCACAAATGCTATAAATGGATTATTGAAAAAATCGCTCATTTCTGTAGATGATGCGGTAAGAACGATTTTTCTGCCCAATACTGCTGATGCCAACCTTCTCTTCCTCTCAAATAGCCATTATGATTAGTCCATACCCCTTTTAAGAATTACTATCGATCTTATGTTAGCTCTAAGGAAATGACCATGAAATCAGCAAAAAATTTCCTTCTATTTTCCTATTAATAGTCGGTGAGCACCCTTTTGTCCAATGGTTTTTAGTTTACCGCAAATACCTGTTATTGTTATCAAGATATTTTATTCTCGATTTAGTGACTGCAATTTTAGCAAAACGTTTTCAACTAAGTGCTAATCTTGCAGCAATGCTTTGCTATCGTTCATGCTTTCTTTTGTTGCAGCTAAAGGCTATTTACTACACTTTTCCCATCTACCGTAGTAGTTAATATCGGAATTCAATTCATTTTAGTTGCCAATAAGCTGTTTGCTGGGGATTAGTTACGTTTTTGTATAGGGTTTATCTTTGTTACTGTTTCAGGTGTTTCATAATTTAATCTGACAATTTTTAGGTCAAGGCACACGCAAATGTATTTTTTATAACGATGTACTTCTCATATTGGTTTTCTTACTTCATAGACTAAAAATTAATCTAAATAGCTATATTTGCAGCAATAATTTTGAGTGGCATATAAATCAAATTTTAGCTATCTCCTTGAAACTCGAGCAGATGCAATGGAGCAAAAAATTTTGGTGAGAAAAAAGTTTAGAACGAAAGTTAAAAATGTAAGCTTTTAAACTCTGAGTTTTAGCTTATAAGTTCAAACAATTTTTTATATCGTCACTCTATCAGTAAAGTAAGGTATAACTTAGGAGATAATATTTTGGTTAATCATTTCATAGATCGATGGACAAAAAAAGAGAGTGAGCCATCGCTTGTATCAAAAATTAAGAACGTTGCTAAACCTACTCAAGATTTGAAAGAGCAAATTGGTGTGGTAATTCAACGTTTAGATTTTCAAACTCAATCTTTGGATAGGGCAGTAAAACGTTTTGAGATGCGTGATGCAGAAATCTTTCAACGTGTTGTCAAAGCAATGACTGAAAGAGATACTGCTCGAGCAAATATTCTTGCCACAGAATTAGGGGAAATACGTAAAGTTGAAAAAATGTTGTCTCACGCTTCGCTAGCTCTTCAAAGCGTTTCTATGCGGCTTAGCACAGTTTCAGAAATGGGAGACGTAGTTTCAGTGTTGAGTCCTGCAAAAAGCATGTTAAATAACATTCGTTCAGAAATGTGTAGTGTTCTTCCAGAGGCAAGTCTAGAACTTGGAAATATTGGAAATCTACTCTCAGATATAGTTTCAACAACCCATCAAGGTAATGATATGCCCGAGAATACTATAATGGCGAGTGCAGATGCAATGGCAATCCTAGAAGAAGCAGAGGTAGCTGCTGAGAAGAGGCTTGGCGAAAAGTTCCCAGACGTAGGTTCTGGAGCAGTAATGAATAAACGAACAAGCATTGAAGCCTAACAATGGTTTGCAAGCCATAACCTGCGATGATATGCTATTCATTACTTTTTCTTCTATAGCACCTGACTTTGGCGTCTGACGCGTCTGTGATGGGTAGGATTAACTTTTCAGTACCATTTGAACATGTAGCACACATGATTGCTCCAGCTTTTATCATGCGCAATGGTGCTGCTATTCTTTTCATTAACTTAACCACTTTAACCCTCATCGAAGCAATTCTTTCAACTGAGTTTAGAATATTAGAGAGATAACGTATTTTTTATTTCTTAAGTCACTACTCAAATGTGAATTGATTTTTTAAAAAATAGAAAATGCTAAATCCAAATGTTTTTTCTTTTTCGCCTGGGAAACCTATACTTCTTCGATAATATAGGATTTCCCAGACGTTGCCGTCTGGGTAACTCTGAGCTTTCATCCAAATTAATGTCAAGCTAATGCCTTCTCATCATTCGGCAAAACAATAATCTCGTCTGAAAGATAAAAGGATTGATACATTCAATGTTAATTGTCAGGGAATACTTTTATTTTTGGTTAAGGATTATCAGTTTAGGAGTTATAAACATGGATTTTGTAGGAAGTCAAACCGAAAAAAATCTCTTAGCTGCATTTGCAGGGGAATCCCAAGCCCGTAATAGATACACCTTCTTTGCCAGTGTGGCAAAAAAAGCAGGTTATGAGCAAATTGGAGCAATCTTTGAAGAAACCGCTGGCAACGAGAAAGAACACGCAGAACTATTCTTTAAGCATCTTAAAGGCGGAGATGTTGAAATCAAAGCATCATACCCAGCAGGAGTAATCGCGACAACTGCTGATCACTTGAAAGCGGCAGCGGAAGGTGAGAAGTTAGAGTGGGGAACACTATACCCCAATTTTGGTGATATAGCGGAGAAAGAAGGGTTCCCAGATGTTGCACGAACATTCCGTATGATTGCAAAGGTTGAAGCTTACCACGAACGCAGGTACAATAAATTACTTGAAAATCTACAGCAGGATAAAGTATTCAAAAAAGATGAACCTGTGAAGTGGAAATGTCGAAACTGCGGCTTAGTCATCGAAGGATCAAATGCACCTGATATATGTCCAACGTGTAATCATCCAAAATCATACTTTGAAGTTTGGGTAGAAAACTATTGAGTTATTAAAAGTTATATACCAGCCAACAATACAGTATTTACTATGAAACGCCTTGAGGAGTTCCTTAGCACTCAGCATAACTTATCAGCTTCAACGAAGGAAAGTTATCGTAAAGCAGTCAAAGCTTTTGACAAAGCAATCAAAGACGAATTTGAAGATTCATATTTAGACTCAAAAATAGTTCATGTAGCTTTAAATAAGATACAAAAAAATTATGCCGAAGGTACGTGGAACACCTGGTTAACTTGCATGAAACGCTATGCAAAGTGGCTAAGCGATCCCGATGATACTGACACTCCAAAGATTTGGAAAAAAATAAAGCCTATTCAAATTGATTGGGAAGAAAAACTCAAGAACAAATGGTTGAGCGAAGCCGAGTTTTCAGCTATCCTCGACAAAGTAGATTATGCACGAGATAAGGCAATGTATGGTGTGGCGGTTGAAGGTGCGTTGCGACCTGGTGAATTATTAGGTTTAACGATAGGCAACTGCAAACCTGCATCTTATGGCTTTGATGTTACGGTTTCAGGGAAAACGGGTACGGGTTCTTTTCCAGTGGTCCTTTTCGCGCCTTTGCTTAGGCAATGGTTGAATTTGCATCCCAACAAAAAAAATCCAGAGGCTTCTTTGTGGCCGACTAAAAGAAACGTGCATAATGATTGCACGGTTAGCGAATCGCAATTTATGGCTACGATTGATTTCAAACGTTATGCTAAAGAAGCTGGGATAACTAGACCTATTTCGCTTCATATTCTTAGGCATACTAAAATCAGTTGGACCGCTAAGAGCACTGAGGTTGGGGTAAGCGATGAAATGGCTAAAAAGATGTTTCGTTGGGGAAAAAATAGCCGCATGTACAGCCGCTACAGCCACTTGTTCGGCGTTGATAGCAACAAAACTTATTTGGCTTTGGCAGGTGTAAAGCAAGAATCGGAAATTAAATCAAGTATTCTTGTTAGACGTAAGTGTTTTAGTTGTGGTGAGGAAAACAGTGCTGATGCTCTGTATTGTTTTCGATGTGGCTCAGTTTTGGATCAGGAACAAGCGATAAGAATTGTTAAGGAACGGGAAATGATGGATTACTTCATGAAAAGGTACATGGAAGAGCAGAGATCAAAAAAATAGGTTCACTCTAACTTAGCTTCCCTGATATGCTTTTTCTATTTCTGTTCTATGAGTGGAACAAACTTTCCTTTTGGAGTAACCTAATCTTTATTTGTATTATTTTTCTTATGGCAAAGACCAGAACATAGCAAAAGCCAAGGGAGGGGATTATGCCCTTCAGCAAGGCAGGGGCCCTTCTTTTTTCTTAGTTAACAATCCTGAAAACCATGTCCTATGTGCGGTTAAATAATACAATAAAAAAGGAAGGGAAGGAAAAAAAAGTATTTTGGTAATCCCATGTATGAATATAGCCTTACACGCTTTGGAGTTTGCCTAGCCATATTACAGCTTGCCTATTACCCCTTGGACCCTAAAGATAGAGATGAAATCGGCAAAATAGCTGATTTTTGGTCATTCGTTGAGCCGGTATTGTTTGGCAAATGGAAATGTTTTGAGCAGAATTTTGGTAAAAAAGTGGCTGATAGCTTTCTCCTTTATGTTGCTCATTTAGGTGTTGCAGAAAAGGATTTAGATACTGAAGAGTTCAGGGAATTTGTCGTAAATATGTTTATCGAACATATTGCCTCCACTAGAGATCAGTACAATGCTTCAAAAAATGACCCCGAGGAACTACAAGAATTTCTCAAACAATATGGAATAAAAGATGCTGCCTTTAATCCAGAATCGACTTTGGACATATGGTTAGCAGTTTTTAGAGAAGACCCTGCTTTGAACAAATACCTATCTTCTTACGTTGATTATGTGTTTAAGAGCGCTGAAGCTGCAATACAATGGGGTAACTTTTTGAAAGGAAAAATAAACGATTAACCTAATTTATTCAAGTTTAACTATTGAAGTTCAAGAAGTGTTAATTTACGTTCAATAATTGTAAACCCTTTGCTTTTCATGATTTCTTTCATTTTAACTTCATTGTCAATCCCAATGACTTGAATTACACCACTATTCATCGCCGCGCCTACAATTTGCTTTGAGGCTCTGTACACTTTTTGTGTTTTCTTGTTTTCAACCCAAATGGAAACGGGAGTAACAAGATGTTCTGTGGGGGGTGGACAAACGATTACTGTCAAATGTGCGAGTTTTTGAGTGGCTTCCATAAGGTCTAGCAATTCATTAATTCGGTTACGACGATGCTCCCCAAGAAAATAATACATTAGAGAAGTTACCGCTATGTTTGGAATAACAGCTGAAACCATAACAGAAACAATGGTCTTGGAGTCTAGTAAACCCCATGAACCAAGTGCATATAGAGCCAAAATAATAACGATTTCGACTGAAGTTACAATAGCAAAAAAGAGTATAGTATGCCATTTTGCGTTTAATTGCATAAGCATGACTACATAACTTTGAGTATTTAGATTTTGTCAATACTATTAGTTGCAAATGACAAAAACCATTAAAACACAAAGATGGAACCTTCTTCCCTTTTTTCTTTTTTTATGGAATCCTTGTCTTTCGGTGTGGCTTAAAAAGTCTTGAATCTGTTCCAGCCGATTAAACTTGATTTTGTGAATCAGCCAACGTTGACATATGTTTTGCACATTCATTGAGGAAAGTAGAAAAAGGGTAATTGCAGTGCATGTATTCTACCTTGATTCTTTCTGACTGCATTGCCTCCTTACTCAGGCTCTCTTGCATCCTTTGATACAAGTTTTTTAGTTAGATGTTGTTTGTTTCAGTTATGTTGTCTAAAATGAAATTGGAACTTCAGTAGTTAAGAGAAATTCCCGGTAATGACCATACTGATGATTTGTTGGAATAGACTACGAAAACCCTGAGTATCCCAATAACTTTGTTTGTGTTCTTCCCCCGGTTGTTAGAATAGAAGAACAGCCAAAGAATACATCCATGAAATCTTGAGAAGACGCCGTGCAGCAAGAAGAGAAACTGCCAATTGAGGCTATAAGGTGAGTCGTTATTTTGAGATTAGTACACCTGAGTCAAAGATTACTCGAAGTGAAGGTCATAGAGAAATTGATTTTTTTGGAGTGAAAAATTGTTGATTATCTGCAATGCCTGAGCGATTTAACGAAATGGTTGATATGCCTAAGGTTATGAGTTGTGATATGACAGAGATTAAGAATGACTATGGAACAACTGGTCGGTATTCTTTGCAAGCGTATTGAAGGAAAACCTTTTGAGACTGTGATAAATAGTTTGAAAGATGAAAGATATCTTCCAAAAAATGGTAAAAGAAAGATGACCAAATGTTTTAGCTGAGCCAACTGGATTTTTTGATCCGAGGAAACCAACGCGGAACAGCTTGCACATACTCTTCGTAGGATTTACCGAACCTCCTTTTCACTCTTGGCATCGATGGCGATTTTGTTGGCGATTTATCTGATTTCTTCAGCTCAACTTTCCTTATTTTCTTTTTTTATTTGGTGGGGGTAGCGCCATTTGACGCAGTACATTGTTTGTCAATTTTACTTTGAATTTGGCGAAAACAAATCCAAGTTTGGTCTTCAATTATAAAAGTGGCTGAGGTACAAGTTTTGTATGGAAAAGCGGCCGAGGTGGTGTATTTTAGGTCAAAGTGGCGATTTCTCCCACAAACAATTCACTTTTTTAAACACTATTAATTCTCTTAAGATTTTTTAGCTTGATAATCATGCCGAGCGGGAAGGGATTTGATCCTGCACCCTGGAAATGATTTCACTCGCATTCCCATTTTTTTCCTATAGCTGCATTTTTGGTCAAAATCTAAGGCGAGAAACAAATTGAAAGACAAAATCCTGAGTTGCCCTCAATGTGGCAGCCACAGGTTATTCAAAAATGGAATGAGATACACGCCAACAGAAGAGATTCAGCGTCACCTCTGCCGAGAATGCGGCTACACATTTTCAAAGAAGACGCCCAATACCCTAAAACTTCTCGCCCATTATGAACTTACATCTACAATGACAAGAGCTGGGGATGGGAGTTGAAGCCCCAACACGCATGTATCCTCGCCAATTTGCATCTCTCGGTAGCCTCCTTCCCTTTTTTTCTTTTTTGGGAAGACGTACTCTTCGCTGAGCAAAGTTTAGCAGGAGATGAATTAAATGAACGAAAAACCATATGCCGCCCAAGCGCTTGCGATAAGAATTGCACAAGAGAAAAAATGGATGACCGAAACGCCAAAGAAATGCCCAGTATGCGATTCCACAAAGCTATGGAAAAACGGTCATCGAGAAGGAATTTCAGGAACACTGCAACGCTATTTCTGCAGGGAATGTGGATTGCACTTTTCCATGTGGTAAACAATCCATGTACAATCTTTTTTTCTTCTTTTTTGGAGGCCCATGAATGAGCGCTTCGCTTTTGAGGGTTTCATATCACCGAGGCGAAAATGGACAACTTTACGTTTTTATGTACCGAGGAAAACTTCACATCGGCACTGTTGAAGTTAACGAGTTTAACTGCCTGAAGGTTTTTCGAGGCGTAGAAAACACATCTCCCATTCTTGTCAAGTATCTTGAAAAGGAGACATCTTAGTTCATGGCGTGTTCTGTGCAGGTCTTCTTTTGCTTTGATTGCGTTTTCTGGTGTGGCTGCTACTCAGAGTCGACACTTCGGGGCAGGAAATCTGTTAACAATTTAGCCTCATCTGATGCTTGTGAGAAGTTCTTGAAAGTGGAAAGGAGCTAAGTTTTTTTGGTTAAGGTATCGAATTCTACTGCAGGCAATTTGGACTCTTACAGTAAGAGTGGTAATAGTAATAGTTTGCATAAACAAATTTTTGACGTTTTAGATAACGATGGACATACTAATCCATTGTTAACTCCTAAGCAGATCTGTAAATTGCTAGATTTAAGCTACAAAAAATACCGCAATTATGTTTCTAAGACTAAGTGGGAGTGGAAGTATTACTCTAGAAATGAACGAGGTTCAAAGTGTTCAAGTTTACATTGTTTTAAGGCTAAGGTTCGGTTGGATCTGGTTTTGAGTCAGGGGTTGAGGGGGGTTGTGGCGTCTGAGGGTGATTTGGGGGTTTTGGGTTTTGGTTGGGTGAAAAGTAAATCGAAAAATCGTTTTTGGATGTGGCCCTCTCGGTTGGGAAGGGTTGTTTGGTTTGAATCTGGAACGGTGACTTTGCATGTTCGGCGTCCGGGGAATTTGGGGAAGGCTAAGCAGCTTTTCTGTGATGCCTTTGTTAACACGGGTTTGTTGTCTGATATGAAGTTGTTGAATCCTGTTTTGGAGCGGATTCGTCCTAAGAGTGGTCATTTTCCTTATAGTGCTGGGGAGCGGTTGCCGTATATGGTGATTCGGGATTTTGAGTTGAGTCATGGGATTGTGATTAAAGTTGGTGATCGCACACACCCAGATGCGGTTGAGGTTATTGCGAGTTTTTCTGAGACTTTGGATGGCGCTTTGGATAAGCTTGAGAGGTTAGAGAAAAATGAGTTGAAGAATGGTGAGGCTCTTTTGAAGATAACAGGTATTTTGTCTAATCTTTTTGGTGTTGACTCTGATAAGCAAGCGGCTAGGGGTTGTGGAGGTAAAGAGTATGTCTCTTAGTGTGTTTTTGGATGTTAAGTTTTGTTTAGAAGTTTTTGGAGCCGTTTTTAGCGTGGTTTTTGCATGGGAAAAATCCATGCTTTCAAGATGGGTGTTTCTGACAGTAGTTAGCCCTGCTAACGGACAGTATTCTTTGGTAATGTTGATGGAGTGGAATATGCATTCATGAGAACATTATTTTCAGTTATCTCATAATCTCTACTGTCTCTTTTCGATGCTGATTCCGGTTTTGTCAAATAATTCTTTTGTAGATATGGACGGTCTGATGCTAGCCATTTCAGGATGCCTTGCTTTAAAAATTTCTAGTTTTTTATTTATGTTGCTGAAGTCTTTTTCAATTGCCTTGTCTGCGGTCGGGTCATCAATGAATATGAAAAATCGCTTATCGTTGCCTGCTTTGGCTTTATTTATGAAAAAGAACCAAATTGTTATAATGCCGACTATTATTGCAATTGCTGAGGTTCCGAAAATTATCGGGGTAGTACTGGAATCGTTTTCTTTAACAACAAAAGTAACTAACAACATCGCTTCGCTGGAGTTTGCTGATTGTCCTTCTGAATCTGTTATTTTGGAATAGAACTTGTAGGTTCCATTTGTTTCTTTGGCGATTTTAAGTTGGCTGTCAGTTTGTCCAGGAAGTGGGTTTGCGCCTTCATACCATTGAATAGTAAAGGGTGGTATTCCTCCGGTTGCATTGGCGGAGAAGGTTGCAGTTTGCCCAATGACTACTGTATTGTTTATTGGAAAAACAGAAATCGCCAATGGCGTGTTTATTTTCAGAGTTACTTGGTTAGAGTTTGCCGTTTTCCCATTTGAATCCGTAACTTTGCAATAGAATGTGAACGAACCTGCCGTGGTTTTTTTTATTGCAATTTGGTTTGTGGTTTGCCCTGGACTTGTTGCTGTTCCTTCATACCATTGATACGTGTAAGGAGATTTACCTCCTGAAGCATCTACTGAAAAAGTTACAGTTTGCCCCGTTACCGCAGTTGCGTTCGTTGGTAAGACTAACGCTATTAGAGAAGTATCGTCAGCTTTTACTGTTAGTTGTATCGTTGAGGCATGGGTGAGAGTTCCTTCGGTTCCTGTTACGGTTATAGTGCTAGCTTCTGCCGGTGTTGAGATGCTGGTCTGAATAGTCAAGGTAGATGTTGCTCCTGACGATGTTGGTGTAATAATTGCTGGATTGAAACTTGCAGAAGCGCCAATCGGCAATCCCACAGTAGTTAAAGATACAGCTTGATTAAAACCGCCTAAACCAGTTAGAATAACAGTATAAGTAGTAGGTAGACCCTGAATGACACTTTGAATAGAAGGCAAAACAGAAACAACAAAGTCCGTAACTGCCAGCGTTACAGTGTTCGATTTTGTAGTAGCTAACGCGGAATCTGTTACATTGCAGTAGAATGTGTAATTGCCAGCGACGTTTCTATTGAGTGCAAGTTGAGCGGAGTTTTGACCTGGTAAAAGGGTTGTATTTTCATACCATTGGTAAGTGTAGGGTGTTGTTCCTGTAGAAGCGTTAACGCTAAATGTTGCTATTTGGCCTGCAGAAACTGTTATGACAGCAGGAGTTGCAACAACCAATGGTGGAGAATTAATCTTGACGTAGCCCCAGTCTATATAAGAATCATATGTGTCCCAGACAGTGGACGATAAAATCACTCGCTGACTGTTACCAAGACTCTGGTTCATTGTAATATCAAAACCTTGAAGATAGTTTACACCATCACCGCTGTACCGGAATTTTAGGTGCTGGGCATCTCTTTGCAGCTCAAACCAGTAAGTAAACCTGACCCAGCCACCAGTCGTCTCAGATTTAATTACGTCTCCTGGAGCAAATGGAAGTGGACCCCCGGTTTGCGGATCTCCGATATAAGCGTTCAGATAGTTAGCATTATACTCCTTGTCTACACCCCGTTCGACATTGAAGTAATTTGTTCCATCTCCAAAAGCAACCCAGAGTTGTCCAGTCTGCGCACCCGGGGATCCCCCACTCGGAGTACTTTCATGAAGGTTGAAAGTAACCTTTGTTTGCAATGTCCAGCTTGTTCCATCGAATGAACGAGACAAGCACTTACTTGGAGTCCAGCCTCCAACTGCTCCATTGCGCCAAGCCCACCCAGTAGCCATATGACCTAACAGATACTGCCTCAAAAAGCCCTGATTCGCGGTGAGAGAGAAACTACCAAGCTGTCCCGATTCTACCCAATGTTGGTCTAAAACACTATTATTAAAATTCTCTGTGAAGTCCGTTTCAACAGTTACAGCATTTATAATCGTTGGAACGTTTGCGAAGATAAGTGAAAGAAGGATGAAAAAGCCAAAAGCTTTGATCCTCCAAGAATTCTTTTGTCGGTTTCTCATACTTTAATCACCTCAACTAATTTTATTATTATTCTATGCAGATAATCGCTATAAGGTTTGTTTAGAATTAATTTTTCAGATACGGTACTACTTGGAAGCTATAGTTACCTTTGGATAAACGTAATAGTGGATCTATTCCTTTGTGTTGAACAAATAGGCTTATCTTGAGACTTCATTAGTATATTATAACTATAAGGTGTCACAATGGCGAGCGCCCCATCGGTTCAACTTGGGATTTTTGAGAGCGAGACGAGAATTGAAATTATCAATTTACTTCTAAGTTATCAAATTATGTCCTTGTCGCAAATGTCCAAAAAATTTCTGGAAAATTACGGCCGTAAGATATCACTACCTGGTCTACTAAGACATGTTCGCGAGTTGGAAAATGCTGGAATCATTCGCCAAGATTCAGGGTTCCTTCTCCCCACTCCTGACGCTAGGACAAGAGTATACATCATTCAAGGCAAGGATAGAGTTGAAGAGGTTTTGCAAGGTTTGGTCACACTAAAAACGAAATTGACAGCTGGAATGGTTTTCAGCGAATTATCGAAATGTGCTCGATACCTGATGGGCAGAGAAACGATACTTCAGCTTAGGGATAGAGAAATTCTTGAGAGAATGATAGAAAAATGTGAATCTGAAGATGTATTCTGTCATTTGACCAATGATGAGAAGAAGAAACTGGAGTTCTGGAAGGGAATGGTTTCCAACAAAAAATGGTGATAAGAAATTATGTCTTGATCGGTTTGGTGACACTCTTAAGGAAGGACACAACATCCTTCTTCTCTGGTTTTGGAAGTTCTTTGGTGAGGTAAGTTGCTATCTGATCGATGCTCTTGCAAAAGTCACTGTCAGGGTACTTGTTGTACGCCATAAAAGCTTGTGTTTCCTTTGCGCCTCCATAAGATTTTGAAACATTGATATCCTCACGGACACTAGCAATGCAGGGGACCTCCAGAAGGTTCTCCAGGTCTTTTATGAACTCTTCATTAAAACGTTCGGGTGTTTTTATCTTGTTTAGTACAAAGCCAAGCGGCACACATTTGAGATAGTATTTTCCTAGCCGAAGAGTGTCTATTGCTGCTTCGACGCATAAAGTGAACGCGTCTTCTGTTATTATTAATATAAAGTATTGGCAGATGCCTAGCGATAGAAAGGCAGCTTCTCCGAGAGGAAAAGGAGCATCAATTATCAGGTAGTCACAGTCAAGGTCCATGATTTTTTTGGCAAAGAGAATAGGATTTATCGCGAAATATTTTTCTAGTGATATTCCAGAAGGAAGCAAAAATAGGTTTGGGATGATAGTTGTATTGACTGCTTTGTCAATCGGCAAGTCCTTTTCTAATACGGTTTCCAATTGGATTGCTTTGGAATCGAATTGATGACTTAATATAAGTCGTAGGGGGCTGTTTGTATCACCCTCAACCAAAACGACCCTTTTTCCTTTAGCGGCTAGAGCAGCGCCCACATTAGCTGTTAAAAGCGATTTTCCAACTCCGCCTTTGGAGACGGCGAAAGTCAATGTAATCATAGTAATTCAAGTGAATTAGAAGATACTTAGATAAAAGACTGGAGATTCTTAACTAACATGTTAAGTATTAACGAATACGTAAATCAAAACTTATTTGACTAACTATTTTTCATCTAAGTAAATTCTTTCGATTTATTAAACAAATTAGCTCATTGATTCAGAATCTATACCCATACATTACTCTTTTGCAGCTGTTTCTTTAGGGTCAAAACTTAGGGGAAGAAGTTTCCTTAAGCAGCGATCCCCTAAAAAATATGAGACAGGAGAAATAAAAATGAAGAAAAAAATGAATGTTGATGTGAGGAAACAAAAATGGTGAATCTTTTATATAAAATAGGTGCGATAGCAATTATCGTATCAATATTATTTGCAGTGTTTATGGGAATTCCGTCGTTAAATATCAATCCTGTAGTTGAACCCCTTTCTTTAATCGATAGTTTCTTTGATTGGATTGGCAGCCCCAGAGATGAACCCGAACTGAGCGATAGCAGCACTGAACCAAACCCAACTAACAGCACTGAACCAAACCCAACTAACAGCACTGAACCAAACCCAACTAACAGCACTGAACCAAACCCAACTAACAGCACTGAACCAAACCCAACTAACAGCACTGAACCAAACCCAACTAACAGCACTGAACCAAACCCAACTAACAGCACTGAACCAAACCCAACTAACAGCACTGAACCAAACCCAACTAACAGCACTGAACCAAACCCAACTAACAGCACTGAACCAAACCCAACTAACAGCACTGAACCAAACCCAACTAACAGCACTGAACCAAACCCAACTAACAGCACTGAACCAAACCCAACTAACAGCACTGAACCAAACCCAACTAACAGCACTGAACCAAACCTTAACGAAAATCGTGTAGCTGAAATACGAAGAATAATTGATGAGGCAGGCTATTCGGTACCTAAATATGATGAAAAAGATGTTATAGTTGGAACCGAAACCGCAGATAAAGGCAATTTTAGATATATTTATGAAAAACATGATGCTGTTGACAACATTGACAGTATAGTGTATTTAGGTTTAAATGATGATGTCATATGGCCTGGTAGTTTGATTAAAGGTACCAATGCCCAACATTTTGTCTATATTCCAATAACGGTTGACCGTGCACCACAAACACTCTCTATTTCGCTTGAGGGATCTCCAGCTACTGGTACATCATTAATTAAAACTGTAGAGAATCCCAAGCTTTCTACGGTTAGACAAGGAATATCTGATATGTTAAAGACAGCTATCATAAGTGATACCCGTGTGCCTGCAAGAGTGGATTTTAAATACCAACAAGTAAATAGCGAATCACAAATGGATACTTTTCTCGGAACAAAAATTTCTCATGGTCTTGGCAATCTCGAAACCAAATTTGATTGGACCAGCCAAAGTAAACAAAATAAGATAATGGCCTCATACAAACAAATATACTATACAATAGATGTCGATACACCTGTAAACCCAGCTGCTCTTTTTAATCCGAACGTGCCCATAAAAGACATTGAAGAAGCAATACCCGCTAACTCTATGCCTCTCTATGTATCAAGTGTAAGCTATGGCATTATGGCTGTTGTATTCATAGAAACAGATGACAGCTTTGATACCATGAAAACGGCGTTGGACGCATCATTCAAAGCATACGTAGATGGTTCTATAAGCATAAGTAATAATGTAAAAGAAATACTAGGACGTTCCAATATCAAAACTGTAGTCTATGGAGGATCAACTGCTGGATTGCAAGAACTTGAAACGGGATTCAACGGTTTTATAAAAGTCATCAGTGCAAGCAAAGATTTTAATGCGAATTCACCAGGGGTCCTTCTAGTATATCGATTCCGTCAACTTAGCGATAATACACTTGCCCAAATCAGCTTAACTTCGCAATACACTTTAACAAAAACGCTTCAATTAAGACAAACAATCAGAATAACTGCCGATAAATTCGTGTGTACAATGGCTAACGAAAATTTCTGGGATCAACATTTAGAGATGGATAGATTTGGAGTTTGGGCAACAGCTTACAATGGAGGAAGCTCAATCATCGTTGACCGTCAAGAAGTCTTTTGGGAGCAAACAGGTGGCGATTGGGGAATGGAGGCAGGTAGCGTATTTTACTGTGAAGAATATAAACCAAATTCGATAGATATTACCTTTGATACTTTAAACTACAATTTTGATTCGGCTAAACTGAAGATAGAAGCATATGGCAGAGAATGGAATGGCGGCGGCTCGTTGAATCCGCCCCCTGATTCAGCAACCGCATATTGGGAAATCACAGGAGATCAATTCCTACAGGGTGGAGGCACACATACCTTCAGGTTATCGGACGACAGAGAAAAGGCATTTACAGTGTACTTCAAAATTGAACTGCTTTAATTTAACCCCCTCTTTTTTTTCTAAAAACAAATAATAACCTAAAATAGCAGGAGCTTAATATAAGCTCAATTTTTTATGCTTGATTTTGCATTAAACTGTTTCTATTTGTGCACCAGATATCATTTGTTTGATTATTTATAGTCTTTTAATTGGATTTTCGGTTCTTTTAGAGGTTTACAGGAGTAGTTGGACATTTAGAGAAGCGCAAGGACGTTTGTAGAACACTCGGATTATAAAAAGAGCCTAATAGAACCACTATTGCTAGATGATGGAGATATGCATTAGCATTCTTGAGCAGATTTTCATCAACATCGCAAACATGCTTGAGCTTCTAGAGCCAACAAACCCTTTCATCGTTGATTCAACGCCATAAGTTGATCTCTACAACAGAGCGATGTGAGGTCATACGGGTAGGGAAAAATCGGAGGATTCAAGCTTCATGCAGCGGTTCAGCTTGGTCTAATATTCATCCGTTGATTTTTTGTTCAGCAAAGAATAAAGTTTCAAAATGTAGTTCGACATATTCGCTTCTTGATCTTTTCTGTTTAGAGGCTTCATTGTCGATCTTCTGTAATACGCGATTTGATAGGGCTATGCTTACTGGGTGTTTGCGCACTGTAACCTGAGCCTCAGGGAACTTTGGGCTTGTTAATATTTAACAATTGTTGTTAAACTCTAACAACAGCCTTTTTCAGCAAAATAAGCCTATTCTGCCTTAAAGACTCAAACGGTTGCAAACATGTCCACCAGCATTAGGCATCCCGATTTCGAGAAGATTCACTCAGCTTTCTTGACCCATTACAGCAAGGATCCTAAGCTTGGCGAGTCGCGGTATGCTGATTGGGTAAAGTTTTCTGGCCTTGATGAAACTCAAAGTTATTACCTTCAAGGGGCTGCAAGGGCGAATAAGTCTAAGCAGAGTTTTGAGTGGGCTAATTTTCTTTTGCAGTTTGTCAAAGAAGACAAAGATGCCTTCTACTACAAAGTTGAGGCTTTATTCCCGGTTGAATCAATGAACAAGGACAGCCCACCTTTTACTCGAGATGAAGTTTTGCAGGCTGCTCGGTCCTTAACGGGTAAGCCTAGTGATTTGAATCATGATTTCTCAAAGACTCTTGTTGGCGTTGAAGTCGTTGCTGCGCAGTTTGAGGATGACTGCGTGGAATGCCTCGTGCGTGTTCCTAAGGTGTCGCCTCTTGTTGGCATGATTGACCGCAAAGAGATCGTTAACGTTAGCATCGAGGGCGAATGGAGTCACGGGATCCCAGGTCACGGTCTTGTCCTTACTGGCTTAGGTTGGCTAACCAAAGAAACGATGCTTCCAGGTATTCCATTAACTCGAATAATGCCTGTTGAGCAGATCGCTGAGAGTTTCCTTGCAAAGAAAGTTCTTAAAGAAGCTGTTAAGCAGGAAAGTGATGTTTTCTGTGTTTTTTGCAGTAATCCCGCGGACTATTTTGTTAGCATTTGTCAGCCTTGTGTAGACAAATTTTCAGTTCCAGCTGCTAATTTTGTGGGAGTTGAAAAAATGGAAGAAAAAGATATTGAAAATTTAGCTGAAAAAGTTGCCGCTAAACTTGGTGAAAAAAGTTCCATAGAAATTGAGAAGCTCAAAACTGAATTGAATGAAGCTAAAACCAATCTTGCTGAAGTTGAGGACAAATTGAAAGTTGCTGAATCTTCTCGAGATGAGTCTAATGTCAAAGTAACTGCATTAAACAAGACAGTTGAGAAATTGAGAAAAATGGTTCCTGCTGGTTTAGAGTTTCTTGTTGATCCTCCTGTTTTGATGCCGGTGGTTGAGCATATTGCTATTTTGGAGAAGCGGTTGCCTTCTGTGATGGCTGAGCGTTCTAGTCTGGGGTTGCAGCGGCATGCTCAGGAGATGCGAGCAGAAATTATGCAAGCTAAGGAAAGGTTGAGGGCGAAATAGTTTGGCTGAGTTAGCTGGCACCCAAGAATTGCACACTGTAGATGATGCGGAGGCTGACGCCGTTTTTGAATATTGCAAACATGCGATTCCCCACAATGAAATGCTTGGTCGCCTTATCCGCAACATGTATGGGCGCTTGCAAGCTTTAGAAAAAGAACTTGTTCAGAAACCTTCTCGGAGTGTTCCTCCATGATTCATAGTCACTTAGACCGGCTGCAAAGGACGAACTTGGCAGTCGTAAAGGACATCTCGGAGAGAAAACAAGCCGAACAGAACCTCCGAGAATCTGAGAAACGTTATCATGCTTTGTTTAATAAGTCACCTTTAGGAGTCTTAGTTATTGACCCAAAAACCGCAAAGCCTGTCGAATTCAATGATGTAGCCCACAACCAACTAGGCTACTCCAGAGAAGAGTTTTCAAAACTACGCCTTTCAGATTTCGAAGCAGAAGAGAAACCAGACAGAATAAAAGCTCATATAGCCCAATTAGAGCGAGAAGGAGAAGACGAATTTGAGACTAAACACAGAACTAAGAACGGCGAGATAAGAAATGTTCTGGTAACCGTTAGAGCAGTTGAATTAGCGGGTAAACCGTTCCTCTACTGCATTTTCCACGACATAACTGAGATCAGAAAAATGCAAGAAGCCATAGTGGAAAGTGAAACGCAATATCGTCAACTAGTTAACGTTGCACAAGAGGGCATTTGGGCGCTTGACTGCAATTACCGCACCATCTTTGTTAATCCTCGAATGACAAATATGCTGGGATACGCTGAAAGTGAAATGGTTGGGAAAAACCTTTTCGAATTCTTGGATAAGAAATGCGTCGATCGGGCTAAGCAATTTCTTGGACAGTTCAAACAAGGCGCCAAAGGACATTTAGATTGTGAGTTTGGTCACAAAGAAGGATCGCGCATCTACGTCAGTATTGCAGTTTCCGTGATTAGTGATGATGAGGGAAAACCTTTAGGGTCGCTTATGATGGTTTCAGACATTACTGACCGCAAGGTTTTGGAAGCAAAAGTGAACAGCTATTCAAAACACTTGAAAAGCATGATTGAATTGAGAACTATCCAGTTGAAAGATGCCAATGAACGGCTAGTCAAGTCTGAACGCTTAGCTGCCATAGGTGAACTAGCTGGCATGGTTGGACATGACCTACGTAACCCGTTAGCAGGCATGAAAAACGCTGCCTACTACTTGAAGAAGAAAGGCACAGAGATTTCTAAAGCTCAAACTAAAGAAATGCTTGAAATAATTGATGAAGCCATTGGCCGCTCAGACAAAATAATCAACGACTTACTAGACTACTCAAGAGAAATGCATCTGGAACTAACAAAAAACCTAGCACACGCTCTTATGGACGAAGCTATTGGGCTGATTAATGTTCCAGACCGAATACAAATCTTAAACCTCGTTCAGGAAGAGATTTGGATTTGGGTCAATGCTGACAAGATGATGCGTGTTTTCATAAACTTACTTAAGAATGCAATTGACGCCATACCTGAGAAAGGAACAGTCGAAATAAGTAGTTACCAAACAATAGAGCGCGTGGAGATTGCTTTCGCCGACACGGGAAAGGGCATACCTGAAGAAACTTTAAAAAAGCTTTTCACGCCGCTGTTCACTACTAAGGCGCAGGGTATGGGTTTTGGCTTAGCTATATGTAAGCGCGTCATAGAGGCGCATGGGGGCACTATAACTGTGAAGACAGTAGTAAACAAGGGAACAACATTCACAATTACTTTGCCCATTAAACCTAAAGTGCTTGCCAGTCAAAAGACCGAAAATCCAAGTTGATTAAGATTAGACATGAATTTTAGTTGATGCCAAAGTCCTGCTTAATTATTGAGAAGAGAGAAAACTGAATTAAACATCTCAGGCGGACATTTTATTTAATTCTATCTTGAGAACCTAACGCACACACAAAAAAGAAGAGAAGAAACGATAATATCTATTATACCCGAATTTTGTCAAGAATTAGGTATTGCTATTTTCGCAAGCAACTAACTCAAACCAAACGACAAAAATAATTGGTTTTTAGCGCGGGCAAAAGACATATTTTACTAGCGCGCACTTGGCTGTAAGTAAGTATAATAACAGAAAAAGATTCAGATCTGACAAAATATTGTTGCGTTAAAATTTGCTCTCTTTTTGGGCAACTATAAATATCGCGAATCAGCATTTTTAGTTGAGAAGGATGAAAATTTTTAGCCAACACAAGAATACCATAGTTGGTTTGTTCCTTGTTAGTGTCTTAGCTGTAAGTTTGTATGGCGCTTACTGGTTATCTACCTTGCCCAAACCCTTGCTTGCTAGCGAAATTCAGGAATATCAGGGTGATGACCTTTCGAAAATTAATGATTTTAGGGAAAACTCCATCAAAGGTCCCCAATACATCAACAAAACAACCTACACCTTAAACATCACAGGGCTAATCGATAACCCAAAAGTTTACACATATGACGAGGTTTTGAATCATCAAAAATATGAGAAGGTTGTTACGTTGAACTGTGTGGAGGGCTGGAGTGTAAAGATTCTTTGGGAAGGCATCTTACTTGAAGATTTGTTTAATGAAGTTGATGTCCAACCAAACGCTACTGTTGTTATTTTGTATTCGGTTGATGGTTATTCTACTTCTTTTCCAATTGACTACATAACTGGTAACAATATTTTGTTGGCTTATAAGATGAATGGGGTGGAGATTCCTGCTGAGCGTGGTTTTCCTTTTATGTTGGTGTCTGAGAGTCAATATGGGTATAAGTGGATTAAGTGGTTAACTGCAATTGAGTTATCAGACAATGTAGATTTTAGGGGTTACTGGGAGAGTAGAGGTTACCCCAACGACGCCAGCCTACGATAAGTGCACACTCTGCTCCCATTTGCTGTTTGTTTGTTTAAATTGCATCTGAACCACACGGCAATCCTCACACCAAATCCTGCGTATCTTCGAAACAGGACTATCGTGGGTGTCTTTGGTGTAGTGACGAGTTTCTTTCCTACACACAGGGCAGTGGAGCCATCCTGCAAAGTGCGCGTCAGCTTGTGTCAATAAAATGCGCTATGTTTTCATCAGTACGTGGGTTCAAATCAGTCAACTGCCTAATTGCCAGAATAACACACGCTAAAACCTCAAACAAGTGAAGTTGTTTTGGCTCTCACCAAAATTAATTGGGTTCGAACCAAAAAATGGTTTAGGTCTCTACCGGACTCAGCCCACCTGTGCAAGACATTATGCTTTTGGCTTGCCTTCCAAGTATTCTCATAAACTTTCTTTTGAAATGTGATATTTGGCGGGTGATGGAAGCGACCGAGTTATCCTTTGCTGCTCGAACAGCTCTCCTTCAAGTTTACCTTTTTTAATCAATCTTCTTATGGTGCTCTCTGAAACCATCAGTTCTTCAGCAGCTTCCGACACGAATAAATAAGGAAATGTTTGGCCGAATTCGAAGTATTGACAGCCCCAACAACCCTTGTACCGATAAGTGACTTCGTCTGTAAGTTCTTCGTGTAAGTCGCAGAACCCAAACTCCCTTGTCCCCGAACTCAACCTGATACCTCCATTCGTCAATAGTATTGTTTGCTTCAACCTTTATTTTGCTTTTCCGACAAAGTCTATGAGTGGAAACGTTCCTTCTTTCATATCTCATTACCCTGCTTGCAGAGCGCTCATAATGTTGTGATTTATGCCCAATATTGTAAAATAACCTCAAATTAGGGATATTTGGTGCCGAGGGCAGGGTTTGAACATACGATTTATAGTGATGTCACCCACTCAGCCCCTTTTTTCTTTTTTGGAGTTTTCTTAATTGGTTAACGTTAACCGTGTTAAGCGTAAGTTGCCGATAACAATGATTTTTTAGTTAAAAACTTCATTTAGTACGGTGTATCCTTGAGTGCCTTTGTTAGGGTTACTCCAAAATCGTGAAGCTTCACTTTAAAGTTTGTATTGAGTCTTATTCTAGACGAACCGAACGCTGTATGAGCCTGTTTTATGTCGCGTGCGCTAAAGTAGATGTGAAGTAAATTTGCGTGTGCATCACGTTCATATCTTACAGAGAAGCAAGTTTTTTTAGCAATTGACAAAAAGTCGTTTTTTGTTTGTGCAACGACAAATAAGTGGCATATACTTTCGCATTGAGAAATGAAGGGTGTGCGTGTGAACATTTTGTTTACTCTGTACGTTGATTGTAATTGCTGTTTAGAAGTTATAATCCTTCCCACGATTTTTCCGCGGGTTATTCATATTATTCATATAATTACTATAAATTTCGCCTTGAAGAAATACGCCGATTTGGCAAAGAAGGATTAAAGAAAATTTTAAGGGGCTCTTTTTACGCAAATGATCCATCCTATCATAATTTGGTTAAAAAAGATAAAAAAGTAAGCGTGTCATTCAGCATTCGCATCTGCAAAATCAGCGATAGTTGAACTTTCATTTGGCAGCTCTGCAATTCCTAAAGGGAGGTATGGGTGTTTTTCTAAGTCAATTTTTCTATCGTAAGCTGTTCTGCTAATCGATAAAACAACACTTGCCCGAGCGCATGTTTGCTTGTGCAGAAGACTGTTACGCGATGTGTTCGCATGTGGTGGGTACGTTGCGATTATTATCACTTGG
Organism: Candidatus Bathyarchaeota archaeon; assembly: GCA_963741005.1. Classification (GTDB taxonomy): domain Archaea; phylum Thermoproteota; class Bathyarchaeia; order Bathyarchaeales; family Bathycorpusculaceae; genus Bathycorpusculum. Next base: position 234,951 of record CAVUGQ010000005.1, read on the forward strand.
TTTTCTCTTGCAAAATTTGAAATAAAAGTCGTAACATGGCTAAAGATTCTAAGCGCTTCAACTTCTGAAATATCCGTATCTAAGAAGAATCCAGCAATATCCGAAATAATTACCAGCTTAGCATCGTACGTTTTGATAGCTTCTTTGAGTTGATGCATTACGAGATGAGTTTCTTGGTAAGCTGTGAATGCTCTTGAAATGAAAATGTTTTCCAAAACCTTCCTTGGATTAAGGTGATGAATCTGGGCTAACTGCGCTATTTGATACAATCTAAAAGTATTGCCTCCTTCGATGAAGATAACACTGCTTTGCAATCCGCCAAGCTGACGGGGAAGCTGCGCTTTCACACACAACAAAGATGCCAAAGACAAAACAGATGAACCCTGCAAAACTGCAAAATCCCCTAAAGCAAAACCTTGAAAAATCTCTTTGACACCTGCTATGCTAAGGGGCAAAACCGGTTGAGGTTGAGATAACATAGGCTTAAGAATTACATTCTGGCTCAATCTCGCAACTCTCCTATAAGTCGAAGGATAGCAAAAGCAAGATAGGAGTTCTTAAACAGTAACTTCAAAAGACACCAATGAATAGTGGGGTCTTCGCTGAAAGTAAAGTAAGATTCAAAGTGAAATTAGTTAAAATTGTTCGATCAACGAAAGCAAAACAGGTTTTACAGGGTGTTTCAGGCTGTTTCTTAATCTGTTTCAGTTTTGTTTCAGCCAACTACCATAAGCCTCCATGACCATATCATTATATGGTGATAAACACATGAGCAAAACAAAAATCGTAATAGCATTGGTCGCAATAGCGGCTTTAACTTTGGTTATAGTTGGTTTAGCGTCTGCACAAATAGCGCCCAGCCAAAGTCCTAACAATGGCTTCTTAGGGTGGATTGGAAACTGCTTCGGATACGGAGCAAACCGAGCCTATGATGGTCAATATGTAGCGCCTCAAGCCCCAACTGATGGTTCCGTTCCTGCACCTGCTCCCTATCAAGGTGGTTATGGCAACGGATACGGCTATGGTTATGGTCCCTGCTGGGCAAGATAAACAAAACTTAATTCTTGCTCAGAGAAAACCCTTTTTTAATTCCAATTTTATTTTGCTTTAATTAGTTTTTTATATCTTGGGTAATCTTCGTTTAAACACCAGCCGTATCTTTGGACCGTTCGGCAGTTGTAGGGTCTAATTGAGCTTTTCTCTACCCAATGGGTGAAAAACCAGTTAACCTGATAACTCGTTATAGAGTAGTCAAAATCGTTAAGGCATCTGAAAAGTTCAATTATGCTCTCAGGACTATGAAAACCAAGCGAATATGCTTCAGAAAGAAGAGCGAGCCTCTGCTGATGACACATCTCCCCCGAGTTCAATGCTTTAACAAAGCAAGGTCTAATTCCGTCAGAACTCTCATAAACTAAATTTCTTTCGACATATTTTGTTCGTCTTTCTTTGTTGGTTTTTTCGAGTTCTTTTGCTTTTTTTCTTGCGGATTCAATGTCTTTTCGTTTAAGTCCATAGAGTTTGAAGTATTCGATACTTCTAACTTTTTCTTCCTTCAGTTGACCATTAACTATTACGCATTCTTCGCCTGATTTTTCATGAATTGATAAAGGAATACGGCACATTCTGTTTATGTCTCCCACAACTGCGAAATCAATGAACCGGTAGTTGCATTCATTTAAAAGGTCAAGCTGTAGCTGTTTGTAAGTTTGTTTTGAAAAAACAACATCCTCATCTATTTCGTAAACGGAGTCAAAGAAGATATGAACGTGATAACCTCGACGAGTCTGAACGACAAGTGGCTTGATGTTTAGGTCGTCAAGTTCCTTAAGAAAATGTTTTACTTCTTCCTTTAATTCGGCTTTTCGTTTTTGGGTTTCTGCGTCTGGAAGTATTTCATTGTTTTTGCAGTAGTCAAAGTCGAAGAATACTTTCTCTATTCCTAAAGGTTGTGCTTTGCGTTTCATTGGCTGAACGTTGATAAATGCGGGCACCTTGTTTTCAGCGCATTCCTCAATAAAAGGAAAAAGGTCTGTTGGATTGGTAGTAAACCATCTTTGTGGGTTTCCCAAATCTCGACTGAAAGCGCCAAAAAACTCCAAAAGAAACTCTTCCTTTGTTATATGATCTCCCGCGGTATCTGCTTTTTCGGGGTTCTTTGAAGGCACTAACAAGTTATCTTCCTTCGCTTGCTCAGATTGCTGGAAAAAGCTTTGACATTGCCAATAAAGTTCTCTTGGAACCCAAAGCTTGCCATTTCCTCTTTTTTCTTCGAGAAGTTCAGCATTAAAAAGTTCTCCAAGAGCAGAATCAAAATCTTCTTCAGCCATCATAGTTACTTTGAGAATTGCCTGCCTATCGTAAGCGCGATTAATAACTATTGCAGAAACAATTCGACCCCTATTTGCACTCCAAAATTTCGGGTTTATTACAAAATTGTTAGCTTCACTTGTTTTTTCTGTTTGCTTAGTTCCAGCAATGTTTCTTACCATTGCTTGTATTCTATGTCTTTCCCGTGCAGCCTCTTTGTTTGATAGAAATCCTGCGTTTGTTCGTCGCGTTTCCGGCATTAGTCCTCTCACCTATATTATTTATTATCAATTTAGTTTCTGCTACTTCTGAATAACGATTATCAATTAAGCGATTTTAAGATTCTATTAAACTGAAGCAATGACAAGAGACTGAAAGATTCCATATAATGCATTGTATATCGCATGGAATCTACCGCATCAGCAATTTGCATCCAGATTGCAAAAAAATACATAAAAAATCGATTCTTGTTTTAGTCTCCAAAATGAAAGATCAATCCCCCCTAAAATCAGATTAGAGAGAAAGGTTAGGGTAGTAGTTTTTCTCTGCGGATAAGGCGGCCAGTAGACAGCAACAGTGCTAATGAAGCAAGCAAGGTAATAGCGGCAATGGTTAAGTCAACTATTATGGCGTAGGTTGGAAACGCAATGGGAAGTAGTAAAGCCGGAAACATTGGAATAACGCCTACAATGATTCCTAATGGCTGGTTTGCGCCCATAGGTGTTTTTTGAAGGGAACTAAAAGCTACCATGCAGACGCTTACGAGAAATACTTCTGAGATACCGATTGTGAATGTAAGAGTTGCTATGGTAGCTAGCAGGGTTAAACTGGTTCCTAGCAGAACGCCGACTGTTGTGTTTAGTATGATTGCAAAGACTAGCAAATATGTTGCTAAAACTAATGAGGCTTTCACATAACCTTTGAAGATGTCTAGTTGGTCAAGACCAGTTGATAGAAGATATTCCAAAACTCCGTTATTTTTATCATACACAAAGAGCATGACAACTGGTAATGCAAACATAACGGCTGAAAGGGATAACAAAGCTATTGAGAGCAGTGGGAAACTACTTGTTAAATCGATGGGTACAGGGGAATTTATGTCAGGCGGAATTATTGACGGAATTATTGTCATAAGATTTGAAAGAACTACACCATAAATGGTTAGAAATGTCCCTAGGATAATGTAGCTTTTACTTAGCCGGGTGCTTCTCTTCATGGTAACTTGCCAAAACCTCACATTTATCCCTCCTCAAAGAACTCCTGGAGTGGATTATCCAGCTCGCGAAGCTCAATTATTTTAGCGCCCTGTGCCACAATTTTATCAACGATCTCAGCTACCTCCTCTGGGCTTTGAACAGTGACTACAAAATATCCGTTCTCAAGCTTGGATTTTGGAAGCATCTTTGATATATCATTTAGAGTCTTGAAACCTACACGATATTGTTTTGTCTTTACATTTTCTATTCTATCAAAATACGTTAATGAGCCATTTTTTATCACAATTAGATAGGTTCCGATTTCTCTGGCTTCATAGAGATTATGGGAAGAGTAGAGGACAAACTTATCCTTGCTTAGTTCAGTTAGCAAATGTCTTATTTCTTTGGAGATTTTTGGGTCCACGTTGGAAGTAGGCTCGTCAAGAAGGTAGAGGTCTCTCTCCCTGAGAAAGATCTTGCCAACTGAAACCCTCTTTTTCTGTCCTTGTGAGAGGGAAGAGAATTTCTTATTGCGAAGATCATTGAGGTTTAAAATGTTAATGACATGCTCAACGTCTCCGTCTTCAATATCAGCATAGTACTTTAGGGCATTGTATACAGTCATTTCTTCTGGAAGAGCATTTAAGTGAGAAAGGTAAGCCACCTTCTGCCGGGCTTCTTTAGAATTGAACAGATCAAAGTTATCTAACCTGACTTGTCCAGAAAAAGGTTTCAAAATACCAGAAATAGCTCTGAAAAGAGTAGTTTTTCCAGCTCCATTTGGTCCCAATATAACGTAGATTGATGGTTCAGTTAGCTTTAGATTAATTTTGTGAATTATCTCTTCTAAACCATATCCTGCGCTAAGATCCTGTAGCTCTAGTTGCTGCATCCTAAGGTTCCCTCGACGATATTTTACAATGATCACTTTTAAGACTTGCTCAGAAGCAAGCGGTATTTATAGGAGAGGAGTTCTTGAGGACTTTTTTCGAGCTATTGCGCCGAAGTTTACATATTAGCTAATAATTGTAATGCATTTCAAAAAAGCGTTAGCGTTTTTTGCAGATTAAGCAAACTGAAATGAAACAAATCAGCAGTATCAGAACTACTGCGGTAAAAACGTTAGCAAAGAAACTTTCATGAAGTTTTATGGCACCGACCAATGTGATTTGACTCATTAACCGCTTTTTCTAAGTCAGTCAAGTCTAAGAGAATACGGTTGGTTATAGAGTCAAACTTTTCAGGCTGCCGCTTCTTAAACTGAGTAAATCGATAGCGGTAACGCATGAGGCTGTTCCAGCTTTTCTTTTTTGTTGTACTGCCATCGACGAGCAAACTGGGTAGTTTACTCTTGATTCTGTCAGCATTCAAGAAAGAAAGCATCCCGAAGCGCACGCGCTAAATTCCAATGCTTACGAGCTCTAGGATAATTATGCTTCTTACCCTTATCACTGCAGAAAACTGACTTCGGCTTGAAAGGCTCAATTGAAAAATCCAAGAAATAAACCTCCAAACGCTAAGAAACAACTAACTAAAAAGTTGAAAGAAAATAATCGAGAAAAAATCCTAGTACTTTTTCGGGCATATGATGGTGGGGTCGCTGGGTCTCAAACCCAAATGGTTCGGAACCTCAACAACTTGAATAGTATTGGGATAGGGATCATAGCCCTTGTGGGCTATTTAATGCTTCTTTGGAAGAGATTCCGTCCCTTTTCTGTGTATTCCACAAGCCCCAACTGCATAAAAAAGGCCAAATCAGGAGTCGGCACGCGTTTGCCCCAAACAATCTTGCCATCTTTTATGCGGTACATATCAACAACTAAAGATGTCACCTTCTTACCCGTAGGCGCAAGCCCCATAAATTCCCCTTTGTGTGTCCCGGTATAGCGGAGCAAAATCCAGATTTTATCACCCTCAGAGATGATGTCTTCAATGGTCTCATAGTAGTCAGGAAACGCCATAAACGCCATACCCATCATTTGCTTTAGTCCACCTAACCCCTTCATTTCAGGATACTCTGGGTCAACATAGTTTGTAGAAATTAAATCGTCAAGTAAATCTAGGTTATGCTTATTATAAGCGTCTATAAACCTGTCGAAGATAACTCTATTTTTTTGTTCTGACATTAAAAATCACACACATTTACGAACCTTGATAGAGTTCAGTTTTGTTCGGATCGACAACTATGAAGCCTATTTGATCTTTATGATTCCTTGTTTCTTTTTTCTTTACTAACTGCGCGCGGTAAAGAAAAAATGCTTTTTAAAAGATAACCCAATCCAAAAAAGAATATTGCAATACCAATGGGAGAGCCCCAAGTAAAGATATATATTATTCCGTCTTCCAAAACCATAAGCTCACATCCATTTTCATTATGGCGATTGAGTATTTAATATTTTTGAAAACTTCCTTTTCAATCAGAAGAGGCTTTTCATTTTGCTAAGTCAGTATTGACCCTCAATCATCTGGCAAATCAACCTCGTAGTCACGATCTAACTCCGCATTTGCAGCATCAATGTGTTTTTGAAAATCCTTGCGATTCTTTGACTCTCAGGAGAAAGAGCTTTCATTAATATCACTTGATTCTATTCTTTACTTCTTTGCATATTAGTTTTTACCAAGAATCAACTACCCTGATTTTGCGAAGTTTTAGCTGAAATAAAGAGTAAAAAATTGGTTTCAACTTCAAACTTGATTAATTATGAAAAAAGAAAAAATAGCTGAGATTGTATAGTAACTTTCTTCTAGATATGTCCTTAACATTTCATATTCTAAGTCTGATTGTAATTTTTTTAGCTCATTTTGCAGTTTTCAACTTTGAATTAGTTATCGAACAAAGTACCCCTATAGTCTCTCTTAAAAGGTCAAGCTCCTTTCCCAAAACGAAAATATTCACATCTCTTACGAGCAATGTTTTAATTTCACTTGACATTGCCCACTCTACGCGCTCATTGACAAGCAAAGGAAGATGTTATCTTAAGCGAGAGCTGAAAAATTTAAATGGTATCACGACCAATTTATATTGAAAAGGAGCTATTTATTTTGAGTATCTCAAAAAATCGAAAAGCATTAAGTTCACTTTTAATTGTGATATTAGTTGTAGCCGTTGTCGTGGTAGCTGTTGGAGCCGTTGCAGTTTACTATTGGGTTTTACCAGGCAATCTGAAAACCGAAACAATGGAGTTTAGCGATTTTACAACCGTTGAAGTGGGCTCAGCTTTCGAAATGAACATTACACAATCAAATTTGTTTAGCGTCAAGATTACAGCAGGCGAGAACATATTTGATAGGATTCAAGTCACCCAGACTGGCGCCACATTAAAAATAGATGTTGCACTAGGCTTAGGCATATCTAGTGGGAAGGCTGAAATCACTATGCCAGAGTTGGATACGTTAATCTTGTCAGGAGCAACACGGGGAACAGTTGAGGGATTCAATTCTTCAAACCCATTTGTTCTTGCTTTGTCGGGAGCCAGTTCCCTAAAAATGACTGACACAAACGTAGGAGACGCTGAAATTGAAGTGTCAGGGGCTTCCACTCTTAATGCTGTAGGCACTGCGGGTAATCTTGTAGCACTTATTGAAGGTGCGAGCAATGTGGATCTAACCGATTTCCCAGTTAACGATGCTGACGTAAATCTTAGTGGAGCAAGTAGTGCAACGATAAATCTTGATGGAAAACTGGATGCTGAATTAAGCGGTGCATCAAATCTGAAATACATCGGGGACCCCACGATGGGTGCCATCAATATAACGGGCGCGTCTACAATAAACAAGAAATAGTTTCTCTTATGGCATCCAAGACGTGTTTATGTGCCCATCTAAGAATCTGACTTGACGCGCGAAGCCGCGTATTCCATGCACGATGCTATTTTCACCTCTTCGGTTTAAGCGTTGACTATATGTAAATTCTTATACGATTGATTGCGAGTATGTCTCAAAACCGTAACGTTCTGGTCAGAATCGGGTTTTCACCCGCATTTCCCTTTTAAGAACTCTGTTAAGATCCTTCGTTTTTTTCTTGAATTCAGCATGCTATAGTGGGTAAAATTCTTAGCAACACAATGCGGGGCTGATATATACGTGGCTCTTGAGAGAAATATAAACCTGAACCGAGTGAACACTTTTTGTCATTTTTAATAAATAATGAACCTATGTTACAACCTGTAACCTTTTCAAAATAGTCTAACTTTTTCTTATTTGGTTGGATTTAATATTAATCCAAAAATGTTCTGTTTCTGGTAGTATTTCAATAATGGAAACTTTGCTTTTTAAATAGTTACTGATAATTGTCATTTCGGGGAATATTATTGGTAGGTCCAAAGCTACATAAGGGTTCAGTTAGGAGTCATTTGCCAGTTATAACTTGTAGTTGTGGCTATGAAATTCTTATCTTGCCCGATTTGAAGATTATGAGCCAAGTTATTGAAAAACATGTTTTGGACCACAAAAATAAAGGCGCCACCGATTCTGAGGCTGATGAAATTGAACTTGACATGATTGCCCAGATTTTTAGTAAGATTGCTGAATCAGAAGTTTAGGGCATCTGCCAAAATCACAAATCCCAATATGTATCATTGGATACCAGCTCCCAAAAAGGGTTGGAACTTTTTAATGATTTATGACTTTTTCGAATCTTCCTGTAAGATTTAAACGCTCTATGGGAATGCTTGGGCCTGAAGAATTGTTTATAGACAAAATAAATTAAATTAACCCCGCTATACGCTAATGCACTCCATATCAATTAAATTGTTTTATGTTAATTGTGGTGCCGAGGGCTAGCTTGACACCGCCGTTTAAACCGTCGTTATAACATTATCCAAAAAACAGGGTGGTCGGGCGGGATTAACCCCCAAAGGGTATGAGTTCCTCTGCTCAAACTAGCTGAATAGGAGTATTTTTGTAAAATTTGCATCACGCCTACGGTAGCGTTTTTGTTTTTTTCTGTGCTTCGTAGGTTCCCCATTTGGTATCTACTCTCGATCTGCAGTTAATGTGCCCTGATAAGCCGCGGCTTTTTTGCCCTGGTGGCATGTATAAGGGAGTTGAAAACTGAAATGAAGCTACTAAGAATCATAGAAACGGCCAAAAAATCTAATAGAAGAGCATCTGGGAAGATTTACTTATTACTTGCACGGCTCTGTTTTCGATTAATACGAATATATTTAATTACCAATAAATTGATATTTTAACTTGAGGATTATGACAGAGTTTTTTATAAGACCAGAGGGTATATTGGCGTATGATGATAGTGGTGGGTCAGGGGAAACAGTTATTTTGTTACCTGGTATGGGTGCGCTTCGCAGTGAGTATCGCTACCTTGCACCTGCTCTAGTAAAAGAAGGCTATCGTGTGGTCACAGTAGATTTGCGTGGACAGGGTGAATCAAGTGTTCCGTGGCCTGAATATGACGTTCCTGCCGTTGGAAAGGACATATTGGCAATTATTGATCATTTAGATGCGAGTCCAGCACATGTCATAGCAACATCTTTCTCGCCAGCGCCAGCGGTATGGGCCACACTAGACCGCCCTGAGGCCATAAAGTCTTTGATTTTAATTAGTGCCTTTTTACGTAATGAGAAACTGAGCCTGACTAGAAAATTAGCTATGGATATACTGTTGCATGGTCCTTGGAAAATTTCAGCGTGGATTAGCTACTACAAAACGTTATATCCAACACGAAAGCCAAGCGATTTCGATGAGTATTTAGGTAATTTGAAGGCGAATTTAGAAGAGAAAGGAAGATTTGAAGCAGCAATGTCGTTGGGGTCTTCGACCAAAGAATTGGTTGAGAATCGTTTGACTCAGGTAAAAGTGCCCTCACTAGTTATAGCCGGAACGAAAGATCCAGATTGGCCTGACCCTAAAGCTGAAGCAGAATTCATAGCTGACAAATTATCTGCTAAATTATTAATTGTTGAAGATGCTGGACATTATCCTCAAACAGAGATGCCCGAGAAAGTTACTCCTGCTGTCTTAGATTTTTTGAAAAGTTCTTTTTAAGACCCCCTCACAAGCAAACTTCGTGAAGGGGGGTCACAATGAGTTTCCTTGAAGGTGCTGCTTGTGGATGATTCAACTGAACAGCGTAAGGGTTATATAAAATAATAAAAGTGATTATAGTGGCAACTGTCATCATCGGACGCTGGTCATTGTTTGAGACAATAGTTTAGGGGAACTAAATGAGTGCATTTGATATTTCGGGTCTAAATATTTACATACAAATCGCTGTGACGATTATTTCAATCGTTGCAATCCTACTTGCCACGCGCAATAAAGGACGAAAAGAGTCGGTGATTGAACTCGTTGCACTCTTAACCATCGGGCTTTCAGGTTGGTTTACTATAATGAGCGGATTACTCGGTCATATTATATTTGCCGACCAGGTCGCGTCGGGAATCGGCTGGCCTTTGAACAGTGGTTTTCAAATGGAGTTGGGATTTGCATCTATTGGAATTGGGCTGGTTGGCTTTCTCGGCTTTTGGAAAAGGGCATACTGGTTTCCATTTATTATTATGAAGTTCATCTTCGGTTGGGGCGCAGGGTTTACTCATATCCTTCATATGATGCAAGAGAATAATTTTTCTGCGAGCAATACAGGCATCGTCTTATATTGGGATTTTCTATTTCCGATTTTCTTGATTGTTTTGTACATGCTTTATCATCGTCAGCAAAAGTCTCGTGTTGCCAAAAAAGAATCTTGAGAAAAATGTTCTTCAAAAGTTAGGTTGCAGATACTTGGATGTATCTTAGATGGATGGTGCGGAACTATCCAGACCTTTATGTTTTTAGCAATTTCTCATGCAACCAACTAAAAATTCCTCTAACTTCATTTATGCGGACTGTTGCTTTTTGTTTAGGACATAAAGTATTTCGAAAGCGGAAGTAACATGCAGAAATTACTAACATACCCCGATTTCTACTTATAGATATCTGCATGTTTTCAGAATGGTTATTTCCTCACTCTTATCCATGTCAACAATCCCTTTTTCTTTTTTTTGTTTTAGGGGTAGCGCCATTTGACGCAGTACATACTTCTCTCAACGCTACAAAACCACAACTAAACCAATTGGAAAGCCATGTTTGAAAATCAATGAACTTATTTTTGAATGTTTCAACACCAGTTTTAGAAATAAACTATCCTATACCTCATTATGAAAGAACTTAAATGCAAACACAACAGACAAGAGTAGCATGGTAAGGGAACTAAAGCCGATTGGCTCTTATGCTAAAGATAAGGCACGAAAATATCTTATAGTGTTCTTAATTTTCTTTACTCCCTTTGTGATATTGTATTTTACTGCATATGATTATCTGCCAACCTACATAGACTTAGGAAGATTAAACACAGCCCGAGGATTTCTTATGGGCATCATTTCAATGTGCGCAGTATTCTTCGGGTTTGGCAATTATTATACTTGGAAAATGGGCCTAAACGGAGAAACAAAAGTAGTTAAAAACATTTCAACCAATCTTAACAATGAATATTCTCTGTTTAATGATGTTATCTTAGTAGATGCTGAAGGAAAGCGAAGGGGAAATATTGACCATATAATTGTTGGTCCAAATGGAATTTTTACCATAGAAACGAAGCATATTTCTCATAAAATAAGTTATGATGGCAAAAATTGGTTCGGTATACGGGGTAATCCTAGTTGTCAAGCTATTACTCATGCGGTTAAGGTGAGAGATGTATTATTTGATTGTTCAATCTTTAATACTGAAGCAAGGGCAAGTAATCCGTTTGTTAAAGCGATTTTAGTTTTTTCACATAAAAAATGTAAGTTGAATATTCCAGAAGGTAAATCACCTAAAAGCTGCACTATCCTAAAAGTTTCCAATAATAGGGACAAGAGTATCGTGAATTTTATATTAAATGAAGGCTACAAATTTTCAAATAGTGAAGTCAAAGAAATAGAAGAATATCTCACAGATAGAATAGAAAATTTTGAAAAAAGAACTAAATAAAGAAAAATTATTTGAACGCTGAGTTAGCTTACTAAAAAATATTGATGTACCACTGTATTTTTTTACTTAATTGGGCTTAGTAGGGAACTTTAGCAGGGATACGTCTAAATTCTGAATATTTATGATCAAATCTCTTTTGGTGAAATTAAATGTAATTGAATTTGTTACGGTACAGAATAAATCCAAGCAAGTTTTTGTAACTTCAGGCATTCCCAGATGAAGATTATAAAACATTTGTTGAACGAATACAACAAGCATAGACATGTTAAATTTTTTAGGCTGTGCATAACAACTTATTTCACTAATTAGAGAAATAATGCCGTTTACTCGTTTCCTTATTTCTAACTCATTATTACTTAGATCAGTCGATAAATCAGTTATTTCTTCATTTAGTTTCCTAATTTCATCTTTTTTTTCGATAAGAAGCAGTCTTTCTTTTCCTGATATTTTCATATGGACTTATTTGCCGTTTTAGAATATAACTTCTATTGTTATCTTTTGACTTGTTGAGGTATCGCAACAGTACACAGTACAAGTATATGCTGTTGGTGTTACCCCACACTATAGTGTACTAAGAAGCCCATGAAGCATGATAATTGTCTTAATACCTATTATGACAATTAACCATACAACATAGGCTTTCTATCACTCTTAGGTGTTGGGTAACACCAACAACAGGTATTAGTGATAGGTGATGCTCTCTAAACATTCAAGCAATAAGGATTAAGGAACATAACTAAAGTTTTCAAACTCTAAAGAGGTCTTAAATTTGTAGGGTGAATACCTCTTTTAATGAGTCGATCATTAATTTCTTGGTTCGAGAGCTCTTTCTTACTGAATATTGAGATATGCCTTTATTGTGTTTAAATCTATAGAAAAACCAAAAAAAGGAAGAGAAGGGAAAAAGGACGCTTATTCTTCCGGTTTAAAGCGTTCGTCGTCTAGGGTTTTGTAGAATACAGGTTTTAGGTCAAAGAGGTCAATATATTCTAGTCCAGTCATGGCTTCCATTTCAGCGCGTACATGATCCACAATAGCGTACTGCAAGGCTTCGTCTACGTTAGTTTCTGTCTTTCTCAAGTAATTCATAACGAGTTTAGGCACTGCTACAGGTATAGTTTCATACTCTATTTTTTCAGTTTTAATTTCAGGCTTTGTTTCATCGGTGTTAAGTGGGCTATGCTGTTCCGCAATCCATCTTATACCGCATTTTGGGCAGTACAGGTCTTCCTCTGAGTCTTTCAAGCTAACAGCTCCTTTCTCGTCGAAGACATTAACGAATTTGTGTTTAACCAGTTTTGTTCCGCATCCACTCGGGCAAAGAGCTTCTATGTTAGGGTAGAGATTCTTTAGTTTTTCTAAGCGGTCCTTTATGGTTTGTTGGGTGAACTCTTCCGGTGATAGACCTTCTAGTTTCGCATATTTTTCTATTTCAAGGGAAAATTCTTTAGATATTTCTGGTTCTTCTTTTTCATTTTCATTCATTTTTCATTTTCTCCCAATTGGAATATCTAAGAGATATTCTCAATAGTATTAAAGAGCTATACTTATATTAATATCTTAGGGATATTCTTAATAGGTGATTGATGTGGAAATGCCAACAAAATTTAAGATAAGCGTGGTTCTAGTCGGCAAGAGTTTGAAGGTTACAATTCCTAAAGAAATATGCGACCAATACAGCATAAAGAAAGGTGACATTATTGAAATGTGGGCTGACAATAGCCATGTTGTTCTTGAGAAAAAGAAATAAGGTGAGATAATTTTGAAGGCTAAGAAGCAACCAAAAAAACAGAAAGACGGATTGGTTTACCCAACTGCTGAAGATGTGTTGAGGATCAATAGAGCGGTCTTGGGTCAATTACCTCCTGAAGAGATGGATAAATTGCCTGAGTCCCTCCGAAAGTCCATCGAGAGTATGAATAAAGAATTGAAGCCCCGAAACCCTGCAAGAATACCAGAAATTCTTGATGCGTTAAAGGAGCTTTGGGAACTGGCGCCTGATCTACGCCTTGGGCAGCTTCTATTGAATTTTGCCTTTCGAGGTGGAGATTACAAAGAAAAGACTAATTATCTTATGTATGAGCAAGAAGACAACATAACGCTTGAAAATCTCTTAAAGAAGCTGGAGAGCGAAAAGGCTTCTAAGCCGTAACCAAAGATTTTCTTTTTTGTTTTAGGGCGCCGAGAGCAATAACTCAAACCAAACCTCTTTAGCTGTCAAACATAGCCCTTTGCTCTCGGTTTTATTCGCCCTTTTTTTCTATTTTTCTTTTGTAGGGCCTTGGAAGCAGGGCAAAACTAACCAAACAGATCCTCCGGAGAATCTTTTATGTTTGGTTACTCTTCACTTCCGAGTTTTTGTCCTTTCTCTTTTTTCTTATGGTATGGCTGGAAGTCTTCCTTTAGTTATTTTCAATGTCATTACCTCTTCCAGTCGTACCTATTTTTCTTATGTAGGTGATTGAAAAGATATGGGTTACAATCCAAGAAGCGGTCACGGATACGGAAATAATCAAAGGCGTTCTATTCTTTTGGAGAGTTTGAGTAGAGAGAGGCTTAAAGGAAATTCCTTTAGAACTTTTGAAGTATCTTTCAAGCAAATATTGAAAAAAATAAAAAAGGGGTTTTCACCAATTGAGAGCATAAATATGATTAAACAAAGAATTAAAAGCTAATAGACCGTAATTGAATTTGAGGTCTTAAAGGCTTGGTGGGTAATGCAAAAGAATTAATTCTGAATTCTGTTATGGAAAGATTCAAACTTGAAGTTGAACGAAAACAGGATTTGGATGGCAAAGCTAACAATCTTGTTGGATTCGTCGGGATAATAATGAGTCTAATCTCAGGATTTGGACTAACATCGTTAACCTCAATTATTCTGCCAAAAAGTGAATTGAGTTGGTTTTTTGCATCCAAAATAAGCCCAATTGTCACTTTTGTATTAGTCTACGTGCTCTTATTCGGCTCAATCTTATTTGTCCTCAAAGCCTTGCAAATAAAAAATTACGCTTATGTTCCAAATGCTTTCAACCTAATAGGCGGTTACGAAAACTCAAGCAAAGATGTCGTTTCCCAAGCTCTTTATGATGAATATGCTGTCGCTATAAGTAGTAACTTGGTGGAAAACGACAAAGAAGCATTTGACATAAGAAAGTCAATTTATTGCTTACTTGTATCATTAATTCTGTTTTCAATTACTGTTATTTTGTTTGTGTTTTTGGGGAGGTGACAAAGTGTCAGAAAAGAAGGAAAATAAACCTGTTGAAAAACAAGACTACGAAGCTATGGTGAGGGCGAGAGTTGAAGCAAGAGCAGTTTCGTTGGGACAAAGACTATACGAATCGGTGGCGGATGAGGCAGATAAACCCAAAGCAGATAAAAAACTAGTCTCCCAAAAAGTATACCTTGAAGAAGAAGTTAAAAAAGCAGATTGCGAAGAAAAAGAGAAGTAAGCTGGGATATTCGAGTCAATCAATAGTCTCCGTCCTCCTTTCCTTTTTAAAAACTCGAAAAAACTACAACACTAAAAGGTCTGTTTTTTCACATCTTCAAATCTTTGCGTCATTGAAATTTTGGTTAATTTCTCTTTCTTCTTATCAATCTAAGAAATTTCGGTATGGGAAAATATTTGCTTTCTCTTACCCAGAAAGCTCTCTTTTTCCTAAGTTTTGAGGAAACCTTACCACACAGCTCTTGATGCTTCTTTTCCTCACTCCATTTAATGCCAAAAACGTTTGATTGGAAAATCACGTTATAGAACTCAGTTTTTATGTTGTATGGACTTGTGTATTTAATCTCTTGAGGAATTACTTTGATGGGTTCCGTACATGCATTGTATTCAATAAAGTATTCTTTGTTACTTTCATTGAACCTAAAACTATCACTATTAAAAGTGTACTTTATCTTCGAAATTAATTCGGACTGACTTTCTGCTTTTATATGAGCTAAAATGGCCCACCCCTCATACTCAAGTGATTTTTCTTCTTCCTTAGAACCTAATATTTCTGGATCAAAGATATGTTTGTTAAACATATTTACCCCCAAAGTACACGTTATTTGGTTAGGGATATTTAAAACACACGATTTAACAGATTCTTTAGGAAGTAGAGGGTTAACTGAAAGTATTTTTTTTTAATTCTTAGAAAGTTTCTTAGACTTTATTAATATTCTTATCGTATTATGGCTATGTATCCCGCCTATTTTCCCCTTTTCTTTCCTCTTTTTTATTGCTGTTGTGTTTTGACCGTTAAGTATTGCTGCGGAACTTTCCAACTGGTTTTTTTTGAGCAATTATTTAACAGTTTCAAATTGGTTTTGTTTCTTGTTTTTGTTTGGTTATGATTGACCTCTGTTTTTTTATGGGGGCTTTATTTTTAGTCAGAATCTTAGAGAGCGGGGAGGATTAAAGTCTAATATATTTGAACGTTGGATAATGCCATTCGTTTAGAATGAAGAAACGTTCTTCGATTATATTGGTCGTTATTCTAACGCTTGTCGTAGCGATTGTACTATCGGTTACTGTTGCAGTTCTGCTTTTGCGTGATGAAAATCTCTTTATTGGCACTAAGGTTAAAATCATTAATTTACATTTTTCTCCAAGCAATGATTGGAAAAGTACTATTGCCAGTTTTACAATTACCAATTTGTACAATTCTAAAATTACAGTTATTGGTTCAGATGTCAATGAAGTCAATTATGGTTATTCCGAGATTACTCTTCCTTCTGGACAGACAAGAAATGCAACTGTTAACCTAAATGGTTTGGTGATAACTAAATCTTCCAATTTTGCTGTGACTTTAACGGTTACTTTTGATGATGGACAGTACGAAATTTACTCTCAAAATTATACTCCTTACAAATATGTTGGTTCTGCTTTTCTGGAAACTGCTGTTTTACAATTGATTGACGAAAAGGCGTTTTTGTCTTTAACTGCTAAAAATACTGGAAATATACCGCTTAGTCGGCTTAACATTACTGTTAATAGTATCGGAACTTCATTGGGTTTAAATCAGTTCGTGTTGCCTAAAGATACCCTCAGATTGGATATGCGACCTATTGATGGAACTTTCAATTCTGGGACAAGTTATCCAGTTCAATATACCTTCATTTTTGCTGATGAAAGCACAATTACTGCTACAAGCACATTGCAAGTATTGCAATTTATACCGACACCAACGCCTTCACCCCAACCAACAAGAACACCCAATCCAACTCCTACAGCTACTCCAACACCTACTCCTTCTCCCACCCCGATTCCAACTGTAACATTTACATTGGTTGCCAACCAATCTTATATCGAACCTACGATGACAATAACATTGAATGGAACTATTTCTGACAATACAAAGAGTGGACAAATTATACTCTATTATTGGGATTCAAAGAACGTAGTTAACTCATCAAAAATTTTACCTATGACAAATGGCGTTTTTAGTACAATTTTTAAACCTTGGAATATTGGAGATGGAACTGGGTCAACTTGGTATTTAAGGCTCTACTGGCAAGGCGATTCTAAATACGGAAAATCTTACTCAAGTCTCTATAATATGGGCGTTGGAATAAAGTAGAAAACATAATACGTGTTTTCAAGAATTGTGGGCTAATCTCAAACTATTAACCTGTTCCTTTAAACCTTTTACTCTTTTCTTAGATATTCTATCTTTTTTCTAGTATAAGGTGAACTATTTGGAATCTGTAAAAGAAGACAAGATAACAACAAGCATCTATGTGGACCGTGTTGAGTGGGGAAAATTTAAGCATAACGCACCTATCTTTTCCAACAAGAAACCGAACGCTGTCATTGATGAACTAGTCAAGGAGTACAATGCACGTAACGAGGGCAAGGAAGTTCCAACGGTTGACTGCGCGGGATTGGTTGAGCAACGGCTGAAATATAAAAAGATGGAAGATGGTCTGTTTAAAATTCTAATAAGCGAGGTTACCCCGAATCATTATAATAATCCTCAGCCAGTCTATGAAATTATGATGTGCTTTGCGGTTTCTCTTGGAACTGATCGCTCATTGAATAAGGACATATCCATAGTCTTTGAGAAGCTGAAGAACTATGACCTCAAACCTTCTGACCCGTTCAACTATTCAATGCTTGAAACCTACATCGAATACTTGGAGTTCGTTCTTCTTAGGCGAAGCACAGAAGCAAAGATTACTAAGATTCGGCGTAGTGAGGGCAAACAAAAACCCTCTGACAACTCCGACTCTTGAGTTATCTTTCCTCTTTATTTTTTACCGTCCAAGTTATTTGATGTTGCAGCGTACATCTCTACACGCTTTAGAAATTTTTTCGAGCTTTCAAAAAAAATCGGGTCTAGTACACTAAAAACCAAAAACAACCCTTAATATTACTTATGAGTAGTACTTTGAACATGTGGGGGGGATTGCGATTAACAGATTTCCCGTGCGATTTCTACTTTTTCCTAAGGTAGAAGACTTGTATTATAAAACTGGCAGGTTCATAATATGTTTTGTACCTTGTTAAATGATGGGCTTTTCTAATAGGAAATGGGGCTTTTTGGATATTTGGGCAACTTTTAGTTTTAGGCATGGAGCGTTCCCATGATTCTTAGCTTTTGAATCCTCTTGGAAGCTGCCTAAAACCGTTTATGGCTTACTGTCACTGTGTCAGTTAGCATTATTTATCATTTTTCTATTAGAGGTTTTAAGAATATGCAAAAAGAAGAAAAGCAATTTAAGGTTGATATTGATTTTTCGACACGCTTACCTGAAGAAGGTGATAATTCTATACCAATTATCGGTCACTTATCAAATATCAATCATGCTTCTTTGCAGCCACTAACGATTAAGACTGTAGAGGGAAAGATTACAACAATTAGTCAGATGCCAATAGCAGAGGCAAACATGGGTTTGCTAACAAGTTTGGATAATCTCCCTGACAGCCTTCAAGAGTTCATAGGAAAACTAAAATCCAATACAGTTGCAATCTTCAACAAAAAGGGCTCTGTTTACATAGAGATTAGCTTAACCATCTTGCGATCTGTTGATGTTTTTCAATCGTTTTTAGGCTATTATCATCAACTATTAGCAGAGTTTCCGGCATTAACAAACTATTGCGAACTTTGTGAGGCAACGGAGAAATATACGGTGAAAAAAGCGATCACTCCCAAAGGCGATCAAACCCATTTACTCAAGGAATGCTTTGTCACACGGCACTTTTACATCATTGTTCATGTTGAAGAGTTGATCCTTGACAAACTGGAGGTAACGCTTGCTGCCAAATCAGAGAACCTTGACATTGCTAAGTCTATGAGCTATCTATCGAAAGAAGGTGTGTCAGATAAGGAGCTGCAAAAGATGTTCCAACTTGACGAAAGAGCCTTTTACCGTTGGAAAGCGAAGGCGAAAGTAGTGACTGACAGAGTGTCAGTGGCAGAAAACAACGTTGCAGAAAATAATATTCCTTGATTCCTAAGATTAAACCGATTGCTGACAGTGTGTCAGTAGCAGAAAACAACGTTGGTACAACCGCTTTAACTTTTCTATTTCATTTATTGTTAAGCACCTTTGCCTCATAGGCATCAAGAAAGCTGGAGTTTAAGTTTGGTTTACTATGTTTTCTCTTGAAAACAGTATATTCGGCAATTAGATTCGCAATGCCATAATCAATTCGCAAGTGAGGTTTAGCCTTCTTGATCTCGGTCTTTTTCTTGAAATCCAACAAAGTTAAGAAAAAAACAGTGTCAACCAAAGGCTTAATCCTGGGTCTTGAATTGCCAAAATGCTTCAGGGTGGCTCGTGCCAACCTAACCTTACTGCCTAAAGAGTTCTTGAAAACCACATCTGTGATTCCGTATTTTTCGCAAAGACGCTCAGCAGAAACTAAAACCGCTTTGTTATCTGTCGTGAATGAATCTACAACCATGGCTAGCTTGTACTTTCTCAAGGGTTTGTCTTGTTGATTAAAAAGGTTGTTAATGTCTGCCATAGGGATTCGCCTAACATACCCTTGACTTAACCGATAAAACGAAATGTCTTTAATAGCATAACCACAAAGTAAAAGGTCGGCTGCTTCTTGTGGATTCGCTTTTTGAAACTCCGAAAGGTCAACGTCATTGTTAGTAAGAAGCTTATGGATTTCCTGAGATTTTATCGTTTGACCTAACCCATCGGAAAAACTCAATGCACTTGACGGCTGAAAGGTAACGTCACGGTCTAAGCTATCATCGAAAGGAATACTCTCTTCATATGAGGCGTTTGCGACTACCCCACAGCACAAACAAACCCTATCTCCCTCTTCAGGTTTATCCGTGAGAACTGCAACCAAACATTCGGGGCAAACAAGATCTAGATCTAACGTTTTTTGGGAGGTTATCCATGCGTTAAGAATCTCTACATATTTAGCTAACTCAATGTTGCTGTTAAGGCCTAGAAGTTTCTTCAAAATATCCTGGTCGATGATGTTCTCTCGATACTTAAGCTGGAAAAGCTGTTGATGCAACTTCATTTCAGGGATAATTTGCTCATATTTCTCTAAGGAAAAGCCACTGTTTCGCACGTAAGCAAGGATATTTTCGGTGTTTCCATTTAGCGTAGCCAACATTAAATCACCATCTCTCTGAAGCTGTTTTAAGAAGTTCCTGCAGCGTACCTTCTTGCTCTATGAAATCCAATAAGACCTCAAGCGTGATGGTGAGGCAGTCATTAAGCTTTTTTTGCGTAAGTTCTTTTGCTGGGTTAACCGCTAAGTTATAGACAGCGCGTTTAAAATCATCGGGTAAATCGGCGCTTGCTTCACCAATCAGCTTTTCAAGTTGTTGCTGTTCTTCGCCGGCTTCAGCGTTTAAAGCGTCGATCTTCTCTTCAGAGGTAGGCTCTAAAGTTGGGTTTTGTTCCACTAGTGGAACAAACTTATCACTGATTAACTCAGGTTCTTCATTTGGGTTAGCGCCAATCAGCGCTATGTCTGGAGCGTTAATTTGTGAATCGGTGAAAGTACCGACATCGGTACTTTGTGTTTGTTGTGTGGCCTTGAGAGCTCTTGCTTTTCCCGATGCTATTCCAGCTTGAGCACGAATAGGATTAAGATGTTGCAGTTCTTTGGGGAAATATTTAGAACAAGTGGTATGACCGAACCCGGTAGTTTTCTTATATTCCTTAAAAGTAACACCTTGTTTATAGACCAACTCTGAAACTATTTGCTTATGTTCTTCAGCCGTCATTGTTCGCCTATGTCCATTTCTTACCAATGAACGGAAAAGACGCTGTTTTTCAGTAGTGACCGTTGGAATAATCTTTTTAGGCCAATTAGGGTTTGCCGCAAGTCTATGAAACCCATCAATAACGGTTTTTCCATCAGCCATTAACTCAACCTCTTCTAAGAAACCGATATTTTCAGCACTTTCAGCAAGGGAGCGGTCTGGGTCTTTGTCGTCTAAGTCAACAAGAGTAAAAACTTGGGTGCCGTCAACTGTTTTTTCTTGGATTGTTTTATACTGATTTTTCTCAGGGGTACTTATTTTTTTATCGCTTTCGCTATTAGATGTTTCATTTACAATCAAGTTCAAAACCTCTATTTTTTAATATCTTCTTTCGCGTTTCCGTGTGGTTTTTGCCAACATTTCGCATGTTGCAAGATTGACAGCGCTTCGCTTTGTGAGACTTCAGCCTTCGACCACAATCCAAACAAAAATGTTTGCCATTGAGGGAGGCACGAGTTGAAAACGGAGATACAGGCATTATTTGTTTAGCGCGTAAATCAACAGATTTTAATAAAGCGTCAAGTTTGGAGAGTTTCTCTTTCAACCCGTCAGTTGTGTATGATTCAAGAATTCCAGAGACGCTTCCCGATTCTACCAACTAAGAAACCTCCTCTGTCCATTCTACACAAACAATTTTCCCTATTTTCCGCAAGTTCTCTTTTTCTGTTTCATAGTCAGTCGGACAGTAAAGATTCCCATTGATTGAATATTCAGCTTCCTTAGCACATGGTACGTCTTGGTCTATGTGAGAGCATAGGACCCCAGCTTTAGGCTTAAACCGTTTAGCACTTACAAGATTGTTTGCTTCTATGTGCCTTAATCCAGATTCTTCAGTGATTACCTTAAGCTGATTTTTCCCTATCGCCGATTGTTCGCCGTCGGTTGTGACACTTGTGACAGGTGTTTTACTCTCTTCTATATTTTTATTATCTCTGAAATTTTCGGAGAGTATAGGACGTGTCACAGCTGTCACAGCTGTCACAGATTGCTTTTCTATATCATTCGCAACTAAAGTCAGCTGTGTATCTTTCGCTTTAACCTCTTTTGCTTCACCGCTTGTTTCTTCGCTTTCGTCGTTGGTTTCAAGTTTATTAAATGCAACGCCTAACCAGGATCTTTCTTGTTTGCCTAAAATTCGGGGTCTACCATATTTTATATGTGGTGTGTCTCTTAGTTTGGCTGTGAATTTCTTGTCGTTTTCCCCTATTAACCCCCAATAGTCACAGTAAGCGTCGTATGCTTCTTTAGCGTCGTTTACATCTGTTATTAAGTGTTTGTCGAAGGTTGCTGTTTCGTTTACAAACGCTGTCACGCTATCTGTTGCTCTTAGGAACTGTAGTTCAATTTCATGTTGGCTTTTTGTTTGTAAAAAGTTAAAGTGATTACCCATTAATCGCTGTAGCCCTTCTAAAGCCCAATTCAGAATTGCACTTTTTTGTTCTGGATCGTTTAGCCAACTATTCTCTAAATGCTCTATTTGTTCGCTGTCGCTGAAAGTATTTGGGAATTCTATAAAGAGCATGCGTTTTTTAAATGCAGGTGTTGGGTCTTTCACTCGGGGAAACTTGTTTCCATAGATAGTCATTTTTGCATAAACGGTAAAACGTTTTAAATTGTTAACACCTTTAAACTCACCGTCTATTGCGTCGCCCCCGGTTATTTTTTGGAATATTTCTGTTTGAAAAATCTTATTGCTTAGGGGTTCAGAGCTGGAATTATAGAGTTTGCCGTATAAGTCTTTTAATACGAAACGTTGTATTCCATCTAACCTTTCTAAACCAACAGTTGAATAATTATTTTCTCCCACCATGCCCTTTATTGTTCTATCGAAAACACCTTTTCCATTTCTGCCATCGGGCCCATGTACCCATAACGATTTATGTTTAGGAAAATCAGGGAGTAAACAATAACCAAACCACTCTTGCAACAGCGGTATATCGTCGGGGTCTGCAACTTGTTTTAGAAACTCAAGCCAATTAACAAGTTTGACTTTATCAACGTCTTTATTGTATGTTACTGGGAAACTGTGGAAGGACATTTCTTTATCGTTGAAAGATGTTAGCTCTAACGTGTACAGATCAAGTAAACCGTTTTCACATGCAATTTTTTTGCTAAATTCTATCTGTTCGTAAGTTTTGGATTTTAAGAGAAACACGATGTTGGTGTAGTGGCTTTTTCTTTCGTTCTGCCCGAGTATTAAGTTGACTAAATGTTCTAGGTAAGGTTCAGCGTTTACAATCCAAGTTTTGCCATTATAAAAGTATAAGATGCCTGTTGATATGTCAGTTTTGAATTTCTCGTTTTCCTTTATCCACTGTGCCACTAACTCAACTTTAAACCCAAGTTTCTTAGCAGCTTTCCCGTAACCTAACGCAACCTCTGACGGGTCCGATGGGTTAAAATCATCATAACTTGGGTATTTTTTGCCGAAGAAACATTTGAATATGTCTTTTTCGTCTGGTTTTTCCTCTTCTGTTACTGCCTTATGCATTGATAGCCTGGCTTGGTAGGTTGCCATTTTTTGTTTGTATTCGTTGAATGCAAACTCGAAGTTTTCAGGGTTCTTAAAATCCTCGGGTTTAGGCTTGGTTGGTTCTTCTAGCCACTCATTGCTTGGAGTTGGAAGGTCTGAAGTGGTTGTGTCTGTTGCAGTTGGGTTTTCCGATATCGTCAATGCGTTAGCAACTCCCCTAATCTTTGTATTCCTTGTTGTGTATAGCGAAAATCTTGCAAGCTAACTAAGTCGCTGTGTTCATAGGTGCGCAAACAACCATCTTGTTCATGTTTTGCTCTATGACCACAACTTGATATTAAGGGGCATTTTTTGCAGTTTCTTATTTCTTGTGTTGGCTGCTCGGAGGTCAATGTGACGGCAACTCTCCCTGTTTTTCGAGTTCATTGTCGGGGCACTCTGAGCGAACTTCGCATTTGATAAGACCGCAACCGTTACAAGTGACGTCTGTTTTCAATGCGAAGCCGTCTCCTTTAGTTTTTGCCGATAAATTTTGCCATCCCCATAAAGCCAATATGAAAAAATGTATTCTTTGCCATGGTACCTGTTTTGAATTGTTGCATTGGCTTTAGCTAGTAAATCGTAAGCCATCTGCCACTTGTCAGCGGTGCTTTCAGAGTTAACTTTGAATGCAACCTCAAAAACTCCGAGCTTGAAGCCTTGCTGTGGTTCGAACTTCAAGGATAGAAAGATATTTTCGTTTGCTACTGGTTCTTGTTTGACTTCTTTCGGTGCTAATGTATTTATGAACTCATCCAATGCCTCAGAAGCCATAGAAAAAGCATCACGTAGTTTGCAGAGGGCTTCTACTTTTTTATCGGTCAATGTCAGTCACCGATAACCTCTATTTGGTTGGATTGGGATCGCTCTTGCACATGCTTTTGTCTCACTTGTAACGCTATAGCTTGCATTTAGTTTGCAGTAATCTGGCGATCTGAAATAGTCACATCTTAAACAAGTTTTAGGCTTATCCCAAGGTTTAGATTGGGCGTTAAAACACGGTAATTTTGCTTGTAGCAATTCTTTTAGTGGTTTATAGTCTGTTGCGATTTGAGTTTTCGGCTTAGTTTCCAAATAACTTAAAAAGGACGACGCTTGATTATTCAATATCGGTGGCTCCTGTATCTTGATTGGGTGCGGGGCTGCTGGCTATGGCTTCGTGCTTGGCGGCTGGAGTCATAGCCTTTTCTTTTTCATGGGTCAGGAAGGCGCCATGTAGCAAAAGTTTAAAAACTGAATTGAGTATTTTGCTTAACACGGTGTGCTTTCCCTCAGTGTTGGTGCATCAGCTTTGCAAGGTTCTGCTTGACCGGCTGGGCCTTGCAAAGTTAGCAATTTAGCTTTTTTACGTGCCCTATATTCACGTTCTACCGCAGCGAGAACCTTGCGGGTTTCTTTATCGTGAAGATAGGTCACAGTTTCTTCATATCCCATTTGATTTTACCTCACATTGACGTGTCAATATATCGCTTATAAACTTGTTTAATTTGATTCAGTTATGGGTAGTTTTTTTTTAGTTATGGGTTGTTTTTTAACAGTTCATAAGAAAGGCAAGGCTAAAAACATACAAAAAAACAATGGACACTAACAGTTGCCCGCAAAACTATTTCCAGTGTAAAATAGACTATTTTTCTTATGGCAAAGACCAGAACAAAGACAGCGAAAAAACCAAATCGGGAAATCATGCCTTTACCCAGCATGGTCCCCTTAACAATCCTGAAAAGTAATGTCTTAAATATGGTCAAAAAATGCAACAAACTATTAACAAAGTTAGGGTTTGGGTAGAAAACTACTGACAAACCAAATTTTTTCTTTATTTTGACTATTCTATCGATAACTTACTTTGATTTTTTTAGTCCTACTTTTGTTGAGTCCAAAATAATAAATAATAAAAAGGCAAATCATATGTGCACTATTTTCAGGATTTATTTTTCTCTTTTTCATATTTTTTAACCATTTGTTTCACTTTTTTTTCTAATTGCAGTTCATACGCGTGCTCAATTACTATAGCTGGTATTGCATCTTTCTTAACTAACTCATTGGGCTGTACAATGCGCTTTTCACCAGCCTTAACCGGGACTTTTTCTCCTTCAATACAATCTTCAAAATCTTCCAAGGCTTCAACAATCCAGTAGCCTTCACTTTCTGTTACAACATTAACCTTGTACAATCCTTTGTAGAGATATTGAATCGTAATCGTTATATGCCTTCTGTAGATATTTAACCGTGTGCCATACGTTAAGAATAGCTACCAAAAACAGTTTACTGCCAAGTTTGGTAGTTCCATAGAATCTTATGCGTCGATTCAACGTGCCATTGAGAATCTTAAGCAGAGTGGCAAACGGCAATATTACTGTGAGCTTCCCCGTTATTTTATGTTTCTTAACCAAACTCCTGACCAGGTTATTGCCCAAAGAAGATTCGATCTCAATAAAGATGAGGCCGCTGAGTTTTATGAGAAGAAAACGGTTGCTTACGCCAAATTTCTATTAGAGAATGGTTTAGCGGGTAAAACAGTAGGTTGCCAAGTTGGACGAATACAGGGTTTTTTCAGCAACAATAGCCGTCGGTACGCTTTAGATATGCGTAGCCTAAAACATCCGAAGGCACGTAAGAAAAGGAAGTATTCGCCTAGTAACGATGATGTTCGGTTGCTTTATGGTTTAGCTGATAGTTGCCGTGATCGCTTAATTGTAACGTTGATGTATCAATGTGGACCAGCGCCTATTGATGTTGCAGCGTTAAATGTTGGTGATTTACCTGTTGAATCATGGAGTTATTTTGAGTTTAGCCGAAGCAAAACAGGGGAGATTTGGCGTGGTGTCGTGACACCTGATATTTCTTGTGAGTTAAAAGCTTACTTGAAAGTGAGGGCTATTATTGTGTCTGACTTAGTCGCTAACCGAAAAGGGCAGAGTAACCGTTTGATTCTTGGGAGGCAAGGGCCTTTAGATAGTCAAGATATCAGCACGATTGTTCGGGATTTGATTGTTAAGTCTGGTCTAAACAGTAATGTAGGGTTTAAACCGACTAGTTTACGGGATGCTTTTGAAGATTCCTTGGTTGATGCTGACGTTAACCGTAAAGTGAAAGAGTCTTTGATGGGTCACACTTCCGACATTGAACAGGAATACGGCGGTTATAATAGGATGGTTGGGCGTCTTGTTGAAACCATAAAAAAGGTTTATCCTCTTATCTGCTTGAATGATGTTAACAAGGCTGATGCTTCTTTGGTTGATTTAACTAGAGAGGATCTTGTGAATGTCCGTGAGATTGCTAAAAATATTGGTGTGTACCGCGAGGTTTTAGGGTTGCTTCAGGCTAAGAGGCTTGTGCATGTTGATGATCCTGAATTGGTTAAGCGGCTTCGGGCTGAAGGCAAAATCTAATAGGGATTCATTTTTACTGTACTTTAGACGTCTGGAAGTTTCCACCCTTCTTTTCTTCTTTGTCGGATGACGTCTTGGATGTCTGGTTTTGAGATTGCGAATTGGATGTGTCGGCATCTATCGTTTTCGTCATGTACGCAACAGATTCCGTTTGGCGAAAATTTGATTTGGACGGCCTTGTGTATGTCTGGATCCCAAATTAAGACGCCTTCAAGGTTGAGGTTTATGTGCCACATTGATTTTGGCGGTCCTGTGAGCTCGGTTTGGTGTTCGTTGTAGTACCAGGTGATTAAGGTTCGGATTACTTCTGTGTCTTGTTCTAAGCCCAGAAAAGTCTTTATTCGCTTAAACTTGTCTGCTACTTCTCCCTTTAGGTGAACGTTAAGTTTCTCGGAGGTCTCTGGATTGATGGACATCTAAACACAATTTGTGTATAATACACGCTGTACTTATAAAGATTATTCTCATGTTTGATGTATAAAAAATCCTATATGCATAATATACACACTTTGTGTATCAGGTGAATATGGAATGTCTAATGTCGAAATCGTCGACATCCGCGTAGTTCTTGAAGGCGACATCGCAACCAAGTTTCTAGCCATCAAGAAATCTAAAGGTGTTTCAAATAACACAGAGGTTTTCCGATCCGTAATTAACGATTTTTTCTATGAACATGAAGCAGCGTTAAACAAGTTTTTCGCTGATGTCTGCAAGCAGGAGGCGTAGGTTGGTGACTTCTTTAAGTAAAAACCTAAGCGAGCTCAAGCAGATTGGGTATGATTTGAAGCCGTACCTTGACCGCTTCCAACTTATTGAAGCGTTAACAGCGAAAACTCAGGTTCAGGAGGCTTAATTTCTTTGAAAATTAAATATTTTAAATGCGAGATTTGCTCAGGCAAAACAGAATTAGTGTATCAGACAGAACGCAACTTTTTTTTGCAGTGCCCAAAAGACCATATTATTCCCAACCCTGAAAAACCAAATTTTCCCCGGGTAGAACACGCCCCAGTATTCATGATTAAAAAAACAGATTTTAAAGACTTTAACAAAACAGAGGCGCAGTCAAAATGATGCACCCGCACAAAGTTACTCCAGAAGGAAAAGAACCGGTCAGTCACCTTTTGGCTCTGTCAGAAATTGAGCTCTACGCTTTTTGGTTAACTCAAGTTGCAGTTGACTTTCAGTCTGGCCGCTACCTAAAAAATGCCCCTGAACGCAGCAAAAAACAGCTTTTTAGCCACTGGAAAAAAGACTTATCCAACTGTACGGAGGCGCAATAATGGTTAAAGTAACCTGCCTAAAGTGCTCACGTGTTTTTGATTCAGAAATCGAGTACCGAATACACTACTCGCATAATCATCCTGGACCTGTTGCGTTAGCTCGAATGGATCCGCATAGGGTTATTGATGTTGTGGAAGAGCCGAAAGCCGAGGATGAAGCGCCTTACAGTCTCGCAGCATCCAAGGAAGGCCTTGGTGAGCTCTCGCCCGTTCTTAAAGATGCCTTTGGTAATGTTATCGATGGCTTTCACAGATTAGGAGAAAACGCAGATTGGCACACTATAACAGTACCCACAATCGACAACCCAATCAAACTGGAACTCGCACGCCTAGCCGTTAACTATAACAGAAGAAAAGTTTCACCTGAAGAACTTACACAACGCATCAGTTTTCTTATCAAGTCGGGATTGAAGGCTGAGGAGATTGTGAAGCAAACAGGAATTGGGCTTAGAACGGTTCAGCGACATATATCTCAAGAACTCAAAGACCCTGTTAAGGTTGCGGCAAGATCTATTATAGTAGCGTCTAGAGAAACTGCGAAAAGTTGTGATGACGTTTGTCATCAGAATTCTGGGGAAGGCCTTCCGCATACTGTTAAGAGTCCTGATGCCATTCTCGCGTCAGGCGGTAGTTTATCTGTACGAACGTTTGCGGATGCTGCTAAGGAAGTTGCGAAGGTCGCTGAATCCTCATTTTCACCTATGACGCTACAATCAACACCTGAGCTTGAAGAACTTATCCCAGATGGCACACCTATTTGCCCAATATGTGAGGCATCAATGGATCTCACAGAGTACCGAGAAATTAAACGGAAAGCTGCCTTCAAATATGGCAAACAAATTCAGACCCTTCTTTTCCCAGTGGAGGCCTAATTCTTGTTGTCTAAGTCTTTGTTGCATCAGTTGGCAGTTGAGATACGCAAGAACACCGCTGTTGAATTATCATCCAAAAGTTGCGTTCAGGTTGAGGAGGTTGTTGTCCTTGGGGAATAGGCTGGTAGTTAAGAGCACAAGTTTTGGGGAGTTAAGCTTTTTGGAGCATGCTGTAACCCTTCTCCTTTCTAAGAGTCTCCCAAACAAGAACGCAGCCTCACAAACAGTTGGAGGCTTGTAGAGTTGTACTGTCCTATTTGTGGCGGAAAGTTGCATGTTGATGGCTTGCGGTTGCTGTGTAATCGGATTGGCGAAATGAATGTTTACCTGATTCAGGATCCGATAGGGACAGCTGTGGTTGAGCATTGTAATCTTGTCGGGGTTACAGATTTGGAGGTGACGTAAAATGCCTGAACGTGTACCGCTTTATAAAATTGAGATGTTTGTGGATGAGCATAATACTAAAGAGCCTAGCGATATCAATGCGCTTGATGTTTTCACTGTTACTTTGAAGGCGTTTGATAAGTCGTTTAAGGTTGGTTTGCAGGATGCTAAGGCTCAGTTGAAGATCAAGGCTTTCGATGACATTGTTAAGCATAATTTTCCGTTGCTAAATGGCTTCATTGTTGAGATCTATGCGAAACCTCGGTCTGCCAACGTTGAGAAGAAAGAGTCGACGCCTACAACTTTAGATTCTAAGGAGGCTTAACGGTGGGTTATGGTTTTGAGAAGCCAAAGTTGCCCTGTGGCAGTAATCAGCATCTTTGGCGGCGTGAAAAGAAGGGTAGATATTGTGAATCTAATCCTGTTGGGTTAGGTGCGCCTTTACCTACTGATTTTTGCAGTCATTGTCTAGTAGTTCGCGAACAGTTGGAGGCTTCTGTTTAGTGATTTCGATTGAGGCGCTCCTGGAACGGTTTGGTCCTGCTCTTGAGGTGCAGGGTTATGGCAAGTGTTTAGTTATTTTAGGTTCTGAGTTTGATCCAGATTGGGAAGCTGAGCTTGATGATCAAGGCTTCACGGTTCTTTTTGAAACATGGAACAATCACCCAATGACGGTTGTTCCCTTGAAAGTTCTTGTTAACGAGGTGAAAAATGTGGATAAAGCAAAGTTGTGGTCAAATGTTGAGGATGATCTGCTTGTTTCTTTATGGAATGCAGTGCCTCAGTTAAGTGTCAGTGAAATTGCTTCAAAATTTAGGGCAAGGTTTCCTTCGCGGTCTGAAAGTGGCGTTGCCAATCGTATTCAGCATCTTCAACAGAAAAATAAATGGATTAAACCTCGTTTCATTATTCATAAAAACTCAGAGGCGTCTAAAGAAGCTAAGAAGAGTCCCGAGACGTCTCCTCTTGAAACTGAGAAAGCGCCTGCAGCAGCTGAGCCTAAGCCTAAGTTGAATGGTGAATTTGCTGAAAAATGTAACCTGCCAATTGACTGCGTAGACTGCGATATAACGGAGTGTCCAGGAAGAAAATCCGAACGCCTACAGAAGCCTGATCTTGAATTAGCCTTAGGGAACTTGACTATTGAAACTAAACGGCAGATTGACCAATTAACTGAAATTTGTAATCTGCAACGTGAGGCTATTTCTGAGTTTAGAGAGGATTTTGAAGCCTACGCGAAAATGCAATCCGAAATCATTGAAGCTCATCGTGAGGATCTGAAGGTTTTAACTGCAAAATGTGCACGGTTGCAGAAGGAAGTTGCTGGCCATAAACACGCGGTCACTGGTGAAGCTATGCTGCCCTTGGAGGCTCTACCGTGAGCAATCCTACTCATCATCGTCAGTTAGATGATGGTTCGCCATTTAGGCCTTCTTGGGCTGATTCGACGCGAACGCAAAATTATCGTGGCGGGTTTCAAAAAGGAAAATTAGTGAAGTCCAGGCGTAACACCAAAAGATCGGAGGTTTCTTGATGGAGTTGGAAGAGGCGAGGTTTTTGACAGATAGCATTGTAGCTATTTTGCAGCCGCTTTGCGATCGTATTATGGTTGCTGGGAGTATACGGCGCCAGAAGCCAGAAGTCAATGATATTGATGTTGTGGCGTTGCCTATGGCTGTGGATCTGTCTGGCGGATTGTGCGGGGTTGTTAAGGTTGATCCATCAACGGTTTGGAAGAATCTGATTCCTAAAGCCCTTGTGAAGTCTGGGTTAAAATTAGAGGTTTCTGGGAAAGAATTGCACAGGTTCAGTTTTCCTTCAGGGTTGCAGGTTGATGTTTACAGGGCTCGTCCGGAGACCTGGGGCGTTATTTTGCTGATTCGCACCGGAAGTAAGGAGTATAATGTGAAACTTTGCACATTAGCCCGTTCTAAGGGTTTGAAGCTTAGCGCCTGCGAGGGCGTAGTTGCTCAGGAAGGGTTCGGGCAGATTATAGCGAGCAAGACGGAAGAGGATATTTTCACGGCTTTAGGGTTGGCTTTTGTTGATCCAAAAAACAGGGAGGTTCCTTGGTAAATGCCAGTAGGTCATAGTAAATGTAGGATTTGCGGCAAACCAATTCCCAGTGCTTATCGAAAAGATCATGAAAAGAACTGTTGTTTGAAGATGCGTTTTGACCGCGGAGATCCAGATGTTCTTGTGCGTTTCCAAAAGAAGGGTTTGCCTAAGCCTGTTAAATGTGAAGAACCTCTTAAGATTGGTCAGCGGCGGCTTTTTGAGGAGGCAATCTTCAATGAGTGAACTAACGCAGAAGCTTCAAGGGCTCTATACTCAGCTTGAAGCGGAATTGCCCGAACACATCAAAACTCATGTAACTTTAGGGGCTGATGAAAACAAAGGTTGCATTAACATTGTAATCAAAGATATGGGTGAGTTGGGGAAAGAAAACTTTAAGCAACTTCGCAGTTTGCTTGAAGAAAATTATAGTGCAGACTTCATTAACCCAGCATTTCCACATCAACCCTACTATGCAGTACAGCCGAAACCCGTTGTTGCATTGCCATCTAAAGATGCTATAGAACAGGCTCTTAGAGACTCATTAATTAAGAAAGCATATGAGTTGAATCTTGGAATCCCCGATGCCAACTTGTATGCGATGCCTTTGCAGAAGCTTGAGACACTTGTAAAAGTAGCCTCCAAAGTATCGCCTCAAACACAAACAGAACAGAAAAAACAGCCATCAACAACCTCGACAAAACAGCCATCTCCGATGCAGATATTGAAGGCAAGATTCTGCGAATTATGCGAAGATAATGGAACAGACAAATGTAACTTTGAATTATGCTTGAGAATCTTGGGTGTTTTTGAAGCTCAAAGTCACACTGATATTTTAGAGAAAATTAATCGTAGTCTAGATAATGTTCAAAGGCAGTTAAGTCAAATTCCGTTAGTTTCTCAACCTGTCCAGGCTGTTTCTTATAATCATGCAGATGCCCGATCGCCTCCTGCAGTTGCAGCTGTGGCGCCTCCGATCCAGAAGGTTGAGCGCAATACAAGGCCTACTGAAGGACACAGGGAAGGCGACGTCGTTTGGATTTATGCAGAGAATCGTGCGGGCGAACGTTATGAGCAAGCTCTTGAAAAAGACAACCGAAGATCTAATGATTATTTTGAGTTGCGCAGCCAGATTGTTGAACGTGTTAACGAGGGAAAGAAAGGCTTGGAATTAAACGGCAAGTGGCTTTGGCTAAGTGACCGCGACGACTACATTGGAAGGAAGACGGCTAAGGAGTTTCCTAAAGGAGCCAGACGCTAATGAATTGTTGTGATTGCATTAATCCTAAATGTAAACGTAAAAGCCTGGTGCCTGGGTTAATGGGGTGCCTATCTGCAGCAGAAATTAAAGCCCAAGCGGAGATTAAAATATGACTGAGAAGTGTCGTTGCGGCTTCTATGTTCATTCAATTGTTTTTAGTGATGACGCCAGGCATTTTCTTTGCAGCCGAGGCCACATTGACCAAACATCGCAAACCAAGTTAACGGAGCAATCTTAGAGGTTTCTTGATGGTTACTTCATCTGATAATTCTACAAACACCTCTAGCAACACCTGTTTAAACAGTTTAGCGGATAGGTGCCGCGGTATTGAGGCGCGAGCTTATCACGTTATAGATGCTTCTGAAGTTGAGCTTAAACCTTGTGAAGTTGCACGGAAGATTCATGCCCCAAGGAAGCCTACCCGTGGACAATACACTACTGTTCGGGGTATCTGCACTAAGTTACTTGCTAAGGGTCTTGTTCTGCAGCCGTATCCTGGAAGTTACTGTAATAAAATCACCTACGGGGTGCGGTTTGTTCCGCTTTGCGTGCACAATATTTCTTTGAGGAGTTTTGTGGTTCAGGATGTTAAGTCTTGGGAGAAGGATGAGTTTGTTGGTGGGGTTAAGATTCATGTTTGTTTTGGGTCTGAGCGTAGGAAGGTTTCTGGGTATATTGCCTGCGACGTGGGGGGCATGAGTCATGATGCGTGTCTTCTTGCGTTGCATCGTTGGTTTGATATCGTTCAGGATCATTTGGGTTGGCAGCTTAATGATTTGGAGATTTTGACTTTTGAGTGTAACAAGGATGACTATGGGGTTCGCCTCGATGGGGTTCAATGCATGACGAAGATGAATCTTTTTGGTATGGTTGAGCGGGTGTATCAGAAAGAAGAGAATCTGGTGCGTAAGGAGCGTAAGGTTACTCGCCCTATGAGTGTGACGAAGTTTGAGGAAGCTATCTCTAAGGGTTTTAAGGATAGTGAGGGGGCTCAGCACAGTTTTGAGTTGAAGCAGGAACTTAAGCGGAATAGTGAAGCGTTGAAGTTTACGAATAGCCGTTTGCTTGGACTGGAGAAGTTGCAGGAGGCTATCTATGGTGTTTTGAGTAAGGCGTCTGTGCCTGGTAAATTGGTGGATTTGGAGGCTACGGTTGAGAAGATTGCTTTGAATGTGAATAAGTTGACTGAGGCTTGGAGTAAACTTGGTGACGTGGAGGATCCTGCGCGGTTTATTGAGGGTCAGAAGAAACTTGGAGACTACGTAAGATGAGTATGCAATCTCTTGATGAGAAATGTTTGTGTCTTCGGTGTCCTTTTTGCCTTAGAAAAGATTGTAGTCATTACCGCACTGTTTGCTTAGAGTTTCGCAGTTGTTTGGCTTGTCAAGACAATAACGAAGTATTGGTTAGGTGTGTTGTTTTGGAGGGTTCTGAATGAAAAAACATTGTTTTTTGGATGTAAAAACTTGCTTAAAGCTTTTTTATGGTGTTTTCAGCGTGTTTTTTGCATGGGAAAAGTCCATGCTCTCAACATGGGGTTTTCTAACAGTGGCAGTCCCTGATGAAAGACACTGTATTTCTTTTAATGTTGATGGAGTGGAAAGCCTTGATTGAACAGGATAAACAGGCTTTAGAGGAAATTTCAGTTCAAACCACAGATAAAGACCGCGAAAAACCTAAAAAAAAGCGTAGTGCTGAGGAAAAAGTTGGTCGACTGAAATATCATGAGGTTTTGACCAAAAAGGTGTTTGCGCAAAATGAGCGTCTGCTAGGTGAGCTTCGTTGGATCCGGCGTCGGTTGGAGCGGATTGGAGAGGCTGAGTATTCTGTTTGTGATGTGGAAGGGTTTGCGGTTCTTGATGAGGTTGATCGGGAGATTGTGCAGCGGGTTCGGGAAGCTGGAGTTCCGGGTGTTTTGCCAAAGGTTGTTGCTGCTGACGTCAACCTGCGAGGCAGCTTTGAATTAAGGTATTATGATGTGAGTCGGCGGATTTTGCGCATGAATAAGCGTTTGCATTTTGAAACTGGCAAATGTCTCTTTGAGAAGCGTGGGCATGCTTGGGCTCTGACTAGGTTTGCTTTTGATTCCTACGGTGAGTCGATTAAGCCTGAGAGTGAGGTTTCTACTGTTGGAGTTGAAGAGGTTTTGGGGCATGAAAAGGAAGAGTTCTAAATTGATGATCATGTTGGCGATGTGGAGGTTGTTTTAGTTTGGCTTTAACTGATCGTGAGAAGCAAATTTTGCGCTTAAAAAAAGGCAAATTGTCGGATTATGAGATTGCTCGAAAGCTTAGGGTTGATGCAGGGAACGTTACCCGTTCAAGGTTAACTGCCTTACGCAAGATCGAGCGAGCTCAGGCTGATTTGGACTTTGCTCTCCAAGTAGGCATCAAGATTAAATTTTAATGCACACCCCCTTTTATTACTTGATTATCAGCGATTTCAGACGCTTATCAGCTAAGAAAGTTTACGCAGCCCCTAAAGAGAAGCATGAGTAGCAGGCTAATATCACGTAAGAGAAAGGGTACGGTTAATTGGGAATTAAGAAGGGTTCTGTTTTGTTTCTTTGCTTCTTTGAAGCACAAAGATGAAGTATAGATTAACCGTAAGAATGACGCAGAACAATATGAAAGGAACGTTCCAAAGTGGGAATATTGCCATTCGAATTTGGGTAGTGTCAGGAATTGGGTAGGGGAAGATTAGAATTGGAGTCCAATTTGCTGCAATGTTCCATTTTACCCACTTATTTACCTCAGCCCAAATCCAATAACTAGAAATAACATAAAGCAAACCCAGCAAGACGTTAACCGATATCATTCTCACATGTTTTGGCTGCAAGGTGGGAATACCTATGTTTCTATTTGTTTTGACTGTGCTTAAAAGATTTTAGAATCTGTTTGATGTTAAAGGATTCCGTTTTTTGCCTCACGTCTTTTTCAATGCTTACTCTTCTTCTAAAGTAAACCAATACTGTTGAAGCAACAGCTATAATCACAATCACAGAAGCTATAGCTAAGATAGGCACCGAATAAGTTGAAAGGTCTGCAGTTGTAGTTGAAGAAGTCATTATTGAAGGACTTGGTTGCTGCTGTTCTGCTGTGAAATAAACGATATCTGTAACTATGTTTGGGTATTTGTAAACGTGCAGCCCATTGGAAATACCATTTGTATCTATGGCGGTGTTGTCAAATTTTTCTCCTTTAGCGTAGGTGAAAGATAACAAAGTGATATTCAACGAATGGCTGCCTGTGCTTGTATCATTTAGGGGGAGGATATATCTATCTTGGTTAAGGTCGTTATATTGATAACGTTTGATGAGATTTCCATCTAAATTCACTTGAATAGAATCAAGCTCACCGATATAGTGAATTTCCGAGGGAGTTAATGGATGATAGTGTGCATCCCAGGACTCTGGTATCGTCACGCTAAAGTTGACATCAACGTTATATTTGTAGTTTGAATGGTTTTGCGGTGTCTCGATTGCCAAAATGGGGCTTTCTTGGTTTGGCTTATATGGCCAAGGAACAGGATTAGCATCTGCCACCTCAACCGCTTGTATAACCATCAATATTGAGACTGCAAACACTACAGCAAATACAGCATATCTTCTCTTCATTGTTTTCCCTTTCTTCTCCTAAAGTAAACCAGCAAACCTGCACATATAATGAATGCCAATACTATGGTCGTTATGAGAACCATTATCCCGTTAGCTGTAACTAATGCTGTTGGGAAAAGCTCGGTTTGTGGTTTCTCCGGCTGTGGAACAGTGAAGGGTACCATAAGCGGATAGCGATCAGTGTTCTTGTTATCAATTATGTAAGGCGTGTCGCCCACTCCGTCTTTGTTGACATCAGTGCCTTTATAGTTACTCCAAAAGTTTCCAACCCGCCCGTTGCTCCAGCTAATTGTTGACCATCCAAAGTTTAGCCCAGAATTGCTCTCAGGATCCACATTCGTTTGATTGGCATTATTGATAAAGTTGTTTCCGTAAACGTTGCTGTTATCGCAATTCGTGAAGCTAGCAGCTACATTGTTTTCCGATAAGGTGTTTCCATAAATCTTTATTTCGCCTGAATCAAAAGTTGATATGCCGATTTCACTGTTATTTGATATTACGTTTCCGGAGATTGTTATGTTTTGTGCCAAGTAGCAGTAGACGCCCCATTTGTTATTGATGATGTTATCCGCTATGAGGACGTTATTTTTGCAGTCACTGTACATATTATGGTAGTAAGAGTATGTGATGCCATGTTCGAAGTTGCTAATGGTCAGGTTCTTGATTGTTGTGTTTTGTCTGCCTTCGAGAAAAAGTCCGGTTGAGCCGCCATTTCCAATAAGGCTGTGTCCGTTGCCGATGATTGTTATGTTATCGCAAAAAATGATAATGCTTCCAGAAACATTTGCTGTGAATTCATAGTTGGTGCCATTGCGCTTAATGTTGTCTGTTCCAGTAACGTTTCCTTCAGCAGTGATTTCAATGGTGTGAGATGGAATGTTGAAGGGCATGAAATTGGCAGAGACTATATCAACCAACAGAGTAACAGCAAACGCTAATGTAAGTAATGTTGAAATGAGAGCCACGGCAGACACTTTTCTTTTCATATATTCCGACCCATGCGGTGGTTCTTGAAGTAAACTATTGAGATTGAAACAACAACCACAATTACCATCACAACAACTATTGCAGTTAGAAACGTTGAATTTGTCAACAAATAAGTCACAGTTGGATTTGCCGTTGGCAACGGGGCTTCTGATGGCGATGAATAGAGTGTTTGAGTGGGGGTAGCTGTTGGGTTGTTGGTCTGGTTTGAATGATTAATTTGTCCGTTATTTTCTGATACAGTAAAGTAGACTTGGGAGTAGCCATCAATTAGGAAAAAAGTTATTGAAATCGTAAGAGCCTCCTTGTGCCCTAATTTTTAGGCTGTGGTTGCCTTCAGGGAGAGTGGGCGCTGTTATGGAAGTACTATATTGACTAATGCTGGGACCTTGAGTAAGAGTCCAATGCTCATACGGAATACTAACAGTTGTGTTATCTATGGTATACCATATATTAGCTATAACAGTACTTTTGAAGTATTGAGGCTGTTTAACACTAAAGCTGATGTTGAATGTGCCTGAGTAGTCAGTGCTGTTTTGGGGGCTACTTATTGAAATGATTGGTGGCTTAGCATCTGATGGAGCATCCATCTGTTTAGCCAACCCAAAGGGATTAGCACTAGCTACACCAATTACTTGTGTTCCAACCAATACAGAGATTGTTAGAAGTACAGCAAAGATAACTTGCCTTCCAGTGTTTGCTTCAAGGTGGCTTCTTGGATTAGGCATGGATGTTCTATTTTCCCATGTGTCCGTTGAGGGGTCATAAACCTCGTTGACATTAGTAACATAGCCATCACTTTTAATGGTGGTTGCTCCGCCTATGCAGTAAATCTTGTTTTGGACGACCGCTATGCCAAACGAGCATCTGTGAGTAGGCATAGGTGTCTTGGAAGACCATGTGTTAGTTTCTGGGTCATAGACTTCATTGGTGCCAAGGATGTTTTGAGTACCGCTAATACCACCAATAGCGTAGATTTTTCCATCTACCACGGCTACGCCTAACATGCTTCTAGCGGTAGGCATAGGAGTCACCGACATCCAAGAATCCTCAGCAACGGCAGACACAGTTTTAACCTCCACCACACATAATCCCATAAGCAAGAAGAGAAGCAGAACAATGCTTTTTCTCATGCTTTACCTCCTAATTTCTGACCACGTTTTTTGAAGTAAATCAACGAGATTGAAGCAACAGCTACTATTACAATCACGAAGGCTATTGCGATAAGATA
The DNA here is from genome assembly GCA_963741005.1 of Candidatus Bathyarchaeota archaeon. Taxonomy (GTDB): domain Archaea; phylum Thermoproteota; class Bathyarchaeia; order Bathyarchaeales; family Bathycorpusculaceae; genus Bathycorpusculum. The sequence continues at coordinate 273,242 of CAVUGQ010000005.1, forward strand.
AGTTGGGTTTAGCATTTCAGAAAATAGAGTTTGATTTGAAGTTGGAGAGGGTGTTGGGGAACTGGGAGTATTAACGGCAAATGTCACTGAATTAGAAGAGTTTGTATAAAGCATTTTAGAGCCTTGGGAATAAGATGCTTGTGCAAGAACAGTTATGTTATGATTACCTTCTCCCAATGGAGGTAAAGTAACTGACCCATGTATTTCTGCAACATATGGATCCCATGAATCGCTGGCTGAAATCTGATATTCCAGTATGCTACTATTACCTCCATCCAAACTGTAAGTTGCAAAATAGTTAATATTATAATTATACCAAGCTGTAAAGTTAAAAACAATACTGAGGTTAGTACCTTGCTCATATATCATTTTTTGAGGTTCGACACTAATGTTAATAACAGAAGTGAATGGATAGCTTGCTTTTGAATAAGGAAGAACAGCTAAACATAGAGTAGTTAGGAGAATTAATAAGAGCAAAATCCCTTCACGCTTCAATCTATTTCATCCCTGTTAGCAAGTGTATTAGCTATAATTTAGCTCTCCTTAGAGAACAGTCTTTTCCTCTAAGAGAACAGCTACACCTCTCTTAGACTTACGCCTCTTAAAGTAAACCAATGAGATAGAAGCAACAACTAACAGAGTTATGACACTCAGGAATGGTAACTCTGGAGTTGTAGGAGTTGGAGTTGGATTCACTGCACTAGTGAAATAGATAGTGTCAGAGACAATAATTGGGTATTCATAGATTGGTTGCCCATCATAAATTGCCCCAGCCTTCTCATTTGAACCTGGATAATGTGAAAGGCTGTAGGTATGAGACGTTACAGTTACGTTTAATGTATGCATGCCTGGGGTTGTTTGGTTTATCCAATCACAAATGCTATTTAATGAAAATTGGCCTCTTGGGTCATCAGGGTGAGTCGTAGTTTTGTTTCCATTAAAGTATTTGTCTATATGATATGCAGAGTAGTGAGCTGAAAGATTATCATCCAAACTAACTTCAACAGAATTTACTTCACCTATATAACGCCAAGGCCAATGGGTAGCATTCCAAGAATCTGGTTGTTTTACTGTAAAGTTTAGTGGTATGTTGGGTGTGTTGTATGTTGAATAATTTTGTGGTGCCATAATTGTGAGGCAAGGTTTTTCAAGGTTGGGGGTTTGTGTAAAAGGAACTGGATTAGCCTCTACCTCAACAACCTGTAGCCCAGCAAGTGCAAAAATTACAAGCGTTACAGCAAATAAAGTATATTTTCTGTTCATGGCTTCCCCTTTCTTCTCTTGAAGTAAAGTGACACACCAAGTAATGCAATGAAACTTATGCCAAAAGCAAATAAGAGTAACTCTTGCATTGGAAATTTGGTAGATGAGATAAAATAGAACTGCGCTGTCTGGGATAAGTAATTGGCATTCAGTATTCTACTGCTTGAAAGCTGTACTCCCCAATAGATTGTTAGGGTATGATACCCTTCTGCCAAGTTAGCTATATAAAACTGACCAGTAAAGATGTGTCTTAAACTATCATCTTCCCTCATCTGAACATTTTCAATCTTAATCCCTTGATTAGTCATATTTTTGCCATCTAACACATAGAAGAAGTCTCCATTCCAATACGTATCTTATCTTGGTTAGCCTCTGAAAGGTAGAAGAAGCTGTTAGCAGTTGCATTAAACACAACATGGATTGATGAACTGCTGAAACTTGAAGAATTAGAAGGAGATTGGATAGTTATAGCTATCCCACCTACATATGGAGGAGGAAGAGGATTAGCTTCTACTTTCCCTATGGGTAACATCCCAACCAATATAGAGATAAGAAGTATTAATGCAAAGATGCTTATTCTTCTCTTCATGCCTTCCCCTTTCTTCTTCTAAAGTAAAATAGAACACCTAATCCTATGACAACTGCAACGGATAATATGCCTATAGTGTAGCTTTGTTGGATAGCTATTAGTTTTTCTTGGAAAGCCTTTTGACTAGGGTTTACTGTTGACCATTGTGTTGGCTTTGTGCTTGGTGATGTTGAAGGTGCAGGTATATTATTTGGTATATCGCTTGAAAACTCTACGTAGAATTCAATTATTGTAGAGCCTACTGTTAAGTTATGCCAGCCTTTGGTTAAGTTTGGCAAAACAACGCTACCTTTTAGGGAATAAACGGCATATGGCAAATAATAGGGGTAATTTGTAATGGGAGAGGAAGGGTTAATTTCATCTCTAATCTCTTTGTATTTGATAACTTCTATTTCTGAGATTCTCTGTGACTCTCCGCCATCTATTTTGTAGTAAATATTATGATTAGCAGGGCTACTCTGAGAAATATAGGATGTTCTATGTTCTGCTGTGAAGTTAAAAATGACAGGGTTTGAGTAGTGGCTGTTGTTTTTTGGTGATTGAATGGTTACAGTGGTATAGCTTGGTTTCATGCCCATAGGATTGGCTTTGGTAATTTCAATAACTTGTATTTCAACAACTAACGCTAAGATTGTTATTAGGATGATTGTTGTTGCCAATAGTTTCTTTGGCATATATCGTTCCTGTTATATTATGTGAGTGAGTTTGCTTAAGTGGTTTTTTGTCAAACTTTCTTGTCTGGGGTTTGTCAAGTTTTCTTGACTTGGCGGTACTTATGGATTAGAGCTACGGTAAGTATTGAGGCTAAAAGAGGCAGTATTATATACCAAGAAAACTCTGGAACAGAAGGAGTTGGGGTTGAATTAGCAGATGAAGTGGGAGTTGGATTCATTTGGTATACAGATATAGGAGCACTTCTTCCTGTGTGACCATTTCCGTCGTTTACATAAACTACTATATCAGAGCCAGCCTCACTCATATTTATAAAACCTCTCCAACTGCCTTCAGTAAATGCACCTGACATGGATGGGCTGATTGTACCTTTACTTGCACTAAAGCTAACATAACCTGTAAAATTTCTGTCCCAATAACCATTAGCATAAAGTGCAAACAGTCCTACTTCAAAGGTTCTCCCCAAAGTGACATTACTTGGAACCAGAACACTAAAACCCCCAACTCCAGGGTCCTCTGGAACTGACAGTTCAGTTGTTTGAGGAAATGAAGGTGTAATGGTTACATTTGATGTAGATTGAATAGTGGTAGCCATAATAGCCATACTATGGTGGTGAAGGGGATTAGCATCTACTAACTCAACTGCTTGTATCCCAATCAACATTGACACAACAAGGATTAAAGCAAATACGGCATATCTTCTCTTCATTGTTTCCCCTTTCTTCTCCTAAAGTAAACCAAGGAGATTGAAGTGACAGCTATAACCACAATCACAGAAGCAATTGCAATAAGAGCAATTGAATTTACCCAATAATTAGAATCTATGCCTTGACTTGGAGTTGGAGAATCAAATAGTGGGTTTGTGGTTGGAGTTTCTGTAGTCTCAGTTGGTTTCATTGTAACAGTTGGAAAGGGTTTTCGTGTTGCGCTTGGTGGTGATTTGGCTGAGTCGGTGCTCATAATTTCTTGCTCTTCACTGCTAACAGAAAAAGTGAATTCGCCGTCACCGGTTTGAACAACTGAGCATACAATTCCGTTAATCGTGATGTTCCATTGTGGATTTCCAGCAAAATCAAGTTTAATCAAATTTCCAGGGAATGACGGGTTAGGAAAGCCGCTTCCCAATGCGTATCCACCATCATTTGTTTGGATGGCAGAGTAGACTAAACCCTCAAATCCGAATTGACTATACGTTTGGTTCCACACTAAAGCGCCATTCAAATCAGTTTTAAGGATGCAAAGGCTACCGTTCAACACTGACGCTAAGATGTAGCCTCCATCGATTGTTTGAATAAATGATTTAGGCTCAAAAAAAGCGCGATCCCAACTGTAGGTTTGTTTCCATAACATTTTTCCTGAGGCGTCAGTTTTGATCATCCAAATGCTTGCATTTGTCTTATAAGGGTTAATTAATCCTAAGATTGCGTATCCGCCATCAATTGTTTGTACAACTGACACGCCTTCGCTCGCCTCCTGATTGGCGTACGTTTGATTCCATTCGGTATAGCCATTTGAATTTAGCTTCCCCAGCCAGCATGCTTTGCCAGTGGAGCTAACCATTGCGAAGCCACCATCACTGGTCACAATTAACGCTTTTCCGCCATTTAGGTTATTGTAAGTTTGATTCCACAAAATATTGCCCATGCTATCAGTCTTTATAATACCGACCCCCTTGTTGAAGTTGCCTGCAAGCGCATATCCTCCATCTGGAGTTTGCACAAGCGAGGTCACATCACCCGAGATTAGGCTGTTCCAATCATTGTTTTTCATTTGGCTAAAGTAGGGTTGAATCCATTGCTGGTTACCCGCATAGTCCAGCTTAACAAGCCAAGGACCTATGTTTGCAAGGCTAAGTACCGCAGATTTGCCAGCTAATGCGTAGCCTCCATCGCTGGTTTGAATCATACAATTACCTGAGTACGAATTGGCAAAATCACCCAATTTGAGCGTTTTCTGCCATACAATCGCAGGAGCCGAAGAAGCTGAATCAGCCAAAACCAAGCACGCTTGAGCTGAAATCGTTATGCATAGAAGTGCGAAAACAATGATTGCTACATGTCTGATTCGCATGATTACTACTTGAGATAGGTCGCTATAAAAGACTTTTTGTAAAAGTCTTCTTGATTGGGTTTGTCAAGGTTTCTGCACATTAGCAGTCTTTCTACGCCTAATTACAAGAGCAATGGTAAGCGTTACGGCAAACATGGGTAAAATAGCTGACCAAGATAGCTCTGGAACAGGAGTGGGACTTGGTGTAGTGACAGATGGTGCAGTGGTGCTGGCTATCCAACCCTCGCCAGGAGAAGTTATGGATCTTGAACCGGCAAGTACATAATCGTTACCATTTTGAATTACGGCGTATGTTCCATCATATGGCAGGAACCATTGTATTTTTCCAGAAGCTTCAATCTTTGTTATGCCTGATTCAACAGCTACCGCGTAGCTGCCGTCGTTTGTTTTGATGATAGAATGAACTGAAGTTTCGTTAACCTGATTGTAGGTTTGATTCCAAACAATGGCACCGGTAGAGTCAAACTTAACCAAACATAAAGTCTGGTCTACTATACCTGCTATAATGTAGTCGTTATCTTCTGCCTGAATTACTCCAGTTCCTTGGTCATCTTTGGGGGTGCCATAAGTTCGGTTCCACAGCATTGTTCCCGAGGAGTCAGTTTTAACTAGCCACATATCCCACGTGTCTGTAACATGGGAATACGTTGAACCTGCAATCACATAGCCGCTGTCAACAGTTTGAACCAATGAACCAGCCAGTTCATCGTTTGAGCCACCATAAGTTTGGACCCACTTTGTATCACCTTTGGAATTGATTTTAGCTAACCAAAAACCTCCTCCATGGAGGCTTCCGGACATTGCATATTCGTTATCGGATGTTTTTATTATGGTTCTCAATGATACGTTGTTGTATGAGTGTTTCCACTGAACATTGCCTAAAGCATCCGTCTTAACTAGATCAGCACAAATAAAAATGTAACCGCTATCGTTAGCTTGAATAATAGAAGTTACTTGTCCCAAGTTTAGGTAAGCATCGCTTAAGCCCTGTTCCCACACTTTGTTGCCTGAGGAGTCAAGTTTGAGGAGCCAAGAATTACTTGTAGTTTGCCCAGGTATTCCCAATTCAACTACATATCCACCTAACACATAGCCGCCATCAACGGTGGCGGTCATTGCCTCAATTCCACAATAGGTGCCATAAGTATAGGTTTTACTCGACTCAATTGTTGGCAAAGCAACAGATTGGGCTAAAACAAAATTCGAAGAGTGCAGAACGGTTGATGCTAATGTGAGAGTTAAAATTAAAACAAACAAGAAAATGCTGCGATTTGCCATGTTTAAAAGATGGGACAAGCAGTCTATTGAGTTTTTTGATTGATTTTATTCAGAGGTTGTGTTACCGTCGTGTTTACGACAATAAGCCATTAGTGTAGTTTGTTCTTATCTAATTGAGCATGTCTTGTGGTGGCAGTCGGCATGCTGATTTCGAGAAGATACACTCAGCTTTCTTGTCCCCTTATAGCAAAGACACTAAGCTTGGCGATTCTCGGTATGCTGATTGGGTAAAGTTTTCTGGTCTGGATGAAACTCAAAGTTATTATCTTCAGGGTAGAAGATAAAAGAAAATGAGTGAATCTAACCATAACGAGGACTCGAAGCAAAGGAAGCAGAGCAAATGAAGTCGGCTGAGAAAAAGCAAATTATGAAGGAAGTAAGCGAGGTTTTCTTGAGACATCATCTTGTTCTTGAAGAGTCTAAGGAAGTTTGTGAGGCAGTCTTAGTCAATCTCGTAACCGCTAAATATGTGAGGGCTGAGGCGTCTGGCGTTCCAATGAATAGAAAAACTCGGAGAGGACTTAATTTATGAGTGAGAAGAAAACGACTTTGAGTGTTCCGGCTGCTTATGTGCCGTTGCTGGAAGATATTAGGTTCTTGAAGAGTGATGAGCAAAATCCGAATAGGATGACAATTAAGCAGTTGGAAGAGGTTTGGTGTAGCCTTAAGAAGCATGGGTGGGCTTTTCCAATTGTTACGGATATGGCTGGTGTTTTTGTGGATGGTGAGCAGCGGGCTCAAGTTTGCAGGGAGCATGGGGAGTTTTTTGCTCCGGTATTGCGGTTGTCTATTTCTGATGTTGATCGCAGGGTGCTTCGGCAGAGGCTTAACAAACTTAAGGGGAAACATAACAAAGAGTTGGATGTTGCTGAGTTTAAGCGGATCGCTGAGCTGGGCGAGAAAGAGGATCTTAAACTGTTGTTGCTGTCTGTTGGGGAGCGGTTGCCGGATGATTTTGATGGTAAAAGGGATTCGGTGACTATTCCTGAGACTTACGAGCTCATTATTGTATGTAAAGATGAGACGGAGCAGCAGCGTCTTTATGAGAAATTTAAAGCGGAGGGATATACGGTACGGATTTTGACATTGTAAAATCTTGGAGTCAAGCAGACAGTTTCAGGGCTCAAAGCGTGGTTGGCTCATTTACGCTCCTGGATGTGAAGTTGGAGAAGCGCATTAAGGGTTCACTTCCGATTGAAGAATCGCCTTGGCAGGTAGGCGTGATCGTTGGGCGCAGCGGATCCGGCAAGAGCAGCATCGCTAAAGAGCTGTTTGCTGAAGCGTACATTCGGGCTTTTGATTATCGCAGTAAGAGTATCCTGGATGATTTTCCAGCTGGCCTGCAGACAGGTGAGATTACTAAGGCGCTTTCAAGCGTGGGCTTCGCGTCGCCTCCGGATTGGCTCAAAAGCTATGATTGCCTTAGCCAGGGGGAGAAGATGCGTGTTGACATTGCACGTGCGTTATGCTTGGACAAGGACTTGATTGTCTTTGATGAATTCACGTCTGTTGTTGATCGGGAGATTGCTAAGGTTTCTGCGTTTGCCATCGCAAAAGCTGTTCGGCGTTCTAAAAAGCAGTTCATTGCTGTCACTTGCCATTATGATGTGGTTGATTGGCTTGAACCCGATTGGGTACTCTGTACAGATACAATGGAGTTTACCCGAAAAAAAGAAGCAGGCCGCCCGTTAACATCCAAGTTTATCGGTGCGGCTCTAATCTGTGGGAAATGTTTCGGCAGTATCACTATCTAAGCGGATCTATTGCTAAGGGTTCCAGGTGCTACGTTGCAATGTACCAGGATAAGCCAGTTGGGTTCATCGCGGTTATGCATATTCACATGAAGGCCAGGTATTACAGGGTGCATCGATTAGTGATTTTGCCTGATTACCAGGGCATAGGCTTAGGCAAAAGATTATTGAATTTTATAGCGGAGCTCTACACTTCACAAACGAAAGCGCCCTTCTACATTGTTACCAGCAATCCTCAGATTGTCCGCGGCAACTTGGATCGTTGGAGTGTGAAGCGGTATGGGCATGTGAAGCGGTCTGATAAGCAAGATACCAGGATGAACAATGAAATTAAGGCGAGTGTTAGTGCCAAGCGTATTAGCATAACTTTAGAGTACAAACCTGTGAGGGCGCCTTAAAAATTGTTTTTCAAATTTTTGTTTGAAAAAGCGGGGGTATATTGTTGAAGGAGGTTCTTTTTCGTCGGCGTTTAAGGATGTCTCGTATGTTGGCGATGAATAATTCGCTTCATGTTGTAGTTGAGACTTTAAGTAAAGAGTTTGATGTTACACCTCAAGCGATTTACCATGACCACGCTAACATGCATGTTTGGTCTCATGAAATTGAGCAGGATAAGCAGTTGACTGCTATTTTGCGGGCTCGTTTAGGGCTTCTTAGTCGTGAGGCGTTGACGTTGGCGATGGAGACTAAGAAGGATCAGAATGTTAAGGATAAGTTTGTGAAGATTGGGGCGATTAATTCTGCTTTGAAGGTTACTGATCGTGAGATTTCGTTGGCTCAGGAGTTGGGGTTGGTTGAGCGTAAGCCTTTGGAGGTTGAGTCGACAAATAGGAATTTGACTGTTATTCGAATGTGGCAGCCAACTGATGAGACAGTAAACGGAGAGCTTTCTAAGGTATTGCCGTTTGCAAAGCTAAGAAGCTTAGAGGTGGTAAGTGCATCGAAAATTTGAAGGATGGGGAATGAAGCTGATGGGGTCTCATGAGCGGAAGCGTGCTAAGAAACGTAGGCAACAGGCGCGGGATTTGTTGAAGAGTTTGGAGGGTAATTTAGTTTAGGGGTCATCGGCGCCGTGTAGCAGTGGTGTGCGAGATTCTTGTTTGTTGTAGAGTTGGTCCTGTTTTGGCTTCTGTGATTACTCGAAGGTGTAACCTTTGTAATGATACTTTTCATTTTTTCGGTGACGAGTTGGTGCGCTGCGGTTTCTTGTCTAAGAGCATTAATTATGAGCAGATGTTTTATGGTACGACGCGGTTGGGGCTTGATTTTCTGCACAAGTTTGATGAATTGCAGGAGTTAGTGGCGCCGCTTGAGAGATCTTTTGGGAAACTGTTATTGTAGCATAGTTAGGTTTATGCGACTATTCAGTAATTAACAACAGAAAAACAACAAAAATAAGAAATCTTAAAACAAGACCTTGATAAAGTTAAGTTTATCAAGCTTTTCATTGTAAATTTAGTTTATGCTTTTACTTTTTAAACGTTCGGTTTGTTTTGAAAGATAGTTTTTCGATGCCTTCTATAAATTAACAAAACAAAACTTAAGGCAACAACTACCGCTATAAGAGCAATTATTAGAATTTGTTCGTTAACGGTTATCATGGTCGGGGCTGGTGTAGGACTTGGCAAAGGTGTCGGTAACGGACTTTGTGACGGCAAAGGCAAAAACGCAGCAGTTTTCATTAAGTAAATAAAACCCCAATATCCTTGATTCAAATAAGAGTTTGCAATGCCCAGACATGCAAGTGCTCCATCCGATGTTTCAATGATGGAAAATATTTTAAAAGGAAAAGTGATGGTACCATTATAATAATTGGCAGGACCTGAATAAGTAAAATTCTCAATCCATTGCGTATCGTTATTTGAATCTGTTTTCACAAGAGTAGGAAAAGAAACAAAGGTAGGAAAAAGATTTACATTTGCTGGTTCAAAGTAAACGAACCCGCCATCGCTGGTTTGAATATTGGGTGAGGCAATGGCTAAGTTTAAGACCGTACTTGTATTTTCATACCATTGAATACCCCCTTTTGAATCCAATTTTATCAGTGTAGGCGTAAACTGAAGGGGTATGCCTTGTGCGTTGCCATAATTGCTCCATTCTCCTGCTATTTCATATCCGCCATCGCTGGTCTGAATGAGGTTTGATGCATGAAATAAATTGATAGTTTTATTCCATTGCATGCTACCTAAAGAATCAAGCCTGTAAAGAGTTGAAGGAATAAAAAGGGATTGTTGGTAGGATTTGCCGCAATCTAAAAATGCGTATCCACCATCAATTGTTTGAATCAAGTTAGAAACTGACTCAGTACTTCCCGACCCATATAATTTTTGCCATTGAGTGGCAGGAGGTGATGTGCTGCTTGAGGTTTGGGCTGAAACTAAAGTAAATTGAAGAATTATTAAGGACATTATGAAAACAGCGACAAGAAATGAATCGAAACTCTTACCTAAACTACGCATAATTACACTAAAGAAACATATGCAATAAAAGCCTGTTCGTAAAGAAATCTGGACTAATCCAAGTCAACATTTCTTGACAAAAAAAGAAAGGTGGGTACACCCTACAGTGGGAAACGGTCATTGAATTAAGTTAGTCTTCTTTCTATGCCTAACTCTGGACAAAAAATACCTTTTCAAAATGAAGCTCTATATATTCACTTCTGGACCTCTTCTCTTTTGAGGCTTCTTTATCTATTTTGTCTAATACACGATTTGATAGGGCTATGCTTACTGGGTGTTTGCGCACTGTAACCTGAGCCTCTGAGTATTTGCCGCTTGTAAATATTCAAAAAATATAATTAAAAACTGCTAAAGAGTGACTTCTGCTGGTTTTTTTAATTTTTAAAAACCGTTGATTGAGCATAATTTTTGTGTTGATGAGGTTGATAGGGAGATTTTGCAGTTACTCTTCGAAGTAGGAAGCGTTGGATTATTCCCTAAGGACTTGGCCGGAAGGCTTGAGCGATTTAAAGTTAGTCGCCAACAGGTTAGTCGCCGATGAGATGGTGCATTCGCCGGGTTCTTTTCAGGAAATCGCAAAGATGTTTAAGTGAGTTTTTGGAAACGTACTTTTCCAACGTGTTCAAGAATCCATTTAACTAGTTGGTCGTAGGTTTCAGCGCCCAATTTTGTAAGCACAACATCATCGTTTGAATCAAACTCGATAAACCCTTTCTTTGCCATCCAATCTAAGTATTTGATTAATCGGTCGTAAGATAAGCCAGTGGAGGTGGCAAGAGCAGTCTTGTTTGGTCTATTTTTTTCTCTTAGAGTCTTAATGACCCTTGCCAACACATACAGGTCAGGCTTTGAAATCGGCTCTCCTGAAGTCATTTTCAAACCACCGAAGCTCCCAAAGAAGCGAATCAAGACGCCCAACCTGTTCATAACGATAACGAAAGGTCATTTCATGCTTAGGGCCAGAACAAGAACCAGAGGAATCACAACCCACGAAATTGGGTCAAAGCTGAGATGAAGAGTATTTTGTATGATTCCTGACAAAACGCCAAAGAAAAAGAAGGCTACTGTCCACCAAGCGATTATCTTCACTGCTCCATAAAGCCCAAATCCAAGTTTTGCGAACCTTATGTCATTAAAGGTTTTTTCCCAGTTTGTTTCTTGCAAAAGCTTTAATGCGCCAGGTGTTCCTTCGCCCAATGTGCTTTTCCATTTCCCCTGCATTGTTGTTACGAGATTCAATTTCCGTCGAACCCATAAAAAGCCTGCAATCACTCCAAACAAAAGAATTATGGCGCTGTAAGAAGGAAGCACAAATGAAATTCCTATATAATCAATGTTATACCCATAAAAAACAATCAGTAAGTTAACGATAATGTTTACTGTTTCTAAAGCTACTACCGAAGCTACAACTATTATTACAAAATCCGCCATAGCGTTGGCGAGTTCTCGGTATGCTTTAACCTGATCTAACGCGGTCATGAACTCAGTCATTTTGACTGTAAGGTTCTCTTCTGTCAAAGTGCCACACCGTACCCTTGAATGTTTACTTGGGCGTTTCCTTTAACAAGAAACCAGTAGACTGAAATTCCTGACGATAATCCTGGGTAAGTTTGATATTGAGAAAGGATCTGTTGGAAGGTGGTGCTGTTGTTTGATACGAACTCTACATCTATTGGATGATTATTTGAAATGTTAATCCCTTCAGTTTGAAGAGCAAAGCTTCCTGTATTTGACCCAGTGCTTGGTAGGATAACGGAGAATTTGTAGTGCGTCATTGCAGGTATATTAGTTGAGGTTCCGTTTGGAAATATCAGCGTCGTATTAGATTGTTTATCGACTTGGGCGGATATGTCAATTTCAACCCTAATATGAGCGTAAGCTGCCTTTGAAATCACCACGGTAGTTGAGTCACCTGCCCAAGTGTTAACATCAAGAGAGTGAAATGAAGATAGAACGGCAACTTGGCTGGACACAATAATAATTAATGCCAAGAGCACCCAGAGTTTTTTCATGAATCCTATTAAGGGAACTATGAATATAAGGCAAACTCACTGCCAAAGAGTATGGAGATTACCGTTCGAGGTAAACTGATTCTATGAGTTCGCTAGCCCTATGCCCCTTAGATTAGAATTGATCTGTGTACATTAAAAGTCATTGTTTACCTGTTTTTCTTTTTGCGGTGCATTTTGCCTTCATAAACTCGAGTGTACGCATGGAACCTTTGCTGTTTATGTACTCGTGGCTTACTGGTTTGTGTACTGTCGTGTTTACGACAATAAGCCATTAGTGCAGTCTGTTCCCAACTAATTAAACATGTCTCGCGGTGGCAGTCGGCATGCTGATTTCGAGAAAATTGACTCAGCTTTCTTGACACACTACAATAAAGATCCTAACCTTGGAGATTCGCTGGAGGCTGCTTTGTTTGGCTTTGACTGAGCGTGAGAAGAGAATTCTACAATTTGCATTCTGATGGCTTGAATGATTATAGAATTGCCAAGAAGCTAAAGATGGAAACACCCGAACTCTTTTTTGTGTTTTTTGCCAGCATGGGAGTTTTGAGGGAATCTATTCAGCACTTTCCCCGATGGGGATAATCATGTCTATGGTTGTATGAGCACGAAGCCCTGTTAGCTGAATTGGTGCTACAAGATGAAAACATAAATCAATGGTGAGCTGCAGGTCGTTGGGTCTATCCTTTTGCACATTATGAAGGATAAATCGAAATTCTGCGTCGCCTCTTCCTGCTTTGCCTAGCCAACGGAAATCTTCAACGTTGAAATTGATGCCATCTAATTCCCTATTAAAACTGTATTGAACATTGCTCGGGTCAGATTTGAGATAGATGCTTCCCATGGCTGCGGACTCAAACTTAAAAACCATCGAATCAACTTCGATATCGTCTGCGTGGTTTATGATTAGCAGAGCCTCAGCAGAGGGTAATGGGGTGAATGCATTTTGGAGAAAAAACTGAACTCTAGCGATAGTGATGTTGTTAGCATCGGTGAAGTTGCCGATGTATCCGCTTCCGTTGGGGTGGTTCTCAAGCAATAACGTTGTTTCGGTGAGTTCTTCGTAGTATAGAAAACGTTCGCTTGCTGAAAGCACGATTAAAGCAGAAAAAGTAATTATTAAAATCAGAATAAAACCAATTATTGTTTTTCGTTTAACCAAACCTCTCACTCCCTCGGTTTAACCTTAGTTGCAACAGTATATTGTAAAATAAGATGTTAAACAAAAAGCATTTGCTTAAACTGCTTAGGCATAGCAATCAGTCTTTCTATTTGTTTTGACCTTGCTTAAAAAATTTTAATTCTATGAGGTGTAGGGTATGCACCTAGTCGTGGGAAAAGGTCTACTTACTCAAGTCAGCGGTTTTTCGATGACTTCTAAAAAGTAGTAATGACAGAGCAACAATAATAGCTAGGAAGACTGCAACAACCGCAATTAATGTATTCAAAGGTACAGAAATTGGATTGCCAGTTGAGTTAGTTGTAGTTGGTGTTGAAGTAGGTGTTATGGCTGGATTCGACGATGACGTTGGGCTTGGTGAATTGGCACTTAACGGAGTGTTAGCAGGTATGTTTATTGTTTGTGTGTTGCTCCAATCGCTTGCTTTACCGGAAAAAAAATATGGAAAAAATGGAGGATCACTGCCATTTCGACCGATTTGACCTATCATTGCTTGAACGTGGATATCGGTTTGTGTTCCTGCAAGACTCCCCACGCCCATTTGACCTTCTATGTTGATTGTTGTAGTTGTATACTCAGAATTAGAGGGCACAAGGTACCCGTAATATGCATTGTAAATATCGGTCCACTGATCGGATAAATGCGGCTTAACTTGAATGTTGTAGTAGAAGCCAAAAGCACCGATAAGATGTGCGTTGCTGTAATCAAATACAAGTGGTTGATTCTTAATTGTTAATTCTACCGCGCTGTATTCATTACTGTAGCCAATGTTAGCTACAATCTGTCCTGTATTTTGGTCTAACTGGTAAGTTGTAGGTTGAGTGTAAGGAGGACCGACAAGCTGTACGGTGAATGTTGGAACAGAAGGTCTAGGTATAGGAACAGGGGAAGCTGTAGGTGTCTGAGCACTTGCAGGGTTAACCATTATTATGCAAGAGACTGCCAAGATGACCACAAGAAGTAACGAGACCCCCTTGCTTGTACTGCCCATGCTTAATCTTAGGAATGGTTTGCAGATAAAAGACTTCTCGTACAAGACTCTTAACTAAAGTCAGTTAAAGTTTTTTGACTAACAAACAGAGGGTAGGTATACGCTTGCTTGGGAAAAGGTCTACTTACTCAATGAAGCGGTTTTTCGATGCTTAAGTATCACGGCAATAGCGCATACCCCAAATATCAAAGGTATAACCACTAAAGATGATATCTCAGGAACTGTAGGGGTTGGTGTTGGATTTGGTGAGGGTGAGATTGTAGGGATAGTTTCAGGTATGTTTATTGTTTGTGTGTTGCTCCAATCGCTTGTTTCGCCCACAAACACATAGGGCATGAACCCGTTTTTGAAGGCGCCTCTGTCGCGGTGCCCAATCATAGCTTGAACCTGAAACGCGACTTCGCCAGACTTAGGGATAACGCCTACTCCTTGGCTGGTGTCCCTTGGATAATAAATCGTTTCCCCAGCAACATATGTCAACACTGTAGTGGAGGAGTTTGACTGCTGCGGATACCAGTCTTCTGCGTCTTCCACGTGGTAGAGTTCACTCCAGTTTTTGCCGTCGACACTTATGGCTACGTTGTAGAAGAATCCGTCGGGGTATTGGCTTGCGGCGTCGAAGGGTTGGTTTCTTATTGTTAGGGTTATGGTGGTTGTGTTGGCTTGGGTTTGTATGGTGAATTCTGGTATGGATGGTTTAGGTACTGACTGAGCATATGCAGTTTTAACTATAATTATGCTTGTGACTGCTAAGATAACAACAAAAAGTAACGAGAACCCTTTGGTTATACTGCCCATGAATAGTCTTAGAATGAATTGTAGATAAAAGACTTCTCGTACAAGACTCTTGACTGATTTTCGTAAAGGTTTATTGACTAAACTGTTTTGGCTTTTCTATTGAAATTTAGTTTATGCGTCGATTTTATATGTACGTGCTTGCTGACTTGCTACTAATTATATTCATGATTAACGTCCAGTCTGAAAGATTGAACGTCTGCTCTCCTGCGTAAGCGGGGTGAAAACGAGCAAAGAGCATCTTAAATTTTATGCAACTAACCAAGAGGGTGTTAACTGTTGAGTCGTGCACAATCTAAAAAACTGAAAGATGAACAACGTTTCAAACAATACTATGGAGAGGAAAGCCTGGAGTTTCGTAATGCAATGTTTTTCTGTTTTTGCAATAGCAAGTTTGACCCTGCGAAGCAGGAGTCTGTTTTTGTTGGGTGTCCTGAGGACCTAAAAATCTTTGTGGAATCGACTGTTCTAGATGCTTCTGTAGCTGATATTCCTGATTGCCCCGAAGGCTTAGTACTCTCAAATAATCGTGGGTTGGGCGCCTTCGATTTTTGATGTAAGTAGAGTTGTGTAGAGAGGAAGGTGCATTACAAACGCCTGATAATAAAATAGAAATTACTATTGAAATGTGTGAAGCGTATAGAGCTAATTTTGTTAATCAGTTATTGTCGATTGAGAGACAGGTCAATACACAAATTACTTCTCTCAAGGATGCTACTACCCTTGCTAAGTTTGAAATGGATAAAAGACTTGAGGGAATGAATGAATTTAGAAATCAGTTGAAAGACCAAGCTAACATGTATTTTACTAAATCTGAGCATGAACAGTTTGGTAAAAGAATAGAGGATGACATAAGAAGTCTAAGGGAGTCAAGAGCCACTTTAGAGGGTAAAGCAAGCCAAAACTCAGTGCTTATAGCTTATGCGATTGCAGGTTTTTCAATGGTTATTTCAATATTTCAGCATTTTTGGTAGCTGTGGTTTTGGTCATCCGAGCTGAATTTGAGCAGTAAAGGAATTATAATTATTTGAATGTGGCAGTTTAATGACTCAGACCCAACAGGAACAGGAAGTAACGTTGAGGTATTACCCGTTTCCCAAGCAAATGTTGTTTCACCGAGACCGCTACAAAATAAGGCACCGCGCAGTCTTTAGCGGAGTAGGAGGCGGCAAAACAATTTGCGGCTGCTTCGAAATCTTATCTATGCTCTTAGAAAACAAGAATAGCGTCGGATACATTTTTGAGCCAACCTACAAAATGGTGAGACGAATTCTTATTCCCACTTTAGAATCAAAATGGCTGCTTGGGCATCCAATCGATAGTAACCCCATAGTTGAATCTTACAACAAAAGCGAAAACCTCATTCAATTCATAGATGGTCAATCTTTGTGGTTTGGTGGATTGGAGGAGCCGCAGTTTGCTGAAGGCGCAAACGTCAACGTCGTCTTGTTGGATGAAGCTCAGTATATATCGCATTTTGCTGAGAGCCAAGATGTCGTATTACGTAGATTAAGAGGCAGCGGCAAAACCGATAGGGACATTACCAGTAGCATTGTTACTACGTCGCCGCCTCCGCTGATACCTGATTGTCGCCTCTACGATTTCTATGAGAACCCAGAAAAACGCAACCCTGACAGCCGAGTTTACCGTTGGTCAATGTTGGATAACTCGTTTTTGCCTGAGAAGTACAAGCAAGAAATCATTGCAACTCACCATGGCAACTTAGCGAAACGTTTCATAGATGGCTTGTTTGCTCCAGTTGGCATAGGAAGTTTTGATTATGATAGCGTTATTCACGAGCGCAAGTACGTCGAGCTCAGTACCCTGCAAAGTGTTGTGTACGGTGTCAACTTCGGATGGACAAATCCCTCCGCTATCGTGGCAGTTGGCTTCGACAGCGACGGACGCGCCTACGTGCTTGACGAGTTCTATCAGAACCGAACGCAGACCGAGACGCTTATCTCGGAACTTAAAGAGATGCTTGCGCAATTTGGGCAGGGTCGCATAATTTGTGATCGCAGTTCACCCGCAACAATCGATATGCTTCACACTGCAGGCCTTAACGCTGTAGCCGACGAAAGCAAACGTGATGATGGCATACGTGAACTTGGCGGGCGCTTTATTGTGCAAGGCAATGGTAAACCACGCATTTTTATCGCGTCTAAATGTGTGAATTTGATTCATGAAGTTATGGTTTACAACTCTGAAATTAAAGAGAATGACCACGCGATCGACGCTCTACGTTATGCCATCATGAGTGTTGTGATGGCTAAGCCTGATGTTGAGCCTGCTTGGGTGTTTGGAGACTAAAATTTATGGCGAGTAATCCTGAGAATCCAGTTACTTTACTGCGTGATGGCGGTATGGTAGTGTATCCTACGCAGCAAGAGGATGCTATAGCAGGCAGTAGTATACGGATTCCCTCTGTTTCTACGGCAATGGGCGCGGAGTTTGGGGAAGCAATCACAGATGACAACCGCATATTCGCTGCGACTCGTGAGCCTATTGCAGGGTTCTTAACTGGCGGCTCCGATGGGCAACGGGGTTTTCCTAAAGACATCGTGGAAAAATGGTTCACCATAAACGATGTAACAACTAAAGATCCTGATCCAGAGCTTGATCGGGCACTGCAAAAAGAGTTTAGGCGCCTCAAATACAAAAGAGTTTTGACAGGTTTTGTTGGAGCCAAATTTCTTTATGGCAACACCTTAGTTGTCGGCTCATACGACGACGTCACTAAGCTTTCAGTGTTAGAGACTGAGAAGCCGCAGTCAGCTGCTTTGATGCAGCTTGAAGTTTACCCAAAAAATAGCTATAGCGTTTTTAGCAAAGAAACAAACCAGGAGAATTTGCGTTACGGTTTGCCATTGATTTATCAGGTTAGTGATGGTTCAAGAACTTTCCATGTGCACTGGACCCGATGTTTTGAGTATGTTGGAGTTAGTATTCTTGATTTGATTTGGGATGACCTCACCTGCGGTCGTAATATTCGGTGGGGTGTGGGGCAATGGGTTTATCGCACTGGCGGCGGCTTTGCGGTCATAAAGTTTCCAAAAGAAATCGCTGGAGTTCCAACTACTAAAGAGAAGTTGAGTGCGTGGGCAAATAGTAAAGAATGGAGCAACATCACACATCGCACCTCAATCTGCATTTTAGAGGGGATGGAGTTTGATTTTAAAGGTGCCTTGGGCGCAGCGCTTAACCCAGAGCCGTTTTTTGACACTAACACAAAACAGATTGCGAAAGCCACTGGTATCCCAAAAAGCATCTTGGAGGGTGCTGAAGCTGGGGCGCTTACTGGGTCGGAGAAGAATGATCAGCAATACTACAAGAAAATTAGCGGGGAACAAAGTGAACTAGATGATTTGAACCGCTGGGTAATAGATCAACTTGAACCTGTACGTCAAACGGTGACTGTTAACGTGGATTCAGCTAAGTCTGTGGGGTCAATTTTGAAGCGTATGTTCCATAAAGCATTGGCTGTTACAGTGAAAGATCAACCTGACCCTGTTGTAGTTGATTACGATATAGTTTGGAATAGCGGGTTTGAATTATCCAAGCTTGATGAAGCTCGGGCAGATTTGATTGAGGAGCAAGCAAACCAAACAAGGCTGCAGTATAAAACTGTGGATGAGGTTCGAAGCGACAATAATCTGAATCCTTTGCCGTTGGGTGCTGGTGAAGTTGTTATTTCTTTAAGTAAATCGCCGTCTTCAGGTCAATTTCCAAGTAGCTTGTCTGGTATCACGGCGTCAAATTCGACTGGAACTGTAAATGCTGACGATGCAGGTTCGCAGTTGCCTAATATGCGCAATTTGCTCAAGCCTATTATTAAGCAGGTTTTTGATGGGCATATGACACATGATTTAGCGCTGCAGCAAGGCCTCACACTGGTAGAGTTCTATTGCAACACCGAAAAAGAACGTGCCCTCGATTACGTCCGCGGCAAATTCCAAAACCCCACTTTGCAGATTAGCCCAGAGCAAGAATGCGCATTTCAACGCCAAAAAACACGCTATACAAAAGACTTCACATCCATCTTGAAGAAAGCTGAGCGATTAGCGAAGGCTAAACTTCCATGAGTTTTGAATCGTTGTTTGATGCGGCTGTGCCTTTCTGGAATTCTGAGCAAGGCCTTCTGGAACGAATTGGATTATTAGCGGATCAGGTGCAGTTTGGCACTTATAATGGCTCCTTAAAAGTTATTGCTATCTCCGTTGGCGCTACTGATTTACGGATTAGCGGAGACATCACACGCAATACTTGCGAGTGGTGTGCGTTGCATGTAGGCCAAGTTTACCATCGAGGACAGTTTACGCCTGAATTGCCTAAGCATCCAAAGTGCCCTCACTATTATGAGATAGAACGTACTGGCGCTGAACCTGTGGATCCTGACTCTGCGTTTGCAGCATTCTGGAATCTTACCTTCTAAATTCATGATGAACCAAATTGATTAGTGCGTGTGTGAACAGTTAGCTACATCAAATAGAGGAAGCCTTTGACTCGTGCACTCATCAATGCGTGCGTACCAAACCTAAATTGAGTTTGACAATTATTATTATCAAAAGACCCTAAATCCGCGAACCACCCTAATCACCACTCATGAACACAGGTTTAACTTCCCTGCATAAAATTCTGAAAGATGAAACGAGAAGACAAATCATACTACTGCTAAATGAGAAAAGCAGCCTTACCTACACCGAACTCTTGGATAGCTTGGAAGTTGTCAGCACAGGGCTTCTGAATTATCACCTGAAGGTTTTAGGTGACCTCTTATCGAAAAACGAAGAGGAAAAATATGTACTGGCAGAAAAGGGTAAACTTGCTTCCAGATTGCTTTCGGAGTTCCCAGAGGACAACAACCTTAAGAAGAAACCTGCATGGTGGCAAAAATTCTGGGTAGCGGAAGCCATCGTTACCCCCATTTACTTAGCGATCAATATAGCATTGTACTTCATAGGCTATATCGACGCGACTACATTTTACAACCTTACACTCGGAATTTTTGCATTCATTGGAATCGGCTACATGATTACACACATAAAAAAAGACATACTCTCAGCCGAAGGCTTACTAAAACTCAACAAAGCGCTGTATCTGCTTGTCGGACTCTTAGTGGGAGGATTCATCATATGGATCGGCTTGACGGTTGCCATGAATGTTAC
Organism: Candidatus Bathyarchaeota archaeon; assembly: GCA_963741005.1. GTDB lineage: Archaea > Thermoproteota > Bathyarchaeia > Bathyarchaeales > Bathycorpusculaceae > Bathycorpusculum. The sequence goes on from CAVUGQ010000005.1 coordinate 293,464, forward strand.
AGGCGTAAGATTATTGCTAGCCAGCATCATAGGAGACGGCGCTCTTGCCATAGCAACTATGATCCCTTGCTACATTATCGGCGGCTTACTCGGCGATTGGATAGGCAAAAAAACAAACTACTACCTCCCACACTACCCATAAACAACTGTGTAAGAGTGTTGGCGTAGGAATGCCTTTTTAGAAGCTTCCGATGATTTGACTTAATTTAAGCAAGCTGTCGAGCAAATATTTAGTATGAACAACTATTCAGCGGGTCGCACCCTTTTGGGTCTGAGACCCAGCGACCCACGATATCGTGTTTGTCCTTTGATTGTATTGGATTAGCTTAAAACATTAAACGAATCCCAACGGACCCAATATCAAGTATTTGGGTTTCAAATTTTGCATGTCCCTTCTAAAATAGTCACAATTTTGTGGTGATGTAATTTGATTAGGCAAATTGTTGTAGACTTCGCCGTTTTGGAGGATAGTAAAATCATCCAGGATGACAATAAATTCCTCGTTGTTAAGGCAGTGATAGCCAGCGAAATTGTGCATAAATACAAAGATGGCATGGCGTACAAGCTTGCGGACGAGTTGGAAAAGGCAGCCTGGACTGCGGATTGCAGATGGGTTAAGTTGTTGGCTCATCCGAAATCCAGCAGCCTTGACTGTGTAGAGGATGTTAACGGGAAAATGATGAATCCTGTTTTTCGTAAGGACCTGGGACGTGTGGTTTCCATGGGAAGAAAAATCAGAGTTTGCATCATTCTGGAACCAACACACCCAACTTTAAACAGTTGAGACAAATTCACATATAAATTGATCGATTTGGCTGTTGCAAGTTTTTTTAATTGTGTTTCTAGTTGAGACAGGCTGTTTTCATGTATTCATAATTCATAAGTGACTTATTACCCGTTCATTGACTAGTTGAGTTGGGGTAATTCTAATACAGTATCTCGATCAGAATGGTATAGTTGTAGAAGTATCTGATTTGGCGCATTCATCCAAAAAAGGCGCTATTCGTGTTTTGTATGTAGACGACGACCCTTATAGTATAGAGATTTCCAAGCAGATCCTAATGGACATCGATGCCCGCTTTGAGATTAGCGACGCTTGTTGTGTGGATGTAGCCTTCAAAAAACTGGAAACTGGGCAATATGATGTTGTTGTTTCTGATTATGAATTGCCTCTTAAAAATGGCTTAGAATTTCTAAAGGAGTTGCGTAAAAATAAAAATGAAATTCCGTATATTTTGTTTACGGGTAAGGGCAGAGAAGAAGTTGCGGTTAAAGCTTTGAATTTAGGTGCTGACAGTTACATAAGCAAGATCGGTTCTACAAAAACAGTTTTTTTCGAGTTGGCGGATGCAATAAACAAAGCAATTCAACGCAAGAAATCAAAAGAGCTGCTTGCCGGATCAGAGACAAAATATCGCACTAGTAGAGAAATCACTTCAAGGAATATTAGTTACAAAAGTAGGTCCACTCAGGCTAGTTTTTGCAAATAATGCTATGGGAAAAATCCTGGGTTACTCTTCGCAGGAATTACTGTCCTTATCGCCCCAAGGAATTATGGGCTTGATTTATCCTGAAGACAGGGCTATTTTCTTTAAACGAATGGAAAATCGCTTGCAAGGTGAAGAGCCAGAGTCATTCCACGAGTTTCGTGCAGTGAGAAAAGACGGCTCAATAATCTGGATGAACGCGCTTGCAAATCGAATTGAGTTTGAAGAGCAACCTGCAGTACAGGGCGTTTTCTTAGATATTGACGAACGCAAGAAACTAGAAGCTACAGTTAAAGAAAAACTGGATATGCTTGAAGCCCTCACAGAAAACATCGGCGCGGGCTTTGTAACCATAAGCAAAGATTATCGTGTAATGTACGCGAATAAATTCGTAAAAAACAATTTAGGCAACGTAGAGGGAAAATTGTGCTATGCAACCCTTAACACTTTGGACCACATTTGCCCTGATTGCGGAGTAAAAAAAGTCTTCAAAGAGGGAGTCGCTAAAGACTCTCACGAATATTCTCAAATAGGATTAGATGGCAAGCGGTTTTTCGTTGACATTATTGCCACTCCCCTTAAAGATAAAGATGGAAATGTGACTGCAGCATTAGAGTTTATTGTAGACATAGGTGAAAAAAAACGCTTACAGCAAAAACTGCAGACAAACGAGGCAAAGTTTAGAGCTATAAGTGATTCTGCAATTGACGCTATTTTCATGTTTGATGAAGAAGACAAAATCACTTACTGGAATCCTGCCTCTGAAAGAATTTTTGGATTTACTGAAGAAGAAGTAGTTGGCGAGAAAGTAAACGCGACACTCGTGCCTTCTCGCTTTCGCGCAGAGCACCTGAAAATCACTTCGGAATTGGGCAAAGTCAAGAACAAGGAAAATGCTGGTGAGACTCGCGAGTTGCCTGCTCTGCGAAAAGATGGTGAAGAATTTTCAATGGAGCTTTCTATGGCGCCACTGCAGCTAGAAAATAAAGGGTACTTCGTAGCTATAGCAAGAGATGTGACTGAGCGCAAAAAAGCTGAAGAGCTCCGAAAAGTTTTGGAGAGAAAAGTAAACGACTATTCAAAACACTTGAAATGCATGGTTGAATTGAGAACTGTCCAGTTAAGGGATGCTAATGAACGACTCGTCAAGTCTGAACGCCTAGCCGCTATAGGCGAATTAGCTGGCATGGTCGGTCATGACCTGCGTAACCCGCTTGCAGGAATCAAAAACGCTGCCTACTACTTGAAGAAGAAAGGCACAGACATTTCTGAAACTAAATCTAAAGAAATGCTTGAAATAATCGATAAAGCCATTGGCCACTCAGATAGCATCATCAACGACTTGCTAGACTACTCAAGAGAGATGCATCTGGAACTAACAAAATATCTAGCAAACAATCTTGTAGATGAGGCTATTGGCATGATTCAGGTTCCAGAGCGAATACAAATTATAAATAACGTTCCGGATACGATTTGGATTTGGGTCAATGCTGATAAGATGATGCGAGTTTTCATAAATTTTATCAATAATGGAATTGACGCAATTCCTGAGAAAGGAACACTCATAATGACAAGTTGCCAAACAAGAAACTATATGAAAATCAAGTTTTCTGACACAGGCAAAGGCATACCTGAAGAAACTTTCAAAAAGCTTTTCACGCCTCTGTTCACCACTAAAGCACAGGGTATGGGTTTTGGCTTAGCAATATGCAAACGAATCGTAGAAGCGCATGGAGGCGCCATAACCGTGAAAACAGCCGTAAAAAAGGGAACAATATTCACAATAGCTTTACCCCTAAGGAATAGTTAAAATGTACCTATAAGATGAACATAAACTAATAGTGGCATTAGTTTTAGGTACTGTAGGTTTTTTTGTTGGTCGCGCGGCGGTACATGGTTTTATTTTGAAGGATCGCTCATTTTTAAAAGAGTTTACTCTTTCCATTGACTCGCCAGGAGAGTTTCATTGGCAAAAATACGATTACGTGCAGCGGAACATCTGCATAGACCAATTGGCAGCGCCATCAACACAGGATCCTATACTAATGCACTTCAATTGTTAGCACCCGCATAAGGTGTTCAGTACTTCAAGCTGGCTGGTCCGCAACCAAAATGCGAATATTGCATCAAGTATTATGGGTGCATCTATCGGCAAGGCATGTATATAGCCCGAGTTTCCTGCACACCCAAATTGTTCTCACACCTGGGATATTTGGTTTCAACGGGGAAAAAAATCAGATTTCGCATCATTCTTGAACCAACACACCCCAACTTTAAACAGTTGAGGCAAACTCACCTATATTGATCGCCTTGGCTGTTGCATGTTTTTTTAATTGTGTTTCTAGTTGAGGCAGGCTGTTTTCATGTATTCATAATTCATAAGTGACTTATTACCCGTTCATTGACTAGTTGAGTTGGGGTAATTCTAATACAGTATCTCGATCAGAATGGTATAGTTGTAGAAGTATCTGATTTGGCGGTTTCAAACAAAAAGAGTGCTATTCATGTTCTGCATGTTGATGACGACCCGTCCATTCAAGAGATAACAAAACTAATGCTAACTGATATGGATAGCTGCTTTGAGATTGATCAGGCTTGCTGTGTTGATGAAGCTTTCAAGAAGCTTGCAGCCAAAAACTATGATGTTGTGGTTTCTGATTATGAGATGCCCCAAAAAGACGGCTTACAGTTTCTAAAAGAGTTGCGTGAGGCAAAAAACGCTGTTCCTTTCATATTGTTTACTGGGAAGGGTAGGGAAGAAGTATCCATCAAAGCGTTGAATCTGGGCGCGGATGGTTACTTCCACAAGCAAGGCCTACCCGAAACCGTCTACGGCGAACTCGCACACGGCATAACTCTTGTTACTGAAAAAGCAAAAGCAAAAACAGCCTTAGAGGCGAGCGAAAAACGATACCACACGCTTATGGATAATGCAGCAGAAGCAATTTTTATTCACGATATAAAAGGGAAATTATTAGATGTTAATCTGCAAGCATGCAAAAATCTACAGTATACAAGAGAAGAACTGCTCTCAAAAAGTATTAAAGACATATCCATTACCGCAGAAGATGGAAAACAAATAGGTGAAATATGGTCCAAAGTGCTTACAGGGCACACCATCAATCTACAGAGCATCCAAATACGTAAAGACAAAAGCATATTTCCAATAGAGGTAACTTTGAGCACTATATCTCTTGATAAAGAAAAATTAGTAATTGCTTTGGTGCGAGATATCACCGAACGCAAAAAAGCTGAAGATGTTCTGCGAAGAAGTGAGCAGAGGTATCGAGAGCTATCTAATTCTTTGCCGGAGTTGGTTTTTGAAACTGACTTAACCGGAAAAATTATCTATATTAGTCAACGAGCTACCGATTTCACTGGCTTCACTAATGAGGAGCTTAAAGGAAGGAACATGTTGGAGTTCGTTATTCCTGAAGAACGAAAAAGAGCAATAGAGAACATGAAGAGATCCTTAACTGGTGAAAATTTGGGTTCGACTGAGTATACCCTTTTCAAGAGAGATGGTTCAACTTATCCCACCTTCATTCGAACCGCTCCCATCATTTCCGAAAGCAAAGTAACTGGACTCCGAGGACTAGTCATCGAAATAACTGAACGCAAGAAAGCTGAAGATGATTTGAAGTTTTCCAAGGAGTTTAGTGAGAGCGTAATTAACTCGGTAGATGAGGTGCTTCTTGTAATTGACGTTAATGATTTCAGGATAGTTGATGCCAATTCTGCAGCTTTAAAGCAAACAGGCTGCAGTAAAGCAGAATTGACTAAGAAAACATGCTACGCCATGACGCATCATAAACCTGTCTCTTGCCAGCCTCCAAATGATATTTGCCCCATTCATGAAATGCTACAAACCGGTAAACCAGTCAAGGTTGAACACAAACACTTTGACAAAAATAACAATGAACTATCAGTGGAAGTTTCGGTTTACCCAATTAGAAACGTTGAAGGCAAAATAATTCAAGCAACCCACATTTCAAGAGATATAACGGAAATCAAAACGGATAGAGTGATGTCAAAGAGTGCTTGTAATCAGCTTAATTCCTTGTTTTTGGCAATGAATGAAGGATTTTGCCTACATGAATTAGTTTATAATAAGTTTGGCAAAGCAGTTGACTACACGATTCTAAACGCCAACCCGGCTTATGAAGAAATATTGAGATTAAAGAAGAACGAGGTTATCGGGAGAAGAGGGTCTGAAATTTATGGTTCAAATCAGGCACCCTATCTGGAATTATATGTAAAGGTTGCTGAAACCAAAGAACCAATCATTTTTGAAACATATTTTGACCCTCTAAAAAAACACTTCAGTATCTCTGTTTTTTCACCAAACAAAGATCAATTTGCAACAGTATTCACAGACATTACTGACCGCAAAAACGCTGAAGAAAAATTGAAAAATTTAAAGGCGTTTGATGAAAGAATAATTAGCTCTCTTAGTGAAGCTCTTTTAGTAATTGATCCTGATAACTATAAGATTATCACCGTCAATGACGAAGCACTAAAACAAATGAAGATGAAAAAGGACGACGTTATTGGAAAAACATGCTATGAAATGACGCACCACAGAACAACCCGTTGCCAACCTCCAAATGATATTTGTCCAATTCAAGAAGTGATAGAAACTGGCAATTCCGTAACGGTTGAGCATGTCCATCTTGACGAAAACAACAATCAACGAATTGTAGAAGTCTGGGCTCGTCCTGTAATAAATCCAGAAGGCAAAAACGTGATTATTCACGTAGCCAAAGACATCACTGAACGTAAAAGAGCTGAAGAATCAATGAACCGGATGATGGACCAGTTGGTGTTGGTTAATGAGAAGTTGGGTGTCGTTGGCAGCTTGACTAGACATGATGTCCGTAACAAGCTTTCAACTGTGACTGGTTATGCGTATTTGCTTAGGAAAAAGCATTCTGATCAAGCAGATATCATTGAAGGGCTTGGCAAAATGGAGCAAGCTGTTGGGGAGTCGATGAAGATGTTTGATTTCGCTAAAATGTATGAACAGTTAGGGGTAGAAGAACTGACATTTATAGACGTTGAAGCTAAACTAACTGAAGCAATTACATTGTTTTCAGGTTTGCTGCCAAAGATAATAAATAAATGCCACGGATTAACGGTCTTAGCTGATTCATTTCTTAGGCAAATGTTCTACAATTTCATTGATAATACGAGAAAATACGGCACAAAAACCACAACTATAAAAGTGCACTATGAAAAGGCGGACCACGATAGTTTAAGGTTGGTTTATGAAGATGATGGTGTAGGTATATCTTTAGAGAATAAAATGCGTCTTTTCAGGGAAGGTTTCAGCACAGGCGGCAGCACAGGCTTTGGACTATTCCTCACCAAAAAGATGATAGATGTTTATGGCTGGGCAATTGAAGAGAATGGTGAACCAGGCATAGGCGCCAAATTCATCATAACCATTCCAAAACTAAACAAAAATGGAAAAGAAAACTATCAAATTACCTAGTAAAATACCTTATTCTAAACCTTTCTAGAGAGAGCGATAGAAGCCAACAAAAGAAGAGTTTCTGCCTACTTCCTCAAAACAAGGCCATAATGGTAGGTTTGAGGGCGAATTCTTTCTCAATAATAAACTCGACAGATTCTGCCCATCTTCTGCATTGTTCAGGTCTGGGTCTAATCTCCATTGGCGGCCCTCTGGGTGTTGTGGAGTCATAGTTCCAATGAATAATGCCAACTTTACCGCCAAGTTTCAAAATACGGTAAGATTCTCTTAACAGCTGTTCAGGTTTTTCAAGATGGAGAATATTAAAGAGAAAAACAAAATCAACACTCGCATCTTCTAATCCTGAACCCTCTGAAATGAAATCACATAGCACCGCCTCCACATTGCCAAGGTTGAGCTCTTTTGCCTTTTGCTCCACTGTCTTTATCATTTCGGGCTCCATGTCAAAAGCGTAAATTTTACCCGTGATTATTTTTGCTGCAGGTATGGTGAATGTTCCATAGCCACAGCCAAAATCCGCCACATCGATTACATGGCAACTTAGACCTAATTGGTTAAGTGCCTGACTTGGATCGAAAAACTGTATCCACTCTTCCTCTTTAGGCATGCCGCTTTCCCGGATCTTCAACTGCAATTCTCCAATTTAATTCCATTAACCCTTCGTAATTAACTTTCATGAAAAATCAGAAAAATAGCACAATAAATCCTACTTTAATTTTGTTTTCCAAACTCCTCTTTTAACTTAATCGTAGCTTCAAAAATATTTGACGGACTCATGGTGATGTAATTTGATTAGGCAATTTGTTGTAGACTTCGCTGTTTTGGAAGATAGCAAAATCATCCTGGATGATGATAAATTCCTTGTTGTTAAGGCAGGGTGATAGCCTCCGAAATTGTGCATAAGTACAAAGATGGCATGGCATACAAGCCTGCTGATGAGCTTGAGAAGGCTGCTTGGACTGCTGAGGGCAGATGGGTAAAAGCATTAAGTCACCCTGTAAGTGACCAAATCAGAAGTGTAAACGACATAAATGGGCGCATGGAAAACCCCCGCTTCAGAAAAGATCTCAATGATCCCAAAACTAATAGGCCTTGTAGACGGGGCATAGAGGTAGATATACGTTTTTTTAAGGACCGCACCGGCAAAGACGTACTTGATAAAATCAAGAGTGGGCAGTTGAAAGATAATAGTATAGGGTTTAGCTGCGATAAGGATGTGACGCCTGGCGAATTTCAGGGGCAAAAATACGATTACGTGCAGCGCAACATTTGCATTGACCATTTGGCTGCGCCTATTGAGCAGGGACGTTGCCCTTCGCCTTACTGTGGCATAAACGTGGATTCTGATGAAGAGGATAAGCCGATCGTTGAAGTTCAAGATGCAAACTTGGGTATAAATTACCGTTTTGATTCAGCCAAATTCACTTCCGAAAAAGCTGCGGAGTGGGTGCAGAAGCGAACATACAAAGACTGTCCCGTATGCACGCGCATCGAAGAAGTTGGTTTGTTAACTGCAGCTCAACGACTCTACAAGCAGTATGGCGCTGATGTTTTGGAAGTTGTTGAAGGTCACGCTTTGCCGCCTGTTGTACCTCAGAAGGTACTTGTTAATTTTAGAGATGTTTCTGACGCTATGACTCCGGTGCAGATAGACGCGAAAATTCAGGAACTACATAGCCAATATGATGCTTTGCGTGTGAAGGAAAAAGCGTTCTATGAAACTCAGAAACTTGAGCCTTCTCCACAGCTGCAGAAGTTGTATCAGCAAATGGGCGACATCGACAACGAAATTAAAGCGTTCACTGAACTTAAAGCTAAGAAAATAGTTGAAGCCAACACTGATTCAGCCGTAGCCGATGGCAAAGACGATGTTATCTTGAAGAATCGGCAGGCTCTCAAAGACCTCTATAGCTTAACAGAGATTTTTACTTAAGTTTTTTTCTGAAATTTCTATTCACGCCGTGTGATTCTCTTCCTTCAGTGCAGAGACTAAACAGCGCTGTTCACGCAGCCAAAGCGTGACGAAATGCCTCAAAGGGGCACTCCAAAAAGGAGCAAGAGAGGAAAAAAGAAGTAAATATGTAGGAGAAAAAAACTATGTCTACACCAGAAAAGAAAACTGTTTTACTAGACGAAGACGAATACAAAGGGTTGCTTGCTAAAAACATAGCTCAAGCCACCGAAATTAGTCAAGTTAAAGCGCAACTAAAAGATTCAACTGATGCCTTAGTTCTAATCAAAACAAAGATTGATTCTGCAGAAAAAGAAGAGAAAGAAGCTGTAATCACTGATTTAGTACGTGATAGCCAGGGCAAATTAACCGTTGAAACCCTCAAAGACCATAGCCTTAACGAACTGTATTTTCTTAAAGATACTTTGTATAAGGCTGAGCCGAAAACTTTTGTATCCGTTATGAAGCAACGTGAAGCAGACCAAATTAAACCTAAACCCCAGGAGACAAGCGTTGGAATCTATGATTCTGTCGCTCACAAATTTGTAGGAGGTCAAGAGCAGTAGTGACTACTCCAGTAGTTTATGGCAGTGCAAGCGCTGATCCAGGTGTTGGTCCACAACCAAACGGCTCGATCGTTGTTGATGGTCAACCTGACGTTCAATACCTCAACTTAGAAACTGCCGCTGACTGTTATCCAGGTAGACTTGTCACAAAGGGTACCCATGACAATGATGTTGCAGTTTGTGGAGCTGGCGGAGTTCCAGTTGGCGTCTTAGGTTATGAGCAGGCGTCAAAGAAGGATCGTCCAGCAACCAGAGCAACCATCTATGTTGTAGATGCTCAAGTGCCAGTTCTCAAAAGAGGCAAAGGCGCAACCGTTATGCTGTACCTTTCAGCTGATGCAGCGACTATTGTGAAGGGCGATAAACTTGTTTGTGCAGCCGCAGGATGCGTCACTAAAGCGTCAGCCGCGAAATTTGAAACTTCAACCGCAGCAGCAGTCCTTGGCGACTCAGCTTCACCAACCATCGTAGGCAGCATACCCACAGAAGGATTGCCAGTAGCAACTGCAGAGGAATCAGCAACCGTCGTAGACGTTGGCGGATGGATCATGGCGACATTGGAGAGATAAAAATGAAACCCCTACAATTTGTTGGAAAAGACGAACCATTAAACACGATGCAAGGCTTAACCCTTAGACCTTCAGCCATAGCAATTGCACGCAGAACCTTTGTTGGACGTAAACTCTTTGGTCGAGCAGTCACCTTTGTGCCTCCGGAAACACAGACTTACCAATACAGTAAATTAGCTGAAATGAGCCATGCACGAACCGATCCTAAGTACCCGGGCAAAGAGAACCTTGACATACTCAGCGAAGAGGTAACTCCAGTAAACATACCAATTCACCACAAAGAATTCGTCATACCCAAAGCTGATCTTGACGCTTCACGCATGACAGGCATCCCATTGAACACAAAATATAGTGATGCGGCAACCTACCAAGTGGGTCTGCAAGAAGACGACATAATCATCAACGGCAACGCAGTTATTCCAGGTCTCTATAATGGCGCCGGAAACAGGGAAGCCTCAAACCTTCATTGGAGTACTGCAACAAACATTCCACTGAGCATCAAAGCTGCAAAGATTCTGTTGGCAGCTGATCACATGTACAAGCCCTATAATTTGCTGATTAATCCTCAGGAAGACGAATCTTTAGATGCGTTTGTTGCGAATACTGCGATTCGTTGGCGCGAGAAAGTGTTGGATAGCATTGGCGGCGAAATCTTTGTTTCTGAAGCAATCGCAGTTGGCACAGGCTTGATGATGAAGTCTGAACCGATTAATATGGCTGAACTAGTTATTGCACGTGACTTAACCATTGAAACTGAGGAAGAGACTCTGCGGGATGGCGGCGGCTTGTTTGGTCGATGCTTCATTCGAGATTTGCCAGTGATTATACAGTCTAACGTGATCTGCCAAATGACAGATATCGAATAAAAAAAATATAATTTTTCCTTTTTCTTTTTTTGTTCTCTATAATCAAATCAATTTAATGGTTGATTAACTATGTCACAAATTTCTAATACATCAAAAAAACCTGTTGCTAAAAAAACAGTTGTAACGGCGGAACCTACAGTTGAAGGCCCTAAAATCAGGATTTTGGTTGCTGTTCCAGCTTGCCACGTTGATCACGTAAAATATCGGGAGCAAGTTGTGGATGCAATTCAAGCTAATTTATCATTGAACCCAAATGTTGAGGCTACTTTGTGTGTCTGTGAGGAAGCAGATAACAGTGTGGCAGAAACAAACACCTGGAATGTTGTGGTTCAGAAGTTTCAAGAGTTGTCGGATCGTGTGGTTGCAGAGGGCTTCGATTACCTCTGGCTAGTGGAAGCCGACGTAGTTGTTCCAACAAACGCGCTTTCTCATTTGCTTAGCGATAATGTGGATGTTGCCTGCGGAGTTATTCCCTATCACTTTTTTGCTCAGTACCCGCAGTTTCCAGTTTACAAAGACCTTATGACGACAGGCTACATCATGCTGGATAAGCAGGGGCAGCCAACCTTTGATATCGTGAACCTCTATTTACGCGAGATCCAAGACAAACTGTTGTTTGGCAGCAAAGAGCACCCGATCTTCAATGGTACAAGCTGCATTCTCATAAAGAAAGCAGTGCTTGAAAAAGTCCGGTGGCACTGGGATAACAAGGTTTCTGGGTTCGATGTGTACTTCTGGAAAGATTGCCAACTGCAAGGCTTCACTGTTGTTACTGACGGGTTTGTGGTTTGCGATCACTTAGGAATTTAGGTTCCTGAGGCTTTCAAATCACTAGTTTAGGAGTTTAAAAAAATTGACGTATGGTGTAGCAGCTACTGTGAAAGATATTTTGGTAATTGCGTCAGCTGTGACAACTTTTGATGCTGAAATTTCTGCGTGCATAACAAGCAGTGATTCTTTAGTTGAAGGAATGCTGGCTCGGCAGGGCTTAACAGTTCCTTTATCGACTCCTCAAAATATCATAGATGCTTCGAATTATTTTGCTGCCTGGATTTTTCGCAAAAGGCGCGATGTTCCCTCATCATGGATATTCTTTGTGGATGCAGAGAAATTTTTGAATGCTTATTGTGATAGCCAACAAGCAGCTGCAGATTTGCCAATTGCAATAGGGCAAGATACAAGTTGACTGGGCGGATTGATTGTATGATTGAGTTTTCGGTTTCTACGTCTGGCTTGGAGTTTGTTGAGGTTGCCCAAAAAATTAGTGGGACGCTTCGGCAAAAGTTGATTGATCGGTTGACGGATGTTGTGTTTGCTGCGGCTTTTTGGGGTGCTCCTGTTAAGTCGGGGTATTTGGCGAGTACTGTTTACAAGGATGAAGGTAAGGTAGGGGCGGCTGCTTCTTATGCGGCTGCTGTGGAGTATGGGACTGCTCCTCATGAGATTAGGCCTATAAACGGATCTGTTTTGGCGTTTGAGGTTGCAGGCAAAATGATCTTTACGCCTTTGGTGCATCATCCTGGTACTCGTGCTAATCCGTTTATGCAGAGGGCTTTGGATGAGGCGTTGGGTAAGGTTGATTTGGTTTTTGCTGATTTGTGGCTTGAGTTGGTGGGCGACTAAATGACATTCTATAGCAGTTATAAGGCAGTTTTTGACGCAATTAAGGCTGTTTTAGTTTATGTTCCTGCGGCGCCGTATTCTCCTGCAATACCCGCGCATGATGATGTTCCTGAAGTGCCCGAAGTGCCTGCGGTGCCAGCGCATGGCGTATCATCAATTAAAACTGTGATTGTTGGGGAACAGTTTTCGTATGGTTTGTTGCCTAAAGCGATTATTAATGCGGAGCCTGCGCCGATTGCCCCTGCAGAAATGGGTGGAATGCTGGATGTCTCGGTTTTTTTTAGTGTAGTTCTTGTAGTCCAGGAGTATGAGCCTAAAGATTGGTTTGCAGACGTCATTGCGCCGATGGGGGATGTGGTTGACGCTGTTTTGGCTGATCGTACTTTAGGCCGTGTTGTGCGTGATGTTGTTCCGGTGGGGTTTGCTCCTGGCGAAATCAAATTCGCCGATAATAAGGTGCTTTTTGGCGGAATTGTCCGGTTTAAAGCGGTGCTTTGGTTTTGAATCGTGAGTTCAAGATGTGGTTTCTTAAGTTGCTTGTGAATTTGCCGATGCGTTTTTTTGATCTGTTCCTCAAGTTTCCCGCTAAAACAGAATTTCCCCAGTCGAAAATGCTTCTAGATGTTTATGGGAAGATGATGAAGACGTATCAGCTGGATTGTATCCAGGGCGTTTTCGGCGCTGTGCCTGATGGGAATTTTGAGCGGTTGCTTCGTGTATCTGCGAAGGTGTTGACGAGTCTTAGTGAGTCTGATAGGTATTATCGGGCTTGGTTGGGTTTGGCGTTTGTGTTGGCTCATGAAGAATATTTAGCAGAGTTGGCAAAGTCTGATCCTGCTAAATTGGTTTTTGAGATTCGTCGGCAGTGGCTAAGTGACCTTTCTTTTCTAAAGGAGAGTCAGATTGAGTCTGATTTGGAAGGATTTTACGAGTACGCTATCTGCAATTATCTTGGTAACCTTGCCCATAAATACTCATTGAATTAGAAATGAGGCGAACCGTTAAAACATGCGCTCATAAGGTCGCTATTTAGTTCAGGACAATTCAAGAAACTACCATTCCCGATTCAAGACCAAGCAGAACCAGTTCAAAGTTTTTGTCAAGAACCACGATTTGGTCAACCTTCACAAAAAAAGCAGCTACTGGAGCATAGATTTCAGAGTAACCCAGTTTCATCTCGACAACATAACAGTCTGAGAAGTTGAAGTCATAGTCCCACTTTGTCATCTGGTATCCAGATTGGTTTTTGTAAAAGAATTGCATATTGCCTGAATTAAACGCAGTCGAGCCATTAGGGGTAGACATCACAACTGTGATATTATGCCAGGACACACCTTCAGGTGCTGGGCTATTGTAGATTCGGAATTGGGAATATTTCGTCACATTTGCTCCATAGGTTAGCTCTATCTGTTTGGGGAATTCTTTTATCCGCTGATTGTCATACCTTGTTTCATAGTAGTTTATGACTTCTGTGTCGATATAGTTGGAAGACGTATACTCAAGGTACGTGCCTGGATTAAGATAGGCATCGGGATCACTTGATCCAACAAAACGTTCTAATGAAACAATAGCCGAGTAGTTAATTGATTCAGCTCTTGTGAGTGCGTTTTCTTCTTCTTGGCTATCAAAGTTTCGAGTGATTGTTTTCTCGTATTTGTGAGGAATTTGTGGATACCACAGGTTCCATATCATTAAAGAAGAGCCAACTAAAGCCACAATGCATACCAGAAGTATGAGGATTGTTTTTTTACGCACTTCGCTTGAGCCTCACCCCTTCTATAATACACTTTTACTCTTAAAACTTGACTTAGAGCTAATCCAGAAGCAGGTTCCCAAAGCCAAAAAAAGTGACCCTGACTGCATTGCCTTAAGGCAGTATCTTGGTAACCTTGCCCGCAAAACAGTTGTTGAACGAGTGTTTGATGGATAGATTAGTTTCTGATAAAGGGTAAATTCATGAAGTCCCAGAAACTTGATTTATGCTTAGTCGAGAAGTGTTGACCAAAAAACCCTTTTAGGCGAAATAACCTATCATGATTGGTGTTTATGAAGAGAACAGCGTTAGCATTAACGCTTATTGTGTTAATCCTAATCACAGCAGTAGTAGCTGGGATTCTATTGGTTGATTTAGCAGGGGATAAAGAAGCAGAAATCAAATTGTACACTTATCCTGTTTCAGTTGGAGAGAAGACCTACATTATAACTGTTAGCACTAATTGGACTTCATCACCAAAGGTTGAGTTATCACTTGAAACTGACCCATTGAAGTATGTTTCAGTTGTCTTTTCAGATTGGAGTGAAGAAACTGTCTTCTTTAATGTAACTATTCCAACTGACTTGCTTTGGGGAAATATCTCTCTGGTATGGAAATACTATGAGCAAAGTCCTGACCGATATACTCTATCTAATAATGGAACACATAATTCTGTAGCGATGAATTGCATAATCAAACCTTACTTTTCGGGGATGGGTTATTTTATGATACGTGGAACAGAAGGAGCTTGGTGAGTGATGGTTGTTTTCTTAGCGCTTGAGATTAAGGCAGGGTTAGTGAAGAAATCTTTATTGGAGACGATTCCTAATAGTAAAGTATGAGAAAAAGCCTCGCTTCACTGCTGATTCTTCTGTTCTTAACCTCTTTGGTTGCTTTGCCATCTGCTACAGTGAAGGCTGAATCTAAAACAATAGTCGTACCAGACGATTCTCCCACTATTCAGGAAGCCATCAACGCTGCCGACGCTGGAGACACAATATTCGTTAAGAGAGGCACTTATGTGGAAAATCCAGTGGTTAACAAATCGGTCTCATTGATTGGAGAGGACAGGGATTCAACCGTTATTGATGTGACGGCAGGGTTAAAGGTGCAAAGCAACAACGTGACCATAGCAGGCTTAACTATTTTATGACGGGTATGACGGGATATCATTAGCTACAAACTACTGCAATATTTCAGGAAACAAGATTACAAATACAACTCATGGGATAGTAGTATTCGGTTACGAGAATTATATATCAGGAAACATTTTTGAATCAATCGGGCTTTCATCAGCAATCCAACTGAACTTTGCAAACAGGAATTTGATAAATAATAACTATATTGACTCATGTGTTGAGGGAATTCAGATTTGGCAAAACAGCAATAACAACACAGTTGCAGAAAACACTATCACTAACATTAAAGCTACAGCCATTGGTTTTCAGTACTCAAACTATAATAAAATAACTGGAAATAATATTTCCTATTCAGACCTTGGAACAGCAATCTATGGCTCTAGCTGGAACACCATATCTAACAACAACTACTTTTATAATAAAGTCCAGTTTGGAGCTAATGAATGGTACTACCTAACTTGGGGAGGTAATCGTTCTATAAACACCATTAATGAAAACTATTGGAGCGACTACAACGGAACGGATGCCAATAGAGATGGCATCGGTGATACACCCTACATCATAGACGCATACAACCAAGATAATAATCCAATTATGTTGCCGATTTTGGTTACATTGCCCAATTCTGGGCCAACTTCATCTCCAACTTCTTCACCTTCAATCCCAGAGTTCCCATCATGGATAATTCTATCGATGCTTAGCATAATAGTGGCAATTGTTGGCTTGTTGGTTTACTTCAAGAAACGCAAATCCTATTATGGCAAATAGATAGTTCCATTCCAAAAGAAGTATTGCTTGTAGGTATTATCCAATTTTAATCCATCATCATAAATAATATCCAGCTTGGAACCGTATTCCTCAAGCAAAGCCCCTAAATTCTCGCTGATCTCTAAAGATAATTCATCGTTCTCCCACACCCCCCAAATCTTATCCTCGGGACCCCTAAAGCCATAACCATAATCCTTAGGAAGAACAAAAGCAACCCTGCCAGCCAACAAATCAGCGGATCTAGGATGATCCTTAGTGTATTGCCAAAACCTCTCCAAAGCATCCAAATGCTCTTGTGAAAGAGTACTCTGGGTGTAGGTCTCATCGCTATCAAACACTAAGGCATATTTTGCTCCATTCTCGTAAGCTAAAACAAGATCGTTAAATAACTCTTGATCCGACCCCAGATATGGAGGCTTAGTATAAGTCCAAGTAACTATGACTCCCCAATCCTTATTATGAACAGTGGCGGCGCCTCTGCAAAGAGCAATGTTTAGCTGTCTGCTATAGTTCCAGCCCAGTTGAGCCAGCACAACGTCGTATCCGCCATTATAATCAAACCAGTAAAGTGCATAGTCAGAGGTAAACAGTCTAAAAGATGAAGGAACAATAAATGAGTATGAATTGTTTAGGTAAAATTCAGCATTTAGTCTATGGCGAATATTGTTGATGAATTGGGATGCAGCATCCGAATAGTTATCGGCGCTAAAGACGCTTCGATAATCATCTAAATCTAGTTGGCGGCCTCCATGCTCATCATCATAATAGACACCAGCAAAGCCATCGTTGTAGGAAGCTACAGACTCATTAATTGACACTAGTCTATTTGCACCTGCAGCAAAAACAACGTACGATAAATCCTTGCCTTTTAAGTAGAGAATTGTTTGGTTGAGTTTGTATTGGTCGTATGTTATTCCTGTGCTTCCAATAATTACTATGTTTGTATAATCTGCTATTTGATCAACTAAGTTTGTGATTTTGTCAAGATCGTCATAAGCTACATCTACTCCAACATAGAATTCCTCAAACTCGTTCTCATATTTGATATTGAAAAAACTGACGACTAAAAGTGATGAAAGTAGAATGCAAGCTATGATGGCAAATGTATGCTTGGAATTCATGTTGTCTAAGAATGATCTTAAAGTTAAAATAAGGCTTTGGGAAAGACTCTAAAATTAACGAAGATCCAAAGCAGTTTAGTCAAGAAAGTTTGAATGAAGTCAAGAAAGCGTTGTTTGGTATTATTTCTTATTTAGGCGTAGTGGCTTGTTTGCTTCTTTCTTGGCTATTTTTAGCGCTTCAGATGGGTCAAATTTCTTGGAGTTTATGCAGAATTTGGCTTTGCATTCTTGGAAGTGGATTTCTCCATCCGAAGATTCTAACTTAACCAGTTTTGTTGTTTTGCTCAAGAATCAAACCTCCAATTATAACAATGTTATATAATCGATTTAAGGATATCGATCAAACTTCAATAAAACTTGAAATTGAGCCTTTTTTGAGTCGTTTTGCGAAGTATTCCTTTTGCAACTATCTCAGTAATCTTGCCTGTAAGCAAGTTACAATATAAAACGAAAAAATGGAGGTAAAAAAAAATGAGTGCAAGTCCCGTATTGGGTAGAAATGCTCGCTTGCTGAAAAGTGGCGTAGCGATTGGTTATGGCAAAAACATTATTGTTGGAGCAACTGCCGAAGTCATAAAAGTGTATAGCATGGATTCTTTGACGCCTGCTGTTACTGGCTCTGGGAAACAATCTTTCACGTGGAGTATGGATCGGTTGTTTACTGATGAAACATACCTTGCTTTGCTTATGGCTGGAACACAGTTTGATTTGATTTTTGCGCCAGAAGGCACACCACTGGATAGTTCAGCGTATGAAACTTGGAAAAACTGTACCATACTGAAGTGTGAGCGCAGCGCAAGTGAAGACGGTGGTTTGCTCGAAAAGATCAGCGGCGAAGCGGACGACGTAGAGTTCCCAGCGTAGAAGGTTAATGTTGAATGCCTAAAAAAGAGTCTATTTCCCCTAATTCTTTGGAAGTGTTGAATACTCCTGAGAACAAGGAGCGTTTTGCTAAATTTCAAGCGCAAGCTGACGCATGCGACCAGAAAAAGGTTGATGCCGCTAAAATCTTTGATCCCGTAGCCTTGCTTAAACGAGCTTCTACGATTCATGAGTTTAATCATCCAACTCTTGGCATAGTCAGGTTTGGGGAGTTGGTTTTAAACGACTCTGCGATCCTTGAGAAATGCATAACGCCCGCTGCAAAAACAGCAATGACTCTGTACTTGATGCTTAAGAAAGCGCATCCGGGTCTCCCCGAATATACACCTGAAAACATCCTTGATTTCTACAATATGTTTCCGTTAGCTGAAGGTGCAGCTCTTTTGCAATTCATTAGTGAGCAACCCAGTTTTTTACCCAAAAAAAGCTCGAAGAATGGATTAGCGTCCACGGTGGAGCCCAAGACTTAGGCTATGTGATGAGTACGTTTCCACGGTATGGATCCTTTGAAGCCGTTGGGAAACTAAGCATTACTCGTTTCAAGTTTTTGGTAGCTTGGGCAAGATGGAGCAGAAAAGAGGCGCGTAAGTGAAGGATTTAGAAATTAGGTTAACTGCTGTTGATCAGGCAAGTGCTACAGTAGCGGAAGCTTCAAAACGTATCAGTGATAGTTTACGTGAGGTTTCTGATAGCCAAAATGGTTTAGCTGCGGCAACACAGCAAACTGTAGCTCCGTTAACTCAGGAAGAGCAAGTTCAGCTTGAAACAGCTGGCACAGCTCTTCAGTTAAAGACAGCTCAACAGGATCTTAGTGATGCTCAAAACAACCTTAATGTTGCTATACGAGGGTATGGAACTAACAGTGCGGAAGCTGCAGCTGCTCTTAGAGATCTAAATTCTGTTCAATCAAACGTTTCATCGTTGCAGGCTCAAGTGGGAGCGACTACGAAGCAGAATACGGTTTCTATGCGTGATTTTACCACGGGGATCTCTGGGGTTGCGACGGCTTCTTTTAGTTTGTATGGTGCCTATGACCGAATTAATGCAGCGGAGATTAGTCTTGACCGTTCTAACTTGATGGTTAAGTCAAGTACTAAGTCGGTTGAGGATGCGCAGCGGACTCTTTCTAAAGCGATTTCTGAGCATGGCGTTAGTAGTCAGGAGGCGAAGTCTGCTTCTGATGCGTTAAGTATTGCTCAGGATCGGTTGGCTTTGGCGGATGAGCGTGCCCTGCAAGCTCAGGAAAACGTGAATAAGTCAATTATGTCGGCTGCCTTGCAGATTATCCCGACGTCAATAACTATGGTTGATAGTTTAAGTCGTGCCTGGAAGAATTTTCCTGACGTCAGCGCATTGTTGACCAAGATTAGTAGTGGTGTTGCTAACGTGGGGATCTCGGCTAAGACTGCGGCTATTGGGGTTGCGGCTTTTATGGGCGGTTTCTTAATTGCTGATACTTTGTTGAGTGCTATTCCTGAGGATATGCGTCAGATCGCTGGAGTATTAACTGCTTCTATTGCTGCGATTGTGGCTGCTACGATTGCGTGGATGGCTTTTCAGGGAACTATGACGATGGGTGTTGCTGTCCCCATTATTCTCGCGGCAGTTGGCATCGGGATTGCTGGAGTGAAAGCCGCTGTTGCTATGGCTGAAGGCGGCGTTGTTGAACGTCCAACTTATGCGTTAATCGGTGAAGCTGGTCCAGAAATCGTTATGCCTCTTAGCCAATATGAATCAATGCATCCTCAGCACTCAGCAACGGTGACAAGCAATAACTCACCCCAGGAAGTCACCGTAATTAATCTTACACAGAACCTTTACGGCGACATCAAAAGTGAAGCAGATGAGGATAGAGTTGCTCAGAAAGCGGTTGAGTTGCTCGATTCGCGTAGTGTGCATAGGAGAAATATGTAGTGACGTGGACTATTGAATCAGTAACTATTCCAGTGCCCTCAAAATGTAGAATCACTTGCAGAGCAAACAAAGAAGAAATGCCTGTTTCCGGCGATTACCCTGCGCAGACAGTTGACGGTCTAAAATTAATGGTTGTGCTTGAAGGCGCGTTTGTAGGTGTTATGGCAACTGTGTATGCTGCAACTGTTGCTCCGCTTCTATTGTTGGTTGGCACGCAAGTTACACTTTCAGCTGACGGCGTATTGGATGGTGAATGGATGCTTGATGACTTCATACCCAACCGTGACAACCCTTCACTGTGGACGTACACCATGACATTGAGCAAAGGAAGCTCTAACTACACTTTTGGGTGAGCGTTATGGGTAAATGGGAAATTGAATACTACGATGACGGCGAAAGTGGCTTCATGCCGTTTTTGCCCTCTGAGATTGATCAAATTTATTTTGAGCATGAAGGCGAACCCTACGCAACCTTCTACATCAATAACACGACTGCAAATCAGACTTTGATTCAACAGGATCTCCTAGTCAACATCTACTTTGACAGCGTGCTGCAGTTCACTGGAATACTGCAGGGTGGAGATCTTGAAGCTAAACCTACAAGGATTCTTGTCACAGTAGTCGATGATTTATTCATTACGCTTGATAAAGCAACTCCAATATCAGGTGCGTTTTCTGAGCGTCACGGTGCAAAAGCGATTCTTGACGTGATTCTTGCCGGTACAGGGTACACTTCTCATGCAAGCGTGCCGACAACTGTGATTCCTGTTGTTTTCTACCATGCGAACCGCTTAGACTGCATGGCTTTTCTACGCAAAGCACTAAACATGGATTTTTGGCATGAAGGTACAGTGGTTCATTTTGGCGCTGAAGGTGACACTGTAACTCTAACCCCTGCAGCAACTGACCTAACTATTTCTAAACGTGCCCTTAGCCGCAGAAAACAATATGACAAAGTTGAGGTGCGAGGTGTAGATGGTTATGGCTATCACATTATTGGAACTGCAGGCACCGGCTCAAAGGTGAAAGTAATCAATGAAACAGAGGTTGCAGACGCAACAACCTTGAACACTATTGCTGCACGCAAACTTGCAGATTTAACCACTGACTCTGCAGGATTGCCAATCAGCGTGCCTATTTGGATTGGAAAAAGCTATGCTCTTGGGAACAACGTTACAATTGTTGCACCACGCTATCTATTAAATGGCACTTACAAAATTAAGCAGTTGACTAAGACAAAAACTAAAGTCAGCATGCAACTTGACAACTTCAGAAAACCACTTGATGCAACAGTTGATGAACTCAAAAATTGGGAAGATCGCGGCATCTATGTACCTGGATCTACGTCTTGGAGTTTGAATCTGCAGGGGTTGATCGGGCTATTCCATTTGAATGAAGGTGAAGGCACTGATG
The DNA here is from genome assembly GCA_963741005.1 of Candidatus Bathyarchaeota archaeon. Classification (GTDB taxonomy): domain Archaea; phylum Thermoproteota; class Bathyarchaeia; order Bathyarchaeales; family Bathycorpusculaceae; genus Bathycorpusculum. The sequence goes on from CAVUGQ010000005.1 coordinate 315,009, forward strand.
CTAAGAACAAAGCGCCTGTTGATGCTCCTATTGACGGCGTGATCACTGATGGCAGCTGGGCAGATGGTCCTGTAACAAAAATACTTGAATTTAATGGTTCAAGTTCAATGGTTAGTTTGGGAGATGCAAGTAAATCTGGAATTAGCCTTACTGGCAAATTAAGTTTTGGTGGGTGGTTTAGTCCTTCAGCCGCAGATGCAACAGAAAGAAATGTGTGTCATAAAAGTGGTCAATTTGGTTTGCATTATCACTCAAACACAGGAGTAGTCACTGCAACTCTAACTATAGGCACAACGGTGTATAGTTTTGATACAGATGCAGGTGTGGCAACTGTTGGTGCACGATTGTTTGTCATGGTAACCTACGACGGCGCTCATGTGCGCATGTACGTGAATGGTTATCTGCACAAAGAATGGACTCAAACAGGTAACCCTGATTCATCTGCCAATACAGTGTATCTTGGCGTTTTCTTGCAGGGTGTTTTAGCTGAAGTCATGCTTTGGCAGCGAGCGTTGGTTGATCAGGAGGTGCTTGAGCTCTACTTTTTTCCCCTGCTACGAGTTGTAGGCGGCAGCGGCGATGGCGGTGAGCCTGAACCTCCAGAGCAAAACGCCCTAAACAAAAGCGGCGTGGCAACATCACTAGCGGAAACCCAATCTGCCTATCAAATATCAGAGGAGCTTGAAGTCATCAATGATCCAGGCTGCATGGAAACCATAGCTGAATCTATTGTTGTTGCCAAAGGGTCAACTATGCAGTCCATTAGCGAGGACATCGAGGTCACTCTCAATCCTCCTGACTGGACGCTCAACATCGGGGTTTCGCCCCCGCTTGTAGGACGCTCCATGTCCCCATCTGAAGGCGCCAACGGTGTACCAAGCGGATTGTCCCAAGTGGTGAGATGCACCGAAGCTCAATATTGGGCTGTTAAGAGTTGGATGGTGAACCACAATTCAGTCGCCGGCACAGATTTCAACGGATACTCTGAGGTCACTGTGGGACCTTACCTTGGCGGCTTGACAGCCGAAGCGATCGTCATAATCTACGCTGGCTGGGAGCTTTCTGTAAGCGGATCAACCAACAACGGTACCGATCAGATTCCTTACGATGAGAACAGCATGAGCTACACCCGCAGAGCCTACGACTCAGACGTTGAGGTTTACGATGGAGCATACCTCGACGGCATTAGGAAGACCACTTCCGCTTCGTATGCAGCCCCAGCCCAAGACGCCAACACCAGTCACACCTTAGAGTTTAAGTTCCACCCCAAGTAGGTGAAAAAAGATGGAAAGCATTACAAACGGAGTAAAAGAAATCGATTTCCAGAGCAGGTCATGGCGTGACCAACTCAGGGGCGCCGCCTTCAGCCAGAAACTATCCATCAAGATAGCAAAGGCTCGCATCGCCGAAGCACAAAGAAACCGCCTGCGCTTCCCAGAGTTGGGGATGGTAGCCGCCCTCAACCGCGAGGGCGTCATAAAGGAGGTCGGGTTCAACAGTGAAGGCGATTTATTTCTTGATAACTTTGGTCAATGGCTCGCTGGCATCGTAGTGTGCAAGAGCAATCAAGTAAAAGTTCTCAAGGACATTACTGGAACCAATCGCACCCTCCGATTTACCCACATAGGCGACGACAATCGATGGAATAAACAAATCAACGCTACACCTGGAATGTATTTTCAGCTTGGGAGCGGTACAACAGCTCCAGCAAGGTCAAACTATTGCATCGAAACCGCCTTTGCAGGCGCCCCCGAAAACGCCAAATTCGAGGCGAGTTGGGGAATGCACACTAGCGGGTTTTGCGTGAATGCTGGCGCCATATCAGCCGGCGGAAGTGGCACCGTCAACGAGTCGATTGCTATAACATATTGGGCTACTGACCTCAATAATGAGTATTTTTTCGCTATTGTGAGGGATGCTATTTGCCCAGGAGTTAGCTTCGTGCCTTCTGATGTTTTGTGTGCTACCTTAACATTCACATTTTAGGACTTGAGTAAATGGTTCGATTAAACGGAGAGCATTGGAAGGAGAACTTGATAGGGGAGACGCTTGATTACCGCCTAAAGAAAGCCATTATCGAGCGACAGTGCAGGGAGAACGCTCAACTCATCAACCACATTAACGAATCAGCTTTTGTCGTTGTCACTGACCCTAAAACTAGAAGGATAAAGGATATTGGGTTCAACAAGCCCGATGACTTGATACTCGACAATTTCGGATTGTTCCTCAATGCTCTAATGTGTCCCCCAATCAGTTACACTGTAGCCCATAGCTCCGCCCCGATGGTTGACACCGATGGCGTCTCCCGTACAGTTGGCGTTTATTATTTTGTCCTAAATCAAGCCTACGAGTATAACGAAATCTCGTCCTCTTACACCTACATCAAGTTTGGCAGTGGCAGCACCACGCCGGCGAGGTCAGACTGCAATATTGAGACAGCCCTTGGAGCTTCACCAGAGAACGGTGAGATCAAGATTAGTAATGGTCAGTATGGCAGCGGTCGAGTTGCTTTTGGCGGAGCAGTAATAGCTGCCGGTTCAGATACTTTGAGTGAAGTGGGGTTTTTTATTTATTGTAAGGCACTAAGCGCCCTATGCCACTTTATGTGGTTTCATGACCTTTTGTCCACCCCTGTCTCTTTTGTGGCAGGTGATAAGTTGACTGGAGTGTACTCGGTGGGGATCTGATGGTTGATATAGACTTTCTAAGCAAAAGCTGGCAGAGTCAAGTGCTTGGATCCAAAGCTGACCGACATCTCGCCCTGGAAATGGTGAAGGCTCATGCTAAATGCTCGCGTCGGGCTGGCAACTTGCTTAGCGAGTCAGTGGTGTGCTTTGTCACGGATAGGGACAGGCGGATCTCTGATGTGGGGGTGAATTGCCCTGGCGATTTGATGCTTGACAACTTTGGCAAAATATTGGCTGGGTTCTTCACTTATCAGAGGACTTCTGCAAGATCTGTTTCACTCGCCCGCTCTGACACGGGCGCACTTTACTCGGTTAATGTGTGGTGGACTTCATACTCATCGATGACTCTTGGCGGCACCTGCATTAAGATAGGCGGGGGCAACATGGCTCCTAACAGGGCTGATTGGAATTTGACTTCTCCCTTAGACTCTCCAGTCGGCGATTCCTATTACCCAAGCGAAGGCAGTTATACTGGGGGCATAGTGGCTTCGATAGTGTCGATCGCCTGCCCTTTTAGCGGAGTGTGCAGAGAGGTGGGCTTGTTTTACGACCCGCAAGCCTACAACTATGACTTCATGATCTTCCATGACCTCCTCCAGCAGCCTGTCTCATTTTCTGAGGGGCAAGCTGTCCATGTAGTGTATGGGGTGAACTTGTGAGCGAGCTAATCAAAGCCACCGATGAACATTGGAAGGACAACCTCATCGGCTTGACCCTCGGCAATCGTCTCAATTCTGCCATTGCAGCAAGGAGGCTTAAGGAGGTAAGAGCGGAGGTTCTATGTGGCTTAACCGACTTCACTCATGTTGCCTCCATTGACCCCAAGGGAAGAATTAGGGACATTGGGTTTAGCTCTGCAGGAGATCTTATCCTTGATAACTTTGGGCAGTTTCTGTCTGGGTGGTTTGGTTCCCCAGGGGCCTATACCAGCAACATCGTCGTCCGCACCCTCTACGATACGACCAACGCCGCCCGTTCGGTCTATGTGAGGGGTTGCGCGAGCAGCTCTAGCACTAACTGGAGCTACTGCTCTAGCAGCTCAGGCATCGTTTTCCAGTTGGGTTCAGGTTCAACAGTCCCCGTCCGCTCGGATTACAAGATCCTAACTAACCTCGGCACCGCCCCCGAAAACGCTGCCTTCCTTCCAGCTGATTCCTCTTATGCTTCTGGGTTATTAACTGAGGCTGGAGTTGTGGTTGCTGGGGGGTCTGGCACGGTGAGGGAGGCTGGTGTGTTCATGCGTGTTAGGGCTCCGAGCACTCTGTACTATTTCATGCTGTTTCATGATCAGGTGACCCCAGTCGCCTACGTGGCTGGAGACCGCCTCACCCAGACTCTTTCATTGGGGATATAGGAGGTGAACTTGAATGGTAACTAAGACAGTGAAGCTCGGGGAACTCTTGAAGCTTGAGCCGTTAGTGAATGTCGACCTCAAAGGTTTGAGGGATGGCAAATGCCATATGACCTTTAGCCCAGATGAATCCACCATCCTTGAACTGGCTTTTGACAACCAGAGCACCGAGTTGCTGAAGCAGAATGTGGCAGCTATCCGCGCTATCCTAGAGGAGGAGTTGTTTTTGACGGCTTCGGTGACTAAAAAGTTAATCTTGCAGGACGTCGCTGTCACCGAGAAGCAATGGGTTGAGACCCCCATTTAATAGCAACCCAATAAACCCCCTTTTTCCTGCTATAGTCAAAAAACTTGGCGTTACATCTAAACACCTAAAACACGTTTGTTATACGTTTTCTTAACCCTTGAAAGCAATGTTTTCCACGTTTAGCTAGAAAATGGGATGCTATTTTCAGTAAATAATTCAGAGAGAGGTGATGTTTATTGTTGAAAAGTGAACGAATGTTTCTAAAACGTGTATGTGCGCTTCCAAACGATTTGGCTTCAGCTTACTTGGAAGATTTAGAGCGACTGCTAAAGAGCGTCTTTTGTTTTTTGAGCGCCTAAAACTTCAACGCAAACAGGCAGGTCCCTGAAAAAAATTAGTTGGAAAAGAAATTTTAGGGTTGGAATAGTGTGCGTTACTTCTTTGTTAATGCTAACGCAGCACCTATTACTCCAAGAAGTAAACCTATCAAACTAAGTACTCCAAAAGTCAAGATACTTAGTAATGAGAACACCAGCACAATTAAGCCGCCTACAGTTACTTTGCGAAGCTTGTATAGCAAAATTGCGCCAACTATTATTATAATTGCGAACACGATAGCGATTGCTCCGACTATGTGTAGTGCAATGCCTGCGAGAATCCGACGTCTGATTTCATCTTCAAATCCTGAAATTTCCAGTGCTCTACCTTGTAGTGCTCGAAATATGCCCTGTATAAAAATTAATATACCTCCAGTGATAGATAGGGCAAATGCTGCAGTCAGTTTGCTTTTCTTTGTAGTTGACTCCATTTTTTTAACCTCCTTTTTGCTCTCCTGCTTCCTAATTATTTACTGGAATACAGAAGGTAATAAGGAAATCGTACTTTTGATGTACACCAAAGATTAACCACGTTTTGCCGTGCCTTTTTTCGATAAATCATTCCTTCCCAAAATACCAAGATTCTTTTAGATAGAAAATTGAAGAATGTCGAAAGCAACAGCCCAACGAGGTGATTGCTTTGGCTTGACTTGTAGGATCCCTGTTTTCCAAGTGACTCTTGCAGGCGCTGTAATCCGCACGGCTTATGGTTTTCTGGCAAAGATCGCTACAACACCAACAAGTGAGTTGCTGTTTGATGTGAAGTACTGGGCTGCGATGGTTATGAGCATAATTATCAGTTTTGTAGGTTCAACCGGAAAGGTTCAACCGGAACATTCGCCATCAACATCTAAGGCTTTTTTAACGTGCCAAAAATCAAGGTTTTTACTGTTTACTCTGTGTTTTTTATGTTAATTCTTGGGAGGTGATTTTGTTTGGATGTTGCTTTAGTTGTCTTAGCATGCGTTGTTTTGGGTGCGTTAGCTCAGACACTTGTGCGGTTTCTATCAAAAATCATACAGTCTTCAAGCCCAGTATCGTTTGATGTGAAGTATTGGGCTACCATGGCGCTCTCAATTATTCTAACTTTGATTGCTGCCTTAGGTGTCTTTATGGTTTTTCCGATTCCTGAAGGTTTGCCGCTTGTGTATATCGCTGTTTCTGCGTTGTTAGCTGGTTTTGCTTCTAACGTTGTTGTAAACTTAACTGTGGATACCGCGGCCAAGCAGTAGTTGAGCGCGTGCGGCAACCTGACCAACTCCACATCAATCTTACCCAGCTTAAAGGTGCTTCAAATTGATTATGCGTTTTGTGCTGTGACTGTTACTGTTGCTGTTGTTGGTTGGTCTGCGCTAACTGATTTTGCAGTTGTAGTAACTTCAAAATCAAAACTCCATGTTCCCAACTTATCAAGAGTAACAGAAGTCGGGTTCGCATCAAGAAGAGTCATAGTGCACGCAACATCTCCTACTATATGTGTAGAATCTGTTCCAATTGCTGCAAATTTAACAACAATCTCATACGTCGAATAGTACGTAGCTAATACTTCTGTGTCACTTAAGGCAAAATTCAAATAGACTCCATCTTTAGTTGTGGTTAAACTTACAATGTCGCCTAAAGATGCAGTACCTGCCTTTGTATAAATTATCGTTGCCCCTTCCTCAATGTCGCCAAGAGCAGAGGTACTAACGGTGAGTGTTGCAATGTTTGTAATAGTTTGAGTCACTTGAACCTGGCCCGTTTCATAAACGTAGGCTGAGACAGCCGCAATGGACATAAAGCACAGCAAAAGTGCCGCTATTTTGTATTTTTTATTTATTATTTTCAAATAATTCATCTCAAAAATTCAATTATGGTTTTCTAAAAATTCCCATAGTAACTTAGCATCATTGGTAATATATTATAGTTATGAATTTTGAGTACATAATTGGGCAACAATGTTTCATTTGTCAATTTGAACATTTTCAAGTCGTTTTTTAGTTAAAAGCCATAAAGTTTAGATACTAACCAACAATTATATAATATGTTCTTAAATTTATCTAGTGAATCTTCTCATGCGCAAAAAACTGTTTTTCACGTTGCTTTTTAGCATAATTTTTTTGGTGTCAAGCTTCGCCTCCGCCTACATATACACTCAACAAACCCAAACAATCACCCAAACCATAAGAAAGCACAGTCCAACGCTTGTACCTCTTGGTACGGCTGCCTACTTCTCAGTTTTAGCAGGCTCCGGGATAACCAACACCGGTTCAACCACGATTACAGCAGACACCGGCACTTATCCGACTGCTTCAGAGACAGGATTTATTACTGTAACTTTTGTATACGGGATTAACCACGCCGGCGACGCTGTCACGCAGGAGGCCAAAATAGACTTGTTAACTGCGTATAACAATGCTTCAGGACAAGCAACTACTCAGACAATATATACTGACCTTGGTGGACAAACCCTAACTGCAGGCGTCTACACTGGAGCGCCTTCGTTTGGATTAACTGGAACTCTTACTCTCGACGGGCAAAACAATCCTAGCTCAAGCTTCATCTTTCAGGCTCCCGCGAGCACAGTTATCACAACACCAAATAGTGTAGTGCGTCTCATCAATGGTGCTCAATCTCGCAACGTATTTTGGCAAGTTGGTAGCTCCGCAACTATTGGAGCTGACTCTGTTTTCGTTGGAACTATTCTAGCTTGGACATCAATATCACTGAGTGCAAGCGCAACAGTGGATGGAAGAGCGCTGGCAATCAACGGCGCAGTTACATTAAACAATAACACTATCAACACGCCAGATTAGAATAGTATAAGCTTTAGTACCTGGCTTGAATGTTACTTTTAATGTTGTTTCAAGTCTTACTTCAGGAGTAACTGTTTGGGACACAACTGATAGCAACGGGCAAGCATCATTGAACACTATTTCCTGGGGTGAAGTGGCGCCTGGATCTTCAATCATTGTTTCAATCTACGTGAAGAACACAGGCAACGTGCCTATGACATTGGCGATAGCGACTGCAAACTGGGTTCCAGCAACATACGGCCAATACCTAACGATTTCATGGAATTACCTGGGGCAAGCAGTGCAAGCGGGTAATCTGCAGAAAATCGATGTGCCTTTAGCATCCGTAACTAATTCGCCTGGCGGAAGTTTTAGCGCAAACATAATCATCACAGGAACTTCGCAGTGAGAGGTGAACTAGGCATGGAAGTTGAACGTAATAAGTTGGGTAAAACAGTTTCGGATTACCGTTGCAGCTGTGGGCATCTGCATGTTTCTTTGTTTGTTAATAGTTACGTGTTGAAGCGGTGTTACAGGTGCGGCAAAAAAGACAGCTGGAAATAAGTTTTTAGGCTTCTCTTTTTTTATTCATTTTATCTTATGCCTTAGCGGATAGCTTTTTCGTTGTCTTTCTCTACTAAAATAAACTCGTAAACTGTAACGATTGTGTATGGGTTATTGCATTTGATTATCTATTTTTTGGTATATGCCCAAATACTCTCATTGTCATTAGGAATTAGTTTAGGAGGTGTCCTTTTCCAGCGATGTGGGTACCAACTTTCTACTTATTTTCTGGTATTTAAGAAACTTTACTAACTTTAGACAAGATAGTTTGACAAAAACCACTTAAGCAAACTCAATCTCATAATATAGCAGGAATGGTATATGCCAAAGAAACTTTTGGCAACAACAGTCATCTTGGCTCTAATATTTGTTTATTGCCAAGTTCCATTGTCTACTGCAAACTTTATCCCAACAAAAGCTGAAATTGATATTTTCTCTCTATTATTCTATCCAATGCCTTCAAACATGAGTGATTATGACCTGAGCATTTACCAAACCCTGTTTGCAACAGTAAGAGTCCCATTAAATGCCCCACAGAATTATCAAGAAATATACCATATTTACTACTGTTTAGATGGTCATCCAGCAATAGAGTTTTCCAATGTAAGTAAGTCTGAAAAAGAGTGGTTTAGCGGCAGTGCTATGCATTATTTTGCAAATGCAAGTTTAAGTAATTTGGAAAAAGGGAACCATACAATAAGGGTTTATACTCAAGGAACTAAAGAAGGATTGTCAGCTTCAAGGGAGTTTACATTAAACACTTCTCTGGTTTCTATCTCTGCATCTCCAAATTCAAATCAAAATCAAGCATCTACCATCCTGTCTAATCCAATATTGCCCACTGCAATAGCTACTGTGATTGTGATAGTAGCTGTTGTTTTAGTTTCGTTGGTTTACTTTAGGAGAAGAAGGGGAAAACCATGATAAGAAAATTTGCCGTATTTGCTGTAGTGTTTGTAGTTTCAATATTGATTGGGATACAAGCAGTTGAAGTAGTAGATGCTAATCCCTTCACATTATGGAAAAAGACTGACACTCCACCAGATGCCATACCGCCAATAATTTCTGTCACCAGTCCACAAAACAGCAGTATCTATCCAAGTTCATTCAACATCAATTTTACTATAAATAAGCCGCAATATGGCGAATACGATTCCAGCATCATTAAGGTAAGCTATACAATAGATAATGTAACTGTGCGTCCTTATTCTATTTGGAGCTCTAATACTAATGGAATTCCTCAGTTTGAAACTGTCTTCAGAGAACCTTCCTTAAGTGAGGGCAACCATACTCTGATAGTTGAGGCAGAAGGGGTTGTCTACCTTCCAAACTTCCAACTCTTCTTTGAAAATAGCACTGCAATAGTCTTCTTTACCGTCCACAATCAAACATTTGTTAACTATCTATTCAACCAAACAGTTCTTACTCCAATAGTGATAATAAGTATAATAGTTGTTGTTGCTTCTGTCACTCTGGTTTACTTTAGAAGACGGAAGGTACAACCATGAAGAGAAGATATGCTGTATTTGCTGTAATCTTTGCAGTCTCAGTATTGATTGGGATACAAGCAGTTGAGGTAGTCAAGGCTAATCCTATGACTTTTCCCACAAGCACCTCTCCCCCAGATAGCGTTACTCTTACCATTACCGTTGATTCTCCCAAGCAAAACACATCGTACTCTAATGGAACAATTAACGTTTGCTTCAATAAAACAATCAACAGCCCCAACGGCATTTCAACGAGTACAAATATCATCAGCACTTATCAGGGAGATTGGATGAAAGACAGCCGATGGTGCCCTTTTCCCGCTGACGTTGACCGCTTCGCAACATACCATTTCCTGCAGTATAACTTTAACATCACCGACATACCAGTTGGCGAGCATACACTAAACATAACAGCACAAGGACAAGGCGGCTTTAACAAAAATAATACCGAATATTCTTTTACCTTTCAAAAAACAGTATCAATAAAATTCTCAATCATCAGTTCAAATCAACCCTCAGGAACATCACCACCAACAACAACTATACTCTCTTCAACCACTACGACTCCAGAACTTCCTTCGCCAACTCCAAATCAAAAAATAGGTTCTGATTATTGGATAAATCCAACAGCCCTTGCAACTACAGTTATCGTGATTGTAATAGTGGCTGTTGCTTCAATCTCACTGGTTTACTTCAAGAAGCATGGAGGTCGCAACAAATGAAGAGAGCGTCGCAGGCATTAACAATTTTATTGGCACTCTCAGTCCCAATGTTATCTGCTAGTTTGTTTGTTCACGTTGTAAGCGCGAACCCATTTATGCCAAGCGGTTCTTGGTCCGATGAGCCTATCCCACCTTCAATCAGCATTCAATCGCCTACTGAGTCACTTAATTATTGGAATGGAAGTGATGTATGGCTTAATTTCACAGTAGCAGAACCTCTAACAAACTGGTACAGTACTGGATCAATTAGTTATCCTGACTACTATGCAACTACTTTGGGAAATTTAACTCAGGTCTCATTTTCCATAGACGGCAAACAGGAGAACAATGTAAGCAAAATTTCTGAATCACCGCTGAAAAGTTACAAAGTATACAATCCTATGAGTGGGTTATTGCATTTTTCAGTCAATTTGGGGCGGTTACCTGTCGGGCAGCATAAAATAAACATTACAGCAGATGGGTCAGCGTATTATGGCAATCTAACGCATAGTGCTTTTTCTGATTCCTTTCCAATTGACACTGATAAAAGTGACAAAACCAAGTTTCTCAGTAGCTCATTGCAGAGAAACTTTGTCATAGATGATTTTGCCCCAATTACTTTCATGGCGCCTTTTCCAACTGCATCTGTGGCAATTGTTTCATCTGTTGGGGTAGCGGTTGTAGGTGTTGGTTTGTTGGTTTACTTTAAGAGAAAGAGAGGTAAACAATGAAGAGAAGGATAGCTCTTTTTGCGTTTATACTTCTAATGTCTGTATTGATTGGGGTATTGCCAATTGGGAAAGTGGAAGCTAATCCAATTAATCAAAAAGCTGGATATGAAGTTATCACAATAGATAGCCCTCAGGGTCTGACTTTTTCATCCTCAAACAGTGTAACCTTAACTTTTAAGTGTCATACTAACTTTGTTGCCAACTACCTTTCATATTGCTATACTATGGATGGGTCTGGAGCTACCCTTTATGGTAATGTTTGGCACCAAATGCTCAAGGTTGCACAAAAAATTATCAATCAAACTGTGATATCTAATGACACTTCAAATTCTAGAACTGAACCCTACCTGCCGTACACAGATTATGAAATTGAGATTAAAGCAATATTATCCTCTCTTAGAGATGGGAATCACAGGATGAGCCTTTACAGGGGACCTAACTATGACTTCTCTGGAGCTGTTTATTCTCCTGTCCTTAATGTTTCCTTTACTGTTAATACTTCTGCTGATGGAACAAAAAACTTGAGGCTATCCAAAATATCGCCAGACACAACTCCAACTCCCTCTCAATCATTGCCCTCAAATTTCCCAACCCCAACAGTCTCAGAATTCCCATTAGGAGGGGTTATTTCCATCTTAGTTGTTGCTTCTGTCTCATTGGTTTACTTTAAGAGAAGTAAGGGGAAGCCATGATTCGAAGATATGCTGTATTTGCTGTAATCTTTGCAGTCTCAGCATTAATTGGGATACAAGCAGTTGAGGTGGCAGATGCTAATCCTACTTGGGGAACCTCTGCAACTCCAATACCTCCTATCACTGACCCTCCACAAATAATCATAACCTCCCCAAACTCAATAGAATACGATAATCCTGTTCCTTTAAACATAACAATAATTCAACCAGACTCATGGATATCAAAAACCAATATGCATTATCCACCAAATTCATATGTGGATAATTCGGATAGCGTAGTTGTTGGACAAAACAAATTAAAATCAATAACTTGCATTATTGATGGACAATCAATTATCCTCTGGAATGGTACACCAATAGGTAGTTCTGCAGTTAATAATGCAGTTACCTATTATATGCCAAGAATAACACAGTTTTCAGCAATCATGAATCTAAGCAAAGGGCAACATAACTTGCAAGTAAATGTTATTGCAGTATCAGACTATGTTACAGAAGGCATCATCCCATTTGCACAAAAGGAGTACATTATTTCAGCTAACCAAAGTACAACATTTAATGTCAATAGTAATTCAGATTCTATCTTTTCTCCAACAATAGATAGCATAAAAAGTTCATATGCAATTTGGCAAACTTCAGACTCAACACCTTCACCAACTCCAAACCCTACTCCAACAGCAAGCACACTCACACCAACACCTACAGGTATTGAAGTAGATACTGGTGATTCAAGAATGTTAAACCAAACAACTCTTACTGCAATAGCTTTTGTGATTGCAATAGTGGCTGTTGCCTTTGTTTCATTGGTTTACTTTAAGAGAAGAAAGGGGAAGCCATGAAGAGAAGCTATGTTGAATTTGCAGGAGTCTTTGCTCTTCTTTTAGTTGTTGGGATTCAAGTTGTTGAGGCCCAAACGGTACAATCATCATCGGTTTTGGCTAGCCACTTTGATGTTGACTTAGTCTATGCATATACTACAGGCACCTACGCTGCAATGGCTATCGTTAATTTCACGCGTATTCCTAACCAAACGATTTCTACAGACGGCGTAAGTGATGTGTACACATTAGAGCTTTATTCCAACGGTCAAATTATAGGTAGCCGTTTAATCGGATGCACAATTGGCGATGGTCCGTCTTTGGATTATATGATGGGTATAAGTATGAGTGTCGGTCATTTCGGTTTACAGTCAGTAAGATCTGCAGAGGATCGATTGGGGTTAACAACATGGGATATTCCTTATGATCCACCTTATCCTAGCTTTGTTGAACCGCTAGATGTGAAGTTGATTAAAACAGGTTGGGTTGTAGTTGAGGGAAATTACACTTGGTCTAGTTTGAATCGCCATGAAGTGATCGAGGAGGTACATCTGGTTCAGTTCCAGGACGGCTACTTATACAACAATCTTGTGCCTCAGGAACAGCTAAATGACCCAAAACATCCACCGATACCAACTAGTCAAATTTCACCCACCCCAAGCAGTATGCCTACTTCAAATGTGTCTCCAACCCCAAAAACAGTTTCTTTACTCGCGTTAACACCTGTTTTAAAAATAGCCATAGTCATAATATCCATAGTATTAATGGCTGTCATAGGTGCAAGTTTACTGGTTTACTTTAAGAAACGCAGACGTGAAGCTTTATGAAAAGAAAAGCGTTGGCATTAACGCTAATCTTTATGCTTTTAGCTTTAGCGTTGGTTGAATTAGGGTCAATTAAGGTGGCATGTGCAACTTCTGATGAATCATTTCCTGTTCTTGCAATGCCTATAGAATACGTTAACTACACTATTACAACAATTAATGGGTCTTTGTGGGCTAAGATTGATGGAGACTACCCAATTTATCTTCTAAAGCAAATGGACTATAGCTTCACTGGTGATTTACCAATGGTTTATCCCATGCCTCCACAAACAACCAACATAAGCATAAGCTTAGATAACAAGGAAGTAAGCTGGAGCAATTACACCCAAAGTTATCCTGAGGCACTGCACCATACAGCCATTGGTGACTGGTGGATGATTTACTGTAATCTTGAAAATGTTTCAGGTTATTTTGAACTTAAAATTCACTATGAGCATCCACTTGAAATGGTCAATGGGTCTTATCTTTTCCTCTATGACCTAAACATTAGTCCATACCTGTCATTACAGAGTAATAACTCAACAGCATACTTCACAATAAAGATGAAGACTAACTTTTCAAGCCTAAATATTTACTCCACACAGACTGGTTCCAAATGGAATCCAATAAATTTCACTTTAACAGAAAATGCCTCAACAGAGGTTGTTTCAGTGCAGATGTATTCTGAATATGGAAAGCCTTTGTTGGGAGATTTGGTGGTTGAATTTTCATCTCCATCACCCTCACAAACGTCTTTGTTAACTTATGAGTACTTTCCAACTGCATCTGTGGCAATTGTTTCATCTGTTGGGGTAGCGGTTGTAGGTGTTGGTTTGTTGGTTTACTTTAAGAGAAGAAAGGATAAGCCATGAAGAGAAGATATGCTGTATTTGCCGTAATCTTTGCAGTCTCAATATTGATTGGGATACAAACAGTTGAGGTAGTGGATGCTGATCCAGTTCCTTTAGGTGGTTACCCAAAACTATCCACAGCCCCACAGGTATTAGTTTTGTCTTCAGGCAACAAAACGTACAACACCGCCGATGTACCGTTACAATTCAATGTTAATGAATCAGAATCGCAATACAGTTATTGTTTGGATGGGCAGCCAGCAACAATTGTTAAAGGAAACAGCACTCTAACCAACCTTTCCAATGGGAACCATAACCTTACGGTCTATGCAGTTGACGCGGCAAGAAACGTTGGCACTTCAGAAACAGTCAGTTTTGAAGTAGATGTGCCCTTCCCAACCATTCAAGTCACCGTAGCTGTGGCAATACTTTCAGCTGTCGTTATCCTTTTGCCAATCCTTCTCTTCAAGAGGCGCAAGTCTAAAACTGCTTAGCCGATAATGCAAACCGTTTGCTGTTGTTCTTTAGTTATGGTTTTGGAGTAGCATCTTTTTTATGGCAAGTTTTGCTGCATGTCTCTTTCATCAGAAAACCTGCCCTAGTCTTCGGTTTGAAGATGCATTACTCACATTTTTTCCGCAAACAATAATACAGCAGTTAAACGATAGTGCTCCGACCGCTATGGACAACAAAACGCTGCTTGGAGCATTCGCCTTCATGGTTATTGTTGTTTTGGCAGCCACGTTTTTGCAGGCGGTGTCGGCCACTGCGGAGAATCCCGACTGGGTCTACATAAAAACTATAACGGGAAAAGGAACTGAAAGCCAAAACATCGACGTAGACGCCTTTGTTCCAAGCGGATACCATTGGGGTGTTAGGGGTAGGTACACGGCTACTGGCACTGCGTCGTTAGCATTGTTTTACGCTGGGAGTAACCCTCAAGATTACACAGAGGGTGGAAAAGGAATCGGCACCTACATAGTTAACTTGGACCCATCCAGAAGCAGAGACCATGGGCAGGGCTCGCTGAAAGTTACAGCGGTAAACACAATAAGCTACGAATTGAACTTTTACTATGA
Organism: Candidatus Bathyarchaeota archaeon; assembly: GCA_963741005.1. GTDB lineage: Archaea > Thermoproteota > Bathyarchaeia > Bathyarchaeales > Bathycorpusculaceae > Bathycorpusculum. The sequence continues at coordinate 330,168 of CAVUGQ010000005.1, forward strand.
CGAAAATTTAGGCAACCAAACCCAAAGTGCTACTCCAACAGCTTTACCTACGCCAACACCCACCTCTAATCCAGCGTTTCCCTTTAACCAGTCAGCCGAGCTCCTCGCTGTTGCCGTATTTGTGGTTGTTGTAGCAGTCGTTTCTGCAGTGTTGGTTCGGAGAAGAACATCGTCGAGGGATAGTAAATGAGGAATCACCTGGTTCAAACGATATATGTGGTCTTGATGCCTAGTCGATAATGCCCGCACATCGTTTGATGTTGTTTTTTAGATGTGGTTTTAGGTAGCATCTTTTTTATGGGCAAGCTTTGCTGCGGGGTCTCTTTCATCAGGATGCCCTCACTAATGAACTGAAAGATGAATCTGCTTTACCCCAAAATGACTTTTCCTGTTAATGCTTCTTGGAGGTGATTTGTTTGGTTGATGAGATAGAGGTATCTGAGAATAAGGAAGCCCTGATCGTTTGGCTGGCACTGTTGCGGGCGCTGCTACTACGTTTGTTGCTTCTTTGCCGATTCCTCTGGAGATTAAGACTCCGGCAGCTGCGTTAGCATCCACTGTGACGGGCGCGATTCTGCTTTACTGGAAGAACAAAGTCAACAAGCAGTAAGCAACCTTTTCTTTTTTTATTCGGGGAAATTTAGCTGTTTTAGCCTAAAGTGCGTGTTATTTAGGAGACGGCGCTAAGAAGCTTTCCCCATTTACAACTGCTGCTTGGAGGACAAAAAAGATTGTGGGTAAATCCAGAAGTGTGAGTTCAATGAAGGCAAAGACAGAATTGTGTGTTTTTAGGCACAACGTTTTTGTATGCAAATGGTATCTATTGTATACGGTGATGTGTGTTGACTCTTAAACCATTAGCCGTGCGCGTCCCAGCTGAACTGGACGAAGAAATTTCCACTATCATAAAGAAAGAAAAACTAGACAAAGCAACAGTTGTCAGAAATCTTCTTGAAACAGGCATCACCGAGTGGAGAAAACAAACCGCCCTTGATCTCTTAGGCAAAGGGAAAGCAACTTTTGCTCAAGCCGCAGAGATCGCAAAGCTTTCTCTTTGGGAGTTTGCCGATTTAGTGAAACATTGCAACGTTGAATGGGTCCGATTTGAACCTGAAGACGTTGAAAAAGAATTTAAAGAAGCATCGGCGGTCAAACGCGATTGAAACCGTTAGTTTTCAATTCCACCCCTCTGATTTACTTGTCTAAGGTGGGATTGAGTGGGATTATTGAAGGCCTGCAAGATGAAAAGTTGACTTCTCCGCTGGTTAAAAATGAAGTGGTGGATAAAGGCAAACAAAAAGGCGTCCCAGAGGCTGTTGCCTTGGAAAAACTGTTTGAAAACGGCGTTTTTAAACTCTGCAGCCCCAAAGATCAACTGTTCCTTTCACGGTTGTCCAAGACACGGGGACTCCATGCTGCGGATGCGGAGGTTTTAGCACTTGCCAAGGAACAAGCGGGTTTGGCTGTTATTGATGACGAGGTGGCGAGGAAAACCGCTAAAGTTTATAAAATTAGTTACGTGGGCACACCATATATTTTGGCAAGGGCAGTTTCTGAAGAATTCCTGTCAAAAGAGCAAGCCAAAGCCGCTGTTAAGGACATGGTTTCTTCAGGTTGGCGCTGTAACGTGGAAACCTACGCCAAGATAATGGAGTTAATAGACAAAATTTAAGGTGTGGTCTTGGGCAAATCGTCTGTTTTTCTTTTTTTCCCTGAAAATGGGTTAATATCTTAAACGTTATTTTTTCAGCAGCTTTTCAAAATGTAAAAACATGGAAACGACGAGTTTGTTAGGATAATTGGGGATAAAGTAGGGGCATTTAAATATCTGTGGAAAAAGTAGACATGCGACCCCTAATCCTAGTACTCCCATCCCACAAGTGCGGGCATCATTGCCTCGGATAGACCTTACTCGCAGTTAATCATTAAGAGTGGAAAGTCATTAAAAAGTTTGTGGTAGCCTACCCAATACACACAACATTCTCTGACCATTCTGTTTTTTAGGCAGTTATTTTTGTTTCAGTCAATAAATTATATTAACCCCATAGCCTGTCCTTAATCAAAGGAAAAAGTCGAAAAAAAAGAGGAAATCAGAAACGCAAAACAATAAGAACGGCAAGTTGATTGCGTCTCTTTTTGTTGTGATACTTGTTGCAAGAATTTTGTTGTTGGAAACTACATCAAAGCTCGCTTTGTGCTTCACATAAAAACTCCTGACTCATATAATCAACAATCTCTTGAAATCAACATTGATGGCGTAGCTAAGAAACAAAGAGATGTGCACTTGCCAGCTGATACTTGGTGCCGTCTCTCCTATAACATGCCAGTGAATAAAACAACCCTTGTCAGAGTACACAGCCAAACTTACTCAGGCGCAGTAGTTATTGATGAGGTTTGGGTTATAGCAAAGTAGCGATGGGAAAAAAGCCTAAAACCAAAATAATTGCGTTCAAGAAACCTTGACAAATCCCAGTCAAGGAAGTTTGACAAAAAACCACTTAAGCAAACTCACTCACATAACATAACAGGAACGTCACATGCCAAAGAAACTCTTGGCAACAACAATCATCCTAACAATAATCTTAGCGTTTGTTGTTGGGATACAAGCAGTTGAATTAGTAGGTGCTAATCCTTATGGCGTTATTTGGCCCACGGAGATAGCTGCGCCTCCAAGTGTGAAGCTTGATGTCAAAATATCCTCGCCGGTGGATGGTGCAGTATACACCAATGGGACACTCGATGTTTGCTTCAACGTAACATTGATTGACCCAAACTCGTTGGCTGATTCGCTTTATATGAGCTTTTACAAAGGCGATTGGATGAAGGATGCCGTATGGTGCCCCTTTATGGTCAAATCGAACGTTTGGCATAGCACGGATTTTTTGCCGTTCAACTTTACTATAATTGAAGTACCTTATGGTCGCCACAGTTTAGAAATTTCACCAACAGCCCAAGGAACTTTCATCCGTAATGGTACCGCCTATCATTTTCACCTTAATAAAACAATATCGGTAAATTTCTTTATGCGCTCTAATCCTGTGATTGCTTTCCTAACCACCCAAAATACTACTTCTACAAATTCGACCTTTCCCTTGAACTTCACAATTGACCATCCTGTTACAGAAATGGCTTACCGCTTAGATGGGCAAGAATCCGTTCCAATCACCGGAAATATCACCTTAAGCGACCTACCTAATGGTCAACATAACGTTACTGTTTACGCAACAGACGAGTTTGGCTATACTGGCAAATCAAACACTCTCCTCTTCAACGTTAACTCTCCAGAGGTTGGAGAATTTTCATTGGTGCCCTCGGTGGCTCCTTTCACGATTGCAGCCATCGCCTTAACTGCTGCCGGCTTGTTGGTTTACTCTAGGAGAAGAAAGGGTAAGGCATGAAGAGAAGATATACCGTATTTACCGTAGTCTTTGTTATCTCATTTTTTATTGGGATACAAGCAATTGAGGTGGTAGATGCTAATCCCCTTCACCACCATAGTATTGCTATTATGGCTACCACTATTCAATCTACATCAAATGTAACCATTACACCTTCATTTCCTCAAACAACTGAACTGTCAGTTCCAGAGGACCCTGGAGTTGGGGGTTTTAGTGTTCTGGTTCCAAGCAATGTCACTTTGGGGAGAACCTTTGAAGTAGGACTGTTTGCACTGTATGCTAATGGTTATTGGGACAGAAATTTTACAGGTTCTGTTAGCTTTAGTGCAAGTAAAGGTACAATCAGCCCATCCATGTCTGGTGCATTTACTGAAGGCAGTTGGAGAGGTTTTATAAATATGAGTGAGGCTGGCTCTGATATAGTAGTTTATGTAAACGACGGAAATGGTCACACAGGAAGGAGTACTCCTATATCTGTATACCAGATAAATCCAACTCCCACTTCATCTGCTAATTCAACCCCAACTCCTTCCGTTCCAGAGTTTTCTTGGTATATAATACTGCCTCTTTTAGCCTCAATACTTGCCGTAGCTCTAATCCATAAGTACCGCCAAGTCAAGAAAACTTGACAAACCCCAGAAAAGAAAGTTTGACAAAAAACCACTTAAGCTAACTCAATCACATAATATAGCAGGAACGATATATGCCAAAGAAAATCTTGGCGACAACAATTATAATGGTATTAGCAATTGAAATTCTATCATTAATTTCTGTTGTGAGTGCAAATTTTACTCCAGTACCTCAAGTTGTAATCGGATCTCCTCGTGAACGCTATAACGCCCCTTGGATAACGTATGAGAAAACTTGCATCCCACTCGAAATCAGGGTTATAGTATCAGAGGATTCTTTGCCAATTGCCCGTGTTCTCTACAGTATAGACGGAGAAGCCAACATTACACTTACCGATATGACAAATACACATGCGTACTGGATAGACTTTTATGAAGTTTCAGTGGGTTCAAACCTCACTAACTTAAGGGAAGGCAATCATGCCATAAGTGCCTATTCATTTGACAGCAAAGGCGAAGTAATGGCAGCAACAAGAAACTTTGCAGTTAGCAACTCCACTTTCTACAGTCAACCATCGCCATCAACTCATATCCCACATACAACGCCGCCTCCAAAAGGAAGCTTCGACTACTATATCCGCACTCTGCCGATATACACGTTTGTTATAATGGGAATATTTATCGTTATCATGGCAGCGGTGGGTTTCTTTGCCCTATTCAAGTGGGCGAAAGCTAAAACTGCTTAACAAGGAATGTAAAACCTCATAAGGCAACAGCAACCAATGAGAATGTGTGGATATGAGAGAGCTATTATCTGCCTATGCTTACGTTCTTCTGTTACCCTCTAACTTTTTGTTAGTCCAGAAACTGTGAAAAATCTCATTTGATGAAATTTACGATAACCTTTATTTTCAGTTGATTAATAAAACAAGTATAAGGATAGAAATTCAACAATAAAATACCAGTAATAAAACCTTAAAACATTAAGAACCAAATATTAAAATAATGAACCACAGGGAGCAAATTTGCTTAAAAAAAGAAATGCTTCTATCAAGAGAATTTCGATAGTCATATTCCTATCAATTGTTCTTTTAATTTCAATCGAACTGCAAAGCTCTAATACAGTCAGAGCAAACCCCATGTATACCCAGATTCCGCCAAAGGTCGGAGTTACTGGAGCGAATATTCATTCTTCAATTTCAAGTTCCAGTGGAGTATTTTGGGCAAATGTTGATGCAGAATATCATATGCATACCATCTACGGTTTCGGAGATAGTTATGTTGCTCGAAACAGCGGGATGGGCTTGGTGACAGACCCCTCACCTTATGTAACTGTTACAGTCACACAAAATACATTAGAAGCTCACTATCCAATTCCAACAAATATAACTAACCTATCAGTAAAGATAAATAACCAAGAAATTAAATGGCAAATAGATAACAAGGGATTTTTCCATATTTTTGATGCCAATCTTGCGGAAGTAAATTGGACAGTTTCTCCAGTTCCAAGCGATTTTCTTGTGACAGTTCACTATGAACAACCCATTCCAAAAACCAGTTCATCTTATGGCTATTTGGGAGATTATGCATTAATAATTCCTGTGTATGGACGTTATGGCTGTAGCAGTATTTCATATCCTCTCTATTCTTGGTTCGAATATTTACCTGAAAAATTCAACATACAGGTCGAGCCGTTTTCAAATAAGATACAAGCCTATTCTATACATACTAATGGGACACTAACACCATTAAACTACACTAATTCAAATTCAAATGAATTGGTAATTTCTCAAGAAAATGAAGATTTCCCATTTATTCATGGTGCGGTTATTGTGTTCAGTCCAAACACAACAGGAATCTCACCATCGCCAACATTGTTGGTTATTTCCGCTTCTGTAACATTATTAGTCATTATAGGCTTAGGTTTACTGGTTTACTTTAGGAGAAGAAAGGGGAAGCCATGAAGAGAAGATATGCTCTGTTTGCCGTAGTTCTTGCAGTTTCAATGTTAATTGGGATACAAGAAGTTGAGGTGGTAAATGCTAATCCTCTTTCATCAAATGTAACAATTCATGCAGATGGAAAAATTGAACCTTCAACTGCACCAATCATTATCCAAGGAAACACATACACCTTAATTGGTGAATTAGCCAACTCTAATCTACATATTCAACGTAGTGGCATTGCATTTGATGGAGCAAACAATACAGTCTATGGATGTATCTTCATTGAAAGTGACCATGTGACAGTTGAAAACACTGTAATTAATAGTGGTGGGCTAGGTATTCTTGTAAACGGCATCAGCAGCGTAATTTCTAACAACATTTTCTTCCATAACTTAGCGGATATTCAATTGAATAAAGGATATGCTACAGTTACAGGCAACAATGATACTGGTGGTGCCTACATGGCTTTCTATGTAGTCAGTGACTACAATAACCTAACAAGAAACAGCCTCAAAGAAATGTTGGTTGGAGGAAACCACAACACTGTAGCCGAAAATACCGTTCAATATCTTGAAAATGAAGGGAAAGACAACATTTGCCTAAATAACATAGTGAATGGAACACTTCAAACAAGCATACCTAAGCCAACAAACCCAATTTCAGGTTTTGAATTACCAATTGCTTTTGTTGTAGCTATCTCTATCTGCATTGTTTCAGTTTCATTGGTTTACTTTAGAAGAAGAAAGGGGAAGCCATGAAGAAAACAGTATTAGCAGTAACTATTACCATTGCACTCCTAATCATAGTGATATCTGGAACACTTTTTATCAGATTTGGGATTGCTAATCCCTATATACGTGATTATGTGGCTCCTGACTCCAATACGAAACCACCCCAAATCTCAATATATTCTCCAGAAAACAACTCTGTTTGCTCAAACGTTTACTTGAGCATTAATGTAAGCCTTCCAAAATCGACCACAGCATCATTCAGCTTCTTGCATAATGTGTACTATCAGGCAGATTGGCTGGCGAATCAGACTTATCTCTATAATTCAAAGGGATTAAGCGACGAAATCAGAAGCGACAACTCTCCAGAAAGACAATACTTCTCTTATTCTGGAGTTTTGAATGGATTACCTGAAGGTAGTCATCGCCTCACAATTTACGCTGAAGGAGGAGGCTGGTATCCTCCCCAAGGAATAAAACAGAGCGGTTTCTTCATAGACGGTACCTCGAGTGTTTTCTTCACAGTCGATAACACTCCTCCAATAATCACTCTTCTTTCGGCTGAAAACAAAACGTACTACACATCAGATGTTCCATTATCCGTATTGACAAATGAGCCAGTCACACAGACTTCATACAGTTTGGATGGACAAACAAATATGACTGTAACTGGGAACGCAACATTGGCTGGTTTGTCTGTTGGCGAACACAACTTGACAGTTTACTCTTGGGATTCTGCTGGAAACATCGGAGCATCCGAAACCATCACTTTTAACATATCCAATCCCGAGCCTTTTCCAACTGCGATAGTTGCCACTGTTTCCACAGTTGCAATGGTGGTTGGTGCTGGTTTGCTGGTTTACTTCAAGAAACGCAAACGGTAAGCATTGAGTAATTTTGTTTTTTGCGAGTGGTTGACAGACGGTGACAGGGTGACTGGCTGACATTAGGCACGTGTACGTGAGTTAGTGTGAGCAAGGGTTCGTTGTTGTATGCGTTTGGGTTCGAGAGAGAAAGAGAAAGATAGCCCCTTATATATAAGCTGATTTTACACCGTTGTAAATAATAAGTGGTACCTCAAATAATTATTAATATCAAACTGGCGAGCTGTAACCTTGACATCTTTGACTTTGAGCACAAAAATTTTTATCGCAGCAACGTTGATTTCACTGATTGTTTACGTCGCTTACATCTTGAATGGCAGCTTCACTATACTCTTCGGTTACTTTGCAGGTGTGCACCAAGACATCAGTTACGTTAGACTGACTGGACCAGTCTTCTGGTTGGGCTTTGTCCAGTTAGGCGGACGTTTTATCGCTGTAATTCTCGGTTTAGCTGCAGCCTATCTGCTTTGGGTTAAAACGAAACCTTTTCAAAAAGTCAAAAAATTTGTTGTGTTAGCGCTTATTCTGGAAGGATTGTATTTCCTGTTATGGATTCCTTCAGTTTGGTTCCTATTAAGACCAGGCTTTGCCTTTTCTTTATCACTTGGACTAAACTATGTCCTGCAGATTCTATTGACGGTGCCGTTTCTCTGGGTCTTGGCCTTAAAAATAGGGACTTACAACGAAAATAGTCAACAACCAGCCCTCCTAAAACTATGTGCAATCACTTTTGTGGGTTACCTTGCAGCTTTAGCTGTTAACGAAATTTCCAGGTGGACAAGCATGATTTCCGCTGATACGCTACGCTTTCTTTTTGAGGGAATAAGAGTGGTTGGTTTTTTGAATGCCGTTGTACTGATGCCCCTTGCAGTGGTGCTGGCGATTGTAGGTACTTTTAGGCTAATTCAACATAACATCAGGTCGTCGATTGTTTGGATTGGAATATCTCTCACCATGATAGGGTTGAACTATACGATTTACGTTATATACTCCCAATTTGCCAATTCACTAAACAGTTTGCCCCTAGTTGACGTGTGGACAATACCGCTTTTGGGTTTAGGCATCGCATTAATTTTTAACGCTCTGAAAATAAACCCCTAATTTCGCTCTAAAATTTATGGCTCTAAAGATTCTTGTACACTTACAGGAATGCCCAAATATAAGAAAACGGAAACTCCAATTACAAGAAGAATTGCGCTTAATACCCGCGCTTTTCATTTTAGAGTCTCTTGCTAATTTGATAGAATAGCTTCGAAGTTTTTTCGCTCGGTAGTATGGATGACAGACTGAGAAAGCCAGTTATTCCCAGAACCATAAAGCAGTGTCGTCAATTTTTTCTTGGATTAAAATTTAATCCAACCAACCAACTCCACGTAGGGCAGGGGCACGTAAAAGACGCGATTCAGCGTAGACACGATTCAGGATACACATAGGGCATACCTAGCAGGGTACTAAGGGGTAGAGTAGAATTATCATATAGGTGTAGTCGGAATCGAGTATACGGGCTCTTACTGAGGGAATGAAAAGAAAGAATGGACTCTGAGAACCTCAACCCTCTGACTTTTTTTTAGTCAAGAAAACTTGACAAATCCCAGACAAGGAAGTTTGATAAAAAAACTTTTTATGTGAAACCGATTTATTATTAATTGATGCCAATGAACGTAGTCATAGTGATAGTTGCTGTTTTGGCTTGCATGTTTGTTGCTTCAGCGTCCGCCATAATTGTGTACTATTCCTTTCAAGAACAGAATACCAACTCAACTTCGCCACCAACAAACCCTATTGCGACACCGTCAAACTCAATAAACAACCCTGCCAGCTCGTCAACAACCTTCGGACCTACAATACCTCTCTACGGAGGCACTGTTCAGCTATCAAACCTGTATGATGCTGCTTTTACATACGTTATTGTGAATCGAACTTCCAGTACTGGAGAAGGTCATGACCACTTCGGTTTTGGTGTAGACACATATCCTTCAACATTGTACCCTGCTTTCGCTGTTTTGAATTTAACTTATCTTGGCAACCCCCAAAATGAACCCTGGGACCTAAAGTTTGAAGGATACTTGGTAAACTATACCGCAGACACAGGAGTCAAAGAAGTTTACTTAGGCTGGTTTGGGACAAACTATAATCCATCAAGCTCATATCCGCCTATGGCTTTTCCAGGTTCACCCAAAGGTCCCCCACAATCAGAATCTTTCCACTTTAACTTAACAATGGGCCATTTAGTACAAGGGCAGACCCCAAACTCAGTTTCTTATGGAAGCGGCAACAGTAGTTTGGGATTATGGAGTAATGGGACACCTAACACAATAACTGTAACAATCCAAAGAGCAGGCTGGGTAACCGTTAAAGGCATGGTACCTACTACCATCACAAATCCATCAAGAGACGTTGTCCTACAGCAAATACAACTCATAAAATCGGGGGACGGTTTTGTCTTTGGGTCCAAACCGACCTTTTGATTGTTTCTCCCTGAAATTCTCCAATAGATAACAACTTTAAATGGCGATTAACTGGAAGGCTAAATCCCTTAGAAAGAAAGATAATACCCAAGATATTGTCCAGTCAAGAAAATTTGACATTTCCCAGACAAGAAAGTTTGACAAAAAAGCATTTAATATTGAAAACCTCAATTGATAAGCAGGGAAACTTTGAAAATACAAGCATTGATAATAATAATCTTCTTGGCACTCTCAGTTGTTGCAGTTAGCAAATATGGAAACTTTATTTTTGCCTCTGCAAACTGGCAAGGAGCCAGTTATCTTAACATAGAAATCTCTCCTCAAAGCGTAGGAGCAAACCCACCAACAATTACAATTCTATCTCCAGAAAACAGTAAAACCTATGGAAGCAACGTAATATTACACTGCAACATAAGCGTTGGAGATGTTACCCTCAGAAACATGTCATGCAGCATAGAAAACCTCTATTATCAAGCGGATTGGGAAAACAACCAGACAAAGGTCGTGAGGTTACAATTGAACCAGGACGGCTCTAATTGGGATACAATTATAACAGGCACCGTAAATTCCAACTTAACAGAGTTTTCAAATAATCTGATAGTCCCTTCTGAAGGAAAACATAACATAACCTTCTGGGCGAGTGAAAGTGGCAGCTACCAAGAGTACGTAGGAAAACGATTCCCAACCCTTGAAGGGATAAACATCTACACGTTTCATATAAACAGTTCCAAAACCGTTACCTTAACAGTTGACAACTCTCCGCCAGAAATTAGAATACTTTCAATAGAAAACAAAACATACAACACTTCATCTGTTCCGCTGGTTTTTGCTTTAGACAAGTCGAATACACAGTTAAGTTATAGCATAGACGGACTATCCAACAGGACTATTGATGGCAACAGCTCGATTGCAGGGCTTCAAAATGGCAACCATAATGTGACGGTTTACGCCCAAGACAGTTTTGGAAATAAGGGCTTGTCAGAAACCGTTTTCTTTAGTATTGACGCTCCACTGTTTCCATTGGTGCCTATCGTTGTTGCAAGCGTTGTCACTATCGGGTTAACTGCAACTGGTTTGATGGTTTATTTTAAGAAGCATAAACCTAATACTGAATTAGACAAGAAACTTTGACAGCCTCAGACAAGAAAGCTTGACAAAAAACCACTTAAGCAAACCTAATCACATAATATAACAGGAACGTCAAATGCCAAAGAAACTCTTGGCAACAACAATCATCCTATGCTTGACAATTTCAATGCTATCAGCATTACCTATGTCAAAGGGTAATTTTATTCCAGTACATTCTGAAATGGATATTTACTCTCCAATGCCCTCATTTGTTAGCATTTACCAAAATACGTCATCTGTTCTGCTAAATTTTGCTGTGAGGGTACCAGCAGATTTCCCCAACCACTATCCAGAAATTAAGAATATTTACTATTGTGTAGATGGGAAATCAGCAATAGAAATTACTAATGTAAAAAAATATGAAAAAGTGCCATGGTTTAGTGGCATTTGCATGAAATATAATGCAAGTTTACTCATAGACAATTTGGAAGATGGCAATCATACTGTGTTGGTTTACTGCCAAGATGATGTGGGAAATAGATTATCAGTTACAAGAGATTTTGCAGTAGCTAATTCCCCTATTTCTGAATCATCAACTCCAAGTTATTCTTCAATCATACCTTTAGTGATAGGAAGTTTAGCTGTAATAGTGGCTGTTGCTTCTGCTTCATTGTTTTATTTTAAGAGAAGAAAGGGGAAGTCATGAAGAAAACAGCATTATCACTCGCAAAGGCTTCACCGATACTAATTGCTGTATGTTTAGTTCTATCATCGCTTCAAGTGGGGTTTCTGAGCTCATATACAGTTCCATATTTTTCATTCAAAGAAATTAACGTAAACTACCAGAATACTTCTCCAGCCGATAATGGATCTTATACGGGAGATGTTCCAGTAAATATCAGTTTACGATACGGTGCCAGAAGTTCTGCCAAAAACGCCTATTTGATTCCTTACCAAGAAATCAGCTGCCTATATCGGCTGGACAATGGAGAATGGAAAAACACATCACTGTCTTATGCTTCGGAACAGACCTATTTTGGTGATCCAATAAACCGAGATTACTGGAATGACCTTTACTGCAATTACAGTGCAGTACTTCATGGATTATCTAACGGCGTTCATCTTCTAGATATTGATTTTAAACCTGACGTTAGCGACCATCTACGTACCTCCAGCAACGGGACTTTGTTTGCCTCTGAGCATTCTCGTCCAAATACTAGTTTGCCTACCAATGCATCAATTGTTTTCTATGTTTTCGGTAACGATATTAAGCCAATCGCAACGGCTCAGATTCCCGCTCGGGGATATGATCCGTTTTTGGCAATTGTTGCCGTGGCGATTATAGCAACGATTACGGTGGTTTCTGGTCTGCTGGTTTACTTTAGGAGAAAAAAGGAGAGGCCATGAAGAGAAGATATGCGGTTTTTGCAGTAGTATTTGCTGTTTCAGTATTGATTGGGATGCAAGTTGTTGAACTAGTGGATGCTAATCCAATGATTTTTCCAACTCATACATCTCCTCCGGATAATGCAGTTTTTTCAGTTAAGGTGTTAAGCCCAAAAGAAAATGCGACCTACACCAATGGGACAATCAACGTTTGCTTTACCAAAGAAATCAATAGTCTCCCTGGAATCTCCACCTCTGTTCACCTCATAAGTAATTACAAAGGAGATTGGATGAGCAGCAGCAAATGGTGTCCTTTTCCACCTGGAGCGGATGCTGGGCATTGGAACAGTTATCAAGTCTTACAACATAACTTCACCCTTACCCAAATACCCAAAGGGTACCTTACGCTGACAATCGATTCTTATGCGCAAGGCAGCTATTATGTAAACGAAACCGAGTATGTTTTTGAACTCCCAAAAAAGACAATGGGTATCTCATTTTTTATGGATTCATCACCCGTTAATGGAAGTCAAACAATAAATCAAGTTCCAAGTGCAACTTCAACAGTTCCAGAGTTCCCCTTGGTAGGTGTACTATGTGTATTAGCTGTTGCCTCTGTTTCATTGGTTTACTTTAGAAAAAGAAAGGGAAAAAAATGAAGAGAAAATATACTATATTTGCTGTGATTTTTGCAGTTTCAATATTGATTGGGATACAAGCAGTTGAGGTGGCAGATGCTAATCCTACTTGGGGAACCTCTGCAACTCCAATACCTCCTATCACTGACCCTCCACAAATAATCATAACCTCCCCAAACTCAATAGAATACGATAATCCTGTTCCTTTAAACATAACAATAATTCAACCAGACTCATGGATATCAAAAACCAATATGCATTATCTACCAAACTCATATGTGGATAATTCGGATAGCGTAGTTGTTGGACAAAACAAATTAAAATCAATAACTTGCATTATTGATGGACAATCAATTATCCTCTGGAATGGTACACCAATAGGTAGTTCTGCAGTTAATAATGCAGTTACCTATTATATGCCAAGAATAACACAGTTTTCAGCAATCATGAATCTAAGCAAAGGGCAACATAACTTGCAAGTAAATGTTATTGCAGTATCAGACTATGTTACAGAAGGCATCATCCCATTTGCACAAAAGGAGTACATTATTTCAGCTAACCAAAGTACAACATTTAGAGTTGAAGATGGCTCAGATGCTCCAATGATATATAATATAAAAAGTTCCTATTTGATTTGGAACGCATCCTCTGCCTCAATGCCTTCATCTACTATAGCCCCTCCTCAATCTCTAAGCCCAGTTCCTACTTCTTCACCAATTCCAACTTCTGCACCTTCGCTAACTGCAAGTCAGTCTACACCAAGCCCCAGCCCAAGTTCTATACCAACTTCAACTCCTTCTGTTCCAGAGTTTTCTTGGTTAACAATCCTGCCTATACTACTCGCTATTCCAATTGTTCTGGTCATAATCAGAAAAACCGTTTCTAGAAACATAACTTTGCAGAATTGAAATACTGTGCGTTTGACGTTGCAGACTTGGCGTTGGATGACCGGTTAGCGATCACACCTCACTATGTAGGATAGTCTGGAAAATAAACCAGGCAAATAAGCCTAAAATGGAGAAGAAGGATTAGTGATGACTGTATATGAAAAGTCTTTTATCTTAAGTTCAATTAGTTTTCTGGGTGCTTGGTAGAATGAACAAGTTATTGCTTGGTGTATGCATAATCGTTTTTCTTCTTTCAAGCACAATTCCGATCGCAGAAAGCATTCCAGCAAACGGTGTTCTTCACGTTCCCTACTCAGCTGATGAGCCAACTGTTGATGGCAAATGGAGCACTCCGTTAGAATGGAGCCATGCCAGCGAATACAAACTGTCTCAAGGTGAGACATTGACAGCATACTTTAGATTACAAAATAATGGCACGCATTTCTTTATGCTGGTCGATTTCATATCTGATCAAAGGCAATCAGGGTATGACGGTCTTTGCCTTATGTTCGATACAAGGGATGATGGCGGAAATGTTCCATCGCCCGATGATTATAGATTCTATTACGAAAACGGCAAAATCTCTATCGATCAGGGCACAGGTCAACCTAATCCAGACAGCTGGCTAAGAGTTAACCCTCAGCCAGAATCAAAATACAGTGTAGGTTTTAGCCATACCAATGACCCATATGATAATCAGCACGATCACGAAACACATGAGCTCTCTATCCCGCTCTCGTTCTTAACCACAAACAAAGGTATTGGCTTTTGGGCAGAAGTATCCGATGGCTCAAGCGGCTATGTTGCATGGCCCGTCCACATAAGCAAAGTACCCTATAAAGATAGTATTCTAATTGTCTCCCCTCCTTTGCCCTATGATTGGGGTGACATATCCATAGATGCAGCTCCAACCACAACTCCAACACCCACTCCTTCCGTTCCAGAGTTTCCAATAGCAGGTGCCCTTTTGGTCTTAGTTGTTGCTTCTGCTTCATTGGTTTACTTTAAGAGAAAAAGAGGGAAGCTATGAAGAGAAGATACGCTGTATTTGCTGTAATCTTTGCATTTTCAATATTGATTGGCATGCAAGTTGTTCAGTTTGCAGAGGCTAATCCTACTATGTTTGGGAAGTCCCGCTACTGTCATATCTCTATTGAGTCTCCCAAGAATGGGACCACATTAAATACTCAACCTATTGCATTAAACTTCACAGTGACAGAGGTAAAAATGGCTTCTGACTATACTTACTTCTACCTCTTAGATACTCAAGACCTCCAATATGGTGTCAGGGTTCAGAATCTGGTTTTGGTTAGCAAAGAAACAGTAACTAATGACACTTTTTTTCCATATGAAAGACAAATGTTTGCAGGAGGAGCAATCTTATCTATTTTGGCAAGTGGAAGTCATAACTTAACTGTCTTTATTGGTTATGCAATTGGTGATGGGACATTAAAGGCTGCAAATGTTGAACCTTTCTCATCTACAATTAGCTTTAACATAGACAATAAGACTGTGACTCCCTCTCAGACAACAGGGATTTCAAATGTTCCTTACAATCAAGATGACCGTCCAGCATACTTTGTAGTTGCTGTGCCAATTGTGATAGTAGCTGTAATAGCTTCAATCTCATTGGTTTACTTTAAAAGGCGTAAGTCTAAAACAGCTTGACCTACCTTCGAAAATTGTAATATGCATTGGATAGTAATGGCTATTGCAATAATGTCATCCTTGGATTCTACAAAAGGCGTAAAAATGCTCATTCATAAAATAGCACAAGCAAAAAGTCTAATTAAAGAACCCCTGCTTCAGCGTCAGTACAAGCGTTAATTACTTCCCCGGTGTTTCCGTTGATATAAACCGAGTAGTTACCCTTTGGGTTACCTTCGTCTGTAAATTGGGCAACAACGTTCCATCGAGGCACACCCAGCGGACTAGTAGGAGTGACAGCAAAACCGAGCGTTGGAGTTATGGACTTGATTGTTCGACGACTCTGAGCTATGTAGCTGTCGATTCTTGATTGCGCGATGGTGAGTGCTTGCTCTTCTGAGATTGCGCAACTAAGTGGACCTTTGTCTCGAACTTCGCCATTGTTAGCATAAATCAAGACAGCGTACGCTACAACATTTTCTCTGAAACCGTCAAAGTCAGCGGTGACCTGCCAGCCAGCATCGGGTCTTGGCGAACTCTCGTTAATGATAGACGTAACTTTTACGTCCACCATTGCTACTGTTCGATTATGTGCTTTAGCGTAAGACTCGATGTATGGTTTTGCGATATTTAGCGCCATCTCGCCCGAAATGGAATACTGAATTTTTGGGTGATCGATGTTACAAGTCACATTTTTGCTAATTACTTCGTTGAGACTTGGTTGCGTGTCGTTTGTTGGGCTCGACCTTTGATTGGTAGATGCAGTGGCCTCTAGGGGCCATGATGGGTTGTTGGGTTTGCGTTGGCGCACTAACGTTCCATGTTTGCGATGTAGCAACCAAGATCAAGATGCAGGAAATAAGGGCTAATGCAACTAAACCGTAAAGCTGCTTCCGATTGTGAAGGAGTTTTTCGCCCAGTATTGCCACCGGGTACTATTGTGAGCGTTTTGCTTTTTAATTTGTTGGTTTTTGGTTGTTTGTTTTTCGTTGTTTCTTTCGCATTGTTGGTTTTGGGTAAAATGGCATTTTTAACGCTTGGTTTTTTTCTCTTTTTGCCTTTAATCGGTGTTACAGGTGCGGCAAAAAAGACAACTGGAAATAAGCTTTAGGCTTCTCTTTTTTTATTCATTTTTACTTATGCCTTAGCGGATAGCTTTTTCGTTGTCTTTCTCTACTAAAACGTCAACCAATACATAACAGGTATAAACACTTTCACAAACACCATCTACATAATAGCTATTCAGTCAACGTAGAAGTTTTTCCCTCTTTTCCGTCCCATCTTTTTTCCGCATTTAATTATTTGTTTTAGCGAAAGCTAATTTTAGTGATCAGCAAGCAATAATCCGTTTCGCTCATCAGTAAAGCCCCAAGAATTAGGTAACAGCCCTATTCCAAAAGGAAAGTAGAAATGTTCTTAAACTTAGATTTCTCGTGGGTCCATTCTTTTTATGCCGGGAATGCAGTCGAAAGCGGTATCTGTTGAGATTATTATGTGATCTTCAATTTGATTAAGTGCTGTCGCTGCATAGTAAGCGTCAAAGATTGATGTAAATCCGTATTGTCTTATCAATGCCATAGCGAGAAGGTCAATTTCGTAGGTTGTGTCAAGAAAAATCAAGTTATCTATGGCTGTAAGGGCTGCTGTTCGAGCTATGAGTTCATCTGTGGAAACGCCTTCCGCTTTTGAAACATAGTATATTTCGTGGAGGGTCTCTCTTGAGGCGTAGACTGTGCCGAATTCTCCGTTTATAATTCTTGATATGAGTTTGTTTGCAGCGGTTTTCAGCCAGTCTTCTTTTTTGACGTAGGCGTATAGCATGTCAGTTTCAATCATCAAAGTTGATGTCGCCTTTTTGCTCGGTTCACTGCGTCTTCTGTTGCGGCTTTTTCAGCGAGGTTTTTGAGTTCTCTGTGTTCTTTATTTGTAGGAAGCCATTTTTCTGCTTCTTCTTGTGGAGCCTTCGGCAGGGGTATAGTGACGAAAAAGGAGCCGGCGGGTATGATTATTGCTCTGGATTTTCTTAAACCTAACTTTTTTGGGACAGTCATTCTTCCTCGCTCGTCGATTTCCACAACTGACATAGAGATTCCTTCAATAACATTATGTACCCGCAACTTAAAAATTTACCCCAAATAACAGTTTTTGCCCTCTGTTAAAAGTGCATCTGCTGCAACTAACAAGGTTTTGGAGGCAAACAAGGCTAAGGTGGCGCTGCCAGAGTGATAGTTACAAAAGGCGGCGCTGCCAGAGTGATAGTTACAAAAGGCGGCGCTGCCAGAGTGATAGTTACAAAAGGCGGCGCTGCCAGAGTGATAGTTACAAAAGGCGGCGCTGCCAGAGTGATAGTTACAAAAGGCGGCGCTGCCAGAGTGATAGTTACAAAAGGCGGCGCTGCGTTTCCCATTTCAAGAAACGTGGTGTTCGCCATGGTTTTGATTTCTGTCATATTGGTTGCTTCCACTGCTGCTGTCACCTACGCTGTTTTGTCGGCTCAGGGCAAAAGAGGCTCCTCTGGACGAATAATCGCCATAGGCGTAAAAGTCACTGCAGTCGGTTCAAACGCAGATCTAACGAATATTGACTGGGGCGACTTAACCGCTGGTGCAACTGCAACACGCCAAATCACAGTGATTAACAACGGAACTATTCCAACAACACTCTCAATGTCAGCTGGCGACTGGATCCCATTGATAGCACAACAATACCTCACCATAACATGGAACTACGCTTCAGGCACCGTACTCCAACCAGGCGCTTCACAGACTGTCACTATTACCATCAACGTTAATCAGTACGTAACTGGCGTGAACAACTTCACAAACACCATCTACATAATTGCCACTCAGTACCCGTAGAAAGTTTTTCCCCTCTTTTTCTTCTTCTCTTTTTTTTGGCAGTTATTTTTTTGGCTTAGCGGCAGCTCGGGCCTCTTCTTCATCAGCTTCTCTTTCGTCTTCCGCGATTTCTTTTAGCAAGTCTTCGTCTTCAACTTGGCAAGTGTTCTCTTCATCAACTTCGACAGCTCGGTCTTGGATGCGATGTTTCGCTATTTCGATTGCTTCTTCTTTGGTGTCTGCATCCACAATTTCCGAGCAATATTCAATTATAAAGTAATTCTTTTTTGGTTTGGACATAGGTTAATCTCCTTTATTCTGAGCTTTCACCATCTTATTATGTCTAACGAGAAGCGCACACAGCGTTCCCCTAATTGTAACAAAAGCCTACCTGAAGCTGTGAATTCAAAAGAATGCTTGGTTCATGACGGTCACCTTTTAGGCTTAGCTCTTGATGCTATCAAGCAACTGATTGCAAAGGTCGAGGCGTTAGAAAAAGAGCTAGAGAAAATGCGCTCCTCATAATATTTTGATTAAGCCTTTGGGAGATGAAAAGTTTTGGGATTTGCAATAAAGCAAGCGGCAGCCGTAGGCATAAACGCCGGACTCCTAGGAGTCGGCACCTACATCGCAACTTATCCAGCACCAGAAATATCGCAGACAGTTCTGTTACTATTGCATCAAATCAGCTGGAACCCTAAAAGTAACAGAAACAACTTAACCGAGCTCGTTTATGCCTTATTCTTTTTTTCCTTTCACTTGCTATTGTGTGGTGGAGATCTTTGAAATCTTCATAGCAACAGACAAAAAATGAAAAGCAACCGACACCTCCCTCTCTCGGCGTTAAATATGTATTACACTTTCAAACAGGTGCTAGTGAATTCCTCTGGGCTTTTGGGGATTATTTTTTAAAACTCTAAATGCGAGATTTTCTCTTAAAAACTTTTTTGCTTTTCTTTTCCTAACAATAAATACTACCGATAATAGTGCGATCGCAAGAAATAACAACAAAATCAGGGACAGAAATTCAGAAGAATGCGTTTGCGATGGAATTTGACTGGGGGACAACGGTTTGTTTATGGTGAAAGTGGCTATGTCAAAGTTGGTCACGTTCTCCACTTTATTATTAGCATATATTATTAAACTGTGTGTTCCTTCTGTTAAGCCTGTTAAGGTTGTATTTCCCGTTATTGTCTTGTTCGCTTGGTTATCTAAACTGTAGGTTATTTTTGAACTCATCCCATTAACGAAAAAGTTCAATGGTATCTCAGTTGAGTTGTACGTCTTGTATTCCATTAATAACCTAATAGAAGAGAATACAGTAAAGTAAACTGTTTGGCTTTCAATATCCGCATAGGAGTGCCATGTTCCATCGTAAGTGGAAATAGCACTTTGAACATAGACCGTTAAGCGATGCGAACCGGTAGAAAGAGCTGGCAACTCAACCGAACCATCCAAATAGTTTTTGTCCTGATATTGCCAGCCAAAATTATGCTTTACTAAAACAAAAGTTACATTATTTTGCTCATCCAAGCTATAAACAATTGAATAATTGATGTTACCATAAATACGGGCAGGAAAGTTAACGTATAGCACTAAGAACCCCGAATTGTAAGTTTCGTTGGAGGGCGACTTAATATACGGTCCCCTTGTAAGATACATTCCATCAAAGTTGTCAAGATCTGCTCTAGATGGTTTTATAATAATCACCAATAGAAAAATTAATATTAAGACCAAATTTTTTATAAATTGTGATTTCACAAGGAAACTTTACGACGAGGTTGAATAAAAAATTTTGTATTTATAACGCAAAATGATACAATTTAAAAAGGTTTCTATCAGGAGCAGTAAGATTTATATGCTACTGTGAATTGGCTAGATTTGCTTGCAAAGAAAAGACCTAAGCGAGAGAAGTTATTTAACACATCCAACTCCAAAACATAATTAAGCAGAGTCAAAATGCGGTGAGGAGGTGAAGATTAAGTGAAAAAATATCTAAAACTCCTAATATTCTTTTCTTTTATAATAGTTCTTAGTACAGCAATAAACTTAGAAGCCGTATTTGCAAAATTCACTGAACATGAAACGGTTTTACCAGATTATCTTTTAAGATTCACCGATTATCTCAGTAAGGGGAATGCAACTAAACTAGCTGAAATTAGAAATCAAATGATTGAACAATTAAAAATCAATCAAGATAGAATCGCTTCTACTAAAGGTGCCGTTCTTCATTCTCTGAAGAGTTCACCCCTTCTAGAGTCTTGGCCGCCAACCTTTAGCTTTATGAGTAGTGTGGAATTTACTTCTCCATATGAGGATTATGGATATATTGAAAGTGCTGAAGATTTAGTAGGTTCTGAGGATGATAGTTTCGCGCACTTCCACACAGATGGCTGGAATGAGAATTACCAAAGCCCCATGGGAGGCGAATCTTTTGCTGCAGGTTACCTTTATGGCAGTCAATGGGCAAGTGGAGATTTTTACATTTATGGTAAGGCAGGTCCACACTCAGGATATGGTTATAGTAATTATGTGATGGTCTATGTAAGCAATGACATTAATGAGGACTTTGGATCTTGGACATTTTTAGGTTATGTCCAAGTTTTAGCAGCATCAGAACAAGCATACTATATTGGCACTAGTTTTTCAACATGGTCCTGTATCGCAATAATGTGCTGGACTCCTCCACCGTACCCAATATACTATTACCCACTTGTGCTCAATTGTGTTAACATAGACTATGTAGGCGTTGATAACTGGTACTAAAAAACAAGCAATAGCAAATCTCCTTCCTCCTTTTTTGATTGCTACTTTTTCTGATTGCTAGTACCAAAGTTTTCCATGTTGGGCACTCGGTATTTCGATTCATTCATATTCTTTGTCTGAAGCTTTGAGAAGAGCCGATTACGGTATTAGGTACTCCTATTGGTCAGTTGCAAAAAGGTTTCTCAAATAAATCTTTTAACGCAAGCTTCCATTGAAGTGCCATGAAAAAGTTTTTTCATACAAAAAAAGGAAGAATATTAAGGTATCACTCGTACCGCGTCTACCATTAGATTGCAACTCCACCCGACATCGTCAAAGCCTACAACTGCAATGTACTTGAAATCATACGGCGCTTGTCCAACGTCTATCCACCCAGGAGTAGACGAGGACACATAGAAGTCATTTACTAGTTGCCAGTCATAATTGTTCGCTTGGGATATGTAGACGTATAAGTGGCTGTAATAGCCGCTTACAGAGTAACCGTAGAGATAAATGTGTCCTCGCGAATAACCGCCGCCTGATCCCAGACTGCCTGTCATCATGGATATAGTTTGGCCTCCATCTTGCCAGTTTCCGCCCCAAAGTTGAGTATAGTCGCCATCCGGTGCATTTCCCAGCAAATTAGTTGGATTGTTAGCTGCTCCATAACCGTATGCCGTGCTTGATTCATAGATATAGGGATAGTACTGTCTTAAGTATATGTAGGAATTACCGTAGACTTCCATTCTGCAATATTTATCGCCAGGATCCTGACCACCGCCTCCAGGCCAATATGAATAGCAACCGCCCAAGAGATCAGTATCGCCGAATGGAACGCCAAAGGTCGCGTAAGCAGCTTGATCTAGCGCATCATGAACCGAATAACCTCCTTGAACTAATGCATACCAGTAGAACTTGTCAATGAAGGAGTAACCAGTAACGGTAGTGGTGTTATAAATTGAGTACGTTAATGAAGGAGACATGTGGTCAAAGCCTATGAAGCAGTCAGGATAACTATCAGGATCATAAAAGCCATCGGATGCAAGGTTATCTCTAGGCAGCAAAAGATCGAGCCAATACATTGACATCTGGTTCCCAATAGTCGTTATCGGCACTATTACAAACCCATACAAGGGCGAAGACGTGTTTGTCTGTATAATCAGCTGTATGACTTAATACACCATCCCAAGTTACATAAGAGTCGTCAGAGCACCAATAATTACCAGGATTATCCATGTGCCCATAATGGAAAAATGCTACGCGGTTGAAGTTTTGTTGGTCATATTCAATATTCCCATATACTGTTGCAGCATCTTCGGTACCACAATATCTTCCTGTATCGTATCCTACTGAGTCAAAATAAGATTGTATATTGCTTGTTAGGCTTTGCATAGCCGTTTTTTCTTGATTGAGTTGATTCCAGTATGAAGCATAGACTTCAGCTTTACTGTTTGGGTAAGCGGCAACCGCGGGCATAGCAGTGATCATGAGGCTGAACACGATTATACCGCAAAGAGGCAAAGTTCGCCAGTATTCTATTTTTTGCTTTCTAAAACGCTTAGCAAACATGAAACAGCTTATCATAATTCCTGCAATTAAAACGGCAAGTATGCTGTTGGGTAGCAAAATGGAACTGGCCGTTACGGGTATGGTGTGAACTTTTATGTTTAGTTCTTCGTTTTCTGCGCTAAAGATCATGGGATTAATTGAACTTACCTGTCCGTTATCTCCCCAGACTCTGACTACTGCACCTGTAACCCCGCCCGGATAGACTTTGTCAAAACCGAGAGCTACATACCACGAAGGATACAATGTGAAAACATCATTATCCCGCGCTCGACTGTTAGGTTCATTAATATAACTTAATGCTAAATCAGTGACCACATGAGCTTTGAATCCAGATACAGCAATTTCCCCATTATTTGTTGAAACGTTGTATTCATAACTGTTGATTGCAGACAAAGCAGTTGTTAATGCATCATCCTTCGATACCTGAACAGTACCTGATATTTTGTAAAGATACCAATTATCAAAGAAGCTTTGCAGTTTTCCGTTGTTGTAACTCAGGACCACGTCCTTGGATTGGGCGATAACACCATTTTCGTCGATAAAACGCCAAATAAAGTCTTTACTTGATTGCCCATGAACGGCTACTTCGAGGTTTATGTTGCCTACTATCTTAGAAATGTTTTCGTTTACATTCAAGTTACTTAGCATAGAGCGCAAGGTACCATAGAATGTATTGCCCGTAAACTTCTGGTATTGTTCTAGGAAATTATTAGAGGCTTCAAGTTCATCATTAGCGGTGTGTTTTAGGGATACTGAACCTGTCCAGTCGCTTATGTAGATTTGATGGAGCCTATTGTTAACAAATGAAAAAGCCGCACGCATATTTCCTTGTGGAGAGGCTAAGCAACAGTCGACTGTGTTCTGCGAAAAACCGAGATAATCATTAGTCTTTTCGCCATCAAAACAAATAGTATAGGATGACAAATTAAAGCCGACCACAGAATCCATAAGAGAAAATGCCTGTTGCTGATCGACTGAATTAGGCAAGTCGCTTCTTTGGATATCAGCATTGTATGTAGTGGTTCCTTCCTTGGTTGGTGTATTTTGGATTTCTGTTGTACTCGATGTATTTAACGGCAAAGTAGTTCGGGCTTGTCCGTTTACTGGAGTTAAGAGCAGTAACATAAACAGCAGAGTTGTTGCGAGAGCAAATGTCAGTTTCCTAGTTTTTCCTATAAAATGGTTTTTTATTTTTCTTTTCATTCCTTTGTTCCTGGAAGTTTACTTTCCATGCTTTAGCCAGGACAGTGTTATAATTGAAGAGAAAGGTAAGCGAAGAAAGCTTGTTTGCTTGGGAGCATGGTAGTTTAACTCCCTTTCGGCTATTTTGTTCTTGCTATTATTTATAATCTTTCAACATTTTTAAATCAAAAGTCTTAAGATAACCTCAGTTTGCAATCATTATTATTTATCACTTTTTTGTCACTATAATACAACGACCAGCGTTAGATTCCCGTGCTTGATTATGCAATTCTTGCGAAATGCTTAAAGGATATTTTTTTTATACTAACTCCTAGGTGAGATAACTTGGAATCTCGGCCTATGTGTTGCTTAACAGTTTCTTTAATGCTGCTCCCATTATTGTGGTTTTTGTGTTCAAATGCTTATTCAAATGATTTTGTAAGGGGTTTTGAGCCGGCTTCATCCATAACCATCGTCTTAGATGGTTCTATTGCCCCGGTAACAGCGCCAATAGCTCGCTTAGGAAATATGTATGCTCTAACTGGGGACATCTCTTGCGACTATTTTGATATCCAATGCAGCAATATAACATTAAATGGGTTGGGGCATACAATCAAACCACAGGGTAACTTTCACCCAAGCAGAGGTATCCAAATAGATGCTGATGATGTAACTATCAAAAATATGAGCATTTCCAGCTTTGATGGTTTGGCATTAATCGTAAATGGCTCTCATAATACAATTGAGAATAATTTTCTAATCAATAACGGCGGCGGAATAGCTATTTTTGGCAACTACACCACAGTTACAGAAAACCACGTGGGCTTAAGCAACGGGTACTCTGAAATCTCTATTTATAGCAGTTATAACGATTTAACACAAAATTCTATGTGGGGTATGAATATCGAAGAGCATTCGACCCACAACCTAATCAAAGCAAATACTCTATATTACATAGTTCTGTCGGGAATCGATAACCGTTTTTACCTAAACAATATTTATGCCTTGGAAAACCATAAGGAGATACATATAGATCACACTCAAGGGAATTCTTTTGATTATCAAGGTTCGGGCAATTATTGGCAAGAATATACTGGTACTGATTCAAACGGCGATGGTATAGGCGACACTCCCTACCAATTGATACCGAACGTTGAGGATTCTTATCCTCTGATGATGCCCTATAACTCTTCAAGTCAAACCACGCCACCGCACGCGGAGCAAACACTTAATGCTGGCATTATCACTGAAATATTGGTTATAGTAATTGTGGTTTGTTTAATTTTTGTTGCAGCAATGTATTTCGTCCGATGCAGGCGTGTTGACAAAATCAGAAACCGTTTATCATTGGTTAACAGTGACTGCTGTTGACGGATCACTTGGATACCCACTATACTCCGACATCTATATCGATGGAAACTATGCAGGATATAGGTCTGTATCTGTGCAGGTGCTTGAAGGCTGGCACAGTATTTGGATGACTAATCCGACTTGGAATGGCTACCGTTTTTACTGGAACTATATATCGTATTACTCTGACTACTACAACAACGGAGACTTAAGACCAATATACTGTGATTCAGAGGTTTTCGGAGTTTACTACTGACAAGCTTTATTCTCCTTTTCTTTTAGGTGGGATAATTCAAAATACGAATTTTTCATGCTTTCGTGTTAGACTTTGTAATTAACAAGCAAGCTTTTTGGATGGGTTATAGCTTAGACAAACAAACCAATGTCACAGTAACAGGCAATGATACGATTACAGGATTAGCTGAGGGTATGCATAACATAACAGTTTATGCAAAAGACGAAAACTGTAACATCGGCGCTTCAGAAACAATCATTTTCGCTGTTGAGGTTAATTTCGCAACCATACCGGTTGTTGCTGCTTCAGCGGTTACAACGACTTTATTATAGCTGGTGACTTGGTTCTATACCGTAGAAACAAGAACTTGAAGCTTTAAAACCCACATGCACTCATACGATAAACCCAGGTTACGCCTGTTTGTAAATTGGTGTGTGTACAGCTTGGTGTGGACAACGGAAATTGAACTATCCAATTAGTCGTTTGTAACAGTGTGTGTTGTGGTGGGGACGCTGGGATTTGTTCCTCCCTCCGCCACAGGTTATCAGACAAAAATAGTTTCTTCGCGGCTACTCTCTCTTTTTCTTTTTTCATTCCTCTCTTTTTTTAGGCATTTTATTATTGTTTTAGCGAAAGCTATTTGCTAGTTGAAGGGCAGCAAAATCTGGTGAATCTAGTTGGAATGCTTCTGCAAACAAAAGTGTATTTGTTTTGGCAGCTCAAAACTAAGTAACCTCATCCGCAGTAATACAAAGCCTACGTTATCTCTTGAACTCAACATTTCAGGTACACTATTAGTAAACGTCGCAGACAAACTATTCGCATCAGAAATAGCCCGATTAATATTCAGCAAAGGGACCAACTACATAAAAGAAGTTCCAACCGTTTCCGTCGGAACTTCAACATCAAATACTTTTAGCAAAAATACGCAGGTATTTTGGAATACCTTGTTAGATTTCAAAGAGTAAGTCATCATTTTGGCTTCCATATTTAATCGAGCTCATGGGCGTCTTACAATTCTGGATATAGTGTGATAAAAGAAACGGACAAATTCATATCTTGTAATTTCAGTGCAATCAAACTAATAGATAAAGAACGAGGTTTGGTTGTGGTAGTCTTGAAAATATTCAAAAAAGAGGGAAGAAAGGTTTATTTTGTGACACGTTTTAGCCCCCCCACATCATTGCAATTGTGCAGTCTACATAAACGCAATTTTTTATAAGTGGTTCATAATATTCTGGCGCTTGAGGAGGCGTCCAACATTCAACTGCAACCCAGTCATATACTGTAGAACTAAAACCCATCCAGTAACCTAAAGAAAAAGTAGTGGTCACTTGTCTATAACCTATGTATTCCCAATCATCAAAATCCTCGGGGTCACCAACGCAAACATGGAAAATTATGTAATTAGAATACTCGCTCGTTGAGTGTGGTCCTTTTTTAGCATAGACCCAAAAGTCTCCGAATGCGCCATTATTCTGATACCATTTACCAGCATTGAATGCTTCACCTCCCATTGGATTTTCGTAATCATAGTTCCAATCGTCAGTATGCAAATGCGTGTAACTATAATCCTCCAAACCTTCCATTTCATATTCATCCTCCACATATCCATATGTCTCATAAGGAGATGTGAACTCCTGTTCATCCATCCAGCAAATGGTGTATCCCGGATCATCCATCATGCTATTAGTTGATGTTAACAAAGAATCTTTTAGGGGATTAAATTGTAAGACAGCCCCTTTAGTAGATTCTATTCTCTCTCGATTTATCTTTTCTTGTTCTAACATCTGATTTCTAATCTGAGCTAATCTTGTTGCATTTCCTTGGCTGCGATATTCGGAATACCTCAGAAGAAAATCAGGCAACTTCCCTTCATCAATTGTCGAACTTGCACGAATAGCTTCCAAGCTGCTTGATAAAACAAGAACTATAGCAGCTAATGTAATGACCAGAAATTTGAATTTTTTTTCCAATTTGATTTTCACCTCCTTTCTTTCCTTTTCATCTTAGAGTATTGGCTTCAAAAGCGAAAAGACGAGGTCGAGCTTTGTCTAAGCAAATGCTTTTTTCTTTTAAGATATATTTATGTTTATCTGAAATGAATATTTCACTATTAAATATCATATTCTTTTTCTTTCACCAACAAAATTTATCTTGCCAATTTGGCGGAAGACCTTCAGCAAATAGAATAACGAAAAGCCTGGCAGCTGAACCAAAGTAGCGATTATACGGTGAGTTAGTTCGGAAAAGCTGCGTTTTTTGGGGTTAGGATTTCTATTTGTGACGCTTGTCTAAGTTGGATGCCGCGCCTTTTCGGTTTGGATATTGTGTCGAAAACGTCTTCGCTGTAACAATCCTTCAGTCATAAACACTACCATAGCGAACCCTGTAATCAGAGTCAACAACAAAAAGAAAACTTTGAATTCAAAATTCTCAACCTCATAGTGCAAGGCGAGAACTACGAGTTCAACAGTTAATATTGCTAGAAAGACAAATGAGAAAACCAACATCTTCGATACTATATGTCGTCCAAGCCAGATATAACCAAGAACTCGCGCTTTGCCTTTGGTCTTGTATTCACCGTACTCATTTTTCTGCATTAAACCCAAGTTTTCAAGCTTTTCCAAGTGCCTGTAAGCAACGCTGGGACTGCTAAGGTGCGCGCCTTTCATGACGTCTCTCGCACCGACAGGAGCGTTCTTTTTGATAGCATACAAGTAAACGCTAAGGGTGATTCCCGTTATTTCTTCACTTTTGGTGCTCGGCATGACTGAATCCTCGCAAATGTGATAAATAGTTTAGTGATTGATTACGTATTAGCATTTCCAAAAAGCCCGAGGTGTTCTTCTGCGAGAACAAAGTGTTCTTCAGAAAGAGCAATAAGGCATCTATTGCTAATAATAGAAACCTGTGCAAGTGCATGAAAAAAATAGTTTTAATACTTATAATAATTTTAGTCACTATTTTGACTTCATCCTCTGCAGCCGCTTATTTTATCTCAATGCACAAATCTTTTCAAGAAGAAAATTCCTTCGCTGTTGTACCTCCCTCGCCCGATACATCTTCATCTCCTACAAACACTTCAATCTCATCATCTACTTCTGCTCCAACCCTCACCCCAACAATTGCTGCTGAAAACATATGGGTATCGAAGGCGGAAATGCAGCAAGGGAGAAATTGTAAGGTTGCAGTGGTAAACCAGAAGATCTACGCCATTGGAGGCAATATTGGAGGGTTTTTTGATACCAACGAAGAATATGATCCAATAACAAATACTTGGACTTTTAAGGCCTCTATGCCTACTCCAAGAAGTCATTTCGGCATCGCGACTTTCGATAATAAAATCTACTGCATAGGAGGTTACATCCCAGGAGGTCCTACTGATGTGAACGAGGTTTATGATCCATCAACTGACACTTGGGCAACCAAGGCGCCAATGCCTACTCCCAGATTAAACATTCAGGCAAACGTTGTGAATCAAAGAATTTTTCTGATAGGCGGAAATCCCAACGGAACACTTAATGAGGTTTACGATCCAGCCAACGATACATGGGTAACAAAAGCGCCAATACCCTTCGCAGTTTCCTCTTATGCCTCGACAGTTGTTGATCACAAAATTTACGTAATAACTTCATCCCAAACCCAAATTTACGATGCTGAAAATGACAGTTGGAGCAAAGGAGCGACTGCACCCTTGTCTGTGATCTTTCCGTCAGCGGGCGCAACAACTGGTGAATTTGCTCCTGAGCGAATTTACGTTTTTGGGCACGACGTGGACAATAAAACGCCCTATTGGCAATTGACCTCAACCCGAAATTTCATTGCTCAGAGTTATGATCCGAAAACCAATAGCTGGACGGTTTGCGCTTCTGCGTCTTCGGCACGCTTCGACACTAGTGTAGCTGTCGTGAACGACAGTTTGTATGTCATTGGAGGTTTCACCATTGAATTTCCCAAGGACACGTTTACCCTAAATTCTTCATACATACCTAACACAAAAAATGAGCAGTATACGCCATTCGAGTACGGACAGTCCCCCGGCCGTGACTGTCTTTTCAATAAAAATTAATATGTAAAATTTGAAAGCAAAGTACATGCAAATAAGTTGATTAAACTTATTGGAATGCTTCTGCAAACAAAAGTGTATTTGTGCTAGAAACGCTATTGAGGAGGATAATATTTCTATCGTGACTAATCCATTTTCATCTTTTGTTTCGATAGGCTGTTACGAATGTACTCAAAAATGTTGTCGAGCACGGTTTCCATGTTGGCTTCTATCTGTTTTCCATCATTGGTTAAGCCAAAGACTTTCCCAGACCTATTCTTGGTACATAATAGTAATCCTTGTTCTTCTAAAGTAGTTAACTTTGAGTATATCGTGCTTGGACCAATCATCAATCCAAACTTTTTGACCAAGGCTTTGTTTACTTCGTAACCACTCATAGCATGTTTGGAGAGAAGGTGAAGTATGACTAAGTCTAAGAATGCCTTAATGCTTTTCTCACGACTATAAAGGATAAACTCTTCTAATAGCATAACTAACCCCTAGGTTATGCATCATTGCCCAAGTTGGTTATTACATGGTAAGCGTTATTATGGCTTTGTGATATTGAACATTTCACAGATTATTGTTCTACATAAACACAACAAATAAATTGTCTTGGGGGATGAAACTAAAATGTACTATTAATATTAATATTAATAGTAATATTATTTCGTAATAAACACTGAAAGCTTCTTGCGTTGATAGAGAAACCAACCAAGCTAGACTGCTTGGGGGCGTGTCACCGCCTGCCCTAATCGAAGGACAAAAAGAGAACAAAAGATCATAAGGAGAAAAACCGTATGAAAAAAGTCGTTACACTCATTATTATTTCCATCTTCGCCTTAGTAATTGCACAGCAACCATTGGCACTATCAACCACTATTTACCACCACGAAACAGCGACAATCGGGGCTTGGGGTCCAGATACCTACAGCCAATGCGTACACCTTCACGCCTGGGAATCTGACGACGCTTTTGTAGCCGTAGGTATGGCTGCAATTTACGATCAGGTGTATTACGCTTATTACGATGAATACGCTTACTGGGATACCTCTTGGACGTTTCGAGCAGGCTACGGCAGTATGATGCCAAATATGCCCGCACCAAACTGGCGATTTTCTGATGTACCAATTTGTGCCTATATGTATGATTATCAAACTTATGGTGAATTTAATAGCCGCGGCATACCGTATCAAGTCTATAACTCTTGGGTAATCGACGACAACTATTATCAGAGCTTTTGGGTACAAACCCTTGTTTGGGGCCGATCCTATGGAGTCTTCTATGATAGCAACGATCCAGACCATGTCGTGTACCTCTCGGCAGAGCCTAGTGGCAACAACTTTGACATTATGACTGCGCAACCAGGACCACCAGTTCCATACGATAACACTTATGAAGAATATCAATGGTAGCGGTGTTTGCCTTGACAAGAAAAACAAAAAGTTATTCGCATAAAATGAGATTATCGCCGAGAGTGAAGAAGCTCTATACATTACTGGGGTGCATGCTTCTAGCGGTTGTAATCATAGCTTCGATTTCCCTTTCCGTTGCTACAGAGACGCCACAAAATCCAAACAATGCCAAGCCAAAAACACAATTTAATCTAGATGTGGCTTATGCGTATGTTGGTGAAGGCACCTGCTAGCACTTCATTTTTACAAGATAATAGCACTCTCATGTCTGTTGTATCGCTATACCCCTCTGCTGTAAGGTTTAATATCACTCGATTTCCAGGCGCTCAAATTGAATCCTGTGATGCTGCATTAGAATTCTATAATGTCCGAATTATTTCCAACACTGGTGTGGTAGAAAAGAACTGTTATTTCATTGGAACAAACTATAAGCCGTCTTTCACAAATGACGAATTGACAATTCTATTTGACCACGTAGACGATGTCGTATCGTCAAGAAGTCTTACCACTCCTGTTAGAGGTAACTTCCAGTTTAACATGAGTGATAATTCGTCTATTTTAAGCGATGTGGTTGGCTCCTCAGGTGATTACACAGCTGCTCAGCCCAGTCAAGGCCTATGGAAAAATGGACAACCCAACGTTGTTTCTGTTACTGTTCAAAGAATTGGCTACCTCACAATAAGCAATAACTCTGTATCTGTATACAAGGATTCCACTGATCGAACCCCCACAGCCACAGCTCAGCTCAGCAATTATGGAAATGGCTTCCTTCACAACTGCATAGTACCTGAAAATAAGTTGGCAAATGCGGACTTATTTCATCCTGAACCTTAGCATATAACTAAGGGTTTTAAATCCTCTTTTTTTTGAAAAAAACCAATAAAAAGAATTAATTCACTTTACGGAATAAATGTTTAAATCAGATGGTGAGGAAACCAGAAATGAATTACTCTATTCGGAAGCTGTTAAAGTTCGCTAATGATGTTCTTATTCGTAATTTTGTAAACTAATCCACAACTAAGATAGGTATAGCTTAATCAGCTTTTACACTAGTATTTAATGGATTAGTACCCTAAATAGTAGGCAAACGCCATTAAGGGTTTATCTTTATGCTTCGTGTAATCATATCAACCAAGTCATTACTAACTTACAAAATGCAAGTTAAATGATTCAAAATATTATTGATCAATCACTTCTAATTTATCTCAAAAGCTAGTTTTTGCGAAAAGCGTTTAAGCAAGTCTATTCTCTAAACATAATTGGTAACCTGTGATGAAAAAACTGTTGGCAACAATAGTAATTTTGACAACAATCCTATCACTAGCAATTGGTGTAGTAGATGCTAATCCCTATTTTAATACAACACAGATTACCCCTCCATCAGATGCCATAGCACCAATTATTTCCATAACTAGCCCACAAAACAATAACAACTACTCAGGGGATTTTAATATCACTTTTACCGTAAAGGGAATACAATACAGCGACTATTTTTCTGATATCGCTCGTGTCACCTATATTATAGATAATAAATCCTTCAGTATGCCACTAAATGGCAAAGATGTTCTAGCCATAGGTGAGTACAATACTTCCTTTATAGCACCCACTTTAGCTACAGGCAACCATAGCCTAACAGTTAGAGCAACAGGAATTGCATTTAAATTGAATACTGTTTACTTCACTATGGATAGTTCGTCTCAAGTTTACTTTACTACTTCAGATAATAGCATAACATCAATAACCCCAAATCCAAGCGTGATTACTGGTGAAGATGCCTCAACCTCTGTACCAAATATGCAATTATTGGTTGCAGCAATCAGTTCTGTTGTAATAATTGCTGCAATATCATTATCAGTAATTTACATTAAGAAAAAGAAGACCAACAAGTAAGCAAAGTTTTCTCTAAGTTCCTCTCAATACCTAATACTATGCTTCCAATGCTTTTTGATATCCTCACGTAGATAGTACCTACAGAATGCACTCTTAGGGACTTTACCACTCATAATATCTACTATTTCAGAGATTACTCCATTCTTCCCAAGATCGTTATTTTGGAAGCTTCTTTGCTCTTTTAGTCGTAGCTTTATTTTTTCCGAAAGCTAAGAATTAGCTATTATGATTTTTCCTCTTTCTGTATGTTCAAAGTCTGTGTTTCACTTTCAATTTGCTCTCCGTGACGGTGAACGTCGTTTGTCCATTTGCTTTAAATGCATTTTAAGCTGATGCTTGAGCCCCAAGTGATTGATTATGATGGAGGTTTCGGATTGTTTGGAGGTTTAGCTGGTTATGGGTAAGACTGGTGAATCTTTCAGGATTGCTTTGGAGGGAGAGATTAACCGGTGGAGTGGCTTTGCGTAAGCAGGATCGGGAGCTTTTTTTTGATGAGCTTATGGATATGTGTAGGAGTTATGCTTCGGAGAGCGGCAATGCAACTAATCCGATAGTTTTTGAGCCTATGGTTATGTCTATTCTGCTGGGTCAACAGAAAAGGTTGCGCAAGCTTGAACCTGAACTGAAAGTTTTCGAAAAAACCTAACAAGCGTCATCTATAGACCAAGCTAATAAGAAACCTCAAATGTAAGAGATAAAAATGATGAAAAAACAAGCTACATTATTTCCCCAAGATGCAGTTAAAATTCTCGCTGAACTAGACTTAGAAGAAGCCCAAAGAACAGCTGCTGAAGTAAAAGCAGTTGTGGAGGCTCAATGTGAGCTCATTGAAGTTGCAGGAAGCTTAAGGCGACAGAAAAGCAAAGTGCATGATATTGACTTTGTTGTGGTTGCAAAAAGTGATGCTGATTGGCTGAAGATAAATGAAAAACTTAGGCAACTAAGAGCCAAACCTAACTGCTCGGGAAATAGTGTCATTAAAGCCTTTGTGCCATGCAAAGATGGACTTTTCCAAGTTGATTTCTACCGTGCGCAACCTTCTACCTTTGGAATTCACTTGCTTGTCCGCACGGGTTCAGCTGACCATAACATGTGGCTTGCTGGCTACGCCCTTTCAAAAGGGATGCGGATCAGGTACAGTGAAGGCCTAATCGTTACGGTTCACCTATACAACTGGCTGGACTGTGGCTAATACAAGTTCTCGGCGACATTGTCATAGCAAAATACGAAGATTGGCGTCTTTCCAATAAATTCGGAGAAACCTATCAGCAATACAAAGAGAAAGTTCCGTTCCTGTTCCCTATAAAAAGTGCGCGTCATATCCCTGAAACACTTTTCACAATATTGATAACGCTTCTAATCACAGTAGTTCTTATGTTGTTTCCTTACAATCTGATTCGGCTATAAGGAAACTAAGGGGTTTAGAAAACTCGGTTAAATCGAAAAAGAGTTGTGAGAATATATAGTAGAGACGCGAGGTTGGCTTTGGGCGCTTACCAGTTTTACGGTGGAAATTTGGGGAGAGACAAAGAGGAACACGGGAAACTCTTAATAAAGAAAGAGGTTAACAAAATCAATGGTGTTATGATGCTGTGGACAGAGAAGTTACCCTTGGTTATTCTTAGCTTGTTTTTGCCTGTCTTGATAGTTCCACTTATCAGCATACTTTTGTATCCTGAAATACCCTTAACTACATCCATTCTTGCCGGTGCCATTTTTTCCTTGTTTGTAGCTATTGGGCTTCGATTTATACAGGGCGCAAAAGCGTTTGGAGCACGTTTCGTTATAGCCATAATAGTTATTGCTGTTGTTATTGGTTTGTTGATGGGGCTTCTCCCTAAACTCTTACCTTAGAAATGAATATGCAATTATTCCATATTATGGGCTCTTTTGTCTTTTTGTTCTCTTCCAAATTGCAAGAATTATAACGCTTATGAGAATAGCGAGCCCAAGAATGGGGTATTTCAATATTGGCGGAATTATTATCGATGATGGGCCCAAAACTAATATAACCCCTAATCCAACCAACAAGACTAATATTATAAACTTCGTTCTAAAGCTCAGACTCATCTATTCGAGTCACCATTAACTTTGTAGTTTTCTCCAGATCCTATCTCCAAGGGATGCTCCAACAACGCCTAAAACGATAATGAGTATCCATAGGTAGGGTAAGTAGGGCTTAGGTGAGCCTAAAAGCGCGCTCAACAAAATCATGGTTGTTATGGCTGTAAGTGCACCCGAAGCCAAGATGATGCGGATTCTGTGTTCTTTTGGGTGTCGTTTGAAATAGTCTCGACCATAGGCACGGTAGAGGGCAAAAACGACCACTAAATAGATTACCGGTACGATAGTACGATTTATGAGGCTTTCAGTTAGAAACGGTATGTAGAATACTATAACCGCCGCTATTATGAGCGCTAAAATTACAAGCACAACTACATACCACAGAGTTTTTAGAGGCAAAGTCGGGGCTGTATATGGTGCTGTCATTTTTTCACCTGTAACTTTTCAATGAATTGTTATCAAATAAAAGATTATAGCTTGTTACCGCAGTGTGAACAGTAGGCGGCGTCTGGGCTGTTTTCTGCTCCACAGTACGGGCAACGCTTTTCTGTCATGGCTTGAGTTGTTAATGGATAATTTTGGGTTGATTTGGGTTTCAAAGAGAAAAAGCCTATAGCGGCAATTATCCAGCCGATAAAGAAAATCAAGCCGCCTACAAAAATTATGGTTAACGCTCCGCCAAGTATCATAAGCAAGCCTGCCGTTCGGAAATTGCCCTCGCCAGATTTTTCTGCAAGCGCATAGAATGCCCGCCTATAAAAGAAGCCATTTAGAATAGCAATGACAGCGGCGCCAAGCCAAATAACCACCATAACTTGGAGGAAGGATATGAAAAATGAGAGTTGTGGAGGAGCTGAGCTGGGACTAGTAGAATAGGTACTTAACTCGTTTAATCGTGGAACGAGAAAGGCATATAATACGATGGTGAAGGCGATGGCTCCAA
Source organism: Candidatus Bathyarchaeota archaeon (assembly GCA_963741005.1). Taxonomy (GTDB): domain Archaea; phylum Thermoproteota; class Bathyarchaeia; order Bathyarchaeales; family Bathycorpusculaceae; genus Bathycorpusculum. The sequence goes on from CAVUGQ010000005.1 coordinate 366,065, forward strand.
CTATGGTTGCTGTGAACCCGTAGAGGCTGTTTCTGAATATTCTCTTGTCGCCATAGATCTTTGATAGGCTATGCATGGCAACCAAAAGCAGGATATAACCGACATAACTTAGTGCTGAAAGAATAACGGATAGGTAAATGATGTTGCTGGTTGATAAGCGGAAAACATAAAATGGCACATAAACGATTGAACTGATTATTGGCAGTAAAACAATGAGTAAAGTGGCTATGCGCCCCTTTGACTTGCCTGACTCAAACAACATCAACCCTGACCTTAGATATAAGTAACATTTTTATGAGGATAAGCTTTTCGACAACTTGCATAAGGGCTGCGCTTACTAGTTAAGAGAACAGTAGCAAAGCTTCTGCATAAAAAAGATTCTGCCGATAAACAACAGCTAAAAAATAACTGCAAAGCAAAAGAATGTTCTAAAGTTCCTACAATGTTTTTTATAAACCGCCTTTTCTCCATGTTTTGGCTGTTTCAAAACAGAAGGCTACTGCACAAACAAGGGTAACGCCAACAAAAAAGACGTAGTCTTGAGTTAAGAAGGCTGGCTGAAAATATGTTATCTCTATTGCAAGAGCAAAAAAGGCGAAAATCGAGTAAAATAAGAATCTTGGTATTAGAAAGCGGCTAACTCGAATGCAGTCCTCTAACAAGTTTTTGGTGATTGTATATTCACCGTTTGTTTTTTTAATTAGGTCAATTTCTTCAAGCTTTGAGAGATGGTAAACTGCCAAGGATGGGCTGCTAAGATTTAGGGCTCTTTGAACTTCTCTTGCACCAATTGCCTTATTGTTCTTAATCATGAAACGGTACACATCTAATGTGGTGCCTTTAAGCTTCTCTTGCGCTTGTTCACTAACCAATACTACCATTCCTCTTAACACTTAAGTGCTAAAAAGCTTGATTTAAGATCTTTCGTGTTCTACATTCTTGAACACCTGTTCAAAATAATAGCATTAAGTAGCTAACCTTGCCCTGTAGTAACTAAAAAATTGAGGCGTGAAAATATGAGCGAACAAAAATCAAAAATATTCATGGTAATAATAATGGGGATTGTTTCAGTTCTTCTAATAGCATCGGTAAGTTTCACATTTCCTTCAAGAGCGTTAATTCCTCTCGACATTGACTTTAAAGTTGGGGAAAAATTGGTTTATGATACCACAACAACAAGGTTATATGCCTCTGAAGAAAATTTGTCACAGTCATTTTTATCAGATGTTGATTCTACAAAAGAAATATTAGAAGTTACGGACTTCGATGGGCAAAGCTACACTTTGAATCATACTGTTCAGGATTTGAATCAAAGCATAAGAACCCGATTTACAGAAACATTGAGCACGACCGGTATCTCTATTTTTCATATCAAAATGGGAGGCGATACCGTTAATGGAAGTGGGGGGAGGTATGCCTTTGTTCCTAACGTGTTAGAACTGTTGACAAAGGAACCTCAAGCTAGAGTGGCTGACAGCTGGCGTATTCCGTATGAATCTTCTAGCGCCGAAGTGAGAGGTGATTTGATAATTACTTTCTATGGGTTTGAAAACCTGACAGTTCCAGCAGGTACCTATAATGTGTTTAAAGTTGGCATTAGAAGTGATAACATTAATGTTCACTATACTGTTTCTAGAAATGGCTTTGAAGCCAATGTCGCTGAAGACTTTAACATCCAAATCTACTTTGAATATGGGTCTTTACGACAGATTAAGTATGACGCGCAAGGTTCTATTTCTATCGAGTCATTAGAAGACCAATCATTTCTGAATGGGATACCCAAGTCTGTACAAGAGGAAACGGTTTTGATAGAGCACATAAAACCTTAAACGAAAAGTAAATGGTATGAACAGGCAGAAAAAACACAGAGGGCTGTAAACGAGCAAGAAACAAACGTTAATTTCGAGTATTGCCCTCATAGTTATTTTGCCACTCGTTGTGGGTTTTCCGTTCCTTGTCGGAACTGTGGTCGCACAAAATCCATCTAACTATTACGTTACTGTGAGTTCAACAACATCAAACTTTCTCATGTATACACCTGTAGGAAGCGATTGGAATGTTTCATTTCAAGCACTATGGAGTTATGGAGGTAATTTGGGTCAACAAATCAGTAATGCAACCGTCTCTGTGCAAGTGTCTGGTTCAAAAAGCGGAGCATTGACTGCTCTTCAACTCAATACTACCTCTGGGGTTTTTTCGTTTAATTACTCTTCATCAACAGCTGAAATCATAACTTTTACACCCACAAAATTGGTAACTCAAAAAGGCACAGAATGGAAACCCACTCTTCTTGACTCAGGAAACAATATCTATGGTTTCCATTCTGAATCTGTTGTTGTATGGTGGGATACTTTTCATGTATCATTAGTGAGTTATAACGCTGAGACTAAAGGCGACGCAACGGTTACAGTAAACGTCACATACTTGTTGCTACCAGAAGATGGCTTAACCTTGCCTGACTGGGCAACTTATTCGCAACAAACGTTCTTGCCCAAGATAGTTCACAACGCAACTGTAACTATTAACGGTGTAAAAGCCGATGAAATATCAACAGGCATATTCAAAGCAACTGTACCTATTTGGTTGCCGACCGCATACATTCACGTAGGAGTCTCTCAAGAAGGATGGATTACAACCCACACAGGATTTAGTTTTGTTCAGAGTGCAAACGAACCTTTATGGGCATATTGCGTATTCGGCGTAGTGATCGTCTTTGTTGGATTGGCGATTTTTGTTGTTAGATTTAGAAAATCAACTAACAATGATTCGTTGCAGACTCAGAACAGGTACTCGTTTTTAGGCGGTGCCCTTCTCGCGATAACTTCTATTATAAGTTTTTACTGGGGGCTCGTTGGAATAGACAGCATTTTACATGGATTTGATTGGATAGTCTTAACCATAATTGGCTTCTTGACGTTTGGTTTTGGATTAACGGCTGGAGTATTGTCGATGCTTAGGAGAAAACAAGCATTGGTTATTTTTGCAGTGACTATAGTATTGGTCACAAACTTAATCGGAGTTAAATCGTCACTTGACATGTATCAGTTGGATGTTCCGTGGGTAATCCTTATTGGTTCATTTATCTTGGGTGTTATTAGCGGATACTTAGTTACAAATGCCGATGAAGCATTCACTCAGCAACGTGAGGTTAAGTCCTGAATGAAGAAACCATCATCATTAGCACTATCAATAGTTCTTATGGTTCTCTTATCTTCGATGTTGATCGTAACTTCAACTGTTAAAGCCCGAGAATTAGTTAGCCTCACAATTAAACCTGATGGAAGTGTTGAACCAAGCACAACTTTGCTTGAAAGAAACGGAACCACATACACCTTTAAGGGCGACATTTTCGGCACCATTTGGGTTCAAACAAACAATATCATAATTGACGGTGCAGGACATACTCTTCGTGGAAACGGAATTAACACAGGGCAAAATTCTGAAATCGGCATTCTTTTGGGTGGATCGGATTTATCCCATCGAGTCTGCCATGGGATTCTTGTAGAGAATTTGAAGATTAGCGATATTCCCAGGGGCATTTACTCGGTAGGGGGAAGCAACAACAGTTTCCTCGGGAACTATTTTGAGAATTCGGGTATAGAATTTCAAGGTAATGCTAATCAAACCGGTGACATAGTTAAGCATAACACTTTTGTGAATGCATCCATTTCGTTCGATTATAATCCAAACGGAACAGACTGCATAGTGGAAAATAATCTAATCGACAGTAGAATCGGGATTTGGCTGGCTAAAGAACCAATCGTTGATAGGAACTACTGGAGCAACTACTCGGCGCAGAACCCAGATGCGAAGGAACTGCACAACTCAGGGGTTTGGGATACTCCATATGTTTACCAGTCTACAGATGATAGCGCACGCCTTCCAGGTGCTGGAGGCCAAGGCAAAGACCAACCCTGCATTGATTATCACCCATTAGTTAACCATATAATCGATTTTGAGATTCCCACCTTTAATATCCCTATTCCATCGGAACCACCTACGTCTTCACCGCATCCAACGATTAATACTGGTCCAGAACCACCCAAAACAGAGCCTTTCCCAACAACATTAGTCATAGTATTCATACTATCAGTAGCTGTTGTTGGCATAGGTTTGTTTATTTTAAAAAAACGCAAATCTAAGGTTGGACCAGTAGTTTTAAAAGTAAATCCCATTCTTAGAAGATATTGATGGCTCATGCCGTTAATGTACCCAATTAAACATGTCTTTCGCAACTGGAAACTCTTCACCGCACTCCTAATCGGCATAGCACTTGCATCCACCTTTTTCGCAGCCATAGGCGTAAAAGCTAACCTATCAGCTGAACAAGCACTCGACAAACAACTCAGCACTGTATTAACAGATATGGAGTTTAACGCAGACCTTAACTCATCAAACCTTGCGTTAGCCTATCAGAACATAACCAGCATTGAGGGTGTCAAACGGGTTGATATGGTCGCTAGGTTTTCCACGCCAATAAGCCTATCCAGCGATAACTACTCAAGCTCATATTATACTCAGATGGCTTCTTTTCCCAACACTTCACGAATTTATGATGAATGGATAAACAAACCCTTAGATGACATTGCAGAAAACCAAACTTACCTCATCGCAAGCACTGATCTCGCAAACAAAGTGACAATTGGCGATAACATAACAACCATTATTCAGTTTCCAACCCCCAAATATTACAACACCACCACCATTTACCTTAACCTTACCGTCGCAGGGTTTGCTGAATTAACCGATAAAGGTTACGCTTTTGTCTCAGGCAACGGCTACATTGCCCCAGTATATTCAAGCAGTTTCGGAGGGAACATATACACCAGTTATAGAGGCGATTTAATGATCGTAAGCTGGGAAAACACTCTCCAAAAGCTCTGGGCAACCACCCTTGACTCTAGCACCGTAAGCGTTACATTCTCTATATCTTTGAACCGTGAGAAGCTCATTAGTCCTTGGAACGTTGAGACATCAACAGAAAACGTGAACATAATAGCTGATAAAATGCAAAACGAGATACTCAGCAACTATCTAGCCCATGGCTACATGAATAACATGCTTGGAAATGCATTATCAAATTTTCAATACAATTTCTCAAGTACTTTAATAAATTTCTATTTAGTCTCTATCCCAGTATTCTTTGTCGCTTGGTACCTTGGTGCAACGGTTTCCGATGTCTCTTTTAATATGCGAAGACGCGAAATCGGACTCTTATCAACTAAAGGACTCTCAAGTGGACAAATACAAAGAATGTTCTTAACCGAAGCCTTAGTGATAGGCTTTATCGGTGGAGCATTAGGAGTAGCGGGCGGCTTAATATTAAACCAGTATTACGCTGGAGGAGTAAACCTACGTAATCTCTTTAGCTCACAAATGTTTAGCCCCGAAATTATGGTGGTTACCGTACTTTTTGGCGTTATTTTGGCATTGTCCTCGGTGTTTTGGTCGTCTAGAAAAGCCGCTAGATTACCCGCTGTTGATACACTCAGAGATTACATGCCTACCGAATTGGACAAGCCACATCGAAAGATATTGCCCTTGATAGCGTTAATTCTGGGAAGCTACAAAATCATAGTTTTCGCCTTAGGCTTAAACATACAGTTCTTGCTTAGCCAACTAGCTTTCTCGGGCGGAAACTTTTTCCTATCTTTGGTTTATGGACCTCTTGTCTTTATTGATGCAGCGCTAACTTACATTGGGCCTTTCCTATTCTTTTGGGGCATCACAAAACTGCTAATCAGGGACTCTGTTAAATTCCAACAATTAACATCCAAACTCTCCTCTTTGATGGGTGACTTAGGCGTTTTAGCAGCAAAAAACGTTCGAAGAAATCCTGCTCGTTTAGCTGCCATAGCGTTCTTAATTGCGTTAATCATCGGGTATAGTGTTCAAGTGACTGGTCAAATTGCAAGCCAACAAGACTACACCCTAAGACAAGTTGAGGCTCAAGTTGGTGCAGACGTTACTGTTAACGTTGTAAATGCAACAAAAGGTCAACTAATCCTAGACGACATTATTGCCAATGTTTCGGGTGTTAGGAATGCTAGCATAGAGCGTTCCCTTACAGAGACTCTTAGCCAACAACGTGGATCCATAAGCATTAGGGCTATTAATCCAGATAACTGGAGTGTATCTGCCTATTTTGAGCAGGGATGGTTTAGCGGAACGAGTGTTGACCAAATGCTAAAAGAGTTGAAAGCAAACAATAACACAATTATTTTAGAACGCAGCATGGCTAAACAATATAATTTAAAGTTGTATGATGAAATAGGCATTGATTTCCAATCATGCCCACGCAAGCTGCGAATTATAGGTTTCTTTGGTCCTGAACCCGATGGCAACACTGGATTAGTATTCGACATACAATCCACACGAGGGTTAGGCGCGCCATCCTATTACTATTCTCAATACTGGTCGTATGTTCCTGAGAACCTCTTTAATGTGAGTAGTTCATTTAGTGATGTTTACCAAGTGGAGTCTTTTAGCACAAAAATCCTGATCAAATTAGACCAAGGCTTTAATGGCACTGAGGTGGCTAACCAGATTCGAAGTCTTGAAGGAAATGAAATCTATGGGGTGGACTCTTTTGATGAACAATGGCGTCAATCTGAAGCAATGAACAACTTGTACACCTACAGTAGCTTACAAGTTCTCGAAGTTCAAAGCTTAGGCTTGGTCTTCGCAGTTCTTTCCGCCTCAGTAGGAACAGCATTAATAGCCATAGTTAGCTTAAAAGAAAGAAGTCGTGAAGCCACCTTAATGAGTGTTAGGGGCTTATCTTATCGGCAACTAGTATGGATGTTCCTAACTGAAAGCATGGCCGTTATAACGTTCGCTGTTATTCTTGGTGTATGTGTTGGTTTAATAATCGTTTATGGCAACATAACTTCAGCTAACGCTTACACTTCAGCACTGGTAACTCAACGCCTTGTTTATCCAACTAATGCTATAGCCACCATTGGCACCTACATAGCTCTCATATACGCTTCTACTATTGGAGCAATAATGGTTATGTCGAGTCAATATGTAACAAAACTTGAGAAGATGGTTAGATCAAGATGAATGGATTAAACGTGAAAGTAAGAGACTTAGTTAAAGTGCACCATACTGGCAAAATCGAGGTACAGGCCCTTCGTGGATTAAGCCTAGATATCGCTTCGGGCGAATTAGTTTCTATTATACGTTGCATAGCGGAAGTGGAAAATCAACCCTGCTAAACATCATAGGTGGCATTGACAAAGCAACTGCTGGCATGGTTCAAGTTGGCGAAAAAACTGTGACAGCCTTATCTGTTAGGCAACTGGTTGATTTTAGAAGAAAAATGGTGGGTCACATCTTTCAAAACCTAAACTTAATTCCCACATTAACAGCTCAGGAAAACGTCGAGTTCTCTATGGTTGCTTCAGGCGTCGCACGGGGGAAAAGAAAGCAGCGTGTGCAAGATCTACTTGAAACTGTAGGTTTAAAGGAACGTGCCCATCATATGTCTGAAGAGTTAAGCGGTGGGGAACAACAGAGAATCGCTATTGCGGCTGCTTTGGCAAATGATGCGCCTGTTCTTTTGGCTGATGAGCCAACTGGTGAGTTGGATACTGCAAATGCAAGAATTATAGTGGAGTATCTTGTTAAAGTGAACCGTGATCTTGGTAAGACAATAATTATGGTTACTCATGATCCCAGTGTTGCTAGGGCATCAAGTCGGATATTGCGTATTGAAGATGGTTTAATAATAAGTTCTTTGGCGCCTTCAGAGGTTATAGTTAAGGAGAGAGCTGTTTCATATGTTGATCAGCTTAAAGCGAGGATTACTGAGATAAGCGTGGAACTTGAAGGGTTAGACGGCGATTTTAAGGGGGACAAGATTGATGGTGATGAATTTGTTCGGAAACGGCAAAGTCTCAAGCACATTAAAGATAGTCTCAAAGAGGAACTCTCAAGGATGGGCGTAATCCCTCCGTAACTAATCCCTCTGAAAATTAACTCTTTAAAAACAAGCTTAAACCAAATAAGCGCATTATTAGCCTAAATACGCCAGTAACCAAAAACACAAATACCCTGTTTAGAGCCATAATGTCTTGTATTTAATCTGGGCTCCTTCCTTTTGGAAATGCTTATTTGCTGTAATTAGCAGATTTCTTATAGTATTAAATGAAAAACAAGTACAACTTTGCCCTTCTGGGGTCTCTGCTTATTATTTCACTTATTCCCATTACCATCTTTTTTGTTTTTGATTACCCGAGAGCGGAGATTTTTATTAGAGGTTTTGTAACTGGCCCATTTGGGGTGATTAGTTTGGATATACTAGCGTATTTGCAAAATGCAGAAACTTGGGGCAGAAATCATAGTTTCGACTTCATTTAGCGCCTATGGTTTTCAACTCATCTCTAATTTTTCGATATTCTTGTATACTTGTGATGTTGGAAGAAGTTGAGGAGGGTGTTATTGTTTCATCTTATTTTTCACTCGCAAACCTTCAGTTAAAAAAGTAATTGCCGAAAATGTTGTTACTCCAACAAGCAAGAAATAGGATGCCTCTATCGATTCCTTGTTCGCCAATCGTATTCCAAGTGCGAGTACTTCTATCAAAAGAAGTCCCGCCAAGAAGAACCCATAGAGAATGAATCTGGGTACAAGATTGTTACCCAGCCAGAAGTATCCTTTGAGACCCATTTTCTCTTTGACCGAATATCTTCCATAAGCGTCCTTCTCTGCTAATCCCAAATCTACGAGTTTCTGCAAGACCCTGTGCGAGACAGCAGGGCTGCTAAGATTTGCTTTCCGCATCAAATCTCTTGGACCTACAGGCGTACCAGCTTTTACCAACTGCAAATATGCTCGAAAAGTGACTTCGTCCATATCCTCTTCAATAGGCAAAGCAGTCACCGTCAGCGTTCTTGACCACCTGAGAATGATATGCCCAAATCATAATCGTTAAAAAAGAAAAAGTTTCCCGCCGAAAACGTCGTGCCATACATAAACTCGTCTTGGCTTAACGCAGTTAGTGAAAGTTGTTTAAAGATGATGGCGTCACCACTCCCATGCCCATCTAATCCCACACAAGAGACATAAGCGTAAAATAGTGCGGTATGTTGTTGATTGAGAAAATTTAATCCCACCTCTGGCATAAATCCTGTTTGGCTAAACGGTATAAGTCGTGAAGTGTGAGGATACACGAAGTGGTCAGTATTTCTTTCGGAAAAGTCTCTTTGATAATTAAGGATGCTGTTTAGATTAACCGAGTTTCCGTTTCTGGTTCCATTTTGGGCTAAAGCCAGTGTTACTGACGAAAGGCTTACAAGATTATCTGAGGGATTAGTTATGTTTAAGACAACAACGTAAGAAACCATTTTTCCAAATCCAATGCCAGAATCTTGGGTTACGTTGTAAACTTTGAAGTAAGCTTGAACTATGTTCGACTCGATAGGAATTGACTTGTAGGAAATTAAGTCGTTACGGAAAGACACAACTCCAATTAATAGACCAACAACGAACATGATGCAAATCAACGCAATTAATTTCTTGCTGAACATACAAATTCCTCTGAAACTACAGCGCTTTGTTGCCTTTTTACACTTATGGTGGAACGCAATGTTCCAAAACTGGAACGCTCCGCTTATTTCGATTTGAATTGCAGAATAGTTTTGAATTTGCCCACAAAAAGGGGCATTATTGTGTTAGTCTAATAATGTATTAGAGGGTAGTTCTCCTAAACTTAAACCTAATCAGGTTATTGTTGGATTAAATTTTAATCCAACCAACCAACCAAAACTGCGACCTTTTACCTTGTTTACCTAATGTTAAAAAGCAGTCTTGGAATTTCTTCGGGAAGAGTATCCAAAAGGCTACTCCATAGAGGAAATAGCAGCAGAAACTGGCGTTCATCGGAACACTGTCTCAAAATATGTATTTGGACTAGAAAAGTGTGGAAAAGTAAAGATTTCGAGGATAGTGGGAAGAGCCAAAATGTATGTGGCTTCCAAAAACAATAAATGGAGTCATTGGAAACTCGCGTTAAAACTTGAAAAAGCTAAGAGAGTAAATTCAAGCGAAGAGAACTTCAAGTTTGGTAGAGTCAGCCAAATCTCGAAATTCTGGTGCGAGCAAGGGCTATGGCATACAGATGTCCTAATTGAGTACACACTGGGTAAAGTACACAAAGAAAATTGTGGCGAGCACACTGCTGAGAAAAGAGGTTGGCATTGGGCTCTTACCAGCTTTGCTATGGAAGTTTGGGGTGAAACAGAAAAGGAAGCCTTAGATGAGACCATTAATTTGTTTCTATTTTGACATTGCTCTTAGTCTTTTCCATAGGTGCTCGATAACTGTCCAGCCTTTTTTCCTTGGTATTCCACCCATGGAAAGTGCAGTCTTAGAGAAGCTTCTCTCACTTATGTCATACATGCTTATCCAGCCTTCAGTGTGAACCATTACTCCTTTTTGGTCAGGCTTCAATGATACCTCAAAATATTTTGGAGCGGTTAATCCAAGTCCGCTTGGAATTCCAAGCCGCCCTCTGATGAATACCTCTTGTTCAACTTCTATGTTTATGCCTTCTTGTGTTATCCAGCGTTGTACCTCTTCTTTTACTTCTTGTAATTGTCTTCCGGAAACAAGGATATCTTGGATTGTTCTATCTTGGGATTTCTGAGCTTGGGTTTTGTTTTTAGGTCGAATCATTCGGTAGAAAAAGTAAGTAAAAAGTGTGGCGGTGATAAATCCAAAAGTAGCTTGCGCCGTCCGATACAAATCTAAATAACCCGAGAAATGCAAATATAACACAATCAGCAGCCATGCGGTCGGAAGCACGATTGCTACGAACCAGAATCGACGCCACCACACTCTTTTAGCCTTTAAGGAACCATCTTGTCCGGGATACTCTATCAGGAATCGGGAAGCGAGTTTGCCCTTTTCAGTGAGCATGTATTGCCCAGTCATGTTCTTTTCTAAAAGGTCGCCTAAAATTTTTAGGTGATAATTTAGGGTTCCTGTGCTGCCAATTTTTAGGGCGTCCATTAGATCAGTGTAGCTTAAGCTGTTTTTCTCGCTAAGTAGCAGGACGATATTTCTTCTGGTTTCATCTTTGAGAATTTTATGTAAGGAATCAAAGGCAGAGGTCATTAGGTTCTGGTATATTGTTTAAGGCATTTTAGTCTTTTTGACTAAGAATCTCGTCAATCTTGATTGCACTGTTCTTTAGGTGTTGTTTATCGGTAGAATCTTTTTTATGGCTAAGCTTTGCTGCTGGTCTCAGGCGTAGCTTTCGTAGCTGGAAACCCACTCGTAGGAACATTAGCTATCAACATCTAAAATAGAAAGGCATTATTTATGGTGTCGCAAACTTTCTTGTTTATTTTTCTTTGGTTTGACGCAATAACGGCGAAGCCAAATCCCAACTCAACTGAGGAAAACTACAAGATTACAGTTGTTTTCGAGTGTGAAAAACTCATTTTTGAAACTGCTAGTGCAAGTGGCCAATTACGCTAACTGGCTTATTCATTTGGCGCATTAGATTTGCAACATTGCTTTCAGGAAGGCTCACCAAAGCCACTGTTGCCGTAACCTGCAGACTTGTATACGTCCACTTCCTTTTGGTTAGCAATAGTATAATTCAACTTAGAACTCTCAGAGAACTTTTTTAGCTCATGCGCTATCCCCGTTGATCCCACAGGAATCACCTCATGAACATAGGGCAATTCTCTGATTGTCAAGATATCCTTGGAGTCCAATATGTGTCCCGCCTTCTCGGCTGGAAGAACTTCGTTCCCAACTGAGGGGATACCCACAGCCACAACAACGTCACCTGATAGAGAGGTGCCAATTTTCAGTTTCATCCTACTGCATGTTCCAATAACAGTGACACCGATACCTGTCTGCTCTACAATTATGTTTTTTTCTGTGCTGCCTGTCACTGCAAGTTTAGGATCCAAGCCAGCTTTTTTTGCTTCAGATCTAATTCCACGCAGGATAGCTGCACCAATCGGTTTAGGCGCCACACCCAGAGCATCCACAATGCAGACTGGCGTAGCGTTGACGGCAAGGACTTCCATGAGGGCTGTTCTAGCTGTAAATTTTCCGAGAATGAAACCGCTAACCTTGATTTTGTCCAGAGTATTTGGTCCGATGCCGCCAGCGGAGTCGCAGCCGATAACAAGGATTTCATCGTGTGCTAACTGAAAAAGTAGGACGTCTCTGTTAGTTTTTATTTGAGAAAGGGCTGGGAGGGGGTTTTTGGTCAAGTCTTCAGTTTCCTTCTAACGGCAAGATAGATGATGCCTGCGACAATAGCGTTTAATGTTGCTGCAAACACTAGAAACGGTGCGTAGCCGAATGCGATTATCCAGCCAACGTTTATGTCTTCAGCTAACCAAGGCACGAGAGGAAAAACTAAAGCAGTGTTAATTGCAACACCTGCAGCAAGTGCAGGTATAAATCCAAACGACTTGTGCATTTTGTTTAGTAAGCCAATTGCTGCTGCTGCTAATGCCATGCCGATGGCGATTGGAATATGTAGTATGCCTAAAGGAAAACCACTTGTTGCGGCTGTTGCCAAGTGTCCTAATCCGCTTACAAGTGCGCCTTCGGCGGGTGCCAAAGAGCAATGCGACAAAGAATCCTGGAAATGAGTCAAAGGCGAGGCTTCCAACTGGACTTGGGATTTTAATTAGTGAGCCGACTACGCTGAGGGCTGAGAATATGGCTAATCGTGCGGTTCGAATGGCGGGAGAAGTTTTGAGTATAGATGCTGTTTTGGTTTCTGGGTTTGTTGGTTTAGGTATCATTATTTCACCTTTTTACTTTTAATTGAAAATGAATAAGATAAAAGCATTTTCACGTGTATTACAACTGTAGTGTGTCATTTTTTCTATGGTGGCTTTGTTTTGTGTTTGTCTTGGTTGTATTGATTGTGTTGTTGGTTTTTAGTTGTGTTTTTGTTTTACTTGTTTTTCTTTGTTGTTTTTGGGTAAAATGGCATTTTTAACGCTTGGTTTTTTTCTCTTTTTGCCTTTAATCGGTGTTACAGGTGCGGCAAAAAAGACAACTGGAAATAAGCTTTAGGCTTATCTTTTTTTAGGCAGTTATTTTTTTGGCTTAGCGGCAGCTCTGACCTGCTTTTTTGTTCTACTCTGGTTTGATAGTTGCTGAGATGTCAAAGTGTATTCGCTCTAAGTCGCCATCTGTAAGCAGGTCCTCTTGGGTGCGAACTGTGATTGTGTGGTCTGCCATGTCCATGAGGAGGCATTCGCAGATTACGCAGCGATAGATGCCTTTTAGCAGGTCTTGATATAAATCGGTTTTTGCAGCAACCATAACGGCATCGTCCTTATCCGTGGCCAATAGAGGGATTTCAGGGCTTAGTTTCTCAAGAATGGTTTTTACCTCTTGTTCAGTTCTACGGCATATCCAGCATTGTTTTTCTTTACTCATCTGCATTTCCCTAACCCAAATAATTCATTCTCTCTAGTTAGCGGTAGCTTTGGCTTCTTCTTCATCTGCTCTTTTTTCGTGTTCTTCAATTTCATTTAGGATGTCTTTGTCTTCAACTTGGCAGGTGTTTTCTTCATCAACTTCTACGTCTCGGTCTTGGATGCGCTGTTTAGCTATTGCGACTGCTTCTTCTTTGGTGTTTGCATCCACAATTTCGGAGATATATTCAATTATAAAATAATTCTTTTTTGGTTTGGACATAGGTTAGTCTCCTCTAGGCTGAGCTTTCACCATCTTATTATGTCTAACTGATTTTCGCTTAAGCCCCTCGTGTTTAGAAGAATCTTGCAATGCTATCCCAAACAAAAGTTTACCTTTTTTTGGCATCAATCGCAGAATCTGAACCTGGTTTCATCTAATGGGTTTTCTTTCTTCGGCTTTAATTAATTCAAAAAATTCTTCCAAATTGTGCAAATAGTTGGCAGGATGTAGTGGCATTTTGCGATGAGACCTTCTCCATGTAAGAGGACAGGGTTGACCAATACTGCTATATTCGCAGTTTGTACATTGACTATAATTCTTATTTTCAAATTCATTTTCCTTGAATATCTTTTTTAAGCCATTTATTTCCTCGATATACCTGTCAGTTTGATTCTGTCGCTTGCTCAGCTCGGCAACCCAGGTTGCTAAGTCTTCCTTCCAAGTGGCACAATTGGAAGTAAATGAACAACGGTAAGCTCGTTCCTTTTCCATTTTTTCCGAAATATCTATGCTATCCTTCACTGAAACAAAATGCATTGTCCTGGCATAAATTATTGGCGCTTCCCGCGACTCCATCCTGTCGAATTTTTTTTCAACATCATAAAAACCCGTAACCAAGTACCTACTTGAACCCTGATTATCAAAATACCGCGTTCTGAATAAAATGAACATTTTGTTGAACGCGACAGAGTTATTTTGAAGGCTTCGTCTTACCTTTGGCTCACAAATAGAATATTCTGCACTTTCCAGGTGTGGATCATATTGCATGCCGCCTTTAATGTGGTGGTCATTAATTCTGTTGCATAACAATACGTCACGTGGGGCTAGGTCACGATATTTTACCAACTTACAGGAATCGGGAAAACCAGGCAAGCTAAAGTAGATAACACAAACATAGAAGTTTGGCAATGCCTGCATCCTACACGACACTCTTAGTGGCATATTCTTTGTACGCTTCGTGGGTATAATCGACAAGATCGACTACACTCATTGCATTAAACTCGCGTTTCACTTCGCAGATAATGTTATATTGAGCTTGAATCGCTGAGTTACGTAGCAAACCTTGAACTTCTTTAATGCCTTGAGGAGTCAAGCTAAAAACACGCACTATGCCACCGAAGCAATCAACCTTTTCCTCCTCCTTAACGACTCCGTCTTTCTTCAATAAGTCGATATCAGAATAAATTTCCTTGCAATAAGGGCCATAGAAGTAAGGCCTAAAGGCGTAAGGCTTGTCAATTTTGTGATCTCTAAGCTTCTTCTGAGATAAGAAGAGTTGTTTCTGGAGTCTGGTTTTGCCTTCAATTGGTTCATTATTTCCTTTATTACCATCGGCGAGAAGGAGAAGCAGGAGTAAATCCATACGATTTAACCTTTCTTCCTTCGTGGACATAATTAACCTATTCCTATTTTTCAATTAATAAGGTTGTAAGTATAAAAGGTTTTAAGCAACTTAGTTACAAACATCGTGGAGAGAGAAACCACCATGAGTGACGATATTACCCAAAAAATAGTGGATTACCTTAAAAGTATTTATCCTAAAAGCGCTACTAAAAAAGAAATCTTTGAAGCGGTTGGTATTGCTAGTTGTTGTGGTGGAACATCGTTGGACACATTAGTGGTAAGACGAAAAATTGGGGTAACAGGTAAGAAAGGCAGTAGCAACTTATACGGCTATATTAAGTAATTCAGAGCAAAATCCATCTAATGAACGAACAGTATCCTTTAAGCGAAATATCGTTAGAAATTACGTGGCAATGTTTACAAAATTGCGTACATTGCTCTTCGGGTGCAAGTTCTAATGCTCAAGATTCACTTACTAAAGAGCAAATAATTCAAGCGGCAACCGATTTTAAGTCCTTAGGCGGGAAGAGGTTAGAGCTTTCGGGTGGAGAACCCTTTTTACACCAAGATATCGACTCTTTGTTGCCCATAATAAAAAGACTGGACTTACAGGTTCACATTTTTACCAGCGGGACATTAAGCAAAGATTCAGAGTGGAACAATACTCTTGAAAGAACCGTTAACTTGGTAAAATCGTCAAAAGTCGACAAAGTTATCTTTAGTATGCATGGCTCAAACGCAGAAACCCATGATGATATCGTTAAATCAGCAGGTAGCTTTGGGAGGGCACTCGCATTCATGCGAGCACTTGTTAAGGAGAATATAAAAGTCGGAATACATTTTGTTCCAATGACCTCAAATTTCGAAGAATTGAAAGACTTAGTTGATTTTGCAGCAAATATCGGCGTTGAGGATGTTAGCGTTTTACGTTTTGTTCCCCAAGGTCGTGGAGAAAAAAACAAAGTAAGTTTAATGTTGAAGAAAGAAGAGGTCGCAGAGTTAGTTGAGCTCTTAGCGGTAGAGAAGAAAAAAAGACGGATAGTTAAAGTCGGTTCTCATCTTGATTTTACTTTTTTGATCGATAAAAGCAAACCGAAGGCGTGTACTGCTGGAATAACAAAATGTCTTGTGGAAGCTACTGGCAATATAATACCTTGTGCTGTCTTCAAAGGGATGGACAAAAACTTTGTTGCTGGCAATTTACATAAAGATGGTCTCATTAATACATGGCGAAACTCCAAAGTTTTTGAAATGTTTAGGAATTTTGACCCAAACAAGCTAATAGGCTGCAATTTATGTGATTACTTGGCAACATGTAAAGGAAGGTGTCCAGGCCCAGAGAATATATGACCACGGCGATTTCTACATAGGACCAGATAATTATTGCCCGAAAGAGATTTTTAGTAATAGTAAAACTTTGTTGGCTCCTGACAACCAATGACAAAAATTTGCTTAGTTAATGTAGGTGCAAACTGTACTCATAGAAGCCTAAGAAGCGCATTATTTTCTAATGGAAGCTTTGAGTTTATTCCAATACCAGATCCTTGTTTAAATGGAACTAAACAAGGATTGCGATACAATCAATTACCTGTATCAAGCGATGTGGAAATATGCGAACTTATTTCAAAGGATTACCAAAATAAATGTGCACACTACGACCCAGAATTCGAAACTTATACATATGGTGACTATCCAACATGCCATGCTCGGGCTGCCAACTTAAAAAGAGTTTCTAAAGGGGATTACCTCTTCTTTTTTGCTAGATTAGTTCCTTGGAACAAAGGAAAATTCAGTTCTAACGCTAGATTCGCTATCATTGGTTTTATTGAAATAGAGAAAATATTTAAAGACATTACTCGTAGACCACCAGATCATGAGTTTTCACAAATTGCTAATAATGCTCATGTCATAAGGGGTGAGGTTAACTCATTCTTTTATGACGGTTTTTGGGTTTTCAAAGGTTCACCCAAGTCCATGAAATTTAGTCGAGCAGTAACCTTTGATAAACAACTTATCAATGAGTGTGGCATCAAGGACGTAAAAGGAGCAGAGATTGCTTGGAGCAGATTCTCATCAGAATTAGCGGCTATAGGGTCATATTTTCGGTCTTCGCGATTATTAGACAACTCGAAACAGATAGATTTGCTGTGGGATAAAGTTATTTCTAAGAACTATTGATACATCGTCTCAATGAGAAAGAACCCTTTCTATTAGCAATTCAGGGGTAATGGTTTTTTCAACTAATCCCATGACTGAATATTCCGCAATCGGATCAATTGAATAAACTGTTTTTCCTTTGGCAATCGCATATCCTATCTCAAACAGAACGCTTGGTTCCAACGTATCCATTAGGATTTACCACATAAATGATTTCTGCACTGTCAAGTTTTTCTAGATATTTCTTCTCTGCTTGCATAGATAGGCGCAATCTTTCCTGAGGTGTTAAGAGGGCCCATTTTTCTTCAAAATAGCAAGGATTTTTTTGGTCTCTGAATTCAAAAGGTTGTGGCATTAAGCATGTTATGCCTCTCTCAGTTAAGTATGTTCCAATTTCAATCATTTTATCGTAGAATCGAAAACTACCACACAGACAGACTTTCTTACCCATTTTTTCTATCCCTGACCATGCTATCGTGCGAGTTCGAGTAAACTCTTCAATGCAGCAATAACTTTTTCATTTGAACCTTGATAAGCCACTTCTACCGTGCTATTATCTGCGTCCAAGAGCTTTGAGAAGCTTTCAACCGCTTTTTCCATTATATGTTGATTTGATTCTTTGTACTTGATAACTAAAACAATCGCTTCTTCCAATATTCCTTCCTCTTTCATGCCTAATTACTAATTGATTTATTACTATTTCCTTTTGGTTAAATTGATAAATGATGGTTTCTATTATCATGACAAGACTTAGCGGTGAACGTAATGATACTTTCGGCGGTTGATCTGCAAAGGGAAATAAAGCAAGGTAGGCTTAGTATCGAACCTTCAACTGATGAGACAATCAGAGAAAATGGCGTAGACTTACGACTATCGAGTACCATCATGCGCTTGATTGAAAATAAAGAAGGAATGTTTGATATACGATCTCCAAACCTTGATCAATTTTATAGCAAGGAAAGTATTGTCGATAAACTTGTATTGGGAAAATCCGAACGCATCTTAGTTTCTACATTAGAGAAAGTAGCGCTACCAAATAATCTAATGGCGTTCTGCCAATTAAGAAGTACTTTTTCAAGGGCAGGTATTTCTATTCCTCCAACAGTAGTGGACGCAGGTTTTGCTGGAAACTTGACAATTCAATTATCAGGTGGTCCGTTTTCCGTCAAAATTCCCACAAATACACGTTTCCTTCATTTGGTCTTCGCAGAGCTAAGGACGCCATTAACAAAAGGGTATGAAGGAAAATATAAGAACGATTGCAATGTAGCAGCTCCTAAAGCCGATATGAAAAATATTTAGACTATTAGTTTTGACTTAAGATAACCTTTGTAGGTAGTTAGCCAGTGATAAAGCTCTGATCTCTGCATAATTGGAACTTGTCTCAGGGCTGGCAAGTAACGGCTTGATTTAATTTTCTTTATTCCCGTTAGATTATTCTTTTCATCTAAGGATAAGATTGTGTCAATTTCTAATATTAGACCCTGAGTCCTCTTAGTTAGCCAATCGTTTGAAACATCAAAGTAGCTCATTTTATCCAAGGTAACACTAATATTTTGCACTTGTTGGGGGCAAGATAAAAAGTCCCAAATTTTCATTAATTCTTTCGGTAAGCTAACGCCTTTGTAAACTTGATAAGATATTGCTTGGAGAAGTCTCTGTGCATAAGAACCTTCGCGATCAGTTAGTTTTGATAATTGAACAGGCAACCACACAATATTTGGAACAAATGAGTTAAGCAAGTGATGTCTTGATGAAATTAGGTGATTACCATCTACAGCAATTTTTCCCCAGATATGGCAAGCTACGAAACCAGTTCCAAGTTTTTTACCATCATATCCCGGAATTTTTATACTTCTAATAGGAAAACTTCTGAATATCCCTTTCAGCAAAGTATTGTCGTCACGCAAATAACCTTTTGAATTTGCCGACCCCCATTGATCAATTCCCGCCGAACTCTTAATTCTACAAGAATTATCTCTAACCACATATGGCAAAATTATCGGAAGCTTAGTGTAGAAATTGCTTGGAATCCAAATTGAAAGGTCAATTAGCAAATTTTTTAATAAATCTCGTGAAAACTGGGTGTCTTCGCGCATTAGACCGTTCATATAATGATAGAGAATGTTTTGCCCATCAACAACCTTATCGGTGCTTAAGAGTCTAGTCGCGCGGTTCTACCTCAGGATTTATTAGTTTTCTTAGGTCATTAACAAACTTGTCGAACATTTTTACCTTGTCACTTTCTTCTATGGGATTGGGGCACATGATATAGCTCCCATCTGTGTCAACTTCTACTATAGCTCGCCCTTTTTTAGCTGGTTTTCTAGTCGCAAGAGTACAATCCTCGTCTGGGGTGACAAAAAATACTTTTATGTGCTCCGTTACCTTGTCCCCTGAGAGCTTAATTTTCCAATATCCAGTTTGAGCAATCCGCTCTCGCAGAGTAACCTTGCTGGAAATTACAGCAAGTACTCTCAGAGTTTTTGGTTCATAGACTACCAAGTCAACATCAGGTAAATGGGAACCGAACTCTCCAAAATCAACGAGTAGATTTCTCTTTATTTGCCCTAAATCTTTGGAGAGATTCTGGCCACTAGTCCGCTCAAGAGTATTTCCTGCAACTATCCGTAATCCAAGAGATTCAATCTCAGTTCTGAGCATGTGTAGAACTATTTTTTCAAGATTTTTTCCCTTCCAAGCGCGCCATGATTGCTCATGATCATTCATTGATGTAGGGTTTTTGAGCCAATCTTTGTGATGGATATCTTTTGCTTCTTGAAATAACTCTGAGATATACTTGTAAACGTTAGGACCGTAAATTTTGCGTTTATTTTCATACAACTCTATTAGATTATCGATTTTCATAGACAAGAGGTTGTTCTATTCGCCTTTTGTGCTTTTCCCTCTTTTGTAATATTTCCAGTTAATATCTCTCAATTCCTCAGTTTTTCCTTCATCAGGAAGTGGTTTTCTCATTATGAAAAGATACTTGAATCCTCTTAAATAAAAATTGAAGCGCCTAGCACGGTTTGCCCAAATTCCTGTATTTGAAGATTGATTTCTACGGGTAATGCAGACAATATCGACTGTGTCGAAATATTTGGTCATTCGTACATAAAGCAAAAAGCCGACAGGTGTAAATTTCTTTTTAACCCATTGGTCTCCTATTAGCCAGCCGAGGACTTTTCCAGGTTTCAATATTCGATGGGATTCTTTAATTACTTTTTCAAGTTCGTCGTAAAACTCTTCTGTCTCGCTTGAAATGCTTCCGATGCATTCTGGCTCTTCATTGTATTTAATATTATCACCGTAGGGAGAATCGATGAAGACCATGTCAGCATAATTGTCGGGAAGCGGTATTTTTCTTGCATCATTCTTCAGAATGTCTTTTCTGTAGGGTGGAGGGGAAACATCATAGCATATTGCGTTCCTTCCTTCTTCTTTACAAACGTCAAGGGTAGTACCACTTCCGCACATTGGATCAACCACGAGGTCTCCTGGTTCTGTATACCGCCAAACCATATTCCAGATGAGCTCGGCAGGAGTCACGCCTGCATATTTGTTGTTTCCTTTCTTTATGGCACCATAACTTTGTCGAGAGAAATCCCAAAGAGTCGTAGATTGCATCTGGGGTAATTCTTCGTCAGCATCTGTTTTTTTGGCATTTTTTGTCTGTGCAAGCAATTGCCACGATTTAGGTTCTAAAGATATTTCCAAAGCTTTTTCTGGGACGGTTTTTTCAAGAAATTCAAACCACTGATTAACCGACATCGCAGAAGGTCTAAACAACTCAAGGATAGTAATTGTCTTGTTTTTACCTATAGGTGAAGACCTACCTGCATTCAAACTAACAAGAAGTTTCTTTGCATCTTTCAGCGAAATTATTTTTCCAATGGGTTCAACTTTCACTTGGTAAGGATAATTCCCGCCCCAAGCTTCGGGAATAATATTCATCTTTGCATCGGTTGCCGCCCGAAACACTCCATACATTAGATCGGAATCCAAATTCCAAAGAAATAGAAAATCACCCTTCTTTACCCTCATTGCAACTGCACCGTTCACTTTACTGCTTCCAAAAAGCAAACGATCAAAACACTCGTCTTGTGACGATTTAGTGCATGCAAATACGAAACTTTTAGTTATCAAGGGTAATAATTTTTGTGTCACTTGCTTCTCCTCGTAAATTCTGTTAGTTGTTACATCAATCTAGGTAATATATTTTAAAAATAATTTTTTTAATGTTTTTTCCTTTGGTTATGAGAGGCTGAAAAACAAAAAGTTAAACCCAAACTAAACTCAACCCAGGAAACAAGGAATTCTTAATTGAAAGAAATTCGAATTGGTACAATTTTTCGCTTAGTATATATTTTTCTTCAGGAAAAACTTAAACATTATATTCTTAAATTATGAACCAAAGGTTAAAGATCTGAGGCTGAGATGCGAAGTTGCGAGCTCTAATAATTAGTGACGACCCGGAGAGCGAGTCTTTCACCCAAATAACTGCCTTAAAGCAACAAATAGAACTAAAAAAATACAAAGTAGACTTAGTTGTTTTCCAAGATGAGAAGATTTTTCTAAATCGAGACAAAATCCAAAAAAAGGAAAAACCAATTGAGCTTCTAAAGGTTTTGCTCAGGGAAAAAGACTATTTCATAATCGTGGTATCTTTAAAAATTAAGTATCTTGTT
Organism: Candidatus Bathyarchaeota archaeon; assembly: GCA_963741005.1. Lineage (GTDB taxonomy): Archaea > Thermoproteota > Bathyarchaeia > Bathyarchaeales > Bathycorpusculaceae > Bathycorpusculum. Next base: position 387,946 of record CAVUGQ010000005.1, read on the forward strand.
CAATTATTTCCGCAAGGAGATGATTTTGTTACTACTCTAAAAAGTATTTCTCCAAATAGTGCTCTCTTTGTTTTCGGTGCATCAACTATTTTGGGTGGAATAAAAAATAAAAAAAATGTTTTCCTATATCACCGATCTGGAGTAGCAAAAACAACTACTCAATTCAACAATGGCATAATAGATTTCATTTGCTCAAAAAAATAGAAGTAAATATCTAGAGTTCTGTCAACTCTGTTGTGACCTGAAGAAATGCGATCCCTATCCTATTGCTCCCATCCCACATGTGCGGGCATCATCGCCTCGGATAGGCGCTTACTCGCTATCACCAACAACGAACTACTAATTATTTTAAACTTTGCAACAATGATCAGTAACAACAATCTATGTTTTTAGATCAGGTGAACTTTATGACAAAACTACTAATCTCAATTGAGGTTTCATTTATCTGCCTTTCTGTTTAGCAGTGTTTTGCTGATTCTTCGATGAAATCCTTGATCTCTTGTAGTAGGCTGGGCGCATAGGTTGGGAGCTGGATTTTGGCTTTTCCGGTTTTGGAAATTGTGCGTTTAGCTTTTTAGGACTGCGAGCAAACGGACATTCTTTGTTTTTCCATTCTTTTTTGTTGGTCCTGAATTATTTTATTTCTAAAAAAAATTAATCCTTCCTTTGGCACAAATATTGATAGCAATGCTCTATCCAAGAATACCCTTGATGCTGAGACAGCACCATTATTAGACATAAATTGGCATGTCCAATGTCGTATAACATTGTAGATTGTTCTATTTGTGTTAGCTTTTAACCAAACTAAAATCTCATTTAGCTCTAAACGTTCCTTAGCAATTTTTATTGTGAAATCATCAGCATCATAAGGAATTGTGAACGTGTAACCGTTCCAGAGTAAATAATAGTAGGTGGATAACAAGGCTGCTCTTTTGTTGCCATCGACAAACGGATGAAAGTTAATTATTGAATGCATATTGACTGTTGCTTTGTGCAAAATATGTGGATACATGGCTTTGCCAAAAAAATTGGTTTTAGGTCTATTAATACAAACACTTAGCATTGATAGATTATAATCAGGAACTATAGGATACCCTGATCGAATGGGGTTATCAGTGTCTTTGTAAATTCGGATTAGAACAGTATAAAGCTGCTTTAGCCATTCTTCATCAAGCGATATTTCCATAAAGAAAAGGAGTTAAATGACTTGGCTTTTAACTTTTGGCTAAGTTGTCAAAGACTTTTTTGTTTTGTCTGATTATTCGTTCCACTGACTTTTGAAGTTCTGTTTTGTCCGCTTCAGTACTTATATCATTGCATAAAAATCTTGACATTTTTCTGTCTACTCTTTGTGCACTTGTTTTACTCATATTGACAACCACTACTATTTAATTTTAATCCAAGATTGTTGAAAATCAATCTTATCATTTATGAATGGAGAATACTGATTCTTACTCTGTCAAGAACGCTTTTAGGTGTTTGTTGTTGCTTAAGTACAGTAACAAGGCAAAAATTGCTTTAAAAAATGATTTTTTATTTGTAATTTAAAAACTTAGTATCGTCAACGCTTTGATGGATGCTTGCAGAAGTTATGCCTTAGCGGATAGCTTTTTTGTTGTCTTTCTCTACTAAAATAAACTCGTAAACTGTAACGATTGTGTCTGGGTTCCAGGAACCGTTAATGGTGTTCCAGGCATCTATGAATTCGATGCGTGTTTTGAAGCCTTCTTTCTGTGCATCGATTTCACTAATGTCTCCGAGGCGCTGTTTGAAGCTCCGGGTGATTTTGATTGTTCCAAGGCCTTTAGAGAGGTATTGGTCTTTAATTTTGTAGGTGTGCCCAATTACCCATCCGCGTTTGTGGATCCTTCTCGTTTGAGTTTTGACCCCGGAAAGAACAAGGGGGATTAAGCGCCGTTTGAATAGTGCCATCCTTCAATTTCCTCGGCTGACTTCTCTTAAAACTATGAGTTTGGCTTTATCAAAGTAGCCGCCTTCCCGCAGCTCGCTGTGTTCCGGTGTTATGTCGCAGTTAAAATGTTGCATTTGTTCTTGCATGAAAAGTGCTTCTGCTTTGACCCAGATCCGAGCCCTTACCTTGCTCCAAGAAAAGGAGGGAGTCATTGCCTTAACAACTCGCTGTTTCATTTGGGGCAAAAGTAATAATCGCCTTTTTTGAGGGAACTAGTCTGGTTCCGCAGATCTTGTGTCCGGGTGCATCAATTAAATGTCTGCAGACTCCTACGCCGTTTTCGTCTAGATCTAAAAGGTGAGTTTGAGGCATTTTAGTAGTCCTCTGGGAGCATGGCTGTGTAGCGTCCTGACTCGTTTTGGGCTAAAAAGATTTTTTGTTTTTTGCCGTCGGGGAGTTCGATGTTTCCGCTTACGAAGTAGTCGTCTACCGCTTTTTTATTGAAGATTCGCTGAGCTTGGTATAGCAGATCGAAAATGTTGGCGATGTTGAGGGTTTGTTGGAGGCAGGATAATTTGTTTGCTTGATGGTTGATCCAGACGTCGCAGGTTGCGCAGCGGTCGTTGATTCCTTTTTCTGAGTTTTGGATGCCGTTTTTGCATCGGTCGTTCCAGTAGCCTTTAGCGAGTAGGCCTGAGGTTACATATTTTAGAAAGAAGTATACTCCGCGGTTGTTTTTGAGGGGGCGTTTTAGGATTAAGTCACCGTCGAAGAGTAAGCCGTCTTCAACTGCTTGTTTGCTAGTGTACGTGTGAACGAGGTCTTCTGGAGAGAAAATAGTTGTCATTGCTGTTCACCTTGGGCTGCTCTGCGGATCTCCCAGCTGTAGTCGGGGGTGCAGTAGAAGTGGACGTCAAAATAGTCTGTTTGCAGGTCTGAGTTGTCGCGGTTGTATTGGTTGCTGATGGTTTTGATTTCTTCAATTAACGCTTTGCCTTCTCCGGTGTAGGCGAGGGTATAGTAGCTACTGTTTTCTCCTGGGTAGAGTGGAACTTTCTTGTAGGGCTTGAACGGGACTTGTTTAACTGTTATGTTGATTGATTGTCCGCCTGAATAGGATTCTGTTGAGACGCTTACTTTGATTTCTGGGTGTTTGGTGAGGATTTCTTTTTTGATGAGTTGAGCGACGTCTTTTAGGGGCAGATCGCGAATTTCTACGTATTTGTTGCCTTTGAAGCCTGGATCAGTGTTTATTTGAGTCATGTTTTTCACCTTAAGCAATGCCTGATTCTCTTTTGTTTGGGGGGGGGGGGGTGGAAGATTTCTTGTTTTCTCGCAGCGCCAACTGTTCTGGGTTGGCGCGGATGCTGTTTTTAGTTTTATTCAACTGGTTGACCTCTAAGAGAATAGTAGGTAAAAGGCGATATAAACGTTTGTTTTGGCAAAAGAAGCTATTTTTAGCGAGTTAAAAGAAATAAATTGAATAAAACTTTCTCCCAAAAAAAATTATTTTGGAAGTTCTGCCGGGCAAAGAATATGCCAAAGTATCCCGTTTTCGGATTCTGCGTAAGAACAGTTTAAGCAATTTTTTGGAGAAGCTTTAAGTTCTTTATTAAATGGGCAGATTAATTTTCTAAATTCTTTTTTATTCATTTTGGTTTGACCTCAAAAACGTAGAGGTATGGGTTTACTTATAGTTTTGATTGGAGAAGTAGGTTGCAAGTCGCCGTTTTTCAAGAGGTCAACCTGAAAAAGTATTCAGCGGCCTGCAACCCAAAAAATAAGTTAAGCTTGCACTATTTTTATTTTTCCTGATTGTAGGTCTTTGAGGAAGCTCTTGAGAGTTTTTTCGTCTTCAGTTAAGCGTAAGCGTAATGTTAAGCTTAAGCCGCTGTGTGATGATCTCTCCTCGTGGGTGTCCTGCAAAGATTGCCCGGAGCCCTGCAAAGAACCCGAAACATTGTTGTCTGGAAAAACTGAATAATAAAAAAAGAACAAGTTGAGCTTCTACATTATTTATAATTTGAGTATAAATTGCTCAAAGTTTATACAGTAAAACCATAGACTTCAAGACTCAAAAAAGCTACAATCCTTTATAGTAAAATTGACTCATTAAAACCACATATCTATTTTCGTTTCAAGGTAAATAACTTTTACTTAACTCGTAAGTTGAAATTCTTTGATTTTATATAAAAGCATTTTAAAGCCAATAATCGCCATAACCTTTTTGTTAACTCTACGTTTTCACTTCACTTCGAAGCTTCGAAGACGTCGAAAACCTTACCTTCCCGTAATCACATTCAATAATTATTTTTCCTGCTTGTCGCCACCCTCTTTTCGACCTTCGAAAATCAATATCCAATCATCTCTAAACATCATATTCCACCCTCTTGAAATGCATCAGGTAAAAACACAATTATTTAGTGAAAAATCTAAGTGACATTGTTCACTTTTACAATTTTGTAGAATATATTGAAGCGTTTAAACCTGAATAAATTACTGAGTCAGCATGATTCCGTTAACTTGTAAGGGGGTCTCTTCAAGTTTCGTTTCAATTTCCACTTCGCTAGAGACAATTGCCTATGTCCTGTTGCTGACTTCAGTCACAATTGCGGCAACGCCGGCAAACTGTGATTAATAATTTACTTTTTCTTCTTTTAGTTCAGTTTTTTTACAGACATCTGAAATAGCTCGTATGGCGGAGGGTATTGTGAAGATACTGAAAACCCTGGTGTATTTGGGCGCCCCAGCTTTCCTTACATTAAGCACATTTCCTCCTCCCTTCAAATAACCTTCTATGAACGCCTTAGCTACTGATTCGGCCTTACTATTACTATAAAATGGTTTAAGATAATGCCCACTGTAATACAGGAACACTGCCAAGTCCCATGCTTTGTCGCCTTCTTTTGTAGCTTGTTCAAAATCAATCAGGAAAAGAGTGCCATCCTGTTTGATAAGAACGTTATCGGGTTTTGTATCTCCTAGAGTGACGTTGTATGAGTGAACCTTTGCAAATAACTCACCCACTCTACCCATCGTAGAGAGGACAGTTTGGATTGTTGGCGGGTCGGTCGATTTGGCTATCCGTTTGATAGCTTCGCTAAGATTTTCACCGTCAATATATTCCATGAACACTAAACGTTCAGCGTTGCTAACATGCAAAATCTTTGGAACATTAAAACCTTGATTATGTAGAAACTCGCTGATTGCATACTCTTTGGCCAGACGTGCTTGACCAGATACCGAAAAAGACTTGGCTCCAAAAGACCACAATGTTAGCGGGAACCATTTGAATCCCGACCAATCTTTGAAGCGCTTAGCCAAAATTTTATTTTCGACCTTGTTTCTATAGGTTCTAATTAAGTAAACGTCATTTAACATTCCACCGATGGGTTCCACTTCAATATTAGCGTTTTCTCCTTTTAGAAGCATTTTTTTAGCAAAACCTTTGATATCAATTTTATCAGAAAGTGAAACCAAACCTTCTGAAGTTTGGAAGAAAATATATTTCTGGGGGTCAATGAATCGATAGGTTGGGTTAGGGTGCCTAAGCCAATTGATCTTTTGGGTTCTTAGAAAGACTTCGGTGTTTTGTGATACAATGTTCATCAGTTGGGGTAGAACACCGAAGATGGCTGTGAAAAGTATTCGAGGCATATTTTTTGTTAAGTTAATTATTTTAATTCGGGGGTCTTGACATTGTGAAATGAATTTTTTGGTGATTGTCAAGTAACCGTTTTTGTTGCGAATTTTTTTTTCTGCCTCAAGTTGTTTTAGGGCTTCGTAATAACTGGCCATTTCGTTCTCTTCGTTTTGAAGAAGGCAATTTGTTAAATTTGCAATCTCGTAAGCAATTAAGGGAAAAACTCGGATACGATTGGAAAATATCTCATACATGAAGTACTGAGGCTCAATCTGGATGCTTTGTACAAGCTCAGGAAAATTCGCCACTAAATTCTCAAGTAACTCAAGAATTAAGCGTTTCTTTAAGAAAACTTCTTTTTCATGCAGGTAATCATTTCCTAAGAGTGGCAAATGAGGAAAGACAAGTTTGCTCGCAATTGCTTCACCTAGAAATCCTCTATCTATGTCTCTTTCAAAAATCCATTGATCTACTGCGAAAACAAAAATTGTTTTGTTGTTAACTGTTTTTAGGTAACTCATTAGTCTAGGTTGGAAATCATGGATAACAAGCATTATTTCATGAATTGTTCTCTGATTTGATGTTTTCATTGAATAGTTGTCAACGAGAGCCAAGGCTGCGATTTTTGAAGTGCCGGCAATGTGTCTGCAGAAATCAAGAGTTTGTCGGGTAAAGTCAAATGTTTCTTCGTTTGCTTGCTTCAATTATTCACCCTGAATGTTCAAATAGCAATTATGATTAGAGGTATTTAAAAAAGGTTAATGATTCTTTGCTAATGGGTGCCTGCTCCGAAATATACGCCGAAGTTTTTGCGGATTTTGGTTATTGCTTCGTAGTCATTCATGGTTTGTTACTTAGTAATTGAAGGATTACTATATCTAGCAGGTCTTTCATTAGTAATTTGAAACTTATTTTTGTGAACTTGCTTTAAACAATTTTTTCTCCTCTGCTTTTTTCGTAAAACAGCTTCTATTTTATTTATAAACAATATGTTCATTTTAGGACATATATTGAATGGTTAGTTGCTCTAATCCCTGATTTAAACCTTAATACATAACATGACCATATCAAGACATAATACTAGCAAATTAACATAACCTAAATAAATTTAAACATCAAATTATACACAAACAATCGAAAATAAGGCAAACATATGTCCGAAATCTACAAGAAAGAAATTGTTCAAAACATAATCAGAAATCTGCTAAACATCCAACTTCTACGCATTATTCAAGCCCAGCCAACATGGGGATACCAAATCAAAAAGCAAGTAGAAGCAGATTTTAATGTAAAACTTCGACATGGGGCCCTCTACCCCACGCTAAACAACCTTGAAAAGAAAGGCTTTGTTGAGAGCAGTAAACAGCAAAAAGATGGTCGATCCAGAAAAGTGTATGAAATAACTGAAAATGGCAAAATATACCTGCAGACTTACTACAGTATTCTTCGTGGACAACTCGAAAGCAACAAATAACCCTACTACACAGAGTATTTAATTCTTTAATCATTGAATAATCAAGAATAGAGTTTGTTTGACTCCACGAAAAAGCTTTTATCTTAATAAAGATGACAGAAACTTGGAAGAAAACGAAATGAATTTAGATTCAAGCAAAATGTTGGGCGGCATTGGCGCAATACTGATGTTCGTAGGCGTTTTACCAACAATTAACTATTTGGGCATAATCGAAATTGTAGGCCTAATATTGGTATTATTTGCGCTGCGTAATCTTGCTATCTCTTACAGGGAAGGAGGTATATTCAGGCACGCTATTTATGGTGTAGCAATTGCTGCTGTAGGTGCCATAGTCGTTGGAGTGCTCGCGGTTGCAGTTGTTCTGTCAAATATACAGGATTTAATAACTCAACTCTATCCAGACTGGAATGGCGACTGGTCAACACTTCAAGGTATGACTGCAAACACAACTAACTTTGATCCAACAAACATCTTTCCACTTATCGGAGGGTTGTTAATTGTTTTGGTATTAGCTTGGGTTTTCGCTATAATCGCATCATTCTTCATCTATCGCTCACTAAAACAAGTTTCAAATAAATCTAATGTAAGCTTGTTCGGAACCGCTGGACTAATACTTCTCATCGGCGCCATAATTCCGATAATCGGATTAATTTTGATGTGGGTATCTGCATTGATACTGGCAATTGCCTTCTTCACACTTAAACCTCAAGAACAACCAATAGCAGCAGTAACTTCGCCTCCTCCCCCACCCACAATCTAAAAACAAACCACCCCTCCTATTTTTTTATAAACAAATAGATTAATTTCAAACCAGAATAACCCCTTAGTAGAAAGAACGTTTTTATGAACTTATCTCAGGATCCGAGCAGATTGGTTTTGATACAACATCCTCAATAGTCACTATTTTTTTTACATTGTTAGTTGCTTTTTGAAAGTGTGCAGTACACAATTACACTATAGCGGTTGAACATCGCATAAACATATGTTCTATCGAGACAAAGACCTTTTTTTACAAAAAGTCCTAAAAGCAAGTGACTCGAATTTATTGGCATGCAAAAGAAACAGATTGCTTTGATAGCAATTATTGGCGGCGTAGTGGTTTTCCTAATCAAAATAGCTGCATATCTCGTTTCCAACTCCGTAGCTTTATTGTCAGATGCTCTGGAATCAATCGTTAATATTGCTGCATCAGGGCTAATGTTTTTCTCAGTTTGGCTTTCGGAAAAACCTGCTGATGAAAGCCATAATTACGGTCACCAGAAAATAGAAGATATATCAAGCATGCTAGAAGGAATTTTTATTATTGTTGCAGCTCTGCTAATCATTAATGCAGCTACTGGACGACTATTTTCAAATGTTTTGCCAATAGAAATTGATTTGGCAATTTGTATTTCAATTGTTGCTACCGTATTAAATGGTGTCATAGCTTGGTATCTTTCCAAAGCGTCTAAAAAAAGTGGGTCAGCGGCTCTGGAAGGCGACTCAAAACACCTCTTATCTGATGTAATTTCAAGTGCTGGTGTGTGGGTAGGGCTCTTTGTTGTTAGTTTAACAGGTTGGAGTATTGTTGATTCTTTATTGGCATTTGTAGTGGCTGCTTTGATTATCCGTATGGGTGCAGGATTAGTCATTAAATCTTCTTCACGTCTTATGGATAACTCCTGCAAAATTGAAGAAGGTAAAATACGAGAAGTCTTGCTTCGACATAGATACCAATTTTTTGGATTTCATGAATTAAAAACTCGTCGTAACGGAAACTTGGTTTTTTGTGAACTACATCTTCTAGTTGATGGTTCATTAAGTGTATCTCAAGCTCACGACCTAACTGATCATTTAGAGAACGAGCTCAAAGAGGAATTGCCTAATGCAAACCTAACAATCCACGTTGAACCTAAGCCTAACACAAGAGGAAATTGAAGTATGCAGAATTTGTAGTTATTTTAAGCAAGAATAATTGTAGTTGCCCCTGGAACAAACCCTAAGAAAAACATCGGTTGCTATAAATTGTACAATGTAATATCTTCTTTCTAATTCGTGTTACTGGGGAACAGAAAATACACATACCCGATGGAATCCTTAACCCATATGCATGCATAACCTTTTACATTATAGCCTTTTGCTTTTTAGCATGGGCATGGCATGGAATAAAGAAGACATCTTCCCATTACATTATTCCATTAATTGCCATAGTCAGTTCTCTTTTGCTTGTGGTTCAGTTGTTTGAGTTTCCTGTAGCTGGTGGTGGCAGTACATGGCATTTTTTAGGTGGAACAGCAGTTTCTATGGTTTTGGGTCCATTTGCTGGCTTAATCAGTATGACCATAACGTTGGTTATTCAAGCGGGTCTAGGCGATGGGGGCATAACTACCTTTGGAGCAAATGTCTTCAATATGGCTGTAATTGGCGTTTTGTCTTTATTCATAGTGAGAACAACTCTTTCAAGAGGCTTTACTATAAAACGGTTGGCATTAGGCATGTTTGTGGCTTCATTTATCTCAAACGTGTGCACAGCACTAGCGGTGGGTATAGAGATTGGAATTTTTCCGATGGTTGGCACTCTTGGCGGAATAGTTGTGACTGTTCCATCGATGCTTATTTGGTACGTTCCCACTGGGATTATTGAAGGCGTTGTTGCTTCTTCATTGATAGTTTCGTTATCGCGACTGCGCGGTGTGAGGCTTTTAGGTTTAGATTTGTGCAGACAATAGAAAAGACCTTTCTAGCGCTCTTCCATGTTTATGTTATTTCAAGATAGAATTATAGACGGCAGTAATCTTTTTTGCTTAATCCTAATTCTAACAGTTGCAAAAACAGAGTTCTTAGCTAGTAGGTAGTTTGTGTGTTAGTATAGTGAAGCTACTATTGCAGTTTCGGTTCCTTGTATTTGGGGGATTTCTTCTTGTATTTGAGATATTAGTAATTGTAGGTCTTTGTTATCGTTTGCTTTTACTGAGCATATTATGTCGTAGGGTCCAAAAACTGTGTCAACTGAGAGAACTTTAGGTAAGCTTTGAAGTTTTTCTTGAACTAGTTCAAGATTTATTGGTTGAAAATGTATAAATAAGAAAGCATATGGTTCTTCAATGTAGGTTTTGCCTTCTGAGATTACTATGAAGGTTTCCATTTTATCAATTTTTCCTGCTTGTGTAGTTATTTTTCTAATTGGGTTAAACCATTTGTTGATAAATTCGTCAAGGTTTTTTAGTGCTTTTAGTTGAATTAGAATTTCTGCTGGGCCAAGAAGCAAGTAAATATCTTTTTTGGATAGGCCCATTTTTATTAGTTCGTCTAAAATTTTGGTTTTAGCGCCTACTTTGCAGGATAACGTATTGCATGATAACATCAAATACGCTTTCAATAAAATAACCAATAATATATTGATAATATCAAATTAATAAATTAAACCCAATTTTGATTATTAGAGTGACAAATCCCTTTTTTTGGTTTATCCTGATCTTTGGAAAGTAATTACAATTGCTTTGTTGTTTACTGGTTTGTTCTGCAGGATAGAGTCCTTGTTTGCGAGGTGGGTATCCTTAAGGAGGTGTAATCGCTGCCTGAGGGTTTTTTCTTGACAGTTTGGCAAGCTCATCAACGTCGCAAATATCCGTTTTGTACGAAAGATTTAACAAAAAATTAACTAACCTTGACAGTGACTTTGGCAGATTCTCTGCTAAATTATCTTATTTTGAGTGAAGGTGACAATGGACGTCCTTTTTAGAGATGTTCGACTTTTGGAAATAGATGCGACGAGCATAAGGAGAAAGGAAGTTGTCAGATCAAAGGCCACTATTGTAATGCGTTTAAAGAAAGGGTTCTTGGATATGGTGACAGTGCTTCTCATTAGTCTCAGTTCGTTTTTTTATGTCTTGGGGTGCCAAAAAACAGTTTTCCGTTTCTCTTTTGCAGCCTTTGAGAGCATTATGTCTTTGCTCCTATTTTACAAAAGAAATGCGAGAGGTAGGTCTAAATTTCATTAGAAGATGTATCTTCACTGCTTGCAGTGATTAGCTTTATGCTGTTGCTGCTAATTTTTAGTTCGAAGGTTAAACAATGGCTTATAATTTTGGGCTATCGAACAAGGATCACCGATCGTTTTGCGTTCGTAACCACAAAGGTTCCAACGTTACCAGTGAAAAACCTTTTAATGCTGCTTAAACCTCGACTTCCCAATACAATAAGGTCATAATCTTCCATTCTTGCAATTTTCAGAATTATTGCTGCAGGTTTGCCAAATTCCAAACGCCTATCACAGGCAACACCTTCAATTGAAGTTGACGCCTCTTCTAATATTTTTTCTCCAATTTCATTAGCTATCTCTGGTTCCAAACGGTGTAATTCTCGATTTTCAATGTTAAGTATTGTCATTTTAGCATTTTTAAAATGTTTGCATAAATTAACGGCAACTTTGAGTGCTTTTTTTGATTGTTTAGAACTGTCATATGCAACTAGCAACTTTCTGAACGATGTTTTTCTTTTTGCTATCAGAACTGAACATTGTGAATGCAATGAAACCTTCTCGGCTACACTTCCTAAAGAAAAATGCGAACCCTCATCTTCTGAGATGTTTCCCATTAATATAAGATCACTGTTTAGATCTTCAGCTTTCTTCAATATACTATCTGCCGTATCTTCAGCTCTATCAAGAACAGTATTTATGGAGATATTTTCTTCTTTGAAAAACTCTTTTGCTGTTCTTAGGTTTTTTCACCGTTTTTCTCATAGGCTTTGTCAAGTTCTTGCAAAACTAGAGGCGGCAAATTATAGTTGGCTTTTAATTCAGGATGCATGAAATCATGGGACATAACATGTAGGACAGTTATTTTTGAGTTGTATTCTTTGGCGATTTCAACTGCTATTTCTCTTGCTCTCAAACAGGAATGAGAGCCATCCAAAGGTAAGAGAATGTCTTCAAACATACGAGAACGCCATCAAGCATAACTAAAGTAGCTTTTAGTATTTCAACCTTGGTACTATACCGCAATATAGGCTGTCCCTTCAAAACTTCTGTCTCTTCTGATTACTGTGCAAAATATTGCTTGGGTGCGAGGAGGGTGCTCTTTAGGGAGAGGTGTACTTTCTACCTTAGGTGTTTTTGTTTAACAATTGACTGGTAGTTAGATGTTTTAGTTTTTTGCCTTGTTGTTTGATTGTTGAGCCTTCATATGTGCTATTTTTCATCCAAAGCATCACGTTAACAATATTAGTTTGAGACGCTGTTTGAGTCTCGGGGAATGATGTCGCCGTCCCAGTCTGATAATAAGATGATGAACAAAATATTGACAGACCCCACTTTCCAATTAATGGGAATATGTTTTTCTTAAACTCGAGTGTTCCGCTTTGAGACATTGAAGTGAATGCGGTAAATCATTAATTTTATAGAACATTTTAAGTTAACTCTGCTTTGAGGGCAAGTCTTTTCTTAATTTGTCTTTTAAAGGAACCAGCTAATAACATGCGTTTATCGTTAATTTGTCGAGGTCTTGTGATGCTTGCAGAAAATATGTAGGTGGAGGCGTTAATTCTTGCCAAAAATGCCAGATTTACTTTTGTTTCTATTGTTCGCTCCAACTTCCAACTATTCAAGGGACAATAAAGAGAGAATGCCCTATTTGCGGCGGAAAATCAGACTAACCATTTTTATTTCTTGAAACAGAGCTCGTTTCAAAATGAAGATCTGGTGCTTGAAATTAAAGAAGTTTTTATATAAAATCACACTAAAACCAAACATGCATAAACGCTTTATAACAAGCACACCATAGGAACGTAATAGTGAGTCAAATTGACAAGGTTTGAAGTGGAACATTTACCTGTTCACGAAGAATGAAAGCTAAGTTAGAAGGTCTTTTGGTTTGAGTTATGATAAATATTTTCTTGATAGCTACCATGAATATGACAACGTAGAATATGCTTCAATTAAATTTCTTAAAGAACATTTCAATTTAACGACAGAACAAACTAAAACAATTCACAAAGCCCAACAGGTTAGGCGCAGACCTTTCCACGATAACGAAATGAAGGCTGTTACCTGTTATAGTGTTTATGATGTAAAAAGCCTTTTTCAAATAAAATAAAAGAGAAAGTTGCTAGATAAAGAATCAATAAACAATGATCTGGAATTATTCAAGCAATTCCTAGATAAAGCCGAAGGCCCTAACCATGACAAGCAAGAAAACATCTGAAATGACTTTTAGAGAGTTCATAGAAGCAAGTAAAGCAGCTAAAAACTTCCTAATTGATAATGTAGAAACGGATATGCTTACAAAAATGCGTCAAGAAGGGTTTACCGACGAAGAAATCTACAATATGCTTATGCCCAAGCTTTGGAATTTATATCTTGAAGTTATAGGAAATTATTTAGAGAAAGCTTTTTCGGAATTGGTCCCATTAATAGAAGCAAATCCCAATTTAGCAAATCATCCAACACTACAGAAACTTCAAAAACAACTCACGGAATCTATAGAAAAACTTGAAAAAGAAGGCGCTAAATAATGGCCAAGAAGAAGGCTAACAGGAAAAAATACAAGGGAATTAGAGAAGTAGTTAGCGAACTCAGCGACGTTAAGTGTCCTTTATGTGGTCGTTTCTATTCAAAAAAGGAAGCTGCAATTAAGACAATAGCAAAAGAGGATCAAGAAGATGGCCTTGAAACTGTTAATATGTGTATCCGATGCTTGTGGACAGCCCCAGATATAGCGAAACATATTGATCCTGTGAAAAAGAAGAGTTGGCAACAGGTGGATAACCGACTATGACTTTACTTACGATAGAGCGTTAGAGCGTAAGATGAATAAGAAAACTTAAGCCTTAACTCTTTTTCTTTGGCAAGAAGACTTAAACAAACAAGTCAACATAACGTTAAAGAAGAGAAAAAATTGGAAAAACACAGTTACGACTTAATCACTCTTGATTTTTTCGTGGTTTTGGGTGAAAATATATGAAAGATTTTAAGTGCCCCATATGTGGTGGACCAACCGAAAGGATTTAGGAAAACGCAGTCAAAACAAGATACGGAATGAGATGCACGAGGGGCCACACAAAAACAGGTGGCGAATCAAGTAATGCACTAGTGTACCACACACTTCTTGTTCCAAGAGAGAACTTGTCAAGTAAAGAATAGGTGCTTTTCCTGCCAGTTACAGAAACCGTTTTCTCTTTTAACAAAAACTTATCCTCACTATAGGGTACCCCCGTAGGCAAGGGCTCTGTCTTGCAACAATCGGCATTTTAGGGAACTAATGGAGACTTTATGGATGCAATGGTGGCTTTGGATAGCAATCATATTTGCAGGCGTAACAGGAAGCGGTTTAATAGTCTATTTCACGAAACGAGTCAAGTTGGATTAACCAAAACCAAGTAGCTTAAAAGAGTTGAGAAGAAATTATTATTAAATGTAAAAAATGGATTAAGTTAAGTGCGAAAATTGGGCAAAAACTATTTCTTTTTACCTTTGCTTGCGTGTTTGGCTGGAAGTGAGACTTGTTTTCTTTCTTTTCGTTTCTGATCTTTTTCACGCAATATTTTTTTGTGTTGTTCTAAACCTTCAGCTTTCTTTGCTTTCCTAGACAATATCTTCAACCTTAGCAAGCAATAGAATCACCCACACTCAAAAACCTTGCCCCATAGCCAGAGATTTGTCGCAATATTTAATAACAGAAAGGTTTAGGCATTGTTGGAGAAGAATAAAACACGTCCAAAGTTGAGATACATTGTCCAAAATGTAGCTCCAAAGCAGTTGAAAGAAAGAATAATCAAGAATTCCGCTGCATTGACTGTAAAATAATTTTTTATTTTGTTACTCCCTCGTGTGGTTCTCAAACAGAGAATTTAGATAGATACAATCTTTGAAGCTTGAAATGCCTTTTTTTGAAGGTTTTCTGTGGATTTGTTTTCTTAACCGTTACCTTTAAATGAATAGATATTCATATGAATTATTATTCATGTGATTAATGGAAGATGGAAAAAATGAAAAAAGGGTTAACGAAAATCTGCTACCGCTTCTTTACTAATTTAGCAAACCCCACGCGACTAGCCACACTTGAACAATTAATGGATAGACCCATGAGTGTAAACGAACTCGCAATTGTACTTGGTCAAGAACAAAGCATGATCTCACACAACCTCAAACCCCTGCTCGAATGCAACCTCGTCACTATCCAAAAAAAAGGCAAAAAACACATCTATGCAATCAACCAAGAAACTCTAAGCCCCATATTTGAAGCCATCCAAATCCATGCCGAAAAATTCTGCCCAACAGGCGGAAAATGTCTAAGAGTTGAAAACTAATATGACAAAAAGAAAAATTGTAAATATAAACGAAGAACTTTGCAACGGATGTGGTAACTGTATCCCCAAATGTGCAGAAGGCGCACTACAAATAGTAAACGGGAAAGCAAAAATAATCAAAGAAACCTACTGCGATGGACTGGGTGCATGCTTGGGACAATGCCCTCAAGGAGCAATAACTATAGCTGAACGTGAAGCAGACGAATTCAACGAAGCCGAAGTTCATGAGCACCTCAAAATGAAAACATCCGCTCAAGCAAATTTCTCTCAAACCAACCCGGCGCTTCAAAAACCCCAGTGGCCAATAAAACTAAACCTCGTTCCAGTCAAAGCACCCTTCTTTGAAAACGCTGACTTACTTTTCGCAGCCGACTGCGCACCTGTTGCTCTCAAAAACTTCCACGAATTCATAGCTGGAAAACGAGTCATTATAGGCTGCCCAAAATTCGACGACGCAAGAGCCTATGCCCAAAAATTAACAGAAATCTTCCAGCAAAACAACATTGCCAGCGTGACCGTTATCCACATGGAAGTACCATGCTGCACAGGAATAAAATGGGCTGTAACCAAGGCGCTTGAAGCTTCAGGCAAAAAAATTCCAGTCAAAGAGTACGAGATAAAAATTGGAGGTGAAGTAGTTGAGCTCTAAAGATAAAATCAAAAAAAACCCTGAAACCTGCCCCGGGTTGCGTGAGATGTTACAACCCAAACCAGCATACATTAAATGCCACGTTTGTGGAGGAGATCTCGAAATTTGGAGCGACGAAGATAAAACAACTTGCCCCGAATGCGGAGCCGAATGGAAGCGACCCGACAAATCAGCTGCATGCCTAGAATACTGTCAATACGCTGACAAATGCCGCGGAATAATAGAATCTAGAAAACAGTAGACTGTTAATAGAGAGTGGGCCGAGCCGGATTCGGACAGGCGACCTTCTGCACGTCAAGCAGATGTCCTAACCAGGCTAGACGACCGGCCCACATTTTGGATCTTTTATTACCAAGTCTTCTTACATATGTGCTTGGATTTTGATATATGCGCTTGTTCCAACAACTTTACTTTCGCTTCCTAAATACTTTATGCCCTGCAAATCAATGTGAAACTCAAATCCAAGTTCAATAAACTTTATTGCGTCCTCTAACTTGTCAACCGCTATACATTGATATTGTTAATATCTCTCTTCCTCCCACACGTTTTTAAGAACTATGTCAATTTTTTTGTTCTTTTTAATTCTATGGTTCTCCAATTGTTATAGGAGCTTGCTTAGGTTATATTGGAAGATTTTGATCTTGCCAAAAGATCAACCATGTGTTTTGTTGCTGGGTCTTGGGTTTTGATGACTGTTTTCTACTCCATTTACTTTCATATGTCTAACAATTTTGTGAATAGTTAAACGATCATGCAGTTATTGATTATAAATATGTGCAATAGTGCAAAATACTTAAATAATGCTAGACAATAAGCAAACTGTAAATGGAGTCGATTGGAATGACAGGAATAATGTTGGTGTTTGTGGTTGTATTTGTTACGGCCTTGCTATATTTTGGGGTAAAGATTGGAAGTAAGTCGATTGACTTAGCTTTGGCAGAGGAGGTGTAGGAGTTATGTTTGAATTTGTAGCTGTTTTTGTTGGAGCAGTTTCATTGTTTTTTTCGTTTGTTCACTACAAAGTTCAGAGCTCCAATAGATCAGCGAATATTAAGGTTGATCAAGATTATGGTTGCAATGATTAGTTTTTCTTTTTTTTAGTTTGTTGGGTGTTTGGTTTTTGCGGAATTTTTTGTTGTGAAATTGTAGAAGACTAAAAAGGTAGTTAAGAGGTGGATTGTAGGTTATTTTTTTTGGAAACTAGTTTTGCTTTGTCTGGTTTATCTTGTCTAGTAGGGGTTATGGTTGTATTTGTGGTTGGTTTGGTGGGGTGTTGGGGTTGGAGTTGAGTTGTCGGTTGGGGCTTGAGGTGCTACGTATTTGTTGTTGTAGGCTTGGTTTGCTCTGTAGTTAAAGCAGTTGCTAATTCAGTTCATGAATTCGTTGTTGGGAGTTTGGTTGGGGTTTGTGGTTGTGTTTGGTTGGTTTGGGGTTGTTTGGGCTGTTGCTAATCTGAATGTGATTAAGGTTTAAGCAGCTGTTGTGGCTAGGGTGATTATGATTTTTGTTTTTTGCATGTGTTTGTCACTGTATATTGATATGTGTTTGGGGGCTTATGGTAGTTGGTTGAAATAGAACTGGAACAGTTTAAGAAACAGTCTCAAACACCCTAATCTCCCAAGAGCATTAAGATTTTTAATAAAATTCCTTATTGGGGTGCGAAAAAATAAAAGCATAGACTAAAAAGAAGTAAGATCCTACTTTTGCCGAACCTTTCCAAAGGTACGATTTGTATCTAAGCTACGAATTCCCAAGACTAAGCAAAATCGATTCAAAGCAAGTCGATAATAACTTGTCACTTTTGATAAAGTAATTTGGGATGCCCAACTACATTGAGACAGATTGTGCTCTCGCTAGTTCCATCGATATCCACGATCGAATTTATTTCATCATCAAAAAAAGCTCCGCCTTCACAGGATCCACAACCGATGCTTACTGCCGCCAATGCCAAGTTTTGCGCTATGTGTCCTGCATCCAAATAGATGTATCTGAATGCTCTTTGAGAATATTTCCACTTTGATCTTCTGAAGACTGCCGTCCAGATGAAGACAGTGGATGCGTCTGCACACATCTCTTGGTCCAAGGCTGAATGAGCTAATTTGTCGCCAAAATTTCCAAGTTTAATTTCTTCTAACAAATGATTCTTTATGTTGTAGTGATAAAGTCCTTTCTCTATGTCTTCAACGTTGTTTGCAACTATGTACGTCTCGATTGGGTATAAGGCGCCAGCTGATGGGGAGGTGCGAAACTCGTAACCATGTTCAGTTCTTTGTATACCAGTAGAAGCCCATAGAAGAAAAGCTAAGTCAATTTTGCTTAAAGGTTGAGTTGAGAAGGTTCGTATACTCTTGCGTTTTTGAAGAGCTTCAGAAAAAGTAATAGTTGTTTCTTGCAATTGGTTTGACAGCTGAATTGTTTTGCTAGACGGATAACTCTTGTAGATTTCAGGCTTATTTGCCCAATCAAGGTTGTCTCCAAGGCTTTTGTTTCGGAAGTACTTTGTCTCTGTTTGAAAATCGTCTCCAATAGTTTCATTCATTATCTAACCTTCTAAAAGAAGCGTTCTGAACTTCAATCTAGCACGAAACAATATTTATTGGTTTGCTAATTAATTCAAACACCCCTTGTGTGCTCTCTTATGTTTTGTCTTTTACATATAATTCGAAATTAGCATATCTTGCTCGTTTGGTGGGAAGTGATGTTCTAACATTTTGCCTATTAGAGTGCAAGAGACCAATTGTCACTTTGCAGTTTTCGCGAAATAACATTTTAAAAACGTTGTTTTCCAATAAGAAATACCATTCCTTTAGGCTGGGCACATGGAATGCAAACAAGCATTTGATATGAGTTTAGCTTGAGTATTAGCAGGTTGCACTCCAGTATCTGATAGTATAGAAATCAGTCTTTCTTAGCTCTGGATTGCTAAGCTTCATAACTTCGATTTCGCAAACTAAACCTAATTATGCTTGCTTAATCCTCAAATTTTGATTTGAATTAAAGAGCTACGACCATTTTAGGTAGATAAAAAATAAACTAAAATTGTGACAGTGCGGTAACCGGGATTTGAACCCGGGTCCTAGACTTGGCAAGCCTATGTACTAACCAAGCTGTACTATTACCGCATTTGGCGCTAGCAACTTCACAATTTAAAACACTTCCTATACTTGTATGTTTCTCAGTTTTTAGAGACTTTTCCATTTCTAATTATGAGGTTAAAATTAAATCCTCTGGCAAATTTCATCAGGGAACTGTTACAGTGCATTTTTTAGTTAAAATTAATTAACAAACAATACTCAAAGGTCAGAGCAAAAGTTACTGCTTCAATTTTCCACTGTGCGTAGGACATTTTAACTTTTGACTATTTGCATATCTGAAGATTTAGTTGAGTATCTCTTGCATTTAGAGCAAGAATAGGATACCCGCCAATATATTTATCACAAACATCAAGTGTGTACAAATTAACCATAAAACTCAATTGTCTATTTCCATAGTGACTTTAAAAACCAAGGCATTGAGACTATTAACACCAATAATGAAGCGCTAGTTTAATGTGGGAGGTTGAGGGACTGACCCGCTTTATTTTCTTTTCATAAAGAAGAACTAATTACTGAACTTTTTTCAAACATTTAAAAAAAATTAGGGGATTCTGATAGAAATCTAATGATACTATGCCCATGCCAATGATTGCCAGTACCGCCACTATAATTATGAAGACTATCACTGCGATAACTGCTATTACGAATGGTTTTAGCCATCCGCAATCGAAAAAGTGTTTAATCAATGCACGCCAAATGACAAACATTATAACCGCTGAACTTAGACTGCCAACGAAAATCCCAACTACGGTACCTATGATTGTTCTTAAAACAACTGCTAAATAGCGTCCGTGAATTTTGCCTTATTCTTGTTTACTAATGCTCTTCCAACTATCTATAGTATTGGTGCAACTATTATTATGCCTACTACGATTTGTATTAGTAATGCAATTAAATCCCTGCAGATTCTCATGTTTTGCTATTAGTTCTTTATATTTTTAAGCTTAATCCACATAACTAATTTTTTTGTTTATCAAAGTAGAGAGCAGTATTTGTCTTTGCATTTCAACAGTGGGTAAATAAGTTGGACTCTAAAGCTTAGAAGAAAAAAAATTGCTGATTTTTATTTTTTTATTTATCTTTTTTTCTTTCACAATCTTTTTTTAGATCCAAATCGACTGGGATTTTTAATTTTCCAATTTGTAAATACTTCAAATCCAAAGCTAATATTAATATGAATATGGCACCTAAACCATAGGTACCCACAAAAAGCCTAAGCAATCGTGATGTCATTAGGGTAAGTAGTACCTGTTTTCTTTGACGATATTTATTTTAGTTTTTAGATCTGCAATTTCATTCTTCAAGGATAGTACAAGACTTCTAAGCTCGGTTCCCTCATTTTTTAGGTCATTGACTTGAGCTTTCAAAATTTTAATTTCCTCCACAAGATCTCTATCACTTTTACGATTGACTTCTTCTGAAATAATTGGGCTCAAAGAAGCGTCTACCATCTTATCTCCACGTGTTTGGGAGACCTTGCAAAGCATCACCGTCTCTTTTTTAGGAATTGACGATTTAACTTCTTTTAGTGCTTTTGTGTGGTCTTGATAAGCGTCAGCTTGTTTAAGATAAATCTTGTTCAATTTAGACTCTGGATGAAATTCAACTAATTGTAAAAGACATTTAACCGCTTTCTCGAATAATTTTATTGCTTCATCGTTTTTGCCTTCATTTTCTAGTTTAATGGCTGCAAATGCAGACTCTGTTGCAGACTTTTGAAGTTCAGTTTCTTGCACCACACTTTTTCACTTTAGTTAATTGTTGATTTCACTTGTTTAGGTATAGTTTTGACTATTTTTATTTTTCCTTACGCTTAACTCTATCCTGTTTGTGCCCTTCTATTTTCTTGCTAAAGGTAAAATATTGCTTCACTTTCAATTAGGACCCTGCTTTTCAATAGTGTAGTTTGAAGTCACCATTTAAAAATGAAAAACTGCCTTTTGCTATCCTTCGAGGTAAAGGAGAGTTATGAAATTAAGTCAAAATATAATTTTGAAGCCTACGCTTTCTCAACCGGTTTTTCCACTTAGCATAAGGGGCGTTAAAGAGGTTTTTCCAGGGTTTGCATTGGGTGATTTTGCGGTTCTTAAGGGGTCGTCTGTTTTGTCTTTAGCATCTTTGTTGTGTGTGAAAGCGCAACTTCCCACCCCGCTTGGCGGGCTTCAAACTAGTGTTATCTTTATCGATGGAGGCAACACCTTTAGGCTCTATCAAATAGCCCAATTTGCCCAGATCCATAGCCTTAATCCCAAGCAAGTCTTAGATAACATTTTCATTTCTAGAGCCTTCACAGCCTACCAGTTATCATCACTCATTACACATCAACTCAAGGAGGTCATCAAAAAATACGATGCCAAACTCGTTTTAATTTCAGATATTGCAGGGTTCTTTTTAGATAAAGACATCCCAGATTATGAAGCCCAAAAAATCTTCAGCCAAGTTACAACGTACCTTTCAAATTTTGCTAGAGAAAACAAAGTAGTAATAATTACAACTTACCCACCACACATGAAAACGGAGAGAAATTATTCTCTTCAAACCCAAACATGCACCATAGCAAACGTTGTTTTATCCGTGAGAAAAACAAATTACGCCAGGCAATTTATACTAAAAAAACATCCCTACCTAACCTCACGCATTGCTGAGCTGCCAGATGAAAGCTCTACTTTAGCTGATTTTTTAGAGGTGGCTGCATAATGGGAAAGACAGTTGAATCGTATCGAATGGCTCTGGAAGATGAAATTCACCGGTGGCGTGGCTTTGAAAAAGCATTAAGGGCCGAGGACAGGCAAGCATTTGAAGCGTTAATGGATGCTTGTAGAAACTATGCCTCTGCTGGAAGCAACGCTACTAACCCCATTCTTTTCGAACCAATGGTCCTGTCTATTTTATTGTCTCAGCAAGTAAAGGTTAGCCGATTAGAGAAGGTTTTAGATGCAGTCAAGCGGCAGCCCTAAAATTCGCGGCTGGATATTCGACGTTTACCCCGCTAACGTTGGAGAAATGGCAGTTTGGGTCATAAGTGAAAACGGCCAACGAATCAGGTTAACCGACAAATTTCAACCTAAGATTTACGTATCGGGAATAAAAGAAGAGCAAGAAAAACTAGTCGGCAAAATCTATTCAAACCCAGATGTTGCAAACTGGAATTTTATCTACAAATTCGTACAACCTACGGATTCAGAAAAATCAAGAGTATTAGAGATCACACTCAAGGACTGCAGAAAAGTATCATCCTTAACCAACCAAATACTGAAAATAGGCGATTACATGCGCCTTGAAGTTCATAACTGCGATTTACGCGGTGACAGAACATATTTTTTCACACATGATTTATTCCCGCTTGCTTTCTTAGAAGTTGAAAACCTCAAAGCAGGCTTGAAGTACACTCTTTTAGATTCTGTAGAAAGCATAGATTACACTCTTCCTCCAATGAGAATAATGCATCTAAAAATCGAAATAGCCAAAACCCGTAAAATAGCAAGTCTTCAAGACCCAATAGCTAACATAATCCTTGAGCAAGAAGAGAAACGAATTATAATTGACTCAGGGAACGAAGCAGAAAAACTCCTTCAGTCAAGTAAGATTGTGAAGGAACTTGATCCAGACATAATAGTGACTAAAGGTGGAGATTCCTATCTTTTCTCATACTTGCTTCAGCGAGCAATCGTTAGTGAAGTATCTGACAAATTTATTCTAAGCCGAGATGAAGTTCCATTTGTTCCCAAAACACAACAGGGAAAAACCTTCTTTTCATATGGCCGCACATTCTACAAAGCCCCAACTATTCGCCTCTATGGGCGAGTCCATATAGACGCCGCAACACATTCATTCTAAACGAAAGCAGCTTTCAGGGTCTATTTGAAATAGCGCGAATCTGCCGGGCACCTCTGCATACTTCTTCCCGTTCATCTATAGGATCCAGTATGTCTTCTCTGCAGTTCTACCAAGCCTTCAAACAAGAAATGCTAATCCCGCGAAACAAAAGCATACCTGAATCCTTCAAATCAGCTTACGAACTGCTCGTAGCAGATCGAGGTGGCTTTGTCTATGAACCAAAAGTAGGCATACACGACAACACAGGCGAAGTAGATTTTTCATCAATGTACCCGAGCTTAATGGTTAACAACAACATTTCAGCTGAAACGGTGCTCTGTAAGTGCTGCCCAGACTCACACTTACGAATCCCAGAGTTAAACTATAACATTTGCGAGAAAAGAAAGGACGTTGTTCCTAAAGTTTTGAAACTTGTTGTAGACAAGAGGTTGAAGTATAAACGATTGAGAGATGAGGTAATTAACCCTAAACTCAAGGATATGTACGATAACCGACAGATTGCATTGAAGTGGATTTTGGTAACTTGCTTTGGCTATTTGGGCTATAGGAACGCAAAGTTTGGAACAGTTGATGGACACATTGGGGTTTGTGCGTTTGGCAGGGCTGTTTTTCTTAGGGTTGCTCGTATCTCTGAGAGTCGAGGTTTTGCGGTTTTACATGGAATTGTTGATTCGTTGTGGCTCAAAAAAGACGATGCCAACCTAGAAGATTATGACAACTTATGCAAAGAAGTAAGCGATGAAATTGGGGTTCCACTAAATTTTGAAGGGCGGTACAAATGGATTGTTTTCTTACCCTCAAAAATGCATCCTAACATTGGCGTACTAAATCGCTACTATGGGGTAATGGATAGCGGAAAACTAAAAGTCAGAGGAATAGAAGTACGAAAACATGACACGCCTCGGTTTGTTTACAATGCACAAATGGAAATGATTAACATATTTTCGACAGCGAATAACTCTGCAGAATTTATGCATAAAATTCCTGAAGCACTAAATGTGGTAAAGGCTTATAGGCTAAAACTAATCGACGGAGAAGTACCCATCGAGGATCTGATTGTTTCCAAACATTTATCGAAAAACCCCAAACACTATAAGCAACATGTAAGCCAAGACATTGCTGCAGAACAACTGATCAAGGAAGGCTCCAAAGTCCGCGCAGGCACCAGTGTACATTTTGTGTTTACTGATTCAAACAACAAAAGATTTGATCGCCGAGCAAAAGCTGAACAATTACTCGATAAAGGAGTAAACCCTGATGAAAGGAAATACTTACAGCTTTTATACGCCTCAGCGGCGAGTCTTCTGAGTTTTTCTAACTATACTGTAAAAGCTGTCCAAGATTCGATAAAAGGCTATGAAAACAAAAACATATGCAATTATTTTTGTACTGATACAACTTTGTGATTTCTTCTCAGTTTGTTAGTTTTTAACATTTCGGTTAACCCTGTTCTGCCAGCTTCTCTATTCCAACATTAGTCAATCCATAATATTCAACATAGCTATCTCGATTTGTGGTGTTCCAAAACTGATTTTAGGTTTCAACAAAATTTTAGCTTAAGACAAAACATTTGTCTTACTTTTATTCGGTCGATGGTTATTCTTTAGAGATTGAAAAATCCTTCTTGGGAGCGTAACTGTTTTGATAATACTTTGATTTTTGATATATGTGGGTACTTGAAACATTGCTTTTATTCTTTTCATTTGAAATATATTGATGTGAACTGAAATGGCAAACCAAAAATTCCCTCAAAAATTTGAAAATGAGTTTGCTGAAAAATGCAGAATTGCCCTTGAAAAGTCTTGGGTATTCGAAATTCCAAAACCTACGCTAAAGCCCTCTTGCTAAAAGAGCAATAGCTGAACTGGTGAGAATAATGTTCAAAGAACGATTGATTGATGCTCTGAAGTTTTCTCAAAATCGGGATAGAACTGATGAAGAAGCGCTCCAAGTTATTGCTAAAATTAGAAACCATAAAAGGCTTTCCAGCCAAGAATTTCTTAAGGTTTATGACACAATAAGGCAGGAAGGTCATAGAATAGGTTATCAAACCCCAAATAGTTGGAGAAGAGCAGGAGACACACTTTAGAATTGAAGCTTGGGTTATACTGAACAATTTACATTTGGCGCAAGTAAAAAAATAGTTTACAGTCAAGCTAAAGTTTGCTTGGGGTTAATCGGTGTTTTCGTAGTCTTCGGAATGACGTTTCTTTTTAATTTGAGAGTTTAGTTATAAAAAATGTGAGGCAACAAATGAGCCTGAAGGTTAGCTGCCTTTTTAAAGGAGGCATTAAAGTGTTGTCGATCGTCGATTTAAAAATACTTTTTATCTACATACGACAAAGATGCATTTTGAACCTTGGCAGTCAGCTAATAAAAAGCAGTCATAGGAATAGACTACTTTTTGGTATACTGCACAATTCGCGTAGGTTTATTCTTTCTTTATCTGCTCGCTGGTCATAGAGTTTCCAATTTGAGCTTAATTTCTCTAGCTCTGCCTAGAACATCGTATTCTTATAGATCTTCGTTTTTCGTTTTATTTCCCTTTTATTGCTATTCTATGATTCCAATTTGGATTTTCACATATACTACAATTGTATTGGTTCCGGCGATCACAGCTCTGTCATATTACGGAATAAGGTATTTCATTCATTTCTTCAACTTGCTACAGGGCGCAAATCGATTATTATGGACCTTGGATTCATAAGTTATTTTAGCATTATCTCACGTCGTAAGAATGACTATAATAGTTGGGGTCTTAAATGAACAAAAATCAGCCGCTCGTAGACCATGTTAGTCCTTCAGGTTTAGAAACCATCACTTTGAAGGCTCAGGAAATAAATGTAATTTTGGGTTTGCAATTACCTAAAACAGCCTTAAACTATCGAACGTTTTGGGAGAACTCTAAAAATAGAAACCGCGTCCAGAGTCTATTAGGGCTATCCTCAAGTTACACCTGCAAAGTTAAACTTAAAGAAAGAGTTGTTATTTTTCAAAAAAGCATTTGAAGCAAAAATTGTGTCTCTCTGTGTAAAATATTTGCGATTTTTTAATCATTTTTTTAAGGTAGGTTTAAGTTTTGATGTTGTTGGATGATTTGTTTTATTTGGCATAAATCAACGTATTTGCACGTTAGTTTTTGTCCTTCTGAGCAAACAAATTTTCCAAAGCAATACGGTGGCATAGTCGATTCAAATCTCTATTTGAATAATATTGAATTTTAGGATCTTGCTTTTTTATCTTTCCTGAAATCGTTTGTTACATTGAACTGTTGGACACATTGTTTAATGTTTGTAGTAGAGAATATTTGGCTTGGCAACTAAATTGTATTATTGATTTTTACTTGGTTACTCTTTTAATATAAAAAAACTTTAAGGATAATAAAGCACTAAACGAAGGAGAATACAATTACTTCTTTTCTTGTATTATTCTAGTCTTGGAAGAAGCTTTTTTTCTTATAAGACTTATAGTTTACAATATAGTGTTTCATATCTTTGTTGGA
Source organism: Candidatus Bathyarchaeota archaeon (assembly GCA_963741005.1). Taxonomy (GTDB): domain Archaea; phylum Thermoproteota; class Bathyarchaeia; order Bathyarchaeales; family Bathycorpusculaceae; genus Bathycorpusculum. Next base: position 414,344 of record CAVUGQ010000005.1, read on the forward strand.
GGTGGAAGAATGAGCAGAATACAAAATGCTTCTTTTATATGTCCAATTTGTGGGTTTTCAATTAAAACTCCCTTCGGAGTGGAGGACACGGCTGAACACGTTAAACTACATGCAGATAAGCACCATAATGATAGAGTTGCAAGAGCAAGAATTACAAAATCAGAGCTGATAAAACTACAATAAAAACAATACTTAGCAAAATATTTGGAGCAGTGGAACAACATCCTTGTTTTTTGGAGATTTATTTTTTTTTATGTTACATTTTTTCCATCCAATCACAATCAAATTTGAATTTAGTCTGATTAGCTAAAAATAATTATTGTGTTGAAGAATCTAAAATAACTATGAAACATGAAGTAATTGAACCTAAAACCATTCTTTCTTTTAAAAGATATTTTCTAAGACTCCTTCTATGGGTAAGACTGCTTTAGACTCAGCATTTTGAAATTTGTTGGCTTTGCGTTTTCTATCTGTTGTAGCTAGGTAGCAGTCACATACAGTTATGTTGATATATGCAAACATCTTCTGGACTATTAATGTCTGATATAATTACCGTGAAAGATCTTGTTGAGATCTATTCTGACGGCACCAAAGCCGTTGATGATATCTCCTTCAAAGTTGCAGAAGGCGAATTTTTCGGTTTCTTAGGTCCTAATGGAGCTGGAAAAAGTACCACAATCAAAATACTAACAACGCTCTTAAGAAAAACATCAGGCACAGTTAACATCGCAGGGTTTGACGTTGAGAAGCAAGCAGCCGATATTCGCAAGATCATCGGCGTTCAAAGTCAAGATACAACTGTCGATGGCGACCTGACTGGCAGAGAAAATATTACGCTGCAAGGTCATTTCCACCAGATGAACGGAGATGAGATTAAAAAACGTGTGAATGAGTTGCTGGTTCTTGTGGGACTCGAATCAGCTGCAGAAAAGCGTGCTAGAAACTACTCTGGTGGGATGAAAAAACGTCTCGACTTGGCCACGGCACTTATCCATAAACCCAGAATCCTTTTTCTAGATGAACCAACAACTGGTTTGGATCCTCAGTCGCGTTCAGCGATTTGGAGTTATCTGGAACAAATAAACAAAGAAGAGGGTATTACTATTTTCTTGACAACTCAGTATCTAGAAGAAGCTGACAAGTTGTGCAAGAGACTTTCAATTATTGACGTTGGAAAAATAGTTGCGAGTGGCTCTCCCAAGGAGCTTAAACAAGAAATTGGCGCAGATTCTATTAGGCTCTCTCTTGAAAATTGCGAAAAGGACAAAGAGCGAGCAAAGGAACTTATACTGAGTCTCACAAACGTTAATCAAATCTTAGATTCTGAAGAATGCCTTACAGTTTTCGCCAAAAACGCAGGTCTGCTGATAGCTGACATCGTTCGAGCTCTAGATAGCAGCGACATTCGGCTTGCATCAGTAACTTTTTCTTCTCCTTCTTTGGATGACGTTTTTATGAAACACACTGGCAAAAGAATCCGAACTGAAGAATTAGTTAAAGCTCCCAGCAGAATGTTTGGAGGTCGACGTTATTGACTCTCCTTTCCGATACAAGATACGTTTTCGTAAGATACATTAGAAAACTTGTTCGAACTCCTATCTTACTTTTCTTTTCGCTCTTTCAGCCCATCTTGTTTCTCGTATTATTTACTCAGTTGTTGACAAGACTTGGTAATTTTCCTGGGATATTACCCTCTGGAGTAGGTTACTTGGAGTTTGCGACTGCGGGAATTCTGATGCAAAACGCTTTTGGAAGTGCACTGCAGTCAGGAAACTCCATTGTAGCTGACATTGACTCGGGCTTTTTGCAGAAAATGCTCGTAACACCGATGAGTCGTCCTGCAATTCTTCTAGGGAGATTGACCAGCGACGCTTTTAGAGTGCTTATCCAGACAGCTATTATTCTAGGCTTAGCATATGTTTTAGGAGCCTTCGTTACTACCGGAGTTATTGGAATTCTTCTAATCTTTTTCACGATCGCGTTCTTTGGTCTTGCTTGGTCTGGAATTTCTCTAGCTCTTAGGCATGAAGACAAGAAGTGCAGAGACTGTCTTTGCAATCGGTGGAGTCATTACTTTTCCGCTATTGTTTTTAAGTTCAGCTTTATTCCCTATTAGTTTCCTGCCTGAATGGGTGCAAACTGTGTCAAAGTTTAACCCAGTAAGCTACGCTGTTGACGCTTGTCGTGCATTGATGATTAATGGATTTGATTGGGGTGTAATACTTCCTGCTTGGGGTGTAATCGGATTAGTCGCAATTATTACGTTGAGTGCCACACTCTATCAATTCAGAAAAGTGGTTAGCTAAAAAGCTGATTTTATTTTTTGAAGCAAATGTGTGAATTGAACCTCTGATGGTTTAGGCAACAGCTTAATCTTTACCTCAATTAAGTTAGGATCGATGGTGTAGAAACCCTTTAGGGTTTTAGAAAAACACATCATTATGCTGTCGATGGTTTCTTGAAAAAAATTGTTTGTGAAAGCTTGTTTCTAGCAATAGAACTTTCTGTTTAGCGCAAATAATATCTCGCTTGATCTCTCCTTTTCCAAGTTATGAAATTTACATAGACCATGTCGAAAGATTTATAGAATATATAGAAAATAATCTAATTAATGACCTATAAAAAAAATAATTTGGAATTTAATCTTAATAAACAAAAAGAAAATCAATTTGAGGAACAACGTAAGCTTCAAGTGACTGGTGGATCAACTTTCATACTCTCTTTGCCTAAGAATTGGGCAATAAGAAATGAGCTCAAACGTGGAAGTTCGATGATAGTTCGCGAAGAAGATGACGGTTCGTTATCAATAACCCCTTCAAGTTTTCCAAAGAAAGAAAAACAAGACGAAGCTTTCATTATAGCATCTATAGTCAATAATCCTGATGCGATCATGAGAACGACAATATCGGCTTATTTAAATGGGTATAATATTCTTCATATTAGAGCCCAATGTGACAAATTTTTATCTGCAAAGCTAAGAAATCGCCTAAAAACTTTTGCAAGAGACTACTTGGTTGGAACTGAACTAGTGCTTGATTCTCCAACTGATTTGAGACTTCAAGTACTGTTAAATTATCCTGAATTAACCGTTCAAAATGCACTAAGTCGAATGTCAATAATTGCATCGTCAATGCATAAAGAAGCGATATTAGCCCTAAAAAAACTAGATTATACAAGCGCCAAAGGAGTTATAGAGACAGACAGGGAAGTTAACCGCTTCGGACTCTACGTGATGCGACTACTGAAACTAGCTGTTTCAAATCCAAGGATTGTTAAAGAAATCGGCTTAAACAGCCAAAAAGATTGTTTAGGATACAGAATGATTGCAAGAGCTGTCGAAAGAACCGCTGATCACGCTACCAAGATTTGTGAAAACACATTGGAACTAAAAGCACCAGTTAACGAACAGCTTTCAAATAAGATTGAAGCATTAAGCATTTTAGCTAATAACATGTTTGAAGATGCAATTGAAGCATTATTCAAGCACGATTTTAACTTGGCGGAAAGTGTCATCGAAAAGATAGGCGAGGCACACAAGTTAGAAAAAGAAGCTGTTCTTTTCACTCAAACACAAAAAATTGAAGAGATTGTTAATCTGCGTCTAATAATTGAAAGTGTAAGACGGACAGCTGAATACGCAAGTGATATTTCAGAAGTAGTGTTGAACTTGAACGTCGAAACAGTACTAAAACAAATATAAAAAATAATGTAGTAATCATGTTTGTTGATCTATTAAATGCGCAGTACCATCGGGACAGTATACTTTATCTCCTTTAAAGGCTCTTTTATAGCGTTTGCCGCATTCTTTTAAAACGGAACAACCGTCGCAATCTCTCGATAGCATTTTTTCACCTCTATTTGATCAAGAGTTACTATCCCAAAGGAAACCTATAGCTTTGATCTGTGTAATCTAAATAAACAATATAGTAAATTCAAAACTACTAGTATGTTTTCTCAAGAACTTATCAAAATTTTATAACTAACAGCTGATTTAAAAGAACTCTACTTCTTTTCTTTTCAATCGGCTTGCTTTTTATTTTCTGAAAGGTTTGTCAAGGACAAGTAATGTTAGTAGTTCTTATAGTATATTTAGAATATATAGTAACTGCTAATATAGTTGATCACCCAGTTCTCTCCTTCGAGCAAAACTACTCTAAATGAAAGGAGCGGCGCTGTGCTTAGCAAACTCTGGAACACACTAAACAAACTTTCCTCTAAAAAACCCTTAAAGTACACCCTCTATCTTTCAGCAATCATTATTTTTTTCGCAGTTATCCTTGTACCGCCCATTATCGGTATTGCAATAAAAGCACCGGCAATGCAAAGTTTCCTTAATCAACCCGTCTTAGTGAACTCAGCGCTTGGCGCGATCTCTAACTCTTTTATTATTTCATTGATTGTTGCCGCTTTAGATCTTCTCGCAGGTATTCCTTTGGCTTGGCTGATTACACGTGGCAAATCACGCTGGTTAAGTGTCCTTGATACTTTCGCTGATATTCCATTCGTTGTTCCAACAGCAGCTCTTGGGTATTCTATTCTATTGTTTTGGAGCTCAAGCAACGGAATATCCTCAATTTTCGGTAGTTCACTGATTTCTCCTGGTTGGCTTTTGGTTATGCTTTTGCATTTTACGTTTTCATTTCCAGTTGTTGTTCGTGTGGTTGTGGGCGCGATGTTGGATTACAAAATGGAGTATGAACGAGCATCAAGAACCCTTGGAGCACCCCCGCTTACGGCTTCAAGAACCGTAACTTTTCCCATCATTAAGCCTTCGTTAATTGCTGCGTTTTCTCTTGCTTTTGCCAGGTCACTATCAGAAACTGGAGCTACCTTCATAGTTGCTGGTATTGTTTTCCAGAATGGTCCAGTCTTTATACAAAACTTGAGTAATAGCTTGAAAGCAGGAACTATTTCCCAAGCAACCTATGAGGGCGGAACTGTTTTTGCAAGCCTAATACTTATGGTTGTTTCTCTTGTAATATTTGGTTTGATTCGGGTTTTAGGTCAGAAGTTAACGTTGCCTTTCGGCAAAGGATTGCCAAATATTGAAAAGAAACTCAGTTATAGAAAAGCTGCTTGGTCACGTAATGGCGTTGCCTTGTTTGTCTTTATTGTTATAGTTTTGATTCCTTCGCTTTTTGTTGCTTTGCCTGCGTTTCAGGCTGTCGTATCAGGGTCTACCCTTGCTGAGGCATTAACTGGTCAAGGTATTTGGTCTAGCTTTTGGCAGAGTCTTTTCCTGTCTTATAGTTTAGGTGCAATAGTTACGGTATTGGGAATACTCACTGGAATACCAATGTCGATTCTGATTTCACGCAAAACCTTCGGCAAGTTGCCCTCAACAATTCTAGATCTCCTAATCAACGTGCCCTTAATTGTGCCCTCAATTGCACTAGGTGTATCCTTAAAATTCTTCTGGCAGGGTATACCTGGAATACCTGAGTTCTTATTGTTGGTTTTCGCACACTTGGCAATAACTTATCCATATTTCGTCAGATCCATGTCGGCAGCAATGGAGAGAATAAACGTTGACATGGAAGAAGCAGCACGAACATTGGGTGCCAAACCCTTTACAGTATTCAAAACTATAGTGTTACCTATAACAAAATATTCAATCCTTTCAGGCGCAATAATAGTCTTCACTCGTAGTGTAAGTGAAACAGGCGCAACATTAGCAGTAACTTCAAAACTTGTAACTGCCCCTGTCTTATTGGTCAATTGGGTTAACTCCGTAAGAGGAATCATGGCGCCAATTTCTGGAGTTAGTGAATTAACTGTTGGCTTAGCATGTGGCTTTCTGATACTATTCAGCTTCATTATACTCTTGATTTTGAGACTTTTGACAAGAAAAGGAAAGGTTTAGAATGATAAAAAATAAAAACTCCAAAAAAGCTTCAAAGGGAGAGAGCTAATCATGCCCGATGTCCGAGTCGTAAACGTAACAAAGAAATATGGAAAACTTTACGCCTTAGACAACGTCAGCTTAACAATACGTGACCAAGAATACTTTTCTTTACTTGGACCAAGTGGCTGCGGGAAAACTACCTTGCTCAGGGTCATTGCTGGATTAATCAAACCTGACAGCGGTGAAATTTACATAGGTGATCGAAGAGTTGATAAAATTCCGCCTGAAGATCGCGACATAGGTTTTGTCTTTCAAACTTTCGCCTTATTCCCGCATATGACCGCTTGGAGTAACGTACTGTACGGTCCAAAAGTCAAAAACTACAATGCCAAACAAGCAGAAACGATTGGACATGAAGTTCTTGAATTAGTCAAACTTAATGAACGCTTGAACGCTTATCCAAGCGAACTTAGCGGTGGTATGATGCAACGAATTGCAGTTGCGAGAGCACTGGCAGCTGGGGCCAAAACTCTGCTTTTAGATGAACCCTTAGGGCAACTTGACGCCAAAGTGCGTAACGAGATCAGGTATGAAATTCGGCGAATGGCAAAAGACCTTAAACTTACAGCAATTCACGTTACACATGATCAAGCTGAAGCCATGTCAATTTCAGACCGAATTGCAGTTATGAAGAAAGGCAAGATTGTGCAGGTTGGAACTTCGCAGGAACTCTACATGCATCCTAACAGCTTATTTGTATCCCATTTTATCGGGGAATCCAACTTTTTAGAAGGCTACATCACTAAAACAAATGGGCAGTCAGAAATTGAATTGCGTGAAGGATTAAAGGTTAAGGCATTAAACCAATTGAACATTAAACAAGAGGAACGAGTGGTCTTAGCTATTAGGCCTGAAACATGTGAAATGAAAAAAGGTCACATCAAAGCTGAAAATAGTTTGTATGGAAAAGTTGAAAAAGCTACTTTTGAAGGAATAGTTGTTCGTTATGAGATTAGGCTTGAAAACGGCGACCGCTTCGTTATCAACAGGCCTTCATTAACTGAAGAGTGGGGTAAGATCGGTGAAGACGTTACAATTACTTATCCAATGGACAAAGCTCATCTGTTCATGTATCCAGAGGCTGGTTTAGCTGAGGAAATAAAAGTTTAAAGAAAAGATCCCCCAATAATTCTCTCTTTATTCAATGCAGCAAGTTCCAAGCAACCATTAAATCACATTTATTAAGTTAACAATACCTTATTTTCTTAATTAGGTTAGGTCGAGCCATCAATGACCGAATGCTCCGTTTCAACAAAAAAAGGCTTGAATCCTTTAACTATAATATTGATAATTGTGATTGGTCTTTTTTTGATTTTAAGCATTGTTTTTTCCACAGTCAGTGGACAATATACTGCCTTCCTTGAAGAAATTGTTGACACTCTACTAAAAGTTGCAACAAATATACTCTACCTGATTGGTGCTGGCATGCTCATTTTCGGTGCGTCGCTTGTGACTATTCGGTTCCTACGATGAAAATTAAGAGAGCCGTATGCACTTCCTGTATTTCACGCTTCTTTTCCGGATACTTATCGTTGAGCTTAGAATTTTTTATCGGAGCTGAAATCCTAAAAACCGTTGTTACTAGAACATACGAGGAGTTTTCACTGCTTATTTTAGTAATCATTAGCTGAGGTCTCTTTAGCTTGCTTCTTTACTTGGACAAAAGATGGCATGGAACGGCAGAAACAGAGTAGTACAGGTCTCATTATTTTCTAAACAACAATGAGTTTTTGAATTCTTTATGCTTAAAATTTAAATGTGAGTAAAGTGTTTCTACCTGAAATAGCTCGGGGTAGTATGGGAGAAAACAGAGCGAGTGGAGAGGGTATATTATGCGGCTTCATTATTGGAGAAGTCGTCTATGTTAAAGACGAAAGTATGTTAATTATGCTAAATATTGTCCATTTGCATAGTTTTTGTGCAGATAAACTTAAAAGCGTTCATAGTATGTCTTTTGACTATAACAAGTGCAAAATTAAAATTAATTTCGAAGCCGCTTTAATGGTTAAGACCATAATAGGAGAGAAAAATTGTGATTGAAGAAGCCTTCATAGCATTCGTATTAATCTTCATTTCAGCACTGGCAATCTACACAATAGGCAAAAGATCGGCGCCTAAAACCACCATAAGCGAAAATGCACAATCTGCGTATGCTTGTGGAGAAAAAGTATCCTTCTTTGGACTAAAAATTAATGTTTCATTGTACAAATATCTAATTTACTTCATAGTTTTTGATTCATCTGTTCTAGTTCTTGCTTTTGCATCTTTTACTTTGGTGGGCGCAAACTCGACAAATCCGCTTCTTCTAATACTATATCTTGGAATTATTCTTGCGGCAGGATTGGCTCTCGTTGAAGGAGGAAAAGATTAGTGACTGACACAAAAACGTGGGCCCGCGTAAAATCACCATGGGTTTTACATTTTAACTCAGGAGCCTGCAACGGATGCGATATAGAAATAGTTGCGTTGCTAACCCCAAAATATGATATTGAACGCTTCGGGGTAAAACTTGAGCCTTCACCAAGACATGCCGACGTTTTACTAGTAACAGGCTGCGTCACACAGCAATGTGCAGAACGACTAAAAAGCATCTATGACCAAATGCCACAACCCAAATTTGTTGTAGCAATCGGTGCTTGCGCGTGCAGCGGCGGAGTTTTTGAAGGAAATTACAACGTGGTCGGCGGCGTAGACAAAATAATCCCAGTTACGGCATATATACCTGGATGCCCACCACGTCCAGAAGCAATCTTAGACGGCGTGGTGAAGCTCCTAAATGCGTTAAATCCACCTAAACCTAAAAAACAGCCAAAACAGGCTAAGATACTCGAAGTTTCTAAACCAGAAGTTGCAGCTGCACAAGCGGTTCAATCAATAGTTATGGAGGAAAAATAAATTGTCGAAAAGTAATGTAGATATAATTAGTTTGATCCAATCTAAATTTGGCGAAAAAGTCCAAATTCAACTAGGCCAAGTAGGTGCAGCTGCCATAACCGTAAACAACGGCTTACACCGCGATGTCCTACAAACAATAATTGAAGCGGATGAAAAGACAGGCATAACAGCTATAACAGGTTTAGACCTTGGAGCAAACATAGGCGTCTACTACCATGTACGCACATCAAGTGTTTTTGTAACAATCAAAGCTGAAGTGCCAAAAGAAAACCCGAAAATCCAAACAATAGTCGATCTTCATCCAGGCGCTGCCTTTCATGAACTGGAAGTCGCCGACCTGTTAGGCGTCATCTTCGAAGGACACGCAACACCTGGGCACTTTGTATTATCAGAAAATTGGCCTGTAGGCGTTTATCCGCTGAGGAAAGATGTTAAAGCAAGCGAAGTAAAACTTGTCCCAACTCCACAATCTGAAGAAAATAAGCTTCCTGAGAATGAAAGGCTAGTTAAAATCATTATTGGTCCACAGCATCCAGCATTGTTGGAACCTGAAAAATTCGCTGTGACAGTTGAAGGGGAAACAGTAACTAAAGTTGAACCCCGAATAGGTTACGTGCACAGAGGGATAGAAAAAGCTGCTGAATCTCGCTCCTATCTCCAAGACGTTTACTTGGTTGAACGCATCTGTGGCATTTGCAACAGTATCCATGCGGCATGTTTTGTTGAAACTGTCGAAAAAATAGCGAAAATTGAGGTCCCTCAAAGGGCAAAATACCTCAGAGTAATCGCCTTAGAACTCAACAGGCTACATAGCCACATGTTGACTTTGGGTCATGCAGGATTAGAAATTGGGTATGAAGCACTGTTCCAGTATTTCTGGAGAGATCGCGAACCAATCATGGATTTAATTGAGTTAACTAGCGGCAATCGCGTTTACTCATCGCTCATGACGGTAGGCGGTGTAAGGCGGGACCTAAAAGAAACGGATATCCCCAAAATCAAATCAACATTGAAAGATCTTCGCGGAAAACTGCCCTTCTATCGACAAATTTATGAAAACGAACCTACTCTAAGGCTTCGCATGAAAAACGTGGGTGTGCTCAAAAGGGAAGATGCACTCAATCTTTCAGTGGTTGGTCCAGTAGCTCGAGCTTCGGGCGTTGATATAGATGTACGCAAAGATGAACCTTATGAAGCCTACGGAGAGATTCCATTTAAAGAAATAGTTTACACTTCAGGCGATACGTGGGCAAGAATGAACGTTCGCATGGACGAAGTTGAAGAAAGCATCAACATAATTGAGTATGCAGTAGATAACCTGCCATCTGGGCCATTCCGAATTGACGTTCCCAGAAGTGTGCCAGTAGGCGAGGCTGTAAACCGCGTTGAAGCTCCAAGAGGCGAACTCTTTTACTACGTTAGAAGCAATGGCACAGACATGCCAGACCGCGTTAAAGTCCGCACACCAACATTCGCAAACATACCTTCATTCCTCAAAACAGCCATTGGTGAAAGCATAGCTGATGTTCCAGCTAACTTTGTCAGTTTAGACCCCTGCTTCTCATGTACAGATCGGTGACACAGAAATGATAGATTACCTCCTCCTAATCTTCCGTATACTCATTTTCCCAGGCTTCACATTTCTGGTACTATTGACTCTCTTTTGCGATTGGATGGAGCGAAAAATCGAGGCACGCCTACAAAACCGCGTTGGCCCAATGGTTGCAGGTCCAGGCGGCATTCTTCAACCTTTGGCAGATTTAATTAAACTCTTAACAAAAGAAGATATTACACCAAGAGCAGCTAAAAAAACAATTTTTAAATTTGCACCTCTCGCGGCTTTTACAATTATGATTTTTGCGTTATGCTTCGTACCTATTGACGGCGCAAGTGTCCTTACCGTAAATGGTACTATAGGAGGTTTTAACGGCGATTTAATTATAATTTTAGCTTTTGCCACAGTTGCCAATTTTTTGTTGTTCTTGGCTGGTTGGGCATCATGTAACCCATACGGCACAATTGGTTCAGCAAGAGTATTAACTCAATTCTTAGGCTATGACATACCCCTTTTCTTAATAGCATTGACGCCAGCATTCATCGCCGGAAGTCTGCAAATTGCAAACATCGCCCTATTCCAATCAATCCATATCCTTCCATTCATCCTATTGGCTCCATGGGCTTTCGTCTTGTTCGTAGTCACAATGCAGGCAGAACTCGAAAAAGATCCCTTCGACGTACCTCACTCAGAAAGCGAACTTGTCGGCGGATTAGAAACAGAATTCACAGGTGCCAAACTTGCTTTCCTTCATTTAACCCGCGATGTTCAAATAGTCTTTGGCTCAGCCCTAGTAGTTGAATTGTTTCTAGGTGGTCCATATGGACCAGTGTTTTTTGGGGCATCGTGGTTCTGGTATACCCTTTGGTTTGTACTCAAACTGCTCGTAGTCGTAACAATATCCGAATACATTTCAGTCGTTTTTGCTCGCTTCCGCATTGACCAAGTATTATCAGGCAACTGGCGAATTCTCCTACCTGCATCGTTACTCTCTCTGATGCTTACGGTGGCATTGGTATACTGGGTTTATCATCCATTAGGTGTGTAATAAGATGGATAAAAAATCACGATTATCTCCAATATTCAAACGTGTAGCATCACACATATTCACTAAGCCAGCAACAACAAAGTATCCTTTTGTGAAACCTATGCTTCCTGAAGACGCTCGATGTAAGACAGTTTACACCATTGAATCTTGCAACGCAATCGACATTGGAGCAGGTAATAAATGGTTAACCTTGGATGTAAGATCTATCGTTGGCTCTAATTGTAGAGTATGTGTCCGAGATTGCCCTGCCGGTGCTATTGAAATTGTGGAAGTAGACGGCAAAAGAAGGCCACAAATACGCTTCGACAAATGCATCTTCTGTCACCAGTGTGTTGAAAGCTGTCCCAGAGGTGCAATTAAAAGTTCAGTTTTCTATGAAATGGCAACAACTGATAAATCCGCATTAATCCAGAAGCCAACTTCTGACCTAAAACCCGCGGAGGTTAAATAATGATCTTTGAAATTCTAGCTGTAGGATTAATAATTTCTGCTGTATTGGCGCTATTCCTCGATGAAGTAATATACGCAGTTGCTGCACTTTCTGCAACTTTCTTTTTTACCGCATTAATCTACATGGAAAATGGTGCAATCTTTGCCGCTGTTTTCCAGATTGCGGTGGGTGTTGGCACATTAGCTATACTGTTCCTATCTGGAGAAATGTTAGGCGATAAACCCAAAAAGAATGCTTCTCCAAAACGCACTGGTGCTTTGATTGGAGTTGGAGCCGTCTTATCATTACCCGCTATTTTCCTTTCAGTATCCGGTTCAACCGGTACATATTCTAACCTTGATTTTGGTGATGCCTTATGGAATGTAAGGGGCTTGGATGTTGTTTTACAAGCTATTGTTATTTTAACTGTGGCTCTTGGAATCACTATCGTTTTGTATGAGAAGAAGAAAAAGGGTGGTAAATAATGGACTTCGTTATTCTATCACTAGTTTTGCTTGTGATCGGAATCTATGGCTTGCTCACTAACCGCCAACTCTTAAAAATCTTCATATCTGTTGAATTAATTGCCACTGCAGCCACGTTAAATTTTGTGATGCTTGCTTCTTCGATGGGTGTTGGCTTAGGTCAAGCTTTCTTAGTTTTAGCCTTCTCAACTGATACTGCCGTTAGCGGAGTAATCTTGGCGTTGCTTGTAATCGTATCCAAAAAGTACGGAACAAGCGACATGGCCAAAATAACTCAGATGTTGGAAGATAAAAACGAAAGTGAGGATGAAGCGCAATGATTCTTGCAGAATTCTCAGGATGGTTTGTTTGGGTCCTCCCACTTATAGCAAGCTTGTTCGTACCCATAATCGGAAAATACAGTGACAAAGCCAGAAACTACTTCGTCGTTGCAATAGCTGCGGTCACCTCGGTTTTGGCACTTTCTTTGGTTCCAAGTGTCTGGTCTGGAAATGGCTCAGCAACAATTTTTAATGTAGATTGGATTCCAGGACTCCAAGCAGGAGTATACATAGACTCCCTTAGCGTCTTATTCACATGTTTAGTTGCCTTCTTTGCATTAATAATCACCATATACTCAATCGGCTACATGAAAGGTGAAGAAGGATTAACACGATATTACTACCTTATCCTGCTCTTCATCGGTTCCATGATTGGCTTAGTAATCTCAGATAACATGTTACAGCTGTTTATCTTTTGGGAAATGGTGGGTCTATGCTCTTATGCCCTAATTTCATTCTGGTACAAAAAACCTGAATCAATTAAGGCAGGTGTTAAAGTTTTCATAATGACCCGCATCGGCGACATTGCATTACTCGCCGCTATAGGAATTCTTTACGTGATGTTTAACACCTTTAGCTTTCATGGTGTAATAGTAGGACTCCAAGATGCAGTAGCTGCAGGAACTTTGAATACAAGTCTTCTGGTTGTTGTTGCATTCCTTGTTTTGGGTGGTGCTATTGCAAAGTCTGCTCAGCTTCCATTTTTCACATGGCTATACAGCGCCATGGAAGCCCCAACCTCAGTCAGCGCCCTCTTGCACGCTGCCACAATGGTCAAAGCAGGCATCTACTTGCTTGCAAGGTTAATACTTATCTTATCAGTTGCACCAGCAATAATTGCTGCATTGCAGCCTCTCTGGTTCCCAATAGTCACTTGGATAGGTGTATTAACCGCCATAATTGGTGCAACACTAGCTTTAAAAACCACCGACATCAAGGGAGTCCTCGCATACTCAACAATTAGCCAAATCGGCTTCATGATGGCAGGATTAGGCGCCGCGGTTGACGGAGCTTCATCAGTGGGTTGGTTCGCTAGCTTATTCCATATGATAAGTCACGCATTCTTCGAAGGACTCGGATTCCTCCTCGCAGGAGGCATCATACATGCCATTGGTACCAGAGACATGCGTTTAATGGGCGGTCTTAGAAAAACTATGCCGATCTCATTTATTTTAATGGCTATAATGATTATCACAACAAGTGGCTTGCCGCCGTTTGCCGCATTCTTCAGCAAAGGGTTAATAATCACCAGTGTAACCGACGCAGGCAACCTAATACAAATTATTCTAATCTATGCCACAGCCGCGGTCACATTTGCCTACAGCGTTCGCATGTTTAGTTTGGTGTTCATGGGTAAAGAATCTGAACACTTACGCAAACAGCATGTTCATGAAGCACCAAAAGTCATGCTTTTCCCAGCAATGATTCTTGCAGGCCTCTGCATAGTTTGGGGGATATCTCAACCTCTAATCGCAAGTTTCATGCATTTCGAATTAGAACACACCCTACTTGGTGCCTTTTTAAGTTGGGAAACACCGATTTTTCTGTCTCTGCTACTACCGACTGGATTTATCGTTTACTATACCTATTACCGAAACAATCAAACATTCAGGCGTATAGCCGCTAGCAAAAATCCCCTAACAACAATTCTTGATCATGCTTACTTCTTTGATGATGTTTACAGAGGTATCGCAAGGGGAATTTTAAAGTTTTCCGAAGGAGTTAGACACTTCGAGAATGTAAATAGTGTCTTTCCTCAAAAGTTCGGGCAGTCAGTTATCCGTATTGCAGACGGAATTCATTTTTACTTCGATACGAAGGTTGACAATTCACAGGATAAGCTAATAAACGTCTTATCCAATAAAACGCTGACTGGAGTCTCAAAAATGAAAAAGGCACCTTCGGCATCTCTGAGAAACTACATTGCCATAGCAGTGGTCGGTTTCATTTTGATTGTTGTCTTAATAATATTAACGATAGGAGCTTAAAAAATGTCCTTTACTTTATTAGCAGTATTTGCCCTTCCCGCGATAAGTATCCCCTTTGTTTACTTCACTGGGAAAAAATCCAATAAAGCCGCAGCCTTATTCGTAGCCTTAATAGCGGTGGCTATTTTGGCGCTTTTGTTAACTACAGCACCCGCGGTGCTCAACAATTCAAACCACCGCTATGTGGAATCCTACGCTTGGATTCCGATTTTGAACTCTTCCTTCTCTCTCTTCGTTGATGGCATGAGCCTATCAATAGCGATAATCAGTGCAGTCTTAATTTTAGCCGCTGCAATCTTCTCTATTAACTATATGGAAGGCAAGAAAAACATTGCAGTCTACTATGCCCTTCTCTCGATGCTGTCCGTTGGACTGATCGGTGTATTCATCACATCTAACCTGATATTGTTTTACTTCTGCTGGGAAATGATGCTGATTCCCGCCTACTTCATAGTAGGTAACTGGGGCTACCGTGACTCATACAAGGCAGCATTCAAATTCTTCATATTCACACATGCAGGCGCAGTCTTTGTGCTTATTGGCTTTGGCGCACTATACATGGTGACAGGGGCTACCGACATGTTCCAAGTTCAAACTGCATTAATGACTCATGGTGCAGATATTGCGCGGTGGATCCTCATCGCTTTGACCGGTGGATTTGCTGTTAAAATGGCAATTGTGCCGGTGCATATGTGGTTGCCAGATGCACACTCTGAAGCTCCTGCAACAATGTCTGCGTTACTTAGTGGAGTAATTATTAGTGCAGGCGCTTACGCGATTCTACGCTTGTCACTGGGTGTTGTTTTTCCAGCAGTTAACTTGGCAGATCCAGTTTTTGCAGTAGACTTCTTGCATGCTTTGGCAATCTTTGGGCTAATTTCAGCTTTCTTTGGCTCCTTTATAGCGCTGGTGGAAACAGACATAAAACGGCTTATCGCCTACTCTAGCATCGCTCACATGGGATACATAATGTTCGGTATTTCACTTTTCCCCACAAACGTTGCTGCTGGAACCGCAGTTATAGTTATTTCATCCACAGCAATTGCGGGAACAATACTACACATTCTCAGCCACGCAGTAAGCAAAGGGCTTTTCTTCCTTTCAGCAGGATCAGTTATGCATCAAACAGAAAAACGAGACATCCGTGAAATGGGAGGATTAGCTGGAAAAATGCCCTTTACAACAGTTTCAGGTACCATTGCTGCTTTAAGCATCGCTGGAACACCCCCGTTTGCATGCTTCATGAGCGAAGTTTTGATATTCGTCGGTGCTTTCCAAGTTATTAATTATGACAGCTTCTATCTGATTCCTACAGCCTTAATGCTTGTTGCAACAGTGCTCTCACTTGCTTATTCGTTAAGATTCATTTCACGTGTATTCCTCGGTACATCCAAGAGAACAGAAATCCCAGAGCATAAACCAATTGTTGAAATAACTAGGTACATGAAAATTGCACTGGCAATACTGGTAGTGATGGTCATTATTATTGGGATATACCCAACTTTCTTCCTAAATCTAATACAAACAGTGCAATTTGGCTAATAAATAAGGCGATCTCTGAATGGTTGGAATCATTGATATTTCGTTACCAATTATAAGCTTAATAATTTCTGCTTTGCTGACAATTCCAGTGTTCAAAATTATTAGGCAAAAGAGTCATAAGACCGCCTTAACCCTCATCTGGTTCATAGTCGTCTTCTTAATTACAGGAGCAGCCGTTACAAACCTAGCATTAAACTATTATAGCATAGCCAACCCTGTACCCCTTAACTTAAGCCTAAGCGGAGATGTATCCTCTGCAATTTCAAGCTCTTTCCTTGTAGACGCAATCTCAATTTACATGGCAATACTCATCGTTGCAATCAGTGCCGTAGTGCTAATCTACACAGTATTTTTTGTTAACTCAAACGAACGCCCCGCAGATAGATACTTCGCCATAATGCTAATGCTTACCGCAGCTATACTGGGTGCCGTCCTTGCGGGTGACCTATTAACATTTTTCATCTTCTGGGAAGCTGCAACAGCTGCTGCAGCCTTCCTAATTATGTATCGAAAGAGCGCTTTTAGCCTCGATGCAACCCTAAAGTTTCTAGTAATGGTCATTATTGCCTCAGCGTTTGTGCTTTTCGGGCTCTCAATCGTTTATGGAATAACAGGCAACCTAAACTACATAGCCCTCAGAGATGCCCTGAGCGTTGTAGCGGCATCCGAGAAAAACTTGCTTCTTATAGCTTTTGTTTTCATAGCCGCAGGATACGCCATTGAAGCGGCAATCGTTCCCTTCCACTTTTGGCTACCCGATGCATATCAAGCAGCCCCAGCGCCTTCATCAGCTTTCCTGTCAGCACTTGTTGACCAGGGCAGCTACTACATTCTCATACGAATACTATTGTACATTGTAATTCCAACAGGTCCAAATGCAACAATAGATTGGACTTTCATGGTAGCAATCTTGGCAGCTTTAACTATGATAGTTGGTAACGCATTCGCTTTAATCCAAAACGACGTAAAACGTTTAATAGCTTACATTTGTGTAGCAGACGTTGGTTACAACCTAATTGCAATAACAAGTTACACTTCACTGGGTTTAATGGGTAACCTGTACTTCTTCTTAATCGGAGGTATAACAACAGCCCTTGCGTTTATGATAGTAGGAATAATAAACAAACATGGCTTCAAAACCGTGGAAGACATCTCTGGTCTTGGCAAGAAAATGCCCCTTGCAAGTTTAGCACTTGTAATCGCTGGGCTATCATTTATTGGTGTTCCACCACTGGGAGGCTTCATAGCTAAATACTTGGTTTTCACATCAGCACTCCAGGCAAACATGAGCTGGCTGGCAATCATAGGAGTCGTTACAAGTGTCCTTCAAGCTACCTATTTGTTTAGATTGATACATTACATGTATGCAAGAAAAGCCAAAGATACAACTTCGATAAAAGAATCTAAAAATATACTAATTCCTATCTTCATTTTAGCTATATCATTACTTATCTTGGGGTTGTTCCCGCAAATAGTTCTAAACATGCTAGAACCCGTCACACAACAACTTCAACTAATCGTGCCACTACCCTAAAACCAAATTACCACCATAGAAAACTCTCCAAAGTTCATGAGAATTGGAAGGTGTTGTAGAATAGTTAGCTTTGTGTTATTTTCTGATTTGTCCACTGCCCAAGATAACATATTTTGTAGTTGTCAGGTGCTGTACACTCATGGGTCCTCTTGCGTGAAGTTTCTGGGTACTTATGCCGATTTCTGCTCCAAGTCCGAATTGGTTGCCGTCTGTGAAGCGTGTAGAAGCGTTCCAGTAAACGGCTGCCGAATCAATTTCTTTTATGAACTTAATCGCTTTGTCGAAGTCGGCTGTGAGTATACTTTCGGAGTGTTTGGTACTGTATTTATTGATGTGCATTATGGCTTCAGTTAGGTTTTTGACGACTTTGACGCCTATGATTAAATCAAGGTATTCTGTACCCCAGTCTTTTTCAGTTGCAGCTTTCACGTCAGGAACAATTTTGCGTGTTTCGAGATCGCCTCGAACCTCAACTCCTTTCTTTTTGAGTTCAGCAATTACCGCTGGCAAGTATTGTTTTGCTATTTTGTTATGAACAAGTAGTTTCTCCGCTGCATTGCAAGTTCCTGGGCGTTGACATTTGGCGTTTATGACTATGGCTGTTGCTTTTTCAAGGTCAGCGTCTTCTTCCACATAGATATGACAGTTGCCCGTTCCTGTTTCAATTACTGGAATATGTGATTTCTCAACTACCGTTTTAATTAGGTCTGTGCCTCCGCGGGGAATAAGCACGTCAATGTATCCTCGCATGCTCATCAACTCCTCCGCAACCTTACGGTCAGGAGAGTTCACCACTTGAACTGCATCAACAGGTACTTTTGTTCCAGCCAACGCACAACGTAAAACGTCGCCGATGACAACATTAGAGTTCAAAGCGTCCGAACCTCCACGAAGGATAACAGCATTTCCTGATTTGATGCAGATTCCTGCCGAATCGGAAGTTACGTTTGGACGCGACTCGTAAATTATACCGACTACGCCTAAGGGTACGCGAACTTGACTAATTATTAAGCCATTCGGGCGGGTCCAGCTATTAAGAACGGTGCCAATTGGGTCAGGTAAAGCTGAGACTTCTCTGAGCTCGTTAGCCATAGTTTGAACCTTATTCTCATCAAGTGCCAGACGGTCAAGTAACGCTGCTTTGAGACCTTTGATTTTGGCGGCTTCTATATCCAAGAGGTTTGCAGTCAAAATCTTTTCTACACTAGTTTCCAGAGCGTCTGCCATTTTGCACAGCGCATTGTTTTTTGCTTCTGCTGAGAGCTTTGCCATTTCAACTGAGGCGGATTTGGCTTTTTGACATATTTTCTTGATCATTTTTCTTCCTCAATTAGGTGTATGTTTCGGTGGACGATAACTTCTTTAGGTTTATCGACGCCGAGTTTTTTATTTACTTCTGTTACTTGTAAGCCTTTAATTAGGTTTAACTGACTACTGTTGTAGTTGGGGTTACCGCGTGCAAATTCCCCATGGTTCTCATCTTCTAGGCTAACTACATCACCCTCATCAAAGATACCAACAACCTTAGTTACTCCTACAGGCAACAGGCTTGAGCCCTCTAAAATTGCTTTCTTTGCACCCGCATTAATGTAAATAGTGCCTTTCACTGCTGCCCCATAGGCTATCCAACGTTTAACAGCTTGCATCCTTCTTTGAGGCTTAAAATAGGTGCCGACATTTTTTCCCGCAAGAACATCAAGCAGCACGTTTTCTCTTCGACTATTTGCAATAATCACGGGGATGCCGCAGGAAGTTGCAATTTCAGCAGCTTTGATTTTACTTAGAATCCCACCTCTGCCTAGCTTGCTCTTCCCGTTTAACGAGCTTTTCAGTTCTGCTGTGATTTCGTCAACTGATTTTATCAATTCTGACCCAGGTTGTGAAGGATCAGAGTTGTACAAGCCATCAATATCGGAGAGAATAAGAACTAAATCAGCGCAGACTGCTCCTGCAACAAGAACAGAGAGAATATCGTTATCGCTGAAGTTTACCTTGTAGCCTTCAGTTCGCATCAGTTCATCAACCGAGGTTACGTCGTTTTCATTTATTATCGGAACTACACCAATTTTTAAGAGTAAGTCCAACACGTTGCATGTATGCACATACGATGTTCTGTTGGATAGGTCTTCTGCAGTTAGAAGTATCTGAGCCACTTTTAAATCATATTTTTTAAAAAGCTCCCGGTACTTAGCCATCAAAACGCTCTGTCCAGTTGCTGCGGCTGCTTGCTGAAAAGCTACGTCTTTGGGCTTTGGAGGGATTCCTAACTCAGCGATGCCGGCTGCAACCGCTCCAGACGTTACCAGAACAAGTTTGTCGCCTTGCTTCATAGCATCAGCTATTTGATGAGCAAGCTTACCCATTTGCTCTGTGTCTAAGTTTCCTTCGGTGTTGGTTATGGCGTTGGTTCCAACCTTCAAAACCACCAGTTTTCTGACCATCATCTATCCCTAAACCAAGTTTGTAACGGACTATTTCTTTTGCAGATGCATATAATCGTGGTTCCTTAAAAAGCACTCATATAGAAGGCTTGCATATCCTTTTGCGTAAATCTACTTCTAATAGAAAAATATGTTAAAAAAACTTTTTGGGGATTTTGGTTTTCCTCTCGGAAAACTCCCCGTTGTTTGAAATTGGAGCTATTTTGATGAAGTGTCATCAGCTACTTCTTGTGCTTCCTCTTTTGTTTCTCGTTTGCTGTACATTATGGCAAATCCAACTATCGTTATCAATATTGCGGAAAGAATTGCTGCGAGCCCTGGTATTTTGAATTCTGTGTAAGGTATTTGTATGAGCCAAACATCTCTTACTGCTAAGATTGCGCCTGAGAACAGCAGAGAAATCAAGTTAATTACTTTAATCATTGGGTTAAGCGCTGGTCCAGCGGTGTCTTTGAGTGGGTCGCCTACAGTGTCGCCTATTACGGAGGCTTTGTGGTTTTCGGAGCCTTTTCCGCCGAAGTAGCCGTCTTCTATCTTCTTCTTTGCATTATCCCAAGCTCCACCTGAGTTAGCCATAAACACTGCTAAGAGTTGACCTGTCACTATTACACCTGCCAGGAACCCTCCCCATGCTGCGGCACCTAGCAAGATTCCAACAATTAATGGTGTTAATATAGCGATGATGGCGATGCTGGCGAGTTCACGTTGAGCTGCTGAAGTGCAAATCTTTACTACTGCAGCGTAGTCTGGAAGTTTTAGCCCCTCCATTATGCCGGGGATTCGGAATTGTTTGCGTACTTCCTCTATTATTTTGCCTGCTGCTCTGCTGACCGCTCTGATTGATATGAAGCTGAACAGGAATGGTAGTGATCCACCGATTAGCAAGCCAACGAAGACCATTGGATCTGCTGCTATGTCAAGACTTACATGTACTGTTTCAGTGAATGCTGCAAAGAGTGATACGGCTGCCAGCACGGCTGAAGCGATAGCCATTGCTTTGGTGACTGATTTAGTTGTATTGCCAGAAGCATCTAAGTCAGATAGTATTTTACGTGGTTTTTCTTCTAGTCCAGCCATCTCTCCTATGCCGTTTGCGTTGTCAACAATTGGTCCAAACGTATCCATAGCTACTGTGTTGCCTGTTTGCGACAGCATACCAATGCCTGCGAGCGCTACGCCGTAGAATGCAAATGTTATTCCTGCTCCAGCCCAAATTATGAGGGAGACCACAATAGTGAGAGATATTAGAAGAGCTGTCCAAACTGTACTTTCAAAGCCTAGTGAAAGACCTTGTAGTATTATGGTTGCTGGTCCTGTTTTGCTTGATGCAGCTACGGCTTTGACTGGTGGCTTGTTTGGGTTAGTGAAGTGGTCTGCAAGCTTGTTGAAACTTACTGCTAGGACTAAGCCCATGGCGGTTGCCAAGAAGACTCTGATGTCTTGAACGTAGAATACTGCTAATAACAGAAAGCCAATTGCTGAGATTATGCTGGAGAGGTCATATGAAAGATCCATGGCTTTGAAGGCATCACCTTTCGTTAATTTTTCAGGCCAAAGAGAAACTGCGTAGGTTCCAATAATGGTGCTGATAACGCCGAATCCTCTGGCTAAGAGCGGGAATATAATCCATTTGAATCCGAACGGTGTTAATGCTAAACCAAGAAGCAACGCTGAAACCATTGTTACTTCGTAAGATTCAAAAATATCTGCTGCCATACCTGCGCAGTCGCCAACGTTGTCTCCCACAAGGTCTGCAACAACTGCTGCGTTTCGAGGGTCATCTTCTGGAATGCCTTTTTCAACTTTTCCCACAAGGTCTGCGCCGACGTCAGCTGCTTTTGTGTAGATTCCTCCACCAACTCGCATGAATAATGCAAGCAAGGTTCCGCCGAAACCGAAACCTAACAAAACTTCTGGGGCATCTACCGTGAAGATGAGAAAAATCACTGTTCCGCCGAGAAGACCTAGTCCATCGCAGAGCATTCCTGTAATTGTTCCTGTGCGGTAAGCTATTCTGAGAGCGTCACCGAAACTTTTTCTTGAAGCCTCGGCAACTCGGATGTTTCCTTGAACTGCCATGTTCATTCCGAAAAATCCTACCATTGCTGAGAAAAATGCTCCCATCAAAAATGCTCCGACTCGCCCAATAGTTATTAGAAACTGACTAGTTTCAAGAGCAACTGGTGGAGCTACAGCTGAAGCCACATACAAGAAGATACCCAAAATACCAACAAAAATTACTACGGACTTTAGCTGGGTTTTTAAGTACGCATTTGCGCCGGATTTGATGCCGCTCCAAACGGAGTGCAACTTTTCTGAACCGGTAGCCTCTTTTAATATTTGTCTCCTAAGAAAAAGTGCATAAAATAATGCGCCTATGGCTATTCCAACTACGCTCCAAAGCGCTATTGTCTCCAAATTTGTAGGTGCAACAGACATTTTTAATATCCCTTTCGTTTGGTTAAATATGCTGAATTCGACATCTCAGTAACCTGCATTTTTATTTTAACCAAAGATTTTATTTGAGCTAAAATTTAAGCCTTTGGTAGAAAAAAAGTTGAAGCAAAACAATTATTGTATGGTTTTTTAGATTAGGAAAAGAATTGCAAAGTTGATAGAAATATCTCTTTTTGGGAATTTTAGTTTTCTGCAGAATTTTATTAGGGGTCTCAGAATAATTGCGTTTTTTCAAGTATGGGAAAGGACCTGTATTATGTAAACATTCTGATGTTGTTCCCGTATAATATTTCTACCCCTTCGCAATACAACTAACAGCAGAGTTGCCTAAACAGTGAAGATTATCGAGAAAAACATTATCCAAGGATTTGTCAAGGTAGTGCCAGATTCGCCAGATGACCTATGGCACCTATACAACGTCATTTACTCAGGTAACGAGGTTTACGCTTACAGTTCAAGAGCAATAAAAACCGACACAGAAGGGGCGCGTCCAAAAAGCGGTGAACGTTTTTCAGCTTTCATGGGTGTTAAAGTAATTTCGGTTGGCTGGGACAAGTTTTTGGGAAAACTGCGGGTTCACGGGACAATTTGTCATGCCCCAGACATCGTTCCCACAGGAGCTCACCACACAATTAGCGTAGCTTTGAATCAACCAGTAACCATAGTTAAAAAAGAATGGCCAAAACATCTTCTTGACCGAATTATCAGATCAAGTGAAATCGAAAAACCCCTGCTAATAATCTCCATAGATGATGAAGGTTTTGCCATCGCAGAAACTAAACAATATGGGGTTGAAATTAGGGTTGAAGAACGCATGCGGTTGCCCGGAAAACATGAAGCAGACAAGCGTGTGGAAGCAACAAAAGGATATTTCAAAAGAGCATTAAACAGCCTTAGCCAACTTTGGGTTCATAACCATAATCTAATTATTGTAATTGGAGTAGGTTTTGTCAAGGGGGATTTTGTTAGTTATCTTTCAGAAGAAGCTAAAGAAATGTCAAAATCAATTGTTGATGTGAAAAGCGTTAACAACGGGGGTACATCAGGCATTTACGAGGCTCTTCGTTCCGGGTTATTGGTGAAAGCTTCACATCAACTGCGTATTGTGGATGAGACAGAAACTATGGAGGAAGTTATGAAGCGATTGGGCAAGGGTGAAGGAACTGTTACTTATGGTTTGGAAGCTGTAGAGAACGCGATTATGATGGGTGCTGTTGAGAAGCTTGTGGTCGCAGACACAACTCTCAGAGACGCAGAGGAAACAAAAAGGCTCAAACTAGAAGAACTGATGCATCAAGTTGAAAAGCGGAATGCATCTGTAACAGTGGTTAGCACTGAGCACGAAGCTGGAGCCAAACTCATAGCGATTGGTGGAATAGCTGCTTTGCTAAGATTTCAAATATATAGAGATACCTCCAACTAAGTTCTTCTATTTAGAACTTGTTGCTTTAAGAAAATGCTGAATTGACTGCATTGCAATTATCAAACTATTTTAATTTTGAGAAAGTATAAAGAGTGTAGGACTCTTTTTTATGTAATTAGTTTTGGTTTTTAATAAGTGAGAATTTTTTTATATTAAATAGCAATTTTAGAGGTTCTGTGAAGTTATCGTCACTTAACTAATATTTTTCTCCATGTGAAAAATCGTCACCTTTTCTATTGATTCAGCAATTATAATTTTCTATTTTTCTTTAGATAAACAATGAATGTTGTAGTAGGCTTATGGAATGAGTTTTTTCCTCATGAAAAACGAATAATCCTCGGACTATTTGCAGAAATGACTTTTTTGACAATAGCTATTCTATTGCAGTTGAATACGATAATTTCACTTGCAGTTTTCTTTGGTTCATCATTGGCTCTTATTAGGTATGGTCATAAAATTTGGCTTGCAAGTCAACATAAACAGCAATACCTAACCCAATACTTGCAATCACAACCGCAAGAAACCAATAGTTAGAACTTTGCATCAAAGATAAAATAGAATCATTAAAAAATGCACTCAAAAGGGTTACAATAATTATACTTATGAAGAACACTAAATATGTATGACCTTTATGTTTTGTTTGGTTATTTATCGCTGGTATAATGGCAATACCTTTTCCACCTTTTATGAACAAATTTAATAAAATATCGCTTAATAAGTAAAGTAAAAATCGCAGTGAAAACAATAATCCAATACTCAGAGACTATCCAACCAAAAAGCAACAGAACAACAACTACAAAACACCCAGATATTAGAGGATTTTCAAGTGCCTTAATCAAGGCATCAGTTTTGTTAGGCAATTATTTGGTTTCCTAACTTATTTGATGTTTTGTTGATCTATCCAGCACATGAGTGCTTCTTGGATTGCTTCGCTTATGTTGCCTTTTTTCATGCCTTTAACTTTGAAAACTGCTTCCCTAAATTTGAGTTCAAGTTTATCGTCTAATACAATGTTCATTTTTCCCATTATTATTACCGCTACTATCATGGGTTAAAATTCTATATAAGGTTATCTCTCTATCTCCATAAACCTATAAACTTATATAGTTATGTGGATATAGAGATATGTGGTGATAATATGACTGCACTACAATTGACAACCACGAGAGAAGAAAGAGGTCAAGCAATAGCACACCTAAACGGTCAAATCAAACGCATAGACGACCTTCTCTATGTTGTCAAATCTCAATCTAACACTGGTGAATACACTGTCAACAAAGTTAATGGTGAATGGTTATGCGATTGCCCAGACAACACCTACCGCCATGCACCATGCAAACACATCCACGCAGTAAACTTCTCACTAACAATCAGAGCAGAAGTAAAAATCAACAGAGTAATCCAAGAAGTAAACGTTCAAGCATGCCAATTTTGCGGATCAAACAATATCATGAAAAAAGGCTTACGAAAAAACAAAACAGGAAACATCCAAAAATTCTACTGCCGAGAATGCAAACACTACTTCACCATAAACATCGGCTTCGAACGCATGAAACACAATCCACAAGCTATAACCTCAGCCATGCAACTATACTTTAGCGGAGAAAGCCTAAGAAACACCCAGGAATCCTTACAGTTGTTAGGCGTAGAAGTCTCTTATCGAACAATCCTAAACTGGATAAAAAAATATGTTAACCTAATGAAAGAGTACGCTGACCAATTCAAACCCAACGTAGGCGATACATGGAGAGCAGACGAAGTTTACATCAAAGTCGCTGGAAACATGAAATACCTCTTCGCCATGATGGATGACGAAACACGATTCTGGATAAGCCAAGAAGTAGCAGAAACCAAAATGAAACATAACGCACGAATGCTCTTTGTGCAAGCCAAAAAACTAATGAGTAAACAACCAAAAACCATCATAACCGATGGCTTACCAAGCTACGCAGTTGCAAGCAATGAAGTTTTTAAAGGAGCAAAACACATACGACAAATTCAGTTAAGAGGTCAAGTGCATAATAACAAGATGGAACGCATGAACGGTGAAATCCGAGACAGAGAAAAAACCATGCGAGGACTAAAAACAAACGAAACCCCAATCCTAACAGGGTATCAATTGTTCCACAATTACTTTAGACCACACGAAGGCTTAAACGGCAAAACTCCAAGTGAAGTATGTGGAATAACGATTGAAGGAAAAAATAAGTGGAAAACCCTAATACAAAACGCAAGCTACCACAAAGAACATAGAAACAAAGGAAAAATAAAAGTAAATTATTTTTACATTCTTATTAATTCTGAAATTTCATACTGTTCGTTTTTCTTATAACGTATTGGCTTCAAAAAATTCTTCTTTGGTTCATAAAAAAAACTCCAAATACCTAGTAAACATGGTAGTTTCTTTCTACATTCTTTAACTTCAAATAACCCTTCTTTCCACATCCATAAATCACCAATAGGTGGCTGTCGAGCAGTTCTTTTATTTAAATCAATAAGTAAACGTCTGTTAGTAGGAAAATCCGCTTTTTTCTTGTCATCTGTAAAATATTGGAACGAGTGAATGAAAACAAGACGGAGGTCTTTAAATGCACCAAGACTTTTTTGTTTTCTGAGTTTTTCCATTTCGATGTTGCTTATGGGGTTTGGTACACTGATTAGAGTAATGTTGTCACCCTTCAATAATAAATTAAGATTATCTAATGTCGCAGGTTCACTATTAATTGTGTGAAACTGCATAAGTGTCGCTTTTAGGACTTCTGAATTAGGATAAGGTGCATAGCTACCTATTTCTCTACTTTGAACGCATAATCTCAATATGTTTTTTGATAACGGGTATGCTTGCCACGTATTATTATTAGTGATATATTCTGGAATAAGTCTATGATAGTTGTCAATAGTTACGTTTGGGAAAGGATAGTGTAAAGTTACCGATTGGAATTGTGGTTTTTTATTTTTACTTTCAATGTTTCTAACAATCAAGTAAAAAACTATCCCACCTAATATGAAGACTATTGCAAATGCGATACGCCAAATGAAGTCAAGGTCTTGTGGAATGAGGACTACAATAACGCCTATTAAGCCCATAAAAATTATAGTTGCTAAGTCCTTATCCGTTAGCTTCTGACCTCTCTTAATCCTTTGTCGAATTGTAAGCAAAAGATATATAATAATTATTGGGAAAAATAAAATTCCAAGAATCATTTACAACACTATTTTCTTTGCGGTTTGTTTGCGTCAATTTTTGGTAAATCAAAACGATTAGGTGCGCTTAACCATTGGTCAACATCTTTTGCTTTAGGAGCTTTCAAACGTTCATCAACATGTTTAGCCCAAGCACTACGCTTAGCTTGAACCTGTTTAGCTCTTCTAATTGTTCCACCATAACCATGACCTCTTCTTTCAGCATAACTCAATTTCAAAGCCTCAAAAGAAAAAATCAAAAACAGAAAATTATAATTACTAACAAGACTAACAAACAATGAACTCTAACAACAATAATTATAGAATCGGTAAACAGTATGAATGTAACAGAACTTTATAAGAAAACTCAAGAGGACAAAAAAATAAATGCAGACAAGGCATGGGAAACTATCAAATTTTCTGTTACTATTTTATCAACGCTGGTCACTGTAACTATAGCTTTGATTGGAGCAATTAATTATTTAGCAATTGACCCCAGTGTAAAGCCCGTTTTTGTGAGCTCAACTGTTCTAATTCCTATACTAATGGCAGTAATTGTACGCATTGTAGGCAAGAATTTTGAAAGAGAATGCATAAGGATGTACGAGTCTATGGCTATTTTAATGAAAATTGAAGAAGAGTTGCCTAAACGCAATGTTTTAGCTGGAAGTAATTTTTGGGAAGAAGATTATTTTCCTTCATATTGGAAGGAACCAAAATACATCAACACCCAAAAATACATAGAAAGTATGATGGGGGATTCCAAAAAATTTTATTCTAGCATGAAACCAATATTTTCAATATTCGGATTGATTTCGCTTCTGTTAATTGTTCTCGTAGTGTTTATTGCAGTCGCACCCTTTATCATCTAAATTGGGGGTTCCATTAGGCTATGATTTTTTCTTAACTATTTTTTAACCGTCACCCGAAAGTTAACAGCCCATTTTTCAAGAAATAAATAGTCTATTTGTCACCCGATTCTTAACAGGGAGAACTATCGCCTATGAAGTTAACAGAAGCTTTGTTTAGCTATACTGTTTGCTGTGTTAGATGCATTTACCGAATAAAATACTGCGACAATAGCAAATATCAATATCAATAGCTGAATAATTGCCTCTGCCTTCTCCCAACCACTGACCTTTTCAACCATCAGTAAGCACAGATTTGAATACAATAGTTCTTAGTTTAAGCTTTTCTAAAAAAGCCCATTATGAGCAATACCGCATCGATTATTCCAACAATAAATCCACAGATAGCTATTTCAAATCCTAACATAAACAAATCTTTCTCTGTTGCCCAGCCATAAGTAATAATTGTCAAGCCAGTAAAACAGATTGAAACGGCAATAATAAAAAACACAAATGCCCAATCTATCCGAGAAACGTTCAGCCCTAACCTCCCTATCAGATGACGTTTTTTCACAGCGAGAAGGGGACTATGGAGAGAAAAATCAGGAGCCGACAACTTCACAGTTCCATTTTAGACCCTTTATAAATAGATGCTTTATATACCCCTGCCCAATTTAAATACTTAGCCGTGAGTTGACATGAGTAAAAGAAAACCAATCATTAAGATTCAAAACATTGTGGCCTCTGTCTCACTTAACCAGAAAATTGACTTACAAAAAATTGTTGAAAAATTCCCTCAAACTGAATACAACCCGAGTGTTTTTCCGGGTCTGGTTTTCAGGTTAAAGAAACCTAAAACAGCAACTCTCATTTTCGGAACTGGCAAAATGGTTTGTACGGGCGCTAAATCTGAAAAAGAATCACGCAGTGCAGTAGAAAAAGTAGTTAAAGAACTCCGTGGCGAAGGTATTCAAATTACAGAAAAACCAGTTGTTATGATCCAGAATATTGTTGCATCAGCAGAACTAGGCGGCGAAATCGACTTAGAAAGTCTTGTCTATAAACTTAGCAAAGTCATGTATGAACCCGAACAGTTCCCAGGTGCAGTTTATCGAATGGACGAACCTAAAGTAGTGTTCTTAATTTTCTCTGCTGGAAAACTTGTTTGCGTAGGAGCTAAAAAAGAAGAACAAGTTTACGAAGCAGTTGACAAGATCCAGTTGCTGCTTGAAGAAAAAGAACTCATCTACTACCCCGCTCCACCATAATTTATTTTTCCATTCTTCGTCTAACTGCAGGATTCAAGTCAGCGAGTTTTTTTAAAGCTAATTCAAAGGTTTCGTCCTTCATCAACTCTCTTTTTACAAAAACTCCTGTTCGTCCAATTGTATCACGTTTAATTAAAGCGTGTACTCTATCCAATACTGTTTCAGCTGCAATTCCTAAGGTTTTAGCGGTAAACTCTTCTTTTCCAACAATGCAGGTTTCTACGTGTCCTTTTTCTGTGGGGTCTATGAGCATAAGTCTTTTATTTACTCCCGCAATCCGGGAATTCTTTTTTAGTTGGTTTAAGTTTATTTCCCCACCGAACCTGTAAAATTCTCTCTCAACTCGGCGCATCTCCATAAGAGGAAATGAAACGGTTGTTTTTTCGTCAATTACGATGTGTGCTTTCATGGCGTAAGTTGGCGTGGCTTGCACAATAAACCTTGAGTTTATTGGTATTTTGGCTTTTTCCAGAGCGGTTTCAACGATAAAACTGCTTTGCACTTCAGGAATGAATATGTCAACGTCGCTGCTCTGATTCACGTCGCCTCTAGCGATGCTTCCATGTGTAAGCGAGCGCAAAAGAAAATCCTCAAGAGCATCCATTATCCAAACCGCTCGGCTCCTGAGAGTTTTTAGTTGTTCCCAACGTAAGTTGGAATAAGTAACCTCTTTGTATTCATCATGCTTGCTCGTTTTAATAGCCAATTAAAGCGCCAATTCTAACATTTAACACTGCATCATTTATTTAGTTTAAAACACCAATTCTGGAACAAATACACCAATTTTGCTATTTTGGCTTTCTGAAAACTTTTATTCCATCGATTTCAGTGAAAAAGCTCCAGCCGTCTTCAGCTAATTTGCAGACTTCCTCAAGAGTTTTCGCGGTTGCAGAGTAGTATTCTTCTTCTTTGAAAACAACCATCTTCGTGTATACTTCAGTATTCATAATAGATTTGTGACCCAATGCGTCTTGAACGGTTTTTAATATCTTGGTTTTTCGGTATAGGTTTGAAGCAAAGTAATGGCGGAAACTATGAACATGGATTTGCATAAAGTTTTGATTCTTTTGGGTTTCAGTTAGCCGTTTTCTTATAGTCTCAAAGCCTTGTCTAATGGTTCTTGGATTAGGGTTGAAAATATTTTTACCATATTTTCTTTGTAGTGCTTGAGTCATTGCGATAGTCTGTTGTGTAACTTTCAGTCTTCGTGGGTTGGAGTTTTTTTCTGGGTTGTTTATGGTAATAGTCAAGTTTTCAACGTTAACATCTGTCCATTGTAATCGGCAGATTTCCCCTATGCGTGCACCTATGTCTAACGCTACCATTAGAAATGTTGCTAATCGTGGACCTGATGCGTGGATGAAAGCCATTAGTTCTTCATGGGTTGCTTGATATGGTAGTTTTGGTTGATATTTTACTTTGATAGGTTCCCAGCTTATTTTATAGACTTTAGTGAAAGAGCGATATGCAGAAACACAGTTTCTTTTCTTAGCTATTGTCATGGGTTCAGTTGCTAAAAATGTTTCAACGGAATCGGGATTAAACAAGTCAACGTTTTTTTTTAACAGTTGATTTAGACTACTGACACGGGTTCTTATTGTGTCATCTTTGATGTTTCGTTTTTTCAGTCGCCAAGCGTATTCTATCAGATTGGTCTTTCCATCTCCCACAACAGTCTTTATTTCTGTTGTAGTGTCCAATTTTTTCGCATCCTTTACTTTAGCGCATAATTGGCAATCATCAGTAATCGGATTCTCTTTATATGATTTTTCGACTGAAAACCTATAGGCGCATTTTCGGCAGTAAAAACGCTGGATTGAACCAGAAGGGGTGTTTCTTTTTCCATCTTTCCAAATTCTTACACTATTACATTTAGGGCATTCTCTACTTGCCTTTTCACCTCCATCCAATTCAACCGTTCTTTCCATTGTTAGACCTTAAAGCAATTCTTGTCTAACCCTTTTTATTACCCTATTGTGTATAATGATAGTATCATTCCCTAAACACTAAACCTACACACTATCGTGATGCTATGTCTGACAAAGAAACTAAATATCCCACCATAAAGGAACTTGGAAATTTGCAAGAAAAGATTCTGTTTTATTTAGCAGAGAACCCAGACGAGCATAAACAAGCAGTCCAAAAAGGAATTAATCACCCCTTAGACCAATATAGCTCAATTCAAAATGCTGTAAAATCATTGTCTAAAATGGGCTACTTGGAATCCAAGAAAGCTCTTTCTTTGAAGAAGTTAACGATAGAGCTCTATAGTTGTACCGATGTCGGATTAATCTATGCTTTAGGGAAGAATTCCAACGCAAACATTCAGAGGATTCTTACAGAATACCAATCTAAAAACCTCATGTACAAATCATTTCTTGGAATCAGTAATGAATTAGGAGAAGAAGAAATTACAAGATTTTTCAGAGGATTGGTTGATTTCTTGCCCATGATTCAAACTGAGGGATTAGAAAAAGCTCTAACACTTTTCATCGTTAAGGTCATGGCAAATAACAAAGGTATTGATGACAGAAAACGAATCAAGAATGCTAAAGTGTGGCTAAAATATTTTCCAGATAGGAAACCTGTAATAAAAGAGTGGCATGACAATATCAAAGATTTATTGCGTTAAGTTTCTTTCTTTGTTTCTTTCTTTTTTCGTTCTATTGTGTTGAGTGGAGTTTAGGAGTTAGCGAGTGAATCTTTTTAATAAAACAAAATCTGAAGTTACGTAATAATATTAACAAGTACAGTGCTCGGCGCGCTTCGCGCGCCTGCGCCGACGACGCCAAATACTTAAAGCGCTTTTTAGAAAAAAGCTTTGCAAAAATGCTGTTCTTTATGTTTGCACAAAAGAACCAAAAAGCAGTATTTTTTGGCACCCCAAGACCCAAAAAATACCTACCACTTACATTGCTACTTTTTGCTTCAATGTTGACTTTAGTCGTTTGCCCCGTCAATCCTCGCCAAAAATGAGTACACCCCCCGCAAGCGGGGAACCCCCCTCATTTATTGGCTCGCGGTTGACACCCCATAGAGGGGACAGACTACCAATTACTTTTAAGAAGTATCTCTTCTAAGCAGTTTTATGCTTAAGCCTCTTAAAGAAAACCAACGGTATAGAAACAACAGCTAGCATAGATATGGCGCCACCTAAGAAGAACTCTGGAATTGAGGGAGTTGGATTTATGGTGGCAGAGCTTGAAGTTTGATTATCCTTTGAATGTATGTAGAAGTGCACATCTACTTTCTTTTGGAGGCCAAAGTTGTACTCCGTTCCGTTTACATTATAATTCCCTTGCCCCTCAGCGTCGATGGTCAACGTATGGTATCCTTCGGGTACTTGGGTAAGGGTAAAGTTGTGCTGTAAGACCTGAAAACTGTTCCAATGCTCCGCATCCGCCCCAGGTGGGAAGGGGCACCATTTACTGCTGTTCATCCAATCTCCCTGATAAGTGCTTATTATGTGCACATAGGTGATGATTCCAGGGAGGCTGTTGATTTCTTTGGTGAAGCAAACGTTGATTGTATCATTTGTATAGGTTGCATTTTCTTTTGGGCTTAGGACTTTGATGGAAACAACAGCAGCGTCAGGTGGAGAGGTGCTGATGGGAAAAGTAAACCCATACGGATTAGCATCTGCTACCTCAACTGCTTGTATCCCAATCAATATTGAGACAGCAAAAATTACCACAAATAGTGCTATTTTTCTCTTCATGGCTTCCCCCTTCTTCTAAAGTAAACCAATACTGTTGAAGCAACAGCTATAATCACAATCACAGAAGCTATAGCTAAGATAGGCACCGAATAAGTTGAAAGGTCTGCAGTTGTAGTTGAAGAAGTCATTATTGAAGGACTTGGTTGCTGCTGTTCTGCTGTGAAATAAACGATATCTGTAACTATGTTTGGGTATTTGTAAACGTGCAGCCCATTGGAAATACCATTTGTATCTATGGCGGTGTTGTCAAATTTTTCTCCTTTAGCGTAGGTGAAAGATAACAAAGTGACTTTCAACGAATGGCTGCCTGTGCTTGTATCATTTAGGGGGAGGATATATCTATCTTGGTTAAGGTCGTTATATTGATAACGTTTGATGAGATTTCCATCGAAATTCACTTGAATAGAATCAAGCTCACCGATATAGTGAATTTCCGAGGGAGTTAATGGATGATAGTGTGCATCCCAGGACTCTGGTATCGTCACGCTAAAGTTGACATCAACGTTATATTTGTAGTTTGAATGGTTTTGCGGTGTCTCGATTGCCAAAATGGGGCTTTCTTGGTTTGGCTTATATGGCCAAGGAACTGGATTAGCATTCACTACCTCAACTGCTTGTATTCCAACAACTAACGCCAATATTGTTGTTAGGATGATTGTTGTTGTCAATAGTTTCTTTGGCATATGACGTTCCTGTTATATTATAGATTAGGTTTGCTTAAGTGGTTTTTTGTCAAACTTCCTTGACTGGGATTTGTCAAGGTTTCTGGACTAACAAAAATTAGTGTGTTGGGATTCTCTTGAGGACACTACTTTTCCAGCCAAACAGTAATACTATATTCCCAATCATCGATGTATTTTGGAGAGTCTATTCGTGCATCCCACCATTTTAGGTGTATTTTTTCTCTCCAGACATCAAAATCGCAACCAACAACACCGCCATTTCCAAGTTTAGGCATTTTATAACGCTTTGAATGCCATTTGTTGTCTTTTCCAATGTTTCCAAATATGGAACGTTGGCGGCTGTTTTTGCGCAAGTAACCACTTTTTATGTTTTTATTCCATACTTCAATGGCTCTTTTGAAGGGCTTATGTTTCTCTAGTGTATCCGGAGATTGTTTCATATTAGCATATACCTCAATAACTTTTCGGAAGCTTCTAACAAAGCCACAGAAAACCCATTCATGCCCATAACTTAACCGTATAATCGGTTGATTAACAAAGTATTTCCCGACTACGTAGTGGCTCATTTTGTCAACGTCTGAGTAGGGAACTTCATGGATTGAAGTGTTCCATGAGCCCCAAATCTTGAACCATTGCTTATGTAACCAGCTTTTTGGAATAGGTGGATAATCTTCAGGCTTGCGGAAAATAATATGTAAAACACCCCCTCCCTCGGAAGTTTTAACCTTTACGTATCGGAGTTTTGAGCGGAACATAGCCCAGTATTCTGGGTATTTGACGCTTTTTTTGCAACTATGTATTTCGTATGGTTTTAAGTGTTTTTGGCGACAGAACTTTAGGTAGCGTTTCTTTTGCCAGTAATATTCTATTTGTTGTTTTAATTTCGTGAAGGCATAGTTTAATTTGGGTATTTTTTTGAGTCTTTCTTCTGGTTTCTCTTTGTCGTACTTGGTGCTTAGTGTTAAGAAGTCAATCCTTTCCTCGCTAGCTGTGCCACGAAGAAGTCCAGATCTTACCCTCATGTAGTGGGCTTTGTTTTTCTTAGTGTATCCACCTTTCTTATAGTAAGTTAGTCCTTGCTATCTGTCTCTAAAGTTGATGAAGGTTGTTTGAGTACACGGACTCTCCCGAATGTGCCAGCCAGTTGCATCTTTGTAGACTCCGTGCAACTTGATTGCATGATAGATTTCGCCTGCTTTATTGGTGTAGACTGATTTAGGTTCAGCTCGACTTGGAATATCGCCTGTATATTCGGTTAGATCATCTGGAAGATCATCATAGAAAGACAAATTTTAGGCAAGTTTGAAGTCCCAATTTGCAATAGGAAGAAAAAAGGGAAGATGTGTGGGAGAGTGGAGATATCTCCACCTAAACCTTGATTTAGTTTAATTTACCAATCAAAGTAACGAAGGAAAACCGATGGATACATCTGTATGCAGCATTTGTAAAACCCGCGAAGCCTTTTTCTATAGGCGATATTCAGGTGAACGGTTATGCAAAAAATGTTTTACTGAATCCATCGAGGCAAAAGTAAGGGCAACAATCACCCGCTACCATATGCTAAGTTATAACGATCATTTGGCCGTGGCAGTTTCAGGGGGAAAAGACAGCCTAAGCATACTTCATATTATAGCTAAGCTTAAGCGATCTAGACCCAAAACCAATATTTCAGCAGTTACAGTGGATGAAGGCATCAAAGGGTACCGAGATGAAGCCTTAAGAATTGCAGCGGCAAACTGCAAAAAACTTGAAATCCCGCACCACATTGTCTCGTTCAAAGACCTCTACGGTTTCACCTTGGATGAAATGATTTCTAAAGCAAGAAAGAACGGTCAAACAGAATTGACTGCTTGTGCTTACTGCGGTGTTTTGCGACGTAAAGCAATCAACGCTGGAGCACGTCAAGTTAACGCTAACAAAGTCGTTACTGGACATACCCTTGATGATGAGGTACAAACAGTTTTGATGAATATTTTCCACGGTGATATAGCAAGATTAGCCAAAGAGAAACCAGTCACTAGTGAAGTGCATCCAATGTTTGTGCAAAAGATTAAGCCCTTCTGTGAAATCCCGGAAAAAGAAAGTGCCCTTTACGCTTACGTAAAAAGAATTGAGTTTCAAGATACCCCTTGTCCTTACGCTTCTGAGGCGTTACGCAATGACATCAGAGGTATGATTAATCGCATGGAAGAAAAACATGCAGGAACAAAATTCACTGTTTCAAAAGCCATCGAACGTTTGCGACCTGCAATTGAGGAAACTGCTAAGAAAGAGAATTTTAAAACGTGTGTTGAATGCGGAGAGCCTTCAGCGTTGGATTTGTGCAAGGCATGTGAGTTGCTTAGGCATATCCGCTAAGTCTTTTTGTGATTAATTTTTTGTTCGCTTTTTAGTTTGCGTAGTATTTCTGAAGCTTCAAGGGCGGTGTTGGTCGCAACTATTTTTTGGGCTTTTAGAAGATTTATGTGTGAACCGCAATAGGGGCAAATTTTTGTTTTCTGTCCTTTAGCGCTTAACATTAAACCGCCGCATTGAGTGCATTTTACGATGAGTGTTACGCCCAATTGTATGTTCTTCCGAAAGGCTTTACGTCTAATCTCCAAAAGGCATCTCCCGCATAATATCCTTTTTTCTTTTTTTGAGGATTGATCAAAACTTTTCAGTGTTTTCTAGAACTATAAATTATGTGTGGCTCAGGGTGGATGTAAAGTTGTAATAGTATTCACGAGGGCTGAAGAGTTTAAAAATTAGGGATGAGAGGCCCAGACTACTCAACAAATTTTAATGACGCTTGAAAAAATACTATAGGGAAGTAAATGAGCTTTGAAATAATGATTGAAATGGCTATCGGAATTGGATTGATAGCCACAACAACACTTTTGTTTGCAATTGTTCTGTTGGCATATTGCAGAATAAGAACAACTCGAATGCTATTCATAACATTGGGCTTCGGAACTTTCTTTATTGGGGCAATTTTACACCTGCCAAAAATTCTAAGTCAACAATACAGCTTTATGATGCCCGAAAACGTGTTTCTTCTCTTTCAACTAATAGGTTTAATTTTCATAGTTGTCGGCGTGCTAAAGGATTAGGAGACATGTTTAAAGAAATTGTGCTTGAGAATTCAAAAAGAAAAAGAGTTTTTGATCTTATCAAAAGTAACCCAGGACTCCACTTCAGAGAACTTCAAAGAAGATCAAAAATTCCCCTTTCGTCACTAGAATATCATGTTGACTATATGGTTAGACACAACGTTATATATCGAGAAAGAGAGGGCGGGTTCACACGGTATTTTTCTCAGCACCCTACAGAAGAGGAACACATCCTAATTTCAGCATTAAGACATGAAAAGATGCGAGAAATCGTATTAATCGTTCTTGAGAAAAAAGTAGTAAAATTTCAAGATTTAAAGGATTATTTTCATCTCCCCTCTTCTACACTCTCATATTATCTCAAATATTTGACGGATAATTACGTCTTAAATAAAAAACAGATAGGCTACGAAAGCATCTATTCAATTCAAAACCAAAACGTCAGAAAAGCCCTTCTTATGTCTGAGTCAAGCTTCACAGACAAGCTCATCAGCAAAGTCTTGCGTTCATTTATGGAAACAGACTTCAAAAATCTTAACCGAAAAACAACCAAAGATTAAGGATTCTTCCAAAACAAAAACTCAAGAAGTAACCTATGTTTATTCGAGGTTTGTACTAGTTTGTTTCAATTTCTGTCCGTCTGCTTTTAAATATATTTTTATCGCCATCTTTTATAGGTAATAAACAATGAAGAAAATATCTTTTGTTTTAATAGCAGTTCTCTTAGCTTCTATTGCTGCAATTCAAGCTTCTGCGGTTATGGCAGCGCCTCCTGCGCATTCCAATGCGGGCGGTCGCGAATTTGGCGCACTTTGGTACGAAGGATATCAGGTAAGGACTTTTGTCCCTAATGGGCACCCTCTGAACAATCCAGGAACTGACCCTCTCTATGCTTTTCCAAACGGAGAACAAAGTAGCGTTATTCAATTTGCTCCTGGCGACCCTCAATATAAGGGCGGGCACTGGCAAGTCTATTTTGTCACTTGGAATGTAGCGCCTTACGTAATTGAATCCTATGGCGAACTAATGACTGCAGCGGGTATTAGCGACGTGAGTATCGTTAGAATGCCAAACGCTGATGTTTTGTGTCCAGTAATGCCATAGTTGGTCAATTCAATCAAGCCAGAAACTCTAAAACATTAAGTTACCCATTTTTTTCTATTATTTAGTTGTATCGTTCATCACAAAAGGAGCATTTATCCAATTTTTTACAGCCTTACAGAGTCATGGTTATGTATCTCCCCACTTCCTAAATCAACAGAGCTATCTGGGTTATTCTTTACGTAAATTCTTATACGAGTAATTTTTTCTCCATACTTAATTGAGTTCTCAAACAAGTTGCCAAACACAATCAGGGCTGGTGTATTAGTAAAATAGGCTGGTGTGTTGGACGTAACCCGCCTTCTGTTGACTGTGGCATTCGGCTAATCGGGCTACCCGCGCCTTCCGGTAGATTCTTCATCGGCGTCTGTTTGCCCTTTCCACATGCAGGACGGCCGTTTCACCGCTTCCAACCCAGCACACTCGACATCACAAATGTCTCATAACCTGTCCGGGTGGACGTTTCGTTTCTGCTCCGTTGCCAAGGCTCTCGCCTTGTTCCCTGCGGAACTGCAATTCTACTTGTGGGCGGAGTTTCCTCAGACCCAGAATCTGGGTCCGAAAGCCACACACCAACTCGCCAGCCCATCACAGAATGTACGTTGCAAACCAATAAACATACTCATCAATACAACCCGTAAATCACTGCATGGCAAGCGATGAAAAAGAAATGGTTTACTGCAAATTATGAATACTTGCACACAAACTCACAACCACTAAAATAACCAAGCATCACCAAACTCTAAAAAGCAGATACCGCAAGACTTACTCTAAAAAACAACTTGGTTGTGTTACTCTTAAACTTTTTACATTCACTCAAATCCACAACTAACCAAGTCCAACATAGTAGTGAAAAAAACATCTACAATCCACAACTAAAATGCATACAAAACAAACCCCAAACCAAAAAAAACCAGTCTGCAATCAAAAAAAAGTGCTATACAAAAAACACACAACCACGCAGAGAATAAAGACCGCCAAATAAGAAAAAAGGTGCAACCTTAAATCACCAAAATCAATAACTACACGCCCACAAAATATGAATCCATGAAACGCGTTATCCTCATAACAGGTACACCTTGCACAGGAAAAACCACTGCGGCAAAGCAACTAGCTGCAAAACTCAAGGCAGACTACATAAACTTGACTGATTTCGCCAAAACCTACAAACTAACTTTGGGCGAAGATTTGGAACGTAATACCACCATAATTGACGAAGAAGCCTTGCAACAAAAACTCAAAGAAACAATTAACACCTCGGGCAACGCTAACATAATCGTTGATGGACACTATGCAGCAGCTGTTACCCCAACATGCCAAGTCACTATCGTCTTCGTTCTCCGCAGAAATCCCAAAGAACTCAAGGAGTTGATGCTAAAATGCGGCTTTAGCGAGGCAAAACTCAGCGAAAACCTTTCCGCTGAAATCCTCGACAGTTGCCTTATCGAAGCCATGCAAACTCAGCAGGGAAAGGTTTGCGAACTTGATGTAACTGAAAAAACAGTGGATGAAAATGTGACTGAAATCCTTAACGTTTTGAAAGGAAGCAAGAAATGCTTTGCTGGCGTTGTGGATTGGCTTGGACTGCTTGAACGCGAAGGCATCCTATACGAATACCTTAAGGCTTAGTCACCGGAAACTACCGATTTTCTGTTTTGTTAGCAATGTTATTTTACGTCTGTTGCTATAGGATTTGGCGTGGTCACTGAATTTTTCACCTATCATAATGGGACTGGACAAACCAACATCTTCCGAAGATGTATCCAAATTGATAAGCACGTTAACGCCGATAGTTCGGTTCCAATCACGGACCCAGACACCCTGTTCAAGGCGCCCCTTCTGCACAATCAAATCAAAATGCCTTGCAACACCACTATGTCCTTCCAACTTTACGTTTTCGCTGTTAACCTTGTAACCTTCCTTCTTAAAGTATTGGACCGCCAAATCTGTCAAATGAATCCTAGACTTAAACTGATCTCCATCAACACTCATAACGCACTCGCTACCAAACCATTAATGAACCCGTATGATGAAAAGCCTTTCTGTTTTACTACAGAGCGGATGACTTTCGCGTTGTTGTTCATGAGGTCAATCCGCGGTAAAGGATGGTTTTGGAAATGACTGAAAAGAAAACTGTTTCTATAATTGGCAAAAAAGAGTCTATTATTTACTATACAAGTTCTTCACTTGAAACAAGAATTGTGGGATACTCTTTTGAACCCACAGATGTGCCACTTGTTTTACTGTGGCCTGCCCTACATCTCATTCCATATCTTGTTTTGGTTGCATTTTCCCAAACCTTTTCAGTTGATCCACGACATATTGGGCACTTAAAATCTTTCATATATTTTCACCAAAACCGAAAAAATCAAAAATAAATTTTTCTCTGTTATATTTGTCCATTTTCTTCCGCTCTGTAGGTGTATTGTTGGCTTGTTACTTTAATCCTTCCCTTCCATGATTCTTTCTAAAAATCTAAATAGTAAAAGCGAACACAGAGCAATCTAGGCGTTATCTTTGGCTAACACAGTATCTAAGATAGCTGTTTTATATGGCGTTTTATGGCTTCTCTCATTCTGGTTTCAAAACATAATTTACTCAACAATCATTTCTGGTTTCGGTGTTGTTCTTCTGATCGTTGTTGCTATCGGAATGGATAACTTATTCGGAGAAAATGACGACAAAGAAGTGAAATTAAAAACTGAACTAGAAGCACTAAGAAAAGAAATAGATGAACTTAAAAACAGTAGAACTCAAGCAAATAACAAGGATTGACCCGAAATGAGTAAAAAACCAAATAAAGAACCAAATTTAAACGACTTAGACGCAGATATGACTGAAATATTTAAAATACAGAATGAAGTCGCAAATCATGTTATTGCTCTTGAACAAAAAGTTGATAGACTTGATAAACTTGAACAATCTTCCTTAGTTGCTCACAAAATTAAAAAGATCGAACTTAAAGTTAAAGTCTTGGGGATTGCATCCATAATAGCAAGTCTTACACAGTTTATTTTGGCTGGTTTTTTGTTGAACTCTAATCTTGCAACAATTTCGTCTACTGGATACACACTTATTGTAACAGGTTTTGTAACTCTAATCTTTGGTTCTTGGCTAATCCAGGGATAATTTCGGGACATAATCTTAGCTTTTCTTGAGGATTCTTTGGGTTTTATTCCCTTTAGCCATTAATTCTATTTTACCACAATTAGTACACACATACATTAAAAGAGGAAGAAGTATTTCGCCACTAACATCATAAACAGAAGATATACTAAGAATTTCTTTCAAGCCCTGAGAACCAACCATTCTGAGTTTTACTTCATTATAGTTCATTTCTGAACCACACAAAGGACACTTCAAATTTTCCGTAATTTCTACCGTTTCAGCTTCGAGATTTTTGCTAAAACAGTAAGGACAAACTTTGGCATTATCCGCTAAAATTTCTTCCCCACAGTTCAGGCATTTCATAGCAATCAATTTATGCTGTTTTGGTTTTAACGTTTTTGTTATAAGGAGCTCTATTCTTTTTCTTGTTTTAGTTTCTCGGTTTTTCTCATATCATAAAGCTCTCGTTCAGCGTTTTCTAGATCATTTCGCCCCTCAAAAGCCAAATGCTGTATAATCCCAAAATCATCTTCAAAATCTACAAGCAAAATATAGCGTTTTTTCTTCCAAAATGTACCTAAAACTGGTCCAACTAACCAAACTCTTAAAGCAATAATATCTTTCTCCGTAGCAAACCTTACATCTTTTACTTTGGCTACTGAAATTTCTATTCTGCCTTCATGTTCTCCATAAGTTTCAAAAACCACTTTGTCATCAATACTGAATAGTTTTCCAGAAATCGTATCCTTAGATCCAATTATGCGCTCTACCAAATACTCATTCAATTCTTCACTCTCACCCTTACATTATTGTAGCTTTTCCTAAAGCAATCTACTTAGGTTTACGAAACAACTTAACGCCTTATATACTCGGCAGTTTTGGTTTATCGAGCCATTTCTTTCGCCACGCTTTAACATCATCAATAAATAAGTCGTATTTGAGCCGATAATAGTCTTGGTCGTAACGATCCTTGTATTTTTCAGCGGTTTCATCAGGGAAATCTGCGTTTGCCTCATCTAAAACCTCTTTAATGCATGCATCCAATTTATCACGGATTTCAGTGTAGAGTTTGCCTTCTGTTATCATGGTTTCCTCAACGCTCTCTTAGCTTTACCTAGCAATCTTAACCTATTTATCTGCCACTGCTGGGGTAAGAGATAAACGAATTGAAAGAAAAACAGCTTACTTGACTTACTCTTTATTTTGAAATTACCTCGGTTTCAAGAAATAAAAATGGTTACTCGAATTTTCCGCCGCGCATAGAGCATTCAATCGAATACTTGTTTTGGCTGATTAGTAGTTTTTATGAGCAGAGAAAACAAAGTGATATGAACGCTGATCTATGAAATACTTTCTATCAGATCTTGAAAGAATAATTTCTTTATTCATTTTTCTTTTTTTGTGTTTGAGATAGCAGGTTTGCTAAAAAATAATGGTGACACCCACTAGGCACATTGAATTTCTTTTCTCTCCGTACCCGGAGCCTCAGCAAACCTATTCCTTCAATGTTGGGATATATTTTAGAGATACAGTTATTCGTTTTCTACTTAAACTCTTTAGGGTTTTTTTGTTTATTCTTATATTTCCTTTTACTATACTTACATGAAACCAAAATGGGTGATTTCCAATTCTTAATTGATACCATCCATAGGCGTTCATGCGTTCCTTCGTTACTTCCGGCAACCGTTTAGCAAAAATAATAAGTGCATATTAACCATATTTCAATACGATGGCAAATGGTTCCGTTTGAAATGGGGAATACTGGGGAACTTGATATTAGAACTTGCCCGAACTGTCTGACAAAAAATCTGGCTATATTAGATGGAGAGAGACAAACTGTTCTATTCTGCTCTAATTGCTGGCTTTTTAATTTAATAAATAGGTTCTGGTTTTCCCCGGAAATAGAACACATACTATTATTTTGAAGAAATTATCGAGGAGTTTACAACACTTCTTGAACAACAGAAAAAGCGGTTTTTTTTGGAATTAAATGTTCATAACAAAGACAATTTTCCGACTATTCGCTCTATCCTTTCTTTTGATTTTTATGACAATCCTGATTACATTGAAAACAATGATGGGAGAGTAAGGATCAGGGGTCTATTTTCTTCTTTACAAAGTGTACTTGGAAAAATAGATAGTCGACATTTTGAAATTATATGTTTCAAGCCAGAATCGAGGTTAAATGATTATTATTTTAATGGTTGCACTTTCTCTCTATCAAAAGAAGAAATGAGAAGCAGAATAAATGATGCAACTCCTTCGGAACTAACAGATCTAATAGCCCCTAAATTAATTAGTGCACACGTGCTATCTGAGAGCCACCCCAAAAAGAAGGTAAAACAAAAAAACATTAAAAAGACGAAAATACGGACCGATGACGGTTTTCGACCTGTACCGTCACCTTATGGTTCTGTCAAAGATGACAAGAATATTAGTTCACCACCAAAAAAAGAGTTAGATGAGTCAGGCATATTCGATGGTGAACTTCCAGAAAAAGAGCATAGAGAAACAGATCATTATTAAATTTTCAATTTGTTCGTGTATGTTACTCACCTTGGTATTGCAAGGAAACAGTAATTCGATTTCGGCTTATGCTGCTTCTTATTTCGTTGTTTATTCTGGTGTTGTCTCTTCCTTAGCTTGCATGAGTTTTTTCCACTATTTATGGCTTCTAAGAACAAAAAAAGAAGAGAAAAATGTTAAATTTGGTTGGCTTTGGAGTTCACATATTCACGTTTTAGGGTTTATCCATAATAAAAAAGAGTTTTAGAAGAATAGACAACACCATCTTTTTCTATTGCGTCATTATAGCCTGGATATTCCTCTTAACCGACTCAGTTATTGATAGCGCTGAGAATAAACTGACCATAAGCATAAGCGTAAAGAATAGAAAGTATTTGCAATTAACACTTAAAAAATTTCCTCATATTTTTGAGTAGTTAACCTCTTCAGGTTTGTCATCCTTCAGCGGACGCTTATTAAGGAATTATCCAAAATTGACTTCATTTACTGTTAGGGAGTTACAATAGGTTCAACTAATCCATTTTGTTATAGATTGAATCCGTGACGGTCTCAAACGGTCTACCGATAAACGTGTAACATTGTTCGCCCAGGTATTTTCGAGCATAGAACTGAATCATTCCTTTAATAATTGCGAACTTCATTTTGAGCTCACTCACTTGTGAATCGAAAAGAAGTTTATGTTTTATCATCTGAATATTTTTTGGTTCTTCCCATTCTTCTAAAACCAATTTGGTGTTTAATCTTGCGAACAATGGTGTTCCAGGAATAGGGTAAGGAAGGGTAAAAGAAAGATAATCCAATGGAAGAGAAGATGCGAACTTTATGGTATCTAGAATGGTTTTTCCGTTTTCGCCTTGGTATCCAAGGATAAAGAAGGCTCCTGCCTTGATGCCTTTGTACTTACATATTTGAGTGGCATTGTATGCTTGTCTTGTTGTTATTTGCTTTTTCATTATTTTAAGAATAGAATCGTTTCCAGATTCAATTCCAAAAAACATCCTTAAACAACCAGCTTGCTTC
The DNA here is from genome assembly GCA_963741005.1 of Candidatus Bathyarchaeota archaeon. Classification (GTDB taxonomy): domain Archaea; phylum Thermoproteota; class Bathyarchaeia; order Bathyarchaeales; family Bathycorpusculaceae; genus Bathycorpusculum. Next base: position 458,914 of record CAVUGQ010000005.1, read on the forward strand.
ATTTTCTCAGCAGTTTCAGAATCTAACGTATCAACCCTTGACAGACATTCCCAACCGATTTTCAGTTTACGTTTGATAATTTCGTTACAAACCTCAAGGAGTCTTTTGCGATTCAATGTAAAACAATCATCTGCAAACCATATTCTATTATAACCTAAAGAAATTACTTCTTCAATCTCATCAACGACCTTTGACGGCGTTCTTGATCTGAATTCGTTGCCGAAAACGGGTCTGCTGCAGAAATCACATACAAAAGGACAGCCTCTTGAAGTCATAATTGCTGTGGTCTTGTATCCGAACTTTTTTGAGTAATAGTTTTTGTAGGAATTGTCGTCAAACAAATTTCTTGAAGGCGGCGGAAGCATATCTAAATCATCAACTAAAGTACGTGAAGGGGTTCGTTTGATTTGACCCGTTTCTTTGTCTTTGTAGGCTATTCCATTTATCTGAGACAAATCACCACCATTTTCAAGTTGACCTACAAGCTCAAGCATTGTTTGTTCTCCCTCTCCGATAACTGCGAAATCGAAATCGTCTAGAAACGCTTCAGGCTGACTGGTAGGAAGTGGTCCACCAACAACAAGAAACGCACAATGTTCTCTGAGCAATTTGGCTAGTTCCAACGATTTCTTTCTCATTGAATACATGGATTGGATTCCAATTATCTTAGGTTTTGAATCAATAATTTTTTTTAGTGCTTGAGTCTGGCTGAGAAAAGTGCAATCCACAATTTCAACAGAAATATCATGCTGTTTTAGGTATGCCGCTATATAGCCCAATCCTAAGGGCGGAAATCTAAAAATTGATGTGTCCACACGAGGATGAAAATATGGATAAACCAGAGTCACGGTTTTCATCTGACGATCACCCTAAAATTTCAATCTCATACTCAAACTGATCATATTCTGGGCTAAGTTCGTAATCTAGTCCAATCCAGTCTAAAGAACCTTTGACAGTTTCTCTTCCTCGCCGCAATACTATTCCTTCTATATTCTTTAACCTAAACCTGATTCTATTTTGTTTATCAGCTATTTCCGCTGATTGAGCTGCTACATTGTTCCAAGCTCCAATTTCATCATCTTCCAAGTTTACCCCATCTGAATCTGAGTATTTCCTAAAGAAATGTGCCCCTTGCTCATTTAACACAAAGACCTTATTGAGATTATCACGTTCAAGCTCACTGAAATTCAGGTTCACCAAAATTCTATTTTGATTTAGAGTATAAATGACAATTACCTTACCTTTTGATGCTGATCTAATAAAAATTGATTCAACTCCAAACTTGAAGAGTAACTCTTTTGTTAAAAGAATGAATTCCGCAAGATGCTTATGCTTTTGGTATAGAAATGAAATTGAATCTATTAACTTTCGCAGATTCTTGTTTTGAAGTTTGAGATTTCGGAATTTATCCCGAGCTATTAAATCCATCACAAACTCTTTGCGAAAAATAACAGAATGCTCTTTCCGCTGCACTTGCAGAAATGATGAGCCAGAGAAAAATGTTTCATCAGAGTATTTTCCAATTGGGACTCCAAATCCTGTTCCTTCCCCTACGACCTCTGCTCCATTATACAAGAGAATTACTCCTTTCTGCAAACTTCCTATTTTCATATTTTGCGGCTCTGTGTCTGAACTGATTCTTAAAGCCACAGAATCTGAAAGCTTATATGTATAATTCGTTGAGGCAAAGAGAGTGGCATTCTTCCGGATGTCTTTGTTTTTTTCCATAAAGAAACTGCTTCTTTAAAGTTCTTAAAGTTTAAGCACTACTCGCATTTAATGCACCTTATTCCCTTAAAAAACCCTGGGATTCAGCAGGATATAATAAGATAATTCAATTGCTACTTTTGCAAATGATCAAGTTATTTTTAAGAACAGCACTTTTCTTATTGAAAACACCTTTTTATGCAAACATATACAGTAGAAGGTAAAGAATGGCTCCTAAGATTAGTGCAAAAATCCAAGTCACAATTAAGTACAGCATTATTCTTTTTCTTTTAATGCAGTTGACGGTCGAAGTCTGAAGATGCCATGAAGCTGCTATCCAAATGCCAGTTGCCAACGATATACCACCAAGGCTAGCATGAAATAGTGTGATGGCTGAGAGCCATATTGGCCTTTGAAACAAGCCATTTTCAGCTAAACTAAAAAAAGAGGGTCCCATAATTAGCAAAAATGAGAAAAACTGCATCACAACCGCAACTAACATTAAGGTCCCATGAGCCCTAAACCGCATTTTTCTCTTCAAAATGTATCCAGAAACAACCATAGCTAGTATTGATACTTGCAGGACTAGATTTAGTGACGCTATTAGCAACAAATAGTCCATTCTTAATCTAAAACCGATACTTTACCATATTAATAAAGATACTCGAAATTACAGTTAATTCGCCCACTTTTGATGATTGCACCAGTCTAATTATTGTTCTACGCGTTTGGTGCGCTAAGGCTTGAAAAGTGACGTTTTCTATTTGCTCATTTTGGTTTATCATTTTGCTTAACCTCCAGAAACCTAATGGTTCATAAGCGTTTAAATCGGTTTTTGACAATTTTTCCTTGACAAAATTTCCGCTGCTATTACAATACAATCACATTTCCTACAAAGAGCATGTGAACTAGAAAGTGTTAAAATTCCAGCGTTCTTACCAAGTGTAACCCAAACCTGGAAGAACAAGCAAGATTAAACCGGGAAATAGACGAATTTAATGCAAAGCATCCTCTATCACCCGACGACATACTTTAGAATTAAACCTTACAAAGGACTTTTTTGAACTAATAGAAAAGGATGATGTTGGAAACGTCTGAAAAGAAAACGGATTTTATAATCGGCAAAAAAGAGTCTATTCTTAACTAAACAAGTTCTTCTCTTGGAACAAGAATTACGGGGTACTCTAGTGAATCACCTGATTTGCCACCTGGTTTTATGTGGCCCTTCGTGCATCTCATTCCGTATTTTGTTTTGGTTGCATTTTCCCAAATCTTTTCCATTGGTCCACCACATATGGGGCATTTAAAATCTTTCATATATTTTCACCAAAACCGAAATAGTCAAAAATGAATAAATCGTCGCTGTATTTTTCAAGTTCTCCCGCTCTATGTTGCGTGTTGTTGACTTGTTTTCTTTAAACCTTCCTACCGTTTTTTCCTCTTCAAATCTAGAACCGAGAGAGACTAATCCAAATAAAATCTAAATACTTAAAGCAAAAATAGAGCAATCTATGCACTATCTTTGGCTAGCACAGTATCTAAAATAGCTGTTTTGTATGGCGTTTTATGGCTTCTCTCATTCTGGTTTCAAAACATAATTTACTCCAAAATCATTTCAGGATTTGGTGTTGTTCTTCTTATCGTTGTTGCTATCGGAATGGATAACTTATTCGGAGAAAATGACGACAACAACGAAAAATTAAAAACTGAATTAGAAACGCTAAGAAAAGAAATAAAAGAATTGAAAGAAAAACAGCCTACCTGACTTACGTCTAACCGATTTTCATTTTCTTCGCTCTTTCTTGAGCTACAATCTCTAATTTGCCACATTCCGGACAAACGTTAATTATCACTGGAAGAAGTCTTTCACCAACCTCTCCAAACTCACTTATTCCTAATGGAAGACCCTTTGTAAATCCTTTCCATCCGTCTCAAATCTTTCAAGGTACTTTTTTGTTTTTGACCTCTTGCCTGAAAAGGAATTGTAATGAATACTAACTTCCACTAAAGCTAATCAATAAAAATACTGCGTAAATTGCAAGCAATATTGCTCCTTCTCTCTTGCTTACTGTAGTATTCTGTAAGATATACCATAAAATAATGTTAGTTATCAATGAAAAGATTATCAAATCTGAAAAAGCCGATATGTTTACGTTAAAGGGTGCTAGAAGTAAAGTTAATCCCAGAATTAACGTGATATTAATGAAGCAACTTCCAATAATGTTTCCAATTGCAAGGTCTATGAAACCTTTCCTAATAGATTCTATGCTTGTTGCAAGTTCTGGAACACTAGTGCCAAAAGCGATCACAGTAGCTCCAACAATAACTGTTGGGACGCCTGCACTTAAAGCTAAAAAAGAAGCAGAGTCAACGATAAAATAGGCACTGACAACAATTCCAATTATTCCTAAAAATGATTTGAAAAAGTATGTTCCAAGTTCCCTTTTAGTTGCTGTATCAGAAATTTCTTCTACAGTTCCTCTCTTTTTCATCAAATTATACATATTGTAAGCGAAGAGTGCGATAAGAGAAGCTCCTACTATTTGGTTTGCAAAGTTAAAATAGAGCAAGATTAAAGGAATAATTGATGCAATAAAAAGTCCAAAATTAAGGTCTCCAACCTCTTCTTTAGCCATTCTAGTAAAAAATCCTGCACTTTCAGGGTATTTGAATGCCATAATAAGGAAACCTATTCCCAGTACCAAAGATATGTTTACTATATTTGACCCTAATACGTTGCCTATTGAAATGCCAATTGTCTGTGGGTTTAGGGTAGCGAAGACAGCGACAAAGAGTTCTGGAAGAGAGGTTGAGAAGGCAACAAGTATGAATCCAATTTTTGTTTTTCCTAAGCCAGTTATAGCAGCCAACTTTACTGTATTGGTGATGGCCCAGCTGCTAGCTTTTATTAGAATAACAAGTGACAAAATAAGAGCAGCAATGTTTCCAATTAATCCAAACTGTTCTAGCAATTCTTGCTCCTTCTTTGGTTGTTAGATTTCATAATTGAAACCATTATATCTAATATATCCACTTATTTTCTATTGTCGTTAGAGAAATAATTTGAAGGCTGGAGATCTTTTTACATTTTTCATATGTGTATCTTCCCACTAATGACTTTGTGATTCTGCCAAAAGTACGGATGCTTAAAAATATGTGAGTCCCAAGTCGGCAAGTTTTCTCTGAATTATTTTCAAACTCTAAAAAGGCATGAAGCAAAAATCTGTAGGCGATGACTTGTTGTATCCTTTTTGAAGTCACACATGTTCTTAAGCGCTGGTTTGGTTGATGATTACGTTGGAGAATAAAATAAATGACTGTTGTGAAAATAATTGAGTTAATTGGATCTTCACCAAATGATTGGGAAGATGCTGTTAAGAATGCTTTGGTACAAGCGGCTAAGACAGTTAAAAACATTAAATCTGTTTATGTTAAAAGCTGCAAAGCAGAAGTTGAAAACAATAAAATTGCAGAGTACAGAGCAGTAGTCAAAATAGCCTTTGTTGTTGAAGGAAGCTAAGGCAATATTACAGTGCCCCTTACTTTTTTTCTTTTATAAGGCAGAAGCTACGCTTTTTCTTAAGTAGGTCTTACGTCTCAATATCGCTCAGGATACTTATTCGTATTTGATCTTAGGACTCTGGTGCGCTACCTTTTGGTTAACTATATTTAATGAAACAGCTTTTTCTAACTCAGATAAATCAAAAATAATTCGGTTAATTAAAGTATCAATTTTTCTGGATTATGCTTTTTGAATTGATCAAAACGGTAACGTGACCGCATAAAATCTCTCCACCCCTCCGTATTTCTAGAACTGCAATTACTAACAAACAAAGAAGGCAACTTACGCTTAACACGATCAGCGTCAACCAACTAAAAAACTTCAAAAAAAGAAAAAGGGATATTATGCGGGAGATGCAAATTGGAGATACGGCTTAAAGCCTTTCCCTTCTTTTTTCCATGTTTAATTATTCTTACTACTGTATTTTTAGACGTAGCTGCTAAACCTCTTAGGCTTCTTGAAACAGTGGTATTCGGCATTGTTGATTTTGATAACTGAGTATTCAATCCAACCTTCTTTGCCTAATCTTAGTATGTCCTCAACTGTTGTGGCGCTTGTGGTTTCAAAGTCTTGGCTTTGGAATTCTATCGACCGATATACTTTATTGTGTTTTTGATTTGTTTATGGCTAAGTAGTTTCTTGACAGTTAACACGTTTCCGTTTGTATGGTAGGCAATCATTGTCCCTGCCCAAGTTCTAAAGGCTGTGAAGTCAACTGCTAATAGTCTGGGGTTTTTGTGAATATCAACGGTTCTTTTACGCATCGTAACGAAACGATGAAGCATGTTTCCGTAACAATTTGGAAAAACTCTATCGTCTTTTTTGGGTAATGCGTCAATCATTGATAGCAGCCGGTTAGATACTTGAAGGGTTCTTGGAAGGTGATTTTTTACGGGGTAACGGATACTAATTTTTTTGTTGTTTACATCAACGTCTAACCATTTGATTCTTAACACTTCACCAGGGTCGCCGAATGTCTCTTTAAGGCTTTGAAGAAAAGCAGCCAATAGCTTAGACTTTGCAGCACTAATCAGAGCGTCTAATTCGGTTTCGTCAGGTACAAAGGGGTCGTGATCTTCTTGAGTGTATTTAGGTATATCCCAGTGAAGTTTGAGCATTTTAACGAAAGCGTCATAAGCATAGCAGTAGAGCTTTTTTGTTCCGTTTTTAGTTGGTTTGCCGTCTTTCCGGTGCATTTGTCCAATTGTAGTTTTAACGCTCTCCAAACTGTATGGACATGAGCAAAAGGCGGTGGCAGATAAGATATGCAATTCTTACTTCATGCGAGAGATAGAATGCCTTAGAACACTTTACGAGGCTAACAACTAATCAGATTTTTTATCATTTTCTTGTTTAAACCAGTTGGGAAACAAATTTTAGGTCTCTGCTGAAAGTGCTGTTCACCAGTTGGCATTGCCTATAAGCAAGTTTTGTCCTAAGGGTGTTTTCCCTGAGGTTGAAAAGGTATGTATAATCAAATAGTAATTGATTGCCAAACCAAAAAAGAACACTTTAACTGTGAATACTGTTTAGTAAAAAGAACATGCACACTACGACTTGAGGATAAAGAAGTGCATGAAAGGGAACCCTCAAGTGTGATAGTTCAGTTTCAAGTCATCGAGCATGAATTTTTTGTGTAACGAATGCGTCTTTAAAACGTGTGATGCTTGTGGAAACTTAGGAGCTACCTTCTGGTGCAAAAATGTCGAATACGCCTCTGCTATAAGTGCAACATAGAAATGATTTTAAATGGACTCAAAAAAATAGGGGCATGCCCAATGTGCAGCGGAAAATTTGAGTAATTGCTGTCCTTAAAAAGTAAAAGCGGACTCTTCTTCTATCCTGGCGAAAAACCTGCTTCTCTGTTGGGAAGGGGTTTCTGGTGATGTGGGGATATTTGAGGATATTTAAAAGTCCGCTAAATTGAATACATAATTTCAAGAAAATAAACTGTTGTGGTTGCCTTAAAGCAGTAATATATCAAAGGTGCGATAGTTTTAACTTTTTTAGTTGAGGTTCATTCTTTTAACGAGACTTTTAGCTCTCTTTTTTCCTTATCTAAATAGAAGAGGTCAATGATTTCTGCCCTTCCTTTCTCCGTTAATTTCAACAAAGCCTCTGCGCTACCCTTAGGGTAATTAACAACGCTCCAAGAGCCTCCCTTCTGCAACTACTTAAGAAAAGTTTCACAGTACACTTTAGCATCCAAATCGTCGAAAAGATAAGAGAAAGTTATAGCTTAGGATTGAATACTAAAAAATGAGAGAGGGATTTTTAATCCCTTGATTGTGTTTAAGGTTTCCTCTTGAGTATCAGCAGTACTACTGCAACAAGGACTATAATGATTAGAACGAATAGTCCAGCGATTGCGGGAACAAAGTATGTGTCAGTCATCGATGTTGTCGGTGGTTGCGATTGTGTGGGTGTAGGGTTAGCTTCTGAAACGGTAAACGCAGTTTCTGCATGCGAGGGATAGTAGGCTTCTGAACCTTCAAAGCTGGCGATGACCGAGTAATCACCGGATATATCAGGTTTCCATGAAAGACTATATGCGCCATTGGAGTCGGTCATAGTAGTTCCTATTGTCCTGTAGTTACCGTTAGAGTCAACAACATTTATTGTCACAAGAACACCTGTTGCATTTGTTGGCGTTGGCTGATCTTCATATAAGTATTCCATCCAGACTTTCTGATCTTGGTCTGATATTGCTGGGATACCGTGTGGGAAACGTGCGCTAATCTGGTCTTGTTTTGTGCCTTCAGAGTTATCGATTACATTACCTTTTATCAGTACTTTGTCTCCAAAGTTGGAAACCTCAGGAGCGGCAGTAATAGATGTAACGCTGGGTCCTTTACCGTAACAGTAAATCTGGTTATCATATGTGTTTAGTGTTACTAGGTAGCCGTCTGCGATAATCGGGTTGTTTGCCCATGATTCTATTGTCCATAGTTCAGCTCCGTTTGAGGCATTGATGCAGCGTATCATTGAGCCACGCCATTGTGGTTTGGTCGGTGAGTGCTCGGTCGAGTACATATACAATTTTCCGTCGGCAATGCAACCTAAATTCAATGGATAGTTACCGTAAGGAGATTCGAAGCCAATATTTTTGGCGGTATAATTCCATAAGTAAGCACCGGTTTGCGCGTCGTAAGCAGTTAATACACCTCCATAACCGTAGGTGAAAACTTTGCCATAGGTAATAGAGGTGGATAGGCCATAGTAATCCATCTGATTTTTAGTATTCACTGGACCCCATAGTTGGCTACCGGTATCTAGGCTATAGCACCAGACATTATCTGTTTCCAATGAGACCATTGTGAAGGTTCCTTCTTCGGCGTTATATGAATCTAGATAGACACTTTCGTTTGTCGGTGGCGTGTAGGTTTTTTGCCAAAGTAATCTGCCTATTTCTCCTGGTTTAAGACTTAGTGCCCACATTGTTGAGGGATTTGATGATTGAACCCTGTTGTTGCTTGAAAAGCCGTCCGAGCCAATTAGTTTGTCTTCTGCAATTTGCCAGTTGATGCTGCCAGTTATTGATGTGGGTATGGTTGTATTCCAAGTGTATCCTGACGTTCGAGCGTCGATCGTTCGTTTGTATCCTGTTCTCCAGGTCTCATTGTAGTTTGCTTGTCCCGATGTATAACTTGGTAGTAAGCAGGCGTCAGTTGCATTCCAAAGGGCTAACCAGTGATGTGAAGTATCTAGGACATATCTTAGAAGACTTCCATCTTTGCCTGTAGCGTCTGTGCCTGTAGGGACATTTGTGAGAATATCTAGGTCAACGCCGTTAAATGCATCATACATGTACCAGTTCTTGTTAGTGTCTCGGCTGACAGGGATTTTCCAAATGTAGGAAACAACACCGTGTTGGTTGAAGGTTTCATAATCAAGGTCTTGTCCCAAGGTTATAGTATAGTTTTTCGCAAATATTTCTTGTCCAGTGCGTATGTCTATACAGTGCATTCCTGGTGGAGGGCTGTCGTGATTATATCGAATATCTGGGTAATCGTTGTAGTATAGTCGTCCCTGTATTATGAATGCGTCTGTAAATTTAGCTTCATATGAAAGACCGTCATAGTAGCCTATTGATTCGGTTTTTCCTCCAGTTAATCCTCCGAGTGTTAATGGTTTTGTCCACATTATATGAGCGGTTTCGGGGCCTAAACTGTAGGGGTTTATTTGTCCTTGCATTGCGGTTCCGCCAAGCCAGTCGCCAGACATTGTCCACCATTCTCTATTGATTGCGCTTATTGGTCGTGCCCAATAGTCTGTTGGAAGTGGGGTTTCCCGCCAGCTTTGAATTGGTTCTTGTTGCACCGTTAGATAGTATGGTTCACTCGTGCTTGCTAGGTATGTGTCGTTGACTGTTTCAGGCGAGTAAACTGTAGTTCCTTTTGGAGGAACTGGCTCGCCGGTAATTTTGTGTTCCTGAAAACTGGCCACAAATTTGTATGTGCCAGCTTCGGCTGGTGTGTATGATATGTATGTAGATCCAACTGGGTCGGAGGTGTGTGTGCCTAAAGATTCTGTTGTGCCGTCGGGCTTTGTTACTTCGGCTGAAAGGGTCCATCTGTCGCCATAGTAACCTATTGCAGTTGGAGGAAGCTTGTCAACCCATAAGACAACTAGGGCACTTTGACCAACTCCCACTGGATTAGGTGAAACCGTGATAAAGCACCATGTTGGAACCTTCCATCCAGGATCATGAGCAGTAGCTGCTGGTAAAGTTATGAGTAAAGAAGCACTTGATAATAGTAGGATTGCAACGATAAAAATTGCCATAGATTTGTTTCTAATTTTTTGCATTTTTCTTACTCCTAAAATTTATGCACCCATTTATTTTGCTATTTGTATATTAAATATTGCATACTCCATTTTTCTCTTTTTAGGCAAAGAAATTTAAAACATTAAAGAATCGTTTGATATTATTTATTCAGCGCACGCTTCAATAATTAACGATTGAAAACGCCAACTGTAGCTTGTAGGTAAAAAAACCATATTGCCACTCGAATCTTTCAGGATTCCCTCGACAAAAGCCTACATAGAGCAGTCAGCAAGAAATTGTCAAACAACCGATAAATAACATTTTATTCTATAGATAAATTATTGGTTTTGTCTTCTGCAGCCGTCCATAAGCTCATCAAACGCCTCCCGATTCGACCTACTCGGTTGTGCTTTCTTTTGGCTAACTATATTTAATGAAACAGCTTTTTCTAATTCAGATAAATCAGCAATACTTCCGTTAATTAAAGTGTTAAATTTCTCTGGATTATGCTTTTTGAATTGTTCAAAACGGTAACGTGAACACATAAAAGCTCTCCAGCCCTTCTTGTTTCTAAAGCTACAATCATCAACAAAGAGAGAAAGCAACTTACGCTTAACACGATCAACCTCAACCAATTAGCAAAACTCCAAAAAAGAAAAGGGGTTTGCGCGGGAGGCATCTCCCCATTTCCATGCTTAACTCAATAAGACAGTATCAAAAAACCGGGATATTCTGTAGAGATAACAAGTTTTTTATTAACTCCGCATTATACATCAAGCTATGCCAAAAAAGTCTCGTTGAATATTCCTGACGACACTTATGAAAGTATTTCTTCTCTTAGTGAACTATACGGGCAAGGCATAAGTCAAACAATTCTCGACATCTTGAAAGTTATTAACGCCAACGGAGTCCTAGACCAAAATAGACCACGAACGAAAGTGTTGACCTCTGCGCTAAGATACCGTTTCTCGCAGACCTAAAATATGCTTTATTCAAGTTTCCCTTGCGATTTGAGTTTTTGAACAAGATCAGGATCGTCGACGTGCATAAGTTTGCCATTCTTTACTAAATCAGCGATAGTCATAACCTCATCATACCTACCAAGCACTGCCTTCAACTTCTCAAGCTCCTGAAGGGAGAAACCAGCAACCTCTCCCGAAACTCTATTCAGATCATTCAAGCAGAGCAAAGGATAAGTTTTCTTCATGGCTTCAACTAAATGCGAAACCATCTTGTTATAACCACCATACTCTTGCTCAATTTTTGAGACATGCCCAACTAACGCTTCTTTAGTTTTATGATAAGTCTCTGCATCAACGAGTGCATCCTCAAAAGCATCCCTAAGAGAAGTAGGTTTAAACCCCTTAACTGAACCAAAACCAGCTTTAACTATTAAATCTCTCACAATCGAACTTACGCCTTTTCCTTTTAATGCTCCTTCCCTGCCAATAAACAAGAGATCTTCAGACTTGTATTTGCCACGCACCTTCAAGTAAGCCTTTAAACATTCACAGACGTCAGGAGTTGAAACGCCATGCCATACTTCACCAGTCTTACTTCGGCTTCGCTCAAAATAGATCCAGGGTTCAGAAGGATAATCTCCACAACAAAGCAAAGAAACATCCACAGGCAACGGACCATTTTGATACATCAACGCCACTACCAACTTATCCCTTGCACAATCAGCAACAGCAAACAAACCCCGAACTTCTTCATTATTAGGTGAAAACTTGTGACTACGCCTGGCTTTAGGAATTTTTAATTTACGCATCATCAAACCTATACGACGCCCATTGTTAGAAAAGAAGCCTTGAACTCTCGATAGATGGTTAGTTACAAAATTACCCGCTAATCCACGGTCAACCAAGAATTTAACGTAGGAGGCAGTCAACCGTTCATACCTTTCTCCTTGCGTATCATCCTCAATTAATAAGTCAAGTTTTCGCTGCTTAATCACAGAGTCAGGATCTTCATCTATGAATAAGAAAAAGTGAGGCAGCATTCTTCGATAACTTGTGTAGGTGCTATTTTTCAAGCCTTCAGTTGCATGTTTGAAGCTCTCATACTCTTCAATCGGCTTGCCAAAATGTTTAACGAATAAGTCACGAATACACCCATCTTTAACGTTACGATTAGCGCTTGAGCACAACTTGAAACTCACCCTTACTTGGCTTTCAAGTTATCGTATCATATATTTAACGTTAATGCCGATTGGGCTGGTGTGTTGGTTGTAATACACCTAATTTGGCGAAATTGCCACTAACTCCTTTTCTTTTTTTAATTCTATATTTTTTTACTGAAAAAAACGCCACATTAAGAGCGTGCGCTTAATAAGTGTGTGTTTAAAACATCTGATGATTTCCATCTTTTACGTTAAGATAACAACATTTTATATACAACATGCAACAGCCTTTGCTTTTGTTGGCGGGGCAACCTCTTAAAAAGACTGCCTTGCTAAACACAATTTATAGGAAAAGAAAAAACATGAATTTGTAAACAAAAAAACTATGACTACTTTGATTGCGTTGATTCTAATGATAACTATAACTACTACATCTATATTCGTTGCTTTGCCAGCGGCTAAGGCACACGATCCTCCATGGGATATTCACAGTTGGGCATATGTAGATGTATCGCCTAAAACCACAGGCGTCGGTCAAGCAGTGCTAATAGTTATGTGGATCGACAAACTTCCACCAACAGCAGACGGCGCATACGGAGACAGATATGACGACTTCACAGTTGACATCACAGCACCCGATGGATCAACAGATACCTTAGGACCCTTCACATCCGACCCTGTTGGCTCATACGCAACATCATATACTCCTAACCAAGTTGGCACTTATGAGTTCGTGTTTAAGTTCCCAGGAGACAAGTTAACCGGTGAACCTTTCAACCCCACAGGCATTCAAAGAAGTCCAGTATTCATCAACGACACAGTTACAGCCAGCACAAGCGAGCCAGCTTATCTAACAGTGCAAGAAGAGCCAATAATAGACTGGGTTGAGACTCCCCTTCCAACCGAGTACTGGAGAAGACCAATAAACGGAATAAACAGAAACTGGTACCAAATCGCGGGAAACTGGCTAGGTCAAGGCGACCCTGTCAACAGCTTTGCTCAATACAGCATGGGACCTGAAAGCGCCCATATAATGTGGACAAGAGGGTTGACATTCGGAGGCATCGGCGAAGGCATCTATGGTGATATGAGCTACTACGGCGGAAAGTCATATGAAACCAGAATACCGAATCCCGTAATCATGAACGGATTCTACTATTACAATGAATACGCTGACAATCGGTATCCGATGGACGGAAACCCACCGGCACTCGGTTTCTATGCTGTTGATTTGCGCACGGGAGAAACAATGTGGTGGAAAAATGACACTGTAACCTTCGGCCAAATACTTAACGATAATACACCTAACGAACACGGAGAGCGAGCATACCTTTGGAAGATTTCTGGCAGTGTTTGGTCTATGTACGACCCTTACACTGGATATAATTTGATTCAATTGACGCACGTGCCTTCGGGTACCATAGCCAGAGATGAAATCGGGAGCATGCTAAAATACCAGCTTAACACGGGGCAGGATACTTTGACTCTCTGGAACTCAACCAACGCAGTTCTATACCCGAGTGTTCAGGCAGGTTCCAATTACTATTGGGACTATAGAACGCCACAAGGGGTTACGATTGATGCACGAGATGGAGGATTCCAGTGGACGGTTCCGATACCTTCGGATATAACAGGCGGAATTAATATAGTTCTCAATGACAGAATAATCGGTTCAAGTGGCTTAGGTTACAGGTGGGGTACAGACCCAACCTTCACCGTATGGGCTTTGAGCCTGAAACCGGGGCAAGAAGGAACGATGCTTTGGACGCGAACAGTGACGGCGGATGCGTACAACACAACTTGGAATTTGGGCTCTGCGAGCTTAGACGATGGCGTTTACATTATGACTGATAAAGAAGACAGAACATTCTACGGCTATAGTCTGGATACTGGCGAAAAGCTTTGGGGTCCAACTACACCGGGAAATGCCTGGGATATGTATAGCCAGAGTAATACAATTGCTTATGGTAAACTTTTCACGTATGGCTACGGCGGAGTGTTGCGAGCATTCGATATCAAGACAGGAGATTTATTGTGGAACTATACAGCAGAATCGATAGGTCACGAAATTGCCTATCCAAATTATCCGCTGTCCTTGGGAGCTATAGCTGACGGCAAGATCTATTTATATTCAACTGAGCACTCTCCCAACAAGCCTCTATGGCGCGGTTCGATGATACGCTGCATAAACACTACTGACGGAACAGAGATATGGGCGATAGAGCACTGGGGAAACCACCCAGCTTTGGCTGACGGCTACCTCGTAGATCTTAACCTGTATGACAACCAAATATACTGCTACGGGAAGGGCCCAAGTGCCATGACCGTTACCGCTTCGCCTAAGGTATCGAATTATGGAGATGCGGTACTGGTAGAAGGTATGGTAATTGATACAGCTGCTGGCACAAATCAAGATGAACAGGCCTCACGTTTCCCTAACGGTGTTCCAGCTGTCTCTGATGATAGTATGACTGCTTGGATGGAGTACGTATATATGCAGATGCCCAAGCCGACTGATGCAACAGGTGTCGACGTAACTATAAACGTGTTAGATCCCAACGGCAACTTCTACAACGTTGGCACAACAACCAGTGATTCAGATGGATTCTACAAGACTACATTCAAACCTGAGGTTCCAGGTGAATACACCATTATTGCTTCGTTTGCAGGCTCAAACTCCTATTGGCCCTCTGATGCAAAAACTGCTATAAACGTAGATTCGGAGTCAACAACACCAACACCCATACAAGAACCAGTACAATCAGTAGCTGATACATATCTAGTACCAGGCATTATTGCAATCATCCTTGCGATTGCAATCGGATTTGCAGTAACGATATTAGTGCTAAGAAAGCGTCCATAATGCAGCCAACCAAAATATCCCTTCCCCTTTTTTAGTCAATCATTAAAATACAAGATAGGAAAGAGGAGTAGTAAAATGCCTCCTGACCGCTATACAATAAATCATAAGCTTCTAATTAGGATGCAAAGACGTGGACATATTTTCTGTGCTGTTTGCCATAAACCCATTGTTGAAGGACAACGGGTGGTTTGGAAAAAAATGCAATTGTCAGGCACGAAGACTGCTCAGGTAAGATTATTAAAAAAAGTAATGCCCCTATTTTTTTGAGTCCATTTAAAATCATTTCTATGTTGCACTTATAGCAGAGGCGTATTCGACATTTTTGCACCAGAAGGTAGCTCCTAAGTTTCCACAAGCATCACACGTTTTAAAGACGCATTCGTTACACAAAAAATTCATGCTCGATGACTTGAAACTGAACTATCACACTTGAGGGTTCCCTTTCATGCACTTCTTTATCCTCAAGTCGTAGTGTGCATGTTCTTTTTACTAAACAGTATTCACAGTTAAAGTGTTCTTTTTTGGTTTGGCAATCAATTACTATTTGATTATACATACCTTTTCAACCTCAGGGAAAACACCCTTAGGACAAAACTTGCTTATAGGCAATGCCAACTGGTGAACAGCACTTTCAGCTATCTTCTAATCCTCGTTTTCCAACTGTTTTAAACAAGAAAACAGTAAAAAATCATGCTGATCTAAAAGTCTCCATATCTTTCATGAAAACACACCAAATTTGTCCAATCGTATCCGCAAACTTGCGGTGAACTTTGTATAAAGTTTTAAAATAAAGTTTGGTTGCCTGTTCATATTCTGTTTGTGCCATTCTCTCTCCATGTTCAGGCAAGCATAATTTGTATGCTTCGTCTATGGCTGAGTCAAGAGTCTTCTTTGCTTCCTTTACTATCAGGTTGTCTTGGGTGTAAATGTCCCATGCTTTTTTGATTCCATCACGATAATTCCTTCGCGCTTCTCTTACTTTCTCTTCGTCTTTAGTCAGTGTCATCCTTTCCCTTATCAAATGTCCCAAACTTGTGCTAACTTCGATTCTGAAGAATTGCTTGGCATTCATCTTTATCGCCACACTACAATTAGAAAGCAGACGGCAACATAAACTTGTTATTTAAGGATGGAAATGTCACCCGCACAAACAAAACCCCTTTTTCTTTTTTTTAAAAAAAGTAAAAGACAAATTTTGGGTATCTATATTTGGTTTGATCTGGACAAGCGCCAGAATTGCTAATTGCCTGTTAATTCATCCGATGCTATAAGTTTGAGGATTGTTTCTTAATCTGTTTCAGTTCTGTTTCAGGCAACTACCATAAGCCTCCATGCACATATTACAATATTGTGATAAACACATGCAAAGAAAAAAAATCGTAATAGCCCTGGCCGCAATAGCGGCATTAACCTTAGTCGCGTTTGGAGTAGCTTCAGCCCAATTAGCCACCAACCAACCAGACACAACCACAAACCCAACTACCGGTTCAAACAATGGGTTCTTTGGCTGGATTGGCAACTGCTTTGGCTTAAGAGCAAACCAAGCCTACAACAACGGGTATGTAGCGCCTCAAGATCCAACTGACGGCTCCGTTCCAGCACCAGCCCCCTATCAAGGCGGCTATGGCAACGGATACGGCTATGGTTATGGTCCCTGCTGGGCAAGATAAACAAAACTTAATTCTTGCTCAGAGAAAACCCTTTTTTAATTCCAATTTTATTTTGCTTTAATTAGTTTTTTTATATCTTGGGTAATCTTCGTTTAAACACCAGCCGTATCTTTGGACCGTTCGGCAGTTGTAGGGTCTAATTGAGCTTTTCTCTACCCAATGGGTGAAAAACCAGTTAACCTGATAACTCGTTATAGAGTAGTCAAAATCGTTAAGGCATCTGAAAAGTTCAATTATGCTCTCAGGACTATGAAAACCAAGCGAATATGCTTCAGAAAGAAGAGCGAGCCTCTGCTGATGACACATCTCCCCCGAGTTCAATGCTTTAACAAAGCAAGGTCTAATTCCGTCAGAACTCTCAAAAACTAAATTTCTGTCAACATATTTTGTTCGTCTTTCTTTGTTGGTTTTTTCGAGTTCTTTTGCTTTTTTTCTTGCGGATTCAATGTCTTTTCGTTTAAGTCCATAGAGTTTGAAGTATTCGATACTCCTAACTTTGTCTTCATTCAGTTGACCATTAACTATTATGCATTCTTCACTTGATTTCTCATGAATTGATAAAGGAATACGGCACATTCTGTTTATGTCTCCCACAACTGCGAAATCAATGAACCGGTAGTTGCATTCATTTAAAAGGTCAAGCTGTAGCTGTCTGTAGGTTTGTTTTGAAAAAACAACATCCTCATCTATTTCGTAAACGGAGTCAAAGAAGATATGAACGTGATAACCTCGACGAGTCTGAACAACCAGTGGCTTAATGTTTAGGTCGTTAAGTTTCTTAAGAAAATGCTTTACTTCTTCTCTTAATTCGGCTTTTCGTTTTTGGGTTTCTGCGTCTGGAAGTATTTCATTGTTTTTGCAGTAGTCAAAGTCGAAGAATACTTTCTCTATTCCTAAAGGTTGTGCTTTGCGTTTCATTGGCTGAACGTTGATAAATGCAGGTACCCTGTTTTCAGCGCATTCCTCAATAAAAGGAAAAAGGTCTGTTGGATTGGTAGTAAACCATCTTTGTGGGTTTCCCAAATCTCGACTGAAAGCGCCAAAAAACTCCAAAAGAAACTCTTCCTTTGTTATATGATCTTCCGCCGTCTTCACTTTTTCGATATTTTCTGAAGACGTTAATACATCTTCTTCCTTCGCTTGCTTAGCTTGTTGGAAAAAGCTTTGGCATTGCCAATAAAGTTCTCTTGTTACCCAAAGTTTGCCATCTCTTTTTTCTTCGAGAAGTTCAGCCTTAAAGAGTTCTCCAAGAGCCGAATCAAAATCTTTTTCATCAATCATCGTTGCTTTAAGAATTGCTTGCCTATCGTAAGCTCGATTAATGACTATTGCAGTAACAATTCGGCCTCTGTTTGAACTCCAAAATTTTGGGTTTATAATAAAATAGTTAGCTTTGCTTGTTTCTTCTGTTTGTTTGGTTCCAGCAATGTTTCTTACCATTGCTTGTATTCTCTGTTTTTCCCTTGCAGCCTCTTTGTTTGATAGAAATCCCGCGTTTGTACGTCGCGTTTCCGGCATTGTTTCTCGTAACTCTATTATTTTTAATTGTTTTAAGCTCTATAGCTCTAAAATAAAGTTTTTACCTCTATCAACTGTTCTTACCATTCGTCTCTTTTGCTTATTGCTTCCTGTTTTTGATCATGTTCTATTTCACGATAAATGGTTTTTGCCAAAGATGAAACAACCAATAAATCAGAACCTGCAACACTTTTCACCGTGGGATTTTCACATATCTTCTGCTATAGTTTGTGGTACATATTGAACTGCAATTTAGCGTAGTTGTGAGGTTTGGAATATCAATCGTTGCTTTGCCTAAGTAGGAGCAGAAGAATTATGAACAATAATAATTGAAGTATGAAATAAAATGGTGAAATGTAAAAGAAAACTAGAAGGTTGAAGGGAAAAGGAATCACGCCAATAGCTGAATTTATTGCAATTTCACCTAGAATTTCCGCAAGTCCACCAGTAGCATAAACAACAAGAAAGCTAATCCCGCTAGAAATTAGGTCAGCCAATATCCATGCAGGATATAGTTTTGCTATTATGCCCGCGATGCCTGCAAGCAAACGAGCGATTATCTCAGCCATGACATGTTATAGTGCTGAATTAGCTTTGGTTTTTGCTATTATTAAGTGGGCCAATATATTTTCGATAGCGGAATTAGTAGTTTAGTATCTACGTCAAAGTTGTCGTAGTTTTGGACGATAAGTTGGACTAGCCTGTCAGCATCTATTAGCGTCATTTGTTTTTCTCCCCGCTCTGCTTCAAGTTCGGCGTCTTTGGAAAAGCCTCCGGTGGAAACGTATAATCCCTTCTGTTGTCTTAGAACTGAGTTGAAGCTTCGAACTTCTTTAGAACCCATTTGTCCAGATCTAAGCTTTACTTCCACAAGTATGCGTGGTTCTGTGAGCATCAACCCGTCAGGGGAAGCTTCGATGTCTTTTCCTCTGTCTGGTCCGCTTTCAGAAATTCTTGTTTTGTAACCCATGGCTCTAAGTATTCCAGCTACCAGTTCTTGCATGTCATCCCAATCAAGCGCCATTATTTTATCCTTGATTAATTCGTTACCTCTTGAAACCATATCTTCCTTTAGTCTCTCTTCTTCCGTCTCTTCTTCGTCAACGATTTCTTCAGGTGCTTTTTCCTTATTTTCTTTTTTTGATTTAATGGGGGTAGCGCCATTTGACGCAGTACATTGTTTGTCAATTTTACTTTGAATTTGGCGAAAATAAATCTAAGTATTTTCTCTTCAATTATAAAAGCGGCCGGGGTGGTGTATTTTGTTGCGGTTTGGTGTCAACCATAACCTTTTCCTCATTTTATTTTTTTCAACTAGACAGACTTTTTTGGAGGCTTCTAAGTGACTGAGCAAGCGGAGTTTATGGTTCCAGTGTTCAAACAGCGCAAACGTGCGAGATCAAGGAAAAGCATTGAAAACTGTGCCGAGGTAGCTCACTCTTGGCACCGATGGCGATTTAATTGGTGATTTATACGATTTCTTCAGCTCAACTTTCCTTATTTTCTTTTTTTGATTTATAGAATACATCGAAAAACCATCTCTAAAAACAAATCCAACGTTTAGAGAAAAAAGCATAAACTAAAATCACAAAGAAAAGCTTGATAAACTTAACTTTCAACAAAAACGGGTTTGCTAATCAAATCTCCAACAAGTTGAGAATTCAACTCGATTCTTTTTAATCTGTTAATATTTTTATAGATAAAGACACCTCTTATAAGTTATAGGAGCTGATTTTTGTGATTAATCTTAATGGTAAAATAGCGATAGTAACAGGTGCAGGACATGGAATTGGTAGGGAAATCGCCTTAAATTTAGCTAGAAATGGAGCCGAAGTTGTAGTTACAGATGTCTCAGATAAAATCTTTGAGGTCGGCAAAGAAATTGAATCTGTTGGCTCAAAAGCGTTCCCAGTCAAGTGTGATGTAACAGACGCAAAAGAGGCAGTTGCTATCGAGGATAAAGTAATGGGTAAATATGAAAGGGTAGACATTCTTGTTAACAACGCTGGAATTTACCCTCAAAAACCGTTTCTTGAAATGACAAATGAAGATTGGAACAAAGTTATAGGAATCAACCTTAACGGAGTCTTCCACTGCACCAAAGCCGTCTTACCAAAAATGGTAGCCCAAAAATACGGTAAAATAATAAATATTGCATCAATAGCTGGAGCTGTAATCGGCTACATGAATCTAGCACATTACTCCGCTAGCAAGGCAGGTATTGTTGGCTTTACTAAATCTTTGGCGCTTGAAATGGCTCAATACAAAATTAACATTAACGCTATAGCACCAGGACCCATCGACATAGGCGTAATACCTGCTGGATCAGAGATGGTTCAGCAAATCATAAAAACGATTCCAATAGGACGAATGGGACTTCCAATAGACATCGCAAACTTGGTTGTCTTTTTGGCAAGCGATGAATCAAGCTTCATTACAGGTCAATGCATTGTGTGCGATGGTGGATCTACCATCCTATAATCGTGGTTCCACTTGGACAAGGCTTTGATTACGTTACAACCTTTGACGGAAAACAGCTTTTTAGGAACCGTCAATAATGGTGAAAACCCCAAGTGTTTGCCGTAAACTCCGCTTTCTTAATATAATTATCGTATTATGGCTATGTATCCCGCGTACCTTCCCTTTTTCTCTTTTTACTTGTTACCGAGGCTTGCGTTTGCCCGTTACACCACGTTTAACCACTTAATTGATGTACACATATACGCTCAGGAGGAATAATACTTATGATTTCACAAGATAATAGTGGAGAAAAGAACATACCCTCGCCTAAATTTGAAAGTCAATCAAACCTCGAAATTTTGGTGGACGTGCTTGCTCTGCTATCCATAAGTCCGTCAACATTAAATGAATTAGCGAGCAAAAAAAGGATGTCCAACAAAAACATGAAGACCTATTTGGGGTTTCTATTATATCAAGGCTTAATCAACAAAACAAATCAGGACAAAAAATCAACTACTGTTTTTTCCTTGACTCAACGAGGCATTAGAGCGGAGAGGAGCTTCAGACCCCATGAGAAGAAAAACCAAATAGAGTTTGAATCCGAAGCGAAAAAATGGGCAATTAGCAAACTGGTGGTACGAAATTGAGATGTTCAAAACTAGAAACTTATCATATCTGGACTTGGTTCTCCATCACGAACCCAGGTCTCAATAACCACAACGTCAAATTCTTTAAGCGATATTACTGAAAAATCCGATGCTCCAATATTTTGATTGCTTCACAGTTTAATTCTTGGGAGATTTCGAGCTCAACTTTTTCGGTGTTACCACCTTTTGTTGAATATACCACAACCGGATTCATCAGATTAACCTGCCAAAGAATTACGACCACAAGCTCTATTCTTTTTTTCTTATATTTATTGAGGCTTCGTAAGGGAAGAATTGTTTTTTAGTTGAAGGACTAATCTCTATGACTCCTGATCCATCCTTGAATACCAATGGATATTCTACAACAAGTATCTTTACAAATTCTTCCAAAGCGTGCATAGCTTGAATATACTGGATTTCCTCTGGCTCTGAAGACAATATCTGTCACCGAGTTAAACTTACCCCATTTTGCCTTTAAGCATATGCTTTCATCGACTCACTGATGCCATTCTGTAGAGTAGTTCAGTCCATAAGAATAAACAATGAAATTCGAAGCAGTTTAAGTAGAAAACGCATAACTGTATCTTTACTATATTTACCGAAATCTTTCCTGGTTTAACAACTGTTCAAACTGGCGGAGACTTAACAGGGCTTTAGACAGTTACCTGTTGAAACAGCTTTTATTGTATCGAATAGCATCAGGGATTATAGTTTGGAGTGGTGTGTGACTTGGCAGAACAACGTAATAATCAATCAGAGTTTAGTTTTGAATTAGAAGAATTAAGCACAAAATTTGCAGGGATAAAGGAACCTATAAAGAAAGTTAAACCCGCTTAATGAGTGCATTTGAACGCCCTAAAAGATAATAATATGCTATCCAATTTTATATTGGCTCGATATTCTTGCATACTATCAATCATATACAAAGTACAGATTAATAATTAAGCGCATCACTATGTTTTTATTAGTCATTCTTAGAAGTATTGCTCGGAGACTTTTTGTAGGCCTCGGGCGTATGTACTTTTAAATATTACTCCTAGAACTGAGGAACAAGTGCTAAAGGACGTTAGGAAAACTGGATGTGTGGAGGAAGCCTACCATTCATATGGTGTTTATGACTTAATCGTTAGAATTAAGGCAGATTCAATACAAGAGTTAAAGAAACTTGTAACTTATCGTCTTAGAAAAATTGTAAATGTAACATCAACACTAACTTTAATGGAATCTGAATAGCGCGCCACTTCAAATTTAACATTAATTATTGTGATAAACTTATTTTATTCAGAGTTTATAGAAATTCATTTTAATTGAACTCTCCTCTTTGCCGTTTGTTAGTTTCAACAGTGCCTTCTTTACCAAATCAAGCCTAAACAACTAATATGGTAAATTTATCAAGGCCTTGTGATGCTTGTGGTAAGATGATAGGAGGCGGTTTTCATAGCTGCTTAAAATGCAAGATTTACTTCTGCTTCCTATGCAATTACAAACAACTTGATATTCAAAGCAAGTTTCCTCTATAAATGCCCAATGTGTGGTGGACAACTTACATAGAGTAACTGTATGAATTTACACGATTTGATCTTTATGCGTAAATTTTACTATTTTGTCTTTGATCTTGGTTTCGTCTAATAATCTTTGGGGCTCCTCTTAATGGTTAAAATGTAAGATCAAATCTATAGTTTGGTCTCACATAAGAATTCATGAACTAAATCCAAAAAGCCTAGCATAGAGTGGAATAGTCAAATGTTTTATATGTACATACCATACCTATCGATGTAGAGGTTAATGTAATGGCAAAATGTCCAAAATGCGGAAAAGACGTCATCAATGCTAAGAAAACTTGGAAGATGGCTGGCAAACCTGACAAGCAAGGTAAACGAACCCAACTGACAATAGGCTTGTACGAGTGCTGCGGAAAAACATTCAGAAACGTTCTAGACAAGGAGAAAATCTAGAATCGATATTCCAAATAACCCTTTTTCTTTTTTAGAAAGGATTGATATTAATTTTCAATCAGCATGCACCAAAATATTCATACCATAATTTATCTTCACTATTTTAGAAAGAAAAAAGGAGGGTTTTGCGCTTGAAGGGTCAAAGCACGTTTTGGTTCAGACACGCAAGGTGCTGTTCTTTTTGGGCTAAGTAGCCTCCGCGTCCTGCCAATGTTGACCCAGCCAAACGTTTCTCGGTCTTTACACGAATCCTCATTTTTAATCTGTCATTTTATCGATAATGGGCTTTTTGATGAGTTTTTTGTACTTCGATGTCTAAGAAAATTTAGCACGACAAGAAACGAGATGACAAAGAAGAGAAGGCTACCGCGTCAATGATACTTTGCCGTTTTTTACGTAGAGTATGTGACAAAAACAATTATAAAATGCTTATTTGGTCTCTTAAAATGTTGGATTGTTGTGCCTTGTTTTTGAAGTATCTTTAGCTGTTTTCAGGTATATTTTCGAATTGCCATTTTTTACGGGCAAGTTCGCACTGTTTTTAAGATGAAAAAAGAAAATGCGAAAATACCAGAAGGGTAATTTATGGTTCTTTTTGGTATAAGAAGGCGATTTTGACTACGGCTAGGTATTCAGCTATCTTGTTTTTCTCGACTTTTGCGGTGCAGCGTTTAACATAAATAGATTTGATGCCTCTGATTGTTTTGGCAGCTTCTGCAAGTGCGTTTTTTGTGGCTTCTTCCCAACTAACTGGTGAACTTGCCACCAACTCGACTATTTTTACGTTTGTCATATACTCCATCTCAATACTTAATAGTGGTCTATCTGATTTAACATTTTGCGCCCTGTCAAGAAGAAACATCCTCATTTGCTTCCTGTTTTTCTAAGCTCTACATAATCCCGTGAAGAGAAACGCTTAATGTGTCAAGTTCCAACTACCTCACGTTTGGGAAGGATTAATAATTCTTCAACTTGGGTAAGTTCTCGATAGTCCGTCCGCTTGAATGCTCTATGTGTGATGGGAAGTTTGAATAGATGTAGACATTGAGACGTTAGACCTATCTATAGGAGGCAACATCAAATTGGAAACTTAAAAAGAAGGTTATTAGAGTGTTTATTCTCTATTTGACAATACTCTGATGTAATCTGCTGTGTTAGCGCACATGTCTGTTGCGTGCTCAATAAATTCAATTAAGTCGTCGAAGATTACCATGGCTCCGCAGTTAATACTTCCGCCGTATTTAACGAACAAGCTTTTGGTTTTCAAGTATTCAACGTCTATTTCGTGTTCTATTTCCTCGACTTTTTTTGCATCACATATAGCTTCTGCGGGGTTTGAAGAGATTTTTTCGATACAGCCTCTTAATATTTGAGTAATATCGACCAGTTTTCCGGTCATTAAAACCGTTTTGTCACACATTTCCTTGGGGATGTCTGCATCAAATAGCATTATGAGGCATCTTGCAGCATCTTTGGTGTAGTCTGCCAGCGTATCTGCTCGTTTAACAAGGTGTAAGAGGTCTTCTCGGTAATCTGCTACAAGAGCTACTCCTTTGGATAACTCCTTGAAGGTGTCTGTTCGAAGTTGGTCAACGCCTTCTTCTGTTATGAATAGGTTTTCAATGTATTTTCTTGCTTCTTGAAAGTTCTTCTGGCAAAAGCTTTTGGTTGCTTTATGTAGCCAAGTTACTGTGTCCAAAGCCTTGGTTATTTGTTCGTGGGCAAGTTCTAATCCTCTGGTCTTACGGTGTTGGGTAAACCAATCTTACCTTCTTTCCATTAAAACTCAATTCCCATTTACATTATGGCGATAGTTCCATTTTAACCCTTATCATCTCTCTCTACAATTAACCCCAAGCACATTTGAGCCGTCAAAGATAGCCCACAAAGAATTGAGAAAGCTTTTTGGTGCAATTAAAGCAGAAATTATTGCTGATGCCATCCAGTTAAAAAGCGACTAAACCCCGCCTGCGCTTCTTTTGGTAGACCAAAAAACCAACAGCCGAAAAATGCGTATAGGAATATCTTGGAACCAGAATTATTTGATTTCGCTATGAGATTCAAGATAGTTGTCCAATGCTTCACAGTACATTCCGATTCTCGTTCCTTCTCCATAGCAATTGGTATGATAACCCCAACAGCATTTAAAGACATAAGCAGAACTCTCCTGCTGTCTGCATTAAGAAAACGTATTACTCGTTCACCTTCATGTTTTCCTCTTTTAGTCACGCTTGCTTTCACAATAAAGGGTATCCTATTCTTCTCAGTTCGTAAAGTAATTTCACCTTTACTACTCAAAAACTCCCACGCTTTGCTAAAATCACTTGTTAATGTGACAGTTCGTTGATGGATTTCATATTTCGGCATATGATAACATCTTTATTAAACAAGTCGAAATCGTTTTTAATAAATGATTTTCTTAGACGTATAAGGGACATTAACGATCCTGACCTTATTCTTCGTCTAAAGTCTGAAGGATTAATTAAATAATTTTTCTGTTGAGGTAATATACTTTGACTCAGCTATGAAACCGACTTGCTGGTAAAACAGCATCTGTTCTTGTATTCTCTGTTTTTATTCTTAAACAGTTTTGTAGAACATAGCGCTTATTAGAAATAGCGTTAAGTTAGTGGGTATGCTGGATTTTAAAAGGCATAGAGGCACCGTTATTGTAGATACTTCAAAGGGAATACTTGTTGTTAGCTTCAACGGTCGGACTTTTTATTTGCCTGGCGGCGGAGTAGAAAAAGGTGAAAGTCGAAAAGACGCTGCAATTAGAGAACTTAAAGAAGAAACTAGTCTTGAAACGGTTGCTTGTAGTTTTCTTTTTGAATACGAGTCATTAACCAATAACCATAAAGTCTTTTTGATAGAGAGTAAAGGCGTTGCTAGGCCAAGTAGCGAAATCAGATTCATCGATTACTTTAACGGTTCAAACCTGAAGGTTTCCACCGCCACATGGGAAATCCTTGAGCAATACCACGCAACCAAGGTGACTAAGAAGTTACTGTGACAGTTGTGGCAAAATGCTAAAAACTGTTGCATTCTAGTTTGGTCTAGGACTTCGATGGCGGTAACTCCATTCACTTTGACTTTTCTGTATAAACCCTTTTTCTTTTTTGGAGGTTTCTTAATTGGTTAATGCTGACCGTGTTAAGCGGAAGTTGCCGATAACTAGGATTTTTTAGTTAAAAACTTCATTTAGTACGGTGTATCCTTGAGTGCCTTTGTTAGGGTTACTCCAAAATCGTGAAGCTTCACTTTAAAGTTTGTATTGAGTCTTATTCTAGACGAACCGAACGCTGTATGAGCCTGTTTTATGTCGCGTGCGCTAAAGTAGATGTGAAGTAAATTTACGTGTGCATCACGTTCATATCTTACAGAGAAACAAGTTTTTTTAGCAATTGACAAAAAGTCGTTTTTTGTTTGTGCAACGACAAATAAGTGGCATATACTTTCGCATTGAGAAATGAAGGGTGTGCGTGTGAACATTTTGTTTACTCTGTACGTTGACTTTAATTGCTGTTTAGAAGTTATAATCCTTCCCACGGTTTTTCCATGGGTCACAGACGGCTTATAAGAGATTCTATAATAATTATTAATTTCATAATAATAGCTAACTCGTGGAAGCGGGAAACATGCCCAAGGACAAATCACTTCATGGACGAGGGGGACGGATTTGGGGTGCTGCTGGCGGTGGTTATCAAAGCGGTTCTTTTCGCAAACCTAAAAGGTTACTTTTTAATTGTCCAAGATGCAGCAAAACAAGCTCGTTGTTCAAAACAGAACGTTAGTAAATGGACAAAACGCTTTATCGACATGGATTTAATTAGGCTTCAAACAAAAGATGTTTTTAAGACTTACAGTTTAACCCCTAGCGGTCAATCATGTTTCACTATGAGTGATAGTAACGGTGAGGTTTTGATGCTTGAGGATCAAGCAGTTAAGTTTGAGATTTTTAGGAATGAGGTTTCACCTGTTGATTGGCGTAAGTTGGGAGAGCCTAAGAATTGGGTCAAGTTGGGTACACATGTTAACAATATGAGGGTTAAAAAGACTTCAAAATGTATTATCATTCATCCAGGTAAGATGGTTGGTTACAATTTGGAAGAGTTGCTTTTTGAGGCTGGAATGGCTGTTCAACAGGTTAAAGATACTTTAGAGGTAAAGTTTGGCATTTTACTAAGTCCTTCAGGCGAACCTCTTCATAAGCCTATTACCCGCTTTTTTAGTGAAGAGGCTAAGGTAGATGTAAAACATGGAACGGTTATCGTTGTGAATGAAAAAGGAGAAATGGTTGGAACTGAAGACGTTTCGCCTCCGGAACATATTCCACATGAAGAGTATTCAGGGATTGAGAGAACAAAGGCACGGATTCTTTGCCTGATACTGTTAAGCAGTTAAGAAATGAAGTCTATGATTCAAGGTTAAACACTCAAAAAACATTAGATTTTTTGCAAAATGAACTTCTGTCTTTCAGAGATGAATTAGCCGGGAAAGACCTGCAGATCGAAGATTTCAAAAAGTTGATCGTTACGTTAGTTGATTCGAACATTAATTTGGATAAGAAGGTAACGGCTTTGATGGACGCATTACTTGGATTAGTACAACAGAAACAGCCACAAAAGGAAGGAAAAAATTTATCGGCGTCAGACGGTTATTCACAACTCAGTCGTATGTATGAATAGTCGAGTGTTAAATGATTATTGTGTTGTGTTATCGCTTAATTTGCCTACTTAACTGGTTCATTACAACCAATACAAGACTAGTAACAGTTAACAATAATTCATAAATGCAAAGCAGTTTATTGGTAGCTGTTTTTTTGAAGTTTTGAATCGCTGTTTTTTGCAGTACGTGTAAGGTGGTGCTCTCTGGGCTGGATAATTGTGTTTTTTGCCTTTGTCGGTTCTTGGGGTTACTCCGCGTTTTTTGCGCGGAATTTTCTGTTGAGTTATCTAATTTTATCTTCTTGGAGGGAAGGTGATACTAAAAGTAAAGGTTGATTCATCATTTCAAATTTTGAATTAACAAAAAAACGAAGAGATGGACGTTACGAACGCAGATTTGGTTAAAGGCATAATCCATGTACCTGTCCAAGCAAATGACGATGTGACCCTTAAATGAGCCTGTTCCTTGCAAAACACCATGAAGGTTTACCGCTGCGGAGAATCGACTCGCCCAAGGAATCATTTGTCAAGCATAAAAAACTCTACTTGGATGATAAAGTTTGAGGTAAGGATAGATTTAAACAGTAAAGATTTGATAGTAAATAGGTGAGACCTCAATGCCTCTTGATGACCACCTTCTTAAAAATGAGCAGATATTGGCTAGCGCCCAATCGGTTTCAGGTGGTTTTCTTCATGCAACAAATCAACGGGTTATAAGATATGACAAAGGTACATTTAATGAGAAAGTTGAATCCCTGTCGTACTCGCACATTGTTGCTGCCTCTTATCAAAGGGTTTCTCTTCTTTGGGTATCAGTGCTGGGGATTTTCTTTATAATTTTTTCAGTCATTCTTTATAGTCTTGTTCATGGCATTTTAGCACCATCAGGACTTCAGATACTTTCTTTCTTATGTTTATTGGAGTCATTTTTGGGGCTGGTTCTGTTGTTCTATGGACTTTTCGCCAAACAACAGTTTTACCAAATCAAAGCCGTTGGTTTGTCTGATACGGAACGGCAATCGTGGCGAACAAAAGGAGCGGATTCACAAGCAAGAACTTTTGCTATGTTCATTCAAGACCAAATCGGCAACCGTGAACAGCCAAATCTGATGTCAGCTGGACCTCCACCGAGTCCGTCACCGCCACCCACCCTCACGAGGGAAGTTATAACCAGAGAAACTGTGGGAGGCAGATGCGAGTATTGCAGATCTTTAATGGATGACGACGCAGTTTTCTGCCAGAACTGCGGCGCAAAAAGATAAGCGTGCGCTGGGCTCTTCTCAATGAGAAACATTATTTTAAAAGTTTATAAGACTATTATATAATCGCACACTCGCAGGTTGAATCTATGTCTAGCGCGGCTCGTACTGTAAGAACTGAAGTCCAGAGGTACTTTCCATGTTGTCCTTTCTGCTTCGAGAAGTCTGTCCGAGCCGACTTTTCAAATCCTATTAAGGATTTCGCCTTGTGTGATACATGCGGTGCAAAATGGCATATTCACATTAGTGCCCGTCAAATGCGCTGGGCTGAGTTGAAACAGGCTGGAGCAAAGGGCGGAGAAGAATACTTAGGGGTAAATAATGCGCCCGCGTTCTGGATGAACATGTCATTGAACAATTCGAAGCTAAAAATGAAAACAGCCGCCGACGTAAGCTCCGAAAGACCGAATAGTGCACGCTTGCAATGCTCTGTCTGCAAAGAAGAGACTATTCAGTCTGGGCCTAAGATATGCCCTCAATGTGGGAGCAGAGATTTGAGTCCATATAAGCAATCTTTAGGAAAGGAGGTGTCTGAACAATCGAATCTGGAGAAAACTTCGAGGATTGCATGCAGGTCATGCGGAACCGAAAACGTCAGCACGGCCAAATTCTGCAAAAAATGCGGAAAGAAGACAAGTGAGGACCGAGAACTTCCTTCAAATGAAGTGTTTTGTGACCGTTGTGGCGCTAAAAACAGGGCTCTAGCAGTTTACTGTAGAAAATGTGGGTCAAAAATGGACTAATAACAAAGCTATTTGTAGAAAATACCACAGCGCTCAGAAACAACTGACTAAATTTTAATGCCGAAGCAGAGTGCAACAGAAGCAGCCACAAAAGGAAGAAACAATTTATCGGCTTCAGACGGTTATTCACAACCTAGCCGTATGTATGAATAGTAGATTGTTAAATGCTTATTGTGTTGTGTTTCCGTTTAATTTGCCTATTTAACTGGTGCATTACAACCAACACACCAGCCCAAATCTTTGTTGTAAACAACAGAAGATTTCAAAAAGCAAGACACCTCGCCTAGCGGAGGAGCCCCGCTTTAGGGCACCTTCCTCGCACCTAAGGACTCTGTTTTGCAGAATTAACTAACCTTGTGAAAACACACAACAAATTAATATTTAGTTTTTTTTCTCTGATTCTCAACAACTATTGCTGACTGCTAACTACTTTCTACTCTTACTACGCGCTCTCCTTTAGCACACACAAGTTAAACAGACAAACAGACGGACAATAAAGTGCGCCAAACAGTAACGACTTAACACAATAAAATAATAAGAGAAAAAGAAGTTTAATCGATTCAGCTTTTTCATTTTTAATCTATGTTACCCTTCTCAAAAACTAGAAACTGATGAATTGGGCATTGATATTACAAATTTTGCACCTTTGCCTACTTCACCCTCTTCTGTTATAGTCCAGCCGTAGACATCCATCATCTTCTTTATCAGACTGAGTCCAAGCCCGCAACCTTTACCAGTGGTAAAACCAGTTTCGAAAAGTTTAGATT
The DNA here is from genome assembly GCA_963741005.1 of Candidatus Bathyarchaeota archaeon. Classification (GTDB taxonomy): domain Archaea; phylum Thermoproteota; class Bathyarchaeia; order Bathyarchaeales; family Bathycorpusculaceae; genus Bathycorpusculum. The sequence goes on from CAVUGQ010000005.1 coordinate 489,622, forward strand.
TATTGGCTTCGGGAACGCCAATGCCATCGTCTTCATAAAACAAATTCACTCCATCATCCTCTCTAGTGTAGTGTAATCTTATTTGGGTGACTTTTTCTCCATGCTTTAATGAGTTGTCAATAAAGTTATAGAACAATTGTTTTAAAAGTGAATCTGCAACAACCTCAAGCCCTTTACATTCATTCACAACCTCAACATCGCTCAAGTTTTGCATGAGCGCAACAGCTTGATTAAAGCAGTAAAAAACATTCTCTCTTGAAGGTTTTTCAACACCAATTTTCTCGTAGAGCCGACTAAACTCAAAAATCCTATCAGACGAAGCAAGAGCAGTCTTAGCATTTTCAACGTATTTAGTTAATTTTGGGTTGTCACCAATCTGCTTCTTAAGTAAATACAAGTTGGATTTTGCAGCCATCAACTTGTTGCCAACATCATGCCGTGTTAAGCTGCCAACTACACGCAACTTCTCATTCATAGACTCAATTAATTGGTTTTTTTCTTCTGATTTCTGTTCGGCTTTCTTGCGTTCAGTAACGTCGCGGAATACGAGCACAACGCCTGTTGTTTTGCCGTCCTTATCTTTTACAGCTGCTGCGCTCTTGTCAATTGCAAATTCTGCTCCGTCTTTTCTAATTAAGATTGTGTGGTTAGTTAAACCTACAATCATTCCTTTTTCGAGCATTTTGCTTACTGGAGCTTCAACTACAAGATGAGTCTGCTCGTCAACGTTTTTGAAACTTTCATTCAACGGTTTCAGGTAAGCCTCATTGAGTTTCCAACCTGTTAGTTTTTCAGCTTCATTGTTCATGAATACGATTTTGCCAGATGTGTTAGTAGATATAACAGCGTCACCGATGCTTGCCAAGGTTGTTGCCCAACGTTGCTCACTTTCCTGCAAATCCTTTTCCAGCTGGGCTCGCCTAATAAGTATCCTATAGCAATACACGCCAGCTACGGACACATCCAAAAATACAACCACATGCAAAAAGATGCTCTCACCACTAAGGTTAAAAAATAGTAATTGATCAACAAAATTGCCGTTAAAAGCCAAAGATAAAATTATGGCGTAACCAACCCAAGAAAACAATAATCCAAGAACTGTCATAATAGCTATTTTTTGTTCATCATGCAGTTTTTTAATCTTTTTTCACCATTACATTAATAATTATTAGAGAGATCTCTGTTTTTCGCTATAATATCGCCGATACTTGATATGAACCATTAGTGCGGGTTATATGACAGTTGTGTAACCATAATTCATGGATCACAGCTACACTATCTTAGAACTCGACTACCACGATCTATTGGGGTATTGCTCTACTGTTAGTATTTCCCGTACTTTTTGACGTTGGCTGGATTGATAGGTGCCCTGTTGGTTATTTCTGTTTGGCTAAAGATAAAAAAACGAAAGAATTGTGGTCATATAAACTAGGAGATTGTCTTTTTGTGCTATGTGTTTACTATAACCCAACCTAAAATCCAAAGAAGGCAGACGATAGGTATCAGGAAAAAGATTATCCAACGACTTTTTTCATTCCTAATATCTCAAGTTGAAATCAGTCTCGTTACAATTTAAAACTTTGGACTATCATAAGTTTTGGGGATTATTGCTCTTCTTGTTTTGTGTAATTCTTTAGATCCACTCTTTCTTTTAATTTCTCGAATACTTTGTAAACAGCAAATCTTCTTCGTTGATTGACGTCTCAATTGTCTCCTAAAGGGCACCCTCCTCTCAAGCAAGGACTCTGTCTTACAACATTCTAATCCTATTAGTGAAAGCGTCTTAACTTAAGCCTGTTAGCACACGCAAAGGGAATACACAAAGTAACACATATATTTAGAGCAAATCAATAGTAATATAGGTGAAATTTTTGATAAATTTTGAAGATATTATGGGATTGCAGGTAGTAACTTCAGGTGCAAGTATTATTGGAGAAGTAAAAGGTGCAAAAATTGATACTACGACTTGGGCGATAAAGTTCTTGAATGTGAAGCTTACTGGTGATGCTGCTGAGAGTCTTGGAATGAAGAAGAGGTTTAGGAGTTCCAAAATATGTGTTCCAGTTGACATGGTTAAAGCAGTTGCGCATGTTGTAACGATTTCTAGGTCTATCAAAGAGTTGGAAAGCTCTCAAGAGATTGCAGAGTGCAAAGACTAAAAAACGCAATAGGTCTTTTTAGAGATTCAGTGAATAGTTTAATAGCATTGATTAAGTTCTAATTTTTTTCTTTTTTCTTTTGTCAATTAGCTGGTTTCCTATATAAAACAGAGGAAATAAATGTACCTTTATGTGCGTCCAAACAATCTTTTACTGTTGAAATCATTGATGAATTCAAAACCAGCTTAATTTACCATAAAGAAGCACTAATAATTACTTGAATGTTTAATACATTAGAAAGCAATTATTGTCGCATGAAAAAATCGACAATAATAATAGCAGTGGTTGTTTCTGCAGTCATTGTTGTATCAGTAGTTGGCGCAGCCTTACTCTCAGGAATGTTCGGAGCAGTCTTTAACGCAACTGAGTCTCCTCAAATAAAAGAAGCTTCAATTGCAACAAATTTTGGTGGCGGATACAGTCTAGAAGCAGGAGCATTTGCGTTGGAAGGAACAGCTCAAAACTTTGGACAAAAAGACGCAAAAAACGTTAGAGTAGACATCACTTTCTTTAACGCTGATACTCAGCAGGAATTGAAGACACAAACAATCTCTTTTGGCGACATTTCAGCAGAAAGCTCAAAAAACATCAACCTTTCCATTGAATTTCCAAGCGATTCAGTGCGTGTTACTTTTACAGCAGCCGACCCAGTATGGGATTAGATTGAATTTTATTCTATTTTTTTTGCGTTTCATTATTTATCGCTTCACTAAAACATATTTAGACATTGAGCATTATTTTGCAAAATTAGGGTTTGCGGAAGACGTATAAAATCGGCGAGTGAGCGTATAAAAGCTTATAACTAGACAGCAACAATAAGGAATCAGGGATTAAGATGAGTGATAATAGTAGAAAATTACTAAGCCCAAAGGCGGGTTACAGCCAACATACCAAGCAAATCAGAACCCACAATCTCAAAATGGAAATCTGACACTTTTTTTAATAGATTGCCAGGGATAATATTCTAGGGAATTGGGTCTAAAAAATATTTATCTAACATTAACCGTAAAGTAGAGCGTGCGTTGTTTCTGCTCTCTTGTCACACCGCATAGAAGAGTTGTCATGGACTAAAATTTATCGTGTCAACTCTGTGATGTTCTACTTCTGTTTGCTTCTCAAAAAAAGACGCGACTTTGGATATTGTAGTTGAAAATAGCTCTTGAGTTTCTATATAGGACTCATTATCTTCCCACATAGTCAAGATTATAGCAACGTCGTCATCGTCAACTGAAAACATAGAAACATACCCTCGATATCATTTTGCGCTTCGCACAAGCTTGTTTAGTATAAGATCTAACTCGTCAAAGCCTTCTTCACGTTTTCCAGTCTTGAAGAAAAACTTGGCTAATCTAGCGACAGCCAACTTACACACCAAAATAAGATTATCTTTTTTTAGATTTAACCTTTTGCAGATCTTTAGTTAACCTTGATAAGTCTCGACTTCGCTCACGGCTTGCAGGGCGCTCTGTTATTTTGAGAGTTAGAACAGGATGGAATTGATTTACTGAATATTTGAACTCCGCAAAATCTCTAGTGCGTTGTCTATTCCCCTTTCTTTTTGGATTGCCAACCCAGCTTTTAAGGCATTTTCATGAATTTTCTCATTATTCAAAGTTTGAACAATCGTATTAGCTAGACGCTCAGCAGTAAGCTTTCGTCGGGGAATAGGTTGAATGACCTGCACCCAACTTTTGCACTTTATATCCCCAAAAAGGTTGATCAGCAAAGAAAGGAATTATAATAGAAGGAACTCCTGCTCTGAGACCTAAGGCGGTAGTTCCAGCCCCTCCATGATGTACAACAGTTGCCATCCTAGGAAAGAGCCAAGAAAATGGAACTGAATCCACCATGTAAACGGATTCAGGATCATTTGTAACTTGCAATCCATTCCATCCACGGAGCATTACAGCGCGTTGATTAGATAGTTTAAGTGCCCTAAGAACCAAATCAGCAGTCTGACTAGGATTTTTATTGTTCATGCTACCAAAGCCAACATAAATAGGTGGTGGTCCATTCTCAATAAAGTTAACTAATTCAGTAGGTGGTTTCCAATTAGTATCTGGGTCAAGAAACCAATAACCTGTAATATGAGTATCTGGACGGTCCGTAGATTGTCCAATAATTGAGGGACTAAAACCATAAAGAACAGGGTATTCACTCAATTTCTTAGCTTTATAAGGACCAAAAAATGGAGCGGATGGTAGAGAAAGAATTTCTCGCACTTTTTTATCCGATGACTTGAATGATTGCCACATAATTTGCCGTACTATGTGATGAGAAAGCTTGTTAGATAAACCTCCTAACCGCGATGGAAGTTTTGGAAAGAGAAAACTTGGATAAGCTTTTGTAGGAAGGAACGGGATATAGTACGCCTGAATTAATTTCAGGTCAAACTTTTCCGCTAAGGCAAGACCCACGTATCAACCACCCAAACCAGCAAGCACTGCATCCATATCTTGACAGGCTTCTAATCCAGCTTTTGCCAAATGAACAGCTCCATGTTCAGCCTCCTTTTTCATTTGTGACATAACCGAGAGAAAAGATCCTTTTTCAAGACGTTCACTCATTTCTTCACTTTGAGCTATGTCCTGCACATTACTTTCAATTGAACAAAAATTCAACCCATGAGATTTAACAAGCGATTCAAAGTTTTGGTGGGTAATTAAACGCACAAAATAACCCGCGTTCTTTAATCCTTTCCCTAAAGCAATATAGGGTTCAACATCTCCACGGCTTCCAGTTGCAATAATAGATATACGCATGTATTCAAGCCCTTGTCGTTTGAATCGCTTATTGAATTCATATTAATAACGATTCACCAAATCTCAAACTTTGAATTTGTATTCCTTCATGATTTTAAGCGCTTGATGTTTCGCTCTCGCTTCGCGGGTCATTATGTGGTTAAGCTTAAAAAGTAATTGAATCTATATATTTCTAAAGGAGATGTAACAAAATGGACCTTGTTGGGCTATTAATACAGATCGTTATAACTACCATAATACTTGCCCCCGTGCTGTGGATTACTGGAAGACTGCTAGCTGGTAAAGATAAAGCAAAATTCACCGATGCCATCTGGATTGTAGTTCTTGGAGTAGTAATTGAAGCAATTTTGGGCTACTTCATTAGTGGATGGGTTGCAGCAATAATCATGTTCATAGTTTGGCTTGCATTGATCAAGCACTTCTTTGACTGTGGATGGATAAAAGCCTTCATAATAGCTGTCGTAGCAGTGATACTCTTCGTTATAATAGTTGCGATACTAGCAGCGATACTAGTGCTAATCGGAATTGGAATATCAATAACACCTTGGTTCTAGGATTAATTCCTATAATCAGTACCTACTTTTTTTATTTATGAAAAATTAACACTTGCCGACGCCTCGCTAGTGGCTAAACTATTTGAGTAACAAGCTTTTCAATAATTATTAAGAGGGAAAAAGAAATTGTTCAAAAGGTACGGAACAGTTTTTGGTAGAGTAGGCATTATCTTTTTTATTACTAGAGTGGTTATTGAGTTAATTAGTCACTTAATGGTTAGTTTTTTTTTATCTTGTTATTTAATTAAAGCAACCAACGAATAACCAATTCTTGGCTCGCTTACCAACCGTCTGGTTTTATTCGTAAAAGTATCTGGGCTTGAGTGATATAGTCAAAGTCTGGGCCGTCTAATATTTCGTTAACGAGTTCTTCTACCAGGTTCTTACCTCATCAGTAAGAATAGTGTAGTAGTAAGACTTAAGAAGGATATTTCCAAAAGCGGAATATATCGGAAATCTATTGTTGCTCAAGCTCCCGTATCTTCTCTTCAGTCAAATCAATTCTTGTATGTGGTTTTTTTAATCGTACGGGCGTTCATAATATGTGCGATTATTAAAGACGCATAGACTCCACATGAAACAACTATAAAGGTGTATATTTCGCTAATATCGTTGCTACTTATTTCAAGAGAAGTTGCACTGACAACTAATAATGACATAACGGCTAATAGACCTGTAATAATTAAAGTGCCAACTGCAAGCTTTTTAGTGACCAACTATCTTCACCATCAAGTCTAACGCTGTTTTAAAGAGATATAACAATTATTTTGGTTTATGAAATATTACGAATAATGTAGAGTTCTTTTTTTTATTTTGGTTTATTTGTTTGGTGACGTTGATGAGCATTCTAAGTAAGATAAGTTTAGAGTTGAAAATAGAAAAGCCAAAAAAAGCAGAAAAATTTCAATTCAAGAACAAAATAAGAGATCAAGATAAAATGGGCATTAGCTAATATCTTCAACAAACAAATCAAAAAAAGAAAAAGGGAAACTGCTTGCTTGGACTTTTCGGAACAAATTCCCCTTTGGGTGCCAACTTAACCCTGATTACTCAAAATAGTTTCTTTTTTTCTGTTTCTTGTTACTTTTTGCTAAGAATACCGCCTATTCCTGAGCTGCAAATATTTTTAATAATAGTGAGCTAAATACAGAGTATAGGGATAGGTTAGGATTATGTCTCTTCTTAATGTGATTTTAAGTCGACGAAGTATTAGAAAATATGAAAACAAAGAAATACCTCAAGAAATATTGCAGCAAATTCTTGAAGCAGGTAGACAAGCCCCTTCAGCCGTTAATAGACAGCCTTTTCGTTTTGTCGTCGTGAAGGATAGCGAAAAAATGAAGGATTTGTGTGATAATTTGATTACCCGTTTTGTCAAATATGCCCCTGTCGCCATTGTTGGGTGTGCAGATGTAAAATCGCTTTTGACTGGGAAGTGGGCTGTTGTTGACACTACTATTGCTATGCAGAATATGGTTATTGCCGCATGGGCTTTGGGGATCGGTTCATGTTGGATAGGGGCTTGCAACGAAGAGAAAGTCAAGAAATTACTAGAAATCCCTGACAAATGGAAAGTTGTAGCTTTGGTAACACTTGGTTATCCTGCCGAGCAACCGAAACCAAAAAAGAAGAAGCCTATAGAGGATTTATTTAATTTTAACAGTTTTAAGAGCTAAGATGCGAAGAGTTATCAAGGTTTCTATTTTCTAAAATTCCCCGCATCAGCAACTCCAGCACCAACCGAACCGTTAGAAAAATCTGTGGTTGATATGTACTTTGTTCCAGAAGTACTTGGGATAATCTTTGCAATCATCGTAGGGTTTGCTCTAATGGCACTTCTGCTGCTAAGAAAGCAATCTTAAATCTAACAATCTATTCTTTTTTAAATCTATTTTCTGTTAACGTTTTGCATAGAAACTGCTATTCGTTTTCGGCTAAGGCTGCTTTTGATTTCTTTGTTTATTCTTGTATTCTCGGACTCTGCTTGCATGACCGAAGGGTGTTATCTTCCAGTTTCCCAAGTTACATAGAATAATCTGTGGGTTACTATTACCTGCAAAGTCTCCAACAGTTAGTAGATTTACCCACAATAGTTGGGGAGTTTCTGGTTGTTAAACACCAAAATATGTACTTATCAGCGTCTTTTTAAAGAAGATGTGGATGAAAAAAACTGATTGGAAAACCCCCTCTTATTAACATACCAGTACACTCGTTGCCTTTCTAAGATGCCTGAGCATTCTCAGAGGATTCTGAAAGGCACCTGCCAAACATCCACAATTGCAACAATCCGCATTATTTCCAAAGCACCTTCTTTTGTTCCATGAAACATCAAAATGGACTACTTCATCGCCCCAATAACATGAGTCCTTGTGGTCTGGGTATTCATTCCATATCATCATCGCTTTTGTCAAAAGTAGATCTTTTGGGTATAATGTCTTCACGCGTTTTAGTTCTTTTATTATAGTTTCTCTCTCTTCTTTTCTCACAACCATAAGAGGACCAACATCGGTACCACCTGCACATATGTTACACACAACACCATTGAAACTATTCTCTTTTGCAATTTTTGTAACATACTCAAGCTCTCTGTAATTATAATTCGTGATGGTCATATTGATAACAACCCGTTTGTCTCCTGAATAGTTTTTAATTACTCTTGAAAAAACACCCTCCCCTCTGAGTTGGTCGTTTGTTTCTTGAGTTCCATCTATTGAAACATATAATCTATAGTTGAATTCTTTCGGTATCTTTAGTGTTCCGTTTGTAATAACGTAAACAAAAGGAAATGATCTGTCAGCGAGCATAAGAATATCCATCCTGAGCGCAGGTTCACTACCTACTAAAAGGATGCTCCTTATTCCTGACTTGAAAAGTTCATTGAACCTTTTTTCCCAAGTAGGAATGGATAACTCTTGTGCTTTAAAATTGTCTTTACCATGAAAATGATATCAATGTTTGCATCGAAGATTACAGTTATCCGTCACGTCAACTTCCGCAAAATGCTTTATTCCAAAAATAACTCTCTTCAGCTCAAACAAAAAAAGATACAAAAAGGTTTGCATCGACTTCAAAGCGAAATAGCCTCTATAACATCTGCAGTTTTCAAGTTTTTTAGGGCTTATTCTTCTGAGTATTTTTCAATTTGTTTTTCTGTTCGCATCACGGTTGATGTAGATACAAGTACGAATTATTATAACATTGCACTGCCAATTTTGCTTTTTCTTTCTTTATCTTCAAAGGTTTTAATCCCAACCTTAGCTTCTTAACATCCCCAAAAAATTTGCAGCCCTATATATGCAATTAATTTCATAGCGTGTTGCGAAAAGTTGGTATTAAACGATTTCTTAATACTTGATCACTATGACAGCAGTTTTAAAGCACCTTCCACATATCGTGTGTGTTTGGGTAAAGAGCTATGGTTACAACCGACGAAGTATTCTCACTATTAGTCGAATTTATAAACAAAAATTCTAACATCGTGGACGTTCAGTGGGACCGACGCATGAGCCCACGCCTGCTATTTAATCCCTACTCAGAAAAATATGAGGAAAGACAAACTGTAGCTCACTATCTCCTATTAGCAGCAGCAATACTTGATGATACAGTAGTAGGGTATCCAGAAAATGCTCGAATGTTAATGGTTTATCTGCATGAGGCTTTCGGTAACAACCTTTTTGAAATAAAAAAAGCGCATATTTTTGAAGAAGAAATAGTCAAAGCGGATTTTTACCACGATTTAGGTCCAAACAAGAAAGCGGCATCAGAAATCTTAGTCCAAATCAACCTTTTTGTTAAACTTAAAGCAGAAAAAAATCTCTTAAAATACGCTCAAAAATTTACTAAACCCAAAGACTTAATTGAACACATGGCACAAAACGTTATTGCCCTCAGTGGACCCCACAAAGACCGCGCCTGGATTTATATGCGGTGGATGGTGCGTTCTTCGCCTGACCTGCAAATTTATGATCATCTACTGCCCGAAGACCTCTACGTTCCCTTAACTAAAGAGAACGCTAATGTCGCAGCCAGCTTAGGAATAATAAATTCTGCTTCACCTATCCTTTGGCGTGATGAGAATACCGCGGCAGAGGCACGCCAAAAATTAACTGATTTTGCAAAACGCCTCTTTCCAAAAGACCCTGCAAAAGTTGATTATCCTTTCTTTCTCTTAGGCAGATGGCTTAAACAAAAAACCCTCAACCGTTACACGCTCAAAACAGCACTTGACTTCCTTGATCGAATGCAGAAAATCACGGGGCAATCCCAAGCGTACTACCAAAAAATGAGTCGATACAAAAGCGGTTGGGAAAAGAAAACAGCTCTTACCCTTTTGAGAATGCATATTCCTTTCGGTTATGAAACAATTAGCTTTCCTCTGCCAAATGAAGTTTACACCCCAGATTTTATTTTGGAAAAAACTGTTAATGGTAGAAAAATAATTCTTGAACCCCACTTTGAAATGACTAAGCATCAAGCTCGAAAATATGCACTTTTCAAACGCACCTACGGCCACAAATTTCTATTAATCTTGGTCCTCAAAAACGATTTAATACCCCTGTATCATCAACGCAAAATATTAACTGACGATGTATGCGATGACGTTTGGCCGATTGAATTCGTTCATCTATTAGCAGAGAAGATAAGACGCGGAACCTACGGCCAATAAGCCGTTTTAAGTAGACGGCTAACACTTGTAGGTGTGATTGTGATGGTTCAGGACAACTTCAAACCCTTAGTAGTTTGGCTTATTCTTAACGGTAAACCAGAAAAAGCTCTTGAATTATTGGCAAATAAATACCAAGTTAAGGTTCCAGATTTGAAAGTGGGCTTACCTAAAGGACATAAAATAACCGCGTATGGCTGCTACGCATCCAAAAATCAGACAATTACCGTATTAAATAGCGATGTATTAATCAATCCATTTGTAGTCATTCACGAATTCTACCACCATCTGCGAAGTAAATCTGTCGATAGAATGCACAAGGGAACAGAAAAAGGCGCTGATAAATTTGCTCTCGATTTTATAGCGGAATATCAGGCATTCGCCAATAAAACTTGAAATTCTAAGAACAAATCAGTAAAAATCTTCATCGTCACATTCCAAGGCAGCAGTAACTTCTATAGGCACCTTATTCCCGTTTGAATCATACGCAGCTATGCAACTTTTTCCCTCATATGGGTAACCCACAATCATTAGGATACGACCAAAGAAATAATTCAAATCTGTGTCGCTTGGCGAATTGTTGCCGGATGGATGAGAATGCACGGTTCCGACTATTGAGAAATCACCTGCAAACATGTAAGGGTTAAAGTGAACCGCACCTTCTTCATGAGCAGCAAAAGGAGCTAAAACTAAATCGGTTATGCTGATAATACTTTTGTTTTTTTTACCCCGAAGCAACAAGAAGCTTTCGCGCGGGTAGAGCTCTTTGGCGCCTGCATAAACAGCATCTAAAATGTTGCTTGGGATATGCACAGTTAATTCTGCAGTCATGCAAACAACGGTTATGATTGTATTTTAAGTACTTTTTCCCAACAATCCATTGTTCAGAATTCGGTAAACATTTATGACCCCTTGTCAGGAGATGATTCTCGCGTTGGAGAAATCAGTTCGAATCCGAGAACTTTAGATTTTTTTGGCTAATAATTGAGAAATTGTATTTGCTCAAAGCTTCAAGGAGTTGCTGATTTTTTGCTTCTTCATCTGTGATATCTCCGCAAAGACTCATAGTAACACCAGTGATAACAGTTACTTGTCTTCGGGAAGTTGGAGTGTTGAAGCAAGAGTCTTCCATATTATAGATGCTTCAGAAATTGAGCTGCGACCCGCAGAAAATTCCCGCAAGCTCTATGTACCCAAAAAGCAAACACATGGTCAATATTCATCTGTTACCTAGAACAATTACTACTAAGAATGCGTTTTTTTTCTGCGTTCTTGTTTAAGCTAGAATTTGTTTCGAGGTCAAGAGAACAACAACAGTTGAAAATGGTTTGTTGTTGTTCTACCGAATTCATTTAATCTTTTAACTCCGAAACCATTAATTAAAAACCCGAGAATACAACATAGGAATCTAATGAGTTATTTGGAAAGAAATTGGCTAGATCTTCAATGGACACCTTGGATTGCTTTTGATGGCCCAAGATCTAATTGGCTTACGCTTCCGATGGTTCCAATTGGTAATCGAGAAGTTTAGTGCATCTTGGTTTAGGCGTCCTAAACGTATTTCGATCGCTAATACTCCAATTGTTAACCGTGTTCCGTCTCCTAAAATGTTGTGTAGTAAACAAAAACAAACTGCGGTAAACATTTAAGACACAGTGAACTAGAACTGTTGATTTACAGTTGCCGAGGTGGCAGAGTGGTTAACGCGCGGGCCTTGAGAGCCCGTGGAACATCCGTTCCGCATGGGTTCGAATCCCATCCTCGGCGCCTCCCATTTATCTTTGGTTTTTAATTAATTGGAGATTTCTGGTTTCACAACGTTTTCCCAAATCAAACTAAGAGCATAAATATACGCTTTTTATGGCTTCCAGACATACTATATTTTAATAATTAGGGTTTAAGCAATTCTAACATTCTATCAATTCTATTCGTAGGCGGCATGCAAGTTTGGTCACGGCAAACATAAGCTGTGGGTTTTCCATCAATTTTCTTGTAAACAACCCCCGAAACGTCTGAAGTTTTGTCGGGCGTCCATAGTGTTATGGTTAAGTTGGGTATGTATTCCTTTCTTATAGCTGCTAGCAGGGCAACTGTGTTTTTATCAGAAGGGACTCCCACTAAAACGATATTGAATGTAGGTCCAAGAGCAAACTCAAGTCCCGCAAGCATAAACGTATGCCCAAGCGGTTGACTGTTAACTTCATTAGAGAATACCTCAAGCAGCTTATTTGCATACACTTCAAAGCTTGCTTCACCACTTATTCGAGCTAAACGAAGCAAATTGTAGAACGCCATAGAAGTTCCAGAAGGCACCGCTCCATCATAAGTCTGTTTCAGCATGGGCAATGAATTATCGGCGCTCTTAGTTGTGAAAAAGAAGCCGCCTTTTTCATTATCCCAAAACTGCTCAATCATAGTTTTAGTTAGTTCTATGCTTGACTGCAAATATTTCTCTTCAAAACAAGATTCGTACAACTCAATTAAACCGTAAATCAAGTAAGCATAGTCATCCAAGAAACCATTAACAGCTTTCTCACCTTTGGCATATCGATGGTAAAGTTTACCTTCGGGGGTACTCATCTCTTTGAGGAGGAAATCTGCAGTTTTAGTTGCCGCCTGCAAATACTTCTTGTCACCTAGCACCTGGTTTGCCCTTGCTAAGGCAGCAATCATCAATCCGTTCCAATCAACCAGTACCTTGTCATCCTTAGCTGGGTGAACCCTTTTTTCCCGAACTTGAAAAAGAGAGTTAGTGATTTTTCCAAGCTTGCCTATTAGTGAATCGATTGTTAATTTCGATTCAGAAGCAACCTGTTCTAGTGGCATTGTCAAGTGGAGAATGTTCTTTCCAGTTTTGCCATTGGGCGGTTCAAAATAGTTACCTTCAGCTTTAACACCAAACAGCTTGATTGCTAAATCCGTATCTTCCCCAGTGGCTTGCTTAACTTCATTAAGTGTCCAAAGGTAAAATTTTCCTTCTTCCCCTTCGCTGTCGGCATCTTCAGCAGAATAGAAACCTCCTTCAGGTGAAGTCAGGTCTCTAAGAACATACTCTATGGTTTCTTTTGCGGTTATCATGAATTTTGGTGCACCCAAAGACTGATAGGCTTCAAGATAAGCTAACGTTAGCAATGCTTGGTCGTAGAGCATTTTTTCAAAATGTGGAACCAACCACTGTGCATCCGTTGAATAGCGGTGAAAGCCTAGTCCTACTTGGTCAAAGATTCCGCCTAACCTCATGGCACGTAGAGTCTTCTCAACCATTATTGACGCGTTTTTATTTTTTGTTCTATTAGCATACCTCAGCAGAAAGAGTAGGTTGTGCGGTGAGGGAAATTTGGGGGCTCGACCGAACCCGCCGTTTTCCCCGTCAAAACGTAAAAAGAATTGTTCATAAGCGTTATCAAGCGTATTTTTGTCAAGAAGAGTCTCAGGTTCTGATAGATCTTGAACTGCGATTTGTTCTATAATTTCTTTACCGATTGATTCCATTTCTGCTTTTCTTGTTCTCCAGATTTTCCCAATCTGGGGCACAAGACTTAGCATTCCAACTGAGCCATATCGGTTGTCTTTTGGGATGTAACTAGCGACGAAAAACGGGTTTTTGTCGGGAGTCATGATAACGTTAAGAGGCCAGCCGCAGTTTCGTCCCATTGATTGACAAACAGCCATGTATGCTGCGTCAAGGTCTGGGCGTTCTTCTCTGTCCACTTTAATGCAGATGAAGTTCCGGTTCATAAGGTCTGCTACTTCGCTATCGTCAAAACATTCTTTCTCCATTACATGGCACCAATGGCATGTTGAGTAACCTATTGAAACAAAAACAGGTTTATTCTCTGCTTTTGCTTTCTGAAAAGCTTCATCGCTCCATGGATACCAATCAACAGGGTTGTAGGCGTGCTGAAGAAGATAGGGACTTTTTTCTTTAATCAGCCTGTTTGTTTTTCTTTCCTTTGTGGAAGCGTTTATCACAGAAGAAGCAACTCCTATTTTACAATTGAACACTGACGCTTATTAGAGTTAACAAAAAAGAAGAAATTAGTAGTAATACGTGATTGTTGCGTTAACGTTGTTAGCATCAGATTGATTTATGTTACCCACTCTGACTTCAACTGTTCCAGGCAATAATGGGAATAATGCTGTTCCCGATGTTCCTATCGTTTGGTTAAAATCCATGTCAATTCCACCAAAAGTGTAGAGTACTTCAGCATATGTTGTATTTGCCGAGGCGGTAGCTCGAACCACTACGTATCCAGCGTAGTCTACTTGTGCAGTTCCAAGCGTTATTGTTTCATTGGCGTTTTGGCTAAATGAGCTATCATACCACACTTCTGAACTTCCTAATTGAACAATTTTCTGCAATGAGGCATAATCAGAATATATGCTTGTCAGGGTATCGTTCAATTCTGTTATTTGAGAATTTAAATACGCAATTTGTGCAACATAGGTTGTCGTATTAATTGTTGATAGTTGATATTCTAGAGCATTGATTTGGGTTTGTAACGAGATAATTGTATTTTCTTTCTCAGTTAATTGTGCTTGCGAATTGTTTGGAACATAAACTGCTATTACTCCGATCAAACTAGCGGTGAGAATAACGCAAATTACTGCAAGCGCGATGATTTTCATGTTGCTTTTCTTATGAACTGGATTTTCTTGGGTCATCTGATTCATCCACTTTTTCTCTACTTGACATTTCCTTACTTAAATGTTTATTTCCAGATTGTACCCAACCAGAATAGAGAAAACTATGTTAGATGTAAGCGGGCATTATTGTTAGTATTTTACGCTCAGATAAAATAAAACAATCAACGCTGCCATCTCAAAAAGGTCAGGTAAGAATGCGAAGGGACCTAAACCAAAGGTGCCAAACCCTGCAAATCCAATTACAAACGGGCTCCATGTTATGTCTTTAATGAGGAAGAACGAAGCAAAAAGCGTCAATCCAATAGTGAATTGTGATTTTGTCTTTAAGTAAATACTTACATAATTTACAATTAGAACTATGGTTAGTACGATGTTAATTGTAGAAAATACAGCTCGAGCGATATAGTATAATTCAATGTCAGCTGGGTTAGGCCTATATTGCCTAGCTATGAATGGAAAATCCAAGTTTATTCTCAGAGTTGCCACCATAATTGATGCAACTGCCAGTTAAAACTATCAAAACAACCAGCAATACTAAGATTTTTTGTTTTCTATTCATTTATTTCTCCCTCTATTCTGATCTCACTTTTCTACTTTTTCCCGATTTTCTTCATAATCTCCTCAAACAAGAAGTAATTGTCCTCGATTGTTTGAGAAAGAAAGTAAGTGGCGCCATACCTGTCTCCGACAGACATGATTATTTTGTTCTTTTCTAAAACCTCCAGATGATGACGCATAGTCTTATAGTCCATCTCTAACAAGGTAGCTAGTTGATTTGCATTTTGCGGGTTTCTTTTAGCGCTTCAATAATTTTTGCACGGGTAGGTCCTCCTCTGGTACCTGCAATTAGCCACCCCAACAGGTATTTTAGCGAACGTGCATATACAGACATACTACCAGCTTCGTTTTTAAAGAGATTCTTTGTCATTTTAATCTGACTGAAGTAATAAATCTGTTCTTTTGTCTGCAGAAACTTTAGAGTTTAGGTGTAAAATAGACTCAATTTGGGTTTAATATTGAAAAACCGTTTAATAACTAAAAAGAAGTTAGGCAGGATAAGCGACTAATAAGGGATTTGAAAAATGGAAAATATAATCGTAAACCCAATATCTGCTGCCTGAAAACCAACTCTATAAGATCCGAGGCGACAAAATGGGATTCGTCTTCCAAACATTCAACCTCTAAGCGACGAATTTTTTTCAACTTAACTCAAGACTTTCTATAGTATACTTAGTTATTGAATTATATTTGTTTGATTTACACTTGTTCGAAGTCGCTATTTTTATAAGCTCAACGCTTGAATTAAGTTTCTATGCAAGCTGAATTTGGAGTAATCGGTGGAACTGGTCTTTACGACCCCAAACTTCTCAAAAACATGGAGGAAGTAACGGTTGAAACGCCGTACGGCAAACCGTCTGATATAATAACAGTTGGCGAACTCAGCGGCAAATGTGTTGCGTTTTTACCAAGGCATGGCAAAAAACACACTATACGTCCAACTGACATCAATGTTCGTGCCAACATTTTCGCTCTCAAAAAGCTCGGCGTGAAACGAATTTTGGCACCTTCAACCGTTGGATCTTTACGCGAAGAATATCGACCGGGAGAAATTACCTTTGTCAACCAATTCATCGACCGCACCACGCGGCGAGAACAATCATTCTATACTGAGGGCAAGGTTTGCCACATATCCGTCGCTGAACCCATGTGCTCGGAACTAAGAAAAACTATTATATCTGTCGCTAAAGGTATGGGAATAAAAATGCATGAAACAGGCACCTACGTTTGTATCGAAGGACCACGGTTCTCTAGCAAAGCAGAATCAAAATTGTACCATCAATGGGGTGCTGATGTAGTGGGTATGACGTTAGTTCCTGAATGCGTTTTAGCTCGTGAAGCAGAAATTTGCTACGCAAACATATCTACTGTAACTGACTACGACGTTTGGAAAGATCATGTTGTCTGCGTTGACGATATTTTGGCTACAATGAAGAAAAACGTTGAAAACGTTAACGAATTAATTGCTAAAACCATTGCTGAAATGCCTGATGATTATAGTTGTGACTGTGGACATGCGTTGAAAGGAGCCTTCGTTTAGGAGAGTAAATAGTATGAACAAAACTGATAAAACTTTAGACCTAAAATCTAATATCAGGAGAATCCCCGAGTTTAAAGGAGTAGTCTTCTGGGATATAACTCCCATTCTAAAAGACAAACAATTCTTCCACGAATGCATAAAACAGTTAGCTGTCCACTACCGAGACAAACCAATCGATGTTATCGTTTCGAACGAGGCAAGAGGTTTCATTATTGGTGCACCTTTAGCCCACGAGTTAGGCGTAGGGTTTGTTCCAATACGCAAAAAAGGTAAATTACCCTTCAAATGCGTGGACCTAACCTACAAGAAAGAATACGAATGTGATACAATCGAAATTCATCAGGACGCTATAGAAAAAGGACAGAACGTTTTGATAATCGATGATTTGCTGGCAACCGGAGGAACTGCGACAGCAAATATAGAATTGGTTGAAAAGTTGGGCGGCAAAGTCGTTGGTTTAGGCTTCTTGATTGAATTGGGTTATTTAGATGGTAAAAAAGCAATCAACACCAAATACGACGTTTACTCGCTGATTCATTTGAAAACTACAAATGGATAATCAAATTAGGCCTCACCCAATTGGGCTTACTTTGAAATAATAAGTAAGCTCAATCCTCACCTTACTTATTATATCTACTAATATACTCTGTTGTTGTAGTGACGAGACTCCAACTCAGGTTTAATAGATTGATTCAAGGTAATTATGATTAAGAATATTTTAGGATTTTCATGAGGATGGACTTTTTGGAGAACGTCTTTGAAGATATGGGAACCGAAATCAACAGTCGATATTCACCAGAACAAACTTTGGACAAACCCAAAAGGAGTGCTTTTGTTTTCATCACCACAGACATAAATAGTAGCTACCTAGCGTTTGAAGAATTAAAGAAAATCAATGAGATAAAAGAAGTTTATCTATCCCAAGGAGCATATGACCTTATTGCCAAAGTTAGCGGCGAATCTTTTGAAAGCCTTCTCGAGATAATTCATAGGCGCATAAGAAACCTTAGTGGCATTACGTCAACCTTGACTCTAACTTTAATCTAAATAAACATGCCAATTGGATGCGAATCTTTTAAAGAATCCGTTATACTTTTTGTCTAAAAAATATTTCAATTATAAGAATTAGTTTTTGTTGTTTTGCAAACTATTTTTTTGCAATTTTTAATCTTGTTCCTTTTTATTTGACTCTATTTTTTTCCTTGATGCGTTCATGCATACGCTTCCAAAACATATAACGCGTTCTCCAAGCAGGTAAATCAAAGAAAGGACAGTGATCATTGGTAGATTCAAATATAACACTCTAACTAATTATGTTTTTACTCAATCCAATATATATATATATAAAAAAAGGTAACAAAAACCAATAATCAGCATATGCTAAACTCCAAAGAAAGATAAAACGCCATAATACTTTATAAAATCCTTTTAGTAATTAGTTATTAGGATGTGAATTTTTGACAACATATATGATTAGCTCAGCTATTTTAAAATCAGGAAAAGATCCAAAAGCATGTGCACAAGGAGCAGCAAAAATGCTTGCTAAAGGAAAAATCAAAGACATTGAAATGAAAGCTTGCTATTGTTGCGAAGCAGAAAACAGAATTTCTTTCCTTGTTGATGGCCCAAGCGAAGAAGCGGTGTTGCGTGTGGTGCAAGAACAACTTGACATTCCAGTTGCTTCTATTATGGTAGCTGAAGAAGTCTCAGTCATACCATAAACCTTACTGCATTAACAATAACCATAGTTTTTCACGAAGGTCTCCCTTTCTCTTTTCTAAAGCAAATTAGCTGTAGCCCCAAGAAATATAATTTAAATTTTAGCTGCCTTCAGGTAAAACTCTAAATCCCGATCAGAAAACAAAACAAAACTAACCCTTTCAAGATTATCTTCTTTTTCTAAAAACTCTTTAACTGCACCGACAGCTATACGGCTAGCTTCTTCAACAGGGTAACCATAAGCACCCGTGCTTATCGAAGGAAAAGAAACAGTCTTTAATCCATTGGTTACAGCAAGCTTCAAAGAACTTCTATAAGCCTGCTTCAAAAGTTTTGCTTCTCCATGAAATCCTCCTCGCCAAATGGGACCAACTGTGTGGATAACGTGTTTAGCCTTTAGGTTGCCGCCAGAAGTAATAGTTGCACAACCAGTGGGCAATCCATCGGGCCATTCTGTGGCGCGTAATCGTTTACACTCTTCAAGAATTTGGGGTCCTCCTTTGCGATGTATGGCTCCGTCCACTCCACCGCCTCCAAGAAGAGTCGAATTAGCCGCGTTAACGATTGCATCAGCTTCAACTTCTGTAAGGTCACCTTTAACCAGTTCCAGCTTGGCATTTCCAACTTGAAATTCCATAAGTACACTTTATCTCAAAAGCCTATATAACTTATCACAAAAGCGACCACAACGCTGAGCCCGCAAAATAAGCTCCGAAACCTATGAACACAGCCACACAAAACAAAGTAATCACCATTCGTGAGCGCGGGGTCCAGAACTGCTGGGATTTATAAATCAAGAAAGCAACCACGGCGTACCGTGAGAAATCAGTGAGCCAATGAACTCCAGCGAAGATAGAGAATCCTACTAGACCGAACAGTTTAGCATTCAAAATAAGTGTCGTGCCGATAGTTAGCCACCATAAGATGAAACCTGCATTTGCAGCGGTAGTCCAAACTCCTGCAAGCACTGAATCTCTCTTCAAGCCAATCGTTGTACTTTCCTGTTTATGTCTACTTCTAAATGCTTGTACACCCATGAAAATCATCAAGAAACCACCAACCAACCCAACTGTAGCTTGTACACTATTGGGAATAGTGAATTGGCTCAAAACAACAAAAATCAGAAACATCAACGGAACCTCAACAATTCCATGACCAACTGCAATCAGCACCCCTGAAAACTTGCTTTTCGCTGCCTTCTTGAGTGTAATAGCAAACAATGGTCCGGGCATCAAAACCCCTGAAAGCGAGATTAGCAAAACTGAAGCTAAGAACAAATAGAAATCAGTGATAAACTCCAATCTTCAACCGCCTTCTAATGATGCTCTACCTCATTTTTGCATGGTCCGCTATAAGCATTTCAGGTTTCCGTATACAAAAGCATCCCCCAAACTAAGAGCTAATCGCTTTTTTTACCTTTTAAAAGCTTATTTTGCATCTTAACAATTTCAGTACTGTCATTTGCAGTCTTGTAATTGTCTAGCAACATACCGTTGAGTTCAAAAAACGTGTGTCCCCATGGAAAGATTGATAAAAGCTGTTCCGACTCCACCTTGAATCCTGCAATATATAATGCGGCAGCTATTGCTTCAGCCGTTGTCAACTTCGTAAGCTTACCAAAATTTACTGGGTTGCCTGCAATTAAAATTGGTAAACAGCGGCTAGTTCCTTTCACATGTATTTTCATGACTTTCTGGGCGTGCTCCCAACTGCAGTCAAGAGCTGCTAAACCAAAATCTGTAACACGTTGCCTGTCATTAGGCGAAAAAGCTATTTCCGAAAAAGGGTTAAGCACTATAGCACGATTGGGCAGAAAGCGTATACTTGAAACAATTCTTGCAAACCCCCGCCTCTTGAGGCGGAGTCCCGAGCATTTTTTGCGATCACATTGATTAGCATGGTAAATTGTTAGTCTTGGGAAAGATGCTGGAAGAGGCTGTGTTTCTAGTTCACTGTCCACTTAGACTATTCACCTTCAAATGACTCATAGGATCTTCCAAAACGCGTGGAATCCATTCTATGATGTCAGTTGCCACCATGTGAAACCCAATCTCATTTGCAACGAAATCACCTGCAGCACCATTCACAAAAGCTCCCGCTACTGCTGCTTGAAACGTATCAACCTTCTGCGCCATTAAACCACCAACAATACCGCTAAGAACATCTCCTGTCCCGCCAACAGTCATGCCCGCATTACCAGTGAAATTCAATTTAGCTCGCTCAGCATTGCATACTAAGTCAACTTTTCCCTTTACCAAAACAACGGCATTCAGCTTCTTAGCTGTCTTCTGTATTGCTAAAATGCGTTCTTCCTGATTTTTAGACGATTCTTCCCCAGTCAAAATAGCGTATTCACCAGCATGAGGCGTTAAAACAAGAGGCACTTTTAAGGGTCGCTTGAATTTTGCAAAGACTTTTAACGCGTCAGCATCCAAAAGTAGCGGTTTCCTAGCTTTTTCAACTTCTTCAATAAACGCTTTGACAAATTTAGACGTTTCAGGACTTAAACCCAAGCCCCGGTCCCATGACTACTGCATCAACCATAGCCAAGTAGGGTTTGAGTGTTTCCACATTCGTTGGGTTAAGATTGTTACCTTCAAGCTTAATGGTTATCAAATCTGGAGATATGGATGAACTTACCAAAGCTGTTTTTGCTGGAGCAGCAAGGTATACTATATCTACACCAGTTCTCATCGCCGCCAACGAAACCAGTGTTGGTGCACCTGAGTAAACTTCGCTGCCTCCTATGACCAGGAGTTTTCCGAAATCTCCTTTATGAGCTGTTGGGTTTCTGGATTTAGTTGCGAGGCAAACGTCACCTGGACCCGCAAAACGTCCCATTTCTCGGGGTAAACCAATGTCGGCTACGAACAAGTCCCCCACATATTTCTTGGCTTTCTCCAATCCTATCTTCTCTCTATGAAAAGTTATCGTGAGATCTGCTTTTACAGCAGTGCCTAACACGTCACCCGTATCTGAATCAATACCTGTAGGTACGTCAACAGCAATTTTGAAGCCGCTTAAACTGTTAATGTAGTTGACAACCTGTATTATTGGAGGCTTCAATTTTCCTTTGGTGCCTGTTCCAAGTAATGAATCAATAACTATGCCAGCATTCAATTTAGGTATAAGTGAACTATCAGTTACCTCAATTAAGCAGACCTTATCCTGAAGTGATTGTAGTATAACCCAGTTACTAATTGCCGCTTCATGAGCAATATCGCGGCTCCTGCCCATTAAAACAACTGTTACCTCAAAATCCGCGTCTAAAAGATGCCTAGCGGCAACAAAGCCATCGCCGCCGTTTCCTCCTAAACCACAGAAGAACACAGCTTTCTTGTTCTTTTGGAATCGTGAGGTAATTTCTTGGGCGACGCTACGTCCGGCATTCTCCATTAGTTGAAGCAAGCTTATGCCAAAGTATTGTGCGTTGATTTCTTGGGCGCGCATTTCGCCGCTTGTAATAGATTGGTTTTTGTTTTTGAGTTGCATTTTTGAAGCCTTGTTAATCTAATTTGTCTGTTAAGAAATAAGGCTATCCTTGAGTCGTATACAAAAGCATCGCCCAACACACAAATTCATCGCTCAACGTACTCAAACAGTCGAATAATCACGTATGTATCGAAAAGTTACGAACCTTAAATATACGTGAAATCACACAACAGAAAATAGGTGAAAAATAAGATAGTCCTATCGGTCAGTAAATCGAAAACTCTAAAGCTGAAGACAGGTAGACTGTAGTTGACCTGGAAGAACAAATTATTCTTGTTCACGATTGTTGAGTTTCCAACAATAGATCTCTAAATAATCTGTTATGCTAAACTGTGGCCTGAATTTTTGGATTATCCTTAAAACTTGTTCTCAATATTGCTTTTTTAAAGATAATTTAAGATTGAAGTTAAATTTTTTTTGTTTTTTTACGATGTGCTATTTTGTTTTTAATTCTGTATTCTTGAGTTTGAAGTAGCATTTGGCGTTTTTAGTTTATACTTTCCAGCTATTGTTAACGAAAAATTATCGAATGTGCATTTTTAATACTAAAAAGTTAAAAGTGCTATAGTATCAACTCTTAAAGTGATATAAAACAGTTCAATTATCCATACTTTGTGGTTGTTATAGATCTACAATTTGCGAAGTACAATTAGTTTATATGATGAGTAGATCACTTTAGTCTTTTATTATAGAAATTAATCTAAAATCATTTACTTTTTGGTTAGCTATCTTCACCATAGTACTCTCTGGAAATAATTATCGTTGAGGTAACAATAACATTAATTACAGTTCTAACGCGTTCCGAGATGAGTTCTTTCAGTTCCTCTAATTATTTGTGACATTATCACTATTACATCGTACTCGCCAAATACGCTGTGTGTAGGCGTAATTTCTTTGGATTAAACATTTTTTGGGAAACGTCCTTCCGCTTTCTCAAGTAGCTTTGAAAAGAATATAATATAAAATCACAGTGATTTTTCACTATTCAATATATTTTTAAAAAGTCTTGTTACCCTGCCATAGCACTTTGGTATCGAGGAAAAAAGTTTATCCATATCGCTACTCTCTATTTAGTTAGGCTTAGCAAAATTTCTTAAGTTGAGAAAAATTTTTTAAAGATGGTGACTTGTTTGAGTAAAAAATTCATTTTAAAAAATAGCGATGCCCTTTTGATAACCGATATTCAAAAAGATTTCTTGCCTGGTGGAGCTTTACCCGTTGACGGCGGCGAGGAAATCATACCTGTACTCAACGACTACATCAAGAATTTTGATGCTGCCAAATCTCATGTTTTAGCTTCAAGAGACTGGCATCCACTAAATCATGTTTCGTTTAGCGCGCAAGGTGGTCCATGGCCGCCACACTGTGTACAAGGGACGAAAGGTGCAGAATTCAGTCCAGACCTTAAGCTGCCTGAGCATACTGTGGTTATTTCAAAAGCAACTGAATCCACTCATGAAAGCTACTCAGCTTTTGACGGAATAATCTTGGCTAACGAGTTAAAAAAGTTGGGTATAAAACGGTTGTTTATTGGAGGTTTAGCTACAGATTATTGCGTTGTTAACACGGTTCTTGATGCAACAAGACTTGGACTTGAAACAATTTTGTTAATGGATGCAACTTCAGGCATAAACGTGAATCCCAGTGATGTGGATAATGCAATTAAAACAATGGTTACAAACGGCGCCCTACAAGCAACAATTGACGATTTTCCAGAAGCTGTGGATGAATTGCCTATAGAGGAAACCCAATCTGATGAATTAGCAGAGAATCCTTCTCAAAGAGCTGAAGTTAAGAAAAAAGCGAGAATGCGTCCTAAAGGATCAGCGAAAAGAATTCGAACGGAGCATGGCTAAGTTTTTCGAATAGCAGCGAACCTTATATAATCATGCAGTTGAGTCTGGGGTCAAAATTGAACTCTCTGCAAATCTATCTTTTTTCAAGTTCTTTTTGAACGGCTAACAAACAATTTGTTATTGATCTATATGTTTTGTAGCTTGAAAGTTGTGAACTTGTTTTTCTGGTTTGGCAAAAGTCCAAAAAACAAACTAAATATCAAGTTGGAAACGTAACTTTCTCTGCTATTTTTTGCTTAGAAGCCTGGCGTAGGCTTTAATTCTATTCTTTAAAATTATTGTATCATTTTTTTGAGATTATAGGTTCTCAAATTATTATTTCGATTTCACTATTGTTGCTAAGGATGAGAAGTTTTGATTTTACGGCTCAAGATTTAGATCTTAGCAGTTTTTTAGACTACGAAATTTGTTCGAATGGTGATTTTTTACAATAAATAGTTAAAAGCATGTATGGTAGCTTGCGAAATTATTATTTTATAGTTAAAATTGTTCAGTCACCATTCTTTTTTTCCATTGAAATGCGAAGGAGCTAACTTTTTCAAAAACAGCCTTCTTAAAAAAAATCGGTTTAAGATTAATTCAAGAGTTTTTATAATTTTATAATTCTCCATAACTTGGATAATAATAGTTCTTTCTCTTGGATAAACGTCGGTTTCAACAAAAAGCAATGACTGCCAAGTTCCAAACTCGACTTTTCCATTGATTATTGGAAGAGTCTTGTCAGGTGGAAAAATCATAGAACGCAAATGTGAATGCGCATTAGATGGGTGCTGGTAGTTTCCATTTTTCGGAATTAATTCCTCCAGAAAAACTCTAATGTCTTCCAGTAGGTAGTCGTCGTTTTCTGTTAAGATCAATATGCCTGTCGCGTGGGGAGCGAAAACGTGAACTATGCCGTTTTTGATTGTTGAATTGTAAACTTCTTCTTGGACCTTTTCAGATAAGTCTGTAAATTCTATTTCTCCTTGGGTAGTGAAATTGTATGTTTTGTTGTAGACTTTGAAGTTTGGAAACTCGCTCATCTCCTTTGTTTAATTTACATTTTTTTGTTGAAAAAGTTTTCGAGAGTCAACGAAAATTACTGTGTTTGGGGGATGCTTTTGTATACGAATTCCATTAAAACGGGCTATTTCATTGAATAAACAATGAGAAATTATATTGTAAGTCGTTACGATATCGTAACAAGCGGCGAGCTTCAATCAAAAGTTGCATGCTTCTTTAGCGATTGAAGAACCTGATGACAATCATTTAGCTATGGATGGATAAGCAAAGACTGAACCTAACTTGAGATTAACTATAGAAGTTACGTGTTGCCTTTTCTCAATCTACAATCATAAAAAAAATCCAGCTGAAGATTAAAAAATTTCTGGCAAGTTTTCAGCGTTTTTAAATTTTTGCTGAAAAGTAGTTTCAATTCATCCCAACTTTTTTTGTAAGAGACTTAATTATGTAAATCATGTGGCTGTTTATCAACTCGTTATTGCCAGTGATGGTTCTTTTAAAGTAATACTCACTTCACAAAGATCACTATAGGCGATTTTTTATTCAAGTACACCCCTAAAATAGCTTTATTAGCCAGGAACCGGACACTAGTAATAGCGCAGTCTCGGCCAAACGGGCTTCGGATGTTTGCTTGGGCACTAAATAGTCTGTTTCTTTAGCGATACCCAAAACAAACAATCAAAATATCAAACCTAAAAAAGCCAAAACTAATTCAACCGATTAGTTAAATTATACCTTTAGAAAAATTTTCTGTTGGATTCAACTCTTAGTTACTTTAAAAATTTTATAGAGATTTTTATTAGGGAAGGCAGGGATTAAAACAAGAGTTGGAAGTGTGTTTCAAGATTGTTTTTGGTCACGATTGTTTTTTTAGATTTACAGTAAGCTCAGTTAGCCTTCTTAGAATGTCACCAGTCAAAGCCCGAAATTCGGGAACATACCAACGCCTGGACTTCTTGTTTCTGCCGAAAAAAGAACGGCCTAAAATAATTGTCAAGTCTGTCTGAACAAGTTTTCAAAATCAAAGGGGAAGACGTCCAGCTCTAAAGAGTAAAAAACTGCTATGAGAGTTTCCAGAAATCTTAAGCAAAGATTGAGTACGCCTTTTTTTTAGCTTAGGCTCATTTTTCTAACAATCTTCTACTCAAAAATTTACGCTTAACCGATAAGTCATTTTTGCTAAAAAGGTCTGCAATTAAGCTTATTTTGACATAATAAATATGTATAGACATTGTTTCGTTCCGAAAGACTATAGATGCAAAAACGCACAGTTTTTTTCTATGGAAACCATAATTTAAGAACCCAAATTAACCTTTAAAATGCAAAAAAGCTTTAATTATGTCTTAATTTGTTCTAGACTAGACAACTGGCATGGACATTACCAGAGCCTCATATAAGTACCCTCGAAAATCTCCATGCGAAGTAAAATGCAGTTTCTTCGGCTATCCTTCGAGCTTTAACAGCATTTTTTGGCGCTTCTTGGTGATTCAGCGAACTTCGGCAATATAGCGCAAAAAATTTTGGTGTGGACAAATGTGGTGCTTGGGGTAGTAGAAAATTTAGTTTGGTTTTTTTGATTGCAGATATTGATATTTTTGTCTTGTAGAGCCTTGAGGTTTATGCTTGATTCTCAAAAATTTTTTGAAGCTTTTTCTTGGTTAACACTATAACGTCTCGATAAACTCCTCATAAGGTATTTTTTCGGAATTCGTTGGGAAAGTTTCGGTGAAATTTCTTGCTTCTTAGAGACCGATTTTTTATAGCAGTTTAACGCGACAGTGGCTTTTGAAGTGATTAGTGTACTCTAAACCGCGGATATTTTTAATAGGTGAATGTTGAAAAATACCTCATCTGTGATAACGGTTGCCTTAGTAATACATTGGATATTCAACATCACCAGAGCTCTCCAATCACACCTAGAGTAATTTAGGTGAATACAGAAGCATCTCCAAAACACATTTTCAGTGTATGCTGAGGAACAATTTTTATCTCAAGAACCAGATTAGATACAAGCAATAAAGAGGAAAAAGTGTTGACTACTGAAATTGACAGAATCAGACTTAGGCGATGGCGCAAAAGAGGGTTCTACAGCGAAACCGTCCTTGTTAAGCTCCTGCTGAAAAAAGGTTACTACGCTGTTCGCGTTCCAGTAAGCAACCCCAGCCTTAGCCCCCTACCCGATATTATGGCTCGAAAAGGCAAACACGTCTATGCATTTGAAGTAAAAAATGCGACCTACTATGCTTACTTCCCAAGGATTCAAATCGACAAACTCTTTCGTTTTCTCGAACAATTTATCCCAACAGGTACTGAAAACAAACACGCCGTGGTCGCTGCGCACTTGGGAAAAAGATGGTTATTCAAAGAAATTAGTTGGACTGACTGGGAAAAAAACAAGTTACCTGACAAGGTAAGAATCCTAAAAAGAGACCGCGGCAACTTAAACATAGATACAAGTTACCAACAGAGCTCGATAAATGAAAAAGCCTAACTAATTGTTCATTAGAAAATTCTTGTGAATTTCTTAACTTTTTTAAAAATATAAATATGAATCAGGCCACAAGATCCGCCAAAAATAGTGGAAGAAGATTGAAAAATTTGTTCTTTTCTTTCACGTTAAATTGATTATTTTTCTAAAAAAAGACAACGGCTTCCTGTAAGAATAATTATTGTTGCCTTCTAAGAGCGAAATTTGATTTTTTTTGAATAACTGAGGCTTTAGTTGCAAGTTAACGAAGATATTATGACTTATCGAACCTTATTCATTTTAATTTGTGCTAATAGTGGTGGTTTGGCAGGGAATTAGTCGTAGATTAAGGACATTTATAGTCTTTATAGCCTTCTAAATTATTATTTAGGTTTCTATTTGATTTAGATAAGAATTTTAGCGATTCAGTGTAAGCTGGCAATTGACATATAAAGTCTTGAAGCTGAAGAACCGGCACCACAGGGACCTTCTGATATAATTTGAAGGTGCTTGGAACAAGAGAAAGCACAGCTGGAATAAATTTTGCTTTTTCCCATTTAGCGAATTCAAGTTCTAATGAAATGTTAGGTAAGGAATCCGCTAAGGCAAGTGTTCTTTGTGATTGTAGAACAACTATTCTGTGAAGCGCCGATGAAGAAAATGCCCGTTGCCAATGTTTGCAGTCAATGCAAATGACAAGTGGTTTCTTACAGCCGACAACATCAATTTCCCATCTTTTTCCTTCATGCTTGAATCTTACATTATTTTTTACAACATAGCCGTTGTATTTGAGGGCTAAGGCAGCTATCTCTTCAAACTCTTGCCAACGCAACAAGTTGCTAATATGCTCAATGTCTGCACCCAAAGAGGCGGCTTTTACAGACAGTTTGAGGCGGTTGTTGTAGTCTACTTCAATACTGTTAGAGTTTAAATAAATGAGTTTTTCATTTTGAAGTTTATAAAGCAACTTTACCGTAACCGCTGAAGGTATCCTCGCATCCTTATTGACACTTTCAATTAAAACTGACCCTTTTTTAGTTAATTTTAAGAGCGAAATAACTAGATTCCTTTCAACACTCATATCCAACACTTAATAGATTTAACACAAAATTAGCAAAAAAACATGATGAAACCACAACAAAAGGTAAGTTAAAAGGTGAGGTATCATTAGGAAAAACGTTTATGAAAGCATCTCCTAAAAACATTTTTGAAAATCGCCAAGCTTGTCTTATCTTCTTCAAATTGTCGAGCACCCGTTTTTTTCAGATTGATTGCAAATTATGTTTTCGAGTGAAATAATGTTTCCCTTAATTTTTTAGAAAAACGAGAAAGGATGCTCTTCGCTTCTCGTACATACAAAATATGGTTGTTTAAATGGAATTTTACACTATTTTATGTCACTTTGCTCAAACAGCTAACGTATTCTTTAACTTTTAAATGTTAAAAATTAACGTTCGATTTGCTTTCGTTAAACTGAAAGTCGCCAATCTCCTCTTTTTAAGTGAATAAAATCGAAAAATATGCAAAACCAAGTTACATATTGCTTGTACATAATTTTGAAGGTGTTGCTAATTATTATGACGAACACCTGAGCCCTGATTTGCTCTTTTTAAGTTAAGACGGCCTCTATTAACTTGGACTTGGCTCAAAATAATGTTTAGAAACAAGCAAAATTGCTCGAAACTTTTCAATTACACGATTGATTTAAACCCGCTAAGTATCTAAAAAGTTGGAAATATGTTTTTTAACGAATAATTATTTGACGTTGTTTTTGATAGGTTGCATGCAATTTTTTTTGACTAAATAATGATTATTGCCGGTTTGCTATTTTCATGAATATTTATAGTTCGATATGGTTCGTATTGTTTTAGTATGTTTCGGCAAAGTTTTATTACTTGTAAAGATGTTTTAGGTGATGCTTTTGTATACCAATTTGAAATCTATGGAAGAAACAGATTTAGATATCAAGGACAGTAGACAGAAAGCAACTGAAATTAATTATCAATAAAAATTAAAAAAATATAGCCATTAAATTATTGGCTATTGACAAAAGACTAAGGAAGAATTAATTATTTTTCTTCTTCTACGATTGTGCACTGAAGCTTTTTTATGATTTCATCAGCTCGCAAGGGCTCGATCTTTAATGTGTAAAGTTGTCCCGGTGTGCGAAGCTTCAATTTTACCGTGTCCTTGAGCCTTTTTACTTGGCATTGTTTTGCTTTGGCGCTCATGGCCACGAATTTTTCAACATCGGTAATTTCAGATGGCATAGGTTTATCCTCTTGTGTTAGTTCGTTGTGATGGATGCAAATCCAAGTTTTTATCTGTTTTGGTTCAACATGATCTTCTAATAAGTAATCGCCGATTATTGCAACTTTTATATTCAATTATTTCAAATAATATTGCTATATCGTGAGGATGATTGATGGAGAAAATAAGCGTATGAAAAAAGAACATGTTCTCTCACTTATCCTGATAGTTATCTTACTCATTTCAACAATTTCTCTACTAATTTCGTACACTAAAAGCAGTAACATCCAGCAGAAAAAACCATATATTGGTGTCGCCTTTGGGGGTAGCACTATTGATCAAGCTAAACTCCTTATTGATAGAACAAAAAACTACACCAATCTCTTTATCTTGGATTCAGGAATAAATGTCATAAGCACAAACGAGTCTGCTGTGCAAGAAATCTGCGATTATGCTGTCAACACTGGTTTGAACATTATTGTGAATTTGGGTACCTTTACAAGGGAAAATTGGCCTTGGCAACTCCAATTTTTCAATGCATCCACAGAAAAATACGGTGATAAATTTTTAGGAGTTTACTATGATGATTAGGTCGGTGGTATACCTCTTGATTGGGATTGGACAACTTATTTTACATTGAACAGTTCCCTTTTTTCTGGTGCAAATCCTCTTGATTTAACTCCGATTCGTTATAAACTTCAAATGTCTTCCCTCAGTGGAATTAAGCCGGAAAACTATACTCTTGAAGCGCAATGGTTCAATCAACTTCTAGAACTAAACAGAGGCCTCAATAGTTTAAAGCAATATAACATTACAACAATTACTTCTGACTATGCACTTTACTGGTTTGATTATCTCGGGGGATACGATACACTTTTAGCTCAATTTGGCTGGAACGAAAGCATTACCCAGCAAATATCACTTGTGCGTGGCAGCGCAATTCTTCAGAATAAGGATTGGGGTGTAATAATAACCTGGAAGTACGAACAGCCACCATACCTTGACACAGGCGAAAATATTTATAATCAAATGGAAACAGCTTACAACGCTGAAGCAAAATACATTACAGTTTTTGATTATCCATACAACGCTACCAATAACCCTTATGGCATCTTAACCGATGAGCATTTTCAAACACTTGAGAAATTCTGGAACCAAGTTGTTGAAAAGAAAACCCCAATTCAGTTCATGCTGAAGCCGCGTTGGTATTGCCAAATGATTACGGTTGGGGAATGCGAAACGAAAATGATAAAATTTGGGGTTTCTGGGGTCCAGATGATAAATCACCTTTAATTTGGAATATCTCCCAAACGCTCCTCAACAAATATGGTTTGAACTTGGACATTATCTATGATGATCCAACCTTTCCAATTCAAGGAAACTACTCAAAAGTCTATTTTTGGAATCAAACAATCTAGAAAACTCAAATAATAATTGAACGAAAAAAAATTCAGGTTAAACCAATTTTAATTTTTTTTGGTGATGACCAGTTTTAGGTTCATGCCAATATTGAATCATTTGTTCGTTTTTCCAATCCCAAAGTTTCAATCTTTAACCTCTACTTTCGTGTCCTGGAATTGATTAACGATTACATCCTTGTATTCTTGAGTGGTTTAACCTATGTATGTAACTCCTCTTTAATTCTAATTTGCGTTTCTGATAGGAATTCGCCTCTTAAAAAAAATAATTGGATCGAGTGATTTGCGGACCAACTACTTTCATAAATTTAACCATAACCTCAAAGGAGTTTAGCCAACCATCTTGAAATATCAATTACGAATCGTTCGGTTCGACTTGGGTTGGCTGGTGGGCCGTACCGGATTTGAACCGGTGATCTTCGCCGCGTGAGGGTGACGTCCTAGCCAGCTAGACTAACGGCCCTTGTTTTTGGATTGTGAATACATAGTTTTCCTTCATAAAACCTTTACCTAACAAACACATAACCTATGTTTAAGGTAGATTCTTAAATGCGAGAATATGACAACTTTGATGAACACAAACACGACGGTTTTTGGGTTTTCGCATGTTTTTTGGGTAGCGCATTAGCAGGTTACCTGCTCATGAACCATTACGCCTTGCTAGGAATTTAAGATTGTAAAGTCACAGAACCTTCCCAACCAATTGCCTATTTAATAAAGTAATTGTATATATACTTATTCAATAGTCAAGAAATATCTGTTATAGACTATAAATTTTCCAAACCACAAAAACATGCAGAACACAAAAAATGTCTGCAAAATACTGAAATGAAGAATTAACCGCGAAGATAACAGCTAAAAAAGAGAAGCAGCAAAATGCATAGAACAAGGAGTTAATCGGGTCAACGTAAAAAACATTTTGACATTCCTACGAAAACGTAAATAAACATCTGCAACATTGATGGTATAGCCTCTCCCTAAAAATGGTCGAAAACATCCAAATAAGTGCCGAGGTAGCTCACTCTTGCTATTTGTGGCGATTTTGTTGGCGATTTATCCGATTTCTTCAGCTCAACTTTCCTTATTTTCTTTTTTTGATCTAATGGGGGTAGTACCATTTGACGCAGTACATTGTTAGGCTACCGTTGAGTGGGTCAGAAGAAAAGCCATGCACCTGTTTATACATAAAATAAGAAACATAAAACTATCAAGCAAAAGCTTGCTGCGACTCATAGACACGAAATAACATGAAAAGCAAACAGTCAGCTAAGTTTCATTCATATAAATTTGACGAAGCTCGAAAGAGGAGAAAAAATTAAAGTATAATAACTGACTCTAAAAAAAGATGTTGAAGGTGTATTAATCGATAAAAGTAAAAATTGCAGATACCTCTACTCCCGTTTTAGTCTTGGGATCAAACCACTATGGAAGCCTTAGTGTCGCTCGGAGTCTAGGGAGACTGGGCGTTAATGTTTATGTTCATGAATCAAAGTTTAGAGCACCTGTTTTTTATTCAAAGTATTGCCGTGGAAAGTTCGTTTGGAAAGACGCTGTAACATCACCAAGAAAAACTGTTAACTACTTATTGGAAATTGCTGAAAAGATAGGTGAGCGTGCTATTTTGGTGCCCTATTCTGATGAAAATTCAATTACAATCTTAGAATATACTGAGGAGTTGAGCGAGCATTTTATTTTTCCCCGTATTTCAGCTGAAATTGTCAGGGCGGTCTCCAATAAGAAGGAAATGCATTTCCTCGCAAAAAGAAATGACGTTCCTACCCCTGAAGCATGGTTTCCGGAATCAAGATTGGATTTGGAAAGATATGTCGAGCATACTGATTTTCCGATAATGCTGAAACCGATTTGTTCGCATTCTCGGACTGGAGGAGGGACTAATTATCTTGTGAAGACAAAAGAGCAACTTTTCAACTTGTATGATCGATTTGAAAATTCTTCCAATCCGAACTTGTTTCTCCAGGAATATATCTCGGGTGATGACGAGTCTTCATGGATTTTTAATGGTTATTTTAACGAACAATCAGAATGTCTCT
This sequence comes from Candidatus Bathyarchaeota archaeon, assembly GCA_963741005.1. GTDB lineage: Archaea > Thermoproteota > Bathyarchaeia > Bathyarchaeales > Bathycorpusculaceae > Bathycorpusculum. The sequence goes on from CAVUGQ010000005.1 coordinate 522,760, forward strand.
TTGGGATGACAGGGCGAAAAATCCTTCAATCTCCCCCTGGAGCAGGGGTAACCTCGCTTGGTGTTTGCGAAATAAATGATGTTGTTCTTGAGACATCAAAGCGTTTCATGGCGAGTTTAGGCTATAAGGGAATGATTGATATTGATTATCGTTATGATAGACGAGAGGGTAAGTACAAAGTTTTAGATATTAATCCCCGTATTGGATTAACATTTAGATTGTTTGTTGGACATAATGGATTGGATGTTGCGCAGGTTGCATATCTGGATTTGACAGGGCAACATGTACCTTCTAGTCAAGCCGTTAATGGAAGGAAATATTTGGTTGAGGACTCTTACTTATTTTCCAATTTTAAATACTATTTTTCAGACAAAGTTGTACATAGCCATAAGGCTAATTCTTTAGGAGGCGTTCAGGAAACAGCATATTTTGCCTCAGATGATCTCGCCCCCTTTTTCATTAGGTGTTTGCGAACTGCGAGAAGTATATTTAGGCGATTTTTCCTTTTTTGGTTGAAAAACCAAGTGGGTACATAACGATGAAAGATTCGCGGGCTATACTCAACTGTTGCCGTTCAAAGAAGATTACCATTTCATCTTCAAAATAGCAACCAACACTTCACAAGCTTGCAAACTGATTGAAGATGGATTCACTTCATCACTGGTTAATATGATGATGGTGGCAAAATCTTTAGGAAACCAAAATAGTATATGAATTCATCCGTGGAGCTGAGGATGGGATTTGCATCCTATGCAAGTGGAGACGTCTCCTAAAAACTCTCCTTTAAGTCGAAGGATAGACAAAAGTAAGTTTTCTGTTTTATAATAGTGACATCAAACTACTCTAAAGGGCATCGGAGACTATCGTGAAAGTGAAGCAAAATTTAGGCTAATTCTGATAATCACGCAAACATAGGCAAAGAAGACATAAGAATAAATGGTGAAATCCGAAATAGTCTTATCAGAAAATGCATAACCGTTTCCCTTCAATGAAATATGTGGATCCAACATGCCGAAGTAATCAAACATCAAAAAGAAAAGGAGAGGTTTTCAACCAGTTTATAGATTCAGCCAAATAAGTATATACAAACGCCGCAAGGATTGTTCCAATCAATGGGCCAATAACATAAATTGGAAACTGACTCCAAAGATCAGGGCCCTCCAAACAAGGAATTAGCAACATAAGGACCCAAAGTTCTAACAGGATTAAACGACGCACCCGAAATATTCCCAGTTGTCGTAATTCCGCCAGCTACAACTAACCCAATGATTAATCCAGAAAAAGGTTTAGATCCCCGTCCATAAACTGCCAAAGCCATAATAATAAGCATTAGAATAAACGAAATTACAATTTCATTCAAAATTCCCTGCAAATAACTAATACCTGGAAATAATGCGGTTGCTCCACTACCTCCAACAGTTGCTGCTCGTGAACCAACTATGCCAACAAAGGATATACTTGCCAAAATAGCGCCTAATAACTGGGAAATAATATATGGGGCAACATCTTTTCCAGGAAATCGCTTCACAGTCCACAAAGCAATAGTTACAGCTGGATTAATGTGGCACCCTGAAATATGTCCAAAGATGTAGAATGCTCCAGCTATTGCAAAGGCGAAGGCAAGACCTATTGACAGCCAATCTGCCAAACCACCAAGAGCACCTATGCCGCTGGATAAAAAGCTGGATTTTGACGATTCTCCGTTTGCCAATAGAACAGTAATTGCAGCTGCTCCAGCCCCAACATAAACCAAAATGAATGTTCCAAAGAACTCTGCTATGCATTTTCTTGGCAAACTCGGTTCTGGCAAAAAGAAATCATCCTAAATAAAAAAAGAAAATTTCGGGTTTTCCTTTTACTTGAAGTTTTTTGCGCCTGCTTTTGCAACTTCTATATCTTGCGCTACAGCTCCTCCGCTAACGCCAATAGCACCTACTAATACGCCTTTTCTTAATAGAGGAATGCCGCCGCCAAAAATTACTAGTCGCCCGTTGTTTGTTGTGTGTATGCCGAATAATGATTTTCCAGCTTGAGATTCTTTGCCTAAGTCTTCAGTTGTCATGTTGAAGGCAACTGCTGTGTAGGCTTTGTTGATGGCGATGTTTACGCTACCAAGCCACGCTTTATCCATTCTTTCAAAAGCTACTAGGTTTCCGCCAACATCTGCAACGGCAATGTTCATCATTACGCCAATCTCTTTTGCCTTTGCTTCTGCATCCTGTACAATCTTCTTTGCTTCTTCTAAAGATAATTCCATTTCACAATTCAACTCCATTTTTACACTCTATTATTGAAAACAGTTTATATGTTTATCCAAGAGACCTTAGATCAGATTCCTGATAGATCGTTTAGGGCATGCGAGCAAAGGCCGAGGCAACAAAAAGGAACTAACATTTACATTCCTGATGAAGAAACCTGGGCTTGGGCTCAGTACCGAGCAAAAACACTCGATTACGAGACATTATCCGATTATCTTTTTGATCTAATCAAATTCGATAAGCAAATAATATTGTCAAAAAGAAATAAGTGCGATAGTTTTGACCGTTAAGAAGCCAAAATAGTATGGGAGAATTGTTTTATTTATTCTATTCTTGTTATGTTAAACTAATTATAGATTCTCCCACAAACATCACCCGCCAAACATCCCTTTTTTCTTTTTTTGATGGGCTTAGCGCCATTTGACGCAGTACATTGTTTGTCAATTTTACTTTGAATTTGGCGAAAATAAATCTAAGTATTTTCTCTTCAATTATAAAAGCGGCCGGGGTGGTGTATTTTGTTGCGGTTTGGTGTCAACCATAACCTTTTCCCTTTTTATATTTTAGACATTTTCTAAAAGTAACATGTGTTGGCTGGGGTGTTGGTTGTAATGCACCAACTAAGTAGGCAAATTAAGCGATAACACAACACAGTAACCATTTAACAATCAACTATTCATACATACGCCTAAGCTGAGAATAACCGTGAAACCGGTAAATTGTTTTCTTCCTTTTGTGGCTGTTTCTGCTGTACTAATCGAAGTTAGTTAACGTTTTATTTAACTTTCCAGAAAAAGGTGGTTAAACCATGCTGAAAACCAATTCTTAAAGTTTTATCGAAGTCACACAAAAAAAGAAAAAGGGAAGAATGCTGAAAAAATCAGATAAATCGCCAACAAAATCGCCACTTGTGCCAAGAGTGAGCTACCTCGGCACAGTTTTCAATGCTTTTCCTTGACCTCGCACGTTTGCGCTCGCTTACGGTTTATTGTTTCAGTTTTTCCTTGTGAGACTGGCGTTTATTTCGCTTAGATTTTACTCTATCAGCTTTATATCGGTGGAAAGTCGCACGTGAGACCCCAACTTTATTAAACTGACTTTCAGTCCAACCCTTAGAAAGCAGAAACTTGATACTCTCAGATAAGTCAGCTTTTGACACTTGAAAATATCCTTTTAACCGAGTAACATGAAAATCCGTGTCTTTAGACCTATCATTTGATTGATTTCCAGGTTGAAATATTAGTTTTTTACTTGAGACACTTTTAGGTTGATTGTTGATAAAAGCTGCAACATCAATGTAAATGCTATCTAATGAGCTCTTTATGATGCATCCTCCACCGGGAAACTTATCAGCGAATAACTTTAGCTTTGATGAATCAAGAAATGACTTATAGGCTCTGTAGGATTCACAACTAGCCATTATTTCCTTTTTCAAGTTAAGCGTGATTAATCCGTTGGTTTCTACTGGTAGGTTAAAGAAAGGTTGAAGTTCAGCCAAGTAAGCTATTAAATTTTCTCTTGGACTTGACATTTTCTTTTAATCCCTTTTACCTTCTTTCTCTTGTAGCACACGCTCAACCACTTTAATACTTTATTTCCATATACCCCTTCCAAGTTAAAGAAGGCTGTATCATGAAATCTGCACCTTACTTATACTCTATTTCGTCTTGAAGGTGGAAATATTTTCATATAAACCATCAGAACCAGAAGCGATAAAGCCAACGACGAACAAAAAGCTCAAATCAGCAAAAAGACGGAGCAACCAGCGTACTCTAAACTTACACAAAGTCCATTGTGCATATCAAGAATAAGTATATTGCAGATAGACAGTAATTCGGTTTCGACTAAGACTTTTTCGTAAGCGCTTGGCGAGAGGTTCTAAGAAATGGGGTTACACACCTGATTATTAATCACTCAGCTTCAGGGTCATCTCTCGTGTATCTTCATCTGTTGACTTTACTTTCAACCCAAACTTTTCCGCTAGCCCAATCATCCTAACGTTATCACTTGACAGCACGCAGTAGATCTCTTCAAGTTGATAATCTTTGGCAATTTTGATTAGGTAAGCCAAAAGTTCTTTTCCCAACCCAAACCCCTGCCAAGCATCAGCTATAACAAGTGCAAATTCTCCTCGCTTGTCCTTGAGAATCAGAATTAAACGTGCAACGGCAATGATCTTGCCTGCATCTTTAGGCAGGTCAACTATTGCCATCTCTTGGTTGAAGTCTAAATCGCAATATTTCGTGACAGTTTCGTTTGGGAGCTCTTTGATTATTTCTAAGAACCTAAAGTGCACGCTCGCAGGAGATAACGCCTTAAAGAATACCTTGAACTCTGCATGATCAGTACATTCGATCGGCCTGAAAGTAACGATAGAACCATTATCTAACGTACGCTGGGCAGTGTATCTTTTTTTCATGGAATCAGCAAGTTCTTCACCCGAATGGTCGGTTGTCAAAATTCTATGCATCCCTTGCCGTTGATTATCCTCTTGATACATATGGAAATCAATTCATAAATCATTTTAGCTTTGAAACCGTACGACTTCTCACAATAGCCCTCGCTCCAGCTGACAATTGCCAGCTTAGCATCATCGCAAAAGGAGCAAAAGACATGCTTGGAGTTGAACGTTTGGATGCCATTGCAGATAAGGGGTACTTCAGACGCGCAAAGTAAACAGTCAGTTTTCACACGGTCTCGACAAAGCGGCGCACTTTTTTTGGCTAACTATATATAGTGAAACAGCTTTTTCTAACTCAGATAAATCAGCAATAATTCGGTTAATTAAAGTATTATATTTATCTGGATTATGTTTTTGTATTGTTCAAAACGGTAACGTGACCGCATAAAAGCTCTCCAGCCCTCCTTATTTAATGAGCTACAATTACTAACAAACTAGGCAACTTACGCTTAACACGGTCAGCGTCAACCAAGATAGAAGTCCCTAAAAAAAGAAAAGGAGGGTTGGTGCTGGAAAATGTGAATGAATCCACGAACTGAGCTTTTAAAACAAAAGCCTTAGGCACTTTTAGAAACCTCTTTTCTAAATTTTCGTTCTCTTTTAATAATCGCCAAATACTGGCGCATTAAAAGACGCAATTTTCCGTTCATAATTGCGTTTTTCCTTCTCAATATCACTATGAGGTTTAGTCAATGTGGTAACCTCTCAAACAAGAAATTCTTTTAAAATACTAAAAAAAGAAAAAAGGGAAAACTGCGAAAAGACAATGCAGATGGCGACATTATTTTTTAATTTTTGCACCTATGAGTATCCCTATGGCAAGTGCAACGGATGCCATAGCGAAAGTTTCGTGATGGAGGTCTGATAATTGAAACCAAATTCCAACTCGATTGTAATTGTCGTATAGTATCAGAAAACCTACAGCAAAGAAGAATAATACAGTTAAGTGTAGGACAATCCAGTTTAGTTTCATTTTTAGGTAAACCTGCCTCTCTAAGCGAGGCTTTGAAATAGAAAAACGTTTTCATGCGTTGCAAAACTGATATTTAGCTGATTTCCAGGAATATTTCTTCCTTAAAATAGAGAAAAAAAGAAAGGAAAGTTGAGGGGGTTATTTGTGTCTGATTATGTTTCCGCTGCTAATAGTTGTTGTTGGATCTGCGCCGTCAAGGCTGCCCAGCAGGTTATCGTATACAATACTCTCGGTTGCGCTGTCCCATATCTTCAGTCGGAAAGTATCAACGCCATCACCTTTAATTGCGCCGTCAACTGCGGTGAGCATAAAGCCGTAGTTGCCCTCTCCGTTAATTGTGCCAGCTCCTTTGTATTTTGCTTTAGCGCCTGCAATAACTAGCCACTGATAGCTTGTACTGTGGAAGTTCAAGTCCGCAACATTAAATTGGAACGCTGTTTGTCCAGTGGGAACAGTTGCGCCTTTTTGGTATTTGGATAAAAACCAAAAGTTGCCTTGCCAGTCAAAGATGTATCTGGTGTGTATGCTCCCTTTGGCGAGTTAAACCAGCCTCCACCCGTAACGAAACCTGCATCTGCGTCATAAACAACAAACATCGCTGTTAAAGTTGAGGTTAGACCTACGTTGTCAGTTGCTCTAATGGTTAGGGTGTAAACGCCGCTTGTGGTTGGGGCATTACAGTCACATCATCTTATCTATTCAGCAGCCTATAATGTATATTAAGAAAATATATTGAGTTCTTGAATGCCTAAACATAACCTCAAGAAAGTATTTACTAAAAACAATGAAAGAAAAATGAGTGGTTGACGCGAAAGGGAACGAACTTAAACTTGAACAAGAAAATATTATCAACTCTTCTTATATCAATTCTCTTAACCAGTATTATGTTTTTTATGCTCCTTGGATCGTTAGAAATTGCTAAGGCAACCGATCAAAGCAGTAATTCAAACGGAGACCCACACTCTTGGCCAATGTTTCATTCGGACCCAACTCATAGCGGTGTAGGGGCAGGTAGTCCGTTACTTAATCCCTCAGTGCTCTGGAGCTATAATACATCTTCTGACGGAGGAGGGCATGTTTATTCATCACCTACCATTTCTAACGGTGTAGTCTACATAAGCTCATGGATTTTCAACATCGTAAACAAAATGTTTGTCCCAAATTATGGCAACGTTTATGCTTTGAACGCTGTTAACGGTGCTGAACTGTGGAACCACACTATTGGTCCAGTTGAAATGTCGTCTCCTACAGTTGTCAATGACGTAGTCTACATCTGGGATTTAAATGGCAACATTTACGCTCTGAACGCTGTCAATGGTACAAAACTGTGGAATTACACAACTGGCAACTCGGCTCCCAATATAATAGACGGCTACATTTATTCGTCTCCAACTGTTGTAGACGGGCGTAGTCTACATAGGCTCGGGCAACCATAACGTTTATGCTTTGAATGCTAATGATGGCACAAAACTGTGGAATTACACAACTGGTGCTTTGGTTTATTCGTCTCCTGCTGTTGTAGACGGCGTAGTCTACATAGGCTCTGGTGACGGCAACATCTACGCATTGAACGCCGTCAACGGCAATAAACTCTGGAACTATAATACAGACAACTATGTCTATTCGTCTCCTGCTGTTGTAGACGGCGTAGTCTACATAGGTTCCTATGATGACAACGTTTATGCATTGAATGCGACAAATGGCAACCAACTCTGGAAATACACAACTGGAAGCGCAATTTCTTCCTCTCCAGCGATTGCTAATGGTGTGATCTACATAGGCTCCTACGACGGGAAAATTTATGCTTTAAATGCTAATAACGGCGCAAAAATCTGGAGTTACAACTCAGGTCAGATTGGTTGGTCATCACCAGCTATAGTCGGCGGCGTTGTCTACATAGGCTCATGGGACGGCAATCTTTATGCTCTGAATTCCACTAACGGCAACAAACTTTGGAATTATCCAATAAGTAGCTACAACGCTCAGCTCGATTCGTCTCCTGCTGTCGTCAATGGCGTAGTCTACATAGGTTTTGGTGATAAAGTTTATGCTTTAGGTAGTTCTCCAACACTCAATCCCTCACCAACCCCGACTCCAACGCCTACCCCTATTGTAATACCAACAGCAAGCCCGAGCCCAAGTCCCACCGCTATCCCAACACCCATACCAACAAACCCGACACCTACACCAACTTCTTCAACACCACCATCTCCAAGCCCAACACCCACAGCTACATCTACTCCTTTTCCAACTCCGACTGTAACTCCAATACCTAACTCTACCGATTCAACCACTGCGTCCACGCCTACTCCTTTACCAAACCCAATAACTGCCTCAACGCCTATTCCTATATCCGACCCCACTCCTACCCCGGCAGTTGTTATGAGTCCGGCGCCTTCATTAACAGCTACAGACGCTCCTACAGTTTCGCCTATTCAGTCGCTTACGTTTGCAGGAGTTACAACGAATATTATACCTCGTGAGTGTCCTCTACTCCATTGCAGCCACAGTCATAGCAGTCATTATGGCGACATTGGTAATAATACTCAGAAAACATAAAAAATAGGGTTTGTGCGCGGGAGATATCTCCACTACACAATACCAGACATAAGTTAAACTCCAGAGTTAACTTTACGTTTAGCATATTTAAGTTACTTCCGTTTCCTAAAATATTGTGTACCGTCAGGATCAGAACTCACAAATTCAAAGCCAGATTCAATCAAACCGAGTTTTTCTTCCCTTGTCGTAGCTATTCGACTTATGAACTCGTCAATGGTGAAATCTATCAAATGCGTGTAAATCAGGATGTAGTTACTGGATTTGTGTCCAAGTTTTTGTTGAACGCGTATTATGTCATGGCTTTTTTGGTATTCCATGAAGCAAAAATCTGTAGGCGATGACTTGTTGTATCCTTTTTGAAGTCACACATGTTCTTAAGCGCTGGTTTGGTTGATGATTACGTTGGAGAATAAAATAAATGACTGTTGTGAAAATAATTGAGTTAATTGGATCTTCACCAAATGATTGGGAAGATGCTGTTAAGAATGCTTTGGTACAAGCGGCTAAGACAGTTAAAAACATTAAATCTGTTTATGTTAAAAGCTGCAAAGCAGAAGTTGAAAACAATAAAATTGCAGAGTACAGAGCAGTAGTCAAAATAGCCTTTGTTGTTGAAGGAAGCTAAGGCAATATTACAGTGCCCCTTACTTTTTTTCTTTTATAAGGCAGAAGCTACGCTTTTTCTTAAGTAGGTCTTACGTCTCAATATCGCTCAGGATACTTATTCGTATTTGATCTTAGGACTCTGGTGCGCTACCTTTTGGTTAACTATATTTAATGAAACAGCTTTTTCTAACTCAGATAAATCAAAAATAATTCGGTTAATTAAAGTATCAATTTTTCTGGATTATGCTTTTTGAATTGATCAAAACGGTAACGTGACCGCATAAAAGCTCTCCAACCCTCCTTTTTTTTAGTGCTACAGTCGCCAGCAAACAAAGAAGGTAATTTACGCTTAATACGATCAGCGTCAACCAACTAAGAAGTCCCAAAAAAGGGAAAAGGTTACGGTTGACAACAAACTGACACAAAATACACCACCCCGGTCGCTTTTCCATGCAAAACTTGCACCTCGGCCACTTTTACCGAGTTAAATGCTTGGCTTTAATACACACATAGCAAACACCGTATTTTCGTTTGCGGAAGATTTTCCCGCCATCTTTGTCCTCAACAGTCATGTGGGTGTCTTTGGTGTAGTGATGAGTTTTCTTCTCTTGAAACCCATTCTATTTGATAATTCAAACCGTTTACAAGGTCTTTGGGTATCTGATAAATTCTCTTACGTAAGGCATAACTATTTCTTGTGTGTCCCTTGCTTCCTGCTCGATGGTTGAACCTCTATAAATTCTCTTTTGAGTCTTTGTTTCAATCGTATGCAATATTTCGTGAAAAAGCGCATCAAGGTAGGACAGTCGATCTTTCAAGAGAACGATTCTAAGCATGATAAAGAAATCTGTGCCTTCAAGAAGGTTTTGAAAGCTTTGAGATGCTTCGTTTTTTTTCCAAAGATTTATGATAGCTAAGAGGTTGCTAGAAGGAATGTAGTATCCATTTGAATCGTTTAAGCTAGCCTCCTTATAGGATTCATGGCTTTCCCATACTTCTGAAGTTGTTCCTTCGATTAAGTCCTCATTTACCATTTCCTCTATAATGGCACGACCTTTCATAATAGCGGTGCCCAGTTGTCTCCATTCTTTTTCTCCCAATTCAACGATTCGCAATTTCAAATCTTGGACAGGATAAAACTGTGCTATAAACTTTACATAATCCGAAACCTCAGAATCACTTTGGACTCTCATAGCTTATCTATTGCCCTAATACACTTTAATTAGTCTTGTTCAACGAGTCGGCATAAGATCAAGAGAAACCGTTGAAAGAACTATAATTTACTCCTAAAGACAGAACAAGAAACAGGTGAGGACAACACAGTTGTGAATTAATCTTTTGCTTGCTACATCTGCGGGTTAAAAAGAAACGTCAATAGTCATCAGTAACTATTTTTTCTATTATGGAAGGAACCGTGTCTTTCGACGTCTTTTTCCTATTTCTATAACTTGAAGCGAAATTCCTTGTTTGTGCGGGTGACAATCTCCCCTTTCGTGCAAGTTCAACTCCCATCCATAACCTTAATCAAATTACTTCGAAAAATAATCAATAATTGCATTATAAAGTTAGGGTTTGCTGAGACTCTAATGCTCAATTAATGGAGTTAAAGGAAAGGAAAAACTCCCAAAGACAACGAATACTTCGATTGCGATTACCATCTAGAGCCTTCTCAGCCCCCAATTCTATTCAACATTACTTTTTTAAAACTAAAAAAGGGGAAAAATAGTTTTTGTTCAGCATGTTCATGGCCGCTTTCTAAGCACAAGAATTGTTATGGCAAATCCTATAACGATTGCAATAATTATGGCTGCTATTCCACTGATGAAGTACATTTCTATCGGTTGTTGAGGGGTTGCCGGAGCCGCTGTTGGTGTTGGCGCAACAGAGTTAAGGGTAAAGGCAGATTCTGCGATAGATGAGCCATAAGAGGTGAACCCTGCAAAGTTTGCGATTACGGTATATGTGCCTGGACCGGCTGCAATCATATCTGGGTTCACTTGGAAGCTGTAGAAGCCGGTTGCATCACTTGTTGCTTCTCCGAGATTAATGAAGTTACCATTGGGATCTTTTACGTATATGGTTACTGGAACGCCAGTGGCGTTACTTGGTTTTGGCTGCTGCATATATAAGTATCCCATGTATGCTTCCTGGCTTTCGTCAGATACTGCTGCAACGCTGTTTCCGTATTTATCTGTTTATGCTACCGCGCCTGGTGATTGGTCAGTGACAGTACCTGTGATTGTGAAGCTGTTTCCTTGTGTTACGCCGCCTTGTGGTGCTGAGACTGTAGTGTGACTTGGCCCTTTACCAATACAGTACACTTGATTATCATATTGACTCCAAGCTACTGCGTAGCCATCTGCGATAGGTAGGCCCACTCCGCCGCCTCCTTGCCATCCGTATAGTCCATAGAAGATTGGTAGTTTCCAGATTAATTCTCCGTTCGTTATGTTTATGCATCGGATGTATGATTGTCGGAATAGTGGATTAGTTGGGCTGTGTTCTGACGAGCACACGTATACCATGTGGTCGCAAACAGCTTCCAGCAGTAAAGGCATATTTGGACCATAGTTGCTTTCATAGGTATATGGTGCGGCAGTAGAATTGTAAGACCAAAGTAAGTCACCATTTGTTACGTTGTAGGCGCGAAGTTCTCCTGCGTAGTTATAGGTATACATCCCAAGATATATGCCGTAGTAGACATTTCCAGGCCAAACTTCACCGCCTCCGTTAGTGTAGTATCCCATAGGACTCATTTTATCAGTTGGTCCCCACATCAGTTGTGCAGTATCCAAGTTGTAGCACCAAATTTGGGTTGTCTGCTGGTTCATTAAAGTGAAAATCCGGTAATCATAGTTTATACAAGTAATCGCCCAAGTGTCATTTCTGCCCGGCAAAGGTACTGTGATATTTTTATCGTAGTTCAACGTAACTCGGTATCCTAGGTTGGTATTGAGTCCAGCTGGTAATGTAGGCCACGGGCTGTTACTCCCGTCTTTAATAATAGTTGCGAGCCATACCCTAATACTGTCGCCTGTGCATGATCCACCAATGCTGCCGTAAGTAGTTGTAATTCCGTTGCCAAATATTTGCCTAGGCTCCCGGGTGTTATCTGATAATATTTTGATTGCTCCTGGTGTCTGGCCTCCCCCTGTTGCAAGCAAGCCCTTCAAAGAGGGTCCGTGTAATTCATTGTATATCCCGAGTGCGGTGTCATTAATGCAGTTTTTACAAGCGGATCTAAGTTTGTTCCCCACGTAGTGCTGGCATTTACCCATGCTGTGTCATTAACGGCGTTAATCACTGCACCGTTTGCTGGACGCCATTGTTGCTCACCAGTTCCTGTTGGTGCCGCTCTGTATATAGCTTGAGTTGAATTCCAGCAAAGGAAGGTGCCTGTGGCGGAATTGTAGCTGTATATTAGTAAGTCACCTTGTGCATCTGTGGCAGGTGTCCCGCTTGGCACATTGGTCAGTGTTAATATTACGTTTCCAGTAGAGGGGTCAAGCATGTACCAAGTACTGGTTGAAACAGCGTTGGTCCAGGTGCCCATTACACCTTGCATCCAAATATATGGTGCTATGCCCTGTCCGTTGGCATTATTAACATGTAGTAGTTGACCCTGTGTAATCATGTAGAATTGTTCACCGTAGGGATAGTTAGAACCGCCGGGCGCACCTATTGTGTATGGATTGTTCAAACCGTTGTCAGTACCGTTCTTGAACCATAGTTGTTCTCCAGTGTGTAAGTCTGTTGCGTAGTATCCATATTTGCTGCTTGAAGATGTCGATGGCATATTTTGGTATATTACACCGTTCATAATTATCGGGGTTCCCCATGCATAGGTATAGTCATTGACGTTTGTTACCATACCTGGCCACTGTGCATCAGCGATGCCTCCTGGATAACCTTGATTGGATAGTGATGTTGCAAGTATGGGTTTTGCCCATAATATGTGTGCGCTGCTTGGTCCTGTGCCCTCGTTTTGGAAGCCTGGTACTACTAGCCATGCGCCTCTAAGGTAGTTGCTGGCAAGGGTTGACCATGCTCTGTTTTGAGAATTTATTGGTCGTGTCCAGTAGTCTGTTGGAAGTGGAGTCTCAGGATAGCTTGGAACGGGGTCTTGTTGGACATAAAGGTAGTTTGGTTCGCTTGTGGCGCCTAGGAAGATGTCACCGATTCCTACGCTGTTTGGGACGACGATGCTTGGTTCAACTACTCCTCCAGGCCAGCTGAAAACTACTTTGTATGTGCCGACTTGGGTTGGAGTAAATATTTTCCAGTCGCTTGAAACGGCACTTGTACATGTCCAGGGTCCGATGATAACTGTGCTTCCATCTGGCTGTGTGATATTGATTTGCCAACCGCTCCAAGTTTGGCCTTCAATGCCGCCAGTTGTTGGAGAATATCTGTCTAAGAAAGCAACAATGGTTGTTGCCTGGCCAACGCCCACGGTCTCGGGTACGCATTGAACGTAGGCAGTTGTTGGAACTTTCCAAGGAGGATCATGCGCGTTAGCAGGGGGGTATAATGGTTAATATGCAAGTAAAAGCTCTCTCAATGTCAATAGCAAAGCAATTAGAATAGCCATAGTTTTAGTTTTTTGCATTTTTATTTGCTCCATAATTTAAAGCGTTGAACAAAGGTCTGTTCACCGCTTACTCAATTATTCGAAGTAAATGCTTTATAAATTATTGCTAAAAAAAATATAAAGTAAAAAAACAGACAAGCGTTTTTAAAGGGCTTGAAAGTGCGTCTTCTCATGCGGAGTACATGAGGAAAAAGGCATTCTTGAACAATCATACGAATTTTTGAGCTACCGCCTGGAAAGGTTAGTCTATAATTGGTTCGCTGCTGCTTACCCAAGGGGCGAAGACGAACGGGTCATGCTTAGGGTTTTATGGTTCTTTGGCGATGAGGGAGAGTGTTAGTAGATGGAAACCCAAACCCCTATTATTTGCCCTGAATGCGGATCAAATGATGTCTGTCTCGATGGAAAACGGACTTACAATGGATTAGAGATTCAAAGGTTTCTTTGCCGCGATTGCGAATTACGTTTCAGCGATCCATTAGCTAAACGCTTAAATGTTCTCTGCTATGATAAAACAAATAGCCAAATATGCGCATTTGAGGCGAAAAATTTGGACACAGCAACAGAAATAAAAACCGTTGCTGGAGAAATTGGAAAATCGCAGCAAGAAACCAAAGGAAAAATCTTAGAGCTATTGCTATACATGAAACGACAAAACTACTCTGACGAATACATACGCTTGAACAGATCAGCTCTTAACACTCTAATGAATAGAGGCGCAAACTTATTCGACTCTTACTCAGTAAAAGACACAATTGCAAAACAAAAATGGAGCTCAAACCGTAAACGCAATGTGATAAACGCCTATGACTTGTTTGTTAAAATCAATAAAATGAGTTGGGAAAAACCAAGAATTGAGATAATTCAGAAAATTCCGTATATTCCGCCAGATAGAGACATCTATGACTTAATTGCAGATGCACCAAAAAAGCTATCCTATTTTCTGTTACTGCTTTCAGAGACAGCTATGAGACGCGGTGAAGCCAAACGGCTTGAATGGAAAAACATTGATTCAGAAAGATGCACTATAACGCTCAATGAACCTGAAAAGCGGTCAAGACCAAGAATATGGAAGGTATCAGATAGGCTAATCTCACAGCTCAATACATTGCCAAAAAATAGCAAAAAAGTCTTTGGGGATTCAAAAATGGATTCAATGAAATCTACATTTCTTAATTTCAGAAAAAAGTCAGCTATTAAGCACCAAAATCCAAAGCTACTGTACATCACTTTTCATACATATAGACATTGGAAGGCAGTAAAGTTACTACATCAAACAAAAGATATGACATATGTAAGAGATTTTCTTGGACACAAGAGCATAAAAAACACTGAAATATATGCTACTGTTGAAAGAGGTATTTTTGGAGAAAATAATAATGATGGATTCATAGTAAAAGTTGCGGAAAAGGCTGAAGATGTCAAAGCGTTGCTTGAAGTTGGTTTCGAATATGTATGTTCAAAAGATAACTTAATATTCCTCAGGAAATCTAAATGAATAAGCTCTCTAAAAAAAGGGGCTATCCCGAGGTAAATCAAAAAGTGCCGAGGTAGCTCAGCCTGGGAGAGCGCTCGGCTGAAGACCGAGTCGTCGCATGTTCAAACCCTGCCCTCGGCACCACCATATTAACTTAATTAATTCTAAAACGAACAACTGCTTTATTACTCAGCTTCAATTTCAATTGAATTGAAATACATGCTTGAATACCTCGTCATCACTGCAGCAGTTGGGTCTTTGCTCGCCGCTTTTGTTTACATACGTTCAATGTTAGTTGGAAATACCAAACCAAACCGAGTATCTTGGCTAATGTGGGCAATCGCGCCATTGATTGCAACCGCTGCTGCATTATCAAATGGTGTAGGATGGGCAGTTTTGCCTGTGTTTATGGCAGGATTTTCGCCTTTTCTGATTTTTGCTGCATCTTTCTTCGCAAAGAAGGCTTACTGGAAACTATCATCTTTTGATTATGTGTGTGGAGCACTCTCGGCAGTTGCACTTATTATGTGGTGGTTAACCAAAGCCCCCAACATTGCCATAGTTTTTGCAATTGCAAGCGATGCGTTAGCATCAGTACCTACGTTAACAAAGGCATGGACAAACCCAGAAACTGAATCTGTTTGGCCCTTCCTAATAGGAGTATTCGGAGCAGCTTCAAGTTTAACAGTTGCAACTCTGTGGACTTTTTCGGAATATGCTTTCCCTATCTATCTTATAATCGTAAATATCCTTGTTCTTTTCGCACTATATAATAGAAACTTGATTCCACAAATAAAGAAATAATTGAAGAAAATTTGCTAAAAAGTTTTATAAACACGAAATCAGTTGAAATCTCTGGGAATTTAGTTATGGAACTTGATGTTTGTATTAAAGGTAGACGAAGTGTTAGAGCTTACACAAATGAGCCTGTTTCGAAAGAACAAATTGAAACAGTATTGAATGCAGGAACATGGGCTCCGACTGGGATGCATAGAGAGCCATTGAAATTCATTATTATCGAAAACAAGCAATTAATAAAGTACGTCTCTGATCAAACAAAGTTATTAGTTCAGAAAATGATGCCATCGTTAGCCAAACAATTCTCAACAAGTGCTGACATAGTCTGCTACAAGGCACCTGTACTAATCTTAGTATGCACGGAAAAAGATGAACAATGGGAAAACGTGAATCTACTTGACTGCGTTCTTGCCGCTCAGAATATGTTTTTGAAAGCGTATGAGCTCGGTCTTGGCACATGTTATATGGGTTTTGTTAATTTCCTTAATAACAAGCCAGAGGTGCTCAAGAAAATTGGAATTCCCGAGAACTGCAAGATGATGGTTCCTCTTATTATGGGACACCCTGAAATAGCTCAGGGCACAGGAAAAAGAAACAAACCCACCGTTCTTAATTGGATCAGGTGAAATAGAGCAATTTTTGACAAGTAAGTAGGACTCTTTTTCCGTTAATTTTTTGTTTTCTCATTCTGTGATTCTTGATTTATCTTTTGATTGTGGATAATCCTTAAGAAATACGATGAAACAGGAATTGGCTATGACCGATAATCGAGCAATAATCCTGCAAAGTTAATTCTACGGTTTTTTTATATGTCATTTTTATATGTCAAGATCGTTTTTAGATTCTCAAAACAGTTTCCTCCGTAAACGGCAGCAAAAAAACCGAAAATAAGCAAGACTAAATACCAAAAACTTATTTTCTTTTTTCAATTATTGAATTTTTATAGAAGTAGTTCCCCAATAGGCATCATAATACCTTGCATGACATTCTATAAATTACAACTTTTTCTTACAATAAGAATTTTCCTGCGTTTGGGCTTGTTTATATGTTAAGTTGGCTCACCGCAATTGACCATTAAGGACTCACTTGTTTCAACAAAAAATAGTAAATTAAACATGTTTTTCTATTAAAAAAGGTCGAATTTAGTCATTTAACAGGCAATCGATAGAAAGTGTTTTAAACACATACATACGATACGTTCTCATCAGAGGAATAATTATGGCAAAATGCCCAACATGTGGAAAAGACGCAAAGACCCCAAAAAAAACCTGGAAGATGGCTGGGAAACCAGACAAGAAAGGCAAACGCACACAACTTACCATAGCTCTCTATGATTGCTGCGGTAAGACTTTCCGTGAAGTCTTAGATAAGAAAAAGATCTAAACAAAAAAACTTCCATTTCCCTTTTTCTATTTTTTCTCTATTTCAAAACAAATGTTCTGTGATTGTAAGTTTGCCTTGGAGATTAGAGTTTCTTGAAGGCATTAATTGCTATCTCCAAAGTTCAACCTTTACATTTTAAATAATCAACAGGTACATTATCCTTTGATTAATGTGTAAATTGAATCTTGACCATCTAATATTAATTTGATTCGCTCTGGAAACAAACCGTTAACTACAAAACAGTCAATTGGCGTTTTCAAAAGTAGTTTAGGCAAGGCTTTGTCTACACTTGTTCGTTTATTCTTAGCAAAAAGCTCATTGACGGATAAATTGTTTATCAATTTGGCTTCTGAAAACTTCTTTGGATCGCCATTATAGATTCCGTCAACATCTGTCACCAATAGAACTTTAGTAACCTGCAACCTATCTGCAATGTATACAGCGATGGAGTCAGAAGTTAAATCCCAAGAATTTTCCAAAGGGTCTTCTCTAAGTAGCAGTTGGGATGGCAAGAAAATGGGTAACTTGTTCAAATCAAAATAATATTCTATTTCTTCAAGCTTATTTATCATAATCGAACCAGGAATCAAATCCGACAATAACATGCCATACTGGTCCATGCCTAAAATTGCCATCCTATGAGATGTGCTGCTTGATAAGTGAAAATTCTTATCTAAACGTCGAACAACATCAGCAAATTCGCCTCCGCCAGGCACCACAATCAACTTTTGCTCTTTTGAAATCTCGCTTATTTTTAAGCACAAAGCTCTCAGCTTTTCAGGGTATAACGATAAACTGCCGCCAATTTTTACGACCGTAGCGTTCATTTGGCGTTTTCTCCTTTAAGTTTACTTGCAGTCATTAAGGCAACTCCGAATGCAGGAGTAGCTAAAACAGCATGATTAGATAACATCGTTCCTAAATCAATTATTTCATCTACACATAACTTTTCAGCGGCTTTTCGTGCAATAAAGTTTTTTCCAAGCCCAGTAACTACCACTGGAACCTTGCCTAAAACTAATGACTTCGTGTATGAGTAAACTTTACTTAAACCTTCAGCAATCTGTTGGATTTGTTTGTCGGAAATGTATTCCGCCATTTTGATGATTTCTTGTTTAGTTAACATTTCTGTATCTGCACATATGACTCGAGCAAGCCGCTCTAATGCTTCTGAGATGGTTTTTCCCCGTCCGTCAGCGGTTTCAACAGAATAATCCTCCTTGGTTATGTTGCCCAATACAAGATGAACATCTCCAGATAGTGCGAAAAACTCAGATGAAACACCCGCAACGATATTTCTAATTGAAATTGAATGTACGATTGCAGCAACGTTTGTTCTTAAGCTTCCAGTATAAACTAGTTCACCACAGATGAGTTTGTCCAAATCAGTTTTACCTAGTGCTACAACCTTTCCGTTCACAATGGGGATTATGCTGGTGCTTGTGCTTCCAACATCG
The DNA here is from genome assembly GCA_963741005.1 of Candidatus Bathyarchaeota archaeon. GTDB lineage: Archaea > Thermoproteota > Bathyarchaeia > Bathyarchaeales > Bathycorpusculaceae > Bathycorpusculum. The sequence goes on from CAVUGQ010000005.1 coordinate 541,323, forward strand.
ACGACAACGCAGTTTTTGAGTTTTCTACTTACTAACCAGCCGGTTGCCGCCCAATTCGCTGCTGCCACAGCAAGTGGTTCCTGTTTAGCAACATCTATGGTTACCAATTCAGCATCTGTATTTAAAACAAAAATAGGTACGTCAGGAAAAGCCTTTGAAACGCAGTTTAAGATGTCGTTGACGCCCTCCCTTTTGGTTTGGTAAACATCAGAAAGTTCAGCGGTCATGGTTAAACCAACGCCATCTAGACTAGTTGCACCCAACTGTTGTTTAAGCTCAATAAGAACTTCTGAGAGTTTTTCGGGTTTTTTCCAGATTGGAAAATACTCAACCACAACTTGCGCATTAAGCAGCTCATCTTTTTTGATGTATACAAGTGCAGCTTTAGTGTTTGCCCCGCCGACGTCGTATCCTAACACGTGAACCAAAATGTTTTCCTCAAGTGATAATGTTGTATAAGCACTTTTTAGCTTCTTCTAAATGGATCTTGGCATCATTCATAGTGACGCCTTCCCCGACGATTAGGGAAACGGATTTATCGTTTTCGATTAATGGGAACGGTGGAGAAACAACAGCGCTCAATTTTGCTGTTTTCTGGAAAGCCACAAGTGTTGGCTTGGATGTTTCTATTTTTGAGAAGTAGGCAAACCCTTCATTTTCCAGGTTAGTTGGAAGCGTACCTTTCAAAACAGCATTCACCAAAGCTTCGGCGACATTAAACCGTGCGATTTTACGTAAACCAACATAAGACGTTGTCAACCTTGGATTCAGGTCCACAACAAATGGTTTGTGCTCAGTGAAAACAAAATCTACTCCAATGTATCCTTTCAAATCAGAGAAGGCTTCGGTTACTTTTTCTGCAATTTTGAATGCCTCTTGTTTTAACCAATGTTCAAATGGGACGGCGCCGCCTTCGTAACTTGAAAATGCATCTGGACCGGCAAGGATCACGTTTTGTTTGTTTAAGCTAAGAGCCTTGGCTTTTTTTCCTGTGGACAGCAAACTTACGCTTGCGGCTTCGCCTTTGATGAATTCTTGGACAATAAAACGTCTAGACATAGATTCAGCACATATTTTTGAAAGTGCACCGGCAAGATGAATTTCCTCTTTAACCAAACTTAATCCGCTGCAGCCAACACCATCGACTGGTTTCACAACCAATGGATATACTAACTCTTTTATTATTTTTTCTTTTAATTTAACTAAACCGTCATCCAATCGGAGTATCACAGTTTTCGGTGAGACCCCAAATTTTTGTAGAACTTCAAATAAAACTGGCTTATCCCCAGCTTTCCCAATTGCGCGGGATTCACAGTTTAACGAAATTTTCCCCGTTTTTTCTGCAATTTCTACAAAGGATCGCAGTGTTTGTCCAGTTTCAGGTGCTATAATATAACTTGCATCGTTGACTTTAGCAGTGTTAATCAAAACTTTTTCAAGTTCATTACAATAAAAGATAGGCACAATAAGATCGGCGTCTATGGGCGGATTAAACTTTGATAGTTTGCAATCAAGTAAAACCGTCACCTCATGACCTGCAACCTTAAGATCCTCGACAAGACACCTAAGCATGCCAAATCCTTCTGACATTAATCTAGGCGAAATATCTTGACTTGCAAATCCGCCACCTGAAACATGCTCGTAAACTAAAACCTTCAAAACTAATTCCTTTCCTAAATCATTTGAAACAACATATTAATTTTAAACATTTTCTAGCTCAACCAAATCTCGCAAAAACTTGTCAATATGCTTACGTTTCACATGTGGCATGACAACTACCCTTATGCAGTCATACCTTGGAACATAGGAAACAAACCAGCCTTTTGCCCACAAACTCTTAGACAAAATCTTAGTATTTCTACTTTGAAAAGCAAAAATATTCAAAGTAGGTTCCACAACAAGCTTAAAACCAGCTTTTTCTACGCCAATAGCTAGCAACTTTGTGTTCTTAATGCAGGATCCAACGATTTTTAGAAAGCCTTCACTGCCTAACACTTTGAAAACCGCCCAAGCCGAAGCTGCTGCACCTCCAGTTCTTGTTCCCACAAAAGTATATTGGACCTTGTCGGTTATGTAAGGTGTTTCAGTTTTGATAAAATCCAGGGTTTTTGGGGCTTTGAAGAGGATACCTCCTGCGGGAATTACAGCCATGCCCATCTTGTGTGGATCAACTGTAATGGATTTTACGCCTTCTATACTGAAGTCAAAGCTTGGTTTTGGTTTGGGTAAGAAAGGAATTATTAATCCACCGAATGCTGCATCAACATGCAAGTAGACATTATAAAGCAAAGCAATTTCGGAAAGCCTGTCTATGGGGTCGACTGTGCCTAATTCCGCTGTTCCAGCTGTGCCAACAATTGCTACTGTGTTTTTATTTATACACTTTTCAACTTCTGTTGTGTTAACTCTAAAAGAACTATCTAACTCTGCATAGACAGGTTTTAAACTCAAAAGATTGCAGATTTTAGTAAATGAGAAATGGACTGACTTGGGCAAAACTACTTCAGGCTTGTCGACTTTAGCCATATTTCTTGCAGCTAACAACGCCATTAAATTTGCTTCTGTACCGCCAGAAACTACAAACCCAGTTGCATTCTCTCCTTGGAGTAATGCTGCAAGTTCATGAATTACTTCTTTTTCTACTTGCACGCTTCCTTCAAAAAGCCCTGAATCACCAAGATTAGACTCAAAAAACATTTGGTAAGCTTTCTTTGCTATTGGAAGAGGCGTGGTGCACATTGAACATAGAATTCGCCCATCAGCATAATGCTGATCCAAATTATTGATCTTTTTTAGTTCAGCCAAAACAGTTTTTCCGTTTAACCTTCTATGCGGCAAGGTTAAACCCTCTTCAAATTGGCTTGAGTTTCCGCCTGTTTAACTACATCAACTAGTTCACTCACCCGTTTTCTGGTAATTTTACCTGTCACTCGATTACTGTTTGTACATGCTGCACCCCGTAATCCAGCTATATCTGTGCCCAAACCATAAACTACCGGTAAATCCTGTTTTTGCAGCGAACCCGCCAAAGCGGCCAACAAACCAAAACGATGTGCCAAATCAACAAATCTTTTTAGTTGCTCAATAGTTAGGTAATCGAAGAGGTTTTTGCCATCTTTGGTTGATGTATCAAGCATTGCGACCTCCACTTGAGCTTTGTTTGCTATTTCAGGAATAAGCAAGGGATCTAAAGCGCCGATTTTTTTTGCATCAGCATAGCCAGCTACAGCAACTTTTATTTTAGGATTACATTCTTTAGCGGCTCTACATACGTTTTGCAGCAGAAAGATAGCTTCTTTTGTTGTTTTGATTCCGTAAAGCCCGACTTTTATGTAATCTACACCCAGTGATGCAGCCCCCAAGGCTGCGAGTGAAATTGAACCTGGCAGATTTCCAACTTCACCTAGTGTGCAACTGACCTCAAGAGTTTTTGGGGTAACTTTTTCTATTCGTTTGATAACCCACGGATAATTCGCGCCAAGTGAACCCTCTTTGGGGTTTTTCACATCTATTATGTCGGCGCCTCCAGCTATAGCTTCTAAAGCTTCGTTTTCGTTTATGGGGCTTATGAGCAGCTTCAAGTGGTATCACATTGATGCGACTTATTGGTGCCTTTAAAGTTTTCCTGTGACGGTGGGAAAATTCTTGATTAACAGGTTTCTGTATGGTAAAAGATGAGCCTTTTGAATTTGCAGAAAATGAAGCAACATTTTTTTGTTTTGGTGGTTTTTGTTTGGTCATTCTTATGTTTGTGGATTTGAAAGAAAAAACGAAATCAAATCAGTCTTTTTCTGTGATAAAAACTCTTTTGGGAATAACAATTAGTCCAGGAGGGTTATCTTTTTTTATACGCTAGCGTTCAATTTAAGTGGAAGGCTGCAATTTGAAAGTTATACCAGTAATTGACGTTTTAAACAAAATAGTTGTGCATGCAGTTAGAGGCATAAGAAAAGAGTACCAGCCACTTCAGAGTGTTCTAACCAAATCGGTTAAGCCATCAGAAGTCGCTTTGACTTTAAAGAATATTGGTTTCAGTGATTTATACGTAGCAGATTTGGATTCAATAATCGATTGCTCAACTGACTTTAATTTTTTAAAAAAAATAAGCGATGAAACTGACATAAAATTAATGGTTGATGCAGGTGTGACAAACGTTGAAAGAGCACAAAAAATGTTGGACAGCGGGGTTTCAAAACTTATCATTGGAACAGAAACCCTTCAAAAGAAAAGTTTTGTGTCAGATGCTGTTAGGCTTTTTGGAAGTGAACGCATAGTTGTAAGTTTGGATTTGAAAGGAAATAAAATTCTTGTAAAGTTAGGATTTGATGGATGTAGTGACCCATTTTGTCTTCTAAGGCAGTTCAAGGAAATGGGGGTTTCGCAAATGATTGTTTTGGATCTTTTGCGGGTTGGCAGCAGTGAAGGTGTGAACATTGATTTTCTCAAGAAGGTGATTGCAGAAATTGGCGTTGATGTTTACGTCGGAGGAGGTGTTCGAGAAATCAACGATTTAGTTGAACTAAAAAACCTTGGTGTTTCAGGTGCTTTAGTTGTTACAGCGTTGCATACAGGCAAAATCTCTATTGACCAGCTAAAGCAAGAGGATCTACTTTAATCGTGTTTTGCCAAACACACTATACCGCCTAACTGCGTAAGACGTGCACCCGCGTTTGATTCACAATTTATCACTCTTGTTTTAACCCCGTTTCTTGCAGCAATCATCATAAGACGATTAACTCTGTTCTTCTGACGACTACCTGCAAGATAATCATCTGTTAGCATTAAATATTCAGGCTGGGGTTTTCCTGCTGCCTGGGGATTTAGAATAAGGGTTTCTGCTTCTTGCAGCGAAAAGAGCACAAGATTATCGGTTTTAATGAGGCGTTTTTCGAGAATTTCAAGCAGGTTCTCGGTTTCTTCAGTGGCGTTTTCCTGTATTAGTTGTTTGAAAGTTGTTGTTTTTGTTAAGGCTGCTACCTGTGGAGGTGAGTTTGCAGAGCCTGTTATTTGTGAGAAAGAGGCTTTATTTGTTCCCTGCGCTAGCCATGCATGATGAGCTTTAATGTGATAAAGGAATTCTTGTGCAAAACTGGTTCTTGGCGGCGAAGCTACTACAATGCTTCGTACGCCTTCTTTTAAAACGGGTCTTAATGCGTTTACGATAGATTCATGAAAGTTATAGAGCGCTTTTTGATCTTTTCGTACACCATTTATGGGTATGGTTTGTTGGGGTTTAGCAACTTGGCTAAAAATCTGCCATAATGCAACGTGGTCTACCTCTATTCCTATTAGCATTGCTACAGGGTATCCCCGTTTGTAGTTTTTCGGCTTCATCGTTTATTCATCTGTATCTAAGGGTATTTTAGGTGTAGCCTACAATCACTCAAAAAAACTAATTGAAAACGACATGTTTATCAAACCCAAAAAACGTTTTTTAGAAGAGCTCTCATGATAAGAATAGATAGTCGCAAAGACCTCGATTTGGAACTTAAGAAAAACAAACACGTTCTAGCTCTGTTTTATGCTTCGTGGTGTCCATACTGTGTACGATCAGTTCCAAACTTCGAAAAAAAAGCAGTCAGCTTGGGTTTAAAAAACATTATTCATGTCATTTTAGACGACTATGAGAACAAATTATGGGACGATTTTGATATTCCCGCGGTTCCCACGTCAATTTATTTTGAAGACAGCAAGGTTACTAAGCGGCTTGATGGCAAACTTGGTAGAGGCTTAAGTGAAAGAGAGTTTAATATTTGGATAGAAGAGTTCAAACCTACATAATGCAGCAGACTACCAAGGAGTTATTACACTATCTCTTCTAAATTGATTTATTAAAAGTTTATACAAAAATTCAATACAAAAATTAAAAAGAAAAAATAGAGATTTTTATGTTGGTGGTGGCGGTGGTGGAGGAGGCACTGATCCAAATGATTGTTTGTATTGGACAACAATTGTGCCTGCGTAGCGGTCTGTGAATTTTTGGCGTTTATCTCCGGCTGTTACAACTCCTATGAGCCAATCTAAGAAGAGAAATAGTCCATAGATTTTACTTATGTTGCGTATGAATGATTTGTCATAGGGTACTTTGCCACCGTTGACCATTTGCACTTGTAAGCCTAAGAGTTTTTTGCCTATTGTTCCGCCCCAAGCTGTATCGAGTATCATAAAGTAGAGGAACTGAATAATTCCGAAGACAAACGGTAACAATAACCAACCTCCGTATACAACGATAAAAGGATTAGCAGCTACCGAAGCTAGTATTACGATAAAATATATGATTGCGGCTGGAATACCAATGATTATGCTGTCAATTATATATGCGATTACACGGTAAATCCATTGTGTTAGGTCAAATTGTTCATTGCTTGCCATTTTTTTTAAAACTCCTAATAGCTCTTTTGGTGCGTTTGTTATTAATATCTTTCTATCATACGACTTAGCCCCCAAAAAAATTAGGGTTTAAAACCTATTAGAAGCGCTATTTCAAGCCATTTCCAGAAACAATCCACGTCTACAAACCCAATTTCTCTTAGCCATTGCAGTTGTGTTTGAACATCTAGGAGCTTGTTTGAAGGATCCTCAATCTGGGGTGTCCAACCAATGGCCTTAACAAATTTCCAATGCAGGTTCTCGGTTGCCGAAGATACATGCTCAAGGTTGCAGAAGACTCCTTTGGGCTTTAAGAGGGCGAATATTTCCGTGTATAACTGTTTTTTTCTTGGATGTGTTTAATGGTGAATTGCTAAACTGGAAACGACTGCATCAAACTGTACCAACTTTTCAACATAAAGCGGCAAGCTAAAATCGTGCTTAACTACGGAGACATTGCTGTCGTTTATGAAGCGTTTTTTTGCTTGCTCAATCATTGGGTCAAAAAAATCCAAACCCACACCTTCAACCGATTGATTATTCAATCTTATCAGAGCAAGTAACCTTCCATCGCCAGTTCCTAAATCCAGTACCCGCTTGGCGCTAAGTGGAATTTGCTCCAATAGCACTTTTTCACCTTCTGTTCGGTATGGCAGTTTATCTGCTCTTGCCAAATATGCCAGTGCATGCTCGATTGTTTGCCACTCGTTTGTTGGTGTATTTTGGTTTTGCATATTTTTACCTTTTTCAGTTAGGTTTTGACTTGAAGAATATAGTTAAAGTTTGTGATCTTTTTCACCGAGTTTCCGTGATTTAGAAAAATAAGCCTTATATCTTATTTGTCTTATTTATGAAAAGATAAAGTGAGGATTCTGATCATGGAATTTTGTCCAAAATGCGGTTGTCGCCTCGAACCTAAAAGAACAGTAGGCAACGCATTTGACTTATGCTGCTCTAAATGCGGCTTTACAAAGCAGCCTGTTAATAAGAAAACTGAGGCGCGAACAGGCGCAGTTATAACTCCTAAACCTAAACCATTTATGACTATAATTTCCGAAGAAGAGTCAAAAATGCAAACTATGCAGACTATAAAAATGAAATGTGATAAATGCGACAACAATATGGTTTATGTGTGGCAAGTGCAGACTCGTGGCGGTGATGAGGCGTCAACGCAGTTTATGCGGTGCACAAAATGCGGTCACACGTTTAGAGAATACACTTAATTTTGGAAAGTTATTAAAGCATGTTATCGCTATAGGGTTACTCTCGGAGTAAAACCCGATGCCGAAAAAAGAAAAACCGTTAACTAAAAAAGAACGCGACGAAAAACGTAAAGCAAAGAAAGAAAAGAAGAGTAAAACACAGACTAGTTAATTTAGTCTAAACATGTTTTTACTCTCCCTCATAGTTTTTATTTTTTCTATTTAAATTATTAAATAAATGTTTGTTTCGTCACAATGGATTATTTTTATTTAACATTATACATTAGAGATTGCCTATGATGATTAACACGTCAGTCTGAAATGGATTGGTAGTCCTGCAAATGATGTCAGTTATACGAATTCTGAGGCACAATAGTTTTCTTTTTAAAGCATAATCCAAGTATTGATTTGTAATCGAATGGCGCCTATGATGACAATTGCACGAAAGTTGGAGTTATCAGTTAATTCTGATTACTCCAAAGATGACTGAAAAAAAATAACGGTTCTGAGGCGCATAAACTCAATTCTATGGATAACGTTAATTACAATCACTAAATGATATAGCTACGATTATTATGAACAAGCCTGCTCCAATCGCCTACTGTTGGTTCGTCCGAGACGGAGAAAAACTAATTCAAACCACCAAAGAAGGCTTTGACAAAGCAATCATTGAAGGCAAAAGTGTAAAATACCGCGGGTATGCAAACAAAAAAGCTGAGAACATCGCAGAACAATTGGAAAAATCCCGAATTGCATTTCTTACTAACCCTAAGTTATCCCCAAAATTCCGCTCAGCAATTACTAATCCCAGCAATGTTTGTGAAGTTCAGATTATACAGGTTGATGACCCTCTATTCTGGACTAAAGAAGCTAAACGTCCAAAATATCATTGTTAAGTATTATTTTTTTACTGTAAGGCTTAGAGAAAAAGTTACTTTCAAATAATCTATGCTGATATGCTGAATATTGCCCAAGAATCAAATATTTACTAATTCTCGGTGTTGGTAGACTGCGTGCTATTGCTTTAGAGCGGCATTCTTCCAGCTCTTCTTAACAGCAAGTTAGCTATACCTGCCACAGCCAAATCTGCAACAACCCAAACAAGAAAAGAAATATGAAGAAAGATAGCTAAAACTGTTATTATGAGGAGCAGTATAATTGCAACTACACCTATAGTTCTTTTTCTTCGGCGTATTTTTTCAGGATTAAAATTACCTTTAGGAGCCATATCTTTCACGCATAACCTCAATGTAAATAGTGTTTAAAATATGTTAAAACATTATCCTTCTGATCTTCAAAAGCTTGGAACAATAAAGTCAATTATTTATTTTAGCCGCACAACCTAAATAAACCATTTTGGATGATTCACATTTACCTTGAAGTTCGAAAATGTTATCTTCCCCGATTTTGTGGGCTTTCGATGCAAAAATTGTGGAATTTGCTGCCGAATGCAGCCACCCGACATAAGTAAAACTGAACAAAAACGAATAGAGGCCAGAGGCTTCAAAGGTTTTTTAGGTGATCCTGATGAAAATGGTGTCTGTTGGATTCAAAGAAAGGAAGATGGCTCCTGTTTTTTTCTTACAAAAGAAAACAAATGTGCAATCTATCCAGTAAGACCACAGGTGTGCAGGTTGGAACCATTCACCTTAGTGGATTATGATTTCATAAACAACACAATAGAAGTGGATTTGAACTTTCCTTTTGCAGAATGTTGTATTGGAGCCTGTGATGAAAAAACCGACCCCCCAGTACAAGAAATTGGGAGGGCTGCTCAAATTCTTGTGCAAAAAATCTTGGCTTTAACTGCCAACGACCTTGGTCTTCCAATGACTGATAAGAGGGTTCTTTCTGAAACTAGATCAAGATTACTTCGAAGATCTGTAGAAATGGCTGACCTACAATTATAATCGGGCCGTTATTCATTTAAGAAATACTGATAATTTAATTTATTGCGGTGAATCAAGTTGTTAAAAAATAGTTCATTCTAAGAAAACTTGAACGCTATAAAATTTTTGAGATAATTAAAAAAGAAAAAGGATATTGTTAAACGAGTAAAATGTAAGCTTAAGAGCTTAGTATCGGCGTGGTGGTCTTCGTTTTGCGTAGCATTCTCGGCAGTATACTGGCCTGCTTCCGTCTGGCTTGAAAGGAACATCACATTCTTTTCCGCAGTCTGCGCAGGTTGCCTTGTGCATCTCTTTTGGATATGAGGACATTTAATTTTTCACTTCCTGTTTTATTGCTTTGGCAAATTACTTTGCAAGGTTGTTAAATGCTGAGCTTACTATAAAGCTTATCCGTCGAACAAAAAAAAAGAACCATTATTTGTGGATGAATTACACGATAGTTTTATTAAATATATTACATTTACAATATCTAAAATGTTTAATATGATAAAATAGAGGCGTGAGATAACTCAAACAATGTTAAACAGCAAAAATTCCTCAGCAGTATTCTTCGTAAACATAGGAACTTTGGTTTCCAATGTCTTTCAGTTTTTGCGTTATGCTTTGATTGCTTTATTGTTCGCAACGTTAAAGGAGTATCAAACTTAAGACAATATTACTTATAGCTCAAATATTGTCGCTTAAAAAGCAACTCGTCAATGTTATAAATGGCACAGTAATACCAAATTTTGTTGCATAAATGTCATAAAATTTATTATAAAGTGCAAACTAAGATACTTATGCCAGGTCAGGGAGCATGCTTTAGATGCAATGCATTGAGGCATGGAAGCGCATTAATTGAAACAGCGAAAAATTAGTGCATGATAAAAATTTTGCCTCTATGGGCTGAACATGCATAGCGTTGGCAACATCTAAGCTGCGAAGCAGTAGATTCGAAACGGCTTAAAGAATATGCAGCGATTAAGGGCATAGATGGGTCGTAACCAACGATAAGGCTCAGACTTGACCTGTAAAATAGGTTGAAAAATATAGATATAGAAAATCAAAAAATTCCACTTTTTTTTTAATATTTAATTTCACAATCCTTGGATGAGAACAAATTCCTCGAAACTTGCGATTAATTATCTAAAACGTTTTTGAATGTTTGTAACCTATCGATAATAAACTAAACCAATCGCGGTATTAAATTAGTACAGAAAATTTGACTAAGCGTTTTTCAGAGTTAGTCAAGAAACCTTTACGAAAAAGCTCTTAAGACTACGACAATAAACGCTACTTTAATGAAAAATGAAGGCTTTCAATGTTTTTATTCTGGCAATCATGATTGTTCTGTTTCAATCGTTATCTCTCCAAAGAGTGCTAACAGTAATCCTTCGGAAGGTGTTAAAAAAGGCGATTGGATTGAATACACCGTTAACATTACAGGACCTACTTCCGCTCCAACCCTTAATATTACTTGGTTTAGGATAGAAATTTTAGACATTGTGAGCGCATCGTTTGAAGCAAATGTTACTGTTAGGAACGTTAATGGGACATTGAGCAGTTCTATTTGGAAGTTTAACTTCACAGAGGGTCAAGTTGAAGGTTGGGTAATCATTCCCCCACACCTTGGTGTTGGAGATACATTCTATGATGCTTCAAAACCTGCAAACATAACCATTATTGGAGAAGAACAAAAAATTGTGGCAGGTGCAACCCGAACTATAACACACTCATCCGATTCCATAAGACCCATCAAGGAATGGGATAAAGTTACTGGTGTTTACACTTATTCTGTGGAATACCCAAAAAACTTCACAGTGATCTCCCAAGCGATTACAACAAACATGTGGAATCCTTAGATTGTAGAATTAAACCATACAGTATTAAACACACTAATTATGATAAGTATAGTGTCAGCAGTATTTGTTGTATCGTCATCAGTTATTGTACGAAGAAACAGAACAAGGAAGGTTAAGTTGATTCACTCTTCACAAGGAAAAATTGCAGTCCTTACTATCCTCACAACTGTTTTTGTGACAATTGGAGTTATAATTTTCTTCCTTTTTTCTGAGGTAGGTTTGAGATTCGCTGAGATTAATCTCATTATGCAAACTTTCTGGATAGGTTTGGTACTGGTGAGTATGTGGATTAGATTCAAAGGAAATTATTTTGTTCACGAGATTACAATGCTTATCGTAATATGTGCATTATTAGTTAGTTTTTCAGCAGTATTGTTTATGGGTCCCTAACCGCAAGTACTGCTCTTTCGATTTCACCTTCACGTTTGGTTATGAACAGCTTGCACGGTATTTTTTCAATTCCAGCATTAGTATTTGGGGTTTGGCTTGTTACGCTTTGGCGCACTAGAACAGAATCATTTGCAGCCAAGAGTAAAAGAATATCGTAATTAACAACAATTTTTTGGGTTCCATCTTATGTGGTGGGAGTTTTAGATTTTATTATGCTACATACCACCTTTTTTGGATAAATAACACTATTCTTATCCTAATAACGGAATATATCGGTTTTAATAGATTATACTTTTTTCTGCAATGAAGATTTTATTAACAACCTTTGAGTTTTTTTAGGAATATCCTTGGAAAAAGTTAGCTCTAGCAAGCCTTGGATCTACCCTGTCTTCATTGATAGCTCAATAATGTATAGGCGTAGTGGTATACTTTACAATATAGGAAATTGTAATATTCAATTGACTACAAATCAGGGAAAGGTGGCAAAATGAGAATCAGAGTGTTATTCTTGTTGCTATTAATGATATCTTTTGAATTAGTTATCCTTGATTATTTCTCGGAAGTAGAAGCTGAAGAAAACATCAGTATTTTATCAAATACACTCTATCAGACATATGGTTACTCACCTTTTTCTGTCAGCAAAGGTGACTACATTTTGGCAGGTGAAATGAACAATTTGGGACCTGAGGCTCAACAATTCAACATAACAGCTACTTTTTATGATGCAGGAGGGGTTATTCTGGGTACTTCATTTCTATCTGACTCCTCTTCAGATACTTCACCCTGTTATCTACATGTTTTGTTGCCAAATGAGAAGTCGCCGTTTGCGTTATGGTTCTCAAGATTTGATGAACAGGGTAATTTTAGACTAGTTGATCACTATGATTTAGTTATGTCCACCGCTGCACCTGGAGTTTATCACCCTAGCCTTGCTGTAATTTCTAACAGCTCGCATGAAGCCGGCAGCACATTGTATGTTGAAGGATACATTGAAAACAGCGGTTCCGTTGATATGGATAGATTCAACGTTTTTGTGACTTATTACAAAGAGAACGGAGAAGTACTGGCTGTCTCTATGGAAGGCGGGGGAGCTTTGTCTCCTAATGAAACCAATTCCTTTTCGGTTTCTCTAAATGGTTTTAACGAAGGGGGCAGATTAGAAGAGGTGTACAGCTATGGGGTTACGGCTGAAGTTATAATAATAGTTTATGGATAGCTGATGGACAATTGATTAATCCTGAAATTGACTATGTGCTTGGAACTCCAGACGAGACTATTGAACCTCCAACATCAGAAGGTTTTCCATACTATGTCCTTTTAGCTGCAATAGTATTGGTTATTGCCATTTTTGTTCTGGTTATTCTATATTTAAAGAAAACACGGAAGCATCCTTGTTGAAATAAATTATGCAAGTGCCTCCGAGGGGCTGTAATTTTTACATATAGAATGATAGCAAACAAATTCATGCTATTGTAATAGTGTGACACCTTCCATTTATGCAGCAAACTCAAAAAATATACTGAATTTTTTGGTAACGTGATATAATTTAATTTTGAAAACTTATTTAAGTCACTTTTTCTTCAATACTATTATGTCCATAGTAAAAGATATCATGACTTGGCACGTCGTTGTTATCGGTGTTGATCACAGCATTTTGGAAGCAGCACAGCTTATGGCTTCCCATAGTGTTGGTTGCTTGGTTATTATGGATGGCGAGACTCTTGTAGGTATAGTTACTGAAAGAGATTTTGTCAGAAGAGTTGTAGCGGAAAAATTATCTTTGAACAATAGGATTTCAGAGATTATGTCTAAGTCTGTTGTTACAGTTGATTCCGATGCTTCTATTAAAGAGGCAGCTATAAAGATGGCAAATAATAAGATTAGACGACTTCCAGTTTTAGAGCATAATAAATTAGTAGGAATAATTGTAGCCGCTGATATTGTTAGAAATCTCGGAAAAAAGACAGTTACTGAACAAGTACTATCGGCTCTCGGCCGCTCTACTTTACTGCTTAAATAATTATGGCTAAAAGCTTAACGTTCTTTGGCTAACTCCTTAGATAAAGGAATATCTTAAAACTTGTTTTTGGTCCATTTTTGTTTTTCAAGCTTTTGGAGGTGCACTCGCTAAGCGAGATGTCGATTACTTCAAAAACACCAAACATTTCTAAAAGCACCTCTCTGCGATATGTAAAATAAACTTTGCCTACCAGTAATTGATTTATAATAAGAACTCTGGAAAAAACATTTTAAGATAGTGAGGTAGTTTGTGTGTTAGTATAGTGAAGCTACTATTGCAGTTTCGGTTCCTTGTATTTGGGGGATTTCTTCTTGTATTTGAGATATTAGTAATTGTAGGTCTTTGTTATCGTTTGCTTTTACTGAGCATATTATGTCGTAGGGTCCAAAAACTGTGTCAACTGAGAGAACTTTAGGTAAGCTTTGAAGTTTTTCTTGAACTAGTTCAAGATTTATTGGTTGAAAATGTATAAATAAGAAAGCATATGGTTCTTCAATGTAGGTTTTGCCTTCTGAGATTACTATGAAGGTTTCCATTTTATCAATTTTTCCTGCTTGTGTAGTTATTTTTCTAATTGGGTTAAACCATTTGTTGATAAATTCGTCAAGGTTTTTTAGTGCTTTTAGTTGAATTAGAATTTCTGCTGGGCCAAGAAGCAAGTAAATATCTTTTTTGGATAGGCCCATTTTTATTAGTTCGTCTAAAATTTTGGTTTTAGCGCCTACTTTGCAGGATAACGTATTGCATGATAACATCAAATACGCTTTCAATAAAATAACCAATAATATATTGATAATATCAGATTAATAAATTAAACCCATTTTCACTATTAAAATGACAAATAACTTTTCTTAAGCCCTAATTTTGAGAGAATACTACTACTATCATCTTTCTCAGGATTTAACTGCATTATTGCTATATTGTTATGAACTTCTTTTTAAAATAACTTTTGTAATAAGTCAAACTTACGGCTCTGTTTTAAATAATTAGTATGCTGAAAGTCTGGTTTTGAACAAGCGTATCTCAAAGATACTATGTGTAAGAAAGTTAGGAGAAACAAAAAAATGAACCCAACAAAGAACAAAGCAATGGCAATAAAGTTTCTTATGTTATTGCTGATTTCAGCTTCAGCGTTCTCTTTATCTACAAATGCAGCAGTTGAACAGATAGGAACACCACAACTAACACCGTGACCAACCACACCCCCGCAAGGTGTAACCCCAAATGTTACGATTGCAACTATCGCCTTCATCAGCATTAGCCCCAACCCGATCGGTCAAGGACAAACAGTTCTTATCAATCTATGGCTAGAACCCCCCGTGCAATACAACAGATTCTTCTCAGGATACACAATAACAATTACAAGAACAAACAACATCACAGAACCGTTGGACCGCTAAATTCTTACCAAAGCGACTCAACAGCATGGATCCAATACAGCGTCGACGAAGTGGGTTATATCTTTCGTTACTGGCGAACGACAGTCGAGTTCCGAGAATACAAAACAGAAGTCGCAGTAATGATACTGATAGGGCACAAAACAACAACTACCTCTGGCTCTATGTTCAATTAGCCCACACCTACTTCCGGGCTACCCCAAAAAATACATCGCCTATGGGTTATTACTCGAGAAGAAGAATATAGAGAAATAGAAAGGGGAATTCGACTATGTCAGAACAGCAACAGATGGAGCATGTCTTTACAAAAAAGCAGACTCAACCTCAGCAACCATAATAGGGCATGACTGATTAACCGAAAAGCAAAATAACTGGCACTTCCGGTTTTTAAAACTGGTATACGAATAAAAGCCGATATAACCATCGACACTGGTCGCTAAACCACAAAAAAACTATGTATCTGCGATCGTAGTCTAGTTTGGTCTAGATATCAGCCTGCCACGCTGACGACCCGGGTTCAAATCTCGGCGACCGCACCAACACTGACTAAAATCAGAGATTTATAATATCACATACATATAGTTGGTTTTACAAGATGCGTTTTGATAAGTCGGTTTCAAAAAGTTAAAATTTTTTTTCAGTCAGCTTATCTGTTTTGATGATAGTGTAACCACAACTTACGGATCAAGGATACACCAGCTTCTTTGCTTGGTACTCTAATAAGTACATTAGGAAAAGAAGAAGGATAGACTTGAAAAATTTAGATAATAAACAATCCAACCTTGACTTGTATGTAGAACTTCTTTGTCAACTAAACCAAGATCCGCAACGACCAATAAGGCTCTATGATCAATTAGAGACTAATGAAGGTGGCTTTCAGAAACGCATAACCTTTCTAGTTGAACAAGGTTTAGTTTTGCAGACAAAAATGGGAATACAAGTTACTTATCAAAACACCAAAAAAGGCAAGGCAGTTATAAGTTATCTATCTAAGAATTTGCATGAAAGCCATAGTTCAAGGTTTGTTCCAAGTTGAATCTTTTTAATATTTTGCGCTATATTTCAAAAAATATTATGATTAATAAAATTAGGTAAAACAAAAAATGGTGAAAGATTGAAAAGATCTATCTTAGAAATTTATATAGACATACTCGAGGCCTTGGCTGATCAAAGATCGATAAAAATAACTCACGTTATGTACAAGGCTAATTTGAACAGTGATTCGTTAAAAGACAAACTTCAATTCCTAATTAAGCAAGACCTTGTCAAAGAAAGCTTATTCAGCAAAAAGGGAAATGTTTACTCAATTACTCAACGTGGTCTAACAGTTTTGAAGTCTTTTAAAGAATTACGGTATCTCTTGCCTATTGTTGAAGAATAGAGGAACCATATCTCCTGTGTGTTAAATCCCATTTCACTCTGGAACTGAGTGTTTTGTTCACTATTGGGTAGCAATAATTTTTGCTTTCAAGTTTCATTACTAAAGTCGTTAACGTAAATATATAAAGAACATTATATGGAAACTGAATTTTAAAAATAACGGCTAAAAAATTAAAAATAGTTTAACTTATTGTGGATGTTAATGGGTCATATTATTGAAGCAAATCAGAGGGCTGTTAGAAGCATTAATGAAATTTCAATATTTCTCCTTGAGTGATACTTTTCAGTTTTTGCACTAAAAAACAACTAATTTTACAAGGTTTTTCTAATTTTGGGTTTCTAATTACACATGCTCTGATTTCAGAAGTACGTATTTGAATATATTTTCAAGCTATTTTGTCACTATTCACATGTGCAGCAATCACAACTTATCTTGTTCATGTCACCGTGATTTAAATGTGGAAGTCACACCACCTATTTAGCATCGGCACTGTCCACATACAATATTCAAAGGCTAATGGAGAAATATGCACGAAACAGTCTAAACTGGAATTGTACATAGCGATTCTCAAAGCATTAAACCAACGAGCCCCAAACTCAAACAACAGTCTTAGTGAACTTAATATTGACTGTAACACTATGAAAGACCGAATAGACTTTCTTATGAAGCAACGCTTAGTCACAAAGAGAAATTGCGGAAACCAAGGGATTCTTTAAAAACACTATAAGAGGAAAAAATGTTTTAGAATATTTCAATGAACTTGAAAATAGAGACACTAAAGTAGACTTAGAAACTAAAATGGCGGATTACCAAAAAAGAAGACAAATGCTTTAAGGCAGATTGCTTAGAAGTAGAAAATTTAACCTAAAAATTCAAAGACTTACTCGTCAAAATGATCTTTAAGTGACCTTGCAGATCATTTTTATACGTAAAAAGGTATTTTCAATTGTAGAAGATTTTTTCAAGCAAAATTGCCACTTATTGCAAAGGGATACCTTAACAAGCAGTCATCGACTAATAATTGTATACTTAAGAAGTGTCTTTTAAACATAAAACTAAGACATAGGAAAGCGAAAAATTATTGATAAAAAATGATACTACATACTCTCGCTTCTATGAAAATATGCTAAATGGATTCGCGTTTTGTAGAGTATTTATTGATGAAGATGACAATCAGGTAGACTTTGTTTATGATGAGGTTAATACTGCTTTTGAAAACTTGATAGGTTTAAAAAAAGAGGATATCGTTGGAAAAAAGTTGCTGAAGCAAACCCTGAACTCAAGTAACTCAATCGTGAATTGTTTAAAATTTACTGAAGAGTTGCCTTAGCTGGAAAAGAAGAACCTTTTGAAATGTATGTTGTTTGTAGTCCAGAAAAAAATTATTTTTTTGTTATTCTTGAAAACATTACTAATAGTAAAAAGGCTGATCAAGAAAAACAAAGAATGCTTGAGTCTTTGCGCCAGGAGAATAACAAATTATATTCGATAATAAACAGTACAAATAAAGAAGTCTGGTTTACCGACAGTAAGAAGAACGTCACCTTGTTTAATCCAGAAGCCCAAAAAGAATCGGTCTTTATTTATCGATACTCTTAGACATAGAAAAGTACACTGAAAGTCTAGAGGTATTTCGTTCTGAAGGCAGTCGGCGTCCTGTGGATGAGTCTCCTTCTCTTCGAGCGCTAAAAGGAGAAACTGTAAAGGAACAAGAAGTTGTTCGGACTCCTACAAGCGGAGAATTACTGTATCGCCAAGTCAGCGCAGCACCTATTAAAGACACTATGGACAATACGATTGGATCAGTCTCTATTGTAAATGATATAACTGAAGTTAGGAAAACACAAAATGCTCTAATGAAAAGCAACCGCCGTGTTGCGTTAATGAACGAAAAGTTGCATGTTGTAGGTGGTTTGACCAGACATGATGTTAGAAACAAGCTTTCAATAATTGAAGGCAACTTGCATTTGGCGAGAAAAGTATTAACACCAGATAGTAAAACACTGATTTATCCATCAAGAATCGAATCAAACATTCACCACATAACAGAAATATTAAACTTTACAAGTCTTTACGAGAAAATTGGCCTTGAAAAACTAATTTATTAGGATTTGGAAAACACCATTAAAAATTGCAGGTTCAATGCAGTCAGAATCACGAGTAATAGAAATAGATATCAATTGCCTAGAGTTAAATGTATTAGCTAATTCCCTTTTATACCAGTTATTCTTCAATATTATTGATAATTCAATAAAACATGGCAAAACAATGAGTAAACTTGAAACCTATTATAAAATAGAAAAGAACGGCGACCTGAAAATTACTTACGAAAACAACGGTGTTGGAATACCCTACACTGAAAAACAAAAAATCTTCAAGGAAGTTTACAGTACAGAAGGAGGAACAAGCTACGGTCTATACTTAATAAAAAAATTAACAGAAGTCTACGGATGGACAATAAAAGAAACTGGCGAACCAGACAAAGGAGCAAAATTCACAATAGTTATACCCAACAAAAATCAAGATAACGAGGAAAACTTCCAGCTTCGGAACGCTAAATTTAAGAAATCCAATATGAAGGAGATAGAAAATTATGTTAGAAACACCAAAAAAAAGTAATAGCGAACTTGAAGCAAAAGAAAATGATTTGCCTGCTAAAATTTTAATTGTTGACGATGAATCTGGTATTCGAGATTCTTTGCAAGAGATACTATCGCAAGAAGGATACAAAACAAAGACAGCCCAAAACGGAAAAGAAGCAATAGAAGCATGCCAAAAAGAAAAATTTGATGTAGCAATCATAGACGTAAAGTTACCCGACATGGAAGGCACAACTTTACTTGACACATTAAAGAAATTTGACCCAAATCTAGTTAGGATCATAATAACGGGTTTTCCTTCTCTTGAAAACGCAGTTCAATCAATAAATTTAGGTGCAGACGGATACATTGTAAAGCCCTTCAAACCTCAAAAGCTAATAGAGCAGATTAAAGAACGACTCGCAAGACACCAAAAAGAAAAACTGGAGACCCTCTTGAAGAAAACTGGATTATCTTCGTATGAAGCAAAAATATATTTGACTCTAACCTTTGAAGGCGTTTCTGAAGCGGGTAAACTAAGTATCTCTTCGGGTGTGCCGAGAACAAAAACTTACGCATCTTTAAAAAAGCTTGTTCAAATAGGGTTAGTTCTTGAAATCCCTGGAGACCCCCAAAGATTCTCAATCGCACCAACATCAAATGCCTTAAACAATTTTGTCCAAAGTTGGAAAAATGACCTTGCAGAACAATCCTCAACTCTTGTTGAACTTGAAAATGCAATATCAACCCTTGGAACCATTCAAGAAGAAAATCAAAATGCGAAATTTGCAGGTATGAAAAGAGAAGAGGTCTGGTCAATTCAAGAAGGCTCCGAGATAACACGAATGACCGGAGAAATCTTGTCAAAAGCAAAAATCTCCGTTAGCATAGTAACAACAGAGATGGGCTTAATTATTCTCCATAAAAATTTTGGCAGAGTACTTGATGAGTTAGCTGAAAGCGGCGTAGAAATTCGAATTAAGGTCCCTATTGTCGCTTCTAATACTTCTTTCGTGCATGAACTTAAATATGTATACCATGTTGAAAACTTGCAGGTTACATTTCCGATCTTTATGCTAATTGTAGACAAAAACAAACTGCTATTATCAAATTTGAAAACTAATGAACAAAAAACTGGTTCAGATCAAGAGTTCGGGTTATTCTCTCAAGATGGCGACTTAAGTTCTTACATTTTTGCCTTGTTGGGCTTTAATAGAGACTAAAAAGCCAGTTAGAGATGGTCTCCTCCAAATAATAGCAAGAAAATATTATTTTCCTTTTCAAATCAATTTACATGAATTTTAGAGAAAGAAGAAAATGTAACCACCACCTAATTGCCATAGTTACATAAGCACCTTGAGGCAAATTTGTCAAGAGTATATCATAACTAATCAGAGAAAAATAATTTACGAAACCTTTAACTTTGAGAGACAAACACACGAGAAGCAGAGATATGACAATTTTCCTACTTCCCGCGCTTATCGCTATATTCATAAAGGGTTGGAGTTTGTACACCATGTTACAAAAAAGGAACCCCTAAAAAACAACATAAACTGCCAAAACAAGACAATATAACTATTATGTCTATGGTTTTTGAAAGATCTTTTCCTGAAATTATTGCCGCTTTCTTTTTGACATTTTTAACATCAATACCATTTGAATAGATCTCTCACAATCCAAAACCAGCATTCCTGCGGCAACTTTCTAATAAACGCGTGATTAGGCGACTTAGCAAACCTCAAATTCAAACTTCCATGCGGCCTATCATTATACCACAAAACCAACTCAACAATAGAACCATATCTGCCCCGATGATTCTCATAGAAATCAAACAATTTCTCCACTTTACCATTCGTCTGAGGATGATTCACACCGCAAAGAATCTGCCTAACACCTTTCCCTTTTAGAAAATTCTCAAAAAAATGGTCAGCCTTCCCCTGTTTATTCCTCTTGTCAGCATAGAATTGGGTTCTATGGTCGCTAATGCACTTTCGGATACTCAAGTTATAGTTGGATCTACAAGTTTGCAAAGCTTCTTTTAGTAGCAGAACAGAATCTTCAGAAGAAGCGCTGTCAAACTTTCCTCCTGAAAGTACCTTTCTTGAAGCATCATCCAAGACAACACAGATATGCTTTCCAAAAACTGCCCTGCTAATGTGCCAATCCATGTGAACAGCTGACAGTGAATGGTCACGTTCATATCGAACCCAGGGTTTTCGATGCTTCTGCTTGCTTTTCTGCTCGTTTGCAAAGCCTTTTTCAAGCATAATTCTATGAATAGTGTTGTGCGGTATTCTTACTTTCGTTTCATATTGGGTTATTTTCTCAAGGGTTAACGCGTTTAGCCGGTGTTTTTTCCATTGGTTTTCCACGATTTGGCTCCATTGGGTTAGGACTGGTTTTTTGGTCTGCCAACCTTTGATTCGACGTCTGGAACTTTTGATGTTTGCTTGTAAAGAGGATAGAGTTGTCTAAATCATCTTGGTTTGATTCCGAGATAGTTGGCGAGCCACTTCTGGCTCTCTTTTCCTTCATGAAACTGCTTCAAACACCATAGCAGTTTCTTTTTGTCCCGTAGCTTAGCCATGCTGCTATTGCAGCTGGTTGAATTTATATAGCGGCAATAATTTTGGGAAAAGATACCTATGGTTTTTGAAGAAAAACAAGAAATTAGTCAAAGCGTTGTTCTCTGAAAAACCCTATTTATACACTATTCTTTCGTCTTCAATGAAAATAAGGTCTTTTACACAACAGAGAGATTGTGAAGTTTCAGGTTTTTAATTTTACTTTTCAACATACAAAAAGTCATCTTTAAAATAAAAATTAAAGTAATAACTGACTTCAAAATTTGAAACGTTAAATTACGTTCACGTTGATTCTTAATTTAGATTTTTGCCAATAAAACCCAAATAAACCCGTCGACCGTTTTTCCAGGTATTTCAATTACCTTATGAGCCAAAATTCATACGTAGAAACCTGTGTTTGCATTTATTGCCCTTACAGTCAAATAATAGTAAGTTGGGGTTGCTATAGTTGGTTATTAAGACTTCAGCTGTTGATTTGCAGTTTTCGCATCTTTCCGCTCGAACTTGATCATTTGATAATTTTCCTTTGAGGAGTAACACACTCCACGATTTCTCTTTGAATGAATTAATCAAAAAAAAATACCCTTCTAAAAAATACAACAGTTTTATATGCTTCTTTTCAACTGAAAAAGTACTATATGTCACTTAAATTTATTTGTGATTGCATACAAACAACAACAATTATAGAGTATTTAATATAACAAAAGAACGTTTACTGGATCAAATAAAAATCTATGACCTTTGAACCGTTAAGGACTACAATATATATTAAGTATTAAATGAGAAAGTTTTATTTTTAATTATTAATTTTGGATAAGTATGTTGCTTTCATAAGTTAGTTAAGTACCTTCAACCTTTCTGGTCTGCCAAATGAATTGGGAGGAAAAGTGTACGAAACAAATTGCAGAAAAAGATAGGAAAGAATTAGAGACAAAATTAGCAAATGTTTTTGATGAAGAAATCAACAGTTTGTCTACTGAATTGCGTGAAATACTAATAGATGACATGGTCACAGCCTTCGAAAATAGATTAAATGTGTTAAAAAATACCACAAGAAAAACCGCCAATTAACAGCTAACATGTTAAAAGCACTAATTATCAATACATAAATCATTTATAATAAAACCTAATCATTGAGCAGAAAAGAGGATCATAAAAGTGCGTCGGTCTAAACTTGAAATGTATGTCGACATTCTTACAGTACTTGCCCATAGAGGTCCACTAAAGTTAACTCACGTCATGTACAAAGCAAACGTTAACTGTAGCGTCCTCAAAGAATACTTGGAATTTCTCATAAAGCAAGGACTAGTTGAAGAACGTACCGTCGGAAAAGTTCGCGTGGTATTCGCAGTTACACAACGCGGAATTACGGTATTGAAGTACTTCAAAGAATTAAAAGAAGTTTTACCTATCGTCGAGGAAGCAAGAAACCTAACTTCGCTTCCCTATTAATTCCCCTGTTCAATTCTTTAAAACCTCTTCAAACTATAATCAAATGTTTTTTTACTACTTATTAATTTAATCTAAACTGTTTGGGATGTTTTGAGGTACTTAGCCCAAATAAGTACTGCAATATCGCAAGACTTAATAAACACTCGTGATTAAACTATCGAAGTGTACACACGAATAACAACTCGGGGATAGACTTGATTAAAAACGAACATTCAAATAGAAAACCTTCAAACATTTTAGAAAAAATAGAAGAAACCCTCGAGAAACTTAACGACAAAGTAGAAATAATGATTGAAATCCAAAAAACCGGCAACAGCAACTCCAACTACCAAAAACCATCCCTATCACTACCAGATGCATCACTAGATGTTATGACCCTTCTATCCATGCCTGACCATTTGCGAAAAACAGCAATGTCAATTTGTAGATGCAGTCGAGCAACCGCAGAAGAAATCGCTGAACAAACTAAACGCGCTAGAGCCGTAGAAAGTGCATACCTTAATCAACTAGTTACCATGGGTTACTTAAAGAAAGAACGAAAAGGTAGAAAAGCCTACTTTTTCATAGATAAAGAAGTTCAGAGTTGAGCATATGAACAAAATTGTTGCAGTTCATTCATACAAGGGCGGAACAGGAAAAACTTTACTTTCAGTAAATTTAGCTGCCACAATGGCCAAGAATGGCAAGAAAGTTTGTATTTTTGACCTTGACTTCCGAGCTCCAAGCTTGTTTGCTATACTGAAAACACCGACAGCCGATTTCTGGTTGAACGATTACTTAAACAACACCTGCGAAATCGACAAGACCTTGATAGATTTAAGCAGTAGAATAACTGGAAACGGCAAATTCTACGCTTGCTTAGCAAATCCTTCAACAGAAGCAATACGCGACCTTTCATCAAAAGACCGCAAATGGGAAATGCGTGCTTTAGGCCGCCTTCTCGCCCTTAGAGAGTCACTGCTCAAAGACGGCAAATTTGATTACCTTTTCTTTGACACTAGCCCAGGTCTACAATACTCATCTATAAATGCCATTGTAGCCGCAGACTTCGTGGTTGTAGCCACAACTGGAGATAGATCAGATGTTGATGGAACAAAACGAATGTTAGCCGAGCTCTACAACTTATTCGAAAAGAAAACAGGTCTAGTCCTAAACAAAGTACTAGATACCTCAATAACTGCTAAAAAAAGCGAGATGCAGAACAAAATTAAAACAGATTATCAAGTACCATTGCTCGGAATGGTTCCATGTTTCTGTGAAATTCTCAGGGCGGAAGGAAACTTGATTTTCGTACAAGATAAACCAGACCATCCCTTCACCAAGATATTGGCTGAGATGGCTAGAAAAATAGAAGATAACGATGTAAACTAGCAACTTCTTTTCTTTTTTATGAAAAAGCTTAAACAATACGGCACGTGCTAGATTTTCGAAGTGGGAGATGCATTAATTGAACAGATCAGCGATTATTCTGGCAGGCGGTTCCTCAAAAGGATTCACAAGCGATAAAGGCGTTTTGGAATTGGAAGGCAAACCCTTGCTTAATATTGTAATTAATTCCGTTGAAGGTCTTGTTGAAGAAGTAATCGTTGTTACAAAATCTCAAGAGCAAGCAGATTTATATTCAAAATTGGTTTTTTCCAAAAAAGTCAGGTTTGTTGTTGATGTTTGCGGAACCAAAGGACTTTGGCAGGTGCTTTAACAGGTTTTGAAGCTGCTGAAGGCGAGTATTCTGCGCTTCTAAGGTTTGACAGCCCGTTTATTTCCTCAGAAGTCTTGTCTTTGCTTTTGGATTGTTGCGTTGGGAAGGCAGCGGCGATTCCAAGATGGACAAACCAAGAAATTGAACCCTTGCATGCTGTTTACAACACAAAACAGGCAATTCAAGCAACAAAAGAAGCGTTAGCAGAAGATGAATCTGATATGCAAACGATGACAGAAAAGTTGCGCGGAGTCCGTTATATTTCTACAATGGTAATTGAACAACTGGATCCTGATTTTAAGACCTTTTTTTACATAAATACGCCTTTGGATCTTAGGAAAGCAGCTGTAATGGGTAAGCCAAGAAAAACATCAAAGACAAAGCAAACCAACATTAAAAAACGATAATATTTCTAAAGACAGCCCCCTCAAGAAGGAGAGCTAATTATCCTATTGATTTCTATGATGAACCTCTGCCCGGTTAAACTTTCTTGTGCATAACTTGGTATTTTCCATTGTCTTTTGCCTTTTAGAATAGCGTACAAAACAAAAGCAGAAAAAGTTACGACAACTAACGAAGTCAACGTCGTGTAGTTCAAACCTACTCCAACCGACAAAACTTAATAGCCGTCTACTAACCCGAACAGGAAAAAACTATATCAGAAAACAACTTGAGCCTACGCGGCTAAATATTCTTACACACCATGAATCCGGCAACCATACCAAAGCCATCAGCAAATAAGATTCAAATAATTATTCCGATCAATGTCACCATAAAAAAGCTTATCAATGCAACAAAAGCGACAAAGCTTAATTCAAACACCATTAATGACTTTTCTTTGCTGATATTTCTTAATTTTTAGTAAAACTAAAATTAGATGGGTGGCTTAGCAATTTTTTTATAGTTTAACGTTTTTATCCACATTTTAAACTCAGCAGACGGTGGTTGGTCAAGGTAAAGTTGTTTTCGCCTAGATTCTAACAACAGGTTTTCCTTTCCAACGAATTCGGCAGCAGTTAAAATCCTGTGTCCCAACTTGCAAGCTTTCTGAAAAACCATTTCCATTTTTGGTCTCCAAGCCTGATCACGGAGGACATGATGCTCCAAAATAACCAAGGGTACCTCATCAATGATCTGCTCTAGATTACGCAGTCCCTTTTCTAACTGCGCCATCTCAAAACGGACGCCTCGAAGATACAGCGGCGGACCGCCTATCATAATAATATTAGGCTTGGCAGCCAAAATCCACTCCAACGTACGCATAGACATCGGTCCTTGAATATCAGGAGCAAACATAAATCGCTCCCCACCATGCTCAAAGACAGCCATTATTACCCAACCCGATATTGAATTCTCAGTCCCATGAGTTACAGCCTCAGAAAAATGCAGCGTCGTATCACCAAATTTGAAAGTTTTTCCATCTGCCGATTCTAACGCTTTAGCATATCTGCCGCTTGTTTTCTGAAACAACCCAGCACGTTGGCGCTGACTATCGTTGATTTTTTCATTCGGGTTCTTGGCGAGGACAATTTTGTCTTGGTATATTTGGCGCGCTGTTTTGTCTTCTTCGGTCCAATTTACAACCCAATCCTCAAAAGAAGGGGTATGGTGATCGAAGTGGTAATGACTTATCATTGTTACTGTGGCTTTTTCAGCGGCTTCTGCGATTTTTTTTCGCAGCGAAGCGATAGCTTGAAACTCAATCGGGTGGGGTGGCAGGCTAAAGCGATATGGGCAAAGCGAGACACCAGCATCCAAAATCACCGTTACGTCTGGGGTTTCTACCAGAGTGCACATTGAACGAACACCGAAACTTTCTGAAGCCAACGGCGTAACCCGAATGGATTTCAACAGAGTATTAAGTCTAGATTTTTCCGGGCTATATGTCACTTTGAGAAAACCTTGCTAGTTTGTAAATACTTAGGCCGTAAAATGCATTACGCTACTAATTTACAAACAAACATGAAACAATTATTGTTAATTGAGATAAATTGTTTGTCAATAAGTTTTAAAATTTTGACACACCAGCTATTTTAGGCGACATTTTATGAAATATAGCACTTTTTGTGATACCTGAAAAAAATAGAGACAGGGCGTGAAAAAAAATCGGAGGAAATTCTCAGTTTAATTGGTTCGAGAAGACCAAAAGATGAATTGCATTTCTTTGACCCTAAATGCAAAACTCACAATTCATACACTCCTGACGGCATGAACGAATTAACTGATACAATGATCGTAATACAAAAATAAGCATCCGAAGAAATATTAAAAGAGTCTAAAGCTGATTTATGCTCGTTATCAAGCAGGTTCTAGCGCAAGGGAAATAATTACAGTTTATACTCAAATTCCAAGGTTAAAACCAATTGAAGGCAGATTAATACAAGTGCATATTTTCTGTTTTAGAGCAGCAGATAAAATTGTAGAGTATTGGATATTACGCAAAATATTTACGAGAATGTTCCTAACGCAACTGAAGCATTATCTTAAGAGGCTTAAAAGAAATAAGTTATTGTGTCATGACAGCCACAAACAATTAAGCTCTCTGCCTCAATAGTATTATATTGCATAGGCTGGTTTTTATGGGTCAATCAAATAGCGAAAAAAAAAACTTAGAGATCGCCACCTTAGCAGGTGGCTGTTTCTGGTGTACCGAAGCAGCGTTCAACATAATTAAGGGCGTTGAGCGAATAGAGCCTGGTTACACAGGTGGCACGATACCGAACCCATCGTACGAAGAGGTTTCCTCAGGTACCACCGGGCATGCGGAGGCAGCCCAGATATTTTTTGACCCCAAAATCATTATCTACAAAGAGATTTTGGAGATATTCTTCACCATGCATGACCCTACAACGCTCAACCGCCAAGGTGCAGATATAGGAACACAATACCGCTCAGCCATATTTTATAGCACCCAAGAACAAAAAACTGAAGCAGAAAAACTAATCGAGGAACTAACCAAGGAGGAAATCTGGAGCAAACCCATCGTCACCAAAATTGAACCCCTAAAATTGTTCTTTAAAGCTGAGACATATCACAAAGACTACTACAAAAAGCATCCTAAAGAACCCTATTGCCAAGCAGTTATTACCCCCAAAATCGCAAAGTTACAAGCCCATTTCATCGTTAAAATAAAGATGGCCTAATAACCAGATGATTCTCGTAAGAGGACACAAGCAAGTTTGCAGTTTTTTCTATACTTACCCAATGTTTTAATGATTGACAAGCTGTGTTTTGTTCTGGGTGGGCGATGACGACTCTGGCCCCAAAGACATTACGGATGATGAGGATCTTGAGTGTGAGACGGTAATAATGATAACTTTCAAGTTTATACTTGAATAGTTGAAATTACCCTCGAAGAGCCCACCTATTATCTAAAATAAAACTTTCCTATGTGTGGCGATAAATCAGAGTCTATGTTTTGCTTAGATTTATTTGAGCGCGTATATGCTTTGAAGTTCTAAATGTCAGCCCAAGAGCCAGCTTTTAGATAGTGTAACATAAAACGCAAGGTCAATGCACTTTGTTTTTGAAACAAAAAGCTCTTACTTAAGCAATCTGTTCTACGACTTTTTGCATATCCTCATAACTTGGTTCGACATCTGAATTTTTGGAGACCCAAATGTAATATACAATACCTTTTCCGTCGAGAATAAAAATTGAACGTTTGACAACAGGGTAACAACCAGTTCCAAAGCAACATTCATTGTTATCGCAAGGAAAGAATTGCAGCCCATATTTTTCAAAAACGTCATGCTTGCTATCGCTCAGAACTGGGAAGGGCAACCTATTCTTTTCAGAAAAACGTTTACTTGAGAAGGGCGCAGTCATGTCTATACCAATAACTTGAGCCTTTAGATCAACCATTCGAAACATTGTATCTCGAAACACACAAACCTCTTTAGTGCAGGTCGAAGTGAAGGCTCCAACAAAAAAAGCCAACACGACTTTTTTACCTATAAAATCTTTCAGGCTTATTGGTTTCAAATTCTCATCTGGAAGAGTAAAATCTGGTGCTTGATCTCCAACTTTTATTTTGTTTGTTATAAAAAAGCAGTCCTTGATAAAAAAGAAGTAAGCGCTTGTATAAATGGCTAATGCAATGCACAAGTTAAAAATTTTTGTCTGATTTACTTATTAAGGTATTCTTACCTTTGAGAAACACTAAAAAAATTATTTGTCTTCTGGCCGCTTCTCCCACAATTCTAGTTTCTGCTTCTTAAGTTCAGTTCTTTTCTTCTGCAAATAATTGTAAACAGTATGATGTTGGCAACCTTCAACAACCATTTGAACAGCATTACGGGCAGCATCTGCTTCTTCAAAACTGCCAATAATACCTATTGTATGACCGTACACAACTACGTCAGCTTCTGTCAACTCTTCAATTAGCTTTCGAGTTTTGCCTTCTGTTCCGATTATTCTACCCTTCACTCTTGTTATGTCTGATTCTGAACGCCCAAAAATCAAACGTAGATCTATCATTTCAAAAATGTCATCTTCGTTACGGAGGAGGCGGAAAGCAGTTTCGGGAGTAAATCCTCGCCCTATGGCGATCACTATATCTTTGGCTCTTAGAAAAACAGATGGATCAGGTATATTTTCTGGAAGCTTTATACAGACACTGCCTTCTTTGTCAATATCTAGTTTTACTTTTAGTTTTGTTTCTATTTCCTGTTTTACTTTACCTTCAGGACCAATCAATATACCAACGCGTTCTTTTGGAATTTTAACAAAAGTCTCTTGACCAGACATTATTTACCAACAACCATATTATACAATTCTTCGTCTGAAAATACTTCAACACTTAACCGACTAAAGAACCTATTTACGTTTCCAATATCACGTTTTATCATGAAATCTGCTAAAGGATGCTGAATCGAAACAGATTGGGAAACATCAAAGACTACTGGTCTACCCTTCCACATCATAATGTTGTATTCACTCAAGTCACCGTGAACAATTTTGGCTTTTTGGTAAAGACGTTTAAGATAGGTCACTATAATTTTGTATACTTTCCCAGGGTTAGCTGGCGCGCGCTCTTTGAGCGAAGGTGCGCTAATACCTTCTTTACCAATAAACTCCATAATTACAACGTTGCTTTTGACGGCTATTGGTTTTGGAACCCGCACCTTTGCTACATCAGCTTCTCTTAAATTACGAAACTCTTTTTGCGCCCAAACAGCTATCAAAGAACGTGTATCGTGTTTAACATCCTTGAAGCGGGGGTCACCTTCAATGTATTTGTGCATGCCACGTTTGAATTCAGCTGAAGAAGTTAAGTAAATTTTAACTGCTAAATCAATGCCTTCTTTAGTTGTACCCCAGTAAACTCGCGCTTCCTTTCCTGAACTCACAACGCCGTTGAGCTCATAGAGTTTACCGCTGTTCATTAAATCAAAAACAACCATTCGTGTTGTTTGGTCAAAAACCTCTTCTACAGTAGCGCGTTCTTTGGATTTATCGTGGTTTAGCATTTTGTCTCTGCGTTCTATTCTTCTTTCGGTGTTGGCTATACGCTCTTGAGCTTTTCCAGACATAATATCAACCAAACTAACAGCTTTTAAGTATTAAAACAAGTCGAACAAATAGAAGAGGAAAAATCCTAAAAAAAATATTACAGGGTTAAAATGCCCTTGCGTCTAAGTGTATCTGATTGTGAATGAGTATAACGCCAGACAACATCTCCGCGTTCGGCAGTTTGGAAATCCCATGGTGAAACAACAACTATGTCGCCTTCACGAATCCAAACGCGACGTTTCATTTTGCCTCGTATTCGGCATAAACGTTTAGCGCCATCTTGGCATTTAACAAGTATGCGGTCGAAACCAAGCAGCTTAATCACTACGCCTAAGACTTCGCCTTGTCCAGGATAGACCAGTTCACCGATTGCACCTTCGCTTAACACTTTTTTCTTTCCCAAATACTAAACCTCTTTTTCGACTTGAAAAAAAATATGTGCAGGTTGCTTAAAAGCGTAACTTTTAATGTGGAAGCTTTAGACGTCTGGGAGTTTCCAACCTTCTTTTTTGTGTTTCCTGATTATTTCTCTAATTTCAGGAACGGTTAATGCAAAGTCAATATGTTCACAGTCATCAGCTTTATCTAGGTCACAGAAAATTCCTTGTGGCTTAAAATAGATGTCGGCGATGATCTTGATTTTTCTGTCAGTTATTCTAACGCCGTTTGCTCCCATGTTAAAATGTTCAAAACGTGGTAGTGATTTTTTGTTTGATTCTGCCCTTCGTAGTTCTTCTATGCGGACTCGCACTGCTTCATGGATGAAGTCAGCTGTGTTTTTGTATTCATGGTGTTCTTTGACGAATTTTTCTACTTCGTCTACGAGCCCGTTTTTGAGGCTGACTCCCCTAAAACCTGAATCTTGTCCGGGCATCTGGTATTCCTCACTTATTCTGTGGTATATCTACCACAAATTGTTTGTATATAAATTTATGGGCGAAAATGCCGCTTTTATGTTAATTTCTTACTGGGACATTACAGTTATTTTTAAGGTAGCTTAACCACAAGTGTTATTAATAAACCCAATTTTACGGTAGCATTAAGGTAATGTTGCAGTGGGAGCGTGAGAAAATTGCCTTTGGAAGAAAACGGATTTAAAGGAATTAGTTTGAAAGCTTCACTTGTAGACGAAATTGAAGCTTTTATCTGCAATACTTCAGGCTATCGGAGTGTTGCAGAGTTTGTCAGTGAATCTACTCGGCTTAGGCTTGAAGATCTACGCAAGGGGGCTCTTCGAAAGGAGGCGCTTTAATGGGCAAAGTTTCTTGTCATGCATGCCCGAACGTTTTCAATTCAGACTTTGAGTTTCGCCTTCATTGGAGTCATAGTTATCGTGGACCCGTTCCCATGATCAAGGCAGAACCAACAAACGTAGAAGAACCGAGGGCAGATGAGGAGGATGGATCTTGTTGAGTATAAGGAAGTTAGGCAGTCGATTGCCCGTAAATTTGGCAAGTCAATTCAAACGTTGTTGTTTTCAGAGGGGGCTTAACATTGGCGTCTAATGTTGATTGGGTGCGTCTTAGGCATTTTCTTGAAGCCCGTTATCCAGAGCTTAGAGAGAATGAGAAACAAGTTGGGGAGGTTGTTGCTGTTGGGGAATAAGTTTTCTAAGGGCTGTTTTGCTTTTAGGAAGTTCTGCATGTTTAGGGTACGTGCTAGTTGCTTTCTACCTGGTTTTGAAGCCTTCTCCCGTAGATACTTCCTAAGCAATGGCAAAGTCTTCTCGGCTTGTGAGGTGGGTTCTATTGTATAATCTTTCGAAGGAAGTTGCTAAAGCGAAGGATACTTCACTTAGTCAGTTGCTAAAAGTAAATTTTTGCCGTATATGCGGCAGTAAACTCAATGTTAAATCTGTTGACGGCAAGAAGGTGCTAAAGTGTGCCGAACATGGCGAAATGAAGGTCTATCTTGAGCATGATCCTTTGGCGTTTGCGGAGGCTTGTGATGATTTCGACATCATAAATTTGGAGACGCTATCTGATGTCGTCTAAAGAGGTTCTGTTCAAGTACCACAGTTCCAGCGTCAGCAAGAAAATCAATAAAGACGGCACATTATCGAGGGTTTTCAAAAGTTACTTTGCAGGATGAGCATCGTGAGTACAAGTTGGTAATTAGCAATCATAACCCTGCACTATTAGCGGAGTATCCGGAGGGCTGCGAGTTGCCAGTGCAGCTTAACAAGACTTGCCAAGCGAAGTTGAGTTGTGAAGCGGAAGAACCTGAGGAGGCATAGTTTTGATGTTTGAGACTACTATGAGGGTTCTTGTGGCTTTGCATGATGATCCCTTTTGGTCTAAGCGTGCCCAGGAATGTCGTAGTGTTGAGGATTTGCGCAAAGTTGTAGCTGCGTTTGCCCTGGAGAAGGGGTTTAAGGTTAAGGATTTGGATACTGATTTGGCGGCTCCTGAGGTTGCTTCTTAATGGTTTTGATTGATGAGCTTACGGAAAAGTTTGGTCCTGCTCTTGAGGTGGCGCCTTGGGGCAGTTGCATTGTGGTGCAGGGGACTGAGTTTGATCCTGATTGGGAAGCTGAGCTCGCTGACTTGGGTTTTAACTGCCATTTTGGGAGCTTGGATAATCATGCTGTATCGTTTGTGCAGCTCAAGAAGTCGGTTGCATCTGGGAAAGTGGTGTATGTCCCACCGAAGCCTGAGGATCCTGTACTTGCAGCAGCTGGTCGTGTATATTGGAGTCCTGAGGAAAATGCCTATCTTATGGAACTTTGGAAAAGTGACCTGACAATCGATCAGATTTCTCTAAGCGTTGCTGAAAAGTTTCCTATACGCGTGGGTAATGCGGTTAAGAGCCGTTTGGATCGGTTGAAGATAGCTGGCAAAATTCAGAGTAGAAAACATTCGGGTAATGAGGTGAAGAAAATGGAGAAAATAGAAGTGAAGGGAAAAAATGCTCAGGCTGGTCCTGATTGGAGTGGCGGTCAAGTCAGTTTGTTGTTGGCTCGTTGGGAAGATTTGAATGCGATGCCTAAGGAGAAGCGGGCTGCTGAGATTGCGAAGATGCCAGAGTTTGCTGGGCGTTCGGCTAATGGGATTTTGCAGAAGGTCTACAAACTGCAGAAGGCGTCTAAAGAAGCAGAAAGAAGTCTGGAGAAGGTTGACGTTTGTTCAAAAAACGTTTCAGGAACACTTGACAAACGTCCAGCTGCCAAGGTTGAGCCTGCAGATCCAGATGATAACCAAGCTTTCATGGAGAACGAGAAGCGTAAGTGGAACGGTGAATTCGGGGAAAAATGTAATCTGCCAATTGACTGTGTGGACTGCGATATACTTGAGTGTATAGGAAGAAAATCTGAAGGTCTACAGAATTCAAAGGTTGATGATGCTGATGTTACCGTTAATCTTGTGAAGGAAGTTACGGTGCTACGTGAAGGCTATACCTCTTTAAACAAGACATACGTTGAATTGCGGCTTAGAATTGAATATATTTGGAAAGATGTTGAGAAAACGTTAGGTTCTTTTGCAACTGAAATGCCGTCAAATGAAGATTTAGCTGCAGTGAGAAAGGATTTGTCGATTCATAAACACGTTGTTTCCGGCGAAGCAATGATTCCCCTGGAGGTTTCTTGATGGTGAAGGTTAGTTTTGTTTTGAATCGTGATCCTCCTTACATGGATACTGAGGTTCCGTACGAGCGCACTAAAGCTGAGATTGAGATTCTGCTGAAAAGTTACGGTGTGAAGGGGATCCGTTGGACTAGCTTAGAAGGTCAAGATGATGTTTTAGAGTTCATCATTGAGGCTGAGGTTCAGGGGGTTAAGAAGCAGTTGGGAATTACTGTTAGACCTCCGCATATTTTTATTAAAAAGAAGCTTCGCGGACAGATTGTTGATACTGAGAACATTAACCAGGAATACCGTTTGCTTTTTCACTGGATAAAAAGCAAGATTGAAGCTGTTGTCTGGGGTCTCAGCACGATTGAAAAAGAGTTTCTTAGTGAAATACGGTTTAAGTTGCCTGATGGTCGGGAAACTACTGTTGGCGAAGTTGTTATTGATTTGATGGGGCGCAATAGTTTGGAGAGTTTACCTTTCTTTGATAATCAGTCGAAACATTCGCAGAATGTTATTGATGTGACGCCAACGGAGGGCTCTTGATTTGTTTTCTAAGGGTCAGCGGAAGCGGTTGGGTGTAGGTTGGCGTTTGATTCTGGAACAACAAAAACAGAACACGAAGACAACAAAGGAGGCTTCTTGATTGAAGTTAGAGGAAGCTCAGGTTTACGCGGAGAAAGTTGTAGCTGTTTTGCAGCCATTTTGTAGCTGTATTATGACTGCGGGAAGTATCCGTCGAGGGAAGGCTGAGGTTGGCGACGTTGATATTGTGGCGTTGCCTATGGCTGTGGATCTGCCTGGCGGATTGTGCGGGGTTGTTAAGGTTGATCCTTTGACGGTTTGGAAGAATTTGATTCCTAACGCCTTTGTTAAGTTTGGATTAAAATTAGAAGTTTCTGGGCAAGAATTGCACAGATTTAGTTTTCCCTCGGGCTTGCAGGTTGATGTTTACAGGGCGCGTCCGGAGACGTGGGGCGTGATCCTGCTGATTCGCACCGGCAGTAAGGAACATAATGTGAAACTTTGCACGTTAGCTCGGTCTATGGGTTTGATGCTAAGTGCTTCCCAAGGGGTTATTGAGAATCATAAAATTGATGCCTGCAGGACTGAAGAGGGCATTTTCTCAGCGTTGGGCTTGAAGTTTGTTGAGCCAAAAGATAGGGAGGCCCACTTTTGAAAATAGATGAATGGGAGAAGATAATTCAGTCATTAAAAAATCGTGTTGACCGTATTGGTTCGGATATTCTTGAAGATTCTGATGAAGTGAAAGCCTTTGGAGAGTTGGCGCTGATGCAAAGGTCTATTGAAAAAATTCTTAGGGAGAAATATGACCCTTGAGACAGTGGACTGATGAAGCCTTAGAGAAAGCTAACAAGATTATTGCTCAAGAGCCAGAATTGCTTAAGAAGTCATTTAGTCCGGAGTTTACCAAGTTTGCAACCGAGACAGGTTTGTACTTCAGCTTTGGCGACATTGTGCATTTTATCCACTCAAGCTTACGCTTAAGCATAAGCATACGTGAGATGAAGGGCGCTGCGGGAATTGCCTATTTTGAAGATCTAGTTAAGCGGTTGCGTCTCTATCTTATCGCTGAGTTGAAGTTCGTGGTTGCTATGAAGCCTCCTTATGAGGGGGTTCGCTGCCGTTTTAACACAGTAGAGCCCGATTACAATTTCATAGCAGAGTTTCTTGAGCTCTTCAAAGAACTGGATCAGCTTGAAGTAAGGTTAGCGGAGATCCGCAAGGTAGAGGGAGGCTTTTATCAGTGAGTTGGAGTCAGGAACTTGGCGATAAGATTCTTCAGGAGTTGCCTGAGGAGTTGGCGGCTTCTACATCTTTTAAAGTGGATGAGAAGGAGCGGCTTTGCATGTTTTTCGGCTTCAAGTTGGCGGGTCCAGATTTTCAGATGGTGCTTGAAGTTGTCAAGCGGTACCAGGGGGACTTTGTTAACCAGAAAGAGGGTGGTCGAGATGTGGGGTTCTTTATGTTTCCCAAGCCTAAGCCTGCGGTTCAATCTCCAATTGCGTTAGCTAATGCAGCCACTATAGCAGCTGTTGCCATGGCGCCGCAAGAACAAGCATTAGCGCCAAGTGACGCTAAGCCTGAGATGCCAAAGGTTATCCAGCAGAAGCTTGTTGAAGGACCCAAACAACTCAGCCCTGTCACTTTGTTCACTTGTAATTTCTGCAGTTTATGCGAGGATAATTGTGCAAAATGCGATGTAGCCATGGAGGCAGGTAGGTTCCATCGGGCGCTGTGTCTGCAGTTGTTAGATCTAGAGCAGATGCAGACGCTTAATGCCAATCTAGAGAAACTTGGCAAAGTTCCCGTTTCTCTGTCTGCCCAGGCAACTTTTCCTGCAGTTCCTGCACCTGCGGCGCCGGTACAAGCGCCTCCTGCAGCCCAGCCAGTTCAGATGGTTGAACGCAATACCAGACCTACTGAAGGACACAGGGAAGGCGACGTCGTTTGGATCGATGCAGAAAACCAACAGGGCGAACGCTACGAGAAAGCTCTTGATAAGGATAATGCGCAATCAAACGAATACTATGATATTCGCGGAAAGATTCAGGCGGCTGAGAAAGCAGGAAAGAAAGGCGTTGTCATCGACGGCAAATGGTGTTGGTTAAGCAAACAAGGCGACTACATCGGTAGAAAAACAGCTAAGGAGTTTCCTACTGGAGGCAGACGATAGTTGCCACTCGTAAGGAAAATCGTCAGTAATGGAAGCAGCCGCGGAGTTAATCTTCCAGCTTCATGGATTGCTTTTATTGAAAAGGAAAGTGGACAACCGCTAAAAGAAATCATGATTGATATTTGCGGTAATTTGATTACCATCAGACCTGCAAAGAAAGGAGCCGACGCTAATTAATTGCTGTGATTGTCTTCAAAATAAATGCAGACGAAAAGGCAAAGTGGCTGGTTTAATGGGTTGCCTATCTGAAGCAGAAATTAAAGCTCAAGCGGAGATTAAAATATGACTGAGAAGTGCCGCTGCGGCTTCTATGCACCTTTAGTAGTTTTCACGGATGACGCCAAGCATTTTCTCTGTTCACGCGGTTACATTGACCAAACAGCGCAAACAACGTTAGTGGAGCATTCTTAGAGGTTTTTTAGTGGCTGAATCTGGAAGTACAAAAGTTGCTGTTTCAAAGTCCAAAGTAAAATTGTACACTAGGCGTCATAGCGCTCCTGGCTCTGTGCAGTTTGATACTGATAAAGTTCGCACGTGGGTTCTGCCGTTATTTCGCCGTATTGAAGCGGGAGATTACCCAACGAAAGCAAGGAAACTCATTGGGTTAAGCCGTCAACATACCAAGTATTACATCGATAAGCTTGAAGAATGCAAATTAATTCATCGAGAGAAGCGTAGTAACGTTGTATTTTATGAGTTGACAGCTGTAGGTACAAGGCTTCTCAAGTCATGTGAGGGGTCGGTGTTTCCTGGTGAGATGCAGAGGTTGGATAAGTGTCAGGTGGCTTTTTTGATTGCGAGGGAGGGGGTTTATCCTGATCGGGATTTTCGGCGGGTGGAGATGGTGAATTGGACGGCTTTGTTGGGTTTGGAGTTGGGGGTTAAGGTTCGTCATACTTCTAAGAGTTGGTTGGTTCATGTGCCTGTTGTTCGGGGTAAGACGGCTGCTGAGGTTTATGGTTTGGCGATGAATCTTTCGAATCGGGTTGCTGTGGCGTTGGCTAAGAAGTATGGGGTTGTTTTGTGTGAGGGTAAGTTTGTGGGTGGGGAGTTGGCGGTTGAGGATCCTATAGCGAAAATGTTTGGTCGTTATTTTACTGTGCGGACTAAGCATCGTAAGATTGATCATAGTTGGAATGAGGGGGAACTTGAGAATATGGGGAAGGATGCGGTTATTGATTATTTGCAGATGCCTGAGAAAGTAAAAAATATTGAGAGTAAAGTGGATGTTTTGGCATTTGCGTTGGATAAGCTTGTTGTAAAGTTGAGTGAGGCGCTGGGGCAGCTTGGCGATGTGGAGGATCCTGCGCGGTTGGTTGAGGGGCAGAAGAAACTTGGAGACTACGTACGATGAATTGTCCTTACTATGGAAGAAGGTATCCTACAAATTACTCTAAAATAGTGGATGCCTTTGAAGCAAAACAACCAATAGCGCAATATCAATTAAGCAAAAAATTAGGCGAAAGTTATCGTCAAACTATACGAGTTTTGCATCAACTTGAAACTTCACACTATATTGAGCGGGATCATACTGAACCTTCATCTAAAGGCGGTAAGGACAAAATTTTCTGGAGACGTACTGGAGACTACCTGCGATGAATCAAGCTGACGCGCACTTTGCAGGCTGGTTAATGTGTCCTGTCTGCAAGAAAGAGACTCGCCACTACACCAAAGACACCCATGAAAGTCCTGTCTCTAAGATGCGCAGGATTTGGTGTGAAGAATGCCGTGTGGTTCAGGTGCAGTTTAAACAAACAAACAGCAAATGGGAATAGAGCGCATAGCAGTTAGTTTCTTTTTCTTCTTCTGTTCTGCATTAGAAAGTCTGAATTGAACAACGCAAGCAAACGCCAAAAATCTCATTTGACACGCTAGTTTTATAGATTCCTTCCTTTTCTCTTTCGCGGATTCCCATCGCAACCTTTCCCAGGCTGCCCTACACCTTTTCCAGAACCATCTTTCTTCGGAACATCCTCACACATATTACTACCTCTTGATTACGCTTTTAATTTCATATCTTTATCGCAGCACACATGAACGCAACGAGTGCAAGTTACTCCTTTAGGATTTTTACTGTCTGCAGTACAAATCTTGGCAACCTTTAGTTCAAACCCGCATTTTTCACAAACAAGAACCTGATCTAATTTCATATCATGACAATGTACCATAAAAAATCACATCTTACAGATAAAATAAGATCCCCTAGCACTTAAACTTTTTATTATAACACTCACGTTAACTCTATTGGAGTATTTCTAACTTAAAAAAAGGTAATATGGCTAATGCGGATGCTGGATTGACGTTCAAGCAGTAACCAGAGTCATTGGTTTGCCACAGCAAACAAGTGTGCCCACTCCAGTTCCAACAACCTTAACTTTGTTCCCACAGGTCTTGCAAAAATACACTTCATCAAGCTTAGTCACAGATTTCTCACCTCACAAAGCCTCAAATCACAAAACATTAACAGCAGCAACAAACTAATAAAAATTAGCGCATGCTATTGAAAAAAGAGGAAAACATGAATGAAGTTGTTTTATTTGTCGATTCAGATTGGCTTAGAGTAGGTTTGTGAATTCTTCTTCATGCTTTATTTCTTCGCCTAGGATGTGGTGGATTAAATGGAAGGTTTTAAAGTCTGTGTTGTAGTAGGGACCTAGAAATTTCACTATTTTATTGTAGACATCTATGGCGCATCCTTCAGCCTCCACGAGGGCTTCTAGGATTCCTTTGAGGTCTTTCATGTCTTTTGGATAGTTTACGGTTTTGCAATTTGCCATTTCATGTAATTTCTCGATTCCAAATGGCAGAGTTCCGCCCAAATCTAGAATTCGTTCGGCTAATTCGTCTGCGTGTTCTTTTTCTTCATCGACTATTTTGTCTGCTATTTGCGCTACGTGGGGTGATATGATTCCGGTGGCGACTTTTGCTGCCCATTTGTAAGCATAATATGCAATCCATTCGTCAGCATATGCTTTGTTTAAGAGTTCGAGAAGTTTATTTATATCAACTTCGACTATAGATCGGCCTTTTTTCCCATAAAAATTATCTGCACACTAAAAAAGTTTGACTTAGTATTAAGTTATGTTGGTACAAGTATCTACAACAAAAGTAAAACTGTGCAATCTCAACTTAGACGCTTAACCACAAACTAGACTCTTTCTAAAATCAGAGTTTTCAAGAGTCTCTTTCTCTACGCTGTTGAATACTCTTTCATACTCATCACACTAACCATTGCAATTGTTTTGATCCTTTCTCAGTTTTAACATGAGATTTAAGCCACGGATTTAATTCTAATTAGTTTTGTTCTCGCAAGCAACACTTTGATAGTTCATCCGAAATCTTTGAAATAACCCGCTGAGAGAAAATTTTTATGAGTTATCATCGTTGACTTTGGTTCAAGTAGATAAGACGGTGAAGTTAGGGTTTATGATTTATTCTAATGATTATTAGGAAACTATATGGAACACGTTTCGCTTTGGGGCTTCACTAAATCAGAAGACGAAGTGAGCGTGTTCCTGTTGGGGAAATGAGTGGAATCTGGATCTCTGATAATTAAGAGTTTAAGGTGACATTCAGTATTTAAGAATATAACACTATATTATTTAAGGGAAGGCAAATGTCGCAAGCTGCAAAACCTATAGGCTTCTTTGGTAAACTGTCAGCAAGAGGAATGGCCATGGGTCACAGAGGTTTTTACGAAAATACTCCAAAGATCCTTAATCTCACACCGGATGACGCATATCTTGAAATAGGGTTTGGTTCTGGATTTTTCATTAAAAAATATGCTTCGCATGTTAAAAGAATAGCTGGATTAGACTATTCTGAGGATATGGTGAAATTAGCGAGCAATATCAATGAAGATATTGTCAAATCCGGAAAAGCGGAATTCAAACATGGAAATGTATCCAATCTACCTTGGAATGAAAACGAGTTTTCGGCAGTTGCAGGAATTGAAACGTTTTTCTTTTGGCCTGAACCAAAAACTGCACTTAAGGAAATTCACAGGGTGTTAATTCTTGGCGGTAGGTTAGTTATTGAAATGGCTTTCAACAAAGATGATGGGAGAGATCATTCGAAAGATGCAAAAAAACATGGTTTGAAGCTGTATAGCGGTGAAGAGATTCGGCGATTATTGAAAGACGCTGGATTCAATGATGTCAGCGTTTATTACTTCAGGAGTTTGTGGTTTCCATTCAAAGGCTACATAGTTCCTAAAGGCATGATTGTAAAGGCAGTAAAAAGTGGGGATTGAGTGTTCGTTATTTTGGGCACTTGCCTTTTTCCTCTGCCTGTTTGCGACCCTTTACCTTCAAGGGGATCAGTAATGTGCATGCTTAACATTCTAATCCGTGATTGCTACTTCTTGTTAGAAAACCTGTTGTCGTCCTGGGTTGCTGAGAGGTTCTTAACGTTATCTTTCAACCAGCCTATTTTTGTTGTTTTCCTATTGTCGAATTTTGGAATGTGAGGCTTAATGTCTAAGAGTGGGGTGCCATCTATTATATCCAAATCCTGAATGTGCATAATGTTGTCTTCGATTTTTATGAGACTAACGATTGAAATTCCAATAGGATTGGGTCTTGCTGGAGCACGCGTGGAGAAAACTCCATGGAGATTTTCATCTAGATACGGTTTTACAGCTAAAGAATAATGGCTTGATAGGTGAAAATGATAAATTAGAATAATGTGCGAAAAGCCCTCAAGGTCTTTTAAGCCTTCAACGTATTCCCGGGCAACTTCAATACTCCCCTTTATGCCCTTAGAAGCTACTGATTGTATTGGAACATTTTGCGGTTTTACAAATGGCGAGTGCATAGTACCAATAGGCTTGTATCTCACTTCATTCATTCAACCGTTCCCCAATTTCCTTTAAAGCGATCGAGTTTGATTTTTTTGGTTGTCTAATGTTAGTTTTCGCGTTGAGCTCGAGCTGACTAATTTTACTCATTTAATTCTAGTTTAATATTGAATTTTGTTTTTGCGGCTTCAATCAAGCCTAACGGTCCAGTCATCATAACATCGCCGGCTGGGGATGCGAAATGCACTGGAAGTTTAGTTTGGGCTAAAATGCTCCTGTTAGGGCCTGTTGCCACTATTTCTGTTATTCTGGAGAATCCCGGGGGTTTTGATAAAAAGAATAAACCATGGCCATTGTCATTGAATACTTCCTCATCAGTAATGTCGCCGCTTGCAAACTTCACTAGAAGGCGTTCTATTTTCTGTGAATCTAGTAATCGTGTATGATGCTCCAGCATTCCGATTATTTCACCATTTGAAATTATTGCAGCCATGGTGTGCCCGTTGCCCACATTAACGACTAACACGCTACCGGTCGTCTTAATAGTTTGATCCTTTAAGCAGCCGAGGATAGCATCTGGAGACGTATCCATTATTACAATTTTGGCCTTAGGCAGTTGCCTGTTTGCGGCTTGAGCTGCAGACTTCATTCGTAGAAAACAGGAGGGAATCTCATCTTGTCTGAAAGCTAGGTTCTCGGGTTTTGGGTTTTCTTTCAAGAGCTCTTGCATTGTTTGGATTCGGAATTTTCTGTTGCTTGTTCCCTTGGGGAAAATGCCGTGGTCTTGAACGGCTATAGCTACAACATCTATGTCGGCAAGAGTCTCATCAAACCCGGAAAGAAACATTTGAAGTTGCTTGAGGTTGATCTCTTCGAGTGTTATGGTTTTTCCTTGAAAATCTTCAGGTTCCTTTTCTTGTTTGACTAATTCGATTCCTAACTGCTTAACCTCTTCAAGGTCATTTCTTACTGTGTAAGCGGTATTTTCGGTCATTATGAGCCTGTGCCCTTTCTGAACGTGGTTTTTCAAGGCGAAGGTTAAGGCGCCTCCGCCGACTGTGTCTCCTTTCACGAAAATGTCTTTGCGTTGTTTGGTAGTTTCTTTGACCTTTGTTGCTAGCGTTTGAGTGGGTGAGGGTAAGACCAGCTTAATGCAGTTTTCAATGCTTTTCTTTTGGCTGTCAAAGAGAAGTATATCTTCGGTACCTGCTCCTATGTCAATTGCCAAGATTTTCATTAATTGCGCTCCTTTGAATGCAGATTTCTCAAACTCTATCAGGAATATTCGAACCTGTAGATTTTAAACGTATTCGTGCCATCTATTTTTCTCCTGAATACAAGTTTAGACTTGTTATCCTAGCGTGTTAAAGGGCTATCGAAGATGGGACTGTACAAAATTCGTAGTTGACTTCTTTC
Source organism: Candidatus Bathyarchaeota archaeon (assembly GCA_963741005.1). Taxonomy (GTDB): domain Archaea; phylum Thermoproteota; class Bathyarchaeia; order Bathyarchaeales; family Bathycorpusculaceae; genus Bathycorpusculum. The sequence goes on from CAVUGQ010000005.1 coordinate 584,142, forward strand.
CTTTGAATAGCGGTACTACTATCCCAAGGAAGAAAAGATGCATCTGCAATGCTTATCGATTTTGAAGATAAAGATCAAATTGATCTTCTCTTTCTAAGCGCTTCTATCAAAGAAAAGGGATTATTTGGAAAATCAAGGGGAAGCTGATTTGTTCTTTTTTCAGGATACTCTTTTTAGGCTCTTATAAGGCATGTATTTCCTTCTTTCAGTTCGTAGATAGATAGCGCGCTAGAATTCTTGTTGGTTTAGGCTTGAAAAATTAGCTCGATGAGTAGGGATACTCTAAAGTTGACACATCTGAAATCGCTTCTAACGCCTTTTCCTGGTTTTGAGTTAAAATTTCTGAAATTGTGGGATGTGCTTAGTAACTAGAGCAAATCCTTGTTTTTCTTTGAAGAATGTTAAAACGGGCCCGCTGAGATGCGATTAAGCTATTAAGCGAATCTGCAAGGCATATCCGAACCAGAGGCCCAATAGCTTAAGAGATCATTCTACTCTTTTCCTCTACTTATTCTTTAAAATAAAGCTATTTTTAATTCTAGAAATATTTATTAACCAATGCCTAATTTTGGTGTTACGAAAATGAATAAAAGTAATACTGATAATTGATGGAAGTGCTCAAATGGAAAAAAACAAAATCTTCTTTATTGTGGCGATAGCAATAATCATGGTCGCCGCCGTAGGCGCCGTTTACGTCCTCACCCAAAAAAACGGAAACAACCAACCAGCATCAACAGCAGTCACCGACTCTTTAGGAAGAACCGTCAATATCCCCGCAAAGATAGACTCAATCTACTGTATAGGCGCATGTTCGTTGAGGTCAGTGTCCTATTTTAATGCCGTCGATAAAGTCCATGTTATTGAGCCCGCGGGTACCTTCAACACCCTAGACGACCAAACATACTATCTTATAAACAAAGCAAAATTCTCCTCCCTACCCGAAGTAGCTACCACCCCTGAAGCCATCTTAGCCCTAAACCCAAGCCTCATCATCACCTCAACCGCCGAGGATACAGCAACCGCAGACACCCTCCAAACCCAAACCAGCATCCCCGTTTACGTCATCAACGCCAACGTAGAATTCGGACAAGCCTTCTACGACCAAATAACCTCAATGGGCACTTTGCTTGGTGAAAAGGCAAGAGCGGCTGAACTCAATGAAGGCATCGCCAACATGATCAGTGACATTACATCTAAAGCTACAACTGTCAGCAAAGAAACCGTATATGCCTGTGGTATGTTCTATTACGGTGGAGCGTCATTTCTGAAAGGCTCCGGTAACTATCTGCCCTTTGACTACTCTAATGTCACCAACGCCATCGAGCCTGCAGCTAACGGTCAACCATACGTCATCACACTGGAGACTTTAATCGCCGCAAACCCAGACTACATATTCGTCGATAGCATAGGCCTAAACAGTTGCATCAACTCAATCAACGGATATATCGATAGCAACACTGGATTAAGCGATGTTTCAGCAGTGAAAAATGACAGCGTCTACTCAACAATGGTTTACAAGTGCTACGGCACCAACTGGGATAACCAGTTGATAAACGTATACTATGTCGCATCCGTAACAAATGGGAACCAGTACGCATGGAACTTTGAGGACAAAGCAAACGAAATCATACAGTTATTCTATCCGGGAACCACAATGACTTACCAAGACATCGCAGCGGGTCAGACGGGTAACGGTTGCAGCAGAGTCATGCTATAACTGTGATTCGTTAATTAGCCTCTTTTTTTATCTTTTTGGGTGGTAGTTATGAAATGGGTGAGAAGCAGATAACTAAGCATCATGGCGACAAAGAAGCATTTGACATATACGAAGACAACGAGAAAGAAGACAATCAAGTCTCAGAAGTATATAGAGGATTTGTAAAGCGAAAACGCCTTTTCCTACTCATCGGGGTACTCGTGCTGGTTCTTTGCGTAATCATAGTAGCACAGAATGGTCCAATCAACATACCATTTCTAGATGTGATAAAGTACATCTTTACTTTTGACACGTCAGGAAAGGGGGGCATCATCTGGAACATCCGCATGGTCCGAATTGTTGGAGCGATAGCTGCAGGCGCAGGTTTAGCCGTCGCAGGAGTGGTGATGCAGTGTATTCTGCGCAACCCCCTTGCTTCACCCTTTACCTTGGGCATTTCTAGCGCTTCAGCCTTCGGTGCCTCCTTCGCTATCATCTTTTTAGGTGCCGGTAGCAGCATGGCCTCCATAGTCTCCATCAACAACCCCTATGTAACAACCATATGCGCATTTGCGTTTTCTTTGTTGGCAACTGGCGCGATATTGCTTCTCACCAAGGTGACCCGTGTCAGCGCCGAAACGATGATACTGGCGGGGGTAGCCATCAGCGTCATGTTTTCCGCAGGCTTATCCTTCATGCAATACATAGCCACCGATTCGCAACTGGGCAATATTGTAGCTTGGACCTTCGGTGATTTGGGTAAAGCAACTTGGTCATGGAACACCCTGATTCTTCTGGTGTTTCTCCCAGTGGTGCTTTACTTCTTCTACAAAAGATGGGACTATAATGCTTTAGACGCAGGGGAGGACACCGCCAAAGGGCTAGGCGTCAATACAGAACGGGAAAGGGTTGTGGGTATGCTTTTAACCTCCGTTCTATCCGCAATTATTGTTTCCTTCTTTGGCATCATCGCCTTCATCGGTCTTCTGGGACCACACATAGCCCGAATGCTTATCGGCAGTGACCACCGCTACCTCATTCCCCTCTCAGTTATCCTCGGGGCAATCATCCTGCTCATTGCAGACGGAGTTGGACAAGTTATCCTCTACCCAGCTGTCATACCTGTAGGCATCATTACCTCAATGCTTGGGGGACCACTTTTCATCTATCTGCTAATCAGGAGATACCGGAAATGATTTTCTTTGAGGTAAACGGTATCAGCTTCTCCTACCGTAGCAAACATGTTTTGGACGGCGTGAAATTTATTGTGGAGAAAGATGATGTCGTCTCCATTTTAGGACCCAACGGTGTCGGAAAGACTACCCTGATTAAGTGCATAAGCAAGGTGCTCACACCAAACGCTGGCGTTGTGTTCCTTGAAGGAGTGGACCTTCATCAGATGAGTAAAAGGGACATCGCCAAAAACATAGGGTACGTGGCACAGAAAACCGAGACCTCCAAAACTACGGTGTTTGATTCTGTTTTGTTGGGTAGGAAGCCGCATTTTGAATGGGACGCAAGCGAGAGGGACATGCGATTAGCTGGTAGGGTGATTCATATGCTGGGGTTGGATGGGTTAGCACTGAAATATGTTGATGAGATTAGTGGGGGAGAATACCAGTTGGTGCAGATAGCGCGAGTGCTGGTTCAGCAACCAAAGGTAATTCTCCTTGATGAGCCCACAAGCAGCCTTGACCTCTCCAACCAGCACATGATTATGCATCTAATCAGAAACATCGTTAAGAAAAATCATATGGCGGCTATTATGATTATTCACGACCTCAACTTGGCTATCCGTCATTCAGACAAGTTCATCTTGATGAAGGATAGGATGGTTTACTCAGCGGGAGGCCACGAAATTATAACCCCTGAGAACATCAAGACAGTATACAACATCGATGCCTACGTGGAGAGCGTGCGTGGGATACCCGTAGTTATCCCCATATAAATGGAGATAGAGTAATGAAACCGAAAAAGATCAATCCGAAACAAAAGGACTTCTTCAACGAGAAAGCAGGGATCTGGGACAAGATCACCGTTCACAACCCAGAAAAGGTGCAATACATCACCGAGCTACTGCAAATCCGTGGCGACGATAAGATACTCGACATTGGCACTGGCACTGGAATTATGATTCCGTTCTACGAAAAATATCTCGTGACTGGACGGGTTGTTGCAGTGGATTATTCAGAGAAGATGATTGAGGTAGCCCGCTTGAAATACCCCCCAAGAGACTACACCAAAATTTCCTTCCAAGTCTCCGATGTTTATGACCTAAAATACACTGAGGAATTCGACTTAGTGGTGTGCTATTCATGTTTTCCTCATTTTATTAACCAGCCTTTAGCCATCCAGATATTAGTTAAGGCGCTAAAGAAGGGTGGGCGTTTGGCAGTAGCGCATTCTGATTCTGCCCAAAAAATCAACGGCGTCCATATTAACGGTGGAGTGGAGATCAAGAATGATTTTCTGCCCCGCATGGAACAACTTCAAGCGTTGATGAGAGAGAATGGCCTCGAAGTTACATTCGAAAGGAACGATTCTAGCTACTTCATTTGCATAGCTAAAAAAGCGTAGGTGACTACATTTTTGTGTTTTGTAGTCACCCAAAATCATTGCCGATTATCTTTGGGTTAGCACTGAGATTTTTATCTGCGTTATCTGCTCGTTCTGCCGCAGGTTATCTACGAATTTTTGGATTAGGTTGGCTTGGCCGTTTAGGATTATTACTTCGAACGTACGCGAACTAATTATTCGTAAGCGCTCTTCTTAATCGTAAAGTTTTTAGCCGTTCAAATTAAAGAGTCAACATCGCAGTTTTCAACTCCCTTATACATGCCACCAGGGCAAAAAAAGAGCGGCGTACCAGGACACATTTGTTGCGAAGATTCGTAGAATCTGGTGTGAGGATTGCCGTGTGGTTCAGATGCAGTTTAAGCAAACAAACGGCAAATGGGGATAGAGACACCTGACTCTGAACAAGGAAGCGACTCAAGTCACTTAATTTCGCTACAAGGCAGCATTGCGGTGGAGATTGGGTGAAAACAAAAATATTAAATCGGAAAGAAAAAAATTGCCCGATTATGACACTGCTATTGCACCACATGTTGTGAATACAGTAAAGTTTATTGTCTATGAACTACCAAAACATAAGTAACATCAGGGATGTCTTCCTAGAAATTGATTGCTCTTTTCTGGTTTAACGGATCAAGGTGATATGGTTTGCTTAGTGTGTTAGCGGTTGCGCTTGACCCTGTTGGGAACATTAGTTTGTCTCTATAGACCCGGCTGTAGGCGCAATTTTGATTTCACTTAACACAGTTATTGTGGCAATTAACAGTCAGACTCTTCGAAGATATGAACCGAAGAGTGAAAAAACAAAAACTTGAATGAAATAAAAATAGGTGGGTATGAAGACAAAACTTTATGTTGTTTCTTTTGCATTTCATTCTTTTGGTAGTATTGGTCTTTTCAAATATCATCCCGATTCTCGTAGGACTATGGTATGGCATAGGAATCATTTGCGCCATCTGGGTTATCTACGATGAGATGTACGTTAACAAGAGGGTAAACAAGTCTTTAAAGGCGGCTTGGCCGATAACGATGATTTCTCTCTCCGTCATATCGCTCACCCTCTACATCTGGACTTGCAGGCCACCCAAGATAGGCAATGTAAGCGGGGAACTTGAGCAGAAAATACATCACGATTACGTGTCATCGTTTCGCAAAAGGGTAACCGGCTCAGCTATACACTGCGTTGCAGGCGACGGGCTGGGTATAGTCACTGCGATGATTATCAGCAGAATCTATCGCTTTCCCTTCTTGATGGAGTTCGGGTTTGAATACGTCGTTGGCTTTCTCTTTGGTTGGTTAATTTTTCAGTATGTAGCCATCAGAAGTATGGGTGACTCTAGGTTCTCAGCTTTATGGAAGGCGTTCAGAGCTGAGTTTTTCTCGATGATTACTCTGATGCTTGGCATGGGAATAGTTACGGGGTTCGTTGTACCAATCGTGCTTGCGACGCCGCCTGGACCTGGATTAGCCGCTTTCTGGGGATTCGCTTCTCTTGGTCTTGTTGTCGGGACAATATTTACTTACCCGATGAACTGGTGGCTCGTCTCTAAAGGGTGGAAGCAGGGGATGAGCTGAACTTGAAGCCATTTTCCTAATTTGCTTTTCTTCTTTATATCTTGATGAGGGGATATGGCTTTTATGGTTACGGTTCAGGATGGATTACTTGTTTTTCATTGATAGCCTTAGTTTTTGGCATAATTGTTGTGATTGGAGCAATAATGCTAAACGGGCATCCAGTCGAGAATGTTGGTTCGATGAAGTAGCCGCCAATTCCTATGAAGCTCGCAATATTATGCTTAAAAAACTTTGATGCTCAGCCAATAAATATTGAGTTATTAAATAATAAAATTTCATTCTGTCACAATCAAATAAAAAAAGATGATTAAAAAAAGGTGCCTTGCAAGAATCGCCTGCACCTTATTATTTAATGTATTTGACAGGATTCTTGTCGAAATTTGATTTGCATCCTATGCTACAGAAATAATATGTTTTGCCCTTAAAGTCAGATTTGAACTTTGCAGTTTTCTCATCAACATCCATCTTGCAAACTGGGTCTTTAACCATTTCACTCCTTCTCCTTGCTTGGATCAAAATATTAAGTTAAATTATCAGGCTCAACAGCCTGCATAAATGTTTCCCTTCAAGATTTTAGTTCTTAGTTCTTTTGCAATTACTTCTATCTTGTATCGTAAAAAAATAATTTCCTAGCAAGTTGGATTGCCGCGCTTTTATTTAAGAATAAGCATAACCTTTACTATAGATTGTACGGGGACAGTTGATTGGCAAAGGACCCTATTTGTGGAATGTATGTAGACGAAAAAAATGCCGAATTTAAGGCAACCGTTAGAGGAACAACATACTATTTCTGCAGTCACACATGTATGCAAGAGTTTCTAGAGCCTGAGATTGAAATAAGGAAGCTAAAAATCGCGGTTGGCGTAGGCGCTGCTCTCACCATTCCCATAATTATTTTGACATTTGTAGCTCTTTTGCCAATGCACATCAATAACTATGTGCTTTTTGCCCTTGACTTACCAATCCAATTCTATTTTGGTTTGCGCTTCTACCATGGAACATATGATGCTATCCGCAATCGAATGGGAAATATGGATTCTTTAATCGCTTTGGGCACGAGCGCCGCCTGGGTTTACAGCACAGTCGTCACCTTCTTTCCCTCCTTATTATCGTATACCTCAGTCTTCTTCGACACTGCAGCTGCCATAATAACTTTGATTCTTGCAGGTCGATATCTCGAGCACTTAAGCAAGGGCAGAGCATCAGAGGCGGTTAGGAAACTTATGGATATGCAGCCTAAACTAGCTCATGTTGTGAGAGAGGGAAAAGAAATTGAAATTGCCGTTGAGCAGATCGATGTAGGCGATATATTTATCGTTCGCCCAGGGGAAAGGGTGCCAGTAGATGGCACTGTTGCGGAAGGGCATTCATCAATAGATCAATCTATGATTACAGGCGAAAGTATTCCAGTAGAAAAGAGTATAGGCAACCAGGTAATAGGCGGAACAATCAATAAAACCGGTCTACTAAAAGTCCAGGCTACACAAGTCGGTCAAGACACAACTCTCGCGCAGATAGTCAAACTTGTAGAAGAAGCTCAAATCGGCAAGGCACCCATTCAAAGACTCGCCGACCAAGTGGCTGCGTACTTTGTACCATTCGTAACTATCGTTGCGTTTACAGCGGCTTTATCATGGTACTTTATTGGGAATATAGGATTACAATTTTCCTTGTTGGTATTCGTTTCTGTAACTGTGATAGCCTGTCCATGTGCACTTGGAGTCGCAACGCCCGCTGCTCTTCTCGTAGGAACAAGCAAAGGCGCCCAAAACGGCATTTTAATTAAGAGTGGAGATTATCTTGAAATTGCCCGCAAGGTGTCAGCTGTAGTTTTTGACAAGACGGGCACGCTAACTGTCGGGCAGCCTTCCGTTACAAACGTACTGCCCACTGCTAAAACCGATGCTGATACCATCATAATGCTTGCAGCATCTGTTGAAAAAGGCTCAGAGCACCCTTTGGCAGAAGCTGTTGCCAAAGAAGCTTCAGCACGATCATTAACATTAATCGATCCATCTGAATTTGAAGCGATTCCAGGCAAAGGAGTCCAAGCCAAAATCCAAGAACGAAATGTTGTTTTGGGAAACAGAAAGCTCATGACTGAAATGTCCTTTGATCTTTCAAAATATGAAAACAAAATAAGAGAATTTGAAGAAGACGGCAAGACACTTATGTTCTTGGTGGTTGACGGCGAACTGGAAGGAGTAATCGCAGCAGCAGATACCCTCAAGAAACATGCTCAAGAGGCGATTGAAGAATTGAAGAAAATGCGTATAGATGTAATCATGCTTACAGGCGATAATGAGCGTACAGCTAAATCAATAGCTCAAAAACTTGGCATCGACAGAGTCTTCGCAGAGGTCTTGCCGCAGCAAAAAGAGGATGTTATCGAAAAGCTTCAACATGAAGGAAAGATAGTGGCGATGGTTGGAGACGGGATAAACGATGCTCCGGCTCTAGCTAAGGCGGATGTAGGGATAGCAATAGGTAGCGGAACTGATGTTGCAAAAGAAACTGGAGGGATAGTTCTCGTTAAAGAAGACCTCCGAGATGTTGTTATTGCGATAAAACTTAGCAAAAGTACGGTTAGAAAGATTAAACAAAACTTGTTCTGGGCTTTCATCTACAACGGAGCACTAATTCCCATAGCTGCAGGAGCACTAGTCCCCTTCTTTGGTGTGCAGGTTTACACAGTGCTGCCTTTTCTTGCTGCAGGAGCGATGGCTTTCAGCTCCGTAACGGTAATTAGCAATTCACTTTTACTAGAGAGGTTCAAGCCTGATTTCTAAGACTCAGCTCTTTGAATTTGAAAATTGCAGAAGGATATGAAAATGAGTAACGCGAAAAATGAAGCGAAAAAAGACAATGCTCGAATGATTGTTTCCGTAAGCGAAATAAACTGCAGTGTCTGTGCAACGGCTATTCAAAAACAGGTGATGAAAATAAGCGGAATAAAGGGAGTCGAACCTGCCATTATGCTCAACAAAGTTTTCATAGATTATGACCCAAAACTCGTAGATTCAACTATTATTCGAAAAGCAATAGACAAAACCGGATTCAAAAGTTACGTAACTATAGACAAAAACAGTAACAGCCAAACATTCCCTAAAACTGGATCAACTTAATACTCATTCTAATGCATTCTCAAAGATACCCAAGAAAAAAGTCCAGACCCAAATCAAAAAACGATTGGGTCATGGATACATATTTTTGTTTTTAGGTCTTTTTCTAAGTAGAACAATTGTACCAGCAGCAATTATCAAAACTATCACCAATGCAAAAGCTAAGATTGTACCGGAAAATTCCGGAACAGTAGGTGACGGACCTGTGGATGCAAAAATGTTAGTTTCAATTACGCTGTATGAGTAAGTTGATGTTACGGGTGATGGTTGGGCTTGAGTAGTTATCGTAGATGTTGCTTCCAATAACATTCCAGAAAGCTTGTCATATACATAATTTAATGCTGAGTTGTAATCAGAAGTTAAAACTGCTAAATTAAGAATATTAACGCTTCTTTCAACTCCCAGGTAGGTTCTGCTAACTGTTTGATTAACAGAATATGTATTTGGCGGAGGTATGCTGTCACCGGGGTTGAGGTTAGCAGCTATAATCGGTCCTTGAGTGCTTGGAATTCCATTGTCAGTCCCAGTTTCGAGATTCCAAACATCTGTGGTGCCATCACCCGGAAGGGCTGTTCCGTTTTTGAATTGTCCAATTGAAAGCAATGTTACCGTGTTACCTGACACGCTTACCACTTGAAGATTTAGAAAACCATAATCGCTGAAGGATTCATAACCTGGTCCACTTCCAACAAAGTTTCCATACTTTAAATATTGACCTTCTGTAACTCCTGGATTGTATTGAACTGCAAAAACAGGAAGTGCTAAGGCTACCAAAATAACTGAAGCCATTACAAGTGATAAGAGGAATTTAAAATTAGACAAACATACATCTCCTACACTGTAAACCGAGTTTATGCTAAATAACTATACGGTTCTTTTTGCTCCACAGTTTGGGCAAAACGTCGCTGTTTGAGGAAAAAGGGTGCTACAATATTTGCATGGAATCATAACAGTTTCACGAGCAACTTCTGTCTTCTGCTCGTTTGACTCCGAGCCGCAACCACAACCGCATCCAAAACCAAATGGAGCCATTTTCAAAATCATCCTTTATTTTGAGTAGTTTTTTGCGATTTCTTGTTTTTGGCTTAGTTGTTCCATGAGCACTTCTCGCATTGTATCGCAGGCTTGGCTGATCTTGGGGTTTGCCACTCGGTAGTAGACAGATGAACCGACTTTATGGGTTTTAACAATTTGCCTTTGCCTCATTAACGCTAAATGCTGTGAAATATTGGATTGACTTGCACCTACTATGTCAACTAGTTCATTGACCGTTTTTTCTCCATCTTTTAAGACATGCAAAAGAGCTATTCTCAGCGGGTGAGCTATTGTTTTTGAAATCTCCGCTTGCAAATCGTAGATTGTCATGTCGAACTCTTTTTTTGTCATTGAGGTTTCCGTTCTATTCGAATATTCTAACATAATTTCAACCTTTCTATATTTTTCATCAAACAAAAATGGAGAGGAGGAATTTTGTGTAGCTTCGTTTAGCTTAGTCTAGTGCTTGTATGAAGGTTCCATGCCAGGTGTGGTACCAGACTTGCCCGCTGTAGCCGTTAACACTCATCATGCCATAGTCCACGCCGTTAACCATCGCCATCACGTGGTAATACCCGTAGAATGGGAAGACTTCATCAACTGTAGCTCCCGGTATGTTGATGTCGAGCCATTGTTGTGCATTGACTTTTGCTTGGTCTGCTGAAACTGGCATTGTTGCTGTTGGAGCTCCAAAGATTCCGCCCAAGATTCCGCCGCGCATCATACCGTACTTTATGTTCCACATCATGTTAGGACCCATTTCTGGGTAAATGCTTCCAGTGTATTTGTTAACTAGGAGCTCAAATGCTCCAACGCCGGTGCTCTTTTCGTAGATTTGTACATAGAAGTTTGCTGAGTATTCTTCAACTTCTTTAACTGCCAAATCAGGGTTGCCAATTGATGTTACGTAGTTTTGGGCAATTGATTCTGCAGTGGCAATGTTTAGTTCCGCTCCATTGTATGTATAAGGTGCTGCGTATCCATAGCTGCCCATCATTCCGCCAAATCCATGGCCATTCCCTAATCCGCCCATCATCCCGCCTCCAAACATGAAGGGGTATACTGGCTGGTAGTATTGGGCAGAGGGTACTGCATTATAATTGTTGTAATTACCGTTGTTGTTGTAGCCGTACCCGTAGCCGCCTCCCATCATTCCGCCGCCGTAGCCGCCACCCATCATCCCCCCGAAACCGCCGAATATGTTGGAAGCCAATGGCCCCATTGCGGTTGCTGTGGAAACAAGCAGCAATGCTGCGACGAGCGCTACGCCCGTTATGGTTAATATTTTTAAGGTTTTCATTTTTTTTCCTCCGATTTTATCCTGATTATATTATGGTATTCGAATCATATGATAGTTGGCTGAAACAGAAGTGAAACAGTTTTGAAACACTGGTGGCTGGCTGAGTTAGCATGGGTCTTGGCTTTGTTTTCAACCTTAAAACCACCATATACATTCTAATATTATAATATATAAAATTTATCGGGTTTATAGGTCTTTCTTACGTAGTTCTGAGAAACCATGGAAAAACAGCAGTCATGTGAAGTGGAGAGTGTCATGCCGTGAAAGAAAATACCAAAGCTCTATGACAGCCTACAAATCATTTTATCTGTTAATTGGAGCCTACGGCTCAAGTGGACTGTAATGGCAAAGTTTTTAACCGTTCAAATTAAAGGATCAAATACACAGTTTTCAACTCCCTTGTACTTGTCACCAGGGCAAAAAAAGCGCGGCATATCAAGGCACATTAACCATAGATGGAGAGTAGATACTAAATGGGAAATCGTCTAAGCAAGAAAAAGGTAGAGGAAGTGGAGTTAAAAGAAATGAGTGAGAAGAAAACTACTTTGAGTGTTCCTGAGGCTTATTTGCCTCTACTAGAAGATATTCGATTGTTGAAATCGGATGAGCAAAATCCGAATAAGATGACAATTAAGCAGCTAGAAGAGGTTTGGCGTAGCCTAAAGAAGCATGGGTGGGCTTTTCCAATTGTTGCAGATATGGAGGGTGTTTTTGCTGATGGAGAGCAGCGGGCTCAAGTCTGCAGGGAACACGGTGAGTTTTTTGCTCCGGTTCTTCGCCTAGACGTGAAAGATGTTGATCGCAGGGTGCTTCGGCAGAGGCTAAACAAGCTTAAAGGTAAACATAACAAGGATCTGGATATTGCTGAGTTTAAGCGGATTGCTGAGCTGGGCGAGAGCGAGAAGGAGGATCTAAAGTTGTTGTTGGCTTCTGTTGGCGAGAGACTTCCAGATGATTTTGACGGTAAAAGGGATTCGATAACTATTCCTGAAACTTGGGAGCTCATTATTGAGTGCAAAGATGAGTCTGAGCAACAACGGTTTTTTGATAAACTTAAGGGGGAGGGGTATAGGCTACGGATTTTGACATTGTAAAGTCTTGGAGTCAAGCAGATAGTTTTCGTGCCCAAAGCGTTGTGGGCTCGTTTACGTTGTTGGATGTGAAGTTGGAAAAGCGCATCAAGGGGTCTTTACCGATTGAAGAAGCGCCTTGGCAAGTGGGGGTTATTGTTGGGCGGTCTGGATCGGGTAAGAGCAGCATTGCAAAAGAGTTGTTTGCTGAAGCGTACATTCGTGCTTTTGATTATCACAGTAAGAGTATCCTTGATGATTTTCCTTCTGGCTTGCAGACTGGAGAGATCACTAAGGCATTGTCAAGTGTTGGCTTCGCGTCTCCTCCGGATTGGCTCAAAAGTTACGATTGCCTTAGCCAGGGGGAGAAGATGCGCGTTGACATAGCTCGTGCGTTGTGCCTATATCGAGATTTGATTGTGTTTGATGAGTTTACCAGCGTTGTTGATCGGGAGATTGCGAAGGTTTCTGCGTTTGCGATTGCTAAAGCTGTTCGCCGCTCTAAAAAGCAGTTTATCGCGGTTACCTGCCATTATGATGTGGTTGATTGGTTGGAGCCCGATTGGGTCTTGTGCACGGATACGATGGAGTTTACCCGAAAAAAAGAGTGCGGCCGCCCGTTAACATCCAAGTTTATCGGTGCGGCTCTAATCTGTGGCAGATGTTTCGGCAGTATCACTATCTAAGCGGATCCATTGCTAAGGGTTCCAGGTGCTATGTTGCGGTGTATCAGGATTAAGCCTGTTGGCTTCATTGCAGTTATGCATATTCACATGAAGTCGAGGTATTTTCGGGTGCATCGATTGGTGGTTTTGCCTGATTACCAAGGCATAGGCTTAGGCAAAAGACTATTGAATTTTATTGCGGAGGTCTACACTTCGCAGACTATGGCGCCTTTCTATATTGTCACATCTAATCCTCAGATTGTAAGGGGCAACCTTGATCGTTGGCGTGTTAAGCGTTGTGGGCATGTGAAGCGGAGCGGAGAAGATACCCGCATGAACAGTGAAATTAAATCTAGTGTTAGTGCCAAGCGCATCAGCATTACGCTTGAGTATAAACCTGTGAGGGGCAATAAAACTTGATTTTGAAGTATTTGGTTCAATTTTGGGGGGTACATTTTTGAAGGAGACTCTTTTTCGTCGCCGTTTAAGGATGGCTCGTTTGTTGGCGATGAATATTTCGCTTCATATTGTTGTTGAGACGCTAAGTAAAGAGTTTGATGTTAGTCCTCGAGCAATTTATCTGGATCATGAGAATATGCATGTTTGGTCGCATGCTATTGAGCAGGATAAGCAGTTAACTGCTATTTTTCGGGCTCGTTTAGGGCTTCTTAGTCGTGAAGCGTTGGCAATGGCGATGGAGGGTAAGGAGAGTAATCAGAAGCCTTTGACTGTTAAGGATAAGTTTGTGAAGATTGGCGCTATTAATTCGGCTTTGAAAGTTACTGACCGTGAGATTTCGTTGGCTCAGGAGTTGGGGTTGATTGAGCGTAAGCCTTTGGAGGTTGAATCTACAAATAGAAATTTAACTGTTATTCGAATGTGGCAGCCAAATGATGAGACAGTAAACGGGGAACTTTCTAAGGTACTGCCCGTTCGAGAAATAAAGAAGTTTAAGAGGGGTGGTAAGTGCATCGAAAAATTGAAGGATGAGAAATGAAGCTGATGGGTGCTCATGAGCGCAAGCGTGCTAAGAAGCGTAGGCAACAGGCGCGGGATTTGTTGAAGAGTTTGGAGGGTAATTTAGTTTAGGGGTCATCGGCGCCGTGTAGCAGTCGTGTGCGAGATTCTTATGTGTTGTAGAGTTGGACCTGTGTTGGCTTCTGTGATTACTCGAAGGTGTAACCTTTGTAATGATACTTTTCATTTTTTCGGTGACGAGTTGGTGCGTTGCGGTTTCTTGTCTAAAAGCATTAATCATGAGCAGACGTTTTATGGTACCACGCGGTTGGGGCTTGATTTTCTGCACAAGTTTGGGGAATTGCAGGAGTTAGTGGCGCCGCTTGAGAGGTCTTTTGGGAAACTGTTGTTGTAGCTTGGTTAGGTTTATGCGACTATTCAGTAATTAAGCAACAGAAAAACAAAAAAATAAGAAATTTTGCTTGTTTTCCGCTTTACTCAGAAAACTTTTATTCGCCACTAGTTGAACAAATTTTTACTTTGCGTTTTCTAACAAAAGGACTTATCTCTTCAACTAGTGATGCGTTGAGGTACGCGCTTAAACTTCAAATTTCTGCTCCATTGGCTGCTTTCATATTTGGGTAACTAAAACAAATGTTTAAACTTACAATGGGCAAAGACAAACAGATAGGAGAAAAACATTTTCTTTGAGCTATATCATTGGATAATTCGGAAGAGTTTATCCATGTTTTTTGCCTTCATCGTCTACTTTAGGTTTAAGTGGCAAAGTTACTGTGAATGTTGTTCCCTTGTTTACGCCTGTTTTCACATTTATGGTGCCTCCATGCGCCTCTATGATGCGTTTGCATATGGCTAAACCAAAGCCCATGCCCTGCGCCTTAGTTGTGAATAGAGGTGTGAAAAGCTTTTTTAAAGTCTCCTCAGGTATGCCTGTGCCTGTGTCGGCGAAAGCGATTTCCACGCAGTCTCTTGTTTGGCAACTTGTGATTGTGAGTGTTCCTTTCTCGGGAATGGCGTCAATTGCATTCTTAAGTAAGTTTATGAAAACTCGCATCATCTTGTCAGCGTTGACCCAAATCCAAGTCTCTCCCTGAACGTTGTTTATGATCTGTATTCTGTCTGGAACCTTAATCATCCCAATAGCCTCATCCACAAGAGCATGGGCTACGCATTTAGTAAGTTCTAGATGCATCTCTCTCGCGTAATCTAACAGGTCATTGATGATTTTGTCTGAATGGTCAATTGCTTTCTCGATGGTTTCAAGCATTTCTTTAGACTGAACTTCAGGAATTGTTGCACCTTTCTTTTTCAGGAAAAAGGTAGCGTTTTTGATGCCTGCTAAAGGATTGCGCAGGTCGTGCCCAACCATACCTGCTAGTTCACCAATGGCTGCTAAACGTTCAGACTTGACAAGTCGATCATTAGCATCCTTCAACTGCACCGTTCTCAATTCAACCATGCTCTTCAAATGTTTCGAATAATTGTCCACTTTTGTTTCCAAAACCTTGCGGCTAGTAATATCTGAAACCATTAAAAGCATCCCTGATGGTTTTCCTTCATCATCCTTAATTACGGAAACTGCAATACTCACGTAGATTATGGAGCCATTTTTGCGACTAAGCTCACAATCGAAATGGTCTTTGATGCCTTGCTTGAATTGCTCAAAAACTCGCTTAGCCCGATCGACGCATTTTTTATTTAAGAATTCGAAAAGGTTTTTCCCAACCATTTCACTTTCAGTGTATCCCAGCATTTCCGCCATACGAGGATTAACAAAAACAGATTGATAGTTGCTATTCAGTGCCCAAATGCCTTCTTGTGCAGCGCTAACTAGTTGGCGATATTGTTTTTCACTTTCCGTTAAGGCATTTTGTATTTTTTTGATCTCTGTTATATCGTGAAAAACACAGTTGAAGAACGATTTCCCATCTAATTCTATTACCTTCACGGTTACTAGAACATCTCTGAGCTCGCCATTCTTAGCGCGGTGTTTGGTTTCAAACTCGTCTTCTCCCGTTGTTAATATTCTTGTTATTTGGGCGTTTATTTCGTCTTCTGGTTTCTTTGCTTCAAAATCCGAAATGCGCAGTCTTGAGAACTCTTCTCTGGAATAGCCCAGTTGGTTATGAGCAACACCGTTGAACTCAACAGCCTTTTCGGTTTGGGGGTCGATAATTAAGACTCCTAAAGGCGCCTGACTAAATAAAGTATGATAACGTTTCTCAGCCTCTAGGAGCTTCTGCTCAGCTTGTTTACTCTCCGTGATGTCCTTTACGACTCCAACCGCACACCATTTTCCCCCCAGACTTACAGGCGATAACGATAATTTCGCTGGAAATTCGCTTCCGTTCTTGCGTAGACCTACTAATTCAACGTTCCCAGCTGTGAAATTTCCTTCGCCAGATTCAGTAAAAGTCTTAACCCCGATCTCGATAAACTCTCTTCCAATTTTACTCACAGTTGGAGGAACAACCAATTGATGCACATCTTTGCCAATTGCTTCTTTTCTGGAATAGCCAAATATTTTTTCAGCCTCAGGATTCCAATATGTAACCTTAGTTTGATGATCCACTAGAACAATGGCGTCTCTAACAGAATTTGCTATTCCACGGAATTTTTCTTCGCTTTTCTTCAAGTCACGTTCCAAGAGTTTTCTTTGAGTGACATCTTTTGCAATATGAATGACAACAGTTTTTCCCTGCTCATTCTTGACCGGGAAAGCGGATATGTCCACGATTACCTCATTTTGTTGGCTGTCAAAGTGAGTATGTTCAACGATTACTGGCTTGCCAGTTCTCTTCATTTCTTGAATTGGGCAAACGTGATTAGGAGGTTCGCAGGGAGCTGATCTTAAATGAGTTGTTTCATAACAAGTTTTGCCTACAATGTCTTTTCGTTCAAGTTTCAGTTGCTCATGGGCTATTTTATTTGCATTTAAAATAGTGAAGTCTTCAGGATCAATTATCAGAAGAGCGTCGCCAAGTGAATCGATAATCCTTTCATCAAACTTTTTCATGTTTAAAAGCTGTTCATTAGCTTTTTTGCGTTCAGTTATGTCTGTTAAGTTGCTTACGATTTGCTTTAATTTGCCGTTTTCCCATATTTGAGAAAAAGCGTGGCTGACCCATTTTGTTTCGCCTTGCTTGGTTAAAATCCTGTATTCTAAGGTTTCACTAACCTTACTTGATAATGCCAATTGGAACACAGTCTCCACTCTTTGAAGGTCATCGTGGTGAATTATCCAAGGGACTTTCCCTATTAATTCGCTGGGTTCGTAGCCTAAGACGGTTTTGGAAGCTGGGCTTAAGTAGCGAATTATTCCGTCTGCTTGGGTAAGCATTATGGCATCTTTGCTGTTGGTTACTAGCTTTTTGAAGCGTTCTTCACTTTCCATAAGCATCTTTTGTGCATATCTTTTTTCAAAACTATTTACGATAATGTGTTTGAGTTCGCCACAGACTGTTTCAGGGTTGCCTTGTTTGTTGATATATCCGTCGGCTCCCAAGTTTAGTGCTTGTATGGCTACTTCTTCTCTTCCTTTCCCAGTAAATAAAATGAAGGGGGTTTCTTTATTTTGTGCACGTAACTCTGTTAGGAATTGGAGTCCATTTTTTTGGGGCAGATCATAATCAGAAACAACAACATCATAGTGCCCAGCGGATAATTTCTTGAAGGCTTCATCCACGCAACACGCAGTGTCAATCTCAAAGCCGCTGTCCAAATCCAGCAACATTAACTTTGTAATCTCTTGAACTGATGGATCGTCGTCAACATGCAAAACACGAATAGCTACTTTTTCCTTTGAAAACGCCAAATCAGCTACATCTACAACTACTTTACTGGATTGGCTATGCGTTATTATTAGTTAGTCCCCAGAACACTCAACTAACTTAACTCGTAATATAGCTGTTATGAATTCTAAATACTGAAAGGGGTTGTTGGGTTGCCCCCGAGTTTTGTTTTGTTTTGTTGCATAAGCCTAATTAGCGAATTTTTGGAGTACAAAGTCGACGTTAAAGAACGTGACTTGTAGTTGACGCTCTACGTTATGCATTGAAGATGCAGGTTGCCGCGCCTCTTCGAGCTCTTGAACTGAGTTTGGGGAAGTTGCTGTTTTAGTTTATGCGTCGATTTTATATTTAGGCAGTTGCTGACTTGCTACTAATTATATTCATGATTAACGTCCAGTCTGAAAAGATTGAACGTCTGCTCTCCTGCGTAAGCGGGGTGAAAACGAGCAAAGAGCATCTTAAATTTTATGCAACTAAACAAGAGGGTGTTAACTGTTGAGTCGTGCACAATCCAAAAAACTGAAAGATGAACAACGTTTCAAACAATACTATGGAGAGGAAAGCCTGGAGTTTCGTAATGCAAGGTTTTTCTGTTTTTGCAATAGCAAGTTTGATGCAAAGAAGCAGGAGTCTGTTTTTGTTGGGCGTCCTGAGGACCTAAAAATCTTTGTGGAGTCAACTGTTCTAGATGCTTCTGTAGCTGATATTCTGATTGCCCTGAAGGTTTAGTTTTGACGAATAATCGTGGCTTGGGCGCCTTCGATTTTTGATGTAAGTAGAGTTGTGCAGAGAGGAAGGTACAGCGCAAACGCCTGATAATAAAATAGAAATTACTATTGAAATGTGTGAAGCGTATAGAGCTAATTTTGTTAATCAGTTATTGTCGATTGAGAGACAGGTCAATACACAAATTACTTCTCTCAAGGATGCTACTACCCTTGCTAAGTTTGAAATGGATAAAAGACTTGAGGGAATGAATGAATTTAGAAATCAGTTGAAAGACCAAGCTAACATGTATTTTACTAAATCTGAGCATGAACAGTTTGGTAAAAGAATAGAGGATGACATAAGAAGTCTAAGGGAGTCAAGAGCCACTTTAGAGGGTAAAGCAAGCCAAAACTCAGTGCTTATAGCTTATGCGATTGCAGGTGTTTCAATGGTTATTTCAGTATTTCAGCATTTTTGGTAGCTGTGGTTTCGGTCATCCGAACTGAATTTGAGCAGTAAAGGAATTATAATTATTTGAATGTGGCAGTTTAATGACTCAGACTCAACAGCTAGAACAGACAGTAACTCTGAGGTATTATCTGTTTCCTAAGCAAATGTTGTTTCATCGAGACCGCTATAAGGTAAGGCATAGAGCAGTCTTTTCTGGTGTGGGCGGGGGTAAAACGATTTGCGGCTGCTTCGAAATGCTCAGTATGCTGCTTGAGAACCCCAAGAGTGTTGGATACATTTTTGAACCTACTTACAAGATGGTTCGCCGCATTCTTATTCCCACGTTGGAATCTAAGTATTTGTTGGGGCATCCAATTGACTCTAATCCAATTGTCTCTGCGTATAAGCGAAGTGACAACTGCATTGAGTTTTTGGATGGTCAAACGTTGTGGTTTGGTGGCTTGGAAGAGCCTGAGTTTGCTGAGGGCACTAACGTTGATGTTGTCTTGTTGGATGCGGCTCAGTATATTCGCAAGTTTGCTGAATCCCAAGACGTTGTGCTACGACGTTTAAGAGGTTCGGGTAAAACAGAGCGGGATATCACCTGCAGTATAGTTACAACTAGTCCGCCGCCGCTGGTTCCGGATTGTCGCCTCTACGATTTCTATGAGAACCCCGAAAAACGCAACCTAGACAGCAAAGTTTACCGCTGGTCTATGCTAGATAATGTTCATTTAAATGAGAAGTATAAGCAGGAAATCTTAGCTACTCATCATGGCGCTTTAGCTAAACGTTTTGTTGAAGGATTATTTGCCCCGGTTGGAATAGGAAGTTTTGATTTTGACAGAACCATCCATGAATTTAGCCAGCAGACTGCAACCAGATCTTATACAAAGTGTCATTTACGGATGCGACTTCGGCTGGACTAATCCCTCCGCTATTGTTTGTGTCGGCTTCGATGGAGACGGGCACGCCTATATCCTGGATGAATTCTATCAGAACCGGACGCAGACTGAGACGCTTATCTCGGAACTTAAAGAAATGGTTGCGTCTTATGGGCAGGGTCGCATAATTTGTGATCGAAGTGCACCTGCAACCATAGATATGTTGTGTTCTGCAGGTTTGAATGCTGTAGCTGATGAAAGCAAGCGTGATGACGGCATACGCGAACTTGGCGGGCGTTTTGTTGTGCAGGGCGATGGCAAACCCCGAATATACATCGCGTCAAAATGCGTTAATTTGATTCATGAAGCTATGGTTTACAACTCAGAAATAAAAGAAAATGACCATGCGATTGATGCTCTACGTTACGCCATCATGAGTGTTGTGATGGCTAAGCCTGATGTTGAGCCTGCTTGGGTGTTTGGAGACTAAAATTTATGGAGAGTAATCCTGAGAATCCAGTTATGTTGACGCGTGATGGCGGTATGGTAGTGTATCCTACGCAGCAAGAGGATGCTGTCGCGGGCAGTAGTATACGTATTCCCTCTGTTTCTACGGCGATGGGTGCGGAGTTTGGGGAAGCAATCGAGAAGTTGAGTGCGTGAGCAAATAGTAAAGAATGGAGCAACATAACCCACTGTACCTCTATCTGTATTTTGGAGGGGATGGAGTTTGATTTTAAAGGCGCCCAAGGTGCAGCGCTTAACCCAGAGCCTTTCTTTGACACTAACACAAAACAGATCGCTAAAGCAACAGGTATTCCCAAGTCAATTTTGGAGGGTGCTGAAGCTGGGGCGCTTACTGGATCGGAGAAGAATGATCAGCAATACTACAAGAAAATTAGCGGGGAACAAAGTGAACTAGATGATTTGAACCGCTGGGTAATAGATCAATTGGAGCCTGTGCGTCAAACTGTAACTGCTAACTTGGATTCAGCTAAGTCTGCGGGTTCAATTTTGAAGCGTATGTTCCATAAAGCTGTGGTTGCAGTAAAAGATCAACCTGATCCTGTGGTTGTTGATTATGAGATTGTTTGGAATAGCGGGTTTGAATTATCTGTGATTGATGAGGCACGTGCAGATTTGATTGAGGAGCAAGCTAACCAGACACGGCTGCAGTATAAAACTGTGGATGAGGTTCGAAGCGACAATAATCTGAATCCTTTGCCTTTGGGTCAAGGTGAAGTTGTTATTTCTTTAAGTAAACCACCGTCTTTAGGTCAATTTCCAAGTAACTCGTCTGGTATCACAGCGTCAAATCCGACTGGAGTTGTAGATGCTGAGGATGTAGTTTCGCAGTTGCCTAATATGCGTAATTTGCTCAAGCCTATTATTAAGCAGGTTTTTGATGGGCATATGACACATGATATAGCGCTGCAGCAAGGCCTCACTTTAGTAGAGTTCTATTGCAACACCGAAAAAGAAAGAGCATTAGATTACGTTCGCGGCAAATTCCAGAATCCTACTTTGCAGATTAGTCCAGAGCAAGAACGCAGCTTTGAACGCCAGAAACTACGGTACACCAAAGACTTCACATCCATACTGAAGAAAGCTGAGCGAATTGCGAAGGCTAAACTTCCATGAGTTTTGAATCGTTGTTCGATGCTGCGGTTCCTTTCTGGAATTCTGAGGAAGGCCTTCTGGAACGTATTGGATTATTAGCGGATCAGGTGCAGTTTGGAACTTATAATGGCGCCTTAAAAGTTATTGCTACCTCCGCTGGCGCGTCTGATTTACGCATTAGCGGGGACATCACACGCAATACTTGCGAGTGGTGTGCGTTGCATGTAGGCCAAGTTTACCATCGAGGACAGTTTACGCCGGAGCTTCCTAAGCATCCGAAGTGCCCTCACTATTATGAGATTGAGCGGACAGGCTCTGAACCCATTGAGCCTGATAGTGAGTTCACAGCATTCTGGAACCAACACACCAAACCTTAAACATTTGAGGCAAAATCACCTATATTGAGCCAGACTGTGTTGAGTATTTTAGATTCATAAATGATTTATTAGCACCATTAACTGTTTGGTTATGAGGCATAGTTAATACAAACCCTCAACCAGAATGGCAAATTTGATGGAGTATCTGAGTTGGCTATTTCGAACAAAAAGAGTGTTATTCATGTTTTGCATGTTGACGACGATTCTTCAATGCTGGAGATATCTAAACAGATTTTAATGGATATTGACAACTTTGAAATTGACCACGCGTGTTGTGTGGAGGAAGCCTTCAAGAAACTTGCCGTTTGTAATTATGATGCTGTAATTTCTGATTATGAAATGCCCCAAAAAGATGGATTGCAGTTCCTAAAAGAGTTGCGTAACCTAAACAACGAAATTCCGTTTATACTCTTCACTGGGAAAGGCAGAGAAGAAGTGGCCATCAAAGCATTAAACCAAGGTGCAAACGGATACTTCAACAAACAAGGATCACCCGAAACCGTCTACGGCGAACTCGCATACGGTATTCGAACAAGTTTCGAACACAAAAAAGCTGACGAGATACTTAGGAAAAACCAAGCAGAGCTAAATGCAATTGTTACTAACGCGCCACTTGGGATTGCGACTTCGGATTCTAATATGCGTTTTAGAAGTGCTAATGAGGCTTTCTGCAGAATAGTTGGTTACAAAGAGGATGAGCTGCAAAAACGGTCTTTTAGAGACATAACTTACCCAGAGGATGTTGAAGTTAGCAACAAAGAAATGAAAGAACTAATTTGTGGAAACATTCCCTATTTTAGTCAAGAGAAAAGGTATGTGCGAAAAGACGGTAATATAATTGATGGGAAAGTTACAGTTAGTGCAATACGTGATAGTGATGGTAAACCGGTTCTTTTTGTTGCTGAATTAGAAGACATAACTCTACAAAAGCAGGCAGAGGCAGAGTTGAGGGGGACTTTTGAGGTTCTTGAGCGTGTGGGTGAAGGTGTTGATGCTGGGTTAGCTGTTATCGGCAAAGACTACAGGGTAATCTGGGCCAATAAACTCTTAATGAATCTAGGCGTTGCACCAAACAAGAAATGCTACCAAACCTTCAACCACTCTGAAAATGTCTGCGTAGACTGCGGAGTAAAAAAAATCTTTGAACAAAATGTCTCTTTAGATATCCATGAATACAAAACAATAAACTCTCAAGGTGAAACAATCTGGGTTGAATTAAGAGTAACTCCCCTCAAAGACAAAGATGGAAACGTAACAGCCGCATTAGAACTTGCAGTACCCATAACCGAACGCAAAAAAACTGAAGAGAAACTACAACAAGATCATGAGCGCTTGAAGAAGACAGAGCAGATTGCCCATATTGGCTATTGGGATTGGAATATTCAGTCTGGCGCTCTTGTTTGGAGCGAGGAGCATTACCGCATCTTTAGGCTGCCGCTTGAAGCTGTTCCTAAAATAGATAACTTTTTAGCGAATATTCATCCTGATGATGTTGGCTTTGTTAGGAATTCTATTGAGGATGCTTTCAAAGGAAAACCCTACACTATTGATTTTCGCATCATCCATCTAGATGGAACTGAACGAATGCTTCATGGCACCGGAGAAGTCATATATGATTTGGAAGGAAAACCAACTCGAATGTTTGGCACAGTACAAGATATCACTGAGCGCAAAAAAGCTGAAGAGCTCCGAAAAGTTTTGGAGAGAAAAGTAAATGACTATTCAAAACACTTGAAATGCATGGTTGATTTGAGAACTGTCCAATTGAAGGATGCTAATGAACGACTAGTCAAGTCTGAACGCCTAGCCGCTATAGGCGAATTAGCTGGCATGGTCGGTCATGACCTGCGCAACCCGCTAGCAGGAATCAAAAATGCAGTCTACTACTTGAAAAAGAAAGGCACAGACATTTCTGAAACTAAATCTAAAGAAATGCTTGAAATAATCGATAAAGCCATTGGCCACTCAGATAGCATCATCAACGACCTGCTAGACTACTCAAGAGAGATGCATCTGGAACTAAAAAAATACGTAGCAAACGTTCTTGTCAACGAGGCTATTGAGATGATTAAAGTTCCAGACAGAATTGAAATCATAAACAACATTCAGGAAGAAATTTGGATTTGGGTCAATGCTGATAAGATGATGCGAGTTTTCATAAATTTTATCAATAATGGAATTGACGCAATTCCTGAGAAAGGAACAATCACAATCACAAGTTGCCAAACAAGAAACTATATGAAAATCAAGTTTTCTGACACAGGCAAAGGCATACCTGAAGAAACTTTGAAAAAAATTTTCACACCGCTATTCACCACTAAAGCACAGGGAATGGGTTTTGGCTTAGCAATATGCAAGCGAATCGTTGAAGCACATGGAGGCACCATAACCGTGAAAACAGCCCTAAACAAGGGAACAATATTCACAATAGCTTTACCCCTAAGGAATAGTTAAAATGTACCTAAAAGATGAACATAAACTAATAGTGGCATTAGTTTTAGGTACTGTAGGTTTTTTTGTTGGTAGCGCAGCGGTACATGGTTTTATTTTGAAGGATCGCTCATTTTTAAAAGAGTTAACTCTTTCCATTGACCCGCCAAGAGAGTTTCATTGGCAAAAATACGATTACGTGCAGCGGAACATCTGCATAGACCAATTGGCAGCGCCATCAACACAGGATCCTATACTAATGCACTTCAATTGTTAGCACCCGCATAAGGTGTTCAGTACTTCAAGCTGGCTGGTCCGCAACCAAAATGCGAATACTGCATTCGATATTATGGGCGCATCTATAGGCAAGGCATGTTTATGCCCGAGTTTCCTGCACACCCGTTTTGCCCACATCTGTGGGATGTGTGGTTTCCTCGGGTAGAATCCGAGTTTGCAACGTTCTGGAATCTTACCTTCTAAACTGAAGGTCATGGGTTCAAATCTCTCCAGGTCATTTTCATTTTGAAACCAACACAGATCAAATCACAAGTCAACAGTTTGTTTTTGTGAAGTAGGCAAACTTACTATGAAGGTGGTTCCAATGTTCTCTTGGCTTTCAAAAGTAACCGTACCACCTAGCGCTTCAGTCATTCGCTTAACGGTAACTAAACCAAATCCTTGACCCTTCGATTTTGTTGTGAACAATGGCGAAAACAATTTACCCTTAACTGCCTCTGGAATGCCAACACCTGTATCCTTCACGGTTATGATGACTTCGTTCGCTTTTTTGTGGGCTTGTACAGTTAGTCTTCCACCTTTTGGCATAGCTTGAACAGCATTATTCACCAGATTGGCTAATATACGCTTGAGCAAGTCAGGATCAACAACAAATTTCTTTGCCCCTACCTCAACTTTACGGAATACAGAAATGTTCTTCGGAATGGCTTTCTTAACTAGAACATCGTTGAAGACTAGCTCAATATCTGTCTGCTTTGCAGTTGGCTTAACTGGTCTTGCGAAATCTTGAAGGTCCTGGACAATCTTGTTAACATATTCAAGATTCTTCTCGATGCTATCCAAACTCTCTCCAATACCCTCTTTTACAGGACCATCAGATATCGACTCCAAATCCGACTTTGCCAAGTAAACATCACTAGTCATAGCCTGCAAAGGATTGCGAATATCATGACCAACCATGCCGGCAGTAGCACCAATAGCGGCTAAACGCGCTGAATCCTGCAATTGCTTTTCCATATTTTTACGTTGGGTTATATCTCTAAAAAGTGTCCCAACAACATTTTTAGAATATAAGAAATAGTAACAGTCCAGATGCTTGTTTATGTCCTTGTTATAAAGCTCAACATGCTCTGACTTTCCAGTCTTAATAACTCTGTAAGGAACTTCAAACCAATGAGGCTCAACGTTTGGAGAAATATTTCTTGCCGTCTTATTGATTACGTCTTCTGCTTTAACACCTATTATTTCTTCGTAAGCATGGTTAACTCTCAAAAACTTTTGATCAATTGGCTTTCCATCTTTATCATAAATTAACTCAATTAGCTGAAATCCATCTTGACTATTATCAAATACCGTATGGTAAAGTTGCTCACTTTCCCTTAGCGTATCTTCAGTTTTCTTTCGCTCTGCGATTTCTTCTTCTAGCCTGTCGTTGACCGCAGCTAGTTCTGATGCACGATTTGCCAAGGTTGATTCGCTCTGTTTCAAATTGCGGAACAAAAGTTCGTAAGGCTTAGTAAGACTCGTTTCAACTAATGCCCTGTAAATAAGATAGAAAGAAACCAAGTTAACCAAGTGGCCAACTATGTTGGTTATTCCGTAAACGTCGGTATATAAAGTGAAAGCCAACTCAGTAACGATTGCAGTTACCATACCGGCCAATAGTAACTTGAAGACGCTGTAACTGAATTCTTTTCTCTTTCTTGCCAGCAAGCCGATGGCGACTATAAGAATCAAAGAAATCGTATATTCACTGGCATCTTTAAAAGATGTCAAGCCGACGTTGTCAAACGTAAGCTTGGGGAAAAATTTTCAAGTAAAAAATAGAAATAACAAATATCGCAAAGACTAAAGAATAACCAACAAAAATTATGCTTGAATGAATTTTGCGATGAACAAACAACAGGGGAATAAGCAATGAGAAACTCAGCAGATACCTTGTAGCTATCCAAAGTTGAGTTGCCAAGTTGGAACCGATAAAAGTTGGAAACACCCCCATTCCGTTGTACGCTAATGTATGGAGAAAATCCATTCCAGCTATGAAAAGAAAGGCGATACCGATGAATGAGAGATAATTATTATCCATTATTCGTCTGCTGTTCCACGCAATGGCAAAGATGGTAAAAGCGATGACTATGGAAAAGATTTCTACGGTACTGTGGAATAGCAAATAGTTGTATCGACTTAGGAAATAGAGTAACATCAAACTGATGACTGTTGCCAATATAACGACAATATTTTTAGTTACAGTCTTTTCTCTGCTGCTAGATGGGTTTTTTTGTTTATCTTGATTTATTGTTTGATTGAGACCGTGGTTTGCTGTTGGATTTGTCAATTATGCAGCCTCTCGTGTAGATTGCGTATATTTTCACAAGTAGTGCTTAAGAACTATATTCAAGTTTCTAAGAAAGGGACCTTTTTCATTCCTTTTATGGTCTCTAGTAGAAGCAGGTTTTGGCTTAACTGAGGAAGTTGGAATTGATAAAGCTCGAAAGTTTATGCTTTCTAAAACTTTATACTGGTCAATTTTTGATCCTTGATTTCAGCTTCTTCTAAAATAGGTGACAATTTCATGGTGATGTAATTTGATTAGGCAAATTGTTCAAGATTTCGCTGTTTTGGAAGATAGTAAAATCATCCAGGATGACGATAAATTCCTTGTTGTTAAGGCAGTGATAGCCTCCGAAATAGTGCATAAATACAAAGATGGCATGGCCTACAAGCCAGCAGATGAACTTGAAAAAGCTGCTTGGACTGCTGAGGGCAGATGGGTAAAAGCCCTAAGCCATCCGACAAGCGACCAAATCAGAAACGTAAACGACATAAACGGGCGCATGGAAAAACCCCGTTTCCGCAAGGACCTCAACGACCCCAAAACAAATAGGCCCTGTAGACGCGGCATAGAAGTAGATATTCGCTTTTTCAAAGACCGCACCGCAAAAGATGTTCTCGACAAAATTCGGACAGGCCAGCTGAAAGATAACAGCATAGGGTTTAGCTGCGATAAAGAGGTGACGTCAGGAGAGTTTCAGGGGCAAAAATACGATTACGTGCAACGTAACATCTGCATTGATCACCTTGCTGCGCCGATTGAGCAGGGACGTTGCCCAAGTCCTTACTGCGGCATAAACATTGATTCTGTTGAAGATGATAAGCTGATCGTTGAAGTTCAAGATGTAAACTTGGGTGTAAGTTACCGTTTTGACTCCTCTAAATTCACTGCTGAAAAGGCTGAGGAGTGGGTGCAGAAGCGAACTCACAAAGACTGTCCCGTATGCACACGTATGGAGGAAGTTGGTTTGTTAACTGCAGCTCAACGTCTCTACAAGCAGTATGGCGCTGACGTTTTAGAAGTTGTTGAAGGCCACACTTTACCTCCTGTTGCACCTCAGAAGGTACTTGTTAACTTTAGAGATGTTTCTGACGCTATGACTCCGGTGCAGATAGACGCGAAAATTCAGGAACTACATAGCCAATATGATGCTTTGCGAGTGAAAGAAAAAGCGTTTTATGAAACACAGAAACTTGAGCTTTCCCCACAACTGCAGAAACTGTATCAGCAAATGGGCGACATCGACAACGAAATTAAAGCGTTCACTGAACTTAAAGCTAAAAAAATAGTTGAAGCCAACACTGATTCAGCCGTAGCCGATGGCAAAGACGATGTGATCTTGAAGAATCGGCAGGCCCTCAAAGACCTCTACAGCTTAACAGAGATCTTTTCTTAAGTTTTTTTTCTGAAATTTCTATTCACGCCGTGTGATTCTCTTCCTTCAGTGCAGAGACTAAACAGCGCTGTTCACGCAGCCAAAGCGTGACGAAATGCCTACGGGCACTCCAAAAAGGAGCAAGAGAGGAAAAAATAAGTAAACAATAGGAGAAAAAAACAAATTGACAGACGAAACTAAAAAAACTGTTTTACTAGACGAAGACGAATACAAAGGGTTGCTTGCTAAAAACATAGCTCAAGCCACCGAAATTAGCCAAGTTAAAGCGCAACTAAAAGATTCAACTGATGCCTTAGTTCTCATCAAAACAAAGATTGATTCTGCAGAAAAAGAAGAGAAAGAAGCTGTAATCACTGATTTAGTGCGTGATAGCCAGGGCAAATTAACCGTTGAAACCCTCAAAGACCATAGCCTTAACGAACTGTATTTTCTTAAAGATACTTTGTATAAGGCTGAGCCGAAAACTTTTGTGTCCGTTATGAAGCAACGTGAAGCAGACCAAATTAAACCTAAAGTCCAAGAGACAAGCGTTGGAATCTATGATTCTGTCGCTCACAAATTTGTAGGAGGTCAAGAGCAGTAGTGACTACTCCAGTAGTTTATGGCAGTGCAAGCGCTGATCCAGGTGTTGGTCCACAACCAAACGGCTCGATCGTTGTTGATGGTCAACCTGATGTTCAATACCTCAACTTAGAAACTGCCACTAATTGTTATCCAGGTAGACTTGTCACAAAGGGTACCCATGACAATGATGTTGCAGTTTGTGGTGCAGGCGGAGTTCCAGTTGGCGTTCTTGGTTATGAGCAGGCGTCAAAGAAGGATCGTCCAGCAACTAGGGCAACTATCTATGTGGTGGATGCTCAAGTGCCAGTTCTCAAAAGAGGCAAAGGCGCAACCGTTATGCTTTATCTTTCAGCTGATGCAGCGACTATTGTGAAGGGCGATAAGCTTGTTTGTGCAGCCGCAGGATGCGTCACTAAAGCGTCAGCCGCGAAATTTGCAACTTCAACCGCAGCAGCAGTCCTTGGCGACTCAGCTTCACCAACCATCGTAGGCAGCATACCCACCGAAGGATTGCCAGTAGCAACTGCAGAGGAATCTGTAACCGTCGTAGACGTGGGCGGATGGATAATGGCGACATTGGAGAGCTAAAAATGAAACCCCTACAATTTGTTGGAAAAGACGAGCCATTAAACACGATGCAAGGCTTAACCCTTCGTCCTTCAGCCATAGCAATTGCACGCAGAACCTTTGTTGGACGTAAACTTTTTGGTCGAGCAGTCACTTTTGTGCCTCCGGAAACACAGACGTATCAATACAGTAAATTAGCTGAAATGAGTCATGCACGAACCGATCCTAAGTACCCGGGTAAAGAGAACCTTGACATACTCAGCGAAGAGGTAACTCCAGTAAACATACCAATTCACCACAAAGAATTCGTTATTCCGAAAGCTGATCTTGACGCTTCACGCATGACTGGCATTCCATTGAATACCAAATATAGTGATGCGGCAACCTACCAAGTGGGTCTGCAAGAAGACGACATAATCATCAACGGCAACGCAGTTATTCCAGGTCTCTATAATGGCGCCGGAAACAGGGAAGCCTCAAACCTTCATTGGAGTACTGCAACAAACATTCCACTGAGCATCAAAGCTGCAAAGATTCTGTTGGCAGCTGATCACATGTACAAGCCCTATAATTTGCTGATTAATCCTCAGGAAGACGAATCTTTAGATGCGTTTGTTGCGAATACTGCGATTCGTTGGCGCGAGAAAGTGTTGGATAGCATTGGCGGCGAAATCTTTGTTTCTGAAGCAATCGCAGTTGGCACAGGCTTGATGATGAAGTCTGAACCGATTAATATGGCTGAACTAGTTATTGCACGTGACTTAACCATTGAAACTGAGGAAGAGACTCTGCGGGATGGCGGCGGCTTGTTTGGTCGATGCTTCATTCGAGATTTGCCAGTGATTATACAGTCTAACGTGATCTGCCAAATGACAGATATCGAATAAAAAAAATATAATTTTTCCTTTTTCTTTTTTTTGTTCTCTATAATCAAATCAATTTAATGGTTGATTAACTATGTCACAAATTTCTAATACATCAAAAAAACCTGTTGCTAAAAAAACAGTTGTAACGGCGGAACCTACAGTTGAGGGTCCTAAAATCTAGATTCTTGTTGCAGTTCCAGCCTGCCACATTGACCACATAAAATATCGGCAGCAAGTTGTGGATGCAATTCAAGCTAATTTATCATTGAACCCAAATGTTGAGGCTACTTTGTGTGTCTGTGAGGAAGCAGATAACAGTGTGGCAGAAACAAACACCTGGAATGTTGTGGTTCAGAAGTTTCAAGAGTTGTCGGATCGTGTGGTTGCAGAGGGCTTCGATTACCTCTGGCTAGTGGAAGCCGACGTAGTTGTTCCAACAAACGCGCTTTCTCATTTGCTTAGCGATAATGTGGATGTTGCCTGCGGAGTTATTCCCTATCACTTTTTTGCTCAGTACCCGCAGTTTCCAGTTTACAAAGACCTTATGACGACAGGCTACATCATGCTGGATAAGCAGGGGCAACCTACCTTTGATATCGTGAACCTCTATTTACGCGAGATCCAAGACAAACTGTTGTTTGGCAGCAAAGAGCACCCGATCTTCAATGGTACAAGCTGTATACTCATAAAGAAAGCAGTGCTTGAAAAAGTCCGGTGGCACTGGGATAACAAGGTTTCTGGGTTCGATGTGTACTTCTGGAAAGATTGCCAACTGCAAGGCTTCACTGTTGTAACTGACGGGTTTGTAGTCTGCGATCACTTAGGAATTTAGGATCCTGACGCTTTGTGGAATCATAATCCTTTGGCGTTGGAAATTCACTGCGTAATTGTCGATTCGCATGTGGGAAAATGAGAATACTCTTTCGTCGTAATTCTTCGGTAGGTGCTCAAGCATTTCGAGGAGTTTGTGGTTTAGGCGTTGAATGCTGTTGCGACTGTGCCTTTGGTTTTTAAGTTTCAAAAAGTCTCTAATTAAAGGTATGATTTATGGTTCTATGGCAATCCGCTTGACGACTGAATTACTGTGGCGTAGTGCGTTTTCGTCGCATTATTAAACTGGGGGTCATCGTAAACAAGGTCTAAACGACCCCCGTACTGATTCACGTAGCTGTTGGCGTCTGACCACACGGCCTGGGATAACGCGTTACCATTGAATAATCCCCACACATTATCCTCCGCACTGCGAAAGCCAAAACCAAGGTCTTGCGGAATAACGAGAGCCACATCTGCAATAAAACTGCCGTGTTTGCTTGGGTTTTGCTGTATGTAAACCCAGAATTTCTTGAGCGCCTCGAAGTGCTCATCTTGCAGAATTCCGTATTCAAACGGCTGGTAAGCTACCATTTCTTGAGCAGAAGGCATAACAGTAAGCGCATAGTCAAAAACCACAGCGTATTTTGCTCCAGAGTTGTAGCCTAAAACCAAGTCGTCAAAGAGTTCTGACCCTGATTCCAAAATCTGTCCGTTGTCAAACCTTGTTGTAACCATGATCCCCCAATCTTTGCCCTGCGCAGTCGCGGCCCCTCGACAGAGCGAAATCGGTAGTTGTCTGCTGCCTTTGTTTCCTCCAAGTTCAGCCAGGACAACGTCAAACCCTGCTTTGTAGTCAAACCAGTATAGGCCATAATCAGAAGTGAAGGTCATTACGTTAGAATTAATGTAGGGCTGTATTTTAGCGCTCACATTACTGACGTAAAGGTTTGTGACGCTTTGATACTCTTGCGTGAAGTTTGTGGCGTCTGATTTTTCAAAGTTACCGTCAAGCTGTTTTCCTCCAGGCTCATCAAAAACGTAAGCGCCTAAAAAGCTGTCGCCGTACTTCGATGTCGCGTTTTTGAGCCAAGCCATTGGCAATGATGATTGATAACTTGGAAGTTGTGTGATTGTGCCATTGAGGAGCGTTCCCGAAATCGTGGTGTTTTCACTTAGGTTCACGTAGTTTTGGTTGGCTGAGAAGTAGGCGGAGATGTGCATTCCTGAATGGTACGCGTAATCGCACACTTCGTTTAGGAGGGATGTGTTTTTGACGATGTCAGTTGAGCCTATTATGAACAGGTTGGTGTAGTCCTTAACCTTGTCAATTAGTTCTTTGCAGAGCGTCACGTTGTTGTAGCCGCATTCAACACCCACGTAGAATTCGGGCTGTCCAGTGGCTTGGTTTTTTGGAACAAAGTTTTCGACCGCAAAAAAAAGCGATAACACCAATAACAAAACAATCGCAATCACGAGTAAAACGTTTCTTCGCTTCACTATTTCCTCAACCTCTTGGCGCCAACTTTGTTACTCCATTAGGCAAGCTGAATGCCACTTCAAAACACGCACCAACTTAGATATACATACTTTCGGTGGAACACAAAAAATTAGGAGTTTAAAGAAATGACGTATGGTGTAGTAGCAACTGTGAAAGATATTTTGGTAATCGCGTCAGCTGTGACTACTTTTAATGCTGAAATCGCCGCTTGCATAACAAGCAGTGACGCCTTAGTTGAAGGAATGCTGGCTCGGCAGGGCTTAACAGTTCCTTCATCGACTCCGCAAAACATCATAGACGCTTCAAATTATTTTGCTGCTTGGATGTTTCGCAAAAGGCGCGATGTTCCCTCATCATGGATATTCTTTGTTGATGCAGAGAAATTCTTGAATGCATATTGTGACAGCCAACAAGCAGCTGCAGATTTGCCGATCGCTATAAGCCAGGATACTTCTTAACGTGAGGGATTGAATGTATGATTGAGTTTTCGGTTTCTACGTCTGGCTTGGAGTTTGATGAGGTTGCCCAAAAAATTAGTGGGACGCTTCGGCAAAAGTTGATTGATCGGTTGACTGATGTTGTGTTTGCTG
This sequence comes from Candidatus Bathyarchaeota archaeon, assembly GCA_963741005.1. GTDB lineage: Archaea > Thermoproteota > Bathyarchaeia > Bathyarchaeales > Bathycorpusculaceae > Bathycorpusculum. The sequence continues at coordinate 617,280 of CAVUGQ010000005.1, forward strand.
CGGCTTTTTGGGGTGCTCCGGTTAAGTCAGGGTATTTGGCGAGTACTGTTTACAAGGATGAGGGTAAGGTTGGGGCGGCTGCTTCTTATGCTGCTTATGTTGAGTATGGGATTGCTCCTCATGAGATTAGGCCTATAAACGGCGGTGTTTTGGCGTTTGAGGTTGCAGGCAAAATGATCTTTACGCCTTTGGTTCATCATCCGGGGACTAGGGCTAATCCGTTTATGCAGCGAGCTCTAGATGAGGCACTTGGAAAAGTAGATTCGGTTTTTGCTGATTTGTGGCTTGAGTTGGTGGGTGGCTAAATGACTTTCTATAGTAGTTATAAAGCAGTTTTTGACGCAATTAAGGCTGTTTTAGTTTATGTTCCTGCGGTTCCGTATTCTCCTGCAATACCCGCGCATGATGATGTTCCCGAAGTTTCTGCTGTTCCTGCTCATGATGGTGTGCCAGAGGTTCCTTTTGTTCCTGGAGTGCCAGCGCATGGTGTTTCATCGATTAAAACTGTGATTGTTGGGGAGCAGTTTTCGTATGGTTTGTTGCCTAAGGCGATTATTAATGCGGAGCCTGCGCCGATTGCCCCGGCTGAAATGGGCGGAATGCTCAACGTCTCGGTTTTTTTTAGTGTTGTTCTTTGTAGTCCAGGAGTATGAGCCTAAAGATTGGTTTGCTGATGTTATTGCGCCGATGGGGGATGTGGTTGACGCTGTTTTGGCGGATCGTACTTTAGGCCGTGTTGTGCGTGATGTTGTTCCGGTGGGGTTTGCTCCTGGCGAAATCAAGTTTGCAGATAATAAGGTGCTTTTTGGCGGGATTGTACGGTTTAAAGCGGTGCTTTGGTTTTGAATCGTGAGTTTAAACTTTGGTTTCTAAAGTTGCTTGTTAACTTGCCAGTTCGCTTTTTTGATCGGTTCCTCAAGTTTTCTTCAAAAACAAAATTTCCTCAGTCGAAAATGCTTCTTGATGTTTATGGTAAGATGATGAAGACGTATCAGCTGGATTGTATCCAGGGCGTTTTTGGCGCTGTGCCTGACGGGAATTTTGAGCGGTTGCTTCGTGTATCTGCGAAGGTGTTGACGAGTCTTAGTGAGTCTGACCGTTATTATCGGGCTTGGTTGGGTTTGGCGTTTTTGCTTGCTAAAGAGGAGTATTTGTTTGGGTTGGAGCGGGCTGTTTCTGCTGATTTGGTTTTTGAGATTCGGCGGCAGTGGCTTTCTGACTTGTCTTTTCTTAAGGAAAAACAGATTGAGGGGGATTTGGAGGGGTTTTTGGAGTATGCCCTCTGTAATTATCTTGGTAACCTTGCCCGATAATTTAATATAATCTAAAGTTATGTTACATTATACGGTGTAAGTTTAGGCGAGACGTATGGTTAAAAGCTTGATAGATTTAAGCGAACGTGAAAGCAGAATTGTTAACATAGTGAAGGCAAAATATGGACTCAAAGACAAAAATCAAGCCTTAAGCTTAATACTCAAACGTTACGAAGAATGCGAACTTGAACCTCAACTTAGACCAGAATTCGTCGCCGAAATAGAAGAAGCCCGCAAACAGGGCAAATTTGTGAAGGTAAAAGATTTCGCCCAAGAGTTCAATGTAAAGTGATTGCTTGTATAGCTTAGAAATCGAAGAAGAAGTTTTTAGGGCATTCAAAAAATTAGCTAAAAAAGACAGAAAACACTTAGAAGCTATAAACAAGAAAATCGAGCAGATACTAAACGATCCTTTACAATTCAAACCGCTAAAACACCCTTTGGATGGTCTAATAAGGGTTCATGTTGGATCGTTTGTGCTCATTTATGAAGTGCTTGAAAATCAAAAAACCGTGAGAGTTTTGAAGAATAAACATCATGACCAAGCATACCAGTAAATCAGCTCCACAATAATAATCCTATAAAATTAAGTGATTTTTGATGCTTAGTCAATAAACCTTGCAGGTGTTTCTTTTTAAGAAAGGGGGTTTGTTTTCCTGTGGCTTCAATTTATTATTTTGAATGAAGCCTTATTAGTAGGAAAGTAAAATAGTTGTACTGATAAAGTATGTCAGAAGAACCTCAAGTTACCACGATCAGCGAAAAAGGGCAAATAGTAATCCCACAGTCAATAAGAAAAGAGCTGGGAATAAAGCCTAAAACGAAGTTTCTAGTTTACGGCAAAGGCGACACTGTCATAATGAAAAAACTCGAGCTCCCTGACATGAAGAAAGAATGGAACGAAATCTTCAAGGTTATGGATAACAAAAACCTGGAGCTTTCTGAAAGTGAAATCCAAAAAGAAGTAGCAAAAACCAGAAAACGCAACAGATGATCAGATGCTCAGAGTCGTTCTTGACACCAACGTTTTAGTCAGCGCCCTTATTTCTGACGGGAAGCCAAGGGAACTCTTCAGAAAAGGAATTGAAAGCCAATTTTTAATCTTGACATCAGATCCGATGGTTAAGGAACTTGCTCGTGTGCTGTGTAGACCCAAATTCAAAACAAATCCAAATGAAATCCGTAGAATAACTCTAGCCCTTCACAATTTAGCCGAAGTGGTAAGTGTGAAAACAAAGCTTAAAGTTGTCAAGGCGGACCCTAAGGATGATATTGTCATCGAAACGGCTTATGATGGGCACGCCGATTTTATTGTAACTGGAGATAGGCATCTTCTCGAATTGGAGAGCTTTAAAGGAACCAAGATAATAACTGTTGAAAAAGCTCTCAAACTTCTATAAAAAGAAACCATGCACTTCTTGGAATAACAATTATGTAATATAATGCTACGCAACTGTCCTTTTTGGCATAAAATAATAGTTGAGAATTTTTTAAGATTTTTGGAATATGCCTTTGTAATTTTCTTGGTAATCTTGCCAGGCGGCAAGTTACATATAAAACGAAAAATGGAGGAAAAAGTAAATGAGTTCACCAGTTTTAGTAAGAAATGCGCGTTTGCTGAAAAGCGGCGTAGCGATTGGTTATGGCAAGAACATCTCTGTTGGGGCAACTGCTGAAATCATAAAAGTATACAGTATGGATTCTTTGGTGCCAGCTGTTACTGGCTCTGGAAAACAATCTTTCACCTGGAGTATGGATCGGTTGTTCACCGATGAAACATATCTTGCTTTGCTTATGGCTGGAACACAGTTTGACTTGATTTTTGCGCCTGAAGGAACACTTACATCTGGGTCAGCGTATTAAACTTGGAAGAACTGTACCATACTGAAGTGTGAGCGTAGTGCAAGTGAAGACGGTGGCCTACTGGAAAAGATCAGCGGCGAAGCTGAAGACGTAGAGTTCCCAGCGTAGAAGGTGAATGTTGAATGCCTGAAAAAGACATTATTTCCCCTAATTCTTTAGATGTGTTGAATACTCCTGAGAACCAGGATCGTTTTCCTAAATTTCAAGCGCAGGCTGATGCATGTGACCAGAAAAAGGTTGATGTTGCGAAAATCTTTGATCCTGTAGCCCTATTGAAAAGGGCTTCTGCCATTCATGAGTTTAATCATCCTACTCTTGGCGTGGTTAGGTTTGGGGAGTTGACTTTGAATGATTCTGAGGTTCTTGAGAAATGCAAAACACCCGCTGCTCAAACTGCTATGACTTTGTATTTGATGCTGAAAAAAGCTAATCCTGATTTGCCATCTTATTCGCCTGAGAATATTTTGGAGCGGTTAATCCAAGTCCGTTTGGAATTCCAAGCCGCCCTCTGATGAATACCTCTTGTTCAACTTCTATGTTTATGCCTTCTTGTGTTATCCAGCGTTGTACCTCTTCCTTTACTTCTTGTAATTGTCTTCCGGAAACAAGGAGTATCTTGGATTGTTCTATCTTGGGATTTCTGATCTTGGGTTTTGTTTTTAGGTCGAATCATTCGGTAGAAAAAGTAAGTAAAAAGTATGGCGGTGATAAATCCAGAAGTAGCTTGCATTGATGATGTGGGAAACCAATTATCAAACTCAGAGGAATTTGCATACAAAACTTATTATGTTAGTCCCCAAGTTACTGCAATTTCTCCTCTAAACAGAACTTATTTTAACACAAGCTTAGACGATACTTGTATAATACGATTCCGATTGAGCTTATTAATTTAGTGACAAGGCAACGCGCCTATTCAACCCAATTTTTTCTCCAATGTCTTTTAAGACTAAAAAAGGGAAGATTATTTTTGATTGCTTATATTGTATGGCGTTTATGGTCGTTTTCTAAGAATCAAAGCCAGTACTGCGCCTACTATAATTATAGCTATGATAATGCCAGCAACAGCAGGAACAAAGTACATATCAGCAACAGACTGTGGAGCCGATGTTGGTGCGACAGTAGTTGCAGGAAGATTGTATGCCATAGCAGTTTCCGCTGTTGATTTAAAGTACGAATTTGATCCGCTGAATGTTGCGATGATTGAGTAGAGGCCTGCACCTGCCGAAAGCATACTTTGGTCTGCTAGGAAGGCGTATTTGCTGGCGGAGTTAGAGTGTGTGTCACCGAGGTGGACGAAGTTGCCATTCGGATCAATAGCGTCAATTGAAACTGGAACGCCATTTGCGTCCAGAGGCTTTGGCTGCTGCTGGTAGAGGTACTCCATCCATTGACTCATGCTTTCTTCTGAGACCGCGGGGGTACCTGTTGCGGGTATCCCTAGACCTGTTTGGCCTGGAGATTGATCAGTAACTGAACCTTGTATCAGTACTTGAGCGGGGTTATTTATGGCTGGTGCAACCGTTACAGTTGTCTCAGTACGGCCCTTGCCGAAGCAGTATATAGCATTATCATACCCGTTGAGTGTAACCATGTAGTCGTCACTAATTGCTGCAAATTGCCACCATCCTTGTTCTTTCCATATGACCTCTCCCGTCGTTTCGTTTAGAGCCACAACGAATTCTCCTCTGTAGAGAGGAGAGTTTGGAGAATGTTCACCTGTCGCCGCATATAATTTTCCGTCAGCAATTGTCATCGGTATTGTGCCTGCTAAACCGCCGAAAGGATAAACCCCGTATGGGGTTTCAGCGTTGCTTTTTGGACCACTATATGACCACAGAAACGCACCTGTTTGTACGTTGTAAGCGTTGACGACTCCGGCGTAGCTAGTTGTGTATAGAGTGTGCAATTCTGGGTCTATAACGCTTGTCATGTCATAGGTGCCCCATGTAGTGGCATTCGACGCTGGTGGAATACTCCACATTTTTTCTCCTGTTTGTAGGTTGAAGCCATACCAAGTCTGGTCTCCGCCAGTATTTATAGTAAAAACTCCATCTGCCATTGCGCCTGCTCCAGTATAGAGATACGTGAATCCGAATAAACCAGTTTCGTTTCTTTGCCACAATAAATGACCATCGATTGCACTGTAACCCGTGAAAGTACATAGTGGGGTAGTCGTGTTTTGCTTGTCGTTATATGTAACTAATACTTTATCATCGTAACTAAGGTGTAGAAGGGACTGTGAACTGGGGGTTGGCATTGATACGTTCCACATTATTCCGTCATTCCAGTCATATACTCTGTTGCTATTTGGTCTCCATTCTTTAAACCCAGCGCCAGTCAGCGATGCAGGGCCGATACATTCAGTTGAATTCCACATAATCAACCTGTTGTTTATAATACGGTAAGCTAGTAGATTCCCATTTTCATCCATTGTGTATGCGTTGCCAGTAAGGGCGTTCTCTATGGTGGTGACTAGGTCACCGTTGAATGGGTTTATCATCGCGTATCTTGAAGCGCTAACATACCAAAGATATGGAAGTGCTCCGTTTTGGTTCCCAGTTTCGTATAATAATACTTGACCTAAAGATATCGAGGCAACTGTGTATTCTGTTCCTCCGACATTTGTGGTTAACATGTCTTTGTGCCATAGTTCTTGGCCTGTGCGCAGGTCTACGGCTTGGAATCCGGTAGCGGGCGGAATTAGTGAATTATAGTACAGAATACCGTTGATGATTATGGGGTCAAAATACGTTTCGTAAGACTGTCCAGTATAGTAGTTCTCAGTGCCTAAGGCCCCTCCGACAACTCCTCCCATCGCGATGGCTTTTTTCCATACTATGTGACCTGATGAAGGCGCGGCTCCATAAGGCTGGTATCGATTAGTGGCGGGTGTGCGCGGGTTAATCTGAGTACCTGTAGGCCCAGTGTTCATTAGCCAGTCTCCTGAAATTGAAGACCATTCTCGGTTCAAAGCGTTTATCGGTCTATCCCAGTATTCGGTTGGAAGTGGTGAGGATGGATATGAAGGAAGCGGTTCTTCCTGAACTGTAAACGTCGCTATATTGCTTACGCTTGGTTCATAATACATATTTATGTCCCCAATGTTTGTTGCAGGCCACCCTGTAGTGGACACTGGGGTACCATTTACCCATTGTCCTGGATAACTCATTTGTGCTTTGTACTCACCCAATTGGTTAGGGGTATAAAAAGTGAATGCGTTGCTAATAGTATCAGCAGTAAATGGTCCCTGGTTCTCGATTGAGCCATCAGGTTTTGTGATTGTTAGCATATAGCCAGTAAAGAGTTCGCCAATATAGTTACCGGGCCCACTAACACCGCTACCGTTTGCGTTCATCGATATTTCATTGAGAGACATGACAATCTGAAATCCCTGGCCTAAACCTGGAGTATCTTCACTGACAGCAACCCACGCATGTGTTGGAATGGAAGTTGTAAATAGTGCATTAACTGGTGAAATTATTAAAGCTGTAGACGTAGAATAGCTAGTATCATAATCAAAGCAATTGTGCTTAGTTTTTTATTTTTTTCAGAATTCATTTATTTTTTCTTTCCTATAATTTTAATTGGCAAAGGTAAGTCTTTTAGAGATTGCCTGCCAACAAAAGCAAAGGCTGTTGTAAGTTGTATATTAAATGTTGCATTCTTCGTTGTTTATTGGCAATTTGCCTTTGAAACGGTGTTATCGATGCGGCAAAAAAGACAACTGGAAATAAGCTTTAGGCTTCTCTTTTTTTTGGCAGTTATTTTTTTGGCTTAGCGGCAGCTCTGGCTTCTGCTACCTACCTCTTGTACGGTCATAATGTTTACTTGTTTTTTTATTATAATCTGGTTTGATAGTTGCGGAGATGTCAAAGTGTATTCGCTCTAAGTCACCTTCTGTAAGCAGGTCCTCTTTGGTGCGTACAGAGATTGTGTGGTCTGCCATGTCCATGAGAAGGCACTCACAGATTACGCAGCGATAAATGCGTTTTAGCACATCTTGAAATAAATCGGTTTTTGACAATTTTTCCTTGACAAAATTTCCGCCACACATAAAAAAAAGCCCTGGATTTAGTTTCACTTACTTCTCAACTGTTCGGTGCTGTTGGTTCTTCGCTTTGCTTTTAAGCAGTTTGAGCCATAGGCAGGAGCTCTGCGTGATTGTTATGAAAAAGAAATCTCAAGTGTTAGAGTTAGAAGATGATCTCTTAGTTGATTTGACTTTTCATAGTGTTCCAGCTTCACTTCTATCTGAGTTTGCAGAAAAAATCGTTCGACCTTACTACAAAGGGAACATGAATGCTGCCATTCAAGATCTGCTCCACAAAACCCTCAGAGAACAAGACTTCATCCAATCCCACATCACTCACATCAAAATCTGAATTTGGCAACTAACTGACCCGCTTCACTCATATTTATCACTTTAACATTTCAACCCAATCCCAATGATAGACAGTTCCAGGATGTTTTTCCTTTACAAATGCATAAGCATCCGCGTTTTTTTTATTATATTTTCTAGCTACATATACCATAGCTACGAAAGGTGTTCTATCTATCCCCCACAAACAATGAATTAGAACTTTGACTTTCATACTTGAGATACATGTTAAAACTTCTCCTACCTTTAGAACCTTTTCAATTATTGGAGTATATCCAAGTCCGTGACGGTCAAATAATACCCTAGCATCTATTATGATGTCAATATTGTCTTCTTTAAGTTCATCAACATTCGCTGAATCTAGTAAACTGCCAACAGCTATCCATTCATCTATCCAATCCATCATAAGTCACATCTTTAATGACTCTTCCAATATAATCTCATCGGGATTAAACGAGTTAAAATATTAATCTTTATCTAAATGATTTTCGTGTCGTAATCGAAGTACCTGAATCCTATAGAATGGCTTTGGAATCGGAAATTAGCCGGTGGTGTGGCTTTGTATAAGCCCGAGCGAGAGCTTTCGACGGCCTTAAAGATAAGTATTGTATCAATTGCTATTGCGCTAGTAATACTTGTTAGGTTTCAGGTTTGTTTAGGTTGGCTGTGGAGGATGTTAATTGATAAAACCTTTTAAGAGTGGACATGGTGGACATGTGCTATGTTAAAATGTTGTTTTCTTACGGATAATAATTGTTGTGACGCAATTAAAATTGAAGTGCCCGAAAACCAACTAAAGAATTGTAATAGTAATTTTAATGAATGTTCAAGGTTCAAGTTTGCTAAAGATTCAGCTAGAATTCGAGCAATTTAATATTTCACCTATTTTTCAAGGTTTAAGATTTAACGTCTTTTAAATGTCTGTACTTTGTTAAAGAGGTCAATACAGATTAAACCCGATTCTCATTTTTAATTACCTCTCTCCACTATGTTAGAGAGTCGTTTCTCAGATAGTTTAAAAGCAGTTTTTAGTCAACTCTTGACTTCCAAACGAATGCGAGTTGATTGTTGTGGGTAAAACTGTTGAGTCTTTCTGGGTTGCTTTGGAGGATGAGATTAACCGTTGGAGTGGCTTTGAGAGGGCACTGCGTAAGCCTGATCGTGAAGCCTTTGACGAGTTAATTTGTGCTTTCAGGAGCTTTGCTTCAGAGTGTAGTAATTCGAGTAATCCTATTGTTTTTGAATCCATGGTTATGAGTATTTTGCTGGCGCAGCAGAAACGAATCCTGGCTATGGAAAAGAAACCCGGCAAGAAGCTCGCCATTTCTCTCAAGCAGGCATATTTGCTGGATGAGATTGCTAAATGAGGAGTCTCCATTGCCCCAAAAAGTGATGATGAAGACTTGGCGCTTTATGCGAACAGGAAAAGCTGGGGGGTCATAGGCGACGCCAAATGGTGCGATAAGATACGGGACGAAGACTACGATTCCTGGGAGCGGCCTTACCTTGACAGGGCAATTTGCTACAAAGACGTAGGTGCTAACCAAGAGGATTATTTGATGTTTTGCAGCAACTTTGACCTCAAAGAACTCATAGACATAAAACCAGTTGAAGGCTCAGTTTACATAAAATCCGTTTGTGAGCCTTTTGACGCTGAAATGGAGATGGATTGGGAGCGGATAATGAACTGGATAAACCATTTTAGCATAAGCGTCAACTCAACACATGTTTCTGGTCACGCATCAGGACCTAACCTTAAACAATTCATTGAGCAAGTAAACGCAAAAAATGTGATTCCACTGCATACTGAAAACGCAAAGGCTTTCGAGAACTGGTCAAACAATGTAACATTATTGGGACAAATTGGAGATATGTTCACTTTCTGATATTATGTAATGGCCGTCTACAAAGTCGGCATTTTTCCTCCAAATAGAGTCATCAATTAGAACCAGCCACTTTAGTTCCGTTGGTCTTACTTGCTTCTGCTAACTATAGTAGTATTTTTACTAATCCGCTATTTGATCTTCTGATGGCTTTTTCTTGAATTTGAAGCCGCGCGTGCTCTATAAAACATCCGTGTATCGATTGAATCTCTGTTGCTGTAACCTTTGTTATTGAACGCTCGGTTTTCAAATCCACACACACAACAAAAGAATCCTCCTTGTGCACCCCTAAGTATTGCACCGCCACATCGAGAACATCTGTTGGCATTAGTGTGGCTCGACATTAAACTCTATAGGTGCAATATTTGGAAGTCGTATTTAATTGTTGGTATTACTCAAAATTTCCGTCGATTACTCCTTGTTATTTCCCTTCATTGTCAAAAAATAGGTCTTCATAATCCGAGTGCTTTTCTTTATGCCACTTTTCTTCTAGCCTGCACTTTTCGGTTGGGAACCCATCGTTTCTTAGGATTGGAACCTTTTGGTTTTTCAGCTTGATAGCCGCATGCATAGCATTTTCCGTCATGCACCGAAACTATATCTCCGCAGGCTGGGCATCGATACTTTTCAGCTTGACTCTTAAGAAACTCATCCATGCCTTTTTCCTTAATCATTTTTTGGTTTTCAACCATACTCACCCCGTAACGTGCGCTGTAAAGCTCGTCTATTTTTGCTAGATTCTTGCAGGGCATGTCTGCACATTCGTAGCAGAAACGGATTTGCTTCTTTCTCAGTTTTTTGCAGTCTCTTTTGATGAACGCGCAGTTTTTGTTACGCGCCAAGCATCCTGTGCAATGTGATACTTCACCTTTCTTGTAGGGTTCACCCCGCGAATAGGCAAGGTAGGCTTTGCAGATTCCACAGTTCATTCCACACGGCGCAATAAGGTCAGCAGTAAATACATTAGCCATGCTTTTCTTATGAGAGAGAAAACTAATTAGCCTTACTCACCAAAGAGGATGCATCAAAAGTCCATTCTTGTCTTAATTAGTTTCATCGATGTTTGTCTTTACAAGTATTTCCATTTTTGTTCTGTTTTGGCATTTGGGGCATTTTAGGTAGGTCCAGCCTCCGCCGTTTTTGGTTACTCCGTGGGGGCTAAAGAAATCGGTTAAGAAGGATATTTCGAATTCGTTGCCGCATTTTGGGCAGTGATATGCTGTGGATTTTTTATGCCACAAGACAAGGAGTAACATTCCGCCTGCTACAAACGCGATCCAGAGATACCAGTATGTGACAAGCAGGATAAAGGCGGCAATTGAGATGGCTGCAACGTAGATGCCTATGAAAAGCAGTGATTTTGTCCAGTCACCTCGTTTAATCGTACGGTAAGTCGACATTCTATGCACCGGTTTGGATGTTTCTTTTTATGACTTCGCACACTTGCTCAGGTCTTTTGGAAGAGAAAACAAATACTCTTCCTATCTTAGGCGCAACCTCGACGGCATCTCCAAACGAAGTTGTATATGCCACTGAACCGTCAGAACCATACCTTACACCAACACCCCAATATCGACCAAAAGAAGCTTTGGTTATCTTGCATGAAACAATATCCTTGAGCAAAAACGTTTTGCGGTTAAAAAGCCCGTAAACTACCAAGAGCTTATCAGTGCTGATTTGGATTTTGATCCCTCTATAATTCCAAAACGAAAATAGGATAACTGCCAAAATTCCCCATGCAAAAATAAGCCCATAAGCAATGTCAACTGACAATTCAACAAAGAGGAAAAATGCTAACGTAAAAATCACGATATATGCAGAAAACCCTACAAATAAACTCTTAACTATAGCACCAGTAGGAACCCATTCACTATAATCAGCGTTTTCCATGCTTAAAAATAGGTAATCAATCATTTATTTTTTCTTATCAACTGCTGTTTCTTGCGAGATTAGTCATCTATGACTTACTTACGGTATTAAGATAAGATATTTTTCACTTTCACAGCGCCCCTCTCCACTGCATCCGGTAGTCGTTTCTCAGATAGCTTAAAAGCAGTTTTTAGTCAACTTGTATTCAGCTTCAGCCGTTCTATCTCAAAATACAATCTGGACCTATGCAAACGTGTTCATCTAAGCGACTTCAAACTTAATTTTTTGGAATCAATCACGCATACAGGGTCAAGAAGTTAAATACACACCACTGCCTCGGTCTTAGTAAATCCCCATTCTGGCGGAAGGGTAGCGTAATGCCATAAACCCTTTTTGGCTTTCCCGCATGTTCCTACTTTACCGTTTCCATTTACATTTGACGTTTCTCATTATTCCGGTTCGATTCTAGGCGCCAAAAAGAAAGTCAGTTTTCCCCCTTGCATCTGTTGAAAATCGATGAGCACAGGCATATCGGTAGAAAACTCTAATGTAGCGATGTCGGATGTGGCTGAAGCCGCTTTAATGATTTCAGACAAATAACTTAGGCTAAAAGTTGCCTTTGAAGCTTCTTTTACCTCCAAATCCAAAAGAACATCATTTCCCTTCTGCAGAATTATCGTTGCACCCATGAGGTCACCCATAGCGTTCAAAACCAGCTTTTCCGAGTCCGCTTCAAAGCTAACATGGTCACTAACGAGTCCAGCATCTTCAATTGCTTGTCTCAAATCATGCGTTGTAATCTTAGCTTTTACGTTGAAGGCTATCTTCGGCATTGGCACTTCTTCCACCGAAGCTACCAACGTGGGCATAGTGAAGTCTCGGTTGTACTTCCCTGTTATCTTAACCTGCAAACGTCCAGTCTTATCATCAAGCATCAACTCAACTGCCTCGTCTTTCCCAGCTCTCTTCAGCAGTTTCAGCAGTTCGCTAATTTTCATACCTATTTTCATGGGGTCAATGCAAACGTATTCTTCGAAGATTGTTTTGGGCAATTCAAAATCGATCATGGCAACGTGGGATGGATCCATAGCCCGAAGTTTCAAGCCGTCGGATTCAATTTTGAAGGCAGCTTCATCTACAAGTATTGAGATGGCTGTAGCCATATCTCTTAAGAGCTTTGAGTCAGCCACTTTAAGCTTAAACATTCCAATCTTCCTCTTCTAATGCATACGTTGTTGTGCTATAAAGATTTAGCAATTAAGCGTAATGGCGCTATTCTGCTTAGGTTTCTTCGCGGATAGTTCTCGAATAGATATGTGTAGGAGTTTTGCTTCGGCGGGTGGCAATGCGACTAATCCAATACTCTTTGAGCCCTTTGCCATGAGTATTATTCTTGGTCAGCAAGAGCGGATAAGAAAGCTAGAGAAGGAACTGCAAGAAATCAAACAACAGAAACATCAAAAAAAATATGGTCTCCACTTATTTAAGAATATTATAGACTTAAAACTAATTCTTCTAAAATGTTCTAGATAACCATTGGTCTTTGCACACGTTTTCTCACAAGTTTTGCCATAGCAAAATTGGTTCAACTTTGTTGGGTTTGGGATTAAATTTTAATCCAACCAACCAACCAACGACTGATATCCGCTTTTGGATGACATCTGTAAGGACTTCAAGCCATATACACCAATCAGACCATAGTGGATATGATTGGATACCAATTAAGACAGGTAATATAATCAATAGTCAATATAGGGTAAGAGTATAGTCGGAATCGAGTATATACCCTTAATACCCTTAAATTGAGTCAAAATCAACAAGGGTATAGTCGGAATCGAGTATACGGTTATAGACAAGCTGAATTTTCAAAGAATACGCATTAAAAACCAAGAGCGAACTCTACTTAACCCAGCTACCACGAAAGCCATAAATTAATGCTAAGCTTTGGAGATAATGCGTGATTTCTTTGTCACTTGAAGTTGTACCGCACGTTGAGCTGGAAAAATATTTAGGCAAATGGTATGAGATAGCACACCTTCCCGCCAAATTCCAAGAAGGCTGTGATGAAACCACCGCAACTTACACTTTATCAAAAGATGGGAGCATATCTGTGCTCAACCAATCCATAAAAAACGGTAAGATGAAACAGGCAATAGGCAAGGCAAAAGTTGTTGATAAGAACTCTAATGCAAAACTCAAAGTAACGTTCTTCTGGCCATTCTATGGTGATTATTGGATTTTGAAATTGGGGGATAACTATGATTATTCCATTGTTGGTACACCTAACCGAAAGTATCTTTGGATATTGAGCAGAACCCCACAAATGGATGACGCGCTATACTCAATATTAACCGAATATGCAAAGTCAAAAGGTTTTGATGTAAACAAGCTAATCAAAACTATTCAAAAGGCATGAAGCACGCACCACAAAAAATGGCACTTTCAGAAACGTTGGATTAAATTTTAATCTGCTGGAACAAATTGTAGAGAGACAGTTATTCTTTTTCAGCTTAGGCTACTTCTAATTTCGTTGTTTATTCTTGTATTACCTTTTCCTTTGCTTGCGTGCCCGAAAAGGGTTATCTTCCACTTGCTGAGGTTTCCTCGAATTATCTGAGGATTGCTTGTTAATACGTAGAATGGCATCTTTGTTTGAGAATAGTAGAGATCAGCAATAAAGTTGAGGAGACGTTTTCCCACGCCGCGCGCGCACATTTAGGCTCTATCAAATTGCCCAAATAGCACGAATGCATCAACTTAACCCTAAACAGGCTTTAAATAACATTTTCATTTCATAAGCATTCACAGCCTACCAGGCAACCGCCCTCATAACGCATCAGCTCAAAGAAGCCATCAAGAAATAAAATGCTAAATTAGTCAGCCTTTCAGATATTGCAGGCTTCTTCTGGATGTTAACTTCAAATTCTCCTATGACTCCGAAAAAAAGCTAATGTCATTCTTACAAGAATAGATTTTTATAAAACCCATTATTTAGACCAATAATAAGAAAGTTAAGGCTGCGCTTGTATGAGTAGGTACACGAATACCAGTACCGTTATTGTGATCAGTACCCTTTTATTGTTATTCATTACACCTACCGTTGCCATATCAGGCACAAACGAAAAAGCCTCTGATTATAACGCTCAGTACAGTTTCTTCAGCCAAAAGCTGTTTGTTTCAGTACAGCCATCACTCTATGCCTATTATAATAACATGACCCACACGTTAACCAATGACAGTAATTACTCAAAATTAATAACACCTCAAGCAGTTCAAACAATTGCAGAGAGTATTCTACAAATCACTCGTAATATGCCCTACAGTGATGAACAGTTCGCTAACGCTGTATTAGCGATAGTTCACCAAATACCCTACAATATTACCGGGGCAAAATACCCAGTTGAAACTCTTGTAGATAATTATGGAGATTGCGGTTCACTCTCACTGCTTGCAGCCTCCATCATGAAAGCGGGAGGTTTGGACGTTGTCTTAATCAAATACACAGGTATAGATCCGCAACATATGAATGTCGGAGTTTACTTGCCTCACATACCCATTTACCACAATTTACTTATGAGTACAACCAGTTTTAACTACAACAACAAAACATACTGGACAGCTGAAGCCACCCCACAAGGAGACTGGAAGGTCGGAGACCAATCTTACAAGATGGCAAACGCAAACCCCGTAATTATTCCCCTCGACAGAAGCGAGCAATCATCACCTGGACAGGTTTCTTCAAGCTTAGCTACTCCTCTATCATTGTCTTCCATTACAATAAACCTGTCTCCACAACCATCAAGTGCCCAAGAGAATAAACGAGCTCTTGTAATCTCAGGTTCAATTCAGCCAGCGAATCCAAATAGCAGAATTACCATATTCATCAATAAAAACGGATTTCACACCAGCTATTTCAACACAGTTGCCGACAACATAAGCAGGTACGCGTTCATCTGGAACTTCACATCAACCGGCACATACTATATTACTACAAGTTGGAGCGGTAATGCAACTAATGCTGGTGCGGATAGTGAAACCCTCGTAGTTTTCATTGGACCCGGAGCCCTTAAGCAATTTCAAACTGATAGCTATAATTACATAATCGGCAAATCCATCGCCGATATTGCCGTTCGACCTTTCATAGGTGTTAACGATTTTCTTAGCATTCAATTAGGAACCAACATTTCTTTGAGCTACAACTTCATTGTATTGCAGACAGGGCACACCGCGTCCGACATTCAAACAGATAACATTACAATACCTTCAAGTGAATACATAATAAGATTGAGAAACAGACAAACAAAAATAGTCGAAATACCTGCCCGAACTATAATTGTACCTACGAATATACCTCGGGGTTTGGAGCCTCTAAGATTACCTGATGATTTTAACCAAACGATAAACAGCAAATTCTGCTTCATCGTTCAAAACAATCTCAACAGCAGTTATAGTTTAAACATTAAAGCACTAACTGACTATGACATGACTAACATAAAACAAGATAACGAAAGCAGTACCGCTTTTCTCAACGCAACTCAAGGCATAAAAGAGGGCGCCTGGTATAAAGTCACAACAACAATATCAGAGAACGGAATAACCTCTAATTTACAAAGAGAAGATGGTACTTCTATCGAAAGCATGTCAGTTCCCTACAACTTAAAAAGCGGCACACAACTTGTACTGCTAATAGCAAACAACGTCGACAGCGCTGTGGTTTTGAAAGATTTGAAAATCCAAGCCATGAATAACACTTCTCAGCCACCCGAAAACACTAAACAACCCCCCAGCGACACAGACTTATCGCTTCTATATATTAACACAATGGTACTCTTAGTTGTAACCTTTGCGGCGGCAGTAATCTACGTCAAGAAAATGAAGAAACCAAAACAAGTACAAATAAACGGATCCCTAATCTCCTAAATCCAAATCCCGTCAGCAAAGTTTTTGATTGAACCAAAACTATATCAAGAAATACATTATTTTGAATATAAATCATATTTCAAGCATATATTGAAGGGAAACGGTTCGATTCCTGCTTAATCTGCCTCTTATTTCGCTATTTTTGTGACGTGGGGTGGAGCAGGAAAAACTAATCAAGATGTACTTTCCAAACTTAAGACTATTTTAGAGACAAAAGGTCAAAAGGTTCTTGCGAATTGTTTCTTTTGTTACGGTGGCTGGAACTTCCTAAGAAGAGGTCACCCTAGCGCAGAAGAGATTAAGGCTGCAAGAAAATGGGCAAAACAGGTTGCAAGTGAAATCAAATCCATTTAGGAAAATCCTGGAGACAAAGCAAACCCTAACATAGCGTGCTAATATTAGAATTGGTTTCGCTCGGATAGCAACCATAAAAACTGTTATTAGGTTACGGCTAAGGCTGTTGTTTATTTCATTGTTTATTCTTATGTCGCCTCTTCCCTTGCCGGCGTATCCGTAACGGGTTATTTTCCAGTTAAGGGCTATTTTGGTTTTTCTTCTTTCTTAGCGTTATGAGCTAAATCTTTTCAGTTTTACTTACCCCTCTACAAAGCAGAAGGTAGTTTGTTGGCTTGTTTTTTTATATGGTTTAGGTGATAGACAGGAGCACTGTGTGATTGGTATGAAAAAGAAAACTCAGGTGTTAGCGTTAGAAGATGGTCTCTTAGTTGATTTGACTTTTCATAGTGTTCCAGCTTCACTTCTCTGTGAGTTTGCAGAGAAAATAGTCAGGCCATATTACAACAGTAACATGAATGCTGCCATCCAGGATCTGCTCCACAAAACCCTCAGAGAACAAGACTTCATCCAATCCCACATCACCCACATCAAAAACGCTGAGGCTTAGCATATGGGTAAGGCTGTTGAATCTTTTTGGGTTGCTTTGTAGGATGAGATTAACCGTTGGAGTGGCTTTGAGAGGGCACTGCGTAAGCCTGATCGTGAAGCCTTTGACGAGTTAATTTGTGCTTTCAGGAGCTTTGCTTCAGAGTGTAGTAATGCGAGTAATCCAATTATTTTTGAATCCATGGTTATTAGCATTTTGTTAGATCGGTAAAAGAGGATCTTGGCTCTGGAAAAGAGCTGAACAGAATCCAACACGAAGTAAGCATTCCTGAACCGGAGCAAGCTCAAGAAAACTAAATGAGGGATGTCTGAATGACAGCTTTTAGCAACACTGAATCACCCGAAGAGTTCAAGCATCGGCTAAATTCTTTGACTGAAAAATTGAACAGAATCCACAGAAACTATGGTCAAGCTCCAAATAGAGCTGAGGCGGTTGCGTAGAAGATGAAAACACTTAAAATATCAGACCAATTGCACGCCCAGTTAACCTCAGTGGTTGGACAATTAATTGCAGAGTCAGGCAAAATCAATCTGCAAAATGTAAGTTAGTCGTGAACAATCTGCCCAGACGCTTTGAACAGTTGAATACCTGTTATTTCTTAGGTAAAAGTTCAGCAAGCTCAAAAGTTGCCACGCACACTGAGGTGTCTGCGCCTCCATAATAGATCAGGACTTGGTCGTCAACTATAGCTTGTCCACAACTGAAAACTACATTGGGAACTTTTCCGTATCGCTCATAATCCTCTGTAGGCGTCAGAATTGGTTCTTCGGAGCGATAAAGAACTTCCTCAGGATTATTCTTGTCTAGTAATGCAGTGCCTAGAGAGTAAACTCTGTCTGCACTCACGCCATGATAGATTAGAAGCCAACCCTCATTTACTAGAAAAGGCGGTCCAGCAGCTCCCACTTTCCAGGAATCCCAACCTTTCACACGTGGACCCAAGATA
Organism: Candidatus Bathyarchaeota archaeon; assembly: GCA_963741005.1. Classification (GTDB taxonomy): domain Archaea; phylum Thermoproteota; class Bathyarchaeia; order Bathyarchaeales; family Bathycorpusculaceae; genus Bathycorpusculum. The sequence continues at coordinate 635,356 of CAVUGQ010000005.1, forward strand.
TATTTTAAGCCATGCCAACGACGCAAATCGTCAGAACGTGCGATGCAAAGGTCAGGTTCTAACCTGTGAAACATTACGTAGTCACCGTTGAACTTTTGGGGAAACAGAACTGCATCTTTATTGTGGATTCCTGGGAAAGCCAAAATCCTCTCGCCCCATTGCCACCTTCTAGCTAGAAAATCTTTAATGTTTATTGATGTTAAGCCAATTTGGTAGACTTGATGCTGAAAATGGTTCCCAAATGCAGTGTAAGCCATAACTAGGGAATCGCCAAATAGACTTAGCCTTGGATCCTCGCAACCTAAATTTTCCATTTCATTGGATGGGCTAAAAACAGGAAGGGGCAAACGTTCATCTATGTTGTAACCATCCGAAGAAGATGCTAATCCTATGCGTGAAATATTATCGGTGCCCATTGCTCTGTATAGAATGTGGACGCGGTTGTCAGCGGCAAAGACGGCAGCATTGAAAACCAATTGTGATTCCCAAGTATGTGTACCTATAGGCTCAAGTATAGGATTGTGCGAGTACCGTTTCATTTGTTATCTCTCCAGTCGTGTCTTTGTTTTGAAGTTACAGGCCGCTCAACTCATCTAGTATATGCCTAACGGATATCAAACCGACTAGTTTTCCATTTGCGTCAATCACTGGAAGATGCCGAATCTTAGCGGATATGATTATGCTCTTTGCTTCTTGAAAATTTGAATCTTCGTTAATAGTAAAAGGGTTTTTAGTCATGATTTTTTCTATCGGCGCATCCAAAGGCACATTTTGCGCCACGACCCTTATAACGTCTCGTTCGGTGAAAATGCCTATACATTGCTCCGCATCATTGATAACGACTATGCACCCTACGTGCCTTTTGAAAAGGAGTTCAATTGCTTCTTTAGTCGGAACGTTTCCTTTTGCAGTAACAACATCTTTCAACATTAAATCGCGGGTCATCATATAGGCCAATCTCCTCTTTTTAAAAGGGGATTCCGAACTAATAAGTAAAATGAATTATAGATTCTCAAGAAGATGCCAACCAAACTTTTGAATCTATTTTACTTTGATCTTAACAGATTATTTTATCGCTTTAGCTCTTCGAAGTTTAGACGGGCTTGGAGATACGAAAGGGTTGCTTCAGCGCCTTTGTTTTGATTTAGTCCCTCAGGTGTTATGCCGTCGCAGCAACTTCCGTTTTCTTGACTGTACACCCTTAGACCTTGCAGGTTTCCCCCGATGAACCATTCAAAGGCTTTGTAGGCTGCTAGGAGGTAGCTTTCTTCTTTGGTGTTTCTAAAAGCGGCAATTGCTGCTTCTGTTGTGCACGCAGCTTCAACGGATTGTTGGTCATAGATTGCTCGGTCAGATCCTTTTTTATACCAACCGCGATTTCCTATTGGAACAAATAATTCGTTTATTGTTTGGGTATTTATTAGAAATTTCATGGATTTTGAGGCTACTTGTAGGTACCTATCTTCTCCAGTGGCTTCGTAGGCTAAGAAAAGTGAATGTGGTAATCGTGCATTGCAGTATGTAAGATAGGATTCAAACCAATTCCATTCCCGTGAAGATGCCAGTTTAAATTGCCCATTTATTTGATTGGCAAGTGATATGATATTTAGTTTGATGTTTTGATCTTCTGGATAGGCTTTATGGTAATGAAACAATCCGATAATTGAATATGCTTTTGCTCTTGGTGAAGTGAAGCTTGAAGTCCAGCAAAAGAGTTTGTCAAAAACCTCTTTGGAGAGAAGTTTTGTTTCTTTGGGCAATTTTGAGTTTAAGCAATATCCACATGCCCAGATTGTTCGACCCATGCAATCCTCCGAACCTATTTCATCTAGAAGCTGGCGATCATAGCTGAGATAGTTGTGCATTTTGCCGTCAGATCTTTGCATGTAGAACAATAAGCTCAGATAGGTGTCAATCAGTTTCTTGACACTTGGATCGTTAAATAACATGAAGTAATTTGTGGTCGCAATAAGAGCTCTTGCATTGTCATCTGTTGTGTATCCTTCTTTTTTATTAGGTGTTGCGTATTTCGAATGTTGGAGCATTCCAACATCGTCAGTTAATGTCCTGACAAAATCTAGTTTTATTGGAAGGGTTGGCAATTTGAGCTCACTCGTTATTCTCAGTTACTTCATTAATGAGGTTTATGTATTTTCTTGCTACGTTTTTCCAGAGGAAGCGCCGACTATATTTGTAGGCTCTTTTTTGGATCTCACAACGGAAGTTCTCGTCTAAAAGTCTATTTATGCCTTCAGCAACCGAAGCCGAATCCTCAAATCTGCAAAGTATACCTCTATCGTTAGACAAGACCTCCGTTGCGTGGTAATATGGAGTAGACACTACAGCTTTTCCAGCGCCAAGAGCGTAGATAAGGGTGCCACTGCTGATTTGGTTAGGGGAAATATAAGGAGTTATGTAAATGTCGGTTGCTTGAAGAAACTTGATAAGTTCACGTTTTGTGATGAATCTGTTTGTGAATCGGACGTGTTCTTCCAATCCGAGTTCACTAACAAGCCTCGTTAGTTCATTTCTGTATTTTTCACCCTCATGTTTTCTAACCTCAGGGTGAGTTTCTCCAATGATGAGATAAATTATTCGTGGTTCTTTCTTTATGACCTCGGGAAGAGCTCGAATAGCGTATTCAATTCCTTTTCCGCTGCTTATCAGGCCGAAAGTGGAGGCAACCAGACGACCCTTAAGACCAAGTGATTCCTTGATTGATTTGTTGTTTGTGCAATCAATACTTGGGCAACCATGCGGAATGACAACGCATTTCTTGCAAGGTATTCCTTGGCGTTTTAGCATATCGATTGCAGCATGCGCTATTACAACAATTGATTCACTTCTTTCAACTATGTATTTTAAGATTTCAATCTCTTTTTTATCAAAATTAGGTTGAACGGTGTGAAGAGTTGTGATTACAGGCTTCTTGACATTTTCTAAGAAAAGTTTAAGGTGTTCGCCATAGTCGCCTCCATAGAGGCCAAACTCGTGTTGAACAATTAACAGCTGGATATTTGAAGAGTTAACGTATTCGGCTGCCTTAACATAGTCTTCGGCATTATCTCGATCAATTTTGAATTTGACTCGCCTATCGTAATCGTAAAGCGCGCCTTTTTCATTTATGGCAATTATAGACTGCTTAAGCCCATCCAAGTCATATATAGCCTCACTTAGGTCTTTTGTGAAGTTTGCAATGCCGCATTCTCTTGGAGGGTAAGTGCTAAAATATCCGACTTGCTTTTTGCTAATATTCAAAACAGTTTTCTGAAGCATCTTAAACAAACTCACTTTTTCTAATGTTAAATCAATCAAAAGTCCCTGTTCTGCAATTCAGGAAAGTTGAAGATTTCTCAAGATCAAACCGATTTTCAGTTTCAACTATAAGGTAATTGACGAAGTTTCTAGTTGAAGCTCTGAATTATTGCTTTGTCTGTTTCAACACTTAATGTTCCGACCTTTATGTCTGTTTCGTCTGCTTGCAGCTATTTCTAAAAAGCATGAACATCATACGATTTGGTTTATGATCCTTAATTTTGAGAAGAATTAAAAAGAGATTTACAAAATATGTGAAAGCATTATCTACCTTATTTAAAACTCAAGTTGTGACTGTGAGGAGCTAGTCACTGAAGTTAATATTCTATGGTAACTATGTATAGGTTTACCAATCCTGCGAAAGTGAACCTGTTTGAAAGAGAAATTAAGTGGACAATGCCCTTGCGGTTATTTTTTTGGTACCTTCGATGAAGTAAGAGATGCCATAATCAAAGTAAGATTACATTTTGAATTCTATCATAAGAATTTTCTTCCTTTTGGAATTACTGACGCTGAAGCTTTAGCTATGCTAAAGAAAGGAATATTGCGTGGAAAAAATCTAGTTTGTTCAAAACAATGTTTGTCACATCAAGCAAAACTAAAGAATTGCTCAGCAAATTACTTAATTAGTACTGTAAGAGAGGCATTGCAAATTAGTTAGTTTCACTTTTTTGTTACGCGTTTTCAGATTTTAATCTTTTCTGTCTGATGACTGCAGTTTTGAAGATTTGAATGGTTTCGGGGAATTGTTATGGCGATAGCAGGAAAGGGTCCAAACATGCTGTCGCACCGGTAAATGGCACATGAATTTAATTGACATTTAATATTTACTAAAATAGTGCAGCTGTGCCCAGGGAAACCGCTAAATTACATTATTCTAACCAAAAAATGGGGTTGCGGGTGACATCTCCACTTGTGCTTGGGTTCAAATCCCCAGTCCACTTCAACATTCAGCTCTATTTCTTTGGCAACACCTGTGTATCTGGAAAATAAACTGCTTTCTGGGATATCTCTACACTGCAAGAGCCAGGATGAGCTTTGTAGTAGTCTTCGTAGTCTTGAGCTGTCTTCTCATCTGAGTATCCGAGACCACAAATATCACAGAGAAAAACTGTTTTATCTCCAATCTTTTTTTCTATAACCATAACGATATTGTGTATTTTTTTAGATTAGTTGTAAATTGTTTGTTGGTGTGAGATAACAGTCACACACGTTTAATAAAATCGGTGAGACAATAGTCTGTAATGATTTTTTATGAGTAAAGATGAAACTAATGGTAAAATTAAACAGGGAGAAGGCAAAGTCCGCGAAGGCTTAGGCAAAATTACAGGTGACAAAAGCGAGCAGGTTAAGGGCAAAGTGGAACAAGTAGAAGGCAAGGTACAGGAAGACGTAGGAAAAGCCAAAAGAAAAGCCTAAGAAGTATTAGCAACTCAACGTTTAGACAGAAGGGGCAAAAACGTTGTCCACCCTTATTTAAGAGAATAATCGCAGAAAACTTGAAATTAAATAGCTATTTAGAAACTTTGGTTGGGAAATAAAAATGGTTAAGTGTGAAAGTTGTGGAGCCGACCTGTCTGAAGGGGCCAAATTCTGTTCAAATTGTGGGGTTCCCGTAGGCGTTAAAGAGGAGTTTACTGTCCGCTCAGAAGATCTTGTTGCGAAAATCAAGGAACTGCTTCATGAGAGCGACGTATCAAGGATCATCGTTAAGGATGAGAGCGGTAAGACCCTTTTAGAAATACCAGTTTGGGCTGGCATTGTAGGAACAATATTGGCTCCTTGGCTTGCAGCTTTGGGTGCAATAGCAGCTTTAGCAACAAAATGCATCATCACCGTTATTAGGCAAAAAACTAGCTAAAACAAAGCTTCGAAAGATTCAGAAACGAATTTGAAGACCTCCTCTTATCCTTAATTGTGCAAATCTGAACCTAAAAGCCTTAGACTTTGAAATTGATAAATTAGAGTACCAGTACAGTATGTTAAGGTGATTAATTGTGAAGGGATTATCAATATCAATCGAGGAAGAGGCGAGGCAAAACTCTGACTTTAGAAGAGTACTTTACACTGGCAAGTATAGCCAGCTTGTTTTGATGAACCTCAAACCTTTAGAAGGAATAGGCCTAGAAACCCACAAAGACAGGGACCAGTTCTTCAGATTCGAAGAAGGCGAAGGCAAAGTTTTCATTGACGGGATCGAGCACACAGTCAAAGACGGCGACGCAATCATAGTGCCTGCGGGAGCGCAGCATAATGTTGTCAACACCTCCAAAAATCTTGAGCTAAAACTTTATACAATATATTCGCCACCGGAGCATCTGGACAAGGTCGTGCACCACACTAAATTAGAGGCCGAGACCTCACCGGAACAGTACGACGGCAAAACCACGGAGTAGCAGGCGCCAAATTTCTTCTTTCTTCTTTAAGGTTCCTCATTGTTTATTTGATTTTGGAAAAATAATTAATTTACTAGGTCTTCTGTTTGTTGATTTCCTGAGTTTTGTTTCTAACCAATAAAGATTGGATTTTTGAAATAAGAGTGACTTTGTTGTTGCTTTGTTACAGTCACATATACTTAAGAAAGGTTGAACCCGCTAATAGATTGTTAAGGTGTAAGTCATGCGCAAAAAAGAAACACAGCAACCTCACACGTCGGGAGCGGCGTCGTCTCAAGAGATACCGATAAGTGGAATAGAACCAAGCCAGATTCCTTGTCCAGACTGCGGCAAAACCTTCAAGACCCACTCAGAAATGGAGAGACACAGGGATACAACGCACCACGAAACAAAGGGACACGAGGAATAACCACTATTTCAAAAACAACAAAATCAGCACGTTCAAACGATATCTTGTCATTGCAGGTTCCAGTAACTCTTTTTATTAGAAATTGACTCGTTTTCTGTAGGTGCAATTCTTGGAAGAAAGCAACAATAAAGGAGAACTTCTAAAACGAATAAAAGCTGAAGCTACAGGTTTAGATGTACAAAGACGACTAGAGGTGGAAGCTAAAGGCTCAGATGGAAAAATCAACGTTAAAGACCTCGGTGTTCCAATAGATATAGTTAGGATTAGCTTGGTTGAGGCTTCCAAAGAAATAACTAATCATTTGAAAATGGCTGATCGCTTACGAAAAGAAGTAAATGAAGAGGAGTGGCATAAAGAGTGCCATCGATTGTTTGATGAATGGTTCCGAAAGTGGTTTTAGAAAAAATGATTATAAAAAAGTTCTTTAGGTTTCCCCATAGTCTCATTTGTTATCATAGTTACGTACTTCAAATGTCATATAGGAGTTTATCCAGATTTTGAGGGATTGCTCAACTACTTTGTAGTAATCCGAAGAAATCATAGGGTAGAAATGAGAAATAACAATGTAGTGGAAGAATATCATGAAAATAAAATTCTTAGGCGCAACACATCGAGTAACAGGATCAAGCTACTTACTGGAAACTGCTGAAATGAAAATCCTGGTCGATTGCGGAATGTTTCAGGAACGAGATTACGCCCACAGAAACTGGGAGCCTTTCCCTGTTCCTCCAGACCAGATTCAACATCTCCTCCTCACCCATGTTCACCAAGACCACTGCGGACTTATTCCTAAACTTGTCAAAGAAGGGTTTCACGGAGATATTCTGCTGACCGCTGCGTCTAAGGAGTTGTTCCCAATAATTATTTTGGATTCGGCTCGAATTCAAGAAGAAGATGATGCCTTCAAGAAAAGCCGAAACGATAACGAAGAACAAATTGAGTCCTACATGGAAACCCCTTTATATACAGTCCAAGATGCAGAAAAGTGTTTTCCACTCCTGAAAGCTGTTCCTTATGAAGAGTTTTTTCCACTAAACGACCAAATCAAGGTCTGTTTTCACGATGCTGGCCACATCCTTGGCTCAGCCATGATTGAGATCGTTTTCCAAGACGACAGCGGGTCGCGAAACATCATCTTCTCGGGCGATATCGGCCAGTTTGACACGCCTCTACTCAACAACCCCACAGTATTTGATCGAGCAGACTACATCGTCATGGAGTCCACATATGGAGATCGAAATCACGACAACCTACAAGATATTGATGATAAACTCAGCAAGACTATCAATGACACCGTAAAAGCTGGCGGAAACGTCATTATCCCCACCTTTGCTATTGAGCGAGCCCAAGAACTCTTATACCATATTAGCTTATTAGCGCGAGCAAAAAGAATTCCTTACATTATTACGTTTCTTGATAGCCCTATGGCCGTCGAAATCACGAAGGTCTTTGAACAAAGCAAGAAGTACTTTGACAAACAAACTCTGGAACTCTTCAAAGATGGTCAAACACCCTTTGACTTTCCAGGATTGAAGTTTGTTGAATCTGTTGAAGGATCCAAAGCGATTAACCTGATCAAAGGGTCAACAATCATTATGTCTGGTTCGGGGATGATTACCGGAGGACGAATTAAACATCACCTGATCAGAGAGATAACTCGACCTGAATCCACACTTGTTTTCGTTGGATACCAAGCGGTTGGAACTCTGGGACGACAAATCTTAAACGGCGTTTCCCCCGTCAGTATTCTCGGACAATCCTATCCCGTGCGGATGAGGATCGAGAACATTAATGGTTTATCTGCGCATGCGGGAATGAATGATTTGCAGCGGTGGCTTAACAACTTCAAAGCTCCGCCGAAGCATGTTTTCTTGACTCATGGCGAAGAAGGATCGATCTTGAGCTTAGAAAAGTACATGCATTCAAAGGGGGGATGGGAAGTGACCGCTCCATTGTACTTAGAAGAATATGACCTCTGACTCCTGTAGATCGTGAGGATTTTACTGATTAGAGTTTATTGTACCAATGCGTTTTTTGAAGGAGTTACTTATCAATTAAAGTTCACTTAACCTCTAATTTTTTCGATTAGCCGCTAAACCATAAATCGTTAAGGCCAATCCGATGATAGCCGCGACTCCCCCGCCAGCTGCCATAAACTGATCTTGAGCAACCTTATTTCGAACATCCGCAGAAAGAGACTGCGATATTTGACCTAACAAACCGCCGAACTGCTGCAAATCCGAATAGCCAATCCAGAAAATCACAATACCGATAGCCAACAGGAAAACGCCGACTCCTAATGCTCCAGCTCTCATTTTTTCTACCTCGCACCCACATTAGTTTCAAGATAGGCATAAGCCGTCCTTATTACATAGGCTTGGGGGAAATACTTCTTGCTTTGGAGCTTTGAGTTCACTTAGTCTCGTTTGCACCATCTTTAACAGTTCTTGCCTAAGTTGCTCTCCCGAAATATCCTTCTGTATAAAGCACATTCTGTCGGCTAACACATCGTCTTTTAAAGTTTCTTTTATCCAAGCTTGGAAATCGCCCCGTGGATAATGAAACAGAATAGAGCTAGAGTCTACGCCGTCCAATTTGTCAGCAAAATCTTCGAGGCTTATGGCTGAAATTTTTGTGTAAACTCCCTCGGCAGTGCAAAAAAAGAAAGCATTCCCTGAAGGCACAACGGACAGAATTTTTGAAGAATCTGGTTTTATAAGACTTTTACTCATTTCTAATCACCTTAGTACACTAAGCCTTTAGAAAGGCTACCGTATATCAGTTTGTTGTTGGGTTTCGACAGTTACAAATTACGGGATGACTCAATTCACACTATCAAACCCTGAACAGCTCAATATGTTTCCTAAACTCACCAGTCAACCTAACCCTCACTTTAGGGAACAACATGAAGTAATAAAAAATTATCTCAATAGATACCGCTTGGAAGATCCAAACCAACTCTTCTACGAAACGAACTCCTGCACATATCCATAAGCTCGTCAAAAGCATCACGATCAGGCCTACGCAAAGCCACACCACCGGCTAATTTCCGATTCCAAAGCCATTCTATAGGATTCAGGTACTTCGATTACGACACGAAAATCTTAGATATGGATTAATATTTTTAACTCGTTTAATCTTGATGAGATTATGTTGGAAGAGTCATTAAAGATGTGACTTATGATGGATTGGATAGATGAATGGTAGCTGTTGGCAGTTTACTAGATTCAGCGAATGTTGATGAACTTAAAGAAGACAATATTGACATCATAATAGATGCTAGGGTATTATTTGACCGTCACGGACTTGGATATACTCCGATAATTGAAAAGGTTCTAAAGGTAGGAGAAGTTTTAACATGTATCTCAAGTATGAAAGTCAAAGTTCTAATTCATTGTCTGTGGGGGATAGATAGAACACCTTTCACAGCTATGGTATATGTAGCTAGAAAGTATAATAAAAAAAGCACGGATGCTTATGCATTTGTAAAGGAAAAACATCCTGGAACTGTCTATCATTGGGATTGGGTTGAAATGTTAAAGTGATAAATATGAGTGAGAGCGCGTCAGTTAGTTGCCAAATTCAGATTTTGATGGACTTTATTAGGTTTTATGAGTTAGAGGACAGTTTTGGTTTTCGCATCGGTCTTTTACAAGTTTGCAGTAACACCTTTTCCGTATCTGCACGCCTTTTTGCGCCGCCCTCCCAAAAAATTTTGCTCTGGAAAAAAGTGGAGACCTGAAGTTTTCCGCAGATTCATTATGTGTTATGGGTTAAAGCTACAATCAGTCCAATTATTGCGCCCAGTAAAACCAGTAAGCCGCCGAGTCCGCCGCCGATGAGTCCCACAATTATTAGCACTATAGCCCAGACAAGAGTAGTAACGCTTCTTGCACCAACGATCGCTATGACGCCGCAGATTAACATTACAATTCCACTGTATGCAAACGAGTAGACGCTCCAATAGAAGAATGAGGGGCCTCCGAATCCTATTGAAAGTAAACTTAGTAACCCAAAGATTACTAGCAGAATGCCACCGATAAGCGCTAAGACATAAGCCACTTGCCCTATAGAAGTTCGAGCCATTTGTTCCGTTCACCTCCTGCCTGGATACTATTTCTGCAGGTAGTGCTTATAAAATTTTTTAGGTTTATAGCCCGCATGCTTGTTCCGAATTTGGTCAAAAATGGTTTTTATTCCTTAGCTTTTGGAAGTTGAGGACAGTTTTCGGGACTGTAGTTTTTTCGGGCATGCGTAAGGTCTTCCAAAATCTGGAGGGTATAGCAGGAAAGGCTTACGGGTTTAGTTAGTCGTAAGAACAGACAAAAAATAAAGCCATATCCAGCGAAGATGAAGACCCAGTAAGCTTTGCTTCTGTCCGATAAGGTTCCAGTAATTAATCTTGCTCCGTATCCCAAGAATTCGCCTGCTCCACTTACAACACCCACCATAAATGCTGAGGCGCCAAGAAACATCAAATAATCTGGGGCAATTCCCCTGCCTGACTCATAGACTATGTCACCTAGCATACTTACGATTCCCAACGTGAGAATTGCGACATATGCATTTCTTTTCTAAATCTTGAGGTCAGCCAGACTTGCATCTCCGTTTAGGCACAGCCATAGGAAGACGCTAATAGCACTTTCGGAATACAAAAAGCTGGGGAAACAATTACTGTAAAATGAAAGAGATTCGTTTCGCTAGAAAAGCAATGGCCAAACGAGTCTGAACACCAAGTAGATTGCTAGGACCCATATTGAGACAATTATGGCTGCTACGACCCATTTGGTTCTGGTGTTTATGGGTTCAACTATGGCTTTCCGCCGATACTCTTCCATGACACTCTTTGGTATCATCTTAATGACCAATGCAATTCCTGCTGGTACGATTATCAAATCGTCTATTTGTCCTATAATAGGTATGAAGTCTGGGATAAGGTCAATCGGGCTTATTGCATATCCGATAGTTAAAGCCATTAGCACCTTTGCATACCAAGGAACCCTTGAGTCTTTCATCGCAAGGCAAAGGGCATAGACCTCCGTCTTCAACCGCTTTGCTTTTTCTTTCCACGATTCCTTTGGCATTTCAAACAGTTCTAGGGCAAGCAACAACTTAAGGAAATCGTAAACTCAATCACCCTACAATCAAGAAACATTTTGAGGATTACGCTCAAAAATATGGGGATAACTCTAAGCAAGCTGCTTTAAGATGAATGATTAGATAAGTCCTACCAACCGACGGTTATCTAGTCGGACAAACATGAAAAAACAGTTTAATTTTGGAGCTTTCTGTCTTGGACTGGAAAAAATGTGAAAAGTACCTATTCGCCCCGTGGGGTTCGAGTCCCAGCGGGTCCGCCATCAAGTCCGTTCCCATTTGAGTTTCACATTTTGTATGTTCCTTCTAATATAGTTACCAATTTTATGGTGATATAATTTGATTAGGCAAATTGTTAGAGACTTCGTTGTTTTGGAGGATAGTAAAATCGTTCAGGAAATGACGATAAATTTCTTGTTGTTAAAGCAGTGATAGCCAGCGAAATTGTGCATAAAAAGCTGGAGAAGGAACTGCAAGCAATCAAACCTGACACAACTACTGCTTCGACACATCAAGAACCAAAAGAGACTGATCCGACTGAACCGAAAATCACTATTCCAACGGCGCGCGCGCGCAACAAAACTGGCAAAGCTCATCAAACTCGTCGGAATGCTCATGCAAACCAAAGTCTACCTCTTTTGCGAGCCACAAAACTTGATGATTTTCCAGTGATGCAACAGCGAGAATAAGAGAAAGGTTTTTCCATTAACTGTTTTTGCACAATTCAAAGCTGGCAACGCATGGACGAATTTGAGTGGTTTTTTCCAGTTTTCCTAAGCGGGCGATCCTATCGTTTGTAGAGTGAGTTTTTTGACTGGGTGATAGAGGGCATTCGCGAGCACAAACATCTGAATAGTTACATTTTTTGCATTCGGGATATTCATTTCCACGGTTTCGTCTTAGGTGATTAAAAAGTAGTGAACTATCCCATATTTCCCTGAAGCTGGTTTTTCTCAACGAGCCCGCTATGGGATTTCTCCACATAATACAAGGAAGCACATTTCCATCCCAATCAATGCAACAGCAAGTCCGCCCAGCTTGGCAACCCATAAAATCTGGTTTAATCATTCCCTTTTTTGCTAAGCGAGTGTAAGGACGATCATAAGTGCCATCTACACTATAAATTTGAATTCTTTGCCCGTATTGTTGAATACATTCTCCAATAATTCGAGTCACATCGAGTGTATCTGAAGGCGACAAAGTTAACTCAGAGTGATCGGATGCTCGCCCAGTGTCAGCCAGAGGACCAAACTGTACAGCGTCCACCCCCAATTCAACAAGTAATGCACAAGTACTCTTTATTTCACCAATACTCTTTGACGTAACTGTATAAGAACAGCTAATCTTTGGAATGTTTAAACTACGACAAATCTTTATCCCACTAATGACTCTATCAAAAGATCCCTTTACCCCTCTCAAATCATCATGAGTTGATGCTGTTGATCCATCCAAACTAAACCGCAAGTGCTTAACTGAACTGTTAGCAATCCTTCTACCCCAGTCTTCATTCATAAACCAACCATTCGTGTTTAACATTAAAGGAATACCGCACTCACGGAATTTTTCCAAAACGAGGGGAAAATCTGGCCTGATTAATGGCTCTCCACCCAGAATATAGACGAAACCAACTTGGGCTTCTTTCAACTGCTCAATAATCCCAAAAACCTCAGCCGTACTCAACTCATCTTTTACAATCTTTTTAGCATTTGAATAACAATGCTTACAGCTAAAATTGCACTGCTGAGTAATATCCCACCACACATGAATAGGGGCTGCCAAATAGGAAATCTGGTTAATGTTCTCACTCATCAAGTACGCACTTTTCTCGAAGCTTTTTTCATACAGCCATGCAGAAACGCGAAAATCAATATATCCAGGTTTTGCGGGGTCGCTTCAAAAGTTCTTTTAAGGTGGTCAGAGAGTGATTTCAAATCTTTTAACTGTAGATCTTTTTGATTCTGGATAAACTGGAAAATTTCCCATGCGGATTTATTGCAGCAATATGATACGAAATTTTGTTTATCAAATAGAAGACCGCCAAATTTCTCTTGTCTAAACATAAAAGCTGCGTTTAGCGCAATCTTTTGGCCTGTTTTCTCTATAGGATTGATTATCTCAACTAACGGATCATTCTCCACTGTTAATGCAAGGCATGACATATCTCCCTTGCTTTTGCATTCGCAAGTACACTCACAGTTGCAGGGAGCAGTACATTCACAGGTACATTGACAAGTGCATGGAGCCGTGCATTCGCATGTACATTGACATTGACAAAATGGTACATTTGTAGAATCGGTAACTTTTGCAATAACGGAATTGAGCACATCGGCTTTTTTCAAAACCTGCTTTACTTCTTTTGTAACATCAAAACATACTGGACCATCAGCCGTTGTAACAAGTCTAAGAATAGGAGCTTCAAATTTATTTGCCAAAAAACTTCACCTTAACATAAAAATTGTTTTCCTTTAATATAAGGATTCATTTCTCAAGCAAGACTCCTCGAGACTTTAGAATTCAATTACTTAAGAGAAACAGAATGCGTTGTTTTAGTTTTTCCTTTCTACACCTCCCAAGATTAAACTCAGTTAAACTAAATTATTCTCTTCGTAACCAAGAATTATGTCAATTCTTATTGTGTCTCAAGCGTCTTATTTGCCAAAGAATAAGATCAATTTTCTTTAAATCAGACATACCCGAATTCGGAAATCTCTTGTTGAATTATGCAAGTTGAATCTGACCTTTTTCACTTTTCAGACAATTCGCATGCCAAACAATGATCTCATCATATATTTCAATGGTTTTCTTCAATCTATTTTGTCGGTTGAAAGCGGCTTTTTGATTTGCAAATTTCTTAAAACCTCCGCATCCAACACTCAACAGTCAATAAATACCAATTCATCATAGTATCCTATTGTGAAAAACAAAATGAGTCAACTACCTAATCCATTAGAAGAGTATATCAAGTTTGCAAATGAAAACCCAAGTAGCTTCTTAGCTACATTCGAAGGTGACCAACCACGGGTAAGAGGATTTCAACTTTGGTATGCTGACAAGTCAGGTCTATACTACAGCTCTGCTGCTGCAAAAGACGTCATTAAACAGTTGAAAGCTAACCCTAAGGTTGAAGTTTGCTTCTTTAGCTCTAAAAGCAAAGATATGCAGCAAATGAGGGTGGCAGGCACAATTGAATTCATTCATGATGTTGAAATGAAAAAGAAGCTTCTTGACGCCAGACCCTTCCTAAAGCAGGCTGGACTAACACCGGAAAACCCGGGGCTAATTCTCTTCAAAGTCACCAAGTGTACAGCACATTTCTGGACATTTTCAAAAGCCATGGAACCCAAAAAAATTGTTAGCTTCGCATAGGCGCTAAAACTTTTCTTTTTTCTTTATGCATTATTTTGTTTTTTAAAACCTTCACAGTAGCGGGCGCTCGCTAACATAGATCTATACTTATTTTTCTATGATTAGGCTTGATACTAATTTAAAAAAAATGAACCCATGAAAGGTAAGAGGTTATCCAAGATCTTAGATGTCTGGGAGTTTCCAGCCTTCTTTTCTTTTGTTGCGAATTATTTCTTTTATTTCGGGTACAGTTAACGCAAATTCTATATGGTCGCAGTCCTCGCTCTCGTCAAGTTCGCAGTATATTCCTTCTGGTTTGATTCTTCTGTCCGGATAGTACCCGTGGGGAATGTTAGGCTATCTCTTAGATACAGCAGTTTGCGTTTGTTTACGCCATTTTGTTAGGCCTCTATATCGTGCAGAACAACGTTTACATCTTTTTTGATCTGCTGGAATTTTTCGCCATTGAGAAGTTTGTGCCCTAGCTTTTAATTTTCGGTGACAATCGCAACAACAAAATTTTGTTGGCTTATTACTAATTCCATAGATTTGCAAGTTTATTCACCAACCAATTTTTTATTTTTTTAGCCTTCTTATATTTTTTTTTCGTTACCAAAAAAGTTCATTTATAAATTAAAAGGGATTTACAACGACTTTAAATCTAACTCACGACGTAATAAACTGTAGAGCTAGACCAAGATATAAAGACGTTAATAAAATGTATGCTTGCAATACTGCCTGAGTTTCAATATCGTCAATCTAGCTCAATTAAACCTGGTAGAGTAGATTGGAGAATAACGCGAATCTTAAAAGATTACGTTTAGATTGGTTAGCTTTTGCAGTTATCTTTCTCTACTAAAATAAACTCGTAAACTGTAACGATTGTGTCTGGGTTGAGGGCATAGTTATAACCTATGTTAATTCTGTGAGTACCCTTGTGAGTTCTTTAGGTGTTATTCCCAATAATGGCGATACGCTGGCGAAGTCTTGTTTTGTGAAGTTTCGTATGGTTTACCTTGTTTTTTCTTTTGAGCATATTGAGAAAAGTTGATTTTTAAGCTCCGGCAAGGAGATGTTGGAGTACCATAGTAAGGCGTAGATGTCGGCTATGTCTTTGACTAGTTTATGTTCCTTATCTCTTCTGGGTGCTGAGTTAAGTTTCATGGCAAGTAAAACGTGAGGTTTTGGAAGCATCATTGCTTTTCCAAAGAAGGGAACGATAGTATGCATGCCTTTTTGGAAAACCAGCGAGAGAAGCGGCTCATCTATAGGGACAAAACCCAGTAGGTTCCTAATTTCTGGGTGAATGTTATCAACAATTGGGTCTATGTACAACTGGAAGATCTGATAAAGAGGTAGTTTAGCGGATTCGTCAGGTGTTAATTCTTGGTTGTTATCTATGTTAAATTCCTTGAATAGCCGAAAACTGACAGATCTAAACCCCCTGTTTTCAAGAGTTTTTATGGAATGATGAACTCTGATTTTTCCAGTTGCTCTTGATTTCAGTTTTTGTTTATGTGAAAGCCAAGGTCTATGTCTCTTGATCCTATGTAATTTCTTCCCATGGCTTTCTGAAAGTTCTCGTTCACGACATAGTATACTGCCCATCCGCCTAAGAGGCATAAAGGGTCGTTTAATTGTTTGAAAATATTTTGCAGTTGTTTTTGCGAGGTTTCTGTTTCACTAGGTTGATATGACATGTTGTTCCACCTTTTGAAGAAGTTTTTCGGCTGCTTCAGTGCATACGCCGCCTTCTTGGAATAGGTCAACGATAAGCTGCGGAATGCATACCACGTTGAGATTTTGCCGTTTAAAGGAACCATAGAAAACGTGATCTTCGGCGATAAGCAACCTTACGTTGCCTTTTCCGACTAGACCCTCCACCGTTAAGAGTTTGTTCCATTCTTCTGCGTCTTTTCTTTCAACGTACAAGTCGGTGCGTGAAGGGAAGAGGTATCGTTGAACAAGATTTTCGGCTTGATAAGTGGTGAGTGCATATTGGATTTTTGTGTTTTCGAGCAGACTTACGGGGTCTTTATGCATGTATTCTTTTTTTTCAGGTTTTGTTTTGATCTCAAGCCAATATTTTATGAGCCCCTGATAGTTGGTGACTTTTGTTCCGTCTGTGAGGTTTAGTTTCTTTAGTTTTTGTAGGAATTCGTGTGTCCATGGAAAAGAGCATTGTGCTTTCTTGGCTAAACGGTATTTAGTGAGTGATCCATCTGGCTCAACTAGAAGAACTCTTATTATTTGCTCACGAAGGATACCTCTAGGCTTCATTTCATCCACCTAAACCTTGAGTTTATTTACCGATATATCTGTAATCGCACTTGTTTAAATATATTACCGATATATAAAACAGAAACCAAATTTTAAGATACCTTTCAAAAAAATTGTCAGATTTGGGTTTTGATTTGTATCTGTTGGGATGCGAACGTTACGTTAAAGCAAAGCTTGATAGTTTGTCACTCGTGCAGTTGGTTTTGATCCGGGAGGCTTTTGTTAAGAATTCGCATCCTCGTTTCAAAAAAGAATTTGCTACAAGTCAGCACCAACCATTTGGGAAAACCTCTGATTACATCAAGAGCATCGAAAATGCCAGCTCTGAAAAGTTATCGCGGTTAATCAAGATCGCTGGGATGCTACTTCAGACAAAAGTTTACTTGTTTTGGTCTAAGCAGCCATTGAAATTACTCAGTCGTAGTGAAGTTGGAGCTTGTAATTGTTGAAACCGAGGTATTTAGCGCAGTGTTCGGATTTTTGGCGTTGGCAATTACTGCAGTTTTTCTGAGTCTGCGCCTTTGCTTTAGCTGTGTTTTTGCTTTTCATAGTTTTGTACTCTGTTCTTGTTGCTTTTCTGTGTTGCGCAAGCCGTGATCGCTCATACGACTAAAGAACCGATATGACAAACCAGACCAGAATACACAAACACAACTAGCACCCACTCCAAAAACCACAGACACCACAGAAAATTCTAACTGCAAAAAAAAATCTAAACTCCGCTATAGAAAAAATTAACAATGACAAAAAACCCGGCGACCCTGGAACTGGCGTGGTTGGCGTGGAAGATAAAAAAAAATAAGCACCGAAAAAACTGCCGACGAAACCCCGACTAAGCCAAACGATTCAAAGCTAATGCAGCATGAACCAATCCACTACCACATATTGCCACCAAACGAACCCCATCCATGCGACAAATATGGGTGCGCACGAGTAGACAAATACAAACTTGGAAACAGCTACTACTGCGATGACAAAGCAGTCCGTCACTTTAGAGAAATTGTAAAAACTTGTCAAGATCAATGCTTTGAGCTAATTGAGGACTTACAACAACGTGATGTTTAGAGTTTGAAAGTTTGGGGTAATGATGTATTTTTTGCTTGGACATCAAGTTGAGCCGGCTATAGCCAAGTTCTCTTTGTCTCTTTTATGAAGTCAAAATGAGGATCGTCTGAGAGAATTCTTGCTTGATTACAAATTGCAGTTGCGGCTATTATGCAGTCGCCAATTGGAATGTGTTTGTATGTACTTTTCAGGATCCCTGCATCTTTAGCAATACCTGGACTTAAGTTCTCAATTTTTAATCCGCTGGAAACTATCGAGAGGTAGATCATATCTGCCTTTTGCTTGCCTTCCCTTGAGTGAATTAACTGAATTGTTTCACAGATAACTATGGTAGGGATTATCCCGTTACTATTTTTGACTAATTCCCTCATTTTTTGATTAGCTTTCTGTTTTACATCTATGTTTTGAGAGTAGTAGTACTCTATTAGAAAACGGCTATCAAGTACATGCTTCAAATTTTAGTATTCCTCGCGGAGTTTATCGATTTCTTTTTTCAGTTCCACAACATCTGCATTCCCCGCAAAAATACCTGCGCAATCTTCTAATCTAGGGATAAGCTTGAAGATAACTTGCTGATCTATTGTCTCGACGGCTAATTCATCGCCTTCTTTAATTCCGAGTTGCTCACGGATTTTGGCGGGGATTGTTGTCTGCCCTTTTCTTGTAACTTTAACTATTTTTTGCAATACTATCCCTTTTTTATATAGATAGTGAATATACTGCCCTATAAATAAATCCTAATCTGAGAATAAGGTACTACTTTGATTTATTGTACTGCTTAGAAAGGTGTTCAAGCATTCCTTTTCAATTAAACTGTACTCCACACCTAAAAATCAGACGTAAGGTAGAAAAAGAAAGGGGAACAGAAACTGTTCTGGGCAGTTTTATGGATTTTGCAATTTTGTATCATTTGGGTTTTTGATTTTTTGGATAAAGTTTATAGTTGTGGTGGATAATGGTATTTAGTGGTGGAAATGTTGGATTCTGGAGTAGAAGTTAAGAAAGTGGATGCTCAAGGGCGCCTTATCCTGCCTGCAGATTGGCGTGCATCGGAGATAGGAGAAAGCAAAGAGCTCTACGTTATCAAACGCAAAGGCTATCTTAAACTAATTCCAAAACGACGCATTGATTTAACCCAATTCTTTGACAAAGTAGACCTAGGTGTGGAAGCCATAGGAAACTGGAAACAATTTGAAAAGAAGTTTCACGAGGCCAGCAAATGAAGTTCTTAGACGCAAATGTATTCATCTATGCCTACTATAAACCAAAAAAGCAACTATCTGAAAAAGAACAGCAGATGAAAACCCTTTCAAAAAAAATAATAAGTGAGGTTTCTTTAGGGAAAGAAGAGATCATGACAACAGTTGTGCATGTGTCTGAGGTGGCGAATATTTTGAAGCATGGAGTGCCTTCGGAGCAACTTATAGCAATTATTCAAGGTCTCTTTATGCTAGAAAACGTTAAAATCTTAGGAGTATCTGCCGAATCATATTTTGCTGCCACTGAACTGGGGGAAGACTTAAAACTTGAAGTAAATGATGCGTTGGCAGTTGACGTCATGAAGCAAAATGATGTTGAAGAAATTTATACGTTTGATGAACACTTCGATCAATTAGACGGAATAAAGCGACTGCCCGAATATTGATGCTCTCTTGCGAAAAAACGTCTAAGCTGCGCTACAGAAAAATTTTGCGTGCCTAAAAACCTGCGGAATCTGTGGTGGAAGACAAAAAGCGTTGACAACTGGACTCGATAGTTGTTTTATTGGTCAGAATTCTGTTTTGTCTAATAGTTCCATTATCTTTGCGTAGCTTTCGAGGCTGCATCGCCAACCAGCAGAAACCATATCGTTTACTGCTAGCTTAGCTTGCTCTTTTGAGATAAGCTCTTCAAAAACAGCCCTGGCCAAAATGTAGGGTGTGCCCACATAATTGATTCGGTACACCTTGGCTGTCTTTCTAGCCACTTCATCATCAATAATTGCCAACGCATCAAATTCTTTGGCTAATGCTAAAACCTGAGCATCCGCAACATGAAGCCCACGCGTCAAAGATAACTGTGAGAGAAATGCCTTATCTTTGGGTTCGCACAGCTTGAAAACGCCTCTTTCAAACAATTTCTCCAGTGCAATTGCGTCTGGAACACCCTTGAGCTTGCCTTTATCTACAACTTCTTGCTTAACTAGCGGAGACGTCAGTTTTTCTGCTTTTAAATTCTCAATAATTTTGCACAATCCAGCTTTGGAAAGATAAATCAAAGGTGTAGAATTGAAAACTAGGGGTTTCATTTATGGTTAACCGCCGAAGCATTGATGAAGTCTTTGGTTACATCTTCGGGGGTGTATCTGACCCATTCAATGTTGTGTTGCTTGGCCAAATCGGCAAACTCCCAAAGAGAGAGTTTTGCAATGTCGGCTGCTTTAGCGAAAGTTGTTTTTCCTTTCTGTAGAAGCTCGAGAGCTGTTTGTTTTCTCCACTCAGTGATGCCTGTTTCGAGAAGGTTTCTGACGACTGTTGCTTTATCTGTTTTTTCTGTTTTTGTGATTTCGAGGATTTCTCTTTCTAATTCGGCTGGAACTCGGACGGCTAAGGGTTTGAGGGTCAACAAAACCACAGTATACAATAGATGTCGTTTGCATACATAAACTTTTTCTGCCAACCGCTAAAATAATTCAGATATGCCAACCAAAAAAGGCGCTTTTGTGAAAACAAGCATCCTCGTTTCAAAAAAGAATTTGCTACAAGTCAGCACCAACCATTTGGGAAAACCTCTGATTACATCAAGAGCATCGAAAATGCCAGCTCTGAAAAGTTATCGCGGTTAATCAAGATCGCTGGGATGCTACTTCAGACAAAAGTTTACTTGTTTTGGTCTAAGCAGCCATTGAAATTACTCAGTCGTAGTGAAGTTGGAGCTTGTAATTGTTGAAACCGAGGTATTTAACGCAGTGTTCGGATTTTTGGCGTTGGCAAATACTGCAGTGTTGTTGAGCCAGCGCAGTAAAAAAATGAAAAATAGTGGAAGATTTGTCACTGTCTTTTGCGAAGTTTAGAAAGCCCGACAAAACCAACTCCGCCAAGAGCCATAGCGAGTAAAGCGCCTAGTGCGCCGAATGGACTTTCTGGAACATTTAACTCAGGTGCCTCAAGTTACAGTTGCAGTGGCTATGAAAGGCGCATCTTCAAGAGCAGCAATACCTGAATTTGGAACTATTTTTGCTACAACCGTGTCCGTTCCTGTAGTCCCCGAACTACTGCTATAGTCTAATGTAGCTATTTCGTGTCCATCGACTGTACCTAGTGCAACAAATTGAAGCAATCCTGCGTTGGGACCTGACGTGATTGAGAATAAGACACCTTTTCCAATTCCTAAACTGTTCGCCTCATCTTCTACGGTAGCAGTTAGAGTCTGAGTGCCTCCTGAAGGTAGTGATGAAGTGGCTGGTGTAAGAGTTATGGTGAAGAGTGGTTGCAGCGAAAGGTCTTGAATAATTTGGCTTCCTGGAGATACTGTTGTCACTGTAGCTGTATTGGTTTGATACCAAGTTTTTGAAGCTGATAAATCAACTGGAGCAGAATAATAACTAAATAAATATGCACCGGTTGACCCAGTTGTATATTGGTCGCCAGTTGATATAGTAATTGTTGCTCCCTCTAGCGGAAGGTTGGTTGAAGCGTCCTTCACAATCCCTGTAACTGACGTAGCGTCAATTGGTACCACTCCTGCTCTAACAGTGTAAAACAGTGACATTTGGAGTGCTAAGGTAACAAGCGCAATAGTTAGTACTACAATAATTATTTTTTTGTTCTTCATTTTTCATTCCCCAATATTTCTGTTTAAGGCAGGAACTATATAAAATCTTATGAAAAACACTGTGCATTATTCTGGAAATGAGCAAGAAAAAAATGTTGCCAAGCGAAGTAAAGTCAAGAATTACAAACCTGACGAGAAGAAGACTTTGAATCAATCGAGGACATGTAGTTTTACTCTGAATCCGAGTTTCGAGATATTTGTAGTTAGAACAATCTCATTTAGTCAAATCAATATTTTCTTCTAAAATTAATTTGCGATAATCCTTATTTGAACGTTGAATTGAAGTAATGCTTACTTTAAAGTAATCTCTTATTACTCGTCTTGTTGGGTATTTGCCTGCGCCAAGAAGTACACTGCCATTACAGGCAAGACAAGCCTTGATTAAGCTAGGCTTTTTTCCAGCAAAGAAAAACTTATCTTTCTTATGAATTAAGTCGATCCAAGAAATAATTTTTAACGCATCTTCAGTTGTGAAGCCTAAATCGGTTAATTCATTATAGAACTCTGCTGGATTAATCCTCTCAAAAGAGAGTTTGATTACAAGAGGCGCCTCTTTTTTCTCAATTGGAATTTGCACTTCTCTTACATCTTCAATGATTTTTTTATCCAACGCCCTCTCAAGCATCTTCTTCTCTTCTTTGAGTTCTTCTAAAGAACTTTTAACTTCAAGAATATAATTCGTGAGTTCAAGATATTTTTTTAGAAAATCCTTTCCTTTCTCTGTTATTATATATTTATGATCACTCAATACTAAAAAGCCAGCTCTCAAAGCAATATCAAGATAAATATTTGCATACAAAAAATGCAAGTTAGCAGCTTCTAAAATACCTGTTTTCGAAGAATGCAGACTAACAACTTTTAAAATATCAGCAAATATTTCTAAGCTATCCCGGTTTTTACGCATCCCATCCATCTAACCAAGCGACATATTATAACTTGATTCTATCATTTTTATTTTTTTATCGATCTAAAATCGAAACCGCCTCTTTATTTACGTTCTTCGCAAAAAATAGCTTCAAGTTCCATCTTTTCTTCTTTAAGACAACAAAAACATCAGGTCATCAAAAGTTGGAGCAGTAACAACAAAGAAACTATACACAATATTTTTTAAATTGATCATAAAATAAAAATAAGATTATTTATTTGCTAAAAGAAAAAATGCTTTCTCGTTTCTTGAAGACTACAAATGCACCGAAGCATGCGAGGACAGCTGCTAAACCGGCTATGGGGTATTCTGGCACTTGGAGTTGTATTGAGAAGTTAGCTGTTAAAGGAGTAGATGGTGTTCCGATGCCGCTCCCCACTTGAGCTGAATAGTAGGCGACTGAAGAAACTACTTGTCCATTAATGGTCCAACTCGCAAAGACAAAACCATCTTTAGGAATAGCTGTGACACTTACATCTGATGATGGATCTACAGCAAAGTTTACTACCTCACCTGGTGTTGTGACCACCCCGCTGATATCGGTGCTGTCCAGAGTTCCTTCGTAAGTCAAAGTGCCTCCATCTGATGCAGCAATGGCGACATAAACTTGTTTGTCGCCTGCGTTTGTTAGTTGTAAGCCGGCTAAAGCAATAAGTGCAATAGACAAAACTAATATTGTAATTTGTATTTTTTTCATTTTATTTTTTCTCCTTTCTTTCCTTCTCTTGAGTGATTTGCTAATATTAATGACTTGATTGATGTCAACATTGTGATGTTATTTAAGGTTTTATGAAAAACTAGTTCTTGTTTTCTATGTTATTTTTATCGTTTACTGTTTAGAATAATTGTATTCTGTTCAATTGTGTCTTGTTTCTTTAGATACTGTTTGTATGTTTTGGTGTGTGTTTGTGTTTTAGGTTTTTGTTGTGTATTTGTGTTGTTCTTGTGGGCGGTATTGATTACTGCTACTACATGTTTATTAATACTTACGACTTGTGATATTAAATGTAAGGGACCCAAAAATGAAACTCACAAAAATGCCCACCATAGCAATAATCGCACTAACAATAACCGCACTAGCCCTAACCCTAACAACCGCAGCAATCCTCAGCGCAAACCAAACCGTACCCCTAACAGGAACAATAAACGCCGTAAACCTAGGCGTATACTCTGACAGCGCATGCACACAAACAGCCACAGCCCTAACCGCTGGAACCCTCAACCCAGGCGCCACCACCACACAAACAGTATACATCAAAAACACAGGCAACATACCCGAAACACTAACCATGACCACAACCAACTGGACCCCCAACCAACGCCAACACATACCTAACCTTGAGTTGGAACAGAGCAAACACAGTCCTACCCGCAGGAGAATCAATCCAAGCAACCCTAACCCTAACAGCCGCGGCGAACACCGGCACCCTAACAACATTTAGCTGCGACGTAACACTCACAGGCACGCAATAAACAACAAGACAAAAATCTTTAACGTGCGCTCCAAATTTTTCCTTAACTTAATAACTAACTTTCAGGTGGGTAACTTTACTTATTTTCTTTTTATCAGACATAGGTTAAATTTAGGAGCTCGTCAACTCCAAGTTAGTGGAGAATGGTTATGGCACAAACTACTTTCTAATTCCACTATTATTTTTAATTGCAAGCTAAAACGCCAAAAGCGGATAATTCTCTTTCATTTTCTGTGAAGAGTGCCTGAGTAAGCATCGAACTTTGATCCTGAGCGATTTGTTGAAAAAGTAATTAGTTATGAACCTTATTGACTAAAATTTGAAGAGGAAGTAGTTAAGTTATTTGAGAGGGGCGAGAGCTTTTTTAGTTTTTGTTTTTGCGGTTTTGTAGACTGCGAAAGCTGCAATACAGGTTGATAAGGCGATTAACGTTCCAAGCGGGTATTCTGGAAGTGGGAGTGCCGGAGTTATTGTGAAATTTAGCTCCGCGGTCATCGCGCCTGCCCAGTTGCCTGCAAAGGCGCCGCCGCTTGCGTGGAATGATTCTTCTGTGAGAACTATTTGGCAGTGGTACTCACCAGTTTGTAAGTTAAATTGACCTAGGAGGAGTCTTTCCCATTCTCCAAAGATAGATACTGTGTTGCTGGAGTAGTCGGTACCGTGGTAGGCGGGTTCTAAGGCGCTGGGATCGAAGGTTGCTGTCTTTTCTGGTCCGTCGCTTGTGCTGCTTGTTCGTTGGGTTGTTTTCCATATAACATGGTAGCTGCTGCCTGTTTCGAATTGTACCGTGGCTGCTCCGTTGTTGTCTGTTATGAAGTAGTCGAATACTAGGTAGCCTGTGAATTGGTAATGTAGACCTGTGGGGCTGTTACTGTCTGGTAGATCACGTAGTGATAGGTAGGTTTGATCGTTGGGGGTTGGAGAATACCCAGTTCCTTTGTCGTTTAAGTTGTGACCGTTTATCCATGCGTTTGATGTTGGGCTCCATTCTTCTTGCCACCAGCGGCCTGCATAACCGATTTGTTCGTTGCCAGCCCCGTCAGGGGAGCTAGAAAGTTTAATTTGATAGGCGAAGTTGGGTTTCAAGTTGGTGGCTGTGAGTGTTCCTGAAAAGCTGTCTCCTGCTGTGTTGTATTCAACTTTTACTGTTGCCTGAGAATAAGAGTATGAATTCCGATAATCTGTTGCGTACTCTTGGTCAGCTACCGTCTAGCCAGCGATAAGTCCCGCCGCCGACAGCAACCATACTTATGTTATCAATATCCGCAAGTGCGCCTGGCAGAAAACCCATAGTTGCAGTTAGGCATACAAGCACAAGGGCTGTTGTGAAAACTTGAAATCTCAGTTTTTTACTCATTTTTAACCAATCAGTTTAGTTCTCGTGAGCTATATCAGTTAATAGTAAGTCATCTTTAGGAAGTATTTAATCTTACATGAAAAATTAGTTATCCTTTTCTAGCAGGAAGTGAATACCTTTCGTTGGTGGGAGCGCGTTCTTTTTTGAAGGCCACGAAACCTACAAAGCATGCTGCCATTGCAGTTATTGTGCCGTAGAGGTATTCTGGGATAACTGTTAAGTCCCCGCGGCGAGAAGGTGCTGTGTATATGGACAGGATAAAATTGATGTGACTGGATAGTTTGGGTGGGTGTGTTGTATAATTTTTTTGAGTATTGGTGTGTTTGTTTGCAAGAAAGTTGCAGTTTTAGGGGGGTGAACTGGGTTGGAAGTGGTTAATTTGGGTTTGGATTTGTTAAAGGTTGAAGATTTGGGCTTTTTTAAGGTTGAGATTGTGAAAGAGTTGAATCATAGAGTTGCAAATTCGCAAGTGGATAGTAACGTCTTTTGGTGAGTATCTTGAAGCGTCTTTTGGGCGTTTATTAGTTCTCTGAAGGAGCAATAAGCGCTAACTATTATGTCTAGTCAACCTATGCAATATTTTTTTAGATTTTAACAAAAATTATTTGGCCGTAATCTTCTGATCTGGTTAATCCAAGCTTCTTAGCGACTTTGAGGGTTACAGCCTCAATTTCATTCCAAGGTCTCCCTAATTCGTTAACTAAATGACTAAAATGCACAATTGGGTTTCCTATTAGTAGTTTAGAGAAAGCATCTTCTATTTGTTTTTCTAAAGGATTGAAGTACCATAGGGCATATGTGTTATCTTCAAATTTTACTATTTTTTGTTCTTTTAAAAGAGAGATGATTCTGTATAAGGTTCGAGGATTTATTTTTGTTTCTTTGCAGATTTCCTCTTTTGTTTGAGGTTGTTTTTTTATGAGAGTTATTATGATTTTTGCGTCGGAGCTTAGTTGTTTTTTTCTATATGAACTTGGGTTGCGCAGTTGGGGTTTTCTTCCAGGTGTTTTAATCATGGTGTCACCAAACGGTTAAGGTTGGCAGTAAACTGCATGTTGATTTGTCAACCTTGACAGTTAGAGCTTGAGTATTTTGTCAAGGTATATTCTATTTAAGGTTTAAGCAATGAATGAAATTGTGCAGACAAGACGGAATGTTATCAACTTTAGGCTTGGTGGGTTACATAGACGTTGTCAGTAGACGTTTGGAACTGCTAAAGCTTGAAGGATTAGGCCTATCTCAAGCTGAGATAGTTAAGCAACTATGCAAAAACTATGGATGTGCTGAGCGCACGGTTTATAATGATTTTGAGATTCGCACAAGTTGGCAGCCGATGTTGCAGGGCGTCAATAAGCCTGAAGGTTTGGTGTTAAAAACGATGAATCGGCATGAGCAGATTTATCGACAGGGCAGCATACTTTTTCGTTCTTCGCCAAACCAGTTAGTGCAACTTGGAGCCCTAAACATCATGTTGAAGGCTAATTCTTTAATGTTTGAAACTGCAGTTTTGCCCAGTCTAATGTACCGGCTGAAAACTTTAGAGCAAAAAGCGGATAGGGGAGTTTTTGTACCTTGAAACCTTGGCAAATAAACAGAAAAGTAAACCGACTATCGGAACAATTAGCTGACCCAATCCACACTGAGATAAAACTAGATGCTAATTCTTTCTCTGAAGCGGAACAACTTCTTTTTCGAAAAGTCGATGAAATAGCTGAAAAATATCGCGAAACGGGGTCTATAGAGGGTCTTGTTGAAAATTCGGATCTGATTTCTAAAAATCTAGAAGTTTTTCTGATGCGTGTTAGGGAACTATATTGTTATGCTGTCTCCACGGTGTTAGGATGCGGCTCAAGCAATGAAGTTGTTGAGTATTTCTTTAGATTGCATTTCTACAATTTTGAAGCGGACCTCACAGATTGCTTAGCGGAAGTCAATAAGTGGTCTGAGAGTGATAGAGAAGAATTTTTGTTGGAACTAAGAAGAAATGGATCGATCTTTTTTCGGATTCCAAGAAGCCTTGGCGACCATGACGGTAAGGAGTTTAGCGATTTGAATAATTCAAAAGATTTGGAAAAAGGTGTGGTTAATGGAGAATAAAACAAAAATTAAAGTTCCCGAAGCATATTTGCCCCTACTTGAGGATATTCGCCTTCTAACTGCAGATCAAAACAATCCCAATCGTACCACGATAAAGCAGCAAGAACAAATCTGGAAAAGCCTACAAAAATACGGTTGGGCATACCCAATAATCACCAACAAAGACGGAGTCTACGCAGACGGAGAACAACGAGCCGAAGTTTGCAAGCAGCATGGCGAGTTCTTTGTTCCCGTTCTTCGCTTACCAGTTAGTGATGTGGACCGAAGGATGCTTCGTCAGATTTTAAATAAGCTCAAGGGTAAACACAACAAGGATCTCGATACTGCTGAGTTTATGCGGATTGCTGAGTTGGGCGAAAAAGAGAAATCTCAAGTTGCTGTTGGCATCCGTTGGAGAGCGTTTGCCGGATGATTTTTACGGCGAAAAAGATTCAGTTACCATTCCCGAGACTTGGGAGATCATTGTTGAATGCAAAGATGAGGCGGAGCAGCAACGTTTCTATGAGAAGTTTAAAGGTGAAGGCTACAAGGTGCGGGTCGCTAAATCTTTAGGAGGCTAATATAGCATGAATTTTGATTTTGTTAAAAGTTGGAGTGAACCAGAGAGTTTCCGTGCCCAAAGTGTCAGGCGCTTAAAGATGCTTCGAATGTTGGCTATGGGTTATTCGCCAAGTGTTGTCGTTGAAACTTTATGCAAAGAGAATAATTTGGCGCCTCAAATGATTTATCATGATTACGCTAAAATGCATGTTTGGGCTCATGTTGTGGAGCAGGATAAGTTGTTGATTAGTATTTTGCGGGCTCGTTTGGATCATATTAACAGTGAGGTTTTGGCGTTGAAGATGGAAAATTCTGGGGCACAGTTGGGCTCTAAAGATAGGTTTGTGAAGCTTGATGCTGTGAAGTCGGCTTTGAAGATTATGGTGGAGCAGCTCCGGTTGGTTCAGGAGTTGGGGTTGGTGGAGCGCAAACCTTTGGATGTTGAATCAACAAATAAAAAAGTTGTTATTAGAATGTGGCAGCCAAATGATGAATCAAACAGAAATATTTCTAAGGTACTGCCCGTTCCAGAAACAAAGAATCTTCCACAACGACCATAGTAACACAATCCTCATAGGAAGTTTTATCCCCTAATTTCTTCCTCTTTTTTTTCGGCATTTAATTTTTTGTTTAGTGGTAGTCTCCCTTTTTTGGTTCAAATGCGGCTGCCTTGATTTTTGCCGCCATAAAGAAAGAGGCTTCAAAGGCATACGGCTAAAGAACCTATAGGACAAACCAGACCTGAAACCACAAGCACAACTAACACTCACCCAAAAAAACTTGCAGAATCAAAAAAATCTTTAAGTATAACAAAAGTATAATTAAATATAACAGTGATTAATATGCCTCAATGCTTAACCAAGACCAGAAAAGTCGGTGGCTCCATCGTTGTTACTCTCCCCAAAGAAGTAGTCGACCTCCAACAAATAAAAGAAAACGAATATGTCGAAATTACAGTTAAAAAATACCGAAAAGATGGGTTCGGTATCTTAAAAGGCATGGCTCCCTTCACAGTTGAAGACGAGTTGAAATCTTCCCTTGAGTAACTACTACGTAATTGATGCTTGGGCATGGGTCGAGTATCTAGTTGGCAGTGAACACGGTGCAAAGCTTAACAAAATCTTAGATGAAAATAATAACCAAGTTTACACATGTGCCATAACGCTCGCAGAAATCATTAGCAAAGTCGCACGAGAAAAAAGAGATATCGAAGCAGCAAACAGCGTTGTGTCAAGCAACTCACAAATTGTGAATGCAGATAAAGAACTTTCAGTGCAGGCGGGGCTCTTGCATTGTGAAATGAGAAAGACCCTAAAAGATTTTGGGCTAGCAGACGCTTATGTTTTAGCTACTGCTAGAAGATTAAACGCTAAAGTTTTAACTGGAGATTTACACTTCAAGAACATCAAAGACGCTGTGATGATAGAATAATTTTTGAGCAGTAGGGTCTACATCTTCAAAGACTATAATTATTCTTTCAAAGGGGTTCTTCTTATTCTCAGAAATCATAGATAACTTGATACTGTCGTTTAAAAAGTCGTTGTTAGTTAGTCAGTTTTCTTCTTGCGTTTTACTGTTGTGTTTGCTGCAAGTCAGCGGCAACCGTTTGGGAAAACCTCGGATTACATTAAGGGCATCGAGAATGCTGACGCTGCAAAATTAGCGCGGTTAATCAAGAGTGTTGGGGTGCTGCTGCAAACGAAGGTTTACTTGTTTTGGTAATGTAATCATTAAAATGACTCCGTGGTTAAGAAGTTGGAAAGTTGTGATGTTCAAACCACCATAAAAAAAGAGGATGACGCTATTTTTCTTTCAAAAGCTTGATGAATTCTTCTCGACTTATTCCAGCTTCTCTAAGAATTGCCCGAACTAAACCTGGTTTGAGATCTTTTCCTGGATGCATAGGGATAACTATTCGAGTTTTCGCCTTATTTATCAGGATAACATGTGAACCTTTTTGACGGATAACATTAAAGCCTTGATGGCTCAAAATTTTAATTAACTGATTGGAATCTACAAGCTAAATTTTAGGCAAGAACTTTCACTTTTTGTATACCCACAACTTTTCCCTTCAGCAAATCCTTCTTTTCCTCAACAGTTAAAGTTTCCAAGTAAAGATCAATTGCTTCTTTAGCGTTTTCCATAACCTCAGTCAATGTGTCACCTTGTGTATGACATCCAGGCAGAGCAGGCACAATAGCTACGTAACCGCCAGCTTCGTCTTCTAAAAGCACTACATCGAAATCACGCATGCACTTCGCCAAGATGTTAATGTGATAAAGCCAGATATAAAAATTCTGATAAGTTGGGATGCTACTTCAGACGAAAGTTTACTTGTTTTGGTCTTAGCCGCTATTGATATGACTCCATTGTTGTGAAGTTGGGTTTGTAATTGTTGAATCCGTGGCATTTGGCGCAGTAGTCGGTTTTTTGGCGTTGGCAAGTATTGCAGTGTTTTTGGGTTTGCGCGTTTGTTTTAGCTGTGTTTTTGCTTTTCATGGGTTTGTACTCTGTCTTGTTGCTTTTCTGTGTTGCGCAAGCCATAATCTTTCACATAACTAAAGAACCTAACTGAGAAACCAGACCAGAAAACACAAACACAACCTAGCACCCCCTCAAAAACCACAGACACCACAGAAAAATCTAACAGCCAAAAAAACCATAGCTCCGCTACAGAAAAAATTAACAATGCTAAAAAACTGCAGAATCTGTGGTGGAAGAAAAAACAGCACCGGAAATGTGACTGATCAAGGGTCTTTTGAGGCTACAAAGAGTATGCTAATTCAGCCTGAGCCAATCCACTACCCACATCTTCCGCTAAACAAGCCGCATCCACGCGACAAATATGGATGCCAACGAGAAGTTAAATACCTACGAGAGGCTTACTAAAACATATGTAGCTTCTAAGGAATTGTTGAAGTCTTTTTATAATACGTGAACGTTATACTATTTAGGTAATACCTATGGCAATGGAAGAAACTGTTTGCGCTAAGGTTCCAGCTAAACTTAAGAAAAAGCTATCTAGCTTAGGCATAAATGTAAGCGAATTAATACGAGAGGCCTTAGAATCTGAAGTAAATCGATTAGAGAGAGAACATTTAAACAAACGTGCTCAGGAGGTATCTGCTATTCTTAAAAAGATCCCACCAGAAGAATTCGCTCAATCTATTCGAACCACAAGGGAAAGCAGATGACTAACTCCAAGCATCTGTTTGACTCTAACGCCATATACAATATTATTAGAGAACTGCCACAAGATGCAGTAGAAAAACTAGTTGATGGCGCCACGATTTATTTAGCGCACTACGAGTTAGGAAATGCATTATGGAGAGAATGCTTTTTACTTAAAAGGATAAGCATTCAAGAAGCGGAAGAATCTTTAGACTTCATGTACTCAATTCTTGAACGTATGCAGGTATCTTCGCTTTGCAATGAGTCAGGAATCGAAATATTGGACACCGCTTACAAATTTAACTTAACTTTCTATGACGCCGCATATCTTATGGAAGCGAAGAAATCTGACAAGACCTTGGTTACTGACGATAAAAAACTTGCTAAAGCAGCAGAGCAGGTGGGTGTAAAAACATTAACCAGTAAAGCCCTTATTGGATGATTCTTTTTCACTAAAACTAAATGGATATGAACAGAGTAAGTGCTATTTTTAACATCTATTGAACTGCTATAATATCTATAAAACCTCAGAGAACGATGTTAAATGACTTCATGATGTAAGTTACTTTTTGTTTTGATTAACTTACTGTTGGGTAGTGTGCCCCGATATAGTTAATTCAAAAGATCGCAAGTTGAGCATTTTTGAACGTGAAAAGAAGGCAACAAAAAGTATTCAAAATTGGGGCTACGGCTTTTTCTTTGCTTTTTGGGTTTTGATTTCTGCTTCAATTTGTTCTCTGGGTTTTAGCCGCTATTGGTATGACTCCATTGTTGTGAAGTTGGGTTTGTAATTGTTGAATCCGTGGCTTTTAGCGCAGTGTTCGGTTTTTTGGCGTTGGCAAGTACTGCAGTTTTTTTGAGTCTGCGCGTTATGTTTCTATCGGGTGGAGATTCATTGGCGCCACACATAGATGGG
This sequence comes from Candidatus Bathyarchaeota archaeon, assembly GCA_963741005.1. Lineage (GTDB taxonomy): Archaea > Thermoproteota > Bathyarchaeia > Bathyarchaeales > Bathycorpusculaceae > Bathycorpusculum. Next base: position 667,554 of record CAVUGQ010000005.1, read on the forward strand.
TGTGCAGCGTAAAACCTAAATACTCTTTCTTGCAAGAACGAATTATCGATAGATTAGTGCGGCAATGTTACTGCATTTTGATTTTGAGAGAATTAGAAAAGATTCATGAAGTACTGTTGTCAATGCGTCAACTTGTTATTTTGGACGAAGCCTTAATAGTAAGAAAGTAAAATAGTTGTACTGATAAGATATGTCAGAAGAACCTCAAGTTACCACAATCAGCGAAAAAGGACAAATAGTAATCCCACAGTCCATAAGAAAAGAACTTGGAATAAAACCCAAAACAAAGTTTCTGGTTTACGGCAAAGGCGACACCGTTATTATGAAAAAACTCGAGCTCCCTGACATGAAGAAAGAATGGAACGAAATCTTCAATGCCATGGACAAGAAAAACCTGAAGCTTTCTGAAAGTGAAATCCAAAAAGAAGTAGCAGAAACCAGAAAACACAACAGATGATCAAATGCTCAAAGTCGTTCTTGACACCAACGTATTAGTCAGTGCCCTTATTTCTGACGGCAAACCAAGGGAACTCTTTAGAAAAGGAATTGAAAGTCAATTTCTAATCGTGACATCAGATCCCATGCTCAAGGAACTTTCCCGTGTGCTTGGTAGACCCAAATTCAAAACTAATCCAAATGAAATCAGCAGAATAACTCTATCGCTTCTCAGTTCAGCCGAAGTGGTAAACGTGAAAACAAAGCTTAAAGTTGTCAAGGAGGACCCTAAAGATGACATTGTCATCGAAACGGCTTATGATGGGCACGCCGATTTCATCATAACTGGAGATAAGCATCTTCTCGAATTGGAGAGCTTTAGAGGAATCAAAATAACAACTGTCGAAAAAATCCTCAAGCTTCTATAAAAAGAAACTTTTCAATTTTAGAATACCGAAAACGCTCCTTAATAACAGTTCTGCAAACTCCAACGCCCATCTCATCTAAATCGTAAAGGTCAGATTGAGGCATTTTAGTAATCCTCCGGGAGCATAATTGTGTAGGCGCCTGTTTCGTTTTGGGCGATAAAGACTTGTTGTTTCTTGCCACTGGGCAACTCGATTTTGCCGCTGCAGAAGTAGTCGTCAGCTGGCTTGCGACAGTAAATCATTAACGCTCCCATAATCAGGTCAATGACGTTTGGGATTTTGACCTTAAAGTTTCCGTATGCGTCTTCTTGATTAAAATAGCCTTTTCCGAGCAGGTTAACTGTTGCGTACTTGAACGGGTTTTTTGGCAGATACTTACGAACTTGGTCGAGATCAAAGAGTATCCCGTCTTCAACTGCTTGTTTGCTAGTGTAGGTGTAAACGATGTCTTCTGGCTCGAAAATTTGATCTATTGCAGTCATGTTTTTCACCTTAAGCGATTCTGTTTCTCTTTCGTATTTGGAGGTTGAAGATTTCTTTTCTTCTCGCAAAGCCAACTGTTCTGAGTTGGTGCGGATGCTGTTATTAGATATGTTCAATTGGTTAGACCTCTAAAACTTGTAGGCAGTTGATAATATAAAGTCATGTCAAACCTGTCATAATTGAGGTTATTTTGGCAAATAAACCATTTTTTATGGGTTAAATAGAAGTAGGTTGCAAATCGCCTTCTTTCAGAGGTCAAAGCTGAAAAATTGTTCCGGCAACCTGCAACCCAAAAATACGTGGAGACTAATTGGTTTAAGTTTTTTATTTTTTCATTCATAAACTCTTGGCAGAAAATAATTACGAAGTAGTCATTGATATGACTCCATTGTTGTGAAGTTAGGTTTGTAATTGTTGAAACCGTGGCATTTAACGCAGTAGTCGGATTTTTGGCGTTGGCAAGTACTGCAGTTTTTTTGAGTCTGCGCGTTTGCTTTAGCTGTGTTTTTGCCTTTCATAGTTTTGTACTCTGCCTTGTTGCTTTTCTGTATTGCGCAAGCCATAATCTGTCATACGACTGATAGAAGAAAAAAAGCAGCTGTTGCTTGCACCAACATTTTTTTCTTTCAAATATGATTTTGGCAACTCAAGAATCCTGCCGCAACAGTTGAAGTAAAAATAAGTCAAGGCACGCTTGAAAGCTAGGACCCCTTTGAATTTTTCGGTCGGCAGGTTCTCTTTTTTATTGTTAATGAAACTTCATAAGGGAAATATTGCTTAGAAGGCGTAATCTTCCTTCAGAAGAAACAGTATGGGATTTGATTTTAGAAAGCGTAACATTTTGGTAAGACTTTTTAGCCTCGTCATCCTTGCTGGCCTATCAAATCCGAGGGATCTTTTTATTTCGCCAAGCAACATTCTAGAAATGCCCTAGGTGTTATAATTGTTGTTTGTTTAAATTTACCTAACTTAAGCAGGTGACTATCGCCCGTCACAACATAATCTACTCGAGCTGCCAGAGCGCACTCCAATATTTTGTTATCCTGAGGATCTTCATCTATTAATTTAACGTCTATTTTAGGGTCAACCATTGTTGTGTTCTCTACAATGATGCGGATGATTTGTTTTGCTTCAATTTCTGAGCCTTCTATAATTTTCTTTATTTTCGGGTAAGTTAGAACTTTTGATATTTCAAGTAGAATTTCTTTGCTCATGTATACGGTGGCTTGTTTGTTGATTATATTGGAATATTCTTGGGAGAGAACTTTTTTTAGGAAGAGTGAAATCCAAACGTTTGTGTCAAGAACTACTTTGACCTTCTTGCCCATTCTACGGCCTCATCGATGATTTTGTCAACGTCTATATTCTGTTTTAGTGCTTGAGCTTCGAGTTTTTCAGCTAGGTCATCGATAGAGAGTTTTTTGGTTTTCCTGAGCAGAATTTCGCCATCGCGGCTCACAACTAAAAGTTTTTCTCCCGTCTGCAGCCCCAATTTTTCGCGTACGCATTTTGGGATAATGATTTGACCTTTAGATGAAATTTTTACCATATCTTCTATCTGTTCGGTCATACTTTTAATACTGGTTTTACAAGTAAATAAATTTTTACTTTAACGCTGACTAACAATTAGCTTACCGTAACTCCGCAAGTATAACCCATAGGTAATACTCGAAAAGTAAAAGATTATAATAGCAACAGGGATGGCAGAGGGTTTAAGGGTATTACATCTAAGAAACCCCGAAGATAAAATCCAGGAAGAAGAACAAACTCAGCTAATCTCCACCGCAGTCACCACAGCTACTGCATGTAATTTCAACTGCCAAAAAATCTAAGCTCCACTACAAGCATAAAAATTGTCAAAAAAAATTGTCATACCATAGCGCGTCACAATATTGTCAGCAACTTTGCCAGAATAAACTTATATTTGCAAAAAACAGTTAATTACAGGGATAAATAATGAGCCCACAAAAATTGGAAAGAGCAATTATTGATTTTGACCATAAGATGTGGTTAAAAGCGACTAAAGTAACTGCCAACCCGAAATCAAAAGAGATCGTCGGTCAACCTGAATATGCAGTTCCAAAACCGTCTGGTTGTTTTAAATTCAATGATGGCACTACGCAAAATTGGACACTTGATCAATTATATGATTCTAGCTCTACAAATTTTAAGAAGGCAGCAGCCTATTTTCCTTTTGTTCTCTATAATAGCCAGAATCTTGCACTAGCAGCGTCTGTGGATTCCTTGCTTGTATTGGACAAAACTGTTAAGAAATGCGACATCTTTTTTGACTCACCCGATCTTTCTTCGAATGCAGATTGGCAAGGCATTACTGGATATAGTATTGACGTGTACAGAATGCTTGCAAGCCTATGTGGGGATTCTGAGAACTCGTACCTGACCCAGATGCAGTTATTACTGTTCGATACCACTGATAAAAAAGTGCATACATTTGGGGAGTATAACGGAGCAAATTACATATTTCATCCAATAAAGCTTCTGACGCCCTATCATTTCATCTGGAAACCATCGGTTCTAACGGATCCAAAATATATAGTGAAGAAATTGAGGATCAGGATGACTATGCCAGGTTACTTAGGTCCTGGAGGCGGTGAATGTGCGCCCAAAGGCAAATGGTTAATTGGCAACGTTTGTCCCGAAAAATAATTGCTTAGGCACACGCCAAAGAAGTAGTGCACAATAACCTACACTCTTTCAGAGAATTAAGGTGATATAAAGCGTAGCCTCCGCAACAAACAATAAGACGGTAAGCCCTCAGCAAAAAGGTCAGATCCTTAGAGAAGTTATTCCTTAAAAACTGTTCTTTTGCATTCCTGAACTCATATTAATAACATCTGCAGCATAAGGCGGATAAGACTTGCTAGGCACTTATCTTGAAAAGATGAAGTGGACCTCGCGCGCGCCTTGACCTCGAAAGATAAGCGGCACCAGTTTGTTCAAACGCACTCTCAGCTGCCTATCTCCCAATGAACGCTTTTTGTTAATGAACAAAGAAAGGGAGAATAAAACAGTACATTGACGCATACCTATGAGCAGTTCCTTTCGGTATTGATATATCACTTAAAGATTGAAAAGAAAAAAGGATTGTGCGGGAGATTTTGCCACTTTAATTTTATAGAAGCCATAAAGGACCATTTTAGTTTTTTCGGTAATCCTTACTTTGAAAAAAAAGGGAAAAGTGCGAGAATGGAGACGTCACCACTGGAAGCCTTAATATAGATTATGGCAAACCCAGTCTATTCTGCGGCACCTACAAGCACAAAAACCAACAAAGTAAAATCACAATCTCAGACAAGTATGAGAGAGTAAGTTCCGCTACAGAAAAAAATTAACAATGCCTAAAAACCTGCGGAATCTGTAGCAGCTATAGTGGAAAACAAAAACAGCACTGACAACACAACTAGCCAAGAGTCTTTTGATAAAGATTGCGCTAATACAGCAAAAACCAATCCACTACCACAACTTACCCCCAACCGCCACAGCCCTAACCGCAGGAGAATCAATCCAAGCAACCCTAACACTAACAGCCGCGGCGAACGCCGGCACCCTAACAACATTTAGCTGCGACGTAACACTCACAGGCACCCAATAGATAACCCAACAAAATCTTTAACGTGCACTCCACATTTGCCTTTAACTTAATAGCTATCTTTCAGTGGGTAACTGTACTTATTTTCTTCCTATCTGTCTGACATAGTTAAATTTAGGTGCTAATCAACCCCATGTCGTGGAGAATGGTGACGGCACAACTACTTTATAATTATTTTAAAATTTTTTTGATAAAATTAGAAATGAAGGAATGATGATTGTTTTGGGGTGTACGGTTACTCCAGGCTAATGAATGTTGGTATTCCCTTTTTTTCAACGTTTTTTCTATTATTACAGCGTTCTCTACCGGGGTTAGTTTTTTGATAAACCAGATTGTGACCGACATGAATTTAAAAAGGTTAAAGTCATATTGTAGTAGGATAAAATGTGAAGAGTACCGCGCATATTAAAAAGAGATTGGAAGAGTTAAAGCCGATCCTTGAAGAGAAATTTCAAGTGAAAACTATTGGAATCTTTGGTTCTTATGTTCGCGGAGAGCAAACTAAGAAGAGTGATGTAGACGTTTTAGTAGAGTTCGCAAATGATGCTCATATAGGTCTTTTGAAGTATGTGGAGATGGAGATTTTTTTGAGTGAACAGTTAGGTGTGAAAGTAGATTTAGTAGCTAAAGGTGGTTTGAAACCAATCCTTAAAGACAATGTATTAAACGAAGTTGTTTACGTATGACATGAGTTATATTTAAATTACCTTTTTTTTGTGTGTTTAGCTCTTAATTGTAGAAATGTGTGTATGTCTCTATTTAGGCAAAATACACCAAATTTTGGCGTTTTTACCAAAAAACTTTGTTCTTAAAAAAACCCGTAAAAATACCTTTTTTTAACATTTTAACACAGAATTTCAGGCAAAATTTCAGTCGAGCTTAATTTACACCCTTTTTTCAGACCGAGATATTAATCCAGAACCTAACAACTTGACATCCGTTAAAGAAATAAGTATGCATAGAACTGCATGAACATTTAAGTAGTACTTTTTGGTAGTTGTACATTCGATTAAGTATGACTGCGAAGGAAAGTGTAGTCACAAGGAAAGGGCAGATCACCATTCCGGTTAAGCTAAGAAGAAAGTTTGGCATAGAAGAGAGCTCCAAAGTGGAAGTCATAGAGGAAGAAGGCAGGATTGTAATAAAAAAGCGACCGAGCATCTTTGATCTTGCGGGTAGCGGCGTTGGAAAGGCTAATGTTGAGGACTTAAAAAGGATGTTAGACCAAATGAGGGCTGAAGATGCCTGACAGACGCCTGTACGACACACGTTTTTTTGTTGAGTACTTCTATTCAAACAACCCAGAATTTGTACGAAAACTTACGGAAGAACTCAGGTCGGTAAAGGAAAGGATGGTTTCATCTTTAACAGTTCATGAGATACATCGCATCGTTTTGAAAAGGGAAGGCAAGGATGTTGCAACCTTAAGAAGCAACACTATTCAGGGAGATTTTGAAGTCATCGATGTTAACTACAAAATAGCAATAAAAAGTGCTGAAATAAGAAATAATCATCAAATTCCAATGGCTGACAGTGTAATTGCAGCCACTGCCCAAATTCAGCAGTGTCCCCTTTTTTCAGATGACGCTCACTTTAAGAACATCGAAAACCTCAAAACGACTTGGTGCAAAATATTGTGATTATTGACCTTCTGTTTTGGAGTGGGTTGTTTTGCCTGATAGAAGAGACGGGTGTTTTTTTTCTATGAAGTGAAGGCTTGTTTTGGGTTGTTTTTGTTTCACAGGCTTTTGAGGGCTTTTTGGTTGCGTCTGCACGTGTCAAGCTCCGTACGTTAAAGACAAGAATAGAGGGGATCTATTTGTCTTCAAATGAGGTAAGCGTAGTCATGTTTAGGTGCTCGCCAAACCCAGATTTGTGGAGAATGATGACGGCACAATTACTTTCCAATTCTGTGTTGATTCTTTAGTGAGTGAATTTTTGAAGGCTATTGGCACCAATAGCCCAACTACCTACCCCTCAATTTGAATGCGGTACACTGGCAAATGTCGCGCAAATATTAACCCTGACCGAAAGTAATTGGACCCCAACCAGCGTCAACTCCTCACTTAACATTAACTTGGAACCGACAAAACACAGTTCTAAACGCAGGAGCATCAATCCAAGCAACCCTAACATTAACAGCAGCGGCGAATACCGGAAGCCTCACAACCTTCAGCTGCGACGTAACACTCACAGGCACCCAATAGACCTGTTTTCACTTTGCAAAGCTCAAAAAATTAGTTTCTGTTTGAGTAGCTATGACAGAGAATTTAATGGTTACAGCTAAAAGTGTGTTAACCTAATTTTGAAGCCCCCTTTCTATAGTTGAAAGTTTGGGTTGTATGCAACCACACGTTAATTTGTTAAACTTATGTTAAGCTTTGAATAAGGTCTAATTTATGTTTAAGGTGTATTGCAGTTTCAAGAATAAGGCAAAGTAATTTTGATGTTGAAGAAATGTTTGATTTTTGTTTCTGTGAAAAAGTTTAAAGTCACCAACCACCCTATTCTAAAGTATGCAAAACGTTGAAGCCATCAAGCATACGCTTTTTGGGCACAAGGCAGAGCTGCGAGAAAAGTTCAAAGTTAAAAATATAGGTGTTTTTGTTCCTACGTGCGTGGCGAGCAGAAGGGGAGCAGCGACGTTGATGTCCTTGTTGAATTTGAAGATCCGGTTGTGCTTTTTGAGTTTATGAAGCTGGAGAATTACTTATCGGATTTGCTTGGTGTCAAAGTAGATTTAGTTTCAAAGAAAGCTCTCAAACCCCACATTGGCGAGCGCATTCTTGAGGAAGTCATTATGATATGAAACGCCGCGACCTTAGGAACTACCTACAAGATATCCTGGATGCAGTAGATGATATCGAAAGGTTCGTTGGCGACATGAGTTATGAACAATTCATCAAGGACAGGAAACCCCTCAACGCCGTGGTCCGTAGCATCGAGGTAATAGGAGAAGCGTCCAAACGACTCCCTGAAAGCCTCAAAGCAAAGATATTCAGGAACTATTTTTTTTAATATGCCTTTAGTCTATCCAGATGGTTTCTGGTAGATTCTTGAAGTGTTCATCTCCGGTTAGGATTTGGCACTGATTTATTTTAGCGGTGGCTTGTACTATTGCGTCGAATAAGCTGGGGGTATTTTGTTTGGATAATTTGGCTTTTTTGGCGAGTTCAAGATAGCACTTTGCTGCTTCTAGTGCTGTCGCTGAATCAATCTGGGTTATTACTGAGGCGGCTGTGATTATTTCAAGCCACATAGAGATGGTTTTTTCATCTGTGCCCTCTCTTAGAAATTTTCGTGCAGTTTCAGCTAAAACTATACTTGGAGTATATGCTTCTTGAGCGTTTTCAATTAGTTCTTTTACTTTTTTTCCTTTTTCGCTGCCTATTAGCAGTTCAATCCATGCATAAGTATCAATTACGATCTTCACCGCGATCTTCCTCAGTGAATGGTTTTATTTGGTTTTTGGCTATGCCAAATCCTTTGTCTAGGGCTGCTTTACGCTGTTTTTTAACTAATATTTGTATTGTTTCGTCAAGATTTTGTGCGTTTAGTTTTTCACGCAGGTTTTCAAGCGTTTCTGCAGTTTTCTTTGAAACCCGAATGGTGGTTGTCTCGTTCATAAATACTCTCAAATTGTTTCTTGCATACAAGTAGATAAGCATATCTGTTTTTTCAGTTGATCAGCAAGGTTTGTATTGTGACATCCCTAACAACATATTTTTAAGATATTGCCCACTGAGAATCATACTCAAACAGAAACGCTTATCTTGGAACTAAAAGAAATGGCTGCAACGTATGGTGAGGGACAAATAGTTTGCGACCGCTCTGCACCTGGAACTATCGAGTTAATTCGCCAAGCAGACTTAAACGCTGTAGCAAATGAGAGTAAACGTGATGATGCAATACGCGAATTAGGAGGCAGATTCATTGTACAAGGCGACGGCAAACCCCGACTTTTTGTTTCGTCCAAATGCGTAAATTGGATTCATGAAGTCATGGTTTACAACTCAGAAATAAAAGAAAATGACCATCTAATAGACAGCACTATGTATGCCCTTATGGCTTCACTTCATAAGTCAGCTCCGTTGGATGCTTTCAGGTTTGGGTAACTAAGTGAGATCAAAAAACTTAACAAAAATTATGCCGACCAGTAGCTTGGAAAGATTCCATAAACGGAGTTGCGGTATTATCAGCGGCTTCAAGATAGCCCAAAAATCAAGGATTATGAAACAAGCAAAGAAAGAGGTTTCAAAGGCATACAGCTAAAGAACCTAGATGACAAACCAGACCAAAATACACATACACAACTAACACCCGCCCCAAAAACCACAGAAACCACAGAAAAATCTAACAGCCAAAAAAACCTAAGCTCCGCTACAGAAAAAAATAACGATACCAAAATACCTGCGGTATCCATGATATCGGTGTTGGAAGACAAAAAAAAGCGTTGACAAAGGGACTGCCGGGAGTCTATTGAGGCTACAAAGACTGCGCTAATACCGCATGAACCAATCCGCTACCACATATTGCCGCCAAATAAGGCGCATCTATGCGACAAATATGGATGCCAACGAGAAGCCAAATACAAACTTGGCAACAGCCACTACTGCGATGATAAAGTAATCAGTCATTTTAGAGAAATCGCAAACACCTACCCAGAAGAAGGCTTTGAATTAATTGAGGACATGCAGCAACTTGAAATCTAATACTTGCTACGCTTTCTGTCCAATCTAGCACAACCCCTCTGGCTTGGAAGCGCGCTGCTAAATACGAAAATCTATCAGTGCGTAATTCTTATTAGTATATATTATTGATATATACCCGAGGGAATGTTATTGAGTCAGGAAGAAATCGATGTAATTACCGTGAAAATTCCCAAAACAATGAAAAAAGACATGAAAAAAATCGAGTTGAACTGGAGCCAATACATCAGAGAATGCTTACAGACTAAAATTGATGAACAAAAGAAAAGAGAAGCTTTTGAAAAGCTTGACCAAATAAGAAAACGGTCCAAGCCAACCACAAATGAAGAAATCCTGGGTTGGATTCGAGAAGGCCGGATGTGAGAGCAGCATGCTTAACTGTATCATAGATGCAAGCGTAGTCTTGAAATGGGTCTTGCCCGATGAAAAATATCAGGAAAACGCAGATAAACTAAAACACAACTTCCTCAGCGGCGAAATTCAGCTGTTCGCTCCTTCATTTATTACGCAAGAAACAGCAAACGCACTGTGGATAGCGGTTAAACAAAATAGAATCCAACAGACTGATGCTCAAGAGGCACTCAAATTCTTGCAGAATACTCAACTAAGGCTATACGAATTGAATTGGACCGATGTTTCCCAGAGCTTGGCAATTGCCTACAAGATTGATATTGCGATTTATGATGCAGCTTACCTTTTTCTTTGCGAAAAAATAGGCGCAGAACTAATTACAGCAGACAACAAATTGTTTGAAAAAGCCAAGGAACACTATAAAGTGACACATATCAAGGATTATCTAGTCGATTTTTAAAATTTATTTATTTCCTTTTGAAATTAGCAATTGGTTTGTTTGAAAAAACAGTTTAATCGACCAGAGAAAGCGATTTTTCTTCTTCTACCTGTTGTTTGATAGCACATTTTTGCCTGCTCTTTTCTGGCTGCAAATCCCCAAATATGTCCGATGGGCCTACAAAATAGAATAAAACCAAATCCTAAAAACAACCGTATTAGCAATCCATGGATGGACTCCCGGTTTGTACTCTGTTCTTGTTGCTTTTCTGTGTTGCGCAAGCCGTGAACTTTCACACAGCTAAAGAACCTAAATGGCAAACAGATGAGCAAAGACAAACACAGCTAACCTCCGCCCCAACTACCACAGTTACCACAGATAAGTTAGTATCCCAAAAAATCCCAAGCTCCGCTCGCGGTCAAAAAAACGATGTGTAAAAACCTGTGGTATCTGAGGTAGTAGATAAAAAAAGACGAAAATAAAGAGACATAGAAATCTGGTGCGCTTACAAAAAATGCTCTATTAAATAGCGAACCAATCCACTAGGATATTAAAGTCTTTTAGTATTTACACGCGCGAGTTTAATACTACAAGGATACCGTTTCTGCCCAGTCTTTGTACATCTTCTAATGAATTTACCAGTTATCTCTTCTGCTAGCTCATTAGCTTTAAAGCGAGGTTGCAGAATTGAAGCCGGTTTAAAGTCTCCAAGTACGTACGGTGAAAATATGAACTTGAGATAGACCAAATTCTGCAAGTGACCATAACGTTTGTGAAGGTTTTTTATGGTTTTTCCGTATTGATTCAGAATCAATAAAGCTTTTACATCAAGTTTCTAAACGAAATAGGAGCAGACGTCAACATGGAAAAATTAACCTTCAGAACAAACCGCAGCACACTCACAACAATCCTATTGTCCCCCCTGCTCATCTTCGTGCTCATAGCCTGCTGGAGCCTCTACTGTATAGGAAAACCATGGCAACACATAAACCAAAAACAACAGCCAACCAACAAAATGCCCACAAAACGGGACACAATTGAGCTATTGGCGATTCCTCAAAAAGAAGAACAAACACAGGCAAACTAAGCCAAGGCTTTTTTTAAATCAACGAAGTTAAATTACGTTAGAATGTGGAATACTATGGTTCAACGGATCCAATTAGGCGCGCACTTTAATCGCAACGAAGATTCTTCTATTGTTAGATTATGTTTCAATAACAATTTAGCAAAAATAGTTTTGTGGTTTCAAACGGTTGAAAGCATTCACTATCACTATTTGTCGTCAGCTTGATTTAAGCTGAATAAGCTAAAAGGTGTCTTTTGACTTATGCATAAGAGATTATTCCTTATGATTTCTATTAATGGTATACCGTAGAACTAATCCAATCCCGATAATTAAGAAAACAATCGGTAAGATTGCCGTTAAGTAATTAACCTTATAGAGATTTGTTTCAATAATGAAAATAAGAATAGCTAAAACTACTAACAAGAGTCCGACGGCAAGATTGTTAATCATAATTGCTATTGAATCTTAATGCACTATTAATAATGTGTGATTGTGCTTTGACCATAACAAATAATCGAATGGTTTTTTTTGCGCGCTTATTTTTTTGTTATTTTTTGGTTTTTCCTCTTCCGGCATGTTGTTTGTATTTTTTCATCAGAGGATCTTTGTAATGCAATTCAATTTGGTTGGCTTTGATAATCCGCCTATAGAATTCTAAATTGGTAAGGAATAATCCAAAATCCCCGCACAAAACAACTCTGCTCATCCGCGCCTAATCGATTTTTGTTTTTCTTGACGCTTTCCAACCAGATAGTCCGGTTAGGATAATGCTGATGACAAAGAGCAGATAAATCCAGTCTGCCCGCCGCGGACTAATTGACCTCACCTATGTACCGCACCAAAGATACCGCCTGAAGTATCCCCAACGCCGCATAACTAATGTATGCAATCCTGTTGCGCCCATGGTCGTTTTCCCACGTCATATGCAAAGCTATAACGCCAATTCCAATTAGCCAGGCTCCAATTGCGAGGCTCGTCAATGGGGTGAGCGCCCAGGGCCAAAAGGTAGAGGCTGATGCTGGCGAAAGAAATAGGATTATGCCTGTAACCAGCATTATTGTTCCTTGGGCTGCGAGTATGAGGCGTATCCAGGTGTCCAGTGTTGCTTTTCGTTTTGGTGTCGTGCCTTGGATCCTGATTTGATAGATGAGAAGAATCAGCATTGCAATGGGTACTGCGGTGTAGATGGCTAGCCAAAGGTAAGCGGCTACCATAGCTGAAGCTATGGGGCTGTTGAGGTGGAATTTATCGAGGTGTAACAATGTTGCAACCAAAGTGAGAGTTGTAAATAAGAAAACTGAAGGAACAGCTACCCTGGCGTTAGCCCATGTCTTTTGTCGATATGCGAGAAATTCTAGGAGGAAACTGGCGAGGTAGCCCGCGCCGAGGAAGGCAGCCGTCATAAAGGATTGTATGTGTCCACGCGAAACTTGTGGCAGTCTGCTCAGTTAAAAGGGTAAGATCGATTCCTGCTGCCAGAACAAGAATACTAGCCGCTAGCAAAATAAGGCGCATACCCTTTGAAAACTTGGGCGGATGTTCCTCAACTATTGTCATTGAACTTCCTTCATATTCTTCTTGACTATTTTTTTATATTAAAGTTTTAGTATTTCGCAGATTTTGGCACTTATACGAATACTGTTTCTTTTCAGTCTTACACTTCTCCCAATGTACTTATTTATTGGGTTTAAATCAGGTGTTTAGATCTTAGTTAAAATTTGGAAAAATGGATTTGACATAATTTTAAGAAATAAAAAAAGGAAAAGGGGTTGAAATTTTCGTTTTGGTTTTGCGCTATTGGCGTTTGAAGCTTGGAATGCTGCTGCGTTTCATGAACACTACTAGAGCTGCGAAAGTAACTGCTAACGCGCCGAGTCCACCTAAGGCATATTCTGGGACGACATTAGGTTGGTCATCATAAGTAACTGCTATGTTTATCCCGTAAAGGTATTGAGTATAAGTATTATATCCTACGGGGAATTTACCAGTATCGATAACCTTAACCTTTATTTGGTCATTATTTAATTGCGAAGGTGTCCACGTTATCGACGTTAAAATGTCTGTAAGGATAAATGTATCTGTATTTGGCGCGTTGATATAGCTTCGGAGTGTTATAGTTCCTACTGGAAGGTAATCTGTACCTCCGTTAACGCTGACTTGTACATCCATAGTCATTGTTTCCAACGTTACTTTAGCTGTTTTTAATGTCAATACTACGCTAGTTATAGAGGAACTTGGGATGTCAAATCCAAAACCACTGTATGCTTCAGATACTGCGGTTCGAGCATAGGCATAATTGGTCTGGCTTGTATCAGTAACTCTCTCTGGCCATGTCCAGCCTCCAGTGTCGGGAGAATAGGCTGTGGGTGACTTTTCGATAGTAGTAGGTGCTGCTGCAACTTGAGGTATAGATATGGCAATTGTTGCTATTGCTATCATAGCGACTATTACTAAAGACATATACTTTGTTTTTTTCATTTTTTTATTTCTCCTTTCTCATTTCAATGAAATTTTCCTTGATTAAAACAAGACAGCATTCATTAAGTAAACTACTATTTAAGGACATATGGAAAAACATTCTTTTTTTTCTATATGGTAAATTAGGAGATATATTTTTTTTTATTAAGATTCAATAATTCATACAGAAATTTATTTTTGAAAAAATAACCTCTGTTTATTGTTTTCCACTTGGATTTATTTTAACACTCTGTTCCTAGAGTAAAATTAAGTTTAGGCAACTTGCTTTTTTAACCATTTAGAGAATGAAATCGGCGGGACAAATCGAGAAAAATTTTGAAACTAATATTAAATTTTGAAACTAAACTTTTCCATACAAACGCAGGTTGATCGTTTCTATTTGCCAATGCTTTCTGTATCAATCCGATTCTTTCAGCTTCATCGAGTTTTTCTGTTAGCCATGTCCTGTCGGGAACAGTCAGTGTTAATTTTTGGAGCTCACCAGCTATGCCTTCAGTTGTGGGATTTTGTTGTTTTGTCGCGTTATTTACCGCTTTGATAAGCATTTTATCCTGCTCAGGCAGCTTTTCATATAGAATTAAGGTTTGGCTCTTCTCTTGCCTATTAATCAAATAAGCATAGAAAACAAGAATTACAAGAATTACGCCTGCAAAAAGTGATAGAGATAGGCCATTTTGAGAAATGGCTAAAGCAACGGTGCTCCAGGTTTGTATGGGTTGCCAATAATTGTTGATTGCTTGGGCCATGAGCAGTTGTTGATTTTCTGCCTCTGACACATTTTGTGGAGATGAAGGGTACATGATTAGGCTGATCATGACGCTTTTTTGCTCAGCCGAACTGTTGGTGTTAAATGTCGCTGTTTGATACCAGTAAAGGACAACTTGGGTTTGGTTTGTGTTTTTGTATTGGAAGGCAAAGTATCTTGCCGTTATAGGCGGGTTATCTTGAAGTTGGACATCTCGCAGGTCTAGTTGGTTAACTCCCGTCTGTAATCCTTGGCTGAGTGGATAATTAATCAGGCAGGTTTCCCATCTATGCTCGGATGTTACGCTGGGCGCAATTTGAAGAGCTACCCACACAGTTGGTTTTTCTCGGTTTGATGAAGTGTAGCTGTAAACTAATGCTTCATCAACTCCAGATGTTTGTTCATAAGCTGTGTCACGGTAAAGGTAGCTTAAGTTGTAGCCTATAATACTTGGAAACATGGCACTTGATGTTGCTGTTTGGGTTCCTGTGGGGGTTTGAACTGAGATCTCTGCTGGTCCTTGTGTTAATGCAAACACAGGCGCTTGAATAGTTAAAAGAACAATTATTACGAAGGCTATTCCAAAGATTTTTGATATGTCAGCCTTTGTAAGTTTTGTCTGGGGAGATTTTAGTAGTTTTCCACAGCTCTCACAGAATGAATATATCAAATTTTTCTGGGTTGGGCTGCATGTTGGGCAGGGTTGTGGCGGCTTGGGTTTTTTGAATGCTTTTTCAGTAACTGCCAACAAAAGAAGTGTGCCTATAAACATGAGTACTGTTGCGCCAACAGTGTGGAATACTTGTAGTGCGAGGGTTTCGCCATAGTTGTAGCCTATGGCAAGAATAGAAGTAATGCGAACAATGTTTAGAACCATGATCAATGGGATGCCTATGGTAACAATGGCAAGTTTACCCCATAATTTTCCCCTCATAATGTATGCTATAAATAAAGCAAATATGGCAAAGCCAATTAGGCTGTAGATTCCTGAGCAGGCAACATCAACGGTAAATGCTATGGTTGTTTGGTCAGGTCTGGTAAGCGTTATTAGTGGACCTATATTGTTGGCTGAGAGTACAGCATGCATCCCGAATGCGTTTGTAAGTGTGTTTGATGCTGCTGCACTTATGCTTGCCAATGACGAACCAACGCCAAATAGGATTTCTGATGGTGGAGGAGTTAGGAAAATGAGGAATGCTATGGGAAAAATTAGTTGTCTTAGGGTCGCGGTGTTGAAGAGTATTAGGATTAATCCTGCAGATAGGAAAGGCAGGGTAAGCATATGAATCTCTAGGGGAGTGAAAGTGTAGCTTCCATACCAATAAGTAAGTATGGCAATAGTGCATAGGGTTATTCCAGTTAGCAAACTGAAGTATTTTAGGAGTCCTCTTTTGCTTGTTTGGGAGGGTTGGAGGGTAGCGTTGAACATTTTTCGTTTTCTAAATAGTAAATAACCAAAGATGAAGGGTATGGCGAGTACGTGAAAGGTTGATTCGTCGGTTAAGGCGCCTTTGAAAACCATACTAAGGTCTTGCAGGTAAAAAACCAAAACTGCAACTGCAATAACTGAAAGTTTTATGGCAACAGCTATCCTATGTTGGCTAAAAGTTAAAGCCACCTTTCCAGAATTTGAAAGTTTGGATTGCATGCGGCCACACGTTAGATTAGTTAAACTTGTTTTGGCTCTGATGAGGTTCATTAGTTTTTAAAGGTATGTGCTGAAATCGAAATAAGGCGAAAAAAGGAAAGGGAGCAGATTGCTCATTTAACTTCTTATTGTCGGGGGTAAGCTTCTGCGCTTCTTGAACAAACCAAAACCTACAAAGCATACTTCTATTGCGGTTATTATGCCATAGAATTATTCTAGGCCACTGTTAGGTCTCCACGGCAGGAGGTTGCTGTTGGAATTTTAAATTTTCAAGTATCATCGTGATGCAGTCTATTCAAAAAAAGCGTTAAGTTGGCGAGGAGGAGAATGCTTGAATGGAAGTTTTTGTTTGATAGTAGAGTGTAGTTGGGTTTGCAGGAAAGTTGCATTTTTAGGGGGGTGGTTTGGTTTTTATGTTGTGTTTTTTGGGGTTATTTTTTTAATTGGGGTTTGTTTTGGGTTTGTTTTGTTTTTTGGGTTTGCAATGGTTGGGGGGTGTTTTGGTTGTTTTTGGGTGTTTTTTTAAGCAATAAGCTTCTTATATATTATTATTCATAGGGCGTTTAAGTGGTTTGCTGGGGCTGCGAGTGTTTTGGGTCTTTTTTTAAGCAATAAGCTTCTTATATATTAATATTTTATAGACCTAATTAAGGAGAATTGGATGAGTTGGCTTCAACCTCTTTAAAAGATGAGTCAGCTGCAAAACCTCATCAAAAAATAGAAGCTTCCAAAGTTATCGAAAGACGTTTAGAAGAACTCAAAATGGAAGGCTCAGGCTTAACCCAAGCTGAAATAGTCAAGCAGTTAGCCAAGAAATTTTGTTGTAGCCCACGGATAATCTATAACGATTTTGAAACACGTGAAAAATGGCAACCGATGTTCACGAGCTCTATTAATCCTCAGGAGTTGGTTTTGAAAATATTGAATCGGCAAGAGCAGATCTATCGCATGGCAAGCTTGCTTAAACATAGTTTCACTAGTTGTGGCGGAAGATAAAAACATCATCGAAAACGGAACTAAACCAATCCACTACCATCTTGCCCCAAAACCGTCACAGCCCTAACTGTTGGAGCCCTCAACCCAGGCGCCACCACCACACAAACAGTATACATCAAAAACACCGGCAACGTCCCAGAAACACTAACAATGACCACAAACAACTGGAACCCAACCAACGCCAACACATACCTAACCTTGAGCTGGAACCAACAAAACACAGTCCTAACAGCAGGCGCAACAACCCAAGCAACCCTAACACTAACAGCAGCAGCAAACACCGGCACCCTAACAACCTTTAGCTGCAACGTAACACTAACAGGCACACAATAGAAATTTAAAACAAAACTGAAGAGTTCTTAAGCTTCATTTGGTTTTGGCTTTAAATATATTGATTTTTATGCATCTACTATATTATTTCGGTTAGTTTTAGAATCTTGAAACCTGGGTTTTGACCTGCTATGAGGTTTTGGAATTCAGTGTTTTTCTTTAGGCTTTGAATTTCGTTATCTTCAGTTATTATGGCCTCGCTATGGTTTATCGCTGAGGAGAGAATTAGGCAATCGATGAAGTCGTTTAGCATGTTTCTGAGTTTAAATGCGGTCTGTAAAATGGTGGTGTCATATATTGGAGTTGTTTCTATGGCATCGTTGTAGATTATTGCGCTTATGCCTCTGGTTACTCGTTCCGGTGATAGCTGGCCTTCCTTTATGTATTTGGCTCCTTTTGCTGAGAGTTCGAATATGGTTATTTGACTCATTGTAATTTGGTGTTTTTTAGCTATGAGTGTGAGCAATGCGTCTTTTTGCATCTCCTTGATTGAGACGCCTATGGCAGGTAGATAGTATGTTGTGTCCAGTAAGAGTTTCAAATTTCAGCCTTCGTTGAGAGTTCTCTTCTTTGTTTGTGGAATTCTTCAAACGTTATTTCGACTGAAGGCTTTTCTTCAAGCACTTCTTTGAGGCTTGGAATTGGCTCAACTATTAGTCGTCCAGCTTCGATTTTGTAAATGACTTTTGAGCGGGCATTAAGTTTTAGTTTTTCTCTGATTTCTTTAGAAGGGAAAAGCTCTCCTTTCGAACCTACTCGACTTTGTTGCATTTATCTGACTCGCCGAATAAAACTATATTTTTTCGTCGTAATAAACTTTGAGGCAGATTTCAGAAGTTTCGTATTTTTTGTTTTAGAGTGATTTGTTGTCTGTTAGAAGAAGAACAGATGTTTTTTCATTTTTCAGTGGAAGTTGGTTTGGGTTGGTTTTATTGAATTGTTTGTGGAGGGTTTTTTGTTTGTGTCTGCATACGCCACGTTCCGTCTGGTTAAAGCTACGCCTGGAGTAATATTTTAGTAACAAAAACTAAATGGCAAGTACATCAAACAGTTATTACAGTTAAGTCTTTGACTTTTTTGAAGTGAACTATGTTTTTGGTTGCAATGCTGCATCTTCTTGTGAGGGCTATAGCCGCTATAAACGTGTCTCTGAGCCCTATTGTGTTCCCTTTCAACTCAAGTTCTGCGTAGATATTGCCTGCCCTTTGAGCTGATCGCGGAGTTAGTGGAAATAGAACTAATCTATCTAGCAGATTCTTTGTAGCTTGCAGGGTTTGAGCTGACTGTTTGGATTTGTGTGCACCATAATATAGCTCAAAAGCATTAATTGCTGTACTTGACAGAATAGTTTTTTTCTTCTCAAGCTCAGCAACAAATTCAACCGATTCTTTTTGTTTTCTCAAGAAGTCGATGAGTATATCTGTGTCAATTATTGTTCTGTCGGGTTCCATTTTTTCCACGATTCCTCAATTGAGGCTTCTATTTCTTTGCATTCTGCGTCAGTGATGTTCCAAGAACCTGCCAGATCAGAGATTTTTCTTCCTTTTTCTTTCCGTTTTATCAGATCTTTCATAGCTTCCTCCATTGACACTGAACGCCTCAATTT
Source organism: Candidatus Bathyarchaeota archaeon (assembly GCA_963741005.1). Taxonomy (GTDB): domain Archaea; phylum Thermoproteota; class Bathyarchaeia; order Bathyarchaeales; family Bathycorpusculaceae; genus Bathycorpusculum. Next base: position 686,878 of record CAVUGQ010000005.1, read on the forward strand.
GATTTGTAATTCACCAGCGATTTCGTTAAGTTTGGCATAGGTTTCCTTGCTGACTTTAATTGTCTTAACTTCCCCCAACGCAAATACACCTAGTAGTAAAAGTAGTAAAAAACTACCTATTAATCTTTCTGCTCTTCAAACTTAAATTTGTATTTAACGATGGAGTGTTTTTCGGATGCGTCTTTAGATGTCACGGTTCGTCTGCTGAAGACAAGAAGGCATGGGCTGTTCTAGTTACTGCTAAATGAGATATGCGTAGTCAGATTTAGGTGCTCACCAAACCCAGATTAGTGGAGAATGATGACGGCATTTTTACAAATAGAAAAACCGCAATAACATAAGAATGAAGCAAGCAACAAGATACTAAAGATCAGCTTGAATGGCATGCAACCGTCGATAAAATAATACGTCAGCAAGCAACAAAAATACTATCACTATCAAAACAACAACTAAATAATCAGGGTTTCCATTACCGGTTGACATGCGGATACCCAATTCCACGCCGTAAACTCCAATAACGATTGTTATAATCAAAGCTGCCAAGAAGCCTATTTTTGCTCTCAAAACTGTCCTCTCCTCATGTTTACTTTTGTTTCCTTATTTGCTTTTCTGAAAAACATAATCCTGAACTTTTTAGACAAAGTTACCTAGTTATTTTTATCACGCACTTTCGATTATCCAATTTGCAGAAAATCATTTAACATTAAGACAGATCTTGAGCTGCATATGGCAACTAACCATAAGCAAACTAAGAAAACCCAAGGAAGCACGCGCAATCATAATTGAGTTACCTTTATGGCTGATACGGGGCATGCTTTAGCTGCTTGTTGGGCATCAGCTATATTATTATCGTCAAATATGTGTGTAGATTTTAACTCATCTGTTTGTCCTCCAACAACGTTAGACTGCTGATTTTTACCCGATTTAAAATGCATCCTATCAGTCGCATAACATGCTGCAGTCGAAATACAAGTTTCTAAGTCAATATCAATTTTGTATTTAACCATCAAAAACACCAATTAAATCTTATTAGAATCAGTTAATTAACGTTTTCCAAAAGTGAGGTGCTGAGAAACTGTTAGTGGTTAAAACAAATTTTCAAATCTCTCAATAATTTTAAGAGAGAAAGACCCGCTTCACGCTCGCACGCTTCTCCCCTTTTTTATTGACTATTACTTCCAGACGCCATCTACGATAGCTCCACAATCAGGGCAAACAGAATCTGCAATTCGGTTCCTAGCGATTCTATAGCCATTGCGTTCAATCAACAAACCACCACAACTGCAGCAATGTGAATTTTGCCCCTCTCCAGGTACATTTCCCACATAGACATACTTCAATCCAACCTCTTTTCCGATTTCTTTGGCCCTTCGTAGCGAAGCATTAGGCGTCCTTGGAAGATCAAGTAGTTTATATAATGGATAAAACTGGCTGACATGCCAAGGCGTTTCTTCACCCAAATCCTTGATGAACTCTGCGATTTTTCGCATTTCTTCTTCCGAATCGTTTAGTGTAGGAATTATTAGGGTTGTTATTTCAATCCAGATTCCAAGTGTCTTGTGAAGTTTTATAGAATCCAATACAGGTTTTAGACGGGCACCACAGTTTTTACGGTAAAAATTATCACTAAAGCTTTTAAGATCAATGTTGGCAGCATCCAAATATGGCGCTATCTCCCGCAATGCTTCCTCAGTCATATAGCCATTAGTTACAAAAACGTTCTTTATTCCCTCCTTCCTGGCCAGTTTGGCAATGTCATATGCGTACTCAAAAAAAATTGTAGGTTCACTGTAGGTATATGCGATGCTCTCACATTTGCTTTGTTTAGCTTCTGCAACAATTTCTTCCGGTGAGATATCTTCGCCAACTATCATATTACGCTCTTTAGGGAGTTGAGAAATACCATAATTTTGGCAGTTTTCACATCTAAAGTTACATCCCACTGTACCTATAGAGAAAGCAAAAGAACCTGGAAGAAAATGAAATAGGGGCTTTTTTTCAATCGGATCTATATTGCGCGCTATTACTTTGCCATAAACTAAGGTGTAGAGTTTACCCTTTTGGTTCTCCCTTACGGCGCATATTCCTCTTTTTAAATCCGCTATTCTGGGACATCGGTGACTGCATAGGTTACACTTGACTAAATTATCATCCAATTTCTTGTAGAATAAAGCTTCTTTTATTATAATCACACCATTCTTGTTTTAAGCGAGAATTGAATTAAAAACAATAATGTCTTTGCCAACCAGAGCTTTCAAAACTGGGGCTAAGAGTCTTCCAACAACAACTCTATCAGGAAAAAGCTTCACTTCTTCATTCTCCTTCAGAAACAGCAACAAGACAATAAGTCGAAGCTTTGATATAAAGTGTTCATTAACACTAAAGAAAAAATATCCACTATTTAGACCAAAAAGAAATAGAGTTCTGTTCAATAAGAACACATGAGAGTTACAAACATAAAGGTTTATGATGCCCATAAATGAAGCTCTATAAAGCTTCTATTTCCGTGAGTTCAAAAGTTATGTGGTTTGGATATATCCAGTAAGCTTTGACAAAGTCTTCAAAACTCTGGTCCACGTCTAGAACCTCAAAAAACTCCACAAACTCATTCTCTACGCCCTCTACGTTTTTTGAAGTATAAACCTTGAGGGTTGCTGAAAACCTCTTTTCAACCTCAACTGTTGCTATGGGGATATTTTTCGAAATTTCAAAGCCAAAAGGAAGGTCTACTAAGAGATCTATTGCAACAGCTTTTCGCATATTGGAGTTTTTAACTTTTATAAGGATTGGTCGGGTAGCAATTATTCGGTAGTTCCAAGCAGAATCTTTAGAAGTCGAGAATATTGACAAACAAACGTACGCCCACTTTTCAGTTAGTTAGAACATTTATAAATTTAAATGTTTTTTCACTGAACAATAGAGGGTATGTTGTATGGCTTATGGTGTTTTCTTCAACAACCTTATTGTCTCTTTGCAGAAACTGGGCAGATCTTTAGGAGACTGAGAAGTAACCATGTTTTGGTCAACTACTGTTTTCTCATCAAGAAAAGTGGCTCCTGCGTTCTTCACGTCTGTAACTACTGATTTCCAGCACGTGACCCTTCTTCCTCGCAACACATCTGCTTCTATAAGCATTTGGGGACCGTGACAGATAGCTGCAACCACTTTTCCTTTTGAAAAGGCTTCCTTAACAATATTAACTAACTCGTTGTTAGCGCGCATGTAATCTGGCGCCCTACCCCCGGGAATAATCAACCCTTCATAATTCTCAACCTTCACTTCTCTAGGCGATAAGTTCGATCTCAAAGGAACACCGTGTTTTCCCAAGTAAGTTTCATTGGCTCTAGAAGCAACAACATCAACGGTGTAGCCTTCCTCCTGAAACCTGTAGTATGGATATAAAAACTCGGCATCTTCCACTCCTTTGTCAAGCATAATTAAAATTTTTTTCATTAACAAAACGCCTATAGCAATTTAAAGACAACAGAAACTAAAAAACCTTCCAACTGAGCCTTTTCTTTATCCAACCAAACGGAGTGCGCTAATTCAATACTTCTTTTTTCCTAAAAGCATTTGGAAAAGGAAAAGATGCTCTATTCCAAGTAACTTCCCACCTCACAATTAAATTTCCGTTCATTCGTTTATTCCCTAAAAATTCCAATTTAATTTATCCAAAACCAAACCGAACCTAACGCATAACCAAAAGCGAGCGATAGTTAAGATGTAGAACTAGATTCTGGTATGTAAAGTCTAGAGTTCAGATATAAAATTCAGGACCCCCCTTTTACATCACATTTGTTCTTGCCTTGCTTTCCTGATAGCTGACAACCTTTCGAAATGCATAAATTCTTAAATCTCAACAATTATTGCGGGAGAAATTGTTTTTGAAGAAAATTAGTGAATTAATCCAAGAAGCCGATTGGAAGACGGAGAAGCATGTACCAGTCATTGAGTGTGCAGACGCCGTTAAAGCTGATGACCTTTTTGAAGTTAAAGTAACCGTTGGCAAGGAGATTGCACATCCCAACACGACAGAGCACCATATCAGTTGGGTAACACTATTTTTCCTTGCTGATGGGGAAAAATTTCCAAATCAAGTTGCACGCTACGAATATGGGGCGCACGGCGCTTCGGCTAAAGGACCGAACACAAGTACTGTCTATGTTCATCAGGCATCGACAGGTTGGATGAAAACAGGTAAGGCAGGAACATTTATTGCAGTTTCGATGTGCAACATTCATGGGCTGTGGCAGTCTTCAAAGGAAATTAAACTCAATTAGACTCGATTTTCTAGCCTGCCAATGGTTTCTTTCCATTTTTCTTTTTTGAGAGCGAGCGGATAATTGAAGAGGAATGTTTTAGAATAAATATTAAATCATTTTATGATGTTGTTTCAGACGCATTTAGGGAAATTGAGAGAATAAAACCTGCAGTGCAAGAAATCCAAGAATATGGGAGATGTAAGAATTGAAAGGCGAATCTTGCGGTGTCGTTACTTATTCGATTACTTGAATTGCACCGGTAGGACATTGCGCTTCGCATGCTCTGCAGACAATACAATCGCCTGCTTTGACAGGTACAGATTTTCCATCTTTCATCTTAAAAACTTCAACTGGACAAGTGTTCACGCAGACCTCGTCTCCGTTACATTTGGTATTATCAACTATTACTTTTACCATTTAACTCACCATTTACTGATTTCTATCAAAGCAAAGGAGGAGATAAAAACATTTAGGACGTTAACAACGTTTAACACGCTGAGGCATAAAACAGCTTTTAAAATTTAGTTTACTTTTTTTATCCACCTTATCAAATTTTCCAAAAGCCGCATCATGATGTTAAATCGAATGAAAGCCTTAATTTTGGGAAAAAATGAATTGAATAACTCTATTTATCCTGTATTCATAAAATTTAATAGCATATAATATTTTAAATCAATTAGTGATTTGATTGTCGAGAACAGATATCCACGAACACTATACGCCTGAGCACAAGGAATACGGTACTTTTGTAAAATGTGATTTATGTAACGGTTCAGGAAAGGACTACACTACCGCTCTTAGGGGAGTCAGATGCGGTGCTTGCAACGGAACAGGGTGTGTGGAGTTTAGTAAAAAACTTTGGACACTTTTGCCAAAGAGTTAGTCATTAACATTCCGATAGAATGTGCTTAGGAGATAATTAAAACAGCAGACTCATCTCGCTATACCAGCGACTTAACCGACCTGACAACGAGGATCCTACCTGCTGAGTGCGAAAGGAGTGTAGAAAGTCTGGGGTATTTGAAGGTAAATATCCAACTCAGCTATGTAACCGCCATTAGAATTGAGCTAAGTTTTTTCGTATTAAGAAAAAAGAGATGTGTTTCGGCAGTAGTTGTCCATGAATTGTACAACAACTCCCTATCCAAGGAAGGACGGGAAACCGCGAGGTCAAAAGTGGCGTTTCTCAAGAAAGAATTTGAGATCATTCCTGTCGATGACCAAGTCGCAGAGGTTTCAGCTGAACTTCGGCATAAATATCACTTGTCCATGGGCGACAGCATGATCGCTGCCACAGCATCCGTGCTAAAAGCAACTTGCATTACAGACGACCCGCACTTCAAACAGATCAAAGAAATCGAAACCAGCTGGATTTAATAGTAAATATCAATGCCTATTCAGCTTTAGTTGCTCGTCAACTCCAGATGTGGAGAATGATGACGGCACAAAATTGGCTTTTAAAAATAGCTTCGCGCCCAAGCTATTTTTAGTCAAGAAATGGAAGAAATTTCTCGAAAAAGAAGGGTTTTTATTTGTGGATTTTTATGGAATGCTGCTTCGGCTCTTGAAAGCTGCAAACCCAATAACGCATGCGTCCATTGCTGCAAGTCCACCGTAGAGGTATTCTGGAACAACTGTTAAGTCTCCAAGACAAGAGATTGCTGTGTATGTGGACAGATAAAATTGGTTGACGGGTAGGTTGGGTGGGTGTGGTGTTTAATTTTTGTTGAATAATTGGTGGGGTGGTTGCGATTTTGGGGGGTGGATTGGGTTGGAAGTTGTTATTTTTGGGTTGGATTTGTTAGAGGTTGAAGATTTGGCTTTCATCGTAATGGAGTATTGAAAGACCTTGTTTCTTTTTTGAAGTTCAAATTGCCCCAACATGATGTGCCATAATATAAATCAAGCGCTTGATTGCTTGGGGGAAATTTAGGGTGAAAATGTGTACTAGTGAGGATCTTATCGGATTCTAATCAAAGCAAACAGTTTATTGGGTAACCCAATGTTTGTTGTTTTAGAGGAAATTTAGGCTAGAAAATGGGTCTTTAGGATTTTGTGGTAGCTCTTAATTCCAATATTCAATATTTTGTCTCGTTAGGTTTTTTAAAGGTAAATTTGATAGGTGGTTATGATGAAAGAAAACTCTGTTGAATTCAAATTTTGCCCGAGGTGTGGTTCAACTGATTATTTAGAAAATTACCCCGCTTTGGGCACTTCAACTTGTGGAGAATGTGGTCACGAAGTAATCTCCATAACACTTAATGTTATTCATGAAGAAGATGAAGAAACAGCCTATGCTTGTCCTTCGTGCGGAAGAGAGAGTAAAAGGCAAGATTCTTTATGTAATGCATATGACGTAGTTTTCAAATGCAAAGCTTGTGGCAAACTGTTTGGTTATGAAGTATTACAATCAACTGGCTGGGACAACGAAACAATCAATGACAACGATTTTGACCGTAAAGCTGTTGGAATCGCGAAAAAAGAAGGTAGGTTAATTTATTCAGTTAATTCTACTAAAAAAGAGAAAAAGTCTGAAGTGAACTTCAAACAGCTTGAGCGAATCGCCGATGAAAAAACTGAGATATTGAAGACTGTGGGAGTTGCATTTGAGACCATCAGTTTAGTGATAGAGAAAGCAAGAAATTTCATAGCGAATGAAGAGCCATTTACTGAAAAACAACTCAAAAGTCTTTTTTCGGCCTCTTTCATCTTAACTCAAAGTAACCTAATAGAATCAGGAGAATTAAAAGGAAAAAAACTCACTGAACGCCAAATAGCAGGAATATTTAATGTTGACAGAAAGACCACCAGGAAATGGAAAAAAATCTTACACGCTAGAACCAACAAAGTGTAATGTAGTATTGGAATTGTTCAATCAGATCAACTTTTGCTATCTTGACTTTGGATAGTAACCCAATATTATCTTTTTTAGATCCATGTAAGAGTTTGCACTTATGGAACTTGGAAATTTAGATTGCACTTCAGACTCTCTTGCTCTTTTTCTTTTATTTCTAGTTTTAGCGAGTCATGAGAAGTGATAATTTACTGTGTAGTCTGGAGGTAATTGATCGGGTATGCGATTTTGTGTAAAGTTATGGTTTACGGAGGTAAAGTAGGTGGATGTAATCGAAAGACGTTTAGAGTTGCTAAAGCTTGAATGGTTGGGTTTTTCCCGAGCTGAAATAGTCAAACTATTAGCTCAAAAAGCTGACTGTGCAGAACGTACGGTTTATAATGATTTTGAGACTCGTGCAACCTGGCAGCAGATTTTGCAGAGTGCCATTAAGCCTGAAGATGTGCTGTTGAAAATAATGAATCGATATGAACAGATCTATCGGCAAGCAAGCAGGATTTTGCACTCTGAATCTAACCCGTTGGTTAGGCTTGGAGCTTTAAACACTATGCTTAAGACTACTTCTTCAATGCGAGAAATTGCTGCAGTGTCCTGCAAGGTTTTGGAGGTTGAATCAACAAATAAAAAAATAGTTGTTAAAATGTGGCGGCCAAATGATGAAGCAAACTGAAATAATTCTAAGGTACTACCCGTTCGAGAAACAAAGAATCTTTCATAACGACCGATACAAGATACGTCATAGAGCAGTCTTTAGCGGGGTTGGAGGAGGCAAAACAATCTGTGGATGCTTTGAGATTCTTAGTATGTTACTTGAGACCCCCAATAGTGTTGGGTAGGTTTTTGAACCTACCTACAAAATGGTTAGGCGCATCTTGATTCCCACGTTGGAGAGTAAATGGTTACTTGGTCACCCAATCGATTCGAATCCAATTGTGAATGCTTATAAAAGAAGTGATAATTGCATTGAGTTTATTGATGGTCAAACCTTGTGGTTTGGTGGACTTGAAGTAACCTGAATATGCAGAAGGCACCAATGTTGATGTTGTTTTGTTAGATGAGGCTCAGTACGTTAGTAAGTTTGCTGAGTCTCAAGATGTTGTTTTGCGCAGGCTCAGGGGATCAGGTAAAACAGAGCGAGACATCACCTCAAGCATTGTCACAACGTCGCCGCCGCCGTTGCTGCCGGATTGCCGCTTATATGATTTCTATGAGAACCCTGAGAAACGCAACTTAGACAGCAAAGTTTACCGTTGGAGCATGCTTGACAACCCTTTCTTAAGTGAAAAATACAAGCAAGAAATTGTTGCTACTCACCACGGCAACCTCGCGAAACGATATATTGAAGGGTTATTTGCGCCTGTGAGCGTAGGAAGTTTTGATTATGACATCACAATACATGAACTCAAACATATCGACCTCACTACAATACGAAGTATCATTTTGGGAGTGGATTTTGGGTGGACAAATCCAAGTGCAATAGTTGCCGTGGGCTTCGACAATGACAACCGCGCCTACATCTTGGATGAGTTCTATCAGAATCGTACTCAAACAGAAACGCTTATTTTGGAACTAAAAGAAATGGTTGCAACATATGGGAAGGGCAAAATAGTTTGCGACCGCTCTGCACCTGGAACTATCGAGTTAATTCGTCAAGCAGACTTAAACGCTGTTGCACATGAAAGTAAACGTGATGATGCAATCTGCGAGTTAGGAGGCAGATTCATCGTTTAAGGCGATGGTAAACCCCGTATTTTTGTTTCGTCAAAATGCGTGAATTGGATTCATGAAGTTATGGTTTACAACTCAGAAATAAAAGAAAATGACCATTTAATGGACAGCACTATGTATACCCTTATGGCTCCGCTTCAAAAGTTTGTACCGTTGAATGCTTTCAGATTTGGGTAACTAGGGGAGATCAAAAATTGACAAAAATTTTGCCATCCAAGAGCTTGGAAAGACTCCAGAAACAGAGTGCTGATTCTATCAGCGGCTTCGAGATAACCCAAAAATCAAGGATTATGAAAAAAGTAAAGAAGGAGGCTTCAAAGGCATACAGCTAAAGAACCTAGATGGCAAACCAGACCAGAATACACAAACCCAACTAACACCCACCCAAAAACCACAGACACCGCATATAATTCTAACTGCCAAAAAATCTAAACTCCGCTGACCATAAATTTGCGGTGACAAAAAACCTGCTATGCCTGTTGTTGTGGTGCGGGATAAAAACAGCATTAATTATGTTGGCAAGCCTGCTCAGGCACTAATAGTTGTGAACCTGTGCTCAGTTACGGTTGATTGTGGTGGGGTGTTTTAGTTTTCGGTGTGTATTTGTGTGCTTCATGTGTTGGGGTTGACAGCTAATGCTTAATGTTTATTAATACTTACTACACGTGATATAAAGTTAGGGAACAACCAAATGAAACTTACAAAAACACCCAGCATAGCAATAATCGCACTAACAATAACCGCACTAGCCCTAACCCTAACAACCGCAGCAATTCTCAGCGCAAATCAAACCGTACCCCTAAACGGAAAAATAAACGCCGTAAACCTAGGCGTATACACAGACAGCGACTGCACCCAAACCGCCACAGCCCTAACCGCTGGAACCCTCAACCCAGGCGCCACCACCACACAAACAGTATACATCAAAAACACAGGCAACGTAGCAGAAACACTAACCATGACCACAAACAATTGGACCCCAACCAGCGCCAGCACCTCATTAACATTAACCTGGAACAGAGCAAACACAGTCTTAGCAGCAGGAGAATCAATCCAAGCAACCCTAACCTTAACAGCAGCAGCGAATACCGGTAGCCTCACAACCTTCAGCTGCGACATAACATTCACAGGCGCACAATAAACAACCCAACAAAAATCTTTAACTTATGCTCCACATTTGTCTAACTTAATAATTATCTTTCAGGTAGGTAATTGTACTATTTTTCTTTCTATCTGACATAGTTAAATTTAGGTGCTCGCCACATTCACATACTCAGTGGTAAATGATGACGGCACAACATCTTTCAAGGTTTTTTTGTGTTCATCGTCGGCATTTTTTGTAGGCTGTTTGGGAACTTGTCGTCTCGCAAAGTTTATATTTTACCCAATTATTTGGGTAATATGGTGGTTTGCATGGTTGAAACTACTTACTATGAAGATAAGGTGTATCTTCCAAGGCAGGTGCGTGAAAAGCTCGGATTAGTTGATGGAGACGTTTTGCACATTGAAGTCGTCGAAAGAGGAGTTGCCAAATTGAGCGTAATACGTCGGTGTGGTGCCTCTAAGCGTGCCCTTGAAAAGTTGGATAACCCTCCTGATCTGGGAACCATTAAAGGAAAACTTTCAAGAGAAGAAATCTATGAAGACATTACTTGATACAAACATTCTGGTTTATGCTTACAACAAGTCTTCGCCAAATCAAGAGCAAGCTAGCAAAATCATCAAAAAAGCCATGAATGGCGAAATCCAGGCATGCCTATCACCTCAAGTGCTCTACGAATTTTTCGCCGTAGTCACCAGCGCCAAAAGAGTTGAACACCCAATATCATCACCTGAAGCTGCAAATCTTTGCATCGACCTCTGGGAATGCAACGAGATTGAAAAATTGAACCCTTCAGGAATAGCACCTATCGAAGTTTTCAAATTTGTAGAAGAACTTAATTTGTCTAAGGCTGAGATTTTCGATTGCGTCTTAGCTGTGACCGCCAAAGAGAACAGTATAGACATCATATTTACTGAGAACATTGCAGATTTCAAACCTTACAAATTCATAAAAGTAGTAAACCCATTTGTATAATCACTAATTTTTCCATTTAAGTTTCTGTTTTGGAGGTTTTGTTTGTCTGATAGAAAAGACACAGGGTTTTTGCTGTGTGTAGTGATGGGTTTGTTTTGGGTTGCTTTTGTTAAACAGGCTATGCAGGGCTTTTTGGATGCGTCTGCAAACGTAAAGCTTCGTCTGCCCAAGGTTATCCTTTGCAGTGGTGTTCTAAAAATGCTGGTAACGTTCCAGAAACACTAACAATGAGTACAGGCAATTGGACTCCAAGCAACGCCGGCTCCTCACTAACATTAACCTGGAACCGACAAAGCACTGTCCTAGCAGCAGGAGCCTCAATCCAAGCAACCCTAACATTAACAGCAGCATCAAACACCGGCAGCCTCACAACCTTCAGTTGCGACGTAACATTCACAGGCACCCAATAGACAATATCCATAAAGCGTGATTAGCTAATGAGAAAGGTAAAGCGCATTAAGGTGTTTAGGTGCTCGCCAAACCCAGATTGTGGAGAATGATGACTGCACATTTACTATCCAATTCTGTATTGTTTCTCCAGTGAAATGGCGAGTTGGAAGGTTGGTTGGCTCCCATGCCCAACTACCTACCGCCCTACCTTATTTGGAACTCGTTTAATACAAACTCATATTTGCGTAACTAAAAAATACTACATATTACACTTCAATATATCGCACAGCCAATTTAAGATAATTGAAGGAAACGAGAAAACTTCAATTTAATCTTAACTTGGAGCTAAAGTGTCAAGCAAATCATAAACTATTTGACAGGATGATAAATCTAAATGGTGAACAAAGAAGAAGAAACTCTATGTGAAATATGCAATACTGGCTACTCAAGTATTTTAATCGATGGTGAAACAACCTACACACTTTGCCCCGATCATCTGCGCTCTCTTGTCAACTGCCGTCTATCTGCTAAAGATGCAAAAAAATTAATAGAGAAACATGGCAACGAAACATTCTATCTCCATGACGATTTTTACGATGAAAAAGGAAACGCTTTACAGCCAAAATATCTCTCTCCCACCTAAGACAAAAACAAAAAACAGGCAAGATTAAAGTTCCTTAAATTGAATCCGTCATGTATTAGGCGCGTACAGGTAAATCTGGCTTAACCTCCAGCTGTACCCAATTTTTTTGCAATGGCGTTACTTCATTCAAAACCTGCTATACCTGTTGTTACGGTGCGGGATAAAAACAGCGATAATTACGTTAGCAAGAGTTTACACTATCACCAAAAGATAAATTGAAAAACAAAGCCGCTCTCAATCCAAATAAAAAGCTCCACACATTCAACCGCATATTTCTCAAAGCTTTACCAACAGGAGACTAAGATTTATAGCATACGCTACCTGGAAAATAAAATGGCGAAAAACGAGCACCTCTTTAGGTAACGCCGACGAAGCATGCTAAACTTAATAAAACTAAATTATCCTTTTTAGCTTAATTCTTATTGGGCTATTCTTGATTTCTCTTTAGAAGGAGTTGTAGGAGAGAATTTGTAAGAAACACAAAACCTGTTTTCAATTTCGCCTTTCGAAATTTGGAAAAAATGCCAGGCAATTTTGTTAATCGCCTTAGTTTAAGAAATAATCGCGATTTTGACCAATGGCTTTTTCTTCATATTAGCTTGGGAGCAAGATCTTCTAATTATTTTAGGAACCCATAGTTAGGTTGATTATTTGGATGACAATTGTTACTAGAAATAGTAGACTCACAGTTATGGTTGCGTTTCGTAGTTTTTTCTTGTTTATAGTAAGGTTTGTTAAGCCGTGCTGGGACGAGGCCAGTTCTGACGTGATAAGAAGGCTGATGGCGCCCACGGCTAAGAGTAAGGTTAGGTCTGAGAAGGTAAAGGGCGGGAGTTGCATGGTTTATTCCTCGAGTATTTGGTATTCTATCTTGGTTGTTTTAGTTTCTTGGTTGCAGGTCTCATTTTGGATGATTACGGGTTTTCCTGCAGCTTTAGTTAAAGTACATGCGATTGCACTGCTCAAAAGACAACCTATTTGCTTGTGAGTTCTTGGTTGAGAATCTGTTTTTCGGCAAATTTCATCGAAAATACTTCTTATTATTTCCATTGTGACAATGTTGCCCTGGATTTGGATTTCGACGCTTTCCGCAAGTTCCAGACCTCCGACGAGTAGTTTCGGAAGTTTCTTTTGGATTTGTATGAGGTTAATTTTTGTAAATGAAAAGCCTAGTTCTTCTTCGAATAGGCGTGAAAGAGCAGCGCCGGGCGGCGTGACAAAGGCACCGGTTTTTGACTTTGTGAGCTGCTTTTCGTTTATCTCCGCAGGTTTTGGTAGCGAAGTTTTAGGGTTTTCTGGGATGAATATAAGGCTTGACTCTGTGTCTTTGAGGTTTTTGGGTGGCAGGTAGATTCCTTTCTCGGTCAAGTTAAGTTCGAATATTAACCGTTCGATGTTGGCTATGGTCGCCTCGACTGAAACGTTCAGTATTTTGATTGGTACGTGCTTGGAAGGAGTAACGTAGAGAAGCAGTGCTCCCCAGAAAATAATCGCCACACCCAGTACAGCTAAAAATGATGAAACGGAAAAAATGGAAACTACCACTATACCGATGCCTAGTATTAGCAAAGTGAAAACAATTATCTGACTAAAGACGGTTTTTTTTGATCGCGGCATTTTCATCATAACTTGGAGTAGAGTTATTTAGTTGCTTGCTTAAGATAATAAAACTTTCCAAAAATCGAGGAAGCTACCGTATCGTAAACATAACAAAACGCACAAAGCCCAAAATCAAATAACCGTTCAAAAACAACCTGTACCATAGGCTTCACTACCTCGCCTATTGCTATTTTAAAGAAAATTTGAGGATTTCCTTGGGCTATTCCTTAGTTGCTGGTAGGTTAGCATAAAAATAGTTAATTATGATTAAAAAAACTGTCAGTGACATTTATTGTTCGAGTCTGCAACTTCATTATATAGCCGAAAAAATAGCGACGTTTTGTGAATAGCCTATAAGTTTAAGAATCAGGCACTATTTTCAACTTATCCTTTTGCTAAATGTTCGCTTTTGAATATAGATGGGAGCGATTATGAGGCAAGCGTTTGCAGGGATTCCTTGGTTGAAGGAGTCAGTGCATTTTTGCTATTACCGCTTTATAAGCTAGAAAACCATCAGGATTTTTAGTTGACCCCATCGCTTAAATTATTCTTGGGGGAAAAACGCACAATCTTTTCCGAAGCTAGCGAAAATGCGATAGATTAAGGTACCGAGTACAGAATTTCGGAACCTCCGTTTGAGTAGATCAAGTTACACTTCTGAAGAACGGGCGAAAGGTCGGAAGTATTGAAAGTGATCAAAGCACCATATTGATCATAGGTAGTGAATAGCTTATTAACAACATTCAAATGGTCAAGATAGATAAAAGAAAGTGGCGGTATTCCTTTCGTAATGGTTAAATAATAAGAGTATTCTGGAGGTATCAGTCCATAACTTATCAATACCCGCTCCTTATTCAACTCATCGGCAAAAACCGCTGAAGTGTTGGATCTATATTGTGATAACCACGTTGCACCTAATACGTCTGTTTTCCATAGATAAAAACTGTTAAACGCAACCGCAAGTTGTCCTGTACTCGTTTTTAGCCGCTGAAGCCCCAAAGAATTAGATGAGGGAACATCCCCCGTGACTTCAAAGACAAAGCCAGTATTAAACGCAAAATAGGCTACTAAAATAATCAGAAGAATCGCAGATGCATGCTTTACATTAATGTGGAACATCTTCAGAATTCTTTCAAGAAGAATTAGACCACCTGATACGCAACAAAGGGAAAGAAATATGAGGGATATTTGATAAATTCGCGTCATATTAAGGGAAGTAGCAAAATACGGTAGAACAATCCCCCCACCGATCAATGCCAAGCTCATGACTGTCCAAATAAGATATTCATTGCTTATTTTAATTCTATTTCGTGACTTAATTAGACCGAAAACCCCAACAACTATGAAAATTTCCGTGATATACTGCAGTATTACGTTAATTTCACGCCAAGTGGATGCAAAAAGAGTGGATCCTCCAAGACCTAGCTGAACAACGCTACCTCTTGAAGATAAATCGAAAAATTGTGTGAAAATTCCGTTCCAAACGCGTTGACCTATATTTAAAATAGTGGATAAAATTATTCCATTTGAAACATACGCATAATATGTAAATGCGAAAAAAATAAAGAATAAGATTATAACACTACTTATTATTCTTGGTTTAGCTGATGAGGGACTACGGACTTTTTCCCAATTTGTGCTTATTAAATGAAAATGTTGCCATATCCGAGTGAAGATTGAACTTTCGAGGAAAAACAAAAGCAGTGCACTTAAAAGAAGATAGAAAGCAAGAAAAATGAATGAAAGACCATAATGCGAAGTAATTAGGGCACCCAAAAAAACGAGTATAACTACAGACCTCCCCCTTGATTTCATTTCTGATTCAACAACAAGCATAACCAGCAAAACTAAGAATAACTCTGCTATGTTCTGCCTTGCAAGCGCAGTGAATTCAGTGAAAAATGGGTAAAAAGATATGAAGAAAAAGGCAGAGAGAAATGCGATTTTAGAATTGGTTAATTTTCGGAATACATAAAATATTCCTACTGGAACAAGCGAGAAAAGCAAAGGGTAAATGATCTTATAGACGAGTGCATTATTTATGCCAAGAATAATCGAGTATATAGGTGAAAGCATCACTATGCTAAGCATACCGTTAATATTGCCTGAAATCTCAGGGTTCCAATGCGAACTTGATATCACTAGATTAGAATAGTAATATTCAGAATTTATGTCAGATCCTGTAAGATAATATGACAAATTTGGGTATTGTAACAATAAAGAGATAGCAATTACTGCTATAGCTAAAGGATATAATTTTGCAGGAATAAATTTACCTGACCCGATTAGTATTGCCACTAATGAAATTAGAACTACTACTAAAAGCAAAACGATGTTGTTTCCATAATAAACTTGTAAAATTACTCCTAATGTGCTTATGAAGGGCAATAAAAGCAAAAATAAAGTAGGTAGTGAAAAAAATTCACTAATCTTTAGGTCATTCATTTTTAAATTGAAACTTGTTCGCCTAAAGCTTAGAAACCATAACAACATTACCGCCAAATTTAACGTGATAAACAAGGGCAAAAACGAAATTGGTTTTGACATACCAAGCAAGGGTAAAAATTGATTAAGCAATACTCCAGTAAACATTAGTAAAGCGAGGCTTAATCCGACTGAATACAACATGGTTTCTACAGCGTTTAATTTGCGCTTTTCTATAAGAGTAAGTATTAGATACCCAGGAATGAAAGTTAGAAAGATAAAACCAATAATCATTCTTGCAGGTGTTATTTCAAAACCAATCGCATTTAATCCATTGAGGAACAGTAATAAGAATTGAACAAATATAACAATCTTCAGAGGCAACGAGATTTGCAATTTAGTATAGCACCTATTGTTTTTAAATAATATTTTTGTGTTTTAATCTGCCAAATATAGGGGAGTTTATAATCTTTATGCTTGTTTTTTGTTCTGAGAAAAAATTATAAAAAACTTTAATTCGTATATTAAATCCCTCGGTTGAATTTCTTTGGAGCACATGCTTCTTGATCAGCTGAGTCTAAAAAAAGATCGCCAAAATTGAAGCCTATTTCAAGCATTTGCAATACGCTGGGTTGACAGCATAAATAATTACGCATTTAAGTTTTTAGATCGACAATTATCTTATGACCTTCTTTCTTTTGAGTGCGAGATGGTTCACACAACTTGTTTGCATTACAAGCGAAATATATTAAATCACAATACACAATATATAATAATCTGAAGTTGTTAGTAATAAAGTTAAATTGATAATTTAATGATGAAGATTTAATGGTTGATCACATGAAGAGACGCTATATCTACGTCACAATTATTATATGTTGTCTCTTTTTAACAGGTTTCTTCAGTGCCATAAGTGCTAAAGTAGACGAAAGTGCGAATTACACAGTAAGCATTCATGGTATAATAAATTCTAATCCGTTTCTTTTTCCGAATAACGGTGTTTGCTATCAATCAGCTTTTGTCAGTCTTGGTAATTCCCTTCTTACCTCAACAGACATCTCAACGACAATCGATTACTTTGCCAATCTAACTGGAAAAGGATTATTCGTATACAATGATCAAGCTACTTTGATGTTAGGCGAAGACCTATGGATGTGTATGGAGTTGAGTGAAGGAGGCAATACACTTGCTCCTTTAATTCAATCAGGGTTGATACATGCCATAATGGTTGGATTCACACCGGCTATGCGAAATTCAACAACGGGGCAAGTCGAACTCAGCGATAATATTACTGTGCAACAAATCGCAAACGGAACATGGGACAGTTATATCATAAGACTTGCGGGTGAAGCTAAAGCGTTTGGTTATCCAATATTTATGAGGATAGGACAGGAGATGAACATTAATCAAGGCGTAGACGATTGGGCAGGCGTAGATACACCTTCCTTCGCTGATAACAATACAGCGTTTATAGGTGCTTGGCAGAGAATCGTTAATATTTTCAGAAATGAAGGTGCCAGCAATGTTTATTTTGTTTGGAATCCAAACTGCGATGATATAGGACCTAATCACTGGACAGCTTACTATCCTGGAAACAACTATGTTGACTGGGTTGGAATAGATTTGTACCAATATCAACCAGATACAAACCCTTCCTCGCTGCTTGGAATTTACAATGACTACAGCAGTCAAAAACCAGTTATGATTTGCGAGTGGGGAATTACCTCTAGCTATTCCGACCTGTCATGTGCAACCTTTGTAAATAACTTTTTCGATGCGATAGAAGCAAGGCCTGGCATCAAAATGATAAGCTATCAGTATCTTCCTCCCGATTTTAGTTTCAATTCAACAAGTCTTCCTTTGACAACATTAGCTTATGTTAACAGGATTTCGAACACAAGATACATATCCCAGCCCTTCAATGGTTAATTAAGAATCTATGAGAATTCTTTAAGTACATTTCAAAATTGTTTTTGATCAATAAGTATTTATTTTTGGTTTGTGGACCGTTTGTAGATTCTATTGACATCGCAAGCATTGCAGATTATGACCATACTCCTAAAACTGTCTTAGTCGTATTTTCAGTATTGCAAACATTTGTGTTTTCTAGTAGTTACGAATAAATTCTTTTAAATAATTAATCAACAAGTAATCATTAAATGAGTAAACTCCAATCTCTATATCAGCACTGTTAAATTATTTGCAATTAAGATCATCGTGTAATTAAAATTAGACATCAGAATCAACCTTCCAATTGTAGCTTTTCTGTGCTAAACAATACATGTCAGTCAATAAAGAGCATTTAATCTTCTTTGATGAAAATTCGAATCTTATTGTTATCCTAGTCCATATTTGACCTATTACATCATTAACATATAGAATTGGACTTATCAAATGAAAACCTGTAAAATCTTGTTGAAATGTTAGAAGACACTCTGATTTCACCAAATTGACTAACTCATTTGCTCCAAATTCGTGCACATGATCAAGTTCATGCACCTCGAGTTTGTGGTTTGTTCCTTTCTCAAGCTCCCGGCTTAGTTCTTGAAGGCTTTCAAGCGCGGTGCGGATTTCTTGGTTTTTAGGCAGACAATAGGTCCCGTACAAAAATCCTCTTAGAACCATTCGCAAGGCATAACTCATTTTATTCTGGTAACTTGATGCGTTCGGGGTAATGCAAAGTAATGATCCTTTTTCTGTGAGAACTTTATTGATTTCTCTTAGTGCTTTTTCAGGTGTCAGAAGATGA
Source organism: Candidatus Bathyarchaeota archaeon (assembly GCA_963741005.1). Lineage (GTDB taxonomy): Archaea > Thermoproteota > Bathyarchaeia > Bathyarchaeales > Bathycorpusculaceae > Bathycorpusculum. Next base: position 705,604 of record CAVUGQ010000005.1, read on the forward strand.
TCGATAATATGAGAAAACAATACTTTGCTAAAGACACCGTCGATAAACGGCAAGTGTTCACGTCTCCAACTACTAACTCAACTGACTTGGGCATATTCCTTGCACGCTTGGCTAGTTTTAGTGTATATCTAGAAATATCTATACCTACGCTTCTTTTCACAATCTTGCTAAGAGGAATAAGGTTATCCCCCAACCGCACCCTATGTCTAATAGGACATCCTTATTAGACGGGTTTAATAATCGAAGAATTACACCTCGAACGCGAATTTGCAGTCTGCTAAAGTAGTACCCGGTATGAGCTTCTTCCCAAAATCTTCTGTGATGTTGAATTCTTGATTCGATAATCATTTTAACAACTCTTTTACTTTTATTAGGGTTCATAAGAACTGCGCTTAATTCCATCTCTGCTAAGCAAAGAACAAAACTGCTACGCTTAATTTAATTTTGCTATGCTGAAATCCTATAAGCTTCAAGCAAAGGAGAAAGCGCGTTTTTTCCTGATCGCATAATTCATATCTAAGATTCAAATAATTCGTCGGTAGATTTTCCAGTATTTTTCTGCTTGTTTTTTCCAACTGTATTTAACGGCCAAGTTCCTACATTCAAAGGACATTTTCTCAAGCATAACATCATCATTCAAAAGGAACTTGATTTTTTCTTCGTAAGCAGAAGGGCTTCTTTCAGTCACGACAAACCCGTGAACACCTTCATCTATTATTTCACCCAAATTTGATTCTGCTGAAACGATTATTGGCAGACCACAGGCTAGTGCCTCCAAAGGAACCAAAGGAAAGCCTTCATATATTGTAGGAAAAATCAAGAAATCTGCAGCATTATACGCATCCATGATTTTTGCTTCTGAAAGCTTCCCCAGAAAAATTGTCTTGCCAAAGTTGTTACCACTTATTCCAACAACTAACAAAATAATATTGGGAATCTTTTCAACAGCTTTTATAGCTATTGAAAGACCTTTACGGATCGGATCTGTACCAATCCACAGAGCATACTTGTTTTTCGGAGGCAACCCCAATTCTCTTCTTGCCCATTTCTTATCTTGAGGAAAAAACTTGTTGACATTGACCCCGTTGTGTACTATAGCAATTTTATTCTGATTCACTCCATAAAAAGATACTAACTCATTTTTTACTGCTTTTGAACAAGCAACGACTAAGTCACATCTTAAGGCTGCAACTTTTTCAGGAAGAAAAACTGTAAAAAGGTGTGGACTGATTTTTGACCCATATTTTCTATGGCAAACTCCTTCCAATGTTCCGTGAAAAGTCATAATAAAAGGTTTTTTGGTTCTAAAAATTGAATTGAAAAAACAATTATCTCCATGGCCATGTATTAAGTCGAAAGGCAACCATAAACTTTTGTTTTTCTGCACGCTTTCAGACTGTACACATACTTATCATAAATCGCAATTTTTAGTTTGGAAGGTAATTCATAAGGGCGTACTCCTATTGTTGTCAAGTTGTTTGAGCTTTCCACAAGATCCCTGTAGTACTTACCGAAAACCGTTACATTGGCGCCACGGTTTATCATAAAACTGCCCAATTCATCAACTACATGTTCAACGCCCCCAGCATATTTTGCTAAGCCAGAAATCATACATATACGCATAATATGACTACCATCCACTCGAATCAAAACCAGCAATTGTGAAAGGACTTGTTTTGCACATAATGTTCAATTTAGCTGACTATTTGCGTTTTTACTTTATTTCGTGTCTATGAGTCGCAGTATGCTTTTATTTGATAGTTTTATGTTTCTTATTTTAAGCATAAACAGGTGCCTATTGAAAAATAAGCTTTGGACACAGAACGACTAAAAACCGCAAACACTCAGTTAGTTCATAGCACTTGCCTTCGCTGCCAAACATTTCTCGATTCTCCGTTTTCTCATTGAATAACCGATATTCATTGGTAACCTTCTACAAAAATGGTTTATCATGAAAAGAGCTTGACTAATTTCAATTGGATAAGGAAATCTAAGAAAATTATTCAAGTCATCTTTGTGCCGAACAAGAAAACGCCAGTTATTACGACAAACTTCTAATTCATAGGCGAACAAATTCATTGAGTGACTGCATCCACCTGTATCAGTTGGGCTCCTAAGACTGATCAAGCAAACTTGTGGACACGCTAGTAATCTGAAACCCTTTCTAATAGCCTTAAATTGGAAATCAGTTTCATCTCTAAAACTCGATCTTCCCAATTCCTCGTTGTATCGAACAGCATTCAAAACTTCTTTTTTCATCAACATTAAGCCGCTAAGGGTGCAACAATTGAATGTACGGCCATTAAGTTCATTGGCTAATCTACGCCAAGGCTTAAATTCCAGAGAGGGAGAAAATAAAGACTGCTCGTTTTTAGCATGTACTGCAAAAGTAATTTTATCTGATGACTCTTGTTCTGTAAGGCACAAAACAGGGGAAATCACATCTCCCGAGTTGTCTATCATCTCTTTGCGGATGATAGATAATGCGTTATTGGGCCTCATAATCATGTCATCATCAGCAAAAAAAACCATTGATGCTTCAGAAGAATCAGCCCCCGTGTTTCGGGCTGCTGATGCCCCTTCTCTTTTTTCATGCGTAATTTTCTTTAGCCTAGGTTCATTCTTACAATATTTCGTTAGCCAAGCATCAGTTCCATCATTGCTAGCGCCATTGACGATAATGATAGATTTAACTTCTCGCTGGGCTAGATAAAATGGTATTGACCTCTTAAGTGCCCATAGGCGATTGTGAGTTGGAATAACAACGTCGATATCACCAATGGCGCTTGGTTTAAGAAGTTTTATTGCTTTCGCATTCAAATGTTCTTCTACATTGAAGTTGGGAATAATTTTAGATTTCGTTGCACATTGATCCGAGGTAAGCTTTTGACTTGATTTTTCAGAAAGGTAATCTTTTTGCATATTAATGCCTCATGCTCAATTAACGGCTATTAAATGTACTTCTATTTCATCAAAACATTTTTTAGGCTGACATTTGTCTTTGCTGTCTAAATTGCGAAGATAATCACCAAATTATGAATACCGCACTTTTGCACATATTTTCTTTAATTTTCTTCCTCAAGAGGAAAATGTCAGTGAACGATTTGCTCATAAACTTTACCTAGTTTTTCCCCAATTTTTCTCCAATCATATTGCATTGAAAACTCTCGCTCATTTCTCGACAGAAATTCAGCCAAACCAATTTCGTTATTTAATAATAGTATGTTTGATATGAATTCTTGGTCTACGCTATCGCTTAAAAGACAATTGATTTTGTGTTTAACAGGCAGTCCTTCAACTGCCTTCCTTGTAGCGACAATTGGTATACCCATAGATAGATAATCAAGTACTTTAAGTTTAGTTCCTCCCCCTTTCGAGAGAGGCACAACTGCGACATCGCTGGCTGCAAGATAGGGAAATAGGTGGGGAACATAACCAGTAACCTTCAAGAAGCGGTGTCTATTATGCTTCTTAGGTGGATTTCTCCCTAAAACCAGGCAAAACACATTTGGAATTTTTTGAATTACAGAAGGCAGTATGAAGTCTTCAATGGCAGACACCGCTTGCCTGTTTGGACCATAATCCATACTACCATGAAAGACTAATACGAACTTTCCTTCCAGACCAAGTCTGGATTTTGCTTTCATTCTTTCACAAGCGGTAACGGGATGCATCATATTAGTGTCAACACCATTTGGAATAACCGTTACTCGATCGGAAGAAGCCCTATAATAAGTCAAAGCACTCTGTTTATCTTCTTCTGAAACTGTCAGTATTTGGTCAGCTTCCTTGAAAGAAAAGGAATCTAAAAAGTTCAGATATTTTTGAATTATAGTATGGCGACCTGTCTCGATTGAATATTGGGGAACAAAATTGTGTTCATCGATTACTAGAGCAATATCACAGTATTTTGCAGCTAGATTGGAGCTAATGACGCCGAGAGTTTCCTCATGTTGTATTAAATTTATATTAAATTTTTTAATAACTTTTGTAAGAGCCAAAGTTCTAAAAGGGTTAACATCTGCCATAATATCTATGTAATGAACAGGCTGCAGAATACTGAAATTTTTATGAGAAAAGTACGTTTGCACATTTTCCTTAATCTTGGACGCAAAAGGACTGACTATCACTATTTTTCCTACACATGTTGAATTACTTAATCCTTTGAGTAAACCAAGAACTCTAGCCCCACCGCCATATGTTGGGTCAAGATAGTTTCTCACACCTGTTATGACAACGTTAATCATAATATTATCACATTTCAATTTAGATTGATAATAAGCAATATCCATGCAAGGGCTAAGTCTTTTAACGCACCATTTAATGAGAATTCAATAATCTTATCCCAATTTTCTGAATTATGGATTTATTGTCGCTTTTTGAGTCTATCATATGTTAAAAGGAATCGATTTGGTGAGCAAATGAAATAATAAAATCCTGAGTTGATTTGAGATTCAAGATAGGTGATAGGCAATTCATTAAATTAGTTTAATGAATAAATCTTTGAAAATCCAACGCCGTGTTTACTATTTGCCACAGTTATTTCATATATTTTTTCTAGTTGAGGCATAACTACATTCCAATCGAAATTATTAAATATATAGCTCCTTCTTTTTTGACGTTGAATTAAAGTCAAACTAGAAGACTGGTCTAGCAATTTGGCCATAGTCTGTGTTAGTTCGGGTATGTTATTATATTCTACAACACAGCCAAGATTGCCAGCCAAGACAACTTCGCTAATATCATTTGTCTTGCAAACTATAACCGGTGTTGAACTTGCGGCTGCCTCTAACGGGACTAAACCAAAAATATTCTCCGGTTCGACATTAATAACAACTTCCGAGTCAACATACGCCTTGATCTTATCTTCTTCTGACAAAAATCCAGTGAGAATGACTTTGTTGGTTAGTCCAAGAGAATCAACCAATGACATTACTACCTGAGTAAAGCCGTCGTCTCTCCCTGATATAACCAGCAAAGTTCTTGAGTATTTAGGCTCCTTGATTAATGCCGCATACGCCTTAATCAAGAAATCAAGGCCTTTTTCTTTATTAATTCTGCCTAGGCTTAGAATAACTTTGGTCTTTTCATCTATGTTAAATTTGCTCTTGAAAGAACCGCGTGGTGGCAATGAAAAATACTTTGACAAATCAATTCCGTTAGGCATGCTCAGAATTTTTGATTCGGGCACTCCCAAGTTAATATATTGTTTCGCTTCTTTTCCACTTAGAGCAATAACTCTTGAAACATCTTTTAAAATCCTATAACCAAAAAAAACGTCAAAAACCCATTTCAGCCTTCGTTTTGTGGGAACCCTAGGAAGACTATTATGAGCAAGCATGACGTAAGGAACTTTAAATTTAGTTGCATAATGATGGACTACAAGGTTTTGATATGACCGAAATTCATGAAGATGGATTAAATCAAAAAGCTGAATTTCACGTTTAACCAACTCATTTAGTTTAGGTGTTATGAAGAATTTAGATTGAATAGCATTCCAGGAATTCAGAGTTGGAAGAAAAAAAACCTTGACGCCATCAATGTTTTGAAGCCGTCCTTTAGCTGTTCCATCAGAAGTATAAATTGTTACTTCATGTCCTCTCTTGGCCAACTGCTTTGAAATGTCTCTTACCACGGCTGCGGAACCACCCCAAGAAGAGTTCAAACAAGGTGCAACCTGAAGTATCTTCATTTAATCTGCTCCAAATACATTAATTAAAAAGATGTGTATGTAAAGAAATTCGCTGCTCTGTTTAATACAACATTGACTATCTGTTCAATTTTCTTTAAGAAGAAACGCTCAACGGATGAAGCGCTTTAGAAAATCACCAAAGAAATGAAAAAGCACATTGACAGTTAAGTTAGACTTTCCTATTTGTGAATGTTTGTATTCCAAAGTAAATGATTTGACAATGATGTCGTCATTTGTGGTCCTGATTGATTGAATTAATCTTCTGCGCCTCATGATATAATATCTCAACAGTATTAGATCGGAATACCCCTTAATCTTGCATCCCAAAATTCCCTGAAATGCGCAATAAGCTATGGTGCTGCCTTCAGCTAAAATAAATATGGGTAAAAGCAGAATCATCGTGCGACGTTGATAGTTTGTCAAAATCAATGTCAACCTATTTCTTTCAGCTAAAAACATTTTGGATCCTTTATTCGCCTTGTTCCAAGAATGCCCCCATTTGTGATAGACTATTGCGGAAGGGACATACGTTGTACTTTTACCCATCAATGAATTTTTCCAACCTAAATCTGAGTCTTCATAAAATGCAAAAAAACTTTCATCAAAACAGCGGAGTTTGTGAAAACTACTTTTTGATATAAGAAAGCACGCACCATGTGGAGCACAAGTTTCTTTTTGCTTGTCATACTGTCCTTTGTCTTCTTCACCGCATCCTCGCAAAATCCCGAATCCAGCCATGTGCATTTGAATTCCTGCAGAGTTGATCATTTGAGGATGATCCATCAATAATATCTTGGGCGCAAATAAAGTTGCGTTTGTTCGATTTGCTTCTTCAACAAGTCTACTTATGGCATCGCGATGCAGGGTTGCATCATTGTTAAGAAACAAAATGTATTCTCCGTTTGCGCTTTTTGCACCGAAGTTATTTCCACCAGAGTATTGAAGATTTCTCCCACTAACTAATCGAACGACACCAAACTTTTTCGAAACTTCCGCCGTGCGCTCGTCATTGGCGTTATCAACTACGATAACTTCTAAAGCAGGATATGTAGACAAAAATATAGATTGAAGACACTTCTCCAAGACATCACCACCATGATAGTCTACCACTACCACACTTACAAGTTTCTCATTCATAGAAAAAAGCTCCGAACATTGGCAATATCTCGACGAGGTAACCCAGATAAAATTACGCTTCTTACGTTGAATCGACCAATCGATTAACCTTTTTCGTGTTTTTAATATGTTGTTTCTAAGAATATGCGCTTCAAAATTTCGATGCTATTCTTAGCACCCAGTTTTTTTTCGCCTAATCTTTCGCGGTATTTAATTGGAACTTCCACGATGCCAAACCCTTCCCGCTCCACGTGCTGATTAAGCTCCACCTCGATGTCGAAGCCTTTGGATTTAACTTTCCAACCTCTAAGAATTCTCGCACGCACAACACGTAACCCAGTCAGTGGGTCATCTAATGTGATTCCGTTTAGTAGTTTGTGGGTGAAAGCTATGAGTCGGTTGCCTATGTAAAAGATGCTGCTGTGGGCTGTTTTTTCTTGGTATCCATTGAATCGATTGCCGCAGACCATGCCCACTTCAGGATTTTCCTCTAAAATTTTAATCATCTCAGGAACATATTGAGCAGGGTAAGTGTAGTCCGCATCTGTTAACACAACATAATCAACCGCTGGATCGATATGTGCAATCCCCTTCGCTATTGCATCACCTTTACCCAAACCATCTTGAAAAAGAACATCTGCACCCAGATCCATAGCTACCTCAAGAGTTCGATCAGTGCTTCTTCCATCAACCACCAAAACACGAGGACTGTCAAGGGTATCCATAAACTCAGCAACAGTAAGCCCTATGCCTTCTTCCTCATTCCACGCAGCTATAATAACCTGCGTTGAAGCAATACTATGCTTGTCAACTTTAGTCATGACCTCAAACGTTCCTGCTTATGCAATAAATTAGTTATGGTATTCTTGTAAGATTCAAATTTAGAGAGACAAAACGACCATAAAACTGTATCGAGTTTGACTAAAGGTTGTATCTCTATAATTCAAAGAATAGTCAATATGTGAATGTTGTGCTATTTGAATTCCATATAGCAGGTTTATCTACGTTATACGTTACATCGTTTATTTTTAGAGTGTTGATCTGTGAATTATTTCCTGAGATTGTGGCTTTGGAACCTGAAAACTGTAGTAGGCTTTGCCAATTTGTGCCGTCTGAGGGGGTTGAGGTTCCAAGGGGGTGTTGGGTAACTGGTCGGTTGCGTTAGCAAGCTTCACGTATAAAACTTAGTAGGTTTAGGATCCCAAATGATTTCCTGCATTTGGGTAAACGGTGTCTATTCGAATTCTACAATTAATCAAATTTTTCGATTATTATTTATTGGACCAACAATTCACAAAACTTATATATCAAGAATCAAGAAAGATCATACCTGGAAGGTATTGATTTGAAAAAATCAACCGCCAGAAAAAAACGCCACAAACTAGCAAAAACCTTATTTTCACCCATACTCGCAATTATATTGATCATCGGCTGGATCCTCTATAACACATAACAACCAAAGCAAACCAACAACAAAAACTCAAAACTAATTTAGAGATGGCACTATCAAATCCCTTCCTGAAAGGAAGCAGACATGAACAGTAACTCCTAAGTCGTATGCATCCTTGTGTCTTCTTTCTCCCGATACAACACCCTTTATCTAAACTAACAATTAACCTAATCGAAGAACTCAAACATGATACATGAATCATCATACTGCCTAATTGAAGCGGGCATAAACAAGATTCTAACCTTTTTTGCATAACAGTTGTTCGCAATTAATTTTAGGTGCTCGCCAACCCCAGATTAAGAAGAAAGATGACAGCACAACTTTTTTGAATTAGCAGACAAATTTTTTTAAAAAATTACCAACAGGAATTTAGGGGGTTCGGGTAAGATTCAATTGAAGACTCACGTAACGACTGCTAAATTCAACTGACTCTGTCTTATTGGAATTACAACCTGTGACAACTTAACTCGAAGAACCTTATTCTTAAAAAATCGCTGTTTTGAGGTGCGCAAAAATACAATAGCTGAATTATCAATTCATAAAGGCTATATAGAGAATTAAGTGACAGGGATATAGGCAGGCACCGACATGACAAAACCAACCAAAAGAAGAAACCGCAACAAACTCGCAAGACTCATAGCAGCACCCATTTTATCCATAGTATTCATGGCCGGCTGGATCCTGTATTGGATAGGACTACCAAGGCATCAGAACACAATACAACTCCAAAAACCAACCAGCAAATCACTTTCAAAGCAAGATGAAGTCGAATTAATTGTGATACCTCAACAAGAAGAACAAATAATAGCAAGCTAAACACAGTTCAAATGGTTGTTTCTGACATTAGCGTTCCATTATTTTAGTGCCTGCTAACTCCAAGTTTCTTCTCGCCTAATCTCCCCGATAATTGATTGAGGTTTCAGCCATGCCAAACTATTTTGTTCCAGTTGTGATTAAGCTCAACTTCAATGTCCAGCCCAACTTCTTTGGGAAAGCACCATAACTTTTGCTAACTAAGGAGGAATTTAGGGGGTTCGGGTAAGATTCAATTGAAGGCTTACGTAACGATTGTTAAATTCAACAGATCCATTCTCAGAGTTGTAGTTCCATAATTCAAAGAATAGTCGATATGTGAATGTGGTGCTATTTGAATTCCATATAGCGGGCTTATCTACGTTATTCGTTACATCGTTTATTTTTAGAGTGTTGATTTTTGAATTGGTTGCTTGGATTGCAGCGTTGGTAACTGAAAACTTTAGAAGACTCTGCCAATTTGTGCTGTCTGGAATGGAGAATCGATATTCGTATAAGGGCATAAGGGGACTTGGAGTACTAGTAGTCGAGTTCGGTAATTGATCAGTCACATTGCCAAGCTTCACATACAAGACGTAGTACGCTGAAGATCCTAAATGGTTTCCAACATTTACATAAACGGAATAGTTCTCTCCGACCGCTATGTTAGATGGATAGTTTTCAGCCATTTGACCGGGACCTAAAAGATAAAGCTCAGAAAACTGCTCACCCTCGGGAAGACGAATAGCGCCGCCAATTACGGGGGAGGCAATGAGCAATGAACCGATTAACGCAGTGGCAACAAAGATTAGTTTGTAATCTCCAAGCTTCATGAATTGCTGACCTCAGTTTGACTATGAAAGATTGTTAAGATAACTTCGCTTGAATCGGCACCAAACTTGAAACAGTGTCAAAAACGAACACAGGCGGCTGGGTTTAGAGTGGTTGACGTGTTAACTCCTTAATCTTGTCGAAATGCGAGTCTGTTGAGACAACGCAATCTGCTTTTGAAGCTATCGCAGTAGCAGCATGGAGAGCGTCTCTTGGCGCCAAATTGTATTCATTAATGATTTTTAAAGCAGACAAGGCCAGTTTTCTGTCTGCGGGAATGATTTCAAGATTGGGGAAGTTTAAGAGGGCGTAAGCTGTTTCTTGGGCAAGTTCGGGTTTACGTTTTTTTATTGACCAAAATACTTCATCAAACGTTAAAACTGAGGTTGCTGCTTGTTGTTCTCCCTGTTGGATTTTTTGTAGCAGAGCCCTTGCTTTTTCTCCAATATCTTCGGTGTTTATGGCTGCGTAGATGAAGACGTTTGCGTCGAGGTATAGCATTAGGGATTTCTCTGTTCAAGTTCTTCTTCGTATTCGTGGGGATTTATTTTCTCATTTGAGTTTATTTGTTTGGCTATTTTTTTGAAAACTGCTACGCCATCGAAACAGGGTTTTTGGAGGGTTAATTTGTCATCTTGCAGTGTAAATAGAACTTTGGATCCTGGTTCTATTTTGAGTGCTTTTCGCATCGTTCGCGGAATGACTACTTGGCCTTTTGGACCAACTTTCATTTCCTGGTCAATCAAAGTCTTACCTTCAGTTATACTTTAGTAGAACCTATATTTATACCAAATAGATCAAATGTCATCATTAACTACCTCAGGTTTTGAATTCTACTTATTGTTAAAGTAATGCCGCCTTTGAATCATAGACTTCTAAAAGTAACCAAAGTTAAAATGCTCTAAAACGTGGAATCCTATGGTTTTATTGGTTGGGCTGGATCGATGACTTCCAATTCTAGTTTGTTCGCCAAACGCTTGAAAATATCATCGTGAGATACAATTTTCTTTATGTTTTGCAACTTCATGGATGCAATTACGGTTGCATCTCTTCCACCTAAACCTTCAGTGTACGCGTACGCCAGTAGGGTTTCAACAGTTTCGCTTAATAATTGCCGATTAAAGTCGGCGATATCTATGTTGCTTAGATTAACGAAGACCTCTATTTTCTTGCGGGCGATTTTTTCTGTGAAATGCCTAACAAGGTAATGCGCCACTTCCATAACAATAACAGTATTGCAGGCTATTTCCTCGGATTTTATGATTTCCCGCATAACATCCCTCACACGAACATGCTCAGGAAGGCGCTGGTCAAAATAATAGCACCAAATGTTAGAATCTATGAACAACATTTTGCTCACTTTATTTTTCTGTTGGTTCCCACATTTTCTTTAGTTTGAGCGGATCCATGACGGGGGAACCTTCCTTGATACAGCCTTCCATTTCTTTAATGAACTCTTCAGGTGAAATTGGAGGCATAATAACTATGTTTTCTTTTTCTATTTTTAAGCGAGCTTTTCCTCCAACGTGTAACCCGACTTTATCTCGGATTGCTTTGGGGATTTGTACACGCCCTTTGTGGTCAACAGTTACTTCTTCAACAGTCATTTTTTCCCACCAAATAAAATCCCACCGTGGGAAATATAAACTTTACCAAGGTTTCACAACCACCCATCCCGCAAAATCACGCAAGCAAAACAACAGAAACCAACCTTCAGCAATTATACTTACCAATAGTTTTAAGAGAATGTTGGAGTCAAGAAGTAGTTTTATCGTTCACGGTCCTCTCTGATAAGAAGCTTAGAGTCTACTTTGGTTTTTCTCTTTTCATCTCTTGACTCCATCTGCTGTATCGTTTTCAATAGCTCAATTTGCTTGACTCTTTCCTCATTCATTGCTAACCAACTCAGGTTTTGCTTCAGACAAATTCTTAATGTATCTTCTTTTGAACCAAAGCCAAAATAGAACCAGAACCTCAAGAAACATGATCATGCCAACTACTGAAAAAGCTATCGTGAACCAATAGTTATTTTGATTAGACATTATGGCTTCTTGTTTAGCGTTTTGTGCGGCGGTTGTGACTTGGTGTGCGATTAATAGTACTGTGTTAGCTTGAGTCGCTGCCGTATTTGTGTCTCCGCTTCGGTACGAGTTTTCTGCTTGAGCCAAGATTCCTTGGGCAGTATTTATCCGGGTCAACAGATCTGTAACGTTTGCGCCTACTTTTTCAGCATCCAAAACAGCGTTAAAAGCCTGGTTAACTGCTGTGTTGGCGGCCTGCAGTTTTGAGGTGGATTGGTCGGTTTGACCAGATGCCTGAGGGACGCTTAGAATGCATACGCTAAGCATTAGTACTACCAGTAAAACAATGATAGAATGCTTGATGTAAGCGTTCATTTGTTTTTCTCCCCGACAAATTCAACGATAGAACTACTGAATTTATAATTGAATTAGCAGAATTACCCAAGCCCTACCTTTCACATCATTTAGCTAATTGTTCTCGCTCTGATCCTAAGGATTCCAGAATCTTTTGTGTATGGTCAATAGTGTTCGTGGAAATGTTTGTATTCCCTGTTAATTCTGTTGCCGAAATTAAACGGCTATTTAATTAAAAGGCGCTCTCCAAAAACATACGCTTAAAAATTGCTGCGGCATGCCTAACTTTTAGTTTCTTTTCGCCAAGTCTTTCTCGGTATTCTATATCCAATTCAACAATGCCAAAGCCTTGTTTTTCTACAAGATGGTTTAACTCTACTTCAATGTCAAAGCCCTTTGATTTTACTTTCCAATTTCTAAGGATCTCAGCGCGGATTACTCTAAGTCCAGTTAAAGGATCTTTTAGTTGAATATTAGCCATCATGTTGTATGTGAATGCTATGAGTACGTTGCCGATGTGGAATACGCGGTGTTGGGCTTGTGGTTTTTTGTCTCCGGTTAGGCGGTTGCCGCAAACCATGCCCACATTGGGGTTCTCTTCTAGGAGCCTAATCATCTCTGGAACGCGTTGAGCTGGATAAGTGTAGTCTGCATCTGTGATAACAACATACTCTGCCTCTGGGTCTAAATGTTCAAGGGCTTTTGCGAGCGCATCACCCTTACCTTTTCCATCTTGGCAAACAACTGTTGCTCCCAGGTTCTGGGCGATCTCGCATGTTCTATCTGTGCTCTTGCCATCAACAACAAGCACCTGAGCGTTACCGACTGCGTCCAACATTTCTGTGATGGTTAGACCTATTCCTTCTTGCTCGTTTAACGCTGCAATGAGTATTTGAATACTCAAATTATATTTATGCTGCCGCATCTCTTTTGGCTGTTCTTCTTTGTTTGATTGCTTGAGTACCATTAGTTTAACCACACAGACGGATATACTAACTTAAGATATAAGACACTATGAAAAAAACCGCAACATATCGAAAACCGAACTATTCCACATCCAACTCAGGCCTATCCGAATCAGTAAGACCATACTTATTGCATAAACTCGCTAACCGTTCCCGCTCAGATCCCAAAGAGTCTAACATCTTTTGTGCCTTGTCATAGCGTTTGTGAAAACCCTTGTATTCCCTAAGGAACTCTTGGCCTAGCTCTGTTAAATAATACTTTGACTCTTTTATTTGAATAAAGCCTGCGCGGCTAGTAACGTCAAGGTATTTCTCCAGTAGGCTAAAGCTTAGGTTTGCTGAGAACATTATGCGAGTTTTGCTTGTGCCTGGGCTGACAGCTTCTAGGATAGCGGCTACTATGCTTAGGCGATCACGATTTTTTCCCAATATTAAACACCATTAAAAGATTAACTTGATTTGCCGTGAGCAGCTAGAGATGCATCTATAAAGTTCCTTCCTGACAGAAGTGAACGCGAATAGAGAACTCTAACTAAGATGTAGCCTTGCAGTCTCCTCCATAGTGTTCCGCTCATTATCTAATGATACATCTTTTAAATATTTACTATGAAACTGATAATTAATATGTAAAAATAAACCGAAAAAACCTACACAGCAACAAACCAAACTAGCTAACCCAACATACAACCAAACAATATCAAGAATCATTGAAGCGCCAAAACAAAAAAGCAACAAAACAAAATAAGCCGCCAAAAAACCACCCAACAACCCCTGCAGCCCACCAAATTTTATTGCCATCTATGCCCAATCGCTCCTTAAACCAAGCAACCCACAAAAAAACATATAAGCCATATTTCTAAAACAGCAATATATCTAGAAAAACAAACTTGCTTTTCTATAAAAAATTTTCTTATTCGAGCTATCTGCTTAAAATTAAGTAATCTTTCTTTATTGCTGCAATTGTTTTCAACGCTGCCGATGCCAAACCCTAAACCGTTTTCAAACATCGTTCATCACTGCAGAAAAAACGCAAGAACGCGACGGCAACTTTAGGTGCTCGCAATATCGCTATGAGAAGTATGGCAGCACAGATGGAAATTGAGTTTTATAGGGAAGAAAAAAATGTTCCTAAAAATTATTTGTTTTTTTCACTATTGCGTTGGTTTTGATGGTTCGTCTTTGTTTATATCGGTTGTGATTTCTTCGATTGGTTTAGGAGGGGCGTTGTTGCCATTGTATAGCCTCCCATTTTGCCTTAAATAAACCGAAATTTTCTAATCTATACAATTTCTGTTAGTTTGGACCTCGATAACTTTTCTTTTGGATTGATTCATTATATTGTAGACGAAAAAGTATTTTGCACTTTAGAGAGAAACGATTTGCTTTGGTTGTTTTGTTGCACCACTTGGACCTATAGTTAGCGGTGTAATAATGAAGTGTGTCCGATGACAACTCAATCGAGTTGAAGGCAATAAAAATATCATAAATTGAAACAATTGCCATTTGCATCTATTGAAATAAAGTACAAGGTTCTTTAGTCAAATAGGCTATTTCTCTGAAAATCCAGCAGTTGCTACTTCTAATGTCTGGGCAATCAAATCAAGTTCGATTCGTTCTTGCTCAAAAATGGCTTTTGCAGGATCTTTTTCTCTTTCCCCATGTAGAGCAACGTGAGCTTCAATAGCCTTTGTCATCATTTTCAAATCAGGAACCAGCAAAATCTGAAAACCACAGTCACATCTAATAAAAAATCCACCTTCTTTTCGCAAATTATACTCTGGCAGTGAACTCAAGCCCAAACCTCTTGAATTACTTTATGAGGAGTTAAAGCTTATGAAGGATATTCCCAAAGCAAGAATAATCCTTCCGATGAATCGGGAAGTCAAGTGTTTTGTTTTGGTTGGCGTTATGAATAATTAGTTTTTTAATTGATCAAATTATGATGTTTTCAAGATAGTTAATAAAGAAATTTTTCCTTAAATTAAGTAAATTTCAAAGAGATGGTTTTTGAATCGCTAAAAAGTTAAATTAAATTCTGAATTGATTATGAGTTTAGCGTTAAATGCAATCTATCCTTCAATTGCCTCTAAAAAGTCTTATTAGCTTACCGCATGAAACCTGCTAAGATAGAGATTGAGACAATTTGGATTAAAGGATTTATTTCGGGCGATGGAATACGTTTGTTTGCAAGATATCCCGATAGCGCAAAAGACACTGCAGATAATGCCATTCCAAGAACAACTTCAAAGATTATCCCCGATACAAGAATACTTCTGACCTCGCCTGCCCGACCTTCTGACAAATACTGAGCAGTACACCAACCATTGCAGAGTTTATGACCCAATCCCGGAACACCCCTATTAGAGTAGGTGTGATTAGCACGATTCCATAAAGGACATACAAATCTGATCCGAGCAGCCTCGCAACAAAAATCGTAGCAACCGAAAAAATAACAGTAGAGATCACTAGGCCCCAAAGTAGGTGAAAGCTACCTTTCGCTGAAAAATAGTGCAGAAAGTTAACTTTAGGTACTCGCCATTTCCTGAAACTGGAGAAAGATAGCGGCACAACTTTAAGGTTGAATGAATGTTATACTAAAGGGTTAGAGATTATGTGCATTTAGCGTTATTTTGGGCTAAAGCATGTGCGGTTAGTTTAACTGCCTGTTGACTATTTAATTTTGGCGTCCAGCTCGTTGATTTGATTTTGTCAGCGTTTAACAGCATAATTTTGACGTCACCAACCCATCCTCTGCCGCCGTCTACGCCACCAGTCAGTTTTAGATCGACGTTTGTTAGACCCATTTCCGCGATTACGGTTTCCGCAATTGTTTTAACGTTGATTTTATCTTCTGAGCCCACATTGAAAATTTCCACTTGCTCGCTTGACGCCTCTTGACGCAGTAGAAGGGCGGCTATGCAGTCGGCTACATGGAGATAGGATTTTGTTTGTGTTCCATCTCCAAGAATTTCTAGTTGATTTGGGGTTTTGTTGAGTTTTTGGATGAAATCGTAGATGACTCCATGTCCACTTCGTGGCCCTATTACGTTGGCTAAGCGGTATAGTGTAGCTCTGAACCCGTAGTTGTAGGCATATGCCGATATCAGGGCTTCGCAGGCAAGTTTTGTGGCTGCATAAATGGATATTGGTTTTAGTGGGGCATAGGTTTCAGGGGTGGGGATTTCTGTGGGTTCTCCATAGACAGCGGATGTAGATGTGAAAACAAGCTGAGGAGTAATGCGGCTTTTGCGTATGTATTCGAGAAGGCTAAAGGTGGCAGTTATGTTTTGGTTAAAGTGTGTTTCTGGATTTGTGGAGCTGACCCGCACCTCGGGGTTTGCCGCTAAATGGTAGATAACGTCATATTGTTCACCCCTAAGTGCGTCCAGAGGCTTTGTTAGGTCGATGTTTAGGAAAGAAAAATCTTGGTTGTGGTGCCATTGTTTTAGATTTGTCAAGTTGCCTGTACTTAAGTTATCAACAACACAAACTTTAGAACCAGCACTCATCAATGAGTCAACAAGGTGGCTTCCTATGAAACCAGCACCACCAGTAACTAATACTTTAGAGTAATTCATTTTTCAGCACTTCACCCAATTTTTTGCTTCTTTACCTTTTTAGGAGTTTTGTTTTTCTTATAGCTTAAGTACCGATTGCGCACTAAACAAGGTCAACTAACGAAAATATAAACGATATTTCCAACACAATTTACCCAGGAAATTAGGGTTTGAGAGTTTCCATGAGTTTTTCGTATATATTTAGTACTCGGCTAAACATTTTGCCGACTATTCCCAATCCTCCTTCCATAGCGCCGAGGTTTTCGATATCAGATTTATTTATTGTTTTAGTTAACAAAGTCGCGGCGAACACTAATGCGAAAAATACCACACCTATGACTAATCGTAGTAAGCTATAACTAAAAGTGTAGTATGAGAAGTAAACTTTTGCTTGAAAGCTTACACTGCACGCCCATATATTTTGCTCCAAAGAATTATTCTACGTGTTTTAACGTTAAGTTCAATTAAAAATTAATTGAGGACATTGAATTCTAATAAGGGGAAAATAATCAAGCGGTTAACCTTTCACTTGTTTTCAATATGTTGTTTCTAACAGTATACGCTTCAAAATTTCGAAGCCATTCTTAGCACCCAGTTTTTTCTCACCTAACCTTTCACGATATTTAATTGGAACTTCCACAATACCAAAACCTTCCCGCTCCACATGATGATTAAGCTCCACCTCGATGTCAAAACCTTTAGACTTAACCTTCCAACCTCTAAGAATTCTCGCACGCACAACACGTAACCCAGTCAGAGGATCGGCAAGAGTAATTCCATTTAGTAGATTGTGCGTAAACGCTATAAGTCGGTTACCAATGTAAAAAATGCTACTTTGCGCTGTTTTTTCTTGGTATCCATTGAATCGGTTGCCACAGACCATGCCCACTTTAGGATTATCCTCTAAAATTTTAATCATCTGCGGAACATAACCAGCGGGGTAAGTATAGTCCGCATCTGTAAACACAACATAATCAACTGCTGGATCGATATGTGCAATCCCCTTCGCTACTGCATCACCTTTACCCAAACCATCTTGAAAAAGAACATCTGCACCCAAGTCCTTAGCTACCTCAAGAGTTCGATCAGTGCTTCGTCCATCAACCACCAAAACACGAAAACTATCAAGGGTATCCATAAACTCAGCAACAGTGAGCCCTATGCCTTCCTCCTCATTCCATGCAGCTATAATAACCTGCGTTCTTATTTGGCTAACTTTAAGCTGCTCTGGCTGGTTAGATAATTTGATTAACATATTTTGCACCAAACAAACAAATGGTAAATTAAGATATAAGACACTATGAAAAAAACCACAATATATCAAAAACGGTATTATTCCACATCCAACTCAGACCTATCAGAATCAACAAGACCATACTTATCACAGAAACTTGCTAAACGCTCCCGCTCAGAACCCAAAGAAGCCAACATCTTTTTTGCGTGGTCATAGCGCTCGTGGAAATGCTTGTACTCCCTAAGGAACTCTTGGCCAAGCTCGGTTAGATGATACTTTGACCCGTTCATTTGAATAAAGCCTGCGCGGTCAGCAACCTCTAAATATTTTTCCAGCAAACTAAAGCTTAGGTTGGCGGAGAACATTATGCGGGTTTTGCTTGTCCCAGGATTAGCAGCTTCTAGAATGGCTGCAACTAAGCTTAGGCGATCACGATTCTTTCCCATAAAAAACACCAATAAAAAATTAACGTAAATTACGACGAACAATTAGAGAATTCTCTACAAAATCCCTTCATGACAGAAGCAGATACGAATAAAAACCTCTAACTAAGATGCATAGACTTTTTCCTGTTCCCCCCAAAAGAGCGCTCTTTATCTAATGATACATCTTTTAAACATTTACTATGAAACCGATAATTAATACGTGTAAACCAACCAAAGAAACCTACACAACAAACAACCAAACTTGCAAGACCTACATAAAGCCAAACGCGACCTTGAACCATTGAAACGCTAAAATAGAAAAGCAACAAAACAAAATAAGCCGCCAAAAAACCACCCAACCAACCACGTGACCCACCAAATTTTGCAACCATACCTGCCCAATCGCTCCTTAAACCAAGCAACCCCCACAAAAAGCATATAAACCATATTTCTAAAAACAGAATATATCTAGAAAAACATGCCAAATTTTCTATGCTCTTTTCTGCAAAAGTCTTTATATCGATTCTCTGCTAGGTTATTTTGAAAATGAAGTCGCCAAAAGAAATAAAAATTAGGCTTGAAGCTTTAAAACCAGTTCTTAAAAAGAATTTTTCAGTAGACAGGCATCGATTATGTCTTCTATGTAGACTTGAAAATCCCTCAAACATAAATCGCCTCATGCGCATTTTTTTAACAAAATTTGAGACAAGAAGAGTTGATTTTTTTGGGTGTATTTTTTGGTGTTAGGCGATAGATTACTAATGGGTGCATGCCCTATTTTATGGGGGTTCTTTTTATTTCTTTGATTTGGTCGAAGTCTTCATCGTCGCTTATAATTACTGTTGCTTTTCTGCTAAGTGCTGAAGCAACATGAATTGAGTCACGTGGACTTAGGTTGTATCTATCCATAAGTGATTGAGCTTGAGATATTATCGCTTCATCAACATTAATGAATTCTAAATTTGGAAACCCAAGTAGTTTTTGACCTTGAGCTATTCCACCACTTCTACCTAACAGTTTGGATGCTACCCAAACAACCTCATCCCAAGTTAAAGTAGACGTTGTTGCGGAAAATTCTTTGTTTTCTATTTTTTGAAGTATTTCTTTTGCCCTCTTTGCTTTTGGCTCCAAGTCCGGCGAATATAGTACGGAGTACAAAAATACGTTAGAGTCAACGTATTGCATGCCGCAAAGCTACCTCTTGATCTATTATTTCTTTGATGTTGACGAGTTTTTTCAGTTTTGGGACATGGGTCGTGGTGTAGTATTCTGTGTAGCTGCCCTCGATTTTTGGTTTACTTATAACTATTTCGTCCCCTCGGAGCTCTAAAATCACTTCAACACCGGGTTTGAGACCAATAGCATCCCTTAATTGCTTAGGGATAACTACTTGACCTTTTTGCCCTATGCTTTTATTCGGCATTTTGGACACCTATCAGTAATCATATTCAACGTTAATTTATACTTTCCCACCAAACAGTGCCACTACACTCTTCTGTTTCAGCAACTAACACAAAAAAGTCTATTCTGAATTCAAGTTTCAAAACACAAGCACTTAGAAAAATCTCATCTATCAAACTCAAACCTTATCTTCTAAAATCAATTTACGATAAACCCTATTTGAATGGTTAATTGAAGTAATGCTTACTCTAAAATAATCTCTTATTACACGCCTTGACGGGTACTTACCTGCGCCAAGAAGCACACTGCCATTGCAAGCAAGACAAGCCTTAATTAAACTAGGCTTTTTCCCCGAAAAGAAAAACCTATCCTTCTTATGAATTAAGACAATCCAAGAAATAATTTTTAACGCATCTGAGCTTGCGAAACCTAAATCCGCCAACTCATTATAGAACTCTAATGGATCAATCCGATCAAAAGACAACTTGATAATAGGAGGCTTCTCTTTCTTTCCAAATGAGATTTGCGCTTCACTTACATTTTTAACTACTTTCTTATCCAACGCACCTTCAAGCATCTTCTTCTCCACATTGAGCTCTTCTAAAGAACTTTTAACTTGAAGAAGATAATCCGACAGCTCAACATATTTTTCAAGAAAAGCTTTTCCCTTTTCCGTTAATTCATACTTATGATCACTCAGTACTAGAAAAGTCAGCTTTCAAAGCAATTTCAAGATAAATATTCGCATAATAAATATGCATGTTAGCAGCTTCAATGATCCCTGTTTTTGAAGGATGCAAACTAACAGCTTTCAAAATATCAACAAGTATTTCAAGGCTATCACGATATTTCGGCATCCAACCCAACTAACCAAACAATATATTCAAAGTTGCTTTTAGACTTTAATTCGTTAAAGATTGAGGGTTTTTGGTAGAATAGCTAAAAAAAAACGGTTAAAGGAGAAAATTTAAAAAAACCAAGCAAGTCTCATATTATTAAAAAAATAAAAAGCTAAGGGCTAAAAAAATGCCTTAATACAAAATTATTTAAAGCTAAGATGCGGGAGGTTGCTGCGTTTCTTGAAAGCTACTAATCCGACAAAGCATGCACCTAAAGCTGCTAATGCGCCAAGCATGTATTCTGGAACCACCATTAAGCCGCCGCCCCCTGCGCCGTTTGTTGTAACATCTATTTGGTTTAGATATTCGCTGTCGCCGTCAAATATACACTTGCATGCCATAGTGGGATTATGTTCTCTTCTCTGTTCGACGACTTCGATTATAAAAAGGATCGCGAAACTATTCTTAAGGAATTGCAGAAGGACGGCTCTTGGAACGTCGTTAATGACCCCAAGGGAGGCTCAGATGCTTTGTTGAAGTTAACAGAGAAAGGAAGGAATGAAATCATTGACCTCTTCTATGAAGGCAAAGAAAAAAAGGAGCTAAAACGCCTCCTCAAAATAATGGACCTCCAACTAAAAAAAGGGTAAAAAAAATTCTCTTTGGTTCCTTTATATATTTAGAGTTTAAGTATGAATTGCTCGAACTTCTCAAATTTCTCCGGATGCTTCTGCAGGAGCTCAGCGAATTCACTTAGGAATTGTTGCTGTGGATCCATGCGTTCTTGATAAACTGTTAGGAATTGCAAGTCTGGCAGGGCTTCTCGGTATTTGGCGCGGAGTTGTTCTATGGCGGGTTTGCTGTAGGGTGATTCTTCACCTTTGACTTTTCTGCCTTTTATTTTCCGCACCCAGTTAGGAGAGACACCCACATTTTCCAGGGCTGTTTGCACTATCATGCGTCCGCTGTGGATTCCAAAGGGGATGTCTGCCCGCTTTGTTAGGTGAATCATTACTCTGGCGAGGCCTTCTTTAGTCAGGGGCTCGTGGATGTTGTCTTTAACGCTCAGAAATATGTGTTCGTCTGGCAACCAGTTGTGTTTGAATGTTTTTTGGTACCAGGTGCGGTAAGCTAATAATTCATGTTTTGCTTCAGGAGTTAGGAAGGTTACTTGTTGGACACCTCGGTATTTGCCTTTGCCGTGTCCTTTGATTATGTTGCTGGGTAATGTTAGGCAGGGGATTTCCTGCTGCATCCAGTTTTCTTCAAAGTGGTTCCAGCATATCAAAGATATGGTTTCTCGTGCAATGGCGGTGCAGGTTGCCGTCATAATTAAGGCGCGGTCTCGTGGGGTGTAGCAGGCTAAATACAGTTTATGTCGCTGTTCTTTCGGTAGAACCCCTTGGCATTTTAGTGTGGCGTACTCGAATTTGCCAGCTGCAGATTGAAGCTGCTTATAATTTGTACGATAAAATGCCTTCACCGAGTTTATCATGGTAAATTTTGTGCTCTCAGGAAACATGTCAGTTATAGTAAACCTGTCTAAGAGTCGTTCTGCGCCTGAGTTGTCATAACTGGTTTTTAACTCTAACAACTGCTCAGGCGTTTTATCTGCCCATTCACAGTATCGATAAAGATACAGGCCTATGCGTGCTCTGTTACCGTTTAAGCGCCCCAGATAGATTTTGATACTTTCATGCTGGTCGATCCAGGGTTGGATGTGTTTTTCTGTTATGCTGTATTTTTGTGTGGTGTGTTTTGGGGCTCTGTTGGGCTTAGGCACATTTTTCTTCTCTTCTATTTGGTTGCTTGACGGTTAAATGTTATAAGTGTTGCTAATAATGAGAATGTTTGCTTAAAAGCCTGTTCATCGAACAAGGAGGCTTCAACAGTCAAAAAAAGTTACTGCATCAAATTGCCTATAATGTAAGTTTAAATCTCTATCCTAAATAGTAGTTCAATATTGGAGCATCACCAATTGTCCTACGTCTTCAACATACCTTACCGAAATAACCCAAAACTTAAGGCAGTAATGGAAAAAGTAAAAGACGACAAAAAACTCAAAACATACTGGAGATGCGCCAATGTCATGGCGATAGAACGAATGGGCTACACCGACCATGAACCAACCCACGTTAAAATTGTTGCTAATATCTCACTCAAACTTCTGCGAATTTTAGTTGAAAAAAAATTCATAGTACCAAGTATAGTTGAAAATTACGATATGAAAAACGAAGACGCCGAAGTCGTTGTGGTTTTAGGTTCAATTTTCCATGATCTAGGCATGATTGTTCAACGAAGTAACCATGAAAAATACAGTGCATTCCTCGCCCTAGAATTCTTGGAGAAATTCTTAACTCCAACTTACAGTGAAGAAGAAAAAGCAATAATCACCTCAGAAGTCCTCCACGCTATCGTTACCCATGAAGAGACACCCAGCAAAGAACAAACAAACAAAATTCTAACTAAAGAAGCAGGTATCGTAGGAATAGCTGACGCCCTAGACATGGAAGCGGGAAGAGCAAGAATTCCATTTCAATCTGGAAAAGTAGATATTCACGCGGTATCCGCCTTATCAATAGAAAAAGTAGATATTGAACTCACAGAAACCGGAGTTGGCGTAAAACCCATCAACATAAAAATTAAAATGTCAAATTCTGCAGGCATCTTCCAAATCGACGAACTACTAAAACCAAGAATCGTTAACTCTGGACTTGAACAATTCTTCCATGTTATAGCGGAAATTACAGGTGAAATAGAAAACAAAATAATAGATAAATTCGAAATATAACTCACTTCATTTTGAGGGCAACAAATGATTCATGAATACGATGTTGTAGTTATCGGAGGAGGAATCGCAGGGTTATACTCCGCATTGACGGCCGCAGAAAGCGCCAAAGTAGCTGTCATAAGCAAGGTACACGTGACACGCTCACATTCTGTCGCAGCACAAGGAGGAATCGCTGCATGCCTTGGAAACGAGGAAGAAGACCATTGGGAATGGCATATGTACGATACTGTGAAAGGAAGCGACTACCTCGCCGACCAGAACGCAGTAGAGATTTTAGCCAAAGAAGCAAAAAAATCCATTTACAAACTCGAACACAGGGGAGTTCCATTCAGCAGAAACGCACAGGGCAAAATTGAGCAACGACGATTCGGAGGACACACCAAAAACTTCGGCGAATCACCTATCAAACGAGCTTGTTACTCATCAGACCGAACTGGACGCGTAATAATGGACACACTCTATGACCTCTGCCTCCAAAAGGGCGTTAAATTTCATAACGAAATATTTATTCAGCAATTGCTTTTCGCTTTAAACAACTGTTGCGGAGCCGCAGGATACGACATAGCAACAAGCACACCTCAGGTTTTTCATGCCAAAGCAGTTGTTTTAGCAACCGGCGGAAGCGGCAAAATTTTCAAAACCACAAGCAACGGCTATGCATCAACAGGTGACGGACTGGCTTTGGCACTGGATGCACTTTTGCCTTTGGAAGATATGGAGTTTGTCCAGTTTCATCCAACAGGCATATACGGTTTTGGAATCCTCATAAGCGAAGCGGCAAGAGCAGAAGGCGGCGTCTTGCGAAACGGTTTAGGAGAACGTTTTATGGAACGTTATGCACCGACATTGAAAGATCTAGCTCCGAGAGACATTGTTTCCCGGGCAATCCTTAAAGAAATAAGCGAGGAAAGGGGTGTTGATGGCAAAGATTACGTTTACTTAGATCTACGGGAGATTGGAGAAGAACGTTTGAATAAAAAACTTCCTGAAATCACCTCATTCATCCAGACTTACCTTGGAATTGATCCAAGTGAAAAGCAGATTCCGGTTGCTCCAACGTGCCACTATATGATGGGTGGCATACCAACAGATATTGAAGGACATGTCTTAGCCGACAAGGTAGGCACCATTTTGCCCGGATTGTACGCGGCCGGAGAATGTGCTTGCGTGAGCGTTCACGGAGCGAACCGACTTGGCTGCAACTCCCTAATTGACCTTGTTGTTTTCGGACACAAAACTGGATTGAGCATATTAAAAGAGATTAAAACGAGAATTATTCAACCAATTCCAGTGCAAGCAGAAAGTATTGTTATTGAAAAAATCAGCAGTTTAATCAAATCTAAAGGTGAAGAATGCGTCGCTGTATTAAGGGAACATATGCAGCGGTTGATGACCGAACAATGCAGTGTTTTTAGAAACGGCCAAACTCTTGAACAAACACTGTTGATGATTGGCCAGTTAAAGAAAAGGTACCTAAAAGTAGGTTTAACTAACAAGTGTAGAGTTTTTAATTACGAATTGCAGGAAGCCTTGGAGCTAGACAATATGCTGCGGATTGCAGAGGTTATCGTTTTTTCAGCTCTTAAACGTAGGGAGAGTCGTGGAGCACACTTTCGGAGTGACTATCCAGAACGAAACGATGATGAATGGCTCAAGCACACCTTCGTTAACGAGATGCCAACTGGTTTAAAGGAAAGTTACAAACCTCTTACTACAGGCAGGTTTGCGCTGGAAAGAAGGAGGTACTAAAACGAAGGTAACTATGAGAGTTTACCGCTTCAACCCTGAAATCGACATCAAACCGCACTACCAAACGTTCACCATTGAAGCCGAACCCAACGAGCGAATACTCGACTGTTTAAACAAAATAAGATGGACTCAGGACAGCACGCTCACTTTTCGGATGTCATGTGCTCATGGAATCTGCGGTTCAGACGGTTTAACAATCAACCACCAATCCGCCTTAGCATGCCAAAAACTCGTCAAAGACTACGACTGTACTAAAGAGATAGTGATTGAACCTCTCAAGTACTTTGAAGTCGTCAAGGATTTGATTGTTAACTTAAACCCATTTTTTGAAAGAATCAAATCGATAAACCCAATAGAATCCTCAAATCCAACAACAGTTGAGCTAGAAAAGGAAAGAATTCAAACAATCGAAGAACGCAACCGATTCGACGATGCCCTAAAATGTATTTTGTGCGGTTGCTGTTACGGCTCATGTCCAGTCTTGGTCGAGCAAGACCAAGAATTCATTTGACCCGCAGCTATTCTAAGAGAGCAACGCTACATTTTTGATTCAAGAACAAAATCAGTAAACGAACGTTTACAAATCCTAAAAAAGCCTCATGGAGTTTGGGGATGCAAAAGCTACTATATGTGCACAGTTGTTTGTCCAAAGAACATTAAAGTCACCGAAGGAATACTTAGAACCAAAAAGAAAATAGTCGAAGAACCATCAAAAGTGGAGTAACAGGAGAGAGACAGGTGGAAACCAGAAAAGAAATTGACCCATTAGGCGAACGGACAATCCCAAAAGAAGCATACTTTGGCATTCAAACGTTGAGGGCGACAGAGAATTTTCCAGTTAGCGGAATTAGAGCACCAGTCCAATTTATCAAGGCTTATATTCTGGTAAAGAAAGCTGCAGCTGCAGCAAATGTTCAAGTCGGCTGGCTTGACACAAAAACTGCAAATGCAATTATCCAGGCTTGTGACGAAATCATCTCAGGCAAACTCTTGGAACAATTCGTCGTTGATGTTTTCCAGGCAGGCGCTGGAACCTCATTTAACATGAATGTTAACGAGGTATTGGCAAATCGGGCGCTTGAAATTCTTAACAAGCAAAAAGGCGACTACAAGAACGTTAGTCCAAATGACCACGTGAATATGGGACAATCCACCAACGATACTTTTCCAACGGCACTCCATGTTTCTGTTCTCATGGCACTGCAACCCTTGGAAATAACTCTTGATAACCTTGCAAAGGCTTTTGACGATTTAGGCATTAAAAATGCAAATGTTTTGAAATCCGGGCGAACTCATTTGCAGGACGCAGTGCCCGTAACAGTCGGTCAAGAGTTTAGCGCTTATGGGTCAGCTATCGCTAGTGCGTGTGCTGAACTGCGGAGAAGACAAGAAAACCTATACTTTGTTGCGTTAGGCGGTACAGCAACAGGTACAGGTGCCAACACGCACTCAGATTACAAAAGAATTGCTGTTGCTGAATTGGCTAAACTTACTGGTTTTCCACTTAAGCCAGCAAGAAATAATTTTGAGGCACTGCAAAGCCACCGAGCTGCACAATCTGTTTCCAGTGGTCTTAAAGAGCTGGCGCTTGAACTTATCCGCATAGCTAACGATTTACGGTTGCTCGCTTCTGGTCCGACAACTGGATTCAACGAAATTACTCTCCCTCCAGTTCAACCTGGCTCATCAATTATGCCTGGAAAGGTGAACCCTGTCATGGCTGAATGCCTTGACATGGTAGCTTACCAAGTTATAGGAAACGATTTGGCAACCTCTATGGCTGTTCAGGCAGGCCAATTGGAGCTTAACGTAATGACACCAACAATAATGTACAATTTGCTCTTCTCAATTCAAATCCTCGCTAATTACATCCCCGCCTTCACCAAAAAATGCGTCCAGGATATAATAGTCAACGAGAAACAATGCGAACAATATCTCGAAAAAAACCCCTCCTTAGCAACTCTGATAGCCCCAAAAATCGGATATCTAGAAGCTGCAAAAATCGCAAAGCAAGCGCAGATAGAAAATCGTTCTGTAAAAGAAATCGTGCTTGAAAAAGACCTACTAAAGCCAGAGGAATTGGAGAGGATTTTTAGCCGCAAAAACCTACTAAACGAACATTGAAAGCAAATTTATCCAGTAGTGCCATAACAGTTGACGTTTACCACTGCATATGTAGAGCTTAAGCTTGATTTAGCATCAACCAAAATAGCCCAAATTATTCCTTGCGAAGGATAAAGTTGCATCATTTCGTCGTCTGAAAGCCAGCTCGAGCCACTGCTAGTAAAGGTTCGAACAATTGGAGTTGAGATTGCATTATCGATGTATTCGATACGAATTCTAACAGTAACTATCTCGTCGTTGGCGAAGCTACCAACTAAAGAAATCTGGGGTTTAAAAGAAGAAATTTTTAGTGGACTCAATGTGATACTTGCATTATCTCCATACTGATTGCTCAATCCCACTGGAACATTGACGTTTTGCCTTTGAAAAACGCCGCCCACTCCATCAATCCATTCACCAAACGGATTATGAATTCGAGCTGTCCAATTTCCCAAGAAACTTACTCCACTATCAATAATTGGCGTAGCTGTGCAGTTTTCCCCAAGATCAATACCGAAAAGATACACTGGATATGGAGTGAAGGATTCGAAGACAACTCCAAGTAGAAGAGTCTGATCCATGGCGCCGTTCAATAAAATTCCAGTTTGGTTTGCTCTGCTATAATCATTTTTACCAAGCCAGAATCTGACATTCTGCAGTTGACTGTCCGAAAATTCCGCCAAGTATTCAACGTTTATTCCAACGGAGAAATCCCTAAGGTTGAAAGAACAACGGTCGATCTGTGAACTGCCATAGGAACCGGTTGCATTTCCAATTGGAGTCCGAAAAGCTATTCCTTCAGTGGCGTTGTTAAATTGGCAGTTTTCGATTTTATTGTATTCACTCCAAGTTTTTGTATTTGCAAACTCGATGCCTGTAGAAGTGTTTTCAAATATGGTGTTTTGGATAGTTGTTCCAAACGAATTTTCAATTCGAATGGTTGAGTTCAATAAACTCAAGCCAGAGATTAATGTATCTCTTGAAGTATTGTAGTCGTCTCCACAGATGATTATTTTGTGTCCATTGCCTATGATTGTGGCGCCGTCGCTAACAATTTTGGCATTCACCTTGTTTGAAATCACTATGTCATCGATTAAAACGTAGGTTCCAGCATTGAGATAAACTGATTTGCCAGATGTCAATGCAGAATTAATTGCAGAAGAGGCGCTTCCTAATTGCTCTGCAACGTAGCCAGTTAACATGTTTTTCAACTTATAATTTCCACCATCTTGAGATAAAACAAAATCATAGGTTACAGCATTGGAAGTCATAGAAGAACGGGTGCCTTCAAAGATCAAATACGTATTAAATGCTGACAATATTATCAAAGCTAAAAGAATAACGACTATAAAACGTATAGAGACAAATTTTTTCAGGAAATCAACATTTGAAGGCACAACAGATCGAAGTATCATGTAAGAATCATTGTTATTTAATTTTTATGATAATGCCCATTTAGGTCAATACCAAAGGAAAATTGAGCTATTTGATAGTTGATCTCTACATTGGTGCCTACTTCTAAACACGATAGTTTCTTTAACATACTCAATACATTTAAAAAGGAAAAATAAAAAACATAGAATATATTTGTTAAAACTTTTTAAAATTTCATGATTTGAGCGTATCGAAACAAGTTGGCTATGTCTATCTCCCGCACAACAACCCCTTTTTTTCAAAGTCACTAACAAAAAGCACTCCCTTCTTCAAAAAACTCAACTAACGCATTCTTTTCAAATTACCCTTCTAAGGTTAAAATGTGTCAAAGGAAAAACAAAAGTCAGAAATCTGTGATTAAACAATCAAAGTTTATTTATCAACAGAAATATAGTGTGGTCAAGTGGAAAATGAGCTTGTTCGAAGAGCTAGATGACGGTTGGAATCTGGTCAAATCACTTAACGAGGACAAGTACCTTCTAGAAAGATTCTAACGTCTTCTCTTTTTATATAGAATAAACTAGAAAAAAGCACAAATGAGAAACTTTAGAGTTGTATTCAATTGAAGCTTGGTCTATTGGACATCTGCTTGATGTGCAGAAGGTCGCCGGTCCGAATCCGGCTCGGCCCACTCTCCATTATTTAGTATTGTTAAATTACAGTTGTTTTGTGAAGATACTGATGAATATCCGTTAACTAGATGTTTTAAGTGATTTTCAAATGTCTTTGAAAGATTGAAGCCTAATTCTTTCGACTTTGTAACTAATTCTTTGTCAATGTAAAGAACAAGATTATGTTTGTTTCTCAAGTGTATTTACACCCGAGGGCGCGTATTTGCATGTTCAATGTTATATATTTGCTGATAGTTTTGTTTCAAAAAAGCTTGTCCATGCTGGCTAGTGCATGGGTTGTACTTTTAATTAGGAGTTTTCTAAAGGCAACTATTTAATTATTAATTACGCATAAGAAATAGTGGTTTAAATGCTTCTTCTTTCATAATTTTCTTGAATGCATCAGCTTCATTAAGATTCTCGCTATATTTGGCATAAATACTATTCTCTAAGTCTTTCAGAATAAGGTGAATGTCACCATTGGTACATTCAACGTAAAACGCTTTTGACTGTTTCAAAATCCTTCACTTTCCACAGTGACTATGATGTGATAACCAAGACTTAAACCCATTTAGACAAATAAAGCGCATTTTATAACTATTTTATGAAAAAAGTACTTTTTCAACCGCTGTTTTATAAAATAATTGAAAATATAGTTTTCATAATCTCAAGAGACCTGAACAGAGATAGTTATTTTACTAAATTTTCTAATTTTCTAAATTCTAACCAATAAAGAAAATAGAAAATAAGTAAGCTATTGACTTTCTAATATTTTATTTAATTTAGAAATATAAATTAGAAATTTTCATCTATTCTCATAATTTGTTTTTATCAAAGCATACTCAGTGTATTCTTAACGAGTTGTTGTTTATGGTAGCCTTTGAACGAAAATCAGTTAAATTAAAGTGTGATTCAAAATTTAAAAACAGCACTCCATTATTAAACAAACATAGCGTGAGTGATTTTTGGCAATGGGCTTATTCTGATTTATTGCAGAATACTACTCGAGGAGTTCTCGCAGAATATATTGTAGCTTTTTTGCTTGGTGTTGACAAAACTCCAAGGAATCCATGGTTACCTTTTGACCTAAAATTGAATGATGGAACAACTATTGAAGTCAAAACTATGTCTCGTTTGCAGGCTTGGCTTCAAAAGCAGCTTACTGATCCAAAAGTAGTTATTTCTAAAAAGCGAAGCTGGAACTTTGATACAGGAATCATGGAACAAACTCCTTCACTAAATGCGGACATTTATGCAATCTGTTATTTCACCTCAGAAGAACACTTGGCAGCAGACCCTCTTAATTTGGATCAATGGAACTTCTTTGTTTTAGACAAAAAAGAGGTTGGTGAGGTTCTTAAGAAGAGCAAGTCAATTTCGTTGAAAACATTAAATAAAATGAACAAAAGACCTCTAAAAGCACCTGAACTTCAAAGTGAAATATCCAGACTTGTGAAGTAAAGGCAACGTAAGTAAGACATAAAAAAATGTTTTTTCTTTCATCTTAGTTTTCTAATTTCTAAACAGATTAAGAAATAATCTGCAAATAATCTCGGCTAAGTGTCAATTCTGTCATTATCCAATTTGTACTCTGAAAGATTAATTGCATCAACATACCCATTTTCCAAGATTGAAGCAAAATCTCTAATTGCCATTTTTTCAAAGGTTTTTCTATGTTGGAATAATTCATCAGGCAACACATCAGATCTGAAATAATTCCAATCAGAAATTGAAGGATGTTCCTGTCTTAATCTGTGGACTAGGTCTGCAGCTTCTCCAACATAGAATAACTTATTCTCTATGGGAGGCAAAATGGCGAAGGTCTTCAAAAAGTTGCGCCCTGGTTGACTCGGCTTGGACTAATGATAATGTTGTGATTGTGTAGCCAAAGAGGTATATATCGGCTTTTGATATGTTTGAGTTGATTGAGGAGATGGACAGTTTTGAGAAAGAAGCTAAAAGGTAAATGTCCCTGCGGTTATAGTTTTGATATTTTAGGTAGCAGAGATGAAGCCATATCTATGGTACGGTTACATTTTGAAAGGTTTCATAAAGATTTTCTCCCATTCGGAATAACAAACGATGAGGCACTAGAACTTCTAAATCAAGGACATAAACCGAAAATCTACGCAAACAAACGACCTCTTCTGTGCACATAGAGTCCCGCCTAAAGAGAGAAAAAAGACGCATGTTTTTTTTGACTAAGGGCCTACTTTCAGTACGAAGAAGACGGTTATCAGGGTAAGCTTCAATTGTAAGGCATTCCACAGACGGGAGGGCATAAAGTATGTCTGATTGATATTTTATTTTTGTGTTCTAAGCATTAGCTCAAATGTGAAAAGCCTTCTTCCCTCTATGGGGTACGTTTTTGGAAGGTCTTGGTTTGTGCCAAAATTCAATGATCGCTGATTTCGGGCTTGGAAATAATTAGAAAGCCTTCCTTCTCTTTCAACCTACATCTATCCTTGAGAAATAGCTGCATCGCTTGAATGTCGTAGTTGCCTTTAATTTTCAGTTGATAGGCATTAAGGTCTGTTTGGTCGATAACAACCAATTTCGGATCAACAAGTTGGTTAGCCCCTAAATCATGTAAGATAGATATGACCTTAGACCTTTCCAATTAGCCCACAATATGTGTTCAAATGTATTGACTAATAAGACTTTGCATTTTACCTGAAAATATTGCAATTTTTGTTAAGGAAAATGTAGTTTACGCTTCAGGCTTGTGAAAGGTAAACAGGGGAAAGATGTCAAGGTTGCCCTCGGCGGCTGTTTTGAGGCCCAGAAATTTCAGAACGCACTTTTGAGCCTCAGGCGTCAGATCTCCCAAAAATACCTCAAGCTCATCTGCCATGCCGTATGACCTCTATTTCAACTTTAGTTTTGATTTGGAAGACACAGCCGCGGTTTGCGCATTCGTACTGAACAGTCTGGGAACCCACATATCTGAAAGTCTTGGTGTTCAGGCAGCCGCATTCCGGGCAGGTCATTTCGGCATCTCCTTTCGGATTTCCCAGTGTTCCCGTGTTTCGAACCGGCAGCCACAGCCCTGGCACCGGAACGTGGTTATGGTCAGCCCGCGCTCGTCGTTTAGGTCATCCCGCATCGTCAGGAGCAATTCGACCCGGCCACTGGAGCATTCGGGACAAGGTCGTGCGCCCACCAAAGCAGAGGCTGAAGCTTCGCCGGAAGAGTACGATGGTAAGTCTACGGAGTAACAAGCGCCAATTTTCCTCACTTTTTTAGTTATCAGAAAATCTTGCTTAGCACCAACGAGAGTTTTCGATAGTGCCTTTAGCTAAAAAAGAAATTGTACTAAACCTATAATTTTATGTCTTTTTGATCTTCCAAACTTTCCTCACACTATCCCCTATGTTGAATAGTTCTTTAGAGACTTGTTATTGTCGCTATGTTTTTATGAGGTTTCTTAGAACTATTAATTGGAGACTTTTTGTATGCCTCGGGCGTTTGTATTATTTAATATTAGTCTAGGAACTGAACTTCAAGTGTTAAATGACGTTAAGAAGATCGAAGGCGTTCAGGAAGCCTACGTTTCATTTGGCGTGTATGACTTAATCGTTAGAGTCAAGGAAGATTCTATAGAAGCATTGAGGGAACTTGTGACTTATCATCTTAGAAAAATCGCAAATGTAACATCAACGCTAACTCTACTGGAGACTGAATAGTGTTACGTTACGCTAACTAGCCAACGACAAAGTGTGCTCTCTAAAGATTACTATTTTTTTCCTCTTCAAGTTTTTTAACTCGGTCTTGCGATAAATAAAAACTTAAAAGAAAATTTTCTCTCATGAAAAGAATATAGTTATGGCTTGAAAATTACTAAGTACCTTCGTTCTTTATCCTCATTAATGGTTAAGCTACCTCTTCTGGGTCCATTCACTGTTGTTCAGGGGCCTGAAGATTTGGAGAAGGGAACCTGGTACAGTAGCATAGATGAGCACAGCGCTTCCAAAAACCTCAAAGTTGAATGGGAAGACTGAATGAACTTAAAAATGCAACCAACAAAATACCTTTCTTGAAAGACATAAAAGAATGTGCCTTAACAGATTTCGAGATTCAGGAATTGCTATCGACACTAAAGGGTGCTCCTTTATACGCTGAATCAAAATCTGAGTAAGAAAAAACAACCTCAACTATAGTATGCCGCATACACCGTGTAAAAAACGAATATCACGAAGAAGCCCGAAAACCAGAGTGCCGCTTTAAAAAAACATAAACTTACTTAGTAGC
The DNA here is from genome assembly GCA_963741005.1 of Candidatus Bathyarchaeota archaeon. Classification (GTDB taxonomy): domain Archaea; phylum Thermoproteota; class Bathyarchaeia; order Bathyarchaeales; family Bathycorpusculaceae; genus Bathycorpusculum. The sequence goes on from CAVUGQ010000005.1 coordinate 739,220, forward strand.
TCACCTGCGTGTTTGAAAGGGTGTTCTGTCTAGGGAATTATGTATTCTGGAAGAGGAACAAATGCTCACAAAGCGTATCTTTAGCATATTCTTGCCAAGCGCTAACCCTGTGATTGTGGTTTAACAGTCACATATTAATAAGTAACAGAAAACTGTTCCTGAATCAAGATTATGCGGTTTTTTTAAGAACAGCTGCAAAAAAATTAGTTTATTGTGCTGGGTTTTGTCTCTTGTTCTCCAAGTTCTTCTGCAGTGTATTCATTAATAATGCCATGGATACCCTTGCTTATTATCCACATAAAGACATAGGATAATACAAAAACTGTGTCAAGAACTACTGTTACCCACACAATGTGCATTGATTTGGGCATGTGTACGCTTGGCTATTATGAACAACCCTTACTGCATCTTGCTGGAGCATAAACGAAATCAAATTACACTCCGTAATATGATATGGGCACAAATAATAAGCCCTATCTATAAATATTGTGCGGAATCAGGCAGATGATAAGTGTTAAGGTAGCAACCGCAGTTGGGCTTGGTGCCATAATCGGGGCAGGTATATTTGTTTTGAGCGGAACCGCCATCTCCTTGGCTGGGTCAGCGGCCCTGCTCGCATTCGTTATAGTGGGTGTTATAGCCTTGATTGTGGCACTTGAACTAGGCGAATTAGGTTCCATTTTGCCCAAAGCTGAAGGCGGTTCATACTCTTTCGTCTACGAGGCGTTTGGCAGCGAATTGGGTTTCATAACGGGGATAATGCTATTTTTCGCCTACGCCTCCTCCATCGCCCCAATCACATTGGGTTTCGGGTCCTACCTTACCAGCCTACTGGGCTTAGGCGGAGACAGTTATCCCACTTTGTTTGCCATACTCTTGATTTTGGTCCTTGCAGCCGTCAACATATTAGGCGTAAGCAAAGCCGCAAAAGCCGACTTTGGTCTTGTAATAATCAAAATATCCATACTCATAATCTTCATCGCTTTCGCCCTCATTTTTGCTTTAGGTAACAGCTCCATTGGGTCAACCAACTTTACCTCGGGCTTTGGGTCCACCAATATCGGTTCAATCTTCGCTGCCAGCGTCGTAATATTCTTTGCTTTTGCGGGTTTTCAAGCGATTTCCACGATCACCAAGGACGTTAAGGGCGGCGGCTCGGGCGCAGCAAAAGCAATCTTGGCTTCTGTAGTTGTGAGCATGGTAATCTACATTCTGGTGGTTGTTTCGCTGCTGCTTCTGATGCCTGCAAGCCAATATATAATATCCTCAAATCCTCTTTCTTTTGCATTAAAAACAGCTGGTGCCCCCACATGGCTCTTTACATTAGTCTCTGTTGGTGCATTAATAGCCACCACCTCTGCGGCCCTAGCCATGATTCTGAGTTCGTCGCGGGTGCTCTATCAGATAGGCACCGATAAACTGCTGCCCAAGATAGTGCGTAAATACAACGAAGAACGCGGCGTCGCAGTAAACGGCATCTTGATTTCATCCGCCATTGGAATCGTGATGCTGTTTTCAGGTAACATCTACGTAATGGCTTCCATCAGCAACTTCGGCATCCTATTCTGCTATCTCATGGCCAGCATCTCTTTGATTCACTTCAGACGCAAGAAGGCTCCTGCAAGCTTTAAAGTTCCCCTCTACCCGTTCTTGACAATTGTTGGCATTGTAGGCTTGATTGCGCTGCTGATTGGTATGCCGCGAGAAGCTCTGATAATAGGTGTAGCGATGATTCTGCTCCTAATAGTCATCTACCATCTGCTGGTTGAGGCGGAATCCCGCCCTGTAGAAAAAATAGAAATTTTCGATTAATACACCAAGTCAAGAAGGAATAAAGTCATTGCGAAAGCAAAAACGCCATTTTTGAGGGGGCGGTTCGGTAAGTCCAGTTCGACGATACATTCATTTTTTAGGTCCCAAAACGGGATGGGTTTGTCTGTGGCGGGCGGAGAGAGATTTAAACCCAAATCAGACTGTGTCAAAACTCATAATTAAAGCCTGAGTATTTCCCACTCAAGCTCTGGATACAGAACCAGCGCTGAGTTAGAGCATTAATTTGAGTTCAATTTGTGTGTGGAGATTGAACTAAAATTATGTTAACTGGAAACTGTAGTTTTTTGTTAAATTGCCTTTCATTATAACATTATAACCAACTATTTTTTTCTTTTGAAATAGAGTATTAAGCATAATTAATATCCCAGCTAGCTTGGAATTAAATAGTGATGAAGCAACCATTTTAGCCAACATATACAAAAAGCGCACGCTATCCAAATCCATTTTGGAGAAGAACTTGAAAAAGCGATAAATTATTTATCCTAAGTTGATTTCGTTGTTTCAATTATGAATTCCTTTGAATGGCGATCATGTGCTTTGTCGGATTCTATTCTAACCGTAACTTCTAATATCTTTCCAAACTCTTTCCTGATCTTTTCCTCCATTTTGGTGGCTATATCATCAGCTTCCAATACAAGCATATTGCTATCAACAACAATATGCAGGTCTCCCACTACATAGGGACCCAGTTGCCTCATGCGTATGCTGTGAACTTCCTTGACACCTTTTACGCTTTTTGCAATTCCTCCAATAGCATCGACGATGTCTCCGCAGTTGCAGGCATCAACTAACACTAAAGAAGACTCTCTAAAAATCGAATACGCACCAACAAAAATGGCTGCCGCGATCAAGACTCCAGCAATTGAATCTGCATGGATGATCCCGAAGTATTTGCTAAGGAAAACGCCAACCACCACCGCAATTGAAGAAAGCACATCTATCGCGCCAATAAGTCCACCAGTTCTAAGAGCTGTTGAACCATATTTCTTTGCTGCCCTTCTAATCCACAAGGTAACTAATAGAGCAACTATAGAAGCAATTGAAGCGATGGCAATCGCAGCCTCAGCATTTGCAATCACCCTTTGCTCTGCCCATGCGTTGTAAGACTCAAACAGAACAAAACCGCCAAACACTGTCAACATAAAAGCTGCAATTAGGCTTCCGAGTGTTTGTACGCGGTAATAACCAAAGTGAAATGTACCATCAGGTGATCGCCCAGACAGCCGCAAACCAACCCACACAACAAGAAATATGGAAGCAGTTGCAATCGAATGGATTCCGTCAGCTAACAAAGAAACGCTTATCGAAAATGAAGACACAATTATCTCAGATATTCCTATCGCAACCATGATTAAGAAAGCTTTTTGCGCGATAGAGCCGCCTTTTATCAAACCTGCAGACAACTGTTTTCTTCAACCTCTCAGAAACGGTTTATAAACTCGCCTTTATCAATTATCCGATCTTGGTTCTTAAAACTTTCTTTTGTATAATATTTTCATTTGTCGAAAACATATTCGATACCAAAATTTAGGTTCCACCTATCTTAAGTCAAGGTAAAGCCTCTGGAAAAATTTTGCTCGAACATATTTCAGCGTGGCAAAATATTATAAATACAAACATAACAAGATTCTAACTCATGCTAAACTGGAATCCAGAATGGAAAACGAAATAATCTTTCTGCTCACTGCAACACTGCTATTCTTACTCGATCTGGCACTATTATCTACTTCTAAAAAAGAAAATGAAAGAAAAACCAAATATGGATTCTATGCCTCGATATTTGGATTCGGACTGATTATCGTCTCATACATATTGCTTCTAAGGGCTTTCATAAGTGACGATTTCTCGATAGTTGGAGTCTACTCTTACAGTTCATCAAGTTTGCCCATCCTATCCAAAGTGTATGCAAGTTGGGGTGGCGCAGCAGGATCAATGTTGTTTCTAACTTTTCTCCTCAGCATATTCTACTTTTCAATCAGGTTTCTAACATGGCGCAAGGCAACCAGATTCAACATTAGCGCATCCCAAGTTTTCTGTATTGTTCTCCTCATTTTCCTAATTGTTTGTTTGTTGAGAAATCCCTTTGAACAAATGCCCGTGACGCCTGTTGAAGGCAAAGGACTTAATCCACAATTGCAAACATTTTGGATGTTTATCCATCCTCCAATAGTTTTTGCCGCCTATGCTTTTGTTGTCTTAGCATACACGTTGACTCTGGCAAGCATGAAGACGGACAGAGAATTAAACACCCTAAAACTCTTCAAAGCCTCTACTTACGCTGCTTGGCTGCTTTTGACACTTGGAATAGCTCTTGGAGGCGTGTGGGCATACGAAGTTCTCGGCTGGGGTGGATACTGGGCATGGGACCCAGTGGAAACCGCTTCTCTGCTGCCTTGGCTTTTTCTAACAGCGTATTTTTTCATCAACAAACTTTCCAGAAGTAAGCAGAGCTTGACTCGAGAGTTAATGATTTTAATAACTTTTGCTAGCTTAATTTTCTTGAGCGCCCTAACGCGAGGAGGATTTACTCAATCTGTCCATTCCTATGCAGTCTCAGCAGTTGGCCCAATTCTGCTTGTTTTTGCTTTAGGCATGATAGCGTACTTTTTCTATCTTAAAAAGAATAGAAAGAAATCTCTTTTCAAGTTGGAGGTGGATAAAGCCTCTTTATCATCTCGGTCATCTTTCATAGCTTTTTGGGCATTGATTCTCATCGCCTTGGTCTGCTTGATTGGGCTAGCGGTTCCTAACTTTTCCTATAACCAGTGGACTTTTCCGTTTGTTATGCTTTTAGTTGTAGCGCTAATTGGCTACAGCCTTAACGAGAAGACGCATTATTTTCGTCTTCTATTATTGGCAGTTGTTAGTTTAGGAATAGGTTTAGTATTGCTCGTTGGCTTTCCAGCAGTGAACATTCTTGCATCTATATCCCTGCCACTGTTAATCTTGGCATTTTCAACCCTTCTGTATAGCGTTTTCAAAGTACTTCGTCGTAAGTCTTGGCGGTTGTTTGGACGAAGCCTTTTTTGTTTAGCCATAATCATTCTCTTGATAGGTGTTTTCATAAGCGCAGGAGCAAAAAACACATCCACATTAACCAGCGTAAAAATGCAAACACCTGCAGAAACCATACAATTAAAAGTAGAACTCACGGATCTTTCACTTTTCAACAGTTCAGCGATGGTCTACAGCGAACAATTGAATAAAGTCATCTCAGAATATTCAACTTTGAAAGCAGATGTAACGATTCAGCAATTTGATAAAACCTTTCAGGGAAGTTTAACAGCTAGCTTTTACCCGAATTATGGGCTCGTGTTAAGACCGTTGATAATAACAACAGAAACTGGCGATATCTATGTACACTTAGAGTTCACCGAGGCACTCTACAACACACTCATTCAAGCTTTGAATGGAAACAGTAGTATTCCTGAGGAATTATCGGTAACCCTGCAGACCAGTCCGATGATCTATTTGGTTTGGGCAGGAGTTGCCTTGATGATTATCGGGATATCAGTTGAATTTTTAGGCGAATTAACAAGCATAAAGAACATAGGAAATAAGAACGAACAATAGAAAAATAGTTGCTAACTAACCCAAACTTATATGCAATATATAGTAGAGGATTCCTAGTCCTAATGAAATAAGCCAAAGCGTAAGTATTTTCAACATCAACTTTTTCTTTCTAACGCAATAGCTGGTTTCGCTTGATTGAACATAAGCCCACATTCCAACCAGCCAAATACCGAGAACAACTGCCACAATACCAAAAAAGCTATGCACAATTCCGGATAGAGCTACCACGTCGAATCCTTCTCCAAAGATACGAACAAGAGAAGGCCCCATATGAGCAATCACAAGCAAACCAGTTACCGTTACCACGACAAGCATTGTGTTTCCGTGCCAAATCAATTTTTTCTTTTTTTCAAGAAAAATGCTCAAGCCAACCAATAACAAAACGCCTATGAGAATCACAAGGTTGGCCTGCGCCATCCACTCATGAACCTGGTCATAAGAAACGAAGACATTTCACCTATTCACTATTCTAAATCGATTCCTATTAATGCTTTATGATATCAATTAAATAAGAAGCGTTTTATTGCGGTACTATGGTGAAAAGACTTATAAATTATCGCCAACAAACTAGAGTTAGCGATTTTTATGTCCGAATGTAGCCAGAACCAGACTGAAAAAAAGATTCATCCGGATCTAAAAAGTGCAGACGCCGTCAGCAAAATCTGGCTTTATTTCGCCTTGCTTTGGTTTCCATTTTTCACAGTTTTTGGTTTGATAATGGCTATCAAGTTTTTTATGCCCACATTTCTAGTTGACTCAGCTTGGTTAACGTTTGGAAGAATTCGACCTGCCCATGTTAACGGGTTGCTTTTTGGCTTCCTTTCCTCAGGTCTAATCGGCATAATGTATTATGTGCTCCCCAGATTAAGTAACTGCTCCTTGTACAAACCCAAAATTGGAAAGCTCGCAGCGATACTATGGAATGTGGGAGTCATCGCAGGGGTTTTAATGATTCTGGGTGGAGACACTCAGGCAAGAGAATACGCGGAATTTCCATGGATTATTGACGTAGCGATAATGATAACTTTAATCCTTATCGGGGTTAACGTATTTGGCACAATTATAAAAAGAAAAGAACATAAGCTATACGTTAGCCTCTGGTTTTACGCAGGCGTAGTTCTGTGGTTTCCAATCGTCTATTTCATAGGAAACGTTATGTGGCAACCACCAACCGGAGCGCTTTTCGGATTAACAGATGCAATAGTTAATTGGTTTTATGGTCATAACGTATTAGGACTCTGGTTCACACCACTTGGTTTTGGTTTATGGTACTATTTCATACCCAAATTATCAAAGCGAGCGCTCTACAGCGTAACGCTATCTTACATCAGCTTCTTTGCTCTCGCCTTCTTCTATACTGGAGTAGGTGGGCACCATATCTTGCAAGCTCCAATTCCAGAGTGGCTCAAAACAATAGCGGTTTCAACTAGCGCCTTAATGATGTTGTCAGTTCTAACTTTCGGAGTTAACATAGGTATGACCCTCCGGGGAGCCTGGCACAACATTTTTAGCAATGTACCGCTAAGGTTCATTCTCCTTGGTTTCATTAACTACATTTTTGTCTCCATCCAAGGAACTTTTCAAGCTTTCCGTGACATGAACCTCTACCTTCACTTCTCACAATGGCCTGTAATGCACTCGCACCTAGCGCTCTACGCAGCGTTTGCAATCTCAATAATGGGAGCTATGTTTTGGATAGTTCCTAGAATCACTGGAAAGAAGCTCTACAGCAAAAAACTCATGGATGTAACATGGTGGATAACATTAATGGGCTTCATCGTCTTTATGGCTGGAATGATGCTCGCAGGACTCGTAGCAAATGCTGGATGGTACTCACACCAGACAATAGCACAGGTTTTACCACAGCTACAACCATACTTCATTGTAAGAGCCATAGGAGGCGGAATAGTTGTAGTTTCAGCTTTTCTTTTTGCAATTAACATGATCATGACTTTCCTCTCAAAGCCAATTGTGCACCCTAATACCTTGGAAACATACGGAGGTGCAAAACAGAAGTGAGTGAGCTTGAGAAGAAGTTAGAGGAAGAGTTGGAAAAACTCGAAAAGGCAATTGAAAAAGAAATCAAGATCATAAATAAGAGAGTTCATTCGCACAACTTGTTCCCTATTGTTGCTGCGGGAATGGGAGTATTTTTGCTTATGGTCAGCATGGTGGTTGTTGCCCCTTACATGTTTTTGCTGGATGTGCCACCCAGCTCCACTGCACATGAATACACTGACCTTGAGGCAAAAGGTAGAAATCTGTACATGACTTTGGGATGTTTCTACTGCCACTCTCAACAAGTCAGACTATCAGATTGGAGCATCGGAAACGCTTCACAGGAAGGAGATTACGCACTTGACAGCCCACATGCTCTTGGAACAGAGAGATCAGGTCCTGATCTCGCTCAAATTGGCGGGATGCGCCCTACAATCTGGCACCATTTACACTACAGAGATCCGCGCAGCGTAAGCCCGGGCTCAATTATGCCTAATTTCGGTTTCCTAACCGACAATGATATAGATGCATTAACTACTTACATTCAGAATCTGGGTCAAGAAAATCTTCAAGTGCAAACCTCAATAACTAACGGGACAGCTTACCACCCAATTGTGCCAACAGAATATTTGAACGTGACCAATCAATTTGCGCCTATGCTTATGGATGCGCTGGCAAATTATGACGCTGTAAACGACGTTTACAATGGAGCCCCCTCTTTGGGCGCGCAATGGGGCGACCTATTTGACATAGGCAAAATCGAATATACTCAACGTTGTCTAGCCTGCCACGGAGGCTCAGGAAACGCTCAAGGTCCGATACGCAAGGCATGTGGTGACCCAACCGGCGAACCTTCACGAACGCATAGCCACTTTTTCAGGCGATTCTTACCAAATCTGGAGAGTAACTGAAGGTGTACCTGGCACTGCAATGCCCGCATGGGGGCTTTCGCTAAATAGCACTGAAATTAGGCTTGTGGCAGTTTATGAGTTGAGCTTTGTCTTCGGTTCTGCAAGAACGATTTCCGGCGGTATCTCAGATGCTGAAGGAGACAATTTCGCTCAGACAGTTCTAAATGTACCGCCCATAAGCGGAACAACTCAAGATTTCCAAAGTGGAAAAAGCCTATTCACTTTATATTGTGCACAATGCCATGGCGATGACGGTCAAAGCGATGGTCCAGCATCAGTTGCCACACCAGGCGGCTACATAAGTCCTGTTCCTGCCAACTTCACCGAGTCAGGAAGAGATTTTCAGTATTATGGACGATACGTTTGGAAAGTCCGAGAGGGAGTGGAAACAACCAACATGCCGCCTTGGAAATGGGCTTTGAACGACAACGAAATCTACAAATTAGTTTTCTATGTACAGAGCTTTGCAGCCGCTGAGGATTATAATGCGAAATGGGGACCTCAATATAGCGATGCTTTCGCCAGAAACCTAAAAAATCCGGTAGTTGCAGGTAGTTTTGTTGTTGACTTTAAAGCAAACCCCGTTGGGTCACTGATAACCTTTTTGGCTGTTATGCTCTGGAACCTGAAATACGAACAACTAACAAGACTCTTTAGAGCCGCAAGAGTAAAAACACTGAAAATTTTCTCCGATTCGAGGAGGCTAAATTATTGGATATAGATATTTTGATATACTTGGTAGGCGGGTTTCTTATGGCGTTTATTTCAATAGCGTTTGTTATCTGGGGTTTAAAAACTGGTCAGTTCAAAGAAAACGAACGTTTGAAACGCATACCTATGGAGGAGGATGAAGAATGATTTTTGGTTGTCTCCCGATTGCTTACATTGTGGCAGTGGATCCTTTCTATGCATACGTAACTATAGCTATTATCGCTGCAGGGTCAATTCTGATGTATTTAATGGTAAAAAGTTCAGATGAGTTTAGCGTGGAGGAAACGGAAAAGAATGCAGATGACTTTGCAGGCGTAATTAAAGATTCCCATGGTCCTGTGACCAAGTGGCTTTGGGTAGCCTACATTGTAATTGTAATCTGGGCAATAGCCTACTTAATCCAACATAGCGCCGAATTCGCCAGCTTTCCCTAATTCTATAATACTCTATTTAGCAAAACCAACTTTGAATCTATCATAGTTACATTTGCGCTATTCCCATTTGCCGTTTGTTTGCTTAAACTGCATCACAACCACCCGGCAGTCCTCCCACCAGATTCTGCGCATCTTCGAAACAGGACTATCATGTGTATCTTTGAAGTAATCACGAGTTTCTTTCCAACAAACAAAACACTCTAACCACCCTCAAATGACACCACCATTATTAGAAGCTTTAACATTGTGTAGGTTTCTCAACGGACTTCTTATTAAGTGAAGTCTACTTAAAATTAATTGATAATTATGCAAACTTTTCTAATTCAAGTCGCATATACAGCTAAGGCTTGGAGCACTTTGGTGCGAGATCCCCAGTCGCGCAGATATAATGCGCCCAACAATAGAGAATCTTGGTGGAAAAATCGAAAGTGCCTATTTAGCCTTTGGAGAGTTTGATGTTGTGGGTATTGTACAATTGCCTGATAATTTAAGTGCAGCAGCTTTTTCTATGGCGATGATGGCTGGAGGAGGCATAACCAAGGTTAACACTGTTTCGTTGATGACATGGACTGAAGGAGTTGAAGCTATGGCGAAGGCAAAAAAAGCCGCATATACTCCACCCCAAACGTCTCCGATGCTTGATAGAAGGTAAACATTTCCGTTTTCTACAAGTCAAGTGTTATAGCAAAAAGAAGAAGAGGCGGCTTTAAGACCACAAGGCATTTTTACAAATAGAAAAACCGCTAAAACATAAGGAGTAAGCAAGCAACAAGATACTAAAGATCAGCTTGAATGGCATGCAAACGTCGATAAAATAATACATCGGCAAGCAACAAAAATACTATCACTATCAATACAACAGCTAAATATTCAGGGCTTCCATTGCCAGTTGATAGGCGCATACCCAATTCCACGCCGTAAACTCCAATAACGATTGTTATGATCAAAGCTGCCAAGAAGCCTATTTTTGCGTTCAAAACTGATCCTCCTCATGTTTACTCTTTTGTTTCCTTATTTGCTTTTCTGAAAAACACAATCCTGAACTTTTTAGGCAAAGTCACCTATGTTTTTAGGCCGCGCTTTCGATTATCCAATTTGTGGAAAATCCTTTTCGCCAAGACAGATCTTGAGCTGCATAATGCAACTAACCATAAGCAAACCAAGAAAACCTGAGGAAGTGCGTCAATCACAATTGGGTTATAGTTATAGCTGATACGGGGCATGCTTTAGCTGCTTGTTGGGCATCAGCTATATTATTATCGTCAAATGTGTGAGTAGATTTTAACTCATCTGTTTGTCCACCAACAACGTTAGACTGCTGGTTTTTACCCGACTTAAAATGCATCCTATCAGTCGCATAACATGCCGCAGTCGAAATACAAGTTGCGAGATCAACATCAATTTTGTATTTAACCATCAAAAACACCAATTAAATCTTATTAAAATCAGTTAATTAACTTTTCCCAGAAATGAGATTCTAAGAAACTGTTAGTGGTTAAAACAAATTTTCAAATCTCTCAATAAGTTTTAAGAGAGAAAAGAGCCCGTGCTAACACCCGCACATTTCTCCCCTTTATTAGTGACTATTACTTCCAGACGCCATCTACGATAGCTCCACAATCTGGACAAACAGAATCTGCAATTCGGTTCCTAGCGATTCTGTAACCATAGCGTTCAACCAGCAAGCCACCACAACTGCAGCAATGTGAATTTTGCCCCTCTCCAGGTACATTTCCCACATAGACATACTTCAAGCCAACCTCTTTTCCGATTTCTTTGGCCCGTCGTAGAGAAGCATTAGGCGTCCTTGGAAGATCAAGTAGTTTATATAATGGATAAAACTGGCTGACATGCCAAGGCGTTTCTTCACCCAAATCCTTGATGAACTCTGCGATTTTTCGCATTTCTTCTTCCGAATCGTTTAGTGTAGGAATTATTAGGGTTGTTATTTCAATCCAGATTCCAAGTGTCTTGTGAAGTTTTATAGAATCCAATACAGGTTTTAGACGGGCACCACAGTTTTTACGGTAAAAATTATCACTAAAGCTTTTAAGATCAATGTTGGCAGCATCCAAATATGGCGCTATCTCCCTCAATGCTTCCTCAGTCATATAGCCATTAGTTACAAAAACGTTTCTTATTCCCTCCTTCCTGGCCAGTTTGGCAATGTCATATGCGTACTCAAAAAAGATTGTAGGTTCACTGTAGGTATATGCGATGCTTTCACATTTGCTTTGTTTAGCTTCTGCAACAATTTCTTCCGGTGAGATATCTTCGCCAACTATCATATTTCGCTCTTTGGGGAGTTGAGAAATACCGTAATTTTGGCAGTTTTCACATCTAAAGTTACATCCCACTGTACCTATGGAGTAAGCGAAAGAACCTGGAAGAAAATGAAAGAGGGGCTTTTTTTCAATCGGATCTATATTGCGCGCTATTACTTTGCCATAAACTAAGGTGTAGAGTTTACCCTTTTGGTTCTCCCTTACGCTGCATATTCCTCTTTTTAAATCCGCTATTCTAGGGCATCGGTGACTGCATAGGTTACACTTGACTAAATTATCATCCAATTTCTTGTAGAATAAAGCTTCTTTTATTATAATCACACCATTCTTGTTTTAAGTGAAAATTGAATTAAAAACAATAATATCTTTGCCAACCAGAGCTTTCAAAACGAAGGCTAAGAGTCTTCCAGCAACAACTCTATTAGGAAAAACCTTCACTTCTTCATTCTCCTTCAGAAACAGCAACAAGACAATAAGTCGAAGCTTTGATATAAAGTGTTTATTAACACTAAAGTAAAAATATCCACTATTTAGACCAAAAAGAAATAGAGTTCTGTTCAATAAGAACACATGAGAGTTACAAACATAAAGGTTATTGATGCCCATAAATGAAGCTCTATAAAGCTTCTATTTCCGTGAGTTCAAAAGTTATGTGGTTTGGATATATCCAGTAAGCTTTGACAAAGTCTTCAAAACTCTGGTCCACGTCTAGAACCTCAAAAAACTCCACAAACTCGTTCTCTACGCCCTCCACGCTTTTTGAAGTATAAACCTTGAGGGTTGCTGAAAACCTCTTTTCAACCTCAACTGTTGCTATGGGGATATTTTTCGAAATTTCAAAGCCAAAAGGAAGGTCTACTAAGAGATCTATTGCAACAGCTTTCCGTATATTGTCATTTTTAACTTTTATAAGGATTGGTCGGGTAGCAATTATTCGGTAGTTCCAAGCAGAATCTTTAGAAGTCGAGAATATAGACAAACAAACGCACGCCCACTTTTCAGTTAGTTAGAACATTTATAAATTTAAATGTTTTTTCACTGAACAATAAAGGGTATGTTGTATGGCTTATGGTGTTTTCTTCAACAACCTTATTGTCTCTTTGCAGAAACTGGGCAGATCTTTAGGAGACTGAGAAGTAACCATGTTTTGGTCAACTACTGTTTTCTCATCAAGAAAAGTGGCTCCTGCGTTCTTCACGTCTGTAACTACTGATTTCCAGCACGTGACCCTTCTCCCTCGCAACACATCTGCTTCAATAAGCATCTGTGGACCGTGACAGATAGCTGCAACCACTTTTCCTTTTGAAAAGGCTTCCTTAACAATGTTAACTAACTCGTTGTTAGCGCGCATGTAATCTGGTGCCCAACCCCCTGGAATAATCAACCCATCATAATTCTCAACATTCACTTCTTTAGGCGATAAGTTCGATCTCAACGGAACACCGTGTTTTCCTAAGTAGGTTTCATTGGCTCTAGAAGCAACAACATCAACGGTGTAGCCTTCCTCCTGAAACCTGTAGTATGGATATAAAAACTCAGCATCCTCCACTCCTTTGTCAAGCATAATTAAAATTTTTTTCATTAACAAAACGCCTATATCCTTCTAAAGACAACAGAACCTAAAAAACCTTCCAAATGCGTCTTTTTCTTCATCCAACCAACGGAGTACGCTTATTCATATTTCTTTTTATTATAGGCAATTGGATGGGCAAAGATGTTCTATTCCAAGTGTCCTCCCGCCTCACAATTAAATTTCAGTTCATTTGTTTATTTTCTAAAAATGCCATTTGAATTTATCAAAAACAAACCGAAGGTAAAGTGCAACCGAATGGCGAGCGCTTGTTTAGATAGAGAAGTGGAATCTGGTAGGAAAGTCTAGAGTTAAGCTATAAAATTCAGATCCATTTTTACAGCACATTTGTTTTTGTCTCGCTTGCATGATAACTAACAACCTTTCGAAATACATAAATGCTCAATCTCAGCAAATATTGTAGGAGAAATTGTTTTTGAAGAAAATTAGTGAATTAATCCAAGAAGCCGATTGGAAGATCGAGAAGCATGTACCAGTCATTGAGTGTGCAGACGCCGTTAAAGCTGATGACCTTTTTGAAGTTAAAGTAACCGTTGGTAAGGAGATTGCACATCCCAACACGACAGAGCACCATATCAGTTGGGTAACACTGTTTTTCCTTGCTGAGGGTGAAAAATTTGCAGTTCAAGTTGCACGCTACGAATACGGGGCCCATGGCGCTTCGGCTAAGGGACCGAACACAAGTACTGTCTATGTTCATCAGGCATCGATAGGTTGGATGAAAACAGGTAAGGCGGGAACACTCATTGCAGTTTCGATGTGCAACATTCATGGGCTGTGGCAGTCTTCAAAGGAAATTAAACTCAATTAGATTCGATTTTCTAACCTACCAATAGTTTCTTTCCATTTTTCTTTTTTAGAGCGTGCCCGGAAATAATTGAATAAGTATGGTTTAGAATGAACATAAAAACAGTTTATGATATTGTTTCAGAATGCGTTTAGGGAAATTGAGAGAATAAAACCAGCAGTGCAAGAAATCCAAGAATATGCGGATATGTAAGAATTGAAAGGTGAATCTTGCGGTGTCGTTACTTATTCGATTACTTGAATTGCACCGGTAGGACATTGCGCTTCGCATGCTCTGCAGACAATACAATCGCCTGCTTTGACTGGTACAGATTTTCCATCTTTCATCTTAAAAACTTCAACTGGACAAGTGTTTACGCAGACTTCGTCTCCGTTACATTTGGTATTATCAACTATTACTTTTACCATTTATCTCACCATATATTGAATAATTTTATCAAAACAAAAAAAGAAGATAAAAGCATTAGGTACACTAACAGCATATTTATACATCTAATTGAGGGAAAATAGCCAATTTACTTTGTCTTATTTGTCCACAAAATCAATTCTTCCAAAAGTTGCCTTATAAGTTTAAGAGTATCTTATCTTGGTTTGTTAAGTTCCCATTTGAATCTACGTTTTTTCTGCCTAACAAGCCTAATTCTGACTGTGAAAAAATGGTTTTAAGAGGGTTTTCTGCTCGTAACATTTTCGGTCCTAAAAAATATGAGCCCTGATTAATGCGATACATTTTACGAAAAAAGACCGCCCAGAAGCGCTCAAGTAACCATTGAGGGTTATTCAAGTTGATTGATGCAGGAGGCAAAAATGAAATAAAATAAAAAAGGAAGAGGTAAATAAGAAGTTGCATTGACCCTCCTTAGGTTTTAAACATAATATGTTATTGGACAAGGGCGACGTCCCAAGGTTTTATCTGCGTCGCAGGTAACGGATGAACCATTTCGCGGCGAGTTTAGCCACCATTTCAAGCGTTCCAGGCTCTTCAAAGAGATGCGTCGCTCTGGGAACTATTTCGAGCTTCTTCTCTGCTAAAATATTGGCAAAGGCTTCCTCGTTCATCCCTATGACCACGTCGTCCGCTCCTCCAACTATAAGAAGAGTTGGAGCCTTAACTTTGGGAAGGTAATTCATGGCAAGGTCAGGTCGGCCACCTCGCGAGACCACAGCGAGAACTTGGTTGTCCAGTTTTGCTGCGGCAACCATTGCCGCTGCTGCTCCAGTGCTTGCCCCGAAATAGCCGATGAGCATTTTCTGCGTTGCAGGGTTTTTCTTAAGCCACATGGTCGCGCCTACCAACCGATGGGCGAGTAAGTCTATGTCAAATCTGAATTGACCTTGAACATCCCGCTCTTCCTCTTCGTCCGTGAGAAGATCCAAAAGCAACGTCCCAAGTCCTGCATTGTTGAGCTCTTCCGCTACGTATCTGTTGCGCGGGCTGAGCCTGCTACTTCCGCTACCATGAGCGAACAGCACAATTCCTTGGGCATGCTGCGGTAACGTTAAGTCTCCATGCAACGTGACTTCGCCCACTTTGATCCTGACCAAACTTTGTGACTGGGACTTCATAAAAGTCAAGCCTCTACCCTGTTGAGTTTTAAAAGTCTTACCACGTCTTCATCGGCGGTCTGGTCGAAATTCTTGTAAAATTGTCCAATCGCGTAGAACTCTTCTGGCTTAAACAAACAAACCACTCTGTCAGCTTTTCTTTCAAGCTCTTTGATGGTGTCCGCAGAGCCAACAGGTACGGCGATTACGACTTGCTTAACTTTTTTCTTGCGCAGCGAAGCTAGAGCAGCTTTAATTGTGGACCCGGTGGCTACTCCATCATCCACAACGATTACAATGCGGTTTGTTAAGTTCGGATATGGAATCTTACCTCTGTAGACCATTAACCTTCGCTCAATTTCCCTTCGCTGTCTTTCGCTCTCCTCTTCAATATATTTTCTCGAAACATTCAGGTATCTGACGAGCTTCTCGTCGAGAATTACTCCTCCGTCCTCAGTTACCGCGCCTATCGCCAGCTCAGGATTCGACGGTGCACCTATCTTTCTAGGAATTATTATGTCTAAAGGAACCTTGAGTTTGCGGGCCACCTCGTAACCCACAACTACCCCGCCCCGGGGAATAGCCAATACAATAACACTTCTGTTGCCCACAAACTCCACTAACTTCGAGGCAAGCTTTCTTCCTGCTTCAACTCTGTTTAAAAATATCGCGGTCAATCACACCTTGTGCTAATGAGGTCAAACAAAGAAAACAACTGCTCCAATTACTATTCTTTACTAACATTATTAACGTTTATTTCTGACTGGTTCCACTACTAAAGGATGTAGGTTTTATTCTTCCCCTTTCGGGAAGAAAAGTTAACCCATTCACAAAATATTGATTGCAGGTGGCCAAGTGGCGATTAATCACCAAACAATAATCAAAACGGGGTTTTCTCTCATTCAAATCTTACTTCATAATCAAGTCACATCGCGAACAAACCTGCGAAGTTAACTTTGGATTTATCAACACGACTTTGGAACTAACAGCTTTCACCTAATGTGCAGCAACACTTTAAACCTTGTAAACACTGCCAATAGAATATGAGATCAGCGAAGACAGCAGCTTTATTCTACTTGTTATAATTATCTCCCAGGGTGCTGCTCGGGCGAACAAGTCTAAGCAGAGTTTTGAATGGGCTAATTTCTTTTGCAGTTCGTCAAAGAAGAAAAAGATATTTTCTACAACAAATTTGAGGCCTTGTTCCAAGTTGAATAGATGAGTTACAAAAGTGTTGAATCAATGCTTATTTTTGTTGATCGCCCTTTATGTTCTTTCATTCGGTGTAATCTGAGTTGTTCAGGGTCTGATAGGGAAGAGCTGCAAATTGGACACTTGAAGTTTTCAAAAATCATGTTCACAAATCCAGAATATAGGATTGGTTTTTGCTCTTATTATTGGTTTAAAATTTTTTTGCTATAATGATCATCAAATTGTTTTTTCTCAAATTCTGCTGGGGTTTTGCGCCTCCATAGACGACTATACTGAGAAAGTTTGCCATTAGGAAAGTTTGTTGCATGTTGTTACCACAATTCTTTAAAAGATTCCTTGCCCGAGATTTTATTTATAATAGGTTAGTTTTCATGGATTTTGCTGATGCTGTAGAGCTTGTAAAGAAATTTCCTGCTTGCCATCCAAAAATATTTAAAGGATTTTATGAGTGGGGGATTTGTGATATTGAAACCGAGGGCTATGTAGTTCTAGCTGATGCAGCTTCAACTAAGGAACCAATTTTCAACCAATTGGAAGATTATACTAAGAACCATAAATTAAGAATTGATCAAGACCAAGACTATTTGATTATCAGCACCTTATGCCAAGTTGCTAATCGATAAATGACTACTGAATTACCTACTTCTTTGCAGTCACTGTGGGCTCAACAGTAGCTACCAAATAAGAAGAATAATCCAAAAAATGAACGAGCGATTAGAAAAGGAATTTGGAGAGCGAGTTGCTGAAAAGAGGGCTGGGACTGGGCATTGACAAGTTTTGCACTTGAAGCTTGGGAAATGAATAAAGATGAAATCAATTGATTTTGTTTTTTCATGAGGAAATAATTCAGAAACAATAATGCCAACTTTTTCATTATTATTCTGCTCTAAAAATGCAATACTCTTTTGATATCCGAAAATCATCGCTTAATTGGAAAAGTCTTTTAGTCTTGCGTGCGCACAGGTTACTTCATTGCTGATCTGGTGAATTCTTTGCCTGAAAGTAAAGAAAGTAATCCTGCAACCTTTGAAAACAAGCCAACAGAACTTGAACTTAACCTGTTTTTCGATTACTCTCTGGATTTGCTAGTTCTTGTTGGATTTGACAACCGTTTTAAACAAGTAAGTCCCTCGTTCGAAAGAATTTTAGGCTGGACAAAACAAGAGGTAATCTCAAAGCCGTTTTATGATTTTGTTTGTGCCCATCACGGTTGGAGGCTACGTAAATATTTACGGAAACGACGTCACTGAGCGCAAGAAAGCTAAAGAAGCCCTGAAGTCAAGCAATCTTGATCAACATCAGGAAGGCAACCTGAGCCTGTTTTGACTGTTTTGGGTAGTTTCCTTGAGACCCCCTCACAAACAAACTCCGTGAATGGGGGGTCACAAGGAGTTTCCTTGAAGGTGCTGCTTGTGGATGATTCAACTGCAAAGCGTAAGGGTTATATAAAATAATAAAAATGATGATAGTGGCAACTGTCATCATCGGATGCTGGTCATTGTTTGAGACAATGGGTTAGGTGAACTAAATGAGTGCATTTTTTGATATTTCGGGGCTAAATATTTACATACAAATCGCTGTGACGATTATTTCAATCGCTGCAATCCTACTTGCCACGCGCAATAAAGGACGAAAAGAATCGGTGATTGAACTCGTTGCAATCTTAACCATCGGGCTTTCAGGTTGGTTTACTATAATGAGCGGATTATTAGGTCAAATTCTATATGCCGACCAGGTCGCGTCGGGAATCGGCTGGCCTCTGAACAGCGGCTTCCAAATGGAGTTGGGATTCGCATCTATTGGAATCGGGCTGGTTGGCTTTCTCGGCTTTTGGAAAAAGGCATACTGGTTTCCATTTGTTATTATGAAGTTTATCTTCGGTTGGGGAGCAGGGTTTACTCACATCCTTCATATGATGCAAGAGAATAATTTTTCTCCGAGCAATACAGGTATCGTCGTATATTGGGATTTTCTGTTTCCGATTTTCTTGATTGTTTTGTACATGCTTTATCATCGTCAGCAAAAGTCTCGTGTTGCCAAAAAAGAGTCTTGAGAAAAATGTTCTGCAAAGGTTAGGTTGCAGATAATGGCTGGGATTCTTCCAATACTCTATTGAAGAAATCCATAGCTTGTTTAATCAAATCAGGATAGTTAGAAAATATTCCTGCATCAGACCGAGTGCCTCCAAAACAATGAGTTTGAATATCGCAGTTTCAAAAGCCCGAGAATCTGGTAAAAGAAATTGGAACTCAAATATCATTTCTGAGCAAAGAACACGTTGATTATACTTGGATGTATCTTAGATGGGTGGTGCGGAACTATTCAGACCTTTGTGTTTTTAGCAATTTCTCATGCAACCAACTAAAAATTCCTCTAACTTCATTTGTGCGGACTGTTGCTTTTTGTTTGGGACATAAAGTATGTCGGAAGTGGAAGTAACATGCAGAAATTACTAACATACCCCGATTTCTACATATATATGTCTGCATGTTTTCAGAATGGTGATTTCCTCACTCTTATCCATGTCAACAATCCCTTTTTTCTTTTTTTGGAGGCTTCTTAATTGGTTAGCTCCAATGTTGAGGTTTTAGGTTAAGTCTAAAAAAAGAGCATAGAGCCGACAAGGGCAAAAAACATAATTATCCACCCGAGAGAGCACCGCCTTACACTTACTGCAAACATCAACGGTTCAAACCTTCAAAAAACCAACTGCCACTCAACTATTTTGGCTTTGCAAGTTGCGGTTAACAAAATTAGTTTTTTAATAGAATTAATATTCATGGAAAATATAGATAAAGTACTTTAATTATTTCTTAATAAATAAACTAAGGATGAGCCTTTATGAATAAGAAACGTGTTCTAGGTGTGGTTTTCATTACTTTATGGGCGATTATAGCGGTTTTAGCGTTGACTTGGGGCATTAGGTTTGATTGGCCAGATAATGTTCATGTAGCTTATGGAGTGCCCTTTGTTTGGGGAACTCTAACTCTAAGCACTATTATTGGAGCGGTTAATATTTGGAGTGTTGACATTTTGGCGCTGACGACGAATTTGGTTTTTTGGATAGGAATTATGCTAGTTGCTTCAGCAGCTTTAGCGTTCTTTGTTAAAGAAAAGGAGTAATTTTTTGTTTTATTTCTGAAGCTAATTAATTCATATCAGAGAGCAATGCCCTTACAATTACTGTAAAAAACAACGATTTAAGCCTTCAAAGAATCAGTTACCTATCAACTACTTTGCGTTTACGATTTATGGTTAACTAAATTGATTTTCAAAAGATGCAACAGACATATTGTTAATAGTGGTGTGTTGGTTGTAACCCCCTTCTGTAACTCATGAACTGTACATATACAACAGTAAGATTAACATAATTTGTTTTATGAGATGGATGTGGTGAAGTTGTTTTATGAGGATAATGGAGTTGGTGTATCTAAAGCTAATAAGTTGAGGCTTTTTGAGGCTGGCTTTAGCACTGGAGGCAGCAACTGGGTTAGGGCTTTATTTGGTTAAGAAAATGATGGATGTCTACGGCTGGACAATAACAGAAGAAGGCGAAGAATGCAAAGGGCAAAATTCACAATGTCAATTCCGAGCTCCTCAGTTTAAATTTTTAAAAAGAGCAACGTGGACTCAAAATAGAAAACATATACAGCTGAAACTACTTTTTATTCTTGTTTTTAGTTTTCCAGTCTTCCTGCAGCTTCTTAGCCATGTTGCCATCTTCGAGAATAAATGCTCCACGATATCCACAGTTTCGACAATCCCACAATGACCAGAACTGAGGCATACCCTGAGCCCAGAAAATATCAGTTGAACCACATTTTGGACAAAACTTAAGCGACCTTGCCTTCTTTTCTTTTTTATCTGGCACTTCCATAGCCGCACTCAACCATCTTCTAAAGCGCCTGGCACGGTAATAAATAATTGGGCATATCTTTTACTCAATTTTGCCAAGCGCCCTTTTTGCCGGTCTAACTTTTTATTTATTCGTCAAATTTTAGGTAGGCTATTTTCGCTTCCTGTCGTGTTCTATAGTAGTGCTCTGTAAATTCGCGCACGTTAACTTCAGATTTTGTTTTTTAAAGTCATTTAAAATTCACGCGCACGCGCGTTTGAAAATCTATCTTACTGCTACCAGAATACTAATGATAGCGCGATAGGTTAATCCAAGCATGAAATGCAAACCTTTAATCCTAACAAAGGAAGGAAAATGAGGTTAGCAAAAATGCTTATCCCCATAATTTGTATTCCTTCTTGTCCTGAAATAAATAGACCAGTAATAACTGAAATGATTCCAATTAATCTCTCTATTAAACTTAACCCTCCCCATTTTCTGCCAAAGGCTGGAACTCTGAACATAGCAGACCCTATAACTATGAACCCGACCATTAGAAAAGTTTTCCAACAAAGAAGAAAGTATTGACTAAACCCCTGTTCGTTTGCCAATACTCAACTTTTGGATTCAACATTCCCGACGCCTCAATTATAAGTGTAGTAGTGAAGCTCAAAGTCGTTGTATCATTTGGTCTTCAGGGATACACTGTGAGAGTAGCAGTCAGTCCAGACGGCGGAGCAAGTTTCCTAACTACAACTCAAACAACACCAGGCTTAACCACTGCCCAAACAACATATTCGATTGACGTTTCAAACTGGAAGACTCCTTGGACGCCTTCAGACATAAACAATATTTGCGTTAAAGTTAGCAATGGTAACGGTAACTCAGTCACAGTACAGCTTGATGTGATAACTATAGAAGTCACTTATGACGCTAACCAAAATGTTGTTCCTGAATATGCCTTGGGTGGATTAGGCGCTTTAGCAATCTCTTTCGTTGCCTTAGCAGTTTTCATGAAACGCAGCAGCATTTCAGGCTTCAAACGCCAATAGCCATAGTTAAAAAATCAATTTCTTTTCTTTTTTTCCAGTTCTTGCAAAAATTTAACACGTTTTTTCTATATTTTTGCGCTCCCCCGAGAAAGATTTTGGATAGAATAGTTCTTTCCGCCGAGCAAGGTTTTGATTTCATCATACAGTTCACCGAAGAAAAGTAGGCTTAGCAGACATATGTGACCTTCGGCTGAATCCTTTTATTTTAAGGCAGTCTACTTAGCAGGTATGAACGGGGGGTATTTTGTGGACTCAGAATATGTTAGAGTTGCTGCAAAGTCAGATATAGCAACAGGCAAGATGAAAAAAGTCACCTTGAACGATAAAGAGATACTTATTGCAAATGTCAATGGGAACTACTACGCTATTGGTAACGATTGTACTCATTATGGCGGTGACCTGTCGCAGGGCACCTTAGAAGGAAACATTGTTACTTGCCCGAATCATAATTCAAAATTTGATGTCACAACAGGCAAAGTTGTTTCTCCCCCTACAGAAGCACTTGGACATCTCGATATAGAAGACGAACCTCAATACTCAATTAAAGTTGAAAACGAGAATATCCTGGTTAAAGTATAATCTAACCCTCAAATCTCCAATACAAACTATGTACATTTGCTATTGTTTGAAGAAAACTGAAACTCTTACAGAACGCTGGAATTTAATGGCTTACAGAAATTCATGAGAACAAATATTCATATGTTTTTTCCGCGTTGCGAAATGGAGTAAACCACAATTGTTTATTCAGAAGATAACTCAAATCTTATTCTGAAATCGCCTATCCTTACACGAAAATTTTGACTTCAACAAAACCTGATAATTAGCGAATTCAGAAACAATACTCAAAAAGCGCCTTTTTCTGAGGTAGTTTTGCCCTTGACGTATTGGTGTTTACAGAACAAGATTTTTAGGCCTTCTCTTTTTTGATCATTGGTTTAGGTATGAGGGAGGAATTGGGATTGTATGATTGATGGGACTGTCAACAGCAGGACACCTATGATGAAGATTAGGATAAACTTGATTGATAGGTTGTATTTCTTCGCGGTTTCGTAGCCTAAAACGAACCAGACTGGGTAGAGGGTTACAAACATCATCGCTATCCACGCTGGAAATGCCGCTTTGGTGATGGCCCGTTAAGCCTTGGTCGAGCATAATGTATGATCCCTTCAAATCGACAAGGCCTGGTATAATCCATCGATACCAATTCATGTAAAGGGCCACTCCTCCAAAGATAAAGCTCGTTAAAATGGCAGACGAGAGAGCACATATCATTTGCTTTGAAAACTTGAAGTTAGCTGAAACAATATAGAGAATAGCTCCAAAAAAGAGAAGCCCAAATGGATCAACAAAAAAACTCATAAAGAGGCTTTTACCTCTTGTTTTTCTGCCGTTTCGTACTCAATCTTGATGTGTGAAGGCGCTTTTATCATAAAGACTAAAGGCTGAGCTGTTTGAATGTTTACGTTTTCAGGTTTGAAACCAGTAGCTGTACATTCTACTTGAACAGTTTCAATGTTGGGTCGATTGATTCCTTGTTGAGAAGTCACGGTAAATTGCATTCTCTTTGTTTTAAGAGGAGAGACAGATATCTTACATTTTACGCCTCGTTGATTAGTAGCATGATAATCGCCAGGTCGGAGTAGTGATGCAAAGAAAATATCTCCATCTTGAAGGTTCTTGCTGTCGAATACTTTTGATCTATCAGTACCGTCGAATTTCTCTACTAAGACCGAGTATGCTATAGTTCCTTTTGGAGCATGAAAAACGGTGTGTATTTTTGGGTTTACTGCATAACTGCAGTTGGTTGATCCTAAATCTATCCTGTTAAGCATTTGTGGTGCATTTTCATCTACAATCAAAGGAAACGTGGTAGTTTGATTATCGCCTAGAAATACAGTAACATTATAGGTTCCTGGTTCAGCGAAGCGGTGCATTATTGCCATCATAGGAGTGATTTCTCCGCTATCAAGAGTTGATTGAGATAGAATCCGTTTATTGATGAACGTTTTCATTTTTTTTTAAGCCCCCACATCGAGTACAAGAGTCAATTCATTATCGTCTATTGTAGCTCCGAGATATTCTATAGGTATTTTTACTGGGATTAGGTTGCCTTTTGCTTCCATTACTTGTTTTGGATCTTCAAGACTGAATATTGGATTAGAATCAGCTAACCAAATTGCAATGTAGGATTCAATTGTGCTCTCGATTCCTAATGTGTCGAAGATTAAGTTTTGAAGCCATTCACCTATGTCGTCTGGAATATCTAGTAATCCTCTAACTAGATCGACTATGCTATCAACGACGGAGTCTGCCCAGCTTGGTAGGCCTAATGCGTTGATTGCTGCATTTAAGGCATTGTCAAGAATATCTCCTATAGTATCTGCAATATCTATGAAGTCAAGGTCTACTCGGCTTGGAGTAATGTATACTAACCATTCAGTTGGAGTTCCAAGACCATAGTATGTTTTGATGCCTGCATTTGCGCTGATTTCAGTTGTGAATCCTGTTGGTAGGTGTATGGTGAAGGATAAGTCTGGGTTATCGTCGAACAAGCAGCCTAAGGTTACCCATTCAACAAACGGTGGGTAGGGGACTGGTACCGGAACCTCAAAGCAGATTTTCGGTATGTTGAGTCCAAGTGTTACATCTAATTTGTCCCACTTGATATCTAATTCATCTATTTTCATGGTGCCGTCTGATTGTAATGCAACTGTACCGTTTGCTAAGTGAAATTCTATTTTTGCTGAAGCGCTACCTGTTACACCCAAAACTGTTACTGTTTGAGGAGCTACGTTTATCTTGAATTTTCCTGTATCTCGAATAACTCCAAAGATTTTTTGGAATGCCTTTTCTGAAACAGCTGCAGTCATATCCGCTGGTCCAGTCTTTGTTCTATTTCTTGTAATTCTTGTCGGTGGGGGATTTGATGATCCTGCCTCTCCAATTGTGATCGGTGGTATGTTCAAAGTAAGCTGTTGTAAGTCTATGAAGAGTTTTAATTGATTATCTTCGATTGCTGGATTATTTGGTACCGTCGTTGCTGCTGAGATTTGTATACTGCCTAAATTGGGTGTATCTGGGGGTGGTGGAATTTCATGTAAGCTAAAAGCAAGTTCTGAAACAACATCGCTTATTTGAGGGAGAAGTACTCGTTCTAATAGTATTTCTATGTAGCATTCTATGCTGTTCTCTAATCCAACGGGTGCAAGGTCTTTTAGTTCTATGCCATCCATGTTTAGGAGCATTTTTTGGTTGCCTGCTTGCCCTTGAAAATGACTGGAGCCTATTCCAAAGAGTTCTATGCAAAAACATTCGAGTTTATCTATTGGAAATATCGGGAATATTGGGAAAGTTGAAAATCGAGTTCCAATTATCTCTCTTGAGGGAGAATTTAACGTCGTTGAAGCGTCGACTACGGAAAGGTTGGACGTGAAGGCGTTAGATGCAATACTATCACTGTTTTGACTGGCTCTTAATCTTTGATTGAGTTTTCTTCCTGATCGTCTAATCATTCCAGGATTTCCAAGGTCAACTACGGCCGGAGGAAACCAGCAGCGAATGTTTTTTGGAATACAGCTTAGTCCTGCACATAGTTTGCCGTGGAAAGCCATTCTTTGAGGTTGAAGTGGCGGATTTAGTTCAGAGGGTAAAGTTAAAACGTCTCCCGGATGGAAATCTATTTGAATGTCGGTTAATTGTGCTGCAAAGTCAAGTCCTAGATTGGTTGCTGCTGAGAGGTCTATTCCTAAATCAGTTAATTCTTTAATGTTTGTTGCGTCAGATGGGAGAAGTGGAACACGAGGTAGTAAAGTAATTAATTCGGTAACGCCTGGCGCTGCATCTATGCGAGAGCATAGTAATGAGGGATTTGATTTTACTAAGATAGTTCCATAATTGAACAGTGATGGTCGTTGGCGCATTATGTGTTTGACGACTCTGTTTATTCCTTCATCACGTATTGCAGCATAAAGATCCGAGTTAGAAGTTAAAGCCAATAACTCACCTAAATAAGATTTAATATTTATTCAGATTTAAGCCTCTGTGACTGTAGCTGCACAACAACAAGCTTCGGACTGCAAGAAGTGATCAATGAAGCGCCAAAAAGTAATTGGACATTTGGCTTAGTAAGCTGGTTTAGTTTTGAAAGATGTAACAGTCAATTTGCAGAATTCAGTTGTTGCAGCAGCAGTTGCATCTCTCCTCAACCAATCAAAACATGAAAAGGCGCTTTCTATACTTTATGTAACTAGATAAATTCTATTTTGTTAAACTACATAGATACCGCCAATTTTCTCCCAAGAAGAATTTCTTAACAATAGTCTTTACTTTTTCAGTCGTAAGGTCATCATCTTTTAGAGAGAAAACAAAATAACCATTTTCGACCACTGGTACATCTAGCACCCAAGCATCTTCTTCGTTTTTATGGAATTGGATAGTTTCATCTTTCTCATTAATGAAGCCTATAAAATTACTTTCTGTTGCTGGGAAAGCATCAATCTCCTTTAGAGCATTTTCTATTGAGCTTTCTTTTGGCTTTGTTTCATAAATGTTTTCTTTTCCATCATCTTTGTAGTACTTCAATTAAACTCCCCTTGTTGTGTTTAGATTACGTTTCCAATGCATTTTCTTTTCTTTTAGCTTTTTATTTTAAAACAAACAGGGAGGATACAATCCAGAAAATGATATAGCTAACCTATTGACACCTTAAATTTAGCTCAATGGACGTGAAAGCATGTTTCTCCCGTTCATCAATAGAGACATCACCCGAAGACTTAACTATTAATTATTTTTTTAAATAATATGATATACGCATTATGAAATGAGACGCTTTGCAATAAATATCTTCTGTAAAAATTTTGATTAGTGAATAGGCTTACTTTCAGCGGTACATCTTAGGAATGAAAGAAAAGATTGGAATCCAGGGACTCCAAAAAATTTCTAACTCTGCGCGCGCGGTAAAAAGGGTTAAATGATAACAAAAGAATAGTAGAATAGATAAAGAGGAGATTTTGATGGCATTAGAAGAGAATAAAGCAATTATTCTTAGATTACTTGAGGCTGTTAACAAACAAGACTTATCGCTATTGGATGATTTACTTAGCGCCTAATTATGGGAACAAGACACTAGGGTTGAAAGGTCGAGAAGACCTCAAAAAATTATTGCGTGTGCAATATGAAGGTTTTCCAGATGTTCATCGAACTATTGAGGATATCATCGCAGAAGGGGATCAAGTATGGGTTCATGTAAAAATCACAGGAACACATACCGGAAATTATCGGGGTTTAGCTCCTACTGGCAAAAAGATTGTTGTAGCAGCTGTTCCCACCTATCGTGTTATTGATGGCAAGATTGTAGAGGGATGGTCGGTTTGGGATACTTTAGATATGTTTAAAGTGCTGGGTGTTATTGAGTACAAAGGATTTCCGGATGATTCGCAAGAAAACTTGGCGAGTAATTTATCATCGGAAAAGTAGCTTTTATATACAAGACTTTTATCCAAGTTTATTGTAGCTCTTTCTTTATTTGCGTTTTCAATTGCAGTAGGTTCAGCTAGCGCCGCTCCCACTGAAAAAATTGATGGATTTGTCTGTCCAGTTTTAGGGGGACAAGCTGGACAACATGGAATGCACGTAGGAATCAGTCCAATTGCCGGGGGATATTATACTCATGGCGGTCCGGATGTAAGTGTTCCATCACATGTGCCAAATGAAGGGTGGCCAGGCATAGCGGGGTCGTTCTTAACTCCGGGCGAAGTTGGCTATAGCGCAATCTGGGACTTCGCCAATGCACCATAGACAATCCATTTTACCTCTTTAGTCATATAGGGAGTTTTTTCTTTAACTCTTTTTTGAACCTCTTTTTTTCTTTTAGTCAACTTTCGGGTGTTCTTTTCTTTGTTCAAGAATTTGCTTAGCGCGCTGGCAAGTTTGAATAAACTTATAAATTGTTTTGACGTATACTAGTCAGAGCTGATTTTGAATGGGTGTAAAATATCAAGTATATAAAGACGTTGCTGGAAAATTCAGGTTTAGGCTAAAAGCCGGAAACAACAAAATAGTGGCTGTAAGCCAAGGATACGAAAACCATGCTGGGTGCCTCAACGGAGTACACAGTGTGCAGAGTAACTGCAGCTCCAAAATCGAAGACATAACTATCGAGGGAGCAAGAATCCCCAACCCGAAATACCAAATCTTCTTTGACAAATCCTGCGGATACAGATTCCACTTAAACGCCACAAACGGCGAAATCATAGCCGCAAGCGAGGGGTACGAAAGCAAAGAAGGCTGCCTAAACGGAATCAAAGCAGTACAAGCAAGCTGCAACGCAGAAATCGAAGACTTAACAGTAACAAAACCAACAGTACCTGCAGCGCCTGCAATGGAAACTGCCGAAGCGGCGGTGGTTTTAGAACCTGAAATGGTTGAGGCTCCCGTATGCGAAGATAAAGAGCTTAAACTGGAATTGCATGACCTACCCGCTAAAGTTGCCAAAGACGAAGTTGTATTATTCAAAGGCAAAATCACAGAAAACTGTCAGGGCAAAGGTAAGATCCCAGTTTCAATTCGTGAACATGATCGGTCATTCTTTTTTGATAAGGTTTTGGCCAGAGGATACGCTGAGGAAGACGGCTCTTTCGCTATCGGTTGGAAGGCTACCACATTTGATTTCTGGGACAATAAGGGCGAAATCTACGCACAGTACGACAGAGATCAAAAACCCAAACATGTTCGAAGCGAATTCAAGACAATTTTTGTTGAATAGACTAAAAAAGTCTAAACAACTATTTTTTTTAGAAAAAGAGTCGATTGTTACAGGCACTGACGCAAAAATGTCGCCCTCTTTAAAGGCTCCAAAAAAATATGAATAAAGTGTGCGGCATTATCATCTTGAACTTGAAAAATAGAACAAGATATGTTGAAAGCGAGCAACCATAAGGGTTGCCGCCGACTAAATACCTGAGCCTCTTTCCATATATTGAACAACTAAGAAAGATTTTAAAGCCAACAAAATAGAGATATCTTTGCCAGCATCGACTAAACAAGCACTTGTCAGATTATATAATAAAGTTCTACAAATTCGCTTCTGGATCTTTTCTGTTTAGAGGCTTCTTTATCTATTTTCTCTAAAATACGATTAGAAAGGGCTATGCTTACTGGGTGTTCGCGCAAACTAATCCATTAGCGCTATTTACCGAACAGATGTTTTGCTTGAACATTTTTCACAGATTCCATAAACGTCGAAACGTTGACTAGTAGGAGTGAACTTGATCACTGCACTGGCTCTTTCTATTAGTTCCCGTGCAATAGGCTCTTCTAGATCTTGAATTTTTCCACATCTTGAGCAAACCAAGTTTACGTGGGGTTCAACATAAGGATCATATCTTGCCTGTTCCTGAGGAAAAACCAATCCTTGAACCAAACCGTTTTCTCTTAGGATCTGAAGAGTCTTGTAAACTGTGGCTAAACTGACTGTGGGATGAATCTTTCTGGCTTCTTTGTAGATTTTTGGCACACTAGGATGCTCTCAGCTGGAAAGGGCGAATTGGCAGATGGCTATTCTTTGGGGAGTTGCCTTGTATCCTTTGTTGCGTAGAGCTTGAATTATCGACGCAACCGATTTTTCTGGATCTTGCATACACTATATTAAGTAATAATAACTCTTAAAACCCGCTCCCTTCATATAATAAGGGGGCTTCGTATTAATGAGGCAGGATGTTATATTATGAAAAAACTTTTCACCACGGACTCAGGTGCCCCAGTTTCTGATGATCAGAATTCCATCACCGCTGGTGAACGCGGACCTGTGTTGATGCAGGATACCCATTTGATAGAGAAGTTGGCACATTTCAATCGCGAACGGATTCCTGAAAGAGTTGTACTAATTTGAATGATGCAAAGAGGCTTGCAAATAGCCGTATGCTCAAGTCAAACCGAGACTGGTGGCCGAACCAGTTGAACCTCAATATTTTACGCCAGAATTACCCCATGTCCAATCCGATGGGCAAGGAGTTCAACTACGCTGATGAATTCACGAAACTCGACCTGAAAGCCCTAAAGAAGGACCTCTACGCGCTTATGACTGACTCGAAGGATTGGTGGCCAGCCGATTACGGTCACTACGGGGGGCTCTTTATCCGGATGGCCTGGCATAGTGCAGGCACATACCGCAAGGGCGACGGACGTGGCGGTGTATCCGGGGGCGCGCAGCGTTTCCCGCCTCTCAACAGTTGGCCGGACAACGTTAGCCTCGACAAGGCGCGCCGTTTGCTTTGGCCGATCAAACAGAAATACAGCAGGAAAATATCCTGGGCCGACCTGATGATCCTCGCCGGCAACTGCGCTCTGGAGTCGATGGGATTTAAGACCTTTGGTTTCGGCGGTGGACGCGAAGACATCTGGGAGCCGCAAGAGGACGTCTATTGGGGTTCCGAAACTACCTGGCTAGATGACAAACGCTATTCAGGGGAGAGGGATCTCGAAAATCCGCTTGCTGCTGTGCAGATGGGCTTGATCTATGTGAACCCAGAAGGTCCGAACGGACAACCGAGTGCGTTAGCGTCGGGTCGAGACGTTCGAGAAGTTTTTGCACGCATGTCGATGAACGATGAAGAGACCGTCGCACTAATCGCCGGTGGTCACACATTCGGTAAATGTCATGGTGCTGGTGATCCCACCCTTTTGGGTCCTGAGCCAGAAGCTGCCGGTATTGAAGAGCAAGGTCTTGGCTGGAAAAGCAAGTTAGGTAGCGGCAAGGGGGATGACACGATTACCAGTGGCATCGAGGGCGCGTGGACGCCAAACCCGACCCAATGGGGTATGGAATATTTCCACATGTTGTTCAACTACGACTATGATCTGGTGAAGAGCCCAGCCGGTGCTTGGCAGTGGGTCCCGGTAAATCTGGATGAAAAGGATCTCGCGCCGGCCGCTCACGATCTGTCGAAGCGGGTTACGACCATCATGACAACAGCGGACATGTCGTTGCGGATGGATCCGCTCTATCGGCCGATAGCGAAACGGTTCCACGAGAACCCGAAGGAGTTCGCAGATGCGTTTGCTCGGGCTTGGTTCAAACTGACGCACCGCGACATGGGTCCCCGTTCGCGCTATCTAGGCCCGGAGGTGCCTACAGAGGAACTGATCTGGCAAGACCCAATACCAGCAGTTGATCATGAGCTCACCAATGACCAAGACATCACAGACCTTAAGAGTAAGATCCTTGCCTCGGGCCTGTCGATCTCGGAACTGGTCTCGACCGCCTGGGCGTCGGTATCCACGTTCCGTGGTTCCGACAAACGGGGCGGTGCGAACGGGGCGCGTATTCGTCTTGCTCCGCAAAAAGATTGGGAAATCAACCAGCCTGAGCAGCTGGCGAAGGTGCTCGAAACCCTCAAGGGTATCCAGAAGGCATTCGACGGCGCACAGTCAGGTGGGAAGATGGTTTCGCTCGCTGACTTGATTGTCCTGGGTGGATGCGCAGGTGTCGAGCAAGCTGCGAAGAATTCTGGTTACGACATAATCGTTCCCTTCAAGCCGGGACGCACAGATGCATCGCAGGAGCAAACCGATGTGGAATCATTCGCCGTGCTCGAACCGGTTGCAGACGGGTTCCGTAACTACGTCAAAACCAGATACGCCGTATCGGCAGAGGAACTGCTGGTTGATCGTGCGCAACTGTTGACGCTGACTGCTCCTGAGATGACGGTTCTCGTTGGCGGTATGCGCGTCTTGAATGCCAACTTCGGACAGTCCCAGCATGGTGTCTTCACCAAGCGACCAGAGACGCTCAGCAATGACTTCTTCGTGAATCTGCTCGACATGAACACGACATGGAAGGCAACCTCACAAGACGAAGATGTGTTCGAGGGTCGTGATCGCGCAACGGGTCAACTCAAGTGGATCGGTACTCGTGTCGACCTTATCTTCGGTTCGAACTCCCAACTCCGTGCCTTGGCGGAAGTCTACGCATGTGAGGACTCCCAGGAAAAGTTCCTACACGACTTCGTAGCGGCGTGGAACAAGGTAATGAACCTTGACCGCTTCGACCTCGCCTAGTCATAACAAGAACTAGCGATAACAATATAGCAAAAGCTGCTCACTCGGAACAAGAAGTTTGCCAACTAGTAGAAGCAGGCTACGAATACGTTTGCGAAATGGATCATCTCAAGCTTTTCAAAAAAAACTCAAATAGCCTTCAGTCTCCAAAGACTGGCGATTCGTCAAGAAGCTGGATATGTATTGAGTAAAAATAAATCCAATAACCGAGAGAGAGATAGAGTACAACTGTTAAATATCAACACAATATTCTATTGATGGCGAGAAGGAGCACTATTTTATGTCGCTAGAAAAGAGCAAGACAATTGTTCGCAGATTGGCTAAAGCCATTAACGAGAACGATTTAGCCTCGTTTGACGATTTAATCGCATCTGACTTTGTTGACCGTGACCTTCAAGTGAAAAGTTTGGAAGGCTTCAAGAAATATGAGTCTATGTGGGCTAAAGGTTTTCCTGATATGCATCTGACTATTGAAGACATAACTGCTGAAGGGGATAAGGTGTGGATTCGACTTAAAGTTACGGCGTCTCATACTGGCGAATTTCGCGGATTAGCCCCAACGGGCAAGAGGGTTACATTGAAGAGTTTTATGATTTGGCGTATCTTTGATGGCAAGATTGTGGAACGAGAGTCACAGGTATGGGATTTTATAGAGTTCTTCAAACAACTAGGTGGTATTGAATTCAAAGGGGTTCCTAACGAAGTTACATAACTCAGACAACCATGAATGTCCTGTTTCGAAGATGCGTCGGATTTAGTGGAGATAAAGCCGCTCCTAATTCTGAATTGAGACTTAGCTCAAAAACGCGGGAAACCAAACAAAGCAATTCAAGTTTTAGTGACTTTGATAGCGCTCACAGGGCAAGCGCTTTCTGCATCTTCTGCAATAGCCATTTTGTCGTCGTCAAAACTGCCGGTTGATTTCCCGTTACTTATTCCGCCTCTAACTTTTGACTTACCTTCATCATCAGCTTCGAAATGGTCAGAGTCCAGCGTATAGCAGGATGCGCACCTTATGCAATCTTCTCTGTTAACTTCAATTTGGAACTTCAAGAAATAACCCTCGAGATTTAATTACAACTTGGCTATTGCCAACTTAAATTTATCCTTTATGGATTTTTCTTGATGCCTGAAGAGGAAAAACGATTAACACATTCAACCGAACAAGAAAATGGGCTTGTTACAGGAGACCAGACATTTTGTTGTTGCTTGCTGACAACCACAAATTTTTTTATCTCACCAAAATAAGTGTTTTTTGGTGAGGATTAATGGATTATCAAAATGAGGAAGCCGGAAATCCACAAAAGAATTTTAACAAAGTTAAAAAAGGATGCTTAAGTCAACAACTTATGCCCGTGTCTTTAAGAGAAGTATCACTTAAGGAGCGACAGAAAGAAGCAAAAAAACCATTATTCCTAATTAGATACGAATAAACAGAAAAAAGAGCAAACCATAAATTGACTTAGTGTTGAAGCAGTCACATATTTTTATTAGCGTTTTTAACAGTGAATATTTTCTCATATTATTTCTTCTTTCAGTTTTGGCAGTTGGTGTTAGTTTTTAATTCAACTGTCAAAGTTGAAAAGCACGCGCGTGGAGTTATAAAAGTTGAAACTTGATGAGTTCATCTTTTCGTGCTTTTACAAGTTCAATAATCTTTTTTCTCAGCAACTCCCCCGACAATGTCTTTTGGAATTTTGTCCAATCTACGGGATAATACACTATCTTCCAATATTTTACTAATTCATTTTTAAAAGTCTGCTCTCTTAAAATGAAATTCAACTGACTCTACATCAACAACTTCAAGTTCCTTAGCAAATTTTTATAGACTTGTTGCAGTATTTTTAATCGGTTGACCAATATCAACATAAAAAATGAAACCATCCTCGTATGGCACCGTCCTTAAAATTCTTTCAACCGCTTGGTGCTTCTTTTTATTAGGCAAATTTTTTGACATAAAACACAACCCAAGTACTCTAGCAATTCCATCCATTATATGGGTATTTGGCTTGAGGGTTATGTTAGCCCTTTAGTTGTTTTTTTACTATTTCTTTGATGGCGAACGAACTGCGAAGGTTGTTCCTTTGCCTTCTTGAGATGCGCTACTCCGCTCCTAAAAGAAAAAGAGCATTCATGAAAACATAGTTTTAACCTTGATTTCAATTCCTTTTCTAATGCTTTGCGTTACTGTGCAATAGTTCTCAAATATGCTCAAGCAACGCGGAACCCGCAGCTTTTCTTCCTCATTAACTTCAAGGTGAATTTGAACATCCAAGCTTGCAACTCTAAGATAATCGTCTTCATTCCTTTCAACATCAGCCTTGACTAGTGTGTCGAGTTTTTTTGACTTTTACCTTGGCTTTGTCCAGACAGTACAAAAGACTAGAGCTCAAACAATGACCAACCGCAGCTGACAACAGCCGCGTAGGATTAGGTCCCAAACCTTCCCCAAATGGCTTCATTTCATCCACAACAAGGTTAGGAACACTATTCACATCAAATTCAACCTTAAACCTATAACCATCAAGAAGCCCCAATTTTGTTAAAACCGACTCAGACAATATTACTACCTCCCAAAACCTGATGCAATTCCTTTCGTTTTCTATTAGCCATACGCGCCATATAACCTATATTCGCCTAGGCTTGTCATTTTGACCCTCAATTGATTGGCTTTACGTTTGCTGTTGAATCAATCTCTTCTTTATTTGGTCATTTAACAAAATTCCAAAAACAAAGAACCAACCTAAAACTATTACTACGTAAAGTAGTGGTATAGGAGCCAATCCAGGTATACCGACAACTGATAATAGCGAAGAGACTACTATATCAACAAAAACCGCAATCAAAAGGGGCTTACTAGGTCTTGATTTCCAGAAATTGTCTCTTTCTCGCACCACAAAAATTGTGAACAAACCGCCAAAAAGCAGAATGTCAAAGACAAACGTGTTTAATTGAGGTGTATTTGAAAGGTTCAAGTATGTTAACCCTAAGTACAGCAATCCAAAGGATTCAGCAACAATAAAAACGCCTAAGATAATAGACGCCTTAAGAAGCGAAGTTATATTCCATGTTTCAGGCTTCTCTGAAGGCCTAGTATTATCCGTAGCAAGTGAAATAGTCACAAAATCAACTAAAAATAGTAACAATACAACCTGAAAGGCATTGACAACGAATAGTCCAGTGAAAAGAAATGCTAGGACAACAAACACTACAATCTGGAATGTCTTCACAATTTTGTTAAATATCCAGGTTAAGATTCTTTGATAGATCATTCTTCCTGAAACAACGAGACTAAGAATGTTTGCTAATCCTGGTTCTGTAAGAACTACGCTTGCCGCACCCTTTGCCACATCGGTCGCATTACTCACGGCGATTCCAACTTCAGCTTGCTTCAGGGCTGGGGAATCATTTACGCCATCTCCCGTCATCCCGACCACATGTCTTTCAGACTGCAGGGCTTTTACAATTTGATATTTACCTTCAGGGTAAATTTCAGCAAATCCATCGCTATTTTCAACTATCTCTGCCGCAACAAGCGAATCTCTGCTTGCAGTCTCTTTGATTTCTGGAGCTCTTGCTATTTTGGTGCCTAAATTAACCTCTTCAGCTACCTGTTTCGCAATTGGAAGCGAATCCCCTGTAAGCATTTTAACTGATATCCCAAAGGCACGTAATTTAGCTATGATTTTTGCTGAATCAGGTCGAGGCTGATCATATAGTGCCACTAAACCGGCAAGTTGCATTTTCGCCTCTTGTTGACTTACGGCAACTGCGATAATTCGGTATCCCTTGCTAGCGAAGGCTTCCATTTTTGTATCTAAATCGGCAAGTTCTTTCTTGTCGATTCCAGACATCGGCGCTAGTATTGCCACCGCACCTTTGGCAACACGCAGTTCCCTTCCATCTTTCTCCAGCGCTGCCTCCGTTCTCCTCGTTGTTGGATCAAACGGAATAAATTCCTTTTGCGTATAATCATTTAAGGGAAGTTTTCTTTCTTGGGCTTCTGAAAGAAAAGCCATGTCTATGGGATCTTGGTTTGCTTTTTGAGACGCTAAAGTACCAAACAAAACAACGTCATCTTTTGTGAAGTTATTAATTTCTATTACCTCAACTATCTTTAGCATGTTTAGAGTCAGCGTTCCTGTTTTGTCCACGCATAAAACATCCATAAGAGCAGCGTCTTCGGAAGCGCTGAGGCGTGTAACTATGACTCCTTTCTTTGCGAGTTCCTGTGATCCAAGTGCCATTGTAATTGTGAACATAGTGGGCAGAGCAACGGGTATGGCTGAAACCAATAAAATTAATGTCAAAGATAACATAACCAACAGGTTTAAGCCACGTATCCACGACACAGCAAAAGCTACTGAAAGCAAAACAACGACTAAAATTAGAAGCCACTTCATTAATCCCGAGATGACAATTTCCATATTTAATTTTGGTTTAGCTAGCTGAACCAATTGTACTGTTTTGCCAAAATATGTGTGAGCACCGGTAGAAGTCACAACGCCTGTGGCTTCACCTTTTTGTATCATTGAACCAGAAAAGACAAGGTCACTTTTTTTCTTTTCAATCGGCATAGATTCTCCAGTGATTGCTGACTGATCTACCGTGGTCTCAGCATCTATGACCTTAAAGTCTGAAGGCACAAGATCTCCTGACCTTATGCGAATAATGTCGCCGGGAACCAACTCTACAGCACTAATTGTTGACCATAATCCATCTCTTAGCACCCTTGCTTGCACTTGCAACTTCTGTCTGAGCGCTTTAACCGCTCTTGTTGCTTGTTGTTCCTGAAAAAATCCTAAAAGAGCATTTACAAGCAGTAAAGCCGTTATAATGTATAA
Organism: Candidatus Bathyarchaeota archaeon; assembly: GCA_963741005.1. Lineage (GTDB taxonomy): Archaea > Thermoproteota > Bathyarchaeia > Bathyarchaeales > Bathycorpusculaceae > Bathycorpusculum. Next base: position 775,907 of record CAVUGQ010000005.1, read on the forward strand.
ATCTAAATAGTTACCTAAAATAAATGATATCACAATTGCTATTTCAAGCATCCAAGCCGTCAACCCCCAAAAACGTTTCAAAAAAGCAATTACCAACCTTTGCTGCTTTTCCTCTACTGCGTTAGGACCATATCGTTCAATTCTTAGTTTTACTTCTGTGTGGGTTAAGCCTGTCACAGGATTGCTCTTCAATCGACTTAGAGTTTCATCTGTTGTTAGAGTGATGAAGTCATCGGAGGTTTGATTTCTATTCATACTTATCAATTCAAATATTAGTGAAGAAACTAAGGCTTGGATATTTGTTGTTTTAGCCCTTAACAGACATCGTTAAGTGCATCATCACATCTTGGTCTAAAGAGGTTTTGCTAGCGCGCCGCTTTGTCCCTAAATTAGGTATTGAAGTAAGTCGGTGATACTGCCTTTTCATATCTTCCCATCCTTTGAGCTGCTTCTCTATTTAGCACTAAACATAGAATACTGCATAATGCATAGAACGTCACTTGCGATAATCCTCTGACTTTGTTGTTAGCCATGTTAAACTGCGTCTTTAGGAAACTGTTGACTGCCTCAATTGGCGGTCTTTTGTGGTACTCTGTCTTATCTTCCAATGACCCATAAGTCCTAAATTTACGATCTACACGCAACAGACCCTCCACACCCTTCTTATGATTAGCAGGATATGGAATAGTCGCCTTTTCTACTGCACTTCTGAGTTTAGAATCGCTGTATTGACTGTCTGCAACTACACTTCTAACCTTGGCTTTGCAGCGTTTGAGAAGTCCTTTGGCCTTTTCAAGTAGAGTCAGTGAATGTTTCTTTTCGTTTTGGTTTGCAGAGACAAAAACGCTTGAGAGTGGAAGCATAGTCTTGTGGTCGATTGATAGGTGCATTTTGTAACCCAGCGCATATGATCGGCGGATCTGCCAACTCTGGCCTGGGCGTCTGAGAAGCCGAATTGGTTATCTGTTGGGTGACGTATGCTCCAAGCCTTAATAAAAGAAGCATCCAACACCACGTCAACTTCGTTGCTTTGTTGGTCTTTTGAGTAGTTTGATTACTTTTTGATCGATTATTTTGTTGAGGTTGTTCTGGCCTACTCGTTTGCTGAATCGGCTCATTACGCTTCGCGTGTAGCCTTTTTGGTTGTCTTTGATTAGGCAGAGCTTTCGGATTCTATGGTCGGTGTTTAGGATGCGGGTCATTTCTCTTAGGCTTCGTATGGCTTTCATTCGCATGATTAAGAATGCTCTAAAGAGTCCTGAGGGGTTTCTGGGTGGTCTTCCTGGGCCGCTGAAGTGGAAGCATTGCTTTATTGTGCTGTTAGCAAAGCTTAAGTCTACGTTTTTGAAGAGGGTTTCAAGGGTCTCGTGTTCATCCTGTCTCGCAGGGATCACTTCCTTGTGTGATTGGTTCTCAATGACACGAGACTCTGTTTCTAGTTATAAGCTTTTCAATTTAGGGACAAGCCAGCGCGCTAACTCGATGCTATGGGGCAAGGGTGCGGACACAATTTGATTTAACTCTCTGGGTAGGTGAGTTTTTAGGGAAGAACATAATATTTGTTATTTATGCAAATAGGCTATGTTTTTCTGTGTAATAATGCTTCGATGACTGAGTGTATGAGAAATAAACACTTTAGTTGTTCTGGCAAACAACTTAACGTATACAAAGAATTAGAACTGAACACGGTCATTTTTTTGTTTAATGACGAAACAAAAACACTTCTGGGTCCATTCACTGTTGTTAAAGGGCCAGAAGATTTGGAGAAAGGAACCTGGTACAGCAGTGTGGATGAGAATAGCTTTTCCGAAAACATCAAAGTCGAATGGGAAAGACTACATGAACTCAAAAACGCAACCGATAAAATACCCTTTTTGAAAGACACAAAAGAATGTGCATTAACCGAACTGCAGACTCAGGAACTACTCTCAACACTAAAGGAAGCTCCCTTATACACTGAATCAAAATCTGAGTAAGAAAAAAACCTTAACTATCGCAAGAAGTATGCCACATAATCCTTTTGAAAGACGAATACCAAGAAGAAACCCCAAAACCAGAGTGCCTCTTTAAAAAAACATAAACGTACTTAGAAGCTCACCTACGCGTTTGAAAGGGTGTTCTGTCTAGGGTTGATATATCCTGGAAGAGGAACAAGCGATCGCAAAGCGTATCTATAGCATATTCTTGCCAAGCGCTAACATTGTGATTGTGGTTTAACAGTCACATATTAATAAGTAACAGAAAACTATTCCTGAATTAGGATGTTGCGGTTTTTTTAAAAAAGCTACAGAAAAAAGTTATGTATCTTAGAAAGAAGTGCGTCATATATGGATGTACCTGAACAAGCCGTACTTGGCAATAATAGAATGCTGGCAACAATTGGAAAGCATGGTGAGCTTCGATATTTGTTCTGACCTACTATAGATTACCCTCAACATGTGCGAGGCTCTCTGCCAGGCATATTCTACTCATTCAAAGAAGAAAACCATTTCGATTGGCTCACCGATCTAGCATGGACGAAAAAACAACAATATCTACCCGATACCAACATTGTTCGCACCTTTTTCAAGCACGAAAATCCAGACTTAAACATAACACTAACAGATGCGGTCTTACCAGATTCTGACACGCTGAAACGACAATTTGTAATCCAGAACCTCAGCGATGAAGAAGTCTTTCTGAGGTTATTCTACTATAATGATCTAGCAATATCGGAATCGCCAATTGATGATGCCGCTACCTACTTAAAAGATGACGATGCCATCCTTCATTACAAACGCAATTTACACTTTGCATACACGGGAACATTGCCTTCCTCGGGCCACCAGTGCGGAGTACATGGCGAAGACTCAGACTCGTTTAGAGATGTATATGACTATAAACTGTCAGGGGGCTCCCTAACATTATACAGTGGCTTAAAAGACGTTAACTCTTGCTTAAGCTGGGATATCCCCAATTTGCATGCCAATGAAACAAAAACATTGGCAGTCATAATCACTATGGCCACAACGGAGAAAGAAGCACTGGAAACCCTTGGAAAATACAAAAACGAATCACTAGAAGAGCAAATCAGCGGAACAGAAGAATTTTGGAAAAAATGGATTACCAATTTCAAATTGGATAATATAGATGCACAATTAGCGAGCATGGCGAGACGGTCTTTGCTAACGCTTAAACTATTAACGTCTGAAAGTCACGGCGGTATAATCGCTGCACCGTGCATGGATCCTGAGTACCGTTTTTGTTGGCCCAGAGACGCAACCTTCGTTGCCTATGCCTTTGATAGATGTGGCTATCATGAAGAGGCAAAACTTTTCTATCGGTGGTGCACAAAAGCTCAGGAACCAGAAGGGGGACTATACCAACGCTATTACATAGGGAACCGCCTAAAAGGTCCCTGCTGGAGCTCTCAGACAGATGAAATCGCAACTGTCATATGGGGCATGGGAAAACACTATGAACTAACAGGTGACCGCCAGTTTGTTCAATCAGTGTGGAACAGTGTCAAGAAAGGTGCAGACTTCTTGGCGACTCAGGTTTCTCAAGCTGATGGTCTGGTTGAAACTGTGGGTCTTTGGGAAGAACAGTTCGGTAATCACACATACTCTAACGCAGCAGTTTATGCAGGGCTGAAATCAGCCGCCACTCTAGCAAAAGTAATCGGAAAAAACGATTTATTCAGCAAATGGGATCAAAACGCAATTAAACTTAGGGAATCCCTGCTCAACTTGTCGTGGGATGCACACTTAAACCGATTCATCAAAACAGCTAGCCCAAGAAACGAAAACCTTGACGCCAGCCTCTTAAGCTTATCCTACCCGTTTGATGTTTTGCCTGCAAATGACGAGAGAATGAAAAAGACAGCCCTGGCTCTTGAGTCTGCTTTCCAGTTTAATTCAGGCGGCGTGGGCAGGTACCCCTTTGATCAGTACTACGGTGGCAACCCATGGATTCTAACAACACTATGGTTAGCATTATATTACGAAAAAGCAGGTGAATTGGGCAAAGCAGAGCCGCTTATTCGCTGGGCGTTTGACCACTCCACCGAATTGGGATTACTCTCGGAGCAAGTTAACAAAGAAAACGGAGCACCTGTTTCCGCAATACCATTAGCGTGGTCCCACGCTTTCTTCGTCCTCTCCATTCTTGATTTAGAAAAAGCAAAAAACATTATCAAGCAAAATAAATGATGGAGCACACGCAGATGAAGAACAAAGCTAAGGCCGATGGACAACGTTTTATCTACATCGCTGTAGCGGTCGCGGCTCTGGGGGGTCTGCTCTTCGGCTTTGATACAGGTGTTATTTCTGGAGCTATACTATTCATTCAACAGCAATTTTCTCTCTCGACCTTGATGGAGGAAATCGTTGTCAGCGCCGTTTTGATTGGCGCCGTTATTGGGGCGGCTATTGGAGGTGCTTTGACTGGTCGCTTCGGACGTCGCAGACTAATTATAGTGGCTGCGATTATATTTACTGTTAGCGCCGCTTCTACGGCTCTGGCACAAACGGTTACCGTTTTGATTGCCGGTAGGATAGTTGTCGGAATCGCTATCGGCATTGCTTCGTTTATTTCTCCGTTGTACATTGCCGAATTGGTACCGGCGAAAGTCCGAGGTTCATTGGTGGCAGTCAACATGCTTGCTATTACCACAGGCATCGTAGTTGCTTACGGTGTGGATTATGCGCTGTCAGGCATTCAGGGCTGGCGAATTATGTTTGGAGTAGCTGTAATACCATCAATTATATTGGCCGTTGCAATGTGGCGTCTACCCGATAGTCCGCGATGGTTAATCAGCAAGTCGAAGGTGGAACAGGCGAAGCAGGTTTTACAGCGCGTCCGTACTCAATCAGATGTAAATCCAGAGATCAAGGACATCCAACAAAGCCTTGCAAAGCAGAAAGGCAGTGGAGTGGCTGAATTATTCAAGCCTTCTCTTAGGATGCCTTTGATTGTCGGCGTTGGGTTGGCTATATTTCAGCAGATAACGGGCATTAACACGGTTATCTATTATGCTCCGACTATTTTCGGGTTTGCAGGTTTTGAGACCGCTGGGTCTGCTATATTGGCTGGAGCGGGGTTGGGACTATTGATGTTGTGCATGCATGTTTTGGCTATCTATTTGATGGACCGTGTTGGACGGAGGCCTTTGTTATTAATCGGTGTTGCCGGTCAGATTGTGGGTATGGCGATTTTAGGTGCTGCTTTCCAGTTCCAGCAGTTATCGAATTTTATTGGTTATATTGCCATTGGTGGCTTGGCGATATATGTTGCTTGTTTCGCTTTTGGACTTGGGCCCGTCTTTTGGCTGATGATTTCCGAAATATATCCCTTAAAGGTCCGCGGTGCTGCCATGAGTTTGGCGACAGTTGCCAACTGGGGATTTAACTTGGTTGTGGCCGTGACTTTTCTTTCCCTGATAGGGGTTCTGGGGCATTCGGTGACTTTCTGGTTATACGGTGCAATAGCTGCCGCTGCCTGGGTCTTTTTTTATCGGTTGGTGCCGGAGACCAAGGGGAAAAGTCTTGAACAGATTGAAGAGCACTGGCGAGCAGGCAAGCATCCGCATGAAATGGGAAAAAACGAAGCGCAGAGCTAGAGTACCCCTTCTAAGCTTGAGCATTAAGTTAAAATAATGCGTTAGGCTACAATATTTGTTAGTTTCTGGTTTGATTAATGTTTTTGGATTGGTGTTTGTATGTCCTTGGAACTTAAGAGTTTGTTGAGTACGGTAGCTGTAGAAGATAACGAACGTAAAGAAATAGCGTTTGAAGAAGGGATAAACCGTTACAAGTCTCTTCTGCTTAGAGTAGCAAAAGTTAAGCCCTTTGATATGCTAATTTCGTCTGAAGGAACAAAACCGGGTAATTTGCACCAAGATGTGGTAGATTTGGAAGTGCTCGAAAGAGCCCATTTAGTAAAAGGACAAACAAAAGAGACAAATCATAACGTATACCGTCAATACGAGCTTACTACTGAAGGCGCTGAATTAGTGGAAAAGCTTTCAAAAGAAACCATGAGCGGCCAAGAGCCTCATCAGTCTCACACGTTGGGGGCGCCGTCATCTAAGGAGATACCAGTGAGTGGAGTAGAGCCAAGCCAGATTCCTTGTCCAGTCTGCGGCAAGACCTTCAAGATCCACTCAGAGATGGAAAGACACAGAGATACAATGCACCATGAAACAAAAGGGCATGAGTAAGAAATGAGCAGATAAGCGATATCTATTCCTGATAAGTGGGAACAATACCTAAAACAGTTAGCTATCGATCACCAGGTTGACTTGAATAGTGTTTTTAGTGAGTTGTGTGAGTGGGCTTTTTCTAATGTTGAAGGTAAAAAACAGTTTAAACTGTGGTTAGATGATGCTTTTCCTCCAAAAGGCGAAGCTGAAGATAAAGCGCAAGCTGCCCAGCGTTGTTTGACCTTCCCAGAAACACATTAGCAATTTCCGCGTTACAAAAAGGCGCTGTATGCTGCACTGAAAATGGAATAAATCTTGCCGTAACAAAAGATCAAGTAGCCCTCTACTTGAGACCAACTTAGACGTGGCAAAAGCAACTCTGGTTCAGGTTATCTTTTCAATCTTCTTAAGCCCTTTTCCTGGCATTCATAACTTAAGCTTCAATACATAATTTAAGGACAAAGCGGAGAGCTCTAAGTCATGTTATTTGAGAAGCATTAAGTTGAAAAGCGTAGTAGATTGACTAAATAATAACTAGAAGCTACGTTTATTTATGCTATTTTTGTTAGTCTGGAATTTCGCCGTTTCTGGAGATTTTTTCTATCTCAGGGAATCTGAACTCTTTGAAAATATTAGTCTGCTTCTTTCTTTTAAATCATTGATGTCATTTGGCTCATCGAATGATTTTTTCGCAACATTCAAAACCATCATAGCATGTTTTTCAATGGCTTTCTTGTGTTCTTTTCTTTTGGTGAATTTATTAATAGTTATAAATGCTTCCATTAACCTGATAATGACGGCGGGATTACCTTTGCCGTATTGTCGTATTTGATTGAAGGCAGCATCAAGCATACCTTCATAGGTAAGAGGATGGGCAATAATTCTTAGTTTCCCATCTTTATCCTGCAAGTATTTGGATGGAAACTTTGTAGTGGCCAAATAGCACATCGTAGCGGTTAGATTATCAATACAAGTTATTGCCGTGTAAGGATCATTGATGCCGGGGACAAGGCTCTAGCGGCTATCTCAACCATTTGATGAATAGACTGTTCAGCATCCTGCTGTTGTGATCGGTTTTTACCCACAATGAATTGGGTTTGCAGTCGTGAGATTTTTTCTTTTTCAAAAGTATCTTGCGAATATACAGTTCCCAATTCAACATCCTTTACTAAATAATCTCCTGATCGAAAATGCAACTCTATTAAAATATCCAGTTCAACAGCCAAACCAATCAATGACTCAAAGTTAACATATTGTAAATAACCACTTTTGGAAGCTGAAAGTATTTGTTTTTCTTTAAACCCGCGCTTAATTAAGTCTTCATCTTGTTCTTTTTCCTCATCTAAAGTATCTTCATCTGCCTTAGGAAATAGTGTTTTGATGTTTTTGGACAACGATTCAGATATATCTGAAATTACCGTATTGGCTTGAATACTTATAGCTGTATTATGTATGAAAAAGACGAGAAGGATAATGTTTGCCACGGTTGAAAGAAGAGCTATCAATATGGAGAATGAAGGGACGAATACTACTTGGTCATTGTTTCTAATCGTATTTAGTATAATTAGGCAATATGCAAAGGTAGAAATGTAGGCGCCAAGTACGACCTGGTTAAGTCTAACATGCATGAAATTTTTGATAAGCCTTGATCCAAATTGCGATGCAGCCAAAATTAACACAACTAATATGATGGAAAACACTGTTCCTGCTAGCCCAATCATAACACCCGCAATCGTGGAAAGAATACTTCGAGCAGAATTAGCATCGCTAATGAAAAGATATTGCCATGGGCCTTGGGGATAGCTAATTTGGCTATCAATATACAAGAAAACAAATGCTAGAAAAATTGCTATTGTAACTATTAAGACAGGAAAAAACCAAAACGTGGATTTCAATTCATTCCATGAATATGATGCCTTTTTCATTCATCAATGCCTCAAAGCACACGCGAGTTAGTCTAGAACCTAATATTAAAGAGGTAATGTTTACTTAAGGCTTGCCAAGGCGCACCAGATTATACTCTCGAAGATAAAATCCTATCGAAATTGAGTACTTCTAACATTTGATCTCTCGTGCCGCGCGTGCTTTTGTGTTAGAGAGCTAATTAGAAATAGTAGATTTTTAAGATGTCTAGGCTGGTTAGGCGGGTGGTTGCAGTCAGGATGTAGTCTCGGGAGAAGAAGCCATCTGTTTCACAGAAAATAAGCTATGAAAGCGCGCGCTGACTAAATATAAAAAAGATAGGAAAAGTTAGGTTCAGGTTGCCGCAGTGGTTTGATCAATGTTCTTTGCCATTGGAGCATTCATCTTTACTGATGCTATGCCATTTTCGGCTGCCTGCTTAGATAGGTAAGATTGGTTTACAGCAACTATCTGTCCGTTAGCAGCTATCAGATGGAAACGGAATCTGTCAGGAGCGTTGAATTGAATTTCAAAAACTGGGTCTTGGGTGATTCCAGCTTGGTGCTCTGGCATAGGTCCTCCTGTTGTTAAATCGGCGGTCTTAGCTATTGGAGCATTCTTCTTTATTGAAGTAATACCTTTTAGAGCATTCTCTTTTGTCCCGTACGAATGGCTTACAGCAATTATCTGTCCGTTAGCAGCTTTCAGATGGAAACGGATCCTACCGGCAACATCAGTTATAACCTCAAAAACGCCTGTCACTTTCGTTGCTACAGGAATCGATTCTGTTATCACTTCACAGGGCGGTAATGGTTCCTCAACTGGTAGCACTGGTTCGGGGATTTTATCAGCTACGTGACCCTTCTGTATATGAGCATTCATTTCGTCCGTCAGTAAAGTTAGCGACAGACCCACGAAACCCATTAAAGCAATATTATCAAGTTTAATCAAGGTTTTCGTGCGCCTGGTGACAAGGAAAAGAATAAGACTTAAGTTAAAGCAGTGTGCTTCTTTTTTACCTATTTTATTGCGTTCTTTTTGTATTCTTCGCACTTTTCCAAGACCGCGTCTATCTGGCTGTTTACGAATTGTTCCGCAGTGCAGAAGGGTAAATCCATTTCTCTAACAGCTTCGTTGAGCGCCTCGTACTGCTTACGCGGAATCTCTAAGCACTCGTTGCCGCTCTTGAGCCAGTTGAGTCTGAACTGGACGGCATCTCACACAGACTCTTCTTTGGTTGTGTAGTTCAATTGCTTGTGTTTTTCGTCGAAATTCTGAGTCGGAAGTTCAGACTGAAGCATTTCTTTACTTTCACTAGGCTCTCTACTATTTGCCCTGGTAGGCTGTTCACTTTCCTTTTAAGCAATTTCACTGATAGGCACGAGCTCCATGTGATCGGATGAAAAAGAAAACTCAAATGTTAGCATTAGAAGATGGTCTCTTAGTTGATTTGACTTTTCATAGTGTTCCAGCTTCACTTCTCTGTGAGTTTGCAGAGAAAATCGTTCGACCTTACTACAACGGCAACATGAATGCTACCATTCAGGATCTACTCCATAAAACCCTGCGAGAACAAGACTTCATCCAATCCCACATCACCCACATCAAAAACGCTGAGGCTTAGACTATGGGTGAGGCTGTTGTGTCTTTCTGGGTTGCTTTGGAGGATGAGATTAACCGTTGGAGTGGCTTTGAGAGGGCGCTGCGTAAGCCTGATCGTGAAGCCTTTGACGAGTTAATTTGTGCTTTCAGGAGCTTTACTTCAGAGTGTAGTAATTCGAGTAATCCAATTGTTTTTGAATCCATGGTTATGAGTATTTTGTTAGATTGGCAAAAGCGGATCTTGGCTCTTGAAAAAGAGCTGAACAAAATCCAACACGAAGCAAGCATTCCTTAACAGGAGCAAACCCAAGAAAACTAAGGTCGCACTGAGTAACTGGGAAGGTATCTTGATGGGGGCTTTTAACAACAGCGCGTTGCCTTATCCCGATATTAGGTGTCAAAGTAGGTTCGCTATTATCCAAGAAATCATAATATTACAGGTTTATGAGGGGTTGTAGTTGGAGGGTTACAGTCACATGTAGTTATATTATCATGCGCGTTAATTCAACTATAAGAGATGTTATTATATGGTACACTGTCATGATATGAAAGTAGGTCAGGTTTATTTTTGTGAAAAATGTGGGCTCGAACTAAAGGTTGAAAAGAGCTGCACTGTAAACGGTAACCACACCAAAGGAGTATCTTGTACTGTTTGCACTCATGTCTGTTGCGATAAAGATATGAAATTAAAAGCGTAATCAAGTGTTGATGATATGTGAAGATGTTCCGAAGAAAGATGGTTCAGTAAAAGGTGTAGGGTATCCTGGAAAAGGTTGCGATGGGAAGCCGCGAAAGAAAAAAGGAAGGAATCAATAAAGTTAGCGCGCCGCGCTCCATATTCTATTAAAAATAGAACTTCGACGTTTTGCCAAACTAAATAATTAATCAATAAACTTGAACGTTGTGCCCCTTTATCATAAAGCCCAATTCAAAAAGGCTCTAAAATCGTAGGAAAGCACAAGAGACGGCTCAACATAACAATGCAGACTACAATCCTGGCACTTTTGTGTTTCTTTCCAGTTAAAATTGGAAATCGCAGTTTTGATACTGGTTTCAAAAACTGAAACAGTTTTCGCGTATCCATTCCGAACATAACAAGGCAAAACCAAAGACCCTTCAGGACTTACATTAATTGTCAGCCAAGGTTTGCAGGTCCATTTTTTCTGTTTTGCAATTACTTTAAAATAGCTAATTGAATTCATGAGAGGATAACCATTCTTCTTTAACTCCACAAGTTTTTCAGCTATATCTTTAATTTCACGGTTAACAGGAGTAGCTGGCTCTGCCTCAATGTACTCATAAGCAACTGCCAAGGATATTTTTACATCCAAATCCTTTGCCAACCTCACTAAATCTTCAATCTCATCAACATTCTCAGCCATCATCGTCGTGTTAATTATCACAGAAACCTTCTCTGAAGCTGCAATTATACCTCGAATCGCTTTTTTGAAACAACCATTAACTCCCCTAATTGAGTCATGAGTTTTCTCCAAACCATCTATCGAAACGTAGATTGCGCCATTGATGTATTGTGCTATCCCATCTATTTTGGATTCAAGAAGAGTTCCATTAGTTATCAAGCTCGTTTGCAAAGGTAGGGATTTAGAGAAAGCAAGAATTTCGCCTAAATCTTTTCTTAGCAGCGGCTCTCCGCCTTCAAACGCGATTGCACAAGCACCTGAATCATAAATTTGCCTAAGAACGGCTTTTTCATTATCTGTGCTTAAGTCTTTGTTTGATCTTTTCCAGAAAGGACACATTTTACATTTGAGGTTGCAGTTGTAAGTTAATTTATGGCCACAAAACAGCGGAGCTCTCACGCCTACCAAGTTCGAAAATAATCCGTGACTTATTCTCAGACCTAACCGGAAAGTTTCCTGGAAATGCCTATCTTCTTTTTCTTCAATAGTTGCATAGCTGGATACTTGTTTCATTTCCCCTGTCACTCCAATAATATTTGTGCGTGTGCTATACAAATTTTAATGTTGATTTCGCCTTAATCTTAAGTGTGATCAAAAACAATAAATATTAAACTTGTGTTGGCGTGTTTACACAATCATAAAGTTATTAGGTTAACTCCTAAATCAGCTTTAACAAAACCTAACAGAGAGCTTCTCACCATACAGAGTAATTTGCACTGAAGGCTTATTTGAATTATGCAAATCCGTAATCAAGAGGATTAAAGAACAGGCTAGTTTAAACGTAATTCTACCCATAAAGTGGGAAAAGTATCTAAAACAATTGGCGAAGCATCACCAAGTTGACCTGAATGTCGTCATCAGTGAATTGTGCGCATGGCCTTTTCCAATGCTGAAGGCAAAAAACAGTTTAAACTGTGGCTAGATGATGCTTTTCCCCCAAAAGGCGAAGCTGAAGACAAAGCACAAGCTGCAGGCGCCAGAGAAAGAGAACTTGAAGAAGATATGGAAGATGAGTCTGAAGAAGAAGCTCATGAGGACGATAACTATATGGAGGACATTGCCGGAGAGGACGTTAATGGTGAATTCCATCCCTAATTTGGCGATCAAAGTTTTCTAACTACTTGAGTCTTGGAGAAGGTGACTTGTTGCTGTCTCGCTACAGCCACATAACTTTAAGAAAACTGGAACCAACTTTAGAGTAGAGACTTCAAAAAGGCGCGTATTATGTTAAACAAAATTAAAACACTAAAAGGTTACAGGTTAGATGGCCTTGATGGGGAAATAGGGAAAGTCAAAGAATTCTACTTCGACGATACGTACTGGACAATCCGCTATCTGGTCGCCGACACAGGAAACTGGCTTTCAGACAGGCAAGTGCTGATCTCCCCGCATGCACTTCTCGCAGTGAACAAAGAAGAACAAAACATCGTCATCAATTTAACCAAAAAACAAATCGAGGACAGCCCACCATTGGAAAGCGACAAACCCGTCTCCAGGCAATATGAGAAAACCTACTATATGTATTATGGCTGGCCGATATATTGGCTGGGTGGATATCCGTGGGGACCTTTTCCCTACATCGTGCATGACCGTGAAGCCTTTTTGCAGCAAGAGGCTGAGAAAAAAGAGTGGGATCCCCATTTGCGCAGTACTAATGCTGTGAGTGGTTATCATATTCAAGCTTCCGATGGCGAGGTTGGTAATGTTGAAGATTTTATTGTAGATGACCAGACGTGGGCGATTCGTTATCTAATTATTAATACGCGGAATTGGTGGCCTGGAAAAGAGGTGCTTGTTTCGCCGAAATTAATCAAGCAAGTTAGTTGGGGTGAATCGAAGGTCTTTGTCAAGCTATCACGCGAGGCTATCAAGCAGTCACCAGAATACACGGAGTCTTTGCTAGTAGAGGTAAAATCTGATATCCCTGTACTACACTCGGGACTATGAGATGCGATTACCTTTGCATTCATCTAGTTGGTCCCATGATTTACATTGGAACCAAAGGCATAAAACTATCTGCAATTCTCGGTCCCAACAAAAATCAACAAAAGGTAAAGGCAGTCAAAAGTCAGCCACTTCAAGTTGTTTTTGCCGGGTTTTTATTGGGTGTTTTCTTGTCCACGCTAACAGCTCTGTAGTATAGTTCTTCTCCAATTGTTTTTTTGGTTGTTCTGGTTTCAACGGATCCTTCTTCAGTTAAGTTTTCTAAAGTACGGCGAAAAAGGGACTCTGGGACATCACCATAACCTTCCATAACCACCTGAATAGAGTATCCTGTGCCTTCTATTATTTCCTTAATATCGAAAGCTTTATCCGGACTCTTTCTCAAAAAAGACAAAATTTTTTCCTTTAATGCATATACTTTTTTTCCCGAATTCCAACTAGCCATATCTTCTGGCGTTTTCTCACACTCCAATTATCAACTCAGCCCTTTCGGGGTATAATACTTTTTTGTGAACCTTAAAAATCAAGGTATTTGTAACTATTTCCTTCTGTTGATAACTTTGTGATCGCATACTGCAACAAAAATTAAGAGTTATAGATCACGCGCCTGCTTGTTCAATACGTAGCTTGAAATTTCAAGCGAATCATCTGCTTTTGCTCCGCCTAAAATAAATACGCATGGCTTCTCTGGTTTTTCCAAAATCTTCCTCAAGGACATCAGCCATGTTAAGCGCCATATGATTAATCACAACGCCATTAAAATAAGGAAGAAGTAGAAAGTGTAGAAAAAATTAAACTGATTTAAGCCTGATTTCTTTCATCATTCTAGAAAAAATGTAAATAGTTTTTAAGGCGGAAAATACTTATCTTCAATAGGAGTTGTCTCGTTTTGTGTAGACGATCTATTTCTAAAACAGAAAAGACTAAGAATGGCAAATTCCTATGCCAATTAGATGGGCAGACATTTGATACGAAAGCTGACTTAGATAGGCGTTTTCGTATGGTCCATATCGCTGAAACGGGTCTGGTATAAACTTTCTTTGAATTGGAAATTATCATTGTCACTGGCTAAGCACAACAGTTACTTTGTATCATCGATTACGAAAAGCGCGCACGGTTCACCCTCATCTTAGCTGTACGTTTTCTCCGATGCAGGTTTATTCTTTTTTCAATTCACTTTTTGCTTTTTCCAAAGCTGCAGATTGCTCTTTTGTTAAAACAGGATATTTTAAATTCAGTTTCTCGATTTGCGACACTATAACCTCGGAGATTGATGCATGGGTAACCCATTTCTTATCTGCAGGAACAATATACCATGGTGCCCATTCAGTGCTCGTCTGATTAAGGACGTCTTCGTATGATTCCATATAATCTGTCCATTTTGAGCGCTCTGAAAGGTCAGTGAGCGAAAATTTCCAATTTTTGTCAGGGTCTTCGAGGCGCTTAAGAAAACGCTGTTTCTGCTCCTTCTCTGAGATGTGAAGAAAGAATTTTAGCACTATCGTTCCATTGCGAAATAGGTGCCGTTCAAACATGTTTATGTCTTCATACCGTTGTTTCCAGAACAGTTTGCCTTCCGCCTCTGGCGGCAGCTTGGTCTTTTCCAATACCTCTGGGCGAACCTTAACAATGAGTACATCCTCGTAGTATGAACGATTAAAAATTCCTATAATGCCCCTTTCTGGAAGAGCTTTCGTGTGGCGCCAGAGAAAGTCATGATTTAGTTCTTCTTCAGATGGAGTTTTAAAAGCAGTAACTTGGCAACCCTGAGGGTTAACCCCCGACATTACATGACGGATTGTACTGTCTTTTCCCGCTGCATCCATCCCTTGAAGAATAATCAACATGGAATAGGTGTCGCTTGCCCAAAGCAACTCCTGCATCTTAACCAGTTTCTGCCTGTTCGCCTCAAGAAGAGCTAACGCCTGTTTTTTTACTGCTTTTTTGCCCTCTTTTTCTTCTTGTTCCTTAGCCCATTTTGGAATCCAACCTGAATCATGATCCTTCAAGCTAATCTTTTTGCTTGGCGACACTTTGAAATCTTCTGAATCCATCGACATCTAAAACAGCCTCATTAAAAATAGATAGATTATGCTGCCTAATAACAGCTACTGAGAAAGCAAAAGCTTTAAACTCTGTGTCAAAAAAGTATTTTGTTGGTATTTATAAACCAAATAGAGAGAAAACATGAACATACAAAAGTACGTTGCAGGAGTCCTTGTCGGCGTTGTTTGTGATTATATACTCTATACTATAATCCAAGCCTTTGCGGTGTCAACGCCAAGTTGGAGAACAACAGGATGAATATTCTTTGCTGCATACAACGTGGGGTTGGTTTCCTTTATTGCATTTGGCACTCGTTCAATCTTGAAAGGAGATAAGGAATAGCTAGAAACGGAATATTGAGAGCTGATGTAGAGGAGACCATCCAGTTCAAGACTTGGCCGGACTGGCAGGGGGAGCTTGCGCTTCCTTTTCCTTCGAACTGGCGATCTTGTGCAACTGCTCAACGCGCTTGCTGACCATCAAGCTAACTTTCTTCCTTAGTTTATCGGGAGAGATTTTCTTGTCGCGCAATACAGCGACCTGACTTGCCAGCGATTTGTCTCCCAGCATCGTGAACCAGTTTTCAAAGTCACCCTCTTCAACATGGAACTTGATTGAAGATGGCTCGATAGTCTTAACGCTGGCGGCAAGTTCATCCAAGCTTTTAGAGGTGACACCAAGAGGTTTCCGGGCTTCGCTATAGAAAGTAAAGGCCTTGTCGGGCGTTACCGTTCTGAGCACGTTGGCTGCCTCGTCTTTTCCAACCTTCTTGCCAGCCATGTGCAGTCTTGACATAATCGCTAATTTAAGCGTATGAAGGCGACCAGTATCCTTGTCGGGCACGTCCTTCGTTTTTTTTGCCGGACTGGCAGGGGGAGCTTGCGCTTCCTTTTCCTTCGAACTGGCGATCTTGTGCAACTGCTCAACGCGCTTGCTGACCATCAAGCTAACTTTCTTCCTTAGTTTATCGGGAGAGATTTTCTTGTCGCGCAATACAGCGACCTGACTTGCCAGCGATTTGTCTCCCAGCATCGTGAACCAGTTTTCAAAGTCACCCTCTTCAACATGGAACTTGACTGAAGATGGCTCGATAGTCTTAACGCTGGCGGCAAGTTCATCCAAGCTTTTAGAGGTGACACCAAGAGGTTGCCCATAATCCCTATAGAAAGTAAAAGCCTTGTCGGGCGTTACCGTCCTGAGAATATTAGCGGCCTCACTTCTTTCAACTTTTTTGCCCTCGCGATTCAGCAACTTGTAAAATCGCACTTTGGCAAAGTCTGTCATAACAAAAAGGAGCAACGCATAACCCCACACCAGAGCAGCGAGTCCCCAGCCCATTGCAGGAAGCAGAATGCCATACACCGTAATTATTGTAGCGGTAAGTTGAGTAGCTATAACTGCAAATAAAAGTGGCTTTGCCGGCTTCACTGACCAAAAGTGACCCTTAGTCCTCGCAACAAACACAGTTAAGTGCCCTGCAACTGAAAGTTTAAGGTATATGAAAGATTGAAGCACAAGCGGGTTTAACTTCAACACAACTAAACCAATGTACAAGATCCCGAAAGTCGAGAAAACCCCGATTATTCCAAGAAACGTCGCTATCCCCAACAAAGACCGCATATCCCATTTCTCAGGTTTATCCGAATACTTCACGTTGTCATAAGCGATCGTCATTATCGGCAAGTCGTTTAAAAGCGCTAACAAAACAAGCATCAAGGCAGTAACAGGGAAAAAATTGAAAATGACGATCGACGCAGTCATAAAAAGCAGCACCCGAATGGTTTCGGCAATGCGGTATATGCAGTAATTCGTCATGCGCTGGAAAATCTTGCGACTCTCTTTAATCGCATCAATAATAACAGAAAGCCCCGGCTTAGTCAGAACTATGGCCGCTGCGGACTTGGCAGCGTCAGTGGCGCCCTCAACAGCAATACCCGCATTAGCTTTCTTCAAAGCAGGTGCATCATTAACCCCATCACCAGTCATACCCACAACATGACCTTCTTCCTGGAGCAACTCAACAATACGATACTTATGCTCAGGAAAGACCTCTGCAAAACCTTCAGCCTCCTCAACTACACGTTGAGCCTCGCTATCAGACTTATCCAAAAAAGCAGCGGGTAACACAATATCGTTTCCAAGGTTTACCTGGCTCGAAATTTCTTTGGCAATAGCAATATGGTCACCGGTCACCATCTTCACGCTAACACCCATCGATTGAGCAGTCTTTATTGTCTGAGCTGAATCTTCCCTTGGTGGATCAAACAACCCAATTAAACCCGCAAACTGCCACTTGTTCTCCTTGTCAGTTCGAGCCACACCCAGCGCACGATACCCTTTCTGGGCAAACTCATTAACGTCTTCTGTTAATTTTTTATTGATTGATTTTTTGTCCTCGATCAAAGCAAGAATAGCTTGAGGCGCTCCTTTAGTCACCTTAAACTGATTTCCATCTTCACCTTGAACTGTAGCCTCAGCTCTCTTAATGACGGGATCAAAAGGCTTAAAACCGGTTATTTTGATGCGGCTGATTTTGTCTTCAATAGTCGTCGTGCTCTTAGTTTTAGCTAAGATTGCTTCGTCGATAGGATCTTTATCTTCTTCTCTTGAGGCGAGCGCACTGAATAGCAGTACGTCATTTTCTGAGAATCCGCCATAAGGTTTAGCTCCTCCCATAGTGAGCGTGTTTTTGGTGATGGTGCCTGTTTTGTCTGAGCATAGAACATCCATGCTTGCCATTTCTTCAATTGCAACCAATTTGCTAACTATGGCTTCCTTCTTGGCAAGAGCTATGGCGCCTATGGCCATTGTGACTGACAAAACCGCAGGAAGTGCTGCAGGTATCCCTGCAACAGTTAAGATCAATGCAAATTGGATGATGTCTAAGATGTTTTGGCCTCTAAAAACCGAGACTATAACGATCACTGCTACGAGTACAATCGCGAGGAAAATCAGGTAATCGCCTATTTTGCCGATGGCTTTTTGAAAGTGGCTTGGAGTTTGGGCTTGCTCTACGAGTTTAGCTGTTTTGCCGAAAAAAGTCTTGGAGGCAGTATTTACTACAAGCGCGTTCATTTCGCCTTGTTTAACAATCGAGCTTGCATATCCGACGTCTGAGAGATGTTTCTCAACAGGAAGCGATTCGCCAGTAAGTGTGGATTCGTCGGCTAAAAGGTAGTCTCCATCGATCAATTTTACGTCAGCAGGAATGATGTCTCCCAAACGGAGTCGAACAATATCGCCTGGCACAAGTTTTTCAGCCGGTATTCCCTGCCATTTTCCATCTCGCAGGACACGCGCTTTTAAGGCCAGTCTTTTCTTTAGCAGTTCTATGGCATTACTCGCTTTGCGTTCCTGCCATGATCCTACTATGGCGTTTACCATTAGTAATGTCAAGATTATTGCAAAATCAGGCCATCGTTGGATGACCGCAGACATTACGACTGCAGCCTCAATCATCCATGGAATTGGACCCCAAAAATAGTGAAGAAACTTTTTCAGAGGGTTAACTTTTTTCTCCTGAATTTCATTAGGACCGTATTGCACAAGTCGTTTTTCCCCTTCAGAGGAAGAAAGACCAACTTTTTCCGCTGAAAGTTTGTTTAATAGTTCATCAATATTGACTTTCTTTGCCTCTTCAGTACTTATGGAACTTTGACTCATGCATTGACGCTCTTTATCAGTTTTGTCATTTCCTTCTTGAGTTCGTCAAGTCTTCTTTGTTCTCTTGCCTCTATCGATAAGCGAAGTATAGGTGATGTGTTTGATGCTCTGATCAGAGCCCACGAATCTGGAAAAACAATTTTGACGCCATCAATGGTGTCGATGTTCTGATATGTCTCCATTGCCTTTGTTTTTATCTTGTTGACAACTTGAAACTTCGTTTCGTCAGAGCACTTTATTTCGATTCTTTCAAAAAGCCTCGACGGCAATTCTTTCACAGCTTCTGACAGTTTCTGCCCCATTTTTGAAACGATTTTCGCCATGTACATACTATTTATTATTGCATCATCGAACCAGAAAAACTTTGGAACACAAATGTGCCCAGATTCTTCAACACCAATAACAGCTTTATGTTTCTTGGTTTCCTGCACCAAAAACGTATGCCCAACTGGTACTCGAAACACTTTTTCCCCATATTTCTTAACTTCGTCCTCTATTATGTCTGAGCATTCTATGTTTGCGACGACTGGACCCTTTTGAGTTTTCATTATATCCCTGATGAAGAGGATAGCGCTTTGCTCTGTCATGATCACTTTGCCTGTGTCATCAACGAAAATGGCTCTGTCGCCGTCGCCATCAAACGCTATTCCAAGATCTGCCTTCTCGGAAACAACCTTTTTGCACAGAGCGGTCAAGGCTTCTGGTTTCGGTTCAGGGTCTCTGTTCGAGAACGTTGGGTCGGGCCAATCAAATAGGAAAGAGGCTTTAACACCGATTTTCTTTAGGATCTTTGGAACCAAGAGACAGGCGGCTCCGTTTCCGAAGTCAGCGACCACACTTATTTTCTCTGGTTTTATTTTTTCAGCCACGAAATTAGCGTATTCTGTGTCCATTCCCTCTATTTTCTTCGCTGTTCCGGTGCCTGTTTTAAAATTTTCTGAGGCGCTTATCTCCCCCAGTTTTTTGTTCTCTTCTTCGAAGAAGCCGACTCCATCTTGATGGAAAAATTTTATGCCATTCCACTCCGCCGGAAGATGTGAAGCAGTTATGTAGGCGGTTGCTTCATTTTTCATTTTCCAGTTGGCAAAGACACAGAGGCTCGCAGGACAGGTACCAACTAAATTCGCGTTTGACCCAGTTTTTCTTAATCCTGAAACGAACGCCTTCTCAAGTTGGGCTCCATGTTCTCTGAAGTCTCTTCCTATAGTGAAGGTGCCAGGGCACAAGGTTCCGGCTGCCTGGCCTATTTTGGTCATAATTTCTTCCGTTAAATCTTTACCGTAAATTCCTCGTATGTCGTAAGCTCTGAAAATACTCATTTTCAGTCACACCACTTTGCTTTATACCAAATTGGTAAAGCCGCTCTTCGGCTCTGGCATGCCAGTGTTTATGCCGATTTCCATGAAGAAATAAGAAATTTTGGTGTCTTCAGCGAAACTGCTCATGTAGTACTCACTGTCAAAATAATATTGCCTCGACAAAAAATTCGTCGTAAACTGAGTTTTAGACGTGTCTAAAGGCATTCCACAAATAGGATCCTTAAAAGACATAGAAACAAAAGCCTCACTATAGTAAAGTGCCACCTTCACCAATAATTAGCTTTCGTTCAGACAAAAAACGCCTTTTAAAACGATTTATTGTTTGAGCTCAGCTGAGAACACCGTGTAAAAAAAAGTCTTCTGCTACGAGAACTCGTTATGCCTCTTGAAAACTGCTGCATTTAACAGAAAATAACCTAAAGGGATCGACTGAATAATCCTGTTGAACAAGTTGTAGTCTGTTAAATCGTCACAACCTCGCACTAACAGGTTTGTTTATGGTTGGATCAAAGACGTTTAACTGCTCAACTCAATGACGGATATAATCTTTATCTGTTATTTCCATGTGATCACAATTTCTACGCAAAGCAGATTTAAGACCTATTGAATGTTTTCACAGTTGAAAAACTCATCATCTAAGAAAAGGAAGACGCTTCTATTTCTTTAATGCTTCACGCATCCGTTTAATTTTTTCTTCATCCTCAATATCAATTTCTCTCTCAACCTCAATTCCTTCCCCAATTCTCTTGTTATGCTGCTGCACGTGCTCATTAGTGGAATTCACAAGCTGCTTTACCAACTCAATTATCTCACTGATTTTATCAGGTGTACTGAGCACATAAACGCTCAATCCTTCAAAATCGACCTCGGAGTCTAAGGGTATCGGTTTTTTTCGTAACTCATCATTAAAGAAATCCTTCCAAACCGAATCAGGCACTGTGACTAATAATAAATTAAACTTGAATATTTCTTTAGTTCCTGACACCTTAAGTATTTCCATCTTGTCAGGGTCGATAGGTCTTAGATTCACAACAACAGTTTTTGATTTCAACGCTAACCCTCACTAAGTCTGAATAACATAGTTTTAATTTAAGCCTTTTGAACAACAAAAAAGTTAGCCGGTACTACTCAATTACTTGAATGGAACCAGTTGATTCTTCGCCATTTCCAAAAAGAAAAGAAAAAAAGAAATTTTTGCTTATTCAGATGGTTGTTCGGATGGTGTGGGTGGTAGGGGTTCTTGTTTTGGCATTGGTTTCTTCTTTGCTTGATTCTGTTGGGCCATAGTTAGGTCTTTGAAGCCGTAGGTTCCAATTGGAGGCCAGCCGGCTTCAGGCATGGACGCTGGTATTAACATGATTGTGTTTGTTTGCGATTGCTGACCTAACTCATAGAGTATGTTCATCCACCTTAGTCTTAGTCCTTCTGGACTTGACTCGTAGGCTTTTGCTGCTTCAATCATTTTTGCTGAAGCTTCGAACTCTGCTGTGGCTAGGGTTACTCTTGCCATGCGTTCTCGTTCAGCTTGTGCTTGGCGGCTCATGGCGTCTTGCAGGTTACTCGGAATTATGACGTCTCGGACTTCGACGGAGGTGACTTTGATTCCCCATGCCTCAGTTTTTTCATCGATAATTTCACGCAGGTGCGCTCCGACTTTTTCGCGTTCCGCAAGCAACTCGTTGAGGCTAACTTTTCCTAT
>CAVUGQ010000006.1:0-2096218 GCA_963741005.1 Candidatus Bathyarchaeota archaeon
GGTTACGCTGAGACGTCGTTTGCTGTTGCTCTTGGTGAGTTCTGAGTTGATTCTTGTATCTTCGCTTCCGGCTGTGCCATGCCCAACACGCTTCACCCGCCAGTTTCCCAAGTTGCCTCGGACAAGCTGGGGATTCGAAGTTACCAGATAGAAGGGTAGGTTGATTTGGGAAGTGTAGAGTTCAGCGATGAAGTTGAGTAGCCGTTTGCCTAAGCCTATGCCTTGATAATCGGGCAAAACACAAGGCGGCTAACTCTGTAGTAATTGGCCTTCATTCTTGTGTGAACCACTGCGATGAAGGCAACGGGTTTCTGGTTGTAGAAGGCAGCATAGCATCGCACTCCGGCACCGAGCTTCCCATTCAGGTAGTGATATTGCCGAAAACTCTTCCACATGGCGTTGTTGCACCGCTGAACCTGGAGCTCAATTGTTGGGTGGGTTCTTTTTTTTTAAAAAACTCCATCGTGTCAGTGTTAAAGACCCAATCAACTTCAAGCCAATCAATGACGTCAAAGTGGCAGGTTACAGCGATGAATTGTTTTCCGCTTTGGGCACGGACGGCCTTACTGATGGCGTAGGATCCGATCTTAGCAACCTCACGATCAACAACACTGGTGAATTCATCAAAGACAATGCGTTTCTGAGGCAGGCAGAGTGCCCTTGCGACGTCAACTCGCATCTTCTCGCCCTGGCTAAGACAACTGTAAGCCTTTAGCCAATCCGGTGGAGAAGCAAACCCGACACTGCAAAGCATACGGGTAATCTCTGATGTGCTAAGTTCTTTGGGAAAGTCATCGAGGATGCATTTGCCCTGGTACTCAGAGCTTGTGATGTACTCGTTGGGAAACAGTTTTTTTGCGATGCTGCTTTTGCCGGATCCGCTACGGCCAACTATTATGCCTACCTGCCAATCATCTTCTTCAATGGGTAGGGAGCCTTTGAAGTGCTTCTGCAGCTTAACATCGTTTAGGGTAAAGCTTCCTACGACGCTTTGGGCTCGGAAACTGTCAGGCTCATTCCAGGTTTATAGAAGTCGAAGTCCATTAGAGATTCAGCACCCTCACAGCATACCCTTGAGCGGTTAATTGGTCAAATTTGGTTTTCTGGTCAGTTTCATCTTTGCACTCAATGACCAGCTCGTAGCTTTCAGGAATCAACATAGAGCCCTCACGAGGTCCGCCTAGATCTTCGGGAATTTTCTCGCCAATCGCCGTCAACAGCGCCTGTAAATCTTCTTTTTCGCCAGCTTCAATTATTCGCTTATAGTCGGCTTCATCAAGCTCTCGGTTGTGCTTGCCTCTAAGCTTGTTTAGGGTCTGCCTTAGAAGTCGCCTCTGAGGATCCGATAGGGCAAGCCTAAGCACCGGCGCAAAAAACTCACCATGATCTTTGCAAACTTGGACACGTTGTTCCCCGTCCCCAAAGATGCCTTTCAAATCGGTAACTACAGGGTAAATCCAGCCGTGCTTTTGCAAACTCTTCCAGACCTGTTCTTTTTGCTTGTTAGTCATTTTGTTGGGGTTAGCTTCGTCAGATTTTAACATACGGATATCTTCCAAAAGCCCCTTGTATGCATCGGGAACCTTAAGGATCGTTTTCTTCTCACTCATGGGTAAACCCCCAATTTCTTCAATTCCAACCGAAATTCTTTTTGACGTTTCTTTGCTCTTTTTTTCTCATGACTTCCCACACAATCAACTCCATAACTGTCAACGAACATACTCCTCAGAATCTTGCCCTTTCCCAAGCGGCACAGGGCTACCTACATCGCCAAGCTTACCCAAAACATCGTTGAGTTTTGTGAGAGCTCCAAACATTGCCTCGTTTAGACGTTCAAGCTGCAAAAGCCTACTGTTAGCGTACTTTAGTGCTTCAGTGTTGCGTTTGACTTCTTCCCGAAGCTCGAATGCATGCTGAGATCTTTCGGTATCAGCAAACCCCTTGGATATTGCTTGCTCAAAACGGTTTACGCTCATGGGCTTTGTGATTTTGCGTTCCTTGCGTACAAGGGCTTCCTCTTTTTGATACACCCGCTCAACCATACCATAGAGATCAATTTTGGTGATACATTGAACGCCATCCAATCTGATGCCATGATAGTCTTTGTTGCACTCAAAAGTCAAAATCTCCAAATCACTAAGCTGGAAGCCTAAATGGTCGTTAACTAGATCAAACCAACGATTAAGCGCCAACAGACACGCGTCATGGCTCATGCCTCCGACGTCACAGGCAAGGTATCCGCTGATTTTACGGCGCTCCGACCCAAAACAAATATGAAGCTTCACTCCCCCGACAAACTCATCCATCTCCCAATGCTTGACGTCCTGGCAGACAAAACTGCGCAAGCTAATGTTATGCACCGAGAGCGGCACGAACCGCACCCCGTAGGTGATTTTGTTGCAGTATGCTCCAGGGTAAGGCTGAATGATCAAGCCTTTTTGCAGCAATTTGGAGCAGAAAAAGCGAACAGTCGAATACTGACCAGGTGTTGGTTTGCGTGGAGCATGGATTTTTCGAGCTATTTCGCATGGTTTTAGCTCAACTTCTGAAGCATCGATAATCTGATATGTTAGTGCCTCTATGCCTTTGGGCTTTGAAGAGTGCCAACTGTTGCAACACCTGTTGGTAGGGGTGTTGGCGGTGTTATCAGATGCTTCAACCAAAAAAACGCAGCTCCTAAAGTTGCTCTGCTTGAGCTTTTTGCTTCTCTATGAGTTCTAAGAGTAGCCTTCTTGTATCGGGGACTCAAATTCCCAAGCTTCTCCAAACCATACTTTTCCAGCAATGCCTTAGCAGCATTCTTCTCCTCGTCAGAATAGCCTGGGTTACTGCAGCTGCTATACAAGTTAGGCGCCCACCGAACCAGCAACTCTGCAATCTCAAGCAACGTCTTTTTTGCAGGAGCACCCAGCGACTGCTGCTCTAAAGCAGCCTGCTCAAGCAAAGGCTGAAGAATATTCCGAGCACCCACACGAAAATAACCCAACTATGAACCTCCCGAATTATCTTCGGAGGGCAGAATTACTTCAGCGTCAATTACTCGGCAAGGAACTTCGCTCTGTCGGGAACTGTAGAAAGGCAAGCTCTGCAGCGTATCATTACTCATCAAATTTACAACCACATCGCCAACTGTTGACTGCTGGCCATTGGGCAGCTTCATCAAAACCTCGCTGAGAAATTCCTTCTCAATTGTGCTAAGACCCCAAACGACCGCCTCAATCTTGCTTTTTATCCAATGAAACAGCAACCGGTACTCCTGGTTAATGTTCTCAGACTCGACGAGTTTGCCATGAAGCTTCTTTTTAATAACAATATGAGGAGGCTTAACAGCGACGCCTAGTTGCTTCTTAACACCCTGCACCTGTGCTTCAATGATGAACTCTAAAGTATCATCCTGGCCTTCAAGAGTGGTCCAGCGAATGTTCTTTATCCCATAGCTTTTTAGCAGAATTTCAATTTCCGCTTTAGTCCGCTCATTCGGAACAGTCGTATCCATGTAGGGCGGATTGCGATTTAGAACAAAACTAACTTTATTGCTCATCTTTGATTTCTCCTCTCGTTACTTGGATTCGCTCCTCAACCGCAGCAATCGTATCATGTTGAGCCCCTCCATGACTAATCAGACAGATTTCACGGATCCTAAAGCCTCGACTAGCACCCATAACGCGACTATGATACCCAAAAGTGATAACCCAGCCAGGAGGCGTCAAAATATCAGGCAGAACATCGAGAAGCTGCTTGAAACGACTATTCTTATGCCCATTATACAGCTCCATGCTCTTACGGTAACTATAAGGCGGGTCAAGCAAAATAACATCGAATAACTCGCCTTTTTCCCTGAGATGTTTGGCGCAGTCCAGGGCATCCATCGAAAATAGCGTAGACGGCACGTTAGGGTCGATGTCGTTGGCTATTTCTATGCAGCCATTGAGCCGAGTAGGACCCGCAAAGAGGTTTAGCACATACTTGCCCTTGCAGTGCTCCTCAACCCACGCCCTAGTTTTTGGCGCCTTGAATGTATAGCGATTAAGCGGCTGACGTAGATAAGTAAAAATGCTGCTCAAAAAATAGCCCTCCTAAAGATTAGGGCATCCGCTAAGAATAAGAAATTAAAAAGATAAAAAAATTCAGTACTTACTCCTATACAACTCTGCGCGTCCCGTCAGACCCGCCATTGTACAACTACATTTATACTGAATCCTCCAAATTCTCCTCTTTCTTTTTTTAGTATCCTAAGATTATTTAGCGTAGGCTCTAAACTTTCAAGCGGCTCTTCGAGTAAAGAACCACAGTATATGGACTGCGTCTTCTGGTGTGGTTGTTGTTCTGAGCCTACCCTGAAGGGTAAGAAATCAATTAATCAGCTAGCTTCAAGCAATGTGTGCTCTAAGTTCCAGCCCAGAGGAGGCAGCCTCAAATGAGCTTTGTCGCTGATTCGTTTAAGCCTCCATGTCTTCTCGGATACTACCCCTGCATCAGTAATCCGTCATCAAAAGACTGCGCCAGAATTGACACTTGCTCCAAAGATTTGTATTTCTGCAAGTTTGCAAAATTGCAACTCGCCGATGGAACAGATATTTCGTGTAAACGGTACAGTTTTGCTAATCGGCATTGTACGCATGGAGGCGGTTCTTGTCCTGGCAGGGGTATTCTTGAGCGTGGAGGTTTTGGAGGCAGCCGGTAATGATTCAAAACGGCGATAATTCAATAAGAGACAGAATTAAATCTGATGTTTTACAGGAAGTCCAGCGCGTCCTACTAACGTATGAAGAAAGAATTGCGTTTTTAGAAAAAGAAAATCGACTGCTTTGGGAAGAAAATAGGAAATTTTTCAGTGCGTTAGATGACCTAACGCTTTCTATTGACGCTTTCGAGGAAGAGATGAAAGAGAAATTAAATGATGTTTTATCCAATTGGACGGAGCCTTGATTTTTTGGTTGAAGGCAATCGTGTCATTGAACCCAGCTCAAAGGGAGCGGTTCAACGGTTCAATAAGAGTTTTGAACTCTTAGAGCCTTTACCGGAGAAGGCGCAGAAGATTCTTGCTGTTTTAGGAGCTGACGGCGTAGCTAGCGAAGCCGTTAGGATAGCTAAATGCGTGAAAAGTAACGTGTCTTATTGGAAAGACCGCTTCCTAAAAGCGGGTGCCCTGCGGTTAAAAATGGATGGCATCGTGAAATACTATGAGTTGACGCCTTATGGTTCAAAGCTTCTTACTGGAAGTGACGGTGAGTTGCGTTTGCCGGTGGTGTTTGAGGATCATGCTTTGAAGTTTGGGGTTTTGCGTCGTGAGCGTTGTCGTGTGGATTGGGAGAAATTGGGTGAGCCTCGGAACTGGCGAAAGCTCGGCGTCTTGATTGGGGTGGTTCGGGTGGAGTTGAATTTGGGTTTGGAGCCCACTGTCGTTATTCATCCGGGGCAGGTTAAGGGGTTTAATGTGGATGAGTTGGAGATGGAGGCTGCTCGAATTGTTGAGCGGACCCGTGTTGTTTTGGAACAGAAATTTGGGATGCAGCTCTCAGAGATTGGGACACCGTTGCATAATCCGCGATGGCGCATTTATCGTCCTGAATGTCACGAATGGATTTCAGCTGGGACCGTTGAGGTTGAAGGCGTCGGCGCGTTAGATCACAGTCCCACGCATGACAAGAAGGATCCACTGTCGGGTCGGCCTCATTTGGAGTATAGTGATAAGCGTTTGGCTGCTCGCGCTGCAGGTTTTCCGGTAGCATATGATTCCAGCAAACAGTTGGCGGTTTCGGCTGTAGAGTTTCCTGGGGTGTTGGCAAATTTGGAGGCTAAGCTGGATGCATTGTATGGTCAGTTTGAACGGTTGGCGTCTGCCAATGAGCGTTTAACCGATATGATGCTGGGCAGAGTAGCGGATTTGGAAGAACCGGATCCAGTTGAGGTTGTGGAAGGCCAAAAGAAACTTGGAGATTATGTTAGATGAATCAAGCTGACGCACACTTTGCAGGATGGCTCCAGTGCCCTGTATGCAAAAAGGAGACGCGTTACTACACCAAAGACACCCACGACAGTCCAGTTTCGAAGATGCGTAGGGTTTGGTGTGAGGATTGCCGTATGGTTCAGATGCAATTTAAGCAAACAAACGGCAAATGGGAATAAAGTGCTGTTGATTCTGATCAGAGAAGCATCTTAAAGCCTTGGAAGACCGAACAAAATGATTCTTTGGTTTGCTGACTGTGTAAAAACAGAGCCCTTAGGTGCGAGCGTGCGCTTAGGCACTAACCAACTTTGCTATTGATGTATGAAACGAAGCTGAAAAAAGGTAATTTGCGAGTTAGCAGTCGAACTAAAAAGAAGGTTTAAGAGATTTTCTGACATCTATCTACTACAAGAAGTTGTATTTTTATATTCCAGATTTCTGTATCTTTAGTAATTTAAAGGTGAAGCCTAATTATGTCAACTGACGTTTTAGCGGGTGGATGGGCAAAGGCTCTTAGTGGTGACCGAAAACAGTTCAACTTGTTTTTTGATAAAATGCTGGATGGCTTTGCCTACCACAAAATTGTTGTTGATAAGTCGGGCAAGCCGGTTGATTACATTTTTGTTGAAATTAATCATGCTTTTGAAAGGATGACAGGTCTTAAGAGAGAGCAAATTATAGGTAAGAAAGTAACAGATGTTCTTGTTGGCATTGAAAAGGACCCTACAGATTGGATCGGAATTTATGGTAAAGTTACTTTAACAGGAGAACCCGTTCAATTTGAGAACCATGCACAACCTTTGGACAAATGGTTTAGGGTCTCAGCTTACTGTCCTGAGAAGGGATATTTTGTCGCGTTATTTGAGGATATTACTGAGCGCAAGAAAACTGAAGATAGTATTCGCCAAAGCGAGCAGCGGTATCGTAGTCTGTATGAGACTATTTCAGGAGGAGTTGTTGTTCAGGATCAAAATGGATCAATTACAGACGCAAACGACACTGCTTGTGAAATTCTTGGTTTGACTCGTGATCAAATGCAGGGGCGCACCTCAACAAACCCAAACTGGCATGCAATTCACGAAGACAACTCACCTTTTCCCGGTGAGGAGCACCCAGCGATGATTACCTTAAGGACGGGAAAAGCCCTTCAAAACGTGGTCATGGGTGTTTTCCAGCCAAATACTAGCCAATATAGATGGGTTATCATTAATTCAGAACCAATAATAGATGCTGAGACAAAAAAAGTAAAAGCTGCTGTTACCACATTTGTTGATATTACTGATCTTAAGAAAGCTGAAGAAGCCCTAAGCTATAACAACCAAAGACTTGAGCTTCTAACCAATGTTACAAGTCAATTATTGTCTACCAATAACCCTCAAAAGCTTATCCAGCAAATCTGCGAGGAAGTCATGGCTTTCCTAAAATGTGATGTGTTCTTCAACTTTTTAGTAGATGAACAAAAACAGAAACTTCATCTAAATGCTTATGCTGGGGTTCCAGCTGAGACAGCAGCGACTTTTGAGTGGCTAAGTTTTGGCGAAGCAGTCTGCGGATGCGCAGCACAAGAAGGCAACAGAATCGTATGTGAAAACATCCCTGACACTCAAGACCACCGAACTGCTCTCGTGAGTTCTTTTGGCGTTAAAGCTTATTGTGCAAACCCAATCTTTTCGGCGGGCAAAGTTATCGGAACGCTATCTTTTGGCTCAAAGAGGAAATTATTTTTCTCAGCCGATGATTTAGCTGTTATGAAGACAGTGACTGCTCAAGTTAGCGTTGCTATGGACAAGAAAAAGTCTGAAGAATCAGTTAAGGAAAGTGATGAACGATTCCGTATTGCACTTAAAAATGCTCCAGTGTCAGTGGCGGCACAGGACTGTGAACTTAGGTATATTTGGGCGTATAATCAAAAGACGGCGAATCCTGAACAAATTATAGGGCAGCTGGACAGCGAAATCTTCACCGCAAATGAGGCTGCGCATTTAGACGTCATTAAGCGTAGGGTTCTAAAAGAAGGCGTTGAATTGCGTGAGCAAAATTGGTTTAATAGGCCTTCTGGTCCAATCTTTTTGGACGTAACTTGGTCTCCTCTCTATAATTCAGAAGGTCAAATAATTGGCGTTTCAAGCGCAACTATTGACCTAACAGATATGAAACGCGCGGAGATCGCGTTGCAAGAGAGTGAGCAACATTGGTCAACAACGCTTTCTAGTATAGGCGATGCCGTAATCGCAACCGACACATCAGGCAAAACAATGTTCATGAACCGCGTGGCTGAAGAATTAACCAGTTGGACATTGAGCGAAGGTTCGCAGAAGCCGGTGAAAGAAGTCTTCAACATCGTAAACGAGCAAACTCGTTTGGAGGTTGAAAACCCCATCGCTAAAGTTCTTAGGGAAGGTATAGTTGTAGGCTTGGCTAACCACACCGTTTTGATACGAAAAGATGGGTCAGAAATTCCAATTGACGATAGTGCAGCACCCATAAAAGATAAAGACGGCAAAACAACTGGGGTAGTGCTAATTTTCCGAGATATAACTGAACGCAAAAAAGCTGAGGAAGACTTGCTAGAAAGTGAGAGAAGGCTAAAAAGAAGTCAGAAGATTGCACATCTTGGAAGTTGGGAACTTGACTTAATAAAAAATAAGTTGTCGTGGTCAGATGAAATTTACCGAATCTTTGGTTTGAAACCTCAAGAATTCGACCCAACGTACGAAGCATTTCTGCAAGCGGTGCATCCAGATGACCGTGAAGCCGTTGACTCTGCATACTCGGGATCTTTGCATGAGGGTAGAGACACTTATGAAATTGAACATCGAATGGTTAGAAAATCAACCGGTGAAATAAGGTTCGTCTACGAAAAATGTGATCATGTTCGAGACAAAACTGGCAAAATCATTCGTTCAATTGGAATGGTTCAGGACATTACTGAGCGCAAGAAAGCTGAAGAGGAGTTGGAACACCAAAAAGCAGTGGCACAGCTAGAGCGAGAGAGGCTGTCATCGGTGTTGAATGGTATAACTGATGAGGTTTGGTTTGCTGATAGAGAGAAAAAGTTTACTTTAGCTAATCCATCAGCAGTTAATGAGTTCAAATTAGCTTCCTCTACTGGAGGGGTGGATGTTGAAAACTTGGCAAAAAGCCTAGAAGTACTTCGACCTGATGGCAGCCCTCGACCAGTTGAGGAGGCTCCGCCTTTACGTGCACTTAAAGGAGAAATAATAAGAAATCAAGAGGAAACAATTAGAACACCCGCAACGGGAGAGTTGCGGACCCGCCTAGTCAGTTCCGCACCGGTTAGAGATGTAAATGGCGCTATTATCGGGTCAGTGTCAGTCGTACGTGACATTACAGAGCTTAAGAAAGCAGAAGAAGCGACTGCAAAGCAAGCTGAGCTCATTGATATTAGTCCCGACGCCATAATTGTTAGAAAGTTGGATGGCACTATTACTTTTTGGAGTAAGGGCGCGGAGAAACTGTATGGTTGGAGCAAAGACGAAGCCATTGGACAAGTTATCCACAAACTGTTAATGACTGAATTCTCACAACCCCTTATGGAGGTTCTTAAAGAGCTTAAATTGGGCGGCGAATGGTCAGGTGAAATCAGTCATACATGCAAAAATGGCGACAGAGTGGTTGTGCAGAGTTATTGGTTGGGCAAATTTAATGCTGAAGGCGAAATTGTGGAACTGTTGGAGTCAAATGTTGATTTAACTGAACGGATTCGAATGCAAGCTAAGCTTGAAGAGTCCGCGGTTGTGGTTGAAGAGTATGCTAATCAGATGGAGGAGCTTGCAAACATAAGAGCGGAGCAGTTGAAGGAGGTGGAGCGTTTAGCCGCCATTGGGGCGACTGCTGGTATGGTGGGGCATGATATTCGTAACCCTTTGCAGTCTATAATTGGCGATTTATTTTTGGCCAAAACGGATTTGGCTGCAATTCCTGATGGTGAAGAAAAAAACAACATGCAAGAGAGTTTGTCAGAAATTGAGAAGAACGTTGATTACATTAACAAAATTGTGGCAGATTTGCAGGATTTTGCTAGACCTCTTAAACCTAATTTGGAAGAAGCTGATCTGAAACTTATTTTTGACCAATTATTGAAGAAGAACGGTTTGCCCGAGAATATTATATTCAGCGTTAAAGTTGAAATTGATGCGCGGAAAGTTGTGGTTGACTCCACTTTCATAAATCGCATTATGAACAATTTAGTGAATAATGCGGTTCAAGCAATGCCTAAAGGCGGAAAACTGACTATACATGCTTACAAGGAAGCAAATGACGCGGTTATAACAGTTAAAGATACTGGCGTTGGTATTCCTGAAGCTGTGAAAGGAAAATTGTTTTCGCCAATGTTTACGACTAAGGCGAAAGGTCAAGGGTTTGGATTGGCTGTTGTTAAGCGCATGAGTGAATCGTTAGGCGGTAGCGTGGCTTTCGAGAGCCAAGAAGGTAAAGGAACAACTTTCATTGTACGTTTACCCCTAAAGAGCTAAAAGGTAACTGGAGCTTCAAATAAGCTAGTTTTCTAATGCTTGTCAAATAAAAAATATTGTTCGAAATGCACGCTCGATAATTCTAACATAATTGATTAATACTAAGAATAACCTCTAAAACTATCGGTGAATAAGTTGGTTTTACAGAAAAAGAATTTTCAGAACCTGATGAGATTCAGACTCCACCCAATTTAAAGGTGGAAAATATCAGAGTAGGTGACATGACAGTATCGAAGCAGACTTATCAACCTGGATGGCAATGGTCAAAACACATCAAATCACTGGTCGGAACAAATTCTTGTCAAGTACACCATTTCGGGGTCTGAGTTTTAGGTAGGATGCGCGTGAGGGCGGATGATGGTCAAGAAATCGAGTTCGGTCCCGGAGATGTATCCGACATTCCACCAGGGCACGACGGCTGGGTAGTCGGAAACTAACCTGCAGTATTTTATGCCTTCATATGTAAAACAAACCCAAAGTAACTACTCGCCTAGCACCACTGTGACATAAGTCGCTATCAAGTTTTGGTGACTTTGATAGCGCTCACAGGACAAGCGCTTTCTGCATCTTCCGCAATAGCCATTTTGTCATCATCAAAACTGCCAGTTGATTTCCCGTTACTTATTCCGCCTCTCACTTTCGACTTACCTTCATCATCAGCTTCGAAATGGTCAGAATCCAGAGTATAGCAGGATGCGCACCTTATGCAATCTTCCCTGTTAACTTCAATTTGGAACTTCAATAAATAACCCTCGAGATATAATTACAACTTGGCTATATCAACTTAAATTTATCCTTTATTGATTTTTCTTGATGCCTGAAGAGGAAAAACGAGTAACACATTCAACCGAACAAGAAAATGAGCTTGTTACACGAGACCAGACACTTTGTTGTTGCTTGCTGACAACCACCAATTTTTTTATCTCACTACAATAAGTGATTTTGTTTAGTGAAGATCAATGGATTATCAAAATGAGAAATCCGGCAATCCACAAAAGATTTTTAACAAAGTTAAAAGAGGACCCTTAAGTCAACAACTTATGCCCGTTTCTTTAAGAGAAGTATCACTTAAGGAGCGCCAGAAAGAAGCAGAAAAGCCATTATTCCTAATTAGATACGAATAAACCGAAAAAAGAGCCGTGTAAGTAATAAGTAAATCCTCCCAGATGTTATTCCATGAATTTTTTTGGCCGTTTCTGTGATTCTGAGCAACTTCATTTCTCTATTTTAGCAATGTACACTCAGATAGTGATTTTCAAAGATAACGAGTTTTCAGCCAGAATAGACGAGCGCGCGCA
This sequence comes from Candidatus Bathyarchaeota archaeon, assembly GCA_963741005.1. Lineage (GTDB taxonomy): Archaea > Thermoproteota > Bathyarchaeia > Bathyarchaeales > Bathycorpusculaceae > Bathycorpusculum. The sequence goes on from CAVUGQ010000006.1 coordinate 11,745, forward strand.
CTATGTTGGCTCTCAAATGTTTAGTGTTTGTTTTTATGACGCGCACGCTTGAGAAGAAAAGATATAAATTTCTACTCTTGTTTTCGTATTGTTGAAGTGATTGTTTTTGAAGAAAATTGGAGATTTAGTTCACGAAGCCGATTGGAAGCTGGAGAAGCATGTGCCTGTTATTGAATGTGCTGACTCGGTGAAGGCTGATGAGCTTTTCGAAGTTAAAGTTACCGTTGGCAGAGAAGTTGCTCACCCGAACACTACAGAGCATCACATTAGTTGGATAACGCTTTTCTTCCTGCCTGAAAGTGAAAAGTTCCCCTATCAGATTGCACGCTATGAGTTCGGAGCCCATGGCGCTTCAGCTCAGGGACCAAACACAAGCACTGTGTATACTCATCATGCGGCGACTGGTTGGATCAAAACAGGTAAGGCAGGAACTTTCATAGCAGTTTCAATGTGTAACATTCATGGGCTATGGCAGTCTTCGAAAGAAGTTAAGCTCAAATAAACTCGGTTCTTGACACAGTAATTAATATTCCTCTTCTCTTTTTTCTTATCTATGTTAGCTAGATCCTTAGCTGTCTGTTACGCGCTTGCATGTTGCGTTTCTAATGAACTCATCTTTTCTTATCTCATCCGTTAAGGTGAGAGCAAATTAATGCTCCAAGTCCGGTGGCACTGGGATAACAAAGTCTCTGGGTTCGACGTGTACTTCTGGAAAGATTGCCAACTGCAAGGCTTCACTGTTGTAACTGACGGGTTTGTAGTCTGCGATCACTTAGGAACTTGAATAATTACAAAAGTTTTGGAGTTTAAAGAAATTGACGTATGGTGTAGCAGCAACCGTGAAAGATATTTTGGTAATTGCGTCAGCTGTGACAACTTTTGACGCTGAAATTTCTGCGTGCATAACAAGCAGTGACGCCTTAGTTGAAGGAATGTTGGCTCGGCAGGGCTTAACGGTTCCATCGTTCGACTCCGCAAAACATCATTGACGCTTCAAATTATTTTGCTGCTTGGATGTTTCGCAAAAGACGTGATGTTCCCTCATCATGGATATTCTTTGTAGATGCAGAGAAATTCTTGAATGCATATTGTGACAGCCAACAAACAGCTGCAGATTTGCCAATTGCAATAGGGCAAGATACAAGTTGACTGGCGGATTGATTGTATGATTGAGTTTTCGGTTTCTACGTCTGGCTTGGAGTTTGATGAGGTTGCACAAAAAATTAGTGGTAAGCTTCGGCAAAAGTTGATTGATCGGTTGACTGATGTTGTGTTTGCTGCGGCTTTTTGGGGTGCTCCGGTTAAGTCAGGGTATTTGGCGAGTACTGTTTACAAGGATGAGGGTAAGGTAGGTACGGCTGCTTCTTATGCGGTTGCTGTAGAATATGGCGACCGCTCCTCATGAGATTAGGCCTATAAACGGATCTGTTTTGGCTTTTGAGGCTGCAGGAAAAATGATTTTCACGCCGCTTGTGCATCATCCTGGAACTAGGGCTAATCCGTTTATGCAGCGAGCTCTAGATGAGGCACTTGGAAAAGTAGATTCGATTTTTGCTGATTTGTGGCTTGAGTTGGTGGGCGGCTAAATGACATTTTATAGTAGTTATAAGGCAGTTTTTGATGCGGTTAAGGCTGTTTTAGTTTATGTTCCTGCGGTGCCGTATTCTCCTGCAATACCCGCGCATGATGATGTTCCTGAAGTGCCCGAAGTTCCAGCGGTGCCAGCACATGGCGTATCATCAATTAAAACTGTGATTGTTGGGGAGCAGTTTTCGTATGGTTTGTTGCCTAAGGCGATTATTAATGCGGAGCCTGCGCCGATTGCCCCGGCTGAAATGGGCGGAATGCTCAACGTCTCGGTTTTTTTTAGTGTTGTTCTTGTAGTCCAGGAGTATGAGCCTAAAGATTGGTTTGCAGACGTCATTACGCCGATGGGGGATGTGGTTGACGCTGTTTTGGCTGATCGCACTTTAGGCAGAGTTGTGCGTGATGTTGTTCCTGTGGGGTTTGCTCCTGGAGAAATCAAGTTTTCTGATAATAAGGTGCTTTTTGGCGGGATTGTCCGGTTTAAAGCGGTGCTTTGGTTTTGAATCGTGAGTTTAAGCTTTGGTTCCTTAAATTACTGGTTAATTTGCCCGTTCGCTTTTTTGATCGTTTTCTCAAGTTTCCCGTTAAAGCAGAGTTTCCTCAGTCTCGTATGTTGTTGAATGTTTATGGTTCGATGATGAAGACGTATCGGCTGGATTGTATCCAGGGCGTTTTCGGCGCTTTGCCTGACGGGAATTTTGAGCGGTTGCTTCGTGTGTCTGCGAAGGTTCTGGTAGGCGTTAGTGAGTCGGATCGGTATTATCGGGCTTGGTTGGGTTTGGCGTTTTTGCTTGCTAAAGAGGAGTATTTGTTTGGGTTGGAGCGGGCTGTTTCTGCTGATTTGGTTTTTGAGATTAAGCGGCAGTGGCTAAGTGATTTGTCTTTTCTGCCAGATATGATGGTTGAGTCGGATTTGGAGGGTTTTTTGGAGTATGCCCTATGCAACTATCTTGGGAACCTTGCCCACAAACAAATTGTTGAATGAGTGTTTGGAGGATAGATTAGTTTCTGATAAAGGGTAAACTCACGAATCCGTGCCCTAGAAGTGTTATAGACAAAGTGAGATAAATTTCTAGAAAAATTGTAACAGAAATTGTTGTTTCACTGGAACAACCACATATTTTTATTAATAATAACAGCGTTATGGAAAGAAAAAGAGGAATAGCTTTGAATAAAACCGTTAAAACTGTAACAATAGTATTTTCAATGATTCTAATATTTTCAAGTATGATGACGGTTCTAGCAGCGCCAAAACCCGCAGTACCGGTACTTCTTGATCCAAAAACAATCCCAAAATACACTAACCAACTAGTAGCCAACATACCAGTATATACACCGACAAGTATTACAGCTGGCGGCGTTGAACAATATTCAATTGATATGGTAACCTATAGAGAGCAAATTCTACCCACAGGCACGATTTTACCCGGTGGCAGCCTTGATGGACAAACCAACGTTTGGGGCTACGCAGGGCAAGCTATAGACGAAACCACAGGCTTACCAGTAACAACTCCTGGATATCCAGCAGGTACTTTGTAAACTCTCCGTCAGCAACTTTTGAAGCAAAAAAAGGAACCCCCTTTGAAGTAACATGGAACAACCTCATAACCGCTAATCAACCGTTTGCAGTAGACCCCACTCTTATGTGGGCAAACCCCAATGATTTTGATGTACCTACACCTATAGCAGGACCACCCGCACCGAATTACTATGGTCCAGACACTCAAAGTAATGTTGCTCTCGTACCACATTTGCATGGAGGCGAGGTCCAATCTTTCTACGATGGAGGACCTAATGCTTGGTTTACCGCAGTAGGCGACACTGGTCCAGCTTATTCAACCAATGTCTACCAATACCCTAATGCACAGGAACCTGCAACCCTATGGTACCACGACCATGCCCTAGGCATGACGCGACTAAACGTAATGTCGGGGCTAGGAGGATTCTATCTACTCAGAGAATCACCATCTGCAACTGGCGCTGGAGTTAACACTTTTGACCAGTACTTAACAACACACTTTCCATACGGAGTATCCGAAATACCTCTCGCAATTCAAGACCGCACTTTTAAGTCCAACGGCGAACTTTGGTTCCCCGATGTTGGTATTAACCCAACTATTCATCCCTACTGGATGCCTGAATTCTTCGGCAACACTATTATGGTAAATGGCAAAGTCTGGCCAAACCTAGATGTGACACAAGGCGCCTACCGATTTAGAATCTTAGACGGCTCTAACGCACGCTTCTACACTCTTAGTTTTAGCAACAAGATGCCTTTCACGGTTATTGGAACAGATGATGGATACATGCAAGCACCCGCCGTAGTAAAATCACTAACCATTGCGCCAGGCGAAAGATATGACATAATAGCAGACTTCTCAGCAGTACCCGTTGGAACAAAAATAATAATGACCAACACAGCCAAAACCCCATTCCCAAATGGAGCACCAGTAGATCCACAGACAACCGGTCAAGTAATGCAATTCACTGTAACAGCCAATACGCCAGCATCGAAAAACCCAGGAGCAACAACACCAGTTTTACCCGCTAATCTTAACCCAACCTTGCCAGGAACAGCGTTTCCAACTCTACCCCCAGCAACATTGCCACGAAGATACATTACTCTTGTTGAAATTATGGGTCTAGCTGGTCCACAGATGGTAACAATGAACGGACAAACATTCGAAGGTACAATCACGGAAAATCCAAAGGTTGGCACTGAAGAAGAATGGGTAATCATTAACCTCACAGCTGACACCCACCCAATACACACGCACCTTGCATCATTCCAACTTGTAAGCCGCCAACCACTCCAAGCCACAAAATATATGAAAGACTGGATGACCCTAAACGGAAACCAAATGCTTCCATTCCCAGACACATATGCCCCAACGCAATTACCACCCACAGCATACCTACAGCAAAAGCCTACAGCGCCACTTCCAACTGAAATGGGCTGGAAAGACACCGTTCAAATGAACCCAGGCGAAGTCACCATAATCCGCATACGATTTACCCAACAAGACGGAGCTGCATACCCATTTGACCCAACACTATGAACCAGGATACGTTTGGCATTGCCACATCATCGACCACGAAGACAACGAAATGATGCGACCATACGAAGTAATACCATAATCATCACCAGCATAAACAAAAAACTAAATTTTTTCTTTTTTTTGTAAAGCTATTGCTGAAAGGTTTCTTCTTAATTTCTGGCACAATCCAAAAACTTGGATGTGTACCTTTGGTTTTGGAACAAGATTAATCCAAATGGCAATAGCACCTTTATGTTAAGAGTTTTTTTCAACTTGTAAGTTGATGTAATTCAAAAATGCGGCGCTGATTTGTGTACCTCATTTGTTGTTTGTCCAACGGTCTAGTCCTCTCCTTGGAATAACGATTATGCAATGGATGGTGAATGGATGCTTGATGACTTCATACCTAACCGTGACAACCCTTCACTATGGGCGTACACCATGACGTTGAGTAAAGGAAGCTCTAACTACACTTTCGGGTGAGAACATGGGTAAATGGGAAATTGAATACTACGATGAAGATGAAAGTGAGTTTATGCCGTTTTTGCCCGCTGAGATTGATCAAATTTATTTTGAGCATGAAGGCGAACCCTACGCAACCTTCTACATCAACAACACAGCAGCAAACCAAACTTTGATTCAGCAAGACCTCTTAGTCAACATCTACTTTGACAGCGTACTGCAGTTCACCGGAATTTTGCAGGGTGGAGATCTAGAAGCTAAACCTACAAGGATTCTTGTTACAGTAGTTGACGATTTATTTATCACGCTTGACAAAGCAACTCCAATATCTGGAGTCTTTGCTGAACGTCATGGTGCGAAAGTGATTCTTGACGCTATTCTTGCTGGCACAGGATACACTTCTCACGCTTCAGTGCCAACAACCGTGATTCCTGTTGTATTTTATCACACGAACCGCTTAGATTGTATGGCTTTTCTGCGCAAAGCATTAAACATGGATTTTTGGCATGTTGGGACAGAGGTTTATTTTGGTTCTGAAGGCAGCGGTGTAACTTTAACCCCTGCAGCAACGGATTTGACTATTTCAAAGCGTGCTCTTAGCCGTAGAAAACAATATGACAAAGTTGAGGTTCGCGGTGTAGATGGTTATGGCTATCACATTGTCGGGGTTGCAGGTGCTGGCGCAAGGGTGAAGGTAGTTAATGAAACAGAGGTTGCCGATGCAGCAACCTTGAATACTATTGCAGCACGCAAACTTGCTGAGTTAACCACTGATTCAGCTGGGCTTCCGATTAGTGTGCCAATATGGATAGGTAAATCATACGCATTGGGTAACTTGGTGACGTTGGTTAGTGCTCGTCACCTGTTAAATGGCACTTATAAAATAATGCAGCTGACTAAGACAAAAACAAAGGTTAGCATGCAGCTTGACAACTTCAGAAAACCACTTGACGCAACAGTCGATGAACTGAAAAATTGGGAAGATCGCGGAATCTACACTCCAGGAAGCACCTCTTGGAGTTTAAACCTGCAAGGATTAATCGGTTTATTCCATTTAAATGAAGGTGAAGGTACAGATGCAAAAAACAAAGCGCCTGTTGAAACACCTATCGATGGCGTAATCACTGATGGCAGCTGGGCAGATGGCCCCATAACAAAAATACTGGAGTTCAACGGTTCAAGTTCAATGGTTAGTTTAGGTGATGCGAGCAAATCTGGCATCAACCTTACAGGAAAATTAAGTTTTGGTGGGTGGTTTAGTCCTTCAGCTGCAGATGCAACAGAAAGAAATGTGTGCCATAAAAGTGGGCAATTTGGTTTGCATTATCACTCAAACACAGGAGTGGTCACTGCAACTATAACAATTGGCAGTACGGTTCATTATTTTAATTCTGATGCAGGAGTTATCACGGTTGGTGGACGCTTGTTTGTCATGTGCACCTTTGACGGCTCAACTATAAAGATGTACGTCAATGGCTACCTGCACAAACAATGGAGCCACGCGGGTACTCCTGATTCATCTGCAAACACTGTGTATCTGGGTGTGTTTTTGAAGGGTGTTTTAGCTGAAGTTATGCTTTGGTCACGGGCACTTGTTGATCAGGAGGTGCTTGAACTTTACTTTTTTCCCTTGTTTCGAGTTGTAGGCAACGGTGGCTCAGACACTGTTGAAAGCCCTACATCTGACACAGTTAAATTTAAAATCATAAGCGTTGGGTGGGTGTACAGCTAAATGGGCATTGCAGACGGTGAAGACTATCCAACAGTGTACAAAGACGCAGTTATCAAAATCTATTTTGGCGAAGAACTCAAAACAACCCTAACAACTGACGCCTTTGGTGAAGCAGAAACGCATCTTGCAGACATAGGTGAGCACCGCATAACAATTGAGCATCCAAATCGTCAAACATTGGATTTCACAGTCACATCAACCCAAGAAGACCACCACTTATTTTTCAACTTAGCTAACGAGCCGTATATGCAGGCTCAAACAACTGCAACTGAAATAATGACTCAAGCATCTCATATTGAGGTCAACAATTTTTTGACGGACACGAAGACATGGTGCTTGTTACTGACGTTGACAATGAGGCGCTAATTGTTTTAGGTGTTAGTCTTGCTGAACCTGAAGTTACTACTGAAGCTGAGCTTTGGTTGCTGTACGTCACAAAAATGAGTGATGATGCTAATTATACGCAGGGTGCAGTTGATCCAGATGAGGGCAAAAACCAAATTGATACAAATGACAAAACTGTATCTGGCACAACAAAACAATACAACCTTTTTTACTACTTTAAAATTAATGGCGTGAACACACCTGCAAACGGCGCAACCTACGAATTTATTGACAGCGAGCACACCTTTGATTTTGAAGATGTGCCTTTTGGAGTAATACATCAATTAATTGCCTATTTCCGTGCAGCATGGGAATTAGTTGCTTTTGGAACGCAGACTGATGGAACCTACGAAATCTTAAACGGTCAGAATAGCCGGACGTTCACGATTCCTGACCCAACCAACCCACCTATATGCCACAGTCACTATACAGGTGACCCGCCAGTTTTTCAAGGGTATCATTATGCGTTTTGCCAATGGAATATTGACGGGGTACATTACTCTAAAGGGACAACCTGTGTTTGCCCTGCTAAAACAAAGGGCACAAGCCATACAATTGCATGCTATTGGTCATGTGAGGGGTTGACTTAAAGTGACGGGTGAGCTTGAAGGTGCTTTGGTTGAAATATTCCAATATGATGAATTAGTTTTTAGTGGAATCACTGACGGCAATGGTGAGTATGAAGTTACCTTGCCAATTGGCACTTATTCTGTGAGGCTTTCAAAAATTCCTGGATATCGCACACATACCTATTGGCTTGAGTTTTTGCGTGCTAAAGAGGTAAGGGTTCTCAACCTGCCGATTAATCCTATTTGGATGGCGAGTATTCACACAACAGCAGACAGTATAAGTGAAGCTCCAAATGTAACTAACGACCCTACGATATCAAACGCTTTGACTTTGAGTCCTTCAGTAACACTGTTTACTGAAGATCCTTTCTTCACACTTTCATTGACGGCTGCAGCCGTTAAGTCGCCTGCAACATGGCGTTTGAAAATGCTGCCTCCAATATCGACTGATGGCGGTCAAAATGACTTGATTGCTGCTGATGCAGTTAGCCCAGCCGTTGGAGATACTGATAGTGCTGCAGGTGTGACTGTTCCAACAATTATGACTACAAAACAGTTCTTGCTCTATTATTACTCGTTACTTAGTGGAGTTGTTGTTAACAGTAATAGTGCTGTGAATTATGAGTTAGTTAGCACGGTGCATAATTACACTGTTGCTGCGCAGACGCTTGGTTCATACAAAACTCTGGTGGCTTTATTTAGGAAGGCATGGGAATGTGTGATTTTGGTTGATGGCGCTGGTACAACTAATAAAACAGGCACATGGGAAGTTCTTGAAGGTCAAATTGGACCGGCTGCAACTGCATCTCCATCTGGCGGGCACGTTTTCTTATGGTGGACGTTTAACGGCACAATTGTTTCACTTAGCACCGCATACACGCCTCCAATATCTGAGGCATGTGTCACTCACCAATTGGTTGCGCATTTTCTTTAGAAATTCAAAGGTACGATTGTGACTAAAAATTCAAGGTAGAGTGGAGGTGGAAAAATGGCAAAAATTTTAGAAATGGAAATTGTTGACAAAATACTGCAGGGCGAACATTGGAAAGATAACCTTTCAGGGCTTAAGTGGTCTGACCCATTACGGTATAGATTGCTGACAAAACATACTCATGATATTAAACTTTGGCGTGCAGAGGATCAATTCAAAAAGCTATCAAAAATCAGAACTATCCACGAAATCATAGAGGCTCAAAAGAACGCGTATAGCAACATTGTTGAATCAGCATGTGTAGCAGCATTGAAACCTCATGATCTGAAAATTATGGAAATTGGCTTCAATGTTCCTGATGATTTATTCTCTAATAACTTTGGCGCTAAATTAGCTGCATTGATTCATGGCAACCAGGGCGGTATTGACGGCTACATTGTTTATGATGAAACCAACACGGCAAGAACATCAAACAAAAGCTATGGACCAAACTGGTATGCATCAGCGTCAAGTTATTGGACTATTCAATTTGGCTCCGGAACAACCGCTGCACAACGCAACAACTATGCGATCCAAACAGCCTTCGCCACTGCACCTGAGAGCACAAAATTTCAATGTGGACCAGGAGCTTATGCTGCAGGCACTATCAGCTTTGGCAACCTAATCACTGCAGGCGGTTCAGGAACAGTCAACGAGATTGGATTGTTTAATCTGTGTGGATGGTTGAGTGGTTGGAGCGGTAATACAATGATGACTCATGATATTCTTGGTGCAGGCGTAGCTTTTGTGGCTGGAAACCCGCTCGTCGGAACATTCGCCATCAACATCTAGGGCACTTTTTTAACGTGCCAAAAATCAAGGTTTTTACTGTTTACTCTGTGATTTTTATGTTAATTCTTGAGAGGTGATTTTGTTTGGATGTTGCTTTAGTTGTCTTAGCATGCGTTGTTTTGGGTGCGTTAGCTCAGACACTTGTGCGGTTTCTATCAAAAATCATACAGTCTTCAAGCCCAGTATCGTTTGATGTGAAGTATTGGGCTACCATGGCGCTCTCAATCATTCTAACTTTGATTGCTGCCTTAGGTGTCTTTATGGTTTTTCCGATTCCTGAAGGTTTGCCGCTTGTGTACATCGCTGTTTCTGCGTTGTTAGCTGGTTTTGCTTCTAACGTTGTTGTAAACTTAACTGTGGATACCGCGGCCAAGCAGTAGTTGACAGCGCGTGCGGCAACCTGACCAACTCCACATCAATCGTACCCGGCTTAAAGGTGCTTCAAATTGATTATGCGTTTTGTGCTGTGACTGTTACTGTTGCTGTTGTTGGTTGGTCTGCGCTAACTGATTTTGCAGTTGTAGTCACTTCAAAATCAAAACTCCATGTTCCCGCCTTATCAAGAGTAACAGAAGTCGGGTTCGCATCAAGAAGAGTCATAGTGCACGCAACAGCTCCTACTATATGTGTAGAATCTGTTCCAATTGCTGCAAATTTAACAACAATCTCATACGTCGAATAGTACGTAGCTAATACTTCTGTGTCACTTAAGGCAAAATTCAAATAGACTCCATCTTTAGTTGTGGTTAAACTTACAATGGCGCCTAAAGATGCAGTACCTGCCTTTGTATAAGTTATCGTTGCCCCTTCCTCAATGTCGCCAAGAGCAGAGTTACTAACGGTGAGTGTTGCTATGTTTGTGATAGTTTGAGTCACTTGAACCTGGCCCGTTTCATAAACGTAGGCTGAGACAGCCGCAATGGACATAAAGCACAGCAAAAGTGCCGCTATTTTGTATTTTTTATTTATTATTTTCAAATAATTCATCTCAAAAATTTAATTATGGTTTTCTAAAAATTCCCATAGTAACTTAGCATCATTGGTAATATATTATAGTTATGAATTTTGGGTACATAATTGGGCAACAATGTTTCATTTGTCAATTTGAACATTTTCGAGTCGTTTTTTAGTTAAAAGCCATAATGTTTAGATACTAACCAACAATTATATAATTTGTTCTTAAATTTATCTAGTGACTCTTCCATGCACAAAAAAATGTTTGTCACGTTGCTTTTTAGCCTAATTTTTTTGGTGTCAAGCTTCGCCTCCGCCTACATATACACTCAACAAACCCAAACAATCACCCAAACCATAAAAAAGCACAGTCCAACGCTTGTACCTCTTGGTGCGGCTGCCAACTTCTCAGTTTTAGCAGGCTCCGGGATAACCAACACCGGTTCAACCACGATTACAGCAGACACCGGCACTTATCCAACTACTTCAGAGACAGGATTTAGCACTGTAACTTTTGTAAACGGGATTAACCACGCCGGCGACGCTGTCACGCAGGAGGCCAAAATAGACTTGTTAACCGCGTATAACAACGCTTCTGGACAAGCAACTACTCAGACAATATACACTGACCTTGGTGGACAAACCCTAACTGCAGGCGTCTACACTGGAGCGCCTTCGCTTGGATTAACCGGAACTCTTACTCTCGACGGCCAAAACAATCCTAACTCAAGCTTCATCTTCCAGGCTCCCGCGAGCACAGTTATCACATCACCAAATAGTGTAGTGCGTCTCATCAATGGCGCTCAATCTCGCAACGTATTTTGGCAAGTTGGCAGCTCCGCAACTATTGGAGCTGACTCTGTTTTCGTTGGAACTATTCTAGCTTTGACATCAATATCACTGAGTGCAAGCGCAACAGTGGATGGAAGAGTGCTGGCAATCAACGGCGCAGTTACATTAAACAATAACACTATCAATACGCCAGATTAGAATAGTATAAGCTTTAGTACCTGGCTTGAATGTTACTTATAATGTTGTTTCGGGTCTTACTTCAGGAGTAACTGGTTGGGACACAACTGATAGCAACGGGCAAGCATCATTGAACACTATTTCCTGGGGTGAAGTGGCGCCTGGATCTTCAATTACTGTGTCAATTTATGTGAAGAACACTGGGAACGTGCCTATGACTTTGGCGATAGCTACTGCAAACTGGGTTCCAGCAACATACGGCCAATACCTAACGATTTCATGGAATTACCTGGGGCAAGCAGTGCAAGCGGGTAATCTGCAGAAAATCGATGTGACTTTAGCATCTGTAGCTAATTCGCCTGGCGGAAGCTTCTCTGCGAACATTATCATAACTGGAACTTCGCAGTGAGAGGTGACTTGAGCATGGAAGTTGAACGTAATAAGCTGGGGAAAACAGTTGAGGATTACCGTTGCAGCTGTGGGCATCTGCATGTTTCATTGTTTATTGGTAATTTGCCTTTGAAACGGTGTTATCGATGCGGCAAAAAAGACAACTCGAAATAAGCTTTAGGCTTCTCTTTTTTTAGGCAGTTAATTTTTTTTTGGTTTAGCGATAGCTCTGACCTGCTTTTTTATTCTACTCTGGTTTGATAGTTGCTGAGATGTCAAAGTGTATTCGCTCTAAGTCGCCATCTGTAAGCAGGTCCTCTTGGGTGCGAACTGTGATTGTGTGGTCTGCCATGTCCATGAGGAGGCATTCGCAGATTACGCAACGATAGATGCCTTCTAGCAGGTCTTGATATAAATCGGTTTTTGCCCCAACCATAACGGCATCATCCTTATCCGTGGCCAAACTGGGGATATCAGGGCTTAGTTTCTCAAGAATGGTTTTTACCTCTTGTTCAGTTCTACGGCATATCCAACATTGTTTTTCTTTACTCATCTGCATTTCCCAAAACCCAAATAATTCATTCTCTTTATCTAGCGGTAGCTCTGGCTTCTTCTTTGTCTGCTCTTTTTTCGTGTTCTTCAATTTCATTTAGCACATCTTTGTCTTCAACTTGGCAGGTGTTATCTTCACCAACTTCGACATCTCGGTCTTGAATGCGCTGCTTAGCTATTGCAACTGCTTCTTCTTTGGTATTTGCATCCACAATTTCGGAGATATATTCAATAATAAAGTAATTCTTTTTTTGGTTTGGACATAGGTTAGTCTCCTTTATGCTCAGCTTTCACCATCTTATTATGTCTAACGGGAAGCCCTTACAGCATTGGCGCCATGATAGTTCAGTAATTAACAGTGGCACAATTCCCACAACACTTTCAATGTCGACTAACGACTGGGCCCCATTGATTGCACAACAATACATTAAATCCGTTCAAAATTCGGATACTCTAAAAATAGCGAAACTGGAGAATCTCGTTGGTGCATGCTTCTACAAACAAAAGCTACCTGTTTTGACACAAAATTGAAAAAACTAATAAGCGTTTGAATCTGCTAAGTGTTTGAAGGGGGCAAGAGAAAAATGAGTTTAGAAAAACAAAGAATGGATGCAATCAGAAAAATTATCTTAGAACATAAAGGGAAAAATAATCCAATTAAATCAAGCGAAATTCGGAGAACCCTACAAATACCCGATAACGATACTGGGGGGAGCACTAGAGCATTAATTACTAAATTAATTTTAGATGAAGGGATGCCAATAGCTGCTAGTAATAAAGGTTATTTTTATATCGAAAATCAAAAAGAGCTTACAGATTACATGGCGTACTTAGAAGATAGAATACACCAAACCACGACTCGAATAGTTACAGTATTTAGCAATTACCAAGGAAAATATGGCAAAGCTAAGATATAGAAACTTTGGAGAACCATCAACTATGACTGATAAGCAAACCTGTTGTGAATGCGAAACTTGTAAAACGCTTATGGTAAAAAGAGGAGAATCTGCTAATCACGATTTAGTTGTGATTGAATGCCCAACTTGTGGAACCACTAAGCTATGTTCTAAAGCAGAGTTGGAAAAACTTTGCTCCTCATGTCCATCGGCGTGTCATTGAAATGGACTTTAGCTTTGATAACCTCTTTTGCTTCATCAAGGTTAGAGCCAAAACCAATTTCGTAGCCTATACTATTTCTACATAGTTCATAAGCTACTCGGCTAGTTGTGCCACTCCCCAAAAAGGGATCTAAAACTGTATCGCCATCATAAGTAAACATTCGCATTAATCGTCTAGGCAGTTCATTGGGAAAAATAGCGATATGCCCTACTTGCCTAGCTCCATTGAATTGCCATATTCCATTAAAGAGTTCTCTCCACTCGTAGAGTTCAATTTGTGACCTCATTTTTACTTCACGGGTTGGTTTTGGTGCAGTTCCTTTTTTCTTAAAAATCGCTATATACTCATAATTGTAGCTAACATAACCATTTCTTGGAAAACCGTATGACCCCATAACGCTTGCGCCACCGCTCGTTTTTGTTGTAGGTATTTTTTTCCAAATTATGCTTCCAAGATATAATATGTCGTCAATATGCTTGTTCATTATGTTGTTCACTAAGTAGGAATGAAGTGGAATTATTTGATAGGGTGTTTTTCCATCTGCTTTCAGATATTGGTCGCCAATATTAATACATAATCTGCAACCATCTGCAAGCGTTCTAATGCACTCGCTCCATACCTTGTCAAGCTTTTTCATGTAGGATGATAAACTGTCTTTGTACCCGATTTGCTTGGGGTTTCCATAGTCTTTAATGCTCCAATAAGGGGGTGATGTTATAACTAGATGAATGGACCTATCTGGAACCTCTTTCATGTTCTTAGAATCTTTAAAGTATATTTTATGATTTGTATTAAAGTTAAGCGGATTAAACTCTTCCCCACTTTGTTCAAGCATAATTCTCAGTTAGGCGGTTATTAGTTTTAAGTATTGCCTAATCCAAAGTGTCTAGAAATCTAGTTGCTTTTTTAAAATTTAAACTAGTAAATGTCAATATATCTAGCCCATTGTGAAACAATTTGGCTGTTTTTGCTTGAGTTTTGCTTTAGAACCTATCACTTGTTTTTACTTTCCAAAGGAAGTGACGAAATAGAAAACGTCTACTAATGCAATACATGAAAAGTTAACCTCGATATTTGTGGATGTCTTTTCCACACAAATTATATTAAAGGGCGTCCACAAATACACAAACATGGGAAGAAGACCTTACCGAGTAGAAGTGACTTACACAAGGGGTAAGCCATACCACTATCTTGTCAAAGATGTAAAATTCAAGGAAAAAAGGACGAAGGTAAAAGTCTATCTAGGTTTAAACGAACCTACGCAACAAGAATTAGAAAAGTTTCGCATAGAACATGCCTACACACTTGAGGCAAGAGCAGCTGAAAAAAAAGCAAAACTTGCAAGCTCAAGCTATAAGTCCAAGTACCTAAATCGTGAAGATTTACAAACAATCGAAACCATACACTACTACTATAAAACCTTCACCGACTTACTAACTACAAGTGAAATAATTGCTTATGAAAACAATTTTGAGATAGCGTATGTCCATGGTACAACAAACATCGAAGGTAATACCCTTAGTTCTAAACAGACCTTTGATTTGTTGGTAAATAATATTTCGCCGAATGATAAATCATTGAGGGAAATAAACGAGGTACAGAACTTTAAAAAAGTGAAAGCGTATAGAGACAAATATCGTGGAAAGCTTAATCTCGATTTCATAAAAAATCTTCACGGACTAATTTTGGATAACATTGACATAGATGCAGCTGGCATGTTTAGACGAATAGATGATGTTTGCATAACGGGCTGCGACATACCAGTTACGCCAGCAATTCTGATAATTGAAGAACTTACAAAACAGATTAAATGTTACAATAATCAAATTGAAAAAGGGGTTCATCCCTTCGAGGCCGCCGTTCTTTTTCACTATCACTTTGAGTTAATCCATCCCTTTACTGATGGAAACGGAAGAGTTGGGCGTGAGATATTTAATTTCATGCTAAAAAGAGCCGGGTATCCTCGATTACTATTCTTAGGTGAAGACAGAAACCTCTACATCATTTCGCTACAACTAGGAAATCAGAAAAAGTATGCTCAGATGGTAAAGATTTTCTCGGACTTAATTACTAAACAGCGCCTTCACTTGCTAATTGAAAACCTCCAGCAAGTAGCATCTCCGCCAAAGGATTTCCGCCAATTAAGAATAGACCAACCCAAGTTTTACATGTAACCGATTTCTTTCGGTTCTCATGAAACACAGTTCAGATTACTTAGAGGTTGACTTCCTTTGGTTCTTTAAACAACAAAGAGTTGTTTTGGCGAAAAAATTTTTTCTATGTTATTTAATGGACCAATAAGTTCTTCGAGGGTATAAGTGGAAGGTATTTCCATTAGCAATTCTTCCATTATTCTCCATTTTATTTTTTTATAATCCCAAGAATATTATAACGTTATCGGTAAAAAAACGGTTAGACATTCGCGTTATCTGCATGCGTTTACTGCACTTCACATGTTATTCAAACTTTTTTCAGGCCATAAATAAGCATAATTGATTAATGTAGAAAATGTTATTTTTTTTTGCTCATTTCAACTCTTTATGAAGGTAATATTATATGCAATGCCTCCCAAACAACAGTTTGCCGTTCGGCTCTATGGAAGAATTCACATAGACGCAGGCAACACCTTCATTCTCAATGAAGCCAGTTTCCATGGTCTATTTGAAATAGCAAGAACCTGCAGAGCCCCACTGCACACATCATCTCGATCCTCAATTGGATCCAGCATGTCCTCTCTGCAGTTCTACCAAGCCTATAAACAAGAAATTCTGATTCCAAGAAACAAAAGCATCCCTGAAGCCTTCAAATCAGCCTACGAACTCCTCGTTGCTGACCGAGGAGGCTTTGTTTACGAGCCAAAAGTAGGCATACACGACAACACAGGCGAAGTAGATTTCTCATCAATGTATCCCAGTATAATGGTTAACAACAACATCTCTGCTGAAACGGTTCTTTGCAAGTGCTGCCCAGACTCACAATTACGCATCCCAGAGTTAAACTACAACATTTGCGAGAAACGGGAGGGTGTTGTTCCTAGATCGTTGAAGCTTGTTGTCGATAAACGGTTGCTCTATAAGAGGTTAAGAGATGAAGCTAAGGATCCCAAACTTAAGGAGATGTTCGATAATAGACAGACCGCTTTGAAGTGGATTCTGGTTACATGTTTTGGATATTTGGGTTATAGGAACGCAAAGTTTGGGACGGTGGATGGGCACATTGGGGTGTGTGCGTTTGGGCGAGACGCGTTTCTTAGGGCTGCTCGACTTTCTGAGGGTCGAGGCTTTGAGGTGCTTCATGGAATAGTTGATTCGTTATGGCTCAAAAAAGAAGACGCCGCCCTCAAAGAATACAACGCTCTGTGCAAACAAGTAAGCAAAGATATCGGTGTTCCACTAAATTTTGAGGGACGCTACAAATGGATAGTTTTCTTGCCCTCCAAGATGCATCCAAACATCGGCGTCTTGAACCGGTACTATGGAGTCATGGAAAGCGGGAAGTTGAAAGTTCGAGGTTTGGAGGTGCGCAAACATGACACACCAAAGTTTGTTTACAACGCCCAAATGGACATGATCAACGTATTCTCAGCAGCTAACAATTCAGGTGAGTTTATGCAAAAGATCCCCCAGGCACTTGTTGTAGTGAAGGCTTATCGACAAAAGCTCCTTGATGGTGATGTGCCCATTGGCGATTTAATTATTTCTAAGCATCTATCCAAAAACCCCAAACACTACAAGCAACATGTCAGTCAAGTTATCGCTACAGAGTAGCTAATCAAAGAAGGTTCCGAAGTCCATGCGGGTAACAGTGTAAAGTTTGTTTTCACCCACTCAGAAGATAAACGGCATGAACGAAGAGTCAAAGCAGCTCAACTAATAGTGGAAGGAACTAACCCAGACACCAAGAGGTACTTGTCTTTACTCTATGCCTCAGCTGCAAATTTGCTTAGCTTCGCAGGCTACACAACCCAATCAGTCTATGAAACAGTCAAGGGACAAAACCAAAAGAGTCTGGCGGGTTACTGAAAAGAATACAAGTAAGATCTAAACTTTAGTTCGCATTCTTTGGCATCAATATTTTAGATGTCTGGGAGTTTCCAGCCTTCTTTTTTCTTCCTGCCGATGAGATTTTTTATATCTGGTTGATCTAAGGCAAAGCGGATGTGTTCACAGTTGCTTGCATCACATATTGGGCAGTAAATTCCTTCCGGGGTGATTTTGATGTCGGCTACTTGGCCTAGCCTTACGTCTCTGACTTTTACGCCATCACTGGTGCGATTTAACATTTGGAAGTGTTTATCTGCCCCGTAATTGTCGAGTAGCTCTCTGAGTGCTACTTTAACGATTTCTGCCTTGCTTTTGAACCCTTTTTTACCGATTAGTTTGTCTGCTTCTTCGGAGAGTTCTTTGGGTATTCTCACTGTGACGTAATCGTCTTCTTTGCCGTTTTTTTCGTCTTTTGTTTTTTCGGACATATGTTGGCCTTCTTGGTTTAGCGTCGGTAGTTTTCAGCCTGCTTTTCTGCCTTCGCGAGGCTAAAGATGGCAAGCATAAACTAACGTATGCAAGTAGGAATTTAGGAGGCATATAAACGAAACGTCAATTTAACTCCGAATTAATCGCACTGTCGCCATCACCAAAACATCTTCCCAGCAGAAGCAGATTTTTGATCCAGGATAAAAGCAACGCACGGGCGAGATAAATTCACCATAAAATTTCTCTTCCCCTGTCTTGGTCGAGATGTTAAATGTCTGGGAGTTTCCAGCCTTCTTTTCTTTTGTTGCGAATTATTTCTTTTATTTCGGGTACAGTTAACGCAAATTCTATATGGTCGCAGTCCTCGCTCTCGTCAAGTTCGCAGTATATTCCTTCTGGTTTGATTCTTCTGTCCGGATAGTACCCGTGGGGGATGTTAGGCTATCTCTTAGATACAGCAGTTTGCGTTTGTTTACGCCATTTTGTTAGGCCTCTATATCGTGCAGAACAACGTTTACATCTTTTTTGATCTGCTGGAATTTTTCGCCATTGAGAAGTTTGTGCCCTAGCTTTTAATTTTCGGTGACAATCGCAACAACAAAATTTTGTTGGCTTATTACTAATTCCATAGATTTGCAAGTTTATTCACCAACCAATTTTTTATTTTTTTTAGCCTTCTTATATTTTTTTCCGTTACCAAAAAATTCATTTATAAGTGAAAAAGGATTTACAACGACTTTAAATCTAACTCACGACGTAACAAACTGTAGAGCTAGAGCAAGATATAAAGACGTTAATAAAATGTATGGGTTGGCGCGGATGCTGTTTTTAATTGTATTCAACTGCTTTGACCTCTAAGAGTCTGTAGGCAGTTGATAATATAAAGGCATGTCAAAGCCACCATAATTGGGGTTGTTTTTGCAAATAAACCATTATTTAGGAGTAAAAAGAGGTAGGTTGCAAGTCGACGTCTTTCAGAGGTCAAAGCTGAAAAATTATCCAGCGGCCTGCAATCCAAAAACAAGTGGAGGTTTATTGGTTTAAGTTTTTTGTTTTTTATTTATAAACCTCTTGGCAGGAAATAATTACGAAGCAGTCATTGAAATGACTCCATCGTTGTGAAATTGGGCTTGTGCTTGTTGAAACCGAAGCATTGACCGCAATACTCGGATTTTTGGCGTTGACAAGTACTGCAACGATTCTGAGTCTGTGCCATTTCCTTAGCTGCTTTTTTACCTTTCATGGTTCTATATTCGATTCTTGTTGCTTTTCTTTTTTGTGGAATTCGTAAGCGTCACGGAAGAAAACAGCAGTTTCATCAACCAAGACGCTACTTTAATAGTCTTCTATGGACAAATTTTTTAGGCGTGTCTTCTGTACCTGACCAACGGTATTCAAACATGCCTATCGGAACCCATGAATCCGCCTCATTTTTGTTAAGCTCACTAACTATATCGTCTATTTCTGCTACCGGCGCCCCATCCATTGTCTGGGCAAACGTCCATTCCACATTGCCATCTGCAAACTTTTTCCACACACCTTTTTCCACACCAAGCTTAAACTGGACAACATCCAAAGTATCTTTTATACCATCCAGACGCCCCAGAATCTCTTTCAGAAGCTTTCTGTCTTCTGAACCAAACATATCCTCCGACGCTTCTTTAGCCTCCTCAAAAGTGCTCGTAAAGTCATGAACTTTCTTATCCACGCGTTTCTCGCCCAACACCAGTTCCCTCACAAGTAACAATATTGTTCAGCAGCAGTTAAATGAGTTTCCAAATATTTTGGCGCGTATTATGGTTTACATTGTTCTAGCTTTGTTTGTCTTCTAAATCAAAACAGCCTCTCCAGGCAGGGTCTTATGCGAAGACGGCGGGTACGCGCTCAACAACTATTGCGCACTACAAGCTTTGCCAGAGGCAAGAACGTTTTTTATTACCAACAAAGGCATTTAGGTTATGGGTTGCCACATGACAAGCGAGTTTAAGAGACGTATCGAACTTTTGGGGCTAGATAAAGAAAACAAGAAGAAAGTCACCGAGCTAATAGAGGAAGCAGGCAAGGAATTTCCCTGCTTAGCGTGTCCTTCAAAGGATACATGCGAAAACTTCAAGTGGCACATAAAATGGTTTAGCAGATAAAAACTGGGTGCCCTTTACAAACTACTTAGTATTCTTCGAATCAATGTCTTTCTTAGAAATTAAATCCTCAATAACGTCATTGAAAGTTTGGGAGTTTCCTGTTTTTTGCCATTTGCTCACCCAGCAAACGTGTTAGTTTTTGGTGAACCTCATCTGTAACCCGTATGGTCTTCAAGTTGATGCATCCCCCAATAGGTTCTAATCTGTTTTTTTGAGTTATAAGTTAAACCCTTTCAGTTTTACTTACCTCTCTATTGAGTGGCTGGGTAGTTTGTTGCCTTGCTTTTTATATGGTTTGAGTGATAGGCAGAACACCAAGTGATTGCTATGAAAAAGAAAACTCAAGTGTTAGAGTTAGAAGATGATCTCTTAGTTGATTTGACTTTTCATAGTGTTCCAGCTTCACTGCTCTGTGAGTTTGCACAGAAAATAGTTCGACCTTACTACAAAGGGAACATGAATGCTGCCATTCAAGATCTGCTCCACAAAACCCTCAAAGAACAAGACTTCATCCAATCCCACATCACCCACATCAAAAACGCTGAGGCTTAGACTATGGGTAAGGCTGTTGAATTTTTCTGGGTTGCTTTGGAGGATGAGATTAACCGTTGGAGTGGCTTTGAGAGGGCGCTGCGTAAGCCTGATCGTGAAGCCTTTGACGAGTTAATTTGTGCTTTCAGGAGTTATGCTTCAGAGTGTAGTAATTCGAGTAATCCAATTGTTTTTGAGTCCATGGTTATTAGCATTTTGTTAGATCGGCAAAAGCGGATCTTGGCTCTTGAAAAAGAGCTGAACAGAATCCAACACGAAGTAAGCATTCCTGAACCGGAGCAAGCTCAAGAAAACTAAATGAGGGATGTCTGAATGACAGCTTTTAGCAACACTGAATCACCCGAAGAGTTCAAGCTTAGGCTTAATTCTTTGACTGAAAAATTGAACAGAATCCACAGAAGCTTGGATCAAGCTTCAAACAGAGCTGAGGAGGTTGCGTAGAAGATGAAAGCACTTAAGATATCAGATCAAACACACTCTGAACTGACAAGGATTGTTGGACAACTAACTGCTGAGTCCGGTATAGTCAAAACTTACGAAGACGCAGTGAAAGCATTGCTTCACAAGTCGATAGTTATGCCGCCTGAAGTTCTCCAAGAGGTTGAAGATTTCATAGAGAAAAACAAGCAATTCGGCTACTCAACCAAAGAGAAGTTCATAAGGGAAGGGGCACGATGGCTCATGGATGGTCTCAAAAGAAAACGCAAAGGTGAGTTGTTGTACGAACACCTGCGTGATGATTGCGCTCAAGAAAATAACCTAACGACTCGGCAAAAACCCCTAAGCAGCTATCTCAAACAAACTAATTAGGAACCTTAACTGTAAGTGATAAAATTGATGAAAAAACAAGTCACATTGTTTCCTCAAGATACAGCTAAAATTATCGCTGAACTGGACTTAGCAGAAGCCCAAAGAATAGCCGTTCCAATCAAAACAACTGTGGAGCCTCTATGCGAGTTGATTGAGGTTGCAGGTAGCATAAGACGACAAAAACCAACTGTGCATGATATTGACTTTGTTGTAGTTGCGAAAAGTGATGCTGATTGGCAAAAGATAAATGAAAAACTCAAGCAATTAAAATCTAAACCTAACTGCTCGGGAAATAGTGTCATTAAAGCCTTTGTGCCCTGCCAAGATGGATTTTTCCAAGTGGATTTCTACCGAGCTCAGCCATCGACTTTTGGAATTCACCTGCTTGTTCGAACTGGTTCAGCTGAACATAATATGTGGCTTGCTGGCTACGCCCTTTCTAAAGGGATGCGAATCAAATACAGTGAAGGTCTAATCAAAGACAATTGCACAATTGCTGGGGAAACAGAGGAGAGTGTGTTTGAAGCACTATGCTTGTCCTATCCATTGCCCTCCCAGCGGGAGATAGTTGACAGCAAACCCGTTTGGATGCCGCCCGAAAAATCGTCGCCATAGCATCTGCCCAGAATACTCGTGTTTCTATTTCGGGTTCAGAACTGCTTCTTGGAGATTGAGCAAGATGGTTAAGCTTCAATTTCGCATAATAGAGAATTCATACAAGAATGGTCAGCGGGTTTACTTTCATGGGGAGGTTACTTTGAATTTCCCAGTGAAACTCCATGACCTCCTAAGGTACCTTGAGGACAAAAAACTTGAGGTAGAAGGATACAGAGAAGGCAAGAAAGTACATATTATAATTGGCGACAAAGAAGATCCTTAAAACAAAAGATTGATTGCTTTTTGAAAATGTATTTGTTGGTTTCGCCCCCGCTAATCGAATTTGGTTTAACTGTTTTGGTTTTATACGGTGGAAATATACCCGTCAAAACGTTTCCACGATGGAAATCACCCCGACAAAACACAGCAAAAAACAAAGAAAAACCTCTTTTAGGTTTGATTTTCTCCATGAAAACTCAATTTTTGCATAAATAGGGTCTCCAGATTATTTTTGCCCAAGGCATTTATACGGTGGAAAAATTTTGCCTCGGACAAAACCCAAAAAATATTCTTTGCTAATGTAATAAGCGAGTTCTAACGCCTGTTTCTTCCTTCCAAAGTCGAGGGGAGAGCAGAAAACTTTGGCGAAAACGAGGGGCAAGTGCATAAAGCTGAAGGTGTTCAGCGGACGAGAGGCTAGCCTAAACCTGCTTATTTTTCTGATACTCTCCCCAGAAGCCAAGCTCCTGGCAAGCTATGATATATACAGAGAGGTTCATGCAACCAGAGGATTCAGACGCAGAGGAAAACAAAACGTGGACAGGCGAGTCAAGGCTTTATTTTTGCAGGGCTGGTTGGAAACGCAGGGCACTCGGGAGACAAAACCGCATTTTCTTTCTCCGCTCTACAAGTTAAGCGAAAGAGGCAGAGTAGCCTGGAGCTGAGCAGGGACCTAAACCATTTTCTCGAAACTGCCCCCAAAGACCAGCTCAAAAAAGTAGCGGATGACTTTAGGATGTATCGTTAAAAGATTGGTAGCGTTGCTGACCCCTACAACGAGATGATCTCGTTGCGTCGATAGATAGTTTTTATCCGTAGCCTACAAGTCATGGAAGGTGACAACAAAGTGGTAAATATTATTGAGGACTGGGATGTCCTTGCTAAGTATGCTGGGGAAAAACTGGGGTTCTACCAACTCCTCTCAAACGATGGAATCATTGAAATTAGGGTCCAAACTGGCAGGATTGGCTTCAAGCAAGAGTTTGAGAAAGGTGACGACCCGCTTTTAATAAAAATCTTGGATTTCTGCAAAAAGCAACAGTACATCCAAATTAGCGAAAACATGCGCGACGACCAATTCTTCAAGTAAGGAGCTGACAAACTTTGAGAAGACGCTTAAATCGCAACCGATGCGTAGTATGCGGAAAGCCACCGGCGGGGCATACAGGCTACGTTTACTATCAAAGCGGAAGAACACGATTGTATGCGCCATTCTGCCAAGAGCACTTAGACAAAGCTTCAGAGTACGCCAATCCAATCTTTGAAAACCCCGTAGCAGTTGAGCTCTTCAGGCAAATGTTTCCTGTAACTTACTTGCAGGATGTCAAAGGCAAGCCTATTCTCTTTTTTGGCAAGCGCATAACGGCAAACTCTAATCAAACAGGTTGCTGAGGTGGGAGGGAATGGCTGGACTTACATCAGAGGCAAAGTCTCCAGACTACATTTTTGGCGATCAATCCAGTCCCTGCACTTGTAAGTCTAACCCAGAAAATTCTGCAAACAACAGCCCCCTAAACCCAAATGAGCCCTTTGAGAACCTGATTTATGTTCGTTATCTTGACCATGTGCTCTATAATCGCAGTTCAGCCTTGCTAATGGGACCGCAAACAAGAGAAGCCGTTGGCTGGCTAATCTATGACTGCGAATTATACATCATCTTGTCATGGGATAAAGACGCAGGACCACCTACACTCAAAGGCGGCGACCCAAAAGCTTCCGGTTTGGTCTTGCTAAAATCAGACATTTTAAGGCTCGTTAGATTCTTACCTGAGCAGCTGCCACTACAAAAAACTTCAAACTGGTCTTTAAATCGCAAGCAGCCTATACAAGAAGATGAGTATGCGTTCCGACCATCGGAGCGAAAAACTCAATCCAAAGGAGACCACAAATGAACGGCATTACCGTAGCACAGCCCATAATTCGCACACGCCAGCTAAGCGTTGAAGAACTAAAAACCATCGACTTTCCAATAAAAATTCAAAGCAACCTTGTAATCATCGACCATGGCTTAACAGGACATAAACTCAAAACACCAGTCGCATTAGAACTCGAAAAAGTCCTCGCAGTTAAAGAAAAAGGCCTCATAAACTACATCCTCACATCCTTCGTTAGTGAACGACCGGCACTTATTCCGTTTGTGTTCGACAATCAAACCCTCGTCAAAATGGCAAGACACTTTCTACGCCACTGCTCAGGCTCATATAACAGCTGCTGCAACTACACAGCCCAAGTACAACGATACTCAACATGGCTTGGCTATAGCCCAGACTTAATCATCCAAGACATAAAACCAGTCGGAAACATTCCAGACCCACAAAGAGTACAAAACCATACAGGATACCTCAACGAATACCTCGCAGAACTCCAAGACGACGGAATGAAACCTGGACCAGTAAGTAACTATATAAAATCTGTTAAAACCTTCTACCGCGTCAACGGCATCAAAGTCGAACTTACCGAACCGCTCAGCAGAAGAGTAACTTACAAAGACAGAGCACCAAGACCTGAAGAATTATCCAAAATGCTAGACATCGGCGACTTACGAGAACGACTAATCGTTTCAACCACAGCCTTAGCAGGATTCAGAGAAGGCACCCTATCCAAACTAAAATATCGACATGTAAAAGAAGACATAGAAGCACGCAGAATACCCGTTCACATCCACGTTGAAGCTGAAATTACCAAAGGAAAATACGCGACTATGACACCTTCATAGGACCTGAAGCCGTCATGTACCTTGAGCTCTACTTAGACATGCGACGAAAAGGCACCAGATACTCTCCGCCAGAAGCCATAACAGACGAATCACCACTAATCCGAGACGAAAGCACCAAAAAAATAAAAGGCATCTCAGGGAAGCAAATCCGCAACATAGTCCACAACTTATACAAAAAAGCAGGCTTACTCAAAAAAGGGCTCGGACGCCTCTATGACCTGCGAGAACACAGCATCCGAAAATACTTCAAAACCCAAATGATAGCTTTAGGTGTTCAACCAGACTACGTTGACTACATGATGGGGCATATTCCAGATACTTACAATGACATACAATCAAATGGCATTGACTTCCTAGGAAACATCTACCAAGCAGCAGGACTATCAATAAGAGCAAAAGTCAAAGTCAGCAAAGTTGACGCTCTAAAGGAAATAATCAGAGCATGGGGAATGAACCCAGAGCAACTACTGACAAGAGAAGCATTAGCAGACGGCGCCACAACAAACCAGGAAGAAGTCATCGATAAACAGCTTGCAGTTTTAGGTCAAGAATTAAAACGGCTGATAAAATCGGAGGCTACGGTATAAATGTCGTTGTACATTACAGATTCCCGTCGGACCCGCTCAATTTCGTTTCTCAGAGTTTTTTCCACAAGATAGAAAAAGAGAACTACAAACTAATAATTATGTCAAAACCCAATACAGACAACGAAACCCGGAATTCGTCGTGCCTATGGCTTGATGAATTAAGCACAAAAGAAGCAGAAGAAGCTGCAAAAAACGACGCGGTTGTGATTTTTCCCGTTGGAAGCGTTGAAGAACATGGAGACCACTTGCCCTTATGCACTGACAGTGTTCAACCTGAATACATCGCATTGGAAGTTGCTAGGAAAACCGGATGCTTTGTTGCTCCTTCACTAAGATATGGGATTTGCAACGCCACGCGAAATTTTGTGGGAACAATAACGTTAGGATTTGACACGTTCTACAAGATAGTGAATGAAATTCTTTCCGAGTTAGTTCGCAATGGTTTCAACAGAATCATCGTTCTTAGTGGTCATGCAGGAAATTCTCACATGGTTGCGTTGAGGATGGCAGCCCAAGACATCGTAATTAAAAACGACGCCTCAGGGGCAGAAAAGAAAACGCGGATTATGGTCCTCTCAGACTACGACTTTGCAAAAGAATTAACGCCAAAATTTGCTTCTGAAAAAGACGGACATGCAGGCACATTGGAAACCTCGCGAATGATGGCCATCAAGCCAAACCTTATCAAAACAAAAGGGTCAGCAAGTTTCACAGAAATGCCCCGCTTTGAGGTTGTCGCTCACCCAGAACTCTATTTCTCAAGTGGAGTCAACGGCGACCCAACGGTTGCATCTGCAGTCAAAGGGCAAAAAATAAATGTCTACATAATTGATCAGGTAGCGAAATTAGTTAAGACAATTAAAGAATAAACTCTTTTTTAATTAGACTTTCGCGGATAGTAAAAGAAAAGGAGTATTGCACTATATAATGAAGTGTTTTCTGAAAATACAAGAATTTCCAAGCAAACTTTTTTTCGGAACAATTAGTCAAATTTATTAACAGAAAACAAACATCTAGTAACTGTGAATTAACATGCCCTACTGCGAAAACTGCGGTCAACAAATAAACCCCAACGCAAAATTCTGCGGCAACTGCAGAGCCGCCCGAACCCAAGCAGCCACAACTAAGCCACCTGTCAACACTCCCGTCAATACACCCCCTCAACCTAAACGCGAGCGCCTTTCCTACTACTCGCCGCCCTCAACTTCACCGCCCTCGGTACCTGTACAAATTATGCTGACTCCAATGGCTCAACCCTCTCCGAGAGGGCAACCTCACCCTGCATCAGCTATGCCTCAATTTGACGGGGAAGCCACGGTTGGCGTAATTCTTTTCAGAAAACCTAAATCGCTTGGAAGATGGGACACTTACAGTGGAGTGGTAACTAGCCAACGTTTGATTTTTGCTCAAATGACAAATGAAATGCTAAAGGTTGCGGTTCAGCAGTCAAGAGATCAAGCTAAAGCAGAAGGAAAAGGCTTCTTTGGTCAATGGTCAGAACAGTTGAAAGCCACATTTGGGTATTCACAAAGATACCTAACGATGCCGCCTCAAACGATTCTTGCGGAAACACACGGCAACTTTGAATTGTACAATAACGCCATAAGCGAAATCAAGGTTAAATTGAAACGAGACTCAGAAGGTCAAGTTCATGAACTTGAGGTTGAAATACACTCAACAAGGGGAAAATATGAGTTCCACATCGATGAGAACAGCGATTTCACAGACTTGCTAAAACGGGTATATGGCGACAGAGTTAAAATGCCATTTGGATACTTTTCCAAATCCATCAACGTCAAACTTTAAATTCTTCTTTAAAATTTACGTGATTTTATCAATGTGAATCCCAGAAGACAGGGTCATATGAGGCTTTCTGAATGTCATGTCAACTTTCCAACGTTACACTCGTAGAGGTCCGCTGGGTATGCTTTTACGCCTCTGTGAAAGCGTGAATGGATAAACCAGTCTCTGTACTCACCTATTTGGCCTTTGAGCTATTCAGGGAACTTGCGCAGTGGATTGATGAATTCTCGATTGAGATTTTGGATGCATCGTTCAATTTTGCCTTTATCCTGAGGATAAGATGGATGAGCAAAATGCGCTTCAATGCTGACTGCACCAGGTTTTCCATTGCTCCTTAAACTGTGATCCATGATCAGACAAGATAGCCTTGGGGAGCCTCTTCTGCTTTTCCAGTGCAGCCACCGTTTGAGCCGTCGTGAGTTCATGATCAAACTGCTGTGCACAAACAACACTACCTTTAGCGCCAGGCGGCAAGGTCAAAGTTCCCTCTACCATGACGTTGCTTACGGGCATTTTCATTTCTGTTTGGTTATGAATCATACCGTAACCAACCCTGTAGATTTTCGTTCGGGTTTTTGTTTATTTTCCCGCAGCAACCTAATCACTTCTTCATCGGGGGTTTGAGAAAAATCAGTGTAGAATTCTCCTATTGCCTGGAAATACTCTGGTGTGTAGAGGCAAACAACTCGATCCGCCAATTCATTTAGTTCTTCCATGGTTGAGGGTGGACCAACTGGAACAGCGACGGTTACGCTTGCTGCACCACTATTTCTGACGGAAGCCAACGCAGCTTTCATGGTTGACCCTGTGGCTACTCCATCATCAACAACGATAACATCAAGACCCTTTAGGTTGGGGTAAGATGCGTCTTGCCTGTACAGTTTTAGCCTCCTCCCGATTTCATGTTTCTGACGCTGAGTCTCAATCGTTACGTATTCCCTGCTTACGGCCAAATATTTTATTAATTGATCATCAAGGATTGAGGTTCCATCCTCAGCAACGGCGCCAATCGCCAACTCGGGGTTTTCAGGTGCACCAATCTTGCGTGGGATAATTACATCCAGCGGCAGGTTAAGCGCCTTAGCAATCTCAAACCCCACCACAACGCCTCCTCTTGGAATCGCCAGAACAATCCCGTTTTACCTGGAAAATCTTTCAACACTGAAGCTAAACGTTTACCAACATCAATTCTGTCAGTAAAAAAAGCCATTTTGACTCCTCAATATCTTCTGTTAAAGTAATAAGTTAATTTAGGTATAAAAACTGGTTGACTAAACTAATCAATACACAAACATTATACGCGAAGATTTTGGTTAAGAAATTTGAGTGTATTTGGAACTTAAAATCGAAACAATTGCCTAAAGGGGTAGGGTCGGTTTGGTGTTTCCAGCCTATAATTATATATTAATGGGACAAGTTATTGTCGTTTTGTCAGAACCAAATTATCTTTGTCAAAAGCATAGTCACTGAATCTTTGTGTGTAATAGAGTCTTAGGTATTCTGCAGCGAAGCGTGGATGGAATGGTAAGTCATGTGGCAACAGTTTTTCTTTGACTTTTAGTTGTTCTTCTATAGCTGCTTCCGCTAACGGATAGTTTAGCAAGAACTCTTTGCGTTCATTGTAAGCCACCAAAGTTTGAACTGCTTCGTCCACGTATGATAGGTATTTGGGCAGGTTTTCCATTATCTGGTTGATCTGGTATCTTGATGGGCTCGATAAGATTTCAGTGGTTATCTTTAAGCGGTCGCACAGGGTGCTGTTTTTCTCCCACAAATAGTCTTTCGTGGGTAGCAAACGATCAATAACTTCTTCATCGCTAATTAAGCCGGTGTAAAGCATAGATAAGATGTCGTTAGACATACTTATGAAACCTTGAACATCATCTTTTAGCGCGATAAGGTCGAGTATATCGACTTTTTCTTTCTCGACTCTCTGCTCTGCAACTTCTTTCATCGACTCAGCTTCTTTAGCATATTTAAGTACCTTGTCAGTGTTCTCACCGAAAACGGACGGCAAAGTCTCACTTTGACAACTTAGGTTGGCTATTGGGATAATCGAAGTTCTCAGGTACCCCATTGAAGCTTGAATCTCTGAGCTATACTGTCGCTTCCAATTGTTTAGAGAATTATATAATGCTTCGATAGCTATCCAAGGAGCTTCCTTTTTCTGCAACTTTTCGTTTGCAAATTCTACGGCTCGGCTCTTCTCAGGCAAAGAGGGATCATACAGAGGCTTGATGATACCGTAAATAGGCTCAACAACAACCACAACTTCCTTTACAAGCGCTCTTCCACTTTCCAAAACTTGCTCGATAGCCTCGATCCGCTGTTCTAGCGGCATCTCGTTTTCGTAATTAGTGTTTAGGGTAGTTTTAATGGTTAAACCCGCAACTTTGAGTTTCCCCACCCAATCTGAGAACTCACAGTTAGCAAAAATTTGGTACTCAGCTAGTATCTTGTTGAGTTCAGCTTCGGCAGCATCTTTATCCATACTCAATTGGTTAAGTTCTGCAAATTTCTTATCTAAATCTGATTGGTCAAGGTCACGCAAAACAATTTTTTTTAGCATTTCATCAAGAGAGTCTTTTATGATTAAGCCTTTGCCTTCAGGAGATGTTACAATCACCGGAATGTTCTCTTTCACGTTGTCTATTTGCGCTTGGAGAATGCCTAATTTATCTTTTAGTGACTCTGCCTTTGCTTTCAGTTCAGAAAGTGATGTTGTCTGCTTGGGCTTGGTATCGATGAAGAGAATAGGTAACGTGAAGAGTAGGGTAGCAAAAATACCGAGTGCCATCGTAGTTGGGCTGACGTCTGCTGTAAATGCCAAAGGTACCTGAAGAGAACTTAATAAAATGAAGAAGATTGCTGTGGCCAAGGTGGCAGTGAAGCATTGGAAAAATTTATCGCCGTAACCAAGGATTCCTTCTTTAACCAAGAATCTTGTGAAGAACATAAGCGTAAAAGCCAATCCAACAACAATTACAGCGAACATCAATATTCCTGGAATAGAGTCTCGGTATTGTGTGACTGCATCACCGATGGTGCGACCTGCCCAGTCGGGGGTCCATGTGGTTTGCCCAACAATTGCATTGAGAACATTAGACAGGTCGTATAGACGGAACTGACTCATAGAGATGCTCAGATCTTTGGCGATTAAGGTTAAGGGAACAAGTAGAGGTGGGCTAGAGCCAGGTGCATTCCACCAATCAGACCTCACAATCGGCAAAATAGTGTATTGATAATACTGCAAAATTTGTAGAGGAACTGAAAGCAACACATAATAGATTACTGTTAAGCTGACATATTTTTTGAAAAAAACCGCTGAAGCCAAAATCAGAGGAATAGTCAAAAAGTAAATTGGCTCAACGAAAAGGCTAGCAACAGCTAATATTCCGAAATCAACAGCAAGAGCACTCTTGTAACGGTTGAAGATTGCAGGTGAAACTATGAATAAAGCCATCCAGATAACTATGAACGCAACACGAACTTGAATGTCGCCGAGAAAAGAAATAAAGTACAACTGAGCCAAATGATACATTAAACCTAAACTAATAACGACACCGCCAATTGTCATTCCCACGCGTGGAATTTTAAAAGTGATAAATGCGACTAAAACGGCTAGGAAAAGTGGTAATGGTTGAGGAAACAGCGGCAGAACTGACATTCCAACCGCCATGGCGACAAGGGTTATCACAAAAGTGAGCATCTTAAGCGATGAAGGTTCAAGGTTACGTTCTTGTTCTTCCTTCTCTTTACGTTTCTGCTTTTGTGTCTTATACCAAGAGCTAATACTAGGTACTTTCAGGGAGGGCTTCTTCACTTAATCAACCTAAAACCTTATTTTAGTTAAACTCCTCTTAAAGCTTATGTAGGTACCTCTGATGAATAATGACAAAGCAACGTTCAACGTGCTAGCAAGCATAGAAAAACATATTGAAGGGCTAAAGCCACTGTTGCCAAAACAAGCCTTAGTCTGCATCGGCGAATATCCTATAAAAATAATCTTGAAAGAGCCCACAATTACTAAAGAAGTTACTCTGCCAATCTTAATTGAAAAGTCAAGCGACGAAATCTACAAGTGGCTTCCAAAAGGCTACGATCCACATTTTGTTTTAGGCTTTGAAGAAGAACACATAGATACACATTTCTGGTACAATGTCTTACATACCATTTCTAAAGATAATTCAGTTTTGGAGAGTTTAAGAAAGAAATCTCTTGAAAAACTCCACGGCGCAATTATCTTTTCATCAATTTGGGACGGAGTCGGCAGCGCAGCTCTTCCAACATATATAAGGAAATTCAAAGAAGCCAATATAGATTCATTGTCCATAGTGGTTTTACCCTCGAAAATTCAGCCTAAAGACGCCCAATTCAACGCTTGCGGCGCGTTAGAAACATGTTTGGCAGCTGATGGTGCAACAGTTTTGCTTTTGGAAAGGGACCAAATTGAAAGTTACGAGGGTGTTGACCGAAAAGGTGAACCAATCAAAGGCAATACCGTTGCCAATTATCTTTTGAACATGTTTTTAGCCAAAAACTCTCTCGTTGAAGAAATTGCAGAGTTGTCAAGGACTTTCAACACTAAACTGTTTACTGCTTTGTTCGTGACTGGTTCCAGTTACAGTATTTTCGGTTCCTTAGATAACATGTTAAATGCTGCGTTGTTAAAACCTTTCTTAAACTATGATTTGCCAAACGCTTCTTTGCTGTACGTACTTTTGCGTATGCCTTTGAGCATAAAAGATAAACTTCCAAGAGGCAAAATCGAGTTAACGATAACAAACTGGTTTAAGGAAAAAACAAGTCTACAATCAATCTACGTAACTGAACCTATCTACACCCAAGACATGACCGACAGAATTGATGCAGTTTTATTCATAGGAGGCTTTGAAACAACCAAAATGTTGTCAGATATGGAGACAAAGGTGAAGTCGCTTAAGGATCATGCAGTTGATAGAGGTTTCATAACACAAGATTGGAAAGTTGTTTCTAAAATTGAAGCTGCAATGAATAATCCCGAGATTCCAAGAATCATTGAACCTCCAAAGATAGGGGAGTCAAAAATTGTAAATGAAGCAAAACCGAATGAAGAGCCAAAAATGTTGATGGCACTTGTGGGTTTGGATGAAACAAAAATTGCTGCAGAGCGAAAGATCACTGCTAAATCAAAAAGAGCAGGTAGGACAAAGAAAACGGTAACTAAAAACTTAGATGAATAAAAAATTTATAAAAGATTGAGGAGCAAAAAAAACTCCTTTTAATTGAGTTTACTTTTTGTCGTTGGCGCTGTTGGGGTTGTTTAATGCTTTTATGATGTTGCTGGCGTGTACTCCGTGTTCGAGTAGGAATGAGCGTGATAGATATCTTTCGAAATCGCTAGATTTGCTGTACAACAGTTGCATTTCATCGTAGGATTCTAGGTCTTCTGATTTGCCTCGTCCGCCGACTACCATAACTCTGGTTGTCCAGGCGTCTCTTGATTCGATGACGCGCACAGTGATTGTTCTTGAGACTTCGCTAGTTACGTATCCTGCTAGTGCGGTATAGACTTCTTGTGATAGGTCTTCAGACCACATGTTTGGTGGAGTTGAGATGGTTACCCAAATGTAATCGGTTTTGTAGGTTGTTTTGAATCCCATGACGCTTGGTGTCTTGAAAGCTCTGATAACGCTTTTCATGTAGTCTTTGAAGTGGTCCATATCAAGAATATGTTTGAAAATTACCTCGCGTGTCAAGGAGTCTTCTTGTTCGGTTAGAATCTTGAATATTATTTTAAGTTGTTCACGTTCCGTCAAGTCAGCTGATTTCTCGAAGTATGGTTTTGGGGAGCCTATTTCAGCAATCTTTCCGTTGTACTCGTGGTGTAAGTCAACGATCTTGTTCAATCGCTTGCGATATTCAGATACTAATTCGAACCGTTTGGCCAATTTTTCGTAAAGTTTGATTGTGCTGTCAACTTTATCCAAGTTCTCAATTGCAAAAGATTCTTCCTGCTCAACTCGCTTTAGTTCTCGATCTATATCCAATAGTTGCTCTCGAGCATACCGTTTTCCGCCAAGGAATTTTCTGAGTTGTCGCTCCATTTTGGTTTTGTCGAATTCTTTGCGTTTTTTTATCTCTTGAATTCTCATGACTTCGTTGTCGAAGTTGCCTCTTTTCTGCATACGCAGGGTTAAGATTTCGTTAATGTAGGTCAAGTGTTCGTCGATCATTTTAGCTTCGTCGGCTGGTGTTCTAAGCATAAGTTGAATTAGTAGATAGATAGTCCCGAGTTCTGTCTGGATAGCTTTTAAGTCTTCGAGTTCGACTTTGCATTCCGGTAGAACCTCGTAGTACCGAATTAATGCGTCGGTTAAATATCTGGTTTCGTCGTAGAATTTTAGAATTGACAGTGATTTTTCTGTTAGTTCAGCTATATTGACTAGGTCTTCTATAACTTTCTTTTGTCTTAGGGTGAAGATTTGAGAGCTTGGTATAAGTTGGTTCAATCGTTCAATAATTGTTGCTTTTCGTTTAGGGAAGTCTAAGTACGTCTTTGTCAGGTTTGTCAACAAGATTTCCAAGTTGTCTAATTTTCGGTTGCCATCCTTGCGTAGTGTCAAGTCTATAATAGATTGTTCGATAGGACCAATCTTTCCCATGAGCTTTATGGTGGATAGGAATTTCATTATGTCGTTTAGCCAGTTTTTTACTTGAATCTCAGTTCCTTTTACATGTAAGGTTGTGTCGTCTTCGAGTCGCGGGTTACTAGTTATGATAGTTTTTAGTTTCTCTTCGAACTGTTCCTCATTGTAGGTACCTGTTTTTATCAGATAGTTCTTGAAAAGGTCTCGGGTAATTTCGCTATCCACTTTAATTACGTTGTTAATTTCTCTGAGGATGTCTAGTTTTTCTTTTCTTGATTCCTGCAACAGTTGCAATCCTTCAAAGTTTAACTTGTAAGCCATAATGTAGTTTTCAACTGGATAGGTCACTTTTGTCATGCCCAAGGTATGAGAAGAGTTGTTAGTTAGACCCACTTCAGTTCCTATGCCGCCTAACAGGTCTGCTAAGTCAAAGTCCATTAAGACGTACAGTAGGTCTACGACCATTTGATCCATTTCTTGCCGTGCACTTACAATGTTACCGACCTTTGAGAATGCTGGCAATAAAGGAAGATAGACTAGGGCATTAATCGGGTTTCGGTAAATTTCCCCATATTTTTTGATGACATACTCATTGTAATCTTTGTTGAGCAATAGCGAAAGTTCATTCATGGCTACGAAAGCTGAACATCCTTTTGCTGGAGGATCATCCCCACCGCACGGAGTAATAACGAATGCAATAATCGGTATTCCTGAACCCAACACTTTTCTTAGGTGCCTAGCAAAGTCAAAGAACACACCACTTCCAGTGCCACCACCAAGTCCATAAACCAAAGCAACTGTTGGAGTCACAATGGACGAAAGTGCCTGTTCTTTAAACGAGTTAATGCAGTTACGAATTATCCCTAGTTGATAGTAGTTTAGGGCGTAGATTGCTTTCGCAAGAGCTCTTCTTCGACCAGCACCACCAGCCATTGGTGGAATAGCCATCGTATTTTGTAGCCAAGGTACAAAGGTTTCGAGTTTCGAACCTTCACCTATTAAGTATTCGCCATATTTTTGGTTGATGAAGTCAAACATTGCTTCGGCAGTGGGAAATTTGACTGACTGAGCGGTCAAACGCATTCGTTCGCGTGGGATACCAGCTTTAATCATTGATCTGACTGTTTGCTCATATGTTTCTTGAAGGCTTCTAATTTCTGGGTCAGCTATATCTATGGCTAAAAGAGAAAGACGGGTCAGGTCATTCTCTAATAGCTCTTTAGTTTTTTTGTTTGATAAGAAAGTCTCAACTATATTGGTGCCTGCTGAACCAAGACCTATCAACTGAACGCTATTTTGGTATATTCGCGTAGTCTATCACATCCCAACTAATCTCTTTAGTCTGTCTTTAATTGATTCAAGACTTGAGGACAGTGCTCTATCGATTTTAGAAACTCTGATCGTTAAGCCTTCCAAGTCTTTGATTTGGTCTTCAACTACAAGCTGGAAGTAACTAACTTTTCCACGTATTCTCAGGAACAAAACCACGAATATAACCGCTACAACTGCTAACACAGCTATTACAGGTATAAAGAGTGTTTCTGTAGCTGAAGTTACTGGTGCATTAGAAGCATTTAGACTATTTAATAGAGCTGTTGCATCGCTGACGTCGCCTGCGTTAGCTATGGTTCTGGATGCATTGAGAACGTTAGTGAAAATATCGATGTATCCTTGGGCAACTCCACTTGATATGAGTCCTTTCAGCTTTGTTTCTTGTTGAGAATAGAGTACGTTAAAGTTGGCTAAACCAGCACTGGTTGCTTGAACAGTTATTTGGTCGAGGGCAGCCCCGCCTGAACCACCGTATAAGCTAACAACGTTAATTTTTTGTGCGACGTTTGTGGCGCTGGTTGGAACCTTGCCGTAAAGGGCCATGTCAAAGGTTCCGGATGTCCATTTGAAAGTTGTTGCTTGGGAAGCTGGGTTGTACGTTGAACCCATATCATATGTTGAGGTTTGAAGTTCCCAATAGCCGCTGGGGTGTGAAGTGGATTTTTGTAGGCTTGTTGAAAGTCTCAATGTATCTGAGCCCAATGCAACAATGTTTATGGTGAATGTAATTTGAATGTCGGCTCCAGGTAATACTGGCGCCAAAGTGTTAGTCGTATTCGTTATGGGATCATATTGAACTAGAATTTGTCCTGTTGAATCTTCAATTGTATATGTGGTTATCCATTGTCCTTCACCGACAGCTTTGACAGGGGAAAAGGACATTATCATCATAGTTGTTAAAATGAACAGTAAACTTAGAGAAATAATTTTGTTTTTCATTTTGGAACACTCCTTAACTTTTTAGCTTTTAGTGCTTATAACACTTGCGCTGTTCCAATATAGATTGGAAGGTGTACTATATTTAACTATTTAAGCGCTCAATCAATTTTGGCTTTCTTCTAACAAACGCTCCTTGTATAGTTTGTTAAGTCTGCTTTGCAGAAAACATCGCCGGAGTCCATAAATTAAGTGAATCCTTTTCCCATTAAACTTTGAAACAAATCCAATCGATATTGAGCAGGATAAGAGATAAGAGAATTCAAACGTATTAGATAGTAGAATAGTGACTAGAAATGGAAGTCATAAACGTACGTTTGCCCGACAAATTAGCTCAAGACATAGATATACTGTCCAAGAAACATGGTCTAACCCGATCAGAAGTCATTCGTCAAGCGTTAACCATCTATCTGCACCTAACCGAAAACGTCGGCACTATGCTAAGACCCATAGTTTTCCAAGTGAAGCCCTCTCAAATAAGTTACACAAGAAGAGGTGATGTTTCAATACTAAAAATCCCTACAGGACACGCCATCGTAGCAGGATCAACATCGTCTGGAGCAATTGGACCCAAAGAAATGGACAAAGTCAAAGTGGACGGGCGAATGTTAGGCAAGTTTTTGGCAAGAGTTGCTTTAATGGATGTTTCTGCAACAGGTGCATTTCCACTGCTTTTGTCTGTTACTTTAGGGGTTGAGAAGGAACCTACAGGCAATGCCATAATTGAAGGTATACGAGGTGAAACCAGGAGCATTGGTCTTGATCCGAACCAAGTTATAATGGAAAATACAGAAGACAATTTTGAAACCCTACAGACAGGGATTGGGTTAACAGTGGTTGGCTTCGCAAATGAGGAGGAACTTAGGATTGGAAAAACGTGTCCTGGTGACTTGATTATTGCAATTGGTAAACCTAAAGTCGGAAATGAAGTGATTGCTGCAGAAGCAAGAGGCGAAATTGCAGACCTTAAAAACGTAGCTCAACTTTCACAGAGAAAATACGTTCATGATATTTGGCCTGTTGGAGGATTTGGTATTTCCAGTGAAGCAAAAATGATGGCCTATAGTGTAGGAAGACAATTGAAAATCTTCGAAGTGCAAGGGTTAGATTTGAACAAGTCTGCTGGTCCAGCCACCGTTATCCTAGCAACAATCGATAGAGATAGTCTTGAAGATTTAATGTCGCTGATTCCTAAACCAATCAATTTAGTGGGAGAAATACTCTAAGGAGAAGCGTTTACTTTAGTAAATGCCCATTGCGGTCGATTTCGCCACTACGAATCCTCGTAGTGGAAATCGGAGTGTCGTTTTCAGCTGGAACCATGTTAACAGCGACAATTTCAAGTGGTTCAAACCCAGCTTTTTGGCGTTTTTCATTAATTCCTTCCGCTATTTTTTGAGTTTCTTTGCTAACAACCAAAGCTTCCAAGCCTTTGCCCGAAAGGGTTAAGCCATATGGGTCATTTAGTGCCACGATTTCAGCTCTCGCGGCTAAACCCGACAGTTCCAAAAAAGTGTTGAGTTCCTTTCGCCTTTCGTTGTAAGAGGCTGTTTCATGAGGTTTACCCATTTTTGACACAAAATCATTTGAAGATAAACCGATAACTACTTTGTCGCCTACTTCAAATGCTCTGCCAAGTAAGGTCTTGTGTCCCATATGGAGTTCATCGAAGGTTCCGCCGACGGCGACTTTTTGGAATTTTTTCATTTTACCAGCCTAGCGCCTTGAAAATCTATCTTGCTAACGATTACTTGTTGTGAAGGCAAGGTTTGCTTAAAAGCTTCTGCTACCGAGTTAGCATTCTCTTCATGTACAACTGCGTGCACGGCTTCTCCAATCATGTTTTGGGCTGCACCCACAGCTCCTGTCTTCTTTGCTGATTTTACCAATTGGCGGGTATTTTCTGTTGCGAACCCAGTTTTTATGGAGAATTCCCAGCAGCATTCAAGAAAATTCTCTATGCTTGGTTCTGAAAGGATGTCTTCCAGAGTTTTTTCGCCGTAGCGATTTATTTCATGTTTTTTTTCTGGCTCTGAAAGGAGGGTTTTCTTCAGAATACTTGATTTGAAAAATCCTGCTACGACTCTGTAATCTGATCTTAATGGTATGCGGTCGATTTGGCAAATCCCAGGTGCACCAGGTTTAACAACGAGTACGCAACCACCACTAAACGTCAATGAACTAACTGTTCCCAAACCAGTTTTGCATTGGATTTCGGAAACGTGAGCTATTTTGCCAATCTGATTATAAGTCAAAGGCAAATCTAAAGCATCTTTGAGAGCCAAACCGGCTGTTAATGCTCCGCCCGCGCTTGTTCCAAATCCTGTTCCAATAGGCACTTCAATTTGGTGTTCAATTACAATATTGTATTTAGCTGTGGTTTTACATAGGAGCGTTTCTACTACTTTTCTTGTCGTTTTCGCTTCTCTGGCCAATTTGGAATTAATAAAAATTTCAATGCTGTTTTCTGATGCTTCTTCCGCGGTTACTGTGGTCAATACTCCTTTTTCAAGTCCAAACCCTCCCCCTATCGCACCCATTTTCTCTAAATCAGTAATTGGCTTTCCTTTTTCTGTGTCGTGGATTTGAAAAAAGCTGGAGATTGCTGCAGGCGCGAATGCTTTAGATTTGTCCAAGGTTTATCACTTGGTTTTTCTTGCGTCTTAAACTCGGGAATGCTTTATAGCAAATTTTGATTATCGGTGGTCCTGCAAGCAGGATGAATGGGAGTTCAGTGGCAAATGTCCAAACAAAAATTGGAAACACAAGTGAAACAACGAGTGGTGCTCCAAAGAAAGAGAGGAAAAGAGGGCTAACGGCCCATACAGTAATTGAAAGCAAACCTGCGCCTACAGCTTGTCCAACTACTGCTGCGATAGCGTAACTTCTCCATTCTTTCCAACGAACTGCAACCGCAGTTATTATTGCAAGACTCAAAACAAACGTTAGTATGAAAGATAATAGAAAAACTTCGGTCGAAAGTTGGGTGTAAGCTGTTATGTCTGGAAGAAAAATAATCGTTGGGACTATAAGCGCCAAAGTAGCAACTATTACTCCTACGAGGGCTTGTTTTAGGCTGATGTTTCGAATTGATATGTAGCCAATTAGAAAGAAAAGTATGAAGTTAGGTGGTACACCAGCCGCTATACTTAGGGCGGCGTTGCCATGCACAAACATGTCCCTTATGAAGATTCCAAGCGCTCCGCTGATTCCACCCACCCATGGACCGTACAATACTGCAAAAACTGCTGGTATTGCAACTGCTGGTAGAAAACCAATGCCAAAAAAACTTACATTTGCCGTTGAAATTCCAACAATAGCATAAAGCGCGGCACAAATGCCAATGACAGCTATGTCTTGTGTTTTCAAGCGTAATCCCTTTTAACTTTAAGCTTAACTTTCACATAACTTGTTCCAATTAAGTATTCCGTATATAACGTTTAAACATGATTAAACAGTAAAATTAAAAGAGCGTGTATTAACAAAGATTAGAAATTGAATTTTCTAAAAAAATTTAAGAAATTTCTTAATTATTTCTTGTGTCTTTTGATTCTATCTTGCCGCTGAGTCTTCTTGCGCCAATCTTTCTTTCGCTGTGTCTGCATCGAGAACCTTTCTTGACGGGGAACGTCGAGTTTTCTAAAAGGGCCCAAATTCCGATAGAACGTTTCAAGGTCTATTTTATTTTCTTTTAGGTCTTGAATGTTCTGGTTTAACTCTGTTTTAGCTTGAGCTTCCGTTGCCTTGTCGAAAGCTTCTTCATAAACAAGGAATGCAGCGTGAAATGGAAAATTCATAGAATCGTTGTCGATTAAAAGTTTCTCAATTTGAGGGGTAAGTTCATTATTGTTGTTTTGCACGTTTGGTTGCTCGGTCATGTTTATCCGTCTTTTGAATGTGCAATGATTGTTTTTCACACTTTTAAGGATGTGCCTAATTTTTAGCAAAAGAAGCCTGCTTGTTTTAGCTCTCGAAGTAAATAGCCCCTCTGTTAACAAGCACAAGGGCGTTGTTTTGGAGACATGTAGGTCTATCAGAGTGACCCGCCTCTGTCTACGCATAGAATTTGATTTTGTTGCTCTCACACATCTTTCCGTCCCTGAATAGAACGCTGAGTTTGCCAGTTCATTGTTTGTCAAGAAAGCTTGATTGGGTTTAGTCAAGAACTCTTTATGAAAAGTCTTTTATTAAAAATAATTCTAACGGTGATTGATAATTATGAAAGTAAGAAAGTTTGTTCTTGTAATCACCCTCATAGTCGTCTTTATAGCTGTAGGTCTTGTCGCTGCAGATGAAGCAGGCATCTTCACCATCAACATCTTCAATAGCCCAAACAGCCAAATTTACACCGACATCTCTAACAGCATAATACAGGGACATACAAACTACACCGACAGCAACGCATTAGAAAACATCATCTTAACAAATTCCACTTTGACCTTAAACATAAATGGACAAAACATAACCATTACATCTCAAGGAGACAACCTCACCATAAACGCTCCAAACCAAACCGCAACACCAAACTCGAACCTCAACATTACACCCCTATTAAGCGTGTCTTTTCTCGGTATTGGGGGAGATCAAGGGTCGATAATGTCAGGAAATGCAACCCACCAATATAATTTCAACGTGACTGTAGGT
Organism: Candidatus Bathyarchaeota archaeon; assembly: GCA_963741005.1. Classification (GTDB taxonomy): domain Archaea; phylum Thermoproteota; class Bathyarchaeia; order Bathyarchaeales; family Bathycorpusculaceae; genus Bathycorpusculum. The sequence goes on from CAVUGQ010000006.1 coordinate 52,761, forward strand.
GTCCCGACAAGTATGAATTTTCCTTTGGGAAAAAATGTGACGCATGAATCTTTAGACAACGCCTTGATGCCGTTAGTCAGTAAATTTAATTTAGCGACTCGAACCGAGTTTCAGAATGGATCAAATGTAATGGTAGCATCATGGATTGACATGCCGATAGTTGGTGGAGAAAACCGCTTTTGCTTATTTAGCCAGGATAATTTAACCAATGAGCAGATTCAATCGTTAACTGTTGACTTAATCAATGCTTTTAGTTTAGCCATGAGTGGTCAGATTTAAGTAACGCCGTATTTTTATGGCGTCCTTCTCTAACAATTCTGCGTGCCTTGGCTGTGTTGGATCTCGGTAAGCCTTGCCATGACTAAAACCTTCATTGGGCTTCATAGGGATAATATGCACATGCAAATGAAAAATTACTTGTCCAGCCGCCCAACCATTATTCTGCACAACTCGTATGCCTTCAGCGCCCGTTGCATCCTTAACTGCATGCGCAACCCGCTTAACAACCCTGATAAGATAAGCCACCCCATCCTCTGAAATTTCATAAATATTCTCATAATGTTTTTTGGGCAACACAAGCGTGTGACCCTCGTTTACGGGGCGGTTACTCAAAAATGCGATGACTTGATCATCCTCGTAGACTACACTTGCGGGCAATTGTTTTTTTATTATTTGGCAGAATACACATTCAGACATAGAGTCATACCTTTCAGCCGTTTATTTGGTGGGATATGTCTTTAAATGAATTTCTACATTTAGTAATACTTTATGGACACTTTAATTGATGATATCGGAAGTTTTCCGTTGCCTGAGGGAATTGGAAGGGAAGCCTATAACAAAGCGTATGAACTTGCAAGAGAAGAAATAATCAAAGGTAGAAACCCAGCAGAAAACGAATTTATCCAAAATAATTTTTGTTCAGTAGTTGTTGATTCTTTTAAGAAAAAAATTGTTTCAGGATTAGATGTAATAAATTTTCCTCAACATTACAGTGGAATCAAACAAGTTGGGGATGCTATTCATGCAGCTATGGAGAACGGCTCATTTGTAGTCGACCAAGAGAGAGCATTTCTCCCGGAAATATTCGTTCTTAACCAAGAAGCAAAAAGATTAAGTGAAGAGTTTGGAAAGAAAATACTGTTGCGTGTTTCAATTTTTGGTCCAATCGAGCAATATTTAGCTGAGGTAGGAACAACCGCTTTTCCTGACGTGCTAGATGGATTTGCCCAAACGATAAATCGTTTTGCAAAAAATTCTATCTTAAACAACAAGTACATTGAAACTAAGGCTATTTCGATTGATGAACCCAGCCTTGGCCACACCAATCTAACAGCTACGCCTGAGTTGGTTCGTGAAACGCTGCAAAAAGCTTTTAATTTTCAAGGACCTGCAAAACAGATTCATCTGCATTTCTCGTCTGGAATACACGATTTACTTGCTGTTCAAGGTCTAGATGTCTTGTCTTTTGAATATGCTGCTTCTCCAAAAAATATTGAAGCCGTGCCAAAAAACATTCTTGACCGCGCGGATAAACGAATAAGAGTTGGAATTTCCAGAACTGACATCGACAGTATTTTTGCTGAACTCTACGAGAAAGGCATCACCAAACCAACCAATGAACAGATAGTTGACTCAGTGAATACTATATCAAAAAGATACATAATAGCCAAAGAAAAATACGGTGATAGAATGACCTTTACTGGTCCTGATTGTGGACTGGGCGGATGGCCTAATCAAGAATCAGCTGCACTGTTGCTTGAGAATACTGTGAAAGCAGTAAAATCAAATATGAAAATAGAATGTTGAGTTTCAAAGAAAATAAAATGAAAGAGGAAGAATTTTTTATTCAGGCTCTTGTTCTTCTGGAGTAGGTGGCAAAGGTTCCGGTCTTGGAATTGTTTTCTTCTCTGCGGCAGCATTTTCTTGTTGCATCTTTGTTAGGTCTTTGAAACCGTAGGTTCCAATTGGAGGCCAACCAGCTTCAGGCATAGATGAAGGAATTAGCATTATTGTGTTTGTGCCAGCTTGTTGACCGAGTTCATAGATGATGTTCATCCATCTTAGCCGTAAGCCTTGTTCGCTGGATTCATACATTTTTGCTGCTTCGATCATTTTTGCTGAAGCTTCGAACTCGGCAGTGGCTAGGGTTACTCGGGCAATCCGTTCTCGTTCAGCTTGAGCTTGGCGACTCATTGCGTCTTGCAGGTTAGCAGGGATGATAACGTCTCGCACTTCAACGGAGGTAACTTTGATCCCCCATGACTCGGTCTTTTCGTCAATAATTTCACGGAGGCGAGCTCCAACTTTTTCGCGTTCGGCAAGTAACTCGTTGAGGCTGACTTTGCCGATGACTTCCCTAAGAGTTGTTTGTGAAGCTAATTGGGTTGCTTGATAGTAATTTTCAACTGCCAATACTGCTTTTTCCAAATCTACTGGTTTCATATATAGAACTGAATCAACGTTTACGGGCACGTTGTCTCTAGTCAATGTGGATTCAGTTCGGAACTGTATTGTGTCTAGTCTTGTAGAGATTTTTATTGGTGCTCTATCAATTAACGGAACAAGATAGATAAGTCCTGGACCTCTCATTCCAATGTAGCGTCCAAGTCTCAAAACGGGCATTCGCTCCCATTCCCGTAAGACACGTATACCACTTAACAGGAAAAACGCAACGAAAATAGCTGTAAAACCTATGGCAGGAATTAAAATATCAACCAATCTTCAAACCTCAGCTAAGTGGTATTCTTTGCTTAAGAATTAAGCTTTTTGCTCAACAGGTTTTACTATAAGAAACATGCCTTCCATACCAACAACTTCCACAGCTTGACCCTTGGCTATTTTGGCGTCTTGGGTGTTGGCTTCCCAAAACTCGCCTAATACGCGGACTTCACCTTTGGGTGTTAGGTCAGTTGTTGTTATGCCCTTGGCACCGATTAACGTTTCTTTGCCTGTCTTAACGACTTCAAACTGAGCTTTAACACCTACGTAGAAAATGACCGCAATAATCAAAGCAACAATAACGAGAGAAACTGCAAGCATTAATTCAACTTGGACAGCTAACCCATAATACGTGATCCCTGAAATTGCAGCATAAAGCAGAAACGCCGCAATTGCTGCTAAAACGCCTATAACAAATGCTAATCCAGCATGCATGCAAATTCCTTAAAATAAGGATAAGGTTGAATCTGCTTATAAGTTATTTCAGAAATGAAAGAAAGAGAATCTTGCGTTTAGCTCCAGTGTTCGTCTATGAGTAATCGCAGGGATGAATCGTTTCGTGGTACGATTTTTAGTTGAGGCATTGGGGATGGTTTTCTTCGTAGTGGCGGTGGTTGCATAGGCGATGGCGGTTCAAGCTCTAAGGGAATTTTGTTTATCAGTCTTCTTCGCCTCCATGAACTGTTGGGATGATTGTAGTTTCGATTAAGCTCTCTTTGCGGATGATTGTTAATGACATTTCTTTGTTGATTACGTCTTGGGCAAGTAGTCTTGGGAGGTCGTAGAATTCGGTTACGGGTTTACCATTGAATTTGACTAGTACGTCGCCCATAGCTAATCCTGCTTTACGTGCTGGTGATCCTGGTTCAACTGAGAATATCATGACACCTGTTTCTTGTTCTAAGCCTGTGGTCTCTGTGATTTCCTCTGGGATTGCGACTGTGTTTGCCATTATTCCTAGATATCCTTTCTGGAGGACTTTTCCAGTCATTAACCGATCAGTGATAACTTTAACTTTGTTTATGGGGATCGCAATTCCTCTTTGCCAAACGTAAGCGGCGTTTATACCGATTAGTTTGCCTTCTACATCGACAAGTGGTCCACCGCTGAAACCGGGGTTCAGCTGTGCGTCGGTTGCAATTATATTTTCCATGGCTGTTCCTCGCCAGCCGCGAATAGTACTGTTTACGCTTGTCACCATGCCTGAAGTAGCAGTTGATTGGTGTCGGTTAAATGGATTTGCGAGAGCTAAAACGTATTGTCCAACGTTCAGTTTCTCAGAATCACCCATCTCAATAGGGGTAAATTCGCCCTTCTCTGTCTTAAGCAAAGCTATATCGTTGTATGGATCTGCACCTACGATTTTTGCGCTAAATTTTTTTTCTCCTACGCCAATTTGGACGGTGTTGCATCCTGATATTATGTGGTTGCATGTGACTATGTAGCCGTCTTTGGATAATACGACGCCTGTGCCGTGTGACATTTGTGATTTTACGCTGACGACAGATTCTGAGGTTTTTTTAATTAAGCTGCTCGTTGCTTCTGAGAGCGATTTTAAAACTGTTAATGGGTTAGTTAATTGACTCATTTGGTTTTCCTCCAAAAGAGTATATTGGCAAAAAGGTATTTGTTGACTAAGGAATACTTGTAGTTAGTCACAAAATTAAGCTGGCATCTTTGAGCCGCCGAAATAACCAACATTTCGTGTCATGACGTGTCGTGCAGACTGCGAAGTTATGCAGAGTTTGCCGATATGGGACATCAACTGGTAGGAAGCTTTCAACGCTATGTTCACGTTGTTGTTTGTTAAGAATTTAGCTTCGATATTTAGAGCTGTGCCTTGGATGTTTGCGGCTATTTGGATTGCACCATCTTCCGTAATCCATTTGAGAGTAACGCCCTGATCGTTTTCAGATATGCCAAACCAACGGAGAAGACCAAACCATTTGCCTTTGAGAGACAAAATCAGTTGTTGAGTCATTAGGTCTGAGGGGAGGAAAGTCTGTATAAGCGGTGTAGTCGGGGTTTCTTTTTTTGGTTGACTGAGTTTTAAATCGGTTATTTTCGTAGTTACCTTGTAGCCTTCTTGCACCTTTTTCACAATGCCTTCTTCTTCCAATCGGCTGAGTATTCGTGAGAGGGTTTCAGGGTGTAATCCTGTTCTGCGTTTTATTCCATCAAATGTGAAGGTGGCTAAGTCTTCGGTTTCAATTAACGCCAACACATCAGCATCGCGTTCGCTAAGGCTGCAGTCGGCTGAGGGGCTTTGCCAATTAACATTCAGAACAGGTATCATTAGTCAATGGATTGTTGAAATGTTGCTTTTGAAGGTTACTCCATTTATTGACTCAAAACTATGAACGAGTCAAGAGCAGCTTGCGATCCGCAAGCTATCAAACAAACTGCTTATGCAATTGTTGATGAAGCAAAGTTATTCTAATAGACATATTTTTTGTTTTTCGTGGTTGGGGGTTTTTTGTATAGCACTTCTTTTTGGTTGTGGAATTTGTTGCTTTTTTGATTTGGTTTGTTTTTGGTTTACTGTTTTGTTGTGGAAAATATAGTTATTCAAACACTACTATATGGGATTCAATTGGTTGTGGGTGTCTAGTATGTTGAACTTAGCAGGTTGTGGGAATGTTGAAAAGCGGATGTTTTAGGTTTGACTCGATTATTTTCTGGCAAGTTAGAGGAAGTAAACCACCTTGAATTAGCTCTGAGTTATTTGACAATCCGAATAGGAGTGGTGATTTGGACGACCTTAAAATATCTTTGATTGAAGACGTTTGAGAAAATGCGCGTTCTAAACAGTTTAGTCTTAAGTTATTGAATATTAGGATTATTTGGTGATTGAATTGGCTGTCTATACCTTTAGTCTTATTGAAGAGTCTTCAGTTCATTAATTTTAAACAAAATACAGACCAATTACAGAAAAATCTTAATTATGAATAAGACGAATTATGCGATATGGAAGAAATAGAAGTCAAGATTATAGAAGTCAACCGGGCAAATGTTGAGAAAAACCTCGCCAATTTAGGAGCCAAAAAAATTTTTGATGGCAACATTGAAACGTTGTTGTTTGATTTCAAAAAAAGAACAATTGTTAAACAAAAAAACGTTCTTCGCTTAAGAAAAGAGCATGATAAAACCGAATTAACGTATAAAAAAGTTCACTTTACCCCAACTGCCAAAATTGCAGAAGAATACTCTGTAGAAGTTTCAAGTCTGGAGATTATGGAGAAAATCCTTGAGAATTTAGGTTTATCTGTAATTGAAAGTATGCAGAAGCACAGGGTCAGCTATACGCTTGATAGTGCCCGCTTTGACTTTGATCGCTATTCTGGAAGTTATGGGTTTATTCCTGAGTTTTTGGAAATTGAAGCTGAAAACACTAATTTAATCTACAAATACGCAGTATTGTTGGGGTTTAAAGAGAAGGATTGCTTGCCCTGGTCAACTGCAGAATTAATTAGGCACTATTCTTCAAAATAACCGTTTTTTGGCTAACGTTTGAATGGTTATTTGTGGGCGGGTCGAGTTTTAACCGCTTTTGCCACTGCTTTCAGCTTTGTTTGAGGAATTACAGGAACCTTCTTTGAAACGTTCCAGGACGGGTATTCACCATGTTCCTTCTTAAAAGTCTCCATGAGTTTTTTTTGTGCTAACTTTGGGTTTTCGCTAATCATCCAGCTGATTGCGACTTTCTCGAGGTATCCGTCATTTAGGAGCATTGAATTGATTTTTCGGGTTGTTTTCCCGCCGTATCCGGCTAGATATCCACCGAAGACTCTCTTTGCAGGTTTCTTGGATTTACCAATGTATAAAATGTCTGATGTGGGTTTTCCAGTTAAGGTACTGTCAACAAGAACAAAAACACTGCTTTTGTCGTAAGGCAGGGACGAAAATGATAGCCCTTTAAGTGGAAGGAATTCGGCAAAGCCGTTTTCTTTAAGAATCAAAGAATTCATGTTTCATATTAAATAAGTGAGAAATTTAACCTTTCCTACATATACTATTGAGATCTATATACTCTATTTTCAGAGACTTTAAGGGCAGCCCCAACCAAATGGAAGATGCAGGTGTAGTTTGGATGGACAAAAGAGTTCCCCTTTTCAAGTACGAAACGTTAGCAGTTCGCAGACCAAAATGCGCTGAAACCAATTATTCTATTAAGAAGCGTGAACGCTGAAAGCAAAGATTATTTTATATTGCTTTGCTGATATTAATGCAAGCGTTATTATGCTTATTCTGAAGTAGAAGATGGCATAAACGATGGGAAACTACAGGTAGAAGAATTTGTTAGTTGCAAACAATCTCGATTCTGACAAAAACAATGCCCTACCCCAAAAAAAAATTCTAGATAACCCTAGCTATTATCTTAACAGGGAACTTAGTTGGATAAGATTTAACGGGCGTGTTCTTGAGGAAGCACGTGACCTGTGGCATCCTCTTCTTGAGAGAGTTAAATTCGTCGCCATCTGCGGCAGCAACCTCGATGAGTTCTTCATGACGCGTGTCGCTCGACTTATTAAAAAGGTAAAGGTATGCTCTGAGGAAAAAGCTATGGATGGAATGAGTTTCATGGAGCAAATCGATGCCACACGCAAAGAAATTCTCCCGCTAATTGAAAATCACGCAAAGTGCTGGAAAGATGAGCTTGTTCCCGCATTAGTAAAAGAAGGAATCTATGTTAGAAATTTTAAGGATTTACCCGAAAAAAACAAGGCTGAACTACGAGAGTTATTTAAAGTAGTTATTGCTCCATCAATCAAAGTACCCAAAGTGGGTTTTGATAGCGTATCAATCGAGAATCTGCATGTAACCCTTTACATATCAGGTTTCCAAAATCAACCAAACTTCTGCGTGTTGCTCGATGTTCCCACCGAAAAATTTGGAAGACTTATCAATATCCCAAAAAAAGGAAACGTGGAAACATGTAGGAATGTAGAAAGTAAAGAGGGTAACTTTGTACTATTGGAAGATTTAATTATCAATAATTTGGAAACAATTTGTCCAACAGAAAAAAACCTCACGGCCTATTCGTTCAGGTTAACGCGCAATGGAGAAATAGACATCCGGATGGACGAATCCGCAGATTTCATTAAATCTATACAAAGAAGTCTCTCAACACGAAAAACTGGATTCCCAACAAGAATTGAATTTGACAAGAAAACACCCAACGCTATAAGACAAACAATAACGAAAAAAGTGGGCTTGCCAGATTACTTAATATATGAATTTGATGGACCATTGGGACTCGTTGATCTCTGGCAATTGCTAAAAATAAACCGCCCTGACCTCAAAGATAGAAGCTTCTTCCCGTGTATCTCGCCGCTGGTTATTTCTGAAAATAACATTTTTGAAACTATCTCTAAACAAGACTTTGTCCTTTACCATCCTTACGACGGCTTTGATGTAATAATTGACCTATTAAGAGAAGCAGCTACAGAGTATGATGTTTTAGAAATCTGCATAACTATGTACCGAATGGCAAGATAAATCACCGATTGTTGACGCATTGATTGAAGCCGCGCGAAACGGTAAAAAAGTCACTGCCATAGTTGAGTTAAAAGCCAAATTTGATGAAGAAAACAATATCCTTCTAGTTTCAAAACTGCGAAGCGGCGGAGTAAACACTGTTTATAACTTTCCAAATTTCAAGGTACATGCAAAATTGTGCCTAATCACCAGAAAAGAAAAAAAGGGCATTGCCCGCTATTCGCACATTGGCTCGGGCAATTATAATGCTGTGACAGCGAAAATTTACGGTGACATCGGCTACCTTACCGCAAACCCCGAAATAGGTTTGGAACTTGAAGACCTATTCCAAGCAATAATTAACGGGGTTCAGGAAAAAGAAACCAAAAATTTGCTTGTAGCCCCGAAAACTTTGAAAAGAGAAATTCTCAGGCGAATAGATAGGGAAATATGTGTTCACCAGAAAACTGGCATGGGCTACTTAGCTTTTAAACTTAACAATCTCGAGGAAAAGGAGATAATTCAAGCCCTGTACAAGGCTTCGATGGCAGGAATCAAGATTGACCTTAACGTCCGAGGTTTATGCTGTTTAAGACCAGGAATCCCTGGTGTTAGCGACAATATTTCAGTTATTTCTATAGTGGGCCGCTTCCTTGAACATGCACGAATATACTATTTCCGAAATGATACAGAAGATGAAGTGCTCATAGGAAGCTCTGATATGATGTTTAGAAACCTCAACGAACGAATCGAGGTTCTCCTGTCGGTGCCAGATCCTTACCTCAGACAAGCTATCCTTGAAAACATGCTAAGAATTTCCCTTCGAGACAATGTTAAGGCAAGAAGACTACTACCCGACGGTACATATAAGAGAGTCGAAGTTAAACAGGGCTCAGAAACCATCAATTCTCAAGTTTGGCTTATTAAGAACAGGGGGATTTGGAATGAACGCGACCATTAAGAGCCAAACTTGCTTAAGTGACAGAAGTTACTGCATATTTGGAACCCAAGCTCTCATAAAACTTCTTGCAGTCTTCGAAACCCAAATCGATGGAGTAACTAAAAGTGATGACATCGAATATGTTCACAGAACCCGTGTCACCTCTCGAAGATTAAGAGCTGCAATGCCTCTTTTCAAAGAATGTTTACCCAGAAAAAAATACGACAAATGGTTGAGCGAGATTAAGAAAGTCACGCAGTTGCTTGGTGATGCCAGAGATCTTGATGTGCAAATAGTATTTGTAGAACAGTACGTGGACAAAACAGAGTCTTCAGTAGAAAAAACAGGTGTGAACTTGCTGATTGAGGCTCACAAAGACCATAGAAAAAGTATTCAACCAGCAATAATATACGGATTGGAAGAGCTTAAGGCAACAGATGTTTTGGATGGACCTTGGCAAGTTTTGTGAAAAAAGCATAATAGAATCATCGAAGACCTTTGATCCCAAAAAGGTCTTAGGAAAAGCCTACTGGCACATGGCGTCTAAGATAGACGGTTTCTTGGCATTGAAAAACTGGGTTCACTTGGAAGACGAAGTTTTAAAGCACCATGAAATGAGAATACATGCAAAGAAACTCCGTTACACCTTGGAATCCTTTGCAGGTCTATACAAAAATAAACTTGTGGAAGAAATCGAGACAATCAAAGCTTTTCAAGATGTATTGGGCGAAGTGCACGACTGCGACTTTTGGACCCTATACATACCCAAATTCATCCAAGAAATAAACATCAAAAACAAGGCCAAACCGAATAATAGGGCATGCACAACAGAAGTTGAAACTGCACTTTTGAACTTTCTAAACTACGTTAAGGAAAGAAGAAAAGAAAATTACGTTAAATTTGTTCGATTATGGGATGAGACTCAAAAGGAAGGTTTCTTTGTTCAACTCAGGAAGAGTCTTAGTTCAGAGTTTAACGTTAATGATGAAGCCGAAAAAAACCGTTTTCTTGCAAATCCCGATGTAAAAATCGCTGTTTTGTCTGATGTTAACGCGAATCTTCAAGCACTGGAAAGTGTCATAAAAGATGCTGAAAAACGGGAAATTGAGGTTTATCTAAATGCGGGTAACTCGATAGGTTTTGGCCCTTACCCAAATGAAACCGTAGAGCTGTTATGCGAGAAAAAAATGTTGAGTATTTTGGGAAATTATGATATCGAGGTTATCGAAGATAAAGTTAAGGCCAAAGCCGAAAAAAATCTTGCATTGAAATTTGCCAGAAAAGAGTTGACAAAATCCTGCGAATTTTATCTTTATTCTTTACCGCGCGAACTTAGATTGGAGGTGGCAGGAAAAAAACTGTTTGTAGCACATGGAAGCCCCGATTCGATTGAAGAACAAAGCCTCTATGAAACTCCAGTTGAGCGGCTCAAAATCCTAGCTGATAAGGCAAAGTCTGATTTGATTATTGTTGGTCATTCACATGAGCAATTCTGGAAACAGGCAAACGGAAAAATCTTTGTCAACCCTGGAAGCGTGGGAAGACCCATAGATGGAAACCCTCAAGCTGCTTACGCTGTTTTGAGTTTCAATCCCTTTAAAGTTGAGTTGATTCGACTGGATTATGACGTTAAGGACACTGTAAATGCTATTAGAAAAAAGGGTTTGCCTGAGTGTTTTGCTCAAATGCTGCTGCGGGGTATATCTTTGGATGCCATTATCAAAGAGGATCGATCCAAAGAGGATCAAATGGTTTTTGATTGCAAAGCAACTGTGGAGGTTTGCCAAGATATTTCTGCTAAATATTGGCCTGATACTGACCATTTCCAGCAGGTTAGGAAACTTGCGTTGGAGCTTTTTGACGGGTTAATCAAGCTGCACAATTTAGGTTTGCGTGAGAGATGCTGGCTTGAATGCGCTGCTGTTCTCCATGATGTTGGCTTATCCAAATCCGAAGGAGGCCATCACAAAAAATCAGCCAAACTGATTCTAAACGACATGAAATTGCCATTTACTTCGAAGGAAAGAAGGATAATCGCAAGCATCGCTAGGTATCACCGCAAGGGTTTGCCTAAACAAACGCATTACAACCTAGGATCCCTTGACTGCGCAACTATTTACAAAGTGAAAGTTCTGGCTAGTCTTCTTCGAATAGCAGATGGGTTGGATTATTCACATCGATCAATTGTAGAAGTTTTAATAATCAAAATAGGTACAAAGAGAATCATTGTTGAATGCATGTTCAAAACAAAATCTATTCTGGAAGAGCAGGCTTTTAATAAGAAGAAAGATTTGTTTGAAAACGTCTTCGCTAAGAAGATGGTGCTAATATGGAAGGAACCATCAAAACCACTGGACACGTAGTGGGGTTTGTAGACATAGGGACAAACGCAGTCCGTCTTTTAGTCGTGAGAATAAACCCCAATTTCTCGTATACCATAATTAGCCAAGAAAAAGAAGTTGTCAGGCTTGGCGAAGGAGAATTTAAAAATAACATCCTTAAACCCGAAGCCATGGAACGTGCCATTTTTGTCTGTGGAAAATTTGCCAGCTTAGCCAAAACGTATGGAGCATCCGAAATAATAGCAGTTGGAACCTCAGCTATTCGAGAAGCCCAAAACCAACGCGAGTTTCTGGAAAAACTTCATAATGAAACTGGACTTAACGTTAACGTTATTTCAGGACTAGAAGAAGCTAGATTAATTTGTGTAGGCGTATCAAGTGGAATAGATATCGGTGAAGAAAAAACCATTTTTATAGATTTGGGTGGTGGCAGCATCGAAATTGCCGTAGGTAATCAACATGAATGCTTCTCTTTGGATAGTCTTAGGCTTGGGGCAATCAGGTTAACTTCTCAGTTCATTGGCGAAGGTTGGACTGGCTCCATTGAAAACAACATTTACAGGCAGATAAGACAATACGCTCTTGGCAAAGTTCACCCTTTAAAAGCTAAGGTTCAAGAGTACGGTGCCAGACGAGCATGGGGATCATCGGGAACAATGATAAACTTGGCTGAAATCTCAAACAAGATTTTCAAAAAGAACGGCAACGGTGGCGGTCTCACTTTGTCTAGGAAAAACTTGAAAAAGTTGGCGCCGATTCTCTGCTCTTTACCGCTTGAAGAAAGAAAGAAGCTGCCTGCTATTAACCCGGATAGAGCTGACATAATAATTGCGGGTGCGGCAGTAGTTGAAGCCATCATGGAGGAGTTTGGACTTGAGGAAATCTGTGTTAGCCACAGAGAACTTCGCGATGGACTGCTCGCTGAGTATTTGTCGAATTTTGAGGGTTTCCGAGAACTACAAAAATCACCGATGAGGAACAGGAGTATTCTGCATTTAGGCAGGTCATGCAACTTTGACGAGAGACATTCCGAAACCGTGGTTTCTTTGGCGTTGCAGCTCTTCGAAAGCGCAAAACAAATTGGGCTTCACAGCCTTGGTGAAGCAGAAAAAGAACTCCTAAAGAATGCTGCGACTTTGCATGACGTTGGCGATTTTCTTTCATTTAATGACCATCAACTACACTCTCACTACATCATAAGCAACGCCGAACTCCTCGGTTTTGATAAAAAAGAAATCCAAATAATGGCTAACATAGCGCGTTTCCACAGAAAAAAGTTGCCTTCCAAAAAAGCGTTGAAAACCACAGGATTAGACGAAAAAACGAATCATGCTATTGCAGTTCTTTCCACGTTTCTTCGATTTGCAGAAAAGCTTGACCGAAGTCACTGTTGCCTTGTAAAGAAAGCAGAATTTATCAAAGAAAATAAATATCAAGTGCTATTAGAGTTCTATTCAGACTCAGACTGCAGCTTAGAAGAATGGAGCATCTTTCAGAATCGGCAGGCATTCTTTGAAGCCTTCGGAAAGCAGCTCGAGGCTCATTGTGTATTTTCGCCAAGTCCATAAACTGAGTTGGAGAGTTTTTATTCTTTTCCAAGTTCAGCTTTGGCTTTTTCCAAAGCGCCACGTTCTTCTTTGCTTAAAACAGGATATTTCAAATCCAGTTTTTTAATTTGTGAAAGAATAATCTCAGAAACAGACGCATGAGCGACCCATTTCTTGTCAGCGGGAATGATATACCATGGAGCCCAGTTAGTGGTTGTTTTGTTTAGCATATCTTCATAGGCTTCCATATAATCCGACCATTTTTGCCGTTCGGAAAGATCTGTGAGAGAAAATTTCCATTCTTTATCTGGTTGTTTAAGGCGTTCAAGCAAACGTTGCTTCTGCTCTTTCATTGAAATATTAAGGAAAAATTTCAAGACTACGGTACCGTTCCTAACTAAGTGCTGTTCAAACATGTTTATGTCTTCGTAGCGTTGATTCCAGAAGAGTTTACTGTTCTTTTCAAAAGGAAATTTCTGTATTTCCAAAATTTCTGGTCGAACCTTAACTATTAGCACGTCCTCGTAGTAAGATCGATTAAAAATTCCTATACTCCCCCTCTCTGGAAGAGCTTTTGCATGTCGCCATAGAAAATCATGATCCAGCTCCTCTGCTGAGGGAGTTTTGAAGCTTGTTACTTGGCATCCTTGCGGATTAACTCCAAACATTACGTGACTGATCGTACTGTCTTTTCCAGCGGCATCCATCCCTTGAAGAATAATCAACAGTGAATATGTGTTACTTGCCCAAAAGAGCTCTTGCAACTCGACCATTTTTTTCGTGTTTGATTCAAGAAGCTTTTGAACCCGTTCTTTGGCAGTTTTTTTGCCTTCTTTTTCTTCTTGTTTTTGAGACCATTTTGGAATCCAACATGAATCGTAATGCTTCAAATGAACTGTTTTTCCAACAGGCACCTTAAAATTTTCTGTTTCAATAGACATTCAAAACTATCTCTATAAGATTATGCTAAAACACCTATATTAGCTGTGGCGTCGAGACCTTATGTTTCAAGTTAATGCTTGTATGTTTTAGTTTTAAGTTCTATCGCTATTCCGATTGAATGTAGAAAAACTGATTTTCTCAAATCATCAAAACATAAGGGAACCTTTAAGAAACTAATAAAACACTCAACAACAGACAGAAATGAACCATAACAGTTTTAAAACAAAAGGGATTTTCCTTGATTTAGACGGCACAATCGTTGATTCAACAGGAGCTTACCTTGAAGCAGCTAGAATTGCATTCCACGCAATTGGAAAAAAGACCCCTGAGGACAAAGTTCTTCTTGAAATCCCAAGAAGAATAGAGCAGCACTTCACAATAGATGACTTGACGCATGGCTATACAAAGGAGTTCATGCGAGTCTATTTAGAAGCATATTATTCCGTCACAGAATCAAAAACTAAACTCTTTCCAAACATCTCAGCCACCCTTGAAGCACTTTCAGCAAAATCTAAACTGGCGCTAATAACTATGCGCCATTGTCCAAACCAAGTCGTTCAAAAAGAATTGGACTACTTTGGCATAGCAAAATACTTTACTCACATCGTAACGGCAAAAGACACATCTAAACCTAAGCCTTCACCTGAAGCATTAATCCAATGTGCAAAAGCTTTGCACCTAGAAATGTGCGATTGTATCATCGTTGGAGACTCAGTTAATGATGTGCGTGCAGGAAAAGCCGCTGGTGCAGGAACAGTTGCTTTACTTTCAGGGTTATTTCAACGGGAAGAACTCACAAAAGAGCGCCCTGACTTGATTTTACCAGATGTCAGCGTGCTTCCAGAGTACATAGAATAAACTCTTTTTGGGTATATCGAAGTCCGACATATTGCTATAATATGCCTAAGACAGTTATATGTCGTCGGAAAAATAAGGTTTAATTAAAACCTCTATCTTAAGTGAATATGGAGAAGGCTTCAGCGGGAATTAGTATGAACTTTGTAGAGAATATGTTAGGGGAGAAATTGAAAGATGCGGATCCAGCTCTAGAAATAATGGGTTCAGACCGCAAAGTATTGCAGGTTGCCTGCCAAGACTTCACTAATTACCTAAAGTTTCATTGGAACCTGATCGGAAAGGAATCAAACCAATGTGAAATAGTGGAGAAACTAGAGAAGCTATTCAAGGAAGATTCTGCAGAACTAGACGCGTTTCTGACTGTTTGGACGGGCATTTGGCTTAAGAAGTGGAAGGAACGTGTTAAGCTACTCATTGGCAACCAGAATGCAAACAAATGGAACAAAATGTCCAAAACACTGGCTAACGTTGAACCTTTATGGCGCAAAATTGAGTACAAGCAAGAACTTCAAGAAGTAGTAGTTGCTACTCTGATAAAGAACGGAGAGATTTGTGGAACTGAAATCTTGGCAGAGAACTTGTTGAAGATGGAGCTTGGAGAAAAGAATCTTGAGAATGTTAGCGATAAAGAAAGACTCTTCACAACATTAAACTGTGCTCTGCGAAAAGCTCGAGAAATGGCTCAAAGTAGGGGACCGCTAATCTTTGTTAAAATAGACAAAGGCTATTATAACGCGCTAAACGAGTAAGCGCCAAAATTTTTATTTTTTTAGTATTTTAAATCTTTCTTCATGGAAAGAGTCTATACAGTCTAATGTGCTGTTAAAAAGTTAACAATGTAATGTTTAGCTAATTATTGAAGGATATGCTAATTTGTAATCTGTTATGAAAAAACAAAAAAAAATGAATTTTAAAAATATTAAAACTTGGCGTTTTAGAGGACTCTTTGTCTTTGAAGAGTCTTTGTTCGCCATTTATAACGTCTTATAGTTGCTTGTTCGCCAAAACCGCATGCCGCACAACGTTTATGTCGTACGTGGTATGCACGCCTGCCGCATCGCCTGCACATAATGTGGACAGTTTTGCCCTGGCGCTTACCTTGTGATGGAGTTCCTTTACCCATTTAACTCACCTGGGTGGCGGTGAAATAAGAACTACGTTGTCTCCGCGAACGATTATGAGCCCCAGTTTCTTTTGGTCTTCAACAACTGTTGTGTCTTCTGTCTCTTCTAGAACTAGGTTTAAGTGTTGATCGAAACCCTTCAGTCTTCCCCTGAGGCTTTTTCCGCCCTTCAAACGGACAAGTACTATTTTGCTGAGGTTTTGTTCAAGGATTTCGGTTGTCATTTCGCTCATTTTGGGATCCTCATATAATATTATATCTCTATACTTGAACTCTTCCAATTTAAACCTATCTAAGCATCTGTATTGATTATGTGAGTAACCTTTGTGCTCTGTGTATTAGGCAGGTTCTGGGTGATTTGATGCTTGCACTTATAAGTTTGAGAGGTACTAATTTTTGGACAAGTAAACTGAATCATTCAACATTTCATTGAGGAAAAATTAGTGAAGTACAAGCTTGGAAAAAGTAGCGTCACTGTATTAATCGTTGCCATAATCGCTATTTCCCTGATTGCGGCTTTATTGATTTTTCTTAATTCGCAAAATACCTACGTGCTTCTTTTTGCGGTTGCTTTCGGGTTGAACCTTATTCCTTTCGCAGGACCTTCTAACCTGCTTATCGCGTCCTCGGCTGCCATCGGCTTAGTAAACCCCGGTTTCGGCGAACTGCTCCTTATAGGTTTTATCATCGCTATAGCAGCTGCGTTAGCTAAGGGCATCCACTACATGATCACGTTCTTTGTGAGCGCACATTTAAGCGAAAAGAGGCAGGCACGGCTTGACGCTGACGGAATGAAAGTTAAGCGTTGGGCGTTCGCCTTGCTCTTTATTGCTGCCGCATCTCCAATCCCCGATGAACCTGTAGTTATTCCACTTGGTCTCATGAAGTACAGTCCTACAAAGTTTTTCTTATCGTACTTTTTAGGAAAAATTGCTATCACTATTCCAGGCGCAATCCTTGGAAATTTTGCAGGTGAAGTATTTTCAGCTTACCTAAGCCCAGCCGTCATGGTCATAATCTCAATAATATTAACCGTTGTTGTAACCGTCATCTTGATCAAAGTCGATGTAGGCAAAATTGCCGAGAAATACCTAAAGAAAAAACAGAGGAAAAAAGAAGAGGATACCCGAGAAAAACTAAATAGCCAGCAAGAACGAATTACAGAAGATTGAAGATGCCCACAAAACAACGCAGATACCCACTCAAAGCCAAAGAGGCAAAGCAAATCGTTGAGGAAGCTTCAAAAAAGTTAAAGTTTGATTTGGAAGCACTCTACGGCTTAAAACCTAATGTTGAGGTGGTCGAATCCGACGTCGGCGAAATCTACCTCATCGATGCTAAACCAATCCTCTACAAATCAGGCGACACTGTTTTTCCCACACTTCTTTTCTCTGAGTTCACTTCTAAAGCTCCTAAAATTGTGGTTGATATGGGCGCTATTCCATATGTTTGCAAGGGTGCAACCGTGATGGCTCCAGGCATTGTGCGAGTTGAAGGCGAATTCATCAAGGGAGACCTTGTTATAGTGGTAGATATGAAACATGGCAAAGCATTAGCCTTAGGAGAAAGTTTGCTTGATGCCGAAACTGCTAAGCAAACCAAAAAAGGCCCGGTAATCAAAACTCTGCATTACGTAAGCGACAAAATCTGGAACAACATCAAAAACAATCTCTGAATAGCACACATAGAGAGATCGTTCCAAATTAAGGAAAATAGATCTTGTAAGAGACTTAAAAAAGAAATAATATTTTTGCGCCAGAGATTAAGAAATTCTAAATAGCAGAAGACTCAGTAGATTTTTCAAATTAGAGCAGACTATAATTTTCAATAAATTGAAAGAAGAGAAAAGATATTGTTTGCAACCCGATTGATTCGGAGCTATATTGCTAATGTTTATTGGGCTTTGACGTAACCTTCATGGCCTGCTCTAATGTTCTCCTTGCTCCTCCAATCAAGCATTTCTATGCGCTTTTTACTTAGGAGGTGATCCGGCCGCAGGTTCCCCTACGGCCACCTTGTTACGACTTTTCCCTCCTTACGAAACTTAGATTCGATGCCGCCATCAAAGACGGCGCCTCACCCAAGAGTCGCTCGGATGGAACGACGGGCGGTGTGTGCAAGGAGCAGGGACGTATTCACCGCGCGCTAATGACACGCGATTACTAGGGATTCCATGTTCACGAGGGCGGGTTGCAGCCCTCGATCCCAACTACGGCAGGCTTTCGAGATTGCCTTCCCCTTTCGAGGTCGGAACCCATTGTACCTGCCATTGCAGCTCGCGTGTGGCCCGGGAGATTCGGGGCATACTGACCTGCCGTGGCCCGCTCCTTCCTCCACTTTATCAGTGGCGGTCTCCTCAGTGTGCCCAGCTCAAAGCTAGTTGCAACAGAGGACGCGGGTCTCGATCGTTGCCTGACTTAACAGGACACCTCACGGCACGAACTGGCGACGGCCATGCACCTCCTCTCAGCTCGTCTGGCAAGACCTTTAATCTGGCCTTCATACTGCTGTCGCTCCCGGTGAGATTTCCGGCGTTGACTCCAATTAAACCGCAAGCTTCACCCCTTGTGGTGCTCCCCCGCCAATTCCTTTAAGTTTCAATCTTGCGATCGTACTCCCCAGGCGGCAGGCTTAACAGCTTCCCTGCGGCACTAGAACGGCACGTGGCCGTCCAAACACCTAGCCTGCATCGTTTACAGCTGGGACTACCCGGGTATCTAATCCGGTTCGCTCCCCCAGCTTTCATCCCTCACCGTCGGGCGCGTTCTAGCAGACAGCCTTCGCCACTGGTGGTCCTCCTGGGATTATAGGATTTCACCCCTACCCCAGAAATACCGTCTGCCTCTCTCGTCCCCTAGCCGAGCAGTATCCCCCGCAATCCAACGATTAATTCGGTGGATTTAACAAGGGACTAACTCAGCCAGCTACGGATGCTTTAGGCCCAATAAACATCCACACCACTCGGAGAGCTGGTATTACCGCGGCGGCTGACACCAGACTTGCCCTCTCCTTATTCCCCCAGCGTTCTAGACTGGGTAAAAGCCTTCCTCAGCGGATGGCACTCGGGATAGCCCTGTCACACTTTCGTGTATTGCAAAGTTTTCGCGACTGCTGCGCCCCGTAGGGCCTGGGCCCTTGTCTCAGTGCCCATCTCCGGGCTCCCGCTCTCACGGCCCGCACCGGTAAAAGGCTTGGTGAGCCATTACCTCACCAACAACCTGATCGGTCGCGGCCTCATCCTTGGGCGACGCCTACGAGCATAACGTAAACGTCTTTTTGGTGAAGACTCATTCCAGAGTTCTTCACCTATCGAGAATTAGCCCCAGTTTCCCGGGGGTGTTCCGGTCCCAAGGGCAGATTAGCCACGTGTTACTGAGCTGTGCGCTGCGCTCCCGTATTGGCTGGAAGCGCTCAACTAGCATGTCTTAGTCCTATCCCGATAGCAGTGGGGTCCGGCAGGATCAACCGGAGTTGTGACACTCCGTATTAATTTCTGCGGATCTTACTATCTTGTTTTTTGTGTGGTACGTTCTGCACTTTTCGCATATCTATGCCTAACTGGATTTGGAGGGAGAAACATTCTCCACAAATTATACGTCAAAGCCCAATTCAGACCTAACTGAGCAATTAGTCAGGTCCACATTTACTATTTTTTTTTGTCCCCGCAATTGGAGGCCAACTCCGTCATTCCTGCAAGGCAAAATCGCCGTTTCGGTAGGGGTTGAGCCGCCGCCATGTGAAAATTGCGGGGCTAGCAATTATAGCTGAATTCTAACAGAAGCCTAGTCAACTGATATAAACGTTTCTTTTCCATCTGTACCAAGATTGTGAATTCCTTTGAATGTAACTGGCTTAGGTTTGTGAGGTATTGGATAAATAATTTAGCTCTTTTTCATTGTTTTTTAAGGTTTTCTTAGCTTTCTTATTGCAGTAACTCAGTTTTTTAGATTCCGAAATTTCCTGGTTAAAAGAGAAAGAAGTTAAGTAGATTTAGAATTCATTTGGCTATTTAGATCTCAGTAAGAACCTCCCAGCGCACATATTCAGGACGAGCCTGCAATGAAAGCCTGAATTATTTCTTAGATTCAGATGTTACCCAGCAAAAAACGGGTAAGCAAAGACACAAGCAACCCCGCTATAATGTCTTTCTAGATTTTCTATTAGGTCCCAACTACTTAGGATGTCATTTAAAATAAGAAAAATTTGCTTTGATTGCAAGTTACCTAATAATTTGCATTTATCAGAGTTCAAGACAAGTAATTAAGGAATCCAGCCTTCAAATTTCTTCATTATGTATTGGATAAGTTTAAAGATAATTGCGCGAAAAACTTTTGGGTAACATAACGCTTGTGGCTTCAAATTGTGACAACATTATTTTATATTATCCAGAAGCTTCGTGTTGTTAAGCGAGGAGATTACTAAGAGCCAACAAGGTAGGCGGGTCTGGCGACTAACACAAGAAAGGCATCCCCCAATGTTTTTGTGCCTTTCTCAAGTTAGCCCGTGGCTAAATCCGCTTATCAACCATTTTTGTCCCTTAAATTTGAGAAAAACTGAACTAACACTTTTAATTTGTTTGTAGTTTTTTTTATCAGAGAAAAGAGCTTTTATCTAGCGCTGGAGAGTTGGGAAGTACGCACACTTTCTTATACCCCAAGCAATAGCAGCACTTAAGGAACTATTAGTTAACTGCTTTTTTGATATAGCTATATGCTATTCATTAAAAAAAATAGATAACTTAGTCAAGAGTTAAGGGAATTTTTTGCAGTGTTTGAAAGTGCACCATTTCCTTGAAAAAACAGCCCTAAATAAGAAAAAATAGAGAAAAATGGTCACCACATGATAAACTTGTAACTGTACTAGCACAATCACATCATTATTTATTGTCCAAAGAGATTAAAATGAATAAGGAGAAGGTTAGCTTAAACGCAGGTGAAGTGATTCCCCCTCTCTCTCTTCCGAATTTTTCACCTGTGTTTAAGTTAACTGTCGCTCTTTTCTTAAACCCAGACAAAATTATTTTGTTCCAACTAAACGAGTATTTTTTATAAAAGCTTTTTTTCTTGTTAAGCGGATGCCTCGTATTGCTTTTTCAAAGATTACCCCAACTTCTTGAGTAGTATTGTAAGTTTTTCATGACCGTCTAACGAAACATAGATCACTCCGTTGATGTATGGGTAATTTCATCTATTCTGGATTCGAGGATAGTGCCGTTTGTTACAAGGTTTGATGCAAAGACAAGAACTGGAAAAGCAAGAATCCCTACTAAATCATACCTAAACAGTGGTTCCTCTGCAAGTTTTCTGATAAATACATCGACTTTTTTTTCCAAAACAGAAGTTTGGGAAACTTGGTGAATGACATTTTTAAGCTTCTTTTCCTCTTCATAATTGAGGCTCTAAGATGCCAATGTTCGAATGCACTGTCTGCGGATGCAAAAAACGGCTTGAGTTTGAAGTTTCAACAACTGGAAAGGTTAAATTCAATGTTGAAAAGGCGCCTTGTTGCTGTGGCAAACCTATGAACGAAATCCTCGACGATTAGCCAATGAGTGGTTCAATTATAAAACTTGGAAGTGAGCAATCACCCAACCTCCTATAACTTTACTCTTTCAAATGGACAAGCTAGTCAAAGAAGAGTTTCCACAAATCACTACCTCTATGTTAAACTGCATCATACTTGGAAAAAGCTTTTTCCGCTACCGTCTTGCCCAGCTCTCTTGCCTTTTCAAGGTCTTCTTTTGTGGGATTACCAAAAACTGAAAGCGGCTGCCCCACCAACTCGAAACCCAACGCAGTTAGCTCAACGGATAGTTTTCGTGTGGCTTCTCCGCTCCAACCGAAGCTTCCGAACACGCTGGCGCATCTGTTTGAAAACTTTTTGGTTTTAAGAAAATTAAGGAAATCTACTACTTTTGGAAATATCTCGTGCTCATATGTGGGGGAACCAACGATTAATGCTGGAGCCTCTACCAAGGCAGCTAATGCGTCAACAGCAGTGTCGTCAGAAAGATTGAAACTTAGAACTATACCTCCTGCTTCTTTTACTCCTTCAATAATTGCATTTAAGCACCTTTCAGTCATTCCATACATGGTGTCATATGCCACAACAACAGTCTTTGTGTATGTGCCTTTGCTCCAAGAAGCCCAAGTACGCATAGTTTGCTTGGCGTTGACTGTGTAGACTGGTCCATGGCTTGGCGCTAAAACTTCAATTTCGGGACTAATTTTGTCAAATTTATCTAAGGCTTTTAGAATCCATTCGCGTTGCCCATTGAAGACTGAGGCAAAGTATTTTTGCGAACATCTGCAAATATTCTGTTTGACCAGATCTATGTCGGATTCTAATATGGAACCTTCGGGCAGTTTTTTAAATGAACCAAATACGTCGCAGCAAAACAAAACTTTGTCTTCCGCGAGGTAGGTACTCATGGTTTCGGGCCAATGAAGCCAGGGGGTTTGAATAAACCTCAAAGTTTTGTTTCCTAAGGAAATTTCTGTTGCTTCTTTCTTTATGATGACTGCTGCGGGGTCGAAACCATAGAATTTTTTAAATATCATTTGGGCGATGGGTGTGAAAATCACTTTTGCTTTTGGTGCTTTCTTAAGAAGATTAGGAATGGAACCGGTGTGGTCAGGTTCCATGTGGTTAATGACGATATAGTCAATTTTTGAGATGTCTGTTAGTTTGTTAATTTTTTCAAAGTGTTCAAAGACGTACTTCTCGTGGACTGAATCAATCAGCGCTGTTTTTTCTGAGCCTACTATTAAATATGAGTTGTAGGAAACGCCCTCGGGGATTCGCCAGAGTCCCTCGAAAAGTGGTGTTTCTGTGTCGTTAACTCCGACCCAGTTAACGTTAGAAGATAATGAAAGAGGAAGGTTGTTTGTCAAGTAAATAACCTCGAATAACTAAAAAGCTAATCCGCCTGAGCAATTTAACCTTTTATCATAGTTCAACTTTTGGGGCTATATTAAACGATGGTCAAATCAGATTTCAAACTCAGGTAACAATCAAAACTGTGCGATTTCCCAACCTGCTTCACTGTGTAGTATCTGGATGAGGAAGGGCGCGTAATGGTTTTATTCTCCTTCAAGTCTCAAAAACTCTTTAAGCGTATTTGTTTGGCTATGATTGTATTGTCTAAGAGGCATAATCGAATCTCGTTGAGCATGAGTCTTGTGGACAAATTGGGAAAACGCATTTAAAAAGGGTATATAACGTAATTTAAGCTGGCGATTAAATAGTGGTGAAAAAAGAAGAAGAGACAAAGAAGCCCACGTTTGAAAAATTCAAGCATGATTTGAGTTTTGACTATCATTCATCGAGGTTCTTTTCTCTTCTTTTTTTAGGAATCTATGTAGTTGCTGCGGTTGTCTTCTGTCTGCAATTCACCGTTATGCCTGGACCTGAATTTCTTGTTTTAGGGATTCTCTTTTATGCGTCCTATAATCGACGAACTTGGAGTACTTTGAAAGATTGGCTCCCGTTCGTCACCGTATTTATCTCATATGAAATGATGTATGGCTTCGTGGGCAAAATCTCGGAGTTCAATCTTCATTCTGAACCAAAAAATTTGGAGTTACAATTATTTGGTCATCTTCCGAGTTGGATTCTTCAGCAGAATTTTAGGTACCCAGCTTTAGATTACATAGGAGCTCTCTACTATGGATCATATTTCTTTATTCCAACTATCTTTGCGTTTATCGTTTGGAGAAAAAGCCCTAAGAACTATTGGAAGTATATTGTTTCCTTCAGTGTACTAACATACTCGGCGCTGATAACTTTTCTCTTTTATCCCGTGGCTCCTCCGTGGAAGGAAATGCCAGATGTCACTATTCGAGTCTTAACAGGGTCAGTTGATCCTAGTTTAGGTATCCCTGTCTACAAAACATTGTTTGATTTTTTAGGCGGAAATGTGAATGCTGCTTTTCCCAGTATGCATTCAGCTATACCGTTGTTAGTTTTCCTTTTCGCATTTAAAATTTGGAGGTGGAAGAGTCTACCGGCGTTGGCAATTCCGTTCGGAACCTGGTTTTTTGTAGTCTATCTGGGCGAACACTACGTTGTTGATGTTTTAGGCGGAATAGCCTATGCAGTGATTGCATTTGTTGCTGTGGAGAAAATCTTGCCGTTATTATCTAAAAGGATCAATCTATTAAAGAAACATATGCCTGATGAAAACAGCTGAGTTCACGTAGAAAATCGATAACCGCCTGCAATATGCAAAAAAAGTAATTATCTTTTTACGCATTTTCCAGTAGTCGAGTCATAATGGTTACTTTTAGAGTAGTCGCATTTCTTGCAGTCATCTTTTATGTCTTGTCCAAAGGGGCAATCTTTCAAATCAGCCAAATTAAAGCATCCAAATATTTCTTGTTAACATTCAATTGTGGATTTGTTATATAAATCTGAGTCTTTAAATCAGAATATTAATTGGTAGCCCGGGAGAGATTCGAACTCTCGTCAAGGACTCCAGAGGCCCCTATGCTTGACCGCTACACCACCGGGCTGCAGATTCGAATAAAACGTTGTAGTGATTATTAACTTTAACTTTACCTTGTTTCGTCTGTTTTTTTCTTTGCTTCTCTTACGCAGTAACATTCTTGGCTGACCCTATTGTAGCTGTCGCAGTGCCAAAGTGTATCTACAATTGGATTCTCGTGGTGCCAATAGCGGGTTGAACAGAAAACTTTTGTTGGATACTCGTAGCTGTTGTGGCTATCGCAGTTACCGCAGAACTCTGCTTCAGAATCGCTGCTCATGTTAATCCCTTACCTGCAAGCTGTTCCCTCTGTAAGAAAGAATCCCTCTTAAACTCTTTGCCCAAACGCTCTGTCACTGAAGCTACAAGAAACGGAAAAACCATCAAAGCCTCTCCAATAACCATTACATGGTCAGCTGCTCCTTTCATTTTGCCCCAACTTACCGTCTCTTCCAGTGTTGAACCAGACAATCCTCCCGTTTCAGGTCGGTTCAAGGTAATTACAACTGCGTAGTCTAAGCCTTTTTTGGAAGCAAGTGCGGATGATTGAATGGTGTTGCGGGGTACTCCGCCACCGATAACTATCATACCGTTTTTAGGTGATTTGCCACAGATTTGGCAGATTGTGGGCACATCCTTGAAGGCATCAACCAAAAGAACGTTATTCTGGTCTTTTTGTGAAGCGTGGAGCCAATGAATAAAGCCGAATTCTGAATCGCGCACAGAAGGAAGAAAAATGGGAATATTCTCTTCATATGCGGCACGTAGAATGGAGTTTTTGTCGGTTAAGCGTTTGCCTATTTCATATGCAAATTCGTTTGAAGCCAAACTTGCCCCTTGGCGTTCTTTAGCGATGTTAGTGTACATTTCTGACAATCTAAAATCTAATCGAACATAGTCTTCTTCGGGAACAAGTATGTCGTAAATGCGGAATAAGTGATACTTGTAGAGTTCTATGTCGTTAACTGATAATCCGCCTTTGTAGTGTTGTCCACCTACAGCTTCAATGGCGTCATGAACCATGCATGCGCCCGTGCTTACAATCACATCCACCAGATGATTTCGGATTAAATCAACGATCAATGTACGCATTCCTGCAGGAACAACTGCGCCTGACAAAGCCAAGAAAACAGTACAGTCTTTTTCTTTAAGCATTTTCTCGTAAATGTCACATGCATCAGCTAATCGCCCTGCGCTAAGCGAACCTGAGTTTTTGAATTGCTGCATCAATTGGTCGACGGTCAGCATGCCGTTTATTTTAATGTGGTTAACAGGCTCTTTTAAGTAATCTTTGCGATTCATCAATGTGCACCTAGAGGTTAGCTAAGGTTGGAATATGGAAATAGTTTTCGATTACAATATGATAAACTTTGAGGAAAAATTGTTAAAAGCACGTTGAGTCTGCTTATAGCATTTTTCAGCCCAACACAGGACATTTTCGCATTGATTATTTTTTTGCCAAAGCGAGGATTTCGCCTATTACTCCAAGTATTAAGCCTATTAGCCAGCCGCTGCCTACGAAAATGCTTAGTATTGAAAAGATTAAAACTATTACTCCGCCAGACATTTCCATACCAGTATAAATCATGTAGGATCAACTATAATGAGAACAGCAAATTCAACTGCGATTCCACCGATAATATTTAATGCTATCCGAGCCAAAAACCTATGCGAACTTCGTCTGAACCAAAGAATGTAATTAAATCGCCAACTGTTATTCTAACCAATCCCCGCAACAAAATTAGTATAGCACTTACAATTGAAAACACGAAACCTAATGTTGCCCTATGAAGTTTAGAAAGCCTTTGTTGAGTGTTTGGTTTCTGCAAAACTCGATTCTCCTTAAACCAAGGCAGCTATAAAGGAAATATAAGTTTTATTCAAAAGTCGACCTTGATAAAACGCGGACATTTGAATTCTAATAATATTCGTTGATGAAAACCTATATGGATATGTCAAAAATAATGATTTATTATGCCTTCAGAAATTTACGAGGCGTGAGAGAGGTTATGGTTACCGTTGGATGGCGGAATCGGCGTTTTCAAGCATTAAGCGTGTGTTCGGAGAGTATATCTGTGCGGTTAATTAACCTAATATAGTTAGAGAGTGGGTTTTGAAAGCTTCAATTTATAATCTTTTCATGAAAATGAACTTGAATTGAGCTTTAAACCCAAAAGCAACAAGGTATTGACCTGAAAGAAACTAAGTTATTCAACACAGCAAATTATGGGTAATCCATTAATGTTTACTGGTTCTTGTTGTACGTTGACTGTGATTGTTTGGTTGCTTGCTTTGAAAAATGTGCCGTAGTAGTTGTCTCCACCAGTTTTGTTGGTTACACTTTTTCAGTCTTAAAATGCAATAAAAAAAGGAAAAGACTGATTGTTTTTTGACCCTTTGAGAATTTTTTCTAGTAAAAAGTTTTCATTAACAGCTCTGGCAAACTATTGTTAAACACCGATAGATTTTCATATGATCATTTTTCTGAGCAAACCCACTTTCATTGTTTATTGAGATTAACGATAAAAGTTCAGTAATACAACAAAACAACAGCAACAAAATAGGTAATTTACAAACTTAAAAAGATAGTCAGTTTTATGAGTTGATAAAATTTTGTTCGTGGTTTTGAATTGGCGTACAGTTAGTTATGGCAAACCTTTTATCATTTAAAAGTTTTCTGTCTAACTAGATGTTATATGCCAACGGTTAAAGAAATAATGACTAAAGAAGTTGTGACAATTGAGCCTAACAAAACCGTTTTTGAAGCCGCAGAGCTCATGTCGTCAAAGGGTATTAGCTGCGTTATAGTGGTAATTAAAGCATTTCCCGTTGGAATAATCACTGAACGCGACATAGTCAGAAGAATCGTGGCAAAAAGAAGCTCGCCAGATGTTAAAGTCATAGAAGTCATGACTAAAACGGTAATAACAGTTGACCCTGACACCTCGCTTAAAGAAGCTGCAAGAACGATGTCAACCAACAAAATAAGGAGACTACCCGTTCTCAAGAACAACAAAATAGTAGGAATAGTAGTGGCGACGGATTTTGTGCGAAATGCAGGAAAAAAGACAACTACTGAAGAGATTTTAGATGTGTTAGGACGTTCTCCAACTGGACCAGTCACATAAAAACGAGGCTTAAAAAAACAAATTCAACCTGCAGTGTCTTTTAAAACCATTTATCTTAAGTCAAAAACTTCGCATCAACTCAAAATAATAATTTGGCGGGTCCGAAGGTATTCGACCTTCCAGAAGCGAATTTATACTGAAATCATTATCCCTTTTTCTTTTTTTGTTCGCTTATTTAACATGGGAAATTGTGAACATTTTGTTCATTTTTAGGGGGTGACACTGTATGGATAAGGTTGCTAGAAGGCTAGAATTGTTAAAACTCGAAGGTTTAGGCTTTTCTCAAGCTGAGATTGTGAACGAATTAAGCATAAAATTGACCTTTTCTAAACGTGTTTTGTACAAGGATTTTGAGTCTCGTGAGATTTGGCAACTTGTTTTCAGAGTGCAGTTAAGCCTGACGGGGTTCTATTGAAAATTATGAATAGGTATTAGCAGATTTATCGTCAAGCAAACCTGAGGTTCATTAAAACATCTAACGAGTTAGCTCGGATGGCTGCATTGAACATAATGCTGAAAGCTAATTCCTTGATGTGTGAAACTGCGGTTTTGCCTGAGGTTCTTGGTCGCTTAAAAGAGTTAGAGGATAAAGCCAAGAAACGAGTGTTTGTTCCTTGAACAGATCATCCAAGGAAACATGGAGAACTGGAGAATAACTCGTTTTGGACACGCCAGCAGAGGAAAGAGTGATACGAGAATAAATGATAAATTGCAGAGCAGTCTATTGGAGCATATTTAGAGTATATTCATGGATTTTGAGTTCATAATATTCATATTCCAAGGGCATCAAAAGAGTAAGATAGATACTCAATGGCTCACTGTCCTAGTTGTGGCAAAGGAATCCACAAACCTTCAAGAGAATTGAAAAACTGTAGTTTAACTATTCAAGACTACCATTGCGAAAAATGCCATCATAACTTCAGAGTAACAATTAATCAATCAATGTATAATGTTTAATTAATCAGCAAAGTTTTCTCTATGCTCCAAAACTAGTTCTTAGAGTCTTAGTTGAAATTAATATTTAGTGTGTTTTTGTTTTTAGAGGCTGATCATTTATTATTGGATTATTTTCTGAAGTTTAATTTCACCATGAAAAACAAGGTATGAAACAATAGCAGTCGCTAACCCTGCAAGGCTAATCAAAATACCAACATAGAGTCTTGGATAAGTAGTAATCACTTGATTATCTAAAGTAATAATCTCAACCGTTGAAAGTGCATTTGAAAAGCCACTTACAACCAAAATAACGCCAAGCAACAAAAACAAAGGTGCAACTACTCTTTTAATTAAATCAATCAAGCCAACTGACGAATTAGACATAGTTGCTCAATTAGAATTATTGCAGTTATCCTTTTAATATTTCCTTTGTCTTTACGCTCCAAAATAAGTTCTTGGAGATTAAATCCTGCCTAAGTTGCTGTGCACGTTTAGTGCAGATCAGACTAATGAAGCATAAATAGAGCATATTTCTGCCAGAGATTGCAATGTATAAGATGCTTTATCATCAATGAATACTATACATCATACTTAGTAAATATTGAATCAGGATAAATGACATGTGCCAAATTATAAATATTAAATAAAACAATACAATGTTGCCTACTAATTTTCACTCTTAAAGGAGGTGATTGAGTTAAACAGAAAAATCTTAGTGCCAGTTTTGGCGTTAGCTCTACTTATGCTGATATTGCCAATGTCATCAGTTTCTGCAATAAAGCCTGTAACAATGACTCTTACTGGAACATTTTATGTATTTGATAATCCTGATGGTATGAAGTATATGGAAACAGGAGAAAGTGGTAACCTAATCATTCAGTTCAGAGATTTTTCAGTTGAGTGGACTGGAGATATAAGTGGTTCTGGTCTCCTACAGGAGAATATGCTTATCAAAGAGGGTCCTTATTGTGACGTAGGTGTAGGAACACACGTCTTGAAAGATGCTACAATTGCAGGTGTTGGTGTTGGCGACTTGACTATTGGCTTAAACAAAGACTCATTACAGTATTTCATTAAAAGTGGAACTGGCGACTTAAGCAGCATAAGAGGAAAAGGAGCTATCACACCAGTCAGCATGAGTGAATATGACTATGTATTTGAAGTTCAAATAAATCCATAACTGATAGAGTAAACAAGAATATACATTGAGAAAAAAGAAACTAACCTTGTAATCTTCTCTATGCTCTCTTTATTTTTAGCAGAGTTTTCTTTACGCTCCAAAATTAGTTCTTAGGGATTGAACCCTGTCTAAGCTGATGTGCATATTTACTGCATATCAAGCCTAATGGAATATATATAGAGCATATTTCTGATAGAGATTGCAATGTATAAGATGTTTTATTATTCATGACTAGTTTTCATCATGAACAGTAAATATTGTATCAGGATAAATGACATTTGCAAAATTATAAATAAAAAAAAACCAATACAATGCTGCTTAATAATTCTAAAATTTAAAGGATGTGATTGAGTTAAACAGAAATATCCTAGTGATATTTGTAGCTTTAATTGCTTCAACCATGATGGCAACTCCTGTTTTTGCTATGGGACCTGTAAACGCAGCAGGTAAAAATCCAAACGTTGTACTCGGTATAGTTCCTGGAGTTTCACTTTTGCCGCCAAGTGAACTAGATATTGACTGGGTTTTAACTGGAGTCCCAGTTCCAACACACATAGTTTGGAAAGATGCAAGATACTTCAAAATAAATAATGCCTTCATAGTCACTGATGCACATCAAGCACTAGTAATGCAAAACACATGGCTATTCCTCACTAAACAGATGTTTTATGACCTTATGATTCTCCATAACGTTTCGCCATCAGGCGCAGCATATTTGGCTTCTTTTGTTCCTGAAGGAACCTATATGAAATCAGTTCAAATAGGCAAGTAAAGAAGCCACAACCCCTGTTCTCTCTTTCTTTATTTTTTTTTAGCAAAGTTTTCTTTACGCTCCAAAACTAATTCTTAGATGATTGTAAGCTGTCATAGTTGATTAGCATCGTTAGAGGGGATATTATTTTTTGTTGTATCAATACTGCAGTCACATTTGTTATTATTCTACTTTGATAATGCATGATGGGAGAAATTGTGTTGGCTAAATGTCCCGCTTGTGGAAAAGAAATAGAACACTCTGACAAATCATTGAAAAATAGTTACTTCCACATTAAAGCCTACACCTGCACATGTGGCAAACAATTCAAAGTAACAAAATAAACAAACCAAAACTCATCTAGTTCTACGAAAAATAGCATAACCATCACTAAAAAATACTACTAAACTATATTTACCTAACAACTTAGGCAATTTTGTTTTCTCTTCCGGTTGAGGACTCCATTGTATTATTAACTCCCAAAAACCTACTCTTTCCTCATTCTTCAAAAGAACATAATTTGTATATTCCATAGAGCCAAATGTAGCCTTCAAATCTTTTAACAGTGAAAGAGCCTCATCTCTTCTCAATTACCCCAGTAACCCCAAGCCTAATTATTAATTAACAAGATTTAAGATTAACCCTAAAAACGCTCCCTAATTTTGTTTTAATGATCATTAAATAGTTCTTCAGCGAGTCTGGTCAGCTCCAAGTATAAGGAAGCATCAAAATGAAGATTAAAGGTTATAGATTTCCATGTGAAGTATGTGGAGAAGGCAAAGTTGTTTGCAGTGTTCAAGTTTTCTTTAGGAAGAATGGTGAAGTGTCCTATGCTAGGGCAAGGCATTTTGGAGCAGATAAAAAGTTTTACTATCATCAACAAACTCTAGAATACGTCAAAAGAAAACTTGGAGAGATAGCTAACATTGATCCTGGTCAAGACTCAAATAACAAATCCATTGATCAAAATGTAATAGAAAAAGGTGCCAAATTAAAAATAGTGGCGGGTCCGATGGGATTTGAACCCATGACTTTCAGCTTAGAAGGCTGACACGCTATCCGTACTGCGTCACGGACCCACATAAGGCATTCTAAATGAGATGCTTCCACATATAATTTTACCTATCGCTTTCTGATAAAACGTATCTGAGCAGCAAAAGGCAGTCTACTGCAAGAATTACTTGTTCTAAAATTTATGAAGGATTGATCACTTGAGCATTGACCATTTTCAGTAACGCAAAATAGGGGTCTATGCTCTATTTTTTGGGGATTATACTTGTCAGCTACTTCAAACGAATGTATTGATTGGAATTAGAGAAAAACTGATCAAAGAATAGTTGTAATTGAAACCTAAAAAAATGCTCGTAAGCAGCTGAATTGATGTCTTAACTAATTTTCCTTTTACAATAAATGTTCCAGAAGACATTTCGATGGAAAGTTTGATTCCTGAAAAGGAATAATTGGCGCAACTGAACGTTTAAACTTCCAAGAGTCTAAAAGGAGTTGATGAAGAATTCGTTGACTTCTTTGATGCTGTTGACGTTGACCAAGCTCTTGGGGATTTTATTAAGGCTTATTGGATTTACCTAAGCAAAATTTGTTTTTACCAGACCGATTTGGAAGAGTTCCAAGTTATCTTAGGACCATGTTGACGAATTTTTCTGGATTAAAAAGTTCCAGGTCCTTGTAGGTTTGGCCCACTCCGATGAAAAGGATTGGTTTTTGTGTTACATATGTTACGCTTAGGGCTGAGCCGCCTTTTACGTCTGCATCAACTTTGGTAAGGATTGTTGCGTCGATGCCAATGGCTTTGTTGAATTCTTCAGCCTGCATAACTGCATCATTACCGATAAGTGAATCTACTACGAAAACTGTTAAGTCAGGCTTTACCACACGCTTCACTTTAACGAGTTCATTCATCAAGTTCTGGTTAGTCTGCATTCTGCCAGCGGTATCAATTAATACAATGTTGAGTCCATGTGCTTTTGCGTGGCTAACAGCGTCGTAACCGACTGCTGCTGGGTCACCACCATAAATACTCTTTATCACCCTAATACCTAACCGTTTACCGTGCTCTTCTAACTGTTCAATTGATCCTGCACGATAAGTGTCAGCTGCAGCAAGAATTACAGAGTAGCTTTTGTCACGCAGAAACTGAGCCACCTTCGCGATGGTAGTGGTTTTTCCAGTTCCATTAATGCCTACAAACATTAAAACGAAAGGTTCCTTTTTCTTGCGTTTTTCATCTGCTATTTTTAACAGGTCAATTCTTATGTTTGTCAGCATGACGTCTAAGAGGACCTGGCGGAGGTTGTCTTCAACAATTTTTTTCCGGTCTTCCAAACGTTTAACTTGAACGCCTACCAAACGTTTTTCGAGTTCATCACAGATTTTATCTGCAACAGGGAACGCAACATCGTTTTCGGCTAGGCTCATTTTAAATTCGGATAAAATAGGAGATAAGTTATCGGCTTTAAGTTCAGTTGTTGTTACTTTATTTATTAGACCTTTAAAACCTGATTTTAGCTTATCAAACATTAAACTATTGTTTCCCTTCTCTTGTCGAAAGCATACTTTCAAGTCTGCTTCTGCTCGAGTTAATTCGCTCAGCCACTTGACTGAATTGTTGTTGGGCTGATTGCATTGTTTTCTGAAGTTCATCTAAGCGTTCTTTAAGGATTAATTTAGCTTCTGGAAGGGTTTTTTCTATTGATACACCTGAACCCAATCCAATTATGACCTTATTTGTGTCTGCAATCTTCGCTTTAACATATGAGCTTCCGCCGATTGGAATAAGCATTTCAGAATTTTCTTTTTCTTTTTCAATACCGTCAAGCGTCATGTTAGCGTAGTTTATGTCAGTTAGGGCTGCGTTAATCATGCTTATGCGTTGTTGCAATGCATCGGCTGTTTGTTCCAGGTAACGCATTTCCATGCTAAGGCGGCGGAGTTCTTCTTCAGCTTTCTCTCGTTGCGCCAAAAAGGTTACGCTCCAGTAACAATTTTCTTTAAGATTGGGTTTTTGATTTGGTCGGCAGAAAGCTCTTCAGAACTAATTATTTTTATGTGATGTCTTCTTACGCGGTGTCGGCTGCCTATTTCAGCATAGACTTTTTCGACTGCATGTTCGCTTTTTTCAGCTAAGAGTTCTCGAGCAAATGGAGTTGATAATCTGGGCTTGTTGATTGTGCCTGTTACTTTGAAAGTTTTCATTTTTCTTCTTCCTGCACAACATCCAGTGCGTTCCCAATTATAAACATCTCGGGTCCAGTTGTCATAGAACCAGCAACAGCTGCATGATTATTCGCAAGTAAGCCTGTTCCAACGTAAGGAACCCCACAGTTTATGGTGCCTACATCCACGGGGACTTTGAAAACTGATTCAAGAAGTTTTCTTTCCTCGTCTTTTAATAACGGATGTGCTAAGACGCCTTTATTTGTGGCTACAGCCAAAGAACCAACGTAAGGTAAACCCGCGATTTCTGTTGGCACCGCTTCAACATCTAAGGCTTTAGAGATTTTTGTGATTTCAGTCTCTTTGAATCGCGGATCCACTAAAGCACCTTTATCATTAGCTAAAACCAAGTTGCCGTAAGCAGTTTTCTTAGAATCCATAATGGTAATGTTTCCTTCGAAAACTGTTTTTATTGCCGCTAATTCTTCTTCGCGTATTGCATGTGAAACCATCATGCCCGATGAGTTTGCGCTTACTAGTGAACCAGCCAAAACTGAGCCAGATATTGATGTGTAGGCAAGGTTCACTTTTAAGTAGTCGGCGAATTCCTGGGCTTTTTCAAGCGGAACCATACGTGGAATCAAAACGATATTTTCAGTTGCCAACGCATACACACCTATACTTGCGCTTCCCACTATACTTGATAAGTAAACAGTCAAGAATAAAATCTCCAGACGAATGTGTTATTAGCGAAAGTCTCACGCGATACTCCTTTTTTTAGATTGCGGTATATTATACAAGTTGAAAAAACATTTTGACACCACTTTTTGTAGTTCTGAATGTGTATCACTTTAAATGTTGTTCTTATTTCAGGTTAGCCCTCTAAAAGAAGGTATAAGCTAATTTTGAGCTCTATTAGCTCCTGACATCCTTGGGAATTCAGGTTCTAATTGATTTTTTAGGTGAAAGTTGCTTTGTAAAAAATTGTACTTTGAAAAAAACTTTAACAAAAAAAGTCTAAAGAAGCAAATAGCCTAAAAAAGCATATCCATAAAATAGGAAAATTGAAAAATATAAAATTAATTTTTATGTTTCTGCAAGGTAAACGGTCACATTACCGTCTTTGTCTTTGGTTACACGTGTTTTGATTTTGCGTGGCGGTTTTTCTATGCCGCAGCTCCAAATTTTTTCATTGACTTCTTTGCTGATGATCAGTTGCGGCAGTTCTTCTTCTTCCTCTTCTTCAGAAACCTTTATTGCAATTTTCATGTGCCTGTTGACGAATTCTTTGACTAGTTGCATAGCACGAGGTGCACGTTTTTTGGGTGGTCTAACCAAAGCTCTTGATAGGGGGATTGTGTAGAATCTTTCTTCAACGATTTGGTCGTCTTTCTTCTTTTTCTTAGGCTTCACTTCTTCGACAGCTTCTTCTTCGGCTGGCGCAGCTTCAGGTTGAGCCTGACCAGTAGCTATTTCAGTTCCAGATTCCTCGTCTGGCATAGCTAATTCTTCTATTTCTTCTTCTTTTGTAATTTGTTTAGTAGTTTCTTTGGCCATTGCGCTCTAATTCTCCTATGCTTTTATCTTTCTGGTTCTCCAGTTGCGTCGTTGCTTAGGATTATTCCTAACTTTGCCGTCAGTTCGGGCAATAACCCATGTTGGAACAGACTGTGATTCTTTGCCAGCTTTGGCTAATCTGAGTTTTTTTCCTATTGGTTTAACTCTCGCCATCTTTATATCCTTCTGATTTTTGTCTCTCGCTTCCGTGATTGAAGCTGAACTAATATTTGTTTGAGCTGTGCATCTGAAAGTGGAATTGGCAACTTTCCTGACTGTGCCATCTCAATCAGCTGCATCTCAATACTCTCGGTAAATTCCTGCTTAACCATTTTCAGGTTATTTAGCCTTTGTCGAGCTTCAGGCGCCAATATCTTACTAAGCAACGCCTGTTTCTGATTTTCCATCTGTTGCTCTGCTTGAGCTTGCCTTTGTTCATCACTCATGCGATGCTGCATTGAAGAAAGTTTTCGTTTACGAATCTGGGCAAGCTCGTCATCTGACATTGTCACTATTCGCCTTGATACTTCCTGAGCTCAGGGACAGTTTTAACCATTTCTTTAGATAAGTCTCCAGCTACTTCTTGGAGAAGCTTACGTCCTTTAGGAGACATTATTCGTCCTTTGGGTTTTGATATCTGGATTAAACCTGCAGATTCAAGCTGCTGAAGACTTTTGCGGATTCCGCTTCCGCCAGCTTTTTTTACACGGTCAGGTTTACTTCCTCTGTTTTTTCTACCGCCATATTCAGCGCGTAATTTTTCAAGTCCGATTGGACCGATAAATGTATACTTTGCGCAGAATTGATGCATTTCGAGTATACCACCAATCTGGATCTTGTGGCTGTTTCTCAACATGCATGCCTGTTTTGGCATAAGTTGCCCATGGAAGGGGTTGAACTTCGTCAACGTTTTCCCTAAGATACTTTGCTAATCTAACTATGAATTTTGAAGCTGGAACGTCATGAGGAGTCGTCAAGTTGCTCTTATCCTTTGGTTTTTCCTTGCAGTTAAACAATGACGCCTAATATAAATATTCTCTGAACAACCCACAAGCATTAACCCAAAAAAAGTATTTAAAAATTTATGGTTGAGAAGGCTCTTCTTCGGCTTTTCGCTTCCTAAACAGAATAAACACATGACCCCTAACTTCAACCAAAGCTGAATTAGTTTGTTCAGAAGCGTTAACCCCGATAGTTTGAGCTGTCACTTCACCTTGCAGGGCAGCAGGCAAAATCTTACTTTAACCATCTTGTTTCTTTGCAGTTGCTTCTCGATTTCAGCCACCAATGAAGGGGTTAAACCTTCTTTGCCAACCCAAATCGTTGGGTTTTCATCTTTTAAAACGTGCCTAACATGGCGCTTCATTCTGAGTTGTTATTTTGCTCAAGTATTTTTTGCTCCTTTTTCTTTTTTAACAGTATACGAGTTTGGTTACCGCAGTTTAAACATGTTATTACAACATGAGGCTCCCTTTTCTGCTTTATCCTAACACGGCAATTAACACCCTGCACAAACAGTGCATTGCATTTTTTGCATGTTTGCCTTTCTAAACTCAATTGGTAAACGAATTTTGGCTGCCATAGCAATTCTCCTCGCAGAAGCAACATATTGCATAGCCAACT
Organism: Candidatus Bathyarchaeota archaeon; assembly: GCA_963741005.1. Taxonomy (GTDB): domain Archaea; phylum Thermoproteota; class Bathyarchaeia; order Bathyarchaeales; family Bathycorpusculaceae; genus Bathycorpusculum. Next base: position 89,543 of record CAVUGQ010000006.1, read on the forward strand.
TTGGGTTAGCCTTACAGACTTTTTTGGCTTGCTCAAATAGAATTTGAATACGCTGTCTAGCAATTTGTTTAACATTAGACTGTGATTCATCGAGTCGTCCCAAACAACCAGAAAAGCACTAAAACTTGACTACATAACACTTGCGCTCAATATATTAGTCTTTTTCGGGAAAGCTCAGACTTCAATGCTTTAAAGCCTTATCCATTTCAAGCGGTTTTGCTGTCAAAGTTTGCTGTGCCTTTGAAGTATCAAGCGATGAATCCATGGGGCGTTTAGCAGACAAAGTGAATTGTGAAGACGAAACCTGTCAATCAAGCCTTTATCCAAGTTGAAAACGTCAGCGATTTGCTCAGCGAACTCAAATCTGCTAACCCGTGTGGCACCGCACAAGTGATAAATTCCAGTTAACCTGCGTTCGATAACTTCCAGAGTCATTTCAGCTAAATTAGTGTTGAGCGTGGGTGTATTCCATTGGTCAGTTACAATTTTGACGTGTTCGCCTTTTCGCAAGGTTTCAATTAGCCAGAGGGCAAAGTTTACTTTTCCAGCTGCAGGAGTTGAACCGTAAATAACGCTGGGTCTTGCAATGAAGTATTCTTTTTGGGTTTTGACGATTTCTTCAGCTTTAAGCTTGGTTAATCCATAATAGTTAATGGGATTAGGCGCTTGTGTTTCTTTGTAGCGACCATTTTCTCCGCCAAAAACGTAGTCCGTGGAAATATAAATCAAAAATGAACCTGTAGCTTTTGCTGCTTCAACGATGTTTTTTGTGCCTTCAACATTTACTTTCCAAGCAAGTTCCTTGTTCAATTCGCATTTATCAACATCAGTCAATGTTGCAGCATGGACAACGACATCGGGTTTTATGCGTTTTGAAGGCTTCATCAACCTGTGCTTTTCCAGAAATATCCAGTTTTAACAAAGTTACCGTAAACTGACAAGCTTTGAATATCAGATGAATAAACTTCGTATTTTTTTGACAGTGCTATTTGAGCTAGTTTTGATCCGTAAAGTCCACTTGCACCGGTAATTAGAAGCTTCAATTAACAGCCACCAAGCTTCCAAGGTGTTGGATGCAAGATGACTTCGGTTGCAAAAGGTGTCCACCAATGTTCGTTGTCAAGATACCACTTAACTGTTGATTCTACAGATTTTTCAAAATTGAACTTTGGTTTCCAACCTAATTCAGTTCTGGTTTTTGTGGAGTCCAAACTGTAGCGTGTGTCGTGTCCTGGGCGGTCTTCGACAAATGTTATTAGGTTTTCAGACTTTTTGAGTTGGCGAATAATTTTTTTGGCTATTTCAATGTTTGCGATTTCGTTTCCTGCTGATATATTATAGATTTCGCCTGCTTTGCCCTTGTAAAGTACAATACGTAAGGCTTCGCAATGGTCTTCCACGTAAATCCAATCGCGAATATTTGTTCCTTTTCCGTAAATTGGAATTGGTAGATCTCTTAGGGCTCGGATAACGGTTTTTGGGATTAGCTTTTCTGGAAGTTGGTAGGGTCCAAAGTTGTTGGTGCATCGTGTTATTGAGACGTTTAAGCCAAAAGTCTTGTGGTATGATAGTACGAACATGTCTGCGGCGGCTTTGGCAGCTGAGTAAGGATTGGAGGGTTTTGGCGGTGTGTTTTCGGTGAATGATCCTTCAAGGGCTTCGCCGTAAACTTCGTCTGTGGATACCTGTAGAAGTCTTGCTTTATGATTGTGTTTTCTTATGGCTTCAAGAATTGTGAATGTGCCTACTGTGTTGTTTTGGAGGAAAAAGTTTGGGTCGGCGATGCTTCGGTCAACATGAGTTTCGGCTGCGATGTTTACAACTGCATCCACCTGATGAATTAGGCGGTTCATTAGCTGTGGGTTGCAAATATCGCCTTTGATGAATGTGTAGCGTTTGTCATTCTCAATATCATGTAAATTCGCTGGGTTGGCGCCTATGCCGATTTTATCTACGTTTATTAATTCACAATCAGGGTACTTTGCAAGTATAAGCCTGCAGAAGTTGCTTCCGATAAATCCTAATCCGCCAGTGACTAACAGTTTCATATTTCATCACTTGTGGGGAAGGGTGTTCCAATCCCATGGTTTGCCAACACGAGCTTCATCTTTTTTGCCGTTTACAATTTTGGGAATGAGTGTTGGGTCATTCCACGGGCGACGTTCCTCGTCAGGATTTGATGCGTCATATAGGTTAGTGGTGAAGTATAGAAGCATTGCAGGTTCGGTGCCTATTGCTTTGAAGCCATGCCAGTAGTGTCCAGGCATGCGAACTAGTTGTAAATCTAAGCCGCTTGAAATTACCTCATTGACTTCCGCGGTTTTTTCATCGAAAGCACAGATTTTAATTGATCCTTTAAGTGCTAGAAAATAGTCAACTTGACCTTTAACATGTCGGTGCCAAGCTCGAATAACATTAGGATAGGAGAAAGAAAAGTTTGCTTGTGTGATTGTGTCTTCTCCAAAGAGTTCCTTCCAATCTTTGCGCATAACTTCAGTGAAAAAGCCTCTCTCATCTGAAATTCGCTTTATTGTTCTAATTTTTATTCCCTGTAACATAAGTTATCCCTTATCTACACTCAGACATATCAATTTGAAAAGTTTATAAATAGTTGCTTTTTCGAGTGTTAAACCTCGATTTCTGAGAAATCTCCCACGTGTAGTTTTATTGTTCGGTTTCTCTGGTTTCGGGTTACTTTAGCGTTTTTGCCGATTAAGCTGTCCTCCAGTCGTTCAACATCCTTGACAGTTACGCTTTCTTGTATAACGCAATATTCTAGGTTGGAATTATAGATCTTTGAGTCGTCTCCAATGCTTGTGTATGGACCAATGAATGAGTTTTCAATTAAAACATCTTTTCCTATCACGCATGGTCCTCGAACTATGCTGTCCACGATTTTTGCTCCTGTGTCTACTTTAACTCTGCCATCTACTGTACTGTTAGTTATAGTCCCCTTTATGTCGCGTTGAACGTATGCATCTAGAATTTTTGCGTTAGCGGATAAGATGTCATCTTTTTTACCTGTGTCAAGCCACCATGAATTTAAGATTTCAGCTTTAACCGAAAAGCCCATATTGATCATTTCTTGGATGGCGTCTGTAATTTCTAGTTCACCTCGCCATGAAGGCTTGATTTTTTCTATAGCGGCGTGTACTTTGTTGGAAAATAGGTAAGTTCCAATAATTGCCAGATTGCCAATAGGAGTTTTAGGTTTCTCCACTAGCCGGGTAATATTGCCTTTTTCATCTAGTTGAGCGATTCCAAAACTTGATGGGTTATCGACTTCTTTTAGGATTATAAGCGCATCAAGATGCTCATTTTTAAATTTCTTGACGAATGGTTCTAAGCCTTGACCTGTTACGTTGTCGCCTAGGCACATGACAAAAGAATCTTGTCCTAGAAAACGTTTAGCGGTTTTTACTGCGTGTGCTAAACCAAGTGGTTCTTGGGGAATGTAGGAGACACTAAGGTTCCAGTTGGATCCGTCTTTAACGTAGTCTTGAACGAACTGGCCGGTTTCGTGTGCAGTTATTATGCCAACTTTTTTTATTCTGGTTGAAGCTACTTGGTCGAGAACGTATCCTAAGATGGGTTTGTTTGCTACTGGAATTAGTTGTTTGGCACAGGTGAATGTTAGTGGTCTTAGTCTGGTTCCTTTTCCGCCACTTAAAACAAGCGCTTTCATAGTTATCCTTAATTCTTTAGGTAAAGCTTGGTATTATGACTTGTTGTTTAAGAATATATATTTTCAACTGACAAAGATGTGGCTTTAGCGATACAACTGCGTAAGTCTATTGGTAAATCATGACTGGATAATATTTGGTTGTTGGTCTGGCAATCATGGAGAGGGGAAAATGATAAAATCTAAAGAAGGTTGTTTGCTTCTTTGGTTAACTTAAAAACAATTTGTAGATTTATTTGTTCATGTAGCCTTTACTCAAATGTGAGTTATACTTGCACCCATATCGGGGGTAACTATTGTGGCAAATATAGAAAATTGCGTCGCTTAGATGGAAACGTTAGAGTAGACCGATATGTGATGGCGATTTCGCAGTTAACCAACTCTTTTTTTAACCAATTATTGGATTTTATGTTAATCAGGGTTTTTTGAAAGCTATTTATTGTGGAAAGTATTCATTAATTTCTCGATTATTTTAATTACGAAAGCTAATGGTTTTCGTAGGGGTCATAGGGCGTTGACTATTTGTCGAATGTTAACTAGATCCGCTTTGTTTATGGTTTTAGTAATCACGGCTATAAGTAGAATGGCGATCACGAAGATAATTACACCCACGATTAATTGTATTAGACTGCTAAAATGTATTTGACTGATTGTAGCATAGGTTAGGATTGCTGCAGTTCCTGATGAAAACATGATTTTTGCAGAAGATTTCCAATCTACGGAAACGCCGAAATTCTTTTTGATGAAGCGTAAACTTAGGAACAAACTTGGAAGCCCTACTATTAAGGTGGTTACTATTAGACCTATAATTCCGAATTGAGAAATTAGTGCAAAACTTAATGGAAATCCGATTGATACCGTTAGTAATGATAGTTTTAGGTTGTATTTTGTGTATCCTTGACTGTTTATTAGATTACCTATGCTTAGACTTCCAAGTGCAGTTAGAAGATAAGTTACTGCTAATAAAGCTAGGTAAAATGGTGCTTGTTCATATTTTCCTTCGAATATTGTGTTTATTGCAGGTTGGGCAAGGGCCATAACCATCGCTGTTACTGGAACAACTATGAGAGTTGCATATTTTACGGAGTATTGGAACACGCTTTGTAGGAGTTCTCGTTCTTTTTTTGCATCTAACTTTGAGAAGGCTGGAAATAGCATTGTTGTTACTGGAGTTGCAAAGAATGTGATCAATACCACGAAATTGAGTGCTACTGAGTAATTTCCTATCAGTGAGTTGTCTGTTACGAAAATGTACATTACGGTGCTGTAGAATTGGATGAGAAAGCCTGATAAAATGGCGCCGATGGATAGTGGTAATCCGTATTTTAGCATGATCTTGGTGGTTTTTATGAATTCTAATTTTGCTTGTGGAGGTTTGGGTAGAGCTCTATACATTACGTATATTAGTAGAACTCCTGTAACTCCTGCGACTAGGACTCCTGCTGAGAATCCGACAACTGCGCCAAGGGTTCCGAAACCTAAAATCACCAGTGCTAGAATAAGGGCGGTTTTAACTATTGATTGAACAACTAGCATTATGCTGTTTAGATGCATCTTTTCTAGACCTGTGAAGGCTGCGCTTGCTGTGTTCATTAGTGCGCCGGTTAAAATGAATAGAGATGCTATTTGGATTAGTTGAACGATTGCGGGGCGTCCGTAGAAGTCTGCTATGAATTGAGAGAGCACCAAGGAAAACACTGAGAGTGCTACACCTACGATGATTTCGAATGCTAATCCTGAGACAAAGACGCTTCTTATTTTGCCTATATTATTTTGGTTGTTGTATTCTGCAGAATATTTTATCATGGCCGTGGTTATTCCCCAATCTCTGAAGGTTGAAATTAGGTTGGGGGCAGCTAGGGCAATTGCGTATAAGCCATAGTTGTCTGAGCCTAGAAGTCTTGCAATAAAAATTGTTCCAACAGCTGAGATGACGGTGGATAGGACTATACCCCAGAGTAGATGAAAGCCGCCTTTAGCTGAAACCCTTGCCATCTCTGATGCCTTAGACATATCTCTTCTTCTTTAGTAGTGTATGTTAGCTAATTGTGTGTGAAGATGTGCTCTTTATCAGTTTTGGTTTATTGAATAAGATTAGCGATAATTTGGGATCTTGCTAGCTTATAAGAATAGTTTGTTTTGCGTGGTTGTGGGTTTTTTGTGTGAAACTTCTTTTTGTTTGTGTATCTTGTTGTGTTTTGTTTTTTGGTTTGTTTTTGTTTGTTGTTTGGTTGTGGGTGTTGGATTTGTTCCACAAGTTTGCATGGATTATATGTTGAGTTTTTTGGTTGTGGTTGTGGGCTATGTTGGTGTGAGGTGGTTGTGCATGTTGCAGCAGTCGAATTGAAAGTGTTTTGTCTGTGGATAATGATTAAGAATATTTTCAGATTTCATGTGTAAAACCTCGTTATATTGTAGGTGTGGTATAGATAGATGGGGGAGAAGTTTTCAAAGTAAGACGTAAAATGAAACTTTTTTATCTTACTTTATGGTATTACTTTTTGATGTTTGAGGACAAGAGCATGGTTGAATCCGTAACAGTATCAACAAAGATTCCAAAACAGCTGAAAGAAAAAATGCAGCAGTTTAAGATTAAACCATCAAAGATTCTGCGGAAAGCCCTTGAAGATGAAGTTAAAAGAAGAGAGACCCAAGAGCTAAAACAGGAATTAAACAGGTTAAAGCCGATACTCGAAAAAATAAGCATGGAAGACATAGTGAAAAGCATAAGAGAAAATCGAGATAGCAGATGAAATATCTTTTTGACTCTTCAGCTATATTTAGAGCGATAAAAGAAAACAAAATAGAGGTCTTAACTGAAAACTGCACTGTAGAATTAGCGAGGTATGAGCTGGGGAATATCATTTGGAAAGAATCCTTCTTGCAAGGAAAAATTTCAAAAGAAGAATCTAAAATGATTGCAGGGGCAGTCAAACATGCTCTAAGGGTCATGGAGGTTTTGCAGATAGTTAACAAAGAAGAACAAATACTGGAAACCGCTGCAGATCTAAACATTACGTTTTATGATGCTTCATATGTTTATTTTGCAAAAGAAAGAGAACTGCGACTAATAACCGAAGACCTACGCCTAAAGAAGAAGATACCCTCCACCATCAACGTATCAACTCTAAACGAAATCTAGAGTTTTAGCTAAATATCGAACCCAGAAGGCTGACGACAGCTATTTTATACCTTTCTTATTGGCGGCATTTGAAATTTCAAATATCATTTCTCGCCCATTTGAGGGAAATATCCTTATGTTTTTTCATGGTGCTACAATTTGGGCTTTCGCAGAGTTGCTTTAGTTTTGTCATGTGTGTAGTTTATTCTCTTGGGATGACTGCGAAGAATTGTTCAGGTGTCACAATTGCTGTGGCATAAACCGCTAAAGCTATACTCCAAAAGACGTCGTCGTGGGTTCCATGTGGGTGCGAAAAACCGATGTTGCCATCTTTGCGTAAGTCGTAACGTTCTACGTTAAGTTCTGTGCATATCTCTCCTCGGTAGGGGTGTTCCCAATTTAGCAGTGGACAAAAGAATTGTTTGTTCATCATGCGTTGTTTGAGTAAACCTGCCATCTCGCTTTTTCTTGGGACACTAAAACAGACGCCTTCGGCGTTGTCTATGCCGGCGTTTTCCATGTCGGAGATGATTGAGGGTCCTTCGCGGGTGAAGTCAACGCGTATTTTTTCAAATCCGCCCCAATGATCCTGCAGCGCTTTCAGGTAACCCAAGACGGTTGCGTAAAGAGTTGACTGTTGGAAGATTTTTAGGTGTCATAAGTAGAGTTTTTCGGTTAGTCGTTCAACTTCTGAGAGAACGCAGTAGTCTCTGGTTTGTGCTAAGTCAATGAGAAAGTATGTTATGAGCGAAAATAAGGACAGTTACAGCAAAGCTGTCCAAAGCGTTTACAATAGCCGCATCAAAACTTATGCAACACAAGCCCTCCAAGATCTTGCATTGCTCGCAGAGAAGTTGCCTGAAGATCAACAAGCAGAAATATTCAACAAAAAAAACACTTGGGAACTACTAAGAGCCATCTTAAGGCAGAGCTCAGAAGAGAGGACACGTTTAGAACAAGATAAAGCTCAGGCAAAAAAGAAAAGAGAGCGTCTTCTACCGCTGTGCTACAACCTAATTTCACTGCTAAACGACTCTCACTTAGCTCATCTTCTTGCTCCGGTTGGAGATAGATACATGATAAAAGAAGGCGGACATTTAGCTCACCTAAAAGCCATCTACTACCGCAGCTTAAATGATAGAGATGATGAAGAATAGAGCTTCTTCAATGATAGAAAAAAGACTAATACATACGGATTGATTTGGGCTAAGTAAAGAACCAAGAATAGTGGAAGAAAGTGAGTGTTGTTGGGTTTTGGGTTATGGTTTTAGATTATTTGCTTGGTGTGGATTTTTCTGACTATTAATATTGAGGTTGTCATTAATGCTATGGCTTCGATTGCGGTGAATATTACGGCCCAATTGGTGAAATCTAAGAGTTTTCCGACATCTATGCCATATCCTATTGCTGCGATTGCGCTTACTGTGACCACTATTATTAGGGATACCATCGTGATTCCTGCGGCTGTGCCTATGGCGCGTAGATTTTTATTCTTTTGAGCGGGTTTTCGTTTGTTTATGAGGCTTAAGATTATCATGGTTGCTATGCCTGCTGTAAGTGAGTATACGACCGATTCTGCTACGGGGTTGACTTTCACAAAGAGGGCGTTTAGGGTTGCCGGTGTGGTCATGCTAAACGATACTTTTTGTGTATCTTGTTCAACTCGACCTGTCCAGGCTTTGAAGATTGCCCATTCTCCGTGTCCAATTATGTTTGCGGTGGATATGGCTGCTGTTGTTTGGTGATTTTGGGCAATCCATTGCTCGGCTGAGATTGTTGGAGTAACTATGTGGATGACAAGTGGGCTTGCGACGATTTGGACTGAGGCTGTGAATGAGTCGTTTACGCCTATGGCGTTCACAGTGAGATAGCACATTTGTGTATAGTTGGCTGTGACTGTTCCCGATGATGCTGCAGTTAGAGTCCCAGTTTGGAGGAGTGTTAGACCTGTCGTGTTTGCCCAGTCATAGCGGTTGCCTTTGGTCATTAGAGGTGAATTGTAGATGAAGTTGTGGGTTGTGCCTTGGGTCCATTGGAGGGTAACTGGGAGAGTGTTTTTGTTGTATGGGGTTCCGTCTACGATAAGTACGGTGCTGTTGTAGTCGTTTCCTATTCCAGATTGGTCGAATGTGATGCTCAATTGGGGAATCTTGGTTTCTGTTTGTTTTAGCGTGAAGGTTGGTATAGGAGCAGTAATTGGAGTTGCTGTGGGGATTAGGGTTGTGGGGGGTGTTTCTGTGGGTGTAGGTGTGGGAGTTGAAGTTGGATTAGGTGAAGGTGTTGGTGACGGAGTGGCTGTAGGTTCAGTTGTAGCTGTAGGTGTAGGAGTTGAAGTTGGGTTAGGTGAGGGAGTTGCCTGTGGATCACTGACATAGTGTGCAGTTGCATTATGGGGACCATTCATCTGAACTGAAACTGGATTGGCGATTGCTCCAAGCGTGATTCCATCTATTTCCCAGTGGCTAAATGAAAAACCATCTTCAATCGGTGCATTGAGCACTACGGTAGAGGATTCGGAGTACCATCCTGTTCCAAAGCTCACTGGAACGAAAGCAGTGTTAGAGGTAACAGTTAGATAATATTGTGTGTCAAAGTTGGCGGTATAGAGAATATCTTTGTTTTGAATTGTGACTTGATGGCTAATTCCTTGACCATCACTCCATCCATTCCAAAGGTATCTTGTGCCCTGTGCACCTTGTTGAATTTCTGTGGTAGATATAGTGTGTTGAGATCCTTCTGCCCAGTTGGTTTGGAAGGGGACTGCATAGGTTTTGTCGTCCACTATGACGGCTAATCCCGTTGGGGAGGTCTTTATGTTTACTCCAACAATTATTGAGTATGTTATTGCGTAGGTTGCGTCGCCTGAGGCTTCTGCTCCTGGGGGCTGTGAATGGTAGAGTTTCACCGTGGTTGTGTATGTTCCTGTTGTTACATAGGTATGGTCGGGATCCGTGCTCCATGTTCCGATGAAGTTGCTTCCGACTTGGGTGATTTGCATGTTTGAATCTTTGTCTATTGTTCCGTCGCCCCAGTTGATTTGGACTTGGTACTGACTTATGTCTCCTACGAAGTTTGTGGAGCTAATTGTGCCGTTTAGGTGAATTGGATTTGTTAGAACTGTAAATGGCGGTAGGTTGCCGTTTATTTTGTCTACAGTTATCGACCAAGTGTGACCAGAATCACCAAGAACTGGAAATACGCTGACGGATGAAATAATGAATGTTAATACTAACAGAGAAACTATTATCTTTGACTTTTCAAGAAGTCTCGTTAGGCTTTTCTGATGTGACATTTCTTATATCTTCCTATTCGTTCAATTGTCTTCTTTGTAGTTGTAATTGATATAAGAGCAAAATTGCGGACAAGACAACATTACAAGAGTCGATACATATCAAATAAATTCAAACCGATTCTACGAAACTAAAAAAAATAGAAGCAAAAATGCGAATCCGCGATGCTGTATACCTGAAACTTTTCAATTTACAACTAAGAAACTAACCACACTAAACAGTAATGCTTACTGAATTGATCCTCGATAAAGGCTTTTTTTCTATAAAATATTTTTTTCACCAAGAAACCGATTGTCTTCTAAGTGTTTTTTCCAGGCTAGGGTTAACCCAAAGGTTGGATTCTTGTTCAGTGAATGATAGAAGTTGCCTTTATGATGTGAGTTAGTTGGCAAATGAAAGCCAAAATTCTTATTGATTAAGAGGCAATCTCATATACGTGTGCTAAAACGTGACGACAACGAGACAGTTTACAAAAGGACAAAAATTTTTCATCATAATGGCAATTTTTGTTTGCGGTTTACTGTTCTATGCAAATGCCGTAACTTTTGAGCTAATTTCTGCACCCCTATTCGTTAATGACATAATTTCTTATGTAGCTTTGACAGTCGCGGTTACTTTAACGATAATAATGCTGACGATTGTTATCAGGGACAAACGTAGAGAGTTGTTGTTTTCTAAAATACAAAAATCAAATGTTGTTAATTCAAGCGAAGAATCGATTGAAACGTCGAGTACGATTTTATCTCAAGTGGATTCTCAAGAAAAGGCAGATACAGTTGACTCTAGCCCAGCTGCCGTTCAAACTGCTAATGGATCAGATAAAGCAGCAGTTACTCCACTTGTAAAGTCTTCTAGAAAAAGGAACCTTGTCGCCATACTCATAGCAATTGTAGTGGGTTTGTTGCTTTATGTAAATTTAGTTGCGTTTAACCTGATTTCTTTACATGAATACTCTATGTATGTTGCCTTAGCAGGTGCAGCATCCCTAACTATAATTATTATGGCGACAGCTTTAATCGACAACCGAAGGGGTGGTGCATCAAAAAGCCATGCTGCGAAGATCATTGATGCAACAAAAGAATCAAATGCCGTGCCAGAAACGCCAGATACAGTTACTTCGCCTATCATTGCCCAAGAAAGCATGGAAGAAGTTGATTCTAACGATCAAGTTGCTCAAGCTATTCAAGTACCAGATGAAATAGCAGTTTCAGCTCTTCCAGCAGCTAAGAGTTCTAAAAGACAGAGCCTTTTCGCGGCAATCATAGTAATTGTTGTGGGTCTTCTGGTTTATGTGAATATTGTTGCGTTTAATCTGTTTGCGTTGCCCGTATTCTCCATTTATGCTGCCGCGGTTGGCGCAGCGGGCTTGATTGCAGTGTTGTTTATTTTAGCTTTAGCTGAAAAAAGAAAGGGTGCGTCTGCAAAAATACAGAAGGCAAGTGTCGTTAGTGCGGTTAAAGAATCAAATGAAGCTTTAGAAACGGTTTCTTCATCAGTGGATTTGCAGGAAAGCATAAGTGTAGTTGAGACTGATGGGGCAGATATTCAAACTCTCAATGTATCGGATGAAGCACATGTTTCGGTTCCTTCCAAAAGCCAAGTCGTCTAAGAGAAAGAATGTTTTAATCTTAATCATAGCGATTGTAGGGGGTTTACTTTTCTTTGCAAATGCTGTTGCGTTTGGTTTGATTAGTTTACCTGGTTATTCTGCTTATGTCTTCATTGCTAGTGCAGTTGCATTGACTGTAATTGCTGTAGCTTTAGGTTTAGTTGACAAGCGAAAGGGTGCATTACCAAAAGCATCTATTGTAGAGGTTGTTGGAACAACCAAAGAGTCAAATGCAACGATAGAAACGCTGGATACCGTTTCTTCTCCAATCATTGCCCAGACGAGTGCGGACAAAGTTGAATCTGATATTACTGCCATTAAGACCGCCAAAGTACCTGATGAAACGCCTGCTCCAATTACCCGCCCAGCTAAGGTTTTTGGAAAACGGAACCTTTTCGTCATAATTGTAGCGTTTACAGTGGGGTTATTGTTCTTTGCAAATGCTGTTGCGTTTGGTCTGATTTCTTTGCCTGAATACTCAATTTATGCTGCCGTGGCTGGTGCAGTTGCCCTAGCTGCAATAGCAGTAACTGTGATTTTAGGTGGAAAAATAAAGGTTTTAGGAAGCAAAATAAAGCGTTTTGTATCAGAACCAGAAATACAAGATATCATCAATGAAATCAAAGAAACCGATCAAGCTCCAGACACCGCTCCTGCATCGGTGATTGCTCAGACAAGTATGAAAAAAGTTGATTCATATGCTGAATTGTTCCGACAATTTGGTGTCCAAAAAACCGTTGGCAGACTTGAGGCAGACAAAGCAGAACAGGAAAAACAGTTGCCTAAAAAACCTGTGATTCCGCCAACCAAGGTTACCTGCCCAACCTGCAGAAAAGAGTTTACCTTGCCAAATTATGAGAGAAACTACATAGTGGATTTTGGACCGCCTAAGCAATCTAATTTGATTAAACGTTGTCCTCACTGTGATACATTTATAGCTTTGAAACAAAAAGGCTCTGCGGAAGAGAACTTGTGGAAAGAATAGTAGGGGATTAGAGGAGCTTAACTGAATTCTAAGTTTTTTATGAGTTCTTTGAGGTCTTCTATTGCTTCGTTTATTAGAATCGTATTGCCAACTGAATTTACTATTTTAGTTGGAATGGCAATTATTACTTTTCTTAGAAAAGTCTTGCTTAATCCGAGTTCTTGGGCAGCATCCTTAGTTAAGCTGACCTGTAGAGCTGTAACTTGCCAATTATCAGGTTCTATATCTATCTCTTCAACTTCACCCACAATGTAGCCTTTGACACCCACAACTTTCTTTCCCTTCAAGTTGGGAGGATTAGCAGTGCATTGTTGGGCAAGACTATCAAGATTAAATATTGGTTCAGTTAAAGTTATGACGTCACCAATAGCTTTTACACTCTTGGTAGGTAAACATACTGTAATTTTACTCATGAAGGGCTTTTTTAATCCAAACCCTGCAGCAACCTCTTCGCTAAGACTTACATACAAAGTTGAAGCACACCAAGTGTTCAAGTCAACGTCTACGCCCTCGACTACTCCCAGAATTGAACCTTGAGCTCCAATAACCTTCTTACCGTTCAATAAAGATGGATCCATAATTATCCTTCACATTGAAAAGTGTCGATCTGTAAATAAATAGGTTGCCCAAGTATTGAGTGCAGCTAACAGAGTAGATTTTAGTCTCATTATTTAGATCTTGAGTGTTGAGTTTTTGGTTTTGTATTTTATGTGCTGATATTGCGCTTTTTTTTTGGGTGACTATTTTGCTTTCGGTTAGATGCCTAGTTCTATTAGCTTTCGTGGACTGTTTATTTCTATAGCTTTAGTTCCTGTTATCCAACTCGACAGCTTGGGCTTTGCTTCTGAACCCACAGTAGCAACAACATCTCCCTTATAGGAAAGCGTCACGGTAATGCCTGCCCCGGATAATTCTTCTGCAACTTCTTTAAGCTGATTAAGGTTACTTCGGGCAGCTCCAATTTGATTAATAGTTCCCGTTAAGCTCTGCAGTACGCCTTTATCCTTTGGGTTTTTGCGGGTAGCTGCGAGGGCTTGTTTTATGATTTCTTTGTTTAAAGCATTGATGTTGATTTTTTTGCTCTCTGCCTTGATCTCTATGGCTTCAACGTTATTAGTAGAAACTGTGACCTTTCCTGATGTAAGCATCTCAGCTAGTGCTGAGGCGAGGGGCATCTTTGTTGCCCTCTAGAAAGTTAAGTTGTTGCTTCTTTGGCGTAGACTATGTCTAAAACAATTGCGCCGTTGAGTTTCGCCTTGAACATACCCATGTCAAGCGTTAAGTCCTCGAAGCTGAGTTTAAGGTCAGATTCTTTGCCAGCAAGTTTATCCATTATTGTCAGGACTGTGTCAGCCATATTTTGAGCAGCTTTTTCCATGGATTTAGAATGGTTTTCTATTTTTTTATCAGTATCCAATAAAAACACCTTTAGTAAAAGGTAGGAGGGATAGCATAAATAGTTATTGTTTAAAAGCGTTGCAATTCCTTTTCTGGATGGTTATTGGTAAATAGAGCAACATATCAGTTTAATCTGATCAGTAGAGAAACATGTGAAAATTACCTTTTTGTTTTGGGTTGGAATAAATTTTTAATTAAAAATTAAAGGGTGAAATAATTATTTCAAATTGAAATATGGAATTAACAGGTTCTCCATAGAATAAAATCCTTTTTTCCTATCGATAAGATTCTTAGCAGCAAACAATGCTCCATCGCCAAATGCTTCTCGTTGTATAGATTCATGAATTAAACGCACTGTTTGATAAGGAAACCCAAAGATGATTTCGTGACGACCAACAATGCCGCCTGCTCTAACTGATTTAATATCTGCGTCAGGTAACGCTAATGCCTCAGAAATTTTTATAGCTGTGCCGGAAACCTCTTTTTTGTTTTTGAAATGTTCTTCAACTATTTCAATATCTGTATAAGGAGCAATAGTTTTGAGGATTTTAGCTGCCAGCATCAAGAAATTGATGCCTATAGTAATATTAGGAGACCAAAGTATTCTTGTTTTTCGCGATAGTTTTTTTAGCAAACCAATCGTTTCAGCAGGGTAGGCTGATATTGCAGTTACAATAGCTATGCCTCTGTTAGATGCCTCCTTTCCGTAAGATAAAACGGCTTCAGCAGAAGAGAAGTCGATTATAACGTCTACAGGGTACTTGTCGAAAAGCTGTTCAGGAGTCCATTCATCTTTGGGAAAAATTAACCCTTCGTTATGATGTTCTATACCTAGAAACTCTGGAACTGATCGATGCTGTAGAACTTTAGATTTTCTGATAACCCAGCAGAGATCTGTTTCTTCGCTTTGAAGCAATACAGTCGCAACGGCTCTACCTGCTCTACCAAACCCAAAAAGTCCAACTTTCATCTTTGTTCGAAGTAATCTCTATTTCTTATACGGTATATATCTTTTCATAATTAGATTTTCAAGCGAGATTAACTTCTCTGTTGTTTTCTTATGAACCAGCAAATAGCCTCAAAAGTACTCAACCACAATCCTAAAAATAGTTTATGTTCATGACGGGTAGTTTACTGACTTGTGGGGACTTGGTTAGTTTTTGGCTTTAATGTAGGTGTTGTGGGTGCAGGTTTGGCTGTTCTGATTGAGTTTGTATTGATAGTGTGATTGTTGCAACTGTGTGTTGGGAGTGGGTTGCAACAACAATTGCAGCAACAACTTCTCTTCTATGTTGTCGAATAAGTTATCAGAGAGAATCAACTGCAACTTCCGACAGAGACCGCCACAAACGTGAGAAAGCGCTATAACTGTGGCTATTTTTGTTAGAAGTGGTGATTATTTGGTTTGCAGGAAAGTTGCAATTTTAGGGGGGTGGGCTGGGTTGGATGTGGCTGTTTTGATCTTATATTTGTAAATTATTTGTTTTTTTGGCGTATTTTGTTTTTGGGTATTGCGAGAGGTTTTTCTAATTTGTTGTTTTTGGATATTTATTTCATGCAATAAGTGTTTTATCCAAACCCTATATAGGGCATCTATGGAGGACCTTGAAGAATTGGACGAGTTACTAGTGAACTGTTGGGATACAACGTTGAAGTTAAGGAACGTGGTTACGCTGTGAGTGCAATAAGGTAGGGTATTGCTTTGAAGTCTACTGCGCCTTTGTCTGCTTTCAGGTTTGGCTAATTAATTATAGCGGATTTTATCAATCTTGGAGATGAAGACAGGTCTGTTTCCTCAAATAACTTGGTGATTTCTAAATACAAATTAGCATATTCTATTAACTAATCCGTCAAAGCCGCGGTCAAAGCTCATAATCTGCTTGATCCCCTTTGTCTCAATGATTGCGATGGAGGTGCAGTCTGTGAAGCTCAAGGGCTTATCCTTGAAGGTGCTAAATTTTTTCCATGCCAACTCAAAAACGTCTTCTCCGACCCATAGTTTTGTTATTCTGGGTGACTCGATTATGGATCTGCTTAAATCGTGGGCTAAGTAATGTTTTTTGGTTCTTACCAGTGCTGTAGTAACTGCTTCATTTATTATGTAATCTGAAGTAAATATCCGGCCGAAATCGCTCTTTAAAGCCTGTTTCATGATTTCTTTGCTTCTTAAGTGAAATTCGTCGTCTGCATTGTGCAAGGCTACAAATATTCCAGTATCAATAAAAACCGCCATGGACATTTAGCAACCGTAGATGAATTCATCTATTCTTTGTGAAGAATCTTTGACTCCCCAATGTTTTGGATTATTCAATGTTTTCCATGCTGGGTCGTCTTCAAGAGCCGGCAGTTCTTTTAGTTTCTTGATGATTTCTTCCTCGTTTTCGAGTGCATAATCGATAATTAGACCTATGACTTCTTGCATGGTTATATTTATGTTTTCTTCAAGCGGAAGAGAAGCTTGAAACCGTTCCAAAATCACACATCCTTTGCCCAATTACATCCATGATGGGCAATAACATTGAATGGGTATTTCATATTTATTCCCAAATTTTGAATAATCTTATTTTTATAACCCGTACCCTTTTTGATTTTTGACTTTTTGTAAAAGTGGGTATTTGAAACAAAGCCCTTCTAAATAAAGTTAAAAACTGCTTTAAAATCCAAATCAAAATTAGTAAATAACTGTTTAAAAAAACCTAATAAAATCCAATAATTTTCAATAAACCAAAAATGCCTAAACCGTTAATGCTTATAGCATATTGTTTGGGCAAAAAACCATTATGAAGAAATAATTACAGAGCTGTTCTGTGCTGTCATTTTTAAATTATATTTATCTGAAATAAGTTGCATGGTATTTAGTGAATCAGCATTAAAATTGCCCTTAAACCTTACCTGATAATCATCCCAAGTCGCTGGAGAAGTTCCCAAGTAATCCAAGTAAAAACCTTCAATTATTCTTAAACCGTTGAATTTGGAAATAATTTCATATGCAACATTCAAAGCAACAGATTTTTTCAATATTCTCAAGCTCAAGGTCACATAATCGTGGTTGCTTTTAGGTTTATTGTAACTTAATACACACTATTGACAGTAACACTATTGCTATTTTACTCCGCCCCTATGCTCAGCTCCAGCATAATAAAAAAACACCCTAAAAAAACCAGAGCAGTAGCTAATGAATTGTGTAAACTTATTTTGAACTTCTCAAGAAACTTTTCGATTATCAAACCAAAAACCAACTTCAAAAAACACCAATAATTAATCATAAACCTTCAATAATTTGACTTTTTTAACCATAAAACTTTTCCAGAAATATTTTTCAGAGAAAAATAATCTATTTTAAACCCCTATGTAGCCCTTTTATGTAAAAGCATGGTAAAAATGGGTTTATTTATTCAATTCAATTGTGCAATAAGGGTTAAATAGCCATCAAACTGCTTTTCCCACATATTTAATAAATGGATGGTGAAAAAACGCAAGAAAAACAACCTAATAAAGTAGAACAGCCCAACAACCAAAAAACAAGCCTTGATTACAAAACATTGATAAAAAAAATTGCTGAATCTGGCGACTTGTGCGTTTTAGGTATGAAAGGCACTTGCAAAACCACTTTACTTATGCACTTAGCCAGAACAATAAAAGAAAACGCAAACAATCACTTAATCGTTTTTGAAACATTTCCTAAGTGGATTCACGAATTCGACACTCTGCCATATATGGTAATAAAAAATGAAGATGTACAGCCAAAAGAGAACACGCCATATTTAGAGGATGGTTCAAGCATTATTCAATGGTCAAAAGACTTTAAAATATTAAATGCTGAAACAGTCATTGAATTTCTAAAGAATAACAAAGATGTCATTTTTTTAATTGAATGCTTAGAAATGGAGAAAATAAGCGCCTTTATGACTTTTGTCATTTATCAAATCTATCGCAGACAATACTTAAGAGCTAAGGCAGAAACCCTAAACACATTAAATAAAAATTATTGGTTTCTATGCGAAGAATCCCACAATTTACTTGATAGTTCAATCTTAGCCAAAACTACATTTAATAAACTTAGAAAAATGCAAGCAGAATTTAGAAACTTGAAAATGCATCTAATATGCGTTACAATCAGATTACAGAACCTTAGCCCAAAAATTAGAAGTACAATGTCATTGATTTTAAGCAGAGTTTCTTTAGACGACTATCAATTAAAAATTAGACAATTACTCAAAAACTCACAGTTTAAAGAAGTAATAACAGAACTGCCTAAAGGCGAATTTGTGATTCCAGAATTAAACCGAAAGTTGACTACAGAACCGTTTAAGCAAATTGGTAAGCCGTATTTGTGGATTCAGCCAATACAACCAAAACCGCAAACCTCAACATTTTATAAAAGTGTGCCAGCATCAAACCCAATTAAGCCAGATTTAATTCAGAGAATCTTTAACAGAATCTTTAAACCTAAAAACAATTTCAGCCCAGCACAAAGCACCAATAACGGCAATGAAGACAGCCAAGACGAACAAGAAAACAAAGAAATGGATGATATGTTTTTACTTGACCCTTTAAACCCCCAAGTTTATTTGAAAATTAGAAGTCAAATAAAATAAAAAATGGATGTATAAAAAAATGATTGAAAACAACCAAAAAAACAATGATATATCATCTAAAGTCGAGAAAAACTCGACTCTTCGGGTGTCATCTCCACTCTGGATGGGGTTCAAATCAAGCCTGGGTCAAATTAGGACCGGGAGTTAAACAAAACAAGCAGGTTCAAAAGGATTTGAGGCCCTGAAGCTCCTATTCTCATATAGGGAGAGCGAACAGGTGTTTGTTGCTGGCTTCTATCAGCCTTATGAAGGCTGTATGTTCGTTGTTTCAAGCTTTTTATGGAGCCTTTTTGCTACTTCGTCGATGAATTCCTCGGTGTAAACTTTCCTGTTACTCGTGCTCGGTTGGGCAACAAGCAACAAATCACCAGTCATAACCCCACCTTCGACAGTTTCAATAGCTGCCTCTTCAAGCTTTCTTGCGAACTCTATGACATTTGGGGTCTTGTCTAATTCCCCTCTTTTTCTAAGTCCACCTGTCCAAGCAAAAATCAGAGCCATGGGGTTGGTTGACGTTTTTTCGCCCTTCAAGTATTTGTAGTAGTGCTTCTGAACCGTACCATGGGAAGCCTCAAACTCGTAGTATCCCTGAGGGCTAACAAGCACCGAGGTCATCATTGCCAAGCTACCGTAAGCCGAGCCCAACATGTCACTCATAACGTCACCATCGTAGTTCTTGCATGCCCAAAGCAAGCCACCTTCCGTTTTGATAATTCTGGCGACTGCATCATCAATTAGAGTAAAGAAATATTCAAGCCGCTCTGCCTCGAACTTTGTCTTCCAGTTAGCTTGGTATTCTTGATTGAATATCTTGCGGAATTGTGCGTCGTAAGTTTTAGAGATCGTATCTTTAACACCGAACCAAACGTGAAGTTTCTGGCCATAGGCATATGTGAAGCATGCCTTCGCAAAACTAACTATCGATTTGTCGGTGTTATGTATGCCTTGAATGATGCCTGGACCTTTGAAGTCTTGTATCGTTCCGCACCAAAGTTGCTTGCCAGCGTCATTAGTGAACACTATCTCTGCTTTTCCTGCTTCAGGGACCCTGTATTCACAGTTCTTGTATATATCGCCATAAGCGTGCCTTCCGATGTGGATCGGTTTCTTCCAGGATCTAACTGCGGGAAGAATGTTCTTTACAAGAATCGGCGCTCGAAAAACGGTGCCGTCTAGTGCAGCTCTGATGGTTCCATTGGGGCTGCTCCATTCCTGCTTTAGGTTGTACTCTTTTACGCGGTCCTTGTTGGGTGTGATGGTGGCACATTTGACGCCTACCCCATACTTGATTATAGCGTTGGCGGCTTCAAGCGTTATTTTGTCGTTGGTTTCGTCTCTCTTTTTAAGCCCCAGATCATAATAAACAAGATTTATGTCAAAATACGGCAAAAGAAGTTTTTCTTTTACCATTTTCCACATAACTCGGGTCATTTCGTCTCCGTCTATCTCGACGAGGGGTGATTTCACTTTTATTTTATCCATTCAATTTCCTCTTTTGGCGGACTTGACTCTGTAGGAAAGCAAACCATCCTCATAAAGTGTATTCTTTTGCCCCTGGGAAAAGCATAGGTTAACTCGATTTTGTGACTCTTCGTACCAATTACGCCATGAACTGGATCTTTGATTACCGTAATCGCAAGACATAAGTTCTCTTGAATTGCACCAGTAGCCATTAGCAAGGGCAAGTAAAGATCAACAAGGTGAATGTGGATTAATTTTTTTTCTTGACAAGTACCTCCATTTTGGCTCTTTTAGAGCAAACTGGACATTTCAAATATGTCCAACCGCCATTCTTGGTTACTCCATGTGGGCTAAAGAAATCTGTTAAGAACGAGATTTCAAACTCGTTGTTGCATTTTGGGCATTGGTATGCAGTGGTTTTTTTGTGCCACAAGACAAGGATAAACAATCCGGCTGCAACCAGCGCTAGCCAAAGATACCAGTATGTGACAGGCACAATAAAGGCGGTAATTGAAATGACTGCAATGTAGATTCCTATGAAGAGCAGTGATTTTGACCAGTCGCTTTTTTGGAGCTTTCGATAAATCGGCAATTCTACTCATCTCGGAATTTTTATGGTTTTGCAGACTTGATCTGAATTGTTCGAGGAGAAAACAAACACCTTCTCGTTCTTGGGTGCAACCTCCACCGCTTCTCCAAACGATGTTGTGTATGCTATCGAACCGTCGGTACCATATCTGATGCCTATTCCAAAATATCGTCCTAAATTGGCTTTTGTTGTTTTGCAGTAAGTAAGCTCCTTTAACAGGAAGGATTTCTTGTTGAAAATACCGTAAATAACTGTGAGTCTATCACCGCTTACTTGGATGTGAAGACCTCGGTAATTCCAAAACAATAGCATGATAAAAGTAAAAACGCCCAAGTTAAGTGCAACTGCAAATAAACTGTCAACAGTTGTTCCACCAAAAAACAATATCGTAAAAGTTATGAAAACAATAACGCAGTAATCATTAGTATTAAACCCTTAACTAGAGGCCCCATAGGTACCCATTCGTTGTATTCTACATTTTCCATAGCTTAAATTGTAAGCTTGAAATCATTTATTTCTTTGTAATGCTCGTTTTTTGAGTTATTCAATTCAAGCAGTATACAAGAAAATATTTGACAAAACCATAGACAACCAAGCGTCCTAAATCTTGCTAGCAATCAAACAACGCGCGCTTATGTATTGAGCAATTTAAAATTAAGCGACGCTTTTCATATGTACCAAAGACAAAAAGGCTCTTGAACGAGTCAAGTAGCACTCCATTCTGGATCCAGAAAAAGAATACTTCAAACTGATAGTTGTTGTTACGGCGAAAAAATTTGATGTAACACCAACTTCTAATCTGTTCAGCTCTCTGCAGAATAAATATAGAAGAGAACAAACTGAAAAAGAAGTCTATGGGCGGAATTTTAGCCCTTTTTCTTTTTAGGCAAAGTTTATTGCAGCAGCCATTTAGATATCGGCAGGTAAGTTATTGCTCCTTTGTTTCCAAACCATTCACAGTTTTCTTCGCTTTCTTCACGTAGGGTAATTATCGTCATTTTGGTGCATCCAAGTTCTTTTCCTGCATTAAGCAGCGCACGGACCTCTCTATCGCGAGTTTTCTTTGTTTCCAACGAATAGCAAGCTTGAATAAGCTTAGTTATTTTGTCTCCTTTTTTTATTATGAAATCAACCTCTTCGCCCTGTTGGTTTCTCCAATAGTAGAGTTCGATTTCTTTATGGATATCCTTTCTTTTTAGGTGCGCGGCAACCTATGTTGATTTTTTCTGTAAATTCTAATTGTTTATGGAACCGCAAGGTATTAATTTTATTACCATTATAGTAATATTTATGTCGTATCATGAATTGTGGACTGTTTTGTGGAGTTGGAAAAAAGAGTTCACTGTCAAAGAGTTTTCTTCAACATTTGCTAGTCCTGACGCTAATAAAGTCTTGCACGACATGACCCAAAAGGGATTATTAGAGAGAGTTGGATGGGGCAAATACAGAGTAAATTCTTCAGAGAAGTATTTGGCTAAAAAAACCAACATTGCTGGTTCATATAATTTGTTGAAAAAAGCATGCATGAGTTACGCTTTAACTGGACCAGACGCTGTGTTCTTTTGGACCAAAGGTGGTTATCAAACGGATAGGTTTTTTGGTTTTTATCCGATTCATTTGAAAGTTGAGAAGCTGTATTTGAGTAAGTGGGAGAGGTTTTTTGGCTCTGAGAAAATGAGGGTTTATATTGAAGGCCAACCTTCGAGGCGGACGTTGTTTGGCGTGTTCTATGTCTTGTATCCTCAAGTTGATTTTGAAGGTGAAGAATTGGATGGTTTTTGTGTTTCGCCTATGAAGGAAACGGTGGAGTATTGCCAAAAAAACATTTACTCTTATGAGCCAGCTTTGGAAATGTTGGATGAAATGTATAGTTTAGGTTTGCATTCCAGATATATGGAGATAAAAACCAATGTGTAGGGAGTAAATATGGAGTTTGTGAACAGAGAGAACGAGATATTGTGGACGCTAGATTCACTTGTAGAGGAAGAGATGGATTTTGTTGTCGTTGGGGGTTATGCAGTCAGTGGGCTTGGTAAGCACAGGTTTTCAGTTGATTGTGATATTGTTATTTCGAAGGCAAATTTAGGTGAGACCCAAGCAGTTTTGAAAAGGTGCGGATATGAAATTGAAGTTGAGAAAACTGGTTTTGATAGTACGTATGCAGGCGAGTTTGTTAGAGTCAGC
Source organism: Candidatus Bathyarchaeota archaeon (assembly GCA_963741005.1). GTDB lineage: Archaea > Thermoproteota > Bathyarchaeia > Bathyarchaeales > Bathycorpusculaceae > Bathycorpusculum. The sequence goes on from CAVUGQ010000006.1 coordinate 112,460, forward strand.
AAGAAAGTGGGTACGCTTCCAGTCACTTTTGATCTTCTCGTTGGAAGTCTAGTGTGCAGGACTACTGGTGCTGCGTGGAGTTTTGAATACATAAAAAGCATTCGATTGAAACCAAAATCGGAGGAATTGAAAATGTTGTAAGGTGCAGAGTTCCTGAGAAGGAATTGATGATTGCTTTCAAGATTCATTCAGCAAGAAAAACAGATGTTCGGGACATAGTAATGCTGATGGAGAACTCAGACATGGACAAGGTTCTTATTCACCTCAGAAGAGGAAAGGCTGAAGTATTGAAAAAACAGGTCAACGACATAATAGAAATGCTCAATGATGAGAAGTTGGTTGATTCGCTTAAAGGGGTATTTACTTTAACTATTGATGTTCGGAAACAAATTGTTGTGGTTCGAAAGAAAATGGAGAATCTCTCGAAAGCGCTCAGTTAGCCGCGACACCAAAACTGTATTGGGTTTGGAGAGGAATAGAGAAATTGTTGAGCAATTTTTTTGGTTGTATTTCTACAATTTTGAAGTTGATCTAACAGAGTGTTTAGAACATTTCGATGCGCGGTCTGAGAAAGAAAAAAAGAGTTTCTGTCTGATTTGAAGAAAAATGGTGTGATACTTTTCCGGTTTCCAAGAGGATTTAGCGACTAACGATGAGGAATTTGACTCAAAAAGGTTGGGTAAAAACAAAGAGGACAAAGAAGAGAATTAACTAAATTTGTACAGTATTTTAGTTCAATAACAATCTAAAAAATGGTTTGGGCTATCGAAGGTAAAAAAGGTTGAAATGTTTTAAGCGGTTATTACAGTTAAGTCTTTGATTTTATTGAAGTGCCCTGTGTTTCGGGTTGCTACACTGCATTTTCTTGTGAGGGCTATAGCGGCTATGAACGTGTCCCTAAGCCCAATTGGTTGCCCTTCCGATTCAAGTTCTTCGTAAATAAAGCCTGCCCTTTGAGCTGATCGCGAGGTTAGTGGAAAGAGAACTAATCTATCTAAGAGTTTCTTTGTAGCTTGCAAGGTTTGAGCAGACTGTTTCGATTTATGTGCACCATAATATAGCTCAAAAGCATTAACTGCCGTAGTGGACAGAATCGTTTTTTTCTCCTCAAGTTGAGTTATGAATGCAACGGCGTCATTTTTGTTTCTTAAGAAGTCTATTAGTATGTCTGTATCAATTATTGTTCTGTGGGGTTCCATTTTGTCCACGACTCATCAATTGAGGTTTTTATTTCTTTGAGTTCCGTGTCAGTTATGTTCCAAGAACCTGCCAAATCGGAGATCTTTTTTCCCTTTTCTCTATGTTTTATCAGATCTTTCATGGCTTCCTCTATCGACACTGGACGCCTCAATTTGACCTGCAATTCACCAGCAAGTTCGCTTAGTTTAGCATATGTTTCTTTGCTGACTTTTATGGCTTTAACTTCGCTCATCACTCATACACATAGTGGATAAAGTGGTAAAAACATACCTATTAAACTTTCTCCACGCCATCTTCAACTTTTTTCTTGACCCAGTTACCAAACAAACTCATCAGGTCACTTGTGAGGATTTAGATATTGAAATTCTGTTATTGCAAATCTCTTTCTTATCGCGCGCAACGGCTTATTTAAGGAATGTTTGCAAATGGTTGAGTGTGAAAAGTTTTCCGTTTGACACCGCTATACACGTTCGAGAGTGCCCCGATAAGAGACTTCTTGAAGAAGTTCGATACGGTGTAGACTGGGAATGGAGCAACCCGTCAGCTATCATATGCATTGGATATGATTATGATGATAGAGTTTATGTTCTCGACGAGTTCTATAAACCCATGCTAAGTAAAGAAGACTGGTTAAAAAAACTTAACGATTTCCAGACTACCTGTGGAAGAGAAGAGGTTTTCTGTGACGGAACAGAACCCGAGGCAATAGCTAAGTTCAATGCTGGAATTCCAGAGCGCAAACTGTTTCCTGTTCAAGCTTCAGCATACTCGCATAGACGAGAAGATGGAATAAGAGAACTTGGCGCACGTTTTCCAAAAGCAGGGGATGGTTTGCCGCGTATTTTCATAGCAAAACATTGTGTTAATTTGATAAGTGAATTGTTAGAGTACAAAATAGAAGTGAAAGAAAGAGACCACGCAGTTGATGCATTAAGATACGCACTTAAACTTCAAAGTTACCCTCCTTTGAACGCCTTCAGATTTGGTTAGTTGGTACCTCGCCTACTCTGTCACAGGACAATTATTACATCAAGAAAACTACAAAAATAACACGATCCAGTTAAACCTGCACCGAGATGGAAGTGGAATTAGCTGTTTTTCTTCTTTGCAGCTTACTGCAGTTTTTCCATTAAAACACAGATTATCTCCCTATCAATTTTCCCATCGTCAAACGGATTAACCCAACCTTTTACGATATGTTTTTATTAATTGTTTAGAGCTGAAATACCGATGCCTTCCAATATTAAAGACTATAATTTTATCCCTCAAACTCTATACGACCAAATCGTTAGGTGTTTGCCTATTGTTTCGGTTGAAGCAGTAATCGTAAAAGACAGTGCCTTGCTGTTTTTGAAGAGAAATAATGAGCCTGTCAAGGGTGAATGGTGGTTTCCAGGCGGCAGGATACACAAGGGCGAGTCTCTTGAGCAAACTCTATGCAGGGAAATCAAGGAAGAAACAGGCCTTGAAATAATTGAGAATAAGCTAATTAACGTGTATTCAAGGGTCTTTCCCCAGCGGCATGACATTACAATCGTTTACTTATGCAAGTGCAAGGAAAGCAAAATAAAATTGAATAATGAACATTCCAAGTATGCGTTTTTTAAAACCTTACCTGAAGATTTGCATCCTTGCTTGATTAAAGTAATTCAAAGACTGCAAGTTAAACTATTTTTAGGCCTTAATTTTCTTGTTTTTTATACCAGTCAATTGTACGCTTCAAGCCTTCATCAAAATCCATTTTAGCTTCAAAACCAAACTCTGCTTTTGCCCGTGACGTGTCTAAGCATCTTCTTGGTTGCCCATCTGGCTTTGAAGCGTCCTGAACAACTTCGCTCATCCGAAGCTTAAACCATCTGCTAAACCAAAAAGCACCTCTAAAACTCAACAGAAAAAAGTTGTTCACCCCCGAACAACCAGTGGTTGATATACTGCCTATAAGAGTTCTACAGGGTAATGTTTTGGCTGAAGTCTTTTATACTGTGTTTCTTCATCAGCCGTAATGCAAATTGTTTTCTTGTCTTCAGCAATGGCAACTGGCAGGGCGTCATAAAATGTTATTTTCCCGTCGTACGCTATCTCGCCTGTTCTTGTGATTAGGTCTTCGGTTAGGTGAGTTAGGTTCATGTGAAGGTTGAATAATTGAGCAAGGGCAGTTTTCCATTTCTGAGTATCATAATCTGGTTTATATCTCAGGGCGTTACCAACCTCGCAAATTAGAATTTCTGAAATCGTCAACTCAACTGTACCTTGTATATAGGAATCTAAGAGTTTTAGTGCTTCAACTGATTTTGTTTCTGTGCTAAACCATTTGACTACTACTGATGAGTCTAGAACTATCTCGCGGCATCTCGCCATCTTCGTATTTCCTTAGCACCATCCCATTCAGCTTTGCTGCCCAATCTGAGGTTCTTGATTGCCTCTGCAGCGCATTGTATCTCTTCTTTGCGTGCAGCATCTTCAAAAGCCGTTCTTGCAACTTCGCTCCAGTTAACGCTTTTGCAGCGTTTCATGCGCCCTTTTAACTCTTCGGGAACTCTTACCGTTATGTTACTCATGCACATCACTTTCCGCACATATTTGTTGTAAATAGTAGGCGTAAATACACATAAAAACCTTACCAAAGAGTTTCCAAAAGTATCGATCAGTTTGATCACAAAATACTTGCCTCCAAATGTTTGTGGAACCGAAGAGACTAACAGCTGAACATCAAAAAGAAAAACAAAAATTAGATGAGAAAACAAGAACGTTTAGCATCCTGCCAAACCAGTAGGAAATACAACCAGACCCACTATGGCGCCAACGATGGATAAAAGATGCACAGAAGTGGCAAGACCAAATCCCAGAGGCAGAAGAATTCCTAAAAAAAGTTGGTTGCAACATTCATACTTCCTGAAAACTAAACAAAAGACACGATTTAGTTAGGCCGGTACCGAGTTGGGATGGGACTTAGCTGTTTTTTTCTTTTTTTGTTACCCATAGGAAATCCCTGAAATTGAAAAAATCTAAAAATTAAAATATAAATTTGTAAATGCCTAACGTATATGAATGCCAAAATTTTTATTGATTGAGGGCAGTCTTTTATGCGTGTGCTAAATTGTGATTGAATCTATGCAGTTTACCAAAGGGCAAAAATTTTTTCTAGTTATGGCAGTTTTTGTTTGTGGTTTACTGCTGTATGCAAATGGCGTAGCTTTTAACTTAATTTCTGCGCCCACATATATTGTTGACATCATTGCTTTTTTAGCTTTAGCAGTCGCAGTTGGTTTAACAGTAGTAACGCTGGCGATTGTTATCAGAGATAAACGTAGAATTTTGTCGGCTAGAACACAAAAATCAAATGTTGATAGCGTGGTTAAATTAGATCAGCCATCAAATACATTATCTTCACCCACTGTTAGTGCGGTTAAAGAATCAGGTGAACCATTAGAGACAGGACAGGAACAGTTGCCTAAAAAACCTGTGATTCGACCAACCAAAGTGATCTGTCCAGCCTGCAGAAAAGAGTTCAACCTACCAAGCTACGAGAGAGATTACATAGTAGATTTTGGGCGACCTAAACGAACAAACCTAATCAAACAATGCCCCCACTGCAAAACCTCAATAACCTTAAAACGCAAAGGTGCCTTTGAAGACGAGGATATTTGGAAAGATTAAGGCGTAGACATCGGTAAGAATGGAGACTTTTTGGAGTTGGTTTCTGGTAGCAATTGCTGAATTGCAAGTTTTGTGATTGCTATAAATGATCTGTCAATCCTTTAATTGTCAGGTGATTTCTGGGTTCAATAGCACTTTTTGGTGGTGTCAAAAAGTTGTTGTTGCTTGTTTATTTATGGGCTAAAATTTATATTTGTCTTGATGAAATATGAGCTGCTTGTAGAAAATTGATGGGAAATTTGGTTTATTGAGGGGGAGTGTTGTGGGTGGAAACGTGGTTTTGGGGTGGTTTGTTGGTTTAGGGTTGTTTTTAGGGTTTTTAGGTTGGAAAAAATTGTTGTATCTAGCAGGTTTTTGTATGTTTGGAATTGTTGAGGGTGTCTATGAATGGTTGTGTTTGATACAGAAAAGCATAGTAACGTTAAGCGTCGGGCTGAGTATAGGCGAATAAAAAAGAACTATAAGACTTTAGAAAAGTTTAAGCAGGAAAAAATGCGGCGAGGGCAGATTTTGGAGTTACAAGATCAAGGCTTACACCTCAAGGAAATTGCTTTGCGTTTAGGGGTTAGTGAGAGCACAATCAAGCGGGATCTCTCAAAGATGAGGCGTTACATAAAGGGGCAATTTAATATTGTTGCTCGTGAGGCGAGCATGCAATCTTTAAGTGAATTTCAGAGTTTAAGTTTTAAGAAGCAGCTTAGTTTTGTGCGTGAGTTAGTTGAGCGTGAGCGGGTGATGCGTAGGGTTCGTATGTGTAGTGCTTTGGTTGTTACGGTGGATTTTGATGCTGCACTGCAGGGGCGTTATGCTTTGAAGTTTAAGCCTCGTCTGCCAGTGGATATGGTGGAGGACAGCAGGATAACTGTTGAGGTGCAAGTTTGTGGGAGAAGGCAGGTTTTGGGGCGAATGTATATGGGAAGAATTGTGCATGGAACAGCGAATTTACAGACCAATCAGAGCGTGAACGTTTTGTTAAAAAATGTTTTGCAGGGACTACGTGTTATTGATTCTGCGTCGCCTGCGAGTTGATAAAGGAGAAAGACTAAACTTGCGTATCTTCATTTGAAAGTTGTTAATTAACCACGTATCCTTAGAAGTTCAACGTTTAGGTTGTTGAATTCTTCATCGCTGCCAACTATAAGCTTGGTTTTAAAATTCTGGGCTGTAGCGACTGCGAATGCATCAGCAAGTGACATAGAATGATCACTTTTTAGTTTTGCAGCCTCACGCCACAAACCATTATCATAAATGGGAACAATCTTTAGACCATATAGCCGCAAGTTTCTTTGCTTTTCCTCAGCTATTTTAGGGTTTACTCTTGACAAAATATAGTAGATTTCTGTTAGATTTAGTATGTTTATGTAGCCTTCAATCTCTCTTTTCTGTACCCTTTCAAGACTATCTCTGACAAGTTCGGCTCCAGCTTCACCTAGAAAGAAAGCTAATATTGCTTCAGAGTCAAATGTTAGATGGTCTGACACGTTTAATCCTTTCTTGATCTTTGGTGAATTCATCTGTTCGGGCTTCTTTTAGTAATTCTTGCGCAGTTCTTCCTTTGAAGACTATTTTCAATGAACCAAAATCATCCTTTGGCGAAGGAAGAGGTTTTAATATTATTCCTTTTTCATTTTCTTCTATTATGACTTTATCTTTAATGCCGTATTTCTTTCTAAGTTTTTTTGGAATAGTTGCCTGCCCTTTCTTTGTAACGCTAACGACTTCAACCATTGATACCACAGTAATACCTGATGTTTTAGTAATACTTAAACTTACTAGTTCATCATTTCTTTAGCTCATACATTTTTTGCAGGTTCAACAATCATAAATCGAAAACAACTGTATTTTTCATGTGCCAAGCAACGATGCAATTCAGCATAGCCATCTAAGAAGTAAAGTCACAGCAGAAATGAGCAACATAAGGCAGGTTTTGGGGCGAATGTATATGGGAAGAATTGTGCATGGAACAGCGAATTTACAGACCAATCAGAGCGTGAACGTTTTGCTGAAAAATGTTTTGGCGGGATTACGTGTTGTTGATTCTGCGTCGCCTGTGAGTTGATGATTTTTTGTTGATTGGGTGAGGCTTTAAATGTTTTTGGCCCAGTTACTTTTTGGGTTATTTGTGGTTTTGAGTGTTTTAGGTGTTAAGTCGAAAACTTGAGTTTGCATAATCTTTGTAGTACTTCAAACCCTGTCGTTATAGCAAGATGTTTCGTTGGAGGGTGCTAAGATTTTTGTCCAAGAGTTCTTAGGTTTTTGTTATTTGTGTTGCTTTTATTTTATTGACTGTTGGATTATGGTTTGGAGTTCATGCTCATCGTTTGGAAGGTGAATTGTTTTTAACCCAGCTTTTTTACTTGTTTGAGCAAGTTTTTGATCGCTTGTTACTAGCACATCGTTAGCGCCGCAACTGCAGGTTATTATTTGGAGTGCATCAGCTTCGTATATGTGGTTATTCATAATTAGATTCCATGTGTCGGTTAGAACTGGTGTTTGGACAGGTATGATTTGTAGGGTTTTTAGGCGCATCAGTTTTAGTAGTTCGCCAGCTAAGAGGTTTAAAGTTTGCTCAAATTCTTTTTCTGTTAGCGAGCCTTTTCTACGTTTTTCATCAAGAACACCTAAAGCTTCCCCTATGTTCCACAGAGAAAACGTTATTGTTAGTTCTCCTACTTCTGCACTGTCAAAAATTATATCTGTTGTTTCTGTTCCTGGTTCATTTATGTAGCGTTTTAGAATTACACTTGTATCAAGGTAGAGTTTGAGCAATTCGTTTGTTCCTCATTTGCCTTAGGATTTCCTCAGATGGAGATCCTTTGAGTTTTGGTCTTAGGGCTTTAATTTCTTGTGAAGAAGCTGTTCCTTTGGCTAAAACACCTATTTTTTCGAATGCTGAAACCACGTGGTTTTCTACTATCGCCGCCGCCAGAAGCATTTCGACTTCGGTACTCAGTTTTCGAAGGTTCCCATGCTTTTGAAATACCTGCGCTTTGAAGCTACCCCACACTTCATCATCTACATATATGCTAACCTTAGCCAAATTATATCCCTCTAAAGAGGTTTACTGGTAAACCAGCATATAAAATTAACCTCTGATTAGTTTTGTTCAACTTGCGTGGTTGTGGGTTTTTGCTGTGTCTGTTTCGGGGAACTTTGTAGGTTTTTGTTTTTTGCTTTTGAGGTGTTTTTGTTTGCTGTTTGGTTGTGGTGTAGGAGGTTTTTGCTTGACAAGTATGTTGGTTTTGCTGGTGGTGGGTGTGTATGATGTTGTTAACTCCAAGAATTCCTATTTTGTCTAGATGAAAAAACAAGAACTTTTAGCATGCTGCCAAGCCAATGGGAAATACATCAAAATCAAGAGTGGCGTCAACGATGGATAAAAGATGCACAGAAATGGCAAGACCAGATTCCAGAGGCAAAAGAATTCCTAAAAAAAGTTGGCGCCTTATAAAAAATCAGAGTAAATGAAGACTTGGGTTAATCAGTTAAGCGGAACCTGACCAAACCAGCCTAACTCCGAATTCCGCTTAACCAGATCTGGCCTCGTGCACACTAAATAAATGTGGAGTGCATAAGAATCAGAAAGGCAGAGAAGGTCAAATATGGTGGTTCGTAAAGGCATCATTCCAGCTGCAGGTTTAGGCACACGCCTGTTTCCAGCAACTAAAGAGCAGCCCAAAGAAATGCTCCCCATCTTCTCCAAGACCGCAAATGACGAAGCATCCGTGAAGCCTGTTGTGCAAATGGTTTTTGAGCAACTACACAATGCAGGACTACGCGAGTTCTGCTACTGTTAAACAATGGGGCATTTGAGAAAAAGCATAGACGCAACTGCTGACAACTTGAGTGATCCGATGGCGGGAGAAACGTCTACGCAACAAATATTACGATATGATAGCATTCTTGAGCAGTAACGCTTGTTTTAGACATATAGAACTTGCTAGAAAACTTTACATCCAGAGACGAGAAAAAACTAACTGATTTTCTATCCCTAAAGCAATTATTTAGTCGATTCTCTTAATCCGAGTTATCTTATTTGTAGACGCTTTTGCGATTACCAACTGCCAAGAGGATAATTTTCCCGCCTTCGATTTGGTATAGGACTCGGTACTTTCCAACTCTTGTTGAAAATACGCCTTTGAATTCTCCATGCAACGGTTTATCTACTTTAGGGTTGTTTTCCCATGAATAGACTTCTTTGATTATTTGAACCTGAGCCGTCTGGTCAAGAGTTCTGATTTGTTTCGAAAAACGATGAGTCAGCTCAACTGTGAACTTGGGTTTCAAGGTGCAAATCCCGCACTAGCTCATCTAGCGTCATAGTTTTTCCCTGTTTAACTTCGCGCAAAGAAACCCGTAGGTCTTTTACCAATTTCTCGTCCTGCATGACTTCCAGCGTCTCAAGCAGTTCCTCCATCAGGCTTGCCGCTTTTGTTAGCAGTTCTTTTTCATCGGTTGTTAAGAGAGTCATAATTGTATGCGCCGTTGTTTAAGATATGAGCGCTGTGATTCTTATCTTTTGCTTTTCGGTGGGGAAAAATTGGGGCGAGCTTTAAAACCAAGCTTCAACGCCTTAATCAAAATATTTATCGGACAAGAATCCTCGATGTTGATGTTATTGGCTTTCGGGGTAAAATTGTTTAATTGAAAAGGTATTTTTTACATCGGTCATAACGGAGTTTCTATTAGATTAATATTTTTTCTAAGTCAAAAAACACTTCTCTAAGACCGGCATTTGTTGGATGATTGATCGATAGGAAAACTTGAGGTTCTCACTCTACATGAACACTTAACTTCTCAAGCTCAAGAAAGAAAGCTATCAGCAGTAGAAGAAGAAGCAGCTTTTTTGTGTATTTTTGAAGAGCTTGTTTTAGGTTGCTTTTTAGCGGCAAAGCTTAAATCGTTTGCAGGCTGCGTCATTTAGCGTCTTTAAAAGTCAAGCATCACCTGTGAAAGGAGATGTCATATGCCGCTTACTCAAAAAGGCACATTTAAAACACTTTTGCAGAGATGAAAACGAGTGCAAGTACCTAAACTAGTCAGGTGGCAGTTCAAAATGGAAACAGATCAGGTTTTAAAAATTGGAGTTGGCACACATGTACTTGGAATTTGGCGTGAATGGGAGTCTTTTTACAGTAAAATGAGTAAAGACGGACGCATACTAATCCCCAAGCTGACTCTTGAACTATTACGAAGCGAAAAACCAGACCTTACAGGCTACGTCATAGAAGTAACCCTTGAACCCCCATAAAATAGAAAATCATAGTCACGAAGGTTTACCGTTGGAGTATTTTTGATAATTTAACCCTATCTAAGGAATATGTTGCTGAGATTTTGAGAACTCACACTGGAGGTCTTGCTGAACGTTTCATTTTCGGCAGGTTCGCAAATGTTGGAGTGGGAAGTTTCCCGTTTGACACCTCTATACACGTTCGAGAGTGCCCCGATAAGAGATTTCTTGAAGAAGTTCGATACGGTGTAGACTGGGGATGGAGCAACCCGTCAGCTATCATATGTATTGGATATGATTATGATGATAGAGTTTACGTTCTCGACGAGTTCTACAAACCCATGGTAAGCAAAGAAGACCTGTTAAAAAAACTTTGCGATTTCCAGACTACCTACGGGAGAGGAGAGGTTTTCTGCGACGGAAGAGAACCTGAGGCTATCGCGCTGCGCATTCAGATTTGGCTGACTAAAACAAAATGGTGCAAAAAACAATAATAATTAGAGTTTTAGTTTAATAATTAATTTTTTTAAGGATTTACTCGAATTCGGATCGTTGTTTTTCAGTTTGCTTAATGATGTATTGTATAACGAAAACTGTGACTTCACTATGATGAGGTACCCATGTTGTTAACACCCTCTTACCCACTTTTTTCTTGAAAGTAATGTGTTTACTTGATCGTACTTCTTCAAAGCCGTTTGAACGTAATATTTCAATTACCTTTCGCTGTGATAGTGGTCGAAGTTTTGGGATGGATTACACCTTCTGGCACTTTAACAGGAATATTAGTAAGCGAAAAAGAAAGTAAATCTTCCATAGATGGTTTTTGAGTATCTGGGTCGTTGAGATAATCATTTATGAGGTCTGTCATGTTTTCTTTAACTTCCTTTTCGGTCTTTCCTTGGGTAGCAATATCCAAGATGGGACATGAAGCAACGAACCACTTGTTTTCTTTAGTGATAAGAATAGGAAGAGGCACTTGGATAGACATAGTAAACAGACAAGTAGTTTTTAACTAATAAAGGATGTTACAGCTTCTCGAATTCAACATGGATTACAAATAAGACTTACTTCAAACACTCAACAATTTTCAGACTCTATACGGAAGAGAAGTTTTCTGTGACAACTCTGAACCTGAAGCAATCGCAAAGATAAGGCTGGTTTTGCCAGAGAGGGGGATTTTGGGTTTTGCCGCTGAACCGTATAACGACAAACATGAGAATGGTCTGCGGGATTTAGGTGCGCGCTTTGCGAAAACTGGAGATGGGAGTCCGTGGTTCTATATTTTTAGTCGCTATGTGTAAATGCCATAAGTGAACTGTTGGAGTACGACGTTGAAGTTAAGGAACGTGACCACGTTGTGGACGCTATACGGTATGGGATTGCTTTGAAGCCAACTGCGCCGTTGAATGCTTTCAGACTTGGGTAGCGCCTGCTTTTTTCATATTTTTGACGATTTAAACCGTGAGAAGGAGTGATTTAAAAAATTCAAAAGACTTAAGACCCCAATGAGAAAGACTAAACTTACCTATACTCTATTTAAAGTTGTCAATTAACCACGTATTCTTAGAAGTTCAACGTTTAGGTTGTTGAATTCTTCATCTCTGCCAACCATAAGCTTGGCTTTAAGATTCTGGGTTGTAACAACTGGCTTGTTGAAGAGCGTTTTCTTCACTGAGATAAAAGTGCTGTAAGCGTTCGAACGATTACGTGTTTTTTAGCTTTCATCTCAAGTTTCTTATCCTCTGTAATTAGTGGGAGACCTCTTTGTTTGGCGCAGAACACATAGCTTGAATCATAGAAAGAGAGGTTTTCGTTTTGCGCAATTTCCAGGATTTTCTGAAAATCTTCACTTTCGTTTTTCACCTGATTAATCTTGGCAAGAATAGTCTGAGAATTGCTTCCCATCCTCTTAGCTTCCTCAGGAGTTAGAAACTTTATAAGGGTGCTTTCTTTCCAAACTGCGTTGCCTATCTCGTAGAAAGTTAGATCAAGAATCAAAGAGTCTAGCAAATACTCAACTGTTAATTTGGCATCTGCCTTTTTGATTAAAAGCATAAGAGAGCTTGCGTCTAGAAGATATTTCATCGTTGGTCTCTTGATTCCCGTATTGCTTTTATTATTTCTTCGTCAGGTATCTTTTTTAGTAGAGTTTTCATGTCGATAACAGCGTCTGTTAGTTCTTGCATTTCGTGTCTTTTGATTTCTTCTTCTATTGCTCGCCTTGCGATTTTACTAGCGCTTATATTGTATCTTCTTATCTTTCCTTTTAGAGATTTGTCAACCCTTATAGTAAGAACTTCTGACATACAAATATTGTATGACAAATAACATATATAAAATTATTGTGGTACAATCTTAAAATGTGCAACATAAAAACCACACAATAAAATAATGGCGCCACCTTCACTGTTTTTCCCTTGTACCTCTTAACGCATTCAGATTAGGGTAACTAAAACGAAACATTTGAAATTGGAGGACTTTGAATCAAGCTTCAAAAATGTGCAAAAAAGAGAAGACAAACATGGGAAGGGAAGTCACTCAAGAACACATAATGAAAATCTGTCTTCCGCCAGAACTATACCTAGCGGTAACAAAGTTTCAGTCCCCAACAATAAGCAAAAGAGAAACCACCAAACCCACATTAACCCATTACCCAAAATTATTTGCACCAAAATACATCCTCAAATAAACAAGCTCTATTTATTCAAGGTTTTTGAGTTGTTAAAAAAAAGAAAATGGTAGTTATTATGGTTCTGTACCGCTAAATATCATGTTTTTAGCGGTGAGTTGGATGCCACTGGTGATTTCTTGTCCAAATTATGCTATGTGTCGGATGTGCTGATGGTGTGGGACTTGCAGATGGCGCTGGTGTCGAAGTTGGAACAGGCGTCTGAGTTGGAGCTGGACTTGCAGATGGCGTAGGATTAACTATGGCGGAATTGACTAACTCCCGGAAAGCCGGATTAGGCGTATAGCCGCTGAATATGTTATAAGTTTCCCCGCTTGACTCCGGTTGGCTAACCCAACAGAAAATTGCATCTACACTATTGCTATTAGCCCATGAAACAAATCCAGCAACATAAATTCGTTGACTCTCCAAATTACTATTAGACTTCCCGAATTCTGTAAACCAAATCTCTTTACCCTGATTATGAGCAGCACTAATAGCCGTATTCATTTTAGCTAAAGTTGCACCATACACTGAAACAGACGGATTTCTAGCATCCCAATAAGTATTTCGGCAGAGAAAATCAGATGCTTGATCAATCGCAGACGAATAATGACCTGTACTTGGGCTATAACCTGCCATAAACCTTACAGAAACAGGTTTACTAGTTACGCTATGTGCAGCAGAAAGTATACTTAAGATAAAGCTGTTTTCGCTTGCAGATGCAGATCTCGCTTGTGGCTCATTTAACACCATAAAAGCATTAACATTGTAGCCATTAAATGCCGTAATCGTTGTTTTGACATAATTTATGTAGGTGTTACGATTGGCAGCTGAATTCGATGCAGAATCCCTAAAGCTGTTATCCCATGTAGTATACCAAGTGTGCAAATCGACGTTAACGGAAATTCCTTTCGCATAGCTACAGGAATGATAGCTTTTATCTTAGCTATAGCGGTGTTACTGTTACTTTTGAATTCATTGTAGCTATTTATTCTAACAGTCAAAGTTGTAATTCCCTGATTATGCAAAGTTGCAATAAAAGTTTGAACCTCAGAACTTGTCATGCTGTAATAGTTAATCAACTCTGTGCTAACTATCGTGCTCGGAGTCGCTGCTTTCGCAAAGACCGCAGAATGATCAATTATAGTTGAGGCTCCACTAAGTATAGTCACCATTAGGGTAGCCAGGAGGAATCTTTAATTTGGATTTTTTCAATTTTCTCATTCTTCCTGCGCTATATCTTAATATACCACACTACAGTACAGTAGTAAGTGTCGTGTATTAAGCATCACTATGGACAATAAGTTGTTGACTTTGCAAAGTTGCCTTAGAAATCTACAAAGTGGAGTTAACGGATTTGCAAAATTTGATTTCCATGTTTAAATCCATAAACTTTATACTTTTGCTTCCAACGTAGTGTTAAGACATGTTAGCATCTTTTAAGTTTGTAAAGTCTAGGATTTTAGTAACTCTTGTAGCCGTTGTGTTGCTTTCTGTATTAATTGCTGCGGTATTCTTTGGCTTAAACTGGACTTCTCCAAGTGCACCGGGAAACGATGCACAAAATGATGTTCAGAGTGATGTTGGATCATCCTATCCTGGTATGATAGATCTTGTTGGAGCATCCATTCAAAAGAATCAAAGCATATTCAACTCGACTATAACCGTTAAAGACCACATTATATTGTTGGGTGAAGGTGAATCAGCCCAATTTGATATGTTAGTAATCCTTGAAAATGAAGATGATGTACTGCAGACTTATGAGTTTCGCGTAAACATAAATGCCACTGGGATGTTTGGAATTGTTCAAGATGTGCAAATGCAAAATAATCAGACGCTTCAGTTGATGTCAGATGGTAACAAGTTAACAATGACAGCAGACCTTAGCGAACTAAACGATGCAACGAAGGCTGAATGGAATATTTATTCTACATACCAAAAGATGGTAGGGGACCAACTTGTTGACAATGCATACGATTTTGTTCCCGAAGAAGGACTCAACGTGACCAACTTCTGAACATAAATCGAAGCGATATCGATGACAACTTTTTTAGTTCATTTAACCTAAACTAAACTGGATTTGAGGAGGCGCAGGGCAATTTCGCGTTACGGTTTATCGGCTAACTTTCTGCTGATAACTTTGGCTTCAGCGATTAACATCTTATTTGGGTTTGTTGAACTCGTGAATTTGTTAGGCATCAAGTTTTATTATTTTTATTCGCCTAAGGTTGTTAATATTGTCTTTTTTTCGCCTGTTTTGGATTTGGCTGTTTGGATTGTTTCTTTTGCTGTTGTTGTTTTAGTGGTTTTGGCACTTAGTTTTTGGAACAAGAGCTTGCCTCGTTGGGTAGGCGGTTTTTGTTTGTTCGGCTTTTTGTTTTCTTTGGTTTCCATGGTGAATGTTGCAGTGGGTGTTTTGTTTGGTGTTTCTTTGGGCTTTTTGGTTGTTGGGGTGCTATCATATTTTGGTTTTGGCAGTATTCTAAGAAGGGGGCTTGGGGTTTCCTTATTGGTGTTAGAGGTTTTTGTTTTTGTTTTATTGTTTGAGGTGGCTTCTTTAGGTACGTGGGTTTGGAATATTTTTGATTACAGTTTTCCTTTTGTTGATGTTGGTCATTGGC
This sequence comes from Candidatus Bathyarchaeota archaeon, assembly GCA_963741005.1. Classification (GTDB taxonomy): domain Archaea; phylum Thermoproteota; class Bathyarchaeia; order Bathyarchaeales; family Bathycorpusculaceae; genus Bathycorpusculum. The sequence goes on from CAVUGQ010000006.1 coordinate 127,839, forward strand.
GTTTTGCGTTGGTTGATTTGAATTTGTTCAACGTTTTTTATGGTTGGACTTCTTGGTTGCTTGTAGCATTCTTGTTTAGCTGGATTTGGATTCCATTGGGAAAGCGTGCATTTGTTAAGGTTAGACCTTTACGAAGTTTGTCTGAGCGGGTTGGTTCAAGTGGCGATTTCAAGTTTGTGAAGCTAAGTCGTCGATTGTTGTTTGTAAGTTTGCTTTTGATCATTGGGGTTGCAGTCTTTGTTTCCAGCTATTCCTATTTTAACATATCAGCTTCTTCAGTGGTGGGTTCTGATTCAGCGATTTATTTTAAGTGGATGGAGGAAATGCGCCAACAGGGTCCTGCAATTGCATTGAAAACAGATAGACCGTTATCTGATTTGATCATGTATTCTGTTCAGTACTCATTAGGGTTGTCTTCTGAGTCTATTGTGAAGATTATGCCAGTTGTGTGTTGTGTGGGGCTTAGTTTGGCTGTTTTTTGGTTTGTTAGAGTTGGATTGCGTAATGATGTTTTAGCTTTGACGTCGGGACTGTTTACGGTTTTTAGTTTCCAAACTACTGTAAGCGTTTACGCCTATAGTGTTTCGAATTGGTTGGCTTTGATTGAAGGTTTTGTTCTTTTTGGGTTAATTTTGAAGAGCAACGGGAAGCATTCTTGGGTTTACATTGCAGCAGCCGCATTGGTTGGAGTAGCTCTACTCTTTACTCATCCCTACACCTGGGATGTTATATTAGCTGTTTTAGCTGCGTATCTATCATGGATGATCTTTAGGATTTTAAAGCATAAAGCGGAGGGGAAAGTGCATGTTTTGCAATTATTCTTTGTTTTAGGTCTTAATTTGGTGGTGTATGAGCTTTATAGTATTTTCCCTTTTGGTGCGAGGATAGGTTCTGGAGGAATAGGGTATGTTGGTGCAAACGTTGTCGTCCCTAATGTTTTGAATCTGCAGAAGGGTTTGGAAACGACAGTGCAGATGTGGGTTGGCGGTCTTTATGCCAATCCTTTGCTTCTGTTTTTTGCAGTTGCAGGCATGTTTTCTATTGTAGTTTTTTCTACCAGATTTAGCAGATTAATGCTTCTTTGGGTTATGGTTCCCTCGTTAGCGTTGCTCGTAGTTTCATCTGAGAATTTTATGTTCTACCGGTTTGTGTATTTGGTGCCTTTCCAGATTTTAGCTGCCATCGGTATTTTTTGGTTGCTAAACAAATTTGAAAACGCAATGCAGCTTAAGGGTAGTAAGAGTGCTTGGTACTTCACAGTAATTATACTAAGTCTGATAGTGTTTTTGTTTGCAAATTATGCTTTGCGCTCGTTTGATGGTGCTCCTTTACATTTGTTGTCGTGAGCAAGGAAAAAATTGTGTTTGCAAGCGGATAATTACTTGTTATTTAGAGTAAGAAATTCGAGAATTCAAAAAAATAAAGATAGGGGAAAAATTTATGTGAGTTCTATTGTGCCAGTTAATTTTAGGTTGGTTAAGTATGGGTAGCCTTTTAGTGGAAGAACTACTATCGATGAGTGAAGAGAGACAGGCATTGAGTCGTCGGATAATGATCCTGTGGTTCCTCTTAAGAACCAAATGGTGCTTCTTCCGCCATAGTATGTTGCACTCATCCTTAGGTTAAGCTGTATGAAGTGGTATTTGTATATAATGAAGCCGTGACCTCTGGTTACAGAAATGTCATTAAAGTTTTCTATGGTTGCGTCTCCGCCTTTTGTGTGTAGTTGGAGTACAGTTTTTATTTTTCCATTGGCGGTGCCTTGAATTGTAAGTGTAACGTCAACTGTATGATGGGCAGAGTTTCTTGCTGTTCCAGTGGCTGTTAGAGTAAAGTCGTCATAGTTTTTTTGTGTTATAACTGGTTTTTCATGTGTTGTTTTTGGCGATGCTGCAACATATCCATAGGATGATAATGCAATACTTATGATAAGAATTATTGTAACGGTAGCTAAAATTTTAGATTTCAAGCTTATCACTGAAGCCTCCTATTGTTCTGTTCACTATTTAAGCCTTCTTCGTTAAAGAGATTCAAGAATAATTGTACAGCAGAAACACAGCTATGATGTAAGTTACATCGTTAACAATTTGGTTTTTTGCTTATTCTTTTGCAATTTTTTCCGTGTTCTCGTCAGTGTAATTGATTTGCTTTTGTTATCTAAAATTCACAATGCTTAAGTGCTCTACAATGTATGGTTTCATGAGAGAAGGCAAGCAAATGATAGTAAGACAGAGTCAATATTTCACTTCTATTAAAAAGCTTGCTGAATTCAAAAAACTTGCTCTGCGACGCAGAGTCTGGTTTAAATCTCTTAGTAGACTTGAACGCGGCATAATAGACCTCACCTTAAAATACGTTGACAACATTAAGAGTTCTAAGTTGGCCAAGATAGTGACGGTCATAATTGAGAAACTGCAGGTTTCGATGGAAAGCAAGGCTGAGCGTTTGGTGAGGACTGTTGGGTTGGCGTTAGCACAAAAAGTTAGTGAAATAGCTGTTAGATGGGGCAATCGTTTAGCTAAAGATTGGGCTAAAGACCGCGAGTTTGCCAGGTTTTTGGTTTTTAACTTCAGTAAGGTTGGAGGCAATTAAGTTTGGTTTTATCTGAAAAACTAGAAAGCCCCTTGATAGGCACTATCATTGCTGATTTGCAGAAGCCTCATGTTGCTGTGGGTATTCCAGCTTTTAATGAAGAACGGTCCATAGCGCGCATAATTATTGAGGCACAAAAGCATGTTGATACCGTAATCGTTTGTGACGATGGTTCAACTGATTTGACCGCTCAGATTGCGGAACGTTTAGGCGCAGATGTTGTTAGGCATGATGGGAATTGTGGGTATGGTGCTGCAATAAAGAGCTTGTTCAAACGGGCTTTAGAGTTTGGCGCTGACGTGTTGGTTACTTTGGATGGTGATGGTCAGCATGATGCTTCAGAGATTCCACAGGTTATTGTGCCAATCATTGAAGGTGACACAGATGTGGTCATTGGTAGCAGGTTTATTGATGCTAAAGGGTCGGTTGAGATGCCTTTCTACCGCAAAGTAGGCGTCAAGCTAATAACAAAAATGGTTAATGGCTCATCTAAACATGGAGTCAGCGATTCCCAGAGTGGATTTAGAGCCTACAACCGCCAAGCCTTAGAGTGCCTTAGTGTTTCTGAGCTTGGCATGGGCGCAAGCGTACAAATACTGCTACAAGCAAGCAAACACAACCTAAAAATAAGCGAAGTACCCAGCACATGCAAATACCAAACCGGAGACATCTCCACCTCAACAGAAAACCCCATAACACATGGCGCAAACCTTGTGATGTCTTTGGTTAGGCTTGTTGTTGAAGATAGACCTTTGCCGCTTCTGGGGTTGCCTGGGGTAACTTCACTAATAATCGGTGCCCTGTTTGGAGTCTGGATGATACAGCTTTATGTGATTTCGCATGAAATAACTACTAATATTGCTTTAGCTTCCATAGCCTTTTTGCTAATAGGTTTCTTTTTAGTTTCTACTTCAATAACTTTGTATGCAATTGGGAGAATTTCAAGAAAAATAAATGGACACAGCAAATAATGCTTGAAATCGAAGTTGTTGAAATCCGTGGAACTTGTCCAGTGCATAAAGTTGGCGACAAAATAATTGTCGATGATCCGCGCATAGTGCTCAATAAGACTGATGCTTTATGCACTCATGCTCTATCTTCTTTGCTTCATTATGTGTTAGCGTTGGAGCTTGGCGCTGACCCAGTTAGTTTAGGTTTGTCTAAAAAAGAAGATAGATCTCACGCTTACATTCAATGTGTTGACCCTGGTGAGCCTTACACTTCTGGTGGCACAGTAATTTTTAGAATTCGGAAAACTCTTGCTGAGCGGTTGATTCCTGAAGAAAAAGTAACCTCCGAAGAGCAAAGAGAACTTGAAGCTCTCAATAAAGAAGCACTGAGCGGTGAGTGTGTTTGCTTTGAGGATGTTCTCAAGAAGCACAGGGCAGTTTAGAAAATCCTTATGTTTATTTGCAACATAGACACATATATTGAGTGATTTAGAATGGAAGAGCAGTACATGGATAGGATAATTATAGACCCTGAAGTTCTATCTGGGAAACCAGTCATAAAAGGAACCCGTATCCCAGTTTATCTTGTCATCGAACTTTTGGCCAATGGAATGGCAGAAAAAGAAATACTAGAGCAATATCCAACTTTAAAGAAAGAAGACATTAAAGCTGCACTTCTTTATGCTTCGAAATGCATAGAGAATGAAGAAACAATAGTGATCTGAGAGCTGCAGAATTCTTTTGGTCAAGATTATAGTTGACGAAAATGTTCCAAAAGATGTCAGGGAATGGTTATCAAAGAAAGGTTTTGAGACAATAACCGTCCCAGAAATCCATCTTAAAAGCGCTAAAGACAATGTTATAGCCGAGTATGCCGTTAAAAACAAAATGGCAATAATCACGTTAGATAAGGGGTTTGCCCAAGTTTACCGCACCTTTCAAAAAGGAGCACTTGGCGTCATAATCATTAAAGCAAACCCGCCAACACCGATTAATATCATAGAAACCTTGAGTTCAGCACAAAGTAAATTGAATCTAAAAGAAACGCAAAATAAACTCGTCATTGTTTCAAAAAAGAAGATACGGATAATCACTTGACAATTATTTCTAAAAAGCAAACGTTTTGAGAGAGTTTGAAAATGAGTAAGAAAGTGTTAGTGACTGGCGGTTTAGGGTTCATAGGCTCAAATCTTGTTCGTGAATTAAATAGTAGTGGACATGAGACTTCGGCTTGCGATTTGATGTATTTTTGATATGTTTCGGAAATTTGCCTAAGATTGATAGAGTGCTTGTTGATTTAACGATAAAAGTAGTAGAAAACATTCACAGTAGCTTTTTAGCTAAACGTATCTTTGCTGTTATGGTTAAGTTGGAAGGGTTTTCTGGGGCAGTGTCTTAAGCCAATTGAGGACAGTTGGTCGTCTGCTTGCTGAAAAGATTAGTTTGATAGCTCAGAAATGGGGTAACGTTTCTGCCAAAAGTTGGGCATCTGATCTGTCGTTTTCGTTTTTCTTAGCTGCAATGCAGAGGAATAGCTGATTATTCATGGGTCTTGACGGAATACATTTGCGTTTTAGCAGTTTAGCTTGCGGCAAACTCTTGGGCTATGAGCCAAAGGTTTCTTTAAGGGATGGTTTGCCAAGTGTTGCTTGATGAAAAATTGGTAGTTGGCTAAATTGGTTGAAATTGAAGATGTCAGTAAGTACTCCAAAAGCAATGATCAAAAAACTTCAAGCAAAAATCCCGTTTCTCACGGAGCAGGCCTTCTCATGTCCCTCGTCAAACTTGTCGTTGAAGACAGACCACTCCCATTTCTGGGAATACCTGGAATAATTTCGTTGATAGCTGGCACAGTGTTTGGTGTCTGGATGATGCGGTTATATGTGCAATCACATGAAATAACCACTAACATTGCGTTAGCTTCTAATGCCTTTATTTTGATTGGTTTCTTCATGATTTCAACAGCTATAACACTGTATGCAGTAACACGGTTGTCAACAAAATTCAAACAATAAACAGTCGATGAGGTTTGAAAATGAGTAAGAAAGTGTTAGTGACAGTCGGTTTGGTTGTTACTCATCCTTTTCACGGAAGTCCAGGTTCTATACTTAGAGTTCGAGAACTCTCTAAGAGCCTTTCCAACATGGGCGTAAACGTACATATCTACAGTTACTACACGTCAACTGAAAATTGGGGAGATAAAGTCACCTTTCACAAACTAAAAAGTTTAACGTCAACCCTTGGACTCACCGACATATCTTATAAGATAACAAGACGTGCTCTAAACAACCATTACTTCATCAACCACATAATGTCCAAAAAAATGCTAGATAACTCTATTAATTCCTTAGCTAACAATCTAGTTGACTCTGTAAAAGAGGATTTAGACTTAATTCAGGGCGAACAAGAGATAGCTGCCGCTGCATGTGTTAGAGCAAGAAAAGAGCTTGGAATCCCCGTTGTCACATCCCTTCATAATATATGGGTTGAAGAACTAATTGCAATGAATCTCATAGATAAGTCAAGTGAACAATATACTTTCTTACAGAAGCTTGAGCGAGAAATAGTTACTGAGGCGAACCTTGTGGTAGCTGTCAGCGAGGGTATGGCGGCGTATTTGAAAGAAAGGTATTCATTCAACCATAGTAACATAGCAGTAATTCCCCCAGGCGGACACGTTAAAATAAATCAGGTCCACAATCGAATTGCTCCATTCAAGGTTGTATATGCTGGCCTGGTTGTACAACGCGCACAGATCGACCTTTTTATAAGAAGCATGCCATTCATTTTAAAGAAATACCCTGATACAAAATTTTATGTTACAAGGCGGGGTGAAGAGCTTAGTAAAATAAAACGGTTGGCAAAGCAACTAGGTGTAAATCCTGAGTTTTATTGGTTTGAAAACAGCGTTGAGTTTTACGACTTTTTGGCTTCTTGCCACGTGGGGGTAGTTACTTCTAGTGATGACCTTCCCAGAAAGATTGGTCCTGCTGTGAAACTATTTGATTATCTATCTGTAGGGTTGCCTGTAGTTGCAAACGATATTGGCGGTTGGACAAATATTATTAAGAGTGAACAGGTTGGATTATTAACAAAATGTGATCCGAAGAGTTTTGCGAAAGGAATACTTGAGTTACTTGATAATCCCGAGCTATCTAGAAAATATGGCGACATGGGTTTGAAACTAGTTAAGTCAAAATTGAGTTGGGATAATTCTGCAAAAATACTTTTTGAAAGATACAGATTACTTGTCGATATGACTTCTGTTAGTAACACAGCAACTTCTTGCGAATATTGAAAGGTTAAATAATAACTATAGTAGAATTTAGGCGTCGGCGATATATTGTTCACAGTGAGATTGGCAATAATTGACGACTCATTTAGATATGCACGACTTTTTGGTTCAGCCGTTAGCGAATTAGTACTGCAGAGGAGAGGGAACCAGGTGGTTTTGTATTTTCCAAAGTCAAGGTTATTCGGAAAATATTTTTTGAAACAAACTGATGTTTGTAACGTTAAAAATAAAAGAGTCTGGTCCTCTTTTATGTATCCCATTCAAATAATTAACAATATTATAAAAGATGACATAAACATGGTGCACATTCAATTTGAAATAAACACATTTGGCCATCCAATCACTATAGTGTCATTTCCTTTTTTACTAATAGCTCTAAAAATAAAAAAAGTTAGAACAATAACAACCATCCATGCCGTTATTCCAAAGGATCAGTGTGAAAAGATGAGTTACTTATTTAAGAAATTATCTTTCCTGCTATTGATATCATTTACTTCTTTGTATAAATTTATCGATTTGTGCTCTTCTTCAATAATAGTTCATTCTGAAATCTTTAAGAAATGGCTAATTGAATATGGGGTGGAATCAAAAAAAGTAAAAGTCTTACATCATGGCATCGAAAATATGAAAGAATCAGATTTGACATCGGCTGAATGCTTGACAAATGAAAGAATTATTCTCTGTTTCGGCGTTTTATCCCCAAGAAAAGGTCTTGAAGGTCTAATACGCGCATTCAAAATCGTTAGAGAAAAACATTTAGATACAAAATTAGTTTTGGCAGGTTATGAGCCAACTTACTTCAAAGGCTATAAGGATAAACTAATTGAGTTAGCTAACAGCCTGAATATCAGTGAGCATGTAGTTTTTACTGGGGGATTGGCTGAAAACCGTATAGGAAAACTCTTCTCTATTTCAAAGATGGTAGTTCTTCCCTACGCTTATTCAGTATCAGCAAGTGGGCCATTAACAATTGCATTGCAGTATGCAAAGCCGATTATTGCAACAAACACTATTTTCTTTAGAAGTGAATTAACAAATGGACAGAACTGTATCCTTGTTAATAATGGCGACTCTATTGGATTGGCTGAAGCAATGACCAAAATTTTGGAAAATGCGGAACTGAGTGCCACACTTAGTAATGGTGCAAAGAAATTGGCCGTTGAATATTCTTGGGAACAAATCGCTAAGGCAACCATTCAGCAATATGGTCTAAACTTGGATTGATAAATTGAATATTGGCATAATTGCGCCTTTTGATGTGCTTTCTGGATCCTCGGGGGCTAACGATAGAGTTTTCAATATCGCTAAAAGCATTAGCGAGCTTGGAGCTTCAGTTTACGTTTTACACCACGGAGCCAATAAAATATTCAATTCGAGATTTAAATTCATTCAATTAAAATCTTTCAGGTTAATTTCTGGGTCAGGCAATTATCTTCATCCATTCAACGTTTTTTTTCCTTCAGCTATATTCAATTTTTTAAAAAAGAATTCTATAGACATTATACAATGCGAACAGCCTTGGAGTGCATTTTCAACTATTTTACTAAGTAAAAAAAACAGCATCCCAGTTATTTTAGACGAGCACAATGTTGAATCTTCTTGGCTAAGATCGTCAAGTAGAGTGCCTTACTTGGCCTGTTACACTCAAGTTCTTGAAAAGTTTTCCTGCACGCAATCCTCCTTAATACTGGCAACCTCAGAAGACGATAAAAAAAGACTAATACAACTATATAATATACCAAAGGAAAAAATAATTATTGTACCAAACGGAGTGAATTTAGATAATTTCTCGAGAATAACTGATTCACAACGAACACTAAGAAATAAACTATATGCAGGTATGAAGAAGAAAATAGTCCTCTTCCATGGAACTATGAGTGCAAGACAAAATTTTGAAGCCGCTAACATAATAATAGAATATATTGCGCCTCAGGTCCAAGACGCTCTTTTTGTTATAATAGGTAGGAATGCACCTCAATGGCTTAAAAATAAAGCAAAAAAGAGACTGAATGTATTATTATTAGGATACGTTTCCAATATAGAAGAATACATTCTTGCATCTGACTTATGTATTGCCCCTCTGCTTAGTGGCTCAGGTACTAGGTTGAAAATTATTGAGTATATGGCAGCTGCCAAACCAATAGTTTCAACGACTATTGGAGCAGAAGGGATACCGTTAAAATCGGGACTGAATGCTTTCATCCTTGAAAAAGTCGATTTCAACTTTATTGATGCCGTACGATATTTATTGTCAAATGATTCAATTGCCAAACAATTGGGCGCTGAAGCGAAGCAACTCGCTAAAAAGTTCGATTGGAAATCTATTGGAAAATCTCTTTTTGACTATACGATTTTTTCATTTTAGGAAACAAAACAGGTAAGCGCTTTGTCTGAAATTATTATTGTAACTTCTCACAGGGTTTATGATACGCTTGGCGGCGTTGAGAAGTTTGTAGAATCATTTTCTTCTTGGTGTGATAACAAGGGCATCAACGTTACTGTTATAAGTAGGGTCTTAGCTATCCGACCTGTGAGAATCACGTATGGACCTATTCCCGTACATGAAGCCGATAAAATTCAATCGGTAAAAAAAGTGCAGTTACCATTTCAGTTATATTATCTTGGTCTTTTTCTGTTTTCATTATCGACTTTTTTTGCTTTGCTCAGGCTTAATAAAAAAGCAAGGTTACACGACAGATCCTTAGTGATTCATTCTCAGGACATAAATTTTGCAGCTCTTGCGACAGTATTAGTAGGAAAATTAATGAGAATACCTACTGTAATCCATCAACATGGACCTTATCAAAAATTGTTGCCCAGCAAAAACATGGAAATAATTGAAGAATCGATTAATAAGTTTACTTGTAATTTATCAGACATAATAATTACGACCGATAAGTTTTCTCAAGAATACTTATTACGTTTGATACCAAAACCCAAAAAATTATGCGTCATACCGGCTGCAGTTAATACTAAGCTATTTGATATACCAATAGGTAAGCACATAAACAATAATAATTGTTTCAGGATTGGTTACATTGGGCGATTATCTGAGGAAAAAAACATAGCTACTTTGCTATATGCTTTTGAAGAATACAAACATTCGACTTGTTTACCCTGCAAACTCATCTTGGTTGGCGATGGCTCTTTAAGGGTAAAGTTACAGCAATTAGCTTTGAAGCTCAAAATAAGTGATTATGTAGAGTTTACAGGTTTTGAAAGAAACGTAATACCAATTCTATCTACTTTTGACGTTTTTGTTTTGCCATCTAAGATTGAGGGGACTCCTATTTGTCTGATAGAAGCCATGTGTGCAGGTAAGGCTATAATAGCTAGTAACATTCCCCCAATTCGAGAAATTGTTAAAAATGAAGAAGATGCCCTGCTTTTTGAGGCAGATAATTATTCGCAGTTGAAACAAAAGATTCAAGATCTTTCAAACAATCTTGAGTTAAGAAAAAAGCTTGGAATAAACGCTAAGAATAAATCAAAACAATATGATATAGAGATTGTTTACTCAAAGATCCTTCAAAGATACCAAAGGGCTCGATAAGTTTAACAAATTATACTACTGATCCGAAATATTCAGTTATTTGAGCTTTCTAAATTGGCTAATTTAAAAATTCTTGTTTTAACTGATAACTTGCCATCCTTGGGTGGTGTTGAACGGCGTTGTCATAAATTATCGAAAGATCTATCTCAAAAAAAATTAAAATACTTCTTAAAAATGTCAAGCTGAGAGAAACCATGTGCAAAAAGAGTCACCATTTTATTTTTAAAGAGTACGATACACAGAAAGTAGTCGAAAATTATTTGAAGATTTTCTATTCAGGCTATCGCAATAGACAACTGTCACATCAATCCTTTTCTCTTAAAAAACCAATCCAATCGCGTGTTAAAATCTATGCTTAATAGAATGCGGGACCTTTTCTGCAAATCTCGCTTGGGCTTTGCCTGTTTAGCTCTTGTAGCTTTTATATTGCCTCTGATTACTGTATTGGCTCTTCCTTATGATGTTCCTAATAAGTTTATTTTCGCAATTCTGCTTGGATTATTATCCTCTGCATTATTCTTTACCTATATTTCACCCGGTAAATGTATACGATTATCAATAAAGTTGAACTTTAAATTAGTGTTTTGCATCATTTATACTATTTCAATAGCGTTTATTTTGACGGGTGTCTTACATGATCCCAATATATCTATTGTCTCAAGTAATTTGTTGACTCTAACATTGTATCAGACAGTCCTTCTAATCTCCACATTACTAATATCATTCTTTTTGCCCGGATACGCCTTCACTAAGATGTTAAAGGTTACCAACCAATTATGGATGTTCGAACGAGCAGCCTTTGTTATTCTTTCTAGCATCGCCATAACAGCTTTTATTGGTTTTATAACTTGGGTACTTGGCAGCATTACAGACTTGGGATTAATCATTACTGGAACAGTGAATATCGCCATATTAGTCATCTATGTAGTGCTAAACTCCAAAGATCTGCGTATATCAAAGGCTCAGGTTATTGAGGTAAGCTATAAAACCCACTTAATATTCCTCTTGATTCTGGTCTTCTGCATGGTGTCATTTTTTTCTATACATAATATTCAGGGAACCCTGCCTATTTATGGCGACGAGTTGGATCATGTAAAATTGATTGTAAAATTCTTAAATGGTTACTACTCATGGCAAGAGCAAGCACTTAATATATTATCGACTCCCAATTATCCATACTTTTTACACCTCTTTGAGGGTGTGGGCGTTGTTTTATCAAAACTACCTGTGTCCAGCTATTACCTTATTAGTTCATTGTTCCTTATCCCATTGCCTTTACTATCGTTTATCCCCCTAGCTAACTCTCTAACAAATGGTAACCGTAACGTAACGATATTATCTGCCATTATTTTTCAGTTATTTTCCGGATTCGGTTGGCTCTATGCCGTTAACAATTACAGCTCAATAAGCCAGATTGGGACTATCTTATCTAGTTCAACCTCAACAGGCGACATTATTTATTCAACTTGGTTCCCCACCATTACGGCTCCTTACCTAATTGATTTATCCGTGTTCCTGTTTGCCTTGAATTTCTCTCTAAAAAGAGATGTTTCCATAAAAAAATCGTTGATAATATTGACACCGTTATTAATTACAGGGTTCTTTGTCCATATTGAGAAAACCATTTTCCTTTCAGGATTAGTTTTTCTCCTGTTTATTCTCCAATTTGTAACTAATTCGAAAAAGTTCCACATCAAAAGTCTGAATATAGCGTTAATTATAACCTGCCTCTCAGTCTTAGCTATTGATCTTATTGCTCCTAAACAGCTTTTGATAACAACTTATTTTACTTCCACCATTCTCATTTTATCGCTTAATATTTTAACTCTTATTCTGTCTTTAATTCTGCCAAAAATACGTCTGTTTAAATTGAAAGAATTTATCATAACTAACGTTCGAAGCATTATTATTTTAGGTATTATAGCGTTTTTCTTTGCGATAGTATTTGAATTATGCTCGCAAGTTAAACCCTTAGATAATTTTTTGGTTGTTCCTCTTTACTTTTTACCCATAAAACTGGGGATAGCTGGTTTATTTGCCTTAGTTTGTCTTCTATCGGTGTCACGTGACAATCTAAGCAAAAATGGTCCTCTTTTACTTTTGTTATCAGCAGTTTTTATCCTTGAGTTTTTCCTTTATCATGGTTCGTATCCGATATATTCATTGACAAACTCATATGTTGAAGAATTTAGATTTATACGTGACATTAGTTGGCCACTTATAGCTATAGCTGGTTCTATTGGTATTTCCATTACAATTATGCACTTACTTAAATCGTCTTTTAAAGGCAACAAACTAAATAAATCTAATTTCTTAGCTGTTCTTTTATTTGTAGTACTCATTGGGTTCTTGTTTACTGGAACGTTCTCCAATTTACTAAAAATAGAATATTCAACATCTATAGCTTCTAATACAGATTCAACAATTATGTCTATAGCCGAGTTTATGGCCAATCAATCGGTACCCACTGGTTCTGCTATATATGCTCCCTCCTCTATAGGAAGAATTCTTGGCAGCGTTACTGGTGCCGTTATTTACACACCTGATTCAATGTTTTATGGTAATTTACTTTCAAAATCTAGCGATTATTTAAGTACATTATTTATACTTGAGTATCTCAATATTAGTTTTGTAATTACTTCAGAGTCCGACTCTTCTCACCTTACACAGCTAATCAAATATTATCCAATAATATACCATGAAAATTCCTACACTATCTATAGTATAACTGGCGTTTCATCACCGTCATTACATTCTTCTACGGCGATATTAAGCAGCAATTCAAGACTTTCAGAATCGCTATTTGAATATTCTTTAAATGGCGCTATTACTTGGAAAGATGAATTTAGTAATACTGGAGGTTGGAAACCTGACAACTCAACCTTTACAAATGTACATAGTTACTCAGCTACAGGTACAAATGATAATATGATAATTCAGGCATCAGGTAATTCCGGCTCCAAAATTGTTATGTTTTATAAACATTCCCTTTCAACACCCATTATAGTTGAGAATGGATTGAATGTTTTTCTCAAATTCAAAACAGATCCAGGTACTGCTCTTATAGTTCACGTATTATATTCTGATGGAACCCAAAATAATCTGGTTTATGATAACAGTGTATATATGCAGAGTTCCACTTGGGCATCAAGCGATACTGAACTTGAAAGCGGTAAAACAGTAATTGGTTTTAGAATCGGAATTTCAAACGTTCTTATTCAAAGTTATTCAACAATCTCTGCAAATATCGATTATTTGATCGTTTATAGCTCATCTGAAAAATCCACCCAATTTGTCGATACTCTTACATCTCTTTCATTAGCTGATATCAACTATACTATTGCATATCAGCTTGAATCCATCCACTCGAGCGGATTAAGTACCATCATTTCTGTAGATCAATCTAACTTCCCTGATGAAACTTCAGAAGACCTTCTGGAGTTAGTACAAAATGGTTCAAACTTAATAATAATCGGTGATTTAAGTGCAAGCAGTTATGCAACCAAATTCGGAAACGTTACCCTGACGAGTAACGCTATTTCAGCCACCAAAATTCAGTGTGTTTCAACTTTTTATAAAATTCCATCAACTCCCCTTCAGGAGCTTTCAGTGAGTAACTGTGAGGTCTTAGCTAATTATTCTGATGGAGTCACTTCCGTTCCACTTTTAGTTAAGTTTTCCAACGGTATTGGTTCCATTTATTACTGCAATTTGTTGCCTCTGCTGGATTCTTCTAACTTAACTAACGTTTCATCTAACGAAATTCAAAAGGCATTACAAGCGATTTATCATGACTGCTTAAGCCTCTCTTACAGCTCCATTGACCAAAGGCTATTTTATTTAAAGAATTACGGTTCTACCATATTCGATGGCAAAGTTGATGTTTCCTTTACCGACCTTATTCTTGGAAACAGCCCACTTGTGGAGAAAATTATTCAGGGTAATGACTGCGCGTTAAATGTTATAGGTTCTGTAAAGTTGCTTCCATTCGATTTAGGTTACAATTTGTTATCTATAACTGGTAAAGTATCTGTCATACAAGATGGAGTTATTATTTATGAATCAACGGTGACTGACCTGCCAGCATTGATAAAGAGCGAATTAATCGGAGGTAACGGAAATATTACCTTTGCAAGTTTATCCTCCAGTTATCCATATAACACATACTCAGATATAGTGTACAAAAATACGGGAGATTTCTCGCTTTATATGATTCCTCTTTCAAATAACCTGCTATTTATATATCCGGATCATTTAGGAGACTTCGAAGATTGAGTAAATCCTGTCATGTGTGTTTTGTCTTCAGTTATTTTCCGCCATTGCAAATAGGTGGTGTTGAACGGTATTTACTTAACATAACCAAGGGTTTGAAAGAATATGGTATTTCATCAACGATACTAACGAGATTTTATCCTCCTTTGGCAAAAAAGGAGCAGCATGCTGATTTTGATCTGTATAGGTTGGGTGTTAACCCGTTTCCTAACTTCACAAAAAAACGCTACATCAATGGGTTATTAATGTTTACTGCAGAGCGATTTACATACCCATTAATCGGTTTATATGAAGCCTCGAAAATTGTGCAAAACGCCGATTTAGTTTGTCCTCAACTAGGTACTGAAATAGATACGCAACTAGGAATTAAATTAGCTTCAAAACATAAAAAATCTTCAATAATTAATGTTCATGGACGTTTCGGTTTTGAAAGCGAGGATATACATCCAACCGATAGACTTTTGAAAACGTTAAAGATGACTGATTTTGCAATAGTAAATCGACAGTCAGCGCAAGATTTCCTCCAAAATAACAAATTAGTTAGTAACGTTTTTTTGATGCAAAACCCGATACCTGTTAATGATTTTAAACGACCTCAAAATGTTGAATCAACAAATAGAAGGGTTCGTGTACTATTTATTGGTAGACTTTCTTATCGGAGAGGCGCTGAACTTGCGATTTCTGGGTTTATTGAGGGGGCTAAAAAAAACCCAAACATAGACCTTTGGGTTGTTGGGGATGGTGACTTAAGAGCTCCTTTAATGAAGTTAGTGCAAAGTGTTGGATTAACAAATCGTGTAAAATTCTTTGGGAACCAATTGGATGTCAGAAAGTTTTTGTGGACAGCTGATATTTTCCTTGCTACATCTCCAATTGCTAACTTCCCAAGTTTATCTCTTCGCGAAGCTATGGCTGCGGGAATAGCAGTGATTGCTACTGATGTTGACGAAACTAAAACTATTGTTATACCAAATGTAACAGGTGTTATCGTTAACGCTGACTATGAATCAATTGCTGATGCTATTTGTGCTTTAGCAAATAGCGATAATTTACGTAGCAAGTTGTCCAAAAACGCAGTTAGATTTGCTGAAGAGCATTTTGATATGGATTTGTACTGCAAACGCCTTTCTGAGATTTTCTACAATATTGTTTGAAAACATATGGTGATTTGATGTCATTCCAAATTATTGGTGGTTCGCCTCTAAATGGCACGGTTAAAATTAATGCAGCAAAAAATGCGTCTTTGCCCATCATAGCTGCTTCAATTCTGCCATCTTCTGGTCAGACCAAAATAGATAATCTGCCCTTAGTAACTGATGTTCTAACTTTAAAATCTGCGCTTAAAGAGATAGGGGTGACTATACAGTTTTTTGATAGTTATGCTGCAATTGATGCCAATGCAATTAAACATACAATACTTCCAGAAGACTATACAAAGAAAATGCGGGCGTCGTTTTTTGTTACGGGCGCTCTTTTAGCTAGATTCGGCGAAGTTACTGTATCACAGCCTGGCGGTTGCGTGATTGGTAGCCGACCCATAGATTTTCATTTAAATGGCTTTAAAACCCTCGGCGCAAAAATAGAAAGACTAAATGAACATTATATCAAAATAACTGCTCCAAAATTAATTGGAAATACTATAAATTTGCCTTTTCCAAGCGTTGGGACAACCGAAAATCTGATGATGACAGCTTGCCTTGCAGAGGGTCAAACATCAATAAAAAATGCCGCACTTGAGCCAGAAATTGTCGATTTAGCTAATTTTCTAAGGAAGATGGGTGCACAGATAAAAGGAGATGGTTCACCAACCATAAAAATAGACGGCGTAAGAACGCTAAATTCTGTTAATTATCAGATTATCCCTGATAGAATTGAAGCTGGTTCATACATGATTGCCGCCGCGATGACGGCCGGTCACGTAAAAGTGAACAATGTCATACCGGCACATCTGCTCAGCTTGATTGATGCCCTTAGGAAAATTGGTGCAAGTGTTACAATAACAGGGGAACGATCGATAACTGTTAAAGGAGCAAACAGTATTAATTCCTTGAATATTGTAACGGAGTGTTTTCCTGGGTTCCCTACTGATCTTCAGCCCTTGTTGACCTCTTTATTATCAATATCCAAAGGTGTTAGCACAATAACGGATACTATTTTTCCCAAGCGCTTCTGCTATGTTTCTGCCCTATCGCATTTAGGTGCTGATATAAGGGTTACAGATAATTCGGCGGTTGTGCGTGGCGTAGGAAAGCTTCACGGTGCAGAAGTTTACGCTACAGATCTCCGAGGGGGTTTTGCGCTGATTTTAGCGGGATTAGTTGCGCGAGAGGTTACGACAATCAAGAACGTACATTACATCGATAGAGGTTACCAAGACGTAACGAAGAAATTACGACAACTCGGAGCAAATATAACCCGAAATTTGGATTCTTTAAGTGAAGACAGACATTCCCCTTGTGTTGAAGAGGCTAAAAAGAATTGATTTCTACAATTAGTTGCTCTCCCGTTTTGCAGTTGTTGTGTAATGAGTTTGGATGATTTGATCAAGTTCACCAGTGCCATCGTGTTATTTGATGAACCCCTGCAGAAACATACAACGTTTCAAATTGGCGGTCCCGCACAGATATTAGTTATCCCCCGAACTGTGGATGATATCCAAGAAAGTGTACGGTATGCCAAACTACATGAGCAACGGATTCATGTTATTGGAAATGGTTCAAAGTTATTAGTTTCTGACAGCGGTATTTCTGGGTTGACTATTAAAATTAGCGGTAACTTCGATAATTCATCGATATCAGGGAATAAACTGATTGCAGGTGCGGGTTGTCATCTTTCAAGGTTAATCTCTTTAGCAACCTGTCACGCCTTAAGGGGCTTGGAATTTGCTGCTGGGATTCCTGGTACATTGGGCGGTGCTATAGCTATGAATGCTGGAACCTCATCAGGTTCAATCAGCGATGTAGTATCCAAAGTAGAAGCGTTTAACATAGATTCTGGCTCGCTAATGACCCTTTCAAATGGTGAATGCAATTTTAAGTATCGAGATAGTGTATTTAGACAAGATTCCTTGATTATAACATCCGCCGAATTATTGTTATCAAATGGTGATAAAGAAAATATTCAGAAAACAATAAGTGACTTACTTAAAAAAAGAGCTGACAGTCAACCATTGGATAAACCGAACGCCGGCAGTATTTTTAAAAATCCTGATGGGTACTCTGCAGCCAAGCTTATTGATTCTGCTGGTCTTAAAGGTGCTAGAATCGGACAAGCTCAGATTTCTGATAGACACGCTAACTTTATTGTAAACCTTGGCAACGCCACAGCGAAAGATGTTATCACTTTAGTAAATCTAATCCAGTCTGAAATAAAGAGCCGATATGGTGTTTCGTTAAATCTCGAGCTAGTTATGCTTTCTGATTATTAGTGAAAATATGAATAGGCTATAGTTAAATTAAATCATAGTGTGGAGACTGAGAAATGAAAAAAGCATTTGCATGTATACTCCTCTTTCTGTTGATAGTAAATATAGGTGCAACATTTGGATTAACTTATCCTACTTCATCTATTTGGGACCTCCAGAAGAACATTTACTTGAGTTTTGATCAATCAATCGATCTCGTATATGCGCCACAAAAAGGTCTGCTTAATGATATTAGCTTGGTTGGATACTGGAGTATGAATGAAAATACAGGTTCAGTGGCATCTGATTATAGTGGCAACGGCAATAATGGAACAATCACTGGGGCGCAAAACAGCACTGGAAAGTATGGGCTTGGACTTTATTTAAATGGCGTGAACAACAGTGTTTTGATAAACAGTTCTGCCACTCTCCAAATTAATAGCTCCATAACCATGTCTGCCTGGATTAAAGTGGATTCTTTAGGGACATACCAGACTATTATCGATAAATCTTATGGAAATCCGCGCAACGGGTATTATTTATCACTTGCGAATAATCGGCTGTTGTTTGGAATATGGAACAACGGAGTCCAAAAACATGTCTATGGGCTAAAAACATGGAACAGTAGCGATGTAGGTATTTGGCATCATATTGTTGGTGTTTTTGACGGGCGATATACTAAACTCTATGTTGATGGTATTGCTGACGGATCCACCGATTGGACCTCATTCATAAACGGTGTAGATTCCGTTAGCTTAATGATTGGTCACAGTTATACATATTATTTTTCAGGTATCGTTGACGAAGTACGTATCTATAACCGAGCTTTAACTAGCCCAGAAGTCAAAACATTGTATCTGCAGCCGGACAATGATTCTTTAGTTGACTATTATAACTATAAAGACTCCTTAACTAACAACGTTATGTTGATCCACGTAGACTCCGATAGCTCCAATAGTACTATCGTTAACTGTACTGCCTTTTTTACAAATACCCAATTGATTTTTATAACAAATAACAGTGCCCTATTAAACATCTGGACAAACTTGGGAAAACCAGTTTACAGTACTGGTGTTTGGAATAGCCGAAGCTATACGACCACTCTAAGCTTCAATGCCTCCTCAATTGGTATCCTTGACTGGAATGCAGGAACGCCTCCCTTTGCTTCAAACATTTCAACAACATCAAACTATGCCGGTAACACCACAATCTTCTCTGCCTTATGGAGTGATAACCAAAGTTTGTTTAGCAACGGCTACATTTTTAGTACTAACAACACTGGTCACTGGGTAAATTCAACTTGGACTGCTTTTACTTCAAGTCCAACCTGGGGTAATGCTACCCTGACCTTAAACAGTGCTGTTGGAGTAACCGTTGGTTTTAGAGAATATGCCAATAATACATTGAACATCTGGGGTGACTCCGGAATCTATACCATTAGAACAACTTCTCACATACCCGCTTCGAGTCCAACTCCAACACCCGCTCCCTCAGCAAAAGCTTCACCAATCCCAACGTCGGTTCCCACGTCAAAACCCTATCCAACTTCAACCCCAACACCGACTCCATCTTCAATTCCAGATAAAGAAGCTCCTGTTTTTTCATATGAAACGAGACTGATAGTTGCTTCTACTGTAATTGTTGTCATGTTTGCAATTTTTGTCTTTGCCTTCAAGAAGGGCTATATAACCATCCAATTGGTTGATGAACAGACACGCGAGCCCTCAAGCGATTACCCAATGTAGTTTTAATAACAAAAAACGTTCCAAGTACTGTATAATGCAGGCAATCCAACGAAAATTATTAAAGAAAATGTTGAAGAATTAATCTACCCAACTTGTATCTTTCCAGCATAAATTAGGTTTCTATCAACTCTTCGAATACCTCGGTATTCATGTAAACTTATCGTCTTCATAGGCTATAGATTTCTTTTTTTCCATGTGTCCATAAATAACATACAACTTCTTTCTATTGTTTAACTGACCCTATTTTCTTCATAGCCGATTGCGTTGCTTCGTAGGATAGGCTGCTTTTGAGCTATTCTTCCCGTGGTAAACAGGAAGATACAAGGTTGTATTTTGGTTATGGACTTATGTTTTTTTGACTGATAAACCGTCTATTTTATCAGTAAAAATGGTAAGCGTTTAAGTGAATCTTCATCCTCTCTTGCAGTTATGCGGTTTAACTCTTATTCTTAATATCCAAATAAGTTTTATATTTCCTTATAAAGAATAACTTTTCTGATACCCATGAAGAATATCTCTAAATTTTTAACTAATGGCAGAATTTTTTCTCTTTGCCAAAGATTAGGGTTTAACTTAGTTACTCTTGACTATCTAAGTCCAGTCCCTAAATTAAGTGATTTGAAAGAAAATACTTGGAAAAATCAAACAGAACTCTTTGGAATCAACATGCGCGATGATAAACAAGTAAATCTCTTGAATCAATTTATTCTAAATTACAAAGAGGAATATGACGCTTTTCCACAAGAGAAACAAAGCGTTCCACATAAATTTTATAATGATAATGGAACATTTCGGTTTGTTGACGCTTGTATATCCTACTCAATGATTCGACATTTTAAACCTGAGAGAATTTTTGAGGTAGGTTCAGGTTTTTCAACTCTTCTATCAGCTCAAGCATTATTACGCAATAAAGAAGAAACAGGATATTTAAGTGAACTTACAGCATTTGAGCCCTACCCAAAAACAATACTTAAAACGGGTTTTCCAGGGCTTTCAAAACTTGAAGTTACAAAAGCAGAAGATATAGACTTAAAACTGTTCCAACAGTTAGAAAATAAAGATATTTTGTTTATAGATTCATCTCATGTCCTCAAGATTGGTGGTGACGTAAAGTATCTATACCTTGAAGTTTTGCCACGCTTGAAAAGCGGTGTGATTGTTCATTGTCATGACATCTTTCTACCAGCCGACTATCCTGAAGATTGGGTTGTAAAAAATCATTGGTTTTGGACTGAACAATATTTGCTTCAAGCATTCTTGGCGTTTAATGACTCTTTTGAAGTATTGTGGGCTGGAAATTATATGCGTTTAAAGCATCCAGAATTGCTTAAGAAAGCTTTTACAACGTTTAACCCACTTGAAGTGATGGTTGGTAGTTTTTGGATGCGTAGAAAGTAAGCGTTTGTTTGGCTTGTTGAGTTGCTAGCTTAGCAAGTACATTTCTATAAGCTCAAACATGGCTTTTTTTCGATATGTAAGGGCTAACTACAACAAGAACACGAATAATAGTTTATTAGTGTAGGCATATCCACTATGCTTTACTATCCTTTAGTTTTTGGGCTGCATTTGTCGCAAACTTCATAGCAAGAAAAATTTGGAGGTTACATTTTTGGGCATTGAATGGTTGTTATGCCATCGTTTAAGTAGCTGCCGTTTAGTTCAATTTCTATGTATTCTACGTTGTGCTCCAGTTCTTCATGTACACAATAACTCATTGATCTGCAATTACGAGTCTCCTTTTGGTTTGAATTTAACTGACACTTATCCAGTTTACTTTGCAATGATCCTGATTATCAAACTAGATATTAATTAGTTAAAAGAAACTCAAACCCTATCGTGCGAATATGCCACCAATTCAGATAAATGTTCCTACAGCGTCTAGAAAAGTTCTGCCTAATCCGTTTTATAGGTGGTTAATGGATTAAGTCGCGTTCAATATTATTTGGTTGGTGTCAGGGAATCTGCTCTTTCCTCCTCTTTAGATTGTTTTTCTGTTAGCGATCTGTTATAATGTTGTTTTTATGTTTGTTATCTTCGCAACAGCATTGCTTCACAAAATTCCCAACCCGAACCGTGTGGTTCCTTTAAAGCCATATCTATCACCCATAACATCGCTCCAGTCATCCACTGTGTTGTCTCTGCGTATGAGTTTATCCCCATGATTGATGTATAGATGGCGTAGGTGGTTCCAGCTGGCACAACATGCTGGATTCCGCTCTCACGCCGATTTCTTTTCTGATTTAGCTCTGCTCCAAATCAGCATTCTTCAGATGGGCAGCGTTTATTATCCTAAACGCGACAATTTAAAAAACAACAAGCAAGTCTTTAATGGCAGGCCCCAAAAAGAAAGGAAATAGCCCTGTATCGATTTTTTGGCATCAAATATCTTTAATTCAGAATTTAGAAGACTTTGTAGATGTTTGTCGATAGAAATGAATATTGACAAGAGATCCGCCCCTAATCAAGTTCTCTATTACTTTACCAGAAAAGCCCCTTTCTTTCATTAATTTAAATAAGCGCGGCGCATTTGAGCATGAAGTCTCTATTACCCAATTCTCTACTTTTGTCAAATCATTTGAAGCCACAATGACCTCAATTTCTGCTCCTTCTATATCCATTTTGGCAATATCTATATGAGCTATCCCGCTAAGGAGGTTAGTTAAAGTGCTAGTCCTCACTTGAACTTTTCCCCAATCCGTTTTATTTATAAGACTGTTATCGCCCTCTTGATTTGAAGAATTATAAAGCCATGCAAAACCATTATGGGACCAGATTGCGATATTTAGGGCTTCAACATTATCTAATCGATTAAAAAGAATATTTCTGTTTAGATATCGGAAGGTTTCAGGAGCTGGTTCCAAGGCTATTACACGCCATCCTTGTTTGGCCGCCGCAACAGTATAACTGCCAACGTGTGCACCTAAATCCAAAAAAGTGCCATTGGGCTTCGACTTAATTAGTCGCATTATTAGACTGCAGGTCTTTGGTTCTTCTAAAAGAGACATTGCAACAATGTCACTTGATCTTCCATATAAAAATGCATTCTTAGTCTTTATTAATACTGTTCCCTTGTCTTGCCAGTTACCGTATAGTATCCGGTATAGCAATGCGTGCAAAATCGTTTTAGGGGTCAAAGGAATTGAAAGCAAGAATTCTCCCATCAAGAGTTAAGTCAGTTGTTTTATAAAACTTGTTATTAAACATTAATAAATTGGGTTATGTTCTGAGCCGAAGAATTACATATTGTTGTTGCTCTAAACTTTAACGCGCTTCCCATACTTGCATATTGTATTTGTAAAGTATGATCATTTAGCAAAAATGATAAATTTGAAAATTTAGCTTTTGCAAATCAGTTTTCGCCACAAAATGAACATAAACTTCAGAGGTGAAAATGGAAAAAAATACTCTTATTCAACCACTTTAAGATAATTTGTATGAGTTGCAATATGCAGTTGCTAACTCGATGATAACAAGTTGCATTATGTTGTCATCTCCTAACGCGATAGTCAACAACTTTTAGCTACAATAGAAGGAAACCAAGCTCAGCTTGTAAGCACTGGTTTGGTTGGTGTTGTGCCGTCTAGTAGGTTCCATCCTGTCCATTCATCTGTTGTGAGATTGAGTGTTCCGTGCCAAATTTGGTTGAAGTAAATGCCGCGAACGACAATTTGCAGAGTGTCGCCTGTTAAAGTTGCTGCCGGCACATCGGGTGTTGACCCGTAGGAAAAGCCAGTCCAGTCAGTCCAGACATTTGACGTCAAATTATACCATCGATAGTAGATGTTGTTATTATTTCCACGCACAACCAGGCACAGATGCGTGCTTTTGCAGGTAAGTGTTGGCGGAGAGGGCGTAGCTCCACTAAGTAGACTCCAACCTGAGAAAACGTTCGCTGTTAAGTCTAAAGTTCCATGCCAAATCTGATTCTGGTTTGATCCGCGGACCACTATCTGCAAATCAGTATCAATCAGGGTTGCTGCTGGGGTTGTGGTTGTGGATCCGTTGGGTATGCCTGTCCAGTCGGCCCAGGTGCGTGTTGCAAGCGTGTAGAATCGGTAGTAGATTACACTGTTTGATCCGCGTACAACTAGACATAGGTGTGTGCTATTACCTGTTAAAGTGGGTGCTGAGGGTGTTGATCCGCTTAGCAGTTTCCAGGTTGATTGGGTGTTGTCGGTTAGGCTGATGTAGCTGTGCCATATTTGGTCGTTGTTTATTCCTCTTACTACTATGTGTAATTCGTTTCCGAGTATTTGTACTGCTGGTGGGCTTAGGGTTGCGCCTGGCAGTTCAGTCCATGGACTCCAGGTTGCTGAGGTGGTGTTGTAGGTTTTGAGGTAGACACCGTTGTTAATTTCCCGAACAACCAAGTAAGAGTTTTTTCGGTCTGTCTACGACTTCATAAGTGGATAATTGTCTATGTTGTTAGTATCTATAGTGTATGGTGTATCACCTATTCCGTCATGGTTTGCATCTATAGCAGCGTAGTTACTCCAATAGTTGCCGCCAGAAGGATAACCATCATCCCAAATGTTTGAACCAAGAAGTAGTTGACTATTGAAAGCTAGGCGAAAAACAGATGTTCGATTGTTTTTACATACAAAGAAAAAAAGAAAGATTAGTTCTTGCTGTAATCCAACAGAGCCTAGCTTGTCAATGTTGGTTTAGTCGGAGTTGCTCCATCAAGCAAACTCCAGCCAGACCATACATCAGTTGATGTATTCAGCGTGCCATGCCAAATCTGATTGCTATTAACACCTCGCACAACGATCTGTAAATCTTCGCCCGCTAGCGTTGCAGCCGGAGTATCAGGGGTAGTTCCATAGGGAAAACTAGTCCAGCCTGTCCACGTTTCCTCTGCAATGTTATACCATCGGTAGAATACCGCGCTGGTTGTACCCCTCACGATAAGGCAAAGATGCGTACTGTTTGAGGTCATTGTAGGAGGCGAAGGTGTCGTACCATCAAGCATAACCCAACCAGAGAACGTGTTAGCGACTGTGTTGACTTGTCCATGCCAAATTTGATCGTTGTTTGCTCCACGCACCACAATCTGAAGTGTGTTACCAACTAAGGTTGCAGCCGGAGTGTCAATCGTTGTTCCACTAGGCACCGTAACCCAACCACTCCACGTACGATCAGCCAAAGCATAGAAGCGATAGTGAATACCGTCGTTTGATCCACGAACAACCAAACACAGATGCGTACCATTGCTTGTCAAGATTGGTGGTGATGGCGTTGCACCGTCTAATAGAGTCCATCCAGACCAAGCGTTAGTGTCCAAGTTGACGTAGCCATGCCAAATCTGATTGTTGTTTATTCCACGCACAACTATGTGTAATTCGTTGCCAATCATTGCTGCTGCTGGAGGCGTAAATGTTTGGCCTGAAACCGAAGTCCAACTGCTCCATACGTCTGTTGCTGCATCAAGGGTTCGGTAGTAGATCACGTTATTGGATCCTCTTACAACAAGATAGGCATTCTGATCTGCTGCGATTGTTGTGAAAGTTGCTGTGACAGCCATGTTGCCTGTGATAGTAACCACCCGTGTATTTCCAGCGCCATTAGTGCCGTCTCCGCTCCATGCGCTGAATGTGTAGCCTGTGTTAGCAGTAGGTGTCAAAGTAACTGCGTCGCCATAGTGGTATGGTCCAGGGATATTGGCTAATATTGTTCCAGCGTTTAATGGGTCAACAGTCACGGTCAATGTGTACACGTTCTGAGTGAAAGTAGCTGTAACGACCATGTTGCCTGTAATAGTAACCATCCGTGTATTTCCAGCGCCATTAGTGCCGTCTCCGCTCCATGCGCTGAATGTGTAGCCTGTGTTAGCAGCAGGTGTCAAAGTAACTATGTCGCCTATGTTGTATGGTCCTGAGATGTCTGCTGAAACTGAGCCTGCAGCTAATGATGGAGATACATTTACGGTTAGAGTGTAGGTTAGTGGTTGTTCTGCTTCTTGGTTTATGGCGGCATCGTCTACGTTTATTGTTAGTGCGTTTGCTCCGGTGTAGTATACTTGTCCGAATCGGGCTATTGCTACAGGGTTGGTGGTGCTTGTATCGTAGGTCAAGGATGCCGCTTCGACATCATTTACTGACAGTACCAAGGTTGGGCCAGATGCAGCATGAGTAAAGTATGCTTCGAGGAGGTACCATGCTCCGCCGCTGGGGCTAGAGGTTCCTAAACCCATGGGCCAACCTGCGTACTGTACTGCCCAGTGCATTCCTGTTGCGTCAGCGATGACTCCATAAGAAGCTAAAGCTGCACCGCCTGCATCTGCGAATTGTATGGCAAGCATTTTCTGTCCGTTGGCTAAGGATAGGTCGCTTGGTATGTACACATAAGCCCATGCATAGGCCTCGTTTAAGTTATCTAAGTTTACGTAGCTGTAGGCTCTTCTTACTGTGCCACCTGTGCCCGCTGCGACCGCAAACTGACCGCTATATGCGCCTGCGTAAACATTGCTCGATGTGACTGCAGCAGTTCCTGTTTCTGGATCAGTTGTCGTTCCTGTCCAAGCCGAAAAGTCGCCAGACTCAAAATCGTCCGCAAACAGGTATTCTTCCGTTGCTTCAAAGTTTGCGCTAACAGTCTTGTCATCATCCATAGTCACAGTAGTAGTCAAAGCAGTTCCAGAAGCGTCCCCACCCCAGTTTTCAAACTCATAGCCGCTTGTTGCAACAGCTGTCAACTCTACAACTGTGCCATACGTGTAAGAAGCCTGGTCGGGGTTTCGTGTTACAGTACATTCAGGGGTATCATTGTTGATGGTCAATACGTATTGGTCTGAGAAAGTGGCTGTAACGGTCTTGGATGTATCCATGGTTATCGTCTCTGGATTAGCGGTGCTTGTCAAATCGCCGCTCCAACCCATGAAGCGGTAGCCTGCGTCAGCTATTGCAGTTAACTCTACTAAATCATTAGTATTGTATGTGGTTTGATCGGGGTTCTTTGTTACTGAGCCGCCTCCGACAATATTTATTGCTAATGTACCGGGCGGAAGCACAGTGAATGTAGCTGTAACGGTCTTGTCTGTATCCATAATGATTGTTGCTGGATTGTCTGTTCCAGTCAAGTCATCACTCCAGCCGCTAAACATGTAGCCAGATGCAGGTACAGCAGTCAAACCAACTTCAGCGCCTTCAGAATAAACTCCTCCGGCAGCAGTGGGATCCAAAATTACTGAGCCCTCACCCACGACATTGACTGTGAGTATATGCGTCACACTCGGTATCACATCGACAGTCCAAACATGGTTCAATGTGGTTGTTCCATCATAAACCTCAACGCTAACAGTATGTAGAGAAGCAGAGGATGGAGTGTAGGTCCAATTCGATCCCAAAGCATCAGTAACTGCGTCATTCTGAGTCACCGTATCAAGTGTCCATGTAAAGGTTAAGGGGCTTGCATTAGGATCAGTAGCGACTACTCCAAAATCTAAACTCTCGCCGACTAAAACAGATGGCAAAGAGCCAACAGGAGAGTAGCTGTCTATGTGAGGCACCGTATTTGCACTCGAAATAGTAACTATGCTAGATAGCCCAGCGGTTCCATCTTGCCAACCATCGTTTGGAGTAACACTGCAACGCCAAGTCTGACCACTCGTGGTCTCTTGAGGAACAATCGTCGCACTATCGCTAACTCCATCCCTTTGATCAATAAAGTTCTGGAATACCTGTGCAGCACTCAAAGCAGTCGGATAAATCCGAACCTCATCCAGCAGACCATTGAAGGAATTCCCTATAAGAAGAGGTCCATCAACGCTGGCTTCAATGTTACCACCTACACCGTCAAGCGAAGATGCCAGGGTTCCATTGATATACAGCTTAAAGCCATCGCCAGACTTGTATGTGCCAACAATATGGGTCCAACTTCCCGCAGATATTACAGTGGCTGGGTCACTAGAAGTCTCCTGATACGCAGCCTCCTCATACGCACCGCCAACTGTCGCTCCGAAGTAAACCATGTTGTAGGGACTTCTAGAGCTTGACTGGAAACCAGTCAAATACGCGCTGTCGCCTAAGTCTCCACCGGTCTTGCTAAATATTTGGCTTCCTCTTTGATTCACAGAGGGGTTTATCCAATATTCCAAGGTCAACTGAGTCCATGATCCATCGTTA
Organism: Candidatus Bathyarchaeota archaeon; assembly: GCA_963741005.1. GTDB lineage: Archaea > Thermoproteota > Bathyarchaeia > Bathyarchaeales > Bathycorpusculaceae > Bathycorpusculum. The sequence continues at coordinate 155,772 of CAVUGQ010000006.1, forward strand.
CCCAAACTTGCGCTGTCTGCTACAGTTATGACATCGTGGCCTCCCAAGCTATAGGCTCCACCGATTACACCCATAGACGTCCAAGTAGCGCCAGTAATAGCGCCATCGTTACCGCGACCAGAGTAATCTGTGGCTGTGCCTGTGCTGTTTGTATTAAAGGGCAAATACAAGCTAGTTGTACTTGTGCCGCCTCTAAACCAGTTAAATACGTTAGTCAGAACCTCTCCGACTTCAGCATTCTGCGTGTTCACTGGAGTGCATGTTAACTCGTCATCATCTCTGATTCCTGAAATCAGGGGTGTACCTGTGGTAGGCCAATCCGAATCAACAATCCATGTATGTGCCTCGATTGTATTGCCTGCAGCTATTCCGTCGAAAGCTGTAACAACAGCTTTAACAGTGTCACCCGCAACAAAGTTTGAAGGAGCCAACGTTTTGCCTGTTGCGCCGGCGATGTTCTGCCACACAACTCCGTTCACCTTTTGCCATTGGTAGGTATAGCCTTCACTATCAGAGTCAGCATCATTCCATCCGTAGCTGTTTGCAGTCAGAGTGTTGCCTTGAAATGCTGGATCGGGTGTAATTATTACTGAATTAAATGATGGAGCAGTGTTTTGGATCGTTACCGATGGTGAAGACGCAGTCTGTGTTCCAAAAGAGAAGCCATCGCTGGGTGTTACCCGGAAAGTCCACACCTCACCCCTGGATGTATAACCGCCAGGAAGAACAGGGGCTGATACATTGAAAACACCGTTTCTATACCATGAAATCACTGAGCCAACCTCAGGATCACTGTCAGCATCGAAATAAGTATACGAAGGAACCAAGCTATCAGCAACTATCGGAAACAAAGGTGAAATCGACAAGTCTGAAGCTACCGGTACAGTATTAGGAGCCGAAGTTATTGTTCTGGTTGCAGTGTTCGTCGTTAAACCATCGGTCAAACCATCGTTAGGAGTCACCTGGCAACGCCATGTGTCACCTACTGCAGTATCGTACTTGGAAATCGTGCTGCTGCTGCTTGATCCATCCATGGTCTCTAAGTATCGTTGAGAAACCATGAAAGATGAAATCGCCATCGGATAAAGATGCACTTCGTCTAAGTAGCCAGCAAAGTCGCTTCCACTTCTAAAAGCAATCTCAAGCGGACCACTGGTGCTTAAAATGTTCCCAGTCAAAGTTGGACTTAGATTGTTTGCGACTTCCGCTCCATCAATGTACAATCTTAGCCCAACACCAGACTGATAGGTACAAGCAACATGATGCCAATCGGCAACGTTTGAAGTTAAGGTGTACACCGGAATACTATAGTTTCCACCCGAAGTGCTAACATACCACGTAAACTGCAGACTAGAACCGGTATTACGGTAATCAAGTCTGTACGAGTAATCGCTATCGTACTGATCAGGTTTCCAAATCAACCGCTCAGTACTAGTCGTCGCACTAGCCTTCACCCACATTTCAAGTGACACTCCACCCCAAGAGCCACCGCCATCATACCGGTTGCTCGATGTCTCAGGGAATCTGATGAAATCGGTTCCGTCGAAAAGATAAGCGCCTCCAACCTTACCGTCGGGTACCCATCTAGCCCCAGCAACAATCCCATAAACGTTGTAGGCGTAATCCTTAGTGGAGGCAAGAGCACTGTATTCATCCTGCGGATCGGTTTGTGTATCAAACGGAAGATTCAAATTATCGATAGAAACCCCGTTCTTCTGCCAGTTATAAATAACTGTAACCTCGTCGCCATTAGCATCGTTAGTAGTTCCCGGAACCGCAACCAAATCATCCGTCGTTGTACCTCCAGTCAAAATAGGTGTAGTCTGCGTAGGCGCGACATTTGGTGTATATGGTCCAGTCGTAAACGAGTAGTCTTTGTTTGTAGTGTGACCAGAAGTATCAGTAACAGAAACCTGCCAATGATACAAAGTATTCGCAACCAACGGACCATTAACCATCACGGTCTTTTGCCCATTGCCCACGTCATTCACACTGGCCGAGCCGATGTCACTTGTAACTGTATAATCCATAAGCTCGCCATTAGGATGATTAAGAGTGAACCTTAGCGAAGTTAATCCTATTGAAACTCCTATCTCGCCGTTTGTCGGCGACGTAGCAGTAACATCAGGGTAAGGTCGCTCTAGGGGAATATATTCAGAAGCCCCGTTTCTACTCTCACTGTAGAATTGAATCTCACTTCGAGCTCTGGGCAACCCCTGATATTCTTGAGACAACCCGAGTGTATCAAAACAATAGATAACCCCACCCTGAGTCAGCACAAGCAACTCATTTAAGCCACCGTCGTTGCGATCAACATCCTGCACAACTGCATCAATCGCTCTATGGCGCAATCCAGTATTTAGGTAGATGAGGTTGTAGTTATGATCATACACCTGAACTTGACCGTTGTTACCAGCATTCGGATCAAACGTCACATCAACGATATCCATAATTCCGTCACCGCTGATTTCTCCAACAGTCGGACCCTTCCAAGAACGAGTCAGAACGGGACCAACAATCGTAGTATCGATCGACGCATCCAGAGTCCAGTCGTACAAATCAAAAACTGTAATGAAGTCAAATTCACCCTCAAAACCGTCACCACTCAAAACTTCCAAGTTACCATCCATATCAATATCATAGATGGAAGATTGATAGTGATTATGACGACCGTTAATGCGAGTCTGAGAAAGCACAACTCCATCGGCATTCGTTAAAGGATGACCATTAGTTGAGTTTAGAACACAAACTCCCGCACTCAAATCCGTAGTCACAACATCTACTATGCCATCTTTGTTAACATCAGCCAACATCGGAATGTTGCTACTGGCACCCCAACCATAAAGAGCCCAACGCTCAGTGAGGTTTGCAGCCCAAAAAGACATAGTACCCCTACCCCAAGCACCATCACCAAAGTAAACCTCACGCTCATTCATATACAGCTCCCATGTGCCATCATTATCGGTATCGGCAAGCGACAACCCACCAGCACAAGGATGCCAAACAGTAACACGATCACGCTCCACCACCGCATTAGTGCCAGGGTTCCACTCATACCGAATAATCTTCCCAGTGGTAGGCTGCTCTTCATATCCCATAACACCAATAAACACGTCAGGATAACCATTCCCATCGACATCTCCTGCAACTGGGCTAGAATCTATTCGTCCATTATTCAAGTTAGTATTGGAATACAACACAGTTCCATCTTCGGCATTTAGGATGTAAATGCCTGCGGGTTGCTGAAGCGGAACAACAATCTCAAGAATACCATCCTGATCAACATCGACCATGGTAATTTGGCAGGTGTCACCTATGTTATTAATTGACCTGCGCCAAATCTCCGCGCCAGTTCTGCCATTAAGACATGTAACTCTTCCACCAGAACTAGGTGCTACAGGACCTCCAGCGTGAAAAACTTCCTCACCAGGATGCGCTGCGTCCTTCAATACGTCAAATGTGAGAAGACTTTCACCACCGCCAGCCACGCTGCCTGTCCATTTTTGCGGAAGTGCAGGTGTATCGGCCGCCGAAGCAACTCCAAAAGTCGAAAAAGGCACGATCATAGACGCTATTAAGATTACGAATAATACACTGATTACTGGTTTGAATTTTTTAAAGATATGTGATAAAATTGTCATTTATGATCTATCCTATTTAAAGTCAAGTTTTTATTAGTGTCAATAGTTTCTGATACTAATATATAGTGATGTTGTCTGCATTCTTCCGCAACAATTTGCTTTAGGTAATTGAACATACGCTTACTTCCTTTTGAAAGAACACTCGAACGTGAAGGATATAAGCCGTATTTTATAATTACGAGTATTTCGAAAAAAAGAATGTTACCAAAAAGGGAATATGTACGTAAAGGCGAAAAACCCCGATTTCAAACACCATGAACTAGACTGCAGTTACTGGATTAGATGAAGGTATTGGATAGGTCTGTAGAGTGTAAACATTTCCTTCGTTACAAAGAAAATAAATGTTTTTCTCAATTGATTCAATTGATAGCCACAAATGATAGCCAACAAAACTAACCTTTAAAGTAGATTACTCAAAACAAAAATTATAAGATAATATGGATGCACAACATTCAATACATTATGCCTTAACATACAATCTAATGGCAGGTTATGCTAATGGCCTAAAGGAAAAAACGTCACCTTGCAATGGCTCTCATAATAATGTCCATAACAACCTACCTACTGCCAGTAGCCTCATCAAGTTTTGCAACCCAAACACCCGAAACAACATCAGACAACATACAACAAAACGAACCGCCATCACCTACTTCATCGCCGACAACAACCCCTCAGCCTACTTTAACCCCAACACCAACATCACACCCTACAACAAGCCCAACACCAACACCAATCAATACACAAGCTCTCACAGGCATGAACGGCTATCCCACCAGCACAACCCAAGTCAACAACATAATAGTAGCCATACATGCAAATGACCTGAACCTATGCCGCATGAGCGCCAATCCACAATGGTCAAGCGGCCCACACCCTATCGAACAGAGTACATACAATACTTCCTAGACCACACACCCTCCAACTAGATAATAATCACAAACCAAAACCACCTCTAACCACCAACAAAACAAAACGCAACAACATTCCAAACAAACCTCAACACCGCAAAAAACAACATACCAACCGCCTACCAAACATAACTATCTGCTTCCAGAGGAGTCCAGCGGTCAAAATAGAAAAACAATAAAATTGCTTGGTCTCCTAGTTTCTGTTGCCGCCGCCGTAGCCGCGTTTGTAGGCTTTCCTTATATAATTGAGAGGTTCTTTACCAATTTCGTCGATTCCATACCGATAGTTCGAATAATGAGTTTAGCTATAGTTCCAGCAACAACCATAGCCATATTAAACGCTACCTTGCTTGGTCGAGGCCGCAACAGAACCGTCTTCACCGCTGGGGTGATCTATATAATTTCACTCATTATAGGGTTAACCATATTAGGCCAAATTCTGGGTTCCATAGGCCTAGCCATAACTCTACTAACGGCCCAAACAACACAAGCAATCTACCTTCTAATCAAAAGGAAAACATAATTAAAACAAGATATCTTCTATCGTTAAAAACCTATTCTAAAAATGGGTATCAATTAACTCTACTTTTCACTAACCTCATTGTAACTATGGATGACGTTAACTAAAGGAAAGCACAAAAATTTCAAAGTCCATTAATTAAGATCAATCTAAAATAAAAATCTCAAAAATCAGAAAAAACACACTTGCTCTTCTAATAATTAAAAGACATATTGCTTTTCAAAAGATACCCCGATTGATTCTACAAAGCGCTGACAATGCGTTGCTCCGAGTCAATTGTTTCGTTCCAGCAATACTCTAAACTGGAGCCTTCAGAGTCCTATCAGCTTCTGTATGGTGTGCCATCAAGCCGTCACAATAGTTGTTTGATGGAGCAGAATTTGTGATGAAATCCAGCACCTGTTTTCCAGACTCCTTTCTAGTTAACTCTAATATGTAGTTTCCAATAGGAATTCGACAGAATTTCATTAGTTATAAATAACTGTTATTTTTATGATTAGCCATTCTTTTTTTACCCCGGATTATTCACATCATAAAAACATAAGACTTAAGACAACGCCTACTGGAAACAACAGGAAACTCCACCAACAACTCTACAACTTCAATTTTTGAGATTCAAATTTTACCCACCTACAGAACATCAATCAATCGCAAGACACATGAATGTATTCTAACGACCGTTGTCTCAGTAAAGTAAACTTCGCAACCTTGAGAACCATGGTTCGCAAACAAACGAAACAGACTTTGCAATTTAAACTAACAAATTTAACAAAAAACATATAACCGCAACTTACATTGATTGGCGTTAAGGAAGAGAGAAATAATGAAACCAACCAAAAAATCCATAGTCATCTTGACCCTAATATTGCCATTGTTTCTGGGGATATTTGCATCAACCGCACAAGCAGCCACCAACCAATCACCTAACCAAGTATTCCTCGGCTTAAGCGGCTACCCAACAAGCACAAACCAAATCGACAACATCATAAACACAATGAAAGCAAACGACTTAAACACCTACCGAATGAGCGCCAATCCACAATGGTCAGGCGGACCACACCCCTACCACCAAGAATACATCCAATACTTCCTAGACCACACACCCTCAAACTGGATAATAATCGTAGACCGAAACCACCTATACCCACCAACAGAAGCATCCGCCACCTCAGCCCGCAACAACTGGGCAACCGCAAAAAACAGCATATTTGAAGTACTACAATCATTTCCCAACAACCCCCGCGTAATGGTAGAACTAATCAACGAATACATATCATCTGACTTCTACCCAAGAATGCAAAGCTTAGTCAACGATATTCGATCCGCAGGCTACACTAACTCAATAGTCGTCAACAAATGGAACCAACCCTGGACAGTAATCAACGACCCACTAGCCGCAACATTCCAAGGCTACCACTTCTACTTCAACAGCTGGAGCCCATCAGGCGCAATATCACAAATGAAAACAGCACAATCTAAAGGCATAAAAATCATCAACACGGAAGTCGGAGCAGACTACAACGAACACAACAGCTTCACAACATCAACAGTAACAGAACTGAACGATTTCCTAAAACAAACCACAAGCATGGGAATAGGTAGTACCGTTTGGATGAACGAAAACCTCAACAACATGCCAACTTATCAGCAACTAAACATTGCCGTCCCAAGTGTTACCTCAGCAATGAGCATTTCCTCAACCAATCCAACACCAACACCAGACCCAACAAACAGCCCAACACCAGATCCAACAACCTCATACCCGACAACAACACCAACACCAACATCGACACATTATTCATCAAGCACATATTATTCATCAAGCACACATTATTCATCAAGCTACAATCAGCACCATCACCGTTAGCACCAGAACAATAGTTTAACATAACCAAACTGAACACACAAAAACATATAACCGCAACTTACATTACGCTTCGCTAACTCGAACGGAGACATAGCTTGGGCAGGAATAAAACGCGAAAACGGCGTAACTAAATGGTTACTCTACACAAACGGAGCCCACACATCCGCCGCCATAGATATCAACATTGACCACTACTACAGCGTAACACTACATTGGAACGCAGCACAACAAAAAGCAGAAATGTACGTTAACGGCCAAAAAATCCTAGAATCAAACACAGGCAGCTACGAGACAGTTACCAGAGTAGACATGGGCAAAATATCCACCTACAAAGTGCAAAATCCACTAATCGTCTACGGCGACAACTTTATCATATCGAACAAATAGGAAAGAAACAGTAAAAACCAAACAACAACCCCCTTTTCTTAAAATCAAAAAACAGTCACCTTTTTGTTAAATGATACGATAGACAACAAACAAACATTAAAAGCAAATATTTTAAACAGGAACTTGAAAAGAATTATAGATACATAACACTTATTATACTACACATATATCAATACTTAACTAATAAGATTACATATACTGGAAAAAGAGAGAAATAACATGCAAAATTTAAAAAAAACAATTGTCATCATTACTATAATACTACCCTTACTAATGGGAATCTTTGCATCAACCGCACAAGCAGCCACCAACCAATCACCTAACCAAGTATTCCTCGGCTTAAGCGGCTACCCAACAAGCACAAACCAAATCGACAACATCATAAACACAATGAAAGCAAACGACTTAAACACCTACCGAATGAGCGCCAATCCACAATGGTCAGGCGGACCACACCCCTACCACCAAGAATACATCCAATACTTCCTAGACCACACACCCTCAAACTGGATAATAATCGTAGACCGAAACCACCTATACCCACCAACAGAAGCATCCGCCACCTCAGCCCGCAACAACTGGGCAACCGCAAAAAACAGCATATTTGAAGTACTACAATCATTTCCCAACAACCCCCGCGTAATGGTAGAACTAATCAACGAATACATATCATCTGACTTCTACCCAAGAATGCAAAGCTTAGTCAACGATATTCGATCCGCAGGCTACACTAACTCAATAGTCGTCAACAAATGGAACCAACCCTGGACAGTAATCAACGACCCACTAGCCGCAACATTCCAAGGCTACCACTTCTACTTCAACAGCTGGAGCCCATCAGGCGCAATATCACAAATGAAAACAGCACAATCTAAAGGCATAAAAATCATCAGCACAGAAGTCGGAGCAGACTACAACGAATACAGCAGCTTCACATCATCAACAGTAGGAGAGTTGAATGACTTCCTCGCACAGACATCTAATATGGGCATAGGCAGCACCATTTGGATGAACGAAAACCTAAACAACATGCCACGATACCAACAACTCGGACTCGCCTTCCCAACCGTATCCACACCAACACCTACTCCGACCACAACACCAACACCTACTCCGACCACAACACCAACACCTACTCCGACCACAACACCAACACCTACTCCGACCACAACACCAACACCTACTCCGACCACAACACCAACACCTACTCCGACCACAACACCAACACCTACCGTAAATCCAACTCAGCCTCCAACTTCAAACAATGTCGTTTTTGAAGACAACTTTGAATCTAGAAATCTCTACAGCTGGAGTACAACAACAACTAGAAGCGACTCAGTAATCACAGCCAATTACGTACCTTACGACGGGAACTCCCACGCACGCTTCTACACCAGTGGAAGCTCAAGAGGCAGAGAAAACGCCTATTTAACCAAAAACGTAAACCTCCAAACAGCTACTGCAACAGGCCAATTCCGCTTTAGCAGCTACCTAAGCTCAACCATCCTAAAAGACAACAACGATAAACTCTACCTCATACGCTTCGCTAACTCGAACGGAGACATAGCTTGGGCAGGAATAAAACGCGAAAACGGCGTAACTAAATGGTTACTCTACACAAACGGAGCCCACACATCCGCCGCCATAGATATCAACATTGACCACTACTACAGCGTAACACTACATTGGAACGCAGCACAACAAAAAGCAGAAATGTACGTTAACGGCCAAAAAATCCTAGAATCAAACACAGGCAGCTACGAGACAGTTACCAGAGTAGACATGGGCATAATATCCACCTACAAAGTGCAAAATCCACTAATCGTCTACGGCGACAACTTTATCATATCGAACAAATAGGAAAGAAACAGTAAAAACCAAACAACAACCCCCTTTTCTTAAAATCAAAAAACAGTCACCTTTTTGTTAAATGATACGATAGACAACAAATAAATTAAGGTACATAAAGTTTTATACATTATATCATATCATACAATAATGGGATAGGTTATGCTAACGACCCACAAGAAGCCACATATCCTTGCAATGGTCCTCATAATAGTATCCATAACAGCCTGTCTACTGCCAACAGGCTCATCAAATCTTTAAACACAAACACCCGTACAGACATCAGGTTACATACAACAAAACGAACCGCCAATACCTACTCCATCGCCGACTGCTGCTCCCCAACCCACCTCAACTCCTACGCCTACACCTACTACAACACCAACCCCATCACCAACGCCAACTCCAGCACCAAACCAAACACCCACCCCCAAACCATCACCAACACAACCACCAATTACCTCACAAACACCCACAGGAATAAGCGGCTACCCAACAAATACAAACCAAATCGACAACATCATAGAAGCCTTGCAGACAAACGGCTTAAACCTCTACCGCATGAGCTTCAACCCAACTTGGATGAGCGGACCACACCCCTACCACCAAGAATACATCCAATACTTCCTAGACCACACACCCTCAAACTGGATAATAATCGTAGACCGAAACCACCTATACCCACCAACAGAACAAGGCGCAACCACATTCCGAACAAACCTCGACACCGCAAGAAACAGCATACTAGCCATCTGCCAAGCATGGCCAAACAACCCACGAGTATGGGTAGAAATGGGCAATGAATACGTCAGCACAGACTTCCATACAGTCTTCCAAAATCTCATAAACGACGTACGCGACGCAGGCTACACAAACACACTTGTCATCGATAAATGGAACACAGCATGGTCAACGGCCGTCTTCAACGACCCATACAATTCTATCTATGTCGGCATGCACTTCTACTTCAACAGCTGGAGCGTATCTGGAGCGATTTCCCAAATGGAAACAGCTCAAAGCCTGGGTTTGAAACTGGTAAACACTGAAGTCGGAGCGGACTTCAACTAAGCATCAGCTTTCACTACAAGCACAGTCGAAGAAGTAAACAATTTTCTGTCTCAATGCGCCGAATTAGGTATAGCCAATACTATATGGATGAATGAAAATTTGGACAATTGGCAAAGATATCAGCAATTAGACCTTAGTTTTCCTTAAAGAAAAACTACTTATCACAAACCAATTAGCAAAAACTCAACCATCAAAAAATAGCATGATGACCAGCCAACCAAAAGAGAAACAACCAGAACTACTCAAACAAAAAGCATCACAAGTAAACTATCTATTATTACAAAAACAAACAAGAATAAATAAAGTAACAGCTTAGCCTACTAAAAAATTACAGCTAAGCTTTGAGATGTAAACGGTTAAACAAATAAAACACCAACAAAACGACTGCTATAACGCCAATTGCCACCATAATCCACGAAGTCGTTGAAACCACATCTTTCTTCTCAACTGCAACACCGCCAATACCAAATAACGGATCATCAACACTATCCAAAGTTATAGATATAGTCTTAGTAGCAGTATCAACAGTAGAAGGCAACTCCACATAACTATTAGAACCAGGCAAATACTTATAAATAGAATAAGGCAACGCTAAATTTTTAACATCATTAGCAGTATAGCTAAAAGTAATTTTCGCGCCCACAAAATCATTTGAATCCATATCAAAAGTTATAACGATAAAACGAGAAAGTGTGATTCCGTGAGGAAAACTTGCAGTAGGTTGAGGATTGCCATTATAGACAGCAGTGGTGACGGAGCCAGTAGCACCTGCCCTTCCTTGAATTTCATATTTTACACCATTATCTAAAACGGCAGTAAACTTACCATCAGAACCTATCGTAATATCGGTTGTTTGAGAAGTAGCGTATTGAGCAGCAACAAAACTGACAGACGACAAAAGCAATAGTACTACAACTACAGAAAATACGTGAAATTTCAATTTATATATCATTCAGTACCCTAAGTGGCTATCTCATAACACCCCTTAAAAAGCTTATGAAACAATGATCTATAAAATTCTTAAGCAACACCAAAAAAATAGCCAAATAATATCGACCACCAATCAACGCAACAAAAGTTATTCAAACCAAAACACAGGTAAAAAACCTGAACACCCTTTCACTCAAAAACCATCGCTCAATAGTACACCTACCGTATCGTGCAAGATATTGTCTGCTCAAAGCATTGATATTCCTCATATGATAGCAGTTTAAAGTTAGCATAAACACAACTTGAGTTCTCATCAATTCCTCAGCTGAGTAGTACAAACTTTGACTCATCTATGACTAGTTTGTTTTCACCTGAATGAAGACATAAGACCACAAAAATTAAACTCAAAATATTTAGCCAACAGCTTTAACGTAAACCTCAAATTTCGAGTTTGAATAAAGTTTATTGTACTCATGACTCGCGTCAAGATGATCTTCCAATTGTGTAAAGCTGTTATTAGTGAATGACATATCTTTGCGCATCGATACCAGGAAATACCCGTTAATCCTCATTGCTATCACATCAGGACTTGATAAATTCATATTCGGAGGAAACACCTGCAGGTCTAGACCTTTAGATAGATTTGCATAGGATGCAAGCTGCTGCTCTGATGACATGCTCAAACTGTGCTGAGATAAGTCTATTTTGCTTGATAAAAAGCTCAAGCCCGCATCCGCTGAGGGGGTGAAGGTATTGTACGCTTCCTTGCTATAGGAAATCACAGGAAAAGTACAAACTAGAAATACTACCAAACTCAAAGCAAGAATTGTTCTAATCCGTCGCCACCTAATAGCCTGAGTAACAAAAGTGGTTGCAATTACCATTGCACCCATGAAAATAAAAAAAAGCAGCCCTCTACCTAGCAAGAAGCGTTCTCCAGAAGAAAGAAAGAGCAGAAAGCCCACAGCTGCAAAAAGTATCGCTGCAAGAGACAATGACATTCGGTTATACATGTCAGCATCTAATTTTCTTCCAACAAGACGCTTCAAATCAAAAAACATAGGCAACAAAACTAGAAGACCAATTATCCCATAAATTACCAAACTAAGGTTTTGAATCCAAGGATAAATAAATCCCCCTCCGCCCACAGTAAAGTCCGAAACAAGAAATAACTTAGACAAGAAACTCAGATTAAAGACACTCTCAACCGCGGTTCCAACGCCATTATACACAGATATTGCATAAGTGTTCCAAAAGAACCAAGCAGCAATAAAAAACAAAAAGTTGGGTAAAATGGAAAACTTTTTACCCTCAACTTTCACTTTTGGGACCCTCAATTTAAACAGAATACCAATGACCGCGGCGGAAACAAAATATAAGCCCAGCATGATCGGGGAGATGGGATGGATAAGCACGAGCAAGACGATACTCACAATACTCAACAACCTCGCTAATTTGCTAGAATAGGTCAAAAAAATCAAACAAGACAAAAATACGATTGTTCCTGCCGAAAAAGGAGAGATGTGCATTTCTATGTAATGCAGAGCAGGCAAAGTTAACAACATCGCCAAAAAAGCTGCCTTGTTGCCAATTACTCTTGATGCAAAAAAGTAAGCTAAGACAGCGAAAAGAATAGTGCAAATTACCGGATAAACGTATAGGGAGTAAACAAAAATGTTAACTCCAAAAATGGTCTCAACAGCAAAAGTTGTCATAAACGACAAGGGATAAGCCTGCGCATAATTGGAAATGGCAACCTGACTTCCTGAAAAGATTTCAGGCAAATAGCTGGCAACCCCTCCATGCCATAGACTATCAGGGGACCAAGAAAACCCCGATAGCAAGAAAGGAGTATAATAAAGCATTAACGCAAACTGTGCAAGCAACAACAGATGCAACCAACGAGGAATATTAGACTGCACAAAAGCCACAATACAGACTCCAACAAAAGCCAACAATATGATCCAAAATGCTGGAAAAAGCAAATCCATCATAGCAAGTGAATCGATTCCTGCTGTGTTCTGATACTGCGGTGCCAAAAAAATAACAAAGACTGCCCAAGCTGAAAAAAGGAAAACTGAGCTCAACCCTATCAATGGGATCTTTTTGTCAGCCGCAATTAGCATTTGTTCACCCTAAGTTTTAGTCGGCAGATCTGAAGACACAGAGAGCAACTTGCCAGTTGGAGATCGAGCGATTTCGTCGACCACAGACACATCAAACCGTATCTCATCCTTAACAAAATCATCAAACGTCCTTATATGACTTTCAAACTCTCGAATTACATCAGACTGTGCTTTCCAACCGTCAGTCATCTTTAATGAAACCTCAAAGAGGTCTATTTTCTTCTGCCTAATATGATACTGCTCCACATTTGCGTAAAACTTGAAAGAACTCATCACAAAATTGAATATCATCGGCGAAACGGTTCGACCACCAGGTAACGTTAGAAAAGAATCTTTCCTGCCTTCAATCACCTTCATCAGTGGAAGAGTCCGTCCACAAGGACACAACTCATCAGAAGGCGACCCTACATCTCCAATGGCATACCTAAGGAGCGGCATAGTGAAATTAAACAGACTGGTGAATACGACTTCCCCTTTCTCTCCATCTGCAACCGGCTCACCTCTTTCATCAATAAACTCTGTGATTACACTATCAACATCCATGTGGTAGCCGTTGCGCTCCGGACACTGCCATGATGCACGATCCACCTCTGCGGAACCGTACTGGTCATGATAAGGTGCGCCGAACACTTTTTCAATGTAGCGTCGGGACGCTAAATCAATAGCTTCTGCATTTCCAAACATTAACCGTGGCTTAATCACGCTTAAGCCTCTATTAGCCATCTCCTTAGCCAACAAAACCAATGAACCTGAATAGCCGTCAAGGACATGTGGATTTATAGCCGCTATTTCCTCTATCTTTTTTTCAGAGGGATCCCACAACGACACACATGTTTGAGAGAATATTCCTAACTTCCGCTGAATCCCAGTTGTATCATGAAAGTGATGTGGTGCAGTCAACACAACCCAGCGATCACGTACCTTCTGACCGCAGCTGATGTTAGCTCGCATATAGATCGCTTTTCTCCACGAATCCTCGGTTTTATTAATGTAAAACTCAAATGGTGTCCCAGAGGACCCGCTAGTCCGCACTTTCTTCAGCCGGCTTATATCATATTCTTTTGAAACCAATTCTGCTGGACTTTGTCGCTTGAACTCATCCTTTTTTATTATGGGCAGCCTGTGGAGGTCCTCAACTCCCTTGATGATATCTGGATCTAGGTTGACCTTTTTGAAAGCTCGATTATAAAATGGTACATAATCATAAGCGTACCTTACAACTTGTCGAAAACGCTTATCTTGAAAACGCTTCATCCGTTCATTGTCCCAGTAGAGTCTTCGTTTTGCATAAGCAAGAAAATAAAGTACTTGAAAAAGGTTGGTCAAAGTATACACCTATTTTATGACTTTTTGCCTGTCAATAGTTTTCCAGAATTTGCTTTTGCGTACTGAAGAAAACAGTCCAACCAATAAATAAATCTGATGAAAAACAAAGCTAGAAAACATTTTAGAGAAGTTTTTCCACAACAAAACCAAACCACCGACAAAAATTAATCCGACGACCGTAACTTCTTGAAGCCATAAAGTGGATGAAAATACAACACCCACGGCGAATAAACTCAAGCCAATAACAATTAAAAAAGGACATACAACAATCATTAAGAATTTTAAGGGAAAGACTATTTGGCCGAATTTTGCATATTTTTTGTTAAAAAAAACGTCGCTGTTGTGCAGAAATACTTGGATAAGTCGCTGCGCCCTGCGTACTTTTTGTAATCTTTGTTGACCTAGATTTTCGGGACCGGTTCGAGGATTACAGCATTTGGAATATAGACGAATCTATGTCCGCTTTTTATAATATTCATTGCTACGTTGCCGTCGGTGCTGCCGTAATCAACGGGTATTGTAGAAGGAACCACAGACTTATCGAAGACAATTAATGGACCGTTCCCAGGGAATGCAGAATGAATAGAAGCCTCTCCTAGCATAGATTTATCATAGAATCCCCTGTACGCACTTTCATTCAGTTGCGCAACACCATCTCCCTCATAGACAGGATCAATTTTGCCAGTAACTCCGCCAACATTTTCCATATTCATGAGTACATTCACTGATCTTCGAAGAGATTCTTTTTCCAGCATAACATCGGAGTCAGTTATGCAGACAAAATTGTTTTTTGCTTCAGCCATTGCAATATTTAGTGATCTATTCAACCCTATTCTTTTTGGATTTTCAATGACTCTGCCTGATAAATTCGATTCACGCATTGCATCCTTAGCGAGATCGGCTGTTCCATCACTTGAAGCATCGTCAATAACTAAGACTTCTATTTTGTTTTGAGGATAGTTTAATTTTGAAATATTATTTAATTTTCTGCCAATTACTTTCGCCTCGTTGAAGGTGTTGACAATTATTGAAACTGGCACTAAATCCAGGCTTGAGTCCTGAGCAATTGATAGTTCATTTTGTAATTTTTTGGTTGAATTTGTGTTTTTCAATACTAAAAAGAAATATGCCATATAAACTGCTACAACAAATGAAAGTGTAATTAATCCCCCTATCACAAAAGCAAACATATACATTCACTCAAATCCTTTCTTTGCAGAATACTCAACTATTTGCGTATTTATCTCTGCTACCGCTTCTAAAAGTTTAGGGTTAACTCCTTTTGATTTTGCGAAAGTAATGAAACCAGCTAGGTCTTTTGGGAAACACATTCCCGAAAAAGGTTTTCCACCGTAAACACCATATTTCCCGATTCTTCGGTCAAGAGAAACAGTTTCGCTTACAATTTTTGAGTCAATTCCTAATTCCTCACAGATCATATGTATTTCGTTAAAGAACGAAATTTTTGAGGCTAAAAATAAATTTGAAGCATATTTAATCATTTCTGCTGCATCAAGAGAGGTTCGAATTTTGGGGCAGTCAAATGAGGAGTAGGCTTTTTCTAATATGTCTCCTGAATTCTTGTCAATTTCGCCGATTATTATTCTATCGGGATGCAGGAAATCATTTAATGGAGTTGTTTCCCGCAAAAATTCAGGGTTCATGCAGACTCCAAAATCTTTACCTGCTTCCATGCCTGAATATTTCTCTAAGATGGGTACAAGTTGAGTTCGAGTTGTTTGAGGGGGAGCGGTGCTTCTAAAAGCGATAACAGGGGAATTCTTCGCTTGTTTTAGTCCTTCGCCTATGCTTCTTGCCGAATTGCAAAGATAACTAACGTCAACTCTTTTGTTTAATGTTGGTGTAGGAACGGAGACAAAAAGAATTTCTGAGTTTTGAACCACTTCTTCAACTGAGGGACTTGTCTTATAGCCCTCCATGTTGAGGGCCAATAACTTCTTTTCATCAATGTCATGAAAGAGGACTCTGTGACCCTTAGCAGCAAAACCCTTACCTGTTGCTGAGCCAACTACACCAGATCCAATAATTGCTATATCCATAACGGGTTGACCTATTATTGTTATTTGTGGGTTAATTATTTTTTGAATTTTTTCTTCATTTTCTGAAAACTTTATCGACAATGTCATAATTCTCCAAAGATTTTTTTATTATATTAAGCTCAGTGATACTATTCTTTTGATTATTTCAATTCCATCGCGGGGTCTTAGTTTCTTTTCGCCCAAACGCAGTCTGTAGTCTATTGGAACCTCGGCTATTTTGTAGCCTTGACGTTTAACCAAGGCGTTGATTTCAACTTCTACATCAAACCCTTTGCTCTTTAGTTCCCAATTTCTCAAAAGCTCTGACCTTATAACTCTCAATCCCGATAAAGGATCGCTTAGCTTAACTCCATTTAGAAGATACTGCGCTAATGCTATTAGTCTATTCCCTATATAGAATACGTTTTTTGAAGCTTTATCATGGTTACTTTGACCGTTGAATCGGTCCCCAATTACCATACCGATTTTTGGTGAATGCTCCAAAACTTTAACCATTTTAGGAATAAACTCTGCAGGGTACGTAAAGTCAGCATCTGTGAAGACAACATAACGATTATCGTATTGTAGCTTACTTATGCCTTGCAACATAGCGTCTCCCTTTCCAATTCCGTTTTGCAAGGAAACATCAGCTCCGAAGCTTTTTGCAACCTCAACTGTTTTGTCTCTGCTGTTTCCATCAACAACAATTAGATGCGGATTTAATAGTACTTTTTGGATTTCGGAAATTGTATGCCCAATTCCGCTTTCCTCATTTAGTGCGGCAACGATGACTGCTATCCTTAAACCATAATTTTGGGTAATGACATTTTCTTGTTGTAAGATAGCATTCGCCTCCCTATTGCTGAGTAGCTATTAAATATAGCTTATTAATTTTATTACGAACATTGATATACTAATCTATTCTATATATTATTGTAAATTTTGTAAATATATTAAAGCAAGTAATTAATTTCAAACTAATCATTTTACCTGCAGATTTAAATCATTTTATGCAATACAATTTTTAACCATCAAATCCATAACTCACTACACATGAAAAACTTTTCAAAAGTAAAAAGTTGCAAACAAGAAAATGTTTTTGCATATTCAAAACAAATATTAACGTACATTACTTGGAATAACATCCAATTAAATACTTACCCACCCGCAGTATTCTGTAAATAGAAACAACTTTTAAGTAATCAATCAATCCCTATTTTGATATTACCAAAAAAAATCCGGGGTCTAATTTTGAATGTGAACCAAGCAAAAAAAGCCGTAAACAAAAGGGCACTTACTGCCGCAATTAAGAAAATAAAGGGACTGTTAAAGACTGAAACGGGGCTAGTGCATATAACCTTAGGCAACATGGGTTCTTCTATTCTGGGCGGATTGTTTTGGTTTGCATTGGCTAGCTTTCTGGCAGTAGACAATTACGGTGTGGTCAACTATTACATTGCATTGGCCAATGTTTTCTTTGCCATCGGTCTCGTAGGCTTGGACTCAACAGTGATCACTTTCTTGGCAAAGGGCGAAAAAGCCATCCACTACCAAGCCACATCACTCACACTAATCTCGGCTGTAATAATAGGTTTGATTCTTTCTATCTTTGTATGGAGCGCAGGCATACTTGCCGCGTCGATGATCTTTTTCATGATGACCTTAGCTGAAACGCTAGGGAGAAGAATGTACCGCCAATACGCGGTTCTTATGATAACCCAAAGGATCGCACAAATAATACTCTCCATCATCTTGTACTACCCCTTTGGCATCATGGGCATACTTGTAGGCTACTTCGCAGGCAACCTACTCTTCAGCTTAAAGTATCTGGTAAAAGCCATCCAAAACTTCACCCTACAGTTCAACGAAATAAAACTAAAACGCAACTTTGCCCTACACAGCTACGGCGCAAACATCATCCGTAACTTCACACTTTACATAGATAAACTGGTTATTGCTCCGCTCTTCGGATACTACTTACTCGGATTGTACCAACTATCCTTCCAGTTCTTCATGTTCCTCAGCATCATACCCCTAAGTCTCTACTCTTACCTGTTGCCCGAAGAATCCAGCGGAAAAAACAACAGAACGATCAAACTACTGGGTCTTGGAGCGTCAACAGTCGCCGCCATAGCCGCCCTAATTGCACTTCCCACCTTTATCACAAAATTCTTCCCCACATTCTTAGACTCAATACCCATTGTTCGAATAATGAGCTTAGCCGTTATCCCCTCCACTGTAGTAGCTATCTTGAGCGCTACCTTGCTAGGCAGAGGAAGAAGCAGAACCGTTTTCACCGGAGGAATAGCGTACATGGTCACACTTATCGTCGGAATTGCCGTGCTTGGGCAAGTTCTTGGCGCTATAGGTTTAGCTGTAACGATACTGACTGCCCAAACGATTCAAGCAACTTACCTCGTACTGAAAAGAAAAACACCGGCTAAGCAAGATACAAACCAAACTGCAGCTATAATCCCATGAAAACAAATCCGAAAATAGGAATAAAGATTAACAAATTTACTTGCAGTAACACTTTCCTAAGTGCAGTCAATTGCCAATTAAAAAAGGTATTCTGAAAAACTTGCATATCTTTTCCCAAAATTATTGCCGCTATATAAATTCAACCAGCTGCAATAGCAGCATGGCTAAGCTACGGGACAAAAAGAAACTGCTATGGTGTCTGAAGCAGTTTCATGAAGGAAAAGAGAGCCAGAAGTGGCTCGCCAACTATCTCGGAATCAAACCCGCTCACCCTACCTTTGGACAAACGGCAAAACGCATTCTAGAACGCATAGAAGATGGTGAAGAAGCCATAACATCAACGCTTGTGCTATTCGAAGTCTCCTGGATTCTGGAAGCCATGGGCAGACAAAGGGACATAAAACCAACGCTTGAAAAAATTCTGTCATATGAAACTCTTAAAACAACGGAGGTTAATTCAGACGACCTCTTAATGGGTGCAAACAAAATGGCAGAACACAACGTTGATTTTAACGATGGAGTAAACATTGCGTTGATGATAAGATTAGGTATCTGCGAGGTTTATTCAAACGACCAGAAGCACCTTGGAAAACTGGATTTCCTCAAAACTATTTTTGGCTAGAGACGTTCATCTTATCTTAGTCAATATACATGTATGATAGTGACTACTCCCATGCCTGAAGGAAATGGGCTTTCTTGCTGTATGTTGTTAAAAATAAAAAAAAATTGGTATGCCCAATTCACAGTTTTAGACAGATTTTCTAGATCGAGCAGCATTAAAACGTCTTACGTAAAAGTAAACCCAAAGATCCAAGATAGCGCCCAAAACGATTTCTATTCCGACAGCGATCCAAGCCCAAGTTACACCCGAAGTAGATGATGGTTCTTGAGTTGGTGCAGCAGTCGGTGTAACGGTTGATGCGACTGTGCTGCCTATAGCGAATAATGGGTCAGTGGTGCTGGTTAGAGTAACAGTTATGGTTTTAGCAGAACTGTCAAGAACACCTTCTAACGCATTGAAGCTATCGGTATCAGGGTTGTATTTGTAGAGCACATAGGGCAAACTCATACCGGCGACATCTGCATCACTGTAAGATATCGTTATGGTGGCACTTATGAAGTCACTTGAGCTCATGTCAAAAGTCACAACTATAAAGCGAGTTAACACAACATTATCAGGTATAGACGCGCCAACCTGAGGATTTGAATTGTAAGTAGCTGTAGTAACTGACCCAGTTGCACCAACAGATCCAACAATGTCAATTGATATGGCGCCAGCAGATGAGCTTTGATCAACATGAGCCGTGCTATCAGAGGAAACAGTAAAGGCCGTCGTCTGTTGCGTCTCATACTGCGCCAAAACAGCAAATGATGAAAACGACAGAAGAACAATCATTAACAAAGTAGCTATTCCAATTATCTTAAAATTCTTCAATTTTAACTTCTTCCTACACTAAGTAGCCATATCAATGCTTCTACAATAAAAGCTTTAACAAAAAAACATAGATCAAGCCCCCAATAGCAAAATACCATGCAAAACCGCAAACAAACCTAAAAAACATTTAAATTTGAAACATACCTCAAACCAAAATTACTATCCCATTTCACATAAATAAAAAAAATTGAAAAATTAAATAGAATTAATTATGTCGGCTTTTTCTTAAAATACCAAACACCGAAAACAACCAATAAAACGATGACAACAATAGAAATGGCGAGTATAGCCCAATTAGTGACTGAAATACCACCGGCACCGTCCAAAACCGATGCCCCACCTACAGCGAACAAAGGATCATCAATGCTAGTCACAGTAATCATCATCACTTTGTCAACAGTATCAACACTCGATGACAACTCAATAAAGCTGTCACTACTAGCCACATACTTGTAAACGGAGTAAGGCACTTGAATTCCTGAAACATCAGCATCAGTAAAGGTTATGCTAATGTCTGCAGAGATAAAATCAGCCGCATCCATATCAAAAGTAATTACCACGAAACGAGATAATTCAACCCCCTCTGGAACTGAAGCACTTGATTGCGGATTAGCATTGTAAACTGCTGCAGTTACACTGCCAGTAGCACCAGCTACTCCCTGAATCTCATAACCCACACCTACACTAGAAGCACTACCAGAAAATGTCCCATCAGAACCAATAGTCACAGGAGTTACCACCTCATTAGTATACCCCGACTGCGCCGAAACCAAAGCACCAAACAACGAAATTAAAAGTACTGAAAGCAATGCAATTGTGATAAAAATTGAATTATTCTTCATATTTTGTTCCTCTAGAAGTTGAATATAGTATCATCCTATTTCCTAATAAGAGTTTGCTTATCTCAGATAAGCACTATCTACCCCAAATGAACAAAAAACAAAACAAACGTCAACTACCAGACATTAATATTGAAAAGATACCTCAAAGCACAATTCAGCAAAACCAAAAAAACAAACCCCAAAACCAACAAAACCACCCATAAACGCCAATCCCTAAAACCACCAACCAAACCAACTCTACAACCAACAAAACTAATAACAAAAACCAAACCTAAACCACACAAAACAACCCAAGGCAACATAAACAACGCCCGATTAAAAACCAAATCACCCACAGCAAATAAAACAGAAACACAAACCACAAACACCCAGGCAACAAAAAAGTTAGACACCTCAGACTTAAACCTCAACAAAACCAAAAAACCAACAAACCCAAGAACAACCAAAAGCACATTTGCAAAAACCCCGCCCAAAACAAAATCAACAGCCTCACCCATCCCACTCAAAAGATAAGCCGGATTAGGAAAACCCAAACTTGACTGAACAGTGCCCACAACCGACCCCGAAGACGAAACAGGAGACAACACCCTCCGAAGCAAATCAACCAACAAACCAACACCTACCGTTGCTACAACCAAAACAGCTTTTTCCTTAAACCGACCCCACAAACCCCGATTCGCCGCAGCCAATCTCCACTCCAAAAACAGAAACATTGCAAGCGTCAAGGCAAAGACAAACCAAGTCCAAGAATGAGAAAATAAAACAAGAACAGACACACCTAACAATACAAAAAAACCCAAACTAGACCATTTCTCAAGCAACCTAAAGAATAAAACAACATAAACAAAAATGAGTATTAGCGCTAGCATGTTGGCAAAGTAACCTGAATAAATCAACCCAAGACCCTGAAAAGAAAAAGGCACAAGCAAAACACCAAAAACCCAAACCTTACGTGACTTCGTCAATAAACGCAGAACAAAAACAGAAACAACACTCAACAAAACAAGCAGTAAAGCCGCTGAAAACTGGATAACACTCACAGTTGGAGCAACAAAAGACAATGCATAACACAAGACCAAAAACACAGCCCTATCATTGCCAAAAGCAAACGAGAGAGCAGAATAAACGTCAACACTTCTCATGTGACTTATCCAGTTGTAGTAAACCGGCGAATCAACACTCACCATCATCCCAGTAGGATTACTCCAAGGCAAAACCGTAAAAACCACAAACAAACAAGAAACAACCGCCGACACCACAACAGCCAAAACCACAAACCAGTACCCACGCAAAAACCCAAACCCCCAACCCTCACCAGCTCTAAAAACACCATTCAAACCATCAACCAAACGACCAACCCTAACTCTACATACAAGCCACAACCACCAAGTTGGCAACACCCGAAAAACAAAAGCACCCAAACCAAACAAAACAAACAACAAATAAACAAAAGGCAAAAAAGGATAAGCCAAATTCACAAAATCCACCTCAACCCCACCCCAATGCAAACCTAAACTACCAGCATCCAAACCCAAAGCTAATGGAGCACTAAAGAAAACAAAACTAGCCACTTCAAAAAACAAACCAACCAACAATCCACCAAACAATACTCTCAAAAACAAACTCCATATCTTAATACCAAAGAAAGTCAAAGAAAACACAAAACATAAACCCAAAAGCAAACCACTAATCAAAACCAAAGACCACATACCAACCAAACCAAAAACAACCAAACACACCCCAACAGCCATACCGCACAAGAGCACCAAAACACCTAGGGCTAAATATGACCAATTATGGCGCCTAACACTGTTTAGCCCTAAATTGTAACCTAACCAAACCAAAATAACAAAGACGGTAGTTCCCCAAACCACAACATCCCAAAAATCAGACAAAATATTGCCGTTGACGGTTTGCTCAACCATACCCCTACTGGACAAAACAAAATATCGAAGACCAAAACTGTTGGCCAAGTAGAATAATGAATAGATCAAGCACAGGGCAAGCGAGAACTCTACTGCCAATAACAGAAAAGTCTTCTTACCCAAACGTTCTATCACGGACATAGTTCACATACCAAACTAATAACATACAAATAGGTGCAATTTACCGCTTAAAGCTTACTAACCCAAAACCACACAGAACAGAAAACATTAAAAAGAAAACAGCCAACACCAACTATCACACCAACTATCAACACACTCGCTAGCAACCACCTTTAGCCCCATTTTTCCTTGGTTACTGCTCTTCAATCATTTTTTTAATTATTGGTTTTAACGGCGGCAACTCAGATTTCGCAATTGACCACAAAGATTCAGGGGTGGCATTATAATACGCATGAGCAAGCTTATTTCTTGTCTCTTTCATCCTCATCCATGTTCTCCATGAAATCTGCCGATTTTCATGTTTTATATATTTAGGCAACTTGTCAACAGCTTCCCCGATAATAATCAAATTAGCAAAAACCCCCTTTATTCGCAACTTATCATTTTCAAATTCATCAAGCGATAAACCTTCAGTAAAAAATTCAATTTCAGTTATCGCATCGTAAATGTCCTGCAGAAACAACTTGTAATCGCGAGGGTTCATACAACCACTGTTTCACTCAAAATTCGATCCCTCAAAGCAGGTTTCACACTGTCCTTGGGAACCAACTCAACCTTAACATGAAGTTTCCTTCTCAAGAACCTCTCAGCATCTATTAGATCCCACAAACTATACGACGCTTTGAAAGTGACAAGTATGTCAACATCGCTCTTTTCTGTTTGTTCACCACGAACATAAGACCCAAAAATCTCCAAAGTCTCCACTTTGTACTTTTCTTCGAGCACAGGCATAAGTTCACGCAATTGCCTTTTTATCTCTTGCAACTTTGCCAAATGTTGATCAACTGCACCACATTTATGATGCGCAACGTAAGAAGACGTCATGACGATCTAACCAAATTTCTCAATACTCTGTAATCTTTAGCTGGCTTAATAAAATTATCTAACTATGTATCCGCCAGCTTTAAAGATAAACACAACACAAAACCCATGCATAAACACGTTATTCACCAAACGTAATTTTGATGTCTTCTTTCTATAGAGGGTTATGCAACTTCACTCCCACCTTCAAACCCCGCTTGAAAGGTTAAGATAATAGAAGCGGCAAAGAAAGTTTAAACAAAGACCCTTAAATATACTTGATTTTTGCGTTTTATATAATTTCAATTAGTTTTAGAACCTTGAAACCTGGGTTTAAGACGGCTACAAGGTCGCAGAATTCAGGGCTTTTCCTTAAACTTTGAATTTCTTTATCTTCAGTAATTATAGCCTCGCTATTGTTCATCGCTGAGCTAAGAATTAGACAATCAATAAAATCGTTTAACATGCTTCTGAGCTTAAATGCGGTCTGCAAAATGGAAGTGTCATGCATTGGAATTGTTTCTACGGCGTCATTGTAGATTATTGCACTAATGCCTCTAGTTACTCGTTCTGGTGACAGCTGGCCTTCTTTAATGTATTTAGCTCCTTTTGCTGAGAGTTCAAATATGGTTATTTGACTCATTAAAATTTGGTGTTTTTTAGAAATGAGTGCAAGCAATGCGTCTTTTTGAATCGCCTTAATTGAAACGCCTATGGTGGGCAGAAAGTAAATTGTGTCAAGTAATAGTTTCAAATTTCAGCCTTCATCGAGAGTTCTTTTCTTTGTTTGCAGAATTCTTCAAAAGTTATCTCTACGCAAGAATTTTCTTCAAGCACTTCTTTAAGGCTTAAAATTGGCTCAACTATTAGTCTTCCAGCTTCGATTTTGTAAATGACTCTTGCATGGGCAGTAAGTTTGAGTTTTTCTCTGATTTCTTTAGAAGGGTAAAGCTCACCTTTCGAACCAACTCGACTTTGCTGCATTTATCTGATTCACCGAACAAAACTGTATTCTTTCGTTATAATAAACTTTGAGACAGATTTAAAAACCAACTCAACCTTAACATGAAGTTTCCTTCTCAAGAACCTCTCAGCATCGAGAAGATCCCACAAACTATACGGCACTTTGCTCGATTTCCTCAGAGGAAGCCCCCGTATGTTTCCGTCTAACCGAGTACACCTCACCACAACGTCAATCTTCAAATTTTTCTTTATTTCAGTTACCTTTGTTTACTTTTGTCCATTGATTTTTCTTGAAATTCTCCCAATAGCATACAACGTAATTGAAGTAGAAACTAAAAAGAACCCAATTAACAAAAAGGCTATGGAAGCTAAAGCAATATTGGTAGTTATTTCATGTGAAACCACATAAAGCTGCATCATCCACACACCAAACAAGGTACCAATTATTAGTGAAGCTACCCCAGGCAACCCCAAAAGCGGCAAAGGCCTATCTTCAACAACAAGCTTAACCAAAGACATAACAAGCCCAACCCCCTGTGCAACAGGATTCTTCTTTGAAGCCTTAGCCTCTATGCTTGTTGGATACTTGCAGGAAATAGGAACCTCACAAACCCTCAAACCAAACTTCTCAATAGACCGCAAAAGCTCAACACTAGCACTCATACCACTCTCACTAATGACACCCAATTGATTTAGGGCATTTTTGTTGTAAGCTCGAAATCCACTTTGAGAATCGCTCACTCCATTTTTGTTTGAGTGACTATGCAACTTATTGATAACTTTTATGCCAAACTGCCTATAGAAGGGCATTTCAGCAGTGCCATTTTTATCTAAGAACCTGCTGCCTAAAACCACCTCAGCAAGTTCCTGCTCAACTGGCTTCACCAACAATGGAATCTGAGCTGCATCATGCTGCCCATCAGCATCCAAAGTAACAAGTACATCAGCCCTCAGCTCACGAGCTCGCCTAAACAAGCTTTGCAAAGTCGCTCCATAACCAAGATTTTCCTCATGACGAATAACCACAGCACCCAACCGCTCAGCAATTTCACCAGTTAGATCCGTTGAGCCATCATCGCATACCACAACGATATCCGCATGCTTTTGGGCTTCCAAAACCACACGCGCAATTGTTTTTTCTTCATTGAAAGCTGGAATACCAACCACAACAAGCAGACCAATTTCATTTAAATCTAAATTGACAGGTCTTTCTGTTTGTTGAATTTCAACCAATTAGCATACCACCATTTTTTCTTCAAGCAAAGCCTACAAACCATTCTTCAAAGAAATCTGCAGCTTGACCTTTAGCATTTTAGCCAACTTTGTACTTTTAATACTATCTATGCATTGTACGGTGAGATCTATGATTCCGCATTCAACTCGATTGATAGTTTTAAACAAGACGCCGCGTCTTAACACTATCTTCTTGACTTGAGTAAGCATTCCAACAGACGGAGAACGTCTAAATTCCACTTTTCTCCAACTCCAAACCGCTCAAAGATCCATATCCAAAAACTTAGCCGAAAACTATATACCCTCATCAGGACGTCGTAGACGACTAACCAGTAACACAGCTATCAACACTATTGCAATAACAGAAACAGCCAATACTACCCATACATAGGCAGGAATTCCAGCAGTTACAACAATTGCAGTTGTAGCGCCACCAACAGCAAACAAAGGATCATCAATGCTAGTCACTGTAATCGTTATGGTCTTTGCCTCTGTATCAACTGTAGACGACAACTCTACAAAACTATCTGTACTAGGCACATACTTGTATATAGTGTAGGGCTGCAGAATATTTTGAACATCAGAATCAGTGTAGCTTATAATAATATTTGCACTTAAAAATTGATCTGCATCCATATCAAAAGTAACAACTACGTAATGAGTCAACAAAATTCCATCGGGAATATCAGCATTAGGTTGGGGATTACCATTATACACAGCGGCAGTCACAGTCCCTGTGGCACCAGGAGTTCCCGTAATTAAATATGAAACGCCAACATCAGATTCAGTTGCACTAAACGTTCCATCAGAAGAAATAGCTACATCAGTAATTTTCTGAGTAGTATATTGCGCTGCAACCACACTAAAAGATAACGAAAGCAATAATACTGTAATTACTGCAATTCCAACTAATTTCGACTTACTCATAACTATAATCTCCAATACCACGTACAAACCTAACGATATCCTATAACTCTAATGTCACTATGATCCAGTTGGCCACGGTGACACAATGAGAATCCACAATCAATACGCAACAAACAAAAAAACTACGCCGCAATTAGAAGACTACTTGGTTCAAACTGTTTTTTCGGCCAGTTCCACTTGTTGCTAACGGAAACTCTTAGGAAACTTGACAGTTTGGGCGCATACATTTCAGGAAAAATCAAAGCATCAGAAAACATTAAAACTAAGTAACGAAGCACCCGCTCAAACTGAATAATGTACCATTTTAATAGAAAAAAATGCCAGCGAAGCTTTGTTATTTAATATTCCCCCTTTCCCGTATTGAAACCTTCCCCATTCACCCATTCTCCTTTTCTCGTAACAAGACAAACCCAAAAAAAACATATAAGCCATATTTCCAAAAACACAACATATCAAAAAAGAGACAGCCCAAAGCAAACACACTCACCGCTCAAAGCTTCTTTCCTGAGAACTCAAATATCCCTCAGCTCTTGAGGAGTCACTTAGACGTCTGGGAAGAATTGTCTCATGAATGCAATTATCGCTTGACTTTCTTTAGGGTTGAGTGCTACTTGCGATCCATAACTTGTAGGTTTGGGGATAATCCATCCTTGACGGATAAGGTTTTTTGCGTTTGTTTCTATTCTTTTCTTTCCGTGCTTTCCGAGGTCTGATTCTTTGAAACCCTTTTGCAAGTTATCAAAAGCTGTATGACATGCTCCCCAGTTGCCCCTCTTATGAAGCTTAAAGAGGAGTGCAGCTTTTATCTCGTCATCGGAAAGCATAAGTTCACTTTTGATACTTTCAACGGTTATTTTTATATACTTTACCATTCTCTTGGTAAAGCAGGTCACTACTATGGAAACAGTTTACCACGCTGATGAAACTCTTCTGCTCAAATACTTAGGAAACAGCCCAACACTAAGAATCATAGATTTCCTTTTAGACAACCCACTTTCTGATTACTCCAAGAACGAAATTGCTAACAACCTTGCTATGAGTAGAGTAACTTTCTTCAAATATTGGAAAGAACTTGAAAAATCAGGAGCTCTAATCGTGACCCGCAAAATTGGAAGAGCTACCATGTACAAACTAGACAGAACTAACGACATTGTAAAACAACTAGTCAGGCTTGATATGACTATTTCAAAAAAAGCAATGGAAAGAGAAATTAAAGAAAACGAGAAGCCGATTGCCATCTAAACATGATAGACGCTCAAGGTTTTCTGGCGCAGGCTTCATGGGTTCAAGTTCCACCCACGGCTGTAATGTACTTGAAGAAGGTAATTTCCCAACTTTTAGGTTTTTCAGATTTTTAGTTCTTGCGGCTTGAACTCAATACGCAAACAAGTTAGCCTTTCTTAAGTCCAAAGAAAAAACTTATTTGTAAACGCCGTGATGGTGTTCGTATCTTCTTATCGTGACAACTTTCCTTGCCTCATCTATTTCATAGACTAAAACAAAGGAACCCACATGTACCCGACGCATATACGACATAGGACTCTTCAAAGGCTTATATTGCTGGGGATTTTCCAAAATCTCGTTTACCTTTCTTGATAGTGCTTCAAACTGTACCGAGTCTTTCTTTCGCAATTTTTTGAATATTCGGTCTACTTTTTCAACGACTTCTAAAGAATACAAACAATCACTTAGAATATCTATTAGCGAAGTTTTTTACTTTTACTGTTTTTTCAGTTTCTGAGGCTTTTAGGCTTTCTATGAACTCCGGTCTTAGCTCAGGCTCCATGATGCATTGCTCAAACTGTTGTGCCATCAAGTTTATTGCTTGACTTTTGTCTTTAAGACCGTACTTAGCTTTAACTATGTTGAGAATCCGGTTCGTTCTTTCGTCAATAGTTACTATTGCCTTAACCACATTAACACCATATTAATAAGATATATACTTGGCATATATATTTTGATTGTATTCTAGAAAAAAAACAAAAGGAACCTCAAAGGTCGTAGCTGCAAGCAATCAGAGCCTTAGAGATTATCGGCGAAGCCACAAAGAAATTTCCTTCTCCAATTAACCTCTTCTCAGGTTTAACATATATCAGAAATCCGTAACTTGATTATGAAGCAAAACAGAAAAATTAAGTACAGTTCCAACATGTTTTTTAATTCGATTATGTATGAGCAAAGTGGAGAGTAGGTTTCTTGATCAAAGTGGTTCACGTTAAAGTTCCAGAATTTTTGTCTGAACGAGACGTTAGAGTGGCTGCCGCAATTGAAGCTTTAAATCAAAACTGAACTGTCTACTGCAGCCTTCAACTACACCGCTTCTTCTTCAACAAACCTTTGCTACTAATTTATTGTTTGAATTTTATAGATATTCTTCTTATTGCGTATAGCATTACAGCTGGCACTTCTTCATAATTTGATTATGAAGCAAAACAGAAAAATTAAAAAAGAAAAACAGCGACGGCAACTACCACACCAACTATCAAGCTGCTTACCAGCAACTTCAAACCGAAAGGCACCCGATCGAGGTTAAAAAAATCAGGAGAAAAAACAAAGCATAAAATCAAAATAATAAGACTAATCGGAACTAAAGCCACAAAACCAATGAAACCAAGAATAGTTGAAACTACCCCAACAGCTAACCCACAAATGGTAACTAACAGACCCATACCAAGATACGACCTATAATACCCTTTAACTATGTTTAACTCCAAATTGTAACCAAGCCTAAACAGTATAATAAAGATCGCAACTCCCCAAACTGCACCGTCTAATGGAAGGGACAATACGCTGCCTTTGGCTAAATAAAATAAGGAGTAAACTAAACATATAGCAAGCGGCACTGCTACTGCCCAAATCAAAAGACCATTCTTTGTTATGCGTTCCAACAGCGACATAGCCATTTCCAACTATTATAGCTGTAGATACAATATACCGCTTAAACCTTACCTATCACAAATACATAACTAAAATACATTTAATATTTTCCAAACACACAACACAAAAAAACTAAACAAACACATCTACTTCCAAGCCCGTAACAAGACAATAAGACAAGATAACAAAGTAGTCAAGGTCACTACCGCATGGAAATGGTTCCTTAATAATTAAGGCAATATTGAAAAAAATGAAAGGTTATTTTCCAAGACCTAAAGCAACAAATTTCATTGTTTTTTTGAAGGTTTCCGGGTTAAAAATTCTTCTGCCGTCAATAAGTATTGGCTGCTTCATGTTTTTTGTAAAATCTTCGGGAGTGAGTTTTTTGAATTCTTCCCATTCCGTAACCACGATACAGGCGTCCGCACCATTTATGCATTCAAGCGCTGAAGAGGCATACCTAATTTTATTGTCAAATATTGCTTTTGCAACTGGCATGGCAACTAGATCATAAGCAGTGACGTAGGCACCTTCTTTTAGCAACTGGTTAATTATTGGAATCACGCGTGCTTCTCTCATGTCATCTGTATCCGGTTTGAAAGCTAAGCCTAAAATAGCAATTTTCTTGTCTACAAGACTACCCAGCAACTCCCTGCAGAACCAAACAGCTTTCAAAGGTTGCGTTTTATTCACTTGCTCAACAGAATCTAAAAGTTCAGGATCATAACCCAACCCCTTTGAGCACGCAATCAATGCCTTTATGTCCTTGGGAAAACATGATCCACCGTAACCTAAACCTGCATCTAAAAAAAGTGAACCAATACGTTTATCCAATCCCATAGCCGTCGCAACGACTTTCACGTCGGCACCAGGGATCTTCTCGCAAATATTAGCAATCGTATTTATGAAACTGATTTTCGTAGCAAGCATAGAGTTACTTGCATACTTGATTAGTTCAGCAGTAGAAAGACTAGTTCTAATAACTGCTGGTACGTGTTCACTGTAGAAGCTTTTGTATAAATCTTCTAAAACATCGCCGGAACGCTTATCGAATGAACCGATAACTACTCGGTCAGCGTTCACGGTATCTTGAAAAGCTGAGCCTTGACGTAAAAACTCAGGATTCATGCACAACCCAAAACCGTCACCGGCAACTTTTTCTGATTCCCTCTCAAGAATTGGTTTAACTGTGTTTTGCGTTGTTCCCGGCACAACTGTACTTTTAATTATTGTAACATGATAATCATTTTTTTGTTTTAACGCTTTTCCGATGTTTCTAGCGGCAGATTCTATATATTTTAAGTCGATGCCCCCGTCCGGTTTGCTGGGAGTTCCCACCGCAACAAACGTTAAATCCGTATCCAAAATAACTTGATCAGTTTGACCAACTACACCTTTCAAATTACCTTTTTTAATGCTCTCAGAAAGTTTCTCTTGAAGACCCGGCTCGTAAAATGTTGGAACACCTTTGTTTATTTTCACTATTTTTTCTTCATCCACATCACATGCAACAACGCTATAACCTCTGCTAGCAAATCCAACTGCAGTGCATAAACCAACATAACCAACACCTACAACAGATATTCTAGGTTGTTTCTTCAAAGCCAAACCCACGGTTAAAGTATAGTTTGGATTAATTATCATACTAAATATATATGGGTTAACATAGAAGAGAACAAGAGGACACTAAATGATCCGCAAAGTCATAATACCCGCAGCAGGCTTGGGAACACGCCTATTTCCAGCAACCAAAGAACAACCAAAAGAAATGCTACCAATCTTCTCAAAAACAACACAGGGCGACCTTACGGTTAAACCCGTCGTACAACTCGTCTTCGAACAACTACACGACGCAGGACTCCGCGAATTCTGCTACATAGTAGGCAGAGGCAAAAGAGGCATAGAAGACCACTTCACCCCCGACACCCATTGCATCCAAACACTAGAAGGAATGGGAAAAAAAGACCAAGCCACCGACCTAGAAAGCTTCTACAACAAACTTGAAAACTCCACAACAATGTGGGTCAACCAACCCGAAGCAAAAGGCTTTGGAAACGCAGTCATGATGGCACAACCCTTCGTACAAAACGAAAACTGCCTAGTCCACGCAGGAGATAGCGCCATAATCTCTCCAAAAATGGATTACCTAAAACAACTCCTCCAAACCTTCGACCACCTCAACGCAGATGCCGCATTCCTTGTTCTTGAAATCGAAAATCCCAAACAATACGGAATAGTCGAAGGAACAGAAGTAGAACCAGGAATAATAAAAGTAAACTCAGTAGTTGAGAAACCCGAAAAACCCAAAACAAACTTAGCAATAATGGCCATGTACGCATTCCGCCCAATCATATTCAAAGCCCTGGAAGCCACCAAACCTGGAAAAAACGGAGAAATCCAACTTACTGACGCAATCCAAAAACTAATCGACTGGAACTTGAAGGTATACGCAGTAAAGTTGGATAAAAGTTATAATCACTTAGATATCGGAAGCCCTGAAAGATACTGGCAAGCACTTGAACTCTCATATAGACAATTTTGCAGGAAACAAACCTCATGATAGACACAATCATTAACGAAGACATTCAAATAATAAGAAAAGAAGTAAAAGGAAACGTTTTTGAGGGAAAAAAAACCCTCGTTACTGGAGGCGCCGGATTTATCGGCAGCTGGATTTGCGACATACTCATCAGCTTTGGTGCCCAATTGACAGTCGTTGACGATTTGTCCACTGGACGAATGAAAAATATTGAACATCTAACTAAAAATGCAAATTATAAATTTATACAGTCAAACGTTTGCACTTTTAAAAGTGAAGAAAAATTTGACTTTATTCTACACTTGGCAAGTCACGCATCGCCAGACGAATACCAAAAGCATCCAATAGAGACACTGCAGACAAGCGCCTTAGGAACCTTTAGCATGGCGGAACTAGCAAGAAAAAACGATGCAACACTAATGTTTTCTTCAACTTCAGAAACCTACGGAGACACAGAAGTAATCCCAACCCCTGAAACCTACTGGGGCAAAGTCAACCCAATTGGGCCTCGATCATGCTACGATGAGGGAAAACGTTTCGCCGAAGCACTACTCATGGCGTATAGCAAACAATATGGATTAGACGTTAGAGTTCCAAGAATTTTCAACTCATACGGTCCACGGCTAAGAGAAGATGGACTATACGGCAGAGCCCTATCCCGTTTTATCCAGCAAGCACTAACCAATCAACCCATAACAGTCTACGGCAACGGAAAACAAACACGATCATTCTGCTACATAACAGACACCGTAACCGGATTGATACTGTTAACAACTAATCCAAAAGCCAAAGGAGAAGTCGTAAACATAGGCAACACACAAGAAATCACCATACTCGAATTAGCCAACAAAGTAAAAGAAATTACAAAATGCAACTCAACCATAGAATTCCACCCACTGCCTAAAGACGACCCGAAAAGACGATGCCCAAACACAAACAAACTCGAGAAAATCGTTACTTGGAAACCAAACGTGGCATTTGATGATGGACTAAAAAGAACAATCACATGGTTTAGCCAAAAATAGTTTTTTAATTCTATTAACTCCAAAGAGAAAGTCAAGACGACAAGCCATGAATCTATCTTATGTTGTCTTTATGATCTTCAATTTGCTTTGCTATTCTGAAAGTCTATTCGTATTTAAAGCGTCAATTATCTTTTCTATTTCAAGTACGAATTGCTTTGTTTTGATAATAACTTGTTCCAAGTCTACACGCTTATTTCTTGAGTGTAGTATTGCGCTTCAACACGGTTTCCTTTAAAGTTCCTAAGGTCTTCTACGATTTCATGGGGAATACTATCGCTGAAGAGAAACTCGATTAAAGTTAAGCCGTTTCTTAGCAGCTTCCAGTACCGAATCCAAGTCAGCCCACCCAGCTTATTTGCCCATATGCCCATGTCAACATTATTAGGGCTATCGAGAAGAGTCAGATACTCAAAAAATGAATAAACAAAAAAGAGCCGACAAAACTTGCCAACATTAAACCAACACAAATTAAGCAAAAAACCGCTCCAAGCCAAACCCCGTAACCTCAACGTTCAGTTCCAGCGTATGATCGTTGCAAACGACCTAATTGCCACTTGCTTGTAGTGCTACCAGAGGCACACACTTATGTACGGTTACTTTGCATCTCACCCAGAGCAGTTAAAAGTGAAGTAACGTTTTAAGACCCTTCTTAATTGGAAAGGCCAACTTGGAATAGATCAATAAATAGCCTGCCAAGGCGGCAATACTAATTCCACTTACAAAAAACCCTAAGTATGAATAGCTTTGAGGAAGGTAATAGAGAGTTATCGTAAATTCATTTTCAACTCCTAATTGATGCGGATCTATATACCAAGCATTCGCATAGCCATTTACCTTAAAATGATTCTCCGTATTTAATGGATTAGCAAATAAATATGCAATATCTTGCGGCGACCACTCGATGCTATGCTCGACTGCAGTCGAATTGTAATTAGGGTAACCACTTAGACCACCGGAGGGAACTTTATCATTTGAAATATAAGCATTCCAGTGCTGATTATAGCCTTCACTAAAGACTATAAAAAAAGGCTCAGTGGCATCCCTCACATTCATTGAATATTTTGTAGGATTTACCTGTTGGAAACTTATGCTAGGAATGCTATAATCAGCAACATTCTGATACCGAAAATCAGTCTGTGCCAGAGTAATATTACTAGTAATTACATGGTTAATTTGAAGTATCGCTTTCTCGTTAGCAGGTATTATAATCGGAAATTGAACAGGCTTAGTACCCATGCCCACCCACCCCGTTTCCCACCACACACCAACAACATCATCAATAGGTTGATCCAAACCTTCAAAC
This sequence comes from Candidatus Bathyarchaeota archaeon, assembly GCA_963741005.1. Taxonomy (GTDB): domain Archaea; phylum Thermoproteota; class Bathyarchaeia; order Bathyarchaeales; family Bathycorpusculaceae; genus Bathycorpusculum. Next base: position 190,963 of record CAVUGQ010000006.1, read on the forward strand.
ACTTGAGTAATAACCAAGGGCTCATTACCCGTTTTGAAATAAATCATAGACGAATTAACTGCCATCCAACCGCTCGCATTGTATGCATCTGTAAACTTGTATGGACAAGAATCTATGGACGGAAAACTCATACTATCCAAAGTTCCATTTCCATCAGTCCTAACAACCCATTTCCAACCAGTAACATACCTAACCTCAATACCCTCATCAAAACTAGACCAATTAAAAGGAACAATCGCATCATCACGAGCTATAATATTCTTTGAACTCTTGATTCCAACAATTAAATTATCCCGGTTAGAAACAAACTCCAATTGTGAACTAGACAATTCATCAGATAAGAAAACAGCAGTATTGTTTAAAGTAAAACTATCATTTAATATTAGCTGAGACAACTCAGGGGTTGAGCCATTGATTAACGCTGAGGTAGTCGACGGATAAATTCTAGGAACCAAATATTCATCTGAAACAACATAAAGATCAAGTGCCCCAAAGGAACCTCTCAAGATTAACACCAGGGACACTACCCAAAAAGGACTTAACCGTTTCCGGTGAAAGAATTGTCCTATCAGTTAAATTCCACGAAACATCATTTCTCTGCAACAAATACTTCACATTAAGCAAAGACAGCAGACTAACGAACCCAGCTGTTTCATTTAGCGCTATCTTTGAGTAAACCAAAGAAGTAAGTTCTTCATTGGTTGTATAACCACCGCTAAGCTGCTGAATTACAGGCTTAACGATTAAGCGAGAAGGGAACGCATCTGCCCCATAGTAACCCCATGTATAAGGCATCTGATAATAATCATCGCTAGGTATAAGCAAAATCCGAAAATCACCCTTCTGCGCATTGATGTAATCACTTGCATCATACCAATAAGCAGGGATTTTAACGTACGAATCAAAAGGCAATGACTCAGTTTTACCAAGTATCACATCGCCAGTCACTAAAGGAAAAGCAGAAATCAAAAAAGAACAAATTATAAGACCAACAAAAACACCAGAAACAACACGACCATGAAAAATTCTGACTTTTCTCAAACGCGCAGCTATAGAATTCACCGAGGAACCAATCAACAGAGCCAAAGGAATTAGCAACAAAATAAAGAACTTAGGAAACGGTTCTCTAAAAAGGAAAAAACCAGGAATATATTCGTAAAAAAATAGGTTAACACTTTCAAATGGAGGATGGATACCCTTAGATAGAAACAGTAACGCAAGAACACTGACCGAAAAAAGTAAGTTAATTCGCAAGTATTTACTCTTGAATAACAACCCTGAAAATGCTAAAAGCATCGGAACAAATGCTAGAAGGATAAGCAAAGGATTGGCGTAACTTTCGGCGTAAGGAAAATACTCCGACCCCCAAGCCCAAAGCCCGTTCAGCTGAAACAAGTTTAGAAAGCTTGCTCGTGCATGTACAAATGACCAGCTATCTATCGTGGTAGGGGTCCCCAACGAGGAAGACCCTTGAATAAAAGGAATGACTTGTGCAGAGAAGGGTATAATCCACCATAAGTTAACTAAAATGCACACAACTGAGAGAAAAATTAGAGTTTTAATTATTTTTAAGCGAATACCTACCTGAGAGATTAAGGTGTAAATGAATAGAGTCACCAGAACTAACCCAACAAGCGCCAGCAATGGAGGATTAACAGTAATAAACGACGTTAAAATACTGGAAACTGCAACAAAACCCAGTGCATTCCCGACCAATCTTTGCCCGTTTCTCACATTCCGAATAACTTTTATGTAAAATGTTATTAGCAAAGGCAGAAAAACAAGAACCCAAGAGACACCATCGTTTAAAGTCCTCAAAATCATGAAAAAATTGAACATATAAAATACGCTGGCGATTAGCGGAGTTATCTTTTCCTTTTTATAGATTGTAGAAGCCAAAAAATACATCGACAACCCAGCACCCAAGAAATAGAATACTTGCAAAAGCGCCTGAATAGAATCAAGAGATAAACCTACTCCACTCAAAACGACCCAAACACCCATCCAAATCATACCGGCCGGCGAAGGGTTACCTGGCTGCGGAATACTGCCAACGTTGAAATAATCCTGCCAAACATACGAAAATCTATGGAAATTGAGCAAAGGCTCAAAGAACGGAAAGTTATCGCCTTTAGCGATAATAAAACCAGATTTAAACCATAATATTGGCGTTAAACCTAAAATGATCAGAAATATAATCTTCCAATGCTTGAGCAACAAGTTCTTTGCCAGCAAAACCAAGCCGTTATTTTTTAGCATGAAAGCAATACTTCTGAATCTGTTTTGGAATAAATGGTCAATGAATGTTAATTAATTTAACCCTAAAATTCCAGAACTTATGATGGATACTCCTCTAGCTCAGAGTAGTGTTTCCCAATCAGTCTGCAGCAACTTCCGAATAGGCTTTGCCGGGACACCCACAGCTAGACTATTCTCAGGTATGTCTCTTATTACAACCGCACCCGCACCCACAAAAGAGCCTGCACCGATTGATATCTCATGATTAATCGTCGCCCCAATTCCGATCCAGCAACCATCACCAATCTTTACGTTCCCAGCAACACTAACTCCAGGAGCAATAGTAACAAAATCGCCTATTCGGCAATCATGACTAATATTACTGTTAATGTTAATAATCGAGTGACTACCAACCGTTATATCTCGCGTAAACACGACATGGGGGCAAATAATACAACCCTGAGAAATATCAACGGACTTGTTTGTTATCACCGAGGGATGAATAACCCTATCAAAACGAAAACCCCGCGATGCGACCTCCTCTATCCACCGCCGTCTAAGCGGAGAACCCATAGCCCCGATAAGAACAACCTCACTCCCCAATGAATCGATAGCTGACTTATCCATCACCCTTTTGCCATCAATATTGATTGACTTTGGACAATTTTCAACTATCAAACCCCGAACATCATCGAATTTACCTAAATCCCTGTAGTAGCCAAGTGTTTCTCTAGCCTGATTACCAGCCCCCAACAGGTAGATTTCCTCTTTAGCCCCCGAAATAGTCATACTTGCTTATTTGCCTGTCCAATACATAAAACATTCTATTTACTGATACCCAAACAATCCCTAACAACACAACCCTTACAGTCTAGACTTCCAAACAAGCATAACCCTGGTTCATAGACACAAGTTGATCAAAAAAGAGATAAGAAAAACTTAGCAGGCTACCGTTTATTATACTTTGATACCGAATATTTGACTCCAACACACAACTTTATGAAAACAAATGCAATATACAGATAAAAACCTCTAGCAACTTTACTCAAATGGCCCTGCCGGAAAAATATTCCTACAAATCTGTACCAAGCATTATACTGCTTTCTAACTACTTCATTGTATACCTTTTCGCTTTTTCTCTTCCATTTCTCGTGGTAAATCAGACCGCCGCTTGTATACTTAGTCTTTTTAACTAAATAACGCCGCAAAGACAAAAGCTCCTCATGATGATAGAGATACTCATCAATTATACCAAAATTGCAACCTAACTGCTTTAATTGATTATCCATATCCCAATCGGCAGGTCCAGATGATAACAAGACATCATACTTTTCGGTCTCTTGAAATTTTTCCTTTTTAATAATTCGTACAGCATCAACCACTGTAGAATTATAAAAACTTCTTTCAAAATTCCTTACCTTAGTCCAGAAAGCGCCATTTCCCACAATTCTTTCGGGAACATACCAAGCATCAACTCCACCACTGGTCTCTATCACCTTCTCAGCAAAATTCCTTAGAAGATTAGGCGATAGCTCCATATCATGATCTAAAAAAAGTAAGTACTCAAATCGAGCCGCATCTGCACCAAGATTTCTTTGCACACAAACCTGAGGAGCGCGACCGTTCACCAAAATCACTCTAGCACCTAAATCCTCAGATATAGAAACGGTCTTATCTTTACTGAAATTATCGGCTACGATTATCTCAAATTTATTCTTTGGATAATTCTGATTTCGCGCCGCCCGCAAGCAATCCTTGATGACTTTTTCAGAATTAAAGGTCGGAATTATTATAGAAACCGTAGGCAAAGACTCATCTGATACCATTAAAGCACCCTATGTAATTGTCACCGAGATGATATCGGCAATTCTCTCCACCATCGACAGCTCCAAGTCAGCAAATTGAGGTAGACACAGTATTCGATTGGAAATGTCAAAGGCATTATGCAAATGATACTTTTCAACTAGATTTTGACCATTCTGCTTGTAATAATCAAAATTTACAGTTAGAGGGAAAAAGTATTTTCTAGCCTTTATGCCGTTCTCCCTGAGTTTTGAATATATCTTATCTCTGACTTCAATGCTCTCAAAACAAATGGGCATATAACTGTAATTGTGCTTAGAAGATACCACTTTCTGGAATTGAATTCCTCTAACAGCGCTAAGCTTTTCTACGTAATATTCATAAAGTCTTTTTCTAAGCCTTAATTTCTCATCTACATTTTCAAGATTGCAAAGCCCCATCGCAGCCTGAAATTCATTCATCTTTGCATTTGTACCAGGACACACCACTTCTTCTTCAGACTTGATGCCATGATTTCTCAAAAGCCTAAAATCTTCAAGCAACCGCTCATCTTTCACTACAAGAGCACCGCCTTCAATTGTATGAAATACTTTCGTAGCATGGAAACTCAACATCGAGACGTCCCCCCATTTCAATACAGGCTGATTTTGATACTCCACACCAAAAGCGTGCGCCGCATCAAAAATTAACTTTAAATTATGCTTCTCAGCGATCTCCTGTAATTCCTTAACATAACAAGGATTTCCATAAACATGAACTGCCAATATAGCACAAGTTTTGCTACTGATTTTTTTCTCGACATCTTTAGGGTCTAAATTAAAAGTCTCTGGATCAATATCCGCGAAAACAGGAGTCAAGCCTTCCCATAACAAGGCGTTTGTAGTAGCTGCAAATGTGAAAGGAGTAGTTATGACTTCGCCTTTAATCTTTAGCGCCCTTAAAGCGACTTGAAGAGCCAGAGTTCCGTTAGAGAAAAGTTCCAGATTTTCAATTTTTAAATAATCTTCTAATTTACTCTTTAATGATTGGACAAACTCACCATTGTTAGTAAGCATACAATTGGACCAAATCTTCTTAAGGTACTCTATATAAGCATCAATTGAAGGAAGATCCGGCCGAGTATTATACACAATAGTCAAATTATATTGCCAACTCCAAATGCCTTCCTCTAATTAAAAAGGCTATATTGCTATTTCGGTTTTAAAGCAATTTTTATTTGAGCGTTCAAGTAAAGACATTAGTTAAATTGCGAAGTAATTCTACTTATCTTTTGCCGAAATCTTTTACATGCCCTAAGACCTTTGTCAATCCCTTAACCGAGTATTTAACATCCCTCATCGAGCGTATTCGAACGAGCTGTTTTAACATGTATTGTGGTGTCAAAAACACTTTATATATTTGGTCACAAAGCTGCATGACTTCTTCAGGCGTCATGTCAGGCGTAGTCATCACAGGCTCCTTCATGTCAAAACGTTCATAATCTTGAGGGTCCACTCGGAACCAAGAATTCTCTAACGCTTGAGCATACAATTTACTTCCAGGATAAGGAATCACAACAGTAGACTGCAAGGTTATAGCCCACCCCTTCTGCATTAAAGTTTTAGCTACATTAAGTGTACTTAAAGCGTCTTGACGCGTTTCCCACGGATACCCCACCATAATGGTTATGTGCGGTTCTAACCCTTCCTCTCTGGGCACTCTACATTCATGCATTATACCATCTATCGTAGTTCCCTTGTTAAGTCTATCAAGCGTAGCCTGACTTCCAGATTCTATACCAAAGAGAAGCATTCTAAATCCGGCTTTCTTCATCAGGCGATAATCCTCGCGTTTCAACGCTCCAAATCGCATGTTACAACTAAATTGAACTTTCTTATTGTAACCCCGCTCAATCATAAGGTTAGCAAAGCGCCTAAGCCATTCACCGGCAGGAAAACAACCAGTATCATCAAACACTGACCTTACCCCATAACGCTCTATTAAAACGCCAATTTCATCCACCAATCGTTCAGGCTTCATTGCTCTGAAAGTCGGAAATAACGTAGGCCAAGAACAGAAGGTACAACCACCGTCTTTTCTCCACCAGCAATCACGACCAGCCATAGTGTAGGCGCCTGGAGTAACTTTAAAATTACCGTTTCGTTCGTTGTAGAGGTGCCATTTTGTTAAGTCCCGATTTATGGGGGGTAACTCATCCAAACTATGGTTCAGTTTGAAAGGCCCGGTATTCTTTATGTCACCGTTTTCTCGATACCAAACCCCAGACTCGAGCTGCATCTTCCCGTTTAAATGCTCCACTAAGTTCAGTAGTGAAAAGTCGTAATCACCACCCGTTAAAACAAAATCAACCTTACTCTGCGCCATAGACTCCAAAGGCAAAGCCGTAACATGATCCCCAACTAAAACAACCTTTGATGTTGGAAGGATATTTTTTATATCTTTAATTATCGACCAGTGCTTTTTCACCACTGGAGTTTTGGTTTCGATCATAACAACATCAGGGCTGATATGTTCTAAATCATTTAGCCACTGACTGTAAGCTTTCTCTTCTGCAATACCGTCATCCCAAACAACCTCATAACCAGCATTGTCCAACAAAGTGGCCGCATATGCCGGAACAACAGGATAAATATATGTCGGCGATTGGAAGTACTGGAATTGTCTGTTTTGAGAGAGTAATGGAACTCCCTTCTCAGAATGAATTGGAGGGTAAGAGATAGTCACTTTCATCTTTTTAAATCTCGCTTTATTAGTCCTGAAAGGAAGTAAAAACCATACACTAAATGTGTTACTATTATGCCTATCCAAACTAGAAGGGTCACCCGGGGATTTTTCACTTGAAGAGTCGCCGCAACCAAGCTTAAAATGAGATACAGAACCGTACCAAGCAGCAAAATAAAAGCAAAGGACTGGAAAAATAAAGAAAGCACTATTCCAACTATAAGTGAAATCACAAGCAAAGACGGAAAGCAAAAAGTTAGCCTTGTGGAATTTTCAGGGAATTTCTTAACAAATAAACCTCTATGCTCACCAAATCTGGAAACTTGTCTCAAATGTGGTTTGAAGAGTGAACGTCTATGATGATAAACAACTACATCTGAAGCTTCTATCAACTTCTTACCAATTTTATTTATAGCTAGACACATAAGAGTGTCTTCACCTGGCCAGTATTTTTCATTCCAACCCCCAGCCTCTTCGATTACTGACTTCCGAGAAATAAAATTGCAAGAATGAATATCACAAGACTCGAAACTACTTTTTGTTTTATACCTGCTTGACAAATTACCCATCATGAATGAAGAGAGAACATAACCCCCCGCTTTTTGTAATAAACCATCTTCCTGAGGGGTTAACCCTGGACCACCAACCCCACCAACCGGGGGATCTTTGAAATACTGTAAAGCATTTGTTAACCAATCACTTCGCGGGTGAGCATCATTATCTATAAAAGCGCAAAACTCCCCATTCGAGTTTTTAACACCTATGTTTCGTTTGAGCCCAGGAGACACCGCCTCTGTAGCAATGACTCTAACGTTCTCGATTTTATCCGACTGAAAATCCGGTAGGAGAATTATCTCAAAATTGGGATAATCAATCCGTTTACATCCATTTATGGACTCCATAGTATATTGGTTGACTTCTTTGCAAGGAATAATAATAGATACTAAAGGTTTTGAAGACATTGCTATTCACGAAGTATAATTGAAACAATATTTTGAAGACCGTTCTTTTTAGGAATTGACCGCTGATACCAGTTAAGAATTCGAAGCCTATATGCGATTCCTAAGAGATCCATAAACATATGCCACATTTCCTCAGGCTTAAATTTTGCCGCTAATTTAATATTAACAGGCATCTCTACAACTTTTAGGCCATAAAGATTAGCAACAGCTAGCAACTCAACGTCAAAGGCGTAACGCTTTACTGCCAACCGTGGAAAAATGTTGATGAAAGCCCCTTTTTTCATTGCTTTAAGTCCAGACTGAGTATCTTTTAAAGGCACTCCCGTTAGAAGGCGAACCAAACTATTGAAGCACTCACTCAAGATTCTTCTGGATATGGGTACTTCTACTCGCGAATCTGCGTGCCTTTTAGAAGCTATAACAATATCACCGTGCGTTAGTGCCTCAAGGTATTTTGAAATAGTTCCAAGGTCGATTTCCATGTCGCTGTCGACAAAAATCACTATATTTCCATTAGTGAGCATAAAACCAGTCTTAACAGCATACCCTTTACCCTTGTTTTTGCCATAGCTCACTACCCTAACATGCCCATTTCTGTTTGCATACAGTTTTGCATTTACAAGCGTACCATCGTTGCTACCATCATCAACCACTACAATCTCATATGGAATATGCTTATCTTGGATAACCGCATCAATTGTGCTTAGTGTATCTTCAATACACGATTCTTCATTATATGCTGGAATGACAAAGGATAACTCTACTTGACTCATTCAACCGCCTCAGTACCACTGACTTTTTTCCTATCTTTTAGAAAGCAAACAAGTTGTAGAAAAACCCCAACGGTTAAAGCATAGTAGGCATACACAGCGACAGTATCAGCTAAGGTTGGTGTGCCTGCAGATAGAGAAACAGCGGCGAAAAGCAAGAACAGCATGAACACTACTATAAAGGGAGATCCCCAGTTCGCTCTTACGTAGGCGACAATTTTTGTGCGGACATAATTATGTCTGGTCATGAATTAGTACACTGAATTTTGTATTAATAACCATAATAACTAAGGATTTAACATTTGCCCCATAACCAAAAAATAATTTCTTATCAGAGATTCAGTAGTGCTACCGACTCAGATTGTAACTGTAAATCGCAATTTCTCCACTATAATAAACTTCGGTAAATGACGAGGGCAGAGTTGGTTGGTCATACCAACCATGCCCGTTTGTCCACCAAATAAGATATATTTGTGAATGCTCCTCCTGAGCCACCGCTCTTGCTGCTGCATCTGGCGGATCAAATTCGTAGTTTTTTACCTGAGTCGCATTGAGCGTCAACAATGCCCAACTGTAAAACACGGTATGGGTCAGCAAAATCGAACTGTTATTTGCATTATCTTTTAACCAAAGTAGGGAATTGACGGTATCTTTACAATCGGTGATGGATATGGTATTCTGGAGCATTGAGGTTGGAATTTGATAGGAGTAACTATTGAAGTATGTAGGGTTAAAGTATGAGAATGGTTGTTGTGGAGTCATAAAGATGTAGCCGAAACTTAAAACTGCTGTCGATAAAACAAGGTATAGTATTGCAATCCTGCGCACAGTAAACTTATATCGTTTCCATTTAATTGACTTGAGTCTGCTTAGAGTATCTGTCGCGTAAAATGCGAGCGGATATGTAAGCATTAGCACCCATCGATAAGGGCTTACAGAAGCGATTGGCAGCAAAATAAGAATGAAACTCATGAGTAACCAAGATCCCAGTTGAAGATTTCGAAGCCGCCACAGACTTATCAGCGCCAATGGTATGATAAGCACGAAACAATACAGGAACAAACCTCCTGTGCTTATCAGCATAGATTGATAGGAAGCAAAGCCAGTCCAGCTAGCCAAGGGTGACCCAACATTCGTTGAGTAATCAAGAAAACCAGACTGCAACACACCACTCAAGTAAACGATGAAAAAATAAAGCACCGCAGGCAAAGAAACCATGATTAGATCAATGAAACCGATAAAATCTTTACGGGTCAAGCTATGGACAAGTGTAAAAACGATAACCCCAAACATAAGGACTGATACAAGCTGATGAGATAACACTACAGCCACCATCGCTAAAGAAAGAACAACATAACGTTTCCACGAACGGTCATTTTTCTTGATAAGCAACATTAGGAAAACAAAAAAGAAAACTAAACCGAGTTCTTCTCTAAGTTGATCCCAAGAGGCTCTTAAAGCCACAAAATAAATCGACCCCAAAAGAGCAACAAACGCACTTTTAGATGGAGACCAACCTAAACCTCTTTTAGCATAAGCATACATCGATAAACCTAAGAAGCCAAGGAGCAACGGTGGAATTATTTTTAACACTATAACAGGTGATCCGCCTACAGCAACTATTGATATGAAAATTGTGTAGAATAGCGGCGCAGTTGCAAGAAATTCCCCCAAGTTCACGCCATTATGTAGCCATAGCAAAGTATTTGGAACATAAAAGCCAATAGTATCAAAGCCAACGATATACGGCCCCATTAAAATCTCAGGTATAACCCTAACAATTAAAGGTATTACAAATGCCAGAAGTGGAAAAATAAACCATTTTTGGGTAATCCAATCTTTTACATTATTAAGAGCATTAACCACTTAATTTTTCCAACATTAGAGCAAACTATTGATTTATAAAACTTTGAACACTATCCTAAATGCCTTACGCTTGCATAAAAATAAACTACCTTTAAGCTGAAAAAACTAAATAACCCTACTAATTACGAGTTATTCTGTATAGCGTATCTTGCAGCGCTTATTATTAAGCCATTTGTGTTACCGTCAACACTTGCAACTAGATGCGCATTACTGCTATTTGCATTATAGTCTGCTCCAGCAGAATACCCATTTGCAGGGTCAGGCAAAATTCTCTCAAGATAAATGCTCATGTCCCGAGCAAACGTTGTGTTGTAGAGAGATAGAAAACTCATTGAGACTTTACTGTAAATAACGGGGTTCATGTTAAGATATGTTTGACCGGATGTTATGTTCCAGGTATTGCCATCAGACATAACTACCCATTCCCAAATGAAATTGGATGAAGGACTCAATCCTTCGCTGAAGGCTACGTATTGACCAGTCGAGTTATATTTAGCTTCATGAGCTGAATAAGTTTGGTTCATTAGTTGCACTATTTGAGGATCAGGGTTTAAGTTTAAGAATGAGTATAACAGGGGTTCGCATGAAATGTCTGCTTTAGGCAATGTTACATTTTCAGGGGTTTTAACAGTGCTAGCATACATATTACTAAGTATTTTATTAGGTATGGTTCCAAGTTGTTCAGGCCAAAAACAGGCAAAACCACTAACACAATAATAACCATAAATGCTAGCTGAACCGCTAAAACCTTGCATGCTGGGCACTAATGCTGCGTAGTCAGTCCTATTGTTTTGAAGCCCATTATAAGTGAAGTTGTTTATACGTGAAACAAAGCTTGTATCAAAATTTTTAAGGTTATTAAGAGATACAAACAACGTTCCAGTATCAATAACATCGACGCCTGATTGTGTTAAGTGTCCTTTTCCATCGGAGCCATAGAACCAGTATGGAACCTTTGTTGTGCTGTTTAGTTCTCGAGTTTCAAGAAACGTTACAACTTTGTCTAGGCGTGCATGAGAGCCCCAATCGCCATTATTAGCTATTAAACCTGTTTTATTCGCATCAATTACCGCTTGAATATAAACGCCTAAATCCCAATCTGTAAAATAGTTCCAACCATAATTTCCTGCGGGAAGCCCAGTGTTAGAATCCACGCCTATACCAGGCTGGAAGTATCGCCAGGCAGTTGCTGCCACAGTTTTCCACACTGAAGCGCTAATATTTGGATTTGACTCTATTAGACCGGCTGGTTTAGAGGAAGGTTCAATGATTTCTGTAATGAATGATAGGGGGTTCCATTTATCACTGCGGCTGGGAGTAGGCGGAGTTACGGTTCCAGTCGGGCTTGAAGTTTGTTGATTTGTTGGTGAGGGTGAAGCAATTGTATCGTTACTCACAATTTCAATAATACTGGGTCGACTTTGGGTTTCTGCAGATAACCAAGCAAAAACAGAAACCAACATAATGACCACTAACGCAATAACCAGGATAGATTTTGCTTTCATATTCATTTTCAAAGGATTTAGTGCAAAAAATATTCTTTTTGCTTCTTTAAATGAGAACGAGATAGAAAAAAGTTTCTTAACATTGATTTGAGGGAGACGGTTGTATTTAATTGACTTGTACATCATTGCGAACTCTCAATTGGTTTTTTCACTACATGACCCTCTCCTCACAACCAACAACTCCGTTGGTTAGAATATAACTGATGTCATAATATGATATGTGTGATTTATATAAACCGTTCAAAAAAATTTTGAATCAAACTGGCAACCATCAGTTCAGAAATACTATAAAAAAAACCTGCATTCGTGACAAATTCAAAAATCCTAAACCTTGGATTAGGACTACAAATCGCTCTAAATTACTACATCTTGAACAACAAAGCCTTTTTTAACTGTTTTTGTCCATACTCTTCTTCGTCTAAACACCAGTTTAAAGAACGCCCATCCAGCAATAAACATCTGAACAAGCCAATAAACATAGATCGAAGGAATCCAGAGAAGATTTCTTAGTTTAATTGGTTTCTCAGAGGCAGTTAAACCGATTCCGATTGAAACAAGTGAAACAGCAGTCAAGGCTATAACCAACCCAGTGAAATCCAAAACTGGGTTACTTTGAGAAAGGAAGACTGCAACGAAAAACCAGTTAACGTAACTTAAAAGTGACACAACCATCATAAATGGTCCTGCCATGGAAATTTCAGCATCAACTGTTCGCTTATTCACGTTATCGAGCAGACGCCCATATTTTATGGCCGACTCCATATAGCCTCGATACCATCGGACTCTTTGATTAATCAAACTACCAAGGTTGTTTGGAGTTTCTTGCCCTGAGCAAACGTCTGGAGCATACAGTATATGATGGTTTTTTTCAACAAGACGCAAGGCTAATTCAACATCTTCTGTTAAGGAGTTTTCATCCCAACCGCCTAATTCTTCAAGCACACTGGCTCTTACGAATTGGCAGCTTCCTGTTAACGGAACAAATAATTGAAGTTTTTCTCTTCCACTCATTAACATTTGGAACCAAGCTCTTTCTTCCATCGCAATGACTCTTGTGAGTACGTTGTTTTTTTCGTTTAATGATGTTGTTCTACCTTGCAGAGCCTTCAGTTTTTCATCTTTGAAGTAAAAAGCAACTTTTGACAAAACGTCTTTTTCGGGTAAACTGTCAGCATCAAAAACACCTACTAAATCGCCATTAATGTATGGCAGGGCAAGATTGAGAGCTGCAGGTTTACCGTTTGAAGTTTTCTCTGAAATAATTTTAATGTTTTCAGGGTATCTATCTGAAAACTCTGAACATATTTTTCCTGTGTTATCTTCGGATTTTCCATCCACTACGATTATTTGCATCTTGTCTTTTGGATAATCGATGTTCAGGATACCTTCTAGGCAACGTCGGATGACTGTTTCCTCATTTTTCGTTGGGATTATAAGTGAAATTTTTGGAGGTTCCGCAGATTTATCTAATAAGAATGTGGTTTGTTTACGTTTATTTTTTATACCAACATATATTATTGAACCATTGTAGAGGGTCCAAAAAAGCAATATTGCAAGCAACGTTATTGAAATGATATCTGAAACTATCATCAGCATCCAGCCTGGTTTAATTCTTTACTGGATAACATTATGGTAAACAAATGAACTGCAGGATTTATCTCTGATAGCGCCATTAATGTTCCATCAATCTTGACAGCCTTAGAGCTTGCCAATTTAGCTACGCTAGGAAAGATAAATCTATTTTTCATTACAGTATCACATATATATTTTTGAAGCCTTTTAAGGTTTGTTTTAAGTAAAGTATAAAGTACAGTCTTTTTAAAGCAACAGTTTAGAATAAGATTGATAAAAAAAATATTTCAACTAACTCGTCTCAATTTCATCTGAAATGAAAGATAAAGAAAGACTTCTAATTTTGTTACCGACAACAAAATTGGTTTTGCGGGTTTAATTTTCTATTTCTTCTACAAATGTGAATAAAGCAAAAAAACTTAAAGGTGGCAAACGCCTTTTTTATTATAGGAAGCGTTATGCGTAGATTTTTGTGTTTTTTGTGGATTGCCAGTTTGGTTTTAACAGGTAGTTTTGTTAGCGGCAGCTTAGTTCAGGGTCAAAGTCAAGACAAGTATTCTTTGCAACTTCAAGGATTTGTATGGAGCCACTCAACACTAAACGCTCTTGTCGTTACTGCGGATAATGAGTCTTGGTGGGAACCCTCTTTTCTAAATACTTCGCTTCGCGCCATTGGTCAATGGAATGAAGCAATCGCCACTTTTTCAGCAAACAACTCAGACTATTCATATTTATCCAGCCTTAAGATCCAACCTACAGTTTCAAACATCACACAACCCAGCTATGACATCTATGTAAGTTGGCGTGAGTCTCCGTTTAGCAATACAACTGACGTGGTCGGACTGTCACAAATCTCCGCAAACTACCAAAAAACAATCATTAATTGCACAGTTAACCTTGCAGCGAATACTCAACATGGCGAAACACTAAACGAGGGAGAAATGCAAAATGTCGCTCTCCACGAAATAGGACACAGCTTAGGTTTGGGACATAGTAATTACACTGGCGACTTGATGTATGCAATATATACTATGGGAAGTCACGCCGAAAGCGTATCCACCCTAGACGTTTATGGCGTAGCCACAGTTTTTGAATGGAAGACAAATACATTCACGTTTTACCCGGTTAAAAACTTAGTAAACCAAGTAATCTTGCCGGCGGGTATAACTTATCAATTTTTGCCTGTATCACAAGAAAATGCTCGACCACAAACGATTGCAAATAATTCTGTGGTCCAGTTTTTGGTTCTTATGTTTGAGATTTTAATTCACCAAGAAATTTATCCGTTCGTCATTTTATTTTTCGTTGTTTTAGTGATAATTGCTGTATATCTTAGAAGAAAAAACCCCGTTAAGGCTGGCTCATGAACTCGATGAATTCTTTGAGACTCCGTGGTTGCAGCGTGTAGTTTGACTTTTTCTCTTCACCTATGGTTGACGACGGCTTTAACCCGTAGTCGTGCCCAGGGTAAACTTCAACGTTGTCGTTAAGTTTTTGGAGCCTGTTGAGGCTCTCATGCATACTTTTTGTGTTTCCGCCGGGAAAGTCGGTTCTTCCACATTCGCCAACAAACAACGTGTCACCAGTCAGCAGTTTCCGATCGTCGACAAGTAGGCATATGCTGTCAGCGGTGTGCCCAGGCGTATATAAAATTTTTATTGAGATTTTGCCAACTTTAAGTGTGTCACCTTCATCAACAGAGAGATCATGATGAATTTTTGATATTTTATGCGCGACTATTTCAGCTCCAAAAATATGCTTGAGTTCCATATTTCCAGCGGTGTGGTCAGAGTGCCCATGCGTATTTATTATGTATCGTAACTGAAACTTTTCGTTTTTTACGATTTTTACTATTTCGTCGGCATTATAACTTGAATCTACAACTGCCGCTTCTTCGGTTTCTTCGTCAGCCATTATGTATGAAAAGTTATCGCCGTGCTGTTGAATTTGCTTAAAGAACATAAGACATCTCTCGTTCACGCCTATTTGTTTATTTGGATTTAGGGCTAAAAATCAGTTTCTGACTTGAACGTTGTCATAAGAACTTTAAAGAAAAAATGAAAGGCATTGGGTGTTAGTTCTTTCTAGTTAACGATGATTGACAACGTTGGAATCTGATAAAATATTCTGACAACTTCAACCGTATTAAACTGCGAGAAATAAAACATTGAGTAGTCTTGAGGTGTAGTTTTGCTAGGGCAGAATTTACCCTTCTAAAAATTTTAGCTCCAATCAATCGGGCCAAAATAGGTTTCCACGACACTATTTTCCTTTAAGCAAAAGCCAATTTTTGTCTCCAGCCCTTTTTAGTCGAATCAGAATGTAGCGCCCGTTGAGGCGTTGACCATGGAGGGTAACTTCGATTTTGTCTTTTTCCCAGAATTTAGGCTCGTAGTATCCTTTATCCCAGATTTCTACAGTTCCTGCGCCATATTGTCCTTTGGGAATTGTACCTTCAAAATTTCTATATTCAAAAGGGTGGTCTTCAACTTTCACTGCCAAATGTTTTTCGAAACCTTCAGGGATTCCTTTTGGAACAGCCCAACTTTTCAAGACTCCGTCCTTTTCCAATCTAAGATCAAAGTGAAGAGCTCTTGCATGATGTTCCTGAATTACATAAATTAGTTTATCATCATTTTTTTCCACTGAGGCTTTGGGTTCTGGAGTTGCTTCAAAGTGACGTTTTTTGGCGTATTCCGACAGCACTTCATATTCGGCAGAATCTTTCAGTTTATCAGTGCCAACTGTTTCATCAACGTTTGTTTTCTTGACTTCGATTATTTGATCAAGTGTGCATTCTTCGGGCGGTTTGTCATCTCTTAACCGTTTGAAACGTGCCATACGTAGTCTTAGGTCTCGCGTTGCTACTTGATAGACAACTTCGCAGACAAGTTTGGGTTCAAGCCAAGTCACTGCATCGCCTGCCTCGGGTCTAAATGGAGCGACTTCTGTAGTTATTTTTTCAAAGTTGTGAACCAAAAGTCTTATCATTTCTTGTGTAAAACCTGTGCCAACTTTGCCCAGATAAATTGGTTTGCCCTTGTTGTCGTAAACACCAATGAGCAGGGCTCCAAATGTTGCTTCTCTTGATTCGCTGCCCCTTGTGTAACCGAAAATTATACAGTCGCATGTTTTGAGTTTTTTTATTTTCAACCAACTTCCCGTCCGCAAACCTTCCTCATACAAACTATCCTTCTTTTTTGCTACAATCCCTTCCAAACCCTTTTCAAAAACTGATTGAAAATAGGCTTCTCCTTTCGCCTCAATAAAATCGCATAAAAGCACGTTTGAACCTTCTTTAAGTGAGTCTTTAAGGATTGTTTTACGTTCTATCAACGGCAGTTTAGTAAGCGGTTTCCCATCTTTCTCTAAAATGTCAAAAACAATATAAACCACAGGCAACCGATTTACTTCCCTTTGAATTTTACCCTCAGAAACAACTTTCCCGCGTTCAAGCAGAGATTGGAAGTCGGGTTTACCCTCTCGCATAACGATGATTTCGCCGTCTATAACAATGTTTTTGGCAAGTTTTTTTAGTTCTTGCAGTTCTGGAAAGTTGCCTTTCATTTCTTTAGCGTTGCGGCTCTTGAGGCTAAAAGGTTCTTCAATGTAGGCGATTGCTCTAAACCCATCCCATTTTACCTCAAAAAGCCAGTCCTTATCTGAAAAAGCCTCTCTGGCGACCTTTGCAAGCATAGGACGGTAGATGTGTCGGCTCATTTAGTCTCCAACTGTTTGAGCGTTTCACGTAAGGCAACCATGAGGCTTTTGGCTTCAACTTCTGGAGGTCTCTCGATATGTATTCTTTCGCCCTTCACCTTTTGTCTTACTAGTTCTTTGATTCTTTTCTGGTAGGCGTCTTCGAACGCCGTTATGTCGAATTCGCCTGACAGATCAGTTACGATTTTTACTGCTAGATCTAGTTCAGCTTTCTGAGGCGTCTCAAGTTTGTGCAGGAGTTCAAAATCTGCTGGGTCTACAACGTCATAAGCGTAACGTAGGGTTGTTAGGACTAAGGCGCCTTTGTAGGTGTGGAGAAGTGCAGGATATTCTTTGGTTCGCAGAGTGATTCTTCCCGCACCCGCTTTGTTTGTTTTTTCAAGAGTCTTCAACAGTAACCCATAGGCATCTTTGCTTTTGTCTGGAAGCAAAGCGTAGGTTCTGTCAAAATAAACTGGGTCAACTGAGAAGAAATCGACAAACTTGCTGATGCGAATGCGTTTGTCAGATTCAGGTTTGGCTTCATCGAGTTCTTTTTGATCGAAGGTTATGAATTCGTTTTTGGATACTTCGTACCCTCTAACTACCTCGCTCCAAGGCACTATTTTACCGTCTTTGGTGCACATCTTAACGTATTTTAAAGGTTGACCATCAGTTTTGTGGAGAAAATGAAAAGCTATGCCCTTATCATAAATCATCGAGAACAACTTAACAGGAACATTCACTAAACCAATAGTGATGTTTCCAGACCAAATGGACCTGCTTGGGGCTGAAGCGCTGGTTTTCTCAGAAGAGAATTCTTCAATGTTTTCTTGTTCCATAATTAAATCTCCAGTTTACATCTTTTTTCAAAAATATCTTTCCACGGATTACTCGTCCGCTTAACTACATTAGAAATAGTGTAGTCGGAAGGGTTTATTCCTTTCTTCACTTCACTCCATTCTAGAGGCGCTGAAACAGTGGCGTCAGATGTCGGCCTCAAACTGTAGGGAACAACCATCGTTCGCATAGGAGAATTCTGTAAGTAATCAGCAAATACTTTTCCAGGTTTTTTTGTGTCCTTGAATTCAGAAACTATTATGTCGTTTTCTTTTGCAAGTTCAACGCCTATTTCATGGACAAAAGCCCTGGTTTTCTCAAACGTATGCTCAGGAACAATGGGAATTACCACGTGTAAACCTTTTTTGCCCGACGTTTTAACGAACGGTGTGAGCCCCAATTTCAACAGTTTGTCTTTGAGCAACAATGCAACTTCAGCAGCGTCACTAGTTGTTGCAGGTGGCTCGGGGTCTAAATCAAAGAATAACAAATCGGCCTTTTCCAAATTGTCAATCTTGGAGAAGGGCATATGAATTTCCAAAGCCGCCAAATTTGCCAACCAAATTAGTGTATCCAAGTCGTTGCAAACGATATAGTAAACGTCCCGTTTTGATGTAGAAGAGTAGATTCTTTTGGTTTTAACCCATTTGGGTGTGCCTTCGGGAGCGTTCTTTTCAAAAAAACTGACTTTGTCACTTTCTACGCCGTTAGGATACCTAGTTAAAACCAACGGTCTATCCGCAATGATTGGAAGAATTTTTGGAGCTATTCTAACGTAGTATTCGATGACTTGACCTTTAGTTATTTTGTTTTTAGGGTAGAAGATTTTGTCGAGGTTTTTTAGGTCAACTTTGGTTAGGTTTTTGAGATTTTCGGTCATAATGTAACTCCAAAAGAGCTCTAGTAGACCTTATGTTAAGCTATGTTTTTTGCTTTTTGGAAAACCTCCACATGCCTTTGCGCACCTCACACTAAAGCAACATGTTTTCCTTGGAAAAACCATTTTTTTATAGTTACACCTATATAGCTAAAGTAAGTTTACTATTACATTGCGGAATTTAATCAAGGAAAAAGTAAATTTTAGGGCTAACTTAGTTTGCTATTTTCAAGATTATTCGCTAAATTAAATGGAGAATAGAATAAAGTATGAAACCAAAAAAGCCCACGCTAGAAGACCAACTTGCCTTCATCGCTACACAGCATGAAGTTTATCCAACCGAACTCTTCCAAGCCCTAATTACAGCAAAAGAACAAGGAAAAAAAGTATTTGTCTCAGATTTATCCGTGGAGTACCGCGGAAACGTAACTAGCCAAGCGATTTTCCTAATAACAAAAGAAAACAAAGTAGTTGCACAGTTCCGAGTGTCAGATGAAACACTTGCAAGAACCGATGTTTCATTCGATCTCTCAATGGATACAAACAAGGTTCGAAAAGAAATAGCTAGACAAAACCCAGCACCATCACATTTCAAGGTAGATAATTTGCGTGTTGGCATGAAAAAAGTAAATGTTACGGCGGAAGTTTTGCAAACTGCGGAGCCTGCTAAAGTCCATACTCAGTTCAGGGATAATGCAGTTGTTTCTAATGCTACAATTGGTGATGAATCCGGAAAAATTCTTTTGTGCCTGTGGGACCAACAGATAAATAGCGTCCACACCGGTGACTACATAGAAATCAAGAATGCACATGTAGCGATGTTTAAAGGCGAAAAGCAACTGCGGCTTGGAAAAAACGGAACAATCACCATTTTAGAAAAGCCTATAGAAAGCTAGATCTGAAAACCGAAATAAGCTTTATTTTAAGGTAAAGTAAATAATTTTTTTATTTCTCAAAACTAATTTTTGTATTATAAAAATCTAAAATTCGCGAAAACGCATAGTTCTGTATGAGAAGGGTGACTGTTCGTCTAAATCAATAGACCATTAAGCCTAAAAACTAATAAGACCTAAAAAATTTTCGAAAAAAAATAAAATTGATGATTTGAGGTTTTTAGACGTATTTTTTGTCGGCGTAGCAGTACCATCGTTGGTATTGCGGAATCCAGGTTAAAGGTTTACCGCATGTTGGGCATAATGGTTGAGTTGATTGTTGAGCAGGCTGTGCTATCGTTTGAACAGGTTGCTGCTGGACAGGTTGATATGCAGCTTGCTGAATGACCTGAGGCTTTAGAAGTATGAAGTCTGAGGCTGCTTGAACATCTTCCCATGCGACGTTTTGCGTTTGGCCATCCTCGTTTTCAACTGTCAGTGCTATTCCCATTTTACCTACGGCGAAAGCAACATCCTTAACTTTTCCCACAATTCGTCCTTTTGCGTCTATAACTTGCATTGAGACTAAGGCGTCTCTAGTTAGAGGTTTATCGGTTTTTTCCATCTTTGGCTCACTACCCTTCTGATTAGCGTTTTCTTGTTTAAAGTTTTTTCGTTTCTTGCTAAAGGCAATAGACTACTGCAGAGGGATTTCCCAGTAACTAATAATGTCACCTTTAACCCATTTCCCGCCTAAACTCCGTACAACCTCATTGATGTCATCCCATTCGGCTTTCAAAAACATCACTGGCTTGACTACTATATAATTCTCTTTTACAGTGAAGCTGAGGAGTTTGCGTTGTTCAGGGCTGAATTCATTTTCCATTTTACTGGCCATTCTACTCGGTTGAGGCTGAGGAAGTTTTGCAATATTAGATTTAAGTTCGGACGCTACTTGAAGTTTAAGGGGAGCTGACGATTTAATTGGAATCTTTGATTCTACAGTTTTTGACAGGATAAGTTCTGGAATCGACATTGATTCGTCAACATCCTCAAAACTGTCGCTCCTAACTACCATGGAAACTTGTTTGGTGAACAAATCCATTTTAATGTCTAAAATTTCGGCATCGCTCGGTAAGTTGGAAACAACATCGGAAGTTTTGCCTTGTAGCAACCTTGCGAGCGATTCAGGGGTTAATTTAACTATTCTGATTTTCATGTTAGCCGCTCAAGTTGCTTTTAGGTAAGCGATAACTTAAAAGTATTTTCTATTTTTATAAAAAAAGAAAGATTGAGGAGAATTATATGGTTTTTTTGCTGCGAGTTCGCCATTCAGTGAAGTTGCCAGAGTACATAGCCCAGCTTTTGAGTTTAGGCGATACAGCTCTAATCAAGGCTGGAGATGCAATCAATACTATGGGTAAGTTAAGGGTAAAAGTACCAGGCAATAAAGGCCAAGCAACTTCCGCAGGGAACAAACCAACAGCTGAAAACTGCCAGAGGATAAAGCATGTCCCTACGAATAGAGTTAAAGCATAAACGCTTGAAAGAATTATTATTCCTTTTGTTGTTTTTGCCTCTGCGGCTGATTTGGGAATAAGGAGCCAATTTAAACCGTAAATGACTATTGCCGTTGTGATTTCTACCCAAGCAAGGTAAAGCGGTAAGCCTTCAACGTAAACGCCCCCTATGAATGCTCCAATCATGCTGCCGACTAATCCACTCCATCCAAACCACAATGGGAAAACTCCTAACAGAATGATTGGGAGGAAAAGGACAGTGAAAGTTGGTACACCTATCGCGAATGATAAGAAGAAAAATACTGTGTAGAGTGCCGCGGTTACAGCGATTATTGATACTCGTTTTGCGCTACTTTGTTGCATCATGTTAGAGTTCTATCCTTTGATTTGATATTTAGAGGCTTCAAAGCAGGATTGCATAAAAGCATTTTCATCAGTATTACAATTGTAATACAACTTTAATAAATAAACAACCGTTCAAAACAACCAAGCAAAAAAACCCCAAACTATCATGAAGACCATAAAAAAAAGTACACCACTAAGAAAAAAATGACACATCAACAACGCAAAACCATACTCATACACGCAGTCGCAGTTCTAATCGTCATAAATTTTTACACCTTCACCGTAACCTACATAAAAATATGCACACCTTCCCAGGAATCGGAACTTTCAAATGTTGTGCTTCTTTATCCTAGAAAAAAGGTCCGAGCTCTGCAGACATGCATATCGTTTTAGGAATCACATGCCAATTTACAATTATTTGTTAACACCTTTGTTAACTTTAGTTACTCCTAATTGCTTGCAACTTCAAAGATTTAGTTGCCATGTTCGATTTTGAAGGAGTCTTTGGCAGTTTGCGGGCAAATTACAAGCGAAATATCTTTTGGGGCGTTTTTAGGAATTTCAAAAGATATTTATTCATGAAATTCTGATTTTTATATGATTATAGATATTAGCTTGCAAAACGCTATTTATACACTCGGGTGTTGATTGTGAAATTCAAGTTACAAATATTTACACAAGATAGCCTTGACGGCAACTACGTAGGTAGGCACTACCGCTTTGCCGTAGTTGACTCAGACAAATCAAAGAGTTATCCTTCAAATTTTATCTGCATGCTCCCTTCTCAGATTAGTGTTGACCAGAAAAAAAACAATGTCTTTTCAAAGATGTTCGGGGACAAATGTGAAGAACAAGCCAAAACGTTGTTAACACATGCTTTGTTAGTCGAAAACGATTCAGATATAAAAAATGAGATAGAACGAAGACTCAAACTGCTCGATCCAAAAACAGTTAACCAAATCAAATGCAGTTCTTGCGGAAAACTCTTTCAGCCTAGACGAATAAAGAGGTTCAAGCGAAATTACTGCCAAGATTGCATGAACAAAAGCTACGGCAACCGCGGGTAAAAATCACGAAGCATCTATTTTCAGAGCGAAAAGAGAGCAAGGGTGAGTCTATTCCTACTTTGTGATCTATAAACCCCAGTTAAACATAAAGGGTTAACCAAACACTTCACAGGGGTTCCTCACCAATCAGCTAAACAAAAAAACATTGATTTAAAGTTTGACAAATCTAACTTTAAAAAATAAGCCTAAACTGAACAAGTCAAAAATCTGAAGATCAAAAGTCTTGTGTAAGCAAACTTTATTGCCCCCGGTTGCCAATTAGTTTTGGAGACAACCTAAATGTTTTGTCCTTTTTGCAACAAACAAAATAAAGAAAATGTGCTATTTTGTGCATTCTGTGGAAAAGTCATGTCTCAAAAAATTCAGCACCCAAAATAATTCAACCAGTGGTCAAGGCAAATCCAGTTCCTCAAAAGGCATCTGCCCCTAAAGCCAGATTATCATATAATGCAAAAAGAGGCATAGTTACGGGTTTCCTAATAGCCATAATTGTTATCGTTATACTTGTGATTTATTATCCCAGTTTGCTTCCATGGAATTGGTAAACCTCTCTAGTCAAAAAATCTTTCGAAAAACATTTAATTTAAAGTAAATTTTACATTATTTAGTCGGTAAGTCTAATTACAGTCGTAACTTTGCTTGCTGCCGTCTTAACTATTAAAACAAAATATTGGCTCGGTCAAAAAGAAAAAAGCCCGCGAGACAACTAGGCACAAACTAAATACTTCCAGAAACAATAACTCTTGTTATGGGATATCAACCTCGCAAAAAGTCGGCTAAGAGCGCGATTCATATCTATAAGAAATCTTTTCGCGAAAAACGCAAAGATAGAAAACGCGTTCGAAAAGGTGTTGCAGAACCAATAATGGAAGAAAAACATTCTACAACTGAAAAGGAAATTTCCGAATTAACTCTCAAGCAACTGCACACTTTAGGCAGCCAGAAGTTTGGTTCTTCCCCATTCAGCGAACATTTTAACCGTTGGCTGACGAATGTAACCACTGTTCTAGACGAGTTCAAGTCGCACACAAGCATAGGCGTAGATGACCAATTTTCGAAAGAGTGCACACATACCCTTTCTAAAATCAAGCAGCAACTTGAACTTATATTCCGCAAAGAAACAGCACTTGATCAAGAATTAAATGATCTATCAGATTGGAGAAGTCGTCTTAAACAAATTAACAAAGAATATGCAACTCTGACAGGTTCAATAAAGGGTCAAAGAAACAGAGAAATCAAGCGTCTTCATAGCGTCATTAACCTTATGCAAACAGAGCAAGACGAGGTAATTCGGATGAAAACCGGATTTTTCCACGGCATTTCCAAGAAAAATAGGGAAAGAAAAGAAAGTGAAGTAGTGAACGAATTAAACGACAAGCAAACAGAACTCGAATTGACGATGCTGGATTATACTGTTAAACAAAAGGAACTGAGAGCTGAGTACGACAGAAAAAGAGAGCCTGTGCTGGAAGAAATAAAGAAATTCCGCAGAATAGTCCAGACTTTAGAGACAGATAGTTCCTTGGAAGAGCGATGGTTTGCCTGCGAAGCACTTATAGATGCAATAAATTCATTTTTGCAAAGAAAAGCAGCGCAGCCCTCAGGTGAGCTAAACTAAAAGTCTTCTTTTGCCAAACGATAAAAAAACCACTCTAAACATTTAGCTCTGTTTTTTTCATAGAATTCCTGTGCTGACTTGTTCCATTTCAAAACTGTAAACTCTATTCTGCCGCAATCCTCGCGTTTAGCAGTTTCTTTTAGAAGGTCAAACATTTTTTGGCCTATTCCCTGCCTTCTGTACTCCTTTAAAACAAAAATGTCTTCGAGGTAAAGGGTTGGCAATGCTAGAAAACTTGAGTAAGTAAAATAATAAATGATGTATGAAACAGGTTTATCACCGACTTTTCCAATAAACGCTTCATATTTAGGCTTTTCAGACAAGCAGTCCCGCCGTAACCTTCTTTTTGCAGCTTCATCAGGCGGAACCAGTTTTTCGTAGTCAGCAAGTTCGGAGATTAAACCCAAAAAATCATCGAATGTTTCTCCATCAACTTTTTTGATAACTATCAAATTCTCTTGATTATCCATGCGAGCTATTGGTTTCTTTAAAAATAAAAGACTATTGTAAAATGTACTCGTTATTGAGAACAAAAGTGGTGGATGCACAAATTTAAACCGATACTCGAAGGATATATCACTCGTACAACTATTCTTTTGTTAGAGGTAACCGGCAAAATTAAAGTGGATATGTCGGTATGTAGTCAGGGCTACTTGCATCGTCATTAGGGGGAAGTTCTTCTTCAAATTTATCTTTATCATAAGCTCTTCTTAGGAGTAGTGGCGCCAAAATAGTTGTTACCATAATCATCCCTAAAATAGCAGCGTAAGTACTTCGGGTTATAGCCCCTGCAGATATAGCTACTCCGGCAACTATAAGTCCTACTTCTCCTCGCGAAATCATTCCATAACCTACCTTAAGTCCTTTAGAGCGGTTTTTCAAGAAAAAGATAGCGGGCAAACCGCATCCAACCATTTTGCTAACTACTGCGACTACTACAAGCACTATGAAAAAAAGATAGAAGAACCAATCGGAAGTAATGAAACTCCTAAGATCAAGTTGTGCACCTGCCAAACCAAAGAAAACTGGCGAAAAAATAACGCTTATCTTCTTAGTGTAATCACGTATCTTCTCAATCGTATGAGAACTTGCAACAGCCATTCCAGCAGCAAAAGCTCCTACAATGGGCGATAATCCTAAAACAGCCGCTATCGCAGATGCACCAAAACACGATGCTGTAGCTGCTGCCTCTGTCGTTGCCTCCGAACCTTTTGAGAAAAAATTAATAATTTTTGGCAGAATAAAGGCTGAGAAAGCTGCCAATGCAAGCCATAATGCAAGTGACGTTAGAACTACAATAATCACGTTTATGGCAGTAATTGGTGTTGAGGTGGAAATGAATGAAACTATTACACCTAAGAGCGCAAGCCCCAACACATCATCAATAACACCCGCACTGATCATCATTCTTGATTCTATGTTTCTACTTTGGTTAAGTTCCTGTAGTACAAGAGCAGTAATGGAAATACTGGTAGCAACAAGCGCGGCTCCAACCACTAAACCCGTTATCGTTCCTAATCCAAGAGCAAGCGAAAGCCCATAACCCATAATGAAGGGAACAACAACACCAACCGTTCCAATTACAAACCCAGCAGTGCCAACTTTTCGGAAATCTCTAAAAGTCATTTCTAAGCCTGCGATAAACAGGATAAGTATGCCGCCTATTTCTCCGAAAGCTAGAACTATTTCATTTATTTGAATTATAGAAGTTCCATTTATCGCTATTATAGAACCTAAAGCGAAAGGACCAAGGATAATTCCAGCAGATAACTCTCCTAAAACTGATGGAATTTTTCTCCAAGAAAAAACTTCACCGAGCACCTTGGCTGAGAAAACTAGGATGCAAATAGTCACTATCGCTGTCAGTACGGGGTCCAAAGCCATTGATTACACCTTTCTCATCGAAAGGCAAAAAGACGCTTGAATATTTAAATTCGTTCAGTATGAATTGTTTTTCTAAATGTTCAAAAATGATCGAAATGGGAACTTATAAAATCTAGAAAAATTACGGTTATACCGAACAGTGAGTTTAGTTTGGCTTATGCATAAATATCGATTTCAAAAGTTAAAATAAAACTGGGCTGTTGGCGGCATAAATAAGATGGAAAACTGTTAAAGCACCTGGAGTTGAACTTACATCCTCTGGCCTTAGGGCGGAGAAGCGAATTTAACTCTTTTACCAATGGAGACACCAAGAAGAATTCATTATTAATCGGTATTTTGATTAGTTAGATGTACCAACTTTGAACCAAGCAATTTACAGATAAATAAGTTGCTGTTGGGAACAAAGTAATAAACTGAAAATAAAGCAGAGTACTTTATTACTTTGTAAAACTTGGTTACTATCGAAAAAAATGCAGCAGTTGAAAACTTTACGAGATACGCTTAAACAAGAAAATGTTGGTCCAATAATTCGCAGGTTCTTCATTAACACATTATTTGACTCTACTTTTATGCTACTTGGAATAATCGTGGGTTCAGCGTTCGCTGGTGCAGCGGCTGGCTTGAATATAATTATACCCACTATGCTGACAACAAGTCTTGCCTTGGGCATCTCAACGGGTGTAAGCGTCTATGAAGCTGAGAGCTTAGAACAAGAACGAAAAATCGCAGATCTCGAAAAGGCACTTTTCACTGACCTAAAAGATACAAGCATCCAAAAAACCGCTAAATCCACTATAATAATTGCCACGCTAATTAACTTTGCAACACCCCTATTCTCATGCGCTGTAACGATAACGCCATTCATACTTGTCGCCTTAGGAATACTGCCTCTATACATAGCGGGGTGGATTTCTGTAACGCTTGCTTTGAGCACATTATTTGGTGCAGGAGTTTACATGGGACGAATTGGAAAAACAAATCCCTATAAAAAAGGGCTAAGAATGGTGGCCTTTGGAGTACTAGCCTTCACCATAGGTTATCTTTTAAACCTACTCATTTGAATAACGATTAAGGCATTGGTCTTTGTGAAATCTGCTTTACCTTTGTCACGTTGACTTCATCTACACCTTTAACTGAAACACCGTTTTCTTGTAAGATATTCACAATTCCACTATATTCAATATTGGCGCCCCTAACAGTTAGCTTTATTGTCTCAGTTTTTGCGTCAACATCTGTTACTACGATATCGCATTCTTCAACCCCGTTTGCAGCACAAATTGCTTGAGATAATTCCACAAGAGAGGTTTCTCGGGCTTTTAGAGCCTCAATTAAGACACGTCGAATATGAATTGCCATTATGTTTCTCCGCTCTTAAATACAGAGATTACATTTAAAACTCTTTTTCTATCCCCGAAGAACCACTGGTTTAAAAATTTTTCACTGCTGTAGATGTCTATTCTTTTTGGGTTCGTGTTTGTACCCATAAGAGAAATAGAAAATTGTTTGGGAACTGAACTCAAAGAGTGGTGCCAGGGGTAGAACTTGAACCCGTCACCCGTGGAGAAATCACCCGCAACCCCCAATACATCGGGGTCCTCTTGATAACCGGCGGCTTAAACGTCCAATGGCTAACAATTATAACAACTACGATTTGGCCCATTCTGGCGTTATTGTATTATCGGCTTGCAAAGATTGAGGAAAGAGAATCCGAAGCAAAATATGGCGAGGAATTCCGCCAATACAAATGCACCACCCCCAGATTCATTCCCCACATAAGAGAATAACAGCAAAAAGAAGAGTGGGTTGTGTGGGTGGCATCGCCAGTTTGTAGTGGGTTCAACTCCCATCCTCAGCTCCATAGCCGTGTACTTTTTTTGAACAAATGGTAGAAATTTTGATAATTCCTAAACTAATCGATTCTTTTCTCGTTAAGTATGTTGTTGTTTAGTATTACAGATGCTTCATAGTAGCGTGTGACAGTGGTATTTGCTGGGAAAGCTACAACCGTAATGTCACCTGACAGTACACCAGAGTAGACTTTAATTTCACCCGCTTTAAGTGGATTTATGATTGTTCCATTTTCATAAGTATCGTTAAAAAAGTAATTTCCAACTCCAATATCAGTACCATTATCAAACATCTTGACTTTTAGGACTAAACCGCTTACATCAGTTTGACCATAATTCTTAACAGTTAAGTTGAATTGAGCGACAAATGCCAAACCACCCACACAACTCCAATTTTCTGTAAAGTAAAAGTCTGTAATTGTGACCGTTCTATTTTCAGTGGTCGGAGATTCGTTATGCCAAACAAACGCTATCAGAGTAACAGCAATAGCTACTATCGCAATCAATGCATAAGTTGTCTTTCTACTTAGGTGGTTTCCCATTGCTGTCGAAGGTTAATTGTTATATAATTGAAGTTAATCTTTTTGGTTAGTCAATAAAGTTTGACAAAAAACCACTTAAGCAAACTCACTTCCATAATATAACAGGAACGTTATATGCCAAAGAAACTCTTGGCAACAACAATCATCCTATCAGTAATCTTAACGTTAGGTGTTAGCTTACAAGTTGTCGAAGTAACAGAAGCTAATCCTTTTAACCTAAAGCCAGTCTACGACATTATCTCTATTCAATCACCGCAAAACAACGGTTCCTATACAAACCCAATTTCTCTTAACTTCACTGTGAAAAGGAGCGGCTATACCACTGCGTGCGTTTACTACTACACACTTGATGGGAAGCCACACACCAGAATCAGTAATATAGAAATCCTTCAGCAAAAAGAGATAAAAAACGATATTAATCCTTCACCGCCTGAAGGATTTGGTCCATATTATTTTCCATATACTGATTATACTCTAGAAGGCAACACAGTCTTACCATACTTAGCTGAAGGTTGGCATAATCTAACAGTCTATGAATTAGGTTCAGCCACAGTTAGTTTCTACGTAAATGCCAATTCAGAATCTTCCAACCTTACACTAAACATATCTCCAGTTCCTTCATTATCACCCACCATAACTCCTTCCTATTCTTCAACATTAGAGCCTAGCAAAAAGGCTTTCCAAGAAAAACTAATCGCTATTCAACAAAGCTACATTTTAGGCGTAATAATTGTTGTAGTTTTAATTGGTTTAGGCGTTCTATTTTACTATAAGAGAAGAAGGGGAAAACCATGATAAGAAGATGCATTGTATTTACTGTAGTCTTTGCTGTCTCCATATTGATTGGGATACAAGCAGTTGAGGTGGCAGAAGCTAATCCTACTTGGGGAACCTCTGCAACTCCAATACCCCCTATCACTGACCCCCCACAAATAATCATAACCTCCCCAAACTCAATAGAATACGATAATCCTGTTCCTTTAAACATAACAATAATTCAACCAGACTCATGGATATCAAAAACCAATATGGCTCTACCAAACTCATATGTGGATAATTCGGATAGCATAGTTGTTGGACAAAACAAATTAAAATCAATAACTTGCATTATTGATGGACAATCAATTATCCTCTGGAATGGTACACCAATAGGTAGTTTTGCAGTTAATAATGCAGTTACCTATTATATGCCAAGAATAACACAGTTTTCAGCAATCATGAATCTAAGCAAAGGGCAACATAACTTGCAAGTAAATGTTATTGCAGTATCAGACTATGTTACAGAAGGCATCATCCCATTTGCACAAAAGGAGTACATTATTTCAGCTAACCAAAGTACAACATTTAATGTCAATAGTAATTCAGATTCTATCTTTTCTCCAACAATAGATAGCATAAAAAGTTCATATGCAATTTGGCAAACTTCAGACTCAACACCTTCACCAACTCCAAACCCTACTCCAACAGCAAGCACACTCACACCAACGCTTACAGGTATTGAAGTAGATGCTGGTGATTCAGGCATGTTAAACCAAACAACTCTTACTGCAATAGCTTTTGTGATTGCAATAGTGGCTGTTGCCTTTGTTTCATTGGTTTACTTTAAGAGAAGAAAGGGGAAGCAATGAAGAGAAGCTATGTTGTATTTGCAGGAGTCTTTGCTCTTCTTTTAGTTGTTGGGATTCAAGTTGTTGAGGCCCAAACGGTACAATCATCATCGGTTTTGGCTAGCCACTTTAATGTTGACTTAGTCTATGCATATACTACAGGCACCTACGCTGCAATGGCTATCGTTAATTTCACACGTATTCCTAACCAAACGATTTCTACAGACGGCGTAAGTGATGTGTACACATTAGAGCTTTATTCACACGGTCAAATAATAGGTAGCCGCTTAATCGGATGCACAATTGGCGATGGTCCTTCTTTGGATTATATGATGGGTATAAGCATGAGTGTCGGTCATTTCGGCTTACAGTCAGTAAGATCTGCAGAGGATCGATTGGGGTTAACAACATGGGATATTCCTTATGATCCACCTTATCCTAGCTTTGTTGAACCGCTAGATGTGAAGTTGATTAAAACAGGTTGGGTTGTAGTTGAGGGAAACTACACATGGTCTAGTTTGAATCACCATGAAGTGATCGAGGAGGTACATCTGGTACACTTCCAAGACGGCTACTTATACAACAATCTTGTGCCTCAGGAACAGCTAAACGACCCAAAACATCCACCGATACCAACCAGTCAAACCTCACCCACCCCAAGCAGTATGCCTACTTCAAATGCGTCTCCAACCCCAAAAACAGTTTCTTTACTCGCGTTAACACCTGTTTTAAAAATAGCCATAGTCATAATATCCATAGTATTAATGGCTGTCATAGGTGCAAGTTTACTGGTTTACTTTAAGAAACGCAGACGTGAAGCTTTATGAAAAGAAAAGCGTTGGCATTAACGCTAATCTTTATGCTTTTTAGCTTTAGCGTTGGTTGAATTAGGGTCAATTAAGGTGGCATGTGCAACTTCTGATGAATCATTTCCTGTTCTTGCAATGCCTATAGAATACGTTAACTACACTATTACAACAATTAATGGGTCTTTGTGGGCTAAGATTGATGGAGACTACCCTATTTACCTTCTAAAGCAAATGGACTATAGCTTCACTGGTGATTTACCAATGGTTTATCCCATGCCTCCACAAACAACCAACATAAGCATAAGCTTAGATAACAAGGAAGTAAGCTGGAGCAATTATACCCAAACCTACCCTGACCAGATACACCATACTGCCATTGGAGATTGGTGGATGATATACAGCATCCTTGGCAACGTTTCAGATTTTTTTGAACTTAAAATCCACTATGAACATCCACTGCAAATTGTCAAAGGAAGTTACCTGTTCCTCTATGACTTAAACATCAGTCCATATTTGTCTGCGCAAAACAACAACTCGACGTGCGTCTACACAATACGTACCGATGTGAACATTACAGACTTTCAAGCCTATACAGTAGAATCGGATGCTAAATGGAATCCTATAAACTACACAATCATAAAAGAAGATGCAAAACAGACTATCTTTATCCGTGAGTATTCAGAGTACGCCAAGCCTTTGTTGGGAGATTTGGTGGTTGAATTTTCATCTCCATCAGCTTCACAAACACCTCTGTCAAATCAGAAGTACTTTCAAACTGCAACTATTGCCCTTGTTTTAGGAGTCTCAGCAGTAGGTATAGGTGTAGGTCTACTAATCTTATTCAAGAAACACAAACGCAGGGATGAGGCATAAGTAAGAACGCTGTACTGGTGACTTGCTACAGAGTATGTCACAATCATGGTAAAAAGCACTATATTCACTGCGACTTCACCCGCACCACCCTCTTTTCTTTAAATTAATCGTCAAAAACATTTCAAGGGAGATGAAATAGTTTTTTCATCTCTGAATTAGTTATTTAAATAGTTATTCTAAGTTTCCAATACTCTATGAAGCTGCATTTCTCTTACGTTGGGAGTTTTAATGAATGGGATTTCTTAGATTTTTGCTTAATCCCTATTGCCAAGTTGGTTATGAAAATGAAGTTGCCATTGACTTGCCATTCTTCATTCTCCTCAGATTAAAACTCCTTTACGTCAACTATTTTGTTTAGGAGTATGGGTTTTTCGATTATCCAGGTTGCAAAAAGTATTCATCACCTATTTGTGTAATTTATTTTTCAGATTAAGCCAGAAATAGATTAAATAACCGTGATATTGGCTATAATAAGTAATGCAAAGAGGAAAAGGGTTATGTTGAAACATAAGAAAATTCTAATAGCCCTCTTGGCAGTAGTACTAATAGTTGTATCCTTCATTTTAGCGTTTGATAATGTTTGTATTCCAATAAACCAAACCCCAATTCCATTAGGCACCTTTTATAGGAATTGAAACAGGGTGGAACAGCACTCTTGGCGGTTGTCAAGCTTTGATTGATAAAGTTAAGGATTATGCTAATCTGTTCATCATTGCTTCCCCTTTGATTATTAGTAATGAGTCATTGCTTAATCAGACATGTGACTATGCGTATAACGCTGGAGTTTATTTTATTCCAGTTTTTTTTCAAGATTTTAACTATGATCTAGGAACCGGTTACATTCCATCCTTATGGTTTACGACAGCAAAAGAGCGTTACGGAAATCAACTGCTTGGCTTGTACTATTATGATGAACCAGGCGGAAGTCAACTCGATATTAATGAAATTATAGTTAATCCATTTTTAACTGATCTGCCGAAAAGTTATTTGGATTATTCTAACTATTATTTCTGGTTGTGGACTCACGGTGCTGGCGGCGTAAAAGCTACGGCCGATTTCATGCGAAGCTCTGGGTCTTCTTTGTTTACGTCCGACTATGCCTTGTACTGGTTTGACTATGAACTTGGATATGATACAGTTTTAGCCCAGTTTGGCTGGAATAACTCTCGACAAATGCAAATCTCGCTGATAAGAGGAGCAGCGAATGTTCAAAACAAAAACTGGGGGGCTATAATAACCTGGACCTACAATCAGCCGCCTTACTTAGATTCTGGTGCTCAAATATACAATGACATGGTTTTAGCCTACAATTCAGGTGCAAGCTTCATAGTTGTATACGACTCGTCACAAAATTATACATCCACTACCTTGACGCAAGACCACTTCAAGGCATTAAAAGACTTCTGGAATTATGTGGCGAATAACCCTGAAAAACATGGTAGCGTCAAGGCTGACAGAGCCGTTGTGCTCCCTCAGGATTATGCTTTTGGCTTCCGTAGTCCTAACGATTCAGTGTGGCAGGATCACAAGGTCGAACAGTTGGACCCAGAAAATGTACACTGACGTTACTAGTCTTATTACCCTGTACAATTCAAGTGTGGACATAGCTTACAGTGATCCAGAGTTCAAGAATGCACTCCAAACAAAATACTGCAGTTTCCTATATTGGCCAACGAACTTCGAAACAAACAATAGCTATCAAATAACAAACATAGATAATGGATTAAGTTACAACAGCATCCAAGCTGCCGTATCTTCTTTCGCAACTTATCAAGGAGCAACTATTTCAGTTAAACCCGGAATATATCAAGAGAATATTGTGATAGCTAAGCCAGTCTCTTTAATCAGCCAAAAACAAGATTCGATAATTAGAGGCAACATGCCAAACGCAACTTTGCTTATAATAAGTGACAACGTAACCGTTACGGGCTTTTCAATAGAAAACATCGGCAACTTCTCAAGTGAAGCAGGTATAGGAATCCTCCTAGAGGATGCTTATAATTGTAGTCTAACAAAAAACGCAGTCACAAACAACTACAATGGAATCTTAATAAATAATTCATTTAACAATCTTTTCAAAAACAACTTTGTCGCCAACAACTATTTCGGTGTATTACTACGCAACTCGTCTGAAAATACTTTCAGAGGCAACAACTTGACTTTTAACATATACAACTTTGTTGGGCAAAACACCTTTCTAAACGATATTGATTCCTCCAATATTGTTGATGGCAAACCTTATACCATGTGAGCCCAAGAAACGACACGTTTGACTCTAAAATTGCGGTTCATAGCGTTTCAGTGGTCTTGGAATTTGATAAAGGGGATTAAACGTCACCCTCTGGCAAAGTGGTGCCGGGGGTGGGACTTGAACCCACGAAGGCCTGCGCCAGAGGATCTTAAGTCCTCCTCCATATCTTAGGGGCAAATTATTATCTGGCCGCCCATTTAGACCTGGCTCGGATACCCCGGCACCAGCACCGTAATGACTACGCGGTATTGTTTAAGTTTTTTGCATCAGAGTCTAATGTTTCTATTTGGCGGCAAAAGGTGCCAACATAACATTTTATTCGGTCGAAAGTTGTGTTATAGTTACCGGTTGAGGAACAAGCTTCACGGTGACACTCAGTATTGGTCGTTTAGTATCTACTGAATGAATCTAAGATTAGATCAAGGATGAGTCTTGGTAAATGATTAGGCGGTGTTGCAGTGGGGTTTAGAATTAACTGCGTTTTTTCTCCTTTAACCAAAAATAGAACTGTTTTTCTAATTTTAAAATGTCAAGGCACTAAAAAACGCCTACGATGACTTGCCACATAGATGTTTACAGATTGATCAAATTCAGATTAGGCTTGCTAATTATTACTTATCCTGAGTTCACAAGTCTAATATGCTATTTCCGTTGAAAAGGAAGAGAGATACATATGACTCATTGTCCCAGTTGCGGGAAAGAAGTAAACAAACCTTTCAAAGTGTTAAAGAACCATTGCTTTACTATCGAAGCATACCACTGTGGAAAATGTCACCATTACTTCAAAGTTACAAACAACGAGTCAGAATATATCTCCATAATTTAACTCAGATTTAATCCAAAAATTTATTCTTAGAAAAATGTAATTACTCATGGTTGATTTGCATATTTAGAGTATAAGAAGCAAAATTGCTAGGCATATAACCTCTTTTCTTAGGCTACATAATTTATATCAAAATATGAGAATATTTCAAAGATTGCAAACTGGCCTGAGCTAACACCAGATTTATAGCAGAGGGGAATTGGGACATAATCTCTATTTAGGTGACTTTCCAAAAATTCAAATATATCAACAAACAAAACTTTGATCAAGTGGAAGGATATAAATGAAGAAAATTACAAAAGTTGATTCCAACAGATTGCTTAAAAAATATAAAACGTTAAGCGTTGAAAAGTTGGAAATAGAGAATGAGATTCTTAAGT
Organism: Candidatus Bathyarchaeota archaeon; assembly: GCA_963741005.1. GTDB lineage: Archaea > Thermoproteota > Bathyarchaeia > Bathyarchaeales > Bathycorpusculaceae > Bathycorpusculum. Next base: position 226,254 of record CAVUGQ010000006.1, read on the forward strand.
TTTATGAGACTCTAATTGCTGAAAATGTTGTAACAATACCTTCTGATAAAATAGATACAATAAAATCCTTGAGGCAGAGATTGAAAATCGTAAACCAAGAAATGAAGAAGACAGATAGAAAGATATCAAAATTATTCAAAGACATCTAGCTCTTTTTCTTCCTATTTCCTTTATTTTTGAGTAGCCTCTAAGCACTTTATAAGAAAAGCGCCCTTAAGTAAACTCTACGTATGGATGGGCACTATACCCATAGACAGTTTTCCTAATTTATTAAATATGTTTTACGAAAAACAAAAGCAATAAAGCATTATTATTGCATATTCTAAGTTCACAATATTCATATTATTATTTCTTCAAGAGAGAGAAAGACTGATACCTAATGGCTCACTGTCCAAGTTGTGGCAAAGAAATAATCAAACCTTCAAGGGTACTCAAGAATAATATTTTCAACATTGAAGGACATGATTGTGATAAATGTCACAATATGTTTAAAATAGTTAACAAGTAAGTATGCAAGCACTACGCTCTAAGGCAATTCCCTCTGTCTATAAAATGTATAAACTAAGTCTAACTAAGCTACTAGAACATATTTAGAGCTCATCATATTTGTTGTATCAATACTGCAGTCACATTTGTTATTATTCTGCTTTGATAATGCATGATGGGAGAAATTGTGTTGGCTAAATGTCCCGCTTGTGGAAAAGAAATAGAACACTCTGACAAATCATTGAAAAATAGTTACTTCCACATTAAAGCCTACACCTGCACATGTGGCAAACAATTCAAAGTAACAAAATAAACAAACCAAAACTCATTTAGTTCTACGAAAAATAGCATAACCATCACTAAAAAATACTACTAAACTATATTTACCTAACAACTTGTGCAATTTTGTTTTCTCTTCCGGTTGAGGACTCCATTGTATTATTAACTCCCAAAAACCTACTCTTTCCTCATTCTTCAAAAGAACATAATTTGTATATTCCATAGAGCCAAATGTAGCCTTCAAATCTTTTAACAGTGAAAGAGCCTCATCTCTTCTCAATTACCCCAGTAACCCCAAGCCTAATTATTAATTAACAAGATTTAAGATTAACCCTAAAAACGCTCCCTAATTTTGTTTTAATGGTTAATATATACCTAACCGACCGTTATTTGGAAAAATATTCTGCTTTGCTCGCAAACTTGAACGTTAGAGTTATAACACCCGACCAACTTACAAGGGTGCTGGACGGGAATTTGGGCGAGTAAGAACGCTAAAACAGTGTTTCCTCGAAGCTCAGCACGGATAGAGCACCAGCCTTAGGGCTTAGTAATTTCTTACTCTTCCTTACTGTTTGTTTACTCATTTTAATCACTGATTTCCTATTGTTATTTTCTTTTTATAAGCTTTTAGAAGTCACTCAAATCTTATATTCAAGTATTCATTTTTTTTACCATGCAAGACATAAGGCATAAAATTCTGTTGATTCTAACTACAATAGCAATTATTGGCGAAATTGCTTCGATAATTCTATGGACAACGAACCGCCCAGTAGGGGGTGAACCCTACGCTCGTTTCAGCTTAGCCGTTGATTACACAATAGCGGTTGCTGACGCCGCAGTTTTTGCAGTTCTGAACATTATTGCTTTAATCTGGATTATTCGAAGAAACAAAATGGGACCCCTGCTCCTAATCACAACCTCAATACTCAATAGAATTATTTCTTATCCCCTTTTCATAGGGGGCGCTCATGGCATATTCATAACATTTACAGCAATGTTAGTAATATTTGCTTATGTGGAATATCGAGGTCTGAGTAACTTTGAAACTGCTTTCTTATCTTTGGGAGTCCTTTTTGACCTTGCAGTATCCAGTTTGCTTTTCAGTGCTGCAAACAGTGCAAATGTGGGGCTTGCTTTCTATTTAGTTGTCTTAGCGATTTTGGTTGGAATCATAGTAGCAATCAGAAAGCTTCGATAGAGCCTTTCATTTTTTACTATTTTAGTTTTTGCCAAAAACAGAGTCCTTAGGTGCGAGGAGGGTGCCTTATAGGGAGGTGTACTCGCTACCCGAGGTGTTTTTGCCCAACATCTACTATTTTAGAATAAATGTATTAGAAAATGTAAAACTATATACAATAAAAAAATCCAAATCAACACAATAAATGCGGCGATGGTCCATTTAGTTCGACTCTTTATCGGTTGCTCTGAAAGTGATTTTCTGTGCTCCTCTAGAATATTTTTTGGAACAAGCTTAACTATTAACGCGATTAACGCTGGAATTATAACTAAATCGTCTATTTGCCCCAATATAGGTATGAAATCTGGAATAAGGTCAATTGGACAAATTGCGTATCCAATAGTAAAAACTATAAGCGCTTTTACGTACCACGGCACTCGAGGGTCTTTAGACGTCAAGTACAAAACATATACTTCTCTTTTTAGATTTTTTATTTTTTGTTTAAAAGTTGACTTTGACATCTGCCGTTATATTATTGCTTGTATAATTTAAGTAAAGTTGGAATTAGTTAGGGTTTGGTTTTGTTGGTGTTGGTGTGCCAAAAAACGGTTTTCGGATTAGTCTTGTGCAGACATAGAGTAATTCATTTCTTGGCACCTTCTTTACAAAAGAAACGCTTGTTTAGCTCTTGTTAATGCTTTTTTCTTTGCCCTTTTTGAACAAATCTTTGAGTTCAGTTATGGTTTTTTCTAGTTCGGTCACTCGCTCTTCAAGATGACCAATGTACATCTTTTGCTCATGTTCCTCTATTTCGGGGTGTTTTGTGACGTACTCGTCATATTCTTCGGCTTGTCTATCTAAATCCTCTTGGATTTTTTTTGCTTCTTCAGGATGGTCTTTTTCCCACTTAACGTGTTCTTCATATTGTTTTTCTAACCACTCGATTTCTTCAGGGTGTTCCTCAATCCAGTCTTCATTAGACTCTTTAGGTAGGATTTTATTTTCTCTCAGTTCTTTGTGTTGTTTTCGTAGTATAATCAAATCTTTTTTTGTCGGTTGTTCCTTCTACTATCCATTCTCCTACAGCTCCCGCAAGAAGGTGTAAGTATTTTTGAGTAGTGTCTAGTCGTTTGTGCCCCATGATTTGTCTTACTATTTCGGTGTTCTGAGTCCTGTGTAGTTGTCTTGTGCAGAAAGCGTGCCTGAGGTCGTATAGCCGTATCGTCCTTATTGTTGGGTCGTTAAGCTTCTTGGCAAGGTTGTTTCTGAATCGTCTGAAGGCTTCTCCGTACCGTTTATTTGTGCCTTTGAATAATAGGTCTTCAGGTTTGATGTTTCTTCGCATCATGTATTCCTGAAGTCTTGCGGTCAATTCGGGTGTTATCGGAAGTGGTGGTCTTGCGTTACATCCTTTATGTATTCTTGCTGTTACTGTTATGGTGTCTGCGTGGACGTCCTTTGCTTGGAGTCCGAGTTCTCCTTGTATCTCGCATGGTCTTAGTCCTGTTTGAACACTCAGGTCTATTTTGATTGATAAATCGCCTTTTGCAGCGGCTATTAAATTCAAACATCTTTCTTGAGTCGGTGGCTGTATGCTGATTGGTTCGGGTGTGTAGATAGGTTTTTCCCAATGTATTTTATAGAATTTGCAGTAGTGTTGGTAGCAGTCGCATAGTTTTGATTTGTAGTTGTTTGTTATTGGTCGTCCATTTGGTTTTGTGTATCTTGCTATTACTAGCTCAACTGCAACTGTGTTTTTGAGGTCTGCACGCATAGCTAACGCTTTCAATCCTTTACCTATGGCTTGAAGTGTTGCGGGTTTTCTTCCTTTTCCCTCAAGATACAACAGAAGGGTTTGTATGCTGGGAATTTCCTTTTGTAGCGTAACGGGTATTGTGGGCGGGTAGCTCAGCACGGATAGCGATGATGCAGTAACAGCCTCCAAAGTGGGGGTGCTGGGAAATTACCCCATCGCCTGTAAAGAGCACCAGCCTCCTAAGTTGGGGGTCGAGGGTTCAAATCCCTCCCCGCCCGCCACAGCTGATCCCCGCCCGTTTTGGCGATAAAAAAGTCTGGGGAGCGAATTACTTGCGTTTCTTGAAGATTTTATTTCCTTGAAAATCGCAGACGTATTCGAAGCCGGATTCTATGAGTTGGCAGACTTCTTGTTCTGAGTGAGCTATTCTTGCAACGTAGTCGTCATCTTTGAAGTCAATAAGCCGTGTATAGACTAGGGTATTGTTGATGTTTCTATGCCCGAGCATTTGCATGACGTGAAGGATGTCTCTTGTTTTGTGGTATTCCATGGTTGCTTTCCAATGGCGGAAAGTGTGGAAGCTGATTTGTTGGAGTCGTGGGTTTTTAAGTTTGTAGGATAAGAGTTTGCGTTGTTTTTGGAAGCTTTTTCTTAGGGCGTCTGTGTTGGTGGCGAAGACTGTGTTTGAGGTTTTGGGTAGTTCGTTTATCATGGCGACGAGTTTGTTGGATATTTTGAGTTTTCTTGAGTTGCTGCCTTTCTCGGGTTTTACTCTGACTATTCTATTTTCAACATCAATGTCTGTCCATTCGATCTGCCATGCTTCTCCAGCTCTTATTCCTGTTTCTTTTAACAACTGCAAGAAAGCTGAGGTTCTGTTTCCGCAACCAGCTATCAAATCATTGATTTCTTTTTCTTGAGGGATGAATGGTATTTTCTGTATTCTTCTGTATTGCGGTGGTTTCCATTCTTTGCCCTGCATTATGAGCAGGTTTGTGTATGCATTGACAGCATTTTCTTTCCTGCCTTGACACCATTTATCTTGTAGAGATATAATTTTCTTTACACTCTCAGGATCGTCAAGACCAGCTCCTCTTTGCCAAAGAATCTTCAGTATTCTTGATTGTCTATAAGCTGTTTCTTCTGCTCTACCCTGGCTTCTAAGCCATACTGCAAATTGTATCAGTTGTGCCCGTGTGTCTACATTTTGGAGGTCTCCCTCTCTGAGCAGCTCAGTTTTTGTCATTTTTGCCACCTCAGAAAGGAGCATGTTTTCATTTCCCTTAATTGGAAAAGGATCCACGCTGTTTATCTTTTTGTAAAACAAAGTATTTGAGGTTTTTTTCTCGGTAAACCGGCGTTCGCATTTTCTGCATTTATACCTTTGAACAGCAAGGCCATTTCTTAGATATCTGAAACCCGCATTGTAACTCTGATCTGAACCGCACTCAGGACATAATAGTTGATCCCTCATGGTTCCTCTTACCCCTGGGATGAAGAATCGTAGTCTTTTTCCTTCTCGATTATCAACTTCGCATATTCAAAATCAGAGTTTTTCTTAGCAAAGGCAATGGCCTTAATTTTCCATTGTAAATCATGAATATCCCACTGTTCTAACATCCCCTTAAATTGCTCATTCTTTTGTTCTAAGAGATGCTTAAGTTTTCTTTCCTCAGGAGATAAAGGAGCCACTGAAAGGTTCTCTTCACATAGCTGCACGCTATATTTTTCGATGTGTTTTTGATAAACTTCAGTTGCAATGTAGCCTAGTTTGTACAAGCCTTCAACGAAAGGCAGCAATCCCGCGTAGCTTCTGCCTAGACCCTTGTCAGCCTGAAGCCTAATGAATCCGTTGTATAGCTCCTTTGAGAGATAAATCAGAACACCATGTTCCTTAAAACTACCCAAAGAAAAACACCTATGAAAATGTTGGATGAACGTTAGAACAGTAGCTAGTTAGATACAGTAACCGTATTAGTAGTAACCGTATTAGATGTTTCACTATGATCCAGGGGTCCAGAATGGATTCACATCTCCACGAACAAGTCACATGCGTCAAAACTGATAACTCTATTAATATTGTTTTCAATATTTTTGGTGCTTGGGTTCTTTTTAATAATTTACTAATTTTCTGAGGCACTATTTTTCCGCCTCATATACTTTATCATATGCTTGGCTCACCATGTCATAGCTATAGTCCAAATAAATTTCCGTAGTAGAAATTTCAGAATGCCCCAACAACTTTTGCAGTGATCTAAGGTCTCCCCCCTTTTGAAGGAAGTTACAAGCAAAAAAGTGCCTTAGCTTGTGAGGAGTAATCTTGTCAGAGTTTGTTACCTGAGCACGTCGTGCAGCTTTTCTAACTATGGTCCGAACTGTAGCTGTTGTTATGTCAACCAGCTTACCCTGTTTTCGATTTTCCATATATGCATTGATAAGATTCGCTGTTTCAGGGTCAATTCGCACTACTCTTCCTTTTCCACCCTTTGGGCTCCATTCCCCGCGTCCGCGCACAAGTATTCGTCGGTTAGATAGGTCAATATCACCGATATTCAAGTTAGAAAGTTCGCCTACACGAATGCCTGTATTCGATAAAGTCTGAATAATGAGCTTGTCTCTTAGTCCTTCAGTACAACTAATCATACTAATAATTTCGTCGGATTTTGGAACAATAGGCAAAGTCTTTGTTGGTCTCATTGGTTTGACGTATTCTCTCAGGTCGTCCCGTTTAAGAAAGTGAAAGAAGCCACGTATGATGTTACTGTTTGCTCTTAGAGTATTTTTCTTATAAACATGATCTTCTTCGAGGTGTAGCAGATATCCTTGAAGATCTTCAACTTCTAAAGCGGGTATGTCTTTTTTTACAAATTCAAACAGGTGTATCAGAACTCTTCTGTATAGTTTTTTCGTGGCGCGAGATCGCCCAATGAGGGAGGCCAAGTAGTCCTCTGCCGCTTTAGGCAGGCTATATTTTGTCCGCACTATATGTTTCAACCCCTATTTCGTGGTTTTTAAGAGGTCTGATGACGATTTCGGAGTTAGAAATGACTTCAACAAAGTCATCTTGGTTGAGTTCAAAGTATCTGAGCCAAACTTTCGGCAAGATAACGGCCAAGCTTGTGTCTCCAACTCTGATTATCTTTCGAATATTTTTGTGTGGCATATTTTTTTCTCCGCATTTACTCATGTTCAGACAATAGTTTTTATATGCCTTTATGGCATATTCGACACATGCCAAACAAGGCCTGTTAGGGCATATACTCAAGCTTTATCGGAGGCGACACCTTTCCCTAAAAAAATAGAAAACATGCTCAGACAAGGAATTCCATCAAAGATTTACTGGTACGCTTTCCCTGAACCTGTTTCAGGGTACGAAATTGCGAAAAGAATTTACAAACCAATCACAGGTCGCGCAGAGACTTCGAAAATATATCCCTATACAAAAGCAATGATTGGCAAAAATATTATTTCATCCATTAATAACAAAATCCAATCTAACCCGGAAACTATGGTCTTAGAAATAGAAGATACCCTACGATTAAAAAAAGTATCTCTATCGGCGGTAGAAAAGAAACGCGTTCTAAGAATTCTCCAAAATGATTTTTTTAAAGAAATGATTTTAACGACGATCAAGAGGGAAATCAAGAAGCGAGAAGAAATTGATGCCGCAAAAGATCTAATGCAGATTTTGGGTATTTGCTCTATAATACAATACCCCAAAAGCAGATCTGCCAAGAATATAGTAGAAAAGGTTGGAGAGGAATTCAAATGTAGTTTTAAAGAATTTGAAAAACCTATTTTTAGAGAATACAGTTCAAAAGACCCAATCGAGAATTTTCTGAACTATCTTAGTATTGATCTGCCAAAAAAACTAATTATGCTTTTACCCTTAGACATGGAAGAAATATGGAATACAATCGAGGCAACTCAAAAGAAAATTATTATGCAAAAATGTCAGGCATAAAAAAAGTAGACTTGTAAATAATTAAGAAGTGAAAAACAAGATTTGATTTAGAAGCTTAAAAATAAATGTAATTATTTTAATTTTGATTTCAAATGGTGACTAAAAATAGTTGTTTGTTTTTGCGATTTTTTTCCTGTTTTCCAATGATTTTGGCACTGTTCCGTCAAGAGTGCACCGTAGTTTATGTGTCTTCTATGCATTCACATTGAATCTACGGTTTAAAAAACAGTTCTTTAGCTGTTTGTCAGCCTATTTAATTTTAGTTTGCTAAAAAAAGCCCAATTTACTGTTTTAGGTTTATTTCTTCAAACTGGAAAAATACAATACTATTTCTTCTTGAGAATTTAATTAATTTTAAAACTTACCCCTTGAATAAATAAATCCATTGTGGTTATCTACATGATAACCTACGTCACTCTAAGTCTTTTTCGTAATGAAGGATACAGGCATTGCAAGTTTAAATTTCAGCTTCCATCTTGGTATTTTATCGCGCACGATTCAGTCAGCAGCAAAAACATGCAGAAAAATTCTATTCGCTCCGTTGAAAGAGGAATGCTATAAATTCTTTTGGGTCATAGGTCTAAAATCCAAGCCAAGGTATTCTTTTAAGAAATCTTTTAGGACAAAAACCTCTATATTGTGAGTTTCTGTATCAGAGATGAGCATATATTTTGTAAATATTGGTCATAAGCGTAAAGCAAAGCGCTCAAATCGAGTTCAACAATATCATTTGCCGGTAGGTTAAATTTCGGGTAAAACTTGTAAGCTATTGTTGATTTTTCATATGCTCTTCCAGTTATACTATTGGTCAACAAAGAGATATTTTTGTCTACTGAAAACCCTTTCTCTCTGAACCACTGTAATTTCGGTTGCAGAATGCTGACAATTTTCTGGACTTCTATCATTCGTTCGCGTCCTCATGTTTTTTGGGCATTAGAACAGACGAAAGTTAATATGAATACGTAACAGACGCAGAGTTGACAGAACCGTAAACCAAGTTCATAATTCTTTATTTCTTTAATGTATTGAAGCACCCCAATGGGAGCAATGTGTCAAGTGTGTATTATTCTTTATTCCTCTTTTTCGCTAAAAACACAGTAAAAAATAGTATCGTAATACTAACAATCAATATAATAATCCATCCCTCTATGGTTAATCCTAAATATAATGACTTCTCAGTTCCACTTTGCAGAGGAGACGGCACTATATCTGGAATGCTTAATGCATAGATAGCGTGAGCTGTCTTAAAGAAAGCCAAACCATCGGTAACTGTGATAAGTGAGCGGTCATAGTCTGTATAGTCCCAAAGTGTCTTTCCGTTGGAGATATCTATAGCACTAAGTGTTTTTCCTGAATAACAAAAAAGCGTGCCATTGCTGATTAGGAGATTGGCTGTGTTTTCTCTATAGTACGGGCTAAAGACGAAGCGTTTCTCAGGTAAACTATAATTCCATAATTGTGTTCCATCAACTACATTTAAAGTAATCAATGTTCCGTTTAAACAAACGTAAAGAACATTGTCAAATAATTCAAGAGAATAAATTGTCTCATTGAAAGAATAACTCCAAACTTTGTTACCACTCACCCCATCATAGGAATAAACAGTCTTACCATCTCTAACATAACCTATACCGTTGCTACTTATTGGATAACTGAAGGCAGAATAATTCCAGAGTGGACTTCCATTTTGGGTAGTTAAAGCATGTGTCATTTGTTTAGAGTTAAAGTAAACCGCTTGGTCACCGAGAGTGGGCGCCACATCCTCATATGAGCTTTCCAAGGTAGCTTTCCAAAGTATCTTGCCATCGCTCGTGTTTAGGGAATAAAAGTAATTGTTTACACCAAAATATATTGCGTCTTCACTTATGGCAAAGCGAATAGGGTAAATATAATATCCAAATTTATATCTCCAGATTTCTTCACCGTTCGTTGTGTTTATGGCGGAAACGTAAGAATCTAAGCTACCGGAGGCAACGTAAAGAGCATAAAAGACTCCATGGGGGCTATCAAATTTTGACCCAAATATCATTCCGTCAACATTGTATACCCATTTTTCATCGCCTGAAGAGGCATTCAAAGCGTAAACGTGCGCTCCACTATATTGGCCATCTAGGCAACAAATATCAGTTGTCGAAAAATAGGCTGCGCCTTTATCTATAGTAAATAATTGAAGCTCTCCCTGGGCTTGGTATTGCCAGAGTTCTAATCCATCAGAAGCGTTTAGGGCATAGACGGTGACTAGCGGATGCGAGGGCGGACCAAACATTAGAAGACCCTGTAAATAGAGTTCACTTGGTTTTGTGTAATATTCAGTATTGAATAAGTATGCAATGCCATCTGCGATTACCGGGGAGTTGTTCCAACTGCTGTTAACTAGCGTAAATGTCCAAAGCTCCCTCAGAGACGGCTCAGGTTCACTTGTTTCTTGAGGGTGATTTGATTCATTTGCTGTTTGAGCAGTGACTATAGATGCAACGAAAAACATACTAGAAAGCAGAAAAACAGAAAGTATAAAAATCAATGTATTAATTTTGTAAATATGATTAAAATGCAATGATAATATTGCTAATATTACCAGTCACCAAGTCGTTTTTCTCCTTACAAGTTATAAAGTTTTGCATCATGTCATGTCAACTTTCTAACGTTACACTTGTAGAGCGCTGTTGGGAACGCTTTAACACCTCTGTGGAATTGTGAATTATTAAACCATTGCTTGTAATCGTCTAGCTTGCCGTTAAACCATTCGGGGAACTTGCGCAGGTGATTAACGAATTCTCGATTGAGATTTTGAATGCACCTCTCAACCTTACCCTTATCTTGGGGATAAGATGGATGAGCAAAATGAGCCAAAACATCATGATCCTCACACCATCTTTTCCATTGCTCCCTAAACTGCGGACCAAGATCACACAAAATAGCCTCAGGAAGCCTGCTTTGCTTTTCAAGCACTGCCACTGTTTGAGCCGTCGTTGGGTCATGATCAAACTGTTGTGCAGCAACGATGTAGCGGCTAAAGTCATCGATGCAAACTAAGAACCAATACTTCTTGCCCTGTACAGTAAATGGGCCTCTAAAGTCTATCTGCCAAAGCTCATCAGGATGCTTGGCTCTAAAGAATTTCCAGCGTTTATGCTCCGATAAATACCCGTTTTGGCAGTTCCTTGATAGAACATTGTTTATGGTTTCTCTGGACAGAGAGACTCCTTGAATAGTCTTTACTGATTTTAAGATGAAGCCTGGCAGGTTGTATAGAGCTTGTTGTATGCGTGCGGTTCCCCATTTAAAAGTGGTTCTGAGTTTGAGTATTGAAAGCTCAACTTCAACTGTGACTTTTGTTTGTTTTGGTTTTCTTGGCCTGTCTTTGTAGTGTTCTCGGCCAATGTGCTTTGCTCGGTTGACCCATCTGTATACTGTTTGTCTTGTGGTGTCAAAGAGTTCTGCGATGCGGGTAACGTCTAAGCCTTTCTTAGCAAGCCCGCCACAGATCCACATTTAGAGGTTAATTCTAAGCCACCTTGCCCAATGGGTTTACCATCGGATACTTAACAAGGATCAATGACACCTATCTCTCCAAGTTTTCTATTAACATACTCTACGCTTTGCTGGTGATAGTAAAACTTTTTATCTGCTCCAAAATGCCTTGCCCTAGCATAAGATACTTCACCATTCTTCCTAAAGAAAACCTGGATGCTGCAAACAACTTTGCTTCTCCACATACTTCACATGGAAATCTATAACCTTTGATTTTCATTTTTATTCATCCTTTAGTTTGGGGAGTAGCGAGTATTGGAGTTACGGAAGGAATTTAAGCAGTCTCTAATCACTCTATTATTGCGATTTGGGATAGAGGACGATGATCTTGACGAGAGAAGAGTTGGCAGAGCAGCTAACAGCTTTCGGGCTCACTATTAACCAGGCAAAGACGTACCTAAGCATCGCTTCCTCGGCAAAAGCAACCATCCGCTCCGTCGCTGTGGAAACGAAAATCCACGAGCAAGACATCTATAAAATATTGCCCAAACTAGAAAAAATGGGGCTCATAACCAGAACCGTAGAACGCCCAATCAGCATGAGAGCATTTCCTCCAGAAGTAGCACTACGCTACATAATAAACACCGAACAGCATAAATTTTATTTAAGAATCAAGCAACTTAAAAAAACCTGCGAAGCTCTTACCGAAGCAATTAAAGACAAACAAGCAGGTTCACCGCCAAACGAAATTCAAACAACATTCCTCGTAACAGATAATGCCATAAACAACAGACTGGGCTACTCTTTCGAAAATGCGACGGAAAAAGTTAATGCTGTGTATAATTTCGCGTTGATGCGGAGACGACTGCCTTTGGTAGAGAAATGGTATCAATTATTGGCTGATCATGATGTGAGAACAAGGATAATAGTAGACAATATCGTAAATGTTGTTGATGCCCAAAAAATTCTTAAATTTGTAATCCCGAACACTGGCGATTTTGTTATTAGACAAAACCAGGAAGTTACAGTCAAACCTTACTTGATCATAGACAATAAAGAAGTATTCATAACTACCCAACGGAAAACGGCAAACGAGCTCCAATGCCTGATCTGGACGAACAGCCAAAACATAATTAGCATCTACAAGGACAATTTTGAGAAAGTCTGGGAAAAAAGCAAACCAATCATGATTTCTTGAGTGCGTGCTTCGCCATTCCCATTTTTTGCCATGGCTAATTTTGTAAATTTGGTTCCTCGTGCTTTTTGTTATAAAATGAATATCAAACAAGTTTGTTAACTTTAATTTTTTAAAAAGAGGGGAAATATAGTATTTTGGCTGATGGGTTCCTATGGTCGTTTTCTTATAGCACTTAGTAATATTGCGCCGACTATTGCGATTGCAATGATTATCGCTATCCCTATGACTATGATATACATTTCAGTGGGTTGCTGAGTGCTTCCTGATGTTGGAGCTGTGGTTGATGTTGGTGCCGAGTTAATGGTGAAAGCCGATTCTGCACTTGATGAACTATAAGAACCAGAGCCTGCAAAATTGGCAATGACAGTGTACGTGTCTGCACCAGCAGCAAGCATGTCAGGGTCAACCTGGAAACTATAGAATCCACTTGCGTCACTGGTGGTTGTGCCAAAGTTGACAATGTTTCCGTTAGGGTCAATGGCATTTATCGTTACAGGGACACCGGTAATGTCTGTAGGCTTAACCTGCTGCATGTAAATGTACTGCATGAATGCTTGTTGGCTATCATCAGATACTGCAGCAAGCCCATTTAATAGCCCGTATTTGGCTGCGTATGCAACTGCGCCTGGTGATTGGTCGGTAACTGTTCCTGTTATCGTAAAGCTATTTCCTTCTGAAATGCCGCCTTTTGGTGCTTCAACCGTAGTTGCACTGGGTCCTTTGCCGATTGCGTAAACCATATTGTCGTAAAGGCTCGCTGTGACAGCAATGCCATCTGCGATACCTAATCCCATGTTAAAGTCTAGCAGTTTCCAGAGTTCCTGTCCGTCAGTGATGTTTACACAACGAAGATATGATTCACGCCAGAGTGGCTTGGTAGGTGAGTGCTCTGAAGAGTAGAGGTAGACTTTTCCATCGGCGACTGCCCCAACACTGAGGGGCAGGTTAGCACCATAATTGCTTTCATATGGATAGGTTGCTGTTGCGTTGTAGACCCATAAAAAGTCGCCTGTTTGGGCATCGTAAGCGGCAAGGGTTCCTCCGTATGATGAGCAGACTAAGACTTTGCCATAGTACATACTGCTGCTTAGGCCGTAAAAGTCCATTTGGTTAAATGGCTGTAATGGTCCCCACAACAGATTTCCAGTTTCTAAGCTGTAACCCCAAATCTGGCTTGTCTGTGAACAGCGTATAGTGAAAACTTTGTCGTTATAGCTTGCGTCGCCAAGATTCCATGTATAGTTTTTGCCAGGTAACGGAACGGTGATTGTTTTGTCTAACACTTGAGTTACCGTGAACCCAAGGTTAGTTTGAACAACAGGGGTCTGTCCAGGGAAAGGACTATAGTCTGTTGCGTGTTCGTTTATTTGCAGAGACCACACTGAAAACTGGTCTGGATCAGGGGAAGAACCTATTGAACTGCCGCTTCCTTTGTAGAACCCGAATAGTTCTTTTGGTACGCGTTGGTCATCTTGGAGGATGCGTGTAAATCCTGACTCTGAAGCACCGAAAGCAACTGAGGCTGGCAGATTCTTGGGACCCGTCACGTTCATTGTGTATCCAGAATGCGGAATACTCAGCCAAGTAGGCGCATCGGCTACACCAAAGTTGTAGCCGGTTTGCCATGAGGTATCGTTGACTGCATCAATTACTCCGCCCATGCGTGGTTTCCATTGTTGTTCACCAGTTCCTGTTAATCCGCCCGGATAGATCGCTTTGCTTGAGTTCCAGCAGAGAATGTTGCCTGTAGTCGGGTTATAGCTGTATATCAGTAAGTTTCCGTCTTGGTCAGTTGCGGCTGTACCTGATGGCACATTTACAAGCGTTAGCATCAAGTTTCCAGTAGCTGCGTCAAGCATGTACCATGTGCTGCCTTTCTGCATCCATAGATATGAGAGTGCTCCTTGGCCGTTAACTGAGAAATAATACTTCATCTGACCCAATGTCAGTTGCGGGTAGCTTTGCGCGAGACTAGGAGCATTGCCGCCAAAAGACCCAGAAGTGTATGTCACAGGATTGTCTAGACCATTGTCAGTGCCATTCTTGTACCAAACTTGCTGTCCTGTGTATAGATTAACACAGTAGTAGCCGTAGTTAGCGCTGTCTCCAACTGTCGGAGTGTTGTAGTAGATGAATCCGTTCATAATTATCGGAGATGACCAGGGATTTTCGTAGTCGCTAACGTCTGCGGGAATACTAAACCATTGTGCATCAGCGAGTCCTCCAGCTCGTCCTGGAGTTATAGGATTCTGCCAAAGTATGTGTGCAGTATTCGGTGCTGTTCCTTGTGGCTGGAAATTATTGACGTTCGATGTCCCTCTCAACCAGTTGCTTGGAAGACTTGCCCATGCTCTGTTAGCGCCGTTTATTGGGCGTGTCCAGTAATCTTGTGGCATAGGGGATTCTGGCCATGTTTGTACTGGGTCTTGCTGTACTGTAAGATATGCCGGTTCACTTGTAGAGCCTTCGTAGAAATCTCCGAGGGCGCTAAAGCTTCTGCTTAGACCAGCTCCTACGCCTTCCGTCACGGTTTCTCCAGGCCAGCTAAACACGATCTTGTATGTGCCAATAGCTGTTGGAGTATATACTTTGAAGTCGCTAGCAACTGTACTTCCACATGTCCATGGTCCAATGGTTGTGTTAGTTCCATCTGGCTTTGTAATCGTTATCAAGAAGCCATCCCAGAACTGACCCTCCAAGCCATTTCCAGTAGGCGAATATCTGTCAAGCCAAACGACGATAGTTGTAGATTGGCCAAGTCCGATTGTCGTTGGCGCTAGACTAACATAGGCGCTAGTTGGGACGGTCCAGGGAGGATCGTGTGCACTGGTGTTTGGTATCAGCATTACTGAAGTTGTAATCGAAAGCATCAAGAAAATAGTAATCGCAATAGTAAACTTGTTCTTCATTTGCATTTTTTCTTTCTCCTTTTGATTGTTGAGATGAAAAGCCAGCTCATTACCGAGCTTTGGGTAAAGACGATTCATCCCACAGTGGAATACCTCCTTATGTGCATCTATATAATAGCTAGTGGAAAGTGGATACTTGGAAATTTGTTCTTAGCACAAACTATTATTGCCAATTAAGAAGCTACATTTCATCTCTTCACCTTCATTTCTTAGTCGTGGTTGCTAGTGTTTCAGAAAGCTTTAGGCCACATGTTCCACATAGAAATCCCCAAGAATAATCAAACTCGTTAACCTTCCAATCCATACGCCCCTTAGCACCGCAAACTACACAAGATTCAATCCCAAAACAGCCAACGGTTAACCGATAAAACACTCTTGGTCTTAGAAACCAGCTCTTCAAGACTGTTGTTTGGGAACGAGTTCACGAGTTTTATTACTTTAGAGGGTGTCTGCTCTTCTATTTTGTTCTCTTGATCAAATAGTTGCTGCATATTTGTGAAGAATCAACTTTTTCTTGAGTTTGAACTTCATTTTTTATTGGCGCGACACCCTTTAAACTCGTTAAACTTGTAAACTTGTTCCCAAAATCACAAGTGTACTTCTTAAATATGCGTCTAAGTTTTTCTTCATCAAACTCGTAAACCCTACCTTGCCCTGTCTCCCCTCGAGTTTAAGTTTTTTTACCACCCAACACCTCACGCAGTCGGTAACCAATCTTTTGTTTAGTGACTTCTCCAAATTCGGGTGTATCCAATTTGTTAGGTTTCTTGTCATCCGTTTATCCTTCCAGATCCTTAACTATTCCATCCAAATATCAGAGAAAGCAAGTGGCTCACCTGAAACGTAGAGCTCACAAACTACTTTGACTACATGATCTTAATTGCACTCTTTTTTCTTCCACCAAGAAAATAGACTTATCTAACCTTTTAAGAGAAGAAAAAAATTGTGTTTTTTCAAGCAGCACAATTTTTTTTCTTTCAAACTTGGCGGCACGCAATACTCTCAAGAGAAGAACAACAATATATGGTAACGCATTGTTGTTGTTCTACCGATTCCAACCCAATGTTGCAACAAGGAAAAAAAAGGTTAACGAGTAGAAGAAGAAGCGCAGATTTTTCAATCTTCTTCTTCTTTTAAAGCCTGATCTATTGGCTCACAAATTTATTTTAGAAACGTCAAGGTAGAAGTTGTTGTTCACCCTAAGAATTCCCCCCGAACAAATACTATGAGCGCGAGTTTTTACAGATTTCTTCTTTTAACTAAAGATTGTTTCGCGGTTGAAAGAACAACTATGTGAAGTAGTTATTTTACTCTTTATTCTTTTCATTTTTCCGCCCAAATCCCTTATTCATTTCTTTCTATTTGACGACAAAGGCAAACACCTATCCGCCACGCCAAAGAGGGGCAATATGGCAACGCATTCAACCCTTCATCAATCAACAACACGTCCAAATCAAATGGACAGCTCTCCACGGTGAAACACGTTTAAGGTTGATCGTGAAACGGTCGCTTATTCTTAAGCACCTAAAAACAAACAACAAGTAGCTTTCTAGCAGCCACCACCCCAGCGGTATTCTTCCCTACCTCCCAGCCAAACAACGATAAGAACGACTAATCCAAGTATCATACTTACTAACATGGGTTGAAGCGCACTCAATCATAATCCAACGCAGCCCAAAACTAAAAAAGATACTCAGTGACCCTGAAATCTACAAATACTAAGATTCTGAACTGTTTAATCTCAGATTCTATGTGGCAAGTTTTGCAGGATATAGATTACACTCAGACTGCATGCATACGTTACCTCAATTCAGGAATTTAGCAAAGTTTAAAGTTGCTTTAAGAGAATTTGAAAAAATGGGATTTTACAGGTGATGTTGCCTCCACAAACGTTATCACCGAGAAGATGTAGGTGCAAATCCCTCCCCACCCGACTCACTTACTGTCTTGCTTATTTTGGACTTCTCTTTCCAATTAGTTTAGTTTCTAGTTTTGGGCTGAAGTCTTTGATGAATTGCGGGGTTACTTCCATAACGAAATCTCTAACTAAGAATCCGTCAGTACCTGGTCCTGAATACTTTGATGATGGATGCATGAAAGTAACGAACGCGTTAAAACCATTTTGTCTTGCTTTTAACTTGCCTCCTGAAACTTGGACAACAGAGTATGCTTCGGTCTTGACAACTCCGTATCCTTCGATCAAAATGCATGCTGGCGGAAGTACATATTCTGAAGGATAAAGGTGAATGGGCACAGTCCAACCTGCAAACAAAGTGTTGCCATGGACCCACACTTGCAACTCATCTTTCTTTGCCACTTGAACATTTCGATTTGCAGGAGCAGCATCAAGGTTTTTTCCCCAACGCAGTGGAGCTTGAGGGCTGTCACTTAAAACAGCAACCGGAACGAAAGCAGGACCGCTGGGTGTTTTAAGCCACAAATTAACCATTACCACATCTTCTGATCCAAAGGTCGAATTTTTTTCAATGTGATGAATTCGAATAAGCATTGGGGGCAGACTAAAGAAATCAGGCGGATGAATGACCGCGATGGCTTGACTAGAATATACTCTGCGCACACCAGGTAAGATTTTGCTCGGGGATTTGTGAGCGTTAATTATTTCGTTTAAAACGTCCTGTTCAGTTAACTTTGCGAGCGGATCCTCATCAACAATTTTAACAACTGAATAACTCCCATTCTTAGCAAACTTGCCTGGAGCAAGGGGATGAAAAGTCCCGTTTGGACCAGGACAACGGATTGCCCCCGGGAAAAATACACTTTGGCTCAGAGCGTCCCCTCCAAAAAGCATTCTCAAATTCTCAACCGACGGAGGAGTAGCATTTTTCCAAATTTCATTCAACATTATTCTCATTTTTTGCACATAATCAAAATTGTTAGTATAAACAATGTTTTCAAAACTTGGAACCAAATCAAGAACCTGCACTTTTGGTACGAACTTCTGGAACTGAAAAAGATACGTTCCATCAACAATCGTGATCGGCAAATAATTCGGCGCAACATGCTTAAGAGGACACACTCTAGAAAGCTGCTCACAAGCTTCCAGATCCTCAAACACGATCGGAGCCATAATTCTAACTTTTATTCCTCTCTCAACCAACTCTTCAAATTTCGAAGAATTTCTCGAAAATTCAACAAGACCTTTAGAGGACGTCATTATCAGAACTTCCTCTTTAGCCCCCATCAGAATCTCATCATATTTATCTCTGGCCACCTCAGGATCTCCAATTACAAGTGTCTTAGTCGAAGGTCTACCAGTCTCAATTTCAACTATTTTCTCCCTTATGCTAGTTGAGTTGCTCCAAAAATCCTCAAACATGGCACTAAAACCATTCACCAGGGGTTTGCAATCTGTCCACAAGCATACATCAGTCTTTTCAATTATTGAAGACTCAGTTCGCGGGTTAGTAAAAAATAACACTTCCTCTTTATCCCTCACCAGCATCTGAGGAAACAGAGTCGCACCCAAGTCCGGATTTCTTCCCTCCATTTTAAGGTTAGAGTTAGCAGTCTCCTTAAGAAACTCTTGAATAGCATGAACATTATTCTCAGATAAAGCAACCAGAAATCGAAATCTAACCCTAGATTTTAAGGAATGATTGTAACCGACGTCAAAAATATCTCGCTGGTCAGCCTGCAGCAAAACTGGGACAGTTGTTACAGCTTTAACTTGGTCTTTTGCAGCTTGAATCATCTGCTGAATTTTTGAGTAGATAAATGTTCTACCTTCAATAACCGAGAACTTTGCCGATATATTATCTTCAATCTTGAGGTTTTTCCAATTCTCAAGAATTTCCATCTTACTTTTCTGCAAGTTTTGAGTCTCTTCAATTTTCGCTTTTATGAAAATATCCAAAACCTTTTCGAAAGGAATAGCGCCAAAACGAGCAGGATGCTCAAACGTCGAACTAACAACACCCTTACCCTGCAACCGCTTGAGGCTTGGATATAGTTGTTGCTTGGTCAACTTTGACGCTTTGCATATTTCACTAGCTTTTTGCATACCCCTCTTTGCCAAATAGATGTACACTTGGGCGTCTATTTGATCAAAACCAAGGTTTACAAGCATCTTAAGCACAGGCTCGTGACTCAAAATACCACACATGCCCCAATTCGATATCCTCAAATCGCCTTATTAAATTATGCAATAATTCTCCGGATAGTCGTATTTTCTCCGACTACCTACAAAATATAGCTTCTAACCTCTATAAAAAAACACAAAACAAAGTGTTGTGACGGAGGTGAAACAACTTGAATAAAAAAATCACAATCCTCGTGGCATCCTTAACTGTGGCAGCCATTTTAGCAAGCACATTCTCTTTTGCCTACGCAACAAAACCAACCTCTATAACAGGAACATGGACATTTAGCGATACAAACACTATTGATCAAAAATTCGTCTCAGACGGATCCACAGAGTTCCGCACAGTAACGGATAACATTATACTATCAGGAGGTATAACCGGAACTGGCACTTCCCAACGCAGCTTAACAATTCACGACATCGGTCCCAACTTTTGGGTAACTTCCCAAAGTCTATTTACAGTAAAGGCAGTTGTTGACGGAAAGGAAGGTACTTTATACATTAAAGCAGTAGGCAACTCGCATAGCTCACCAGACGGAGAATGGCGAATCATAAGCGGTACAGATGACTTAGCAAACCTTCACGGCCAAGGAACCTTTTCACACATTAGCCCCATTGCATTCAATTATGCTGGCCAAATACACTTTGACCCATAACAGTTGCAAACAGTTTCACAACAAACAAGTCTTCTTCCCTTTTTATAAAACAAATTCAAAACAACAAAATATGGAAAAAAGTTGAGTTTAAAGTTGGCTGTTGAAAAACTAAAAACCTTAGGCCTCACAGAAGTGGATGTTCGCGCATATATTTTTCTTGCAAAGAAAGGGCCCAAAAACGAAAAAGACTTAGCTCATGCTCTTAGTTTAACGAAACGCCAACTCAGATCAACCTTGAAACGTCTCATGAATAAAGAAATGGTGCAAGCTACTTCTGAATCATCAATCAAATATTCCGCTATTACTTTCAAAAACGTCTTCGATAACATTGTTAAAATAAGAAAAGAACAAGCAAAACTTTTGCAAGCAAGCAGAATGGAACTTTTATCAATATGGAACTCACTTATTGAAAAAAACAAAGAAGTTGATAGAGACCATTAGCAAATGAATTGCTTCAAACAAGAAAAAATGGGTTTGCAGCAAGTTATGCTGCTTGGGGATAGAATGTATGGGTTCCATGCATCACTAAGTGTGAGTTGGTAGTGGCTGCACCATTTGGATACCAAGCGCTAGTTATGATGCCTTCTGCGTTGAATCTCAGTTCTTCATGGACTATTGTGTAACCTGATGCTCCTGGCCAACCGATCATCGATGCACTTCCTATGTAGTGAATTGAGTCATCGTAGTTTTTGAGCTTCAAGTTAAACGCGGGAATGGTTATTTTTGTATTCATTGTTCCAGCAATTTTCGCTTGTTGTGGAGAATTCAAGTTTACAGCTACATCGTTACCGTGTCTATCAACTGTCAATGTACCCTCGGGAACCACAATTACGTTATCAGCACTAAGAGTTTCAGGTAATGAAAACAATGTGGCATCCCATTTCATGAAAGTTCCGCTCCAAAACACTCTCTCAAAAACTGCTGAGTCTTCACTTGTTGTGATTTGTGCGAATGGTTGCCAGTCTGTTTTGCCTTTGTAGGTCATGTATACGTAGATTATTAGGTTATCAAAGCTTTGTTTAGCGTTAGGTGTTTCAAAGTGACAAAATCTGAGTTGCATTGCTGTTGCTGATGCTGGGAAGTTGTCTGGTAGTGGCGTTGGTAGGAAAAACTCAACCTGTCCGCCGGCGTTAATGTAATCGATTCGATCTGCACCTTCATGCAGGTTTAGATTTTTGGCTGTTGCTGTTGGAAGTATCAAAATTGGCGTTATCATTAATAGAGCCAAAATAGTTGAGAACGCAATTTTGCTAATTTTTTTCATCATGTTTTTCTCCGTTATATTTACGCTTTCTTTAAAGTTCTGAAAATTATAAGATGTTTTTTACCGATTATTCAGAATATTTTTTGTCTGTAGCTCCACTACTCTGTTGACTGAAAGTCTTAAATGTCCACTGCTTCCATAAGCGATATGAGATTAATTATGTCAACTGAAGAGCAGCCTCAAGCAGCACCTGATTATCCCGTCAGAAAGAAGTGGTTTCTTGGGACCTTAGCAATAGCAATGTTTTCAACAGGATTGGCCAACGCAATTTTGGCTCTATTTGCGACTGACATGGCAAAAACTTTCTTTGGAACAACTACAGCTGTTGGAGTTGGATCAATAACTCAGCTAAGCACCATTAACATGACCGCTGAAGTCATCGGCGCCTTAGTGCTAAGTGTTTTAGTGATAAAGTATAGGAAAAAACGATTACTTTTTGTTGGAACAAGCTTCATCGCAGCTTCTGCAGTTGGAAGTTACTTGGCACCGAGTCTTCTTATGTTGCAGTTGTTCTATGCTCTGGAAGGTGTTGGCAGCGTAATCATCAGCATAATGGCGATGACTCTTATCGCTGATTCGCTACCTCCCAATCAAAGAGCTAAGGTAATAAGCTATCTTTTCTCAATAGGGTCAGCTGTTACTTTAATTCTGATTCCAATAGTTGGAGTGGTAACTCAAATGGGGGGCTGGCACTTGAGCTTTTTAACTCTTGCGTTACCAATTTCAATAGCGGGACTAGTTTTAACGTTATATCTGGTACCATCCAGACAAGTGCAAAAACAAGATGCAGCTGCAAAAAGAAACCCATATGTTGAAGGCTTTAGGCAAATTTTAAAAAACAGATCGGCAACTGCAGTCATCATTGCTAATCTATTAACGATCGCTGGAACTGAAGTTGCTGTTTTTGCGATCGCCTTCTACAGAATTCAATTCGAAGCTCCAAGAGAAGTAACAATAATGATATACGAAGTATCAATAGTTTTGTTCATTTTGGCTCCGTTAGTTTCCAGTCGCTTAATTCCTCGGTTTGGAGCCAAAAAAATCGCCTTAGTAACAACATTTTTAGCCGCCTGCTTTACGGGCATATTCTTCTTTGTCCCGAACATGTTACTTGCTTTAACATTAGATATGATGCATGTCTGGTTTGCCGCAATGGCTCTGCCAGCTTTCGCCGTTCTCGTTTTAGAGCAGATGCCTAAGTACCGAGCTACCCTATTTTCACTTAATAGCTTCTTCAACAACATCGGCAAAGTCTTAGCACCATTAATTGGTGGAACACTACTTATCTTCTCCTCAGGAACATACGGAATTGTCGGATTAGCCCTGGGAGGCACAACGGTAATGGGTTGTCTTATTCTGTTTTTTGCAGTGAAGGATTATAGAGATATCTAAGAGATACTTTCATTTCACTAACAGCATACCCCAAGCAAATTTTAACGGTTGAAGTCTTCTACCATATACCAAAAATTCACTATTCCTTTTATACCCAAGTTTTAAAATACAAATCATTGAATAATAGAGAATCCTGCAAAACCTAAAAAGATGTTTTCTCGTAGTTTTAGCCATGTCTGATGGTCTTATTATAATTGTTGCTTTCATGGGTATTTTCTTCAGCGCAGCTATTTTGCTTGCAATAGTTGTTTTTGGAGCACAATCACGCAACGAGAAAAGCAAAAGAGAACATGAAATAGCTCTTGAGCAAATCGAACTGGAGAAAGAACGTTTGAGCAAGACAATTATTATGATTCCTTGTCAATACTGCGGTGGGTTGGTTCCACAAGCTTCAGTATTGTGTCCGAACTGCGGAGCTAAGAGAGCAACGTAGCTATTTAATCAAAAACACCTTCCTTTCCGCATTGAGGACAACCAAGAAACCTATTTCCAATTTGTTCATCGCCAGTACATTTCAACCAATAGTGCTTATTGGGAAAAAAGATTTTTACGGGAGATGTTGTCTCCAAAAGCTTCACAGGGTCTAAATAAATCAACCACATAGTTAATGGTTCTAAACATGATTAAAAGATAAGTTTTGAAGCTGGCTCTCCAATATAGGAAAACCCAAGTGAAATTTTTTGCAACATCATTCTAAAAATCCAATTATCAATTTTAACATTCTGTAAATCTTTAAATCTGCGAAACAGTTGTATAATCTAAACATGGCACAGTCAAAACAAGAAAATAAACAGAATAAGTATTTGTTTCAAACAGCACTGGATAAACTCGCAGAAATACACAAAATTATTTTTGAAGATAACCAAGACATTTTCTCCAAAAAACCAGAAGAAGTCAGTGTAGACTCTCTTAGAGACTTATCTGTTTTATTTCCTTCACTTTCCAAACTATTTAAAGAAGCTAATGAAGAGTGGTTTGGTTCTAAACTAAAAGGGTTTGATGGTGTCATAAGGTCTGAGAAATTGGAGGACAGACTTGACATTAAAGTTTGTCAGACTGATAAACTGGACTTAAAGCACATGGAAAAAATCATGATTAGAATGAACCGACTTGATGATGCTTTGGATTATTTGGAGAGAATATCGTTTAATTTGAAGTATTTTGAGGATGTGTGTAAACAAAAAGGTCTTACTATGTATGCTAACGTTTCAGAGATTTTTAGAGTTTTTAGTATTGAAGAATTTATTAAAAGCCTAAGAATTGAGGCACAGCAGCACAGGAACCAAGTAGAGAGAAGTAATTTGTACTTTCAAGCTAAGCTGAATACAAAGACTTTGAGAGTAGCTTATTTAGCATTGGGTGTCTCTGTTTTGTTTGCTTTTTTTGCAGTGTTGGGTTTGCTGTTGAGGTAGCGAATATTTTAGTGAAAGAATAGATTAGTACCTTGGCATTTTTTTGAACCGAAGTGTAAATACTGTATTTAGTGTATCTACTTTAATAGATACGCCTATTAAGCTGGCTAAATAATTCGAAGCAAAAAAATCATAAAATATCCACTAATTCTTTTCAATATGATAATTGAAACAAAAAAATTAGCTGAGCAAGTGGTTAAGTTATTGATGTTTTATCTGGCATCTTCTACACCGCATCAACTAATGTAATGTTTTCATAAAGAATAATCTTAAATCTGCACAGCATAGAAATAGATTAGTTATGTCGACAAAGCATAGAGTTAGAGTAGCTTTTTCTGCAAAGTATAGAAATAGCTCAGATAGGGAGAAAATTGTACATCAAGGAAAAGTCTCAGAGCTGAATTTAAATGGTAAACAATGTCTTGCTCTTGATATGCCACAAAAACCTGAAAGCGCAACAAAGTCATTTGCACTTGAAACAATGTTATCCATTCAAGAAATCTTTGCACCTTATATTGGAAAAAATATCAGCATAACCATAGAGAAAAGACAAGGAAAAATTCATCAAATTATAGTTGCAGAGGAAAAAGAAGCTATTTAGAA
The DNA here is from genome assembly GCA_963741005.1 of Candidatus Bathyarchaeota archaeon. Classification (GTDB taxonomy): domain Archaea; phylum Thermoproteota; class Bathyarchaeia; order Bathyarchaeales; family Bathycorpusculaceae; genus Bathycorpusculum. Next base: position 250,923 of record CAVUGQ010000006.1, read on the forward strand.
AAACAAGGGACAAAGTTATTGCCAAAATTCGCTGTAGCCATTAGAAATGACAAGCAACGTCCAAAATGTGGCGAATGGGAATAAAACGATATGGGAATTTACAATAATTGCCATCATACAATACCCTCTAAGAAATAGTCTAACTGAAAAAGCACAACAGCGGAGCCAAAGAAATAATTTAGAATATCTTGAAGTAAACAAGCAAAGTAGTCTTACTAAGTTACAACTTCAAGTGTTCGAATTAAACAAGGAACTGGAGATTATCATGTCAGCTGTTGCTCTATTGCAGGCAGTGGGAATATTATACAAGACTGCTAATCTGAGAACTGCTTTAACATCTACGTCATGAGGCTTAGACTCCAAACGATCCCAAAAGAAAAATAAAATATTCAGTTTCTCATTGGCGATCATAGCTCCGAGCTCCATATCTCCACCAAAAGGTCCACTCTTTAACAGATTTACTTTCAAACCTGTTTTCTCAATTATCTTCTTGCCAGTAGTTCCTGTTGCGTAAAGGCAGTATTGGGATAAGGTTCCTTTGTTGAAATCACACCACTCAACTAGATCCTTCTTCTTGTTATCATGGGCTACAAGAGCAATAGTTTTCATATTGTTCAATTCCAGTGTGTTTTAAACCAAACAAGTCTTAATAACTCATCGAATAAAAACCTACATTGATTTCGTAGCAGTTCCTTCTTGCTAAATCAGTTCTACAGATCCGCACTAAAACTTAGGTCTCAATTAACCCGTCTTCTATTTTTATTTGTTTTTGAGCATAATTGGCGATTTCTTGTTCATGGGTAATGATAATTACGGTAGTTTTAGTTTCTTCATGAAATCTCTTGATTAACTGCATTACTTGTTTTCCAGTCTGAGAATCCAAGTCACCTGTAGGTTCATCCGCAAACAAAACTTTCGGGCGGTTCGTCAGTGCACGTGCTATAGCAACACGCTGTAATTGTCCGCCACTCAATTGAGCAGGATATTGTTTAGCTTGCTTGCTGATTCCAACTCCTTCAAGAAGCTCTTCTATTCTATTCTTCAAATCTTTGCTAAAACCTGCTATGTCAGCTGGCAACGCTACATTCTCTCGGGCGTTGAAATGAGGAAGCAAAGCATAATTTTGGAAGATAAATCCCATGTCAAGTAGTCTAACCCTTGATTTTTCTTTGTCATCCAAACTGTGAAGATCTTTTCCCTTGAAGAATACAACTCCATAATCGGGATCATCAAGTCCAGCCATACAGTTAAGTAAAGTCGTCTTTCCTGCTCCAGAATTGCCGACTATAGCCACAAACTCGCCGTCCTTAATGTCAATGTCCACTCCTCTGACGGCATACACAGTGGTTTGTCCTAAAGTGTAGTTTTTAACTAAAGCTCTAACTGAGATGATGCTTTCAGCTGAAGCATCTGAAAGCTGCGGAGTTTTAATGTTAAATAGTGTGGATTGAAAAGCAAAGAAGGGAATGTCTGCACTAAAGAAATCTATCCAAAGCTTTGAAAGTTCTGCTTCAATAAACAAGTCAGAGCTCAATTCAGCCATATTTAAAAGTGCAAGTCTAAACTCTTCTTCAGAGCTAACGGTTTTTACTCCGTTCTTTGTTTCATCCGTATAATCTTTTAAGTCAATTAGGCATACTTCGAGTTTATCCTGAACCTCAGCTACAAGACTTCTGCCTTCAGCTATCTTTTCAGATACGTCTTCAACAACTTTATGACACACAGAAGTTCGTTCTATAAAGTTGGTTTGACCAAAGTATTCGTCAACTTCATTGTACAACTTAAAAATCGATAGGATTTCCTTATCCATGTTTTGCAGCGCACTGAGTTTTGCTGAAAGAATCCTCAGGAACATTTCAAGCTTGTTTTGAGTTTCCTTCTCGCTGCTTTTGAAGTGAGTTCCTTCAAGACCCAACTTTAGCCTCTCTAAGACTCCATTCATATCCTTGAGGCGTTTAAGGGTTGGATCAAGAAATGTTATGAAGAAATTAAGGAACTCTACCTTATCGACCATTGCCTCTAAATTGGGTTGCTGCTGAATTTGCGGAAGCTTGAAGGTTTGATCGGGGCAAGCTGATAGAAACACTTGGACAGAGTTCTCTTCATTTAAATTCCAAATTGCAGTGAAACTATTATTTTGAATTTCATAGAATTTTGTTGGAAGTTCTGAGAGATGTTTCCTGAGTTGCATGATGAATACTTTTTGGAGTTTGGGATCTATCTCCTTTAGGAACGTCCCGACTATATGCGATGTTTCTTTTAACTCTCGACTATTTTTAAGCTTTTTTTCAAGCTTTGACCTATTCTTGATGTAGTATTCTTGAAGCCGTTTTTTCATTTGTATTTGTGTTTGCTCAATAGTCTTTGAATCAAGCGTTTTTTGGAGCTGTTTATAAGCTGATAAAAATAGGAAAGTGTTGAATTCCTTACGTTGAACTTTCGATTTACGGGTAAGATTTCTCTTCAAGGTCGCGGATAGGTTTTTAGATAATTTGGAGTTTTCTGAAACTGCAGACTTGTCTATTAGGGCAGAGAAGTAGGCTTTCATCTTTTTGCCTCCATGCTTTGATTATTGTTTTCTACACCTGAGATTTGACCATCACTCATGTGAACGATATAGTCGCATTTTTCTGCAATCCAACGGTTGTGCGTAACCAAAATTAGGGTCTGTTGGTTGACTCTGTTGATTCGGCGGAAAAGATCCATAACATCTGCACTCGTTGAAGAGTCTAGATCTCCAGTGGGTTCATCCCCTAAGATGATGGCGGGTTGATTGATTAATGCACGGGCGATGGCAACTCTTTGTTGTTGCCCGCCTGAGAGTTCTTTTGGCAGGTGATAAAGACGGTCACCCATACCTAGTTCGCGCAGCATCATTTTTGCTTGCTCTCTTGCCAATCCAGAGTTTAGGCCTCGCAGCAGTAAGGGGGTTTCAACGTTTTCAACGGCGCTCAAGAACGGAAAGAGATTAAAGAGTTGAAATATGAATCCGATTTTATCTCTTCGAAAAGTGGTTTTCTCACCATCAGATAGCTTTGAGGTGTCCACTCCATCGATTATGATTTGTCCTTGCGAGCGGCGATCCAAGTTACCTATCATGTTGAGCAGGGTAGTTTTTCCGCAACCTGATGCGCCCATGATTGCCATCATGGCACCTTTTTTAACTGTCAAGTCAACTCCTTGAAGGGCGTGAACTTCGTTTGATTTGCCTTCATTGTATCGCTTATGTAGACTAGATATTTTGAGAATATCTTCCTGGGGTTGTATTGTTTTGTTGTTTTTCATCCGACATACCTCAAGGCTTCTGCGGGGGGAATTCTTGACGCCACAAGCGCAGGTATAGAACCCGAACCGATGGCTATGAACACAATGATGGAGAGGTAAATTCCAATTTCTTGCCAGGGAATCACCAGTGCAACGTCTTGCATGTTAGCAAACCCTACGCTAATAAGCAACCCGTTAACCACACCGATGGCTAATCCAATTATACCCAGCACGACCAATTCAAAGAGAACAGACAGGACTACTTCTCTTCTAGAGAAACCTATAGCTCGCATCATTCCGATTTCGCGTTTCCGCTCAGAAACGTTACGAACTGAGATTACACCCATTCCTACTGCGCCTATTACTAGACCGAAAGTGACGTATATTTGAAGGAAAGAAGCTATGCGATCAGTCATTTCTAAGGTTGTTTCGATACTTGCATAGGTCAATGTGGTGCTTGCAACATAGAAGTCATCATCGGCAAGAAGGCGATATCCTTGCCCGTTTGTGTTTGTGAATTCCTGAATCTTTTGTGCAATATCTTCGAGCTGGGGGTCATCAACTGGAAGAGAAGTTTTGACCATAAATGCATCATATTGGTCAGTTGCTCTCGAAGTTGAAGTTTCACCGTTTGCTTCTCCCAAATAATCTGTTTGATTTGTCCAGTACCCAGAAAGATAGACCGAACCAAGTATTGAACTAAAGTCTTGGTCACCTGAACCAAAGCTTAGTCCTCCGCCTAGTGGGAAACCTCCGCCTCTTTGAGAATCAAGACTGGCGCCTACAGTAAATACTTGGTAATTTGGCAATATTCCCGATGAAGCATTCATAGGTATCCAAATTTGCATTCCAACAGGTAGCAGAAAAGAGTCCGTAAAGACAATAGGATGCTTGATTATACTAGTAGTATTGTCAGTAAGCGGTTCTACGCCAACTAAGGGGTCTTCGCTATTTCCGCCAAAGCCTCCTCCTGATCCCAAGTCCAAGTTGGATAAGTCGCCCTCACCAGAGAATACAGATAGCAAATCCGATGAGACGTTATATGCAGCCATCGTATAATAGGGGTTAAAGAGTAGATCCCATGACTTTTTGGACAATTCCTGCGCTTGGCTGTCTGACATATCAGCAACCACAGATTCCCGAACACCATCTGGGAAAGTTGAGATATAGGCTGGATAACGCCAGTTACTATCTAAGTAGCTTGAGGCGTTACCTCGGATTTGATCGGGTTTAAACTCACCCAACCCGATCGGAAGCAAATCTGTTTTATAGTCAAACTCATCAGACGTCGGATCTGTTAGGGCAACAAACTTCGTAAAGTCCGCACCAGGCTTGAAAGTCTTAAACCCAATTACATCGGTTATTCGCTCATCGAGGTTGTAGATTTCTCGGGTGTAGTTTGTGCCTGGGATGATTGCCTCTGGTTTGCTTAGAAAGACCGTTAAGTCAACCCCATTGGAATCTTTCTCGATCTGGGTTGCAGTTCCCAAGCTAGTCGGTATAAGCGCAGCAACTAGAACGTTTAGGGTCAGGATGATCGCGAATATTGCGAAAGTCAAAGTTGAACGGGTAATATGTGAGGATATGAGGGCGGGAGAGAATTGACCGATGCCTTTTGCACCCCGCATCTTTATGAGAATCGTTCTAAGGCCACGCATTAAGATAGGCAGGTTGAGGGCTACAAATAGAAGAGAGCCAATGATTATTTCGACAATACCCAAAATCAAGATATCAATAGATAGACCGGTGATTCCTTTTACCCAGTTACCCATAGCATAGATGAATAGAAATGAGGGAAACGCCCAAAGCGTGATTGCAGTGATGTTAAAGGCTTTAACGCGATCAATGAAACGCGAGAGAATAAACCCTAAGCCGCCGGTTAGAAAACCAAATCCTATTAACAGATTTCGCCATTCACCCAAACTATCCCATCCTTGACTACTCCAGATTACTTGGGTTTCTTTGTCAAAATTTCCGTTGGACAACAGAACAAAAACACCCAGCACAACCATCAGGACTCCAAGGGCTACTAGGTTTCTGCTTGATTTAGACTTGAACTTAACTTGTATACCTCTCAAAGCCTCCACTATATTCACTTGTGAGGCTCTTAGGGCTGGAAGAACTCCTGTTACGATGCTAAGAACTACACCAATTATGACTGAAAGAACGACAGTTGTTGGAGAGATAACTGGTTGGACGCTAAGTTGACCTGTTCCAAATAAGCCCACAAGATATACTGCTACGGCTTGCCCAAAAGCCAATCCACCCAAAAGCCCTAGAAGACCTCCGATAAATCCTTGAAATAGGTTTTCAATCATTATAGCTTGGAAAATTCCTCTGCGATCATCTCCCACAGCTCGCAGCACTCCAGTTTGGAATTCTCTATCTTCAACACTCATCAATTGGATGTTGGTGATTAGAAGAACACCGGTTAACATAATGAGAAAGCCCAACGCAGTTAGCATTGTGCTCATTAAGGTGATGAAAAAGGAGGCAATATCAAAGAAATTAAGTCGAGCAGAACTAATCGTATAGATATCTATTAATTCACCTGTCTTTGGGTCTGTTTCTCTGGGAATTGTGGCGTTTAAGTGGTCTACTTTGCTTTGCAGCAAGGTTTCATCTATTTCTTTGACAAAATGGCCTGTTTTATATGCTATCGAGAAAGCGCTGATTATGTCTGTTTGTTGGTTTTGGTCTTTTAGGCTAAGCCAATCCTGAAGATAATTTAGTCTAAATACCGCTCCGGAATATTGTGAACCTATCCCAGGGCGATTAGAATCGTAAACTCCCACTGCTTGCAGGTCTACTCTTGAAATCTCAGAGGAATATTTCGCGATAGACAGACGTTGGGAGCCTGTTTGATTGGATGTTTCAAAGACTATCTCGCTTATGTCAAGTTTTGCGTTAGTTCCATTCAAACTCAAAGCAGTTAGGAAACTTGTGCCAGTTAGAGTTCTATTTGTGTAGGGCTTTAAGTCAAAGGATAAGGTGTTGAGGGTTGATGGATCCGTCAGGTTTGCTACAGTCATGGTGGTGCCATCGTCTAAAAGAAAACCCATTATTACCGCCGCATTCGGGGAGCCTGTAGCGGTTATGTTAACATAAGAATAGTTTGTCAGATTCAAATTTGGGCATTCAATGGTGTAAGCCATTACTACTCCTTGAAAATTGATAGGCTGAACTTCTAAGGATAGGTTAGTTATGCTGCTGTTTAGGACGTAGTTTGCACTTGTCAGGTTTGCGTTTATTGTCCAATTAACTAATGGAACAGTTGGGGGTATGAGTGTTTTAGTTAGATTTGTGAATTCAGTGGTTAATTTGACAGGTAACGATGTATCTTTATCAATCCCCAATTTTTCGGCCTGTTTGCTTGATAATAAGATACTTGAGTTGCTATATAGAAGACCATCGAGGTCAAGTTTGTTTCCTGTTTTCCAATCGTAGAAACTGCCAAAAACCTCAGAGTAATTTACAGGTATTCCAGCAGCATCCATCTTCGGGTCGAAATGACTTTCTACTAAAGCAGGAATTTGAGCCGTAAGTTCCGGCATGATTCCAGCTGCCTCAGGAGCAAGATCAGATATCAAGGCTTGATCTTCAATTTTGAGGTAACCCCCAAGAGTGGCGTTTGATATTTGAACGTCTACTTCGCCTTGAGTTTGAGAAAGACTTGCAAGAAAAGCGTTATCTAAGGTAGCCGTCGTGATTTGTATACCTACTAGTAAGGTTACCCCTAAAGTTACAGCTAGAATTGCGCTAAGGTTTTTGCTTTTTCTTCTGGATAACGATCGCCATGCAATCAAAAAACTAGATTTTAATCCCATACAAAACACCATTTATCTTATTCAGAAATCCGAGCTTGATTTTCTCTATTTATGTCTTCAATAATTCTTCTAAGCTGTGTATTAGAATTATCCAAGATTCTCGCTATCTCGGCGACATTTTCTTTTGTCATAATCTCTTTTTTTGAGTCCAATTCTATAAACGTCTTTAAAACTCTTTTCGCGGATTCTTTAGCACTAAGTGAGTTTTCTTCGTTTTTGTCAAAATAGAACCCTTCTATGAACATCGGCACGAGGCACTCCATCTTTTCCATAAATTTTTTCCCAAGCAATACCTGTTCTTTGAAGAATTCTTTCCCACTATTTGTAAGAGAATAATGCTTCATTCCATTTTCAACAGCGAAGGATTCTCGAGTGTAGCCTTTTTCTTGAAGTCCAGCTAGAAGGGGGTAGATTGATCCTGGACTGGGCTTCCATTTTCCTCCAGTTTCATGGGTGATTTTCCCAACAATTTCAGATCCTGAAATAGGTCTTTCCGCTAAGAATTTCAAAACTAGAAAGCGCAAAAGACCTCGCGGGACTCCTTCAGTTTGTTTCATGCAACATATCACTTGCGATATCGCAGATTACAATCAGGAGGGGATATATAAATTTTAGAGATTTAAAATTCATAACCTTTAAGCAGATTGAAGACTCTAACCAACAATGGCTTCGTAATAGTCAATAAACTATTGAAATAGTCAACTGGATGGTAGAAATTTCAAAATGCAAAAAACAAAAACTACCAAATTATTCACTAAATTTACAGATAATAACAATCCATTTAGAGCAATTATCCCCTTCTTATTAGCCACGTTACTTTTTGTGGTAACAATAACACCCCTTTACACTCAGTTTACTCAAGAAACCAATCCATCCGTACATGAAAACCAAACAATTTTGACAAACACAGAAACTGCAACTATCTCTTTGATAAAAACAGAGACTTCACAATCGACTTCTATCTTCTGTCCCAACTGCGGAAACCAACTACGCATAACCCAAGGATACTGCCCATTCTGCAATTCAGATCTCAATCAATTGCAGCAAACCACCAAAAAATAGTCTCCCTAAAAGAGTACTCTAATTTATTTCGCATCCAAGTTTAGTTAATAGGTTTATTCTACCCTCAGTTGCTAAAGTTAGATATACAACCGAATAAAATTACAAAAACAACTGTCTAAAAGTAGAACGTGCTCATGGTCCTACAATGAAGGACTTAGGTTTTTTAAAGTCTTAATCATCTAATCTCTAAAATAAATAAAAAGAAAACAAAGAAAACTTTGTTTTAGTAAAAGCTTTGGATCCCCGAATCGTCGCCGCGTTCGGAGTTTGCTGATTTGATTTCTTCGATTTTAGTTTTGGTTAGCGATTTGATTTGGTTGAAGTTTGACATTTCGCCGTAGCTTACCAATGTGATTGCTGTGCCTTGTTCGCCTTTGCGTGCAGTTCTGCCAATGCGGTGAAAGTAGACTGGTGCGTCGTTTGGTACGTCGTAGTTGATTATATGTGTTATACCTTCGATATCTAAGCCTCTTGCGGCAACATCAGTTGCTACTAATAAGTTTAGTCGACCTGCTTTGAAGTCACAGATTGCTCGATCTCTTTGCGTTTGTGTGAAGCCTGCATGGAGTGCTTGCACTCTACAACCCTTTCGGTAGAGTTGGTCTGAGAGGCGGCTGGTTTCTCTGCGGGTTCGGCAGAAAATTATTGCTTTGTCTACACGGTCATCATGTAGGATATCGCATAGAGTTCCAAATTTGCCGTTTTGGTTAACAACAGTGTAGAACTGTTTCATTTGAATTAATGCGATTTCGTCTTTGCTAACGAGAATTTTCTCAGGGTTTTTCATGTATCTGTTGCATACACGCATAACAGATTGTTCAATAGTTGCACTGAAAAGGCTAGTTTGCCTGTCTCTGGGGGTTTTTGAGAGAATGAACTCAACATCTTCGGTGAAGCCCATGTCAAGCATTCGGTCAGCTTCATCAAGAACCACTACTCTAACAGTTGAAAGATTTAACACACGCCTTTCCATAAGATCGATTAATCTTCCAGGAGTGCCAACAACTATGTGGACTCCGCTAGCTAATGCGTGGATTTGTTTGTTGATGGATTCTCCACCGTAAACAGCTAAAACTTTTAGTTTGGCGTATTTCGCAAAAAGCGCCATTTGTTCTGCAACTTGAACGGCTAATTCACGGGTTGGTACTAAAATCAATCCTTGAACGCCACGGATTTCACGGTTTAACCGTTGAACCATGGGTACGCCGAAAGCGGCTGTTTTTCCTGTTCCGGTTTGTGCCTGCCCGATGACATCTTTGCCTTCGAGTAAGGGAATAATTGCTTGAGCTTGAATTGGAAAAAGACTATCAAACCCGAGTTCTGCTATACTTTTTAGGACTTCTCCTGATAATGGCAAGTCCTTAAATGATTGAATTTGCATATTTTGTTTCTTCTGCCACAGGATATTTCATGATGTCTCTAAAAGCTTCAGAAGCTTTGGTGATAGCATGATTAATGTGACAAACCAAGAGGCTTGTTCGGCTTATAAAAAGCTTTAGCAAGCTTTGAGACAAAGGACACGTTAAAAACCTTTATTTACCAAAAAACAAAGATTTTGACATTAAAAACGTTAGATTCCTCATTTTTTGCATTATTTTCACAAACCAAGAGAATTAAAAACATAAAAAATATCGTGAATTACCAATGATAATCAACTGGAGTCTTAGCGACTAAATCCAGATATATTACCAAAAATATCCTAAAAAAACAGCCAAACATACCTATGAAAAATAAAATGGTGACTTGATTAAAACAATCATCAAAACCACGATTGAAATATGTGACTGTCAAAGCTCAATCACATAGCCATAAAAGCCATTAATAGAACAAGTTGCATTAGAACAAGTATGTGCTTAAACGTTTAGAGCTGAGAGGTTAAAGAAAAATGAGTAAAGCCAAAAAAAAACCCAAACCACATTTCTTTACTGGAGACCCCAAACCTGACATAGAAGGAGAAACCGAAGACATATACAACTCACAAGAAAGAGAAGAAATGCTTGAGGATGACGAGATAACTGCAGCCGAAGCAGGCTTTATGAGGGGACGAGAAGAGGAGACTCCAAACAAGAAGCAAACACGCAAAAACGCTGTTAGTCACGACGACTCAATTTCAGTTGAGTTAGCTAAAGAAGACGCTGAAGACGACTAACCATTTTTTCATTGTTTTCAACTTTAAACGTGTTGTTTTTGTCAAAGTGGCTGAGTTGAAAAGCGAATCTTTTTTGTTTTATCCTGCCCTACCGACTTTGGGACAAAAGTCGTGTAGCTATTCTTTGAGAATTATGACGTAGACTCTTCTTCCGATGTACTTCTTTTGCGCATCAATCTTAACTGAAGTGCCAAATCTAGTCACTACTTTCTCATAGATTACTTCTACATTATCGGTTAATGTAAAGTCGCCATTTACTGCTTGTATTTTCCTTGGTATGAACCATTTAATCCTCCTAAGATGGATATATCTTTGGACGTCTATAATCTAGAACTTTAAGATATCCATAAATATCTTTACTTGTAGTCAGCAACCAAAATAGAAATACATGCTAACAAACAATTCGACGAATTCAAACAAGAACTCCCCGCCATAATTAACAGATACAAAAAAGAATTCTCAGAACAAAAACCAACCAACAGCCAAACATACGAGAAACAATAGGCACAAAGACTAAGAATCGCCCTAAAAGAGATAAAAACCGTTAGATCAAGCCGAAAAAACTGTAGGAATAAAGCCAAAGCACTGCCAAACAAAAAGACCTCATACTATTTGCTAAAGACCTTGTGCAGTTTAGGGTTTAAAAAAAATAAAAAAGGGAAATAATTTTTTGGGCAATAGAGTTTATGGTCGTTTTCTTAAAAATAGCACTATAACGATTGTAGCTATTGCTAATGCGACAATTATGCCGATTGTTGCTGGAATTATGTACATGTCAGCCGCAGATGCAGGGGTTTCTGTTGGCCCAGGAGTAATTACTGGTGCTTCCCCTACAGTTAGGTAAGTTGTTGCGCTTGACGGACCATATGCTTTAGAACCTGCGAAAGATGCAATGATTTGGTAGGAGCCTGGAACATCTGGTTGGTATACTAGTCCATAGTTACCGTTCATGTCACTAGTGGTTGTACCGATAGGCACTAAGTTGCCGTTTGGATCAATAGCAGCTAAACTTACATCAACACCGTAAGCATCTGTTGGCTTTGCTTGGTTCTCGTATAGATATTCCATCCATGGACCCATGTATTCATCAGATATTGCTGGTGTGCCTTCAAGCGTGAAATCATAGAGATTATTCATGTTGCGTCTGCCTGATTTTGTCTGGTCGGTTACGGTGCCAGTGATCGTTACACTAGAGCCTAGTGCTGGAACTGTCTGTGGTGCAGTAACTGTTGTAGCGCTTGTGCCTGAACCTATACAGTAGATTTGGTTGTCAAAGTAGTTAAGACCAACAACGTTGCCGTCGCCAAATTGCATGTACTGACCTGTCAAGTGTGCACCATTATCAGCACCCATACCCAAAAGCGACCAGATTTCTGATCCGTCAGCTGCACTAATGCAATGTATGTTTGGTCCTCTATACAAGGGCTGAGTAATTGAGTGCTCACCAGTTAAGGTATAGATTTTGTCGTCAGCAATGGCAAAGATGTTAATTGGGTAGTTACCGTAGGGTGATTCGCCGCCAATGTTTGTAGCAGTGAAGTTCCATGCCTGTTTTCCTGTCGCCATGTCATAGGCAATGACTACTCCGCCATAACCTGAGGTTAGAAGCATATGATTGTAGTAGTTGGTTTGAGTGCTGTAGTAGTTTTGGTCAGGTTCTCGTTCAGTTTCCCAGAGTGGGGCGCCTGTCTTCATGTCGATAGCCCAGTATTTCAGTTGTTTTGAAGAGTGGAAGAGTATAACGTTGTCTTCTGGATACACTCCGACCATGCTGTAGGTACCAAAACGGCCAGTTGTCTCGTTGTTCGCTAAAGGTAGATATGGCGCTGTAAAGGTTGTTGTCCAGAGTTGTGTTCCCTCTTGTCCTCTTTCAAGGCTATAGGACCATAGTTGACCTTGTATGTTTCCGAGTTCATTATTCTGTCCCAAAGTTCCGACGATAACAAAACCATCTTTGCCGTTCTGGTCACCGACGCGTACAGAGAGTATTGAACCTGTTTCATTGAGAATGCCGTTACGTGGACCATATGGGGTTGAGATTGAAGCGTTCACTGAGAAGCCAGTTGAACCATCCCAAACATAAGTATAAGCGTTGCTAAGTCCTGGACCGCCGCCAAATCCTCCGCCTTCAGGTCTCCACTGCCAGTAAGTAGTACCAGAGTTGGGTGGTGTTGCAGTTAAGCCTAAAACGTTAGTGTTGTTCCAGCAGGTCAAGTAGTAATCTGGATTTGATGCTGTCCCTTGGTTAACAAGGTTGTACCAGAGCAATTCCCCGTTGTTACCGACCACGTTTGTACCTGTAGTTGAAGCGTTAGCTATGTAGCAAATGGTACGCAAAGGCAGTGAGTATCCATCTAGCATTTCAAGTGATGTACCGTTGCCTGAGCCAAGACTTGCACTTCTCCACAAAAGTGGGTATATGCCGTGTTGGTTAGGTGAGTCATATTTGTAGAGTTGACCGTAAGATGGCATAGTTTCGTTATAGTATCCTAGTAATTCGCCGGTTTTCAAGTCAACAACATTAAAGCCAATTGACCTATAGGCATCTGCGCGATCTGCATAGTAAACTCTGCCATTTAAAATTAACGAGTTGAAGTCCAATCCCTGATAGTGACCAGTTATATAGCCATAATCTCCGAATCGAGCTTCAGCGTAGCCGCCTGCATAAAGAGATCTTGTCCATAGGATGTGGGATGTTTCTGTTCCAACACCATAAACAAAGCGGGTTGTTGTACCGCCTGCTTGACCTCCCATGTTGTTCCAAGCACCACCAAGCCAGTTTCCTCCTAGTTGACTCCAGAGTCTTGCAGCGTTGTTAATTGGGCGTGTCCAGTAATCTTGTGGCATAGGGGATTCATTCCATAAAGCGATTTGTTCCTGTTGTACTTCAAAAGTCACATCTCCGCTAGTGGCCGCAGTATAGTGTTCACTTTGTGGAGTAGGATAACCACGTTGTTTTGGGGTTGAAACGTAAGTTCCGTTAGCTGCCTGTATTAGAGTGCTGTTTTTCCATTGATCAGGGAATATAGCTGTGACAGTGTATTGTCCAACTTCTGTTGGTGCATACATAATGTATCCACCGCCAATTGAGTCTTGTTGACCCATCGGGATTGGAACATTAGTTGTCACTCCACTCGGTGTTGTGATGTTTAATGATACATCAGTCCACACAGCTCTATTGAAAGCACCTTCAATTATCCCATCTGTTTCTCCAGTGTCCGGCGGTATGTCAGCAGTCCAGTAAGCGATTACTTGGTCTTGTCCGACGCCAAGCAAACTACTGGCTACACTGCAATACAAATAGGTGGTATGCATTACTACGTTAGTAGGGATAGCCTGTGCAGCGTTAGCTAATGGCGCAAATGTGAGTGCACCAGCCATAGATACTATTAGCAGAAGAATTATTGCTGTAGCTAATATCTTGTTTTTTGAGAATATTTCTGTCTTATTTATAGAAGTCATTTTATTTTTTCTTTCCTTTAATTTCTTATGTCCATAGTAAGACGGCAACAGCCCTTTTAAGGGTTATTATACAAAAAGGGCTTTGGGACAAAAGTCTTGTCATGCCTTTGATAGTTAAGCTATTCATAGGTTAGGCAGATATGTCTTTTTTGGAGTCTAGAGTCGCACAAAAAATGACTGTGATAACCTCATAACTAGCCGACCACTAAAGCTCTAATATGAAACTGATTGTTAAAAGCGCCAAAGAACTACTTCAAATTCTTTACGAAACACAGGTCCAGAAGTGTGAAAGCAATTGTTCAAAGATGTTTTGTGCAAAACTTAAGTCTATATTTTCAAAGAGAACTTCTAATGTTTTGTGTTCATCTTGTCCCGCCAGGATGCACCCCCTAAGCTTGGACTATACTACTCATAAAATACGATAATCCAATGACTCTTATTAATTTAGGGACAGCCAGCGCACTGATAAAAAGTGACTCAATATATATTCTTTCGAGATTACTTTAGCAATGTCTATCAGTTGAAAAGCAAGGTATCGCACACATAATGTTAATATTTCCGGGGAAATAAGAAAAGAACTACGAGACGATAAGAGAGATGGGTGAAAAGAAACTGGCTGGGAGAAATATCGTTGTTGTTTTAGAAATATTATGTGTCCTTCTTCTTATTAGTGCAGTTGGTGCAGTTCTTTACCTTAATAACTACGTATCTACCCACAGTAATAACAACTCTGACTATAGTTCCTTAGTTTCACAAATTGCAGCTACAAACGTAACCATTTCAAACCTTAACAGTCAACTATCCACCTTACAGACCGAAATAGCAAGTAATAACACACAATTAACAGACCTAAATAAACAATTATCCAATTTACAGATTCAAACTGCAAACGCAAAATCAAACCTCGAGACCATGGAAAACTATTACAACTCACTTATGTACGTTATTAATACTGAAAATCACGATTTATCGGTTAAGCTTACAACCGCAAATACCCAAATAGCTAGTCTACAAAATCAAGTAAATGAGCTCAATGCAATTGTCAATCTTGGCGTTTCTACCGTTTGGGTTAATAATCAAACAGTGAGCCAACCAGCTGGGAGTTTCACAACTTGGTCAGAACCAGCAAGCTATGCAGGCTATGTTTCAATTACAGTCTCATCATCAAATAGTAACACATTTGCAAGGGTAGCCTATTCCTCACATGGAGTCAACTATAATGTTCAAACAAATGTTGGCACAAGTGGAATAGCCTACTTCCCTATCTTACCAGCTTCGAACATAACTATTGCAGTCGGAAATGAATTGCCAAGTGGTATTGCAACTGAAAACATTACTATAATATATTATTATTAATCCCTAACTCAGAAATTTCTATGGAATAACTCTGTCTACACTTGATTTTTCGGTTAAATTCTTGGGGCTTTTTGTGAGTCGTAGAATATTTTGCCACTATAAGAACCCGAAAGATCAAAATTAAGTTACACCCTATGAGAATACATGGAAACCTGAGTTACAGACTGACTCAACGAGCAAAGAAGCAAAAGCAAAAACGTCTTGAAATAAAACCACCTCACAACGCACACTCCACACTTCCAAAACCAACAATAACAAACAAAAAAAGAAAAAAGACATAAAAACTACTGGTCAGTCCCGTAAAAAGCCTTGATAACTAAGTGATCTAAGACATGCTTGCATGCGCGACCTGTCTACAAGAAGCTTGTTAATAAAATGCGATTGTCGTTTAACCTTATTACAGGAATTAAGTGGACTAATCATTACATAGGAAAACTCGACAAACAAAAAGACCTAATCAAAAGTACCCGCCCCATCAAAAACCTAACACACCCCAGTAACATATTCAGATACGGCGACACACCATTACTCCATAAAGCCCTCAATCCATTAGTTCCAATGCTAAAGAATACTTTCACAGAGAACTGGGAAGAAATATAAACAATGGCACTTGTTAGCATTAACGGCTATGTACCGCTTAAGCGAATAAAAATCTAAATGGGAAAAACTCTACAATCCACTTAACATAACCCAGCAACTTGACCCAAAACATCTTTCAGACGTTCTCAAAATAGTTGGAGCAGACATAAAAACGCAGAACACCATATTCTTAGATCTCATGAAGGGTAGCAGCTACGCATACGATTTGAGCGCCACCTTCACAAAGTCAAATGTAAACATCGCGGATTTGGGATACAACAGCCAAAAAGAGTATACCCCTCCAGGTGAACATCGTACTCCTCTCTATCGGCAGCGTTTGATCAAATGTGTCAAAACTTGTTATGAGCAGTTTTTGTATCTGTTTGAGGATGTGAGACTAAAAGAAGAGGGGGAAACAGCGCTTTATGGTTTTTGGATGAGAAAAAGATCTGTAGGATGAATTCAGGATGGGTCTTTTGAAGGCGGAGCGGATACTGATAGTTTCTATCTTGGATGTTGATTGTAGGAGAGTTTTTGAGATTTATAAGCAGAGAGAGAAAGTTGAGGGGCATTTTGATATTTTTAAGAATACGTTGCACAGTAATGCTTTGTATTTGCAGGATGCTGAGTCTTTTTTTGGGCATTTGTTTTTTTCGTTTTTGTCGCTTTATGATTATTGTGTTTTGCAGAATATTCTTAGAAATGGGGGCTTGCTTGAGAGTATTTCGCATCTTGATTTGCTTGAAGAGTTATCGTCGGTTTACGCAATCACTGATGGAGAGAAAACAATTTTGACAGCGGTTCCCAAGAAAGTGAAGAAGCTCGACGATAGACTTGCTACAGACTTATTCCCTAAAAAATCGTAGTTAGGGATAAAGATAAGTTATAGCTTTTTCAAAATGAATACAAGCCTTTTCTGAGTTTTAAAAAAAGTTGGTTATATTCTTTTCGAGCAATAGGATCACAATGTTTTAGCTTACGCTACCACTAACCATAATAGGCAGAAAGTAGAATCTTGAGGATGAGGGTTACCTACAAGTAATGTCATTTAGAGATCCTGTGTGCGGAACGGTTCTAGACAATAATACAGCTAAATTCAAAATTTCTTATGACGGCGAAACATACTATTTTTGCAGTCTCGTCTGTAAGAAGCGTTTCAAAAGACATTACACAAAGTTTGTCAAATAATCTTTTTTAATTTTTAGACAAAAAAAGAAAGGAAGTTAGTGTTTTATTTTTGGTTAAATATCAGTGAACCCAGCCAGAAGCCTTGGACCAGCACTCTTTCGCAGGCGGCACCCGCACCGATAATTCAGCCTATGCATTGAAAAACAACGTAAAGCTACGTGTCTTTTACACTTAGTTTTCCTGCAACCAACATTGAAATTGCAGGATTAATATGGCAACCAGAAATTGAGCCTATAGTGTTACGCCATCGCTATTACAGCAAGACCGAATGCAAAAGTTATTCCTGTGGTTCCTCCTAAGAAAGTGCCAGCAATAACAGCACTGCCACAGCCCATCAACACCATCACCACAATTGTTCCGATTAATTCTGCAACGTATTTTTTTGCAGGTGTAATTGGAGTTGGCACTGTAATTTTTTCTGATTCAATCATTTTTCTTTCCTCTTTTGTTAATTTAGCTCTATTTTTTATCAATAACCTATATAGTTTCATCAATAAAGCGTTAAAATGGAACCTGCCGTTAGAGTTTTCCGCTATCAGAAATATCCATCATCATGAGACCCGAGACCATCTTTGGATAAAAATCTGTGCTTTTCTCGGGCAAAAGTTCGTGTTGTTGCGCTATTTCTGCAACTGTTTTAGCGCTAATTGGATTAACTAGGAATGCTATGCTGGCTTCTCCCCGGTTAACCTTTTCTACTGCTGCTTTGGTCCAACGCACGTAGAGAATGTTTTCGTCCATGTTTAACTCACCAGTTTTTAGAATAAATTTGAAGACTATGTCACGCAGGATTACGACATCAAAGATTTTTGTTTCCTTTGATACGTTAGCATTCACAAAATCATAGACAGCCTTGTCGTGTTTAAGCGTTAAACCATAAGCTTTTGAGCCGTCGTAGATGCAGAAAGCATGTTCATTAACATGTTCTTTTAAGAAAGCCTCAATTCTCTCAACATCCGGCTTTATATCATAAACCTCAAAGAAAAACCTGAATGCCTCCAAAAGCTCAGGTGTTAACTTGTATTCTTTGAGGAGTCTGTGAGTTGGCAAAACGACGAGACCTTCTTCTTGAACAGGAACCAAGTAACTCATATGATAGTTGAAAGCAGAATCCTCTGTAAAGTTGACTGTGCTACGCATTTCATCGCGGTAAGAAATTGCACTCTCGTAGCGGTGGTGGCCGTCAGTTATAACCATGGTTTTTGCACCCAGCACTGCTTGCAAATGACTGATTTTCCCTGGATCAGTCACCTTCCAAACTGTATGCTTAACCTGCAATGAATCCGTAACTCTTGTTACGGGCTTGGTTTTTGCTGTTTCCTTGAGGAAAGCTATTGTCTTTTTTTCTCGGTCCTGATAAATTAAAAAGACTGGTTCAAGATCTTTTTGTACGATGCGCAGCATGTTTAAGCGGTCAACCTTAGGTGCTTTGTAGGTGCCTTCATGAGGGAACACCATGTTTTCGCTGTAATTGTAAAGTTTTAGCGCGACGATTATTCCTGTGCGCTCATATTTTTTGCCGTCTAACGAGAATTCCTGACGTGAAACGAAAATAGCGGGTTGTTTTTCTTTTGCCATTGCACCTTCTTTTAGCCAGTCAATGATGCGTTCGTTTGCAACTTGATACTTATTTTCTTCTATGGGTAGAATTAAGCGGCAGTAATTATACGGTGACTTCGCGTAGTATTCTTTTTGCATCTGCAAATCGATTTTATCGTACGGTTGCGTTATCAGATTCTCTGGGTCACCAGCTCTAGTTGTATACCTTATGGCTTTGAAGGGTCTAATGTCAACCAAACGCTTCAGCTCACAGTTTTTTCCAGCGCTTCAATAACACTATTGGCTATTTGTACGCTTGCCCTCAGTTGCGCTTCACATGTTTGTGCACCCACATGCGGCGTAGCGATTACATTGCTTAATTTCAAGAGGTTACAGTTTTTTGGAGGCTCTTCTTCAAAAACATCCAAAGCCGCACCAGCAACTTTACCTGAAACCAGAGCTTGGTAGAGTGCTTCTTGGTCGACCACTCCACCTCGAGAACAATCAACTAGCATTACACCATTTTTCATTAAATTAAATTCTTTTACAGAAATCATATGACGCGTGTGTGATGTTAATGGAACGTGAATTGTTATAAAATCTGCCTGGGGCAACATATCACCAAGTGGAACAAAACGATCATAAACACATTCCTCCACAGGTAAAACATTCATGCCAAACGCCATAGCTAAGCATTCCACGCTTTTGCCGATATAGCCGCAACCAATAACACCCAAGGTTTTGCCACTGAGTTCATGGCCCATTAATTTTTCTTTTTCCCATTGACCATTTCGAAGGCTTGTTGTGCCCTGAACAATGTTTCTTGATAAAGCCAAAATGTAGCCTATTGTTAATTCTGCGACACTCAGGTAGGAAACATGTGGTGTATTAACCAGCGCAATACCGAGTTTTTGGGTTTTTTCGAAGTCCACGTTATCTAAGCCTTCACCAGCACGACCGATAACTTTGAGTTTTTTAGCGTTATCAAGCAGTTCGCCCTTAACCTTGGTAGCTGACCGCACAATTAACACATCGTAGTCAGCAATGATTTTTGGCAACTCCGACTTCGGCATATCCCATGCACAAGTAACTTGGTATCCTTTTTCCTGAAGAATTTTTATGCCTTCGTCAAATATTTTATCGCTAACCAGAATCTTAACCGTCACTTAAAATCCCCAAATCTGGTCAATTAAGTCTATGACTTCTTTGATTGCGTTTAGGTTCCATTCGCCCATGTGTCCGATTCGGAATGTTTTTTCAGCAAGCTTACCGTAGCCGCCTGAGATCATGTAGCCTTTTTCGGCAAGTTTTTGGTTTAGTTCTTTAACGTTTTTGGCAAGCGTGTTTTGTATGCAGCTAACAGTAATTGATTCGGCACCAGGTTCTGGAAACATAGCGAAATGTTGTTTTGCCCAATTTTGAGTGCACCTTGCCATGTCTAAATGACGCTGGTATACCTTGTCGTAAGTTTCTTCAAGCAAAAGGTCCATTCGCCTGTCTAATGCGTATAGAAGTGAAATGTTTGGGGTGAAGGGCGTTTGATGTTTCCTTTCAAACTCGAAAATGTCTATAAGGTCGGTATAGGCCCCTCTATTGGGAACCTGTTTAGCTCGTTCTACTGCACGATCATTGACCAAAGCAATTGCTAGACCAGGCGGCAATGCAAAGCATTTTTGTGTTGAACCAAAAACGATGTCACAACCGATTTCACTTGGCAAAATTTTATCGCCTGCCATGGAAGAAACCGCATCCACTGCATAAATAACCTCAGGGTATTCTTGGCGAATCATTGCCCCAATTTCCGCAATTGGACTTCTAACACCAGTTGATGTTTCGTTGTGGCAAACCGTTAACGTATCATAGTTGCCGCCGTCAAGTCTAGCTGCAATCACCTCAGGCTTAACAGCTTTACCCCACTCAACCTCTAAGACATCTGCTGTTTTACCGCATGAGGCGATGGTTTGGGCGCACCTCTGCGAGAACGCGCCGTTAACACATACTAACGCTTTCTGTTTTACGATGCTTCTACCAACGATATCAAACCATAATGTACCCGAAGAAGTGGTGACTGTGGGCTTGCAATCTTCTTTCAACTCGAAGAATTTAATGAGTTTACTAGTTATTCCGCCGTAAAACTCTGCAAACTCTTTTTCTCGGTGACCAATCATGGGGCGAGTTTGTTCATTTAGGATTTGTTGGCTAACTTCTGTTGGACCAGGAATCAAGAGTTTTTTATGCATCGTAGAACCTTCACCAAAAGGTTAACCCTTTAAAATATAAGGCTTATGCGCACAAACCAGAGGCTTTCAAGCATCAATAACCCTTCTAAAAAACAGCTAAGAAAACTATCCCTTTTAAAAGAGCGAAAACATTTGTTTGGATTTAAGCACCAATATTAATTAAGGCTCGTTTGAAAAAAGCTTATTTGCTATCTTTAAATCTGGAATATATCGAGTTTAGTAATTTGGTTCTTAAGCGTTGACAACAAAACATGTTTTGAAAAGAAAGAGCAAGCAGGAAGAAGGAGAAGGCTTCGATGTATTACGCACTAAAGTCAGAGATATTTCCAAGTTTTATTTTAATACTTCTAGGTTCCATCGACTGCTTAACAACGTTCATAGGCGTCTTCTATTTTGGAGCTGCAGAATTGAATCCCCTAATGACAGGCATTGTCAGCACAAACATCGTTGCTTTTTTAGCCCTGAAGATATCAGCGACTTTCTTTATAGGTTTCACCTATGTTCTAGCTAAAAGAAGCTTGAACAAAACCCCAAATAAAGAAAGCAAATCCTTCAGGTACTCTAGCAGATTGATGAAAGTAGCTTATACAGGCTTAATGACTTTCCTTCTTATCGTGATCATAAACAATCTTATAGTCCTCTTAGCCTAAACCTTGTTGGCGAAATCTTCAGCTAAAAAACATTAAGTACAGAAGGTTATAGCACAAATCAAATATGTAGGTACCAACAAATCTAAATTGAAGCTCTATGTCAAAGCTAAATGGAAGAAACGCTTAACTGTTAAAGCATTGATAATAGAGGGTTTAGGGGAAAAAATAATTGCCTTTCAATCTATTCCGCAAAAAGAAACAAATCGAACAAGAAAAACTAGCTGTGCCTCCTCAGGAAGAACCCCAAATAGAAACACCTAATCCAATCCAGACTGAAACATCCCAAGAACCCATTGCCTGCGTTCAGGAAACAAAAGAAGAAAATTTAGTTACGACTCAGGAGCAACCACAAGAAACCCTCTCACTTGCCCAAGAGCAACCGAAAGAAAACGTTGCACCACAAGAGGAGCATAAACATGAAGTCGATCAGACACCCATGGAACAAAAGCCCGAAACCCTAAACAAAACATACTTAAAAGCAATGCCTTTGCGTGAACTATCCGACATTGAAAACATTAAAACCGAAGTCAAAAACGGGAACATCATAATTTTACGTGTGACTCCTCTTGCAAGCAAAAGCATAGAAGACGTAAAGACCGCAGTTAATGACCTCTATGAATTTGCTGATTCCATAGGCGGCGACATCGCACGATTAGGTGAAGAACGAGTGGTTATCTGCCCAAAAACAATAAGGATTTGGCGAGAAAAATCACCAGCACCAGTTACCAGTAGTCCGTTACCTACATCAGCCTAAATTTTCTAAAACTTCATTTTATTAGTCTATAGCAGTCGATAGGTTTCTAGTATTGCTGGAACAACCGTGTGTATGCCTGCTTTAGTATCCATAAAGTTAGCGAAGTTCATTGTTTTCTGTTTTTCACCGTGCACAACAAAGATCCGTTCCGGTTTAGGTGTCAAATGCGTCAAGTAGTTTACGAGTTGGCGCCTATCAGAATGCCCTGAAAAACCTTCGATTGATTCTGTTTGCATCTTGACTGATATTGCAGCCATCTTGCCTTCGTTATCCATCATAGTTACTTCGCCCACACCTTTTTGGACACGTTTCCCCATTGTACCTTCAATCTGGTAACTGACAAAAATAATTGTATTTTTGTCGTCGCTTGCCCAATTCTTGAAGTATTCAATTACCGGTCCGCCTTCAAGCATACCTGAAGTTGCCATAACAATGCAGGGTTCGCCATCAATAATGCTCTGACGAATACTTGGGTGTTCAACAATAGTAAAATAATCAGATTGGAACGGGTTGACTTCCTCGTGAAGGATGCTATGGCGTACTTCTCTACCGAGATATTCAGGATAAGCGGTGTGAATAGCTGTAGCCTCACTAATCATCCCCTCAATGAATACGGGAGCTTCTTTCATTAAGCCACGTTTCATGTAACCGTCGATGATAAGCATAATTTCTTGAGCTCTGCCCACAGCTGGAACTGGGATCAGTACTTTGCCTCTACGTTCTAAAGTCTGATTAACAACCCGGGTAAATGTCTCTTCAGCCTCAACTCTGGACGGGACAATATCGTCTGCTCCACCATAGGTACTTTCGGTAATCACAGTTTCTATGCGTGGAAACTCGGTTGCGGCTGCTTCTAGCAACATTGTTCTTCCAAACTTATAGTCACTGGTATAAACTATATTATGTAAGCCCTCGCCTATGTGCAAGTGCACCATAGCTCCGCCTAAAATATGTCCTGAATTATGCAAGGTTAAACGTATGTCAGGTGCAATATCAGTTACTACACCATAGCGGAGAGGAATCGTGTGTAATACACATTCGCGAACGTCTTTTTGGTCGTAGAAAGGGGTTACACCCTGCTTGCTGGCAACATCCAAATAATCGAGTTGTAGCATAGTCATCAAGTTTGACGTAGGCGCTGTACAGTAAACTGGACCATCATAGCCATATTTGTAGAGAAACGGGGCTAAACCGCAGTGGTCAAGGTGAGCGTGACTTATAACAACAGCGTCCAAAGAATCAAGCTGGAACTCTGGGCAATCAAAACGTGGGAACGATTCAAAAGGTCTCTGGGAACCCGGATGGATACCGCAATCTAAAAGCACGCTGCTTTCCCGTGTTTTAATTAGAAATGCGCTGCGACCAACTTCTTGTGCGCCGCCTAAAACCGTCATACGTATGTCGCCTACTTCAAAGGTTTTTGGTCTAAAGATGCGTTCGCCCACAGTACGCAGTATACGCTCACGTTCTTTGCTCTCTGAGTGTAGGTAATGACGCATATGTGTGACAATCTTGGATTTTATCGGCGGACTCCGCAAAACGTGAGGGCGCCACTTGGTTTTTTTAATGATTTCCTGTAATACAGCGCCATTTCTGCCGATAACTAAACCTGGCTTTTTGGTTTCAATTATTATTTCGCCAAGGCTTGGATCAAAATTAATATCTGTTACTTCAGCTTCTGGAGGAATTAGTTCACGTGCAATTTTTTCTGCTTCCACTTCAGGAATACGCACGGATGGATCTGGTCTGATGACTATTCTTTTCCTGATAACACCGACGATTTCAGCCACTATGCTGCTTTGATCAACTAAAATTTCTGGTTTTTTAGTGTAAACCGCGAGCATGGGACCTTCGTATTCAATTCTGGTAACCTCTGCTTCACGTGGGACTTTTTCAAGAATATATTGACTAATTTCAATTTTGTCTTTGTCTTGCGTTCGTCTCTCTTGTGTTCGAGCCACAGTCCTTAACTTCCTGCTTTGAGAAGGTCAGATTTCTCCTCATCTGACAATTCTTTGTAACCATACTGGTCAATTACTATTATGTTGTAATTGTTACCGCTCGCAACGTCACGTTTCATGGCCGCATTTACAGATTTAGCGATTATTGGGAGTAATTCGGCAATAGTCATGCCTTCACGGAACTTGTCTTCAAGAATACCGTAAGCAACTAGTGAA
Organism: Candidatus Bathyarchaeota archaeon; assembly: GCA_963741005.1. GTDB lineage: Archaea > Thermoproteota > Bathyarchaeia > Bathyarchaeales > Bathycorpusculaceae > Bathycorpusculum. The sequence goes on from CAVUGQ010000006.1 coordinate 275,170, forward strand.
CCAGAACCTGTTGAAACAGATTTTTCTTCAGTCAAGCTTCCGTATGGATCCAAGTTGTAAATGTGCGGTCCAGTTTCGTCTACACCTCCAACTAAGACCTGTGTCGAAAGGGGAACATATCTTGCTGAAAACAGAAGATTAGCCACCAACCTTGCAGCTGAACTAATAGGCATTGGGCGACCAAGGTTAATTTTGTAAAGGTGCGCATTAGCTGTTAAGATGTCAACTACTCTTTGTGCATCTGCAACGGTTCCGGCAATGGTCATGCCCATGTGTTCATCTATTTTGTAGACTTTCTTGCCGAATTTGTGTGCAACGTAGTATCCCATGGTTACTCGGGTGTCTGAAGCTAAAATTACGCCATCTTTGCAGACAACGCCGATTGTTGTGGTGCCTTTTAGGACTAGTTGGATAGTTGAATTGTTTTGTGACATAGATTTTGTGCTCCCTAAAACTCCGTTTCGCGGAATGTAACATCCACTAGGAAGTAGCAACATCTAATCTTTCCGAGAGCCTAATTAATATTTCGCAAAAGGCAACTGGCTAACTTGACTTATTTGTTCTAAATGCAAATGGTCAGGGTTTCAAGTTTGGCGGAGACAGATTCTTACCGAATCATCTTTTTTCATTTCTTGTTTCTTAAATAAATGATTTCTGGTAACAATCTTCATGCCGTACAGCTGTTGATTTCCTTGAAGCCACCCTTTGCCCCTCAACAATAGGTTGGTGACAGATGGCGCAAAAAATGCAACCTTTCTTTTGCATTTGTATTAGAAGTCTATGATTTATTACATAGTGGTTTAATGCCATGGTCCACTCTATCCTTAAAACTTGATTATTTTTCTGTTGATAAATGCATTTTCGTAAAGGTTTCTTGACTAAGTTTAGTCAAACTTTCTTGACTAACCTTCATTTAAATAGGGCAAACAAACGCAAGTTAGAGGGAAGTCTTTCACAACGTTTTTAGGCAACTCTTAGACTTTTATGGGCAATTGGCGGGTGAGTGGATTCTCCTACCCGTTCCGCCGACCAAAATAAAACCCGGGAGTAGGGAGAAAAATGCGCTTGAAAATACGAACCAAAGATATAGCTCTAATAGCGATTTATGCTGCACTCTATGCAGCTTTAGTTGTTGTTCTCGGACCATTCTCTTATGGACCAATTCAAATTCGAATAGCAGACTCTTTACTAGCTGTTGTCCCACTACTGGGTCTAGCGGGGGTTTTGGGTCACACACTTGGAGTATTCGTTGGAAACATTTTCTCAACAGCAGGTCCAATTGACCTGCTCAACACTGTACCTTCGTTTGTGATGTCTTTTGTTATCTACTATGTTTACAGACGCACCAAAAATGACTATTCAGTAATTGGAACCTGCATAGCTTACTCTGCAATTTTAGGCACAACAGTCGGATGGATGCTTTCCTTCCTGTATGAACTGCCATTTCTCCTCACCATAGCTTACGTTGCTATTGGAAATACTACTGCAAGCGTGCTCATCGGATGGCCAATTTTCAAGTTGCTAAAAAGAACCGGTATATTCCAAAGATGGTTCGGAGAATATGAGAAAACCTAAAATTAAATAGAAGGCAGAAAAAATGAACCCTACAAATAAATGTGTAATAGTTCTCAGTGGAGGACCTGACTCCGCCACAGTGGCTTATTGGGCAAAAAAACAAGGTTACCAAATTTACCCCATCACCTTCAATTACGGACAAATCGCCTTGAAAGAAACCGAATGCGCCAACCAAATTGCCCAAAGACTAGGCACAACTACAAAAATTATCAATCTATCGGAATTAAAGAAAATCTTCAGTGATGTAACCTCACTTTGCAATGCCGACATTCCTCTAACCTCCGAGTTCAGTGCATCAATCATTGTGCCTTTTCGAAACGCAATTTTTCTCTCTGCAGCAGTTGCATACGCCGTCGCAGTTGGTGCTAACACAATATTTTACGGCGCCCAAGGCTCAGATGAACCCTTCTACCCTGATTGCAGACGAGAATTCTATGAAGCTTTTGAGAAAGCTGCAAGACTGGGCACCTGTCAAGAAATCACCATCCAAGCACCCTTCAGTGGCAAACGTAAATCAGAACTATTTAAAGCAGGTGCAGAGTTAGGTGTTTCTTTCGATTTGACACGGTCCTGCTACCGTGACGGCACCAAACACTGCGGCATATGCGAATCCTGTAATAACCGCAAAAGAGCCTTCATAGAAGCAGGCATCGCTGACCCAACAAAATATGAATAATAGCCCTCAAATAACCAAAAAGATGATTATGCTAATACATCCTGCACAACAGCATCATCTATCAAAGTAGCTACGATTGCCGTGCTAGAATATTCAGCCCACAGTTCCCTATCGAACCCTTGCACTTCATCGGAGTAACCAACGCCGAGAAACGAAAAGCGTTGTCCAGGGATAATTGGGCAAAGTTCCCAACACAATCTCCGCTCGTGATTGTTGCATGCGGTGACAAGAAAGCTTCTCCTGATTGGTACGCCATCGACGTTGCTTTGGCTATGGAGAACATGGTTTTAGTTGCTACCAGTCTGGGGTTAGGAACCTGTTGTGTGGGAAGCTTCAACGAAAAAGACATTAAAATCACCTTAAAAATTCCCGAAAACTTGGAAGCCCTCGCTATGCTCGCAGTCGGCTACCCCAGGCAACCACATAAACCTAACTAACAAACTCCTAAACGTAGTTAAAAAAAGAAAAGCCCTCAGCGAAGTCGCCAGCGAAGAAGAAAATGGAAAACGTCAAGTGTCCAAAAAAAATAACTGACCTCTAAACCAGCGTCCTCTGCTTTTCACAAGAAACCAAACTTGAAACCCGCACACCAATCAACCTGACTTTTCTGTCTTTCTGCAAATAAGTAAACAGCAATTCGTTTGCTGTTTTTTGAAGGTCACGAAGGCGATTAGTTAAGAAAAGCAGAGTTTTGCTTCTGGTGTGAGTCTCAAAGCCATGGTAACGAATCTTAATTGTCACAGTTTTGAAAAGCAAGTGCTGATCTAAGGTTTCCTTCAAAACATCTTCACAAAGGGCACCCAAAGCTTGAAAAATAATTGTAGAATCTGCTGTATCTTCTTCAAACGTGGTTTCGCGACTAATACTTTTGACGCCTACACTCTCCTCGACTTCACTTTTGTCAATGCCCTTCGCCATCAAGTGCATCTGCAAACCCATCACCCCAAACATCGAGGACAACGCAGTGGGATCGTAGCGGGCTAAGTCGCCGATAGTTTTTACTCCTATTTCCTTTAGTCTATCCTCGGTCTTACGCCCCACCCACAGCAACTTGCGCACCGGCAGAGGAGCAAAAAATTTTTCAACTTCCTCATCTTTTACAATTGTTAGACCATCGGGCTTTTGATAATCGCTGGCAACTTTAGCCACAAGTTTACTGGGTCCCACACCAATCGAAGCGGTAATGCCCTCTTTCTCCTTGATCTCTTGTTTAATCTGATTTGCCAAAAGCTCTGCTCCAGCCCAATCGTCTACTTTGCTACTAACATCCAAAAAAGCCTCATCAATCCCCCACTGCTCAAACTTTCCAGCGTACTTATGCGCTATTTCCATGATTTCACCTGAAACCTTAATGTACAATTGAAAATTGGGCAGCAAATAAACCGCTCGCGGACAAAGCCGCCATGCCTGAGAAATCGCCATCCCTGAACGCACACCAGACTTTCTGGCTTCATAATTACTTGTGCTGACAACTCCTCTACCTTTGCCTTCTTTTGGATCAGAGCCAACTATGACAGGGTTTCCTCTGATTTCTGGGCGCTCTCGCTCCTCAAGAGCTGTGTAAAAATGATCCATATCCATTTGGAAAATTATCCTCGTGTCGATGTCACCCGCGCATCTCTTTCCCTTTTTTCTTGTTATGGTAAATTAGGGTTTCTATTATGCCTAAATTTTGTCTTTCTACGATGATGTCCCAGATAGTCTAACCGAATACACAGGTAATATTCCTTCTCGAGCTGAACCTAAATCAGTCTACACCAACGAAGCAGGCGAAATCTATCATGCCGTCAAGTTACACGGCGTTTACAAGGACGCAACTGGCTGGCACATACGCAAGGGTCCAGCTACTCAAACAAGCTTCATCAATTACAGAGACAGATGGCAAGGACTAACTTACTACAAAAAACAAGGGTACACCAAGAAAAACAAAGCCCACTACATGAGGCTAAGACCTGGACTCCTACTCGGCACAGTCAACAAAGAAAGAATCGACTTTCTAACTTTAAGCACCAAATACGATATAGAGAAACCAGAAGATAGGCTCAAAAGAATGCCTAAAATGAACTATGCATTCACGAAACTAAAACAACAAATAGAATATTACTGGCAAAAGAAGCGTTACCTAAAGTTCTGTCGCCAAAAACACTTAACGCCTTTTGAGATTCATGGTCGCAAAAAAAGCGTCAAATACCCTGAATACTGGGCTATGTTCCGCTCAAAACTAAGATACGTAAAAGTCAAAACTTCTGAAGGAGGCGGTGTCTTGCACATTATTTTTCGTAAACCTCAGGATTATCCGTCTATTCCAAAAGAATGGTTGCATAAGCAGTGGTTTAAGATTTGGGGTTCATGGAACACTTCAATTCATGAAGTTCCTTACTCAGATGTTGATAAAATGAGCCATTATGTAGTGGGAAAATACTTTGTTAATCAACCGATTATACGGTTAAGTTATGGGCATGAATGGGTTTTTAGTGGCTTTGTCAAGAGCTTCCGTAAAATAATTGACACCTACGCTTTTATGAAACAATCACCCGACACACCAGAGAAGCATAAGCCTTTCAAAAGAGCAATTGAAGTATGGAATAATAACATACAGAAAGGGGTCTTGCGTAAAAACAGCTGTCAACGCTCAATAATTGGAAGAATTGGAAAAGATGGAAAATGGCATTCAAAACGCTATAAGACGCTTGAATTTGGATTTTGTGGAGTCGTTGGCTGTGACTTTGATGTTTGGAGAGAAAAAATACATTTGAAATGGTGGAATGCTCGAATAGACTCTCCAAAATACATCGATGATTGGGAATATAGTATTACTGTTTGGCTGGATAAGTAGTGTCCTTAAAAGAATCCCAACACCCTATTTTTTTGTTAGTCCAGAAACCTTGACAAATCCCAGTCAAGGAAGTTTGACAAAAAACCTCATAAGCAAACTTAATCTATAATATGACAGGAACGGTATATGCCAAAGAAACTATTGGCAACAGCAATCTTAACAGCAATCTTGGTGTTAATTATTGGTGTACAAGTTGCTGAGGTAGAGGCTAATCCAGTTCCTTTTACACAAACCCCCAACCTAGAAAAACCTAGCCTCACAATTATGGCACCACAAAATTATTCAACATACAACACACCCAACATACCACTAAACTTTACAGTAAAACAACCAGATTCTTGGAATGCTACCCATTGGCCTTGGCGTTATATAGGTGAAGTAAATTCTGTTGAAGTTAGTTTGGATGATAATCTTTCAGCTCACTACTCTGCATATCATATAGACAAATACTTTAATGGAAACAAAACTACAACTTATCCTAATGACCCAAGAGACCCATTTTCATTAAATAGCATTTGTGATTGGATAAACCAAACAACCCCAGGCATGCATACATTAAACGTAACTGTAACGTCTCATACCTACAGCCTTTCACATTATCCAGGTTCAAATGAGAAGGCTGGGGCAATTTATGATGGGCAACCAATCTATGAATACCCAATTATTGTCTCTGACACTATCTATTTCACTAATGCAGTTAATCCAACTCCAACTCCTACAACTCCAGAGTTACCATTCCTGAGTGTCATAACTCTGTTAGTTGTTGCTTCTATCTCATTGGTTTACTTTAAGAGAAGAAGAGGTAGACAATGAAGAGAAAGATAGCATTTTTAGCTGTACTTCTAACAATCTCTATTTTGGTTGGAACAGAAGTAATGGGTGCAGTAAAAGCTAATCCAATTGCCCCAAATAATGAGGATGGTTATGACAAGCCTTCTGTAGTTATAAAAAATCCTGTCAATAATGAGGTCATAAATTGCAGTAGTAACCCATACCTTAACTTTGCTGTTAACTATCCCCCTTCATGGAAGAAGATACAGATTGACAATTATACACTAGGACGTATAGATTCATTGGATGTAATTATTGATGGAGTAAAAAGCAACCACTTTGTTAACAGCTATAGTTGCAGTGATTCTAATTACAACTTTACAGATTTTAGCATTAACTTGAAAACTTTAGACGCAGGCTCTCATCTAGCTAATATCACCGTTTTTGCTCACTCATATTCTCTGGGATATTTTGTGGGCTTAAATGATAACTCTTTTCCACCATTAGATACCTCTATTGGGACTATGTATGGCTTCCCCATAACTGTCTTTGAGACAGTGAATTTTACTATAACTCAACAGATGCTACCAAGCCCAACCCCTACAGCTAGCGAAAGTATGCCTACAATTAACACAGGTCCCAAATTGCCACTAGAGTCTAATCCCTCTATAGGCTACATAATATTGGCTATTGTAATTGTAATAATAGCTGTTGCTTCAATCTCATTGGTTTACTTTAAGAAGCATGGAGGTCGCAACAAATGAAGAGAGCGTCGCATGCATTAACAATTTTATTGGCACTCTCAGTCCCAATATTATCTGCCTAGTTTGTTTGTTCACGTTGTAAGCGCGAACCCATTTATGCCAAGCGGTTCTTGGTCCGATGAGCCTATCCCGCCTTCAATCAGCATTCAATCGCCTACTGAGTCACTTAATTATTGGAATGGAAGTGATGTATGGCTTAATTTCACAGTAGCAGAACCGCTAACAAACTGGTACAGTACTGGATCAATTAGTTATCCTGACTACTATGCAACTACTTTGGGAAATTTAACTCAGGTCTCATTTTCTATAGACGGCAAACAGGAGAACAATGTAAGCAAAATTTCTGAATCACCGCTGAAAAGTTACAAAGTATACAATCCTATGAGTGGGTTATTGCATTTTTCAGTCAATTTGGGGCGGTTAACTGTCGGGCAGCATAAAATAGACATTACAGCAGATGGGTCAGCGTATTATGGCAATCTAACGCATAGTGCTTTTTCTGATTCCTTTCCAATTGACACTGATAAAAGTGACAAAACCAAGTTTCTCAGTAGCTCATTGCAGAGAAACTTTGTCGTAGATGATTTTGCCCCAATTACTTTCATGGTGCCTTTTCCAACTGCATCTGTGGCAATTGTTTCATCTGTTGGGGTAGCGGTTGTAGGTGTTGGTTTGTTGGTTTACTTTAAGAGAAAGAGAGGTAAACAATGAAGAGAAGGATAGCTCTTTTTGCGCTTATACTTCTAATGTCTGTATTGATTGGGGTATTGCCAATTGGGAAAGTGGAAGCTAATCCAATTAATCAAAAAGCTGGATATGAAGTTATCACAATAGATAGCCCTCAGAGTCTGACTTTTTCATCCTCAAACAGTGTAACCTTAACTTTTAAGTGTCATACTAACTTTGTTGCCAACTACCTTTCATATTGCTATACTATGGATGGGTCTGGAGCTACCCTTTATGGTAATGTTTGGCACCAAATGCTCAAGGTTGCACAAAAAATTATCAATCAAACTGTGATATCTAATGACACTTCAAATTCTAGAACTGAACCCTACCTGCCGTACACAGATTATGAAATTGAGATTAAAGCAATATTATCCTCTCTTAGAGATGGGAATCATAGGATGAGCCTTTACAGGGGACCTAACTATGACTTCTCTGGAGCTGTTTATTCTCCTGTCCTTAATGTTTCCTTTACTGTTAATACTTCTGCTGATGGAACAAAAAACTTGAGGCTATCCAAAATATCGCCAGACACAACTCCAACTCCCTCTCAATCATTGCCCTCAAATTTCCCAACCCCAACAGTCTCAGAATTCCCATTAGGAGGGGTTATTTCCATCTTAGTTGTTGCTTCTGTCTCATTGGTTTACTTTAAGAGAAGAAGGGGGAAGCCATGATGCGAAGATATGCTGTATTTGCAGTAATCTTTGCAGTCTCAGTATTGATTAGGATACAAGCGATTGAGACAGTTAATGCAAATCCTATGACTTTCCAGGTTCCTTCCATGAAAATTATATCTCCACCTGACCCACCCAATAGATATGAAAACAGCACTGTTTCTTTAGAAGTTGAGGTTTACATGCTTGATGAATCTCCAAGAATTCAGAGTATGTATTACTCTTTGGATGGAGGACCATTCTGTATATCTTGATTTTACAGCGTTGCGGAATAGTAGTTGGTGGCCAGATAAGAGTGGCTATGTAGTGGGTGCAAAGGGTGACTTAGAAAATCTTCCTGAGGGCAGCCATAAAGTGGTTGCTTATTTTGCTGATGGCAATGGCAAAGTAATGTCAACCTTTAGAACCTTCAGTGTAGATTCACACTATCAAGGTACAGTCATTGAAATTTTATCTCCTAAAAACATTACATAATTCCACAAATGAGGTACCCGCTAGTCTTTACCATGAATGGAGAATTTAAAAGTGCTAACTATGGCTTCTTGCCGCCTTCACCAATGAGGGGTAATATAACTGCATTTCCGATTGCTGGAAATACAACATTAACTGGACTTTCTGATGGTTTCTATAGAATTCTCCTGTATGCTTCCGCTGAAGAAAAGGGAGCAAGTATGAATTATTTAGAGTTTACCATAAACACAACTCAAGACAATAACTCGCCAACTTTAGACGTCCAAACAAGTACAATAATAATGGCAAGTTTTGTAACAATGGTTGTTACTTCAGTTTCATTGGTTTACTTTAGAAGAAGGAAGGGGAAGCCATGAAGAGAAGATATGCTGTATTTGCTGTAATATTTCCTCTTCTTTTAGTTGTTGGAATTCAAGTTGTTAAGCAAGTGGATTAGACAAGAAAGTTTGACTGAACTTAGACAAGGAAGTTTGACAAAAAACCTCTTAAGCAAACCTTATTCTCATAATATAACAGGAACGGTATATGCCAAAGAAACTCTTGGCAACAACAATCATCTTAACAACAATCTTAGCATTAGTCATTAACTTACAAGCTGTTGAGGTAGTAGATGCTAATCCTGTTCCTTGGCCATCTACACCTAATCTCGAAAAACCCACCATAACAGTGGAGACTCCGCAAAACAACACGGTGTTTGCCTACAATGCCAATGATATTTGGCTTAACTTCACCATAGCAAAGCCCGACTCATGGACAATACAGCATTTGGTTACCATTTCCCTAGTGCGTGTACAATCCTTGGAAGCCCAGTTGGATGGAAACAGCGTTTATTTGGGATCGTACAAACAAGAGTACTCAATTAAATTAAACCTGAATCAGTCAGCGCCAGGGCTGCATGTGCTGAATGTAACTGTTCTGTCATACAGCTATTATAGAGGACCAGCCTACAACGGCTCTCATCTTGTTTCAGCCATCTACAGCAGTAGTGGACCTGTTTATCAGTATCCCATTGTTGTCTCTGACATAGTTTACTTTACGGTAGAGCAACCAACCCCAACCCAAAACGCAAATGCGTCTGGCTCTGTTTATTTGCTAAATCAACCAAATCTTATTTTGATAGCTATTGTGATTGTGATAGTAGCTGTTGTTTCAGTTTCATTGGTTTACTTTAGAAGAAAGGGGAAGCCATGAAGAGAAGATACGCTGTATTTGCTGTAGTGTTTGCGGTCTCAGTATTGATTGGGATACAAGCAGTTGAGGTGGCAGATGCTAATCCAATGCACATGAAGCCATACTACGAAATATTCAGTATCCAATCACCACAAAACAACAACCACTACACAAACCCTATTTCCCTTAAAATAACTTTAATAAGGAACGCCGTCACAATTGCAAGGTCTTACTACTACACAATTGATTTGGGTACTCCCCAGAAAATCAGTAACTTAGAAATTGTTAAACAGCAAGAGATAATCTTCAATAATTACTATCATTATATTGAGGTTACTTTAGAAGCTAACATAGTTTTACCTTATTTAGATGAGGGCTGGCACAATATAACCGTAGGTTCCGCTATAGTTAGATTCTATGCAAATGCTTCTTCAATGCCTACAAATCCCACACCAGACATATCTCCAGTTCCTTCATTGTTACCAAGTGTATCTCCTTCAAATTCTCCTACAATAAACCCTAACAGGGCCTTCCACGAAAGACAAATTGCTATTCAACAAAGTTACACTATAGGCATATTATCCATTGCGCTTGCCATAGGTTTAGGAGTTTTATTTTACTTTAAGAGAAGAAAGGGGAAGCCATGAAAAGAAGATATGCTGTATTTGCCGTAATGTTTGTAGTTTCAATATTGATTGGGATACAAGAAGTTGAGGTAGTAGATGCTAATCCTTTTGGTTTGGCTAAGCAGATTAATGCTCCATCAGATGCTAAGCCACCAATTGTTTCTATAGACAGCCCTCAAAATAATACTAACTACTCAGATACATTCAACATTAGCTTTAGTGTTAAGGCACCTCAATACTTCTCTCGTTCCGTTATAGTTGATGTATTTTATACAATAGATAATGAAACTGTCACTATTCCGCATGAATTATGGACTCTTACTCAAGGTCACAGGCATTAGTCAATATAGTACTTCTATAATAACGCCTTGCCTCCCTGCAGGCAACCACAGCCTAAAAATTAGAGCACAAGGAGGTTCCTATGATTTCTATAACTTTTTCCTTATTGATGGCTACTCTCAAGTCTACTTTACTACTTCAGATAATAGCATAACATCAATAACCCCAAATCCAAGCGTGACTACAGGTACTGGCTCTGATTATTTGCTAAATCAAACAAATCTTATTTTGATAGCTTTTGTGATTGCAATGGTGGCTGTTGCTTTGGTTTCATTGGTTTACTTTAAGAGAAGAAGGGAGAAGCCATGAAGAGAAAATATGCTCTGTTTGCCATAATCTTTGTTGTCTCATTATTGATTGGGATACAAGCAGTTGAGGTAGCAGATGCTAATCCGTATGGGTTTACTTTTCCCACCAGTACCTCTCCACCTGACGCTGCTGTTGTTTCCATCAAAGTCCTAAGCCCAAAAGAAAATGCAACCTATACAAATGATACAATCAACGTTTGCTTCACCAAAGAAATCAACAGCCTCCCTGGAATCACCACCTATGTGCACATAATAAGCACTTATCAGGGAGATTGGATGAACAGCAGTAAATGGTGCCCCTTCCCACCTGGGGCAGATGCGGAGCATTGGAACAGTTTTCAGGTCTTACAGCACAACTTTACCCTTACCCAAGTACCCGAAGGATACCATACGTTGACCATCGACGCTGAGGGGCAAGGGAATTATAATGTAAACGGAACGGAGTACAACTTTGGCCTCCAAAAGAAGGTAGATGTGCACTTCTACATACATTCAAAGGATAATCAAACTTCAAGCCCTGCCACCATAAATCCAACTCCCTCAATTCCAGAGTTCTGCTTAGCAGGCGCCATATCTATGATAGCTGTTGCTTCAGCTTTATTGGTTTATTTTAGGAGAAGAAAAAATAAGCTAACAAGTAAGTAATCTTCACTATAGTGGTTCGTTGCTTGTCCCCTCTATTGGGGTGTCAACCGCAAGCCAATAAATGAGGGGGGTTCCCCGCTTGCGGGGGGTGTACTCATTTTTGGCGAGGATTGACGGGGCATACGACTGAAGCTAACATTGACACCAAAGCAGAAATGTAGGTGGTAGGTATTTTTTGGGTCTTGGGGTACCAAAAAATACGGCTTTTTGGTTCTTTTGTGCAAACATAAAGAACATCGTTTTTGCTTAGCTTTTTTCTAAAAAGCGTTCAAGTATTAGACGTCGTTGGCGCAGGCGCGCGAAGCGCGCCGAGCACTGTACTTGTTAATATTATTACGTAACTTCAGATTTTGTTTTCTAAGTGCATCTCAGAGAGTTGGGACATCAAACTTGGTATAGAAGCAAAAAAGAAGACATATGTCCTAAAAAAGACTGATATTGCAAATCTTATAACCTCAAAGAAGCCCTCAACAAGTGAGGGATAACAATTACAGCGCTAATTGAATGCAAGGGAGGTGAAAAGGCAAGTAGAGAATGTCCTAATTGTCATAGCAAAAGAAACTGGAAAGATGGAATAAGGGAGACTGGTTTCGGTTCTGTTCAGCGTTTTATCTGTCGGGAATGCTGTTGTAGATTCAGTGAAAAATCATATAAAGAGTACTGCCTATCAAAGAATAGCCAATTATGCGCGATATCAGAGGCGAAAAAATTGGTAGCCCAGCAAGAAATCAAATCTTGCGCGGTGACAGAAAACCAAACTCAAGACGGCTTAATCGTTGATTTTCAATGGAAAATGAAGAAACGCAATAAAGCAAAGTCTACAATAGAAAACCGAACCTTATGTCTGAACAAACTTGTCAAACTCGGAGCGGATTTAACAAAACCTGAATCCGTAGAAACGGTTTTAGCAACTGAAGAATTAACATCAGCCAACAAATATAACACAGTAAAAGCCTACGTAGCTTTCACAAAAGCCTTCAAAATAGAATGGGAACCAATAAACGTAAATTATCAACCCAAAGAAGCATTTGACCCATTAGAAGAAGAAATAGACCTCTTAATCAACGCATGCAGCAAAGTAACGTCAACTTTTCTTCAAGTAGCTAAAGATACAGGTGCAAGATGCGGAGAAATACGAAAAATCCAATGGACTGACATAAACGAGAAAAATCATACTATTGCAATAAACCAACCTGAAAAAGGCAGCAAAACCCGAACTGTAAAAGTGACAGATAAAACTTTAGCAATGGTCAAGAACCTGGAAAAGAATCATGGCGACTACATCTTTAACTCAAGATTTGTTTCTCAGAGAAAAACTTTCAACCTGACACGTCAAAAGATGGCTCAAATAACCGAAAACCCAAGATTGCTAAAAATCCATTTCCATACGCTTAGGCATTGGAGAGCAAGCAGAGAATACGAAAGAACAGGCGATATCTATGCGGTTAAAACCCTGTTGGGTCATAAGGCTCTAAGTTCGACTGACCGTTACCAACATGGAAGCTATTCAAACGAAGAATACGTTACTAAGAGACCTCAAACAAGTCAAGAAGAAGATATACTGATTAACGCTGGATTTGAGTTTGTACGTTTCGACAATAAAGAGGATGTGCCTGTTTACAGGAAAAGGAAGTAGCCTGTTGAAAAATGGTCTATTTCCGAAGAAAAACATGCATTTCCAAATGGAAGATTACTCTAATCCGCCATCACCTTCAATCTAAACTTTTATTCAAGCAACCTAATTAATTGCACCATGCGAAACCTACAACACAAAACTCTACTACTTCTAGTTGCCATAACAATCATTGCTAAAGTTACCTGAACAATTCTTTAGATCATAAACTCTACTATTCCAATTGGAAAAGCACGAGTCACTTTAGCTGTTGACTTTAGAATAGGTTGCAAACATGCAATTTTTGCTGTGCTAAACTTTGCAGTTTTCACATTAATTTTCAAAGAAACAAAAATGGACTACTTTTCCTAATTAGACATTTCAATCATAAACAGAATAATTTCAGACCCCCTTCGTAGGTGACGCCTACATCGCATTCATAACGGGGACAGTTCTGCTAGAAATCTTCACTCTTTAACTGCAGAAAACTATCTAAACATTAAGCACTTGACCTTGAATCAACCATAACCGCTACACCCAGAAGCAACAAGGTTATCATCCAAAAATCAGTCAAAGGCAAGTAAGCACGATAAACCGGGTCCCAAACCGAAATTAAATCGTAAATCACAAAGTAAATTCCTATTAAAGCTATCGCAGTTGCCGCCAACGAAATGTTGAGTTTTTGCTTCTGTCCAAAAATTAAGCACATGACAGTGCAAACCATGGCAGCTAACAGCAAAGTTAGCAAAGAATTAACAAACCCAACCGTACCAAAAAAGTTCCAATATTGAGGTTCTAAAGGCCAAATCGTATACACCCACAATAATCCATGCCTAATCCAAAAGCCAAACACATACAAAGGAGCAGCAAAACCCGCAATCTTTAGAATAGAAGGGATCTTTTGAGTGTTTTTTAGTTTACGGCTCAGCATAAACAATGGAGGAAAAATCAGCACCGCTTGAAGCAGACATGAAACCCCTGTGTAAAAATTCAAAAATGCACTAGAGGATATTACGGAGCCTACAAGGTGGTTGATTGCTGCCGGCAAAAGGAGAAGGAAGTAGAGCGATTCAAAAAGGATGATTCTTCCAAGTTTTTCAATATACTTGGGATCTTCTTTGAAAAAAAGTATGGCACAGTTTAGGGCAAATATTGCGCTGACCAAACGTAGGTAACTTCCTACTAAACCGGCTGTTCTCTTGGAATAAGAAAAGTCCTAGTTGTAGGTTTGGTTGGGAGCTTTTAATAAAGTGTGGTAATTGATTAATTACTAATGGGAAATGGGAAACAAAGATTGTTGTAGTGACTGCTTGATAGATCGCGTATAACAAGAACGAGAAGGCAACAATTAGTAGCGCTTTTCTTTGCAAAGTTACTCTTTTCAGCTCCAATTTTCTCTTGTTTCTCCAAGACTTCGATGTTAGCAGTTTTCAGTTTTGTTTCCAAGATAAATGTTTTTGCCCATTGTAGGAAAAGGCATAATTGTCTTAAATGGAACACAAATAGCATAATTTGTGACATAGAAGTCACAATATTTAAAAGAATATTTTTACCCATAAAGAAGTAACAACTAAAAGAGAAAAATAATAATGATGACCAATCACGAAAAACCAAATATCCAAAACAAATCCAAATGCCCAGACTGCGAATTCCAACTAAACGTCCCCAGCGATCTGGAAAAAGGAGAAATCCTAAGCTGTCCAGGTTGCGGTCTTGAACTTGAAGTTAAAAAAATAAGTGATGGAGGTGGATGCCTAGACCTTCAAGAGTTAACCATTGAAGGCGAAGACTGGGGCGAATAAAGCAATTGCCAAGACTCCATTATTTTCTAAAATATTTTCCGATTATTACACATTTTTAAGTATAACAGTTTATT
The DNA here is from genome assembly GCA_963741005.1 of Candidatus Bathyarchaeota archaeon. GTDB lineage: Archaea > Thermoproteota > Bathyarchaeia > Bathyarchaeales > Bathycorpusculaceae > Bathycorpusculum. Next base: position 290,242 of record CAVUGQ010000006.1, read on the forward strand.
GATAGCTTTAAGAACTGTAGGTTCTTAAAAGCCGCAATTAGAATAATTTCTAGGCTTTTCTTCTTCGTTTCTTTGGTTCATTAATGAAGGCTTCCTCAACTACTTGTTCAACTATGCCTAAATCAAAAAAGTCAATCGTAATCGGGAACTCCAAAGTGCAGATTTCAAGCTTTTGTTGACTCTTCATTTTTAATCAAAGACATGTTAACTTACAACATAAATAGGTTTTATGAACGTAGGATTCAGGTTTAGATTTATTTGGAGCCAGCATTTGTTTCATCCATGGCTTCACGAATCAACTCAACATCCTGTACACTTAGCTTTTTGTTAGTGGCTTTCAGAACTATGCGTTCTTGCCAACCGCACTTTTTGCATTCATAGCTTGGTGGGAGCATTCCTATGTGTGCCCACATATCTCCTCCTGTGCTTTTTGCGCGTTCAACTTTGGGGCTTTTGCAGCGGGGACAGACTTGGATGTCAACTTGTTCACTTTGTTTTTCCAATTCTTCCAACGCCTCAGTGACTTCCCTGGCGTTTTGGACAGCAGTTTCTTCCTGCACCTGCTCAACGATAACAAATTGTTTTTTGCGTTTCTTCTTCTGTTCTTGGGTTTCCGTCATTTCTTTTCCACTGCAATTGAATAGGTGTAAAACTAAAAGAAAGATTTTCTGGTATAGGATTTTGAAACAGTATCCAGGGGTTTGAAAATCCCACTATCCCCAGGCGGAACCATATTCTCTTCAAAGTAATTTAATATCATTGTTGGCTTGCCAGACAAATACGAAGGTGATTGTTGAGTCGGCTGGGTTGTATAGTTTACGCTGTTTATATTTACGGTACTGAAGTTGTCGGCGTTTATGTTTAGGGTACCGTTGGTCAGGGCAATGTTTTCGATGACTAAGCTATTTGTTAGGTTGCTATTTATGTTTGTACCAGAATTGATAAAGTCAAAGAAGTAACCAGTTTCCTGAACTTACACAACGCCGACGGCTATTATAAAAAACAAAAAGGTACGACCAAAACAATCTTCTTGTTCATACTAACCAAACTAAGATATGCTCTTGTCAACACATAAATTCTTCCAAAACAAGTATCTTAATGTCCAGAATGAGTGAACAAGATGAGAGTTCCGCATCGTGGACATTGATGATAAATTACCATTTTTTCTTTGTTGCATTTGGGTTTCATTTCAATAAAGCATGTAGGGCAAAGAGGTGCTTTGTGCATAGCAATCATTGAATCTTAACCAACATTTACGATTTAACTTTTGCTCAGAAAAAACCAACTAATTGAAAAAATTGTCAGTTGCCTGCAGATTTAGCTATCCAACAAAAAAGTGTTAATTTCTACAAAAATTGAAAACAACCGACAAAAACAAGCGACCTAAAAAAACACTCTTCTTTCTAAAAGCAAATAACAAAACACAAACAAAATAAAAAGAATCATTAGCAATATGACAGTTACGCCATGCATAGACCAAACACTACATCACACTACATCGAAATATGCGTCTCAACCAAATATCGCTCAGACACTACATTGACTCGACATCTCAGGCGATTGGTGGCCGCAGGCTGAGCTAGTCGACCGAAGTCTTCTAGCTTACACCCCGGCTCCATCAAACCCATCTTTTATGGGAGCCTTCGTCCAGTGAAACTGGAATGGCTGCCTCTTTTCGGGAGAGGCTTCGAGCTTAGATGCTTTCAGCTCTTATCCACAACGGCGTGGCTGCCCGGCGACTGCCTTATCAGACAACCGGTTAACTAGAGGCCACAGCGTCCCGTTCCTCTCGTACTAGGGACCCTTTCCCCTCAAGCAGCCAACACTCCCAGCAGATAAAGTCCGACCTGTCTCACGACGGTCTAAACCCAGCTCACGTTCCCTTTTAATAGGCGAGCAGCCTCACCCTTGGCCCCTTATGCAGGGCCAGGATAGGAAGAGCCGACATCGAGGTACCAAGCCGCGGGGTCGATGGGGACTCTCGCCCGCGACGAGCCTGTTATCCCTAGGGTAATTTTTCTGACACATCCAGCCCCCACCAAGGGGGAACATGGATGATCGCTAAGCCCGGATTTCTCCTCTGCATCCCTTACTGTTTGGGATTCAGTCAGGCTGGCTTTTGCCCTTGCACTCTACGGAGGGTTTCTGTCCCTCCTGAGCCAACCTTAGGGCGCCCTTGATATCTTTTCAAGGGCGTGCCGCCCCAGCCGAACTGCCCACCTACCGTTGTTCCAGCCCGCAAGGGGCTGGTGAGAAACACGGTTACAGAAAGTCGGTGTTCCATTGTTGCCTCCCCCGGGTCCCAGAGAACCCAAGATCGACGGCTCCCGACTACGCTCTGCATCCGTAACCGTATTCCAGCGACAGGCTGCAGTAAAACTCCACAGGGACTTCTTTTCCCGCTGGGAGATCGTGGACTGTTCGTCCACGTTATGTGGTTTCACCGGGTACTACGCGGGGACAGTGGGGCCCTCGTTGATCCATTCATGCACGTCGGAACTTACCCGACAAGGCATTTGGCTACCTTGAGAGAGTCAGAGTTACTCCCGGCGTTTGCAGGCCCTTAGCCCAGTTGGACCCAGGTTTCAGGTACCTGTACTGGCCAGGATTCAGAAGCCGTTCACAAGCTTTCGCTCTTGCGGCTTCCTGTGTTTTTATTAAACAGTCGAGACCCCTTTGTCACTGCGACCTGCTCTCTCAGCACGAAGCTGAAAGAACAGGCACCCCTTATACCAAAGGTACGGGGCTAATTTGCCGAGTTCCCTCGCATTAGTGTATACCCGACACGCCTTAGGTTTCTCGCCTTGGGACACCTGTGTCGGTTCTAGGTACGGTCATAAAGGATCCTTCTTAGTGCGTTTTTCAGTGGCTCCAGAGATCAGCTGAACCCCCCTAAAACGGGAGGCTATTCCCACTTTCACCTAGTTCTCGCCATTACGGCACTCCCTAGGCTTATATCGTTAAACAAGGCGAAGACCTTGCTCAGCTTACCCCGAAACGTCAACACTAAGCTTGCGTCGCCGCATGTACCTCTATGGTTCCGGAATTTTAGCCGGATTCCCTTTTTCGGCATAATCGGTTAAGTTATGCCTTAGGATCGACTTACCCCCGGCTGACGATCGTTGCCGGGGAACCCTGGCCCCTTCGGCGGAGAAGATTCTCACTACTCTTTGCTGTTACTACCACCGGGATTCGCAATCCTAATCGGTCCACTGGACCTCACAGCCCAGCTTCTGCCCAACTAGGACGCCTTCCTACCAGCGCAGCATGCGCTGCGTTCTGAGGTATCGGTAGCTGGCTTAGCCCCGTCAATTTTCGGGGCCGTCAGCCTCGGCGGGTGAGCTGTTACGCTTTCTTTGAAGGATGGCTGCTTCTAAGCCTACCTCCCCGCTGTCTGAGGCTGACGACGCCCTTTGGTTTGACATTTAGCCAGCATTTGGGGACCTTAACCTCAGTCTGGGTTGTCCCCCTCTCGGTCCAGGAGCTTACCCCCTGTAACCCGTTTCCCAAAGTCTTAGGTGCGGGTGGATTCGTAGTTTGAGAGGAAAGTGGACCCTTTCGGATCCTTGTTTTCCAGTCAGTGCTCTACCCCACCAGCCGCCTCGTTCGGGACTGGGCTCAGGCCCACTTCGGAAGGAACTAGCTATCACCAGACTAGATTGGTCTTTAGCCCCTAGCCCCAGGTCTGGGGAACGAATTGCACGTCAGAACCCTTTCGAGCCTCCACTAGGCTTTCGCCTAGCTTCGCCCTGCCCAGGGCTAGATCGTCTGGTTTCTAGTATGTATCGCTATGACTTCAGGCCCTTTCAGACCTTGCGCCTGGCTCTTGCGAGTTGCGCGCTTGTTGGTTTCCCTTTGCTTACAAGTTTATTGCTTTTAGGCTTGCCATAGCAATAAACTCCCCGGCCCGTGTTTCTAGACGGAACGTGCGACCCTGATCCACCTTCCTCGTACTGCCGCTTCACAGCGGGTTCCTATGGATGGTTTCTACTCTTCCGGGCCGCACACGTCTGTAACTGTCTGGTTTCAGGCACTTTTCACCCCCATTCCGGGGTACTTTTCAGTTTTCCGTCACCGTACTAGTGCGCTATCGGTCTTGAGATGTATTTAGTCTTGGAAGTTGGTGACTCCCAACTTTCCGCACCAAAACCATGGTACGGTAGTCTGGGACTCCAGCTCAACTCTTTTTGGTGTATGTTTACGGGGCTATCACCCTCTGTGGCAGGCCATTTCAAGCCATTTCAGCTTAACCAACGAAGAGGCAGCCGGGCCCTTAACCCTACATCTCCCCCAAGTTTCCTTGGGGGATTCGGTTTGGACTGTTCCCGGTTCGCTCGCTGCTACTAAGGGAATCCCGTGTTTGGTTTCTTTTCCTCCCCCTACTAAGATGCTTCCGTTCGGGGGGTTCCCGCTCCGTGAAGGAGCAACAACTCTTGCGAGTTGCTGAGAAGTCTCATTCGGGTATCCTCGGTTCTAAGGCTGCGTGCGCTTACCCGAGGCGGTATCGCGGCTTGCCGCGCCCTTCTTCGGCTCTCAAGCCGAGCCATCCTCCAGACAGCGTGGCATGTTTCGGGCCAATGGTAGTGTCTGTTTGGCGTTTGGTGAAACACATATTTCTCATTATATAGTGTGTTGCGTCGTTGTTGTTTGGCCTATGCATGGTGTCATTGTGAATTCCCAGTGATCAGGAACTCAACTCACCCTTCACTCCACACTGATTAGGTGGGGAGTTGCATCAGTTTTTATGGTATAACCCATATTGCTGAATTGCAATAGAAGCAGATTGCGTTAATATAAGTGTATCGTTGAGCTGTAGTAAGGTTACCGTCGGGGTTTTGACGCTTCAGTTGCTTCTTTTGCTTCTTCACTCGCACAAACATTTTGTTGCCGAGTTGCATATGTGGGGAACTTAACTAGCTACACTCAGTCATATAAGATTGTCGTTCTTTATGGAACAACTGCAGCTTCTTTTACGCTATTTAATATATTACGGGTAATTATTGGGGATGAAATTTTGAGAATTCTAGTTGTTTTCCAAGTTATCGTGTTTTTACAATAACCGTCTATCTGGGTCATTCAGAAATTCGTTTATCTTTTCTATGACGTTTTGAATCTAAAATTATTACATTGTTAGGTTTATGTTTCATTTTTTTAAGAATTTAATCAACGTAATTATCTTAATGAATTTCAAAATTATTCGTCATTAACGGGATATATTTTTATTTAATAAAAAATCGATAATTATCTATAGAATTTTGTTTACAAAACCCAATATTGGTCCCAACTCTATGAAGTTCGTTCATTCAGCAAGAGTTTTTCTTTTTCCTCAGGAACAACTAAAAAAAGATTTTGTGATAGTAGTAACTTTTATTTGTGTAAGGTTTATTTGTTGGTGTAATCTGGGTTTGTTCGTCGGGTGCCTCGATAGCTCAGCCCAGTAGAGCGGCTGCCTTGTAAGCAGCAGGCCGCGGGAGCAAGGCCCGCTCGAGGCTCCAAAATTTTTATTCTTCAGACGCAGGTTCGGGTTTTTCTTCTTTAGCGGCTGGATCCTTGCCTGTTAACGAATATTTGCGAGCTTTGGTTTCAATGATTTCGTGCTCGAAGAACTTCTTAAGTGACTTGAAAACTTTTTTGCTGGGTTCACCCGTTTTGTCGGTTAATTCTTGAAGAGTTAATTCTTTACCTTCCTCTTTCAGGGTTTTGAAGACTTTTTCGTCAACTTTATTTAACTTCATAATAGTCCACTGCCTAACACTGTTTTGTTCTGTTATTGTGGAGTGGCTTTTTCAATTTTGCGGTACTTTGACAAAAATTCTCTTCAGTTCCCCAATAATGAGTTTGATCTAAAATTTTTTTTAGAGCTTTCTTAATGTTGATTGAACGTCCAAGGAGCAGTTATATCGAATTAACTTATAAAAAAGAAATACCATGTCAAATGTTTATAACCAAAAAACTTGGTTTAAGAGAGTTTGGAATCCTTATAGCTTGCCCATTAGTACGCGAAAACCGCTTTCTCGCGCAACAATCCCGCAATTGCCAAAGATTTCAGTAAACAATGCAGGTAATATTTTTGCGCCGATTTTAGATCGTATAACCATCTGGAAACTTGCTTCTGGCGCCATCACTTTTGGAGCGCCTGTTACAATTGCTTTCACTGTCTCCATGCCTGCGCTCACAGGCGGATTCGAGAGGACAAGGTTGAACTTCAAATCTTCGACCGGTTCATAAAAGAAACCATACCGTACCTCAGCGTTAGTTACCCTGTTTAAAGCCAAGTTCTTCTTAGCCAAACGCACCGCGCGTGCATTCACATCCGTCATTATTACGTGCAATTTAGGGTTGAATTTGGCTGCAGAGATGCCGACTACCCCATATCCACAGCCTATATCTAGAACGCAACCGGTCGTAGGAAGAACTATAGATTCGATAAGTAATCTAGTGCCACAGTCAACTTTTCGCTTGGAAAAAACACTTGATGCAGTCAAAAACTCGAAGGGTTTTCCGCATAAACGGGTACGAACAAGTCCAAAACGTTCATTTGACTGAGGCGCAGAAGAAAAATAGTGCTCAACACTCTTTGGGTTTTTGCTCATGTGCGCTACCAGTCTTCCAAACCTTCGGGTACGTTCCCCGCGGCATTAACACTCTTGCAAGAGCAGCAACTGCTCCATGGTTCAAATCCATGATTTCTTGGGTTGGAACTAGAGCTTTCGCCAAGGCAATAACTTCACCTTTTAGGGTGAAAATCGCGATTGTTGAGCCTTTAATAATTCCAGTATCAACTTGCAGCACACCTGGCGCAGTTAAATTGGCTCCATGACATAATGCATCAACGGCTGAGTCGCGAACGATTATTTTCGGCAATTGCATCAATGCAACTTCCATGGGCTCAATAAATTTACACAAAAACAACTGTTCCTTTTTCTCTTCGTACTCTCCAAACCAGTAAGCCACATCATGCAACGTTACTTTTTTAGCGCTGGTTTCAAGGAAAGGTCCTGCACGTGTACGGCGAAGTTCCTGCATATGTCCCCCGACACCAAGGATTTCACCGATATCAAAGCAGAGTTTACGAATATATGTGCCGCCTTCACAACCGACTTTAAAGAGCACATTACGCCCATCCAACTCTATATATTCATTATAGTAAATCCGCCTAGTTCTTAGTTGTCTCTTAACTGAAGAACGCAGCGGCGGACGTTGATAAATTTCATCTTCAAACTCTGCCAGAACACGTTTTACTTGGTCTTCACGAACGTCACCGTGCAGTTTCATGACGCAGATGTATTCTTTGCCGCTGTGGAGAAGTGCCTGAACCATCTTGTTTGCATCTTCCAAGGTGATCGGTAAAATTCCAGTTACTTTAGGGTCAAGGGTGCCTCCATGTCCAATCGCCTCCAAATGCATGATTCTTTTAACCCAAGCAGCTACTTCGTGACTCGTCGGACCAGCCGGCTTGTCCAAATTTATTGTACCGTATTTAATGTATTCTTTTGCCGGTCGCTCAGACGGTTTACAACCATATTTTGGGTTGGTAGTGTCCTCTGTTTTAGTCAACAGTTCACGTTTAATCTCCCATGGAGGGGTTGTTCTGGGCATTCTCTGTTTTTGCTCCTAACTAGCTATAAGAAAAAGAAATTTGAAGTAATTAAAGTTTAAAAATAGGCCATTTTTACGGGTTCAGTCATTTCTTTAAGTTTGCCTGAAGCTTCCAAACATTGAGTAACTTCTTCATCTGAAGCGCCTCTTTTGATTTCAATTTTGTCCTGCATAGGCATGATATGGTTAAGGTTTACGCGCCTTCGTTTGACGCTTGTAACTTTTTTGGGTCCAGTTACTAATACGAAGCTTTTGTCCATTACGTCGATGATGACGCATTTTTTGCCGTTTTCTCGACCTATTTGTTTTACGCATATTCTGCCGACTTCAATGGCGGGCATATTTTTTGTGTCTCCTTAAAAACCAATAAACGAATAATCGGTATTTAAGCATGACATTAATTAGGCGAAGAATGGAGTATACTGCTTGATCTCAACATACTAATTGCTACAAAAAACGACAATAACAAAGTGTTTCCCCTTATTGATGAGTGTTAGTGTTAATTGCAATCTTACTAAACTATCTTTTCCAGCTGGCAGTACCTTTTTGCATTAGGCATCTTTGGTGGTTAAGGGTGTGGTATTTCCCAAAGTTTTAAAGCACCCATCCCGAACTATCTCTTTGCAAGTTAAACAGTGATCTAATTGAGTTTAAATTACCATTACATGCAGCTTCCACGTGAAGTCATCGTTGGAAAAGGCACCCTAAACCGAGTTCCCGAAGTTGTAAAACGACTAAACATTAAGGGAAAAGTATTGGTAATTGCAGGATCAAGGAGCCATGAGTTAGCTGGAAAAACTGTCTGTTGCCTCCTTGAAGAAGCGGGATTGAAAGTTGATTTTCTCCAAATAAAATCTATGTCTGAAAAAGACCTAATAACAATCGAACAACGAATTGAAACAACAAGACCACAAGTGTTATTTGGGGTGGGCGGAGGAACCATTATAGACGCGGCAAAAATCAGTTCTTGCACCCAAAACATCCCCTTTGTTAGCATCCCAACTACAGTCTCCCATGATGGAATCGCAAGTCCGCTTGCCTCAATTAAAGGCTCAGATAAACCCTACTCCATTTTGGCACAAGCACCTCTGGCAATAATCGCTGATACAGAAGTGATTTCTAAGGCTCCTTGGCGGTTTATGGTTAGCGGTTGCGGAGACATAATTTCAAAGTTTACATCAGTCAAAGATTGGAAGTTGGCGCACATAGAAAATAACGAATACTATGGTGGATACGCTGCAAGTTTAGCATTGATGAGTGCTAAGTTGGTAACTGAAAACGCTGATTTAATTGTTTATAGACAAGAGGAAGGTTTACGGGTTCTTCTTGAAGCTTTGATCAGCTGCGGAGTTGCCATGAGTATAGCAGGAAGCAGTCGTCCCTGCAGTGGCTCCGAACATCTCTTCAGCCACGCACTAGACAGAGTTAAATCAAACCAAGCTATGCACGGAGAAAAATGCGGCGTCGGAGCTATTTTAACCGCTTACCTCTACAGGGCAAATTGGCAAGGCATCAAAAAAACCCTCAAACAACTGAGCGCACCAACGACAGCCGCCGAGTTAGGTGTAAAAGACATAGATTTAATTAAGGCATTGGAGTTAGCACCAAAAATAAGACCTGAGAGATACACTATCCTCCATAGATTAAATCTTAACACTGAAGCATGTGAGAAAACAGCCAAAGCAACAGAAACAATAGGATAAACTTGGATTGGCCAAATAAGTGTAAACAAGTTGCCTTCAGGAGCCTCTTACGCGGCAATCCAACCAATTTCTATAAACTAATGGCTAGGCTGAATTACTTTCCCATTCAACTTCTCAATTTTAAGTAGTAATCGCTTGTGAATTCAACAGTAACGTAGTTTAAGGGTCTGATTTCAGGTACCTATCTTTTGAAAATACCGCCATTACACCAGATCTAGTCAGCAGTCCATAGAGTCAACAGGGACAGTTTGGATTTTCCAATATCCGATAGGCCCTTCTACGTGGATGATTTTTCCTACCGAAAACATTTTCTTAAAACCGCTTCAGTTTTTCACATCGTTTGCGGGATTTCAAAATGTATTGGGTGTTTTCCAACTTTTTTTACCGCCCTTTAGAATTTTAGATTTGATTAATAGAACTGTAAAAATTGACTTACAATTATTCTAAAGATGTTTTGATTTTTATTTTTTTTCAACTGAAAAATATATTAATCCAATAAATACTTGTAAAAGTTTAAAAAATAGAAATTTAAAGAAAAAGGTTTTTGTTGGGACTGTTACGCCTTGGCAGATTTTGTTGTTTTTGCAGCTTTTGCAGGTTTTGCTTCTGGAGTAGCTTGAGGTTCTGGCTTTGGCTCTGGCTCAGTTGCAGCTGCAGTTACTGTAGTTGGAGTGGCAGCGACTGGTTTTGGTTCAGCTTTGAAGGTTTCAACAAATTTGGTTTCAGATAATTCAGGAACAAACTTTTGAATGTCCATAGCTATGCCGCGTTTAGCGATTTGTATGCCTTCAACATAGAAAGTTTCTTCAGGCATGTCTATGGTTAAGTCGGTTCCGTTTAGGGTTAATTTGAATTTGTCTTCTTCAACTACTGGTACTCTACGGTGAACTAAGGCTCCAATTTTTTCAGGTATTTTGTCAAGTTTGTTTGTTATTGTGACATCATAGATGAGTGTCCTTCCTGCTAATGGAGCATTAAAGTCAAGTAGAACTCTTCCTGCGCCGATTGAGCGGATGGTAGCGTTTTTTCCTTGGTATTCAATGCGTGCTCCGACGACTGGATTAATTTCCTTTGCATAGAGTTGCTTTATTGGGACCCGTTTGATTTTTTCTGGGTCTCTTTGTCCGAAACCTTTTTCGGGTGAAATTTCAACGGTTGAAGGCTTGTTTAATTCCAATGTTATTAATGCATCATCTAGGGCTTTTAGAACCCACCCTTCACCAACAACCACAAGTTCTGGCTCGTGTATTTGTCCTTCTTTGTGAAGATGCTCTTTTTTAGCTACATCTTCTTTTGTTGTGTCGAAAACTTCGTTTGTTTCCTTAACTTTTGCGACATAATCGATTAATATGAAATCTCCTTTTTGTAGGGCCATCTTGAATCATCCTTTGTCTTAACGGAGAATTGTAAGAGTTTCAAACGCGCATAAAAACTTTGTCTAAGCAAAAAAAATTTTGTTTTCTGCTTACATTAAATGTGAATGTTTTATAAAAAATGTTTGTGTTTAGGGATAGTTAGCGCAGGCGTCGCTTATGGAGTGGATTTCTTAATGGCTGAAGAGTCATCGCAGGACATACCTAATAGCGGCTTACCGAAAGATAAAAAGATAAATCATTCGTTAAAAAATCATTTTTACAACAAGCAAGGAGTATTTTTCATATGCTATGTTAGCATTCTAAGCTAACAATCATGGATTATTAAAACTTAAGCCTGTTACTATCCTTTCTTGCCTGTCGCGCGGCCTTCCTCTTTGGGTTTCTGATCGAGTTTAGTTGGTAAATACTCATCCACTATATAGGTTAAGCCGTATCTGCTGAAAGCTTCCAGTTCTGTCTTACGCTTAATCTTGAGGGCAAGTTTGATTTCTCGTTGCCATATAGGGTCGTTTTGGTATCTTGGATCTCGGGCTAATTCGTTGAGACGTTTAATGTCTACTTCGTCAAGTGGGTCGGTTGGTAATTTGTATTCGACTATGTCTGATGCCCAAACGCCGCTCCAAACTGCGTCTGGAGTGTTTAGGTCGCGAAGGTGTGCTGCGTTGGCTGAACCAGAGATAATAACTTGGGCAATGTGCATTCCCCATGGATCACCATCAGTCAAGATGTAGACTGGCAGCCCAAGTTCATCATGTAATCGACGGATGAAGCTGCGGGTTTGTCTTGGCGCTTGCCCACCACACGAAATCAAAAGCGATTTATGTTTGTTGTGGACGTTTTCTTCGATAAACCTTGTGAACAAGGCACCTTTCTCAATGGCTATGACTTTATTAGCAGTGGTTTTTATGAACTCTGCAGAGGTTACCGCCGGCCCAATGAGTACACCGTCTGGGTGACTGGTTAAATTCACGGTTTTACCTTCATAGCCCGGAACGGTATAACCAATCTCTAAGTCTCCGAAAATTGCGCTTCGTTCTTCGGGGAATATATTGAAGTCTTCTCTTGCAAAACCTGTGAGTGTTTCAAGGTCGGTGATTATGTTATTTGATTCCTGCTGATCTGCAAAGGTCATCTCGTAGGCTTGTGCAGAGTAGTAGACATCTCTTAAAGTTGAGGTTTTACGTTGACTAGTGAGTTCATTGCTAAACATTGCAACCCAAGCAAGTTGAGTAAATGGTTTAATGTGGCGAATGTTTCGAGTGCTTCTGTCAACGTTTTTTTCGCCTAAAATGAATTGACGCAGGGTTGGATCATAATTGATGTTCTCCGTGGAGCGGCTGGGCATTTTAACTGTTGGGAAAATGCCTTGATCGAGCTGCTTGTAAATCGAAGTGCCAAAGCTCTTGAGACTCCTGAGGACCTCTTGTTTTCTTTCAGTTATCTTAATTTTCTTCTGCAACATACTTCTGTACACTCTTTAGTAATTTTTCTATGTCAGGTTTCCTCGTTTCTCCAGCTAATGTGGTTGAGAATTCGGCGATTTTTGGAAGGTATTTGCTGAAGATGCCTAGTCGTTTCTTTTCATTGTGCACGTGTTCCTGTTTTGAGAGGAAATGTTGCAGTTGACGCGCAACTTCACGCAGGGCGTTTGCAACTTCTCTTCGCACTTCGGGTCGGTCAGAGATGAATTCTTTTCCCACTGTCTTGTATGGAACTTTAGTACTGCAGATGTGTACGACGATTGCGATTGGCATTTCAGGCGCGACTTTGTAGCGACGCCAATTCATGGCTGCTATTACACGGTAAGAAACATCGCTTGCCTCATCGTACAACAGTGGGATTTTGTTGGCAAAACGGTAAATCACAAAAGTGCCACGCTTGGGCACATCGCCTCCGTATGCCATAGCTAACTCAACGATGAATGGGTGACCAGCATATGTGGATGGTTTACGCTGATGCACAACAAGGTATTCTGGCTTAAGCTCTTTAAGTATACCAGCTTTAAGCAAATCTTCACCTAGAGGTGAGAGGCAGCTGGCATCTGGCGGTAGAAATTCCTTGTATTTTTTTAGGTTCTGCATCAACCGAACTATTTCTTCGTGAGAGAGTTTTTTTGGGTTTTTGCTTGGGGGGATTCCTGCAAAGGTGAGAAATTTTTGAGATGTAATCTCACCAACTCTGTGAAAATGTACCTTTAAGAAATCAGACATATTTGTTACAGTTGTTAATTGGATTAGCCGCTGAAGGAGCTCTACATCTACGCCGTATGGGTGAGGCATAGTTTCTTTAGGTGACTCAGGCATTACAGTTGTGCCCCGAACAAACTTGTAGAGCCTACCTTTTGGATCAACAAAAGTTATGTTTGCATATGGATTAACCATAGCGGTTTGCTTGAAGTACTCTATGATTTTGGGCATAGCCCGAAGGTAGTCGCCTTCCAAAGTGAATTCAACTATAGTCCCACGCCACTGATCTTTGTTGATGATGACTTTGCGGTCTAAAATGATGGGTTTGTTACGTTGAATATCAATCATTAATTTGAAACTGTAGATTTTCTCTTGCCCAGTGCTTGATGTTACGAAGACTGGTTGATGGGTTGTTATTTGACCGTAGAGCACAGCCATTTTTCCGCCCAAGCCAAAAGTGCCTCTTGCCTGTTTGAGCTTGTATTTACTACCGTAGAGCACTTGACCAAACGCTGAAGGAATAAATCTGGGCGGTATTCCGCTGCCGTTGTCTTCAACGCGAAGTTTGTAGATTTGAGTTTCCTTAGTGGCTTCTCCCTCGTAGGATAAGCGTACGTAGACATCTGGCGTAATTTTTTGGCTTTCCGCTGCATCTAAAGAGTTCTCCACAATTTCTCTTATGGCTACGAAGATTGCGCGCGATGGGTTAGTTAGACCTGCGATGTCTCGGTTTCTATAGAAAAAGTCCGACGCGCTTATTTCTTCAAAGGTTGCTTGAGCCACTTGTAGCCTACACCACTTTTCCTGTTTTAAGTTTGCGAGTGGTTAGTATATTTGCTTCTTGTTCTTTAAGTTAACTGCACTACGTCAAGAAAACCCTCGTTCTAAAATCAATGCAGCACATGCCTCAATGGATATTTTTGCTATAAATATGTAGAAAAACGCTAATCCGATCGAATCAGAGGTTGAGTGCGACTTTAAATCTAATGTTACCTTATCGGGGTATCTAACTCAACTTATTTTTTGGTCGGCTCCTTGTTTTTCTTTTTCTGGCTTAGTGGTTTTAGTGTAGTAGTATTCACCAATACCTTTCTGGAATTTATCCATCTGCGAATCTTCTTTGTTAACGCGTGGTCGGAAAGTAACCGAGTCACGTCGGAAGGTAATGTCCATTTCTTTAAGGAACGTATTCATGCCCTGTCTTAAGCTGGTCGGCGGATGAGCTAAACCAGAGACACCTGGTTCACCGTTGAAGACCATCAATCTGTCCGCGATGAAGTCCTGGGTTACAACGTCATGTTCAACCACGAATGCTGGGGTACCATGGGCTTCGACTACGCGCCGAATAGTTTTGGCTATGTTAAGACGTTCTTCAACGTCAAGGTACGCACTTGGCTCGTCAAGGAGGAATAGGTCAGTTTTGCGGCTCAGACACGCGGCGATAGCAACTTTTTGGAGTTCTCCTCCGCTGAGTTCCATTACGTTGCGATCCATTAGTACTTGAAGCCTAAGGGGTTGGGCAATTTCAGTTTTATACCAGCTAGATGTAAAGTTTTCTTTAGTCACATTCATCAACAATTCTTGAACCGTGCCCTCGTAGTCGGGTGCGATATACTGAGGTTTGTAGCTGATAGTTAATTTGCCAAGCTTCTGCTTATCATCTGTCTCGTCTACACCAGCTAGAATCTTGACAAAGGTAGTTTTTCCGATACCATTAGGTCCAAGTATACCGACGATTTCTCCAGTCCGTATCTCGCCTGGTTCAATAGTAAGTTTGAATCCTTTGAAGGTCTTCTCCATCTTTTCCCATTTAAGCAGTGGTTCACCAACCATTTCTCCTGTGGATGGTGGTTTCTCGTGGAAGATTATGGGTTCTTTTCGGAACTTTATGTTTTCGTCTGGGATGTACCCTTGTAGGTAAATGTTAATGCCCGTGCGTACGCCATGAGTGTGTGAAACAACGCCGTAGACGCCTGGGTCTCCATAGAAAACGCAGATTTGATCAGATAAGTAGTCGATTATGGCTAAGTCGTGTTCCGCTACGATAATTGTTTTCTGCTGTTCCTTGAGGCTGCGGATAGCTCTGGCAACTACTAGTCGCTGCTTGACATCTAAGTAGCTTGATGGCTCATCGAAAAGGTAAACATCTGCGTCTCGACTAAGAGCGGCCGCAACCGCAACCCTTTGAAGTTCCCCACCGCTGAGTACATCAAGGGGCCTATCCCAAATCTTCTTGAGCTCAAGGTTCTCAGCAATAGTATCAAGTTGCTTTCGTTCATCAACTTTTTCTAAAAGGTCTCCAGCTTTCCCAGTTATTGCTTTAGGAATCTTGTCGACGTATTGGGGTTTGCTGCTTACTTTAAGTTTTTTCGCACTTAATTTCGAAAAGTAGTCTTGAAGGCTTGAACCTCGATAATACTGTATAATTTCTGCCCAATCTGGCGGGTCATCGAATCTTCCAAGATTGGGTTTGATTTCACCTGAAAAAACCTTAAGAGTAGTGCTTTTTCCTATTCCATTTTGCCCCAGCAACCCCAGAACCGTTCCCGGCGAGGGCATGGGCAAACGGAAGAGTTTAAAGCTGTTTTCGCTGAATCGGTGACTGCAATCCTTCTCAAGCTCGTTGGGTAAGTTAACGATGCTGATGGCTTTGAAAGGACATTTTTTGACGCATATTCCGCAACCGCTGCAAAGAGTTTCTGCAATGATGGCTTTGCTTCCTTCAACTCTTATGGCTTCAACTTTGCTGCGCACCATTGGGCAGAAGCTAACGCATAGAGAATTGCATTTTTTGACTTTGCATTTGTCTTCATCTAATACTGCGATTCTGGTCATTGTAAGCGTCGTTAAATGATGCCAATAAGATAGTTATAAATGTAAACCTTAGAAAATAAATCTGAGGTTACGTGTTGGTAAAATTTCCTAAAATAAATAAAGATCTTGTCAGTTGAATTCGTGTTTTGTGATTTTAGCTGATTTTAATTTTGAAATAATTCTTTAACGGTATGATTGATCACACTGTTGTGCAAGGGACGAGGGCATCATCATTATCATCAACAAAAACTCTTTTGAGTATTTGATTTGAGCGGGTTTCTCTAAACATGATTTTTATAGGGTTGTTAAAAAGTCCTATGAAAAGAACAGCTGCAACTTCTTTTAATCCCAATCAGTAAGCAGAATAAATTTCAAAACACTAGAAAAGTATGTTTATAAGAAAAATATACAAAATTGTGGTTTAGGGTTCAGTTTACCATTCTTCTTCGTCCCATTCCTCTTCTTCGCTTTCTTCCCATTCATCTTCTTCTTTGAATATCATTGTCTTTTTCACCTCTCAAAAAAGCCTTATAAGCTACCCTACCCTTGGAGCGGTTTAAGCATTTAGATTCGTCAAATGACGTTAAATTCATACAAATCAACAGAGAGAAACATTGTTTTTGCACTAATATTTCTACTAAATCTTAAATTTTTTGGGCAACAATCTTTATTACGCTTTTTTTCTTTTTGGTTTTCATTCAGACCCAATCAAAATAGATAAATCTGCACAATCAACGTTAAAGTGGGGATGATGTAAGGCGACGGCTTTGAGCATAAAGCTTTGAGAGATCGTCAATCAACACTGACCCAAAAAAATCTTATTCTAAGGATCCACATGTAAAAAGTATGGATGTCAATTGAGACGAGTTTTTTTGAATAAAACCGAATTGCCTTAATTAAGAGATATGACCGCAAAAAACTGAGTGTAGTTATTTTTTACGTACGTTGCACTGGAGTACTTTGGGGCAAATTAAACATTCATCCTGAGTTGATGTGCTCCCTGGTGGCGCGTTCAAAAGCCCACTGAAGTGTGCACATTTGGCAGGTGAATCAAAAACCATCGGGTACTCAGTTGCCCGAACACCTACAATTTTTTCTTTAGCTGTATCTAATTCCAGTCGTGACATGCAGAATGGACATGCAAAATGGGTTTGACGGGGAATAACTGAATCATCTGTAATCATCGTTGGCCGATCGAAATGTTTTTCGCATCCCTTGTAGGGACATTGAAGCTTTTCGCTTGATTCGTGAAAATGGAAAAGGTGCATTCTGCTCAACCTTAACTAAAAACCATGTCGTAATATTTAATAAACGTTATTATGGACTACTCCACATTCAAGATTGCACAACACAACGACACAAGGGAACCAGAAAAGCCTCGAGCGGGCCTTGCTCCCGCGGCCTGCTGCTTACGAGGCAGCCGCTCTACTGGGCTGAGCTATCGAGGCGCCATAAACGCTAAACAACACGGTACCAATTTTTAAAGTTTCACAAACCCCAACCTTAAAAGCAATAAACAATCATTCAAAAATAGAGCGAGTCACAAATGAACACAACCAGAAACCCGACAGCTAAAATCTTGGGTGAACATAGAATAATTCAAATCATCCAAACTCACCTTACCCCGTTGCCTAACAATCCTGTTCCGTTCGGAGATGATGTTTCAGCAGTGAACATCGACCAAAAAAAGGTCATTGTGCTTAAAACTGACATGCTTGTAGGCAAAACGGACGTTCCGCAAGAAATGACTCTTTTTCAAGCTGCAAGAAAAGCATTAGTAATGAACATCAGTGACTTTGCTTCAAAAGGTGTCCAACCGACAGCGGCGTTGGTTGCTTTGGGGTTACCGGCAGACTTTACACAAAAAAACATTGAAGAAATTGCTGAGGGCCTAAATGCTGGAGCGCAAGAATATGGCACTTATGTCATCGGCGGCGACACAAGTGAAGCTTCTGATCTGATTATTTCTGTCTCACTATACGGTACTGCAAATAAATCGGAGTTGATGCTGCGTAGCGGTGCAAAGTCTGGCGATGTTTTGGCAGTTACAGGGTTTTTCGGCAAATCAGCGGCTGGGTTGCGTTTGCTGCTTGGTGGCTGTTTGGCTTCGAAGAATGCAAAGACGTTTGTGGATGCAGTTATGATGCCTAAAGCTAAGCTGCCCGAGGGTTTAGCGTTTGGTGGGTGCGGTGTGGTTTCAGCTTGTATGGATTCTAGCGACGGTTTAGCCTGGACTCTGCATGAACTCGCTCATTCCAGTAATGTGGGTTTTGAATTGGACAAGATCCCTGTTGCTCCTGAGGTTAAGCGGTTCGCTGATCTGAACAGTCTTAACGCGTCTGAGTTGGCGCTTTATGGTGGCGAAGAATACGAGTTGGTGTTAACGGTTAAGCCCGAGGGTTGGGCTGCGACGTTGGCTGCAGTTAAAGCGGTCGGTGGACAGCTTTTACCCATTGGAAAAGCCACAAATGAAAAGAGAATTTTTCTAGGAGTCAACGGCGAAGAACACCCCATTGATGCGCGGGGTTGGGAACACTTCAGAAGCCAACTTTAGCTTGCTGATCAAGAGTGTAGTTGATTATCGTTATACATGAAGCAGCTAAGTAGGGTTGTTTTCCAAGGCTGATTTTTTCTCCAAATCGCTGGGCAAAGACTTCAGCTTTCTTTGGCAACCCAACGTGGTCACCTAGGATAAAGAGGCTGTTTTCTTCGAGTTCAACTTCACTTATGTCTTTTCCATCTTCTTCTAAAACGTATATTTCGTGGTTTTGAGCTCTCGCCTTCACAAGGGCTTCGAAGCTTGTCTTGTCCTTCGTAATACCTGGGTGCGGTTTGCCAAGTAAGGTTTTTTTAAGGATATCCTGCCAAGTGTCCATGTCGGTTCGCACGTCATAGAGGGTTTCTCCGTCGATTTGAATGTGAACAGGCGGGTTTGGCGGACCATTAAGAATAGCATGAAAAGTTACGTCTCTTCGCAAGCCATGAGAAAGAAACAGACTGCTGACAATACATTCGTGGACGATATCGAGTCTTCCTGCATCATGGAGACTACGGAAGTCTGAGTTAGTTTGTCCTATACGAGAGAAAAGGATGTATTCTCTTGGCAAAGCAGTCACTCCTTACAACTATGCACATTTTGCTTTAAAGCACTTTCTCGCATCTGAACAGCCCAGAGAGTCTAAACCTTCCTGCAGGTCTCAAAAATAGAACTTCAAAGAAGATAGATAATTGAATATAATAATGCCCACCTTTCAGATCTAAATGTATCGCTACCAAAGAAACTGTACCTAACAACCCTTTAACCTCTAAAACTTCAAAAGCCTCATAAGTGTAGCTAAGGTTTTTATGGTTCTTGCGAAATTATGTTCTCTGCAATGGGGCTCTCGGCTAGCTTGGTCTAGGCTTGTAGACTTGGGCTCTATAGACTCCGGTTCAAATCCGGGGAGCCCCACCATAAACGCTTTAATGAATAACTGATTGATTCAAATTCTGAAGTCCCGCTCATCTATTTACAAACCGTAAAGCGAAGACGTATACTGCGGTCGATTCTAACGCACAGATAGGGGAATGATAGAAAATTCCTTTTGTTTCTGAGGAACATTATTTTAACAACGATTGGGATTGTTGTAAATGTGGCAAGATGACTGAACATCGTAAAGTGGGAACAGGTGTTAACTCTATTGCTTGGTTTGTGGGTCGTAAATAGGAACCTGTGTCGACTCACTAAGAGTGTATATATTCTAAGCAAATCAATTCTGATTTGAAATAACCATTTTCCATTACAGTTTTGTTTTTCATTTTGTTTTTCAGAACATGATAAATAATAATATTTAATTTTGAATTTCTTTAAAACCAAATAGTAAGCAAAATCGGGCCCAGAGTTTTAGCGAAGATGCAAAGGGTGATGGCGAACCATCAAATGCATTTCTCTCTGAACCCATTTAATGAGAAATGGAACTTCTCATTCTAATGCTTTATGAAAACAGAATTCATATTCTAAATTCTACTTTTCTTAATTTTCTACTAATACTAATTCTTGCAATAATTGACAAATAGAGGAAAAATAGGTTGACGGTTAAACTATTGTACTGATTCAACTTTTTGTATCTCTGGAACCCTTTGTTTGATGAGCGCTTCAACACCGTTTTTAAGCGTCATCGCCGCCATCGGACAACCTGCACAATGCCCAGTTAAGCGGACTTTTACATTTTGTTTTTCAACGGATACAAGTTCTACGTCTCCGCCGTCAGCTTGGATTTGCGGTCTAATTTCGTCAAGGGCTTCCTGCACTCTTTTTTGGATTGATTCAGCCATATTACTTCACTTTCCTCTCTTGAAGAGAATTATTCATTATAAAAGTTACTGTTGCGCAACGTGTTTTCAAGCACCGGCCCTCGCACCTGTATGGAAACTAAATGGTTTAGAAATAAAGTTTAGAAACCAAAACTTTTGAGTTACTCTTTTAGTTTGGGAAGTATCTTAGTTGCCCATTCCGTTCTAGTTTTGTAGTTATCACGTAGTTTTTGAGTAGCGGGCGCTATTATTGGTTTTGCAAGCATTCGACTTTTAGATCTGCTGATTGTGCTGTTTCGTTTTGGCTTGTTTCTTATCGATTTATAATTATCTGGGTTCATATCGATCTGTGCTATTCAAACTTACACCTGACATATAGGAGTTTTGCCTTTTTTTTGAAGTTCAGGTGTTTCTACGCTTAGTCTGCTCCAAAATTATTGTTTTTTTGGAAAACAACCTTGAATTCCGTAAAAAACAAGGATTATCTGCGGAAGACTTAAGCTCTTATTACTCTATTTAAAAATGAAATAAAGGCAAGGTTTTGTGATGGTTCATAGAAGAGTAAAAGGCGGACAATTTAAAATCAAACATGTAGAGAAGAAACCACCTGTCGCGTTAGGAGAAGAATTAGACATAAACATCAATGGTCTGTGTCCAAATGGGGATGGTATGTCTAATATTAGGGGATACATTATACAGGTTCCAAAAGCCAAGCCTCGAGACCGCGTGAAAGTCAAAATTATCCAAGTTGGGGAAAAGTTAGCAGTAGGCGAGATTATCTTATAGCCGCATTACCGCCAACATTTTTGGTTTAGAGTTTCATTTAGGAAGCATTTTTCAGACTTGGGCTTCAGCCTAAAAAAACAACGCGTCCATTTAATGATGATTTTGCCTCTCAATGACCTCTCTACATGCTCAAAAAGAAACTCATTAAAACAAACGTATCTACAACTTATGTTTTAAAATTTATTATAAAATAGCCAAAAGGGTTTGTAAACAAGGATCCAAAAAAATAACATCCGTTGTGCACGATCTAATCACGCTTATTTGGCTGATTTATCCATACTTTAACTCTATTTTGAACTCTTATCATTGATTCTGTTTGCATAAGCTTAATTTGAGCTTGAACAAAACGGTCATCGATGCAATTGAACTCTTTTTTGACTACATCCTCAAGCTTAGGCAATGAGATATGCTCAACGACGCCTACTATGTTCCAAAAATGAACCTGTACGTTTCGTCTTTTCTGTCGTGCATCATTGTCTGAGACTTTAACCATGAGCAAGTTACCTTGCGCAGTAGGGCCATTCATTTTTTTCTTTGTGATGAGGAACGCATTCTTCACATTTACTATGGTGTTCACAATCTTTTTTTGGGCAGGGACAATTCGGAGCAGACATAACTAAACTTACGCATACATTCAATATAATTATTACTAAGCACTAGGAGCAACACGAAAAATGCCGAACAAATGACATGGTAAACTTTCAATAATCCTCTTTTCAATATGGTAGTTTGTTTCCTTTTCAGGCGAAATAGTTTACCTTCTATTGCAATATTCTAAAAAATCTTAAAGAAAAAGAGTTAGAAGTCTAAAAGCTAATCCACCGACTAATATGGCGGCACCAATGTTGGCTACCGTAATTACCGTTGTGGCTTTCCAACCGAACTCTTTGCCAAGAATCGCAATCGTTGATAGACAAGGTATGTAGAGCATCGCAACGAGCGACATAACGATCAATTGGACAGGTGTGAAGAAGAGCCCCAAATTTGTAGAACCAAAAATCGCCACTGCACCTAGTATTATGAGTTCTTTCCGTATCACTCCTATGGACCAGTAAGATACCAGCGGCAACGGGCAATCCGAGCCAAGTAACAGTCAAAGGCGACAATGCATTGCTAATCGGTGTTATAACATTATAGACATAGAGAGCTTGAACAAAAGCGCTGCCAACGATGTAAATAGGGAAAACGATGTAGATGATTGACTTGGTTCGTGCCCAAGTCTGTTTCGCAACCACTCTCAGCGACGGCCACTTGAAACTACTCATCTCCATAATTAAGCCCGTGGACTTGCCAGGAACTACCTTCATGGCAACCTTGCCTAATGCAAAGATAATCGCAATATCCACAACATAGAGAAACAATGCCCATTCTATACCTACAAATAAACCGACCATACCGAAGAGCACAATCGTTCTTGCCGAACAAGGTGCAAATGTAATTGCGAAGGCCGCCAGGAGCCGCTCACGTCGGGTTTCCATAATTTTACAGGCGTGGATAGCGGGTACACTGCAACCATAACCAAGTATTATTGGAATTAGGGCTTTGCCGTGTAAACCGATTTTGTGCATGGCGCTGTCCATCATGAAGGCGACGCGAGTCAGTATGCCTGAATCTTCAACTATGGCAAGGAGAAAGTAGAATGGGAAGACGAAGGGAATAATCAACGTTAAACCCGCGGTTAATCCGCCCCACACGCCGTTCAATACTATGCCCAAGAGGGGCTGGGACGCTGACAGGGCTGGGTTCACTGGTCTAATAAAATTTAAGACCCCAGAAATCAAGTGGGAGAGACCGTTGCCAACAAAAAAAGTCCAAAGCAGCAAGCCAGCAATGACGCCTACAGAAGTAAAGTAACCCAGCACCCTATGGGTTGTTAACCAGTCAAGTTTTTCAGAGAAAGTGCTCTTCACTTCACTCTGCTTAAGCGCAGAAGCAGTAATGGAGCTTGCAAGGGCGTATCGTTCAGAAGCTATAATAGAAAAGCAAGCTTCTTGAAAGTTGCTAGACAGCTCTTTTGATATAACCACACTATAATCGATCACTACCTTTGACTGGGTAGAAACAAGCTTAACGATTTCGGCGTCACCTTCGAGTAGTTTTATCGCAAGCCAACGAGGTGGATACTGCAATGAAAGATGTGCTTTTTCAATAACCTGTTTTAGTTTCTCTATGTTTTCTTCCAATTCTCGTCGATATTTTAAATGCTTGGTTTTCGACTTTGACAGGGCCACATTTACTGCTTCGCCCATGAGTTCATAGATTCCTTCGCCCCGTGTTGCAACTACAAAAACTACAGGCACACCAAGGGTTTCCTGCAGTTTATCCTTGTCAATTATCATTCCTTTGCTTTTGGCAACGTCTACTTGGTTTAGGCACAAAACCAGGGGCACTTGCATTTCGAGCAACTGTAAGGTAAAGAACAAGTTTCTTTCCAAAACTGAAGCGTCAACAACGTTTATGACAACATCGGGCTTTTCTAGAGCAATATAGTCTCTTGAAACGAGTTCTTCCATGGAAAACGTCGAAAAAGAGTAAATTCCCGGCAGATCTACAATTTTAATTTCGTAACCTTCATAACTAAGTGTGCCCTCTGCGCGTTCGACGGTTTTTCCAGGCCAATTACCAATTATCTGGTTTGCCCCCGTAAGCTGGTTAAAGATTACGCTTTTGCCTACGTTGGCGTTTCCTGCGAGAGCAAAAGTTAGTTGATTATCTGTTTTTCCGCTGGATGTTATCTTTTTTGACTTAGCGTTAGGATGGAATGAAAAAGTTTGTAACCTCCTCAAGTTGCGTGTTCTATCTCAACAAAAATCTTTGATGCGATGCCTCTGCCGAGCGCTAATCTTGAACCTCGCACCGATATCTCAATGGGACCTTCAAATGGCGCTGCTTTCAACAGAGTTATCTTTGTACTAGGTGTTAACCCCATATCTAAAAGTCGCTGAAGCACTAAGTGACCTCCTCTTATGAAGGAGATCTTGCCTAATTGACCCGCTTTTAACTCGCTTAACGCAACGAGGTTTTTTTTCCTTTTTCCTACTTCTTCTAAACCTCGTCTGTGAAGTTGAATACATTCTTCACAGTTTGAGAAGGGCAGGTCACAAGCTGGAATTGTTTTGCCGTCATCTGAACAAGTGTCAGGATGTTTTAGGAGACGACAAAGGGATTCTTCTGCTTCGTCGGAGAGGGCGTGTTCCATTTGACAGGCTTCCTTGTGTACTTTATCTTTTCCAATGTGTAAAACATCAGAGAGGAAAGTTTCAAGCAAGCGGTGTTTTCTAGTTACTTTTTGGGCTTCTTGGAGTCCTCTTTCGGTGAGGGTACTTCCGCGGTAGGGTGAATAGTTTACGTAGCCATCTTGAGAAAGTTTTTTTAACATCTCAGTCACGCTTGCGGGCGTAACGTCTAGTCTTTGTGAGATTTCGGTTGTGCTAACTAAGTCTCCGTTTTTGGATAATCCGTAGACGGCTTTGAGGTAGTCTTGAGTTGATTTTTGCTCCATTCTTAGCGCCCTCAAGTTTAGGTTTACCTAAATTTTACCTAATAAATGTTTAGGTATACCTAAAAAAATAAGTCCGTTCGAAATCACATAAATAACAGCAACCCAAACCCGTGAACACGCAAATCCACCCAGTAACGGCTAAATACTGCAAAGACCAATTCCGTTGATGATTCAGCACGGAGAGTTAAAAATGAAAGACCTGCCCGAATTAGTCCAAGATATATTGGAAGCATCAAAAAAACATGAGCAATACCGTGAAAAAGAATGCATAAACCTGATTGCAAGCGAAGGACTCAAATCTCCAGCTGTCAACCAAATGCTTGATCTCTCACACGACCTCGATTGCAGATACGCTGAAGGCGAAAACGACGCACAGGGTCACGTTAAAAAGAGGTATTATCAAGGGCAAAAGTACATGTCGCAAATCGAGGATTACGCGACCGACATCATGAAGAGCTTGTTCAAGAGCACTTGGGCAGATGTCCGGTTAGTTTCGGGCACTCACGCAAACCTGGCTACTTTCAAGGGTTTGTCATTGGCTTCAAAAAATAACAAAATGGTTGTCACACCACTGAGTTGTGGCGCACATATCAGTCACGACTATACAGGTCTAGCAGGTAACATCTTAGGCTTGGATAACATTAACCATGTTTACAACATAGATGAGTTTAACATTGATGCAGAAAAATCTGAATGGGTTATCCGCGCTGCAAAACCAGGGATTGTTACCTTCGGCGGCAGCCTTTTTCTGTTTCCGCATCCAATCAAGGAACTTAGGGCGGTTTGTGAAGAAGTCGGTGCATACATAGCCTATGACGCCTCACACGTACTAGGTTTAATTGCAGGTGGACAATTCCAAGATCCTCTTCGCGAAGGCGCAGATTTCATCACTTCATCAACCCATAAAACCTTCCCTGGTCCACAAGGCGGTGTAATTATGGGGAGCCCGAATAACCCAGCAATGGAGAAAGCCGTAAAGAAAATACAATTCGCAGTTTTCCCACTAAGCGCATCAAGCACTCACCTAGGCAGGTTACCAGGACTTAGCATAGCTGCTCTCGAAATGAAGGTTTATGGTCCCCAGCTAGCCAGACAAATAGTCAAGAACGCACAAACCGCAGGACAATACCTCTGTGAAAACGGCGTAAAAGTCCTAGCAGAAAACAAAGGCTTCACTAAAAGCCACCAAATTGCCTTAGACATCCGAAGTTATGGTGGCGGAAACAAAATCGCTCAAGACCTCGAAGATGCCAATATAATCCTCAACAAAAACCTGCTCCCCTATGATGACCAAAGCAGCAAAGAAAACCCCTCAGGATTACGAGTTGGGTTCCAAGACATAACTCGTCGTGGCTTTACAGAAGGCGATATCAAACACCTCTGCGACCTAATGCTGGAAGTAATCAAGAGCAAACGCACGCCAGCCCAAGTTAAGGTGGATATTTTGGCGCTTAAGAAGGAGTTCAGTGGGGTAAAATATGGATTCCAAAATGTTGAAGAAGCGTTAAGCTATATAAAAAAGGCTTAATCCTCATTTCCTTTCCATTTTTTCCGTGCTAAAGATTAATAAAGTTACATTTTGCTTTTACCAATGAAACTCATGACGTTAGACATCCTCTCGATTCTCTTCTTAACGACGTTTGTAGGAGCTCTGTTGCTTTTTATTCTGCTTCCAAGATATGGTCCACACTACACTTCTAGACTGACCTGTCCAAACTGCAAAAGAATATTCAATTTCCATTGGATACCTGGTGCCACAATAACCTCACTGGTTTACAGGAACAAGCGGACTCTAAAATGCCCCTACTGCCACGTGAAATCAAACTATGATGTAATGTCTACAAGAGTCACTAAATTAAAGAAAACTTCAAAAGTCAAGCAAAGAGCATAAGCTACAGATCGTTTTTTCAGAGAACTTTATTATCCACAATAACAATCAATTTTTCAATATACCTTTACTGGAGACATTTAGAATGAAGGTGCTGTTGAACGATGGTTTAGAGAAGGAAGGATTAAAACTCTTCCAAGAAGCTGGAGTAGAAACGGACACAAAAAAAAGAGATTTAGCCACTCTTATAGCTGAGATTGGTCAGTTTGATGCGTTAGTTGTCCGCAGCGCTACAAAAGTTACACGTGAGGTTTTGGAGGCAGGTGCAAAAGGTAAACTCAAAATTGTGGGCCGAGCAGGTGTCGGCTTTGACAACATCGATGCGGCTGCAGCTTCGGAGTTTGGAATCGTACTAAAAATTGCACCCTACGGATGCACCAACGCCGTTGCGGAGTTAGCAATCGATTTAATGCTCAGCATCTCAAGAAAAACTCCACAAGCTCACTTCTCACTGAAAAATGGAGTTTGGAAGAAGGATAAACTCAAAGGCACCGAGCTCGCTTACAAAACGCTGGGTCTTTTGGGTTGTGGTAGAATTGGACAAAAAGTTGCTCAAATCGCCAAACGCGGCTTTGAGATGGAAATCATCGGCTATGACATTAAACCATGTTTTGAATCCGGCATAAAGTTCATGACTAAAAAGGAAGTGCTTGCAAAAGCCGACTATATTAGCATCCACACAGGCGGCAAAGAAGTCATAATAGGAGAAAAGGAATTTGCATTAATGAAACCCACTGCTTACGTGATTAATACTTCCCGAGGAAGTAACATTGACCAACAAGCACTCTACAAAGCTCTCAAAGAAGGCAAAATCGCAGGTGCCGCATCAGATGTGTTCAATGAAGAACCGAAAGCTGAAGGCGCCGAATTCAAAGACCAACTCACAGAACTCGACAATATAGTCTTGAGCAGCCACCTTGGCGCATCAACCGCTGAAGCCCAAAAGGAGACTTCCACGGAGATTGCCCGCGTCGTTTCAGGTTACATCTTAGGTGGAGATTTCACCAACGCCGTAAATGCTGGTGAAAGTATCGAAGTGGAAGAAAAAACTGTCCACACCCTCTTCATCCATCACCGCGACGTTCCAGGAGTGTTTGCAAACATCGATAAAGTCTTGGCTGATAACGATATCAACATTCGAGCGAATTATTCGCGGCAAATTGGAAAAAGCGGCTACGCTATCTCAGTGTATGTTTTGCATAAGAAGGTTGATCGTAAGGTGCTTGAGGTCTTAAAGAAAATCGATAATGTCTGCGACGTCAAAGTCTAAGAAAAAACGGTTTCAAGCAGGCATATTAACAACCCTCTTTCTTTAGACTATTCATGCGACTTGGAATTCTATTTTCAGGAGGCAAGGATTCAACCTTTGCTCTGCATTTGGCCGCGGAGAAAGAGGAAGTAGCCTGTTTGATCACTGTAGTTTCTAAAAATAAGGAAAGTTACATGTTTCATACTCCAAACATTGATGTGACGACACTTCAGGCAAAGGCATTGGGGTTGCCGTTGGTTTCTATGGTTACCGAAGGAAAGAAAGAGGAGGAACTGACTGATTTAGAAGCGGCAATTATCGAAGCAAAAGAAAAATTCCAAATTGACGGAGTAGTTTCGGGTGCTGTGGAATCAGCATACCAGGCTTCAAGGGTACAACGAATCTGCAACCACCTCAATGTCTGGAGTTTTAACCCGCTATGGAAACATGACCAGCAAATGCTTTTAAAAACACTTGTTTCAAAGAATTTCTGTGTGGTTATTTCCGGTGTTTTTGCCTATCCACTCGACGAGAAATGGCTTGGAGCGCGAATCGACCCTCTGGTGATAGCTCGACTGGTGCAGTTTCAAGGGCAATATGGCATTAGCCCCTCAGGGGAGGGGGGAGAGATCGAGACAACAGTCTTGGACGCGCCTATGTTTAAGCAGAAAATAGAAATCGTTAACTACGCTACTGAAGCGAGGGGTAATAGTGGAAATTTCATTATAAAAGAGGCACAGCTGGTTTCTAAATGATTCTCATCGTTGACATGAACTGGAAAAAGGATTCGCTATCATTCAACGAGTTTGTTTTACCCATTGTTTCCGTTGTTCGACCGCTTGAAGAAGTCAGGGTTAAGCATTTTTTGGACATTGAACTTGCAGAAATAGAGTGTTACAGCAAAATTGTGCTTTCTGGAACAGCCCTAAAAGACCATGCAACGCTGAAGTTGGTTGAAACCTTCAACTGGATTAGAACATGCGACAAACCTGTCTTGGGCATCTGCGCTGGTATGCAAACAATCAGCCTACTCTTCGATGAACCCTTGGTGAAATGCCTGCAGATTGGAATGGCTGAAATCTCAACCCTACGAGAAAACCCTCTATTCGTTGGCGACTTCAAAGCATACGTACTCCATAACTTCTCAGTCAAACAATCCCAAACCTTCGAAGCCCTAGCCAAATCAACAAAATGTATCCAAGCAATAAAACATAAACAAAAAAACATCTACGGTATCCTATTCCACCCTGAAGTGCGAAACCAAGAAATTTTAAAGAATTTCATACAATTTGTGATCTAAAATCAAAGCAAAATTAAATTATTTCACACGAATGCAAATAAGCCCCAATCACCTATGAATGCAAATGCAACCCCCAAGAATCCAAATCAAGCCGGGCATCAGTGTAAAAATCATTTTAAAGCAGGACCAGCACAACGGTAAATTAACCGAGGGCATCGTCAAAGAATTACTAACCAGTAGCCCAACGCATCCACACGGAATCAAAGTTAGGTTAATAGATGGAAAAGTAGGAAGAGTTCAATCATTATTGTAGGCCGAACAAAACTTTCAGTCGGTCTTTTGATTCATTTTTGAAATAAATTTATTTTTACAGCATTTAAAGGTTAGAACATTTCAGATTATTTGGAGTTAGACAACACTTTGTTTATCGAAACATGTATGAATTAATGGGCAAGTTTTGTTTGGTTGCAGGCAGCACTCTTTCTTCCCTCTTACCTGAGTTTTTTTAAAGCAAAAGAGTTTGTAACAATTTTTAATTTTCAATCGTGAATAAACCTTTTCTAATCTATAGAAAAGGAGATAAGAAGTAGCAGTACTTCATATCTATACAATTCTCGGCTATAGTCGATATTCTTCGGGAATCCAACTATTACGCTAACCAAGACAACTCTAAATTCATAAACGGAGAACACGTCAAAAAAGCTATAGAAGAAAAAAATTACCGTTCAAAACTTATTCAAGAAAAAATTCAAGAAATGATTGCGCGTGGCTTCTTCTTGATTGACACAGTTGACCAGAAAGTTGGACAAGTTAACGGTTTGTCAGTTATGGGATTGGGAGATTTCGCTTTTGGTATGCCCTCCCGCGTTACAGTCAGCGTTGGTTTAGGCAGGGAAGGCATTATGGATATTGAAAGAGAAGCAAAAATGGGTGGACCAATTCACACTAAAGGCGTCTTGATTCTCAGCGGTTATTTAAACGACAAATACGCTAAAGACAAACCTCTCAGCCTTTCAGCACGACTGGTTTTTGAACAGACTATGAAGGCGTTGAAGGTGACAGCGCATCAAGCACTGAACTGTATGCTATACTATCATCTCTTAGTGGCTTGCCAATAAAACAGAATTTAGCCGTAACAGGTTCCGTTAATCAAAAAGGAGAAGTGCAAGCCATCGGTGGTGTAAATGAAAAAATCGAAGGTTTTTTTGAAGTTTGCAAATCCAAAGGACTAACTGGAAAACAAGGCGTAATGATTCCCGATAGCAATGTGCAAAATCTGATGCTAAAAGAAGAAGTCGTGGAAGCTGTTAGAGCGGGCAAATTCAACGTTTACTCAGTTAAAACTATTGACGAAGGCATAGAGGTACTTACAGGAATAAAAGCGGGTCAACTACGAGCAGACGGAACCTTCGAGGAAGGCACTGTAAATCACCTTGTAGATAAGCAATTGAGAGATATGGCGGAGAATCTCAGAGAATATTCAGTTGAGCAAACTCAACAGAAAAAAGTCCAGTAAATAAAACCAAGAATTGATCGGCAAGTTTTATTTCTTTTTCTTTTTTTAAGTTTATTGATTCTTAATCTTTATTTTGGTTAATCAAAGCTTATGTACCAAAAACCAGAGTGATAAATAGGTGCAAAAGTTGGTTTCCAGAAAAGTGAAAGGTAAACGCAGCAGAGTTATGACAATTATGCTTCTACCTGCACTAATATTCATAGGGGTTGCAGGCTGGTGTATGTACGCATTAGGCGACAACTATAAAACAACCCAGAATAAACCAACAAGACTAACCCAAAAAGAAAATGTAATCTTGTTACCTACCTTCTTAGACGATCACCAGGAAATAAAATTAAGAATTAAACAATCAACCCCTAATTTTTTCCATTGTTGATTTTAGGATAAGAATTCTTTAGCAGAACTACATGTTTGTTGTTACCTGAACACACCCACAACTCCATTTATAGTGGGCGGATAGTAGTTTACTTACGAGAAATAGCCATCCAAGAGGTACACCCCCGCTTGACGGATCAACCGTTAATCATGATGTGAATCGTCCAAGCCCCAAATAAGGATCAAGGGCTACTTTTGATCCGCGTCTTGGGTTAGCACTGGTGATCTGTCAAGCCTAATTTTTGTTACAATGTTTCATTAATGTATTAATTGATTTTTTATAATTAATTTATTAAGGGTTAAAGCCAATGCTATCGTTAGTGAGCCAACTTGAGTTACAAAGAACGCATGCATCCAACGGTTAGCAGGGCAGAAATCGAAGTTTTTAAATCCTTAAGCGAAGCTGGATTAACCCGCGGCATGGTAACACAACAACAAATCATCCTAAAATCAACCATTCCAGATTTTTGTTGGATGGAAAAACGCAAAATCATCTATTTAGATGGTATACCCGTACATAAAAAAGACAAAGCAATTGAACGCGACGAAGAAATCACTAATTTACTAACAGCCCAGGGTTGGGATGTGCTAAGGATCCCGTATAATCCCCCTTTGACTGCGAAAGGATTACAACAAATTATGGCAACCATAAAACGATTCCTCAACATTGATGAAGAAGAAACAGAATAACTTTTTCTAAATTTCACTATTCTTTGACCTTCAAAAGATTTTATCTAAAAAATGATTTTCTCAATAATGCTTACTTTTTATCGAAGGTTTTAGGATGAGTGAGAATAACAAATGTTTGAAACAAGGCTTATAGTAAAAATTTTAAAGTTGGCGCCGAGAGGGGGATTTGAACCCCCGCGGCCCCGAAAGGCCACAAGCTAATTGGTTCCCTAAAGGGAATCTCCAGGCTTGCTCCCTGCCTGGCTAGGATACCTCGGCAAATAAAAACCAGCATTTGATGAGCTGATTTGCACCTTTTCTCTGAGTCTAGCACAATTTAAAGTTTTATTGCAAAAGTTCTCTTTGCCAGTTGTTGGTCCAGAAAGATTTGTCTTGTGATTCCAAATTACAGAATTCTGCAGAGTTAATTGAGAATTATCTATTCAAAACAAATCCTTAATAGATTAATGGATAAAAATAGTATTTAGAGTTAGCGAGAATTTAAGATGAATCATAAGAAATTAATGCTGCTATCGATTGTATTAGCCTTTCTGATTGCGACCTCTGGAGCAGCAGCATTTTACTTGTCTACACTAAACAAAAATAGTTCAGAAAATAAAATTCGAATTGCCTGCGTGGGCGATAGTATCACGGTAGGAACTGAGTACCCAGCAGACCTTTGGATGCTACTTGGAGGCGAAAACTATATAGTAGGGAACTTTGGTGTAGGTGGGTCCACAGCCGCACTCGATTCTCGGAATCCCTACATCAACAATAGCGCATTTCAAGAGGCAAAGGAATTCCAGCCAAATATTGTAATCATAATGTTGGGAACAAACGACGCAAACCCACTAATCAGACCAAACAATGGAAGCTTTGTAAACGACTACGTAAAATTGGTTGAAGAGTTCCAAGCACTTTCAAGCAATCCGAAGATATATCTTGTGAAACCGCCACCGATTTTTTGCAGCGGAACTACTCCAAGCGCTGAATATTTCAGGGACAACGTAATTCCCACTATTGAACAGGTAGCAAACCAGACTAATTTGCCAATAATCGATGTATATTCAGCTTTGGCTAATTATTCTGATTTTTTCCGTGACGGAATCCACCCGGATGAACAGGGTGCAATATTAATTGCTAACGAGATTTACAAAGTAATAATTTTGCAAAATCCACCTTAGTACAATGCACAACAATTTTTACAAATTGAAAGAAAGAGATTGTTTTTTGTGCTGTAAGCTAAATTTTATTAGGCTAAGCGCATTATGAATATTATACCTTTTACTTCTTGGGTGCTAAACGCCTGCCCAGAAAAGTGTCTTTTTGCGCATAAATGCAATGTATTCGTTGAGGAGCTCTTTTTCATCACTGGTCAAATCATCCATGTGTGCAGTCAACAATTTTTTTGCATCGTTTTCAGGAATCTTAACGTACAAAATATCCTTCTCAAAGACGTGTCTGCCTGCGACGGGTTTGTCCATTGAAACCGCTATTTGTTGCCCTACCTTGGCTTCGCCAATCGCTTTCCCTTGATCCTGGATCTGCTGCACCTCACCTAAATCCGCGTGGTCCTGTGCCCGCATAAGGTCAACACGTGGTTTTATACGTCCAGCCAAAACGTCCACTCCGAAAATCGCTGGTTTCGCTCGGCGGAAAATGCAGTTAGGCAAAACCATGAGTTTTCCAGGTTTAACAAGCGAATCAAATTCCTGTTCATTTTTTGATTCCCGCTTTTCTTTGACCCACGCTAAATATTTGTCAATCAAGTTGTAGATGATGGGTTCTTTAAAGATTGGAACGTTGCTGGCGGCAGCTTCTATTTCTGCGTCTGGCAAGGTTTTTACGCCAAACGCCAAAATTGCCCCAACCAAGGGTTCATGCGTCTTAACCACTGATGCCTCGATAACGTCGCGTTTGCTGATATCACCGATATCGGCTATGCGTACCTGCACATTATTGGCTTTGAGAATTTCAGCAATTGCTTCCAAGGAACCCAGAGTATCTGCTTTAACTATTACTCCTTCAATTTCTTGGGCAATTCTGATTCGTCCTATTTCCTCAGTGATGAGTTTGCAGTATTTTGCTGGATCTTCACCAGTGGGTACTGCAAACAATGGAGCACCAGCTAACGCACCTGCCAAATCAGGTGCAACCACCTTAACACCTGCAGATGCGTAAACACATTCAACACTCGTAAATTTGTCACGAGGATCACGCATTTCATCCAAAGGTTTTGGCACCAAAATAGCGCGAATGCGCGCAGAGATCGGACCGTCACGTCCACCAACAACAATTAAATCGTCTTTATGTAATGTTCCGTCGTATATTATGGCGTTGAGGGTCAAACCTAAGCCTGGTTCATCCTTAACTTCTAAAACAGAACCTTTCGCGGCACCATCCGTGGTCTGCAAACGCACTTTTAGAAATTGCTGAGTTAATCCGACCAAAACCATTACTAATTCCGACAAGCCTTCGCCTGTTTTTGCGCTGGTTGGCACCAAAGCGAGGTTTTGGGTGAAGTCGCGGATGTGGTCAAACCGGTCTGTTTTGAAGCTTAAACGTGAGAATTCGCCCATAACTTGGTAGAGGCGATTGTTGAAGTCTTCTTGAACAAAGCTACTTTGAAGTTCATAGGATTTTAGGAAAGGAGTTGACGGATGAGCTTTCCAGCCAGGAATACGGTCAATTTTGTTGACTGCTACGATAAAAGGTGTTTTACGTGCCTTGAGAATATCGATGCACTCGAATGTTTGAGCCTCAAAACCCTTCAAAATATCCACAACAAGGATAGCAATATCGGCAACGCTTCCGCCTCTACGCCTCAAATTAGTAAAGGCTTCGTGTCCTGGAGTATCAACTATAAGTAAACCTGGAATTTCTATGCCTGTTTTAAAGTTAGACATGTATGGACCGATTAATTGTTTTAGGGTTTCAACAGGGAAGTAACTTGCACCTATGTGCTGGGTCATTCCTCCCGCTTCGCGACCTTGAACATTAGTTTTTCGAAGTTCATCAAGAAGCGAGGTTTTACCTGTATCAACATGTCCTAGAACACATACTATTGGTTGGCGCGTAGGCATTTCAATTTCTCTCCTTTCACAATTAAATGATTGTATGATATGAGGTGGATGCTGATTAATAATTAATCATTTTATTTGTGTTGCGCCCTGTTTGTATAGTTTTTGCTTAGAAAGCAAAGTTTTTATTTTCTGTTGCGTTTTTTTGGTTTAGTGAATCGTTTTTCCTTACTGCGTTAAATGCGGAGCTGCAGTGCCTAAATTTACGAGTGAAGAATTCACAGTTTCTGGCGCTAACATAGTTGATCGTGTTAGAGAGCTGCTACATGAAGGAAATGTAACGCGAGTTATCGTTAAGGATGAAAGCGGAAAAACTCTATTAGAGATTCCTGCAACGATGGGTGTAGTTGGAGTAGTTTTAGCTCCATGGTTAGCAGCTTTAGGGGTCGTGTAACTGCTTTGGTTACTAAATGCAAAATTATTGTTGAAAGAAGAGAATAGAAGAAGTCTATTTTGGCGGTTTGACAATAAGCAGGAAAATGCCCAAAAGCAATAGAATAACGCTTAGGCCGCCAAAGAGCACACCAAATGGTCCCAGTTCGGGGCTTGTTGCTGTGTAATAAAGCATTACTGCACCAATTACTATGAGGAGTAATCCAAAAATTCTTTCAGTTAGTGAAACCCAGAATGTGTCGCCTTCTTCGCTCATGTCTTATTTTCTTCCCTGCGTCTTTTCTTATGTGTTTCTTTGATATAAACAAGAGGAGTTATTTTAAATTATTCCATGATTGCAGAATTTGGAGGGGTAAAGCACTTTGGTAAATCGTTTCTAAAAAATGCGGAAAAAGTTAGTCCAGATAAATGCATGACAAGGGCAGTGGTTTAAAGAATACACAATGTCCTTAGCCACCACCAACAGGCGGAAGAATTGCCAAAACAGACTTATCCGAAAGTGCCGTGTCTAAACCATTTAATGTTGAGGTGCTTGTTCCATTAACGAGGAACTGTAGAAAATTTTTGGGTTGATCTGTTTTAAAATCGTATACATACTCTATGAATGGTATTCCATATTTTTTGGAAAGTTTTTCAAGAACCAAGTTAACGGTTACTTTACCGTCATCTGGGAACGTTAAGGTCTCTTCTCGCTTATCCACAATTTCTCTCAAATTGGTAAAGAAACGAACTTTAACTTCCACTATTTCTGCACCATTCATGAATAATGGAGAACGAAGAAATTAACTATTATGCAACTAAATGTAGAAACAGTTTGATGCTACAATACCTTATTCAATGGAGAAACTGATTTTCTTTATGAAGCAAAAAAGCTGTTAGCATCGGCGCTTTATGGCTCCAATGAATTAATCGAGAGAACCTGCAGATTTATCAGCATGTCAGAAAAAGAATGATCAAGTAAAAACTCTGTCTTTTGTCCAACAACTTTTAAATTAACTTAGAAGCAACTAAAATAGTGAGAAGACTTACTAGATGAAACTGAGTTTATCTAATGGAATTTTCTGCAAGTTTCGCTTGGAAGGAAACTTTGCTGCCGTTAAACATCTTGGTTTTCAAAACATTGAGTTTAACATGAAATCTATCAAGAAAGAACATGATACGGATGTTTACCGTGAACAAAAAGCTTTAGCGGCTTCAGGCTTGAATTGTCTAACGCTTCATTCAGCGGTTATGCATGTGAAAGATCCTATTGAGGTTCACCAGGCGGTTTATTATGGCAAAATCTCGCTTGAATGTGCCCGGGCGCTCCATGCTCCGCTTATGACTGTTCATTCGAACGTTTCAAAGAAGTTGCCCAGACAAGTGAGGGAAAGGTGTTTGGGGGAGGTTTTTGGTGAAATTAACCCGTTTGCAGAAAGCCTCGGCATCAAGTTGGCTTTAGAAAATTTATCTTATACGTCAACTGGGTTTGGCAAGAACGTTGAACAGCTCGAGGAAGTTCTCGGCATAATTGATCCAGAGGGTAAGATGGGAATAACTTTGGATTTGTGTCATGCATTAGAAACTAAAGAAATGGATAATTTGCTTGAAGCTTATGGCAAACGAGTCTGCAACGTTCACATGGCAAACAAAGCTCACAAACCATTTACTCAAGAAACTGCAGAATTAACACGCTTCCTTGCTAAGCTGCATGATTATGGCTATGAAGGCCCAATTACATTAGAAATAGAACACAAAACGTTGATGGAAGAAATCGCAAAGTGTAAAGCGTTCTTTGAAAAACTCTTAAAAAACTATTGAGTTTTTGAAATGTCATTTTTTGAAGGCTACCGCTGCATACCCAACAACGCTTGCGTGGTCACCTGTGATGTCGCCGCTGTTATGGTAACTCAAGAGTATAGCTTCTTTAACGTACACGCCATTTGCATAGGTGATCAACGAAGTTATCGGCATATAGCCGCATGCTGTTATGTTTTGGGTTTCAATTGTTTCGTAGAAGCGTTTGGCATCCATATCAGTAACGGCTTTCAGTGCCGCGTGGTCTTTGGTCGAAGCAGTTTTTGCTGATTCGTAATGTGTCATGTCAGATGAAGCTATAACCACTGTGTTTGTAGCTGCTAAAGATTCAGTGAGTGCTTGCCCAACTTCCATTGCTGAGTCGTAATCCTGTAATTGAAAGCAAATTGGAACAATCTTGAATTTATCGCCGTACAGGAATTGTAGGAAAGGAAGTTGAACTTCAATTGAATGTTCGTAACGATGAGCCAATTCGTCATCATCAATAATGCTGGTCTCATTCAATATCGTATCTGCTAATTCAGAATCAATTTCGACATCGCCAAGGGGTGTACGCCAAACACCTTCACGCATCAATGCTAAAGCGCTACCGTAACCAGTGTGGTTGGGACCCAAAAGCACAACCGTATCAGGTTTCCCATCAACAGCTAAGTCATAAAAAGCAGAAGCCGCCACAGGACCGGAATACATGTAGCCAGCATGTGGACAAATTAAGCCCACGATATTTCGCGGGTGAAAACTAAAATTGACTTGGGGGAGTTTTTTTGGACCAAGCGGATGGAGAAAACAAGAGCTAATCTGAGCTCTTAACGCTTCGGCGTCGCCCTCATAAAATTGAGAAGCAAAATGTGGACGGCGAATCGTTGGCAATTTTAGCCTTCTTCGTCGTCTTCACGTGTTACTTTAGCTTCGAAGTCTTCGATAGTTACTGGTGGATCTTTGTCAGGACCAAGTTCGCCCCGTTCTCGAAGTACTTGTCGTGATAGTAGCCAGAATACAACAGCTAAGGCTCTTCTGCCTTTGTTGTTAGTCGGGATAACTAGGTCTACACCGGAGAACTCGTTGTCTGTGCTGCATAAAGCTACGATGGGAATACCGACTTTGGATGCTTCTTTGACTGCTTGTGCATCTGCTCTGGGGTCGCAGACAAGGATAATTTCGGGGTCTATGCGGCTGGAGTATTGGGGGTTAGATAGCTGTCCTGGGATGAATCTACCAATTAGTGGTGTTGCACCTGTTAACTTGCAGAACATTTTAACTGGTTCATGCGCATAAAGCCTTGTAGCTGCAACGGCTATTCTTGCTGGTTCGTAGCGTGAAAGGAATTTTCCCGTAGCTCTAATTCGGTCATCAGTTTTTTTAACATCTAAAACAAATAAGCCGTCTGGACGTACACGGTAGATGAAGGGTTCCATGTCAAGGGTTTTCATTCGGGTTCCAATATGGATACCTGCTGAAAGCAGAGTGTCTCGGGGTAAAAGAAGTGTTTCTTCTGGAGCTTGCACTTCCTGAGTCTCTTCTTCCTCTTCGGATTCAGGCTCAGTATTAATAGTTTCAGTAGTTTCCTCTAAAGGAGCCTCTTCAGGTACCTCTTCGCGGTCTTCAACTGGTTGATTTTCTTTTCCTTCATCTTCAGACATTACTTTTCATCTTCTCTTAACGTATTTTTAAATCTGCCATTTTGGCTCTATTACCAAGGAAATGTTCAATTCTGATTAGTTCATTTAATTTGGCTATGCGAGCTCCTTCAACCACGCCTGTTTTGATGAGCGGACATTTGTAGGCAACAGCCAAATGAGCTATGTGCCAATCGCATGTATCGCCCGAACGGTGAGATACAACTGCATCGTAACCGTGACGTTGCGCTAGCTCGATTGTTTCAGTTGCATCGGTTAAGGTACCTATCTGGTTTACTTTTATGATGATAGCGTTTCCAGCGTTAATCTTAATTCCATTATTTAACCTTTCAGTACTAGTTGTGAACAAATCGTCTCCACAAATCAGGCAGTTCTTAGATTTGCGAGTCAACTCGGCGAAGCTATCAAAGTCATCTTCATTAAATGGATCCTCAACATAGACAAGATGATACTTTTCAATTAACTCTAACATGAACTCTAGATGCTCAGCAGTATCGCGTTTCTTGCCTTCGCTTTCATAAATGTATTTTTCTTCTTTCGGCTTCCAAAACGATGATGCAGCCACATCAATGCCAAAACCGCATTCAAAATCCAGTTCATTACCAACTTCTTCACAAGCTTTTGCAATAACCTCTAAGGCATCTACAGTGTCGATATTTGCTATCCATGCACCTTCGTCGCTTTTTCCACCATTAAAAGTGGTGCTTTTCTTTTTGAGATAGTCACCGATTTTCTTGTGGATTTGTGTGTTGGCGGTTTGGGCTTCAAGAAAACTCTCTGCACCATGCGGCAAAGCTAAATACTCTTGGATATCGGGAGATTTACCTCGTGCATGCTGCCCCCGGCTTATGCAGTTGCCCAACGGATAAGGCAAAGTGTTTGCTGCGTTTCCCCCAAGGAACTGGAACAAAAGCAAACTGTGACTGTTCGCAGCGGCTTCAGCATTTGCGAGGGATATAGCGAAGGCAGTGTTTCCACCAATGTTTTTGAAGTTAGAAGTGCCATCTATTTCATGTAGGGTGTTATCGATTTCTTCTTGAAAATCAGCGTTTAACCCTGCAAGTTCCGGAGCAATTAAATCATCAACTTTTTTGATTGCTTGCTCCACTCCACCCTGCGGATAATAAACTACTTCTGCTTTTCCACGGCTTTTGCCTGCTGGAGCACCTGCCCTTCCGAAGCCGGAAGCGGTGATTACATCAACCTCTATGGTTTCTTCTCCTCGATTGTTGAAGATTTTTCTGGCAATGAGGTCTTCGATGATGGAGGACAAGCTTTTACCTCAAATGGCTATAATTTTGTTGCGCGCTTATTTTAGGTTTCGGAAAACTTCACTGTGTACGCTATTGCTTGGAAAGCCTAACGAACAACTATTTTTTAGGATAAAAATTTGGCTTGCTGTTTTACATTTGAATCTATGCAGAAACTTAAAAGAGGAAAGCTGGTAAGATTGTTTCAGACCACAAATGAATAAAATAATAATCTAACACACAATTGGAAAAGCTAAACCTTAAACGAACATTTTTATCTAAACAGAGTAATATCTACCATTCAAGGTGTAAGATTAATGGGTAAAGGTTCAGGGTATGGAAAAGTAATCTTGTTCGGAGAGCACTTCGTAGTTCACAACGTGCCTGGCATCGTTTCAGCAATCGACGCCACAACTGATGCCGAAGTAACAACAACGAAAAGTGGAATCAAAGTTCGCGATGAACGTAAAACTGCGAAGGGGTATAGCGAAGAAAAAAGACTCCAACAACAGGAATCAATCCAAAACATGCTTAAAGCCATGGGAATCAACCCAAAAATTGCGTTGGACATTTGGGTCGGAGGTTCATTACCAGGCTTCAGTGGACTTGGCGCTTCAGCAGCAAGCAGCGTCGCCATTGCCCGAGCTATCGCCCAAGAACTCCACATGAAAATTGCAGATGAAAAAATTAATCAAGTTGCTTACGAAGCTGAAAAAGCGTACGCTGGCAACCCTTCAGGCATCGACAACACCGCTGCAACATATGGTGGACTTATGTGGTTTAAGAAAAACATGTCTGGCGGGCAAGACATAGTTGAGCGTTTAAGCATAGAAGCACCAGTTGAAATCGTCATTGGTAGCACAGGCAAAGTAGCCAACACCAAAGCAATGGTAGAAGGCGTTGCTGAACGCAAAAGCAAAAATCCCCAAAAATACAACGCAATTTTCCAGCGAGCTGAAGAGCTTTGTTATGAGGGCAGAGCGGCCTTGGAATTTTTCAGCCTCAAGAAAGTCGGTGAGCTAATGAATGAAAACCACCGGTTACTCCAAGAAATTGAGGTTTCAAGCAAAGAACTTGACTTGCTCGTTGACGAAGCTCATAAACAGGGTGCTCTTGGTGCGAAACTTACGGGTGGAGGAGGTGGAGGTTGCATGTTCGCGTTGACGCCAGGTAAAGAGTTACAAAGCAAGGTCGCAGGTGCAATTAAGAGTTTAGGATTTGAAGTTTTAACTACAAAGATTGGCGTTGAAAAACTGTAGGTGATTGAGATGGGTTTGAGGAGTTTTATTAATGTACTCGACAAAAGCGGTGAGCTAACAAAAATCAAGAAGTCAGTGTCCACCGAATTTGAGATGGCAGGAATCATAAACGAAAATAACGAAAAACCAGTCTACTTTGAAAACGTTAAAGAATCAAGTTACCATGTTGTAGCTGGACTGGTTTCCTCTAAAGATTTGATTGCACGGTCTTTGGGTATAAACAAAGTTCAGCTTTTACCAAAATTGTTAGCCGCAATCGAAAACCCTACATCACCACAAGTAGTGGAGAAGGGTGCTTGCCAAGAAGTTATAGAACCCAATGTTGACTTAACCAATCTTCCAATAATGCGTTATACCGAAAAAGATGGAGGAAAATACATAGCTTCCGCTGTATCCATCGTTAAAGACCCACAATTTGGTAGGAACATGTGTTTCCATCGGTTGATGCTTAAAGACAAAAACCATTTTGTTGCCCGAATCGTTGAGAACCGAGGCACCGACAGCGCCCTCAAAAAAGCGGGCGGAGAACTCGAAATTGCCTTCTGTATAGGCAACTCCACTGCAGTGTTGCTTTCGGCGGCTACAACTCTACCAATGGGAATTGATGAATTAGGAATGGCAAATGTTTTAGAGAAAACTGATCTTGTCAAATGCAAAACTGTAGACCTCGAAGTCCCAGCTGACTGCGAATTTGTGCTAGAAGGCAAAATTACCAAAGAAAAAGCAACTGAAGGACCATTCCTTGACTTGACAGGGATCGTTGACCGCGAACGCCAACAGCCAATCGTTGAAATTAAATGTGTCACCCACCGAAAAAACCCCATTTTCCAAACCATACTCGCAGGCAAAAACGAACATAAATTCCTGATGGGCATGCCAAAAGAACCCACAATCTACAATGAAGTCAACAAGGTCTGCCAATGCAAAGATGTATACATAACGCCGGGAGGATGCAGTTGGCTCCATGCAGTTGTACAAATCAAAAAACAGAACGCTGATGACGGAAAAAAAGCCATCACCGCCACATTCGAAGGACACAAATCGCTAAAGCACTGCGTTATTGTCGACGAAGACATCAACATCTACGACCCCCATGATGTTGAGTGGGCAATCGCCACGCGCTTCCAAGCAGACAAAAACGTTATTATCCTATCAAACCAACCGGGCTCATCCCTTGACCCATCGGGCGACTTGACGGAGGGAAAGAAAGCTACAACCGCAAAAGCAGGCTTTGACGCCACTGCGCCGCTTGTATCCACTGGGAAGGGTTTTAAGAAAGTGGACTATGTTAAAGTTGACTTAAACAAGTACCTGTGACCATTATGCAGTTAACTAAACAAGAACAAGCAATGTTGGATGGCGAAGAAGGCTACGCCGTGCGCAAAAGCATGGAAATACTCGTTGCGTTGGGCGAAATTTTCGGCGCAAAAGACTTAATCAAAGTGGGCAGTGTCCAAGTGGCAGGTGTATCCTACCATAATCTTGGCGACGCTGGCTTAGAATTCCTAAATGAGCTGGCGGTTGACGGCAGAGTCAAAGTACTCACAACGCTGAACCCCGCTGGAATGGATCTTGAAAACTGGCAACAACTAGGCATAAGTCCCGAATTTGCCGAAAAACAGAACATGGTAATTGATGCCTTTAGACGCATGGACATCCTAATTAGCTGCACCTGCACACCATACTTAATCGGTAACCTACCACTCTACGGCGAACATCTGGCATGGTCAGAAAGCAGTGCTGTAACATTCGCAAACTCAGTTTTGGGCGCAAGAACCAACCGTGAAGGCGGACCATCCGCACTAGCAGCAGCTTTTGTCGGGAAGACGCCCAATTATGGTTTGCATTTGGATGAGAACCGCGTATCCGATGTACTTGTGGAGGTTAATGCAGAATTAACCAAGCTCTCAGACTGGGGTGCACTGGGTTACACGATTGGAAAGAAAGCAGAAAACAAAATCCCATACATCACAGGCATTAAAGCAGCGGAACTTGACGAGTTAAAATCGTTCTGTGCTTCCGTTGTTACTTACGGCGCTAAACCGCTTTTCTACATGAAGGGTGTAACGCCTGGAGCAGAACAACAGCCCCAACTTAAAGATAAAGTGGTGATTGAACAAAGCGACCTGAGAAACGCCTACGACAACATTAACGACGACGTTTCTGAGATTGAACTTGTTTGCGTAGGTTGCCCTCATTGTTCGATCAAGGAAATTTCTGAAATCGCAGACTTGGTGAAGGGCAAACATGTGGCAAAGGGCACGGAGTTTTGGGTTGCTACATCACGAACTGCCAAGCAACTTGCGGACAAACGCGGCTACACCGAAGTCATTGAGAGGGCAGGCGGCAAATTTGCCTGCGACACCTGCATGGCAGTTGCGCCTCTAAAGGGCAGGTTCAAATCGTTGGCAACGACGTCGGCGAAGGGATGCTTCTATTCGAGGCAAAACCTAATGAAAACAAAGATGGGTAGCATGAAAGAATGTGTTGAAGCGGCGGTGACTGGAAAGTGGAACAGCTAAAAGGAAGGATAATTTTTAAGGGCAGAGCCAAGGGTGAAGCGCTTGTTACAGAGATGCCGATTTCATTCTATGGTGGAGTTGACCCAAACACAGGCGTTGTAACAGAAAAGGGACATCAGCTGAATGGGCAAAGCGTCAAGGATAAAATTCTCGTATTCCCACAGGGCAAAGGCTCTACAGTCGGCAGCTACACGCTCTATCGAATGAAAAAAAACGGCGTTGCCCCAGCAGGCATTATAAACAAAGAATGCGAAACCATTATTGCAGTAGGAGCCATCATTAGCGAAATTCCTTGCATAGACAAAGTTGATGTGTCAAAGATTAAGACCGGCAACGATGTAACAATTGAAGATAACATAGTAAAAATCTTCTAAACAAGCTACGTCATGCTGCTATAATCTTGGTTTTTACTTAACTTGGCTTGCTGCCGCTCTTCACTATTTTTTTTGTTGTTGTTTTCGATGTTTTAGATGAAAGATCTCTCGCGTGGTTGTTTTTTGATTTTTTTTTGGGTTAGGTTGTGGTTTTAAGTTTATTTGGTTGAAGTTAGGGTTGAGGTAGCTTTTCTTCAATATTGGTTGCAGGTATTTTGAGCCTGAGTTAGTGGTATTTGGCATTTCCATAGACAATTAATATGATATTTCAGTAATCACATTAGAGGTTGAAGAGGTAATTGAACTGTAATGTTAAATTAGCAGTATCCAATTAGTCATAGGTTGGTTACGATTATAATGAGCGATTCAAGACCAATCATCCTTAAAATTGGCGGTTCAGCCATCACCGACAAAACCGGAGAATTAGCAGCAAAAACTGAAATAATAAACCGCTTGGCGGAAGAAATCAAGCGAGCAGACCTCGACAAACTGATCGTTGTGCATGGAGGCGGCAGCTTTGGTCACCCTACAGCATTAAAATACGGCTTAAAAGACGGCTATAATGACGATCCCACCCAAAAACTTGGTTTTGCCGAAACTCACCATGTCATGACTGTAC
This sequence comes from Candidatus Bathyarchaeota archaeon, assembly GCA_963741005.1. Lineage (GTDB taxonomy): Archaea > Thermoproteota > Bathyarchaeia > Bathyarchaeales > Bathycorpusculaceae > Bathycorpusculum. Next base: position 334,369 of record CAVUGQ010000006.1, read on the forward strand.
TAAACGGTCTAGTAATGGATGCTATGATTTGGCACGAGATCGCAGCCGTAAGCATAGCACCATCTTCTTGCTTCTTAACCGAGAATGGAAAAATAAAAGTCTTTGACGAAACAGTCCTTAAAGCAATGCAGGAAATGACTTTCACGCCAGTTATGTACGGCGACGCAGTTTTAGACCAAAAATTGGGCTTCACAATCCTCTCAGGTGATCAACTAGTCGCTTACTTAGCAATTAAGTACAACGCTTCCAAAATCGTTGTCGGCACCGATACAGACGGCATATTCGACGCAGACCCAAAAACTAACCCAGACGCAAAACCCTACAAGAAACTCACGTTGGCAGAGCTCAAGGCGATTCAGCCCAAACTCGGCAAAGCCCAAGGCAAAGACGTTACAGGTGGCATGGCAGGCAAAATAGCTGCACTAATACCCGCAATAGAGAACGGAGTCCATGTTACAGTTACGGGAGCCACAAAAGGGTTATCTATTTACAGAGCGCTAACAGACCAAAGTGTGTTAGGCACTGAAATAGAGAAGACCTAAAATGGCTAGCGAAACCGGTAAACGTAAAGAAGACCACATAAGAATCTGTTTGGGAAACAAAGCGCAAGCTAAAAATGCCACATCAGGCTTCGAAGACATCCAACTTGTTCACCGAGCCCTTCCTGAAGTCAACAAAGAAAAAATCGATCTTTCAACCACTTTTCTTGGAAAAAAATTTAACGCGCCAATAATAGTTGGAGCCATGACTGGTGGGACCGCAAAAGCCACTCAAATTAACTCTTCAATTGCCCAAGCTGTCGAAAAACTCGGATTGGGCATGGGTGTGGGAAGCCAAAGAGCTGCAATTGAAAACCAAAAACTCGAACAAACCTTCACAGTAGCACGCAAAATGGCACCCAACGCCTTCTTAATCGCCAACATCGGCGGAGTCCAGCTAGTGCACGGCTACGGCTTAAAAGAAGTTAGAAAAGTCGTGGAAATGATTGATGCTGACGCAGTTGCGGTACATTTGAATGCATTGCAGGAAGCGGTTCAGCCTGAAGGTCAAACTAACTTTAAAGGTGTTTTAGCTAAAATTAGCGAAATTGCAGGTGCCCTCGATACTCCTGTGATTGTTAAGGAAACGGGGGCAGGCATTTCAGCGGATGATGCTAAAGCGCTTGAAGACGCTGGTGTGAAGGCTATAGATATCGGCGGAGTGGGAGGAACAAGTTTTGCAGCCGTGGAATATTACCGTACAGCCGCGAAAGATGATTTGTCGGGCGAAGTCTTCTGGGACTGGGGCATCCCCACTGCTGTTAGCCTTATTGAAACTTCGCAAACTGTAAAGTTGCCCGTGATTGCTTCAGGTGGCCTGCGAAGCGGAACTGATGTGACGAAAGCTTTAGCCCTTAACGCGTGTTTAGCGAGCATATCCCAACCAATTCTTCAAGAAGCAGTAAAAGGCAAAAAAGAAACTGAGAATAAACTTTCATGCTTAATCGAAGAATTATGTAATGCTTTGTTTCTTGTAGGGGCAGAAAACTTGAGCGATCTATCAAAGACACCGGTAGTAATTACGGGAAAAACGGGTGAGTGGCTGAACACCAGAGGTTTTAACTTGCAAAAATACGCCAAAAGAGGAGCACGCTAACTTGGATATTGAAAAGTTTCTCGAACAAACAGCACCCTTAATTGATAAAGCAATCGAAAAATACATTCCAAGAAAATTCACAAAAGATGCCGTTCTTTTCAAAGTTAATCCGCCTATGTATAGCTACACTCTTGAGCCGCTCAACAAGGCAATTGCTGACCCAATCTGGGATATGCTGGACCGAGGCGGAAAACGCTGGCGTCCCGCACTTTTCCTGCTCATCTGTGAAGCACTTGACAAAAAGTCAGACTATTGTTTGGACCTCTCGATTATTCCAGAAGTCATCCACAACGGTACCCTTGTTATCGACGACATCGAAGACTCATCCGAACTACGACGCGGTAAGCCATGTACTTACAAGATTTTCCAAACTGACATTGCAGTTAACTCAGGAAACGCGATGTATTACCTGCCTCTTTTGCCGTTGATGGCACAAAGGGCAAAAGTTTCAGTTGAGGCTCAACGAGATATTTACGAGGTTTATGTGCAGGAAATGATGAACCTAAGCATGGGGCAAGCCATGGACATTGCGTGGCATAAAGGCATTGCAAATGCCGACGAACTGAGTGAAGATGATTACTTACAGATGTGCGCTTACAAAACAGGAACCCTCGCCCGTATGGCAGCCAAGATGGCAGCGGTTCTAGCTGGCGCCGACAAACCACTGGTTGAAAAACTCGGACATTTTGCAGAAAGTATAGGTGTTGCTTTTCAGATGCAAGATGACATATTGGATTTAACAGGTCAGGATTTCGCCAAAAAGAAAGGAGGAGTCGGACAGGACATTACCGAGGGCAAACGCTCTCTAATGGTTATTTTCACGCTCAAAAAAGCCAAGGGTTTCGACAAGAAGCGTTTGATTGAAATTCTAAATATGCACACATCCGACCAACGACTTCGCAACGAAGCCATCGCCCTGATGCAAAAATACGGAGCCATGGAATACGTGAAACAAACTGCAGAAAACATGGTAAAGAAAAGCTGGAGTGAAGCAGAAAAGCTTCTACCTACTCCTGCAGCCAAGGAAAAATTAAAAGCGTTCGCTGAATTCTTGATAACACGAAACAAGTAACACTTCAGCGAGCGTAAACGATTTGGCGTTAGAAACCGATACTGAACTTAGAGAATTTATTCGAAAAGCCGCCCTGTTAAACGCAGTTTCACATGATGGGAAAGCGCAGGCAGGTGCCATGGTTGGAAAAATTCTTGGAGAAAAAGTGGAACTGAGAAGCAGAGTAAAAGAACTCTCAGGTGTAATTAGCTCAGTAGTGAATGAGGTCAACAGTCTATTATTTTCAGAACAGAAGGCGATCGTTGAAGCGAATTGGCCTGAAACTAAAAAGAAAGAGAAGTCAGAGGAGAAGCATCTTTCACCACTACCAAACGCCGACAAATACAAGCAAATTGTCACGAGATTTTCGCCTAACCCAGACTGCGTCCTACATTTAGGTTCAGCAAGAGCCATACTTCTAAGCCATGAGTACGCTCGCATCTACAATGGCAAATTCATTCTCCGATTTGAAGACACAGATCCCAAAATCAAAAAGCCGTCTTTAAAATTTTATAATAGCATCAGGCAAGATTTGAAGTGGTTGGGCTGCATCGTTGACGAAGAATACATCCAAAGCGATCGCCTTCCAGTCTATTATGAATACACAGAGAAACTCATTGGTGATGGCAACGCATACGTTTGCGAGTGCCCTTCTGAAGAGTTCCGCAAAAAAACCATAGCTAAAATCGCGTGTCCGTGCCGCGATTTGCCAGCAGGCGAGCATTTGGAACGTTGGCACAGCATGTTAACTGGCGGTTACACTGAAGGCCAAGCTGTAGTTCGCGTAAAAACTGATCTTGAAAATCCAAACCCAGCCATACGAGATTGGCCAGCACTGAGAGTCATTGACACCATAAAGTATCCTCACCCTCGGGTAGGAAGCAAATACATCGTTTGGCCACTCTATAACTTGGCAGCAGGCTTAGACGACCACTTGATGGGAATGACCCATATTATCCGCGGCAAAGAACACTACACCAACATGGTGCGCCAAAAATACATGTACGACTACTTAGGATGGATCTACCCTGAAGCTATACACTACGGCAGACTAAAAATAACAGGTGCAGACTTAAGCAAATCCAAAATCGTTACAGGTATAAAAGCAGGCACGTACACAGGCTTCGACGACCCTAGATTGGGAACATTCTTAGCATTAAGAAAACGCGGAATCACCCCAGAAGCCATCAAAAAAATGATAATTGACATAGGCATCAAACCAAACGATATTACTTTAAGTTGGGAGAACCTGTTTTCGTACAACCGTAAAATCCTTGATAACACCAGCGACCGCTACTTCTTTGTAGCCCAACCATTCGAACTTAAAGTAAGAGGATTACCAAAAACTATCCAAACCAAACTTCCACTACACCCCGAAAAGCCAGAGCATGGATTCAGAGAATACACCATAACACCCACAGGCGAAGACAAAACCGTGAGTTTTTGGGTTACAAGCAAGGATACAGGAACAATGGAACCTGAAAAAGTCTTCAGACTCATAGAGCTCTTCAACGTCAAAATCGAAAACAAAACTGACAGTTTAGTGACTGCAAAGTTTGTGAGCGAATCCTATGAGGATGTACGGAAAGTCAAAGTCCAGCTCATCCAGTGGATACCTAAATTCTCAGAGTTCCCAACACAAGTAGTCATGCCAGATGCCTTAGTTACTGAGGGATTTTCTGAAGCTGATTGCAAAAAGTTAAAGCCAGACGCTATTATACAGTTTGAACGCTTTGGATTCGTACGGATAAATGAAGTGGGAGATAAATTAATCGCTTATTACGCCCACAAATAAGGTGAAATATATGAGAAAACTCGATAAAGCAATAATTTGGCCTGTTTACTTTGACTCGGCTAAAACAAGAAAAGACGGTCGCCGTGTCCCTAAAAACATGGCTGTGCAGTCGCCTAAGATTGCTGAAATCAAAGAAGCCACGGAAAAGCTATGTTTAAAAAACGAAATTAACCTTGAGGCTCATTTTCCCAAAATACCTTGGGCTAAATCAGGTATGTTGCTTGTGGAAAAGACAGAAGCAAAAGAAAAGATAATTCAAAAGATAGCTAAACAATTAATTAAAGTAAAAAGCCAGCAGCAACAGCAGCCAACAAAGCGTTAAGACAAATGAAGAAAAAATTGTTTATGCTTTTTCTTTTGTTATTAGAACTGCGTTGATTATTCCGTCGCTACCTGGTCGACTTGTGACTCTTGCTAATCCAAGTGATGTGTCGATTTCTGCGCCTTTTGTGATGACGCCTCTGCGGTTGTAGTCAACGTTCGCTCTGTTTTTAACTACCCTCGTGATTTCGGTTTTTTCTGTTTTGCCACTTTTAGGGTCAGTTACTGAAGCATATTTTTCGCTTAGGACTTTAATTTTGCATATTCCGCCCATACCTCGGGTGGTCTTTCTTCTTGGTTCGCCAAGAATTGTTTCTGCCGGGTAACCGCCTGCTTCATATTTTTTCTTTGAGCGGTAAGCTCTTTTTTTGCCGCCTGAAAGTTTTCTTTTGCGTAAACTGCTATGAGTAGACATATTCTACATTTCCTACGTTCGAGTAGTCACTAAAACCGTAGATTTCAATATAAATGTATCCGTTTATAAGCTATTGTTCTGTGAATTGTTTTGGTTTTATCATGTTTTTTTATAGTTGTTGCGAAAAGCACCACTAACAATAAATACAAATTGTTGTAAAAATTGTGTTTTTGGATCTAATTCTGGTTTGGTTGTTTTCCAATTGTTTTGTTTGGGCAAGAATGATGCAGCCTACACTTGTTTAGCATTATTTTCTTGTTGTTCTTGTTTTTCTTTTTCTGCTCTCTCTGCAGCATCCTCTTGTATTGCTTCACCAAAAATCTTTTTGAGATCTTTCTTCATTACCAATGTATCCGTTGTCAATCCAAAATAATCAGCGAAATAATCGGTGGTCTTCAATGCCAATGAACGTCCACTTTTCTCTGACAGAATCAGTCCCATATCTTTGAGCAACTTTACATGCCCATATGCGTGTTGACCCCTCACATCAATTACTCTTTTCTGAGAGATAGGTTGCCGATAAGCAATATAGGAAAGCGTTTTGAGGGGACCGGACGATAGCAGGGGACGATTCACTAGCTTCTTAATCAGATGGGTAAAATCTGGCTTCACCTGCAGAACGTAGCGTTCATTCTTAAGCGATAAAATCTCCAGTGCATTGTTACGCGCGGAATATTCTTTCATTAGCATTTCAATGTAAATTTGGGTTCTCTTCTTGGAGCGGCTGCCTACCACTTGACATAGCTCGTTCAAGTCAAGTGGACGACCGGCAACGTAAAGAGCTGCTTCTATAAGTGCCAAATGATGGGCTTTTCGATCGGTTTCCATCGTATACTCTGACACTATGTTTGAATCAACTTGTAGGTTTTTCGACTTTTCCAATGTTAAGTTTCCCCACAGCTATGTAAAGTTCATCTGTTTCTTCATTCTGCCATAAACTGACTAAACCATTCTGCGCAAGGAACAGCAAATAAATAAACATTCTCAATGCTTCAATTCGAGTTGAACCTTTTGAGAGAGTTGTAAAATCAATTATTCCTTGACCCCCTACTTTCTCGCATAAAATAGCATATAACTGGTCGACTTGTAGCTCGAGTTCAGCCATGAACTTGTCAAATTGAGGAAGTAAATCTGTGAGCGCTGGAAAAACCGGATGGGTCTTAACCTCAGGGTTAAGAGTCAGAAGCTTTTCACCATTCAAGACTTCTTTTAAGACATCAAGTAAATGCTCAATGGTAGTAGATGTTAATTCATGGCGCAAGGGCAGAAATAAGGGTGGTGGTACAAAATCCGTTGGAGCCTTTGCCGGCACAGGTGGCTCTTGCAACGTGAGCAGCAGCTTAGACTTCATCAAATAAATTAAAGCTGAAGAATCCAGTGCCACGCCTGAAGCGCGGAAATCTACTTTTTCTGTTCGCTCCATTTCCGTTAGAAAGGATCTTAGCAAATAAGCTATGTTAACGTTCCATGGTGTAACTTTTTCGAGTTTGCTAACTTCGAATAGAATGTTCCATGGCGGACGAAGATAAAACGGTCTCCTCATAGGAGTTGTCGATGTTGATGACGCCATTTACTTGGGTACCTCCGAAGGGAACTTTGCAGTTACCACATTTGAAACTCCATTGCGTTCGTAGACACCGTACACTTTCTGCGCTTTGTTAACCATTTCTGGTCTTAGGCTGATTACTATGAATTGGATTTTTCCAGCTTCTTCGAGCAGTACCTCTGCAAGTTTTGTTGTATGGAAAGCGTCTAAGTGCGCGTCAACTTCGTCTAGAATGTAGAAGGATGCGGGGGTAAACTCTTTGAGTGAGAATATAAAACTGACTGCTGAAACTGAACGTTCACCACCGCTTGCTCCACTTACCACAATCGAAGGTTTGTTTGGAAATTGCACAAGCATATCTATGCCTCCATTAAATGGTTCTTCGGGGTTTTCTAGCTTAAGCGATGCTTCTCCGCCACCTGTGAGTTTTGAGAAGTAAACCTTCAAAGCGGTGTTAATTTTCTCAAAAGCAGACATGAAAACCTTGCGTTTTTTAGATTCAATCTCATCCATAAATAAAACGATAGCTTGTTTTTCTCTTTCCAACTCGTTTAACCGCACGGATAATTCTCGGTACCTTGAAATCTGTTCCGAATAGTGGGAAGCTGCCAGTTGGTTTATAGCGCCTATTCTTTCCATTTCAAACTGCATCATGCGAATAGTTGTTTCGGCTTCCTGAACCTGCCGTAGGTTAGTTTCCAGTGGCAACTCGTAACCAAACATTTTAAGTTGACCTTGAAGTTGCTGCAAACGCAGCTGACTAGTTTCTATGCCAAGCTGTAATTGGTTTAGAAGCCGCTCTGCCTGCTCATACTCTGAATCAAGCAGCCTAAGCTCAGAGTCAATGGAGTCAATTTGGGAAGTAAATTTCTTGGATTCTTCACGAGCAGAAAAAACAGCTTTTGAAAGGTCGACGCGGCTTTTTTCTAGCTCATCTGCTTCTTTCTTAATTGCTTCACGTTCAGCAAGTGCATCGGCAACTTCTTTGGCAAGCTTGTTCTGTTGCTGTTCAACCTTTGAAAGTTGAATCTTGGTGTTCTTGTAGCCATTACGCAAGACTCTGTCGAATTGTGACTGATAAGTTGAAATTTCAGTCTGTGCAGAACCCAATCGTTGACGTAGTGTATTTAATTCTTCACCGATTTTTTCACGTTGAACTTCTAGCTCTTGGATACGGGTAACATCAGTTTTTAATCTTAAAGCTGCGATTTCAACGTGAATTTTTTGGTGGTTTTTTCGGATAGAGTTACGCTCGTTTCTGTATATTTCCATGCGTCCTTTGTAGGATGCTGCTTCACGTTCAAGTTTTCCGCCATATTTTTCTATATGCCGAATGTTAAATTGAGTTCTTTTAACTCCACGCTTTATTCTGATTATTTCCCTTTCTAATGTAGCTACGGATTCTGTGAGTCTTGTAATTGCAATTTTCGTGTATTCAAGTTCTTCCTCAATACCTATTATATCAGTTCCTCGCTGGGTAAGGTGCTGTTGTAGCGCTTTAACAGCTTCATCTAAGCTCTTTAATGAGTTTTCACTTGGAATTATCGTTGAGAAATCAATTGGAGCACGGTAATAACCGCTTTCGAAGGCTCCAGGCTCATATAAGTCACCGCTAACCGTAACCGCGCGGTAACCCTCATTTGAAAGAGAAAAAGCCGTCTTATCATTCGACACAACAACAGTGTCTCCGAAAACATAATTAACTGCAAGCGTAAAAGCCCCGTCAAACTTCATGAAACTTGAAAGAGGCCCAACTATGCCTTCCCTTTTTGGGTGGTCCTTGTTTTTTATGTTAATCGCACCTTGAAGTGGAATAATTTTAATCCTTCCCAACTTCATGCGCCTAAGCGTTTCCATACACGTAAAGGCAATATCAATATCTTTAACAACTAAAGCATCAAGCCAACCTATAGCTGCAGCATCGACGGCTTTTTTGAAATTCTTGTCAATTTTTATTAGGTTACGCAGTCTGCCATGAATGCCAGCAATGGCACCTACATCACCCATTTCCTCGATGCCTCGAAGAGCTTTTTCTTCATTAGCTATAGTTGCCGCAAGATCTCTTTGAGTGGCAAATTCTATGACGGCGTCTTTCGCTGAGCTCGCTATTTTTTCGGCTTCAGTGATTTCTCTTAGAACTGTCTCTTTCTGACTTGTTTTGCGTTCGATTGAATGTTCAAGATTCTTAAGTTGGGTTCTCTGATCTTTTTGAACTTGTTCAAGTTCAGAGAGGGATTTCTCGATTTCCACTTGGCTTGCTTGAAACCGCTCTCTTCTCACACTTAAGTTTTTGATTCTTCCAGAGCAAAGCCGCAGCGCTGATTTATCCTGAGTGTATACTGAACGCAAATAAGCGATTCGTTTAACATGACTTTCAATTTGAGCTTCGAGGGCGCGTATCTTAAGGTTATTGTCGTCAAGACCACCCCAAAGCTGACTTGTTTCCTGCGCTAACACACTGTGTGCCGCTTCTTTCTCTGTTATTTGAGCTTTGAGTTTTTCATATTCACTTCGGAATTGACGAATCTTTAAGCGGTTCTCTCTAATCTCATTTCTCAGGTTTTCATGCTGTGCAAAATTATTATCTCGAACACGTTTAAAACTTTCAAGACTAGATTGCCCAGAATTAATTTTTGTAGATAACTCAGTAAGCTTAGATTTTAACTCCCCAATCTTAATCTGAACTTTAAGAACCTCAGAACCGCCCTGCTCAAGCCCTTCTCCGCTGAGTTTTCGCCAGTCGCCTTCAATCTCGTGCCGTTTGGTTCTACGAAAGCCCCTTTGCTCTTTTAGTTTGTCAACTCTTTCCTTTACTTTAACAGTTTGTCTTGTACTTTCATTAATTTTCATGTTCATTTGGCTCAGGGCGCTTGAAATTTTTATTGCCTGGAACTTTTTTGTTTCGGTCTGAATGAAGCTGTAACGCAAAAGTTGGTTCCGTTCTCGTTCTAAATCATCGAGGCGTTTCTGAACTTCATCTATTCGGCCCATAGCTGTACGGATTGAAATGTCAGCGGCACGTAACTTTTCCTCTGCATCCGTCTTTTCATCATCGTATTGGGCTATGCCGATGAGGTCTTCAATGATTTTTCTTCTTTCAAGCGGAGTAACATCAGTTAACCTTGTGATTGTACCTTGTGGAATGATATTTTGGCTTATGCTACTTATTGAAGCCATAGAAAGCGTTTCTGTGATGTGAGTACGCGACATTCTGCGTCCGTTTAAACGGTAAACGCTCTGACCGCTTCGGTAAACTTCACGAGAAATTGTAACTGTAGTTGTATCAACAGGCATCGTGCCATCTGAATTATCAAATTGTACCACCACCTTGGCCATTTTGGCTTTTTCTTGCCCAGCTTTTTCTGAACCATGAAAAATTAGTTTAGCCGAATTTTCAGCTCGAAGCCTTTTTGTGCTAAGTTCTCCAAGCGAGAAAAGAAGAGCATCCATAATATTGGTTTTTCCGCTTCCGTTTGGACCAGTTATCGCCGTAAAACCTCTGTCAAGGTTTACTTTAACTGTTTGTGGCCCAAAAGACTTAAATCCTTTTAATTCAATTTTTTTTATGTAGGGCATTTAGTCTTTATCCTCTCGGAAGCAAGTATTTTCTTTTTAACATCTCTCATCAACATATGTATAAAAGCTTATAGCGTTTCTTCTGCGTTTATACACTATCACTGAGATCAGAATCCTATAGATTCTAGAACCTTTTAGGTTTTTTGTAAAAATGCATCTCGTTGTTCCATTGAAAATCATTTCGTCATATTTTGTCCAGCCAGACATTCTTAGCTGCTTAACTTTTCCGGAGTAGTTGCAGTGGCTACCTCAAAGTCTTTGTCGTAAAGTGAATCATCTGTATGTACTTCATTGTATTCTCGACGCGCTTGTGCCTCAGTAGCCTTTTTACTGTTAGAACATTGCTCTCCACAACCTAGAGAAAAAGGCAACACATAGAAAGTTAGCTATCAAGACAACACAAAACAAGATAACAATAATTCATATAGCGTTTAAGAGATAAATGATTTTGGTTGACTTTTGGATGGTATATAGATACTTATAACTTTACAGATAAACAAATTAAAAAGAGACATTGAACAAGCATCGTAAAAGGTTGGCTGAGGTTCTGACGTTCAATTTTGGAAATAATGGCGCGCCTCCCTAAGACTACTGATATTTCGATCGCAATTATTATCTAGAGCCTTCTCAGCCCCAATTAATTCTTGACGACAATTAAAAACTAAAAAAGGGGAAAATTAGGTTTTTGTTTTTGCATATTTACGGTCGCTTCCTCAGCTGTAAGATAACGACTGCGCCGACTATGGCTATTGCGATGATTATGGCGGCTGTTGAAAGGGCGAAGTACATTTCTGTAGGTGATTGAGCTTGTGCTGGTGCCGGTGATGCTGTTGGCGATGCTTCACCTACGTATGCGAAAGCTGCAGCGGATGAACTGCCGTAAGAACTTGATCCTTTGAAGGATGCAATTATTCTGTACTGCCCAGGCACGTCTGGGGTCGTCCATGAGTAGCCAAAGGTTCCGCTTATGTCGCTTGTTGCATCGCCTAAGTGGATGAGGTTACCGTTGGGGTCAATAGCATCTATCGATACTGGAACTCCCGTGGCGTCTGTCGGTTTGGCTTGTTGCTCATAGATATATTCCATCCATGCTTCCTGGCTCTCGTCTGATATGGCTGGGATTCCATTGGTGTAGCCGAATTTGGGACCGTTTGTCATTGCACCTGGAGAAATATCACTTACTATGCCCGTAATCACGTAGGTGGATCCCATCGGCATGCCTGTCTGTGGTGCAGATACAGTAGTTGCGCTTGGCCCTTTGCCGATGCAGTATATTAGGTTGTCGTAGTCGCTTGCGGTTACGATGTAGCCGTCTGCGATGCCATAGCCCGTCAAGAAAACAGCGTAATTCGATAGTTTCCAAATCTGTGCTCCGTCGGTTGCATTGACACAGTTGATGTAGGAGCTGCGCCAGTTGGGTTTGGTCGGAGAGTGCTCAGACGTGTACGTGTAGATTTTACCGTCGCAAACCACGCTGATGAAGACTGGCTGGTTATCGCCGTATGGGCTTTCATAAGGCGTGGCTGTGGCGTTCCAAGTCCACAATTGTTGCCCTGTCTGTGCGTCTAAAGCCATGATTGTTCCTGCATAATTGTAGCAGGCAAGGACCTTGCCGTAGTACATGTTACTAGTTAAACCGTAGAATATCATCTGCGAGTCGGGAGGTGTATTTGGTCCCCACAATTGGCTTCCGTCTTTTAAGCTGTATCCCCATAGCTGACCCGTTTGTTTGCAGTTCAGAATGAAAACTTGGTCGTCATAACTTACGCCGCCCAAAAGCCAGGTATAGTTCATGCCAGGCAATGGAACCGTCAATTGCTTGTTGTACTGCAGAGTAGCCGTGAACCCAAGGTTGTTTTGCCATGTGGAAGGTAGGCCAGGGTAAGGACTATAGTCGGCTGCGTGATCGTTAATGTTGACAAGCCATACAAAGAATGTATCAGGGGAAGGCGAACTGCCGATTGAACTGGTCCCTGGACTGGCATAGCCGAATAGCTGTTTCGGAACTCGATTATCATCTTGCAAGACTGCAGTGAAGCCCACCGATGATGCACCGTAAGCAGCAGAAACAGGCAGGTTACTCTGTATTGTTACGTTCATTGTGTATCCAGAGTGTGGGTGTGACATCGCCTCTTGCACTTCTGACTCTAGACTGTTGCTCCATGCTCCAGGGAACCAAGAAGTGTCGTTGACAGCGTCAATTACTCCGCCTAGGCGAGGTTTCCATTGCTGCTGCGTTGTCCCTACAGCACCACCTGGATAAATAGCTTGACTGGAATTCCAACAGAGTATGTTGCCTGTGCTCGGATTGTAGCTGTAAATCAATAAATCTCCGTTTTCATCAACTGCGGCCGTACCTGATGGCACGTTTATTAGAGTCAGCATCCAGTTTCCAGTTGCAGCGTCAAACATGTACCATGTGCTTCCAGACTGCATCCAAAGGTATGAGAGTATTCCATTTCCGTTCACGCCGTACCAGTGGTAGAGTTGTCCTTGCGTCAGCCGGGGATAACTCTGAGAGAGGGCAGGAGCCCCTCCTCCAAAAGCGCCAGTGGAAGGGGAGACTATACCGTTGAGGCCGTTGTCGGTGCCGTTCTTGTACCATATTATTTCTCCGGTGTATAGGTCTCTGCAATAGTATCCATACTGTACACTGTCTCCGATGGCTGGTGTATTGTAGTAGATTCTTCCGTTCATTATGATCTGGCTTTGGAATGACTGCTCGTAGTCTTCAGGGTTTGAGGTGATACCAGGCCACTGTGCGTCAAGGATGCCTCCGCTGCGAGCTGGCTGTATATCCTGTGTCCACAGTATGTGGGCGCTTTCCGGTCCAGTTCCCGCGGGTTGGAACCCATAGGGATTCCAGCCGCCTCCTCCGCCAAAAGCGCTACCTCCGAGCCAGTTGCTCGCGAGCATCGACCATCCTCTGTTCAGATCGTTTATGGGCACTTCCCAGTAGTCTGTTGGAAGCGGAGTTTCTTGCCATGTAGCTACTGGTTCTTGTTGTACGTGAAGATACGTTGGTTTGCTTATGGAACCTTCGTAGAAATCATCGATGGAAGGACTCGTCGGGACAGCAGGGCTGGCTTTTACTACTTCTCCGGGCCAGCTGAATTGGATGGTGTAGGTGCCGACTTGGTCTGGGACATAATTTCTGGAGTCTGCGCCGACATCACTTATACATTGAAATGGTCCGAAGGTATCGTTGGTTCCGTCTGGTTTCATAATGTCGATTTTGAAGCCGTCCCAACGCTGTCCGATTCCACCGCCAGCAGTCGGCGAATACCTGTCAACCCATACTACGATAGTTGTATACTGACCGACGCCGATCGTGCTCGGTGACAAAGTAACGTAAGCGTTGGTTGGCATATTCCATGGAGGTGTATGCGCATTAGCGGATGGCAAAGCAACGAATACTGACGTGACAGCAATAGTAAGCATCAGAAACAAAGCAATCAAAATAGGTGCTGTTCTGTTCTTTACAATTTGCAATTTTTTTTCTTCCTTTGCTTTTATAACTATGCGATTCCCACGAGCAACGTGAGAAACGCTTACGTACTATTTGTTCGGTTTTTCTTATAAGTTTTTCCAAGTTCGACGCGGCAAACTAAAAAAATGGGTTTTTACGGGAGATGTCGCCACGTTAGCGTGAATAAAAGCTTATACCAATGTACAGAGCTCTTATACGCATGCCTTTGAGAAACATATTAGTCACAATTTAGATTTAAATGTTTGAGAATCTTTAGGTTTCTTGTAGAAATACATTGGAATTCCGTTGACAGCAATTTCACCGTATTTTATACGACTTGCCACGCCAAGTTTCTTGATTTCTTCAGGAGTTGATGCAGAGGTCACTTCGAAATCGTCGCACTCTAAGCTGAGCATTTGAATGCACTTCATTGTGCTGTCAACTCGTTTATGTCGTATAGAAAAAGAAGTACCTGTTTCACCGACATAGTAAACCAAGGAATCGCCTTCAAAAGGGATTGTAAATAGATAAAGTCCTTTCTTAGATAGTAAACACATTTTCATCTTTATTTTCAACAAAGCTGTAGGGTCCATACCATTAACGGTAAGAGGGTTAGTTTCCATATTCAAACACCTTACAACCATCAAGAATTTTTTTGCATATGAATGCTTAATCAAAGTCATAAGGTAATCAAGCGGTTCATTGGATTCAACAATTACTTGGTAATCTCCGTTGTCCCAGTGCCCAACCTCTGATACGTCACGAGCCATTTTTTAGGATCATCCAATGCTCCTTTCGGCAGGTTGATCCAAAGTTTTAACTGGTTCTTCTGCGGTCGTACATCAACAAAATTGGAGCCTGCTACAAAATCAATATACAGTTTTCTTGGTCGAACCTCAATATTATCGCCTAAGCCAAGAATCCTCTCTTTTAATGCTTGATACATCTCGATTGTCTCATTCGGCAAACCGTTTAAGTGATCTTCCCTGTGTAAACTCTAATTTCTCGGCTTACCTTTTGGATAATCGCTTCTTGAACTTATCTTAGCTATTGATCCGCTCATTTCAGGCGACTTCAACTGATTAAAAAGCAAAGTTCAATTCTCTAACTTACTGACTTTCCACAATTCAATGGGCAAATCCCTAAAATCGATCGTCTGTTTCTGATATTGGGTAAATTGGGGAGAAACAAAAATGACCTTCGATTGGGATCTATCAACGTCATCACGTTTGAGGCTTTGACTCTTGCATTCATTGTATTCAAGAATAAACTCTGCTCGTTTATTTAACAGTAATGCAAAGTAGGCATAGCCCTGGTCTACTACGCTAAAACTCTGGTCAATCTTGTGCTCGATAATGATGAGGATTTGTTTTCTGTGTCAAAAGCTAAGGTGTCAATTCTCAAATTGCCCAACACCAATTCTGACTTGACAAATTCACACCCAAAAACTTCTTTGAGGCTCGATTCCGTGGTATGCTGAATATCTTTACGCTCACTTTTGAACGGAACCTCTTTGACCTTTTCGAGTCTTTCGCTCTTTATCTAAAACAGCGGCATATTAGTAAATGAACTCTATTTGTTTAAAAGACTTGGCACTTGCCTAAAAAGAACTATTACTTACCAGACAAGCAAGAAAAAGCCGCAGATAAAGTGCTTGAGTAGGTAAAGTTATTATGCAAAGATTGGGCTGAGGATACATCATTAAACATTGCATAGTATATTGTCAGGTTAATTTATGGTTGAATTGACGAGGGCAAATTATCCAAAAAACAACTGAAAAGAGAGACAGGGGCAACCGCGGTTAAGTAAGCAAAGCAATCAACACTCGAAGATCTCTCTTTTCAATTCAACATTAATAGGACACAAGAGGCAATAACGCCAACAAAAGCAATATTAATTAACAAAATCTCAGAAACAACCAAGGAAGACGAAGTAGCACTTAAAGTGGAGTTTAACTTACTGCCTTCCAAGACCTTTTTTTCGAAAGTAAATTTGGATCTGTTTTTTCAAGAACACTTGCTCAATTCAACGACAATCAGCATAACCTCAAAATACTCTACTAAACGACACCTCAGAGTTTCCCCTAATCTTAGATATGAAAGGGATCGTTGCAGGAGAGTATCCTATTAGGGCAGAAATGTACGAACCATGGTCTTCGGGTGAAAAGCTAAACTTCACTTTTAAAGAAATCATTGTTCAATATGTTCAGCAGACCAGGGAGGCAAGATTAGTGAAAATTCCCACAGTGAAGAGTGTTGCAGGTTCTGATTTAACAGTTGTTTCGTCTTGTGTAAAAGATATTTACCGTGAAATAGAACAATATCAAAAAGGTGGTACAGTAACCTAAAGCCAAAGAATTACTTCAAGAATTTAAGGGTGTTTAAGACTATTGGTTTTTAAATATAGCCTGACTATTTGCGTTTTTACGTTATTTCGTGTCTATGAGTCGCAGCAAACTTTTGTTTGGTAGTTTTGGGTTTCTTATTTTGTATATGAAAAGGTGCTTGGCTTTTCTCCCGCCTATTCCGCCATAGTTTCTTCCGAAAACTAATAAGGAGTTTGTGTCTGAGGTGACAACTTGGCAAATATTCCAACCTTCGTGTGATGCTCCCGGGTAAAGGTTTGTGGAAATGCCTGATATTGGAGTACGATTCCTATGGTGGGTTGGTATTCTGTACCTGTTTCTGAGGGGCTTATTTAAAAAAAGAAGAGAGGGTTGGTTTAAAGCCAACAATTAAGCGATTTATTTAACTGGTTGCGAAGAGTAACTCTGGTAGTGTGGGGTTCAGGCTTATGTTGGAAATAAGGATTGTAGATCCGCTGCTTGCAGTGTAAGTGTAAGTTAGGTCGCTACCATTCCAGTTTGCTTCAAGGTTAGTGATGTAGTCGTTGAATGCTGTAACCACCATTGTATAGTCAGCAGTGTAATCAGCTTCCACAGTCCATGTTGCACCGTCATCCAAGCTTAACCAAGCTTTCTCTTGACCTGTATCTACGACATAGGTGTAGTTAGCACTTGGGTCTATTATGTCCATTCGTACTACAATGTGTGATGTGTCCGAGTTCATATTCTTAGCTGAAAACATGTAGTTTAATGTTCCAAAACTACTAGTTTCGGCCAAATTGAATTGCAAAGTGGTTGCATCCGCAACACTCACTGTTGGGACAGGCGTCGGAGTTGGATTGGTTGTTCCACCATTTCCATTATTGCTAAGTAGGTACGCTGCTGCACCGGCAATGACGATGACAATAACTAAAACTGCAACAATAAGATACATCGTATTTTTGTTCAATTTAATCACCGAAATTTTCTGTATTGCATTTAGTGGGAACTTGATATAAGCTTTTCCGAACTCTAAAACATGTGAACCTCGTGTTACGAGTTGAAGCATATCTGATATTTTTCTAAAAGTCTCTTCTAGAAGACTAAGGTAGTGTCTCCACCATCTTCCAACGTGGTTCTGTTTGGCTCTTTGCAAAGTTCAAGTGTTCTAGTGGTTTGAGTGTGCATTTTTAGGTGTTCAACTACACGTGTGTCATTCTCTAATCCTTTCAGCCGGGCGTAAACAAGAACTCTGAGTGCCCTAAGGCGTCCGTAACCTGGATTTCCACGTCGTTTGAGCTCTACAGAAACTATGGCTTTGTTGACGAAAAGCCTGACAACCTCACAGGCTTCTATACTAAAACATAATTGGGAAGCAACTTAAATTCTGCACACCCCGCATTTGGGGCAAAACTATTTTGGGTTAATTCTAATCGTGTAGAGGTTATGGAAAAAAGTGTTTGAGAAAAGCGCAGTCTGTTGCCTGTCTTCCCTCTTCTGCCGGATAGTTCTTCCAAACTTGCCCTTGTCAGTAGAAAAACCGCTCTCACAAACATTCCTATGATAATACTCTGAAAGAAAATCAACTAGAGAAGCCATCATCCTACCTAAAATATCAGCCCAAACACCAATTCTAGGCAATGTTTCTCTTAGGAATCAAAAACAAAGAAACCGACATATCAAACAGCCTAATCACCTTTCGTGAACTAAAGAGGGGCTGAAAATACTGAAGCGATTCCTCTGCGTTGCGGTTGGATTTATTGAGAAACCTCAATAGTATGAAGAGGTTTACTTTCTTTTCTAAATCAAGTTTTGGCAGCCTGCCCATTTTCTGCTCTTCTCTGTTTATGGTTTCTACGGCTTGGTGGATGTATTGTGGGATGCGGTGGAGTCGTTCTTTTACTTGGGCTCTTTTGTGCTCCCACTCCGTGTATGGGTAGGCGCATTTTTTATCTTTAAAGAGCGTTTCTTTGGTTTCATCAAGAACTGATAGCATTTCCTTGGCGCTTTTAACCATCAGCTTCATGATTGAAGCATAAAGTTGAAGCTAGTTATAAGCTTATCATAGTCTTTTTTCGTGTGATTCTAGATTTCAAAAAGCCTATCTTATCTTACTGAACATTCACTCAAGGGCGCAACGAAGAAATTAGCTCAAAGAATTTTTGTCCCAAAGCCGTAAGAATGCATATTGCTGTTCCGTTGAAAATCATTTCACCGTATTTTATCCAGCCTACCATCAAGTTTCTTAATTTCGTCAAGAGTTGTTGCAGAGGTCACTTCGAAATCGGCACTCTCCAAGTTGAGCATCTATATGTATTTCATTGTGCTTTCGTAATCGTACACGATAGCCTAAAATAGTAAAGTCATTCACGGCTAATGTCAATTTTCTTCTTTTTTAAAGTAAATTGGTGGAAAACCTGTAACATTTAAGGTTGTTGATGCTATTTTGATTTTTTCTGATTGCGCTATTTCCTCAAGAATCAAACGACCTAAACGATTATGAAGTTCTCTTCTACTCCTAACATCGGTCACGTACCTAATACCAAATGTTATCCAATTATCCGTTAAGCTTAGGAATATCGATGGTTCGAGTGACCTTTTTGTAAAATAATATTTACCCTCTATTTTTTCCATAGTCTTTTGTGCATTGTTGATTGCATCTTTGGTTTCCCTTTTTATGATTTCAAGTATTTTTTGAGTTGCTTCTTTCCAATCACTATCGTATGTAATAGGAATTGTCATTTCATCCCAAATAAAATCAAAATCTCTTGTATAATTTTGAGTAGCTCCTGTAAGAATAAAGCCGTTCGGCATAATTGTTAATCTACCCGTTACTTGATCTCCCGAAACCCATTCTCGAGTTTCCATAAGTGTAGTATAGAAAATACCAATGTCGATAACGTCTCCGTATTTACCGTTAATCTCTATTCTGTCACCTATGCGGTAAATACCATTAATGAAAAGCATTATTCCTCCTATGAAATTTTTGAATATATCTTGAAGTGCAAAGGTTATTGCTGCACCGATAAGTCCAACCGCAATTAGAACGTTTTGAGTTTCAGTTATCCAGATTGATAGTAAAAACAAAAGTGCTGTGGTAAGGCTGAGAATTGAGAGAACTTTTCGGAATGTATACCGTGTTTTTGAGTTCTTAATTTTTTTTGATGCGTACCCTTCAAGAAATATCTGAAATGATATGAATACTACCGTAATTGCTATCGTTGAGTAGAAGACTTTCACGATGTATAGATTTGGGTATTTTATGTTCGCCACAAAAAAAGTAAGTGAAAAGGCCATTAGTAAAATTGTAGCAATTACCTTCGATCTACTGAGAATGCTTATTTCCGAGATTAAAATCAAATTAAAGCTATATATATAACAATATTTGTTACAGGAAATCGGGCTAAATCTTGACGGAACCCCACGGATTGGGCACCTTAAAAGCTTTCAGTCATTTTCGCGAACCAAATCCGAACTTATGCCAAGCTACGGTAAGAATAACGGAGGATATCACTATACCTTGAGAAGTTGTTGGAAAAATCTTAGGCGGAATGATAATTGGCCATCACTGCTTAGTTTGGTTATTACAGATGATCCCTCCGAGATGGGTTCCTCGATTTCGTTGTTCTTTATTATTTGTCATATAGGCTTCGAAATGGTAACACAAATTATTCAGGGTAAACTTTCGTGCTACCTCTTTGTTTTCGATTAACTATTTTTCTGGTGCCACTTGTCCTGATGTCGTTGGCGACAAAGCTTTTCTTGTGTATTTAGCTCTTGGGTGAGCTTATACATAATAATGTCAAAATCTATAACTCTATAGCACCTAATTTGACATTCACTTGTTAAAAATGACGATTGAACGATGGAAAAACTATCAGGAGCAAAATATACACAAATAAATTTTCTTAATTACAAGTAATTGTTGCCAGTTGTAAACAATATAGTACCTATGATCAAAATAGCTATCGAAATAACAAGCAACACTTTACCTATTTTTTTATTCTTTCCCCAGATTAAAGCTGAAACCCAGTACAAAGGCAAAATCGGTAAAGCATACCTGTGTAGGTTCTGAGGGTCAGAATAAAAGAGCAATATCAAGAGGATGTAAAATGAAAAAGCCCAGTATTTCAAGTCTTTTCTTTCACCGACCAAACCCAAAAAGGTATCTCTAATGGGAGTTTTTTCTGTGAAAAGGAACCAAGCGAACGGCAAAAGAATTAACACAGCTTCCAACGAAAATAGACCAGTATAACCTATTTGATAGCTGGTTACTTGGGTAAGTGTTAACCTTGATGCTCCCCAAATATGATTGTACACTATTTCTCTGACTGGAAACAACCCGGTTGAGAAGTAACCATAAACATTGAATAGCAAATAGGGCAAAACGATAACAATAGCTTGTAAAATTGCTGTGCGGTACTTGCGAGTTTGCAGTCCATTATAAACAAAAGGTATGAGAATTAAGAAGCCATTACTACGTGTTAAAGCCGCAAAAAATCCAAGAACTACCGATTTGCCTGATTTTCCTTTTTCCAAAAGATAGAATGCGCCCAGTGCGAACGTCATAAACAAGCTTTCAGAATATACGGTAGAATAAAATAGGGCGCCCGGCCAAAAAGCAAAGAAAACAGTCGAAATCAAAGCCAATTTGCTTTTGTCAAAAATGATATTGGTTACTTTATAAAAAAGAAATAAACTGACAAAGAAAAGAACGTTACTTAATAAAAAACCAGATACTAAAACTGCGTCAGTAGATGATATTAATCCGTAAAAAGGTGTTCCAAAAACACGCATTAAAAAAGGGTAAAGAGGGAAAAAAGCCCAGTTTCCGCTAAGAGGGTTACTTACAGCGGGGTATCCATAAAGTGCAATTTGAGTATACCAAGCCCCATCCCACTGGCTAAAAAAATTTACAATTGGAATTGAAGATACAATTCTTGCTGAGCTAGAAAAGATAGATGATAAGAAAGTGACTCCAAAAATTAGAAGTCTTGAAGATAAACCGATTATTAAGACCTTGCTTATTTCAGAAGCAAGCATTCGTCGCAATTTACCGGTTAAATTCAGCAATTATATGTGTCCTCATTAAGTTATCCTGTACATCACATAATATTCAATATAAGTTTTTAGAGGTTAAGCCCCAAACGTGTTGACTGGACCTAAAGGGAATTTCGTCTTGTCTAAAAACTAAATTATTTAACTTTCTGTTAACTTAGCGTAACTTAAAAACAAAAAGGTTAGACAGAAAATTAATATGTTACGCTTGTGCAAAAACATTGAAAAACGGTGAAGATCTAATTGAGTTTTGGAAGAATAAAAGTTTTTAGTGGAGTCCAAGAAGCACTTGTTCTAGCTTTGATGCTGGTGTTTATTCTAGTGCTTTTCTACGTTAACATAGATTTCTCATATAAAATATTCATTGGTGCGATTGTGTTCGCAACAATATTCTTGGCTATTTTGGCAGCGACACTTATGGCGCAACAAAGAGAAATCAAACGGTCTCAAGGTTAAAGGGTTTTTCACCTTTTTGCTTTATTCCCCCTGAACTTTAACTTCTTGACAAAATAATGCTAAGAGGGAAATTTAACTGACTACGTTCCCCAAGATTATTTTTTACATAAAATTAAAGTTGAGGTTTAGTGGGAGTATAGTTTTTCGTAAGGTCGCTTTGAGAGTGGCAGTATCTTCTTGAATTTGCCGGATAGAATTGTTTTGGAGTCTGTGCCAAAGTGACTACAGTATTCGTTGACTAAGCCTGTGATAATTTGCAAATCACGTTTGCCCACAGGTAAAGTTTTGGTTCCCGGTTCGGGTTCAAGTATGTCGCCGCGTTCATAGATGACTCCGCCGTGCATTCCTGTGCCAACGAATTTGGCTACGCATTTTTCGCCTTCTTTGAGGTTTAAGCCCAAAATTAGGATAACTCCGCCTGCCATGTATTCTGCAAGGAAGTCTCCTGCGGTTTCGCCGATGACAATTTGCGGGATTTTTCGTTGGTACTCTTTCATGTGGATTCCTACTCGGTAGCCGACATAGTCTTTGATAAAGATCTTGCCTCCTCGCATTGAATGCCCTGTTAAGTCTCCTGCGTGACCGTGTACGATTATTTGGCCTTCGTTCATCGTGTTGCCGCTGGCGTCTTGTGCGTTGCCTTGGATAACCATTTTGGGTCCACACATAAACGCGCCAAGGTCATTTCCGGGTGTTCCGTAAACGTCGATTTGTATTTTGGTGTCAAGGTCGGTGCCTATGTATCGTTGTCCGCATACGTTGTGTAGTTCGATGCGTTCAACGTCGGTGGTGATTACCTGTCTTAGTAAGCAGTTTAATTCTTTGTAGTAGAGTCCTTCAGCGTTTATTTTGACCACTTTGTCTTCGGTTTTGATTAGGTTGCGGTATTTTGCGTCGATTTCTAAGGGTTTAGTTCTTTGTAGTAGCATGTTTTTACTCTCCTGCCATCTTAACGCCCAATATCTTGAGCTCGGTCTTGCTTAAACCGACACCTCTTAGAGCTAGGCGGTTACCGCGCAAGCTTTCAATGGCGTTTATGCCCATGCCACCCATCATGTCCTTAATCTCTAAGCTCCAACTATTGAGCAGATTCACAAGTCGCTTAGATGCTATATCGGGGTTTATTCGTTTGCTGATCCATGAGTCGCTGGTTGCGATTCCCCAAGGGCACTTGCCGGTATAGCAGCGTTGGCAAACAGTGCAGCCTATAGATATCAAAGCTGCTGTTGCAATGTACACTGCGTCAGCACCAAGTGCGATTGCTTTTATGACGTCACCGCTGCTTCGAATCCCCCCAGCCGCAACAAGTGATGCATTATTACGTATACCTTCTTCGCGTAAACGTTGGTCTACTTGCGCGAGGGCTAATTCGATGGGTATACCCACGTTGTCTCGAATAACTTTGGGTGCTGCACCTGTTGCGCCTCGAACTCCATCTAAAGTGATTATGTCTGCTCCTGCTCGCACCATACCGCTTGCAATTGCGGCTACGTTGTGAACTGCAGCGATTTTAACGATTATTGGTTTGGTGTAGTTGATTGCTTCTTTTAACGCAAAGATCAATTGACGCAAGTCTTCAATCGAGTAAATGTCATGTTGGGGTGCAGGAGAGAGCGCATCTGTTCCTTGCGGGATCATGCGGGTTTTTGCCACATGCTCAGTGACTTTTTCACCCGGAAGGTGACCACCGATTCCTGGTTTTGCACCTTGGCCGATTTTGATTTCAACTGCTGCTCCTGCGTTGAGATAATCAGAGTGAACTCCAAATCTGCCTGAAGCAACTTGAACAATGGTGTGGTCGCCATATTTGTAGAGACCTTTGACTAAGCCGCCTTCACCCGTATTCCAGTATGTACCGCATTCAGTTGCAGCTCGTGCTAAGGATTCATGCACGTTCAAGCTGATGGCACCATAGGACATCGCAGAGAACATTATTGGCGTATCCAAACAAAGCTGCGGAGTCAACTGTGTCTTCAATACGGTTTCGCCTTTTTCGACCTTGAAGTCTAAGTAGTCTGGTTTAGCACCAAGATAAGTTCGGATTTCCATGGGTTCCCTCAGTGGATCTATTGAAGGGTTTGTGACTTGACTAGCATTTAGCAATAGCCGGTCCCAGTAAGTGAATTCTGGTTTGTCGCAGCCCATGCCAGTTAAGATTACGCCCCCAGTTTCAGCCTGTTTTTTCACGTCTCGGATTTTTTCCATGGTCCAGTTGGCGTTGTCCCTACTCATGTTAGGGTTCTTTTTGATGGTGATGGCATGGGTTGGGCAAAAAGTTACACATCGTTGGCAGTTAATACAATTCTCGTCTAAACTGCACACAGTATCGGTTTCTTCATCATATAAGTGGGTGTCGTATGTACATTGGTTAACGCATACTTTGCAGCGGATGCAACGTTTTTCGTCTCGTTCAACGAGATATTCGGGTTGGATGAATGTTTTCATTACTTTGAGCCTCCAAGGCTGCCTGTTAATTTGCATACTACTGGTTCGCCACCTCTTGGACACCAGAACTTGTCTAGGTTCGGTGAGACTAGTCGCATGGCGGATTCTTCAGATGATAGGTAAGTGTAGTCGCCGTTTGTGCCAGCAACCATGGGTCGCAGTTTGATTCTGTCTGTTAACCCTATCATTTCGCCGTGGTGAGCGATAATTATGCTGAATGGTCCGTTCATTAGTAGGCTGCCGTAGGTTTGGCGCAGGGTCATTAGAAGCTGAGCTTGTTTGGGTTCCATATTGTCAATTTCACTCCATAATGGCGCAGCCAACACTTGTGCAACGATTTCTATTGGCAACTTTTGTCTTCGCATAAGCAAATCTACAGCGTACGCTAACACTTCGGTGTCTGTTTGCATTGTGCATTTATAACCGTACATTTCCAGGTAACGACGGTTTATGCCGTATGAGGAGAGTTCACCGTTATGCACCACTGTCCAATCCAGGATGCTGAATGGATGTGCTCCACCCCACCAGCCAGGAGTGTTTGTTGGGAATCGACTGTGGCACGACCAAAGGTACCCTTCGTATTCATCTAAACAGAAAAAATCTGCAACATCCTCTGGGAAACCAACACCTTTGAAAACTCCCATGTTTTTGCCGCTAGAAAAGACAAATGCTTTTCCGGTTTCACTGTTTATGTGCATGATGGCTTCTATGAGGTAATCTTCTTCAGTTTGATTTTCTGGACGTATCTTTTTGGGTTGAATAAAGTAACGCCATACCTGCGGTGGATCCCGAACATTAGCGGTTCTAGTTTGTATTTCTTCATCGTAGATTATGTCGAACCTTGAAGCAAGGATTCTATCAGTTTTTTCTTTTGCATCCTTGCCCAAGTACATTATATGAAATGCATATTGATCTTTGAAGTCTGGATATATGCCGTAGACTGCAAAGCCGCCACCTAATCCGTTGCCACGGTCATGCATGTTGGTTATTGCCCGAACCGGGTCTTTCGAACCGAAGCGTTTGCCCTGAGTATTCATCATGCCAAAAAGGGCACAACCAGAGAAATCTTTATCGTCACCAAATGGACTGATTATCTTTCTATCACTTTGGTCCATTATTGCACCACTCTCATTTTTCTCTGCATCTTGACAGGCAAAACTGCCCAGCCGAAATCGTCTCGAAGCAGGTCTTGCTTAAATTTCTTCACGTTAATCTTATCCTTAATCAGGTTGAATATGATTCCAGCACGGTCAATACAGTTAACCAAGGTCAATCCAACGATTACGTTGTTTCTTAGAACCACTTTTTTGTACACATTATGTTCTAAGTCTTGTTTAACAATGATTTCTAGTGTTGGATCTTCTTTTGGGTTAGCTAAGCCAATGGAGACAATTGGTATTCCAAAATACTTGAGGCTGCTCATGTTGGTACCGCCTTCATAACTGGTTTTTGCGCCTGCCATATTTGCGCCTGCAACTCTGCCTTCCAAAACCGCTAGAGGCCACAAAGGCAATGAACGGCTTTGGTTAAGGATGAAATCGAAGGTTTCCGCTACGTCGCCACTGGCGTAAACGTCAAGTACAGTGGTTTGCATAAAATTATCCACTACTATACCTCTGTTTATTTTCACATTGGTTCCCACTACAAGGTCAGTTCTTGGAATCACACCTATAGCCACGACTACAAGGTCGCATTGCACTTCATCGCCTTTTGTTAAGATTACTCCGCCAACTGTGCCTTCATTTTCTGGTCTGCCAATGATTTTTTGCACAGATTGCCCAGTTACAAAATTTACGCCTGCCTTTTTGATGATGGCTTCAACAATGTCTGATGATTTTGCATCTAGAAGTAAACTTAGGATTTTCTCTTGAAGTTCAACCACAGTAACTTTCAAGCCGCGTTTCATAAGGGCTTCAGTAACGCTTATACCGATTAAACCTGCACCAATGACCACGGCGCTTTTTGCTTGAATGTCATCAATTTTTTTAGCTAACCGCTGAGCTTCTGCAATGTTGGTGAATGTGAACACACAATCTTTTTCTTGGCCTTCCATCTTGGGAATGAAGGGTTTGCCGCCTGTGGCAAGTAACAACTTTTCGTAAACTACTTTTTCGCCATCTTCCAAATTAACGGTTTTTTCAGCTAAGTTTAGGCTTACTACTTTCTTGCCTAGACGTATTTCTGCATTGTTTTCCCTCCAAAACTCTTCGGTTTTGCATTTCATCTTTTGCAGATCTGTTTTACCGCTTACTAAATCGCTAATCATTGGTCTAGAGTAATCTGAGCATGCTTCTTCTGTTATTGCCATGATTGCACCGTCTGGGTCTACTTTTCTTATAGCACCTACTGCGGCTATTCCTGCTGCTGAAGCACCAACAATGACATATTTTGCCACTATGGTTGCACCTCTTTAAATACCAACGCTTGGTTGGGGCAATTGGCTACGCATGCGGGTTCGGCTAAACCTTGACACAAATCACATTTGGCAACTACGTGATCTTTCTTATCCATGACTAAAGCGCCGTAAGGACAAACCATGACACAGGTCCAGCAGCCTATACATTTTTCTTTGTTGTGAGTAACTTCACCTGTTTTCTGGTCTTTTTGCATGGCACCTGATAGACAAGCGCTCACGCACGGGGCGTCTTCGCAGTGCCGACATTGGATAGCGAAGGAGACTGGCTTGTTTACTTCGCGTCTGATTCTGCTAATGGGTTTAGGCTTTTCACTGTTATAGGCTTTAATTATATCTTTTGATTTTGAATGCGCTACAGTGCAGTAGACTTCGCAAATTCCGCAACCCATGCAGGCTTCTTGTTTTGCAATTATTTTTTTCATCCTTAAACCTCTTCCTAATTAATTGTTAAGCGCGGACAAGTGAGCATTAGTACATAAAGTTTAATGTCATTTGTGCATAATATGCCATTACTTGTCGTTACCTGATTAGCTCTTTTTACTAATATTTTACAAGTGTTTAGCGGCATTCTATCGCCTCTTTTTTTTAAGTTAGCTCACCAAATAGCATGTATTCTATATAACTTTGTCGATAATCATATATATGCACCTTAATGAGATATGTAATCTACATGAAACATTTACCAGGTGGATGCTTTGACAGAAAAAGATCTTGGCTATAGAAGAGTTCAATGCACAGGCAGAGGCTCCTACATCATTTCCCTCCCTAAAGAATGGGTAGAAGACATAGGCTTAAAACGCGGTAGCGAAATCGCCTTCAATATCCAACCCGACTCCACACTATCCTTAGTTCCAAGAATAATAATGGAAAAAGAAGGCAGAGACGATTCTTCCAAACCCAAAGAATACTTCATAAACATCGACCCAAAAGAACCGCTAAAAGCCACCGTCCGAATGATACGCGCTCTCTACGCCATAGGCGCAGACATCATAAGAGTCCACTTCAAAAACATCCAAGACACTACAAAAAACAAAAGCCAAATAAAAAACTATGCTCGAGACAATTTTTTGGGCTCAGAAATAATCGATGAAACCCAAGATGAAATTACCCTGCAAATTTTAATCAGACACTCAGAATTTCCACTAGAAAAAGCCGTCCGAAGAATGGCAATCGTAGCTCTTGCCGCAAATAGAGATGCAATAGCTGCATTAAAAGATCGAAGCACCGTCCTATTTGACAACGTCATAGGGGCACACAACGACGTAAACCGCCTCGGACTCTATATCGTTCGTCAGCTAAAATACGGCATAGAACGCAACCTCTACCGTGAACTCGGCTTTAGAACACCAAAAGAATTTCTCCTCTATCGCATAGCTGTAAATGACATAGAAAGCATAGCCCAGAACGCTATGAATATAATAAACAACATAGGTACTCTACAAAAACTAATCGAAGACCAAACCTTATTTGTAAGAGACCCCATTGACGAAGAAATTTACAATCAACTTGTCTATTTCAGTTCCCAAGCACACCAACTTTACGATGACTCCGTCAAAGCTCTATTCAAAAGAGATTACAAAGATGCCGAGAAACTGATCTCCAAACGTGAAGCTCTCATTTCCCTCGAAAACGAATTAATCATGTTGATGTCAAGCAAAAAAATAGACCCCAACATCGCCTCAGTACTACGCCTTATCTTTGACAGTTCAAGACGCATTATGGATTACAGTCTAAATATGGCAGAACTAACGCTTAACCGGACAGTTGAAGAACTCTGCTCAACTCTCACCTACAAATAATATCTTTTTATTGAAAACGTGTTATTGATAGTGCTCCGGCCGGGATTTGGACCCGGGTCGCCGACTCGAGAGGCCGGCATACTTGACCGGACTATACTACCGGAGCTCGGGAAGATGGTTCTCTATAAGAAATAAATAGGTTTTGTACCTCAAATGCGAACCGGAAAATTAGGATGTTTTAACGGTTGTTGTCCAAAGGGTTTCTTTAAGTCACGCTACCGTTTTGGGTTTTACCAATTTTAGAGGTCTGCGGGACATGGAGAGTGCAATTCCGATTAACAGGAAAAGTATAGCTATAGGCACCCAGGAGGGCAACTCAACGAGGACACTTTCAATAAGTAAAAACAGCCAAATGGACCCTATCTAAGTTGAATCACTGTTTTTTAGGTATTGTATTTGGGATGGTGCCTATTACTTTTATGGTTATTCCCTAACGACTATAGTACCAATTCCGATGCCAATTGATATGAACTACAGGTTTGTAGTAAAGGCAAAAGAAAAATACGAATTTCAGCAAAAAAGTATTTTTAAAATAGAACAATAAAAGAAAATTAAAAGGGAAAAATTTATTCTTCGCCCATGCCGCCCGGCATTCCGCCTGGGCCACCTGGACCGCCTTTTGGTGCTTTGGAGGTTATTACGTCGTCTATGCGCAGTATCATGGCTGCTGATTCTGCTGCTGATTTGATGGCTTGTTCTTTGACTACGATTGGTTCTATTACACCGTTTGCGATGCTATCTTGTAGTTTACCTGTGAACACGTTGATTCCCATATATTTGCCGCTTTCTTTGTCATGTACTTGTCGTAGCTCAACGAGTATGTCGATTGGTTCCAAGCCTGCATTCTCTGCAAGTGTGCGTGGGATTACTTCAACTGCGTCTGCAAATGCTTCAACTGCAAGTTGCTCACGTCCTCCAACTTTAGTTGCATACTTGCGTAATTCCTTAGCGATTTCGATTTCGACTGCTCCACCGCCTGCAACAATTTTGTTGTTTTCTAAGACGTCTGAAACGACTGAGAGTGAATCAGTCATTGCTCTTTCAGCTTCGTCAACCATTCGTTCTAAGCCTGCGCGTATGAGGATTGCAACTGAGTGTGGGTCTTTGCATTTTTCAACAAAGATCATTTTGTCATCGCCGATTTTGCGTTCTTCCACGTGTCCTGCTAAGCCGAGGTCTGCTTTCTTGAGGTCATCTAAGTCACTGACTATTCTTCCGCCTGTGGCTCTTGCGAGTTTCTCCATGTCGGATTCCTTTACGCGTCTAGCTGCCATTATGCCAGCTTTTGAGAGGAAGTGCTGTACCATGTCGTCAATGCCTTTTTGGCAAAAGATTACGTCTGCACCTGATGCTTTGATTTTTTTAACCATATCTTGCATCATGTCGGTTTCTTGGTCTAGGAACGCTTTCATTTGTGAGGGATCTTTGATACGGATTTCAGCGGTTATTTCGGTTTTCTCTATTTCTAAGGCTGAATCCAAGAGTGCAATCTTTGCGTTTTCTTTGACTTTTGGCATGCCTGGACTGACGACTTCTTTGTCAATTATTATACCTTGAATAAGTTGTGTTTCAAGAAGGCTTTTGCCTGTTTTCTTGACGAGTTGAATATTGTCTATGTCTGCAATTGTTTTGTCGCCGCGTTTTTCGGAGATTTGTGACACTGCGTCTATTGATATTTCTGCTAGGCGATCTTTTGCTGAGCCTACTGCTTTGCTGCTCATTGAAGTTAACGCCACTTTGAGCAGTGTTTTACGGTCGTTTACATCTAGAGGAACTGCCATTTTTCCGATGGCTTCAATAGCTTTCACTGAAGCTTTGCGGTAACCACTTACAAGAATTGTTGGGTGAATATTTTGGTCAAGGAGTTCTTCGGCTTTTCTGAGTAATTCACTCGCGAGGACGACTGCGGATGTTGTTCCGTCGCCTACCATGTCGTCTTGTGTTTTTGCGATTTCAACCATCATTTTTGCTGCGGGGTGTTCAACGTCGATTTCTTTGAGGATAGCTGCGCCGTCGTTTGTGATTGTGATGTCGCCTAGGCTGTCGATTAGCATTTTGTCCATACCTCGTGGACCCAGAGTGGTTTTTAGTACTTCGCCGATTACTCGTGCGGCCATTATGTTGTTTTTTTGGGCTTCTTTGCCTCTACTTCGGGTTGTTCCTTCTTTAAGGATGAGGACCGGTTGTCCTGAATTTGTTGTTGTTAAATATGCCATATTATCATTTCCCTATTTACTAGAACCTTGTTTTAATACGGATTTATGCAAAAACCCCAACGGAAATATAAACTTTTACCCTTGCTTTGACGTAGCGGTAATCTATTCTGTTTTGATTGCTGAATAATTTACTATTGTATTTGTTTTTTGAAGTGGTGGCTGCTAAAGTATCTCAAGTCTTCTGTGCTAATAGCTGACACCGATTAGCGAAAGCAAAAATAACCAGTCCACGATCATTCCCTTTAAGTGTGATTACAGTGATTAACGGTTTCAATCTTTTGGTAACTACTTCCCGCGGAAACGAACGCGCCATGATTAACGAAATTCTTTTCATGCTCAAAGAAGAACTAAACGACACTGAAGCGCAAGCTGCAAAAACGAAAATACGCGGCTTAATCGTTGCTAAAACTACACTTAATCCATGTACCGTGATTGAAAAATTCCGCAACATCCTAAAAGAACGCCCATACGAGTTCCGCTATGCTCTGAGAATTCTGCCAATAGAAAAGGTTGTACCTACCGATTTGGAGGAAATTAAAAAAGCCACAGCAGAGTTAGCCAAAAAAATAACCAAAAATGAAACCTTCAGAGTTACAGTTGAAAAACGTTTCACTACTCTTCACTCAAAGGACCTTATTGAGGCAGCGGTAGGAGAAATCAAAAATAGTGCTAACCTTGAAAACCCTGATAAAATAATGCTTGTTGAAGTTCTGGGTTCGTTAACGGGTTTGGCTCTGTTAAAACCAAAAGATATGTTGGCAGTTATAAAGGAAAAAATGATTTAGCTCACATTTGAGTCGATACTAGGGCAACACGCTCAATAACCAGGTTAGTTATTGCCTTCTTTTGATCACCATTTTCGAAGATTTTCAGTTCCTCATCTGTTATTTCGAAGTTTCTCTTGATTTTTGCTTCCTTGTTTTTTGTCAATTCAAGAACTCTCTCATCGGGTTCAGTGCCCATGCTTTCGGTTATTGCCTCAAGAGCGGTTTCTATTTGTTTTGGGTCATCGCCAACAATTACTATTGCCATTTTGTGAGTTTGAGGCTTTATCCCAGTGCGAATGATTGCTTTTTGTATTTGCCGATGTGTCGAAGCGTACAGCATGGTTTCCATGGCTGGACTTTTTGAAAAATTGGTTTTGTTCCTGAAAGCTTGCAAGGCACTTAGAACAGCGAAGTATAGATGGTCGTGGGTAGCGATTAGTTCAGCGTCGAAGAATTGGATATCAACGTTTTGCCGTGTTTGTTTTCGGTTGATTTTTAGAAATATTTCAGCCTTATCGAATTCTATATTGTTGTATCCTGTTATTTCCAAGTATTTACCGTATTCTCTTAAGTACTGTAGCATTTCGGATTCCAATTACATGTTTTTTATGAGTTTTTCAGCTAGCTGCTTTGGCAAGCCTGCTTTTACGAGCTTTGCCAATTCCTGGTTTAGGATTCTTTTGCCCAATTGGTTATTAATTATTTTTCGCAGAGTCTCTTTAATGTCCCAGGGAAAAACTACCCATTCGGTTGTTTGTTTTTCGTAGAAGTCGGGGGTTGTTACGGATTGGGGTTTTTGGTACAAGGTAGCTATTTTTATTTCAAAGGCTCCTTTATCTTGGAGGTGTGTTTTAGCGAGTTTTAGGCTTTTTCCTGTGTCAGAGATATCGTCAACTAAAAGTATTTTTTTGCCATCTACATTTGATGGTAAAGTTTGTTTCAGAGTTGGTTCTTTCAGTGTTTGGTTTATGTTTGTGTAGAATTCTATTTGTATGAAGCTAAGGTTTGTGGTTTCTAATAGGTCACTAAGGATGCGTGAGGGCACTACACCTCCGCGAGCTATTCCAATGATTAGATCTTGTTTATAATTTTGAGTTTTGATTTTTTGGGCTTGGCAAAGTAACATTTCGTAGATTTGATTCCATGTTGGAACTTCATAATCGATGTTTGAAGCCAAAGCTTTCGTCTCGTGATTGGGAATTACATTTTTGGATTCTGTTAAGCCTTTCTATAGCGCAAAATATCCATGAATACTATAATGTACCTCATTTTTGGTATTTCAGCTATTTATGGGTTTTTTGTGCATACGATTCTATTTTTATATAGGGTTTTAATGTTGGTTGATTTGTTTTTCGCTTGCTTGGTTGCAGGTTTATTAAGGGGTTAATGTTATTAAATTTATTCCGGGAGATAAGCGTCTAGAGATATGTGTCGTATTTCGTAATATAGTTTAAATGTTTAGACGTCTTGTCCTATGATTATCAAATGAAAGGAGACTCAAAAAAATGGTGAAGAATGTGGATGAAGAAAAGATAAAGCGTGTGCTCACAGAACCAAAGTTAGCAGCTGTAAAAACGATGCTTGAGAAAGATCATGCTATTGATTGTTTGCTGCTGCTTCACGTTGGACGAGGCAAATGGAAGGATGCTAAAGACTTCATGAAAGACAATAACTTGACTCTTAGCGATGGCACTTTTAGATCAAGAATGATCGAGATTGAATCTTTGGGTTTAGCCAAGAGTGAACGAATCGACCCTCTCAAAAAATACTATGTAAAGACTGAACTTGGGGAAAAAGTATCAAATCTTCTTCTCGGGTTTTTTGATGAACTTGACGTAAAGAAATAGGTTAGTTGGATGGCATAATAGCCATTTTATTTATTTTCTTTTGTTTGATTTGTGTTGAAGAGAGTTTTTCTAGAATTTTTGGTGGTAAGGGTGAGCAAAACATTGAGTTTTTATTCGATTTGTAGTTGTGTTGTACATATCTATAGTATTATGTAGTAAGACGTAATATTTAAAAGGTAGTTTTTGACGATTACATATTACAAGTCTAAAAAGGAATAAAGAAAAATGAACAAATACTTCAGAAAATTTAAGAAAAACGCGAAAGCACTAAGCCCCGTAGTAGCATCAATAATCTTAATCGCCGTCACAGTCGCAGTCAGTGTAGTCGTCGCAGCATGGATGGGAGGAATGACCATCGGTCTGATGGGAAGCGCAGAACAAATATCAATCACAAACGTTGCACTTCCAAATGCTAACACTATTCAAGTACTAGTTCAGAATGCCGGCGGAACCCAAGGAACAATTAACAGCGCTTTCATTAACAATGTTGCAGTAATACCCTTTACACCTGTTGGAGTACAAAAGAGCGACCAAACGGTAATAGTATTCACTAACCCAGGTAATGCAACCTTTGAATTGACCCCAGGAACAAGCTATACAATCAAACTGATCACTGCAAAAGGCACTTCAGTCATATCATCAGCAACAACGTACAGCCCATAAACGTCCAACATTTAATTAGAAATTCGGGGTAAGGTGAAGCAAGCTTCACCCAACTTTCCTCTTTCTCTTAAAAAAACATAAGGAAGTAAACAATCATGGTCACACAAATTAAAGAATATACATCCGCCCAAGCAATATCCGAAGCTATGGACAAGCAATTGTCCGAAACAAAAAGCATTCTGGGCGAGTACCTGCGAAAACTCGACGAAATCCGAACCTTAGCGGAAAAATCAAAAAAGGTCCGCGAAGTCGTCATGAAGTTGGCGGGCAAAAAAGCCCCAACCGAAAGCCAAAGCGAAATCACTGTGGGAACGTTAAACATTGTTTTAGACGCTAGCGCCTTCCACGAGTTAACCGCTATAGAATCAGTTGTACGCAGCCACCAAGAACGACTATTGGTTTTGCAGAAGGTCCGTGAAGCCTTAAAATGGCTTGATCAACTCGGCGACACCGAAGGTCTCAGATATCTTGTGGTGGAAGATGATGGCATTCCAGAGCGCATCCTCTTTAAAATATCTTAGTCCAAAAGAAAAAGGAGGCTAAACAGTGACTGAGGCTTATTCGAACCCACTTCAAACAGTTTTAGATGAATTCAAAACCTTGACCCCAGAAACCACTAATGTTTTAATTTTCAAAAACAACGGTCAAACCATCGCCAACACTCAAGCCACAAATGATGACCAAACTAAGAAACTCATTTCCAACTTTGGAAGTATCTTATTACAAGCTAAGTCTATAGGTGGTGTTGAATGCCTAACTATTCAAACTGGTGAGAGTCAACTAAACATCACAGCAATGGACAATCTTTATTTAGCAACGGTTTCTTCGCGTAAAGCAAACCAAGAAATCGTTAAATCACTAACCCAAGTTGTGGTTCCAACAATTGCGCATTTTGTTGACCAGCTTGAATCTTCACCATCAGAGAAACAGACACAAAAGACTATTCAACTCAAAGAAATAGCCATAGAAGAAACCGCTTTGCCACTTAAAGAAGAAAAACCAAACATAGAACCTATCCCTGAACCTCAACCGCCTTTCGAACCTTTTCTGCCAAAAACACCCGTTAACCAATTCATGGTTGAAAAAATCGGAGGTATACTTGTCCCAGCCGACACAGTGAGAATCGACAGCGGAATTATAGCGAAATGGAGCGATCTATACGACGGCAAAAAAATCACAATGGTTGACATAGAAGCCTTAGACGGCAAAAAAACCTCTTGCAAATTCAAAGCAATCAAAGACGCAAAAGCTAACGCAAAAGGCATCATCCAAATACCAGAAAAAATCCTACAAACCCTTCAAACCGAAAAAGGCAAGCTAGTCATGGTTAAGCCAGTAATCGAATGATGGCGATGATGATTGTTGAAACAAAAAACAAACAATGAAATTTTAATCGAATCCACTGAAAGTTCTCCAGTTATTTCGGTTGGAGAAGATAATTCTGTATTCTCAAGTTTGGCTGCAAGTTTAGCAGAAATACGCAAACTCAAAGGAGTCATGGGTTATATTCTAAGAAGCAACAGCTCAGCCATAATAGACCTAACCGAACAAGAAAGAATAATTGAGTACGCCATCTTGCTATCTCAAATTACTGAGTCAACCAATGAAATGGCTGAACAATTCTACCTGACAGATATTGAGAGCGTATTGGTTGAGGGAAAATTCATAAAAGTACTCTGCATTAGCATAGGCGATAATAGAATTGGAATTTTTATGGAGAGAACCGCCACTCATGCTTCGATAATAAAAAGAATTCTCTTATGATTCTGCCAAAGTCTTTTTGGGCCTCGCCAAGCTTTCTAAAATAATATAAATTGCAGACCGCCATTAAGGATCTACTGATAGTTTTGACAATGAGTTTCTATAAGGCTTAAAGTAAAACTTGGAAGACCTAACCACTATAGATTTTCTCGTTAGTTGAATATTGGGATCCGAGGTTTGTGCATAATTTTAATCAATAATTTTTCCTTCTGTAATTCTGTCCAAAAATTTTTACAGTTGTTGGCAACTTGAAGCTTACCCTTTCTAACTATTTTGCACTGTTCTGTAACTTTTTGCACCGCAATTTTAACTAAACCCAAAGCTTTAACAATTAAAGCAACCAACACAAACTGTTTTTTTCTGGAAAAACAACCGCTTTTTTTTATCACACAATCAAATATGAGATAGCCAATCTTCTTTGAATTTCGTAAGAGTAAAGTAAAGCAGGGGAAAAACACTCAGACATAGTGCTTTCGCACATACCAAGTTAAAAATTAAAAAGAAAATTTAGTAGAAGTTGCGGGCTTCTTTACGTTTCTCGGCTTCTTCGTAGAACCGCAGTACTTCATCGATGATTTCTACGTTTGAGAGCAACATTCGTCTGCAACAGTACCTTTTCAAGCCTAGGCTGTCAAGTACGTCGCTTGCGTTTTCGCCTGTCTTTATTCTGCGAGTGAATTCGTCCCATCGGTCTCCAACGAGTTTGCCGCAAGTGAAGCATCTTACGGGAATAATCATGTTGTTCTTTTATCTCCTTATCTGTAGCTTTTCTGTTCTTTTGACCGCGCGCCTGCTCCGCCGACTTTTTTAGTTTCTTTAGTTCTTGAGTCTCCAGCAATCATTGTGCGGTCGTATTCGCTAAATACTGTACGTAGATGTGTGCTTTTTGTCCATTTTAGAAGAGCGTTTGATATTGCCATGCGTGCCGCTTCAGCTTGTCCCATGTATCCTCCGCCGCTGGTTTTGACGTCCATATCA
Organism: Candidatus Bathyarchaeota archaeon; assembly: GCA_963741005.1. Taxonomy (GTDB): domain Archaea; phylum Thermoproteota; class Bathyarchaeia; order Bathyarchaeales; family Bathycorpusculaceae; genus Bathycorpusculum. Next base: position 370,906 of record CAVUGQ010000006.1, read on the forward strand.
AGTTGTTGCCAAACGTCTGTGCCTGCCTGAAGTAGAGGCTCCATGATTTTTGCTTTAGCAATGTCGGGTTCGTAAATTTCTACTGGAGTCAAGTTTATTCGTACTTTGCCTACACCTTGTTTAACTACGGCGCGAGCAACTGCTGTTTTTCGTTTTCCACTAACAACTAAAACTTTTTTTGCGGGCATAATTATTCCATCCTGTCGAACCAACCGATTTCCTTTGCTAATTCGCCAAGGGTAAAATGTGGTCCTTTAAGATTAATTGAATTAGCTTCTTCGAAGGTTATCATTGTTTTCTCTTTGAATTCAAGTGGGACGTCCATAAATACCTTCAACCGTTTGAAGGCGCTTTTGCCTTTAGGCAATTTATAAGGAACCATGCCGCGCACTGTCTTGCGTAGAAAACGGTCGGGTCTTCGGTAATGGAATGGACCTCGCATAGGAGCGCCAACCTCGAGGAATTTGTGTGCTTCTAATACTTTGCTTTTCTTCTTTCCAGAGAAAACTGCTTTCTCTGCGTTTAATATAATTACTTCTTCACCGTTTAGCAATCGTTTGGCTACTTTACTGCACATTCGGCCAACGATTAAGCCTTCAGCGTTCACAAAAGTGACAGATGTTTTTGTTGTTTGCATGTTTCTCACCGAATAATTCTTACTTTTGAACCTTTGGGATTTTTCTCCAACAGCTCTGAGATTGTTATGTATTTAGCTTTAGCAGCCTCAAGTTTTTGCTTGGCTTTATCTGAGATGTCGAATGCTGCTACAGTTAAAGCGTGGTCGATGCTACCTGAAGCTAGAAGTTTACCTGGTATAACTACTATTTCGGCTTTTTTTGTGTGTCTGTTTAATTTGCTCAAGTTAACAGCTACACGTTGGCTTCGTGATTTTGCCAAGTGGTCAGCGACATCTAGCCAGATGGGTGCTTGCTTCTCGTGGCTTTCTTTCTTAAGAAGATAAATAAGATCGATTAATTGTGGGTTTGTGGTTTTGGTTTCTCTCATTGTAATCCAGCCTTTATTTGTTCTTCAAACTCGTTTAGTTGTTTGCCTAACAGTTTAGTTGCTTCTTTTAAGATTCGTTCTGGAGGAAGCGCACCTGTAGACTCTATGTTCATTACGAAAGCGTTCTTTTCCCATTCAACCTTGAGTTGGGAGGGTTTTTTGGGGCAAGTATCAACGCAATCCATGCAAAGATTGCATGCTAAAAGGTCGCGCACATCAACTTTCTCGTCTTTGATGGCGAGAACTTTTTTGGGACATATGTCAACGCATTTTGAGCAATTTTCACATTTCTCGGTTGGAGTAGTGATTTTTGGGTAATATTTGTATGCGCACATTGAAACAGGCTGCCATTTTGCATGGGTTTTGCCTATTCCAAGTTTTGCGTAGGCTTCAAGCTTCAGTTTCTGGTTTTTTGCCAGTTTCACTATTGGAATTTTATCTGATACCGGCACGATTTCTGGGTTTTCAGAAACTATTTCGCCAGAATAGACAGTTCTTGTTCCGTCTTTTGCTTCAGCGTCAAGAGTTAATGTTACTCGGCATTGCGGACAGCCGAATTCACTTTTACATTCGCATTCTTCGGCAAGATTGTATGCGTCTAAATCAGTCTTGAGTGGATTAAGACCCAGTCTATGAGCAATAATTTCGTCTTGAAGAATTGAAGAATTTTCTATCATTACAACTTCTTCTATAGCCATACAAGGAACTTCAGCAAGTGCTATGCGCCGCAAAGCGTTCATTAAAGGCACATCCGCATCCCTAACAGTTATGCGGAGGTTGATATCGTTTTTTTCAAGGACTTCTATTTTCACTTGCTAGACACTCCAATAAGTTATTGTTAATATAGGGAGATTATTGCAGATTAGACTCTTCTGCCTCTTCTGCCACCGGGCCTTCTTGTTCCATCGTGTGGAATTGGTGTGACTTCTTCGATGCGTTCAATGCGGAAACCAAATCTGGCTAAGGCTCGAATGGCTGCTTGAGCGCCTGGTTCAGGTGTTCTTGGCCCTGCTCCGCCTTGAGCTCGAACTTTTATGTGGATAGCTGTAATTCCTTTGTCACGTGCGATTTCGGCTGCTCCAGTTGATGCTCGCATGGCTGCGTATGGAGAAGATTCCATACGGTCAGCTTTAACGTACATTCCGCCTGTTGTACGAGCTATTGTTTCTGCGCCTGAAATGTCAGTGATATGGATTAGAGTGTTGTTATAAGAGCTGAAGATGTGGACAATTGCCCACTTCTCGTTACGTTTATTGTTGGGAGCGCTCAAAATCTGCCGCCTCCGCGTCCGCCTCTGCGACCTCTTTGAGGTGGTCTAGCTTCAACTTGTTTAGCCACCACTGATAATCCAACGCGTAATGCGTGTTCTGGGACTGCGATTGCACTTTCTGGTGAGTATACTATTTTTGCTTCATCCTCTTTTAGAACTATATAGCCCGGGATTGTAACTCGACGACCATCGATTGTTACATGTCCGTGTGTGATTAGTTGGCGTGACTGGAAAATTGTTCTTGCTAAACCTTTGCGGAAAACGGTTGTTTGCAATCTGCGCTCCAATATGTCTTCAATGGTTAAGTCTAACACGTTGTCTAGCACCGCAGTCTCTTCCAAGATGCCTTTCTTTTTTAGTTGGGCGAGCAATTCATTTTCCATTTTTGCGCGTTCTTCAGTGGTTTTGCTGATGAGTGATCGGGCGATGCTTCTGTATTTGGATAGAGAAGTTTTGTGACGCCAGAGTTCATGTTTGTTTCTTAAGCCAAATTGTCCCAAGAGTTTTAGTTCTTCTTGAAGGACATCTTTTCGCCATCGAAAACGTGGAGTATCAAATTTCTTACGCTGTTTCTTCGGATCTCCCATGTTTATTTGCCTCCCTCTGAGGATGCTCCACCTGGCTTCTGCATTAGATTCTTCTTCTTAACTCCTAAGGCTTTGCCTGCTCTTCCAGTGGTTTTTGTTCGTTGACCACGTACTTTCAGGCTGTAAGCATGGCGGTATCCTCGCCAAGACCTGATTTCTTTGGCTTGATCAATATCATTTTTAATTTTTAATGCGAGTTCAGAACTCAAAATATGGTGGTCTTTTCCAGAGTCTGTGTCTTTTCGGCGATTAAACATCCAGCTTGGAATACCATATTTCGCTGGGTCCTTAATTACATCCTCAATTTTCGAGATTTCTGACTCTGTTATAAAACCAACGCGCAGGTCAGGGTTTACTCCCGCCTTTTTAAGCACTGTATTTGCAAGGGCTGCACCTACACCTTTGACTTGCGCGACAGCGTAATAAGTCTTTAAGGTACCTTGACAGTCTGTACCCATTATACGAAGTATATAGCGATATTCCTGTGACGACATGCTAAGTTTTCATCCGTTTTTTAACTTTAAAGCATATACGAAATATGGCGGTATTTATTTAAACCTTCTCTTCCAAAATGCACCATCAACGGCTAACTAAAAATGCCGTTGCCGCATTCTTTTCACTTGAAGACAACAACTCTTTTTTCAAATTATCAAAGCTAGCCTGTATATTCAAAATTAATTCAAGGTCCACATTTATGTCGAGTCCAACGTATTTTGATTTATTATGTTCATCGGTGTACGTAAGTATGTCTATAACAGAGGCTCCTTTTTCATACAACTGTTTGATTTTTAAGGCCTCCACGTCATTTTCGTTTTCAGATAAAATAGAGTACATTATTGCACAGGCGGCTCCAAACTCCAAGCCACTGGTTTTCAACCCAAATTTTTGTGCCAAGTGGATCGTCCCTATTATCCGTTCTCCACATTGAAGTTTTCTAATAGGGTCTCTTCCAACTCTTGAACACTTGTCCTTAAACGAAGCTCGACAGCGTTTAAGAAAATTAGAGGCTATAGAATTTATGTATTGTTTTGAATTAGGGTTTTCAGTGAGTAACGCCGGTCTAATTTCGTTTTTAATTATGTTTTCGGCAAGTTTTGACACCCTCGAATCACCCATACCTTGACCGATAGTTTTGTATCCGAGAAGCGATGAATACCATGCGATTATCGCATGGGGTCCATTTGAAAGCTTATTTTTTATTTCCTGCATTGATTTTATGTTATCAACTGTCACCACCTGTCTTAATTGCTCCAAAATGGGGCTTCCTTTTTTAACGTAAATTGGCATTTCAGGTTCGCTGCTAAACAGGGTAACATTCAGTTTTGATAGTTCATTAGCAAATTGGGTTACTGAAGAAACATATTCAGCAATGTTAATGGTCTGTGAAATTGCTTTGTCTTCGCTTTTTGCGGATTTATTCAATTTATTGGAAACATTTTCTGCAAGATAGGCCTGAGAAAACTCGACGATTTCCTTCATTTTTTCAGAATATTCCAAGATGCTTTTGTGCATAATATAGAGCTTATTCTGGATGTTTGAAAGAACAACCTCATCAGGTATTTTTGACACCATTCTATTAACTACTGTTTCGCTGAAAAAGGTGTTTTCAATAATTTCTTTGGCTTTTTGTTCACCTATCAAGAGTTTAATCGCGCTTTCAATATGATTTCTGACATATTTTGCAGAATTAATTTTATTCATCACAATAAGCAAGGTTAGAGATTTACCAGTGCAGTCGTATCTTTCTATCAGTCCTTTAGCAATCGTTTTAGACTGAGATCTAATGGCGTGTTCTGGAAGAGCTATCCCCATTATATGCACTTTTTTGTACAGCTCAATCATCTGAGCTTCGTCGTTCATATCAATAATTGTCACATTGGAAATCGTTTGAAAGTATGCAAGGCTTTCATACTTCACACTATATTTGCCCAGTGCATTTATCAGCTGAAGTTTAATATTATCATTTGTCGCTCCGATTATCTGGCGAGGTCTAGTGTATCCATCCCAATGCGAAAAGACTTGGGCGAGATAACCGCCTCCCATTGCACCTAGCCCATGTATTCCTGCAATTATATAACCTACACTTTGTGGAAAATGTTCATTAAGACTCGGAATGTGCATCTTTGGCATCAGCTGGATAATTTCAGCCAAAAAATCTGTCAATTTTTCATATGACTTAAACGCAAGCGCCTTAACCTCTGGATCCGGTTCTTTGATGTCCTTAATGAAAATGGGTATTCCGCCTGCAGCGCTTGCAGACAAAAGACCATTTTGGGAATCTTCAAAAATAAAGCAGTTGCCGGGTTCACAGTTTAGTTCACTAGCCGCTTTAAGAAATATTTCCGGGTTGGGTTTTCCTTTTTCAACATCTTCGCCACATATTGTTATATCAAAAAATCGGAGCACTCTTGCGTTGAGCAGATATTCCTCAGCGATTTCTCTGCGACTTGATGTAGCCAAAGCAATAAGCACTTCATTTTTCTTGAGACGTTCAAGTAGATTGTAAAGACCTTCCTTAACTGGGACACCTTTTTCTCGCACATATCCTCTTTCCAATTCGTCTGCGCGTTCTCTTATTTTTTTATAGGGATAGTTCTCGCCATAAAATTCTTTTGCAAGTTTCTCAGCGTTTAATGCACTTAATCCAAGAGAATCGTAGAGAATCGGGTCTGAAATTTCTTTTCCGAAGATTTCCTCAGAAGCTCTCTTTAGCATTTTGAACCGGAGGTTTTCGGTGTCAAACATCGTTCCATCCATGTCGAAAATGGCACCTTCTAAGGTTTTGTTCTGAAAAATCATCCTTTTTCCTCGCTACCGTTTTTGACATTACTGTGAAGCATTTCTTATAAGTATTTTTACACGAATTCTTAAAAAATGTCAAATTTTTATAAGAAAAATCAAGTGTTTATGTAGAATTTACTAAAAATATCAGTGGAGCTGTCTCGACTCCATTATATCAAATCTATCTTGATTGCAGAGATCAACAATGTGCTCTGCCTCATCCAAATAAGGTTTACTCCATACATCAAACAACTTAACTATACTCAAATTTGTCATGTCTGCGAGGAATATTTTGCTATCTCAAGTCCACGTTCTTTGTGGTATACTTGTTCATATGTTAAATGGCTTGAAAAAACGCCAACAGCGTCACCCCTTTGTTGAAATGTCTAATTCTCTATAGTCTTGTGTATAGAACCTCGATTAGGCCCCAAATTTACTCAAACAAATCGTGGGACAATTTTGCAGAATTAAGCTTCTTCAATCACATGAATAACGTTAATTGTTGAGTTTATCCACCTCAAGTAAGCGTTGAGTGTAGCTCGCATTGCAACAGTATCTTCTGCTTCGACGGTTAAAATGAGAAATATACCGTCTTTTTCTATTCTTATTTTGGAGCGTCTTGTCACTTGCGCTTTGACTTCGGGAGACAAGGCGTTTATGAGTGTTGTAAGTTGTTTTTGTGAAGTAAATTCTAAACGTACAGTAGCCTTTGCCCCAGTTGCCATTGAACATCTCTCAAGGCTTAGACAAGGTTTTCAGAGTAATAAACAAAAAATAGACAAAATAAAAGGAAAGAAGAAAGATTTACTCATCGTTTTCTTCTTCAGTTGCCGACTCAACAGCCGCTACAGATTTCACCATTTCTTCAACTGGCGCACCTTTAGCTGCACGCTTGGCCACAACACCCAACTTTGTTACTGGTGTATATGCTCCGCCCGCAAAAGTGAATTCACATTTTTTGCATTTCCATATGCCAACACTTTCACGTTTAACGCGGTTAAAGCCGCATTGTGGGCATCTGTGGGGCTTCTTGAGTTCAATCATTACTTTCATGTATCTTTTTCTAACTGTGGAGCCGTAACGTACCCCTAAACCTCGCGTTGGACCAACTTTCTTCATCTTAGGCAACTTTTATCTCACCAATCAAGTTTCTTGCGCAGTTCTGCTGCTTTGTCCAGAGCAATCTTTGATGCTTCTAAAATCTGTTGCGGTGTGAAATAGCTGGAGCCACCTTTCTGAATCGCGCATATGGTTCCGTCTTCTTTTGTTGCAAACGTTATACGTGAATCCATGACTTGTTCTTCTTCGATCCATGGGTCAGTGATCAAGTGGTTGTTGATTTTGCCCGTGGTGACTGTAATTGGGTGGCTCTTAAGGGGTAGTTGAGTATAACCTTGCTTCATTTTTAGTTCGCCATTTTTGATTTCGTAGTTGGGCATCTTTGTGTTTATTAGTGCGGCCATGGCAGCTAACGCTGCTGCATCAATCAAGTTTCCATCGTGGTTGAGTACGTAAATGTCAACAAAAACCACGAACACTTTTTTGCCTGGTTCAACGCACAGCTTCTCAGTATCGACGCATTTTGATTCTCTAATACCTCTGTCTACGACTCGAGCCAGTTCGATTGAATTTTCGTCTGGTGGTCCGGGTTCAAAGTTTGGGGAAGCTAGGGGAACTAATTCTGCGTTTACTGTTAAGACACCATCGTTTGGCGTATCTGAGAATGGTTCTCCAAGTCCTACTTTGACGCCGACAAGAACTTCAGTTTTTCCAAGAAAAACTCTTGCGGAACCTTCAGCTTTCTCAATTAGTCCTTGTTCAATTTTAATTTCGCGGGTATCAAGTAAGCCTCTGTCGTCTAGGCGTTTGCCCTTTTCAAGCAGTTGCTCTATTTGCTTTAGTCTAACTTTAGTTACAAGTGATGACATTATTCTTCAACCTCTTTAACAACCATATACTTGGTCTTTAACGCTTCCTTTTGCATTTCATATATTTTCTTGCATCCTTCCATAGCCATGCCAACAGCTTTCTCGAATTCTGCAGGCTCTAAAATGCCATCCATTTGCAGCAAAGTAATTGCGTTCAAAGCGGGCATATAAGCTACTGGTACGTCTGCAGCGCCAAGTTTGTCTTCGGCGTCATATAGGTCTAGAACTACAGTGTCGTCAACTTTTCCGGCTGCACAACCTGCAACTAGGTCACGCATTGGAACGCCTGCGTCTGCGATTGCTAGTGCTGCCGCCGTGATAGCTGCACATCTTGTTCCTCCGTCAGCTTGCAAGACCTCAATATAGACATCAACTCCTGTTCGTGGATATAGTTCTAGAAATAGGGCTGGTTCTAAAGATTCTTTTATGACTTTTGAGAGTTCTACTTCTCTTCTGGATGGCGCTGGAGATTTTCTTTCCTGTACGGAAAACGGTGCCATGTGATATCGGACTTTCAAAACCATACGGTCAGGTTGCATCAAGTGTTTTGGATGCACTTCTCTTGGACCGAATACGCCAACTAGAATCTTATTTTTTCCATGTTCAATATAGGCTGATCCATCAGCGTGTGATAAAACGCCTACTTGAAGCTTTACAGGGCGAAGTTCATCCGCTTTTCTACCGTCTAATCGGATGCCTTTTTTATCGATTAATTTATCTGGTTTTTCATTCAATTTTATTTTCCTCCACTTTATCTATTTTCTTTTCTTTTAGCAACTGTGTAATGCGATCAGTAAGACCGCTTGTATGGGATTCTTGTTCAATCTTTCGAATCACGAATATAGCAAGTTCTTCTTCTTCCAAGGTTTTGCCTGTGACCAAGATGACTCCATTTAATCCAAGGATGATTTGACAGTTGGTTTCTTGTTTTATCATGGAAATCATTGAACCTTTCCGTCCGATTATACGAGGAATCTTCGTGGGGGTCACTTGAAGGATTTGACCGCGAGTGATTTTTCCCAGTCCTGGTTCTCCAACTGTTAATTGAGGGTCGTGTGCTCTGTCGAAGGTCGCGATTTTGGCAACGATTAAGTCACCTGCGGTTAGGACTTGGGATAACTCGTCATTTTGTGGTTTAAAGGGTCTACTGAGTACGTCTGATGCGCGAAGCATTGCTGTGTAGGGTGCTTTGATATTAACTGTCCAACCGTTGAAGCCTACTTCAATGACAGTTCCTATCACTATGTCACCCATTTTTGGGACGTAAAATGCCCTTAATGCAACAACGTTTACTTTTTTGTTGTCACTGTCTACGAGTCCAATCCTTGAGGCATAAATCTTGCCTGCTTCTACATACGTGTTTTCACCGGGTAAATAGTCGCCTTCAGCGAGCATTTCTCCAGGCGTAACAAGCTGTTTTTTTTCAAAGAATGTTGGCATAAAATCACCTATCATTTTTTTCATTACTAAGAGATTATTTTTGCTTCTCCTGTTCCCTTGGTTGCGTCGCCAAGTTTGTTTATCAACGATGAGTATGATCCAGCTGGTAATTCGATCTCTCCATACCATGAACCGTCTCCGCGCCATTCTTCTCGTTTGATTGTGCCTAACGTTTTGACTGTGCCATAAGCTCTTGCCGCATGTTGAGTGGGTATTTTCACGGCGACAGTTACCTGTTCTATTTTAAGTGGCAAGATCGGTCTGAGAAGCTTGACTATGTCTTTGGCTTGTTCCTCAATTGGCTTATACGGATCTATTGGATAACGAATCTGCTCCATTGCATTCTCGATTCTAGCTGGAGGATGTGGCAAATTCGTTTTTGGGTCAACTGCTTGGTGAGAAATGAAATCTATCACTTGTCTTTTTTTATCTTCGACCATTTTACGTCTTTGGTCAGTTGTTAATTGCAGAGTGCCTTTTTTTATGATTTCATCTGCAATTTTTAATGGATCACATGTTTTGAAGGCTTTTTTCATTGCTTCTTCAGAAACTTTGGTACCTTTATTTGCATCAGCGAAAATCATTTCAGCTGCTAAAACCTCGGTTATTCCCGCAAGTTTGCCGTTTCGGTAGTCCAGCGCCTTCTGTGGCTTAACTAGTATTTCAAAATGCTCATTTTCTCTTGTTAAGCGCGCGACGGTGAACTTTTCGCTCATTAATTTTTCACTTGCTTGAACCCAGCTCTTTGATATAACCTTCCACGGTATCGTCGTTTAGCATTTCCATTTTCTGTGTTGCCGCAGGGATGATTGCGATTTTTATTCTTGGAGGTAGTTGGCGTGCTTCAAGGGCCTTTACCAGACATTTGACTGTGAGTTTTATGCTGTTATCGAGAGTTAGGTCTTCTTTGTATTCTTCTTTTAGGATAGGGAAAACTGTGTCTCTACCTGCACCTAATGCTGTGGCTTTATAACCTCTGTAAGTACCGCTTGGGTGTGTGCCGAAGACACGAGTTCCTGTTTTGTCCACTCCTCCGAAGATAATTGAGACACCGAAAGGTCGTACACCGGCGTGTTGTGTGTACATTTGTTGGATGTCGCATATGCGTTTAGTTACAACTTCTACGTCGATGGGTTCGTCGTAAGTTAATTTGTTGCTTTGTGCGTATATTCTTGCTTGATCTATCAGAATTCTTGCATCGGAACTTAAGCCGACTATGGCTGCGCCAATATGGTCATCTACTCGAAAGATTTTCCATGAGAACCCTGCTTCTTCAAGGGCTTCGATGTTTTCTTCTGAACCAAGAACTAATCCTTCTGTTGATTGAATACCTATTATGGTGGCTCCGCGGTTCACTAATTCCATTGCGTATTCTACTTGGAAAAGTCGTCCATCGGGCGAGAAAACGGTAATGGCACGGTCATATGCTCCTGGTGCTGCAAATACAGACATAATGTTAACCTCACTTTACACTATACACTTTTTCACTGTCTCATATAATAACTACACTAAAAACCTTTCCTATAAAAGCAAAACCCAAACAATCATACTTCAAGAGCTTGAGTTTGCCTCCTACGAAAGAAAGTAAGGATAACCCATGATTCAGAAATAAGTTGTCTATAAAAACTATATCACATACATAACGGTAGATCAAAAGCTTAATTCATTAGAGCGTAAAAGCCTGATCTAAAGTAGTCTCTAAACTTTCCCCCAAAATATATCCCACAAAACCTGTACTACCCAAACATTGTCTACACAACCAGATCAAGCCAACACACCCCACCCACAACCAGAAAAAGCAACATACATTTGAAGAAAAAGTCGCTCACACCACAACCAAACAGCAAACAAAACAAACCCCAAACTAAAAACCCACATAGAACACAAGCCAAGAAATGTGCTACAGTAATCAACCACAAGCACGCAGAAAACCTATCAGATAAAGATATGATAGCAATATTAAATCACCAAAACGAAAAAAGGCTCTATTCTTCTAAAATTTTCGATCTCTCGATAAATCAAGATAATTGACAGGTCGTTTCCTCTGTTTGCTTTCTGTTTAATATCTCAACCCGGTTCATAAAATCTTTTAAAACTGCTTTTGTTGACACAAACGTTAAACTTGGCTTATACCCTGCCAAGAAGGATCTCTAAAACGACAGAGCTAAAAACCACCAACAAAGCCTCAATTGACTTTGAAGTGAAAAAGAATACCAGCATGTAGACAACTACACAAAAGAGTACATGACAATTGATCTACAGCGAATTTTCTATAACGAAATACCCGAGGTATTGGTTGGGCTTTATCAAATTACAATCTCTGAATTTTTGCAAGGGTTTATTAGAGAGATTACGTGCAGCTTGTTTTGCATCAACGGGGAATTACCATTTTTCAAAAAAAGTTCCCTCAAAGCCATTTCTAATATCATGGAAAAGTTCTCAATTAACCTGCCAATCACTTACTCGATTTCAAAAATAGTCTAGAAGAACCGTTTGGTTGGCGCAATTGGTATTTATAGTCTGCAAACCATACTTGTGGCTATATTTTCCTGATGGAGAAAGGCAATGATTAAGCTGCCAAATCAAGTCGCAGAATACTTCCCCTATGATAGCGTGCGACCCCACCAAGACGAATTCATCAGTACAGTCTACAACGCTGTAAGCAGTCAACGTTCGGTTTTAATCGAAGGCAGCAACGGCCTAGGAAAAACAATCTCCGCTCTCTCCGCAGTGTTGCCATTAGCCATCGAAAAAAAACTAAAAATCCTTTATGTAGCACGAACTCATCGTCAGCATGACCGCGTCATTGAAGAGTTAAGAGCTGTTTTTAGAAAACACCAAGTTTCAGGGCTCTCAATTCGTGGACGCAATGAAATGTGTCTCAACGTTTTCGCTTCCAGGGGTGCTTTTGATTCGAAGTCGCTTATGGAGGTGTGCGAGCTCCTCAAAGCGAAAAGCAGATGCCAATACTACACTAACGTAGAAGAGCGGACGTATGATTACATGCAACTCCAGCAGCAGGTAGCCAGCCGCCCTTACATGGGCTCAGAAATTCAGCGAATCTGCAAGAAAAAAGAAGTCTGCCCCTATGAACTTGTAAAAGCAGGGCTCTCAGACGTCAAAGTCATTGCGCTTAGCTACCTCTACGTCTTCGACCCGGTGATACGCACGGCTTTTCTCAAGAATCTTGAAACGGAACTGCATAAAATAATTCTAATCGTGGATGAAGCACATAATTTGCCTGAAACGGCCATCAGCATATCAGGCAGCACCCTTTCGCTGTTCGTTATGAGGGCAGCAGAGATGGAAGCTGCACGTTTCGGTCACAAAGACATCGAGGATTTTGCTTTTTTCTTCCGGAACGAAGTGGAGAAAATAACGGATAAAATAAACCGGGAGGAAATAATTTCGGCAAAGATCATAATTGAAATCATCGAGAAAAAGGGCAACATTCCGCGTCCCAGAGAGTTCTTTGAGCACATGCACGAGGCAGGCGGAATTATTAAGAAGGCTTTGTTAGCCGATGGCAAAAACCCAAGGTCTTACGTTCATGCAATGAGCGAGTTTCTGCTCAAGTGGTTCGACACAATTGAAGAAGATTCATTCATCAACGTAGCAAGCAAGTACTTCAATAAAGAAAACAACAAAACCGCCAAACTGGAAATAGTGGCACTAGACCCCTCAAAGGTTACACAACCTGTTTTCTCATCAACCTATGCCAATGTCATCATGTCAGGGACACTTCAGCCATTGGAAGCTTTCGCAAGGATAACTCGTTTGCCGGAGAGCACCGTCAAGTTTGTTGTTCCCTCTCCGTTTCCAAAGGAACACGTGTTCACCGCCGTATCTCTCGGCGTAACCACATCGATGGATAAGAGAACACCCCAGATGTACCAAACCATGGTTGAACGCATAAACGAAGTTGTAAACAGCACCCCAACCAACACAGGCATATTCGCCGCCTCCTTCCAAGTCCTAAACTCCTTGCTGGCTGAAGGCTTAGAAAACGCTCTATTGAAACCCCTCTTCCATGAACGAAAAGGCATGACTTCAAAAGCTAACGAAAAAATGGTTCAGGACTTCAAAGCCTGCGGCGACAAAGGCGGCGCCGTATTTTTAGGCGTTCAAGGTGGAAGAACATCTGAGGGTGTGGATTTTCCAGGCAACCAAATGAATTCAGTAGTGGTAGTTGGCGTGCCTTACGCGGAGCCAACTCCTAGAATTAAAGCTCAAATCGAGTATTATGAAAAACGTTTTTCAGGTTTTGGACGCGAATACGGCTATGTTTTGCCTGCCATGAAAAAAGCTTCACAAGCCGCGGGGAGACCTATAAGAACACTTGAGGATCGAGGCGCCATCGTGTTTTTGGATTTCCGTTTTGCAACAAACTACTGCAAAAACTTTTTGCCGTCATGGATTACTAACGGAATGAAAATTCTACCAGACAAAAAAGAGGTCTTAGCAACTGAAGTTAGCAATTTCTTCAGGACTCAGTCTGAACTTCCTGAAGTTTCTCGTTAATAATTACTTTCCCTATAATAATCCCTGAGGGTTTAGCTGAAACCGCCGTTTGAATCTTCAGAGCTTTTCGAAGTTGATTAACTTCCCGCAATACACCGATTCCTAAAAACTTGCTTCCTCGGCCGCACAAACCGACGAGTATACCTTTTTCTGGCTCTTGATTTTTTGGTATGGCGTTTCTGGGTTCGATTGTCACTTGACTTTTGGGATAAATCTGCAGTTTTGCGTTTTTTAAGTACCTTGAATAAGTCATTTCTCTGAGGTGTCTGCGTTTTTCTAGTGTTCGTGGGTTGAGAGCAAATGATGGTTCAACTATTAATACTGGAATTTCCAAGCAGTTGATCAAGGGTGCAAGTTCACCTTGTTTTTGTATGCCGATGATAATGTCGGGTTTAAGCGATTTGACTAAGTCTGCTTTGTATGTGACAGCAACTTCTCCATCAACCAAACCATCTGTATTAACTAAAACAAAATCAACCTGTCCCTTTAAAATCTCAGCTTCCATAGTAACTAAGCCTTCAATGGTTTTGGAAATGGCTGTTTGCGGAGAGGAGACACCAACAAAAAAACCGTTTCTTAATTTCAAATCGTAGAGTTCTGATATTTGTTTGGAAGTAGAGCCATAACCAACAGTGGCCGAGGGACCGATGTCGGATTGACCCAAATCGCCATCCAAGATTGTAACCTTACATTTTCCAAATACTAATTTATTTACAAGGTAAGTGCAAAGACTACTCTTTCCACAATCAGCCGCCCCCAAAATCATAACAACCACAGGGCGCTTCTGCAAACCCAAAATTGCTTGAACTGTTGTGTCCCATGATGAAGGATTTGTGCTACCTATAGTTTCAGCAATACCAGAACTGGCACCTAAAGAGACATCAAATGTTGATTTTTCATTGACAAAAAAGGGCAGACGTTTTCCTATTTGAATCAAAACTCGCTGCGATTCTTTCATTGGATAGCCGAACACTTCAGCTTTTCCTAAAACAAGCCGCACTGACGCTGGACCATCAACTAGCATTGTTTTATTTGATTCTACTGTGTGCTGCAACTATGTTTCTCCTTGAAATGATTTTTTCGCTTCTTCCTGCTATGCGTAATGCTAAGGGAATATTTCTGACTCTTCTGCTACGTCTGTTTTCTTTTAAAGGTTTGTTAGTTCCCGCCTCGCCCACCACATCTAGTGCTACTTCCAGCGGCAAATCGCTCTCTAAATCTTCAAGCATTTCCGTGCAGAAAAGAACTACCCTTCCAATCTTAACAGAATCGCTTGTGACCTCAAAGTTAACGTTTCTTAATATTTTAAGGATGCTGGTAATTAATTCTTTAGTGTCAAAGCATTTACCTGTCTCAATAACTTTTCCATCAGCAATGACAACTATCCCAGTTGTTACACCTGGATCTATGTCGACAGGCACAGATTCGCCGGTAACTAAACTGATAAAAAGGAATTCATTGTTCTCGCAGTTTGTTATGGATGAGAAAATAGGCTTTACCTTGAACGGTTGCCACTGCCACTTTTTCTCTTCTAAAGCACCCTAAAGTATAGATTTAAGTGCAAAACACAATATTAACTTCAAGTTAGTAATCCTTGACGTGTAAAGCATGGTTATAATTCAGACAGGATGCAAATGCATCGATACAAAAATTAGCGGAGGTATATTACCTGAAACCGTCACGTTGATTTATGGTGAACCTGAAACTGGAAAAACAACCCTTGCAATGCAATGCGCCATCAATTGCGCTATCCAAAACCTGAAAGTGCTTTTTATTGATTGCGACAACAGTTTTTATGCTAAAAGGTTAGCTCAAATTTCGAAAGATCGATTTGACGAAGTTGCTGAAAGAATCATTTTGGTGAAACCAAAAAATTTTAAGGAACAAACCGTAGTTGTAGACCAAATTAATGACTACGCAACCGCAAATGTCGGATTAATAATAATCGACACAATCACGTCGCTTTACGGAGCAAGAGTTTCTGAGACTCCAATTAAATCCAAAACATTCGGAATAAACCGAGAATTAAATAGACAACTCGCTATTTTGGCGCAAACCACAAAAATCAAAAAAATCCCAATAATAATCACAAGCCAAGTTCGCAGCGTTTTCAACGACCAAAGTACAAGCGTTAGACCGGTGGCGACGCGGGTTCTCAAGTTTTGGGCCGACACCATAATCAGCCTCAAACCAACCAATAATTCCCAAACAATCAAGGCAGTTTTGGAGAAGGCACGGGAAATCGAAGAAGAAGTAATGTGTTATATACAAATAGGGGAAGCTGGAATACAAGATACTCAAATCCACTGACGAACGGTTGAAACCCAATGGATATAGCACTAATAATTGTTGAAGCCTTGAAGTTTATTTTCCCAGCTTACTGCGCCAACGGAACGCCTGTTCTTGCTGGAGGCGGAACCAAGATGGATTTTGGCAAGAATTTTCCGGATGGCAAACGAATTTTTGGAAATAACAAAACATTTAGAGGTTTCTTTTTCGGTTGGGGCGTGGGCTTTGGGGTAGGGTTAGCAGAAGGAGCAATTTTCGGTTTTCAGAATTATACTATTCTATTCGCACTTCTCATTCCTTTGGGCGCGCTTTTAGGCGATTTAACAGGCGCTTTTATAAAACGTAGATTAAGCATCGCTCCGGGAGGGTTATTGCCAATTGTTGACCAAATTGACTTTGTAGTTGGGGCTGTAGTGTTTTCGCTTCCTTTAGCATTAATTGGCTGGGAAGTGGCATTGACTGTGCTACTGATTACTCCACCAATTCACTTGTTCACTAATTTCTTAGCTTATAAAATGAAGTTAAAAAGAAATCCGTGGTAAGGCGACTAAAAAAATTATCTTCCGCCGCTTACCTTAAATGAAATCGAGCCTTCCAAGAACACATATGCTAGTAGCAGAAGTGCGACTCCTACGATTAGCATCATGTAGGCTTGTCTTGGCTTGTAAGCACTTTTGGTACTCTGGTAAATAGCCAGTAACCCAACGAAACCCATTGCATAGAGTGTTATTGAAATTAGCGTATCTGATAAGAATTGATTGCTAATATCTGGGTATAAGAAGAAGAATTGTCCAGTGTTGCTATTGTAGAACGATGTTATAGGATGATTAATTAACGCAAATAGACCGCCCCCGAATAGGAATATGGCATATGACATTCCCACCAATGTTACTATGAATGCAGAAGGTGCTGTGGTTGAGACTCTGCGGAACCATCGGCTAAGCGAAAAAGACATATTTGAAGAACTTTTCTTTATTTTACTAGTCATTTTTGGTCCTCTTCCTTAATTAAGTACTTTATTACTTCTTTAGCCCATACTCCGGTTAATGAATTTTTCTGAATCTCAACTAAATACTCCATCCAAGAAACGTTTGAAGCAGCTGTCCATGCCTTGAATTTTAAAATTACATTCCTAAGCGCCATTGAATGCAACTGACAAAAACCGTTTTCTTCGGCTTCTTTACAACAGATTTTGCAATTCACTTTTTGCGGTCTCCTTTTGAGGAGCAATTTGGATCAAGACACAACTTCCAAAGTCGCCTGGTTCTTAGAGTAACAGCGACTATTGGTGAGCCACAACTTTTGCAGACACTTCGTAATGGTTTAACCGTGCCTTTTTGCGGCAGTGGAAAAGCAGTGTTGCAATTGCCTTCAAAATAGTTTGTGCAGCCGACAAAGCGTTTACCAGTTTTTTTTGAACGCAAAATCACCAGTTTGCCGTCATTACATTTTGGGCAATTCCCAACGATTTTTTCTTTGGGTTTACTTTTTGTTAGCGGTTGACTTAGCTCGGCACCTATCGCTGCTTCTTCCTTCTTAAGCTCAGATGTGACTATTTTTAGTGTTTCAATGGCGTTTTGCAAAACGTTTTGTTTGGTTTCAATGCCTTGTTGAATCGCCGCCATTTTTGATTCTAGCAGTCGTGTCATTTCTGGGTATACAACTGTTGGGCAATACTTTGAGAGAACTCTGATTATTTCAAACCCAAGGTCGCTAACATAGAAGTCCCCTGTCCCGTTTAGGTATTTGCGGTTGTAGAGAGTTTGGATTATAGCTGCCCGCGTAGCTTTTGTTCCTATTTCTTCTTTTTCCATTTTTAAAAGTAAACTACGAGGGTTAAAACGAGGGGGCGGTTTAGTAAAATGGTCACTTAAAATTATCTGCTCAACGCTGACTTTTTGTCCCTCAGTTAGAGAAGGCAATGATTCATCCTTCAACTGGACGTATGGCTTGTAGAAATGAAGCCATCCATCTATTAAGGTCCGCGCTGCATTCACACGGAAAAGATTTCCATTGAAGTTGACGGCTAGGCGTATGCTTTGTCTGATTGTCAAATCACCGAAAACAGCCAAGAATCGCTTAACAACCAAATCAAAGATGTTTCTTTCTGCCGGGACAAGGGACTTTCCAGGAAGGTTTCCTGTAGGGTAGATAGCAGGGTGGGCGGGGTCAAACTTTCTGCCCTCCTTAGGCGTTAAAGTCGATTTAGATAGGAGTTCAGCTGCATGTTCAGAATAAGCCGGTGTTTTTCCAAGTTTTTCAAGTATTGTTTTGTATCCGATTGATGAGGGTAGCTTTTGGCTGCTTGTCCGGGGATAGGAAATCAACGCATCCAAATACAAATTTTGGGCAATGCTTAAGGTTCGCATGGGAGTATACTTGAAGATGCGATAAGCTTCACTTTGCAGTGAGCCAAGGTCAAATGGCTCGGGAGGATTCTGTGAAAACTCTGTTGCAACAACGGTTTCTATTTGGGCTTCTTTGGTTTTGGAGGCGTTAGTTATCTCCTTTGCTTGCGTTTTATTTTCAAGGATTTTTTCATATTCGACTTGAAAAACAACACCGTTAATACTTATTTTCGCAGTTATTGTCCAGTAAGGCGTAGGGACAAAACAGTTGATTGCTTTTTCACGGATTTCTATAAACCTCAAGGTTGGTCCTTGCACTCTGCCAGTACTCAGCGTGGCATATTGTCCACTGGAGTTTTGGACGACTTGGGTTAAAGCTCTTGATAGGTTTATGCCATATAACCAATCGATTTCATGACGAGTTAATCCAGCCTCAATTTGCGCAAAATCCAAAGATGGCAACAAGTGAGTGTATGATTCTTGGAGTTCTTCTTTTGTAAGGGTTGAGTATTTCATGCGTTTAGCTGATGTTTCTTTGCTGCCGCAGGCATACTTCAGTATTGTGTAGCCTATGATGCTACCTTCAATATCAAAGTCGCATGCATCTACAAAGTAATCTGCGTTTTTCGCTAATTGAGCAATTACAGTTAACCAAACTCGGATTCTAGATTTTCCTCGCTCAGCCAGGTATCGTGGAACCCATTGATAATCGAAAACAGGGTAGACATATCCTTTCTGTTTGCTTGATATCGTGTATAGGTGTCCCAG
This sequence comes from Candidatus Bathyarchaeota archaeon, assembly GCA_963741005.1. Taxonomy (GTDB): domain Archaea; phylum Thermoproteota; class Bathyarchaeia; order Bathyarchaeales; family Bathycorpusculaceae; genus Bathycorpusculum. Next base: position 389,843 of record CAVUGQ010000006.1, read on the forward strand.
CGAAGGAACCACTACTATATTACCATCACGGTATGCTTGGTAGTATGGGACGCCATTGTTCACTATCTTTTTTGGTTTTCCGTCAGAATCAAGAGCCATTGCTATCCTATTTGCAGTATCAGGTTTTTCCGTGATGATTAAAGTATATTTTTCCAAACGCCGCTTAACCACACTTTAACATTCCAATGTAGTTCCAATTAAAAGCTTTACAGTAAATTACAGTTGGATAGAGACTAAATTTTTTAGCAACCAATAAATACGCCACATCAATGTATCTACTGGGGATTTGGATGCCGCAACGTGTTATTTGCCATGGTTGTAAGCATATCTTGTATGAAGGCAAAGATCTTAAACCGCCAGATGAAGTCATTGCGCAACACGGAGGAAATTGCCCAAAATGCGACAGAAAACTATCCTTATTGCCAATGGAAGTGGAAGTTAAACCAATGGCTAAGCGTTGACTGCAAACTTAAGTGTGTCACCTGAAATATCTGCAGAGACCCATTGGGAATTTGCAGCCAAAACCAAAATGGGCAAATACCTAACCAAAGTAGAAACAGATTTTATTTCTAAATCAATAGAGCTATCCCAATCGAACATCACTGTGAAGGATGTTGGCGCTGAAGCAGGGCGTTTCTCACTTTTAGCGGCAAACAATAAAGCTACTGTCGTAAGCGTTGATGTTAATTCTTTCGCCTTAAAGAGGCTCAGACTAAAAAATAAGGAAGTCAACGTTGTCCAGGCAGATGCAAGACAACTTCCCTAAAGGGAGGGCGTGTTTGATGTTGTTTTTATGATCGAGGTCTTAGATTAAATTCCCCAATTGGACCAAGCCTTAATTGAGTGCAAACGTACTTTGAAAATCAACGCTTCCAGCATATTATCTTTTGGTAACAAATCAAGCCTTAAAGCAAAGTTGAAGGCGATGCAGGGAAAAACTTATCGCCACTCATACAAGGAAGTTATGCAGTGCCTGTCTAAAACAGGATTCTTGGTGAAAAAGAAAAACTGGGTACAGTTGGATACCTTTTGGAAGGACATCTCAGAGTGGTCTCGTTGTGGTCTCGTTCCTATTCTTGCGCAATTTGAGAGCCTTTTTGGGTTGCGGAAGGTTGTCAGGTTTAACCCTTGGGTTATAATTAATGTAACTATTCCCTCCTAGTCACTTGAACTCATTCGAGCTGGTTTTGGAAAGCCATAAATAAATCACCAATGTGTAAAATAGTACAATCGCAATATACATTTGGAAGAGATGACTTAAGGTGGGCGAAGGAATTAAGGAACGACTTGGTAACAGCTTATCAATTTTTAGCAGACTAAGAATTCAGGTAAGCCACGGTTCAATCATTGCTTTTGCAGCGTTAGTAATGATTCTATTTGTTGCATTCACAGTTCGTATTTTACCGTTACGTTGGGAAAACCTTTCTGGCGGCACAGCTCTTCTAAACGAGTTTGACCCCTACTATCAATTCAGCATCACCCAACACATGGTTCAAAACGGTTTGCTATCGCCCTATTGGCCAACCCACTGGATTAACACTCAAAAATGGTATCCAGATGGATTAGACATGTCCACTTCACTGCCTGCTCTACCTATGACAGCAGCAGTACTTTTCCAAATTGTCTCATTATTCGGTGCAAAAATTGATTTAATGACTTTCTGCTCGATCTTGCCAGCTCTAATAGCAGTAGCCTCATGTTTGGTACTCTATTTTGTCGGCAAAGACATGGGTGGAAAAGCAGTTGGGTTATTTGCTGCGCTATTTCTCGCTTTAGCACCATCATTTTTGCAGAGAAGTTCGTTGGGTTTCTTTGACACTGAAGTACCTGGTGTACTTGGGCTAGTATTATTCATGTTCTTGTTCCTGAGGTCAATTGACGGAAACAAGTCACTGCGGGCATCATTATTGTACTCTCTAGGTGCAGCAGCAGCGTTAGGATATTTCATCGCAGGGTGGGGAGCAGCTTATTACCTAATTAGTTTGTCAGTTTTGTTCGTCTTCGTTTTGGTTCTGCTAAAGAGATACACTCCAAGACTGCTCATTAACTACAGCATAGTTTTTGGTTTAGCTTTATTTATTGGAACAAAAGTCCCTTACATATCATTAAGCTACGTAACCTCAGGCGCAATCGTTCCAGTCGTGGCAGTATTCATCGTACTTATACTGGCAGAAATTCTTCGAAACAACATATCCGCAAAAAACAAGCTTACACTGGCAATCGCCTCAATAGTAATTATAATCAGCGGCATAATTACTGCAGCAGTTACTGGCTTACTCAGCGGTATAGCTGGAAAATTCATCACCGTTTTAGACCCCTTCGTTAGGGCGACTTCACCGCTTATCGATTCAGTGGCAGAACAAAGAATCTCAGCGTGGGGAAATCTATACATAGAATTAGGCATATCCATACTATTCTTCCTCGTAGGGTTATACTTCGTACTTAGAAATCCAACCAACAGAAACATCTTCCTAATGCTCTTCGCAGTAACTTCACTATACTTTGCAAATTCAATGGTTCGTCTACTAGTACTCTTCGCCCCGGCCTTCGCCATAATTGCAGCGATAGGCATAATTAGCATACTAAAGCCATTCTTAACACTGCTTCAAGAAGCGCCGAAGACGCTTGCCAAATCAAAACGCAGAATGGCACGAGTAAGCAAAGAATACAGCGGAGTCGCAGTCTTCGCAATATTCATGCTTTTAGTAACAAACTTGGCGTTTTCACCACAAATCGGTGGAATGCCAAGATCGATCTCGCAAGCCTATGTGCCTACAGCCATCAGTGGATCAAGCCTTCCAGTGGGAGGGGCAAGTTTAACCGCTCCAGTAACTGCATGGCTTGACGCAGTAATCTGGATGAAGAGCAACGTTCATTCAACAGACGCTGTTGTAATGTGGTGGGACTACGGCAACTGGTTAACTGACCTTGGAAACGTAACCAGCTTTGCAGATAACACTACAGTAAATAGCACCCAAATAGAGAACGTGGGTTTCATATTCATGGGCAACGAGAACCAATCGATGGCAATGCTCAACAGTTATGGTCAATCACATGTCAAATATATTGCTGTCTTTGAAGTTCTTGCAATAAGTCAATCAAGCAGCGGATCTTCATCATACATTGCATCCCCAGCTGGGTACGGTGATGAAGGCAAATGGGTTTGGATGGCGAGGATTTCAGGACAGGGACAGACAAGACTACTAAACGAAAGCTACATGAACCCCGGAACGGCATGGAAAGATGAAACCACATTTGGCTCAAGTAACCCTCAAAATGGTCAATGGATGTGGAACGACCAAGGCTTAAACTGTACAGTATTTAAGCTAATGAACTACGCGGAAGTACAGTATGCACAGATGATGACTGACTTAGGAATCAGCATGACTCCAGACCAAACAGTTGAACAACCAACCTACTTTAAAGAAGCATACTTTGCAGGACTACAAACATCACCCTTCCAATATGGCGGTTTAGTTCCAGTAATTGCAATCTACGAAATTGACTGGGCGACATACAATGCCGACCATGGCATAAACCCCTAAGCTTAAGGAAGTACAGCATTGTTTCCAAAGGTTCCAGATCAACACAAAGTTGGTCAACCTTTAATCCCCAACGGTTTAGGCGTTCTTTTTGTCCTAACCACCACTGTTTATCTTTTCTCGATTTACTTTTCAAACAGAGTCTTCACTTTAGGTCTAGATACCTCTGTGAACGGCGTCTCGGCCGCTTTAACACTAGCAGTTTGTGTACTTTTCGGAGGCTTCATGGGACTCTTAGATGACTTTATGGATCTGAAATGGCGTTACAAAGCATTTATGCCTTTGATTGCAGCGTTACCGCTGATGTACTATGCGTTTGAAGGTCTACAGAATGGTTCCATAAGAACCTCAATATCGCTCCCGATTTTTGGAACTTTGGAGTTCGGCGCATACTATGTCTTCCTCATCATCCCCATTATAGTTATGATAGTTACGAACACCGTTAACCAGCTTGGTGGCTTAAACGGTTTGGAAACAGTCTGCCCAGCATTAGTTATCGCTGGCTTGATGGCTGTCTCACCATCATATATCCTGATAAGTGGTCCCTTATTCTTCTGGCTGGTACTCACATACTTTAACGTGCGGGGAAAAATCTTCGTTGGAAACGCTGGCTCATTTGCTATTGGCATTACGATCGCTTCCTTCGCCGCTATTTCAGACCTAAAAATAAGCCTTCTGATTTCTCTATTGCCCTACATCTTCAACTCTGCAATCATCCTACTATCAGTATTTTTTATCCGTAAAAAAGCCGCAGTAAAATTCGACGGTAAAAAATTATCCTCAACCAGTAGAAAAAGCTTGGTAACAACCATAACTTATCATAGACCCTTAACGGAACGCCAAGTAGTAATAATAATCTCAATAATTGTTGGTGTTTTTACGCTTCTTGGTGTATTAACTCAATTGTTAACTTAAATTTTAAGAAAGAAAACTTTCGAGTTTGGTTAACCCAATTATTTCGTCGAAGCTTAAACCCAATGCATCCAAAACCTGGTCAAAGGTCGCCTGTAAATAAGCAATGTACTTTTCAACGTCCACCTCATTTCTTGAAGATAACTCAACGGGTTTTACTCGATCTTTGTTGCTATTAACTTTGACAAAGCTTATGAGGTCACCTGCGCGAAGTTCCTTGCCGCTTGCCTGCAGAATTTTGGCGGCTTTGACATGTTGTGGCGTCGTTTTTGTATAACTTGCAACTTCGTCGCCCAAAACTACATGGAAAGCAAGTTCACTAATGTCACCCCATTCACGTCGCTTAAGTATATTGTAACGGTCTCGAACTATATTCGCGATGTCTTTTCGGGCTTTCTCGAAGTCTTCAGGGTTCTTGACTTTCGCAAGTCTATCTTTCATTTTGTTAAAGGCATCTTTTATAAAAGATGGAATATGTTTTTTCTTACCCGTTAGTCCTTTAACGTCCACTGTACCGTCTTCGAGGACGCCGAGATAATTCTTTTTACGTGAACTAAAAACGGCGTATCGATAGACTTTTTCAACGTCGATGCCCATGTTCAATTCGTGTTCGGTGTAGCGCACGACCTCTTCGATTTGCTCTTTCGAGGGGTTTTTCAAAAATAAGCTGTCGGTGTCACCGTAGAGCACTTGAATTCCTACTGATTTGGCATGATTTAAGATTTGGGTGATAGAGTACCGCCCTATTGCGGCTGTGGCTTCTGCGACTGGTGGACAGTAAAGATCAAAACTATCGGCGCCAAAAACTCCGTAGCTCGCGTTTAAAATAACTTTTAACGCTCCCTGAGTGATGTTATACCAGCTGCGCAGTTCCGTTGACAACGTTTTGTCTTTGGCTCTGGTCTTGTACCATCGCACACGCAAATCGCGAAGCGAGCCAATTAAGAGACTTTCTAAGGCACGTTTTTCTGTGCAGACCCAGTGAGGAGTATCAGGTATCATGTGACCTTTGCAGTTGGGGTGACTGCAACAGATGGATTGATAACCGAGATTCCAAACTTTGATTATTGAAGGGTATAGGCTGGGAAAGTCCATAACAGCCACATTAAAATGCACTCCAGGCGTTGGTTCCACGACTATGGCGCCTTTGTATTTTTTGCCCTTGATCACTGCGGTTGAGGTGGTTTTTCCTTTCTTGGTCAAAATATCTTCAGCATTTGGAATAAGCATGTTTCTTTTTCGGTGTTCCCGATGCATGAAGTTGCGTATCCAGCGGCTTACTCCTTGCCGGCTCACGTCTTCCATTGGCATGCTGCTGATGCGGGCGAGTACCAAGATTAGCTTCATTGCAGAGTCGTCTTCAAAACTTGTCAGTTTAAAAGTGATTTCTGAATCACGAAGACAATACGCTGCGAGTTCGCTGTAGTTAAGGTCACCAAACGTTTTTTCTATATGGATTTTTTCCTCGCCTAGAAGTGCGTTGCCAACATCGCCGAGACTGACATCCTTATAGCGGCCACCATAAGCGTAGATTTGTATGCTGCGGTTAAAGAAGAACTTGTACAGGTCAATATGGATACCGTACCTCAGGAGACAGACTCGTTTTCCGATTACGATTGGGATGTCTTCTTTGTTGAAGCCCAAGTTGTAAGCACGATGAACGAGGTATCTTAGATCAAAGTCGTCGCCGTTGAAAGTTAAAATGAACGGGTAATCACAAAGAATATCAAACACTTTCTTTAGCAATTCTTCTTCGGTTTCGCAGTATTCAACGTCTATGTCAGCGGCCAAAAGGGGGTTGCCTTCTCGCATTCCTTCACGCTTGAGGATAAGTACCCTTCTTTCGCCATCTGAACTATAAACGGAACAGGCAATAATTGGGCATGCACCTTCTCGTGAGTCAGGCACCCTAGTTGACAAAGGTGAATAAACTTCAATATCAATAGCTGCTCGGCGAAACTTTGGCGCGGGGTACTCAAGAAGTTTAGCCCACATCTCTGCGTATTCCTGCTCCTCAATGGTGCATTCTTTGAACATGTTTTTAATTTTGTTTAGGTTCTCGGTTGCTTCCTCAAGTACTTTAGGCACAAGGTTGCCGTCTTTTACTTCATAAATCATTCCTGGTTGGAGCTGTTTGTCGTAAATGTATGATTGATAGTACTTGATTTTTGACTCCCAAATCTTGATTTCTTGAGATTCAATGTGGGTTTCAGAAATTCTTGGGAAATCCTCCGGCACGATGTCTCGGATGGTGCCTTGAGGTCTGCCCCCGATTGCTAAGGGGTCTTTAGCAATTATTTTGGTAATTTCGACGGTTTGGTTTAGTAGGGGATCATATCTCTTTGTCACTTCTAGACTGTCAAACCCGTCATGATTCACTAACCGCTCTATTCTGTTTAGATCGTAGGGTTTGAGATTGGTTAAACAATAGGGTTTGTGACCTGTATTATCGTACCAGAAGTAAATGTTGCCGGATTCTGGCTCGTATAGTTTGATAACTGCCTTTTTTTGCCGTCCATCATAGGATGCGGAGACAAAATATGAAGGCGGCAGGTTTTGTGGACAGATTGGTGGATACGGTTGACGCTGCTTTTTCTTCCGGTTAATAACTGGAAACTCTTGCACTTCAACTGCTGGAATTGGCGCTTGCTCTTTAATCTCCTCTTTAATAAGAGGTTTAGTTTGTTCGCTGATGCAAAAATCTAAGAGAGTACGCGCCATCCCCAGTTAACCTTAACTTCATAATTGTACATTGAGACTAAAATGCTTACTCACAAAGAACTACATAGTTCTCCATGACTTGGGCAACAAAAACCTTTGTTAAAACCGCAAAAAGTCTAAAGGTTACATAATTGAATTAGTTTTCCATGCACTTTGTTGCGGTAGGGATTCCGAACTATCTTGAGATTATAGTCCACTTTTTTAGTAAAAAAGACGAAAAACGCTTAAACAATTTGTTTTGATACGCCGTGACACACTTTTTGGATTTTAACAAGAATACGGATACGAATTGAAAAGTAACTAATATCGCATTTAACATGATGTAATGTACCCGCCAATTTTGAATTCTTATTAGGTGCACTGCGTTTTTCATAGCTGTGAAAAAGTTTGTTACGGGATGCTTGGACTGTTGCCATAGAAACCCTCAGCTGGATAGAAATGCGCCGACTCAACGAGCGCTCAGCATTGATGAAAACAGTAAAACAGCTGGGCATTAAAGACCCAAGTGCCATACGTTTCGCTTACGGCTTAGTTGTTGAGACAGAACGCCGAAAAAACTTAATCGACAAATTGATAAATGAAGTAGTTGCACCCAAAAGCTTAAGCGAATATGACATGGGCATCCAAGCTTTCCTGCGTTTGTACGTTTACCAGACACGTGTAGTAAAAAACTGGGAAAAAATTAACCTTAAAGAAGCAGAAAGCATCGCAAGCATGGGCAGAGCCATACTCGGCTGGGAAACTATGCGGGAAATCGAACCGTTTCTAGGCTTTTTGCTTACAAAAAAATTGTCGTCTATTATGGAAGGCGTTGATGAAACAGAAAAAATCAGTCTTCAAACCTTCCATCCAGTATGGTTCGTTGAATATTGTGTCAAGCTCTTTGGACACGACGGAGCAATCGCATTCTTAAACGGAAGCATGATTCCACCGCCGGGATACATCCGAATCAACACCTTAGTAGCACCTGAAGAAGCAACTCTACAAAAGCTTGATCAAGAAGGCGTCGTTTTAGAAAAAATCCCGCAATTAAACTACACTTACCAAGTTTTATCGTCCAAAAAACCCCTAAACGCCTTGCCAAGTTATGCAGAAGGTTTGTTCTATGTGCAAGACAAAGCAAGTTGCTTTGCCACCCAAGCATCAAAACCCAAATCTGGAAAAAGTGTTTTTGACATGTGCGCAGCTCCAGGCGCCAAAACGACATTCCTCGCACAACTCATGCAAAATCAAGGGAACATTTACTGCATCGATTTCTCATCTAAACGTATGAAAACCTGGAAAAAAGAGATCACTCGCATGGGAACTAGAATTGCTCTACCCATAGTAGCTGATGCAACAGTTTCCGTGCCATTACTTGGTGAAGCAGACCTTATTATTTTGGATCCACCCTGCACTAGTACAGGCGTATTTGCCAAGCAACCCTCATCTAAATGGCGTTTGAGCCCAATGTCAGTTCAAAACATGTCAGAGCTCCAGTGGAAAATGATAAACAATTGCGCAGAAAAAGTAGTTAAAGGCGGTATCTTGACTTATTCCACATGCAGTATAACCCTCGAAGAGAACGAAGGTATAATTGAGCGATTCCTAAAAGAACACCCAGAATTCGCGCTAATGGAAATCGAACCCAAAATTGGAGTGCCAGGACTAAACGGCTTAACTCAGTGCCAGCGACTCTACCCACATATTCACAAATGCAATGGCTTCTTCATAGCAAAACTACAAAAAAATGATTGAAAACTAAAAATCAAGCAGTGTCAAAATCGCCTAGTGTTCTTTGCGGAGTTTCTTTGGTGAATAGCGGATAGGTTATTTTTGTTCCTTCGACTTGAGCCAACGAGTTGAGTTCATGGTTAAAAACACTGTCTTTACTTATGATGTGTTCAACTTTTATATGCCGCACCACTAAGGCATCAGATAAGAGGTTACGGTGACAACGCCAAGGAAGCGCTTCCGCACACATCAATGCCAAACGGTTTTCCCTTGCCAAAGCGACGATTTTTAGCAGACTATCCATGAATTCTTGGGTCTGCATATAGTCAGCGTATCCTCGGAAGCCACTGTTTTTCCAAGCTGTGTTGACCGATTAGTGTTTTGGATGTCGCAAACCGCCGATTTCTGGTATATGAATGTATCTTACGCCATAATGTTTGAGGCTATTTGGCAGGGTTTCTTTGTTAAACTGGGGGTTGTGTCTACTACGGGGAATAGTGCGCACATCAACCACCATGGTTATACTGTAAACCTCTAGTAATTGCACAAACTCCTCAAGGGTACGGGTTGAGTGCCCAATCGTTAAAATCACAGTTTCTGGTGCTTTAGACAAATCATCAAGCCCTCCACAACATTAACCACAGTCTTTAAAATATAAGAACCCTAGCAATCGCTAACTACAATTCAAGTAAAAGTCAGGAGAATCACGTATTCTGCTTTTTTCGAAAAGTATCTGAACGACGACGAAAACGTTGGTTCGGGAAGTAAACAATTTGAGATTGCTCATCGCATATTCAACTTCGTGGGTTGGATTCTCAGGATTGCTTTAAACTGTCTCGCTCCAAACTAATACATTAAATTTATTAATAATACACATACTGCATAGGGTAAAGGCGAATACCTGTGTCCCTATCAAAAAGACTAAAGACTTTCAAGCCCTTCCAACTTGCTTCCATGGTCTTCTATGCAGTCACAGGATTAATTCTTTTGGCGTTTTTGCCTTTAACCGGTTATCCGCCGCATTTGGGGTTTCTTGGAATCTTTAGTTTGATAACAGCTTACAGTCTTTTTGTAAAAAGAGGTTGGGCATCATGGCTAGTCGGGATATTGTTCATTGTAAACACAGTTTTTTCACTGGATATTCTCTTCTCAGTTGGCTTTAGCAACATTGTAGTTGCATTAAGCATGCTTGCTTACGCCGTTCTAACCTGGATATTCACTGCGTATCTTTTACTGAAGAAAAAAGACTAAACTTTAACCGCAGAACCACGGAAGAGTAATACCTCAACTTCTTCATCTAAATCAATAAACTGCTCGTTCTCGGCAATTTCCACAAACCCGTCAGCATTAGATAAAGTGGTAATTGCACCTGAAGCCCCTGACTCCACGGGTTCAGCAATCAAGCGACATTTCTTATCAAACTCTAGTTTAACCATGACAAAGGTTCGCCTGCCTTTAGCACTAAACATTCTTGAACCTGCAAAAGCCCTAACAACTTTCATCCCTAACACAGGTCTTCCTGCCAACTGTTGAATCAGTGGCCTCGCGAGCAAATAAAAAATCAACAAAGCAGATGTTGGATGACCCGGCAACGAAAAAACAGGTTTGTCCCCAATAAATCCAATGGTTGTGGGTTTACCAGGTTTAACTGCTAGTCCATAAACTACTATTCCAGGTTTACCAAGTGAATCCACGATTTGCGGAGTATAATCGCGTGGACCAACAGAAACACCGCCCGAAGTAATCACCATATCCGCTGAAGCTATTGCTGTCTGCAAAACTTTGGTTAATGCTGCTTTGTCGTCTGGGACAACACCGAAATAAACGGGTTTTCCGCCACTTTCTATGACGGCTGTGCTGATGCTGTAGGCGTTTATATCATAGATTTTTCCTGCGGGTAATTCTTTTCCTGGTTCTGCTATTTCACCTCCAGTGGATAAAACTGCAACTATAGGAATTTTAGAAACCTTGACTTTGGATAAACCCAAAGCAGCTAAAACACCAATCTCTGAAGACCCCAACAATTGTCTTTTCTTGAGAACTACATCACCATTTTTAATGTCGGAGCCTTTCTTCATAACGTTTTGGCTAACTGTAACCGGGGCAAAGACAGTTAATTGAGAGTCTTCCCGCTCAGTATCCTCAAGCATTACAGCCGCGTTAGCGCCTTCAGGCATTGGCGCTCCCGTAACAATTTCAACTGCTTCGCCCTTCGCCACCTTAACATCAGGCTGCTCACCGACACATATAGCGCCAGTAACCTTCAATGTTACAGGCTTGTTTTCATCAGCTCCAAATGTATCTTCGGCTTTAACTGCATATCCGTCCACGGTTGAACGGTTAAACGGTGGAATATCCAAAGTTGAAACCACATCTTGATTGAGGACGCGGTTGAAAGCTTCAAAGAGTACGGCTTCTTCTTCACCTAAGGAAGCAGGTATAAAATGTTCGTTGATTGCTTTTTTTGCTTCATCAAACGTCATGAGTTTTCTAAATATCGTTTGCACCCTCCAAGATGCTGAACATTTGGACAAATACGGGTTCTCCTCCACTTATTCCTTCGCGATTTTCTGGGACAATGAGAAAACCGTTGCTTTGAGTCATTGTGGAAATGGATCCTGACCCTTTTGCACTAACTGGTTCAGCAAACAAATCGTTGTCTTTCATGGTGACTCGAACTCGAACATAGGTTTTTCTTCCCAAGACACTCGTGATTCTTCGAGTCAAAACTGCTTTAACCATGGGTCTAAACTCGGTTTGAGACATTCCCAACAGTTTGCAGATTAGTGGTCTGCCAAATACTTCAAAACCTATAACTGACGCAACGGGATTACCTGACAAAATCAGAACAGGTTTACCTTCAAGCATCGCAACTCCAGTGGGCATTGCAGGACGAAGTGCAACGCCATGCACGATTACTCCAGGTTTCCCCAACTTGTTTACAACTTCAGGAACCAAATCTAAACCGCCAACGCTTGTACCGCCAGTAGTGATCACGACATCGCTGGTTTTTAAGGCAGTTTTTATTTTTTCGGTAATTTCATCTATGTTATCTTTTGCGATACCAAAGTCAGTTGTTTCCGCACCAAGTTCATGGCACATGGCCGAAATTATGGTTTTGTTTGAATCATAAATTTGGTTACTTGCACGTTCGACTGCTACTTCGACTATTTCGTTGCCTGTTGCTATGATAGCGATTTTTGGTTTATGGGCAATTTTAAGGTTGGTATGCCCTAATGCAGCAGCTAACCCCAGATGATATGGATTTAAACGTGTGCCTACTTTGACTAATAGGTCATCTTTTTTGATGTCCTCACCAATCTTAGAAATGTTGGACCATGGCACAAGTTGAACCCAAACCTCCAATTGCTCTCCGTACATTTTGGTGTCTTCAAGCATCACAACCACGTCTGCACCTTTGGGAATGGGATTACCTGTCCAAACCTGCTTAGCTTCTTTAACGTTTACTTGGTCCGTCTGAATTAACTTTAGAACTACGGGTTTTGATTGTGTAGCACCTGTCAAATCAGCCGATTTAACTGCGTAGCCATCCATAGCTGATTTGTCAAAACGGGGTAAAGCTTCGTGGGCAATAAGATCTTCAGCTAAAATGCAGCCTAATGCTTCCTGAAGTGGCACCTCTACGAAGTTGGGCTTACCAATCTGCAATGCACTAAACCAAGCCTGCAACGCTTGGTCAATAAATGTTAATTTTTGAAATCCCCTGAGTTTCACCAAAACGGTTCCCACAGAAGAGCACTAGCGAATTAACATAAAAAACATATCGAAACTAAAACAAACAAGTAGAAAACAATGACAACGAAAAAGGCGAGATCTCTTTTATCAGACCCCATCTCCATTAGAAAAAAGACCAAATTGCAGACGAATAAATTTTTTCAAATTTATTTCTTAACGGCTGTCTCATCTGCCATTTTTTTAAGGAACATTTTAATGTCTTCATTTTGACCATAAACTAATAGACGACCGTCATTTTGTGATTTAACCTGAAGTCTCTGTTCTTTGACAAGCTGCAAAATTCTTTCCGTTGGCCATGTTTCAATAGGTTCAACTCGTACCCATTTTTGGTCTCGGGGTACACCCGTCACGAAGTTGTTTTCTATTTTTGTCTCGTAACAGACTTCAGCGTTGGCGTCTTCCAAACGCCTGAGCCATTGGTCAGCAGTTTCAGAGCCGAAGATTATTTGGGCTTCATTTATCAAGTAAGCTTCTACATTTGCAGTGTATTCTTCAGCTTTCTGAATAGCGTCACCACCGCCTTGCATACAGGAGAGGTTAATCATTGATTTAGCTGCTCTCAAATCTTCCATAATGTCTAATGGAATACTGACCCCTTTTTTCTTGATTTCAATCAGCATATCTTCGAGCAGTTTCCACGTTGCCATATTATGACCCATAACCTTTGCCTCGTTTAATACTCTAGGCGTTTTGCGCTATAAAGAGTTAATCATGGAAACTCGCCTCATATCTTTACGTGGACTAATCTATTACTCAAAAATTTTCGCCAATTACTCTTCTTTTTCACTCATTGTTTTTGATAACCTATTCTTCGAGCTATCCTTAGGTTCGAACAGCTCCTTAACAAGGTTAGCCTGTCGCTGGTAAATGTGGCAGTTTTTTGAGTGAAAAATTAGCTTGCCGGTTTCTAAGTTAAGGTTTCCTCGTTCGTTGATTTCAGCCACAAATGCTTCGTTGAAAAGTTGCAGCCCTGCAACGTTGGCGGGCAAACCTGCATAGGCGTCCCAACTGCGGAAGTAGCAGGTTAGGTGTATTTTGTTGTCAAAGATTTCTGTGTCGATTAGGCTTAGGCACGGTGGTTCGTGTTTTTCTTTTGTTTTCGGATTTGTTTTATAAATGTCATCCGGAAGTCTAACGACCATTGTAACTTGTCGATCACGTTGTTCTTTAACATAGTTTTTAATTGCTTCTTCAACTTGATCTACGGGTTCGCGTAATCTACTGCCGTAAGTGTAGATTTCATCTTGTTTTCCTTCGCCGCACCATAGATAAGTCAAAGCATACCACTGTACATATTTCATATCACAGGGTGCCTTGTCGCTAACAAGTGGACGGTTCTCTGGATGCATAATTTCTATAGTTAAATTGAGTTTCTTTGTCTCCGTGATCTCAGAACCGTAGCCAACTTGGAAATTATCGCCTTCTTTCCAGATACTGTTTAGTACTTTGAAATAAGCGTCAGGACAATCGAACGCTGATATCTTTGCGTGCTTCAAAGCATTAACCTCCGAGACACCGATAATGTCATCCACTTTGAATATAAGGTTACCACTAAAATGCATTTAAACAATATTTTAAACAGAAATTGAAGCTAACTTAATTTAAAATTAAATAAAAGAAGTTTGGGTTGTTTAGTAGGGCATTCCGCCCATACCGCCCATACCACCCATGCCGCCGCCCATGCCACCCATACCGCCCATTCCTGGGGGCATCTGGGGCATCTTGCCGCCGCCTTTTATGCTAATTAAGTCGTCGATTTTCAATATCATGTTGGTTGCTTCGGTTGCGGATTTTATTACTTGTTGTTTGACGCGGAGTGGTTCGATAACCATTTTGTCGCACATGTTAACGATTTTACCAGTGGTTACGTCGATGCCGAAAGTTTGGCTGTTTGCTTTCTCGTGTTGTGCTCTTAATGCGACCATTATGTCTATGGGGTCTAAGCCTGCGTTCTCTGCGAGTGTAAGTGGTATTTCTTCAACTGCGTCTGCGAATGCTTCAACTGCAAGTTGCTCACGTCCGCCAACTTTCACTGCGAAAGTGCGTAGATTCTTGGCTAATTCTGCTTCGGGTGCGCCGCCACCTGCAACGATTTTGCCATCTTCAATTGCATTGCGTACTACACATAAACCGTCGTGTAGTGAACGTTCTGCTTCGTCTATTACGTGGTTGGATGCACCTCTGATAACGATTGTTACTGCTTTTGGGTTTTTGCAGTCGCGGATGTAGACAAGTTTGTCATCGCCAATTTTGAGCTCTTCAACTCGTTTAGCTTTGCCAAGAGAGTCAGGTGTTAAGTCTTTTACGCTAGCGCCGATACTTGCGCCTGTGGCACGAGATAGTTTTTCCATGTCGGCACTACTTACACTTTTAACAGCGAAAACGCCTGCTTTGCCGAGAAAGTGCAGCACCATGTCGTCGATACCTTTTTCACAGAAAATAACGTTGGCACCTGATTTAGTAATTGCAGTAACCATGTCTTTAAGCATTCGTTCTTCTTCGTCAAGGAACATCTTCATCTGGTCTGGACTTTCAATGTTAATTTTGGCGTCGAACTCTGTTTTCTCAATTTCTAATTTAGCATTCAAGAGAGCGATTTTTGCGCCGTCAATTAGTTTTGGCATACCTGAACTGGCTACTTCCTTGTCAAGTACCATGCCTTTGACAAGTTCTGTTTCATCTAGGCTTTGACCATGTTTCTTTACGACTTTTATTAGGTCGATATCGGATACGTATTTGTTGCCTGTTTTTTCGGAGACTTGTTTTACTGCTTCAACGATTATTTTTGCAAAGTGATCTTCTGCAACGTTTATGCTTTTGCTGGAGATGGATGTAATTGCAATGTTCCGAAGGGTTTTTTCATCTTCGAATGCAATTGGTATAGCTATTTTTTCCAGAATTTTCTGTGCTTCCTCACTTGCCCTTTTGTAACCTTCAATAATGACTGTGGGATGTATGTTTTTGTCAAGCAACCCTTCAGCTTTTGCAAGTAATTCTCCCGCTAAAATGACTGCGGTTGTTGTTCCGTCGCCAACTTCATTATCCTGTGCTTTTGCAACTTCAACGAGCATTTTTGCTGCTGGATGCTGAACGTCAAGCTCCTTCATTATGGTTGCGCCGTCATTGGTTATTGCAACATCGCCCATGCTACTAACGAGCATTTTGTCCATGCCGCACGGACCGAGCGTAGATTTTACTGCTTCAGCCACTACTTTTGCAGCCATTATGTTGTTTTTTTGTGCTTCACGGCCACTTGATCGGCCTGTGCCTTCTTTTAATACTAGAATTGGAATGTTTCCACTGCCTTGAGACATTTTTTTTCACCAAATATTTCCTTTTAGAGTTATTAGATTCTAAACGGAACAATCAAACCTTTAGATATAAATTTTTCCCAGCACTTAGGCGTTAAAATGGCTAATTTACTTGAGTAATCCCCAAAAACTAGTTTAGATAATGATCTGACCATTCTCTTTCTTTGTTTTATTCGTTGAGTGTAGCAACTATGAGTTCTGCATCTTCTGCTGATGCTTTCCGTAAACACTTTTTGAAGACAGACAAGATTTTATTCTGCCTTAATTATATGGTAACCAGATGCTTTTCTGAGCCTATTCATCACTGCCAAACCAAGTCCTTCGGAAGATACACTCTCAGCGATAATTATATCAACATTCTCGGCGTCGACATCCCTAAGGAGACGAAACAAGTTTTTAGCGACAGATGCCAAGTTAGAGCGACTACCAAGCGATTTGACAACATCTGCCTTGTAAGCAGTTTGGGTTTCATCGGTAGCGAGGATTCCCACTTTTTTACCTTTATGCCTAAATGATTCGGATAATTCTTTGACTTTATTTAATACAGCTTGAACATTTCCTTCAATGAGAATAACTTCTGCTTTGGGCGCATAATGCTTATGTTTCATTCCAGGCGACCGAATCTCCTGCAACGTCAACTCTTGTTCAGCTTTAGCGAAAACGTGAAGTTTAATGTCGCATAAAACCATCTTTAATGCTTCAAAGGGTGTACCTCCGGGTCGAAGAAGCATCGGCGGATCTGTGCTCATATCTATGACGGTGGATTCTACACCAATGTTTGTTGCTCCGCCATCTATTATAGCGTCGATTCTTCCGTTGAGGTCTTCATAGACGTGTTGTGCGGTAGTTGAGCTGGGTTTGCCCGCGAGGTTTGCGCTTGGTGCCGCAATAGGACAACGGCTTAGTTTGATTAGTTCAAGAGCCACTTTGTGTTTTGGCATTCGGATCGCAACTGTGTCTAAGCCCGCAACCGTCACTTTCGGCATTATGTTTGAACGTTTGAATATGAGTGTTAAGGGTCCAGGCCAAAACTTTTCCATCAAAATCAGAGCTTTTGCAGGCACCTCTTTAACTAACTTGTAAACTTCCGCTGGGTCAGCCACATGAACGATTGGCGGATTATCCAGCGGCCGCTTCTTAGCCTTAAAAAGGGCTAACACCGCCGCTGGGTTGAGTGCGTCTGCGCCTACGCCGTAAACGGTCTCTGTGGGAAAAGCTACTAACCCACCTTTCTGGATGATTTCTGCTGCTGACTGGATTTTTGTTAGGTCGGGTTTTTCTGGGTTGACTTTTAAAAGGAGGGTTTTCATTGGAGGTTCCTTTTATATTCAAGTGTAACTGAAGTTGTAACTTGTCGCTCAGGAATGTTCCAGTATTTTTTTAGCATTTTATTTGTGTCTTCTCTTGAAAGCAGCCTAAACCCATGCTTTTCATAGAATTTGACTGCCCACGTCGCGGCTTCCCAAGTTCCTACAAGAATTCTATCTGTTTGGGCTAAAATGAGCAGGTAATTAAGGAGTTTTTCCCCTATACCTTTTCGCTGTTGACTTGTCAACGTGTATGCATGCCTGATTAATGCAACATCGTCTACAGGTTGGATTCCCATGACCGCAACTAAATTATAATTTTTTACGTATCCGTAAAATTGGACGCCGCTACTGAGTTCTTCTTTTAATTCCTGAGTAGACATACAGGGTTCTTTCCATCTATCTGCAGGGATTTTGCCTTTGTATACAGTCGCAGCATCGTTTACCACGGTCATAATCTCTTGGATGTTTGTGTTTGTAAGTTTGCGAATCATTGAAACGTCACTTATGACGGAAAAGTTAGATTGCAGTGGGTTCCTTCTGGCTTTCACTCTTAATCAATTTGTCAATAAGATGCATGAAGAACGATTGTGCCTGTAGTTCAGTTACCGTTTCAAGGTAAACTGAGACCATTGCTATTTTACCTTTCTTAGAAGCAACAAGTTCGGCAAACATCCGTGCTGAAATAACATTCTTATCGCCTAAAAGAACCGATGATGTGACCGAGCCTAGAAGGTCTTTGGGTTTTGGAACCGCTATTACCAGAGTACCAAGTTTGTCTTCTTTTTCGCTAAGCATAATCATTATTGAGTTTTTGGCTTCTACATAAACTGCTAGAAAACGCATGTCTTTCCCTTGCACTTCTTCCTTAACGACTTTGGCTCTTTCCAATTGTTTTTCTCCCCTTTCTGTGTTGTTGATTAATGTTTGGATGCTTAAAAAGACTTCACGAAGTTCCCAGATTTTCGTCAAAGGTGATGTGGGTAACCCTTAATGATGATTAAAATCTATTGTATAGCAAGTCTTGAGCATGAGCTGCTCCAATCGAGCTAGGAAATTTTTAGGTGCCATCTTCCTATTAGTAATTTTAGCTGTCTCGATGTTTGCAGTTTACCTATCGTTTTCTATGGACAGCCAAACCAACAAATCCGACCCCAATGCCTATGTGGGAATTGCATTTGGCGGAAACACAACAGATCAAGCCAAACAACTCATCGACAGAGTAAAAAACTACACTAACCTGTTCAGTTTAGATTCGGGCAGAAACCCGATAAGCGCGGACCAGTCGAAGGTTGAAGAAGTCTGTGATTATGCAGTAGCTCAGGATTTATTCGTAATTGTTAATCTATGAATAAAAGACCAGAGTAATTCCTCAGATTGGGGTTGGTTTTGGAATCAACCTTCACTTGACGGAATAAAGCAGCGTTGGACGGAGCGGTGGGGAAACAGATTCTTAGGCATTTACTACAACGATGAACCAGGTGGCATTCAGCTTGATGCTTCTTGGAGAAGATTCTATGAATATGTTGGAGGAACACTGAGTTCTGTTGATTTTCCTGCAACTCAAGCGCTCAAGGATATCCGCCTAAAACTTCTCAATTACGTCGAAAATGGTACAAAACCAACGCCCGACGATTATGAGTTAAAAGCCGAATTCTTTATGGAATCTGTAATTACACATGACCCTGGACTAGAAAACTTGACCGCGGCAGGTATCGTCTCGTTTACGTCGGATTATGGCTTGTACTGGTGGGATTACAAAGGCGGGTACGATGTTATGTTAGCGGAGTTAGGCTGGAACGTTAGCGTTGCTGAGCAAATTGCTTTAGTTAAAGGCGCGGCGAGGTTGCAGGATAAAGAGTGGGGCACAATGATCACTTGGCAGTATCGTTCGCCGCCTTACCTTGATAGCGGGGATTAAATTTACAATCAAATGTTAATTTCTTATCAAGCTGGAACAAAATACATCGCCGTTTTCAATTACCCTTACGAAGGAGCGCCTATCGAACCCTTACAGATGACCATTTTGAAGCACTCCAAAAATTCTGGAACGAAATAACCACTAAACAATATGCCGATTTGAGCAATCCCAAAGCGGCCTTGGTTTTGCCTAAAAACTTCGGTTGGGGTCTACGCAGCCCCGATGATAACGTGTGGGGTTTTTGGCTAACTGACAATCGAACAAATCAGGTTGCAGTCGTCACTGCCATGTGCAAATACTATTACGGTGTCAACTTGGACATAGTTTATGAGGATTCAGACTACCCTCTTACAAATGTGGCTTACCAAAAAGTGTACTACTGGAACGCTACAGCTATTTGACATGCTCAAATCAACCACATTTTAGGTTGGAAATGCTTAATTAAGAGCTTATCTTATTGCTGGTACGGAAGGAATAAAACGTGAGTGACGAAATTTCAAAATTACCGCCTAACGTCCAAGAAAGGCTTCTCAGGCTCCAACAACTCCAACAAACACTGCAGTCTATACTAGCGCAGAAACAACAAGTTGACATGGAAAAAACCGAGGTCGAACAAACCTTAGCTGAACTACAAAAAACACCGGATGATGCAGTCATCTACAAAGCAATCGGCTCGTTACTTGTTAAGGCAGAAAAACTAAAAGTAAACGAGGATCTAGTAGAGCGCAAGTCGCTTTTGGATACAAGAAGCACTGTTATGACAAGACAAGAAGAACGTATACGCAGCCAAGTTAAAGAAGCACAAACTAAACTGCAAGAAGACCTAAGCCCTGTCTCTGGTCAACCCCTATCTTAAGGTGAAGCTTGTGGTAGAGCTCGGATTCCCAGAGCTAACCACTGAGCAAATTGAATCACTTTGCTCCACAGCTGAAAACGCCGCTAGAAAATATATTCTATCCAAAATTTCTAACAAAGATATAGATAGTTTAGACATCAGTGTAGAAGCAGATGGGTCAAAACCAGTAAATGTAACAGTTGAAATCGATCTTATTTTGGCTTCTCAAACAAAAAATGTTGATGCTGAGGCTTTGGTTAGAGAGGCAGTGAATGAGGCGCATATAGCTACTGAAAACTTTTTGAGAAAGATAAAATGAGTTTTAAAGAACTACTTCGAATTTTAGAAGATGAAAAGGCATCGTTTATTCTTTTGCTGTGTCACCGTAGTGCTGACGCTGATGCAATTTGTTCAGCTTACGCATTGCAGGGGTTGCTGAAGAGGTTTTTGCCCTGCGCCGTCATAGAAATTGGTTGCCCACAGGGTGTTAACAAGCCGGCTAAACTACTGTTTGAGTATATGCCCATAACGGTTAACCTTAAACCAAACATTGAATCCGCCGAAGCCATAGTGCTCTTAGATATGAACACCGTCGAGCAACTTGACGAAGTTGCTGATGTTATCAAGAAATCGTCCTCCCCAAAAATAATAATCGACCATCATGCCCCAAGCATTGAAACCATGCAATCCTGCAAAGTCTGTATCGTAGATGAGAAAGCGGCTGCTAACTGCGAATTGATCTACCGTCTTTATAGTGAAGCAGGTATCGAACCTAACCTCAATGAGGCTAAGGCATTGTTTATTGGTATAGCATTTGATACTAGGCATTTTGCTTTGGCAAATTCGTCGACTTTTGAGATTATTGCTAAGCTAGTTGTACAAGGAATAGATGCTCAGCAAACATTGGCGCAGTTTGCCCTTCCCATCGACCCTTCTGAGCGGGTTGCAAAGTTGAAAGCTTGCAAAAGAGCTAAAATTATTAAGGTGGAAGGTTGGATTGTTGCGCTCTCACATGTTAGTGCTTATCAGGCTCCCGCAGCCAAAGCCCTTGTTGATTTAGGAGCGCACATGTCAGCTGTAGCTGGAAAAAAGAATGGAAAAGTCGAGTTAAGTTTGCGGTCTACCCGCCAATTCAATGAGTTAGCAGGTGTTCATTTGGGGGTTGATATTGCAGCGCCGCTGGGGGAGTATTTGCATGGTGTCGGCGGTGGACACGCTATGGCTTCAGGCGTTAGCGGAGTGGGCGAAATACAAGAAGCTCTCAAACAATGCCTTGTTCTTTTGAAACAGAAAATAGCCAAAACTGCGTAGCTACGCTTAAATGAGCAAACTCTTACGCTTAAGATAAGTAGGCACAAAAACATGGCCATAATTGAAGCAAAAAACCTCACTTACACCTATCCAAGCGCCACAAAACCATCAATTGTGGATGTTTCAATTAAGGTGGAAAAGGGTGAGTTTGTTTTAATTACGGGTCCAAGCGGTTGTGGAAAAACAACTTTGTGCAGATGTTTCAACGGGTTGGTTCCTCATTTTTACCAAGGTGAATTAAAAGGTGAAATTTCAGTTTCTGGAATTGACACACTTAAACATCACACCTACGAAATGGCAAAACACGTTGGTTTAGTGTTCCAGAACCCCGAAAACCAACTTTTCGCATTGTCAATCGAAAAAGATGTAGCATTTGGATTGGAGAACATGGGTGTTCCCCGGGAAGAAATGCGAAGAAAAGTGGATTGGGCACTCAATCAAACAGGTATCTATGATATACGTGAACGTTCACCTCATGAAATCTCCGGGGGGCAACAGCAGCGCGTGGCAATTGCATCTGTGCTTGCTATGGAGCCAGAAGTAATTGTATTAGATGAGCCTACTTCTTTTCTTGATCCCCTAAGTGCTGAAAAAATTTTTGAGGTAATCCACAAATTAAACAGGGAACAGGGAATAACAGTAATTCTTGTCGAGCATCGCTTGGATTTAACGGCGAAGTACGCTAACCACTTAATCGTTATGGATCAAGGAATTGTGCGTTTTGAAGGTGACCCAAAGGAAATCTTGAGCAGTGAAGAAACCCGTTTAATTGGTGTTGGAATTCCGAAGGCTACTTTGCTCTATCAAATGCTAAGGAAAGATGGCTTAAACCTTGGAAACTCTACACCTCTATCATCGGAGGAATTAGCCGACCAACTTTTGGAGGTTCTAACCCCCGAATGATTGAAGCTCAAGACATCTGCTATTCTTACCCAAACAAAGTTGAGGCCTTAAAGGGGGTCTCATTAACTATCCAGGACGGCGAATTCGTCGCCATAATGGGCCAGAACGGCGCTGGAAAATCAACCCTTGTCAAACACTTTAACGGATTATTGAAGCCTTCACAGGGAAAAGTCCGTGTAGATGGTGTTGAAACAACTAAATCAAGTGTTGCAGCTTTAGCACGAAACGTAGGCTTCGTTTTCCAGAACCCCGATCACCAACTATTCAGCGAAACTGTCGAAGAAGAAATCGCTTTTGCGCTAAAAAACTTCGGATTTAAACCAGAAGTTGTTAAAGACCGAGTTACGTGGGCTTTGAACCTGATGTCGTTAACTCAGTACAGAAAAACCTCGCCATTCCTGCTTAGCGGGGGGGAACGTAAACGAGTAGCGTTGGCTTCAGTTTTAGCTTGGGACCCTAAAACGTTGATTCTAGATGAACCCACTATTGGACAGGACCATGATCAAAAGGAGAAGTTGCGTCAATTCATTATGCAAATGCAGACACAGAAGAAAACAGTAGTAACTGTGACACATGATGTTGAGTTTGTGGCGGAATGCAACCCACGCGTGGTATTGATGAAGGATGGCAAGATTGTGGCGGATGGAGCTGGAAAAGAAATCCTCACTGACCCAGCACTTTTAGAGTTATCGTCAATTGTATTGCCTCAGATAGCTCAAGTTTTCAACAAGCTTGCCGCGCTGGGTTTTCCCAAAGATGTTATTGATATTTACGAAGCCAAAGCAATCATTCTAAAAGCCAAGGAGAAAAAAGGCTGAAATGAGTGTTTTTGACGGCTTAAGGTTCAGAAAAGTTTACTCTCCAATCCACAACCTAGACCCGAGAATAAAATTTGTCTACGTCATCGCAATCTTTATCGTGGCTATTCTTTTTTACCAGATTATTCCGCTACTTATCTTGTTCGTTATGCAGGTACCATTTGTTTTGTTAGCGCGTGTTCAGAGGCAATGGCTTCGTTCTCTGCGTGGAGCAGCTTTTCTTGCAACATTCATTTTCGCAGTTAATGTTGGCACGACTTATTTCACTTCAGGTTACTTGTTGACCGCTTCAAATGTGGAGAATGCAGCTTCGATGACCTTGCGCTTTGTTGTGCTCGTTGAGTCGTTTTCAGTTTTTTTCCTAACCACTTCACCAGACCACTTAGGTTTGGCACTGGAGGAATCACGCGTTCCTTACGAATTCGCTTTTGCCTTCACTACTGCGGTGCGTTTTGTTCCTGTTTTAGCTGAGGAAGCCCAAACAATTATGGATGCCCAGAAAGCCCGTGGATTGGAGCTCGAGAAGGGCAGCTTGCTCAAGAGAATTAGGAATTATATACCTGTACTTATCCCGTTAATTGTTAGTGCCATTCGCAGGAGCTTGGAGTTGGCGGAGGCAATGGAGTCACGAGCTTGGGGAGCCACAAAAAAACGCACCAACTTGTACTTGCTCAAGTTGCACAAAGGTGATTATACGTTGTTGGCAATTACAATAGTAATTTTGGCTACGGCAGTTTACGTGCATTTTTTTACATCGATCCCAACAATAACCCAATTATTATATTGAACGACTCTCAACAAAACTATTATAGTAAACAACGGGTTGCACCAGGCATTTCTTGATGGGCGAAAATGTTCAGATGTTCTAACACTATTTCTCTAACGGCTGTTTTCTCTTCACTATTGCGTTTAAGAGAAAACATTATTGCCAATGTAACCTTTAGGGTGTAGGGGATTAGAATGGCAGAGAAAACTCGTTTTGGTCCAGCTGGAGTTCCACCAATGTTCAGGCTTTTAGGCGCAACTATTACTGATGTTCCAAAGCTACTACATGAGGAGGAACTGGACGCTTTTGAGTATCAAGCTTCACGTTGGGGTTCTAAGCCGCAGATTAAGATGGAAGATGCTCAAAAACTCGGCATAGAAGCAAAAAAAAACAATGTGCTGCTCAGTATGCACGGTTCCTATTTTGTGAATTTATCAGGAAAGAAGGAAGTTGTGGAATCCAGCAAACAACGAATAATCGCTTGCGCTACTGCAGCTGATTGGATGGGAGCCTACGTCGTAGTTTTCCACACTGGCTTCTACGGATTAGTTGAGAAAAGTTTTGCCTTCAAAAACGCGCTTACCGCACTTAAAGAAATCAGCGCTGAAATGAAGGCGCTCGGATTAAAAGTGAAGCTGGGACCTGAAACTATGGGGCGAAAATTTCAAGTCGGCACCATCGATGAAATCCTATCCATTTGCCAAGAAGTCGAAGGCACACAGCTCGTCATTGATTGGGGACACCTACATGCACTTCATCAAGGCACCCTCAAAAAAGTCGAGGATTTTCGTGCAATCGTCGAAAAAGTCGAGCAAAAGCTCGGCTCAGAACATCTAAAAACCATGCACTGCCACTTCTCAAAAATCGAGTTCTCAAGTCAAGGCGAAAAACGCCATCACACCCTCGATGAAGAACGCTACGGACCGGACTTTCACATGCTCGCCGAAGTGATTGTTGATTTTGGGCTGTCTCCGACGATAATTTGTGAATCGCCAATCTTGGATGTGGACGCAAGGAAAATGCAGGTTACGCTAAGAGAGGTTTTAGAAAGCAAGCACCGGAAATCTCAGCCATAAAATAATTCATCGCCCAATTATCAAAAGGATATTTGAGGTCTGAGGGGGTGGGTTATTCTTTGATTTGTTTATTCAACAACAGTTCCGCTAGTTGCAGTTCCGACACTGTATTGATGTTTACGGCTAATTCTTGGCGGTTCATTATGTAGATGTCTTGGTCGAGCCATTCGTCACCATACCTCTTGTGACCATTGATAACGTTGATTCCGACAGGTACGACTTCTTTGTCGTCAGTTTTAAAGGAATACCCTATGCACATGCCGAGTTTAGCTTTGGTTTCAAGGGGAACCGCAACTGTTAAGGCTGGTTTGCCGCAGCTTTGGTAGCGTTCCACGACTGAATCTATCATTTCACCCTTGATTAGTGGCAGGTCAGCAGCGATCGCTAAGAAAACGCCCAGTTTGAGGGCTTGGACAGCGTAGCCCATGTCGAAAACGTAGTCTTTGCCTGGAGTTTCGATTACTTGAACTCCTAGTTGCTTCATTAGTCGGGTGGTTTTGGGTGTACAGCTGGATGTAGCGACAATAATGAAGTCGATTTTTTTAGCTTCCCTCAAGGCTGCTAGTACATATTTGATAACAGGTTTGCCGCAGACTTTAACCAGTGGCTTCTCTTCCGCAATTCGCATACGTGTCCCTTTGCCGCCAGCCATAACAAGTGCGACTACACCCATGGAATCACCGCCAATAAAACAACAGCGCAAACCATCCGCGCCAACTCGTTAGCGGCGCCAAAAACGTCTCCTGTAACGCCGTTAAAGTGTTTGTGTGCAACTGCAACCATCACTAAGCCAGTTACTAATCCTAATAGAACGGTGAAAATGCCTGCCCAACCCAAAAGAGGCAAAGCAATCGCAAAAGAAATCACAATTGCCGTAAATATCCGCAAATTGCCCTTGCTTTCATGCATGGTTTCCAGAAACGATGAGTTCATGCCCTGATGAACAGATTTGCCAGCCCAAGCAACAACAACCATAGACAACTTTGCGCATAACTCAACCACAATTAGGGCGGGAAAAATCAAGGGGAGGGATAAACTCCCAATGAACATGGTTCTACCGAGCTCAGCCAACGCGAAAGCTGTAATCATGTAGGTGATCAAAGTCAGTCCTATGGCTCCTGCACCCGTCAACTGATCATGCATAACCTCAACTTTATGCTCAGCTGAGCCGTGAGCCATGATGCCGTCCCCGAAGTCAAGTAAGCCGTCCATGTGATGCAATCCAGTCATCCATAGAAGTAGAGCCAACGCTAAAGCTCCGACTACAAGACCTGGCAAGAACTGGTAGACCACCCACCCGAACAAACCAGCTAGCAAACCCAGAAAAGCACCGATTAATGGGAAAATCCACATGTTTCGGGCGCAGTCTGTCAACAAGTCTTCGTCCATTGCTACTGGGAAAACGGTTAAGAAAGAAAAAAGATTTTTAAGCTCTTTAACAACCAAACCCGTGTCACTTTGTACCCATCAATAGAGCATAATTATGCTCTATTTCCTTAAGAAGTATATCCTTAGTGACGGCTCCACCGAGCTTGGACATCGCTGCAATTGATGCGCCTCCTGCGCCAACACCTTCTTTGACAAGCCCTGTTTCGTAGATTCTCAAGCCAGGGTACTTTGAGGGACCAAAATCCAAGTCTGCTGCCAGAACGGGTACGTCGCAGAACTGTTTGACTATGCCGCAGATGTCGGAGTGCTTGTCTTTTGCCACCCACCGTGTCGTTCCCACAGCCACATTGCACAGCGCTTCGGGATTTAAAGCGTTGATTATTGCCAAAACAGCAGTCATTTGTGTTCCGCCAGCCATTAAAACAGGCGCCTGCCTTGCTGCACCGATGACTAATCCTGCGAGGGCAGCCATCATCGGGTCGCCTACGCAGGAAATCGCTTTTATGGGGTTATTTTTTAGGCTACCGAATTTTTCTTTTGCAGCTTTTAAGCCAGCGGCAACAACTTCAGCTTTCAAGTTATGTGGGTTTTCGGGTAAGGTGCTACTAACTTTTCCCTGTGCATTCACACCCAAAGCTGAGAGAACACCCAGCGCAGTTGTGGTTCCGCCTGGAATGCTCTCGCCAATAACTAAGTAATCCGACACTTTAGCCATGTGCTCCCCTAAAATCTTTGCGCGTTCAACAACTTCTTCTACGTTATCGACGGAATTACCTGTTCGGATATCTCTACCACTGCTACCGCCCAAATTAATGTATGGAATCTGGGGCTTAACTTTCACGCCACCATCAACAACCAGTATAGGTATATCTGCTAAATGTAAAGCCGACAAAGTTATCAGACCAGGTGTCGGAATCCCATCAGGAGTTATAGGCACACCAGCAATCGATTTACACTTGCCCAAAAGCAACAATTCTGCGTCTGCGGGCGGAGTAAAATCAGTAAAATCAGGGTTCATTCCAGCCGCCGACAAACCGGGAATTTTCGCGGTTTCAGTAGTTGCGATGGTACAGATGAAGAGAGGTTTTTTGCCTTCAATTTCGCCTAAGAAGGCTTTTGCTTTAAGTTTATTATTCGCAATTAGTACATGCATTTGGTTTCCCTTTACTTTGGCACCGCTTTGAATTTTTTGATTTCCAAGTATCCAAAGCCGCCTTCAAGCATATGTTTCTGTGTTTCACCAATTTCAATCTTTTTCTTGAAGGTGGGTCCATCGGTGACCACAGTGTGGTATTCGCCACCTTCGCCACATGGGTCAACGTTACTAAGTTTTAGGATGTCCCCAAAGAATTTGTGATCCAGCACTCTTCCAAGCCAATCTACACCAAGCAAGTCCAATTTTGTGCGTACCACAGTTGCTTTGAACCCTGTTTTGAGGTAGTCAAGGTAAATTTGTTTTGTATCGCCCCTCCATAATGGTTTTACAGGTGTCAAACCGACTTCTTTGCAAACTCGTCCAAGCCAACCTTCTTCGTGCCCAGCTACTTCGTAGATGTCGCCTGTAACCAAGCCTTCTGCTCCTTTCGCTTTAAACTGCAATAGAACCTCTTTGAAGTCTTTTTCATAAGTCTGTGGAGAAGTGGTTTTTTTAATCAATGAAATGCCAATGGATTCGGCTTGCAAATCCAGGATGCCTGATGGTATCATATGGAAGTTTGATTTAGATTCATTCATCATCATAGTTAACAAGTTAACTACCTGATGACTTTGTTGCGTAGCCAAGTAGTATGCATAAGCGCTATCTTTTCCACCGCTCCATGAAGCAACAACTTTCATCCAATTTTATCTCCAAAGTTTTTTCACCCTAAACCGATTGTCTAATGGATGGTTTTAGGTGATTTTTGAAATTGATTTTTAATTGTGGAGACACTTGTATAAAAAACTGCTTATTTACTATTCAAATAGTTGTGTAACGTCTTTTTTGATAAAAGGTTAGTTGGAATAATGTAAGTTTTTTTGATGTTCAGCAAATTATCACATTATTCGTTTGGTTGGTTTTTATCATTTTTAAATAAGCATTAAGGTGAACAAAACCACACAACACTTAAAAACAGTCACCACCTCTAAAATCTGAGGTTAAAAAGCATGAAAAAGCAAACCCCGCCGCTATTAACGTACCTTGAAGACAAAGGCGTCTCGCTCCAAAGCTTGATTGATAGCGCACTTGAAATGTTCGTTCCACATCCGGGCATTGAAACACAGCAAAAAGCTACCGAATTATTAACTGAAGAATTCCTTGATATTCTCAAAGACGTAAATGTCTCCACCCTCATAGTTGCCGCTTTTCATGCCCAAGAAGAAGCTGAAAACGGTCGAATACCAGGGCTGTCGAAAGAGAGATTTTTTGGCAGACCAGGACTCGTCGCAGATGAACTCATCGGCATAGCCATCGCTACATATATCGGCGGGTCAAAGGGCATGTTTGAGTTCGTGCGATTTGATCAGGCTAAACCAGGAATTTTAAAAGAGTTACCTCCACTTACCAACGACGCAATAGGCGCGCTCGTTGCAGGTGCATCTTCAAACGTTTATACGCGTGCTTTGAAAAGCACAGGCATTCCACAGTAATACCAAAATTTTCTCTTTGTTATGCAAGTTCTAGTCGCATCTGTGCTCGCCGGACTTACACCATAAGATTATAATACTCTGTCGATTGAGGAATTACCCGTTGGGCTCCAATGGCGCAAACAAAGCTTTGCATTGTCACACACACCTTTCTTCCTCATGTGGGCGGTATAGAGAAGGTGGTTAATGAACAAAGCAAACGCCTACTTTACAAAAATTTTGAACCCGTGATTGTTACTAACCGTATTGGCACACCCCAAAAATATAAGGTTGATGGCGTAAATGTTGAATGCTATGAATCGCTCAACACGGGGTTTCGTTTGGGAATTCCTTACTCGATTCCGACTATTGCCAGCTTTCCAACCATTCTAAAAGCAGTGAACGCGTGTAAGATAATCCACGCCCACGGTCATCCATACTTGACCTCGCTTGCGGCGGGTAAACTCGCCAAAATGTACTCTAAACCCTTCGTGCTCACCCAACACAACACCTTCATCGAATACAACAACATGTTTGACGAAGTTGAACGGTTAAATGACCTGACTGTCGGGAAGCAGAACCTAAGAGACGCCGACAGAATCATAACTGTAAGCGACGCAACCAAAGACTACGTACTGAGTTTAGGCGCCAAACCCAAGAATGTCAAGGTGCTACACAACGGCGTTGACATGGTAAAGTTCCGTCCGCTGGCTAGGAAACGCATGGAAATGCGCAGAAAACTCAGCATCCCAGAGAGCGCGATAGTGGTTTTGACTGTGAGGCGACTTGTGTACAAGAACGGCGTCAACACACTCATAGAAGGCGCAAACATCGCAATCAAGAAGAACTCGAACATCGTATTCTTGGCGGTTGGAAAGGGCCCAGATTCTGACAGCGTGAAACTAAGAATTGCCCAATTGGGAATTGAGGGTAACTTTAAACTCGCGGGCTTTGTCAACGACGCGGACCTGCCGTCCTACTACAACGCCGCAAACTTGTTTGTGTTGCCCTCTAAGTCGGGTGAAGGTTTGCCTTTGGTAGCGCTTGAAGCCATGGCATGCGCCCTGCCAGTGATAGCTACAGACGTAGGCGGAATAAGAGAAGTCCTAAAGGAAGATTACGGTAGACTGGTGCCGCCCAACCAACCTGAACGACTTGCGGAGGCGGTTTTGGATTTTGCCGCGCAGGATTTTTCCAAGCGCAAACTGGAGCTCCGAGCTATGATGGAGGAAAAGTTCAGCTGGGACTTAAACGTTGAAAAACTCATCAAAATATACGAAGAGCTTATTTAACCATGATGCGGAAACAATATAGCTCTATAAGATGGAAGTTAGCTGATGACGTCAAAAGTTGAATTGGTCTCGGTTGTTATTCCAACATTAAATGAAGCGGGAACCATAAAAGCAGCCATCGACACAATCGACAAATACGTAATGTATCCTAAAGAAATCATTATAGTGGACAGCAACTCCACGGATGGAACCATAGAAATCGTTAAGGATACAAACCGTTGTAGACTCATCATTGAACCGAGACGCGGCTACGGCATAGCGCTTCGCACAGGCATAAAGAACGCAAAAGGCAACATCATCATCATGGTGGATGCGGATGGAACCTACGAGTTCAAACACATCGACCTCCTTATAAACCGCATGCTTGAGAAAGATGCAGACATGGTTTTAGCTACACGCATGTATGACCCAAACAAAGCCATGGGTTTCCTAAATTTCTTGGGCAATAAAGCCATAACTTTAACTTATGACTTCTTCTACAGCCAATTCCTCAGCGACAGTCAATCTGGTTTCCGTGCAATCTCCCATGAAGCCTTCGATAATGTGAAGCTTAAAGAAACTGACATGGCGTTTGCCACAGAGATGCTTATCCAATTCGCCAGGGAAGGCTACAACATGGTTGAGATTCCCACGACGTATAAGCCTCGTACCTACGGCAAAACGAAGCTGAAACCATTTAAATCAGGAATAGAGATACTTACTACTATATTTAAGGGGTTTTTGGATGCAAAAACGTTTCGCGTCAGTTACAACCTTTGGAAGAAAAATCGGTTTAAACGATGATGCCGGCTATGCAGTCGCCATTTTTCTTGCGCTACTCATCGTTTCCGCCACCATCATCGGCTACTATGCATTTCTTGCTCCTCCGGCGGAATCCTACAACACCATCTACCTGCTCGACGCCAACAAAAAAGCCGTGGATTACCCAGAAGTTTTAGTTGCGGACCAGAACAGCACCTTCAACGCATATGTTAACGTGGAAAACCACATGACAAAAAGCGCCAATTACACTGTTGAAGTGAAAATTGTAGA
This sequence comes from Candidatus Bathyarchaeota archaeon, assembly GCA_963741005.1. Lineage (GTDB taxonomy): Archaea > Thermoproteota > Bathyarchaeia > Bathyarchaeales > Bathycorpusculaceae > Bathycorpusculum. Next base: position 421,052 of record CAVUGQ010000006.1, read on the forward strand.
GAATCTTCCCGCTATTTTCCCCATCGACATTCAGCCCACGCAGGTCTACGAAACTGTAAACCTAAGCCACAACGGAAAACCATGGCAGACCACAGCAACCGTCACAGAGAACGCTATAGGCAGCTACTCTGTGGTTTTTGAACTCTGGCAGCACAAAGACGACGGTTCCTTGTTGTTTACCCAGAACTTCTGCGTTCTAAAAATCCAAGTGGTAAACTAACTTTTTTTGATTACTGAAACCGTAAAAGGGTAGGACTGTATTGCTGTTTTCAGGCTTCATTAGCATGTTGAAAATTATTGCTTTAAATAAGGGAGGGGGAGGTCGCTAAGAACACAAGTGAGTTATGGGGACAGAAAAAAGGCGAAAACGTTTTTTTAGTGTTTTTTAGGATTAAATACCATTTCCAACAGATCAAGCTTTCTTATGTCTTTCAGCATACGCTTTTTCGATTGCGACTCGGTGGACGTTGTTGTAGGCGCAGAACGGAATGATTTTCAAATCTGGCGTGATGTAGTGTACGACGCATCGGCGGACGCGGTTAACGTCGAAGTTGTAGGAATCCATGAACGCCATACAGCCCAACAGGAAGATTCTGCGTCTGATTTTGCCCAACGACTGGTAGGAGGGCGAGAGGTGCATTCGCATGATTGACTTCATCAGGGTTGGCATTCCGACTTCTTTGGTGACAAGGAACATGTCCATCGACAGCATCGAAGCCATAAACAGCGATGAGAGCAGGGGCATTTTGCCCTTGGAGTCAGCATTTTCAGCTGTTTTGCGGATACTGTTGAAGAATCGGTCAAAGTTTACGAAACGGTTGATTGGGAACATTTTGCCGTTTTTCGACACGTAGACCCAGTTGACTATTCCACATTGGGGGCTGCAGGAGAACAGTGGCCAGGGTTTCTGCATGAACTGTCGCATTATCTTGATTGGCGACGTCATGACGGACATGGGGTAGAGGTCGGTGGATTTTATTTCGCCGTGAGTTTGATTTTCTACGTCCTCCGCAAAGCTCCATTCGCGGAAGTTTTCGCGGAACGGGTTCTCGGTGGCTCTACCTGTGAAGGCGATGGGTTGGAAAATCAATCCACGGATGATGTCGGTGTTCTGGGATGCAAACTTGATCATGTCGCCGACTTCATTGTCGTTTAAACTCTTCATGAGTGTGTTGACGAGAATGATTTCCATGTCGTATTTTCGACACATATCAATAGCCTTTAGTTTCATATCTAAGAGTTCTCGACCTCTAACTTTTCTGTTGAACTCTTCATGGAAACTGTCAAACGACAAATAAACTATGTTTAGACCGCTGTCTTTTAGCCTCTTGGCTAATCCCGGCGTGTCAACTAAATGTGTCCCGTTGGTAGCTAAGATAGTCATGAACTTTAGTTTATGAGCCGCGGTTATGATTTCAGGCATGTCTTCGCGTTCGAGGGGTTCACCGCCCGAGAAGAGAATAGCTGGAGGTTTGGGGTTAGCTTTACTTGCGAACTCCAGCATTTTTATGAGCGCTTCTTTTGTAGGTTCATAATCCCCTTCTTGATCTGGAAAAGTTGAGAAGCAAACTGCGCATTTGAAGTTACAACGTTTGGTTACGTCAATTACGCCGATTACTGTTCCAGAAGCGTGTTCAGTGCATGTTTCACATTTGTATGGGCAACCATCAGGGTTTTTTGGGGCGTTCAAGTCGCCAAGGTACTGGTACTGATCGTACTTTTGCATATGGTTGTATATTGGCACGCTTTGCCAGTGGGTGGCCTTGAATTCACCGTGTTCGGGGCATTGCTTAGTAATTTGGATTTTGCCATTGGTTTGAGCTAGTTGAGCATCGATTTTCTTTTGACAGTCAGGACAGATACTCTTGGTCTCGCTCATATCAGCCCTCCAAGTACAGCTTCAACTATCAATGCCAGCGGCAGCAGAATCATCGACATCGTAACTATACGTTCATACTTGCGCACGTTCTGAACGGTTGAAGACGATGTTACTAGTCGAATTGAAGCGTAGATTAACAAAACACTCCAGAGCAGAATTAGAGGCAAATAGTAGATAGTGAAGTTTCCTACGAAATAAGGAAGGGGTGCAAGTAAACCTGTCAAGAGGAAAAACAGGGCGCCGACTTTAGCTGCGCTTATATTACCGATTTTCTGGGGCAGTGTTGGGTACCCAACTTTGGAGTCGCCTTCCACGCTCAAGATGTCCCGAAGCACGTTACCACCTATGGTGCCAAAAGCTATGGGGTATAGGCTTAAGGAAACCAAATTAACAATTGCAGGGTTGGTTATTGTAGCTTGTCCATACATGAAAGCCGTACCCGTTAGAATCCCCACCAAAATGTTAGCTACGAAACCCGACTTGCGCTTAACCATGTAAGAGTAAACCAGCAACAACAGCGAATCAATGGCAATGATGGCGAAACTAAGCCAATTAATTAAAGCCGCCATAACTAGACCTAAAGTAAAGAGAATACCTGAAACGGCCACAACCTGCTTAAGCGATAGAGCTCCTGACGGAATAGGGCGTTTTGGCTTGATTACCGCATCACTTTCTCGGTCAAAATAATCGTTTATGGCAAATCCAGCAGATGTTATAAACGCCATAGAGAAGAAAATAAGTAGGATCGTTTGGGGAGCAATCATGGTTTTGGTGATTGCAAAAGCAGTTAAAACTGATAGCCCACCAGTCATCAGCCAGTAGGGAAGACGCAGCAGAGCGATTAATCCCTTCGCTGGTGCGGCAGCGGTCATTTCGAGAGTTTCCTCGCGGCGATTACTTCTTTTATGCTATCTTCTAAAGTTACTTTTGGATTCCAACTTAACTCTTTTCTAGCTTTTTGGTTGTTAAACCATATTGTGACGATGTCGCCCTGCCAAGATACACCTGTGGTTGTTACGACGGTTTTGCCTTGCAGGTTAAGAATCTGTAACATCAGTTTGGCTAAATCGATTATTTTTGTTGTTTTGCCAAGACCTACGTTATAGGTTTGTCCGTTGGCAGATTTAAATGAGCCGACCGTTACCAACAACTCCACGACATCAGAAACGTGAACTAAATCGCGTGATTGCTGTCCTGTACCGATGATCTCTAATTTATTCGGGTTTTTAGCAAGTTTTTCAAGAAAGTCATGGATAACGCCGTGGCACCGTAATCCATAAACGTTAGCGAACCTTGTGATTACAATGTCTAAACCGTACTGTTCGCGGTACATTTGGCAATATTCTTCACCTACAACCTTGGATAAGCCATAGCATGAGAACGGGTGGAACCCATAGTCTTCGGAGGTTGGCAATTGCGTTGGATTGCCATACACTGCGGCGCTGGAGGCAAAAACCAGTTTAGCATCATCTTTACGCGCTTTCTCAAGAACACAAAGGGTTCCTTTGGCGTTAATTTCAAAATCTATTAGTGGATTTTCCATCGAGTAAGGAACCACCACTTGTGCGGCTAAATGGTAAATCAAGTCGGCTTTTGGTTGGCTACAGAGTTTTTTAACGTCTAGAATGTCGCCTTCAACAAATTTGGCTTTTGGATTATCCTTGATGTTGTCCATCTTACCGCTAGACAAGTTATCGTAAATCGTCAAATCATCAGTTAGATTTGACAGTTTATTGCAAAGGTGGTAGCCTATAAAGCCTGCTCCACCGGTAACGAACACCTTTTTCCCTTTCAAATCAGTCATCCAAGTCACGACAAAGCCTATATTACCTATTGGTAAGGTTGTAGGTATATGTCGCCTGTGAAAACTATAAAAACTTTTAGGGATTTGCTGTCTTTCCTCACCATCATTCCATTGGGAGGAAAGGAAGATTTCATTTTTACAACGGCAGAAAACATGTATCTTTTTCCATTAATCGGTGCCTTCATCGGATTACTCGGAGGGGTTTATTTTGTGGGTGCAAGGTTTATCGTTGGGTTTTTACTTGGTTTAGTTAATCTAGTTATTGCTTTGCCTAATAGCGTTTTGACGCAACTTATTGTTGCGGCCATGACCGTTGCGTTTCTACTGGTAATAACTGGGCTGCAACACTTTGACGGCTTAATTGATTTGGGCAATGCAATTGGGCTACGTAACGTACAGGATAGAAAAATGGTTGCTCACGCTTGGACGGTAACCTATTCAGGAGCCGTTTTAGCGTTGGTTGTAGAGTTTGTGGCTTTTGCAGGATTGTTTTTTGTTAATCCATTTTTTGCTTTTGGAGCAATCTTTGCGGCTGAGGTTTCAGCGAAGTTGGCGATGGTTACGATTGTTTGGATCGGCAAACCCAGTCATAAGGGACTTGGCTCGATCTTTCTCGCAAAAGCCAAAAAGAACCTTAACGCTGTCGCTTATGTAATTGCAGTTCTGGTTGTTCTTCCTACTTTCACTCTTATTGGCAATCCTCTTTTAGGGTTGGTTGCTGTTGACATAGTTTTAGTCAGCATTCCAGTTGCATTCTTGATGGAGAAGGTTTCGGAACGTGTTTTCGGCGGGGTTTCGGGTGATATGATTGGCGCAACCAATGAGGTTGCTAGGGCTATGGCACTGGTTTTGTTTGCGGTGGTGCTTATACTGATATGACTGTTCCTGCGTTGGTTATGGCTGGAGGCAAAGGAAGTCGCATGGGGCTACCTACGGAGAAGCCGTTGTTGCCATTTTTGGGCAAACCACTACTTGACTGGGTTGCTGAGGCAATCTTGGACACTAAGAAGGTTTCTGAGTTCTATGTCATAACGAGTTCTAACACACCACAAACCGAGAAGCACTGCTTAGCTAAGGGTTGGAAAGTTCTGCGCACGGATGCAAAAGACTACCACGACGACCTAAAACAAGCAGTAGCGGAGGCTAATTTAACAGGTCCAATACTTACGATGCCGTCTGATGTGCCGGCGATAACGGGGAAAGTCCTCGATAAAATTATTGAGACATTTGAGGTTTGCGGAAAAGATTTTTTGGCGGTTTTTGTTCCCATCAAGGCACGAATGAATTTGGGACTCTCTATTTCCTCCACTGACGAATACAAGGGTACATGGTATGCAGTTTCAGGAATCAATGTCATAAACGGCGCAAAAATCCAAACCGATGGAAAAATCGAGACAAGTGCCATAATAACCGAAGAAACCGAGGTTCTCCTAAACGTCAACACCACAAAAGACTTTGAAATAGCAGAAAGAATAATAAAGAAATCAAAGAATCTCTAATGTCCAGTGAGAGCGCACTCTTCTATTTAATAACAAGAGATGGAAACACAGAGAAAGTTGTTGTATTGTAGGTTAGTTAGCGGTTTTAGAGAAATATTTAACATACCCACGCATCCAATTAACTATCTGTACCGCTTGGAGAGTCCTGCATGAGCATACTAAACCACGACAGTTTTTGGAACGCAGTCATCACGCTACCTATGACTAAGAAGATGCTTCGGATTTCGCTCAAAAAATGCAGTTCATGCAAAAGAACAGTTCTGGAAGCGGCACTGGATGATTACGCAGGCAAAACCGACCGAAAATGCGATAAATGCAGCGGGTTGTACTCGCAAGTTATTGGTTTCTGGGTTGAGTTCCTACGGCGAAGCCTTAACATTAAACGGGTGAAAGTTGAAAAACTCCTTGTTGACCCTTACGCAAGAAAGGCCGTATTAAACCTGACAAAATCATTTGCTTACTTTGGCATAAAGAAACCCATCTCAATCTATGCACCTTTTCTTGTAGTTTGGGATTTCACTCATCAATGCAACCTTCGATGCAAGCACTGCTACTCCAACAGCGGCACAGCCCAAGAAGGGGAGCTATCTACCCAGCAGGCTTTGGCAGTTGTTGACCAGATTGCAGACGCTGGGGTGATAGCATTAGCGTTTTCTGGCGGAGAACCGCTCACTCGAAAAGACTTTTTCCAAGTTGCAAGGCATGCTGCCGATCGGGGTCTTTATGTTTCAGTTGCTTCAAACGGCACTTTGCTCACTAGAGAGAATGTACAGAAGCTTAAGGAAGCAAGAGTTAACTATATCGACGTCAGCATTGACGGTGCTTCAGCCAAAACGCATGATGAATTTCGAGGTGTTCCGGGGACATTCGATAAGGCAGTGGCTGGGTTGAAAAACTGTGTGGAAGCGGACTTGTGTGTATGTATTGCTACGACAGTTGGCAAAAATAACCTTGAAGAATTACCTGCAATTATCGATTTAGCTGAAGAGATTCACGCGGAACGGTTCACTTACTTCAATTTTATCCCAACCGGACGTGGCAAAGCACACTTTGACCAGGATCTCTCGCCTCAAGAAAAGGAAAAAGTTATGCATTACCTTTTGAACCGTATGTCGTCAGGCTGCAAAACCACCATACTCACTACTGCACCTCAGCTAGCTCGAGTGGCACTACAATGTCAGGGTTCGGCTGGTACAGGTGAAGTAACTATGTCAATGGCTCACATGCAAACCGTAAGGATTACAAAAAAAGCTGCACCACTTGCAGATTTTATTGGTGGCTGCGGCGCGGGAAGACTGTATTGTTCACTCTCACCACAAGGCGATGTTCACCCCTGCGTCTTTTTACCTGTTAACGTTGGGAACCTCAAGACAGAAAAATTCACAGATATCTGGCTAAACGCACCCCTGTTTAAATCATTCCGAAATAGGGCAAACCTAAAAGGCTCATGTGGAAAATGCGATTATAAGTACATTTGTGGCGGTTGCAGAGCACGCTCAGCTGCTTACCACAATGGCGACATGCTGAATGGAGATCCAGGGTGCCTTATGGGGCTGAAAGGTGCTAAAAATGCCTAAATTAATGCAGAAAACTGTCAAAATCTTCCGTGTCAAAGAAGATATTAGCGATATTGTTAAGGAAGCAGTTGCCAATTCTGGGTTGCGTGGGAAACGCAAGATTTTCATAAAACCGAACTTAAGCCATCCAGAGTACTTGCCTGGAGTTGTAACCAGCCCCGAGTTAATGCGTCAACTCGTTGGTTTGCTCCGTGACAGAAACAGTGAAGTCATCGTTGGTGAATCCAACGGTTTTAACTATCCCTGCTGGATAGCTTTTGACAAAACAGGTACCCAATCAGCTGTCAAAGCTGCAGGTGGCAAGGTAATTAACCTCTCCGAAGATAAGCTTGTGGAAGTAAAATTCCAAGGCAACACACCCCTTAAACGGCTGTTTCTGCCCAAAACAATCCTCGACGCAGATGCAGTGGTAGATCTACCGTTGATGAAAACGCATGAGTTCATGGCTTACAGCGGCGCCATCAAGAACTTGTTCGGCTGCGTGCCTAGCAACAAACGCATCTATTTGCATCCGTACTTGCCCGAAGTTTTCTACCGATTGTATATGCTATTCAAACCGCAGTTAACCATAATGGACGCTCGAATAGGAATTGAAGGCAACGGACCCACAAAAGGCAAGCCCGTCAAAATGGATTTGATGCTGACAGGAAACGACGCCTTAGCAGTTGACATCGTTTGCGCCCAAGTTATGAAGCTTAAATGGAGAGAAACCTACCTCAACTATATCGCCCAAAAAACAGGTTTCCGTGAAGAAGCCATTCAAGTTGAAGGCTATCAAGTATCCGAGGTTGCGCGCCGGTTTGAGCCGCCGAGAATAGATTTACCCGTAAAGGCGCAGATGATGATTTACCGGCATGAGTACCTAACGAAGGCTCTTTTCTGCTCGTTGGACATCGTGAGATTGTTCCAGAAGATCACGATGGCATATCGGCGTGAACCCGTCCAAGTGGGTTAGCTTAAGGCTTGGTCGTAGACTTTCATGGCATCTTTAACGACTATTCGCCAATCATAGTTTTCCACGATTGTTTTTCTCGCCTGAGCGCCCATTTCCTTTGCAAAATCTGGATGCTCAAGTAAATACAAGATTTTTTCGCTAAAAGCTCTAGGATGGAAGGGTTCAACTAAGAAACCGTTTTTGCCGCTTTCAATCGTTTCCGGTATACCTCCAACGGTTGTGGTTACAACGGGTAAGCCTGTTGAGAGAGCTTCTAAAACAGCGAAAGGATGGTGTTCGTAGAATGTGGAGAATGCGAATATGTCGGCAGCTTGGTAGAGTTTAGGCAGCTTTGTGTCGGGATAGTAACCTGTGAAGATTATGTTGTTTTTTACATCGAGTTTCTCGGCGTAGGCGTTGAGTTTGTACATTTCGTCACTTTGCCCTTTGCCAGAGATGATAAATTTGGCGTTTGGGAAGCGTTTAACGACTGCTGGCATGCTTTCGATTAAAGTAAACAAGCCTTTGCGTGCATAGAGCCTTCCTACGGAGACTATTGCTAATTCATCAGGGTTGAAGCCGAGTTCCATCTTAGCTTTGCGTTTATTAACTGCAGGTTTGAACTTGTTTGTCGCTACGCCGTTGTGGATAACTCGAATTTTGTTTTCAGGTATCTTGTAGTAGTTTGTGAGCTCCCACCTCGTGAAGTGACTAACAGCAATAATCTTTCGTGCCCTTGCAAGCATTCCTTCTTCGAAGAACCGTAAAAACCAATTGAAACTCACTAAAAACTTCTCGTTTGCGTTCAATCGGCTGTAAGGTTCGCCTCGGATGGCTTCAGCTTCCCCTTTCCAGGTGGAGTGGACGGTGCAGACAAGAGTTTTTCCAAAGTTAGGTGGCACGGCAAAATTCGGAGTCAATGGTAACTGGGGATGGGTAATGTCGATGTTGGCGGTTTTGTGGATGCTGTTGAGTTTGCGGTTGCTGTTGGCGGCGAGCATGAATGATTTTACAATTGGCATTTTGGGAATTTTTAGAAAAGACACGTTAAGTTGAGAGTTAACTTGGATGTCTTGGGTTTTGTTGGAACCTGTGATCACGTGAATTTGGTAGCCGTTTTTTAGGAGTTCGTTGGAGAGGTAGTAAACGTATGCGCCTGTGCCGCCAGTGAGGGGCCAGTATTCTGGGGAGATGAAACAGACTTTGCGCGTCATTTACCTGTCCTTCCCTCTCAGATATCGTGCAGTTGTTATTAATGCGCCGACAAACCACGCTGCCGACCGTACAAAATAAAGTACAATTAACCGCATGGAAGCCCAATCGTGAAATTTAAAAGATATTTTGGCAGCCGAATAGACAAAATAAACAGACATAGCCAGCAGAACTATTCCTGAAACAATCCACAATTGTCTTAATAATGGAATTATTCCAGAAAGAAAAGAAGCGATAACCACTAAAAGTAGGATAGGTTGTATGTTCATTCCGAAATCGGTGATTTCGTCGCCCTTCGCTAAATGCCCATGTTTGAAATATAGTTTAAGGGTGTTCTTTCCGTACTGTAGTTGTTGTCGATAATAAGTCCTCAGTGTTGGGCGGTTAAAATGATAACAAATGGCGCTGGGTTCATAGGCGATTTTGTAGCTTTTTGCGCTGATTCGGAATCCGAGGTCGGTATCATATTGGCTTGGCAGTTTCTCGTCCCATCCGCCTGCTTCCTTAATGACAGCTTTTTTGAGAAGAAGGTTCATTGTGGCTATACGGCCAGTATACTGTCCTATGCGTTTGTAGCGGTTTTTGAGTTCGTACCCTATGCTTCTTGCCCAAGGGTTCTCGCTGTTCCATGTTTCGATGCTGCCGCTGACTCCTGCTACGTTAGGGTCGCTTAGATGAGGCACGAGTTTTTTTAGCCATTCAACTTCAACTTTAGCGTCGGCATCTATGAAACCCAGAATTGGGTGTGAAGCGATTTTCATTGCGTAATTATAGGCTGCTGGAGCATTGAGACGAATGGAAACAACTTTGATTGGATATTTTTGGGCTATTTTAACTGTAGAATCTTTGGAACCGCCGTCCATCACGATAATCTCCAAAAAACCCTCGGAATAATTCATGGATAAGATGGATTTGAGGCATTCTTCGATGGTGTCTTGGCTATTGTAGGCTGCTACTATGATTGTAACTTTGGGATAATCTGTGTTAGCCAATGTTTCTAACCCTTCAAGTATGCCAAAATAATCGATAACATAATCTTTGAGCCGTCAAATAAAGGGTCAACACCTGATCGGCCATAAGTGCGTTGCTCAAAGCTAATCGGTACCTCAACAACTCGGAAGTTTTCTTTAGCGGTTTTAACAAGCATCTCGGATTCAATCTCGTATCCGCCTGAATTTAATTTTTGATTGTTTAGGACTTCACGTTTCATTGCGCGGTATCCCGATTGGGAATCTGTAATTGCTGTTCCAGTTAAAAGTTGAATTAGAAGATTAAAAATTCGCACCCCGAACGCGTTTAGTTTTCTTGCGGCAACGTTCTTCTGGTTTAGATACCTTGATCCTATCACTAAGTCGGCTTTATCTTTTAACACTGGGTTGAGAACTCGGAGAAGCTCTTCAGGTCGGTGAGAGCCGTCGGAGTCAATTGTTATTATTATGTCTCCTTTTGCTTGGGCAAACCCAGCCCTTAGCGCATAACCTTTCCCTAAATGCTGCTTTAAACTGTAGAGTTTGCCGCTGTGTTCTCTAGCTACTTTAAGGGAGCGGTCATAAGAGTGATCATCTACAACAATAAGCTCATATTTCAAGCCGATTTGCTGCATTGCAAGCGTAACTCGGTCGATTACGTTGCCTACAGTTAATTCCTCGTTGTACACGGGAATTATGACAGAAAGGAGCATTTGACGTGGGCTCATTTTATTTAAGATGCAAATGGAAGAACTTATAAAGTTTGGCTACGCCAACTTTGTTAGCAATTGAATGGGTAATTGATGCCTAAATGGAAAACACTTTGAACACTAAAGTTGAGGGTGACCGAAAGGTCTGGTTTTCTATGTGGTTCCTGGGAGCGATTGTCACTTTCGGCATAGCTTTTTTCCCGATGTTTTATCGCTTGGTTGAAGGCAGAAACAGACATTTCCGTAGAGAAACGGAGTTTGAAAATCGAGTATCTGCTTATCTGAAAAGTAAGGGGAAAGAGCCACCAGTTGAAAGTGAACGTTTTGCCGATATGAATACGAAGGCTTGGGTTGCAAGCATTATTCTTGTTGTGCCAGTTTTTGTATTCCTGTATTTGTTATCCAGAGATTTGGCTGTTCACGAACGCAATCAAGACGTCTTCCTTGCAGCTGCTCTTCCAGTGCGATTGTTTATGCCCCAAACTATACCGATAAAAACTTATGCATTAATAACCATAGTTACGTTGGGCGTTGGGGTAGTCTATTGGTTATACAAGGTGGTTAACTTATATAACGCTCACTTTAAGGCACAGTTACAAGTGGAGAAAGAAATGAGCAGGCTATTGGAGGAAGTGAAAGTTGTCGAGCACGTGTAAAAAACGCAGATTCGTGAGTCATGGCGGAGACATCTGGGGATTTAGCAGAAAATACGACATACCTCTTGAAGATGTGCTTGAGTTTAGTGGTCCCATAAACTATCTCGGACCATCACCAAAGGCAGTTGAGGCGGTGAAGCAAAACGCAAAGTTGATTCGGTTTTACCCTGACCCAAACCCTGTCGAGTTCAAGGAGGAGGTTGCCAAGTATGTTGGGCATGGGATTGAGGAAGAAAACATCCTTTTGGGCAACGGGTCAATCGAGTTAATTTACATGATTGCGGAGAGTCTGCCGCGTGGGTTTAAGACGTTGATTCCAGTGCCTTCTTTTTCGGAGTATGAGAAGGCAGCACTTAGGATTGGTGGAGAACCAGTGTTTATCCAGTTGCCTGAAAACTTTGTGTTGGAGTCAGAAAAAATCAAGAAGGCGGTCACCGACGACACAAAGATAATGTGCATTTGCAACCCACATAGTCCCTCAGGAACCCTCTACAGCAAGAAAACGATTTTAGACCTTGTCGATTTCTGCAACAAAAAAGACATAATCTTCAGCATTGACGAGAACTACATCGAGTTCGCTGAGAAAAGCGAAGAAACCACAGTGGCGGGCATGGTAAAAGAGTATGAGAACCTCTTTGTTATTCGGTCAGTTACCAAGTTCTACGGGATGCCAGGCATACGCTTGGGCTACGCAATTGCAGCGGGAAACCTGATTGACAAGTTGGAAACGGTTCGGCAGCCATGGAGCATCAACGGTTTAGCAGGCGCAGTAACGCTGGCAGCCTTCAACGACAAAGAATACATAGAAAACACAAAGCAAACCATCGCCAAAGAACGAACAGCGCTTACCAAGAGCTTAAGCGAAATCGAAGGCTTACATGTCTACCCATCCGTAACCAACTTTCTACTCGTCAGAATTCAGAGCCGCAAACTCACATCCACCATGCTCAAAGAACTCTTAGCAAAAGAACGCATCTTAATCCGAGACTGCTGCACTTTTGTGGGGCTTGATGACAGTTACTTTAGAGTCACGGTCAGGTCTTTTAAAGATAACTTGATTTTGTTGAATGCTTTGAAAAAGGCGTTCAAGATAACTGATAACTCGCTGATGCATTAAATCTGAGAAAGAAGACTATTGTGATTTGTTATTTATTCTGCGCTTCATCACAAATGAAGCCACCAACAATACGAAAGTGAGTAGAAGGAACAATCCCCCAAATATTGAGAGAGGTATTTTGAAAACGGGTTCACCAGATCTCACACTAGTAGATGGAAGGGCAAATGAGTACGCCAACCAAAATACTGCGAAAAACACTGCGCCTATTCCTTGCGTTAGTAAAACAACCTTAGACAATTGATTTTTATTCATCAGGGCACCTTCAAATTTCAGTGTTCTATTGGATATATTATTGAGGTTAGCCTTTTTAAAACTAACTCAACTGAATATGTTTAGCAAAGACGCACATTTCAAGATAGTGTCTGAGTACTTAACTGCTGCACCCAGACCAAACAAGATTGATTACGAATGCCTTAAAGAATCAGTACATAAAGATGTGAAAAAAACCTATTCAAGTCATTGTAGATGAAGATGCTAACTCATTAGTAATCTTATAGTAAATTAGATTAATTATTAGACATTTCTAAATACTCCCGCTACCCATATTTGGCGATGACGTCTAGGCTGAATTGGCAGTATTTGAGGCTGAGCGTTTCTGCTTCTGTTGAACGGTAAATTGTTTGTGTTTGGCATGGTTCGTTAAAGCATTTATAGGCATAGCTGGTTACGTGGAATGTGCCTTTGAGGGTTATGACGTGTTTTTGCCAGGAGATGTGGCTTTGTTTGAGTGGGTGGTGACAGTGTGGGCAAAGCTTTCTCTGGGTTAAAGTATACTTGTTTTGCCCTGTTGTAGTCTTTCGCTTTTTTCATTGACTTGGTCGTCAAATAGCGTTAGATTACAGCTGGGCTTAAAAGCAAAAATTGGTTGCTTTTCTTAATCGGCTATTTGGTTATGGACATATAGAAAAAAATAAAAAAATAAGGGGGTTGGTTTTTTTATGGTCGTTTCTTTAGTAGCAGAAGTGCCAATACTAATCCAACGACTATGATTGCAACGATTATGCCAGCGATTGCGGGAACAAAGTACATATCAGCCATGGATTGAGCTGGTTCAGGAGTTGGTGTAGCAGTAGGTGCGGGTTCTGAAACGGTGAAAGCTGTTTCTGAATGTGAAGGCCAGTAAGATTCGGATCCGCCAAATGTAGCGTACACTGTGAATTTGCCTGAGATGTCGGGTTGCCATTCGTAGCTAAAGAAGCCATTAGCGTCGCTGGTTGTTTCGCCGATGTTTCGGATGTTACCGTTGGAGTCTAAGACGTCAAGGGTTACTGTTACGCCGTTTGCGTTGGTTGGTCGAGTGCCTTGCATGTAAACGTATTGCATCCAGTCGCTCATGCTATCGTCGGAGACTGCGGGAACACCATCGGGGAAGCGCATTGCTTGGACGTTTTGGTTTGTACCGGCAGATATGTCAGTCACTGTGCCTTTGATGAGGATGCTTGAGGTTTGAGGAACTGAAACGTCGGGTGCATTGACAGTAACTCGGGTTGGGCCTTTACCGAAGCAGTAGATGAAGTTGTCATATTGGTTAAAGTCAACTAGTGATCCGTCAGCTATGATTGGTTGACCGAACCAGCCGTTGGATCGCCAAATTTCGTCGCCTGTGGTTGCGTTGACGCAAACGATTTTTGCTCCGCGTGTCAGTGGGTGGCTTGGGCTGTGTTCGCCTGTGGAGGCATAGATTTTTCCGTCTGCAGCGACGTGGAATCCGCCTGCAAGGGGCCAAGTGCCGTAGGGGGTTTCGTAACCTGCGTCGCCAATATAGTAGTTCCAGTCGTTGTTTCCAGTTTCCATGTCAAAGCAATGGATCGTACCGTCGTATGCGACTGCGTATAGTTTGCCGTAAGCTATCAATGGGCTTGAAGCGCCAAGACCGTTTACGCTAGTGGTGTATATTCCCCAATCGTTTTCGTAGGGTTCTGTGGGTCCCCAAATCTGTTTACCAGTTTGTGCATCGAAGCCATACCATTGCATTGTTTCCTGTTTGAACCATGCGAATCTATTGTCCACTTCGCCTGTAAAGAAGAAGTTTGAAAATGCTGAGGCTGAGCTTGTTAGGTTGAAGTTGAAGAGTTGGTGTCCGTCTATTGTGCTGTAGCCTGTACAACCGACGATGCCTGCTTCAGGTTGAGCAGCGCAAATTAATGCGTGGTCACCCAATTGGGCAATACCTTGGTTTCCAGGTACGTCTGGAACAGATACGTTCCATTCAATGCCTGCAGACCAATCAAGTCTTCCGCCAGTAACTGGCCTCCATTGCCAACCGTATGGGTTGCCGGGGTTAGCTGCTACTATGCATTTGGTTGAGTTCCAAAGGGTTACTCGGTTTTGTTGTGCGTTGACTACGTAAACTAGTAGGTTGCCGTTATCGTCGAATTTCATTCTTCCAGATGTGCCGTTAACGATTTGTAGGATTTCAGTGCCTGTGTATGCATCGTAGAGGCGGTAGGTGCTTCCGGTTGACCAGAGGTATGGGAATGCACCGTGCTGGTTGGGGACGTCAAAGTTTAAGACTTGCCCGCAACTTATGGTTGTTCCGTTTTGGAACCAGAGTTCTTCGCCGGTAGCCATGTCAATACATTTCAAACCTAGATTTGCTGATCCACCTAGGCGCGTGTTGTAGTATAGCTTGCCATCGATGACAACTGGGGGCGTCCATTTGTTTTCATAAGAAGCGCCGCTGTAATAGCCTATATCGCCTAATTCTCCGCTTGCGAGACCGCCAGGTTGTAACTCTGTTGACCATAGTATGTGTGCACTGTTTGGTGCAATTCCGTATTCGACCCAGTTGGTTTCACCATTCACAGAGCCTCCGTAGAGAGCGGCTACACCATACCAGTTGTTTGCAATTTCCGTCCATTCACGGTTTGTTGCTTGTATTGGTCTTGTCCAGTATTCGGTTGGCAGAGATGCAGTCATCCCTTCGGGTATCGGTTCATCTTGGACAACTATGGTTAAATTTCGTGAAACAGCGGGTAACATTGTGGTGGTGTCAATTGTTTCTCCTGGGTATCTGAACATCATAGTGTAGTTGCCGGTTTTTTTGGGTGTCCAGTTAATGTATTGTGATGCGACAGGGTCAGAATCTCGAACCATTGTTTCAACGGTACCATCTGAGGCAGTAATTGTTAGTGTGTAATCCTTCCAAACTTTGGTGGGTTGGCCTGGATATGCAGTTGTCGGAACGAGATCGAGCCACATAACAATTAAAACGCTTTGGCCGACGCCGACGGGATTCGGTCTAGCTGAGAGAAAAGCATAAGGTTGACGGTCAGCAGCTTGAGCTGGAACTACAAAAGCTAACATTGATATTAACAGAAGTGCCGTAATTGCGATTGCTAATACTTTAGAATTTGTTCTAATTTTTCCGGTTTTCATTAAATTTTTCTCCGTATTGAAATTTTACGTATTTTTCTATAATAAAAAATTAAATCAAGCTATAAATGAATTTCTTTTTTGGAGGAAGTTGTTCTATCTAAGAATTGGGTAACACTTTGTCTTTTAGGTATATTTCTGCTGGAGTTAAATAGTTTATTCCTTCATGTGGTCTTGTGTAGTTATAATATCGTATAAAGCTCCAATGTTCCTTGAACAAATGCGACTCAACCTCGTAAGCCTTATGAAAAGCTTCAATTTTGCCACAAGTAGTAGGCCTGCGCACACTCGCACAAATATGCTCAATACCCAACTCAGTACAATGCAAATCAAACGCTGAAGTCCCGCCTCTAGGAGGCTTAAACTGCGTTCCCTGATCCGTAAGAATCTGAGCTGGAACCCCAAACCGCCTAACTGCCCTATCAAGCAGCAGCATCGCGTTTTCTCCAGTGGGACTATAAATCTTAACCGACCCCACTATGAAGCGTGAATGGTCATCTTGGTAGCTGATCATCCAGTTATCGTCGTTGCAGAGTTTAAAATCAGTCTGCCACAAACTATTACAATGCTCCCGCTCGAAACGTTTGGTACCCCAAATCTTTCTAGGCTCAGTTATTGGGTGGTTTAAGCCTGCTTGGCAGATAATCTGGTACACTTGATTATGATCAATAGTGCAGCCTTTGTGGCTTAGATGACCCGCAATCTTGTTAGGACCCCATTCGTATCGTTTTCTTAACTTAATCACTTTTTGTTTCAAAGTATCGTTAAGAGCTAGACCTTGAGGTCGTCCTCTCTGCTTTTCCTGCAGACCAATCCAGCCTTCAGACACGTATCGGTTCCACCAAAAATAGAATACTTTGCGGCTTATCTTCCCTTGAGCACAAATCTCAGAAACACGCATGCCCTCTAAACGTCGCCTAACAATCCATTTCCTAAGCTTCTCCCAATCCCGCTCCAAACGTCACACTCTCACCCAATATAGAAAGTGTTACCCATTTACTAGATAGAACATTTTTGGAGGAAGTGTTGGGCAAAACTTTGTGGGTTGGATTGTTTGTGATGGGTGGCGGTCGTATTCTAACTTCACGAATCACTTGCAGCGTTGTTGGACTCATTTGCTTGGTGAGGCACAGTGTCCCTCTGAGCATTGTTTGGAGGGTAGGGCTTTGTATTTGGAGTTGAAGCGTTTGTATTTGGGGTTGAAGGATTCGCTGTTGGGTGATCCGTATTTTAGTGAGCGGGAAAAGCTTATGGCTAAGGCGGAACGTCGTTTGAGGTACTAGTTAAAGCGGCGTTATGGGGATGTATAGGTTAAACAGTTTATTGGGAAGGTGCGTAATGGGTTTGGGTATTGGTTTACGTTTGTTATTGTGGTTGGGGTTGAGGCTACGAATAATTGGGCGGAGCGGGGATTGAAGAGTGTGTGGTTGAGCGCAAGGTCATTGGCACCTTTAGGAATGAGAAGGGCACTGTTATCTATGAGACTATGATGTCGTTGCTGGCTACGTGGAAGCAACAAGGTCTCAATCTCTATCAAGCAATGTCAGAAAACCTTACTATATCATGGTCAAAAAGCCAATAGCTAAATACCCACACTCAACTTAACCTAAAGTCCTCACTGCGCATAAAACACGAAATTTTGATTTACACAAATCTTATATACCAAAAACTGTGAATAAAGTTCAATTTTCATTCGATGTGAAAAAATGAACACCCCCAAACTTGATTGGTCGCTCAGAGTTGGATTACTCCTAGTCGCCCTCTCACTGTTCAGCTACATGCTCTACGAATTCGTCAACGGCTTTATCAACCGTGGACCCTCACGGTCCTCTTTATTTACTTAACCGACGTCCCCCAGGGCGTGGGCATGAGTTTCAGGACAGTCGCAGGTTTAATCGCCTCGGTCGCTATATTGTTCTACGTTGTGAAAAGAGATCTCTCCAAACCCGAAGCGATGATGGCAGCAAGGTTTGCAATTCTCTGTGAAGCGGGGTACTGGCTGAGCTTTCTCCCTTCAGGTATTTTGGGACTCAACGGATTCACCAACCCTTCAAGTA
Source organism: Candidatus Bathyarchaeota archaeon (assembly GCA_963741005.1). Lineage (GTDB taxonomy): Archaea > Thermoproteota > Bathyarchaeia > Bathyarchaeales > Bathycorpusculaceae > Bathycorpusculum. The sequence continues at coordinate 438,840 of CAVUGQ010000006.1, forward strand.
CCTTTGCCGGCTTAATCAGTGGGTTGATGGAGAACACCCTGCCCTGTCTGTTGCAGTCAATAGTTCTTGTTGCTGTATTAGTCAAGTTGTTTATGGAGTTGAGTCCAAAGAAATCGGCCCAGGGCGCCATAAAATGGGCTTTGATTGCTGGAACCGTTTATGTGTTCGTATTCTGGCTAAACAACACTGGGAACTGGTTAGCGGCAGTCATCACTAAAGGAACCGATTACCTCCTACTTTACCCCACTAACCTGTTCAGCTTCCTCATAACCACTGTGGGACTTCTTGTGCTCGCAATATATGCAGCGTACTTTACTAAGAGAACAGTCGGTGCAGACTCCATAGCCAAAGTCAACCTTCACACGGTTGGCGTTATCGTCACGTTGGTCGGGGTGTATTTCCTTGGGAACTACGTAATGTGGCTTTTCTTGGGAAGTGTAGGCGGTTGGGGTACATGGTACGCATGGCTACTAGGGCATAACTTGAACCTGTGGGCTATGTCACTTCCCTTTGCAGGAATACCTTTGCTTTTCAGAAAGCGCAATTTTGAACCTATTATTCAAACATAAATTCAATGATTCTCAAATTTCCCTTTTTTCTACTTTATGTTTCTGAGAATTCCAAGTCAACTACTTACCATAGTTAGCAGAATGTATTTTGTGTTTGGCTGTAAAACTTCCAAAGAAACAATAGTAATCTACAAATTTCCGCAACAGACAGCAACAAAAACTTATCCATAACCAATATTAGCCAACCGAGATTTGTTTGCAATAAACAAAACGTAGATGTGATGTCGTAAACTAATTCGCTGAAGTCCGCAAGAGTTTTCTGGGCATATTAACAAATCCAAATTAGGACATTGTCAAAGTTAAAACTGTTGAATTGGTTAAATCTCTCTCTTTAATTTTATAGTTGGTCATATTTATGAGCAAAAAAGTCATTTTTTAGCCATCCAAAAACTCATTTCTGGTTTGCAAGCAATTTTATAAATAAAAAATAGGGGATTCCCTAACCAAGTTGCATGTTGATAATAGTCTCTCCTTTTGAAATCAACAAAGTATTTTCTAAGAAAAGCTTCTATTCGCGTATGGTCTAAGGGATGTTCTTTCTTATGCCAATAATCAGATAAGGTATAATCAATCGAAGGAATATTCATTCCAGCTATTTTGAAATAAAAAATATTAAGGGATGGATTAGAATGAAAATAAATGAGTTTCACCAGGTTCGCTAATTTGCTTGATTCATCCTTCCAATAAAACGGCGAAGCTTCATGGTCTATATACATTACACCGCCTTTTTTTAAGAAGTCAGAAAGCCTATGAAGTGTATCTGGATAATCGGGTAGATGATGTAGAACAGAATAACAAGCAATTAAATCGAATTCAGCTCGAGCAAAACTCACGAACTCTATGGGCGAGTTGATAACGATTAGTTTTTTGTCCTCTATGTATGTTTTGTACCTATTTTTCAGAATTACACACATTTCAGCAGAGATATCTATTGCAGTAACTTTATAACCCAAACTAAGAAGCTTTCCTGTTAAATTTCCGGTGCCCGCCCCAAAATCAAGAGCCTTTTTGTGATTATCCGATACAAGCTTATCCGCTGTTTTTAATGTAGACCTTATTCGCCTCTGCTCTTGCGTGCTGTATACTTCTGGATGAAGTACCTCGTAATATTTTGCTTCGAACCGATGGACGTTAACATTAGCCTGATGAATGCTTTCTTGAAGATTTTCTGATGTACACAAATCCTTTTATGCCCTTGATTTTTCAGTTAAAATATTCATCCTGATCCAAACATATGTAGCTTTCCGTTAAAAGATAGACATGTTTCAAATCACTATAAAAGAAAGATATAGTTGAGATATAGAAAAGAATTAATCGTCAGTTTTCTAAAGAGGGGGTATGGTTAATGAATTGCCTGAATAACATTCTGCTTTCCTCAACGAAGTCTTCATTTTCTTTCGCTGTCCCCAATTTGTTTATTATGCCTTTAAGCTCACTTATGTTTATTCTTAGGTCTGTTGTGTTTGGCAGGTCTTCCAGGAACATCATGAGTTGATTAATTTCTCTTTGATTATCTTTTTCTCCAACTGTTATGCTTAATATGATATCGTTGAGTATATAATATGCTAAAATTGTTGTTTTTGCGTCTTTGTAGTTTGAATAGGCTTCATCAGGTATCTGGTTCTTAGAAGCTAACAAGCAGAAATGCTCGTACAAGGTTCTAAGAATGTCGTATGTTTCTTTTGAGGTTTCTTTCGGAAGATGTTTCTCTACGGCTAACAATAGCCTTGAGAAGTCCAAGTTAACTGATCCAATTGTTTGGTTCATTAATCTTTTTCCAGTCTCTTCAGAAAGCTTTGAGTAACTCTCTAATTGAAGCCAATCGATTCTTTTTTGTAAACTTCTCAGGACATCGAATAATGAATCAACAATTTCCAAGGCAACTCTGACTATTTTGGCAATCTCGCTTTGCATGAATTCCTTATTTCGCAGAATTTTTCTTTGTTCTTCCAGAATCACATTTACTTTTTCGCTTATTTTTTCAGCCAATGCAGGCTCTTCTATGACAAATACCTCAGTGATGCCTTTCCAAGTAACGCTTAATTGGCTTCCAGCTTGTTTTATGTTTTCCACATCGGTTACTGAGATTACCTTGATTATTTCTTTCCGATTCCTAAGGTATCCTTTTTCTGTGCGAAACCTTATCGTGTTGTCAACAAGTTCCAATTGCCCACGACCAAGATTTGTTAGAGTAGCTTTCGACGAAGAAGGAACTTGAATGGTTGTTTGGGATAGCGATTGAGATAGTGTTCGGGTTTTTTTGTTTTTAATGATAAAATAGGATAGGATACACGTCAACGCGATAATAGCGACTGCAACAGATGTATATATCGTAGAGGGCGCCGACAAATTGAAAAAGGACTGTGGGGGTTGGATAGTTGTTCCATTCCAATAGTAGATTGTTGAGTATTTTTCTGTGTAATTGAAGCGAGGGTCATCATAAATTATGTCTAAATTAAAGCCATACTTATTGATTAATGTGGCTATTTTTTCCCCAATTAGAGGAGCCAAATCGTCTACCGGCCATAGACCCCAGATTCTGTCATTGGCCTGTCTCATACCCCAACCGTAGTCCATAGGAAACACCAGAGCTACTTGGCCATCAGTTTCTACCGTTTTTCGTGGAGCATTATGGATTTGAGTCCAAAACATCTCCAGAACCTTGAAGTGTTCTTCGGTTAAGGCACCATACGGATTGATTTGGGGAAAGTTAAAAACTATTAGGTACTTGGCTCCTGAAGAATATGCATTACTAAGTTCCTCAAGCATTTGCGCTCCACTTTCCAAGTAAGGGGGGTCATTTGAAGCCCATGTAATTATTGCACCCCACTGTTTGTCCTGCACATTTGCAGCCCCTCTACAAAGAGCTATGTGTTGTGCTTCATTGTGATTCCATCCCAATTCCGCAAATACTGTGTCATATCCACCTAGATAGTCAAACCAGTAGAGCGCATTGTCAGCTGTAAACACAGGAATCACTCTTCCTGTCGCATTGGGGATTGAATTACGAACAGTAGCGTTGTTTAGCCGTTGTGTGGTGGTACTTTTGAGGCCTCTGATAAATCGGTTTGCTGCATCGCTGTAGCTGGTAACATTTGTAAAAGTTGTTTGGTTTCTTCCACTATAGGTTGTTGCGAACCCACTATAATGTCCCATATCAATTTGTTTGCCTCCAGGTTCGTCAAGGACGTAAGCGCCCAAGAATTTTTCGCCCCACCTATCATTTGCCGAACTCAGCCAAGTGACGTGAAATGGCACAACGCCCGCGTCTTTAAATAGGTTCAAAGTATTTTCGTTGAGTTGCGATGAGTTAGAAAAAATGAAGCTAAAATATACAATAAAGTACAAATTTGCGTCATAAGCATATTGGCAGATTTCGCTCAGGGCGGTTTCATTCATTGCAATATCCCAATTGTCCACTACAAAGAGGTTGGTGTATCCCTTCACTTTGTCTATCAATAGTTTTGCTTCGATAGTGGTGTTTCCGCCAAAAGTAATTCCGAAAAAAGGTACATCTTGAGCTGAAGTACCAGTGCTACCATTTGCCGGGTAAAAGCAAACGCTTGGAAAAATAGTTATAGTAATCAGTAATATAGCAATTGGAAATTTCCAAGTAAATTTCATACCTAATAGGAGGTATCCCACTAAAGAAATAAGTTTTCCCATAATTGAAGGTAATTCGTAAAAAAATAGAAAGCTGTTTCTATCTGATAGAAACGCTAATATCTTGAAAACGTTTGCTTATTCCCAAATTTTTCTTTCACAAGAAGGGTTCTCTCACAAGTTCAACGTTTATAACTTTGGCTTCAGTTAAGTTTTAAATTCACTTGTAAATCAATTCTGGAACTGCACCTGAAAATAGTCAGTACAGTAGGTTACAGTAGTTCCGAAAGTGTGTTTGTTTTAGTCACTTTTTTACTGTAAATGAGTGCTGAAAAGCAACCATTATACGCATAATAAATAAACCGCAATCGCGCATCCCTGCTTGTCATCTTAACCCTAAAACCGCCATCCACCCGATAACCAGTCTCAATACCCCACCGCCTACGATACTCCAAAGGAAACTTCTCCCAAACACGCAAAGCCTCCTTCCAACCCAAATTCGTAGCAAAAGCCCCATAAAACATCAAAATGTTCCCAACACGCCTGCGACGGAGCTTCTTGAACCTGTGAATTGACAAATTAAAAGTGACCTTCCCATCACCTTCATCCTTACTAAGCCACCCAACTTGCCCCTTTCCCGTCCTGAAATAAGCCAGAGTAGCTTCTTTGACGGGTTTGTCGCGTTTCGCGGCAACCAGAAACTTGCACCCCGACGTTTTCAATGCGACTATTACTTCTTTCCAGCAAAAGCCCTTGTCCAGCAAAACAAGATTGAAGGGGCGCCGCAAGCTTTCGCCTCTCCTAACAGTTCAAGCACGATTTTGGCCATAGCCTCTGCGGCAAGTTCATCTCGTTTGACTGGGCATACTTTGATGGTGAATCTGCGTCCGGACGACACTATGCGCAGGGTTGCCCAGCAGTGGAAGGAACTGGTTCCCTTCTTTTGTTTGCCGCCAACGACCCATTGGGTGATCTTTTTTCCGTAGTATGGAATGAAGGTGAGGTCGATGGTAACTATGACTTTTTTGTGGAATGCGCCTTTGGTTTTTGCAGCTGCTAGGACTTGCCGGTTGAGTTTGCATAGCATGCTTTTGGCTTTTGGGCGGCTTATTTGTTTGAGGCACAGGAGCAGTGTGTCACTGTTTGGTGCTTGGCGGCGTTTTTTGTCATTTTTTTCGAGTTGTTTTTTGGGTTTGTTGGCGCGTCGGAGCTTTCTTGTTAGATTTTTTAGGCCGCCTTCTGCGTATGCTGTTTCGAGGCTGAGTAAGTTTAATGCCCGAAGGATGTCTCTGGGTTTGCAGGTGCAGTTGTACCTTGATGGGATCTCGAAGTGTTTTTGGGCTATATCCATCGAAAAGGTGAAAAGCCACATATACACTCTACTTACATCGTGAACCATACTTCAACCATTACTCTTACCAATTAGCAGTTGGGTTATGGTTTGCGTTAGAACGTTAACTGTTCAAAGCACATTCGGAACTACTGAGGTTACTATAAATGCTTAATAAGTTGACTCTTTCATCTAACATCAAAATTTGGTCAAAATATAGTGTGGATGTTGAATTAGAATGAAAGTGGTTGTCCACTGGAGTGGAGGAAAAGACTGCTGCACAGCCTACCAGAAAGTAGTAGAGCAAGGCCACGAAATAGCATGCCTTGTCACCTACATTTATATGGAACCATATGTTTTCCACAGCTTCAAAGTAATAGAATTACAAGCCAAAACCCTAGGTGTCCCCCACAAATTCGTAAAAATTACAGACAACCGCTATGACGACATAATGGGAAACCTTGAACGGTTGCATAAAGAAGAAGGTGTTGAAGCCATCGTCACAGGCGACATCGACAACGTACACCACAGGCGCGTATGGAAAGACGCTAGCAGAAAATTGGGCGTGAAGCTTATGATGCCGCTTTGGGATAGACCGCTTAACTTGATTCCAGGCAGCCGCTACCGCAAACGAATCATGGAAATGGAACAGGCAACAGGAGTCAAAGCAGTCCTTAGTTGCATTGACCAAAGATACTTTACAGAACAATGGCTAGGACGCCAAATTGATAGAAGATGTATCGAAGACATGAAACCCCTTGTCGGTCCGCCAGGTAAAGGAATAGATGTCTCAGGCGAACCCGGAGAATACCACTCAACAACCCTTGATGCACCACTATTCAAAGAACGCATCGAAATAACCAAGTACACCAAGAAAAACCGCGTTGTCGATTTTGGCGGTTCACCGTTCCGAGAAGGAGACTTCCTCTACATGGACATTGAAGAAGTCGTTCTTAAACCCAAAAACCAAAGCACCCCCACCTAAGAAAGTTTGCCTTTAATTGGACAAAACCCCCAAAAGTTATTGTTGTGTTCTATCGTAATGTTGATAAAGCAACTATACGCCTAAAACAACTACGAAAGCTTGGAGTTGAGCGAGACGGCAGAAAAACAAGTTGTTGGTAAATTAACCTTGAGCATTGTTTGGCTCTGCGGAGGGAAAACTGCAGACATAACTCCAACACCGCAGGTAAAGTTCAACATGGACCAAGCATGCGAAAAAATAAAAAAACAACACATTAAAATTCGTGTAAAGTCTCCGATGCTCCTGATTTTTGATTATATGAAGATGGAGATAAGCCTCTTTAATGGGGGGCGAATGCTAATAAAAAACGTCACAGACAACAAGCTACCCATGAAGGCTGCCGTTGAAATCCTTAAAACCATTAACGTATCCGTATAAACTTAAAAGAGCCAAACACTTACGAAGTATGGAAAACTAATTTGGTGCTTTTCTTAAACGCACTCATGAAGCCTTCCTGCCTAATCACCCGAATTAACCTAAACGCCGACCTTTGACAATTCCTCTGGAATCCCCTTTGAATTTTCACAAGCATATCATAATCAAAGTCTTTGGTTTTAACACGAGCCAAATAGTTATCCATCTGGTCATACAAGCCTTCACGCATCACTTCATTGTAAAGTTCGCTACCGGGACAAGCTATGTAAATGTTGAATTGGCACCAATCTGCATTTAGGCCCTTTGCAAACTTAAAGGTGACTTTCATATCGTTAACTGTTTCACCTGGGATACCGAGCATGAAAGAAGTGGCTGTTCGTATTCCAACTTGCCTACAAAGTTCAAAAGTACGTTCGACCTCCTTAAAATTGATGTTTTTATTGAGCTTTTTCTGAATTGAGGGTGAACCGGATTCCAATCCAAAAAAGATGGTTTGGCATCCAGCAGATTTCAGGTCAACAAGTAACTCTTTAGAGATAAGGTCAACTCTGGTTTCACACGTCCATTTAATATCTAGTTTATTTTCTATGATTAAGCGGCAGAGCTCAGATGTGTGTTTCTTGTTTATGGTAAAGTTGTCCCCGACAAAATAGATCCCCTTAGAACCGTAATTTTCCACCATATGTTTTATTTCGTCGACTACTCTTTGCGGTGAAAACGCTCGACAGGTAGTTCCCCACAACGCCCTAGTTTCACAATACGCACATTTGTATGGGCAACCACGCAGTACACTCATGGTATCAACTGGTTTAACATCCAAGTAGCTTAGTGCACGGTCGTACATTTTCATGGGCAGCAAGTGGCGCGCGGGAAAGGGAACTGGGTCTAAATCGTTTATAAATTTAGGCGCGGTCTTAACTACTTCGCCGTCCAGTTTGCAGGCTATCCCTGGAATCCTGGCGACTGTCGCATCTTTTTCGCCTTTTGTGATGCTGGCAACAAGTTGGACCATTGCCTGCTCACCCTCGCCGATGACCACGTAATCTATCTCTTGGTGCTGCAACATTGTTTGAGGCATGTAGGAAGGATGCGGCCCGCCCACCACTACCTTGCAAGATGGGCACGCTTCTTTGACGGCTTTAGCTGTCTCAACACAGCGCGTGTAGGTTAAGCTACTGCAGGTTATGCCCACTATTTCAGGCTGTTGCTTTCTAACTTCAAGCTTAACTTCTTCAATGGGTCTCTCCATCAGGTAATTGTCGAAAATCTTCACTGAATAGCCGCTCTTTTCTAGCGCTCCTGCAACATAGGCTAAACCTAATGGAGGAAGCTTTCCCGCCATACCCCATGGTGATTTTTCGGGTGGAGCAGTTGTCATTAAAAGAATCAATGTTTTGCTTTCTCCATCTTGGCTTTTTTTTATTTCAGTATGCTGTTTGCTTTTGCTCTGACTGCTCTTCGGAAATGTGCCAGTATTAGGCGGGTTGCGCCAAGACCCCACATTTTTCCCTTCTTAAACATGCCTAAGGCGCTGACGAAGTAGGCTGGACTAAGGTAGAAGCTTTGGAATGCTTGTTCCCTTATTTGAGTCAATTCCTGCATTGTCATGTTTGGAATTTCAAAGGTCGGTGTCGCAGTGTCGTATCTGTTGAAGTCAGTTATCTTTAGGGACCCGTTTGCCTTGACTTCTTCGTACATAGGGGTTCCCGGGTAAGGCGTGGCTATGTAGAAGCCGACGTCGTTAGGGTTAAGTTCCTTTACAAACCTGATTGTTTCCCAAGCGCTCTCTTTTGTTTCGCCTGGAAAGCCTAAAATGACTCCTGCGACCGCCATTAACCCTGCTTCTTTTGCCCACTTGAATGCTCGTCTTGTCTGTGTTAGTGAGAAGCCTTTGCCCATACTGGTTAAAAGTTTCTTTGAGCCTGATTCTACGCCGAACCAAACAGCTATGCAACCCGCCTGCCTCATCTTGACTAGGAGTTCCTTTGTGACCATATCAACCCGTGTTTCGCAGTCCCATTTAATCTTGAGTCCTCGGCTGTGAATTTGATCGCAGATTTCGGCGGTTCTTGCTTGGTCCACGGTGAACGCGTCATCGTAGAATGTAAATTGGCTGGCATGATAGTTTTTGTTGAGAAACACCAACTCGTCGACAACATTTTTTGGACTTCGCATGCGATATTTTCTGCCGAACATTCTGACGGCAGTGCAGAAGTTGCACCAGTACACACAGCCTCTACTAGTCATAACAGGGTAAGGTATGGTTCCGTATTTTCGCAGTTCGCCGGCATGTTGCCAAAGGTGAAGCGCTGGAAAAGGCAAACTGTCAAGGTTTTCCAGGAAAGGTCTGTCAGGGTTCTTGACAATGTCGGCACCTTTCCTGCAAGTAGTGCCTATAAGGTCATGGAGTGTTTTGTGATTTTCGACTCTTTGGGCAAGTTCCAACATTGTGTTTTCGCCCTCGCCCCTTATAACAATGTCTAACGATTGCTCTTCCTGTAGTGCTTTATCATCCCAAAATGTAACATGTGGACCTCCGATTGCTGTTATGCAGTTTGGCAAGATTTCCTTAGCTATTTTTATAATTTTGAGGGCGGACTTGTAGGTAAGAGTGGTGGAGGTAACGCCAACTATGTCTGGTTGGAATTTATTGATTTCTTCTCTGAATTGTTGATGACTGATTTTTTGTGCTTGACAATCAATCACGTTAACTTCAAAATGATTCGTGTACAATATGGCACCTATGTACCCGATTCCTAAAGGCATGAAAGGCGGATGCTGGTGGGAACCGATTGGGTATGGTGGATTAACAAGAGTAATGCGAGTTTTCATGTGCTTCCCTGAAATAATAGAGGTTATGCCTTGTAGTTCATTTACTTTATGCAAACTACCGATTTTTTATAGCGCTACCTAACTCTATCAGAGCCTGCCACAAAAAAGGCATGAACTAAAATGCCATATTTATTTCGGCGTTTCTTTAGGCTTCAGATAACATTCTTTGATGTCCATGTATAGCCAGTTTCGCTTCCAATTCTCGGATTTTTCTTTCTTTTTCTTCGCCTTAAACTTGCCAATTCCAATTGATTCTTTAAAAAGCGGTGCATCAACCACAGTGCTATGGTAGCCTTGGCCATCTTCACTTGAAACATCTATGCCTTTTGCGTCAGCTAACTCTTTTAGTTCTTTAATGGAGTTGTTGTCAATTGCACGTCCCAACCATTCTTTACCAAAGAAGTTTGTGTTAATGCAGTTCATTACGGGTCTTAAGCCAGTGTCAACGACTTCTTTAAGTATGTCATAAGTGTCGCCTGAAGGGTTTTCCAGAGGCATCATGAAAGCTAAACCCAACTGTTTAGCCATGCTCTCGTAATAGCTGGAGTGGACAATGGCGCATCCTGCTCCGACTATATCTCCAGTTACAATGCCCTCGATGCCCTCTTCATCCTGCAACTTTGCCAGAGCACCCAGAATGTCCTCGTAGGACTTCTTAATTCTAACCCGCTTTAGGGGAAGCCCTAAAGTTTTGGATTGGAGCTCCATTATTGGGAAACTGTGAAAAACGTACGGCTTCATATATTCAAATGTGAGAAGACAAGCAACTTGATGACCTTGTTTAATGACTTTGTGGTAAGCTATGCAGCATTCTTTGCCCCCACTCCAGTGAACTACCACTTTCATTTTCAGCCCCTCTTCGTTCAGGAAATAGGCAGATAAAAGGGCTATAAACCTTTTCGTTAACCTGTCGCCGTAGTCAAACCGCTTTAACTGACGGTCTATCTAATAATACTGTTACTAGCAACGTGCTTTGTCCAACGATTTGCCGAATTAGATAGATGGGACAACCAGAAAGAAGTAAGTTGACTCTTTGTTTGGTCAGGTTTAACAGGGAAAACCATAAGAAAAAAGTTAAGTGGAAGTTGCTGTTTGCTTTTTCTTTTTCTTAAGAATTACTGTAGCTGCGATAATTGCGATTATAATTGCGGTGATAGCAATTGCTATGTACAATGTCGTGGGTGAGTTTATGGGAATATCTTGGTCCTGAATTAGATCACCAGTAACGTGCCATACATTTGAAGCTAAAAGTTTAGACTCGGTTATGCTTGTTAAGTCAATATATGAAAGTTCCGTGGTGTATTCAACAAGTACCCCTGTGCTTTTGTCAAAGTAGTAATCATAGGTGCTTTTAACTTCGCCAACCTCCTCCAAAGTCACGTTATCTTCTATTTTTAAATGGTTTGTTTCTCTTGGACCATCTTGGTAGGTTCTTGTTACTGTTTCGTTAACGTACCAGGATTCAGAAGCAGATGGATTTACTAAGTCATTTTTCTCCAGATTAGCGCCGATGAACGGTAATCCTGTGCATTCGCCTGTTTCTATGTTGCAAGAACCATCTGAAGTTGACTCTGTCCCATTTAGATAAGATGTTGAGATTTTAGTTGATATTAGCGAACCTGATACTTCAACGACTGTGACTTTTATCATTTTAGTTTGGTTTAAGTCTATTAGCTCCGCTGGTGCACTTTCCGAAGGTGAGTTCCAATGCACAATCATGTTGTATTCGAAAACATTGCCTTGCGAAACACCCAATACTCCTGCCTTGACATTAACCAATAGTGTACTAGCCATTATGAAGCATAATAAAATCAGTAAAGAAGCCATTTTAATAGATTTAGCCATGTTAATATTACCCCATGCTTTTTATCGAATCAGTTGGAGATTGTAGTAATTAAAAGGTTGCTTTCTTTAAGGCATTCTTTTTCAGAAATCAAAAAAGCAGTGGATAAATTCACGTTTAAACATAGTTATTTACGAAGAACTAAGGGATTAACATAGACATCCGAATTGCCAAGAAGTTTTAATCAACTTGAGAGAATAATTGTTGAATGAACACACTCTACCTACACATTTTAGCCTCTGCAGTTGTTGAGTCTAATGATAAAGGAGGGTAGGTCAAAAGAGTACTATCACTTTTCAAATAAGCTGCATTCTGCCTTTAAATAAGGAGCAGGTTTTTTTTCCCGCGATAGTTCTTCTGCCGCATTGACCGTAATTGATATTAACTATTTATCTAAAGTATTCGAAAGTAATGCTTGGGTCACTCTTGGAGCTAAACATCTTAAACATAGGAATCACAATTGCTATGCTGGTTTTGGCTGTCTTGTTAGATTTGGTGCTTGGTGACCCATCGCCCAATTATCCTGACAAGTGGGTTTTCAAACTGCACGCAACCGTGCTCATGGGTAAGTTTACCAAGAAAATGGAACCTTACTTTAAAAATCAAAATCCAAAAGTCGAGAAGTTTCTCGGTGTTTTGTTGGCGTTGATTGTTATTGGTGTGTTTGCTCTTCCAGTCTATTTTGGCTTGTGGGCAATCTTCACTTATGTCAGCATTTTGGTTTACTTTTTAATTGGCATCATCTTCTTGAAGATGACTATTTGTATTAAGTTAGAAACTGATTGGGCAAAAGCCGCAGCCAAAGCCATCCAAACTAACGACCTAAATGAAGCAAAAAAATACAGCCACTTCTCCAGGCGAGAATCCAAAGACCTAAACGGTGTTCAAATGGGCAGTGCTGTCATCGAATCTATGGCTGAAAACCTAATCGACTTCAAACTCTCACCCATGATGTCCTTCGCCTTGTTTGGTGTAACAGGAGCCATTGTGTTTCGCGCCATAAATACGCTTGATGGCATGGTTGGCTTCAAAGACAAGGAACACATTAACACAGGGTGGTTTAGCGCAAACTTGGATACTGTCATTAATTACATTCCAACAAGGTTAACAGCGCTTCTAATGATTATAGCAGCTGTAATCCTTGGCAAAGATGCCAAAAACGCTTGGAAAATCGCTTACCGCGACAATAAGAAAACTCCTAGCCGAAACCATGGTTGGCCAATGGCAGCTATGGCTGGCGCATTACGGGTGCAGTTGGAAAAGCCTGGGCAGTACATTCTTGGCGACAGTTTAGAATCGTTGACCGGGGACAAGATTTTGGGTGCTTTGCGCATTCGAGATGTAACAATTGCTTTGTGGGCAGTCTTATGCGTTGGCATCATTGTGGTTACGCGGTTATTCTTCCTGCCTTTTTAGCTAATGTGAGCGATTAGCTTTTTGCCTCTTTCAAGCTCCTTATTATTGCTTAAAAAAGTTCGTTTAATAGCGTTTCAGAATTTGGAATAAACCACTCTACCATCTATAATTGTCATTTCTACGTTGATGTTCTTAATTTTATCCGTTTGAACGGTTAATGGGTCGTTAAATAGAATTGTTAAGTCTGCTAACTTTCCAGCCTCAATTGAGCCCTTAATTCTTTCCTCACCTGCAGAATAGGCGGCATCAACCGTATACATGCGCAAGGCTTCCTCAACGCTTACACGCTGTTCTGAAAAATTCTGTCTTAGCACTGCTTCTTGTATCCCAAGAAGAGGGCTCAAAGGCTCCATGGGGCAATCTGAACCGCCCGCAACTTTGACGCCCTCTTTAATTAGGGTTTTGAGCGGGTGAAGCCACTTAGCCCTTTTCATACCGAGGCGCTCAGTAGCGGACCAAACGGCGAATTCTGTAGCAATAACTTTTGGCTGAACAGTAACGATGACATTTTGAGTTTTCAGGCGCGCAACCAATTCTTTGTTTAAAACCGCTGCCTGCTCGATCCGAAAACGAATTGATTTGCCAGATGTTTGTTTGGAACTTAGCTCAATTACCCCCAATGCCGCATCAACAGCCTTGTCACCCATAACATGTATAATTGGCTGAAAACCTGCCGCTAGGACACGAGCAACCGAAGCTACCAATTCCTGCTCATTGCAGAGCAATCTTCCGCTATTATTTGGCTCGTCACTATAAGGCTGGAACAAGGCAGCTGTTTTAGAATCTAAATACCCATCCGTGGCAATTACAACGCCGCCAAGATGCAACATTAAACGGTCAGTTGACTGAAAACACATAGCTTGTTTTAAGAACGCCTCTGGAACTATTACGTTAACCCTGGCGGGAAGCTTTCCCTGAGCATGCAGCCTCTGAATTAGTGAAAGCTCATTTTCCGATAGTATTATCCAGTGCACGCTGGTTAGTCCTGCTTTAACAATTTCTTGGCAGGCTAGCGCCGTGGCCTCCGAAAGTTCATCGACTGTTGGTTTAGGAATCACTTGCCAAACAAGATTTGTGGCGCTGTCCCGTAAAATGCCTGTAAGCTCGCCAGTCTGTGGGTTTTTATCAATGAATCCGCTTGAGGGTGCAGCGGTTTGCTTGGTAACGCCTGCTATTGCTAACGCTTTACTGTTTACAGCACATATCATTGCTTCCTCATGGTATAGAATTACAGGGTTATCTGACGCAGCCTCGTTTAAGTCAGCAAGGGTGAGGAAACAGTTTTCTTTAAAGCGGTTATGGTTCCATCCGCGACCGATTATCCACTTTCCAGCAGGGGTTTGTTTTGCTTTTTCTTTCAGTAGGCTTTGCAGTTCCTTGATGGATTCTGAACCTGTCAAGTCAAGCCACAGTAGGCACCTGCCAAAATCCGCCACATGAATATGAGTGTCAATCAAGCCGGGAACCACTGTTTTCCCGTCTAGGCTAATTATTCTTGTGCCCTTAACACTCAGTTGGTTTATTTCTTGATTTGTACCCACTTTAATGATTCTATTTTTTCTAATTGCCACTGCTTGAGCAACAGGTTGCCGTGGATTCATGGTACGAACGTTCGCATTAATCAGAGCTAAATCAGCTGACAAGCTACCACTTAATCCTGAAGTCTTATTCAACAACAAATCGCTATTAATGTTTACCATAAAAAACCTTGCGTTCACCAAAAAAATTAAAAAAAGTCCATCTTTGCAAAATTTAGAAATGGTAAAGGAACTTGGATTTACGAGACTATGATAACGTTGTTGGCTACGTGGAAACAGCAAGGACTCAACCCATATGAGGCAATGGCACAAAACCTCACTGCCGCATGGCTAAAAAGTCGAAGCTAAATACAAACCGAGTGATAAAATGAATATGTTAACGCATGTAACTCAAATAGAGTTGCTTCAGACGCTCTTTTTTAGTTGCTTTGATTCAAAGTTGTTAAGGGTTAAAAAAAAATAAAAAAGGGAAATAATTTTTTGGGCAATAGATTTTACGGCCGTTTTCTTAAAGCAAGCACTATAACGATTGTAGCTATTGCTAATGCGACAATTATGCCGATTGTTGCAGGAAGTATGTACATGTCAGCCGCAGATGCAGAGGTTTCTGTTGGCCCAGGAGTAATTACAGGCGCTTCACCTACAGTTAGATAGGTTGTTGCGCTTGACGGACCATATGCTTTAGAACCATCGAAAGATGCAATGATTTGATATGAGCCTGGAACATCTGGAGTGTATACTATTCCATAGTTGCCGTTCATGTCACTAGTGGTTGTACCGATAGGCACCAAGTTGCCGTTTGGATCAATAGCGCTTAAGCTAACATCAACACCGTAAGCATCTGTTGGCTTTGCTTGGTTCTCGTATAGATATTCCATCCATGGACCCATGTATTCATCAGATATTGCTGGTGTGCCTTCAAGCGTGAAATCATAAAGATTATTCATGTTGCGTCTGCCTGATTTTGTCTGATCGGTTACGGTGCCAGTGATCGTTACACTAGAGCCTAGTGCTGGAACTGTCTGTGGTGCAGTAACTGTTGTAGCGCTTGTGCCTGGACCTATACAGTAGATTTGGTTGTCAAAGTAGTTAAGACCAACAACGTTGCCGTCGCCAAATTGCATGTACTGACCTGTCAAGTGTGCACCATTATCAGCACCCATACCCAAAAGCGACCAGATTTCTGATCCGTCAGCTGCACTTATGCAATGTATGTTTGGTCCTCTATACAAGGGCTGAGTAATTGAGTGCTCACCAGTTAAGGTATAGATTTTGTCATCAGCAATGGCAAAGATGTTAATTGGGTAGTTACCGTAGGGTGATTCGCCGCCAATGTTTGTAGCAGTAAAGTTCCATGCCTGTTGACCAGTCGTAATATTGTATGCAATAACTACTCCACCATAGCCTGATGTTAAAAGCAAGCCTTTGTAGTAGTTAACTTGAGTGCTGTAGTAGTTTTGGTCAGGTTCTCTTGCACCTTCCCAGAGTGGGGCGCCTGTCTTCATGTCATAGCCCCAGTACTTGAGTTGCTTTGTAGAATGGAAGATTATTACGCCGTCTTCTGTATAAACACCGGTTAGTCTCAGCGTTGTGTCATTTTGTGCGATTGACGAGTATGGCGCTGTAAATGATGATGTCCAGAGTTGTGTTCCCTCTTGTCCTCTTTCAAGGCTATAGCACCATAGTTTTCCTTGTACGTTTCCATTTTCGTTGTTTTGTCCTTGTGTACCAGCGATAACAAAGCCGCCAACGCCATTTGTGTCACCTACACGAACAGATAAAATAGTGCCTGTTTGGTTGAGGATAGCGTTGGGCGTATTGAATGGTGTTGTTATCGAGGCATTCACTGAGAAGCCAGTTGAACCATCCCAAACATAAGTATAAGCGTTGCTAAGTCCTGGACCGCCGCCAAATCCTCCGCCTTCAGGTCTCCACTGCCAGTAAGTAGTACCACTGTTGGGTGGTGTTGCAGTTAAGCCTAAAACGTTAGTGTTGTTCCAGCAGGTCAAGTAGTAATCTGGATTTGATGCTGTCCCTTGGTTAACAAGGTTGTACCAGAGCAATTCCCCGTTGTTACCGACCACGTTTGTACCTCTAGTTGAAGCGTTAGCTATGTAGCAAATGGTACGCAAAGGCAGTGAGTATCCATCTAGCATTTCAAGTGATGTACCGTTGCCTGAGCCAAGACTTGCACTTCTCCACAAAAGTGGGTATATGCCGTGTTGGTTAGGTGAGTCATATTTGTAGAGTTGACCGTAAGATGGCATAGTTTCGTTATAGTATCCTAGTAATTCGCCGGTTTTCAAGTCAACAACATTAAAGCCAATTGACCTATAGGCATCTGCGCGATCTGCATAGTAAACTCTGCCATTTAAAATTAACGAGTTGAAGTCCAATCCCTGATAGTGACCAGTTATATAGCCATAATCTCCGAATCGAGCTTCAGCGTAGCCGCCTGCATAAAGAGATCTTGTCCATAGGATGTGGGATGTTTCTGTTCCAACACCATAAACAAAGCGGGTTGTTGTACCGCCTGCTTGACCTCCCATGTTGTTCCAAGCACCACCAAGCCAGTTTCCTCCTAGTTGACTCCAGAGTCTTGCAGCGTTGTTAATTGGGCGTGTCCAGTAATCTTGTGGCATAGGGGATTCATTCCATAAAGCGATTTGTTCCTGTTGTACTTCAAAAGTCACATCTCCGCTAGTGGCCGCAGTATAGTGTTCACTTTGTGGAGTAGGATAACCACGTTGTTTTGGGGTTGAAACGTAAGTTCCGTTAGCTGCCTGTATTAGAGTGCTGTTTTTCCATTGATCAGGGAATATAGCTGTGACAGTGTATTGTCCAACTTCTGTTGGTGCATACATAATGTATCCACCGCCAATTGAGTCTTGTTGACCCATCGGGATTGGAACATTAGTTGTCACTCCACTCGGTGTTGTGATGTTTAATGATACATCAGTCCACACAGCTCTATTGAAAGCACCTTCAATTATCCCATCTGTTTCTCCAGTGTCCGGCGGTATGTCAGCAGTCCAGTAAGCGATTACTTGGTCTTGTCCGACGCCAAGCAAACTACTGGCTACACTGCAATACAAATAGGTGGTATGCATTACTACGTTAGTAGGGATAGCCTGTGCAGCGTTAGCTAATGGCGCAAATGTGAGTGCACCAGCCATAGATACTATTAGCAGAAGAATTATTGCTGTAGCTAATATCTTGTTTTTTGAGAATATTTCTGTCTTATTTATAGAAGTCATTTTGTTTTTTCTTTCCTTTAATTTACATATTCTAGAAAGACATAATCTTTCACGAATTCGCATATTTAAAGGAGCAGGCTTATATAAAATTATCCTAGAAAAATGTGACCTGAATAAAAATTAGCGTGCAAAGTTGTTAGAAGAGACGTCGGACTGAGATATTCTACCGAAAAGCAAGCACCCAAGAGATCAATGCTGAATGGGCCGACAAGCTACCACTTTATCCTGAAATCCTATTCAACAACAAATCACTATTAACACCTACCATAAAAACCCTAACGTTCACCAAAAAAATAAAAAAAACTCCCTTTGCAAAATTTATAAATCCCCGCATTTGTCTATAGACCCATCATAGACAACGAAAAATACTGTGTGAAACAATCATGCGCGTTTGTTTGATTAATCCGCCACGTATCCAACCCAAGCTGTGGGGAAAGCCGAGTATACTTCAACCCTTGGATATAGCGTACGTGGCAGCTGTCATTGAGAAAGAACATGAAGTAAACATTATTGATGCTGCAAACGAGGGCTGGAAAACCCTTCAAGATGTAGACGGAACAAAATATCGGCAGGGACTAAAAAACGAAGAAATTACGAGAAGACTCAAACAGTTCTCGCCCGACATTGTAGACATCACTATTCCTTTTTCTGGCTGGTGCAAACCCGCATACGAAATGGCAGCAATAGCTAAAACTGTCAACGAAAACATCACCATCATATTGAGTGGCTTACACCCGTCCGCACGACCAATCGATTGTCTTTCTCACCCCAACGTTGACTTTGTCATAATAGGCGAACCAGAGAACACTGCACAAGAATTAGTCACCGTATTGGGGCAGGACAAAGAAGACACCCTCAAAAAAGTTATGGGTATCGGTTACACAAAAAAGGGACAACTAATAATCACTCCCCCAAGGCAGACCATTCAAGATTTAGATGCTCTGCCGTTTCCAGCAAGACACCTGCTACCCATGGAAACATACTTCTCAGCCGTAAAAGAGAATGCCCTAAGAGGCGAAATCGACAAACCTTGGACAACCATGATTACCAGCAGAGGCTGCCCATACAACTGCGTCTTCTGTTCCGTTCACACCTTAATGGGCAAACATTGGAGAGGAAGAAGCCCCGAAAACGTCATTGCCGAGATAAAACAACTCATCGACACATACAACATAAGACAAATTGACTTCAGCGATGAAAACATTTGTTTAGACAGAAAAAGAATGGAAACCATCTGTGACTTAATTATAAAGAACAAATTTAACCTCAATTGGTTTACTCCAAACGGAGTAAGAGCAGACACTTTAAGCGAAACGCTTTTGAAGAAAATGAAGAAGTCTGGATGCAAAAAAATACGTCTGGCTCCTGAGTCTGGTGTTCAAAGAGTTGTAGATGAAATTATTAAAAAGAACCTAAAGCTAACCGATGTAGAGCAAGCTATTGTTTGGGCAAAAAAAGCGGGTGTCAAAGTAGGCATTTTCTTTGTTCTTGGTCTAATTGGGGAGACGAGAGAAGATATCGAAAAAACCATAGAATACGCGTATAAGCTGCGCGGGTTAGGGGCAGAGGGCTTCCATTTTAGCATCGCTATGCCAGTGTATGGAACTGAACTCTACGAAAAAGCTTTGAAAGGTGGTTATCTGAGGCACTGTTTCAGTGATGAGGCTCTGGCGGCTTCTGAACCCTTAATCGAGACCGAAGACTTCTCCGCAGACGAGTTGGTAGAATTATGTAAGCGAGCTAACCAGATAAATTCAACGTTAACGCTGAAAAAAATCCTTGGCGCCGCAAGAAACCCCAAAAAGGTAATGTGGTTTATAAAAAGTAGATAGCCGATAAGAACTTTCTCTTCAATTCAAAATAGAAATTCAAGATAAACAAAAAAGGGAAGAGATTTGGAGTTATTTCTTTTCTCTTTTTATGGTCGTTTTCTTAGCAATAGCAGCGCGAGTATAATGCCAACTACTGCGATTGCTATTATTATGCCTGCAATTGCTGGAACAAAGTATGTGTCGGCGACAGATTCAGATATTGGTGCAGGTGTAGAGGTAGCTGAAGGAGCATCTTCCACTGTTAAGAATGTTGTTGCTGATGATGGACCATATGCTTTGGTGCCTGCGAAGTTGGCGATGATTTGGTATGTTCCTGGAACTTCTGGGTTGTATTCTATTGCGTAGTTGCCGTTCATGTCGCTAGTTGTTGTGCCGATAGGGACTAAGTTGCCGTTTGGATCAATAGCGCTTAAGCTAACGTCAACACCTATAGCGTTTGTTGGCTTTGCCTGCTGCATGAACATATATTCCATCCAAGCAGTCATGTCTTGATCAGAGATTGCTGGAGTGCCCTTGAGCGAGAAGTCGAACGAACCTGCTGAGTTACGTCTACCATAGGCTGACTGATCAGTAACCGTGCCTTTTAACATCATTTTGGTTCCAAGCACTGATACATCATTTTGAAGTGAAACTGTAGTACCGCTAGTGCCCCTGCCGAAAGCGTATAGCTGATTGTCAAAGTAGTTAAGACCTAACAGTATGCCATCTGCCATGATTATGTTTGACGACGTTGGAGACATTCCACCGAAGAATCCTAGTATCTTCCAGACTTCCTCACCTGTTGTCGCGTCGATGCAGCGTAAGTTTGGACCTCGCATCAGCGGTTGAGTAGGCGAGTGCTCGCCCGTAACAGTATAGAGTTTCCCGTCAGCTATAATGACTACACCTAATGGGTAAACTCCTCCGTACGCAGATTCAGTGCCAATGCTTAAGGGTTGATATGTCCATAGAACTTCACCTGTCTTTACATTGTAGGCTGTAATAGTTCCACCGTATCCATAGCTGAAAAGTGTGCCATTGTAATAGTTCTCGCTCATGCCGTAGTAATGGAACTGCGTTTCAGGCTCACTTGTCCAGACCAGTTGACCGGTATCCAAGCTATAGGCAAACCGTTCAAGTGTCTTTGCTTTTGAGAAGAGGGCAACACGTTCGTTCCCACAGACCATATCAAGGCTTACTGCTTCAGCGTCTGCTCCAGATGGCGGGGTGAAGCTTATTTCCCAAAGCTTTGTACCTTCTCTACCTGCTTCCAAACTGATACCCATTAACCAACATGGGGCAATCCCTTGTTCGTCGTTTATTCCAGTAGTTCCAACAATCAAGTATTCGCCGTCACGAATTTCTCGGATGGTAGCAGTTTGATTCGATCTTGCATTCTGCGGACCTATCATGCTCGGTATTGACGCGTTCAATGAGTAAAAGTCATTTCCATCATGCACAACGTTGTACGCTAGGGTACCAAGATAGGCACTAGCACCGCCGAAAGTACCGCCTGCAGGTCTCCACTGCCAGTTGCCTGTTCCAAGTTGACTTGAAGGCATAGTTCCTGCAGAGGTATTCCAAACAGTTAGACGATAGTTAGGTAAGGAAGGGGATCCGTAGTTGACAAGGTTGTAGCGAAGTATACTTCCGTCTTTACCGTAAACAGCCGTACCGGCAGAAGAAACGTTAGCTATATAGGTCACTGTCTGACTTGTGTATCCGTCAAGCATCTCCCAAAGAGTATTTGTGACTATAGGCGTCGCTGTTATATTCACAGTTTGTACAGCAGTTTGTCGGACTACTGATAAGTTTTCAAATTGTATTGCATTGGGTATCTGCACTATCTCGGGCAATGTGACACCGGAAGTTCTCCATAAATATGAGAAGCCTCCGTGCTGGTTAGGTGACTCGTAGTTGTAGACTTGACCAAATGACGGCCTAACGGCAGTATAGTCGGAGAATAGTGTTTCGCCTGAATACAGATCAAGAGCAGCCCAGCCTGCAGCACCGTGGGTAGTTTGCCGTGGAGTGTAGTGAACTATACCGTTTAAGGCTATTCCTGTCCAGCTGATACCTTGGTAATGAGCAGTTTCGTAACCCGTGGCACCGTAGTTTTCATCCATGAGACCGCCAATGTAATACTGCTTTGTCCACAATATATGAGGCGTTTCTGTTCCTTTACCATAAGCGTAGTTAGAAGTAACGCTTGCACTGCCCTGAGGATAGTTTGTACCGGGGCTTCCAAGCCAGTTTCCAGCAAGCGGATACCATTCATGGTTTGCACTGTTTAGTGGACGAGTCCAATAATCGTTTGGTAGAGGTGTCTCTACCCAAGTAGCTGTTGGTTCCTGTGTAACAGTAAAGTTTGTTGATGAACTGTAATCAGGTTGATAGTATCTGGATGTTGGGGGGTTAACAAAGGAGTTGTTTTTCCATTCGCCTGGGAAATAGGCTTGCACAGAATAAGTTCCAACGACTTCAGGTATGTAAATAGCCCATGTGGCTCCAACTGGATCAGTGCGTGGCAGTATAATGGTTTCGTTGGATCCATCAGGCTTTGTAACTATCACTGTCTGAGGACTGTTCCATGCCGCCCTGCCGTTTGGTGAAGTAATTTGGAGGTTTTGTTCACCAACATCCGGAGGCATGTCTGCGGTCCATGTGACAAAAATAACTTCCTGACCGACGCCAACAACCAGCGGGGAAACACCAACATAAATGAAGGAGCGAGTATATGTTACAGTTTGGGCCTCAATTTGAGGCAAGATAGCAAACATCGCAATAGCAATTGTTATCATTAGAAACATCGAAGTCAAAGAGAATGTTGTTTTGTTTTTTGATATTTTCATTTTTTTTCTTTCCTTTGGATTTATATCTTTTCTGAGCAAAAATATCCTTTCAAAGGATCTTTCACCCAGATAACTTCGCTATATAAGAAACATGTATTTATTAGGTTTGCGTAAAGAACGGCTTTGGTATCTTTTCCTGAAATTATTTCGCTAGTCAACTTTGAAACGGTTTTCATTTTTTCATCATCCAAACACCTTCGTTACAAGACCAAACCCTCTGGTCTCATCTTTCGGATGAATGTGTCACTTGGCGTTTCAGCTCTTCGCAGATTAAGCGAGTCAAGAGACCTTTCATAATTGTACCTATCAACTAAATTAACTCACTAAGGCAGCCAAACCTATACCTGTGATGAATGTAAAGATCGTGCCACGTCTCTATCTTTCCATTCGTCTACGTATGATTTGCCCCGATGTGCACTAAGTGTTTTCCAGTTTTATTGGGCTTTCATATCAGAAATTAAGATCTGCTTAACGCCTGCAATTATGGAGAAAGGCTCATCACACATCTGGACATGGCACGAATTCTATTATTCAAATTTATTAACAAATACTAATTAGGACATAGCCGAAATTTTTTACAGGTATATTCTACCAAAAAGCAAGCACCCAAGAGATCAATGCTGCATGGGCTGACAAGCTACCACTTTATCCTGAAATCTTATTCAACAACAAATCGCCATTAACACCTACCATAAAAAACCTAACGTTCCATGTAGATGCATCTGAGAAAACCCCAGCGTTACTATAGACTCATTGGTTTTTGCTTCTTTTTCTAATTGTATAACCTACGACAGCCACTACGACAATCACAACTGTACCCAAAATCGCAATCAACACTAATATGCCTGGTGCTAATGTGAAGCTGTTTGATGAAGTTGAAGTTGAGACTGAGGTTAGAACGTCTTCTCTGAAGGCATAAAGGTTCCAGTCATTGCACCCTATGTATAACATGTTGTTTGCTATGGTTGGTGAAGACCAGCTACTGGAGGGCATATCCATGGTTTCAAGTTTTGCGCCGTTGTTGGCTGCGTCAAGAATGAATATGTGCCGTTGGCTGGTTACATCGTAAATTTTGCCGTCAGCATAAGTAGGTGCAACGTATAGCTCATCACCAGTGTAGAAGCTCCAAATCACTTTTCCAGTGGTTGCGTTAAGGCACGCTATGTTGAATTTGTCGATGAGGAAAACTTTACCGTTAACGTAAATGGGTGAACAGTAGATAAACTCGCCAGCAGATGGATTTGTGAAATTCCACAAAACCTCACCTGTCATCTCGCTTACAGCATAGTAAGTTATCACGTTAGAGGGTACAAATACGATGCCAGCTGCAACTGATGGAGAACCCAGAAGTTCCTTGCCGCCTGTGAATACAAGTACATAAGGAATGGGTCGTGTCCAAATTACAGAGCCACTACGCGAGTCAAGTTTGTAGAGAACACCAGTCGTTGGCCCCTGAGAAGTAAAGAAAACGGCGCCGTTAGAGACAGCTGGAGAACACCCAATTGGTCCAACTGTTGCCGCCTTCCAGACAACTTGGCCGTTGTTTGCGTCAAGGGCGTATAAATTACCGTCTAACGATCCCACGTAGACTATGCCATCAGAAACTGCGGGTGAAGATTTAAGCACCATCGTTGAGAACGTGAAAGGTAAGTCGCCGTTGACGGATGTCACCCATATCAAGTTGCCTTTGTAAGCGTCAAGACAGTAAACGTACCCGTCATCACCACCAGTGTAAACTTTGCCATTAGCTACTGCAAGCGAAGACTCAACAAAATCCTTAGTTGTGAAGCTCCAGAGGAGAGCACCGCTCCATGCGCTCACAGCATAGATATTTTTATCCTGAGAACCAAAATAGACAATTCCGTCTACAATAGTTGGGGAAGAAATAACTGCCCCGTTGGTTGCGAATTTCCAAGATAAAGTTAGGTTTGTTGGTCCTTTTTGAGCGGTTGAGGAGTGAGTTGGGTCAGTTCCCACCATAGACCAATTGCTAACTGGAATTGAGTTCGTTCCCATTGCCCATAACTGGTTGATTGTAGAGTACTCGTTTCCTGAAATCGTGTCAACTGCAGTTGTCACTTCGCCAGGAATAAGGTATAGGGTGCCATACGCGACGGCGACCGACTCTTTAGGAGCTAAGGCTTCCATAGAAAGCTTCCAGATTACCTGGCCCGTGTGGGCGTCGAGACAAGCAAACTCTGAAGCGCCAACCTCGTCATTATAATATGCATCTTGTCCGGTTGTCGCGTAGACTTTGCCATCTGCAACTGTGGGATAACCTGGGAACATCAGTGGACCGGGCCCTGGGTAATTCCAGACCAGTTTGCCCGTTTCCACGTTGAAAGCGTAGAGGTTCCCGTCCTTATTGAGCGAATAAACCATTCCGTAACCGACTGCGGTGCCTACGCAGAAATACCCATCTGTGTTAGGTGTGTAAGTCCACATAATGTCGCCGTTTGTAGCATTAAAGCAGTACAGCGTATTGTCATCTGTACCGCCTCTAAGGAAGCGCCCTTGATAGTAGGAACCGCTGAAAATCATCGGTCCCTTCGTAAGGGTATCCCACACGACGTTACCTGTCTTGGCATCAAGCGCCATTTGATGATTTAGAAAAGAACCGGGAAACACCAGTCCACCGCCGTATGTTACCCCAGACCCGGTGGTGCCGCCGCCGGGAACATAGACATGCCAAGCTATCGTTGGCGGAACCGAAGGATCAGAAAAGTCCCAAGCATCGATGTAGGAACCGACTTTAGTGTAGAACATTTTTTCTTCAGGACTATACACGTTGGCAACAAAAAGAACCCCGGTGTCAGCTGAGAATTGTGTGCTGGTCCACAGGATGTCCCCTGTTTGTGGATCAAGGCAAGTACCTTCGACCACTAAGTGGGAATTGTCAATCTTGTATGGTACTGGCCAGGTTCCATTCATAGGAATATTTTTTTGCCATACAATCTGTCCAGCTTGGTCGACTGCAACAACGCCTGTGGTGGTGCAAACAAAAATTTTCCCGTCAAAAGCTACAATGTAGGGTTGTATTCCAGTTATGTTTGTTTTCCATAATATATTTGACGTGGCAGGAGCTGGTCCACCTGAAGACCGCGAAAAAGAGGAATCACCTTGAAACTGGGGCCACTCGTATTGGTTTAAAATTATAGCATTGGAAACAGAGTTATCGTTTACTTGTGCATTTACAGAACTGGGTCCGGCCTGAAAGTAAAGAGTGGCAAAGACCGATGAAAGAAGCAATAAGACTAAGAAAGATACAACTTTGAGATTTTTAATAATTGACAATTCCCCCAAGAGTTACGTTATATTTTTGTTGAGAGCTTGAGTTGATCTCTTGTCCCGAAAAACATTTATGATGTTATCACGGTATAAACTTTACGATAAAGTTCCTTCAACTGCTTAATTTGAATAACTTTGATGGTAATTACTGCTCAAACCTAAAACTTATTTGATTAGTACTAAAACACAAATAGTTTATTAAGATTCATAATAGGTTCCCTGTGGGTGAATTCTACATGAAAAAGATGTGGCGAATAATACTAGTTACTTTACTTGTTTTCGCCATTTCAACTTCCAATTTCGCTTCTGAAAACGGTGCTAAAGCGGCAAGTAGCGAAAAAGTTTACGTTGGTGTTACTTTTGGAGGGACTAATGTAGATGAGGCTAAACAGCTGATTGACAAAGTGAGCTCATACACGAATCTTTTCATCGTGGACTCTTGGACTATAAGTGGCAACTTCAACGATTCTACACCTTTAACTGAAATTTGTGATTACGCAGTACAGCATAACTTAAGCGTCATAGTTTACTTCAACTTCATTTATTACAACTACACCCGTACAGTAGGCAACCTATACAATTCTTCAACTTGGGAGCTTTACGACGTCTCCCCCTGGCATGTTGATTGGCTGATCCAAGGTAAAGCAAATTGGGGCGACATGTTCTTGGGTGCATACCTCTATGATGAGCCAGGTGGAAAACAGATAGATACAGGTTACTGGGGAGGAAACACGACAACCTTCACAGGAGGAAGAATTACCTCGTTTGACCACACAGCAAACTATACTGACGCAGCAAACCGATTTAACCGACTAATCCTAAACAGCGGAAGTATGCAGCACATCATAAACAACAGCATTTCCAACTCGGTAATCAGTCCCCTGCCAGTATTCACTGCTGATTATGCTCTTTACTGGTTTGATTACAAAGCAGGATACAATACGGTTTTGGTAGAACTAGGCAATAACAGCCAAACAAACAGTAAAATCCAACAGATAGCCCTGTGCAGAGGGGCTGCAACAGCACAAAATAAGGAGTGGGGAGCCATAGTTACGTTAGCAACGGATAAGCCTCCAACACCTGAAAGCGGATCTACAGTCTTCAATGATATGACTATGGCTTATGAAGCTGGGGCAAAGTACATCTTGGTGTTTAATTATGAACTTAATGGTCAAGGCATCTTAACAGATGAGCATTTTAACGCTATGAAACAGTTCTGGGACAACATCCATTCATCAGCACAGGATTCCTTTGGTAAATCAAAAGGACAAGTTGCATTTGTTCTACCAACTAACTATGGCTGGGGAATGCGACACATAAACGATAGAATGTGGGGGCTGTGGGATGCACCCAACAATTCATCTCAAATCTGGGATAACTTGAACAAATTAACTGACAAATATGGTCTAAACCTAGACATAGTGTACGAAGATCAAAATGTCAGTATCCAAGGACTATATACACAAACGTACCTTTGGAACAGCACAATCAATTTTGGCGCAACACAGTCTTCACCAAATCAAATTTACATTTTATTTTCAGTTGTTGGTTCGGTTGGAGCGGTTGCTTGTTTATCGACATATTGGGTTACCAAACGCAGAAAACAAAAGCCCACCACATTTATTATGCAAGAATCCAATCCAATTCAGCAAACGTTTTTAAGACAGCCATTAAAACCCGTTGAAAAGATTGGGTTTAAACCTGAAAGAACCTGTATTTTTGATGCATTTGCCAATATTATAGATCCTTTGTTTGATATACTCAGGAACTTACATGGACAAACGAAGTGGAGTCAGATCGATAATGGCTTGGCACATTGTATACTTGCCAGTGCAATTGGAGCAAAACAAGCAATTGAAAACCTTAATTTCCGAAATCTGTCCATTTCTATTAAAATGCGCAGATCAAAAGACACGTCACAGGAAATAAAGTCTCTAATTAAACTGCTACATAAAAACGCGACGGCATTAGGTTCTGAGGAGACTTTAGGAGAAGACACATCAAAGGTAGGCTCTTTGAAATCCGCAATATTCTCTTATTTCTTTTTGAACGATATTTTATTAGGCCAAGTTTTGGGTGATGAAGCCATTGAAAAAGAAAGAATTGAACTTGCCAACACCTTAAACGATTTCCAACAAAAAGTAAAAAACAACTTGTTTGCGCAACTCATCGAATGGTTAAAGAAAAGAGAAGCCGACATTTTAATCGATGAAACCCGAGAGCTATTGCGAAATCAACTCAATGAGTTCATTAGCCTGAATTAAGTTTGTGCAGGTTTGTTGCGAGCTCTAAGTTTCACCATGTTGGTGAAAGCCCATTTGAGAGATTTTGATCGCCATATGCGGTCGTTTAATGCGGTTCGACCCATGTTTTTGCTGTAGAATGTTCCTTTGAAGTATTGACGTGCAATATAAGACCAAGAGTAGAAGCGGTCGTAGAATTCTCGTCTACTCTTGATTAAATCTATTCCTTGGAGCATTGGATTTTCAAAAACAGGTTGTTGCAAATCATATTTGCTCCAGTCGTCTGAGACCTTCCAGCCTAGCTCTTGGAGATAACTGCTAAGATGTGTACCAGGATACGGTGTTGCCATGCACAAATAAACGTAGTCTGGCTCTGCTCTATGAATAAAATCGTAAGTTTGCTTAAGCGATTCCTTTGTTTCGCCTGGATACCCAATGATTACTGACATTGCAACGGAAAGTCCCGCTTTTTTCGCCATCTTGATTGCTTTCTCGTTCATTTCAACGGTGGTTTTCTTGTGAACTGAATCGAGGATTTTCTGGCAGCCTGATTCAGCGCCGAAACTTAGCAGTTGACAGTCCGCTGCCTTCATCGCATTGAGAACTTCTGGCGTGATGCGGTCAACTCTAGTTTGAGCGTCCCAAGGAACGTTTATTTTTCTTTTTCGCATTTCTTGGCAGATTTTGATTGCCCGTTCTTTATCATAAGTGAATGCGTCATCGAAGAAACTAAACGCTCCTGCCCCAGCACCATGGTTACTTTTTAACCATTCAAGTTCATCAACAACTTTTGTGGGGTCTCGGGCGCGAAACTCTTTACCAGCCATCCGTGAAGAGACGCAGTATGAGCATTGGAATGGGCAGCCTCTGCTAGTTAATATGGGCAGAATGGTTCTGCCAAAAAAGCGGTATTGTTTAAGCGAAAAATACTGGTAAGCGGGGTAAGGTAAGTCGTCTAAGTTCTGGATGAAAGAACGATCGGGTGTACGGGTGACTTCGCCGTTTCTTCGGAAAGAAATCCCTTGAACACTCGCGAGATCACCGTTGCCGAAAAGCTTTGACATTAATTCCGCTATGGTGATTTCACCTTCACCGCGAACCACTATGTTGACTGCTGGTTCCTCGTTCAAAACTTCCCTGTCAAGGAATGTCGCATGGGGACCGCCCAGAACCACGATGCAGTTAGGGACGTTCTGTTTCGCAATCTTCGCTGTCAAAAAAGTGGAGTTGACAGTGGGTGTTACTGAAGTAATTCCTACCATATCAGGTTGGTATACTGCAAGTTCTTTACCTAGACTTTCATGGCTTAAGCCTATTGCAAGACAATCGAACACTTTTAGTTCATGACCGTTTTTCTCGATGACAGCTGCTAAATATGCTAAGCCAATGGCAGGTTTGGGCACCATAGTTTGCGTATGTCAAAAGCTGGCGGTATAACCAAAGCTACCTTGAGTTTTCTACTTGATTTAAAATTGATAAAATCGGTCAGTTTAAAGCATCCTCATTATGCTTTTTATGAAGGGCAAGAGTCCATCGCGTCTTATTCTTCGAAGAAGCGTTTTTGGCGCGGTGTTGAAGCCTCGCTGATACAGTTTCTGCAAGGCAACAACTGACTCATAATTGAATTCATCTGTTTTAACGAAAGCCAAAAAATCTTCCATGCGGTCGTAGAGATGCTTCTCCAAAACCTCATCATAGAGACGACTGTGTGGGCAGGCTATGAACACGTAGAATGTAGCCCAATCTGGACCAAGCTTCTTGGCAAACTTGAAAGTAGTTTCCATATCAGCGAGTGTTTCGCCTGGGACGCCCAGCATGAATGAAGCCGCGATGTTTATACTTGCTTTTCTGCAGAGTTTGAAAGCTGCCTCAATCTTTTTGGGGGTTGTGTGAGTGTTTAGTTTGTCTAAGATGCGTTGGGAGCCTGATTGTATACCGAAGAATATGGTTCTGCATCCGGCTTCCCGCATTTCTTTAAGCAAATCTGCGGAGAGCAAGTCAACTCGGGTGTCACATGCCCACTCGAGGTCTAAATTATTCTCCCTAATCTTCTGACATAGCTCGATTGTGCGTTGTTTGTTTATTGTAAAGTTGTCGTCTATGAAGTAGATACCCTTGGAGCCGAATTTCTCCTTCATGTATTTGAGCTCGCCAATTACTCGTTCTGGACTGAAAGCACGACACTTCATACCCCAGAGCTTCTTAGTTTCGCAGTAGTTGCAGTCATAGGGGCAACCTCGCATAACATGCATAACATCTACGGGTTTGGCTTTCAAATAACCAATCTGCCTGTCATAGAAATTCATGTCCAAAAGGTGCCGTGCTGGATAAGGAATTGTGTCTATGTCTTCGATAAGTACGGGAGGAGTCTTGGAAATTTTCCCTTGCATTCTGCAAGCGACTCCTGGGATTTGCGCAATGACTGCTTGGTCTGCGCCCTTAGTAATTTGGAGTGCAAGCTCCACCATGGCTCGCTCGCCCTCACCCATTATAGCGTAATCTATTTCCGGGTTCTCAAGCGCTGAATCTGGTAAGTAGGATGCATGCCATCCACCAACCACCACTTTACAGGACGGAAGAACTTCTTTTATTGCTTTAGCCATTTCAACTGCTCGGCGATAAGTGACTGAACCACATGTTATGCCCACGATTGATGGTTGACGCTTCTGCACTTCCTGCTTAACAAAATCAATAGTTGTCCGCATCTGATAGTTATCGAGCATCTGCACCTGAAAACCAGCTTTCTCCAAAGCGCCAGCAACGTATGATAAACCTAACGGAGGAAGCCGGGCTGGGATACCCCAAGGTGAATTTTCAGGTGGTATGGTGGTCATTAACAGAATCAATGCAAATTTGCCCTCAGTCATGTTATTCGTAACAAATAGCATAACTTTGTTTAATAATAAACTTAACTGAAAAGCACCTTTGAAAGAAGTTAAGTGTTTTAGTTCAGAATTTTGTCAGAGGCAAGTTTTTTTGTTGAATGGTTGCTCTGTTCTACAACTTTTTGACATTTGCACTGCAGGTTTGTTTGGGTGTTTGAGTTCGGTTTGGGGTGAAGGCTGGTTTTTTAGGCTGCTACAATCGGCAGGACTCGGTTTATAAAGAGACTCAGTAGTCGATCACTTTAGGAAAGGTCTATTAAAAAGATGCTCCGGGATAAATAAATTGAAGAAAAATGAAAAATACAACCGACCAGTGATTTCTAAAAATTTTCTCAGTAGGATATGCTTAATTAATTCCGATTTTTAAGTATAGGAAAGGTCATTTGGGCATGCCTATTGCTGAAACACGTCGACTTAAAGTAGCGTTGATTAGTCCTCCGCCCGCTTCACAATGGGCTTTTGTCGACTACCAATACCCGCTTATTGGGCTGGCTTATTTGGCGGCTGTTCTTGAGAAAGATGGTCATCAAGTTATGGTAATCGACTGTCCGCCGCAACACTTGACCTACAGGCACATCGACCAAGAGTTAAGCCGGTTTCAGCCAGACATCGTCGGCATCACCTCTGTAACCGCCACCTTTACCTCAGCGCTTAAAGTGGCACAAAAAACAAAACAGACTTGCCCACAAGCGCTCGTTGTTTTGGGTGGACCACATGTAACAATCGCCGACGACCAGTTCCTCTTACAACATCCAGAAGTGAACGTGGTTGTTAAAGGGGAAGGCGAACAAACCATCGTTGAACTTGCCCGATATGTAGCCGGTCAGAAAAGCCTAAGTGAGATTCCAGGCATAGTTTTCAACAAAAATGGACAACTTATCCACACAGCCAACCGACCTTGCATCCAAAACCTCGACGAGTTGCCATATCCAGCCTATCACTATTTTCCTTTAATCAAATATCGAATCTTCAAAAAGATTGGTGTGCCCATATTAACCAGTCGAGGATGTGGCTCAGGTTGCAGTTTCTGTTTGGTTCCTCAAATTGCCGGGAACAGTTTTAGGGCACGAACGGCAGCAAGCGTGGTCAAAGAGTTGGAAACGGTAAAAAACAGGTACCACGTTGACTTCGTTACTTTCAACGATGAAATTTTCACCTTTGACAAACAACGGGTTTTGGATATTTGTTCGGGAATTAAGCAGCAAAAAATCAAGATACCTTGGGATTGCCAAACCCGAGTTGACCTAATTTCAAAAGACCTTTTGCACACCATAAAAGAGGCTAATTGCCAACTCATCAACTTCGGCGTTGAGTCGGCCAGCCAAGGGATTCTAAACTCTATGGAAAAGGGCACTACTGTGCAACAAAATGCGGCAGCCATCAAGATGGCTAAGGAAGCAGGATTATCGGTAACAGTTTCCTTGGTTTTGGGATACCCAGGAGAAACAGATCAAACTATCCATCAAACCATTAATTTTATCAAAAGAACTGAGCCAGACGACCTCTACCTTTTCTTAGCAACACCCTTCCCAAGCACCCAACTGCACGATGCCATCGGGGAGTTGGGTTGGAAGATGTCTCAGGATTGGAATAACTATGAGATGCAGACGGCTAGCTTCGAAAACCAAGAAGTGTCCTTTGATAGAATAAACAAGATGCGAGAAGTCTTCTACAACCAGCTTTATT
This sequence comes from Candidatus Bathyarchaeota archaeon, assembly GCA_963741005.1. GTDB lineage: Archaea > Thermoproteota > Bathyarchaeia > Bathyarchaeales > Bathycorpusculaceae > Bathycorpusculum. The sequence goes on from CAVUGQ010000006.1 coordinate 471,392, forward strand.
CGCCTGCCTACATCTTGAGGCAATCGGTCAAAGGAACTATTTACAGTAAAATTATGGTTGAAAACGCTTTGCATCAACTTCTTTGGCGAATTAAATTACCATGGCTTTCTTCGAATTTTAAAAGAATAGTACGTTTATAGGAATTTCTGTAAATAATTAATTGTTTGTTTTCTGATAATTTAGTGGCTCTAGTTTAGTTTAAGTTAAACAAAAAAAGAAAAAGGGTTGTTGTTTTTGTTTGTAGGTTTGACTTATTTCTTTCTAAGCATCAATAGAGCTAAAACAATAGCTACTACAATGATAAGAACGAACAATCCCGCGATAGCTGGAACAAAGTACATATCAGCTGCAGATTGTACTGGTGCTTCCGTTGGTGCTGGTGTAGCTGCTGTTGCGCCGATGGTGAAGCTTGATTCTGATTGTGATGGCCAGTATGAGTTTGATCCTGCGAATGATGCTATGACTGTGTACGTGCCTGGACCTGCTGCTGTCATGTCTGGTGTAACCTCGAAGGCGTAGTATCCGTTTGTGTCGCTGTGGGTTGTGCCTAGGTTCACATAGTTGCCGTTGGGGTCAAATGCATTGATTGAGACTTCTACACCGGTAGTGCTAGCTGGTTTTGGATTCTGCATATACACATATTCCATCCAGGCTGTCATGCTATCGTCGGAGACAGCTGGCAGACCATTTGGGAAACGCGCCTTTATTGCAGTTTGAGATGCACCTGCAGAAATATCCGTGACTGTACCTTGCACTGTAAAGCTTTGGCCGTCTATAACACCTGCTAACGGTGTTTGCAGTGTTGTTGCAGTTGGTCCTTTGCCGAAGGAGTAGATTTGTTGGTCTTGAATGTTTAAGGCTACTCCATAGCCATCTGCGGTTGCAAACTTTGGACCACCTCCACTCCAGAAGGTGATGTTCCAGATTGGTGCGCCGGTTGTTGCATTGTTAGCACCGATCATCATTCCAGGTTCAAGGCTTCCACCTGGGCTGTGTTCTGATCCGTACCAGTATACTAGTCCCGCTCCAAAGTTTTCGGCTCTGATTGGAATATATGGCCAGTAACCGGTGTTGTTCATGGCAGGAGCTTGGTAATTCCACACTGGAGTTCCAGTTTGAGCGTCGTATGCATAGAGGACTCCGCCTGTACCAGAGGCATCGCCGCTGAGTAGCAAACCATTGTAGATAACTGCTGAAACACCGTACATGTGGTCTTGCGTTTCGGGTGTAGTTGAACGCCAAAGTTTGGCTCCTGTAGTCGTGTCAAAAGCTTGCCATATTCTGTTCTCTTTTTCATACATTGCGAATACTCCGTTGCCGATGGCGTGGTTTTCATTGAGTAGTGTTATGTTGCCAGCTGGCCATGGATATGTTTGTGACCACATTATTTGACCCATAGTAGCAGGTGCGATGCTGACTGCATACAGGTTGTAAGCATCAGGAGTGGGATACGATCTGGTTCCGAGTACTGAGGTTGCGTTGCCTAATATTGCAAGTTGATCTTCTTTGTCCATGTACATTAATGCGTCAGTGCTTGCAGCAGCTGGAAGAGTGCCTGTTAGAGAATAGACAGTAGTTCCTAAACTTGCGTCCAATATACCACCTAGTTCAGGTCTCCACATCCAGTAACCGTTCGCTTGACTTTTTGAAGCAGGGCTTTCTTGGATGCATTGGGTGTTATTAAAGACGCTTATGGTTTTCGCTATTGGGTCTACGGTGTAGATTAAGTAATTGCCGTTATCATCCGGTAGGAGTGATGTAGCACCGAATCTAACGCTTGTTGGCGGTACATTTATGATGTCCATTATCCAGTTTCCGGTGAATGGGTCATACATTGCCCATACGCTTGAGCCATTTTCTGCTGTGTAAGTGGACCACAGATAGCTAAGTACGCCTTCTTGGTTGGGTGAATTGTAGTTAATTTCTTGTCCGAAGCTTAGTTGTGGATAGTTTTGTTTGGCAAAGCTACCGTATCTTTGCTGAACTGCTAATATGTCTTGTGTGCCGTTGTTATACCAAAGTGTTTCTCCAGTACGTAAATCGACGCATGTGAAGCCGTATTCTGGTGGGTTAGGTGTGTTGTAGTAGAGACGCCCATTCATAATAATTCCAGGATTAAACATGGTTTCATAGGACAGATATGAGTAATAACCGTCACCTTGGGCAGCAGAAGATGGTAAACCTGCAACGCCTCCAAAGTTTATTGGTTTTGTCCATGCAATGTGGGAAGATAATATTGGTGACGTATTGTCGTGAATAACGCTTAGAGTTTCAGTGGTAGCTAAATAGTCACCCATAATGTATAACCAGTTTTCCATATGTCCACCCTCAGCAACTGGATTAGTCCAATATTCACTTGGTAAGGGATAAGCTGGTGCACCTGGCAATTGTTCATTAGTGACTTCAATAGTGACTACCTCAGAATCTGCAGCCGTGTAAGTGTCGTTTATGTATGGAGATCTGTTATATGACGCAGTAGGATCAGGGTTTGGGTTAACGTTTACCAGTTTGTATGCTGGCTGATGGTATTGGAATGAGTAAGTTCCGGTCATTGTGGGGACGAAATACTCGAAGATTGCGCCTACTGGATCCGATATAAATGGACCGAGAGTTGTTGTGGTATTGTCTGGTGCATTAACAGTTATGGTTAGACCTGTCCATCGGTCTCCATATTGTCCGTTCGCAGTTGGTGGAATGATAGAACTCCAAGCTAAAAGGTTGACTGTTTGGCCAACGCCAATGACAGGTGGATATGCATTGAGGTAGACGTAGCTGGGGATAGTGATTTCCGGATCATGAGCAGAAACGGTTGATGACAGAATTGCTAAACTACTAATAGCTAATAGCAGAATTAACGCAATTGAAATTATGGTTCCTTTGTTTCGAGAGAATTTCATTTTATTCATCGAGAATATTTTAGACATTTTTCTTTTCTCCTAAAGTTTTATACATATTTTTTAATATGTATAACCATAGGGAACTGCAATAGAGACTTAAAAACCCTTGCTGAAACTGAACTAACGAATATAGAATTTTATAATCTATTAGATCTTTTTCAATGAAAATAAATCGAAGATAGGCATAGACAAAAGTTGCCTGTAAAGAAAAAGGTGTTTTTGCAACTATGCAGAAAGTGGCGGATTTAGGCAATACCGCAAAATCTTTTTTAGGATGAGAAAGATAGGTATGAGGAAGATAGAAAAAGGTAGTTGAATGGGGTTTTTGCTTTGGAGAAAAAGGGTCCTTTACTTATGACTTCTTGGAGAGCGACTGGTGCTTGTAATGCGCGTTGTGCTTACTGTAATGTTGATGCAAAATGTGAACATGCGAACAGGGAATTGACTACAAAAGAAGCTTTTGCTTTGGTTGATGAAGTTCACAGTTTTGGTGTCAGGTGGTTTGGAATAAAGGGTGGTGAACCTCTGATGCGAAAAGACATCTTTGAGATAGTTAAGCACGCAAAAAGTTTAGGTCTCAACGTTTGTCTCTTAACAAACGGATGCTTCGTTGACGGAGAAATTTACGATAACTTGGTAAAGAACCAAGTTTGGACGTCGGTAAGTATAGATGGACCAGAAGAAATAAACGACCAACTGCGAGGAAAAGGTTCATACAAAAAAGCATTGGCAGCAATTGAGAAATTATCCAAGGGTAAAATCCTTAACGGTTTAGCCTGTGCAATTACAACCATAAACTACCAGCATCTTGATCACGTTGCGGAATTAGCTGATAAGTATCATGCTAACTTTGTCTGGTACAATCATCTTGTTCCAAGTGGGAGAGCAAAATCAACGATGGACTTAACGCCGTCAGCTGAACAATATGAGTGGACTTTAAACCACATATGGGATTTAACGCAGAAATACGAGGGCAAATTTGAAATTCATGTACATTGCCCGCATTATGCTCGTGTAGTTAAACAAAGGAACATACCGAATTTTGACGAGTGGTATGAACATAAGTTTCATGGAAAATGCACTTACTTCGCTTTCGGCGGATATCTCAGCGTAACTGAAAATGGAAACTTGATACCCTGCTTCTACACGGACCTTCGTCCTTCGGAACCCATGATGCTTGGGAACATTAGGGATAAAGCACTAACTAAAGCATGGAAAGAAGTACAAGAATCAAAGTATTACAACAGCTTTAAAGACAGAAGTGTTTTGAAGGGGAAATGCGGAGTCTGTGAATACAAAGAACTTTGTGGTGGTTGCAGAAACAGAGCATACGCAACAACGGGAGACATTTACGAGTCTGACGTGGCGTGTGCATATGTGCCAAAGAGCTTGCGCAAAAAATAGAACCCTAAAACAATTCTTATTTATTTAGAGTATTTTTTGGCTAAATTTGAGTGTCCTAAAAAGTAAGCTGCTATTAAGTTAAAGAAAAAAAGAAAAAGGGTTGTTGTTTTTGTTTGTAGGTTTGGCTTATTTCTTTCTAAGCATCAATAGAGCTAAAACAATAGCTACTACAATGATAAGAACGAACAATCCCGCGATAGCTGGAACAAAGTATGTGTCCGCGACAGATTCAGGAATAGCTGTTGGAGTTTGGGTAGGTGCTGTTTCGTCTACCGCGAAGGATGTTACGGCGTGAGAGGGCCAGTAAGATTCACTACCGTCAAATGAGGCATACACTGTATATTGACCAGATATGTCAGGTGTCCAGTTCAAAGAGAAGAAGCCATCGTCATTGGTTGTCGTTGTTCCTATGTCTCTGCTGTTGAGGTTGGAGTCTATCACGTGTAGAGTAACTGTAACGCCTATGGTGTTCGCTGGACGTGGCTTTTGTTGGTAAACATATTGCATCCAAGCGCTCATGCTATCGTTTGAAACTGCTGGAACCCCATTTGGAAAACGTGCAGCCTGTTCTGCCTGGTTGGTACCTGCTGATATGTCAGTCACTGTGCCCTTTATTGTAAGGGATCTACCTAATTCAACTGATACATCTGGTGCAGTAACTGTGGTGGCTGTTGAGACCTTTGCCAAAGCAGTAGATTTGTTCGTCAAATAAGTTGAGCCCTATTAGGTAGCCATCCGCAACTGCATAGCCCCAAGGATTGTAGCCTGAAGAACCGTGGAAAGGTATTGTCCATATTTCTTCTCCAGTGGTAGCGTTCAAGCAGATTAACGGTGACCCTTTCCAGTATGGTGCTCCCGAAGAGTGCTCATTGGTGTGTAAGTAGAGTTTTCCATCTGCTACTGCTACAACTCCTAATGGATAACCGCTATATGGTGTAGATAATCCAGACATCAAAGCAGTGCTGTAGTTCCATAACTGTTCCCCAGTCTTAGTATCGTAGCAATAAACTATGCCGGAATAGCCTGTTGAGTATAGTTTGCCGTAAGCAGTTGTTTGCGTCCAAATGGCTCCACCACCATTCGCATAGAGGTTCCAGGGATTTTCAGTCTGTGTTGTCCACAAATAGCTTCCATCATCAAGACTGTAGGCTGAGTAGCTGATTGTTTCTTTATCCCAGAAGATGAAGACTCGGTTTACTGGATCCAGAAATCGAAGACTGCGTGTAACGTTGCCTGCTGGAGCCGCATAAGATTTAGTCCAAAGCATTGTTCCTCTTGAATTTGGTTTTAGACTTATCGCACTCATGGTGTATCCTGGATTGATTTCGTTAATTCCTCCGTAGGTACCGCTGCTGATAAGTAAGACATCATCGTAGATTGCTAGGCGAGCAACTGAACCCTCCGGCAAGGCAGGTATCGTTACGTTCCAAGAATATGCATCGCTCATGTTGACAATTTTACCGATGGGACGCCATTGATTGTAGCTTGTGGAGGTATAGTCCGTCACAATTGTTGAACCGGTTAAGCTGTGTCCTGCCGTATTGTTCCACAGAGCCAACCAATTTCCCGACACGTTGAGCACATACCGTATGATTTCGCCGTTGGAACCGTACACTTCAGTTCCTGAAGGAACACTAGTCATGTTGAAGAGTGGCTTTCCCGTCAATGGATCATATGCATTAGCGAAGTTAGATGTCCATAAGTAGCCATTAGGAACTACGCCGTGCTGGTTCATTGAGTCGTAGGCATAAAGTTGCCCGAATGAAGGTGCAGTAGCTGCGGAAGTGCCTATAACATCACTTGACCATATAGTTTCGCCAGTTCGAAGATCAACGCACATGTATCCGCCGTTCCCACCTGTACTACCCAACGGTAGGGTGTAGTAAAGTCTGCCGTACATTATCAGCGGGTTTGTGAATTGCATTTCATATTCTGTGCCATCATAGTACGTTGTACCATTTTCTCTAGTATTAGTTCCTCCGACAACCCCACCATTCCTCAGCGCCCTTGTCCACATTATGTGAGCACTGTTGGGTGCAATGCCGTCAGTCTGAAACTTCTGGACTTCGTGGGCTCCAGCCAGCCAGTTCGATGAGATTTGGGACCAACCGTTATTCTGCCCTTCTATTGGACGTGTCCAGTACTCCTCAGGCAAAGGATAACTGGGTGGTTCTGCTATGGGTTGTTGTTGCACCGTTATGGTTGTTGTTGCGTTGCTGGGTAAATAATTGTCGTTTATGTAATCATTTGAGCTGCCGAGGATCCCCGTTGGACCAGATTGGGAGAGGGTTTGCCCAGGGAAGATGAAAAGAAATGTGTATGTGCCAACATCTGTTGGTGTGAAAATATCGTAGCCGGAACCGACCGAATCAGAAGTGTATGGACCTAAAGTAGATTTTGTTCCATCAGGATTTGTAACCTCTATTGTAAGGTCACGCCATCTGTCTCCTGCGGAACCTGCTGCAGTGGGAGGAAGTTTGTCTAGCCAAAATGCAAGAGTCACGGTTTGACCTATGCCTACGGTGGAGGGAGAAGCGGTGATGTAAGAATACGTTGGAATTTGCCAGGGAGGAGTATGTGCACTAACAGATGGTAAAGCAGCGAATACAGATGTAATAGTAATAGTTAGCATCAGAAACAAAGCGATCAAAACTTCTAGTTTTGTTTTTAACAATTTGCATTTTTCTTTTTTCTCCTTTAAAGTTCGTAAATCTGATTTCAATGATTTGCATTATAAGCTTTACTCACCTATTGTGAGCCAAAAAAAAACTAACTATGAGTCACAGCGAGCAAACCTTTCAAGCAGATCATCAAGACAAAACAAAATAGATTCAAGAACTTTGCTTAGACTTGGCAAAAAAGGAGGAAATGCGGAAGGAAGAAATCCCCACAAGAAGCCTTAATTTAGATTAAGAATTAGAAAAGAAGGATTTCGCGGGAGATTTCGCCACATTAACCTTATAGAAGCCACAAAAGATAAGCATTTTATGATTACTTCCTTGATAATCTCAACTTGCAAAAAGCCCAATCCTTGAAGCTTCAACAATTCTAAGAGTCTAAACGCCACATCCAAGCTTAGAAGCTTCCCTGAAATTGTAGTTTTCCTTCAATCTTGTTTTAGCCTCTTATTTGAAATTGAGACAACATATTGGCTGCCGATTTAGCGTAGAGGCTGCCTAAAACACCACAAAACAAGACAACAATAACGTGTAGTAAACCTTTTAGAAAAAAAGGTTCTGATTCTTCAAATGTTTATCCAATCTTAAAAATCTAAAGGTGACTTACTTTTAGCGATAATGAGTTTGGTGGATAAATCGGGGTTACTCAACAGTAAATTGTGGTTGCTTGGAGTTCTGAGTTTTCAAGGTATCGATTTGGTAATGTGAAGAATGCTTTTAGCGGGTCCGATGGTGATATATACGATTTTGACACTGGGAAATTGTGTTTCTATTAATTATTTAGTTTTATCAAGATCTTTGTCGTGTGCGTTAAATACGATTTCTCTTATCTTGATCTTGTAAGATATGTCTGGATCCAAACATACTTCTTGAGAAATGATACTATCTTGGGTATCTTCTTTGAGGATTGATTCAACCACGTTTACTCCAGATTCTGAAAAGCCTCTTTCGGCGATTTTTCATTTGATAAACCAAAAAAAGAGAAAGGGTTGTTGTTTTTGTTTGTAGGTTTGGCTTATTTCTTTCTAAGCATCAATAGAGCTAAAACAATAGCCACTACGATGATAAGAACGAACAATCCCGCGATAGCTGGAACAAAGTATGCATCAGCTGCAGATTCAACTGGTGCTGCTGTTGGCGCTGGTGTAGCTGCTGCGTCACCGACTGCCAAGTAGGTTGTTGCGCTTGATGGACCGTATGAGTTAGTGCCTGCGAATGTTGCAATAATTTGGTAGGAGCCCGGAACTTCTGGTTTGTATACTATTCCGTAGTTGCCGTTGCTGTCGCTGGTGGTTGTGCCTATTGGGATGTAATTGCCGTTTGGATCAATAGCAGTTAAACTTACGTCAACACCGTAAGCATCTGTTGGTTTTGGTCTTTGATGGAACATGTATTCCATCCAAGCATCCATAGAAGAATCTGCGATTGCCGGAGTACCTTTGAGAGCAACATCGATGTTGCCGTTAATGTCACGACGACCGTATGGAGATTGATCTGTCACTGTACCGGTAATCACCATGCTAGAGCCTAGTGCTGGAACGATTTGTGGTGCTGTGACTGTGGTTGCGCTTGGTCCTCTGCCAAAGCAGTAGATCATTTCGTCATGTGCGTCGACTACTAGTAGTCTTCCGTCTGCCATTATTGGACTTGTGGTTGGCCAGTTAGTTAGCATCCAGACCATCTTTCCACTTGTAACGTTGACACACCATAGTTGAGCATCGCGTCTAATTGGGTTGTTAACTGAGTGTTCACTTGAGTAGAGATAGAGCAGACCATCACCAGACAATCCTCCAAAAGATGTTGGCGAATACTGGTATGAGGTTTCGTTTAAGCCGACGAGTGGAGCTGTCCAGTTCCAAAGGAACGTGCCAGTCTTAGCTTCGAACGCTCTAACAACACCGCTGTAACCACCGCAATCAATGAACATACCATTGTAGCAGACTGCTGTGTAACCGCCGTAGAATTGGAACTGCTCTGCCTTAGGTGCAGTCCAAAGCAGATTGCCATTTGAGATATCATTGATGAAGTAGCGCAAAGTCATTGGATCATAGTACCAGAATATACCTTCCTGTATGCAAACACCGTTGTAATTTGCGTTTTTGCCACTGTATTGTTCTTGCTGCCCGTAAGCATCACCTACGTTGGCTGGAGCTGTAAAGTTGTAGCTGTAGAGTACCTGCCCGACGCTGCCTGGCTTTAGGTTTATGCCCATAACACTACCAGGAATGCTCAAAGAGCCATTGTTGGAGCCTGGGTAGATAATGACAAGTTGATCGTCAGGGATCACTTGGCGAACATTAATTGTGCTGAGAGCTAAAGTCGGTATGCTTACGTTTGCTGAGAGACCAGTCTTACCATCATAGGTTCGGTTGAGTTGGGGTCTCCACATCCAGTTAGTGTTGCTGCCTGAGCCTTCTTCGTGCACTACGTATGAGTCATACATGATTACCTGTGAAGTGTTCCAGACTTGCAGATGCCATTTAGGTGATGCAGTTGTACCCAAGTTAGCAAAGTTATATCGCAGAATGCTACCGTCAGTTCCAACAGCAGAAGTGCCAGTGGCACCTACAGTTACACTACCGCCAGAACTCTTTGGATTCGACCACGTTACGTTTTCTATGCTACATATGTAGTTGCCAGAAAAGTCATCGTACATTTCCCAAGTACCGGATTTTCCTATCGGGCTAGTAACCCAGTAGTAGCCAATAGTGCCATGCTGGTTAGGAGAGTCATACACATAGACCTGACCCATCGAGGGCGCGCCGCTAGGTATGCTGCCTGTGCTTGCGAACATTCCGCCTACGCCTGTAGCTTCACTTTCTGTATTGTTTCTGAAGTAAATGGTTTCTCCACTGTAAAGATCTTTACAGTACCAACCTTCTCTAGGGTTGGTTCCGACAGAGTAGTAGAATTTACCGTTTAGAATAATCGATGGACCACCGTATTGTTCGTATGATTGACCACTGTAGTAAGAGTTATCAGGGGTGGATGAATTGACTGTTGAGTAGCCGCCTGCAATGCCACCGTTAAAGAACGGACTTGTCCAAAGAACATGCGAGCTTGCCGGACCAGTAGTGTAAGGATTGTATCTGCCAGAGCTACCGAACGTATTAAGTTCACCAGCATTCAAATATTGACCCATAACAACTTGTGCCCAGCCTCTGTTAGTATCGTACACTGGACGAGTCCAGTAGTCGTTCGGAAGCGGAGTTTCTTGGTAACGTTGAATAGGTTCTGAAGTCACTGTCAAAGTAACTGGCTCACTTAGGGCAGATTCGAAGACAACACCGATTGGAGTCCATGAAGGATACGGTTTGTTAGCGTTAGAAATTGGTGTACCAGAAGGCCACCAACCAGCACCCAATGGAGGAACTAAGCCTCTGCTTGCGCCGCCGTCAATGACATGTCGTTGCATGATTGCTTGAATTGTGTATGTGCCTGTTCCTGATGTTGGTGTAAATACTGTGTATCCTGCACCGACAGGGTCAGATTCGATGTTTGGAATTGTAGTGTTTGTTCCAGCTGGATCAATAATGTTGACATCAAAAGTCCATCGGTCACCATATTCACCTAAAGCTGTTGGGGGCAATTTGTCACACCAGAAAGCAATAATCACGCTTTGTCCATCGCCGACGCTGCCAGGAGCAACTGACACGTATGCCATGTTTTTGTAGAAATCCTGAGCTACACCTCTAGCTGAAGGTGCTAAAGCCAAAGAAGCTACTATAGATACCATTAGAATTATCGCAATCAAAGATGCCGTAGTTTTTCTATTAGATAATATTTTCATTTTTTTTCTTTCCTTTGTGTTTATATTTTTTCTGAGCAAAATATCCCTTCAAATGAACTTTCGCCCAGTTAAAATGGTTATATCAGAAACAGGCATTTATTAGTTTGCGTAAACCCATATTCCAGCTACAAAGCCTACCAGGATATCCATGTATAGTGTGTGAATTAAAGTGAACAAATTCATATGACCTTTGGGATTGGATCATAACGGCAGAAGATAGATTTAGACCTTTTTTTATCGGTAGAATAAGAAATCGTATTTGAATTTGGGTTTCAACCTTTTGTCGAATTAATTTTAGGCTTTAGTATGTAGGAGCAAAATAGGACTCACAGTACTTTTGGTTAAGATAAACAAGATAGAAAATGAGAAAAATTAAAATACCACACTTAAGGCAACAACAAAGTCCAATCTCTTGTAAGTTTCAAATATACCACATTCACTGATGCGACTCAATTATAGCTTCTTTACGGAAACTTTATTATGTCATCGAACGATTTTTACACCATACATTCAAAGAGAGATAACAAATGGCAACAGCAACAGCCAATGAAAAAAGCAAATCAGACGTTTACGACTCAAGGGAAAACTGGCCACCATATACGTACAGAGATTACCCAGCCATAAAACCGGAAACCTACGAAGCCTTCATAGGGTTCTTGAACACTGAAAATACATCAGGAAGACTTATGGAGTTACAGCCGTGGATATCTGTCTGCGATTCGAAATGTGCTTTCTGTTATTTTCCAACCGCTCCAACAAATAAGGTGCAGATAGAGCGTTATCTCGAACTGCTCAAAAAAGAGTTGGACATGTACGCGAAAACCAAGTATGTGAAAACAAGCGTATTTGATGAAATAGTTCTAGGAGGCGGAACTCCCAGCGTTTTGACGGCAGAACAGATGATTGACCTTATAGACTTCTGCAAGAAACGATTCAACACAAGCAAAGAGTACTTCATCAAAGTCACAGGGTCCTCAAAAACTTTAGCGTTGCCAAAAATCGACAAACTCGCCGCCTATGGCGTTTTCCAAATGGATATGGGCGCACAAACTTTCGACGACAAAATCAGGAAGATGCTTTGTTTACCTGATAGCGCTGCAGATGTAGAAAAAGCAATCCGCCATGCTCGGAAACTGGGATTATGCGTCTGTGTAGACGTCATGTATAATCTTCCAGGGCAAACGATGGAGAGTTGGATAGACACACTAAAAAAAGCCATCGAGTTAGACGTGGAAATTGATGCATACTCGCTCCATGTAGACCCAGGTACTATGCTTGAAAAGATGATTAAGACAGGAAAATCACCCCCTATGGGAAATGCAGAGTTTGAGAGGCAAATGTACGTGGCAGCTTACAATATGTTAACTGAAGCAGGTTACAAGCCAGTGGGTCACGATCGCTATAGCCGCGTGGAGTGGCATATGCGTGAAAACTGCCTCAACGGTTGGCCATGGGGAGGAATACTCACCACTGGAGCTGGATGCTTTATGGGTTATCTACAGCGGTTTAGCTACAGCAACATCGAAAACATCGATGAATACATGAATGCAGTGAGTTCTGGAAAGCTTCCAATCCAGAGGCTCTCAAAGTCCTCCGACGATGAAATGATGCGAAGAGAGATGAGCAGGCTTTACTTGCGTTTGCCCGTAAGCAAGAAGGAGTTTCTTGAAAAATTCGACAAGCTACCAGAAGACGTCTTTCCTCAGCAACTTAAAAATCTTAAAACAAAGGGACTAATCGATATAGATGACAAAGAAGTTAGACTTACGAAGCAGGGCGAAGTCTGGAAAGGCAATATAGCATGGGAATTCGCGGAAAAAATGAGTTAAGCAGATAATGATCTTCAATTCCCTGGGCAACCGTGCTATACAGAGAACATAAGAATTTTTTTAATTTATTTTGAAATAAAGAATACTACTAATGGCGATTTTAAAGACACTTATACACATAATTTCTATTTGTAGTCTTTAAAAGTGAACTACTCGCCTCTTCCGAGGCGGGCATCTCCAAAAACTAACATTCACTTAGTCGGGTTTACTCTCTGTTGTTGATGTATTCTTCAATCCTAGCACCAGTAACATCACCAGCAGCCCTAACAACATACCCCTCAGACCACAAATACCCACCCCAAAGCTGTTTCTTAATGTAAGAAAACTCAACGAAAAGCACCATAGCAGAAATACACTTGAAAACACGCAGCAAATCAGGAAAATACACTTTGGGCAAAGCAGAAACAAACACATGCACATGGTCGCCAACATGAACCCTGGCAGCAAACAGTTCACAACCGTTCGGGTCAACAATCGTTTTAAGTAGAACTTCAAACCTAACTTTAATTGAGCCCAAAAGTACTTTGCGACGGTATTTATGGTGACCAGATTTATCGGCTTAAAGGGCTAATAATAGAACTACCTGTTGGACGCATTCATCCTACCGCTAACGCGGCAGGTATTCTGATAGGTTTTTTATAAAAAAGAAAGGGAGTGGTTATGGGTGGTAGCCCAATTCAGAAGCGCCACTAATTCTAGCAATGAAAGGTATTATTATTCCTAGAATTACCAACGGCAACATCGTCTGCCATAATGCATCCAATGGGTTACTCTGTGTCATCCAGGCACCAAATGCGACTGTGTAGTTAAGGGTGAACTGAAATATGCCTACTGCAATTGAAGCCGTTAAAGCTGCACCAAGCATTCTCTTAATACGCATTGACTTTTCATTTAGAGATCCTGCCATGTATCCTATTAGAATGCCGCCCACAATATAACCACCAATGAAGCTAGGGTCAGCATACATATTCAGTGATGAACCGTAGTTTATAATAGAGTATTGAATGTTGTATCCAGCGTTGGCAACGTAGTACAATGTACCCATTATGAATCCTGCGGCGCCCCCGGCATATTTATTCCAAGTCAAGCCTAAGAAGAGCGGAATTCCAAGTACTACCATTAGAGCAAGGCCGTGTGTAAATATGACTGTTAGAAAAGCATATGACGAGCCAGCTGAATCCATAGTTGGCGGTGGGAAAGCTGAATCAAGTATTGGTCTAAGTACTGCTGGGAAAACCACTATCACTATTCCGATTATCAATGGTATAATTATGCCCCAGAGAATGGTACTAAGTTTAACTTTTCCTGGTTCTGTCAATTTTTATCCCTTGACTTATTTACGTGATGGCATATTTATAAGCTTAATGCTTACAAGCTTGATACCCAAGAAGATAGCCTAAAAAAATAGAGCTGGAAAACACGTGAGAGCTAAAATTAGTTTTACAGGTAAAGCTTAAAGATAAAAAAAAGAAAAGAGTATGGGATTGATTTTACTGCTTTGCCGTTACTCTTCAGTGGCGTGAGGCGCAGATGATGCCACTTAGGGGCAATCTTGATGGACAAACGTAAGAGCATGTTCCACAGGCGATACAGTCTTTAACCCAGAGTTTTTCAGCTTTTTCTATGTCGCCTTTCATGATTGCATTGTAGATCATTATAGGGTGTAGACGCACTGGGCATGAGGAGATACATTTGGAGCAGCGAATGCAGGCTGTTTGGGGTTCATCAGGCTTGTATTTGCTTTTGGAGAATACGATAATGCTTGATGTTCTCTTGGTTACTGGAGCTTCGATTGTCGGGATAGCGTTACCCATCATGACTCCGCCGATTACTACTTGTCGGAGGTCATTTAGATCAATGTTGCTTTGGGTTAGTATGTTACCTATTGGGGTGCCGATTTTGACAAGCAGGTTCCTTGGTTCGGGGACATCGCCGTTTAGTGTGGTGACTCTGGATATTAGGGGTTCACCTTCAAAGACAGCGTTTGCGATGGCGTTGATGGTTGCGACGTTCTGCACTATGGTGCCCATTTCGTAGGAGCGTTTACCTGACGGGGTTTCATAATTCAATATTGCTTTTTGCAGCACACTTGCGTCACCTTGCTGGTAGGTAAGGTGTTTAGCGATGACTTCTGTGTTGGGTTCTTTACCGAAGGCTTCTTGCAGTTTAGGCACGGCTTCGATTTTGCTGACTTTGGTTGCTACGATAACTTTGGGGTTTCCTAAAAGTTTACGTATGACTCTTACGCCTCGCACTAGGTTTTCTGTTTTCTCTATCATCAGCCTCTCATCTGCAGTATCGTAGGGTTCACCTTCTGCCGCGTTTACGATGAGAGTTTTTATGTGTTTATCTGCAGGTACAGAAAGTTTAACGCTAGTAGGGAAACCTGCGCCGCCTAAACCGATGATTCCTGCGTCTCTGATGCGTTTTATAAGGACGTCGTTTGGGGTTTTTTCAAGCTCCGATTCAGATATGGGTATTAATGTTTTGTCTTTGGTTTTTTTGCCGTTGTTTTCGATCCAGATGGCTTCAGAGCAAAGGGAGTAACAACTGTTGTATATGTCGCCAATTTTTATGATTTTGCCAGATATTGGGCTGTGGACTGGGGCGCTGACGCGTTCTTTTGAGTCAGCAATTATTTGGCCTATAGCAACGGTGTCGCCAACTGAAACTATGGGGGTATTTGTGACCCCGGTGTGTTGGTAGGTTAAGATTAGGGCGGTTTTAGGGTCAGGGAAAACTTCGATTGGTTTTGTTCTTGCTATGTCTTTGTGTTCTTTTATTTGAACGAGGTTTGCCATTTTATTCATCTCCCGAAGGGTTTGTGGATACCTACACGATCAATGAGTGGTACCGTCAAGTTCATGATAATTAATGCAAGCAATGAGCCGCCAAAGAAGTTCATATAGGTTTGTATGAGAATAGTCAGTAAGCCTAAGCCGACTCCGAAGATGATTTGTCCTATGCCTGTTAAGGGTGTTGTTGCAGGGTCAGTTGCCATAAAGAAGCCCAAAAAGATCGAGCTACCTATGAATACTTCAAAAAGCAACCTTATCATAAGATCTGTGTCTGCATAAACGGTAGCAAATACCAGAGACATTAAAGCGATAGAAACAAAGTATGCTACTGTGATTTTCCATTTGATGTATTTACGAGCGATGACAAACAATGCAATGCCAACTACGATTACGGCAAGGCTTGAGGCGCCACCTGCCCATCCATGGAACTTCTCCAGTATCATCAGCTGGTTTATGTCAGTTGTACCTGCACTCATTGGGTTAACATAGCAGCTTTGCAGATAGCTAAGGAATGAACCTAAACCGTTGGTTCCAACTGGTGCGGTTCCCCCACCCAGTGGACCTGCCAAGGAAGGCACACCTATGCCCCCTGCAGTGTAGACAGCAAAGTGGTCTTTGACTAACAATACGCTGCCTATGAAGGGTAGCAGAACTAAGAGTTTTGCGGCTGCTGCTGGGTTGACGAATTTTCTTCCCCCTAAGCTTTGCATTTTTTTGAAGAGAACAAGGCCTATCAATGAAATAAAGGCAACATAAAGAAATGCGTTAGGCGCAGTTAATGCATCGATTGGCATTACGTCGGTTCCTTGAGCCATCGAGGGAACACCAAGCGAGAATGAAAGTGTAACAATTAAGCCGAAGACTGCTGCAGACCAAATGTTCAATTCGCTATCAGAAGCGACCTTATGCAGTACAGCATCCATTCCGACGGCTACTCCGATTGCTATCAGAGCATTTAGGAGTACAATGGCGCCAAGGGGTAGTTGCCAAGCATTTTTGAGTGCTAAGCCTGATATTTGAGCATCAGTAGGACAAGTTACAGGCCACCACAAGATTGCGGTGATGATGGTGATTATCAGCAGAGCAATAAAGGTGTATTGCATTAGACGTTTCTTTGACATTGCACCGGTTATGTGTGGAGCAGATTTGACAACTAGTTCATTAGTGGATTCATTACTCATTTTTAATTAACCTTCTTGAATGAAGATTTTATCTAAGGTCTGGGTTATTAAGCTTTTTCGGAAACCAGATTTCTGCGGCTATCTAAAAAATGGGCTACACTTCTTCTTTGAGGTATATTTCTGCTGGTGATAAATAGTTTATTCCTTCGTGTACTCTTTTGTGAAGTTATAGTAGCGTATGAAGCTCCAATGCATCTTGAACAGGTGAGATTCAAGCTCGTACACCTTATGGATAACCTCAATCTTCCCGCATGTTGTAGGTCTACGAACACTCGCAGTATATGCTCAATTCCCAGTTCACTACAATGAATGTCAAAAGCTGATAGTTCATCCCTTTTTGTAGTTAAAACATGAAAGGACTTAAAGAACCCAGATACCCCTCAAAAGACGAAAACAAGTTTGCGCTCCCATTTGGAAACGGCAAAAGAGTTGTTTAGGTTGAGCAAATGCAAGTTTTTGACTGCAAAATTACGCCGTAAATATTTTAAACCAGAATCTAAGTTAAAAGTTTACACAACCTAAATACACACGAAAATTAGTTTATTAGAGGAAGTTTTATATCGCCTAGACAAATCTATCTTCAACTGTGAATTAAATGAATCCAATCACAGCCCCATTGTTTATGGTTGTTTGGCGATGTACCCGCAACTGTGTGGGCAGCTGCACCTACTGTAGTTACATCAAAGAATACGCCAAAGACCAAGAACTCACCACTGCACAGGCTAAACACATGGTCGATGAAATGGCAGAGTTCGGTTCGCAATGGTTTGGAATCAGCGGCGGAGAACCCCTAGTTCGACCTGACATATGGGAGATCATCGAGTACGCTGAAAAAAAGCATAACATGAAAGTTAGTTTAATCACAAGCGGCTACGCGTGGGATGAAGAACGCTTCGATAAACTGCGCAAGTATGAAGTTCACACAGCCATCAGCATCGATGGCGAAAAAGAAACAAACGACCTAATACGACGCAAAGGCGGCTACGACAAAGCCTTGCACGCCATGAAGAAACTCAGCGAAGTCGGGTTGCTCGACTGTCTCGTAACAACCATGACTAAGCACAACATCCACCAGATGGCTCATCCAGCAGCGCTTGCGGAGGAATACAAAGCCCGCATGCTCGTCTACCACAATCTCGTCCCCGTGGGCCGGGCAGGCGAACACATGGAAGACATAGCCCCAACAGCCGACCAGTATGAGACAGCGTTCAACGAAATCTACGATATACAACGAAAGTTGTATGGAAAAGTCAAAATCAACGTCTATGCACCCTTCTACGCACGCATCGTACGCCAAAAGAATCCAGTGGACTTCTGGCAATGGTACAACGAAGGCTATCTCGGAAAATGCACCATCGGTGGCAACTATATCGGCATCACCGAAAACGGCGACTACCGAAGCTGCGGATTCCATGAAGGCTACCGCATCGGCAACGTAAAAGATACGAAACTGCGCACCGCATGGGAAGAACTCCAGAAGAGCGAACTGCACTTGAAGCTACGCGACAAAAACAACCTCAAAGGCAGATGCGGCGTCTGCGAGTACCGAGAAATATGCGGGGGATGCAGAACACGTGCAGAATTCTACACAGGCGACCTCTTCGAATCAGACCCAGCATGCAACTACATACCCAAAATCCTTCGGGAAGACCCTAAAGCGCTCGAAGCATTGCGCAAAAACCCAATGGGTAAGCAATAACTCAAACTTTTCTTTAAGTTACTTTTTGTTTTACAATCGAAATGTGAAAAGCTACTATCAAAACAAAGAAAGTATAATACCGCTACATCCACACAAAACAAAAAAAGTACGTAAAATCCAAAATAACCATGACGCCTAAGTAGAAAGGTTATTATTTCCAACGTAGTTCACTCGTAGTGGAGATTAAACCGTGCCTTTAGCGTTTATTATTGGGACTGCTGGTTCAGGCAAATCCCTTTTCACAGCCGCGTTTGCTGAATGGTTAAAAATGTCAAAGCAGGATGTGGCAGTTGTTAATTTGGATCCTGGCGCGTTAAAGCTGCCTTATCAACCGGACGTTGATGTGCGCAACTATGTGAATGTTGGCGATATAATGGATAAATATGGTCTAGGTCCTAACGGTGCTATGATTATGGCGGCTGACTTGATTGCTGATGAGATAGAAAATTTAACACGAGACATAGACGATGCCCATGCCGACATCGTTCTTGTCGATACGCCTGGTCAAATGGAGCTGTTCGCCTTTCGCGCAAGCGGACCCTACATCGTTGACGAATTAACAAAAGAGCCAAAGGCCCTAATCTACCTCTTCGACGCTGTTTTCTCAATTAACCCTTTAAATTACGTTTCGAATATGTTCCTGGCTGCAGCAGTTTACAATAGGTTTTTCCAGCCGCAAGTGCATCTGCTTTCAAAAAGTGATTTAGTGCCTAAGAAGGATGTACAAGCAATTGCGAATTGGTCAGCAAACACTAATACACTTGAAGATGCCATTGAGCAGAAACTTGAAGGAACAAAACGCCTCTTCAGCCGTAACATGATGCAAGCGATAAACAAACTGGGCTTACAATTCTTATTAATGCCCGTTTCATCTAAAACAAACGAAGGTATGGTCAACGTTAACACTCTGCTTGAACGTATTTTGAATGAAGGAGAAAAATATACCACTTAAACGTGAATAAGTGCCCAGCTTGCTGCAAAAGCTCCGCGTTTAGCCTTCAAGGTTGATTCAGCACCAGCAATAATAATGACATCATTGTCCTGAGGTTTTAACTCTCTAAGAATTAAATTCGCGGCCTTAGGATACTTTTGCTCTATGCAGTCACTAACTGACTCAATTATCAAATGTTCATTTTTGTAAACAATTACTAGGGCTTTGCGTGCACCAGCAATAATAGCTGCGTCGCGCTGGTCAATCCCTGATTCAACTTTTTCTCCACTATTCTTAACTAAGAAAGCAAAATTAAATTCAGATGCAGCCAACTCAGAGTGAGGAATTTCGATTCTTTTAGGAAAAATTTCTTCAAATTGTTGCCAAATCTCTGTGCCTTTTTTAGTCAGAGTGCATCCTTCTTTTGATGTTTCAATCAAGTCTGCTTCTCTTAGCCTACTGATTATCGTGCGAACTGCACCATCTCCAACGCAAAGTTTCTCGGCTAGCTTATTTCTGCCAAGAGGTTTCTGTGCCATGAGCTCCAACGCATAAAAGACATGGAATATTGTGAAAGAGGTTGATGGTCCTGGAGCTTTTTTTCCAGCGATTTGCTGCATGAACTTCTTAAGAGAGGCTACCATATCTTGTCCTGACATACTAAGTGTAGACTGGGTTTTTATAACTTCTTAAAGGTAATACAGTTATTCCTTGTATGCTATGACTGAAACTTCAAGAAGCGCGCCTGACTTGAGTTCAACGCCAACTGTTGTTCGAGCAGGGAAATCTGATTCAAAATATTTAGCGTATTCACTGTTGAACTCATTAAACAACGACATCGAAGAGAGGTATACATTGAATTGAACCACGTCTTTTAGCCAGTAACCCGCCGCTTCCAATATAGCTATAATGTTCTCCATGACCTGACGCGTTTGAAGCTGAATATTCTCAACAATTATTTTGCCTTCTTTTGGGTTAATAGCCAACTGTCCAGAAACAAATAGGAATTTACCTGCTTGGATTGCTTGATTGTACGGTCCTATTGGTTTTGGCGCGTTCTGGGAATACCACTTTTCTCATACTTATCCCTTGGTTGCTTGAGTGATAGGGGAGTTTAAAATGGTTTCTGCAAACTCTTTATCAAGTAATTTCCTATGGATTAATAGATAGTATTGTCGAAAGCCTTTTAAGAAAAAAAGCAAGTTACTATGCCTATCATACATTTAAACGCAAGAGAGATTCCAATGAAAAAAACTGGTAAATATTTGTTTACATCCGAGTCAGTTGGAGAGGGTCACCCAGACAAAGTTGCAGACCAAATATCCGACAGTGTTTTAGACGCAATATTCACTAGCGATCCTAAAGCAAGAGTTGACTGTGAAACTCTTGTTATGCAGGGAACCGTAATGATTACGGGTCAAATAACAACTTGCTCCTACATTAACATCCCAAAAATTGTTCGCCAAACACTCAAAGAAATTGGTTTTGACAATGCAAAGGATGGCCTAGATTGGGAAACATGCGGCGTTTTAGTCTCATTAACTGAACAATCTCCAGACATTTCTATGGGAGTAACCGAATCCAAAGGTCACGAACAAGGTGCTGGTGATCAAGGAATGGTTTTCGGCTACGCCTCTAATGAAACAAAAGAGCTTATGCCCTTGCCAATTATGCTAGCGCATAAACTTGTTAAACGGTTGGCTGAATGCAGAAAAACAAAAATCATGCCATATCTACGTCCAGATTGCAAGTCACAAGTAACAGTTGAATATGACTGCTGCAAACCAAAATGTGTAAAAACAGTAGTAATTGCTGCTCAAAATAACGGAACTGTTGACGAAAAAACCCTCAAAAATGATATAATTGAAAAAGTAATAAAAAACGTTATCCCAGCTGAACTAATGGCGCCAGATATAAATTATGTCATCAATGGCACAGGCAGATTCGTCATTGGTGGAACATTAGCGGATTCAGGTTTAACAGGAAGAAAAATCATCGTCGACACATATGGTGGAGTTGGAAGCCATGGCGGCGGATGCTTCAGCGGCAAAGACCCATCAAAAGTAGATCGCTCAGGTTGCTATATGGCAAGATACATCGCCAAAAACATAGTTGCCTCAGGCTTGGCAGACCAATGTGAAATCCAAATTTCCTACGCCATCGGCGTTGCACAACCAATCTCAGTGCTGGTAAACACTAACGACACAGGCAAGCTCTCCGATGAAAAAATCTTAGAATTAATAATGAAATACTTCGATATGAGACCCAAGGGAATAATCGATCAGTTAAACCTTCTAAGACCAATCTACAAGAAAACAGCAGTGTTCGGTCACTTCGGAAGAGAAGAAGCAGATTTTCCGTGGGAAAAAACTGACAAGGCTGAACTGCTCAAAAAAGAGCTTGGGAAAACCAAAAAAGCCTAATTTTTTTCTTTCTTAACTTTTTTTTCAAGCTTGATGTTTAAGATCTAAATTTTTGGACCTTGTTTTAAAGAAAACAATCACTAGGATTAAGATTGCTAACACTAAACACGCTATTAAAGCAGCCAAAAATAATGGAATGACAATAACATTTGTTTGAGGGCTAGTTGCGCCATTATATTGTTTGTTTCCCACCCAACTTGCTTGAACTGCAATTAACCCTCTCGATGGAGGTACCCAAGTATACTCAAATTGCCCATTTGATTGTGTTTGTACAGTAGCTATGTTTGTCCAATTGTCATTGTAAATTTTAGCTTGTATTGTAACGTTCTCGTTTGTTGTTTTAGGATAGATTTGCCCAGTGAGAGTTACATTACTATTTTCAAAGATGATTGAGGGCAAAATTTGAAGTGAAAGAGTGCTGTGGTCGAGTTCCCTTAGGCTTGTTGAAACTTGCCCGATTGAGGATTTCTCCATATTCTCGAGAGTTGATATTTGGGATGAAACATTCTGATATTCGCTTGGGGTTTCGCCAACGCGCCAACCTTCACGCCACTTTTCACCCGTGCATTCTGCAATGTAATAAGAAACGTTTTGGATATTAACACTATAAACCTCAACTCTCGCTTCTGTGGGGGCCTGACCAAGGTCTACACCTATTTCCATGTGTAACTGATCCCTATAATAGAGCAGTACAACAGAGATTCCTCCCGCTTCTAGAATAGAAGCAGCAATATATGCAAAAAGGTCGCAGCAATATATGCAAAAAGGTCGCAGTCGCCTACGCCATTAACCAAGGTTTCAACGGGATACCTGCCAGGTACAATTTCTTGGTAGCCTATTTGGTGAACAAGCATCAACACTCCATTGGTGAAGTCTTCTGTGTTGTTGTAGATTTGCCACAGTTTGTCAGCTATGGGTTTTAGAGTGTATGGTGTAACAAACTTTACAAAATCAGAGTCAGAAAACAACGCGTGGTTTTGCATGGTGTAATATTGGTAGAGCAGTTTAGGAATGGTTATTTTTAACTCGTAAGTAATATCGCCATCTGGATGATTCAGTAGTAGAAACGAGCGTTCATAAGCCTTTGATTGGTCTTGTGTTTTACCAAGCGGTACTAAAGAAAGAGCAACTAAAGCAATCACTGCAACGCTCATTATCTTGATGTAAATACTTTTCATACGAGATGATAGCCGGCTTTTTACTTTCCGAATACTGTATTTTCCTTAAATGTTTATGCCCAAATTACCCTTCAAGCTCAAAGATGACAGACCCGCCATTCACCTCAATTAAACTTACAAGTTCTTTAGCGGCTTTGGCGAGTTTCTCAGCAGGGTTCCGTTCTTTGTGTGCCACAATTGTCAGGTGAAGTTCAAGGTGAGGTTTATTTTCAGTGCGTATGGGATGAGACTTCACATAAACTCCTTCGTTATCGCTCATTACCTTGTCAATTAGTGGGGCCAAACATGACTCCATAATGTTATCGACAAAAATACTCCGCTCACAAAACACACTACTGCCTACTGCTTGTTTGATTACCGGTGCTATGGTTTCATTAAAAATCGCTTCCATTTCCAAAGGCACACCGGGCAGAGCAAACAAAATTGTTCCCTGTACTTCAACGCTAACCCCAGGTGCAGTCCCAACTGGGTTGTTTACAACCTTAGCTTTCTGGGGCAAGGTCGCCATCTTAACTCTTGGTGGCGTCAACTCAATTTCCGTTGACAACTGACGTTCTTTTGAGTATTCTAAAATTTTTTCCTTAACCATTTCCAAGGCTTTTGAGTTTACTTCTAGTTTGCGGTTAAATGCCTTAGCTATACCTTGGAGGGTTTTGTCATCGAATGTTGGTCCTAACCCTCCGGTAATGACAATTAACTTTGGTTTTCGAGCAAACGCTTCGCGGACAGCACTGGATATTTCAAAGATTGTATCTTGGATTACTGTTACGCGTTTGACGTTTGCACCGAGTTTAGTGGCTTGTTTGGCTAGATAGTGGGCGTTTGTATCTTTTACTTTGCCGATAAGCAGTTCGTTACCCACACATATTATTTCGAGATCCACTGTCATGCTCTATTTCCTCATTAACCGTAAAATTAGGAGTGTTTTCTATTATACAGTTTGCTTAGATTTATTCTATAAACTGATTAAAACTCTCAAGAAATTAAAAAACAGAGGCAAGGCTAAAGAAAAGGGTAGTTTGCTTCTCCAGTCAAATCTATTTCTTGCTAAGCTACCAATTGGCGATTTCTCCCGCACAACCCTTTTTTCTTTGTGCATATTTGGTGAAAGGTGAAAACATATGGAACAAAAAATCATTAATTGCCCTCACTGCGGCAAAATTATACCTAAGGAAATTCTTGACGGTGGTTCAATACGAAAGACCGTAACCTGCCCCGAATGTGGCAGCCAGAGAAACTACAAAGATGGGTTAAGGTATAATGGCAATAGAGAAACTCAACGTTACCTTTGTCGTGACTGCGGCTACAGGTTTTCATGAGGTGGGGGATTTGATCCTGCACCCTAAAAGAGCTTTCACTCGCAAAACCCCTTTTTTATTAAAATAAATCTTTCCAATGTTTTTATTAGAGTCAAATTTGTTGTGACCAAAGCAGAAATGCCTTGCTTTCCGAAATTCAATACTCTCTTCGCTTCTTTGTCCTCTATGAGCCATGATAGAAACTGCACACGTTCCCTTTTGGCTGAGGCAGGCGAAAAAACGCAAATATCCCCAGATTTAAGTTGCTCTTGTTTTGAACGGTTAAAAACTTTACGATTAGCGCCTGCGCTGGTTGGAGCGCTAATTTTCTCTTACAGTGTCTGTTAGATTAAAATAAAATTTGAACATAAAAAATACTGATTTACAAATTTATTTAGAACTGAAACTTTGATTGCTACAGATGAATGAATGGATCGAGCCCCAACTAAGTATTCAAGGTACTTCATTATTTCATTGACCGCGATACTCTGATATGGGTTGGCGCGAATCCGAAGAGCTAAGAAAATCAACAAGCAACTAAACTAACCTCTCGATAACAGACTTTGGGTCCGCAAACAAATATTGAGCATTGCAGGGTATTGGTAGGTTCCAGCTTTGTATCGTTTGGACAATTCAACTTTTTGCAAGGGTGGCCAAAATCAAATCGTCCAAAAAGTAATCGTGCTTAGTTTTGAAATTGTTAATTAATCGGTTAGGGATTCCGCTTCATTTTTTGCTAAAAACATGAATTTAACCTCATAGGATAATTCATAGGACTAATAAGCAATTGAAACAATAATTTTTAGTTGAGTTTTTAAGGTTGAAACATGTTAATTTCGTGACTTCTGAGGAAGATAAATCTGTAGTTGTTAAGACTTTCATAGAAGAAAGTGCGGACGAAACCGATTCAAATTTAACAGGAAAATGGGCAGAAGCGTTTGGCAAATCCCACTCACGATTCGCCACATTGTTCTCTAAAATGCTGACTGCTGTAGCTTACTACAAAGTTATAACAGACAAGAACGGAAAACCCCTTCATTATGTTTGCTTAGAAGCAAATAATGCCTTTGAAAAAGTAACTGGAATCAAACGAAAGGACTTCTTAGGCAAAAGGGCAAAGGACTTGTGGCTGACAAATGGAAGCAACCTCCATAAAATAATCGATAAATTCGGACGTGTATCTATTGCCAAAGAGGCGCTTCAATATGAATATCAAATGGACCCTATGAAGAAATGGTACAACATTTCAGCTTTCAGCGTAGAAAAAGGCTATTTTGTTACAATATTTGAAGACATCTCCGAACGTAAGCGAATGGAAGAGGAACTCCGTGAGGGAGTAAAATATAACCGTGGTTTAATAGATTCTAATCTTGACCCTATCGTGATTATAGGGCAAGATGGCAGAATATGTGACGTTAATCGTGCAACAACAAAAATTGTCGGGCGAACTGCCGCTGAACTTATCGGTACAGATTTCACTGACTATTTTATTCAGCCAGATAAGGCACGTTTAGGCTATGAGATAGCACTCAAAGAAGGTTCTATTCGTAATTATGAGTTGGAAATAAAAGGTAAAGACGAGACTACAACGCAAATTTTGTACAATGCCTCAGTTTATCGAAACGACAAAGATGAATACATTGGAGTGTTTGCTGCTGTACATGATATAACAGAACTCAAAAATTTACAGGAAGATTTAGTCAAATCTGCGAAGTTTGCGGTCATAGGTCAGTTGGCTTCTGCTGTTGGGCATGAACTTAGAAATCCATTGGGGGTAATTAAAAACTCTGTCTATTTTCTTAATATGATGCTAAAAGATACTGCCGACGAGAAAGTAATTAAACATTTGAAAATTATGGATAAAAAAGTCAACTCTGCAAATGACATCATAAGCAATCTTCTTGGTTTAACAAAACAGAACTCGCCTACTCTTAAATTAACCGACTTGAATAAAACAGCGAAAAATTCACTCTCCCAGATAACGGTACCTGAGAACATAGTACTAGACCTTAAACTAGGTAAAATTCCTAAAACGCTGCTTGATGAAGAACAAATTGAAAGAGTATTGCACAACCTAATCATGAACGCAATTCAAGCCATGACTGAAAGTGGAAAACTTACAATTCAAACAACAAAACAAGACGACAAATTGATAGTATCTGTAAAAGACACAGGTATAGGGATACCAAAGAAAGATATAGCCCATCTTTTCACGCCTCTTTTCACTACAAAAGCTAAGGGAATCGGTTTGGGATTAGTCATTTGCAAGCAAATAGTAGAAGGTCACAACGGAACCATCGAGGTTGAGAGTAAGGTTGGTGAAGGATCAACATTCATTGTTTATTTGCCTATTCAAGCAAAGAAGAAAACTGTTAGACAACCAGTTTTCAGTAAATCCAAGACTTCTAGAGAAGGCGTTAAGGTTGAAGAATAAAATTAACGTCTTGGTAGTTGACGATGATGTAGATACGACGGAAACCTTGTCCGACATTTTAGAAGCCAAGGGGTTTCAAGTTGAAGTCGCGCATAACGGATACATAGCAGTTGAAAAAGCCAAGGCGAAAATGTTTGATGTTATTCTGATGGATATTAAAATGCCAATTATGAATGGAGTAGAGAGCTACAAAAAGATTAAACGAATTCGACCCCAAAGCGTCGTTGTGATGATGACTGCATACGCTGCGAAAGAGCTTGTAGCTGAAGCCTTGAGGGAAGGAGTTTACGGGGTCTGGTATAAACCAGTAGAAATTGATAGAGTCGTTGAACTTGTCGATAATACTCCAAAGAAAGGTGCTTTGCTTTTGATTGTTGATGATGACCTTGCTACATGTGAAACCTTGGTTGACATTCTCCAAAAGAAGGGTTACAAATTAGTCCAGGCAAATAGCGGTGAAAAAGCCAAGATATTAATTAGCGAAAAAGATTATGATTTAGTATTCGTTGACGCTAAAATGCCCGTAATGAATGGTCTTGAGACTTATTTGGAATTGCGTAAAATTCGACCGTATATTAAAGTAATTATGGTTACAGCTTACCGTCAAGAAGTAGATTCCCTTGTCCAGGAAGCCCTCAGAAACGATCTCTACGCATGCTTATACAAACCCATCGATGTGGACAAGTTGTTGAAGATTGTTGAAAAGGTACTTGCTTTAAGACCAAAAAACTGAAATTCAAAAGATTAAGGCAAGAGTGGAAATGCCAGAAAAAGTTAGCGTTCTGATAGTTGATAATGATGAGCACTTGAAACCTTAACTGACATCCTTCTGGAAAAGGGTTCTATACCGAAACTGCAAAAACTTAAAGGATTGTGAAACGACTTTCTCTTCAATTTCAGGTTGGTCGAGAATTATAGATTCATAATTGACTTATAGTGCAACCAGTCTCTGTTTGGGTGTGGCGTATGGACAATACAAACCCTAAACCAAAATGCGATAGAGGTAAACGCAACTGATTTAGCTACTGCAAACAAAAAAAGGGTTATACGCGTTTTACATGTAGACGACGACCCGTCAATTCAGGCGATAACAAAGCTAATGCTGCTGGATTTAAACAGTGGCTTTGAGATTGATTGGGCTTGCTGTGTAGATGAAGCATTCAAGAAATTATCCGCTAAAAAATATGATGTTGTGGTTTCTGATTATGAGATGCCTCAAAAAGATGGGTTTCAATTTCTAAGTGAATTACGTAAGCACAACAATAGCATCCCTTTTATCTTGTTCACTGGTAAAGGCAGAGAAGAAGTTGCCATAAAGGCATTGAACCTTGGAGTAGAAGGATACTTTAACAAGCAAGGTTCACCCGAAACCGTCTACGGAGAGCTTTGCTATGGAATAATCCAAACAGTCGATCATAAAAGGGATGAAGAAGATCTGAGAAAAAACGAAAACACTTTGAAAAATAGTGAAGAGCAATATCGGGCTTATACTGAAAATTCTCCTGTAGCATTCTTTGTCGTCAATCCTGAAGGCAAATATATCCAAGTAAACGATGCAGCAACCAAGCTACTACTCTACTCCAAAAACGAATTGCTCAAAATGAGTATTGTTGACATCATGTTTGAGAAAGATATCTCTTTTCAGATTAAGCAATTTACAACTCTTAAAGAAACCGGAGAATCTCGGTTTGAGACAGCTCTGAAGAGAAAAAATGGAGAACCCGCCTATGTTATCTTAAACGCTACACGATTGCCTGACGGAAATATTATGGCTTTTTGCGAAAACATAACTGAACGCGTGAAAGTAGAAAAAGCATTGAGAGGTTCTGAGGAAAAGTTCCGCCTGTTGTTTGAAAATGCTCCAGACATTATTTGTACCGCTGATTTGAACGGCAAACTTGTAGATGCAAATACGCAAGCCAAAAAAGTATTAGGCTATAACAAAGAGGGTCTGATTGGTAAGAGTGTTTTGGACCTTTTCACTAAAGATGATGCTGCAAAGATTCTGAAGGATTTATCTAATAGTTTGCAGGGTCAGAAAACTGGAGCTATAAATTACGATATGAAAACAAAGGGTGGCACGATAGTTCCTGTGGAGATTTCGACTTTTCCAGTAAGAATTGGCGACGGAGTGGAAATCATCGGGATTGCAAGAGATATATCTGAACGCAAAAAAGCGGAAGAGGCAATCAGGTTTCATGCTGATTTGCTTAATCATGTTGGGCAAGCTGTCATAATGGTTGATAACAACAGGATAATTCGCTTTTGGAACAAGGCAGCAGAAAAATTTTATGGCTATTCAGAAGAGCAAGCATTGGGTCATCAGATTAATGAGCTATTGGGCAATCCTCCACGCGAGGAAGCTGAAAAAGTTTTATCAAAGTTGATGGCGGGTGAAAGCTGGTCATCTGAGGCTTGTATTAAGAATAAGGATGGTTCAGTTGTGCCAGTAATTTTGAATCGAACACCTATTTTCAAGGAGAATGGAGAATTTAGTGGCGCTGCAAGTATTACAACTGACATAACTTTGCAAAAAAGTATAGAGGCTGACTTGTCTTTTTCTTTAGAGTCTTTGTCTTATAGTTTAGATAAGATTAAGGAATTAAATGAAAAACTTCGAGTGGTAGGCGATTTAACTAGGCATGATGTACGCAACAAGCTTTCAGCGGTGACTGGTTATGCGTATATTCTCAAAAAGAAGCATGCGGATGAGGCGGATGTTGTTGATCAACTTGTTAAGATGGAGCAGGCTGTGGCTGATTCGATGAAGATTTTTGATTTTGCTAAAATGTATGAGCAAATTGGATCAGAAGAGCTGATTTACGTTAATGTTGAAGAGAAACTAAAAGAAGCATCGGCTCTTATTTCGGGACCTATCCCAATGATAAAAAATGAATGCCACGGGTTAACGGTGCTGGCAGACTCTTTTCTAAGGCAACTCTTCTACAATTTTATCGACAATACAAGAAAATACGGCAAGAAGACTACCATAATAAGAGTGCACTACGAAAAGCCGGATCAAGATGGCTTAAAGTTGGTTTATGAGGATGACGGTGTAGGCATACCTTTGGAGAATAAACCGAGTTTATTCAAAGAAGGCTTTAGTACTGGTGGCAGTACAGGTTTCGGTTTGTTCTTGACTAAAAAAATGATAGACGTCTACGGTTGGACCATAACTGAAGAAGGCGAACCAGGCAAAGGAGCCAAATTCACTCTGACCATTCCAAAACTAAACAAGAACGGAAAAGAAAATTATCAAATCGTCCCATAAGCCAAACGTTACATTGAACGTAAAATCTGCTATTTACCCGCTCTTCATGTTATTTTCAATTTACTCCCATTTATCGGTTGTTTGCTTAAACTGCATCTGAACCAAACGGCAATCCTCACACCAAATCTGCCGCATCTTCGCAACTGGGCTATCATGGGTATCTTTGGTGTAGTAGCGAGTTTCCCTTTTGCAGACAGGACACATTAACCATCCTGCAAAGTGCGCGTCAGCTTGATTCATCTAACATAATCCCCCAGTTTCTTCTGACCTTCAACAACCCCAACTGGTCTGGTTCCTCCAAATCCGCTACTCTACCCAGCAAGTCGGTTAACCGCTCATTCTATACTTCATCGGGAGGAATTAAAGATCAACACACTTTTTTGTTTAAACTCATGTGACGATATCTCCCGCGCGCTCTTTCCCTCTTTTCTTTTAACTCGAGGTATCCAGAGTCTCAGCAAACCCTCTTTTGCTTATGACCAGATTTGTTCGGTTCGTAAGGTTGAGGTGTTTTAAATTACCCCCGGTTCCATTGTTGGACCCTGGTTGGATTTGAACCCCTTCCTGAGTGGAGATGTCACCCGAAGACTTAACTATTAATCGATTTTTGGCGTTTTTAGATATACCAATTAAGATTTAGGTGTTTCTTGTTTTTAACTTTTTCAATTAAGTCCAGCTGTTAGTCGTTTTCGTCTAATAAGTAGAACAGCAACAAAAAAAGTTACCTCAAGCAAGTTTCATAAGTTAGTTAATGTTGTGTTTTAATTTGGTTATAATTGACCTCTGTTTTTTTTTAGGGTGTTTCTTTATTATGCTGGAACTGAGCATAGGGGCGGAGTAAAATAGCAATAGTGTCACTGTCAATAGTGTGTATTAAGTTACAATATACCTAAAAGCGACCGCGATTATGTGACCTTGAGTTTGAGAATATTGAAAAAATCTGTTGCTTTGAATGTTGCATATGAAATTATTTTAAAATTCAACGGTTTAAGAATAATTGAAGGTTTTTCCTTGGATTACTTGGGAACTTCTCCAGCTACTTGGGATGATTATCAGGTCAGGTTTAAGGGCAATTTTAATGCTGATTCATTAAATATTATGCAACTTATTTCAGATAAATATAATTTAAAAATGACCGCACAGAACAATTCCATAATTTTTTCTTCATAATGGTTTATTGCCCAAACATTAAGCTATAAGCATTAACGGTTTAGGCATTTTTTGTTTATTGGAAATTATTAGGCATTAATGGGTTTGTTTAAGCGTTTAATAAACGGTTTCAAATTGGTTTAATGTTTTAATTAGCTAACTTAATCTAGTATGAAGTCTTTTGGTATATTCTGTTTCTCGAAATATCCCTTTTAAACCTTACACCGAACTTGTTGTTTGAGGAGAAGAAGAGATAGTTTGTTAACGTTGCTTTGTAAATTTTGCAGCGACTTTAACGCCAGTTATTCTATTTGTATTAAAAATAAAAAAGCTGGAAATTCTTGGCAATACTGTAATTTGTTGGGTGCATCCGAGAATTTCTTAAAAACTGAACTGTATTCTTCTTAATTAGGGGAGAAGAGTGCCTTTTTAAGTTGTGTGTCTTGTTTTCCTAAAAAATAAGTTAGTTAATGTTTTATTTAACTTTCTCAACTAATAGAAAGTCCAGCTATCAGATGTTATCGTCTAATAAACAGACAGCATAACAAAAATAGTTTGTATGTAGACAACACAATGCGGGGCTGATATGCGCCCCTCTATGCAGTCGTAGTCGTGCAAAAAACAGGCTGGCTTTCTAAGTTTTGTTTTCAAAGTCTCACTTAGTTAATTCATATAATTGCTAGTGCTAGTAAATTTAAGGCATTAACTCTAATATGGGTATTCAGTAGCATTTTTCAAACTCAGAGTAATAATCTTATTTGCTTCTTTCCTATCAACTAATTCCCTATTTCCAATTTGATAAACAGATGAATTAATTTTTTTAAATGACTTTCTAATTGTCTCTTCATTTGACATAAAATAATTAGCTACATCCTTCAATGGAATTAGTTGATTTTTAACAATACTGAAATTTAATTCTGGTCTTGAAAAGATAAACCACCCAACATTAGGACCGATTATCTCATCAGTTGCTTCCTTGTACTTTTTAGAAACTTTGAGAAGATGTTTTTTTTGAAGATATCCATTGTACTTGGAGTTTAATTGAAAATTCTTTAATTCAACTCTGAAACTTAGCAGCCAATTTTTCAGCTTAGGAACAATTCCTGATTTGATTATTTTCTTGCTCTTAAGATTTTCAACCTGTTTAGACATCTCAATCATTTTTGCAGAAATAGCCAATTCAGCATCATGTAATAAGTATTCATAATGATTTAATGCTTGTTTGAGAGTTAAATCCAACTGCGAACTATTTTTTGAACTAAGTACAGATTTGGATACTGCGTAACTTGCTCTAAAACCCAAATTTAGGTCTATTATTGGTTCAGCAAAAGATTTCATTGGTTCAAAACCAGTTAATGTGGCTACATTTAGTGTGTTATCTTTACCATATACTTCGCTTGATAAAGCGTTAGCAAGTCCCAAACATCTATCTCTCTGAGAGTAATCGTTTCTTAGCCAATAATTTATGGTGTCTCCTAAATTTGATACCAAGCCACAGTTTTCAATGCTTTCTTCCCAGTTATGATGTCTCGGGTAGAAAGAAGCCATTGAAGTGTAAGAGTCTTGGATATAATGAAGTGCCACTCCAAGATAGAAGTAAGCATTCAAAAAGTCATCTTTTAAAAAATACATTCTTGAGGTTAACAAATTCTGTCTTATTACATCTGATTTACCATAATGATGAGGATAATCACGCCATTTGTCTGGCACAATAACTCCTTCCCTGAGATGAGATGCTTCATTGCTTGAGAGAGGTATCCCTAACCTTCTCATTACTTCAAATGTAATCCTGACATGAGTTTTCCAAAACATACAAGCCTTAATTCAAACCAAGCACTCTTAAGATTTGCCACAATCTTTCAAACACTTTTACCTAGCTCTCCACTAACCAAAAATGTCTTTTTAGCACTTAGCTCTTAATTATGTCAAGCTTTAACCAACCATATGGTTAATTTATCTAGACCTTGCGATGCATGCGGTAGAATGGTTGGAGGCGGCGTTCATTGTTGCCTGAAATGCCAGATTTACTTCTGTTTCTACTGCTCATGCCAACTTCCAAACGTTAAAAATACAATAAGGAAAAATTGCCCTATGTGCGGCGGAAAATTCGAGTAAGAGTATATTGTTTAGTTATTTGAAATTCATAAAGCCTATTATTTAAATTCATAAAATAAGTAAATTAAGGATTGTAGTCACAAAGCCCTTGCCCTTCTCCTTGAGGGTATTTCCGTTTTTATCCCTGTGACTACAACCCCTTCCTTAACCAATTTGAGCAAACCAAATTACTTCTCAAAAGTAACGCTGACATTACCGACTTGCTTTTAATCGGTTTTCCTTAGTCTTTGGCATTCGTCGCCTAGACACCAACCATACCTTTGAATGGTTCGATAGCTGTAATGTGTGACACCGTTGTTTTCTACTTTATTAGTGAAAAACCAGTTCACTGGATAGCGTGTTATGGAGTCGTCAAAATCGTTAAGACACCTGAAAAGGTCAATTATGCTCTCTGGGCTATGGAAACCAAAAGAGTAAGCTTTTGGAAGAAGCTCCCTGAATTTACTCTTTTAACCAAACAGGTTTGCCGTTGACTATTTCACGTTCCTCAGGTATAGGACAATGCAAACCTAAAGCTTCAAAAACGCTTTCTTCCGTTTTACCGGACACTACAGATGTGTCTTTCATCAACCCTTCACTGTATTTTAATTTAAACCCCTTTGACAAAGCATAGCTTGCCAAAAAACAGTTGTGTTCAGCGCTACCTGTGCGAACAAGCTGTTGAATGCCAAAGTTGTTATCATAAGCACGGTAAAAGTCTGCTTGAAACAGATCTCCATCAACAGGGATGTTTACCTTAATGAGTTGATTCCCAGTACAAATAATATTTGATTTCTTAAAAAGTGAAGAAATTTTTATCCAATTACTATTGGTCGCTACAACCACAAAGTCAATATCGCCAACCAAAGCTTTCCGTCTTCGAATAGAACCGAAAAGCTCCAATCGAATGCACAATGCTTTCATTTGGTCACATATCTGCGAAGCCAACACTTTTGCTTTCGCCACCTCCAGTGAAGATAAAATCTTCGGTTCCGCTTCTATGTCACCGAATAACTTTGCTTGCTTCATTTGTGTTGCCTCTGCAATAGGGAGCAGTCTGAGACGAAAATACATATCCGTTTCGATGAATTACAACCATTTTTTAGATAATAGAATTTTTCCGTGGTTAAGTTTTCTAAATCTATAATATTTTAAAAAAAGGGGGAGTAAGCTTTTGGGAGATCAAAGCACGTTTTGGTGCAGATGCGTCAAGATTTTTGTTTACTTGGGCTAAGTAGCCTCCGCGTCCTGCCAACGTTGACCTGGTCCAAACGATTCCAATTCAGGGGTTCATACTTCCTGTTTTAACCAATACCTTTTTTTGATAAAGAGCTTCTTATCGTGTTTTTTGTACTACATTAACTAAAACAGTAAAAGGCAAACAAGAGAAATCGCCATTTAGAACAAAGAGTAAACTGGCAATGATGATTTTATGGTTTTAGAATAATTCGATTCCAGAAAAAGAAAGCAGATACCATTAGTGGACGCTGTAATATGCCTGGTTTTCTGAGTTTGCAAACCATGTTTTCGTACACCTCTCGAAATATGCAAAACATGTTTGCAGATTAAGCCGATTAAAACTTAGAATAGTCTTCTGCCCAATCTTTGCATAACACTTTGGCTTGTCTAATACAGTGAAATTTGATTTTTCTTATTCATCTGCCGGGCAACCGTCATGTCAAGCATGTGCCAAGTTTTTTAAAGCAATAGACTTCATTTACTAATATGCCGCTGTTTTCGATTAAGAGCGATAAGCTTGAAAGAGTTAAAGAAGTTCCGTTCAAAAGCGAGCGCAAAGACATCCAGCACATCTCTGAATCCAGCCTCAAAGAAGTGTTCGGTTTTGAATTTGTCAAGTCCGAATTAGTGCTTAGTAACCTGAGAATAGATACTCTTGCCTTTGACAATGAAAACAAATCTTTCGTTATTATCGAGTTCAAGATTGACCAGAGCTTCAGCGTGGTTGACCAAGGATATGCATACCTTGCATTATTGTTGAATAACAAAGCAGAGTTCATTCTCGAATATAATGAATGCAAAAGCCAAAGCCTCAAACGTGATGACGTTGATAGATCCCAATCGAAGGTCATTTTTGTTTCTCCCCAATTTACCCAATATCAGAAACAGACGATCGATTTTAGGGATTTGCCCATTGAATTGTGGAAAGTCAGTAAGTTAGAGAATTGAACTTTGCTTTTTAATCAGTTGAAGTCGCCTGAAATGAGCGGATCAATAGCTAAGATAAGTTCAAGAAGCGATTATCCAAAAGGTAAGCCGAGAAATTAGAGTTTACACAGGGAAGATCACTTAAACGGTTTGCCGAATGAGACAATCGAGATGTATCAAGCATTAAAAGAGAGGATTCTTGGCTTAGGCGATAATATTGAGGTTCGACCAAGAAAACTGTATATTGATTTTGTAGCAGGCTCCAATTTTGTTGATGTACGACCGCAGAAGAACCAGTTAAAACTTTGGATCAACCTGCCGAAAGGAGCATTGGATGATCCTAAAAAATGGCTCGTGACGTATCAGAGGTTGGGCACTGGGACAACGGAGATTACCAAGTAATTGTTGAATCCAATGAACCGCTTGATTACCTTATGACTTTGATTAAGCATTCATATGCAAAAAAATTCTTGATGGTTGTAAGGTGTTTGAATATGGAAACTAACCCTCTTACCGTTAATGGTATGGACCCTACAGCTTTGTTGAAAATAAAGATGAAAATGTGTTTACTATCTAAGAAAGGACTTTATCTATTTACAATCCCTTTTGAAGGCGATTCCTTGGTTTACTATGTCGGTGAAACAGGTACTTCTTTTTCTATACGACATAAACGAGTTGACAGCACAATGAAGTGCATTCAAATGCTCAGCTTAGAGTGCGACGATTTCGAAGTGACCTCTGCATCAACTCCTGAAGAAATCAAGAAACTTGGCGTGGCAAGTCGTATAAAATACGGTGAAATTGCTGTCAACGGAATTCCAATGTATTTCTACAAGAAACCTAAAGATTCTCAAACATTTAAATCTAAATTGTGACTAATATGTTTCTCAAAGGCATGCGTATAAGAGCTCTGTACATTGGTATAAGCTTTTATACGCACTTACGTGGCGACAAATTTGTTATCTCCCGCAAAAACTCCTCTTTTTTTAAGAGCTAATATTCGGCAATAAAAGTAGGCAAACAAATTGGAACGGAAAATCTTTAACTGCCCTCATTGCGGTAGTTCACACAAAGATGAAATCGAATTACTTCAGGGTCAGTCGTCTCGTGGTATTGCCCGATTACCAAGGCATAGGCTTAGGCAAACGACTACTCAACTTCATCGCTGAGATCTACACTTCCCAAATCAACCTACCCTTCTATCTTGTGACTTCTAATCCTCAGCTTGTCAGGGCAACTTGGGCAACTGGCGTGTGAAGCGTGTCGGGCACGGCACAGCTGGAAGCGAAGATACAAGAATTAACTGAGCTTACCAAGAGCACAGCAAACTACGCCTCAGCGTAACCCTACAGTACATACCTAAACAGAAATCTGGAGGTTCTTAGTGCCAAAATACTGCAAAGGCAAATGTGGCCGAAAAATTTCCTACCAAAACAAAACCGGTTATTGCAAAGAATGCTTTGGCCGCTTCATTCTTAGCCCTAAAGGAGCTAATGCAAGTAGGCAAAATGCTTCAAAACAAAAGTAATTTAGCGCCCAACAAGTTCAGAAAAGAATTCCTTTAAAGATACCATTCAAAAAAAAAGGTTATGCAATCAATTTTATTTTTTTATTCGGTAATTTGGTTTTTTAGATATTTTAAAAGCGATTACCAGAATAACTCCAAGAATGATCATAACCGCAAAAATAGAGTATGGTAGTTCAGGAATACTTGGAGTTGGCTGAAGGTCTGAATCACTTGGCTTCGAAGAATTAGTTGTACTTGGAGTTGGCTGAAGGTCTGAATCACTTGGCTTCGAAGAATTAGTTGTATTTAGAGAATCAACGATTGTTACAGGCAACGAAATATCATCTCTTAGCCCATTGGAATCAACAACTGTAAGATGCACAGGAAATACGCCCGAAGATCTATAAGTATGGGTAACACTGGAGCCTTCTCCAATTGTTCCATCTCCAAAGTCCCATTTGAATGACGCAATAAAAGACGCATCGAGAGTATAGGATACAGAAGAATCGAGAGTTACGACTTGATTAACATTTGCGGTTCTGTGATATCTTTGAAAATATGCAGTTGGACCTAGTAGAAATAACCGATGGTGATACAACTGATATGGAGTCTAGCCCTGGATTGGTAATGTATAATTCCTCCGTGAGTGGGTTAATAACCATCCATTGCCTACCGCTTGTGTAAGACCTTTCAGGAAGATAAAAGCTAGGAAGAGTATTATTTCCTTTTAAATCTATAATAGCGAGTTTATTATTGGTCATAAGCGCATAAAGTGTTGATTTGTCGGAGTCAATTGCAAATGCTTGGAATGCGAGACCACTATCTTTAACCGCTATGCCGTTCAAACCTGAGTCATCAGTGGTGCTTATTTCAAGAATCTGAGTCCTTGCACTTTCTATTGGCTCATTAATGCCTACGTATACTTTATGCATGTTTGAATCTACGGCTAAAGGGCTTACTGTGTTAGCAATACCCAACGGATATAAGATTCTTGTAATGAACGCTAACGTTCTTTTAGAGCCGTCGTATATGGCTATGCTATCGTACAGTTTTCCACCATAGGGGTTTAGTCCGTATCTAATTCTGAAACCCATAGGAATTGAATCCACAGATTGGATGAAAAGACCACTGCCTCCCCCGACAGTTTCCCTTAGATAAATTTTGTTGGTTTTTGGATCGACTGTTAGCGTCGCATACGCTCGTGAAGTGTCAAAATTGACAGTAACATTCTGAATCAGTTGATTCGTTTTAGTGTCAAAAACCCAAATGTGACCATAAGTACGATAGGTTGTTACGTATAACAGGTTCAACGAAGGGTTAAAAGCAATATCGTAAGGCTGCACAAACTCACTCGACGGTGGCGTAATTCTATCTACAACCTTGTCGGTTGAACCATCAATGACAAATATTCCATTGGAAGTAGCCAAATAGATAAGATTATCATTGACATTAAGAGCGCTGACTGCACTACTAATCGCGCTGTATCCAAGATCAGCATCAATATTTATTATGGTTTTCAGTTTTTTGGTAATTCCATCTATGACTACTAGAGAGTCATTTTTGCTATCAGTAACATATATCTCGTTTGTTTTTGGGTTTACACAAATTGTTTGAGGGTGGCCACCTGGAAAAATTGGTATATTCCTTAATTGGTATGTTGAAGACACAATATGTTGCGGTTTTCCACCTTCAAGATTAATGTTCCCTTTTACCACGTCATTTTTTGCATCAAATACAGTTAAGCTATTGTTTGTAGGATGAATAACGTAGACTTGCTTGTTTTCGGTGTTAATTGATACTTCACCTGGCATTGCTCCCTTGAGTTGAATGGGGATTGATGTTAGTTCAGAACCTGTTGATGCATTTACTATAGTGAGTGAGGGGTTGACAGTGTTATAAATCGCGCAGTACACTTTTTCCTCGCTTTCATCTATGGCCAATCCATAGGCTTCACCGATGTCAAAAGAAGATACGACACTCTTAGTTTTTCCATTAATTATTGTAAGACCGCCCAATGGTAAAGCATTGGTTTCAAAAACCCTATCTCTAATTGAGTCTATTGCAAGGTCGCTATAATAGCTACCAAGCTTAATGGTACTTTTAATCGAACGTAGAGGTTCCATCAACGACTATCAAACCGCTGCTGCCTAACACGTAAATTTCGTTAGTTTCGATATTAACTGCTATTTTGCTGCTATATTTACTTGTTTGAATTGATTCTATCTCAAAACTTTGCAGGTCAATTATAAAGAGCTTTTCAAAAGTAATGGCATATAATCTATGGGTAACTGGGTTTATAGCCAAAGCTATTGGGGTTAACCCAATATCTAATTGGTTACTGACCTGTAAGGAGACCTCATCAATAACGGCGATCGAGGAATTTTCTGAGTTGCTTACATATATTTTGCTTGAGGCTGAATCTACCACAAGGTCATTAGGAGCTTTCTGTATGTCTACCGCATCGGAAACAACATTTGTGTTACCATCAACAACTACCACATTATGTGACTTTGCGCAAGCGATGTAAATTTGGTTATTTTTCGTGTCAATTCCTATTGCTTGAGGATTTATTCCTGAAATACCAGACTTGTAGTCGTTCACTTGGCCATGACCAGATTGAGCAAAAAGTATGCTGGTAAGAGTTATAACAAATAGTAGAAGCGCATAGATTTTTTTATCAATGGTCATATAAATATTTCTCCTGACATGAGCCTTTCTTGTCGAGTTGAGGCTAATTATAACTATGGTGTCTGTTTATATATTAATTTATTCAATTAAACTAGTATTTTCGCTTTAATTTTGATATCTTAGATAGATAGGGTTATAAAAATGAGGTTGCGGTGAAAACACGACTCGGATGGGGTTCAATTACCATCTCCAGCTTCATCATTAACCTTAGCTTTTAAGCTGCTATTTCCTTTTTTTTGAATACTTAATCGTTGCAGCATAATTATCGCTGTATTTACCAACATAATTCTTAATTATCCTTGCAAAAATCTTTGAAGCATTTTGCCCAATATTCTTGTGTGCAATTGCTTAAAAGCGAGCGCTTATTAGTGTAATTTATCGGGTTAACCTCTTGCAAGCAAGCGTTTAGTTTTCCTCGCCTCCTTAGTTGGAGCGTGAACGGTTTGCAGTGGTCACTGCTGAATTACGCGCGACAACCAAAATACTATACCTTCGTCCCTAAGCTAGCACAATTCCTCTGCTACAAGTCTATGCTGCTAAACTCGCTCAGCATTACATTACAGTCAAAGGAAGGTAGCCCCGGATTTGGTGAGGGCAACGACGCTTGCATCCTTTAGGTTTTAAGATTCATAAGATTTATAGATGAAACAAAAACTTTTACTAGATTGGATTTGGGATTGGATTTGGCTGAGGGTTAGGGTTTGGTTTAGGGTTAGGGGGTTCTTCTCCAATTGTGGCGCTTATCGATTTTTTTCTAATTTCCATCTTGTTATGCACTTCTTTTATTGTTTACCATGATAGAATATGTTTCAAAAGGAATATGTATTTTGGTCCGGAGGTATCACCCGAAGACTTAACTATTAATCACTTTTTTTGTCAGTTAGATATACCGATTTCAATATAAGTCAGCTACCAATAAATAAGTTGCTGTCTCTCTCTAATTCATTGGATATTGTCATAATTGTTACACACGGCTTGTTGGTTACGATGATCAGAAGAGTTTTACAGGTTTTTTGCAATTATTATAATCATGTTAAATATTTCGCATGTGCTTTTTTTTGCCCTTGCTCCCAATAATTTTCCGTATTATCCTGATTTTTCCTAACTGTTTGCAGATTTCTTCTTTGTATATTAAGGATAGTGAAAAAGTAATTCCGAAAATTGGAAGAAACAACCATGTATAAATAATAACATTAAACAATTGATACGTCTGAAACAAAACATAATAAATTATCTCAATAAGGAAGGATATTGATGGAATCAAAAGAAGCCTTTTAAATTGTTTAGGTTTGTTCACTAATTTTCTGTAAAGGAAAATAGGAGTTGCTATTAAGAAAACCGATAGCAAAATGTTCACTATCCGAATACGATCATAAATTTGCGTTTGCATTTCCTGAAAATTTATAATAAAAAAGTTTCCAGTAAAAAACTCGTCTATGTCGTTAAACTTCCAGACCGCTAAATGTGTATCTTGGCTTAGGAGCTGTTCTTTAAAATTGGTATCTTTAATAATGAAATCTGAAGGTACTTCAAATTTCCAATATTGATCAATTTCTTTCAAATAAATGGGAAAAATTAAGGGATATTTTAGCCTAAAATTAAACCCGTCTGAAGTAGAAATTAGATTTTTTGAATTATATTCAAAAGAATATTTCAATTCTGCTGTTGAATTAATCGGAAGGTTATATCCAAAGTACAAAGTGTTGTTGCTCAAATTATTGCCTTTGCCAAAATAGTATATCGGGGATGTAGTCAATTCACTTCCATTTTGAATTATTTTAGACAACTCTTCATAAGTTATTTTTGTGAGCGTTTTTGGTTGATTATCCAATAAGAAGCTTATCCTTGGATGGTCAGTTGGATTTGCCTGCCTTGGAATCGCAAAAATGTTTAAATGTGATATTTTATCCGAAAAATCCTTGCCTGACAATTGATATTCGTATGTTTCGATCACTGTTTTGCTATCGATGAATTTAATTGTCCTTGTCGATTGAAGAATTGGGTATTTTGAAGTATCTAAAAATTGTATTCCATAGTAAGGTTTCACAGAATAATTTTTGTCTTTAAGAGCATAAGAAGTATAAACATAATTCAAAACAGTTTCATTAATTTTAGCTTGTTCTGTTCGAACGTTAACATCCGAATTAATTATATACGGAACATATTTGTCGTTATTAGAAATAATCTGTAACCAATAAGAAACTTGAACTTGAGGCTGAGTTACTAAACTATTTTCAACTACCAGCATATCTAAATCGGAACTTATCGGTCGATAGAAATCAAAAAGAAAATCTACGTTTATTTTTCCTTGATATAAACTTCTAAAATCGGATAGAGGTGCATTTAGGCTAACAATCCTCAAAGGGTTACTGACTTCCTTTCCATTAGGAACTAGCTCAGAATAGTTTTCTGGTGGAATTGCGATATCATTTATTTTTACTGAAATATTTGCAATATTTGACGCGCGGATTCCATCTGAAGACACCAATAAAACATCAATATTGTTGTCAATTAAATAGGTTGTTTGTAGCCTGAAATACCCTGGCTCGATTAATGTTATAGTTGTAAGCTTAATAATTGGATAATCTAATGGTGAAAGTGCTGAACCTGTTAAGTTTGTCATAAACAAAACTAGGAAACATAAAACCAAAATTGTGCTTTTTTTCATAATATCTCCTAATATGACAGGTAATTTTTTAAATTTTGGGGTTCTTTAAGCTAATTTTTGGCTCTGAAATTTTATTACTTTGAATAAGATTTCAACCTAGCGGGCTGATATGCGGTAATCGATGGCTCTCCGTGTATATTTTTGAGGGAGAGTTATTTACGTTTATAGTTCTTTTAGCCTTTCATATATCCAAAAATGAAACTTTAAGAGACGCTTATGGGCAAGTGTTAGAAAAAGTGATATTTCTAGTACTCGTAAGTTACCTTCTAGAAACAATTTTGA
The DNA here is from genome assembly GCA_963741005.1 of Candidatus Bathyarchaeota archaeon. GTDB lineage: Archaea > Thermoproteota > Bathyarchaeia > Bathyarchaeales > Bathycorpusculaceae > Bathycorpusculum. The sequence goes on from CAVUGQ010000006.1 coordinate 513,757, forward strand.
GGTTGCTGTCCATTTATTATATTTTAATAAATCTTCAAGTAATAAACTGGGTAAATGCTTCCATATATGGTTTGGTTGTTTAGAAGTTAATCCTTCTGAATTATACATAAAATCTACACCGACGCCTGCCATTGGCAATTTACTATGTTGTGTATAATTTCGTAAATCTCTAATAAAAGAGACCTCGTGAGTTAAGCACATTTTTCGTTGGCTTTCAAATTCCTTTTCAAAATCCTTATTTCCAATTATATTTTTTATTGCTATTGAATTATTATAAAGAGCGCTAAAAGACGCTACATAATTATGTAATAATCTTGAATAATTCATTAAGAAAACACGTCGTTTGTATCCATTTGTTAGAAATGTATTATCCTTAATGTATTCCTTGTCTGATAGAAATATTATCTTATAATTTTGTTCTAAATCATATCGTAAGTTTTCCAATTCCAAGAGTTTCTCTTCTTTTGACCACAATATGCTCCCTTGCCTTACTTGTTAAAGGTTTTACTAAAAGAAGTAGTAGTTGATGTTATTAAAGAGAGAAAAATCAAGATTTAATCTAACACAATGCGGGGCTGATATGCGCCACTCTACACAGTCGTAGTCATGCAAAAAAAGCGCCAGTTTTGATTTTATGACCTGTAATAAACTTATTGCATATGTGTTCACCGTAATCCGCAAAGTAACCTGTCTCCTCCATCGACTCCATGAAAAGTTTCGCCCCAACGCCCATACAAACCGGAATACTTGGATCCAAAAACCCGATATGGGTTATATGATCAAAATGCGTATGGGATAGAAACACACAATTGATTTCAGCATCAGCATAAGGCAAGTTTTGTTGAAACAAGCATTTCCTTTGAATACAGACCGCTCAGCCTTGGAAGAAGACCAAACTCGAAGTAATCGGCTAAACCATTAAGGCCTCTTGGTTGAAGCCAGCTTGTAAAGTATTCTTCGCCAAAAGTGAACGACTGCCCAAAGTCAAGAAAGATTGGTTCCCTTGTCCTCTAAAAGTATCTTGTTGCCGCCGATCTCGTTGACTCCGCCGTAGAACGTTAACTTAGTCATGATTACCGCTTCTTAGACATAAGTCAGCGATATCAACTTATAGAATCTTCTAAACTAATCAAATAAGGTCAAGATGGTTTCGAGTAAAGATTTCTCATCACTTGCCTCAAATGAGTTTGACAGGTCTTGTTTAAACCACGGTCCCAATTTGACCAATGATGGACTTGAACCCCCGACCTCTTGAGTGCAAGGGAATCAATGATGAACTATGGAGTAATTATGTTTCTTGGCTTCTTAAAACACATAGAAGAGCTAATGCTAATGAGATTCTAAGACAGTCAAAGAAATACTCAGTAATCTTAGATAACCCAAACATGGCTTCAAAGCTACTTTTGCTCAGTAAAGATATGCGAAGATTAGCTATGAGTTCTCTAAGCAATTTATCCAAGTTTACAGGAGGATATGATAAATGGAAACAAACCATTAGAAACTATGGTTTGAAATGGAAAAATACTAACAACTTGGAGACATTCCTTAGCATACTCAACACTAACCTTGAGGAAACAGAAACTTGGCTAAAACAAGTAATCAAAGGCTTACCCAAAGAATATTCAACGGTATTAGTTTTTGATGCTCTTACAGCCTTAAGACCAACTGAAGCAGTCAACTCATGCAGACTCATAAGTGAACTATCAGAGAAAGGCAAATTGAACTCTTATCTTGATGAAGAATTAATGATGCTTCAACACTTCAGATTCCCAAACATATTTCTTAGAAAATCCAAAAATGCACACATCTCATTCATAACTCCAGAACTTCTTAACCTTGTACTAAAGACTAAACCAAAAATACAGTACTCAGCACTAGACACAAAGATTGGAAGATTAGGCTACAATAAGCAGACAAAACAGTTAAGAAAAATCTTTGCCACCAAACTCAGAAACTATTTACCTCAAGAACTAGTTGACCTTTTACAAGGCAGAATAAGCCAAACAGTGTTCATGAAGTTCTACTACAAGCCATTACTATTAGACACTCAACAGAAAACAATCAAAGCAATATTACCAATGCAAACAGAATTCTGCTCGTACCTCACTTAGGGCAAGATATGAAAGTCATTAGAAACAATGTATTGGCAATTCAAGAGATTTTAGAAAAGACATTGGCTTAGTTGAGTCATCTTGGATACTTTTTCCAAAAACCCTTGATGAATCTACAGCATCCTTGAAGTTTATATCTTAGTTTGTTGGACCTTGTGACCTGCTAGGTCAAATACGAAAAAGTCTCCAACAGAGAGATTGAAGCCTAAGACCTAAAGAACTAAGATTGTTAGTGACTGCAATCAGTTTTACTGACGGCTTAAGGGAAAAGTAATAATGTATATTGAGATTTGAATTATAATGCTTACACAAGCCTTAACCAAAGATGTATTTGCTCCAAAAATGGTTCTTTGGTGAAAAAGAGCTTATTTTGGTTTTTTTTTATTTTGTGTTTTTTGCTTAAACTTCATGGTCTTTTATACAAGTTTATTTGTTGTTTTGTATGTTTAATGTGAAAACACCTTAAATAAAGCGCTAAAATATAGTGTCTAGTTGAGGTTGCAGGGGGGAACTGCAGTATTCAAGTTGGAGCTCCTATGGCTTGCCATCTCCAGTGGTGCGCCATGACAGATTGCCCTTGAATTAACCCTTGCAACCCAACTCTTCATTATTACTCTTAATTTACTAATGTATTACCATAATACATTATATAAGACTAATTGTAGGTTTTCTTGCAACTAACTAATTAAGATATCCAATAGCCCTTATGAAGTTTAATACAAAAAAATGTTAAAAGATTTATAGATTTTTAATTTCCTAAAAAAGTTAAAAAATATATTAACCATTAAGGGTCAAATACGAAAGTCTCCTAAGAGAGATTGAGAGAGTTGTTTTGAATAAAAATTTCCTTTGTCAACCTATTTATCCCATAATTTGTCAGTGAGTACTTCATCTATTTTTTCTTTTAAAGACGACTCATTTGATTTAAGATTAAGAGAGAGTAATTCCCAATACTGCCAACTTTTTCTAGCTGAAGCGTCAAGTGTACCTCCACCATGCGGTGTGTGCGCAATGGCTGCTGCATCTCTAACTCTTTTCGCTTCATAGTTGTAATTTTCAATTTCAAAATATATTGAAGACAGTCTAGCCTTATCATTAAAAGGGAGTAGGCGCAAATCTCCAGTATTTATTGCAGATATCCACATAGTGGTAGGTATAAGATTGCCTTTTCCAGATAGCAGGCTGATACAATTAATTAATTCACTCTTGAAGTTTTGCTTTAGTTTCTTTCTCTCTTGTATGCTTTTGTACTTATCATAGGCTCTTTGCGAAGCAAAGGCTCCAATAACACCTAGGAAAGTGACCAATTACCAATTCTGCCATCTTATTCACAAGTATTTCTATTTACTTGTGAGCACTTAAAAGCTTAAGCAACATACTGATAATTGAATCTGCAATCCAAGTGAAAAAATGACAACCTCTGACCACTCTGTTAATGAGATTATTCAATTGCGAGATAAAATACAATTTGAATTGGAGCCTTTCTTAGATAGATTAAGAATGACTCCTAAAGACGAAATGCTCGATTTTAAACACTCATATAACAAATTCATGGCACGTATTGAAGAATCAAATATAAAAATGGAGTTCTTAATGATTGGACAAACCATTGAGGAAATAAACGGTTCTCCCATAGGTAAGCAAATACTTGATTTGTTTTTTTATCTGGGGTTTGTTGAGAGTTACGGCAATTGCTTCGTTGATTTACTTGTAATGCTCCTGATAGCAAATAACAGAGATTTTCACATAGAATCTTTGTATTCCTCTCCTAGGATTAAGCATGTAAATTCGATTAGTGATTTAGAGAAAGAGAAGGTTTCATTGACAACCAAGCTTAATTTCCTTAGAGATAATGGAATTGTAACCTTCAGTTCTGTAATTGACAGTAAGCTTAGGAATGACATTGCTCATTTGAATTTCAAAGTAACTGAAAATATAATTACAATAAAAAGCAAACCAACTAAAGAGATAGTTTCTTCATCTTTTGATAAGCTTATGACAGCAACCACAGCAGTTTCAATGTCACTATATCGGTTAGCTGTAGACTTAGGCTGGGAAGAGCAAAAGAAGTGAAAAGTACCATAAGAAGGTACTAGACGTAAGACCTGCAACACCAAATTCCCTACTTGCAATCTTCAAGCCAAGTCTGTATTTTGCTGTGAAGATAAATAATTCTATACGTAGTCAATAAAAAGACAAAACCACCTGAAGCAATCAATAAGTTCTCAAGAGGAATTGGAGTATTAATGTTGAGATCTAGCAATCCAACCACTAACCCTGACACTGTAAAGACAAAAGTATAAAATATTAAGTCATTAATTGACTTCCTTTTCTCCTTCCAATCCTTGACTGTTTCATGTTCTTTGAAGAAAGTGAGGTATGGGTCAATACTAGCAGTTATTTTATCTATTTTATTAATTTCTTGAATAAAATTAGTATCTAAGAGACTCTTTCTTTGTTTAATACATTCGCTAAACTTAGAATCAATTTTGGTAATAAATGCAACAGCTAGAGATATGCAACCTGCCAATATTGCAACCGCTATCACCGCTATAACTTGTTCCATGTCTTAGTCTGCACTACCCCTCATTTTAAAGACTAACCATAGAATCTGCAAGAATATGCCAACTACAAGAAGAGGGTAACCAATATCAGATTTATCTAAAACGAACATCAGTATTGCACCTAAGAAGAGTATTGAAGGTGGATTTCTAGCAAAAAAGTGCATTATTATGTCTAGTACCATCTCTCGTTACCAGAGAATAATGTTATTTGTTGGGTAGATTAAAGATTTGCTAGAAGAAAAATAAATTTAGACTAAAGGAGCTAAGACGCTATTATAACAGTTACCTCAGAAAGAATGGCGTAATCTCTTATTTTAGTTGAAGTCTTCCAATCTTAAATCGCTAAAATAAATCTGAAAATAAAAGCTTGATTGCACTATATCGTCAGGAATATCTTCAAACTTTCGAGATTTACAGTTTCAGGTTTTTACTTATTTGAATATTATACTATTTTTAATCGACATTTTATTGACTCCTTGAATCAGCATTGTGTTTCTGCCCAGTCTTTGCACAGAAGTTTCGCTTGATTTAAAACTGTTATAGTTGCTTTCTCTTGTTTGTCTGGTGGGTAACCGTATTTTTTAAGCAAGCGCCTGACCATTACACGCAGTTTAGCTTGGACACTATCTCTCATAGTCCAGTCAACAGTGACGTTTTTCCTTATCATGTCAACCAACTCATGTGACATAAGCTTGAGGGTTTTATCGCCCAGAACTTGCTTTGCGCTTTCATTATCTGCCAATGCATCGTAGAAGGCAACCTCTTCTTCACTAAGGTTTAGTTGTACGCCTCGATCTTTTTCTTCCCGCATTTTCTTTGCCAATTCGATAAGTTGCTCGATAACCTGGGCGGTTTCAACGCTCTTGTTAGTGTAGGCTCTGATGGCTTTATCTAAGAGATCCTCGAAGCTGCGGGCTTGGATGAGGTTCTTTTTTTGTCTGAATTTGATTTCGTCGTTGAGGAGTTTTTTGAGGGTTTCAAATGCCAGGTTCTTTTGGGGCATTTCGCGGACGTTTTCCAAGAACTCATCTGAGAGGATGGATACATCGGGTTTTTTTAGACCTGCAGCAGCAAAAACATCGATTACTCTGTCTGAAACGATTGCGTCGGAGATGATTTGTTTGATTGCTGTGTCCATGTCTTGGGCTTGAAGAGCTTTTGTGTCGGTGTTTTTGATTATTGCTGCTTTAACGGCTTGGAAAAAACCCACATCATCACGAATCTTTAAAGCTTGCTCGTCTGGAACTGCACTGCAAAAGCGAACAGCAAATTGCTGACTTCTTTGAGATATCGATCTTTGCCCTTCTCCAGCTTCAGAATATGATCCATCGCGTCAATCAAAACAGCGATTTTTCCTTTAAATTCGGCTGTAAAGAAGCGTTTGTAATCAAATCCATGGAACAAGTCAACAACGACTTCATAGTGAGCTTTCATTCTTTGAACTGCAACATCTTGCGGGATTCCCGTTAGATTTTTGTCGTTTTCCGTATATTCCGCTAAAGCTTTTCTTAGATCGTTAGCTAATCCGATGTAGTCAACAATTAAGCCGCCCTTTTTATCCTTGAAAACCCTGTTGACACGGGCGATAGCTTGCATAAGCGTGTGCCCTCTCATTGGTTTATCAACGTACATTGTGTGAAGGCTTGGTGCATCAAATCCAGTTAGCCACATGTTCCCTCACGATCGCTATTCTTAAGGGGTCAGTTGCATCTTTCATGCGTTCGCGTATCTCATGCCTTCGTTGCTTATTTCGAACGTGCTCTTGCCATTCTGGACCATCATCGGCTGAACCAGTCATTATTACCTTAATGTTGCCTTTCTTGTCGTCCTTATCGTACCATTGGGGGCAAAGCTTGACTATTTCATTGTGAACCTCTATGCAGATCCTTCTACTCATGCAAACAACCATAGCTTTACCCTCAAGAACTGAACTGCGTTTTTCCCAGTGATCCACAATATCTTTAGCAATGCGTTTGATGCGTTCAGGGCTGCCAACGACTTTTTCAAGTCTTGACCATTTGGACTTCAAGTATTCTTTGCTCTCAATCTCTTCGCCTTCCGTTACTTCTTCAAACTCTTGATCAAGAAAAGGTCGTGCTTCAGGTTTGAGCTCAAGTTTTGCAAGCCTGCTCTCATAATAAATTTTGACGGTTGATCCATCTTCCACTGCCTGCTCAATATCGTAAATGTCGATGTAGGATCCGAAGACTTTGCGGGTGTTATGATCTGCTTTCTCGATAGGTGTTTCCGTGAAGCCTATGAATGTTGCATTTGGCAGGGCATCCTTTGCATAACCATATTTGAGCACTTCTTTATCCAGGTTTTTTGGAACCTTTAATCCAAAGCCGTACTGACTTCTATGCGCTTCATCAGCCACAATAATAATGTTTTTTCGCTCAGAAAGAATCGGGTATTTCTTGCTTTCCTCTTCAGGAGAAAACTTTTGAATAGTTGAAAATATTATGCCGCCAGATGAGACCTTGAGCAATTCTCGAAGTCCCTCTCGACTTGTTGCCTGCACAGGATTTTGTCTTAAAAGGTCCTGGCATCCTGCAAAGGTTCCAAAAAGTTGATCATCAAGATCATTACGATCTGTTAACAGAATAATTGTGGGGTTTTCAAGCTGCAATTCAAGAACCATTTTGCCCGTATAGAAAACCATTGTTAAGCTTTTACCTGAACCTTGAGTATGCCAAACCACACCAGCACGTTTATCGCTCTTGGTGGCTGTCACTGTGGATTTGAGAGCTTTTTGGACAGCATTGTACTGCTGATATTGAGCGATTTTTTTTGATAGCTTAATGCCGCCATCTGAGGCTTTTTCAGATTCAAAAACCACAAAGTGCCTAACCAAATCCAAGAGGACTTGCGGTTTAAGCATACCATTGATGAGTAGTTCTATTTGGGATATAGTGACCTGTGGTTTTTTAGCATCAATTGTTTTCCACGGAGAGAATCGCTCTTCCTTAGAGGTTAAAGTTCCAGCTTTAGCATAAGTTCCATCACTTACTACTAAAACTTCGCTGTAACGGAAAATCGAGGGGATTTCAAGTTGATATGTTCCAAACTGTCTGAACGCTGAAGAGATACTGGCATTTTCATCAGCAGGATTCTTAAGCTCAATTAGGACAAGTGGCAAACCATTAACGAACAAGATAATGTCTGGACGCCGATTGTTGCGTTCCTCAATAATCGTAAACTGGTTAACCGCTAAAAACTCATTATTATCGATATTTTGGAAATCAAAGAGCTAATAGAAATTGGCTTTCAATACGTATGCGAAAAGAACGACTTAATGTTTTTCAGAAAACGCAAATAGAGCGGTTGCTAAGAGGGTGACTTATCCCTCTAAAAAGGGCTCTATTTCTTGCTAAGCCACCATTTAAGGTAGTCTTTTCTGCGGTTCTCTCGCTCTTCGTCCTCAGTCTCACGTTTTGGCCTGTTCTTTTCCCGCAAATCCATGAGTTCTTGCTGAGTTACTGATAAACCACAGCTTTTGCAGACATAGAGTTTGGTACCTATCATGTAATGGCATTCTCCGCCGCATTCAGGACAATAGGTCGTTGACATTTTTTTTCTCTCAGGGAAGTTTTATAGTAAATCGCTTCCGCAGAGATATTAGTCTTCGCATGGATTTCAATAATTTTAACCTAAAAAAAGATGTCTTTTTACACATGAGTGTACATTTTGTCGTTGCTGTATTGTCCTGTTTGCATTTCTTGTTCAATCTCACGTAAGAGCAATATTCGCTTAAATGTTGGCGGATGAGTAGCAAAGAGACTGTTCATTTGAACCCACGTGCTCCTGGATTCTTTCTCCATTGCCAAATGCAACTCACGCTCGTCCAGAACACCATCATGGTCTAAGTCGTATTCATCTTTCTTGTCCATGATCTGCTGGACCTCTTGTTTTGCTTGACCGGGGTCTTCGATGTAAAATGCTCTTGCTCCTTCGGGGGCTTTTGGTGAGATGGAAAGTCCGTAAGTAATCTTCGCTAATGCACTCTCAAGTTCTCGGGGAGACCCAGTCACGTAAGCTGAATAGGCATCGGCGTAGTGTTCTCGGAGTCGGCTAAGCCTCATAACGATGACAAATGTAATAATGTAAACTATGAAGGCAACTACGCCAATAGCAATGATAGCTGCTCCTGAATTATCTTTACTGTTTCTTCGCCCACCACTGAAGGCTCCTGCATACAAAGTAACTTGCGCAATGTAGTAAGCAATCAACGGCAATGCTGAGAGCACCGTCATAATGATGTAGTCTTTGTGTTTTATGTGACCCAGCTCGTGGGCTATAACGCCTTTTACCTCGTTTTGGTTCAACTGTCGAAGAAGACCCTCATGCACTGCTAGAGTGGCGCTGCTGGTTGTTCGTCCAAAAGTGAAAGCGTTTGGCGTGTTATTTGGGACTGTTGCTAGTTTAGGCATGGGTAAACCGCTTTTGTCAGCTAATTCTCTAACAGTGGATTCAAGCCAAGGGTTTTCACCGGGCTTCAGATATTGCAGACGTGTTGTTGCCACCACGATCGCCGGACCAATTGCGTACTGAAACAAGATGAATAATGCTGAACCACCCAACACTATGAGTAAACCAGAAAAAACATCTAGCTCCAAGAAATAAACTATGCCAAACAATAGAAGCCCGAATATAAAGGCGGATAGGAAAATGGATGTTGCCATTGCAAACTTGAGTTGTGACAGATTAGCCAAATTTTATTCGCTCTCGTTAGTTTCCTCAAATACTGATACTAAAGAATTAAGGTTTCCCCAAAATTACCTGAAATTACAGAATTTGAAAAAATAAAAAGAAATTAGATTGGGTAAGCTCCGCAGGTTTTGCAGAACTGGATTTTGGTTTTGAGATAGCTGTGACACTTGGGGCATTGAACTGCGCCTTCGATCTCAGGGAAGACATCTTTTGGTTTACCGAATTTCTTGCGGAAGACCTCGTAGTAGAGAAGTTGTTCTTTGTCTTGAATTTCTACATCGTCTGCTGCTTTGATTGCATCTTTCTTCTCATTGAATTCTTTGTCAGTTATCATGTCGTTGAAGTATGTGCGCAGTGTTTCTGTTCCGGTTCCTGCTTCGAGTGGTGCTTTAGGTCTCCAAATAATGTCGTTAGGTATGACGTCTTCGTAGGCTTTGCGCAAAATCCACTTGCCGTATTTTACGCCGTTGTACATGTTAATCTTGTATTTGATAGGCAACTTCATTGCCCAATCCATAAATTCTGGGTCTCGGTAAGGTGCTTTGATTTGCATTCCAAGAGATTCTGCCATTGGGAACGAGGAGAAGCCCATTTCTGCCCACATTTCCTTTTGTTTTATCGCGAACTGATCTTCTGATAGGTGGAATTGCCAGGGGTAACCGAAAAGCTCGTCTAATGCGTCGCCTGTAAAAACAGTTTTTATGCCCTTGGGTTTTAACAGGGTTAAGCCGATGTAAACGGGGAGGCTGTTTCGAATTTCCATAGGATCGTATTTTTTAAGGGCTTCCACAACTTTGGGGAAGAATTTCATTACGTCTTCTTTGCCGAATTGGTAGGTTTCATGCTTTAGATGTAGGAGTTCAACCATCTTTTTTACGTATTCGGTGTCTTTGGGTTGTCCATGTTTAAAAGCTAAGGTGAGGCATGGGATGTCAGGTTTGTATTTTACTGCTTCGTAGGCGATTATTTGTGTGTCTGTTCCAGCGGAAAAGAGGAAGCCGTCTGCCATGTTTTCTTTGACGACTTTGTTTACTAATGTTCTGATTTCGGGCAAGAGTTTGTTTACTTCTGATTCATTAATTGCCATTTCTGTCCCTCGCATTACAGTGTTTGTCGTTCTGGCAGTATTTAAGTCTATCCGCATGCATATAAAAAAAGACAATTAGTAGACATATGTGCTAAAATAACCAACAATAATAAACAAACAGCCACCCATCACCTAAAATAATGAAGTAAACATCGCCATCAATTAAGTTTAAATGTTCAAAAACAAAAGTCATAATACCATAACCGGGGCTTCCCACATGAAAGTCAGCATACTCCACATGGAAATACGTGACACATTAGAAGACAACCTAACAGCTGCCAAAACCGCTGTCCTCAAAGCTGCAAAAGAAAACCCAGCATTAATTGCTCTGCCAGAATATTTCACGGTCCCCAACTGTATGGCAGACTTCACCGACGCTCCAAAAATTAGCAAACAAACAGCCAACAAAACCAAAGCTTTCCTCAAAGGAATCTCTAAGGTCATTGGTGACATATACCTTCTTGGCGGAACGGTCTTGGAAGCAGACCACGGCAAATACTACAACACAAGTACTCTTTGGAGAAATGGCAAACTATTGGCAAAATATAAGAAAATCAGCCCCATAAAAGTTGAGATTGAAGCAGGCGTTTCCAAAGGATCTACACCAATTGTTATAGACACAGATTTAGGCAAGCTTGGGATGATTGTATGCGCAGACACCTTCAACCTCGAGGTCGTCAAGGCTGTCGCAACCTTAGGCGCAGAAATTGTCTCGTTACCCGTGGCTGCAATGGGAACCCACCCAACAGTTCAAGGCCACCCACTGACAGTTGGAATTGCACGGAACTTCGGTTTCTACATTCTTAAAGTTGGCAATGTATGTTCAAACATGCGGGGAGGTCGAAGCGCTATCATTGCACCCTGGGGTGTCCTTGGCGAGGTTACTGACTCATTGGAAGACTCAATTTTGAGCGCGGATCTAGACATGAAAATGCTAAGAGACTACCGAGCACAACTCAGTAAATCTTAGCCCAACAATCCACGATTCGTTGCATTTCCGTAAACTCGTATTTCTCTATCCAATTTCGGAAGTCACTGTTATGTACAGCAAACCGTGCGACCTGTCGAGCGTTTTCAGAGTCATGAACCAGTAGCAATACTGCATCCAAGTTGTGGCGTGAAATGTAAGATGTTGTTCTGAGTAAGGCATCGAGCTTTTCGTCTGTTGGCATTTCAGCACTCAACTCCACCATAACCGGTTTTTTGAGTATGGCAACGAAATCTCGAGTTATTATGTCAACCCAGTAGCTTGCCAAATAATCACGTGATGACAAAGGAACGTGGAAATAATCCACCAGGCTCCCAATAGCCTCAAGATCTATTCCGAATCGTTCTTTAGCTAATACAGGATCAGGGTAAATTTCAACGGCAAACATTCCCTTTACTTTCGATTTAGCTTCTCTGACCAACTCTGTGATGATTTGAGCTCGCCATTGTGTCCAACTCAAGTCGCTCTTCTTCCACTTCTCCATACACCTAGGACAAACGCAGAAGTCTTGGTCTGGAAAATGATACAGGTTAAGTGTTACACCAAGAATATTTTCTTTACTTAATCCCTCGATATAATCCATCACTTTAGTGCGGTAACTTGGATGTGTAGGACAAACATAGTCAAAGACAAAATGACTTCTTTTGTTGCTTCGCAGCGCTGGACCGGTTTTTGAGAGGGCAACTATGCTTGGGTCTTCGCGGATTGCTTTGGCATCACAAAGAACAGTTACATCGTTCTGCATGCCATTCCCCGCCGGAAAAACTTGTCCGTCTACCCATTTAGAATAGAAAACGTGAAGATCAAAGCCCTCAACATATTCAGGTTTGTATGTGACTAAGCCTATTTTCATACCCAATTCCTTGCTCGCAACAGATATATTATTGGCGCTTATTTAATTGTTGATTCAAATGGACAAATATAAATCCCCAATCACAATCGACGCAGCTAAATGTGGTCCCTGCACGGGGCAAATCTGTATTGGTGTTTGTCCACAGGGTGCCTTGGAAGAAGGCAAGAATAGAAAACCACAAGTTATCGCTTTAGTTCAATGCACAAAGTGTGGCGTTTGCGAGAACTTGTGTCCTACTAAAGCCATCACTATAAAAGTTAATAACCAGAAAAAATAGGTGTGGAGGCTTCTGGCGAATTTGGAGCAAATTGACCTTTCAAACAACGTTAAACTTATTGTTAAAGAAAATGTGCTAGCGATTTTTTGTGATAGTAGTTTACAGACCATTAGCTCAGCATTCTTCAATGGTGGGGCCAAACAGGTTAAAGCTGTCCTCAATGTAGGCGTGCCGGAAGGATATAATGACCGTTCTTTGCATCTTAACCCGCTAGATCTTATAACTTCGTCCGCGGCAAAGGTTGGATTAACCAAAGATTACCTCGCCATGGTCACAGCCGCCAAAATAAAAAATTATAGTTTAGTTACAAAGAAAGCTACCGATTTTTCAGTAAGTGTAATTGCAACCGCCGGGTGTTCTCATGGTGAGTCGTCGGGAGAGGAGATGGATGTCCAAGAAATTGTTGGTACAATAAACATAATTGTGTTCATAGATGGCAACCCATCAGAAAGTTGTATGGTCGCTTCGTTAATCACTGCTACTGAAGCAAAGTCGGCGGTGCTTAGGGATCTTGATGTTCGAAGCAGGTATACAGGCGACTCGGCGACTGGTTCGATAACTGATAGCGTTACAGTTGCCTCAGTCTGTCAAGGTAAAACGTTGAGTTTGGGTGGTCCAGCCTCGAAATTGGGCAAACTAGTAGGATTTTGCACAAGAAAAGCTGTTGCAATAGCGTTGCTCAAGCAGGAACCCGGTTGGGCGTGTCGAACTGTATTGGATAGACTTAAGGAAAGACATCTTTCACTTGAGAAGTTGGCTGCTGAAATATCCAAAGTTGAGGGTTTAACTGTAAACGTAGAGGGTTTAGCTAAAATTTTAAAGAGTAATTCTTTTGAATTGGCGTTTTTGTTGGCGGCGGCGAAAATGGATGATGATTTCAAAAAGAATCTATTGCCCGCCGACTTTTCGGATTGGATTGATATCAGTAAATTATTTGGCACACGTTCGCAAAACAAAATTGAATACACAAACACGCCTAATTACGAATTTGTAGATTTACCTCCATTCCTAAAACATACTCTGATCAATTTAGTTAGGAATTCGCAAATTGAGCATTAACTGAAAAGACTTAAATAACTTGTACTTTTATTCCGTAAACAAAAACAACAAAAATGGTGTATTAAACTTGAAATTCGGCGTATTTCTCTATCAACCCGAGCCTGTTGAAGGCGTCGACTATAACTTCTATCGTTTAAAATCTGAATCAGGAATAGTTGGAAAAGTAAACCCTGAAATGTACACTAACATCGCGTGTTTTGGCGACAATTATATGGCGGAAAAACGCCCAGACTGGAACTCAGTAAGCTCATTTGGTCCAGCATTACGCACAAACAAACGCTATAATCTGCGCTGGGACGTGGTATGCATGACTAACCCAGAGGCCAGAGAGTATAATCTCAAAATCATCGCTGACTGCGCCAAAGTATCTCCAGGCATCAGCATTAGCAGTCAACACTTTGCAGATCAAAATTTCTGTACATGTCCTCGATGCATTGAACAACAAAGTAAAAGCGGCTTAAGATGGTTGGATTGGCGAGCAAAAGTAGTGACTGATTTCCTTGCAGAAGTTAAAGAAATCGTCCCTGGTAAACCCCTGTTTGTCAACCTCCTACCTGACCCACTAATGGGCAGAGAAAGATTTGGTTATGACTTTGAAGCAATGGCACAATACGCTGACTACTTCGTAATTCCAATGTTCAGCAAATCATACCCAACCCCTTGGTACTGGGAAACAATCGCACGAGGCTTCAAAAGTATCCTCAAAAAACCAGTCTTGGTAAACTTTTACGTCCGAGGTCCAAACGAAACATGGGACACTGTTGCACCAGCAAAACAAGTAATGACTGTTGCAACTCGTGTTGCAAGACAAGGCGTAGATGGAATAATTTTCCTAGCCGAGAAAGCTGACTACATTAGAGAGTTCCAGAAAAACTGTGTCGCAGAGAAAGAAACACGTGAATTCTTGAAGGGACACAACGGCGACGATGTCTTAGAGCTCTTTGACAGATGGAAAAAGATGCTAAAATAAGCATCCTACATTTTCTTTTTACTTGATTTTTGTTCAATTTCAATCAAGATGAATATTTTTTCAAAGTTTTTCAAAATTCTTTCTTTAAAACGCTCTGATGACTCTGTTTTCTTTCAGTATTTTCGTTATCCTGTTTAAAAGAAAAAATTTTCAAATGCTGTTCACTTCAATTTTTAAATGTATGTGTGTGCATAAAAATAGCGGAAGAAAAAAGAAATGAAGATAATTAAGGGTTGGAAGATGTTGAGTCATGATTGTGGCTACCTCAACGATACTACAGGGCAAACCGTTGTTGTTTCAAAAAAAGATTTCAGCAACGATTACCATGTTCGACTCTTCGAGTCTGGAAAAAGCAGTAAGGAGGAGGGCAATACAATCTCGCCTGAATATCCAACCAAATCTAAAGCTGACGCATTTGCTGAGAACTGGATGCTAAAACACCCCAACGGTACGGTTTAATCATACGTCGGGAGTTAACCAAATATTGAAGGGACATTGGTTTCAACAGTAAGAGTTTAATTTATATGTGCAGCAGTCACATTCTGCTCGCTCAAAGCGTTTTTGTTTGGATCTTAGTTAAAAACGAAAAACCTAGAAACAAATTCAATTAACGAATGGTTAGATACATGCATGAGAATTTTGCCTTTTTATTTGTATTTGAAAAAAACCAATTTCTTGTTTGGTTTAAATCAAATAACAAATGAAACTCTTCAAGTAGCAAAATGATTTGGCATCAATAGATGAATATAAACAAAAGTTTTACTTAAGTCAGAATTACAGGGGAAAATTTAGGCATTTGCTGTTGCCTTAATTTGTGCATCTATTTTTCTCTGGCGTTTCTGCAGAAGCTTTCTTTTGTTTGCTTTAGGGTTTGGTTTTACTCTATAGATTTTACCGTGAGTGTTCTGGTAGTACTTTGTTCCTTTACTCTTAAGTTTGGTCTTTTTCTTCAATCGTCTGGTCCCTCCTTGGCTCTCCAATAGGATTTCAGCTATTACTATACACCGTAACTATTTAGGATGCCTATAAAAACAAAGCGCAAAAAGCATAAGCGCTTGATTAACCTTGTTTCGGTTAAAAAAGTATCATGCATTTATAAGCATGCAAGACCCATTATTTAACAAGCTTGTATTTTTGCAAGAGAACAATTGAGAAGGCTATAATTGATGTATACTTACGAAAAACTAGTCCAAGAAAAATTTAAATGTAGAATTTGTTCATCAAGTTTTCAAAATCCTGAAGAACTTCGCAATCATCGAATGGTTGCTCATAAAACACATATGCTTGCTTACAGGCGTTAAGTCTACCAACTTTTATCTGACTTGCCAAAAAAGTAAGTGGCAACACCCAAAAAATAGGTGAACAACTCCACTGAAGACTCATTCACTCATCACTAAATCATATGAACAAGTCCAGTTCATCTGGCATAAAACTGCAAATGTCCAAACCTAATTTATTTCTTAAAATTATTTCTTCTTAAATTGCTGTTTTTCTTGTTTTGTGTTTTATTTAGAAAACTATATAATCCATCTAACATACAACCATCACTAAAAGGGCGAAACTACATTGAAAATTACTCTTGTTAATCCACCATATCCACTGAACGTCCATTCACACCCGCCTTTTATTCCATTAGGACTGGCATACTTGGGCGCTGTCGCAGAGAAAGCAGGCCACCAAGTCACAGTAATAGACTGCCAAGCCGAGAGACTAACTTATGAAACCTTCCGCGATCGCATCGCACAAACTCAATCTGACATAATTGGGGTAACAGCTACAACGTTGCTATACAATTCCGCAATAAAGCTTATTGAAATAGCTAAGGAGGTTCAGCCACAAGCAGTCACGGTGCTTGGGGGGTCACATGGAACTTTCTGTGATGAAAATGCTCTCCGAGAGTGTCCAAGCTTAGATATTGTGGTCCGAAGAGAAGGCGAACAAACCTTCCTTGAACTTATAGTTAAAATCCTTAATCAATCAAGCCTCAACAATGTGTTAGGAATCACATACAGAAATGTAGACAAAATCTTACGCAACGAAGATAGGCAATTCATTGAAGACTTAGATGCATTGCCTTTCCCGGCGTATCATTTGATGCCGCTTGAAAGCCTAAAGCACAATGGTAAAATAATCTTCCCGTTGATGAGCAGCCGTGGATGTGTTTTTTGGTGTGACTTCTGTAGCACCGTTCGCATGTTTGGTAGAGGTTACCGCATGCGTAGCCCCAAAAACGTTGTAGATGAAATGCAGTTGATCCACGACAAATACGGTGTTGACCAGGTTACGTTTTATGATGACGCGTTTAGCGTTGACCGTGACCGAGTCGTCAAAATCTGTGAGGAACTGCAAGCTAGGAAACTTCATATGAAGTGGGATTGTGGCACCCGCGTCGATATGGTTGACCGTGAACTAATGAAAACTATGCGGGATGCAGGCTGCTTTGCAGTGTGGTTAGGAGTGGAATCTGGTTCAGAAGCTATTCTTGGAGCCATGAACAAACGCATCAAACTTGATCAAACAAGATTGGCGTACAAAACCGCGCATCAGTTAGGATTGATGACTATTGCCAACGTCGTTTTAGGTTTTCCAGGCGAAACAGAACAGACCGCTAGAGAGACAATCCGTTTCGTTAAAGAGTTGAATCCTGATGATGTCGGCTTCTATATTGCAACGCCTTATCCTGGAACACCAATGTATGAATTAGTAAAGAAAAAAGGTTGGCTAAGAGTTACTGATTTTGATAAGTATGACACTGCTGGCCCAACTTTTGAGACACCATCTTTAAGCATGGAAAAACTAGGTGAGCTTCGCTACAAGGCTTACCAGGATTTCTATCTCCGACCAAGCTACGTGTTTAAGATGATGCGCAAAGGCAATATCTATGGAATCGCTGCGGTAAAAACTTCAGGCGCTTACTTGCTCAGGTACCTGCACATTAAGCACTGATAATTTCCTACTTTTACTAACCAAGGCAATTGAACCAAGAACCAAAACTAACAATGTAAGCGAAACTGTGATTGAAGTAAAATTTATCCCGATAGGCGATAAACCTAAAAATAAACCTACCAACCCAGTTAAACCAAAGCTTAACGCGATAGACAACACTAGTTGTTCGACAAAATCTATATTGTTTTTTCCCAAGAACAATATGTTTACAAGGCAGTAACCAGGCAAAAACGCGATAAAAATAAAACTTGAAACATACCTTGGAATTAAAATAATCGAAAACTCTGAATTATTTGGAATAAAATATGTAACCAATAGTGTTAGAACCGTAAAACCAACAATAATTTCAAACCATTTTATAGGTTTCAGATTTTAACCTCAAAAAAATAAAAAATAAAGGGAGAAAAATTTTACATGAACATCTTGTAGATTGGATGAGACTCTTCTAGGGGTCTTGTTCCAAGGTCACCAGCAGCTGAAGCGATGTATGCGTCTGTAACTGCTACTGCGGGGAATACCCATTCTGCTTGTTCTGCTGGACCGATCATAAGCCAGTTTGCGCCTGCCACTTGCATAATTGAGTTTGTTGAAGTTCTACAGCCCATACGGAATTCTTTGGCGACATTCGCTTTGACCCAACCCATGGTTGTAACAACGTTTCCGCTGCCTAAGCCTACAGGGTGACCATACTTCTCTTTCATGATAGGTATAGTTCTGACGGCTGTACCCATGTCTGGTTCGAACGCTGGGATAGCTGTGTCGATTAGTGGTTTAGTAATTCCACCTTTCTCTGCTAATGCAAGCGCTTCAACTATGACTTTCATTTTGCCTTCCATTGTGGTGTCTTTTGGATCATCAGCAAGCACTATTGACATTTTGATTCCACTGTCTTTGAGGTTTGCAAGTTCAGCATCCATCACTCCTTTATAGACGGAGTTATAGAGACATCTGTCTGCAAGACCCATCTTTTTTGCCAAGGTCGCTGCGCCCATACGGGTCTTTGGACCCATTGCATCTAACATGAGTGGTGCATCAGTGTGCTTCGGTACGAAGTCAATGTATTTTTCGAATGCAGCTTCTGTTGTGCCGACGATGTCAAGTGCAAATTTGACACCGGTTATGTCACTTTGGGTTTGGCATTTGTTAATTATTTGTTCGGCTACTTTAGCATCAAAAATTCCTTTGTTTGCATCGGTTACCATTTTTTGGCCTAGCCAAAAGATGGAGCCGATCAAAAAGGTTGGATTTTCTCCTGGTTGACCGCCTATTTTTGCTCCAGCGAGGTCATATATTTTTTGTTCGGTATTGAACTTAAAGGACATTTTTCCACATCTGGGATTATTTCTTCAGTGCTTTCTTTGCAAGTTCAGGAGCTTCTTCCTTGTTCTTGCCGAAAAGTGCCCCGATTGCGTCTGCATCTTCTTTTTTAACTGCTGCGCCGCCCATGATTATGCCAACTTTGTCTTTAAGACCTGCTGCTTTCAAGAGTTCGTCGAGTTTTGCGATGTTGTTTTTTGCTGGAACTGTGTTAACTGAAATTGCAATCAAGTTTGCATTGTTTTCTTTTGCTTTGTCAATGAATACTTGTGGTGCAACGCTTTTTCCAACGTCGATTGTTTTGAATCCTGCGCGTTTTAGTGACCTGCGGACTGCTTCTTTTGCAGTGTCGTGCATATCTGGTTCGATGTTACCGATTACGACTATGCCGATTGGATTTTCTGGTTCTGGTGGTTCTTTTTCCATCATAGATTTAAGCCAAGACATTTAAACACCTTTTTTCCTTTTTTAGATACTCTGGGCTTTTATACTCGAAATCAATATTTAACCTTTTACCAACAATTCCAAGGGTAAGCAATCAAGCGGGAAAGTAAATGGTCAAAACAAACAGAACATACATCTTACTGTTGATAATATTTACTTTCGCATTCGTTTATAGAATGCTTTTGATGCTTTGGAACGGTTTTCCTCCCGGCGCTGATATTGGTCTACATAATAGTGTGATTTACTCAATCACTGGACATGGAAATGTTGATTTCTTCCATAATTTTTATCACATGGGTGGTGGTATTTCACTTACTTTTCCCGGCTACCACATTTTTACTTCAAGCATAATACTGATGACTGGGCTACCTGACTATTTAGCTCATACAATGGTTGTTTCGCTATTTTCGTCGTTGGTTGTTTTGGCTGCATTCTTAGTAACTAAACGTGTTTGGTCAGACCCTGGAGCTTACATAGTTGCTTTTTTGGTGGCGATTTCCCGTTTCGACATCGAAATGCTAATGTGGGGAGGATACCCAAACGTCATAACTCTACTGTTAATCCCCATGACATTGTATTTGTATGTGCAAAAAGACCGATTTTCAAAGGCGCCTTTTCTAGTTACTGGATCGATTTTGGCTGGTTCAATATTTTTAACGCATTCACTAAGTGCCGCCGTCTTCGTAGCAATAATCTTCCTCGCAGTACTTCTTGTGTTTAGTATACCTAAAAGATTGAGAACCACACGAAAAACTGGGCTTTACTGGCTTCTGCCGATTGTTTTTGGCGCCATCCTATTTTCCCCGTTCATAATACAAGCTTTTCCTGCATACCTGAACAGTAACGCCTACCTAAACAACAGTTCCTCAGATCCTGTGAGTTCACAAGCCATTAAGTTAGCGACAATTTCAACTAGATTGATTCCCCTTGAGCTAGTATTACCGCTTTTTGGTGCTATAGCAGGATTCCTTGTGTTCTCAAAAAGATATATGGGACGTTTTCTTACTTTGCCCACGTTACTTTTGTGCATGTGGCTTTTTGTTCCACTAGTAATGTCACAGAGTTATTTGGTGGGGTTCCCCATAGATTACAACCGTTTCCTGTATTTTTTGATTTTGCCATTGATTATTTTCATAGCCGTCTTTATCGAGCATGGCGCAAGTTTCTTTGCAGATATAACTGTTACTTACCGAAACTTAAATAGTCAAGCCCAGAAAATCAAAAGCACCACAAACAAGAAAATAGCAAACCTATCAGTAACTCTCACACACAAGAACATCTACGCAGGCTTTATCCTCCTTTTCTTAATGTTCTCGTTTGCTGGGCTCCCAATCTTTATGGGTCCAATATACAATGGTGGCCAAACAATCCAAAGCTTCTACCAAGCAATGGATAATCAAGGATGGGAAGCAATGCAATGGATAAAAACCAACACGCCCACAAACGCGGTGTTTGTTTCCGACGCATATTATGGCTGGTGGCTTGGCGGGTTTGCCCAGAGGCGCACATATAGTGCTGTTGATCCACAGTACTTATCAATAAATGAAGAATACAACAAAACGCTTTTTGCCAGAAACCTGCTTGACACCAACTACTTGATTGACAATGGTTATTTCCAAGTTAGAGAAGACGGCGGATACCTTTCAAGACATAATCCAATTTTTTTGGCACATATTAGGAACGATTATTTCCCATATGGATTCTTTAACTTTGATAACAACGCCACGTTGGTTACGCTTCGGAACGGAACCGATGTTAAAATCGTTTATCTGTCTGCAGTTCCCGTTACGAACATGCATTTGGAAAGCACTTTAAACTCTGAGTCAATCGTTGTGACCCGCGGTAATGACCTTTTTAATTTTACCCAGACGATCACTGTCTACACTGGGTCCAACTATAGTGAATATGCTAAATTGGCATCTTGTTTTGCAACCATGACTGAGAGTATTCAAACTGACAACCCCAATGTTACTTTTGACACGTTACAATTTGGATTACAAACAAAAGGCAGCATCCCGCCAATAATAAGCCAAGACCACTCCTATATTGGGTTGGTTGATACGGGTATGAAAACGATTGGTGAGATGATTTTTTCAAGCTCCCAGTCACGTCCACAAAATATTATGTTACCTATTGATCCGAAACTACACACGCCTATTAACATTGTTTATACGCTTGATTCAAAGACCAACGTGGAGTTAAGTTATCGCATGGGGGTCTACCAATATACTGATGACCAATTAAGCAGTATCCAATCAGGTATGCTTTCATTTGAAGATCTTGTAAGACAAAATACGGAAAAATTCCTAGCTGAATTCAATAAGGTCCCACAACCAAAAGATTCAAATTTTTATGTTTTTGACTATCAAAAAGAATTAGCTTCTTGGAATATCTCATATATTGCCTGCCGAGTTCCTGAAATGTACCTGAAATTCCTCAGGGACTCCTCATTTAGCTTGGTATTTATTAACAGTGAAGTTGCAATCTTTAAGATAAATGGGAACCTCAATCAAAACGGGTGAGTACCTTCTCCGCCTTTAGCGCTATGAATAAAGAGAAAAAAATCGAAGTTGCTTTCATTAGTATTTTCTCGGCACTTATCTTTGCCATCTTCTTTACTCTCATTTCAATGAATGGGGTGGTTTTAGGAAATGACCCTGCGGTGCACTTGGAAAAAGCCCAAATTTTCTTAAATACCGGCAAAATTTCTTTGGCAAACTTGAGTTGGACGCCTCCTCTTTATCAGATTGTGCTTGCAATGTTTGTTTCTCTCACTGGAGCAACTGACATTGGGCAAATGATCTTTCTGGTTAAAGCTTTAGCGGTAATAGTTGATTGGCTCTTGTTTCTCTCTGTGTACGTGATAGGCAGAAAATTTTTCGACAGAAGAGTGGGTGCTGTGGCCGCTGTTTTGTTGTTAATGTGTTTTCCCATGTACGAGGTTAACCAATTCGGCGGTTACACCACCGTTTTAGCTTTGGCGTTTATGGTCTTGGTTTTTCTCTATACGCCCTTAGCAGTTGAGCGTTTTGGGTATTTGGTGGTGACTTTTTTTGTAGCTTTCGGGGTTGTTTTATCTCATCAACTTGCCGCATTCCTTTCAATTTTCATAATGCCGCCCATATTGATTTTTATGTTAATAAAATCCAAAGGCGCTCATCTAAAAGTGGTTTTGGCATTAATTTTAGGCGGAGGAATAGCGTTTTTCCTCTATTATTTCCAAGCCATGATTGGATATCTTGACATTGTTATTGAACACGTGTTTTTCGCCATAAAAGCCTACGCATATCAGATTCCAGCCGTAAGTTTTAACGCGTTCATGATTAATTTTGGCTTCATATTTTTCTTAGCGTTAAGCGGTATTTTTGTTTCGTATTATGTTTTAAAAAAACAAAAGAAACTTATTCTCTTTGTAACATTGATGCTTAGTTTCTTTGTGCCGTTTTTCTTTGCTGAATCGTATCTTTTTGGTTTGTACATGCCCTTCAGTTGGTTCATTTATTACTTGACGCCTTTGATGGCAATTCTTGCAAGTATTTCCGTTGTTTTCATAGCTGACAAATCCTCAGTTTTCTACCTTAGAAACAAACGGATCTTTAAGAAAACCTGGTTGAGAATAATCACAATCTCCATAATTGTTTTGTTGTCTGTGATGGTGGTTTACCGTTCCGACATAGTTTATGGAAAAATTTTGGAAGCCAGTGTTTACTATTCAACCACAGACCTGAAAGCATATGACGCTGGAGTTTGGTTAAGATCAAATTATCCTGAAAATAGTACAGTTGTAGTGACTGAGGTTCCTGGTTTTTGGTTCCAAGAGTTTTCAGGTAAGAGCGTGATTGCGCAAACTGATCCTATTGTGCAAAGAAATGAAATTGCTGAGTCAGTTTTGAGTTTATCTTATGAAGTTGAGCATCCAAATACGCTAATTAGAGCTTATGAGGCGAAAGGTGACATCGCGGAGGAAACTTATGTTTCTATTGATCAAGTTTGGCGCAGGATTTCTTTTGTTTCAGGCACCGGAGACTTACTCGCCTACACCGTAAACGGCACAAATTACGAGTTTAAACTTTCAAACTTAAGTAAACAAATTGTTTTTGATGAGCAAAGCATTCCAAAAAAGATAGAGTACATCTACTCTAACGATTTTGTTGCTTTAACAAAGACAGTGGTTGTTGAAAACACAAGTTATACTCTCAAAGTGTCTTGGACGCTAGCACCAATAAAGAGCGAAATTGTGAATGCTTCACTTTATTTGAGCACTTTCTTTGACCTTAAGTACCATTTTGAAAAAGTTGAAATTCCCGGTTTGTTGGATTGGGTTAACCCGTGGGATGCTCCTTCACCCATTTTGACTTCTGATGGAACTAATTGGGCAGTAGCCAGTTTTGGAAATACAAATTTGAAAGATAATTACGTTGGCATCTACGATGGTGCAGACGATATTGCTTTTGCATTTAAGTTTAGTGATTTGCCTGATTGGGGTAACATCGGCGTATTGGCAAACAGACAGATTGACGCAGTTAGATTCCAGTACCAATTCAACGACCTAAACGTAAACCAAACAGCTTCACGTTCTTACCAAGTTCTAACAATGTCAAAAAACAGTTTCCCAACACTTTCACCCGACACATTGCAAGGATTATTTAACTTTAAACCAACCGAATTCACAGTGACATCCCGCAGTTTCAGCGACTACATCAAAGAAAACAAAATAGGCTTCATCGTCTACGACCGAAACAAACTTGACACTCAAATGATCAAAAGCAAACTCTTACAACTAATCTACTCAAACGACCGATATGTCATCTTCAAAATCCTAAAATAACCAATGTTTTACTCTCTATCATGGGTGTTAGAACATTTTTTCAGTCGTTATTATGATCCCTGTTCCAACTAATTTTCAAGGTATAGAGTGCCCAAAATGCAGATCACAAGTAACCGCGATTTCTAAATACTGCAACTTTTGCGGCACCCGGCTAAAACAACCAATTATTCTAAAAATCTGCCCAAAATGCATCATCCAAATTGATGTTTCAGTGCATTTTTGCCCAGAATGCGGACAAAAACAATTACTCCACTCCAAAAAAGAATTGAGCCCCTCATAGCGAATCAGAAGGGGATTTTAGACCCAATTTACCAGTAAAAAAGAATGAAGTGAACAGGGCTGGATTTGAACCGCAATTGGTTCCAAGCTTGGAGGGTTTATATCTTAACCCAATTAACCCTTTACCGAGGTATTACAGTTAAGAATTGTTCGGGTTGCATTTCGACAGTTCCATAAATGGCTAAGGCTAAGCTCCAGAAGACGTCATCATGAGTGCCCCTTGGATGAGAAAATCCTATGTTCCCATCTTTGCGCAGGTCAAAACGTTCCACGTTAAGTTCAGTACAAACATCGCCGCGGTAGGGACGTTCCCAGCTAAGAAGTGGATAGAAGAATTGATGGTTTGCCATACGCTGTTTTATCAGGCTATCCATCTCGCTTTTCCGAGGGACACTAAAGTTCACACCTTCAGCATTTTCTATTCCAGCGGTTGTCATGTCAACAATTATGCTAGGTCCTTCTCGGGTATAGTCAACGCGAATTTTTTCAAAACTACCCCAGCGATCTTGAACCAACTTGATAAATCCCAGCACATGTGCATACGTAGTGGGCTGTTGGAAAATCTTCAAGAATCGCAAGTAAAGCCTATCGTTAAGGCTTTCCACAATACTAAATACGCAGTAGTCACGAGTTTGAGCAAGATCTAAGCCCGCAAAAAACCTGCCCTCATGAGTTTCTTCGGAATCGAATAATTGAAGATCTAATCCACAATTTTTAAGGGTGCCAACACAAGAAACAATAAGGCTTTGAGGCAACCAGACGTCTTCGTCTTCAGCCCACTCCGCCTCCATCTCACGCCGCCACCGCGCTTGGTCATCACCAAACTGTCGCTGGATGCGCTCTATCATCTGGGAATTCAAAGGACCCGCAGGAGCCAAGGCTTTCTGCCAACTGAAGTGATGTCTGACAAAATCCGCGTAATCTTTATGGTTGCACATCTTCCAAAATAACGAATCTCGATTAAACGGCGTACTGCTAGCGACTAACTTGCCGTTTGTTGTGCCCAACGTAAATAAAATGGCATCGTACAGATCTTCAGCTCCTGCGGTAAAATTGGTTTCATCCCACCAAAGACGATGGAATATGTTGCCACGGATTGTATCGGCATTGTTTGGGAAGGCTTCAATAACTGAGCCATTTTTGAAGCTAAGTCTGGTTTTCTGGATATGGCAGCTTCCTTGGGGAAGGTTGCGACAAAACCCTGCTATCCGCCGAAGATTAGTTTGGTTTGCCGCCAACTTGGACCTATGAAGCCTATGTTTAGGTCAGGGGTTTCGTAGGCATCCTGCAAAAGTAATCCTCCTATGGAAGTGCTTTTACCTGTCTGCCTTGGCCACCTGACAGCAAGAAACTGATTTTTCCTGTACAATTCTGCAAATTCAAGCTGATAGGTGAAAAGTTTTAATCGACAAATTTCACTAAAGAACTTTGCTGTATCACCTTTTGCCGCATCAACCTTAGAGCACTGGGAAACGTTATAGACGCTGTATTCTTCCCGAAGCCCCCTTCGATGAGCCTCAATCTCATCAGAGTGAAACCTACGAGGATGTATCGTTGAACGTTTTGGCGTTCTTGGACGCAAGCTGTCTTTTCAACTCCAAGACCTCAGCCTCTAATCCACAGTAATCCACAAACTTGACGTAAAGCTCCTGGTAAACTTTCACACCCACAATAATGTTATGCAACCGCGATACCTCAGCACGACTAAGACCCGGCTGCCTTAAAGCCTCAACCGCTGCTGCCAAAATCTTAAGCTCCTCCTCAACACTGGGCAACTGCTCAGGCAACTTCAAATCAACACAAGCAACCTTATCCTCAACAGTTCCAACAACAACCGCAGGAATAGGAGCGGCCAATGGAACAGCAATACTCTTCGAGTTAGAAGTTGTTGTTGCAATTGTTGTTGCAACTGCACGCTGCACATGGGTTGCAACTTCTACAGAATTCAAACCCGAATTAAACAATTTTCCCTTAACAGAAAGACGACTTTTGCCCATAATACTTGAAATCTCATCAAATCCTTTTCCTTCTCTAACTAGCTGTCGCAATTGATTCTCCTCATCTATCGACCATGGCTTACCCCTCAACCTCATTCCACTCCAAGCATTTCCAGCTTCTAAACTCAGAAGACGGTTTTAAGAATTATTGACACCAATAATACAAAGGAAAGTCTATAAAAAACCCAAAAAAGCCCTAAACACAAAAATATATTTCAGATGATTGCCAAATAATTGTGGTGCGGTTGCCGGGATTTGAACCCGAGTCGACAGCTTGGGAAGCTGCAGTCCTACCGAACTAGACTACAACCGCAACTGTTACCTGCTTTGCTCTATAGTCTATTGCATAGGGATAGTTTATTTGATATAGAAACTTTACTATGAGGTTATTTTAAGGTCCTGTTTCCTTTGATAGCCTCTGCCTTCTGGTCTTTGGTGTTTACTCCGCTGATTTTTGTATTTTAATCCAAAAATACTTGAATTAAGAGAAGACATATATTCTGGTTGGATCATCCAACCAATTGAATAGGAGGCTAAGAGAATTAACAACAAAAAACTCGCAATCACGCTGGCACTCATGTTTTTACCCACGTTACTTAGCCTGCACATCAGGAATAGAGGCTCAGCAACCCACCATAGATTGGTGGTCTATGTTTCATCATGACTCAGCCCACACAGGTTACACCACCTCGACTGGACCGTTAACCAATCAAACGCTGTGGAAGTTCAAAACCGGTAATTCTGTAGAGTATTCTTCCCCATCAATTGTAAATGGTGTTGCTTATGTCGGCTCGCAGGATCGCACCTTTTATGCCTTGGATGCTGCCACAGGCGACAAAATCTGGAGTTTCGAAGCGGGTAATTCAATTAAATCTATTGCCGCGGTTGCTAACGACGTCGTCTATGTTGGGTCGCTTGACAACAACGTTTACGCCTTAGACGCTAAAACAGGCAACCAAATATGGAAATTTAAAACAGGAAACCAAGTGTATTCTTCGCCTAACATAGTCGACAGCGTCGTGTATATCGGCTCAAACGACCATTACGTCTATGCATTGAAGACAGAAGATGGAAGCAAAATATGGAGCTTTCAAACAAGCAATTATGTGTGGTCCTCTCCCGCAGTAGTTAATAACGTGGTTTACGTTACGTCTTGGGATTATGTTTACGCTTTAGATGCCTCAACTGGAAATATAATCTGGAGTTTTAAGTCCAAGGATTCTATGTATTCTTCTCCTGCAGTTGTCGGTGGTATCGTTTACTTCGGCTCCAACGATTACAACCTGTACGCTTTGGATGCAAGTAGTGGTGCTAAAATTTGGAACTTTACGACAAACGGCTATGTAACGTCATCGCCAGCGGTTGCGGATGGCATTGTTTATTTTGGCTCTGACGACCACTACATTTATGCTTTGAAAGCTGAAACTGGCCAAAAACTGTGGAGCTACAAGACTGGAGACGCAATAGACTCTTATGCGGCTATTGCTAGTGGCGTAGTTTACATTGGCTCTAAAGATGATTATGTTTATGCTTTGAACGCTAAAACCGGCGAAAAAATATGGACCTACAAGACCGGCGCCGACGTGGAATCGTTTACAGCTGTTGCTAATGGCGTTGTCTACATAGGTTCAAACGACCACTACATCTACGCCATTGGGACAATTGTTGTTCAACAACAAACCTCTCCATCGCCTACAGATTCGCCTTCACCCTCAGTCCCAGAGTTTCCAACTTTTTCGACTCTACTCTTAATGATTATTTCTGCACTATCGCTATTAGCCATCAAAATTAGAAAAAATAAAGTTGAAAACGCTCCATTCTTATGTTCCCGCCTATCTCAGGATTCTATCAGCGTCGACGTTGTATCCGCAGTTTGTTAGTTCACGTATGAGGGTAAACTTCCAGCTATCGCGATCATCGAATGCTGTGACTTTCATGCCATCGAAATCGGTAGGGATTTCGAAGTTTGCGACTTCTCTGAATAAGACAAGTACATTACACTTGCCAAGTTTTCCCAACAGAAAACCAAGTTCAAAAACCACGTCTTGCCTGGGCCTTAGCTTGCGCTTTGTCGGGGATTCCTCAGAGGCGTACACAAAATCATCAGGCGAGAGCAAAACTGTGGCGAAACCAACGTCTGAGTAATCTGCGAAACGTTCAACAATTTTTCTACCTTGACTTGGTTCTTCGCACATTACCACAGGAACAAGCCAGAGTTTAGTCAAAGCATTAGTGATGGCTTGTTTCATCTCGTCATCTCTGCCGCAAACAACAAAAATCCTTCGTCGAGTATCCGAAGTAGATTTTACTGATTGATTCGGAGTTATGCTTTTTATGGTTGGGGGTAAGAATTTTTCAGTGCAAAGGTAAGCCCCTTTGACTTTACCCTTAAGTATGTTTTCGAGAAGATATTTTTTGTCTTTGGTCACAACGACGTTTTCTTGGTTTGGCAAGGTTAGTTTGTCGGCTGTTTGGTAGGACCAGAAGATGAGGGCTTTAATGACTTTTTTGGGGTTGAGAAGTTTGCCCAAAAACCAGAAGGGTTGACCCATGGTGAAGGGTGAGGAAAAGGTACGCATGAGTTCTTCTTGGGGAACGTTGAATCGGATTCCGGATTTGTCCGGTTCGGCGTACTCTACGTAGATGTGGTATTTGGGCACTTGCACGTTAATCGAATGCTAATCAGCTGTTCTAGAAACAAAAACTTTGCCATTCCCGCGGGCTCGGTTAAGTTACGCAGTCGAATAGCTCCATGGGAAAAAGGAACGATTCCTTGCATCTCTTAAGCCCACCCTCAATGAACTCGATTGCCATAAACGCTTCAGGCGAATTAGCTTCTTTCATTTTGAGCCCCCATTCGCTGGCTGGTCTGAAACCGAATCTGGGATAATAGTTCGGATGCCCAACAACTAAAACCGAACAATACCCCCGCTGTTTGACAGCTACCAATCCAGCTTTCGCCAATTCGCCTCCGACACCCCGCCTTTGATAGCTTGGATGCACGGAGAGCGGAGCTAAAACAAGCGTCTGCAGCTCTTCACCGTCCACTCTGACTTCTACGGGGAAAAACAGGATGTGCCCGATTATATGACCTTCGAACTCGGCGACCAAGGATAACTCTGGAACATAATTTGGGTTTCGCCTGAATTTCTCAACAAGTTGACTTTCAACGGTGCGCCCGAATGCTAACCGGACAACCTCAAGCACCTCAGCTGAATCAACTGCAGATTCCTGTCTAATTTTAACATCCAAATCTAACGCCTTCCAAACAAAAATTCTAATAAAACTACAAGCATTTTGATGTTTTGCTTGCACCCGCCAATTTGGAAGCAAAATCGTTATGAGACAGAAACCTACACATTTAGTTTGCAAGGAGAAACAAGTACGTGCCCAAAAACTACACTTACGACGACGCAGGAGTAAACCGTAAACAACGCGTAGAATCCAAAAAGCAACTTAAAAACCTGAATGAAACCTATAAGCATAGCCTTTTTGGCGGCGTAATGCATCTGCCCTACGGAAACATTTTTCCCATCGGCGAGAACACTTTTTTGGATTTGGTCATCGAAGGTGTAGGCACCAAAGTTCTTGTTGCACAGCTGGCACAAAAATACGACACCATAGGCGTAGACGCAGTTGCGATGGCTGTTAATGATGTGATTCGTTCAGGTGCCAAACCGCTTTCAATAGCAGATAACATTCATGCACAAGCCAGCGAACCGAGACTAGTAAACGAATGGTTAAAAAGCATTATCCAAGGAGCCCACGAATCCGAATGCCCCGTTACAGGCGGCGAAACAGGGGATGTAGCCGAATTAATCAAGGGTTTAGCTGAAAACGCTGGGTTCGACATGGTTGTCGCCTCAGTAGGTATGGTGGAACGTAAAGAAATCATCACAGGCGAAAACATCAAACCGGGTGACCCAATTATCGGTTTAGCCAGCAGCGGCCTTCACAGCAACGCTATAACGCTCGCAAGAAAAATCCTCTTCAAACAGTGGGGCGGAAAATACCTGCCAAACGACATTCCAGAAGGGTTGGACAGGGAAGTAGTTCTTGAGGTTTTGGAACCCACAAAAATCTACGTTAAACCAATCTTGAAACTTGCTCGCGAAGTCAAGGTTAAGGCAGCTGTCCACATAACTGGTGATGCCTATTTAAAATTCAATAACCTCGCCAACTATTCCCCAGGCATCGGTTTTGAATTCAACAACTTCAAGCCGCACCCTATCTTTAGTTTAATACAGAGAACCGCAATCGAACTGGGATTTATCATAACTGATGAGGAGATGTTTAAGACGTTTAACATGGGTTGGGGTTTTGGCATTGTGGTTGAAAAGGCAGATACCGAGAAAGCATTAAGCACACTAAAGCAAGTTGGTGTAAACCCGGAGATAATCGGCAAAATAACCAACAAACAAAAAGTCGTGGAAATAAATTACAGGAACAAACACATGGTTTTCACGTAAAATATTGCTCTTTTCTTAACGAAAGCGTTTAAATCCTGATGCTTATTTTAAAGGCTTATGAAATACGCTGCCAAAATTGAAGTCAGCCTCAAACCCGGACATAGCAACCCGGAAGGCGAAACAACCGCACGTTTACTTGTGGAACTCGGCTACAAGGTTCAAGAAGTGGATGTTAGCAAAGTGTACACGGTAACCCTTGAAGCATCAACGCTTACTGAAGCTAAAGCAAAGGCAGAAGATATGAGCAAACGCCTATTGACTAACCCGACCAAAGACAACTACACCATAAGCGTCGTTGAATCCAAATGAACACTAACCTCTACGCCCAACGCAAAAGCACTCCAGTATTAGAAGTTGCAATAGCAAAAGCTACCTTGGAGGAACTTACTGAAATCAACAATGAATTAGCCCTGGGTTTTAGCCAACAAGAACTGTGCAACATTCGAACCTATTTTAAAGAAGAAAAAAGAAATCCAACTGATTTAGAACTACAAACCATTAGCCAAACATGGTCTGAGCATTGCTGTCACAAAACCTTCAAAGGAAAAATCCAAATCGAGGGCAAAGAAATAGACAACCTTTTCAAAACCTACATTGCCAAAGCTACCAAACAAATCAGGGCGCCTTGGTGTGTGAGTGTTTTTGAAGACAACGCTGGAATCGTCAAGTTTGACAAGGGTTTTGGAATAGCAGCAAAAGTTGAAACTCACAATCATCCCTCTGCCGTTGAACCCTTTGGTGGCGCAGCAACAGGAGTTGGAGGCGTAATTCGCGACATCCTTGGAGTGTGGGCTGACCCAATCGCTTGCACCGATGTCTTGGGTTTCGGACCCTTAGATTACGATTACAAGAAACTTCCTGCAGGCGTTAAACATCCAAAATACGTTTACATGGGTGTCACCGCAGGCATCAGCGCCTACGGCAATAACATGGGAATCCCAACTGTAAACGGTGCAATATACTTTGACGAATCCTACACAGGCAACGTCACAGTATACTGTGGGTGCATCGGACTTTTACCTCTAAGCAAGTATGCAAAAAAAGCCAAAGTCGGTGACATTGTCGTTTTGGCAGGAGGAAAAACAGGACGCGACGGCATCCACGGGGTAACTTTCGCATCCGCAGAATTAACTGAGAAATCAGAAACAGTCTCGCGTCCAGCAGTCCAAATTGCAGACCCCATCGAAGAAGAAAAAGTTAAACGCGCAATAGTGAATATTCGCGACCTACAACTTGCTTCAGCTGTGACTGACATTGGCGGCGGAGGATTATCTTCTGCAGTTGGCGAAACAGGAGAACGGTTTAACTGCGGAGTCACCGCGGACTTAGCCAAGGTACCTTTGAAGCACAAGGATTTGGCACCATGGGAAATTTATCTTTCAGAATCACAAGAACGCATGCTAATTACTGTGCCCTCTGAAAACATAGAGCGGGTTATGGCCGTTTTTGAGAAGGAAGACGTTATTGCAACAGCCATTGGAACACTGACACCTGAGAGACGATTAAAACTTACCTACAACGGAGAAACTGTCAGCGATGTAGACATGACTTTTCTCTTCAACCCATGCACAAGCAGCAAAGTTGCAGCCATCGAAAAAACAACCTTCACCGAACCAGAATTCCCAGAACCATCAAACCTAACCGAAACCTTATTCCAACTACTCGCAGCACCTAACATAGCTAGCAAAGAAAGTGTAATTCGCACCTACGACCATGAAGTCAAAGGCAACACAACCCTCAAACCCTTGCAAGGCGAATATGCAGGACCTAACGACGCCGCCGTGCTAAAACCTTTAGAAGATTCGTGGAAGGGTTTAGTTATTTCTTGTGGTATGAACCCAAATTATGGCAAAATTGATGCTTATTGGATGGCAGCTTCAGCAATTGACGAGGCAATCCGCAACAACGTAGCAGTTGGTGGAAGAAGAATCTCGCTACTAGACAACTTCACTTGGGGTAACCCAGAGAAACCAGAGCGATTAGGATCACTTGTGAAAGCGTGCCAGGCATGCTACGAGTTCTCTGTGGCTTTTAAAGCACCGTTTATTTCAGGAAAAGACAGCTTATACAACGAATCGCCGCTGGGTCCAATAACACCCACGCTGCTAATCACAGCAGTAGGCGTAATTCCCAACATCCAATCAACCATCTCCATGGAACTCAAAGCCCCCGGCAACCTTCTCTACATAATCGGCGAAACATACAACGAACTAGGCGGCTCCGAATACTACAAACTCAAAGGCTTCCTTGGCGCAAACGTACCTAAAGTGAAAGGAGCAAAAGCCAAACGTACCTTCAGAGCAGTTACTGACGCCATTGATGAAGGATTAGTTAAATCATGCCACGACCTCTCGGAAGGCGGCTTAGCAGTAGCAGCGGCTGAAATGGC
Source organism: Candidatus Bathyarchaeota archaeon (assembly GCA_963741005.1). Classification (GTDB taxonomy): domain Archaea; phylum Thermoproteota; class Bathyarchaeia; order Bathyarchaeales; family Bathycorpusculaceae; genus Bathycorpusculum. Next base: position 547,045 of record CAVUGQ010000006.1, read on the forward strand.
GTTTGCAAGCGGCTACGGTTTAGAAATAGACCTCAGCAAAATACCAACAAAAGAAGTGGTGCGAAGCGATTTTGCATTGTTTTCAGAATCAAACAGCCGCTTTCTAATCGAAATTGCCGAAGCAGATAAGGAAGACTTTGAGACTTTAATGAAAGGCAAGAACTGCACTTTAATTGGCAAAGTAACAAAAGAACCAAAACTACTCATCACGGGGTTGAATGGAAAAAGTGCAATTGACGCTTCACTTGAAACCTTAAGACACAGCTGGAAAAAAACACTAAACCAAGAGGAGACACCACAATGAACGCTGAAGAAATTAAAGTATGCGTAATACGAGTCGGCGGAACCAACTGCGATGCGGAAACCCAGCGTGCCTTCCAAGAATTGGGCGTGCAAGCAGAATCTGTTCATGTGAACGAGTTAATCAAACGCCGAAACTTGCTAGATTACAGTATTCTGGTTTTTCCAGGCGGCTTCTCGTTCGGTGACTATGTTCGCTCTGGCGTGATTTTTGCTAGACATCTCTCTGCAAACCTCGCCAAAGAAATGGGAAAATTTATCGATGAAGGCAGACCAATCTTGGGCATATGTAACGGTTTTCAAATTCTTGTCGAATATGGTTTGCTTCCAGGCTTCAAAGGCATGAGCACCTACCCAGAAGCCACATTGACAACCAATGAGCCTGCAGGTTTTAAATGTCAGTGGACTTATCTCAAACAAGAAAACAAGGGTAAATGCCTTTTTACAACCAAGATCCCCGATGGAAAAGTCATCAGCTTACCCATCGCACACGGAGAAGGGCGATTGCTATTTCCAAAAGAGCAAGAACAGACACTGCTAAAGAAACTCATCGATGAGGACATGTTGGTATTCCGCTACTGCGACAAAAATGGCAAGACCGCTGACGGCAAGTATCCGATCTGCCCCAACGGTTCATTTTACGATATCGCTGGAATCTGCAACAAAGAAGGCAACATATTCGGTTTAATGCCGCATCCCGAGAGGGCGATGTATTGGTGGCAACAACCTAACTGGACGCGCGAGCAACAAATGCTCCAGTATGGCGATGGAAAACTAATTTTCCAGAGCATTATCAACAAGCTAACCAAGGTATGCTAAATCTTTAGCATAAGGTAAACCTGCGCGGGCACCCATTGCCATGACGCTTCGAGAAGCAACAAAATTGCCTAGTTGACCACACTCATAAAGGCTTTTGTTTTGGATTAAGCCATATAGGAAGCCTGCGTCAAAAGCATCGCCTGCCCCAGTTGAGTCTATTGCCTTAACTTTGAATGGCTCTACACTAAGCCTTTCATTACCATCTGTGACGTAGCAGCCTTTGTGACCAAGTTTTACAGCCACAATCTTAACGCCCATAGCAATCATGAAATCAGCACCCTTACGATAATCTTCTTCACCAGTTAATTGTTCAAGTTCAATTGCGTTTGGCAACAGAACATGAGAATTCCTTATAATTGGTTCTATTACCGCAAAACCTTTTTGCGCATACAATGATCCTGGATCAAAACTGATTTCAACTCCTTCAGGCAAAGCGCTCAAGAGCTTCTTTTGCGCACGAAAAGATTTCTCACCAACAAAAGAAGATAGATGAATGAGCTTGGTTTGAGAAATATATTCATATTTAATTTCCCTAGCCTCAACCAAGTCGTTAACGCCTGAGTTAATGTAGAGAGCCCTAGCGCCTTTTCTGTCCACGAACCCCATAACCGAGCCGCTCCTGCCCTTGGTTGCCTCAACTATACCGCCTGTGTCCACGCCTTCACTCTTGAAGCAGTCGAGCTGCATTTTGCCTTCACGGTCATTAGCAACTTTGCCTATGAAACCAACTTTACAGCCAAGCCTAGCCAGCCCAACAATCGTATTTGCGGCTGAGCCACCACAGGCTTCTGCTGAATCATAGATAAAACTTTCTTCTTCCGCAGTTGCAAGACGCTCGACTTTAAAGAGCATATCAACGTTAAGTGCTCCAAAACCTACTACATCAAATTTTGTCATGGAAATAACTCCTTCAATTGAATTTTGTATTCGCCAAGTTTGCCACCGTAGTTGCCAGCAGAAACTCGCACAACGCCATCCATGTCCAAAACTGCCTTAATTCCTGTTTTGGTGGCTTCTTTTACCGCATCCAGAGAAATGCCGTCGAAGACGACTTCGGCTATGTACCCGACGCCTTGTGGAACCTTGGATTCCTTGCCTAAGCGCGATTTGAGCGATGGACAGTACAAGTGATTCGTAGTAGGCCCTATTTTGGGATAGTGAGTTTCCGGTTTAGAGCCAGCGGAACATATGTCGAAGGTGTTCACGACACCATACACTTTATGAATTGCCTTTAAGGCTTTGGCGCCCGCTTCTTTGAGTGATTGTTTTGATGCGCACATTATCCAAAAGTTGCCCCCCATTACGCCACGGCCATATCCTAAATAACGTTCAATTACAAAGTCCGGAACCATCAAGGGTACAACGATGACGTCTCTACCATACCGTTTTTCTATCCATTCGAAACCGTCGCCGCAGTGCCCCACGCTCTCCATCATGTCAAGCTTGCCTTCAGCTCTTGGCATTGCATCGAAGATCGAAGTAAAAGGCTTAACGAGAATATCCTGGCGGATCCGATAAGATAATTCAGTTTCAAACTTTTTGAGTGATTCCTCGAAGGTTTTTTTTGGGTTGATTTCTCCCCAGAACTGCAATATAGCGCCCATGCGTTTGTCTGGTGTTTCGCTTGGAGTCAGGTATTTTTCGACCCCTCCCTCTGTTCTTCCAATGACCACTGATGGCGACGCTGTAGAGTCTTCGGACGCTTTGCGCAGAGTTGGCTCATCATCCGCAGTTACGATTACCCGACAATAAATCCCAGTGAATGCTTCAGCATAACTATCTTCGATTTGTGTTTTAGGCATTTATCCAAGTCTCCCAACCACTACTCCGCGAACTTTCTTCCTAAACTCGCTACTCTCTTTTATTAGTGATTCCATATTTTTGGCTGTTACTATTTGAACTTTAGGCAATGCATTAGGATACAGTTTTGATAGCTGTTTTAGTAGAACTTCATCTATCTTATTTTTGCAAAGGACGTCATAACTCCATGAACTGAGCGCTTTAAGGGTTTGTTTTTTACCCAACTTGCAGAACAGATCAGCTATCACAGCCATAACAAGGTTACTTTCCGACAGAACAGCAACCTCAGCTTCCCTCACTGCATAACTGTTCCCGTTGAAAGAGATCGCCATGCCTCCGTTGGTGCGTACTAGTTTGAATGCTTCCACATCAGTTATACTATCACCCACATACAACACATCCTCCAGATTAGTGCCTAAATGTTTGACTATGTCAAGGATAGCTTCAGCTTTCTGTGCCCCACCAATGGTAATTATTTCGTTGAGGAACTTGCCAACAAACAACTTTGGAATTAAGCTCCAGAAGATCTCGTCCAACCGCTGGATAAGGGTTTGGTCGCGGTTTGAAAAAGCATTAATGGTTTTTGCATTTGGTGGGATGCCTATTGGAGGCATTTGTGCAATTTCTTGCGCTATCACTCTTAAGCGCTCTTTTTCTTGGGGTGTGATCGGGCATTTGTCGAGTTTTACTTTTGTGCAGTATGTGTTTTTGTATGGGAAATCGACTTCTTTGCAGAGAGCTTTGATGTAGTGTTCATAGCTGGTACTAATGATGAAGGAATTAGCAATTCTTTGTATGTATTCTATTGTAGTTTTGCTGTTGGCGATTAGAACAATATTTTTGGCAGAGAAGACTTCCATTTGGCTATCCGTTATGCTGTACGCTTTGAAGAATGGCAAAATCAACTTGAGCGTGTTACCCGCATTGTAACCAGGTTTCTTCAGCACATCTGCCAGGACATCATCGTAAAGACTTATGTTGGTGAAGAATTTGTCGCCGTTTGGAATAAAATTCTCTGCTAACTCGAAGGCATTATCGTTTTTTGATATTGGTCCTTCGCAGTCGGAGACAAACAAACGCTTCAAAGCTTCTGCCTCAACTGCTCCATGTGCCGGATGCTTTTGGCGATATGTTGATTTGAGGCAACATCAGTTCGGTTCCAGAGTGCACCGCCAATTATTGCTTTTGCACCTTCTTGACTTATTTGGCGTGCTTCCTCAATGCTGCCGCCGATGCCTAGGATTCCTACTGCTCGGGATTTGAGAGCATAGTTTTTCCCGTCGCGAAGCTCCATGGAACCGGGATATATTCGGATTTTATCTCCGAATTTTTCGGCAAGTTCCTCAACATTGCCTAGATCAACAGGCGTGTTAACGGCTTGCTTATTCACTTTGTCTGGGAAAGCATCGGCGTATCCACCGTAATCTGCTGGGACCTTGTAGGTTAATACCGTCGCCGAATTCTTCATTGTAATGCCATTTAGGTTTCCATTGACCATTTTGAGGCATACGTCCACGAAATCGTCTTGTATGATTGAAAGAAGGTTCATGATTTCTGGGTCACCTGGGCGACTGTTGATTTCGAGGATTTTAATACCCTTGCCCGTGTGCATAAAAGCAAGGTACAGTGGAACACCTCTTAGCGCTGTGTCGTCTTTGATTTTTGTTTTCCATCCCCTGAAAACCTTGTCAGCTAACGCAAGTTCTTTTTCGTGTTCAGAGACAGTGAGGAAGGGCAGGTAATCGGCTATGTCTTTGTAGGAGCCCATACCACCCGTGTTGGGTCCCTTGTCGTCGTCGAAAGCGCGTTTGTAGTCGCGTGTGTCAGGAAGGGGAATGAAGTGTTTGCCGTCGCAGAACCCCATACAACTGGATTCTTCCCCCTCAATTTTCTCTTCTATTAAAACTGACCCATACTTGAAATTGGACATGAAATGCTCAAAAAGCTGGTCCCGATTTGCGAAGTGATCACCCCAAACACCCACGCCTTTACCCAACGCGGGTTTATCGGGCTTAACAACGGCTTGGTTGTCCAGTTCATCCAACCACTGATAAACTGATTTCTGAATGTCTTTGCCCTTGAAATCAGCAGGATGGAAAATTTTAAAGCGAGGGTTTGCATCGGGGGCAATTTCCTCGAAAAGTAATCGCTGCGCAATCTTGCTCTCCTCTATTGCGAACTCTTTGGTAGGGCATATTACGGGTATACCTGTTTGCTTCTCGATGAGATCGCGAATTCCTTCGATTATTGGTTTCTCTGAGCCCACCATTACAAAGTCGAGTTTGTCTTTGTTTGTCTTTGCAAACTTGCAGATTTCGTTTATGTCAAGGGTTGGGATGACAACGTGTTTTTTGGCGTTTTTAGCGTTGTAAGGGTTGCATTGTTTATCGGCGACGTAAAGTTCCACTTGGTAGTTTTTACTTCTTAGAAGAGCATCCGCCATGGCAACTTCTCGTGCGCCATAAGAAACTACTAGGACACCGATTTTTTCCATCCAAGACACCTATCAGCTTAGACATTGGAGCGAACGCTTAATAGCGATTACGGCTGAACTTCTTCAGATTCGTAAATTCTTGTTTTTTCCTCATATCCTTCTTGGAACCTTTTCTTCATGATGTTTGCCATTTTCTGAGCACAAGGTGTCGGATACTTTCCAGTTATGCATGCTAAACACAGTTGTTCTTCTGTTTGTCCCGTCGCACGTATTAATCCCTCAATAGATTGATAACAAACTCTGTCTGCACCGATGATTTTAGCAATTTCTTCAGCATCATTTCTTGAACCTACAAGTTGCCCATAAGTCGACATGTCAATGCCATAGAAGCAGGGGCCGATGATGCGTGGGAAAGTTACGAAGAGATAAACTTTTTTGGCGCCTGCCTTGCGCATTTTTTCTATAATGACTTTGGTTGTGTCCCCCCTTACAACGCTGTCTTCTGTTACTATGACTCGTTTCCCATCTACTTTGGGGCCTAAAATGTTAATTTTCTTGTCGATTGTTGAGTAGCGTTCCATGTTTAGCAGGATAAAGGCACGTTCGGTTATGTAACGGTGGCGTCTTGAGGCTCGTTCCCATCGTAAACCTGATTCTTCATGGACTCCCATTGCAGAGTCATCGCCGGTTTCAGGAACCGACATAATAATGTCGCCATCTTTGGCGACTTCGGGAAACTCTTTAACGATGTTTCTTCCAAAGTCTTCGCGCATTTCATAAACGTATTTTCCATCAAATCTTGAATCAGGCCTTGCAAAATAAGCATATTCAAAGGCGCAGAATGCTTCACGGTAATTCTTAATTACTTGGATACGTTGGAAGCCTTCTTCTGAGACTGTTACAAGTTCCCCAGGTTTCAATTCAAAATCTCGGACAAAACTGTTCATGTCTAAGCTTACTGTTTCAGAGGAAAATGAGAAGGTTTTTGTTTCAGGGTCATGTCCAGCGCATAAGGGTTTTATTCCGTGAGGGTCCTTGAAGGCAAAGAATTCGCCATTTCCGGTGATGCCTGTTACGGAGAAGGCGCCATCTAAACTTTCCATGACGGTGCGAGCGGCGGACGTTAAGTCTTGCCCTTGTTTTAGGGCTAAAAGCATTTTGTGGCAAACAATGTCTGAGTCGCAGTTGTAGAGGAAATCAGTGAAGTTTTCAGTTATTTCTTTTTTTAATGGTAAAGTGTTTACGATGTTGCCGTTAAAGGAGAGCGCAAGTTTTATGCCGTCAACAGAAGCAACTACAGGTTGGGTGCCGTCGATTATGGCTACATCGTCGCATTTGCCTGAGGTTGTGTACCTTACGTTGCCAATACCGATTGATCCAGGCAGACGTCCTAACCATTCGTGAATAGAATTGGTTTTTAGTTTTGGAACCAAATCCAAGGCTTTGTAAGTGTAAAACTCGTTGTTGTTGCTGGTGAGAAAACCGTGTGATTGGTGACCTCGATGGTTTTGGGCACGTAACCCCCAGTAAAGATACGGAAAAACCGGTTGTTTTTCATAATTTATTACGCCAAAGATACCGCAGCCTATTTTTCAGTCCCTTCCAGCAGTAAATGCTCATAGATTGAAAGAAGGGGTTTATACGCTTTTAGTACAAATTTAAGTATAAACCATGGGATTTTTGACATAATACAGATTGATAGCAACGACACTTTGAGATAGAGAGACCCCGGAAAAGAAGAAAATTAGGGCTTCTGTATGCATCCCAATATACCGAGGTGTTGCCTTTAGGGTCAAGAGCCAGCGCCCGCCAGCCTAAACCGAGAATTTTCATCTTTTGATGAACGATTTTTCCACCTAACGCCTCAACATTCTGGTTATATTCCTTTACTGACTCTACTAAAAGGCAATTAATTGGCTTGGTCATCTCCGGAATTGAAGCACTTTCTTCTCGCAGAGTTCTCATCCGTTGACACCAAGTCTAATTGGCATCATAGTTTTTTCATTAACTGGAACGGTTCCAACAAGATAGTAAAAGGTTAATCCCAGTATATTCATTCATCGTCCAATCAAGCAGATCCAGAAAGTTTGATCTTTCCAATATCGTTAACTGCAATTTTAAAAGTACAAGTGTATGATTCAATAGAAGTACCAAATCTAGAAAAATAGTGAATTATTAAGAGTTGCTTTGAGTTAGAACAACAAAAAATAAAATAAGAAGGGAGGATGGCTTATGGTTGCCATTTCTCTATGAGATACTTTGGTATCTCAGAACTGTCACGTGGTCCAACTTGGACTTTCCAGCCACTGAGTTCTTCGATTTCGCCGCTAATGCGTGATGCTTTGCCTGGGATGATGATTTTGCGGTGTTTTACTTTTTGTTCTATTCCTGAGGCTTTGATTGCATCTGCGACTCGTTCGGCTGTTAGTTTGCGTCCTGCGACTCCACTGTCAATTGCTGAACCTTCTGTTTCAACAACGATTAGGTAGGCGTTGAGTTTGTTACTCTCGATATCAGATGCTACAGTGTAGTATGTTAAGGCGAAGTTTGATGTGAAGAGTACTGGTGAGTTTTCGTCTGGTGTGCCATAGACTTTTAGTCCTGGTGCAACTGCGACTGGTTTGCGGGGGTCAGTATAGATGTTCTGGCGCAACACTGTCATTGGCAATAGAGCCCAACCATCGTTGCCATGCATAATAAGTACATCTGCGTAGCGAACTATCAACATGGAAGCTACGTAGGCTTCACGCCATTTGATCAGGTCATCTGCTGTGTCGCCTTTGTCTACCCAAGCGACCATTGGAACTCCAAGCAGAGGTAAACCTGCGAGTTCATCGCCTGCTTTGGTTGCTGCCCTTCTAAGCATTGTGAAGTTGTTGATTGTGTCAGGCAATCCTTCATTTGTGAAGGTACCTGGATCTAAGACTATGTCTGTTACGCCGTAAGCCATCAGGGTTTTTGCTAATGAGACTAGAGTGTTCAAGTCGTTTGGTGCAGAAGCTACTATTGGGCAATTGTACATCAGTGCCAATTCTGCCATGTCTTTCCAGTTGGTTGAGTTTGCTGCGTATAGGAGTGGTCGTGCTTTTGGCGCTGCCATTAAGCCTGCCTCAGCTATTGCTGGACTCATGGTGCATAATATCATTGGTAACTGGGTGGTTTCTGAGACTTTTTTGACTGCTGCTTTGAATTTGTCTGCTTCTCCGGAAGTGCATCGGACTGCTACCATGTCTAGTTTTAAAGTATTGCCGATGTATTCGAAAGTAAAGTTATCTGTTTTCTGGACGCGTGAAACGATTTCGCTATCAGACATCTCGTCGGTTACGTCGATTGCAATGGCTGTTGGGTTCTTGTATGTGAATTCGTGGCGGTACATGACTAGTTTTCCGCCGATTTTCTTTGCTTTGTCTCCGACGCCAATTGTAATTTCTTTGACTGCGGGTTTTAGAAGATCTTTGAGTATAGCGTATGATTTGGCGTTTTCTGGTTTGAATAGTGGTTTGCAGCTGTCGAGTTCGATTTCGCGGTTGACAATTTTTGTGGCGAATGCCATGCAGTTGTCTTGGCCGCATTCTTTGCAGTTTGTTTTTGGCAAGCTCTTGTAAATGGTTATAGGGCTAAGTTCTTTTAATCCGCCTTTTTTCTTTTCTGCCATATCAGTCATGTCTCCTTAAGCTTTCACCGTGACCCAGTTTGAATATTTTGATGGGTCCGCTTTTTTGGCGCTTGTTAGGTAGTTTGTGACATCTTTTAGTGTTTTTACGGCCGCTGGGTGCATCATCATGAATAGGTCTACACCTGCAAGCAACAGGGTTATAGCTGTTGTTACCTCCCAAAGTGGACCTCTGAGTTCGCGTGGTTCCCATTCAGCTGACATTTTTAGCCACGCTTCTCTTGCTGCCCAAGCGTTAGTTGTACCTGAGGACATAGGGTGTGCCAATTCGACGTCTCCCATTAAACCGCTCATGCGTGCGCGTTCCATGTTTGTAAATGCATAGTCTAAACCATAGCCGAGTGCTGCGGTAGTTAAGTCCATGATGATGTCTTCTCTGCCAACATAGTCGTAGAGGCGTCTGTTGAGCTCACGTGCCAAGTTGAGGTCCATAGGTGTGAATGATAGGATTGCGTGACCTGCTTTCTTGATAAATTTGGCACATTTCTCGACGTCCATGTCGCGTGTGACGGAGCTAATTAGGAAGCGTTCGCCTGGAAATTGTGCACATACTTCTTCGAAGACAGCGGTGTCTTTAACTGGGTCTCCACATCCGCCGATGACTAGTGGAACATCCACAGCTTGCAGAACTTTCTCAATGGTTTTGCATGCGTCTTTGGGTGATGCATCTTTGAGTAGTGGGTCAACACTGATTAAGTGCATAGTAACCATGTCTGCACCGAACTTTTCAACTGCAAGTTTTGCCCAAGCTGCTGGGTCACCGACCACGTCTTTAACATGCATCTTTACTGCTTTGCTTAAGGGAATTTCCATGTCGAAAACGTCTAAGGTGACGACTGGTTTGTGGGGCATAGGGTTCTCAAAAGTGTAGAAAGCAGGAGAAACTTCTCCGCCTATAGTAATTGATTTACCACGCGTGCCGCCTTCGCTTCTTGTTGCGCCAAGTTTTACTGTGCTAATTGTGTTGGGATATTTCTCGATTGGTGGTAGAAAAGCCGCCTGCAACATGCTCATTGGCTTGCCGCCTGCAACTGCAGTTGGAAGCTTCAGTTTGGGCATTATTTGACCTGTAGCACCTGCTTCGAAGAGGATTTCCAGTTCTTTGACGTCCATTTGGAAGTCCTCTATCTCGATTTGCTGGAATTTAGCGAGTGCTGCTAGCAGGTCGTCGCTTAGCTGTAGTCCTTCAGCATCCTTTTTTTTGTCTGTGTCGTGGTGAGTCGTGAAGATCACCGTTTGTCTTTGTTGTCTTTGCCGTCTTTAACGGTTGTGATGATTACTTTGTTAGCGTAGATTTTTGCGTCTTTAAGTATTATTTTGAATCCGCCGGCCATTATTGGAAGAGAACCTGCTGTTGCAACTGGCATCATTGTACCTGCTGCTTCTTCGTTAACAATTATGGCTTGTGCTTCTGCTGCTGGAGCTTCTGTTTCCCATCTAGCGACGACTGGGTGATTCTTTTCTTTGAGGAAGGCTTTAAGTTCATCAACATTCTTTGCGTCTTCTTCTGTTGCTATTTTGTCAACAATGTCTTTCGGTATGAAGTCTTTTACTTTTTCTTTAACTTCTTTAGGTACCCAAACGATGCGGTTCCATCCACCGTCTGCTGCGAAAAATTTCGTGCTTCGCATATATTCGATGGACATTCCGTGGAATCCGTCGATTTGTCGACCGCCTGCTGCAGAATCTGCCAAAGTGCTGAAGGGTAAGCCGTTCACTGTTGCACCTTTGAAGTTCCTTTGAACGACGCCTAATCCATCGACTTCTGGGATGTAGAAGGCTACTGCTTCGAAGCATCCACATGAAGTGTGTGGGTGATCAAATGCAGTATAGAGCCAGACCTTGGTAACTTCGCCCATGCTACGTTTCTTAGCTGCTTCATTGACACCGCTGAATTCGCCTTTCTCTTCGTTGATCATTTCGCCTCTTGGAATTGCGAACACTGGACCCTTAGGATCGATGCTTGCTGATGCTTTACCGTCAAACCAGCTGATTGCACCGCAGTTACTGTATCTTTGTGGTGTAATGACACAGACGTGGCTTGGTGCGAATGATTGGCATAGGGCACATCCGTAAAATGTGTCGACTTCTGAATCTTTTAATCCTCTTGCTTTTGCGTCGCGTGATTCGTATGCTTCCATCGCTTGAGGAGTCATTTCGTCAAGTTTTGCAGGGTCTGTTATGAAGGTAATTTGTACTTTCTCGATGATTGGCAGTTCGCTCTTGAAGAGTCTATAGAGAACTTTGCCGATTGAGTCAAAACTGTTTAAACCTTTCTGGAAGGATTTCTTACCGACACGTATCCAAATGTCGTAGCGCTGGTTTAGGTGCATGAAACCTTCAATGTAGTTCAGATAGCCATGTATGCGTCTTTCAATAACACCTTCAAGGCCTGGGTCGAGTTTTGCGCCTGCAGCTTCAACAAGGATACCGAAAGGAAATGCGCCGCCTTCTTTCATATCTTTTAGGTCTGGGCCGATAATGGTTACTTTTCCATCTTCGACTTCATTCATGGGTTTTACTTTTGCAAGTTCAAACTTTTGCTTGACTGTTGGACCGCCAAGTTTTACTTGCATATCATTTCTTCGGATACGTTCTCCTTCGTAGATTACGCCAACTTCAACGGGTATATCTTTAAACATTGACATTTTTAATTTCCTCCATCAAATTTTGAGGTCATTACTTTGAGATTTGCAGCCCATTCTTCGAGGGTTGCATTTGGGAAAGACCAGCTTGCGTGGACATGGAATAGATTGTCAAGAGTCATGGTTTTTAGGTCTGGTGCAAAGTGTTTCATTCCTGAGAGCATCAATGATTCAACGTAATAAGGTAACCCAACCAACAAAACTAGGTCTGGATGTCCCTTTCCATCGAGTCCCATCCATTCTGGGTCAACTACTCTTTGGCCGATTTCCATTGCATTCATGAATGATGCTGGTTGGTATCCGCGTTTTATAAATTCGCCAACCATGTGGGCGGTTGCGACTACTGGTACTTTGGAGGCATTAGCGAATTCAATCAGGTATTCAATCAGTTGTTTACCTTCCATGTATCTTTCAGTGGCGTTGCTTCCCACAATGAGAAGGGGACGTTGGGCTCTTTTGATCATCGCTACTGCTATCTCGGGTTTAGTTATGGGGTTTGCTTTTTTAGTTGCTGCTATTTCTGCACATTGCCATGGTTCACAGGACATATTTTTTTCCTCTGTTTACTCCTTCATTTTACGGACCATTCTTGGTAGCAAGGTTGGGTCCGGAATTACTGTTTCTTTCCAGTTGTGGTCTGCCAAAATTTTTGCGAACTCTTCTTTCATGGTCATTGGGACATCAGCCATCGTTCTCACGTACAGGTGCAGGTCGTTTGGCATGACTCCGAGGTAGCGTTTGCTTAAGTCGACGTAGTGGCTAAGTTTTATGCTGCGTCCTTTCCATGTGTCGTTGGGCCTGATGCAGAGTTTTGCTATTGCAACCATACATTCTTCTTTGGTTTCAGCCATGTTGAAGAGGTGTTCTGGTGCTGGTCCAACGTTGACTTTTTCGCCCGTGCGTGCATCGAGGACTTCCCAGTTTGATGGGTCTTCTTTTCTACCAAGGAGCATACGGCGGTATTTTACACCGTGCGGACCGACGAGGACTGGTACACCCAAGCGCCAGAATCCTGACGCAATTGATGCGGCTTTCTGTGAGTATGCACCCCAAGCTAAACCGACTGCTCCTAAGCGGTTGTGGATGTAATCTGCGATTTCTTCGTAGTTGCCTCTTAGTGGGCGTTTGGCGAAGATGTTTGCTACTTTGATTGCTGCACCTGCGATGTGGCTGTTTGCGACACATGAGCCGACGTTAAGTACTCCTCCTGCTTCGAATCCGCCTGGGAATTCTTCGTAGAGAGTTTTGCCTTCACTGTTGCGGTAGCTTCCTGCGGACATGGCTGAGCATCCAGACAGAACAACGATGTATCGTCTACTTGCGAATTCTCTGCATATGTCGTAGACGTCTTTGCCGCCTTTTGGATAGTTACTGCAGCCGACGACTGCAACGATACCTGGGATTTCTCCGAGAACGATTGGACTGCCGACGTTGCGGATTTCGACGTCCGAGACTGCACCTCTGCCAACGCGGCACAGGTTATCTTCGCATTCCATTGATTTTTCGCCTGCTTTAATGATGAGGCTGTGAATCATAATTTTTTGTGGGCATGCTTCTTCGCATCTTCCACATCCGATGCAGGTTTCGTAGAGGTCAGTTAGTAAAGATATGTCTCCTTGTGCTGCTGCTTTCATAGCTGCGGGAATGGCATAGTCTTGTGGACAGTTACGTTGACATTTACTGCATTGTGTGCAGGTCTTCGCGATTTGTGTAAGTTCCTCTAAGCTTGGAAGAACATTCTTTCTTTTCCGAAGTGGAGCAACTTTTTGTGCTACGCGGACTGCAACTTCGCCGACTTTTTCTGCGTCGAGAATTAGTACGCCTTTAACTTTACCGCTAACGAGGTCAGCGACAATTTCGTCTGCGGGGTCATTAGTACGGTTCTTGAAACCCACACAGTTCTTTTCTGAAGCTGCGATGACTGGTGTGTTAACTTTGAAAGCTTCGTCAGAGATATCGGTTCGGATACATTGTTCGTCAAGTACAACTACATCTGCTAAGCCCGCTCGCATGAACCTTAATTCCCAGCTTATTGGACCGACTATTTTTGCACGGTTATAGTATCGAGTTGTATCGAGAGCAGTACAGCATAAGCCCACAATCTCAATTTTGTCGTCAACTTTGTTATCTTTTGCGTAATCAATTATTCCGACTGAGGGCATAACGTTGTGGCCGATGCACATAACGACGGGTTTGGTTCGATCGACGCTTGCGATTCCGAGTTTTACGAGCGGTGCATCGGGGTCAGCTTTTGGGAAACCCAATGTGGAGATTTGTGCAACGTCGCCCACTTCCATGCCTACGTGATCAATCATGCCAACGTGCAATGCTTTTGATTCAAAATCTAAGTTGTTACCTTCTTGGCCGGTGTGTCCGACTGCAAGAACTTGGGTGATTTGTTCTTCTGTGTAAGTTAAGATATCGTCTAAGTCGCCGAGTGTTTCAGGTTTTATGCCAGTAACGAGGCGGCTGACGGGTGCTTCAACTTTTATGTTTAATCCCCCGACGTCTAAGGGGTACCTGCGACCATACCTTTCAATTAAGGAGTGAAGAAGATGGCGTGAGTGTGCTGTGTGACAGGCTGCTCCAATTGCACAAGCTAACATCACAATACGAGAAGATTGGGTTGCTATGTCTAATCCGCATGCACCGCGTTTTCCAGCTGTTAGATCGCATTTGCCAAAAGTGCAAAGACAGCAAAGATCGCAGTCGGGCATGTAGAAGGGCTTGTACTTAGTGAGAAGCTTCATGTCCCAATCCCGGAGGGCTGTCAAGGAGGGCATTGGGGTTGGACCCATCGGCTCGTTGTAGTTGTCATTCATAACCTTACCGATGGATAATTCAAGATTTTTAATGAGACCGCTACCAGTCTTCATTTCGTCAATTTTTATATGGACGTTTTTACTTGTCAAATGTGAAACCTCTGTAAAGGTTTAAGTCTATGCTGAATTACAGACCTTTTAAACCTTTCCAGATTTTTTGGACAAAAGTCACGATACAACTATAGATATGAAAGATTTTCAAAAATAATGTAAAAGACTTCAGGATTATAAATAACCCAAAGATTTGAGGATTTCTTTAACTGAAAGGTAGGCTTTGTTGTCATTTGGCAGGTCAAGCAGGGACTCACCATTCAAAACAAACTCATCAAGTTGATCATCCGCTTCAATTTTTCCCAAATACTTGTATTTCAAGTCAGCTTCCGCCTGCTTTCCCAGTTCTGCGGGAAAACGGTAACCACCTATAAGGTAAAAGTTTTCAAATTTCATGTCAACTTCTTTAGCTATTTTAACTGCTCTTTTCACGTGATCTTGTGATTTTTTTGAATGATCAAGAATATCAAAGATATCGTTAACATCCGAGGTGATTCGTCTGTTCAAATTTTCAAGGCCTGCTGGAGAATCTACGAGTACGTACTTGTAGTTTTTAGTCAACGATTCCAAAGCAGCTTTTAAGGCGGAGTTGGGCATGCAATAGCACCCTTCAACCCATTTTGTGCCAACTGAAAGGAAATCAAAGCTTTTGCTTTCATAGAGACCGTTTTCCCAAATGCGACTTTCGATGCGTTCTCTTGGCGGAACGCCGACCGTAGTGCCTCCCTTTTCAATAAAAGTGCTCACAATAAGGTCAGCTATTGTAGATTTTCCCACTTCTTTAAGGTCTATTCCAATCATTTCACCCAGATTCTGGTCTGGGTCTGCATCAACCAACAGTAAAGGTGCCTGTCCTGCCTCAATGAAGTTTTTAGCCATTAAAGCAGTGAAGCTGGATTTTCCAGTTCCACCGCGACCAACTATAACCAAAGTTTTCATACAAAATAACCTCAAAGTTTACGGCGTTTTCTTAAGCAAAAACTCGAATATATTGTCTATGGTTCCAACGCTTTAATATTATTATCTTAAAATGGGAGTTTTCAACCTCACTTACCTCTCATCAAATTAGACCTAACGGACCTAGAAAAGTTTTAAATGATTAAAGACCTTTAGTAATATAAGAACCTAATTTTTGAAGACCGAAAAAGGAGGTGATAATCTTGTTATTTGAAGCTACCCATTCTCATCCAGCTGCACAATGTCCCCTTCTGAGTGCTGAAGGAAAAGCCATGCTCAAGCAGCTTTTTTCAGAGCAGAACATAAAAAACGCTGGAATTAACATAGTAGCTGCCTACATGAGCTGCCCTCAAGATACAGCCGTAGACCACAAAGGTTTCTTTACGATAGACGCACAGAACCCGGAAACAATCAAGAAATTCTTTGGCCAAATGAATGTTGATGTGAGACCTGTTAAACCACTGAGTGAAGTCGCGAAAATGCTATAGAAACATCGCAAGAATTCTGCAATTTAGAATCATCCACCTATTGAAAAGAACAAAAACTAATATTTTCCCTCTATTTTTTGATAGAGCCGATGCATTTTACGAGAAGCATCAAAATGACAAGGTTCGTGGAACCTAACTCAACTAGTTTTCAATTTAATTGCATTGACGCTGCATTTTGAAATACAATCACCGCATCCGTGACAATATTTTGGGTCAATAAAATTTGGGTCGTTGCCGTCAATTCTAAAAATAGCTTTGAGGGAACATGCTTTTGCCGCTTGGCACTCAAAACATCGAAGACATGCATATGGGTCAATAAAGGCCTTATACATTTGTCGTCACTTTGTAGCTTCAAGCTTCCACAAGTTACGATTTACATTTTTCAATATGCTTCCAACAGCGTACAACGTAATTGCAATAAGGCAAATTAATGCCAAGAACTTGAGTAAGGTAAATTCGTGCAATATAGAGTTTACAATCAACAAACCGGGAATAACTGAAAGGATTACAAAGATTACAGCTGTCATTCTAAGTATTGATCCTTTATTTAAGCCTGGAATACGATTAGTGCCCAGAAAGAGGATTGATAGTTTGGCGAATCCTTTTGTGCAGGATTTGCAGTAATAGCATGAATTGCAAAGCATTCTTCGTATTATGATCAAGATTACGAATGAGGAAAAACCTAAGAAAAGCCATCTAAACAAAGGATTAACTAACCAGCATCCAACTGTTCCTATAATAATCCATATGACAGCAAATAGATTGCCAGATGCAAGTCGAGATTTTGTTGTTTCAATCTTTTCTTCTACAGTTGACATGATTACACCCGTTAAGTCTGATTTCTGTTTTCTATGTAACGTATAAATGTAGATTCTATGTATATTTTGGGATAAGCACCGATTATTCGCTCAACCTCTTTGCCTTTATTGAAAATGACTATCGTTGGTATGCTCATGATTCTAAGAGTGTTAGGGACCTTCTGGTTTTCGTCAACATTCATCTTTCCAAATGCTACTTTTCCAGAATATTCAACTGCAAGTTGCTCTATTATGGGACCAACCATTCGACAAGGACCACACCACGGAGCCCAAAAATCAACAACTAAGAGTCTATTTGTTGTGACTGCAGCTGAAAAGTTGCCATCAGCTAGAAGTATTGGCTGTTTTCCTATTGGTGTTTGACCTTTTTTGGCAGCATATAGCATGGCTTGAATTTTTTTAATTCTTATTTGTTCTAATTCATTTTCCTCAAACATGCATTAACTACCTCTATTTTCTTTCTTTTGGGATTTTAGCTTGTTTTTGAGAGTTCAGTCTTGCCACCCAGACTTTGCAGGTTGGAGAGTGGTCACATAGTTCTTCAGGGATACCGCGGGGCATTCAATTTTTTTCTGAATTAATACACTTCCTATGAAGTAAGAATGCAGTTCTCTTCCAAATATATCTTATGGTATTGCCAATACCAAACAATACTATTTATATGTTAGAACTAGTAATCACTTCTTATGGAAAGCATTAACCTACTAACAAAAAAAGGCGCCTCCTGCACCGACTTATTAATTTGTCTATACAACCTGAAACCCTCAGACCTTGAAGCCCTGCTTGCCCTGGCAAAAAATGAAGACGCAACCCTTGACCAGATAGCAAAGATAGTGCAAAAGGATCGAAGCTCAGTACACCGTTGTCTTTCTAAACTAGTAAGCATAAATTTAGTGACAAAGCAGTCAAAATCAATCAAAGGTGGAGGATACTACCACACTTACTCTATGCTCGACGCAGAAACCATTAAAAAACACGCTCTAGAACGAGTAAGAGATATCACTGAGAGTCTTAAAGCATTATTAGACAGCTTCGAATCTGACTTTAAAAAACATTTAAAACAAGAGTAAAAAATACAAAATTAAGAGAAGAAAGCAAAGAAAGAACATAATGGCGAGAATAAATGGAATGTGAACGCTGCAAATCGTTTCTAAAGGAAGGAGAAACCTATGACCTGCACGGCAGAGCCTTATGCGAAGACTGCTACATGTATGTAACTAACCCTCCAAAAGCTTGTGACCCGATGGCTGTTTCATCAGCCTTGTCTGTGCGAAAACAATTAGGTCAATCAGGCAGTACAGGCTTAACTGAGTTACAGCAAAAAATATACAATACTATAGAGAATTATGTGAAAATCACAAAGGAAGATTTGGTCAAGATCCTAAATGTTAAACCAGAGTATTTAGAGCAAGAGTTTGCTTTCTTTAGGCACTGCGAACTACTCCGTGCTTTTAGAGAAAATGGCAAAATTTACTTTACAAAATGGGAAACAAAAAGCACTTGAAATTCTAAATATCCAAAAAAACGTGACTTGTTTATAAAAATTGCAATCAGCATGATTTAATGTGTTAACTGCAATTCTGAAATTCGTTTTTGCAAAATGTGCGCTAATTCTTCTGGGAGTTTTTCCTCGGGAATTTTTTTGTCTAATTCATCTATTGTTCTGGCTAGTTCCTCATCGCCGACTGTATGTCTTATCCACTTCTGGAAGTCACCGCGGTCAAAGTGGAATTTAATTGATTGCACATCAATACTTCTAAGATCTCTCAAAAATGAACATAAGGACATTGCAGTTTCACCTGTATAATGACCATCGGGCATAAAGAAGTGGAAACCTTGACTATAGGAAACTGAGCTGAGAATTTTCTGAGCGGCTTCGGCATTGTTAATATTCTGAATTTCAGCCAAAATAACCACAAATAAGTAATTATCTATATAAGAAGCCTAAAATTGTTTTCGCTACAACACTCTTCAAAAGATAAGGGGATGAATTAAAGCATCTTACCTAAACGCCTTGAGTCATCTTTAATGACCTGCAACTGTTCGGCAGTAGGCTTTCCCCGAATATCACCCAATCTGCCCAGTGTGCTGTGTTCTGTTGAGCCGTGAAATTCGCTTAGAACGTACCATTCATCAATAACATTAAAGCCTATGTGCTCAAAGTATTGTCGGATATCTTTGCCAACAGGGGTAGCCTCATCAATTCCTGTGTGGGGTCCCGAGTAAGTTACAAAAACTATGGCGCTTTTGCCTGGAACTTTTGGAGCTGAAGGCTGGATTTTACCATTTTGACGGCATTCAACAAATTTTTTCTTGAGGAAGATTGTCATAGGTTCTGGAGGATGCCAAGAGTACGATGGACAACCCACACAAACTAAATCGTAGTCAAAATAATCAAGCGCTTCGGCTTCCTCAGGCTTCTTAATAGTTACCTGGATACTCGCTTCTTCCAAGCCCTGTTTGATTGCATTAGCTACTTTTTCAGTGTTACCTGTTTTAGACCAGTAAATTATCAGAGCGTCCTTTATTTGTAGTGTCCTTAGTCATCTATTCCGTTTTTCCTTCAAATTCAACCTTAACTGGCGTTGGTTCTTTAAAGATAAACAGCACGGGACAATTTGCTTCGGTTCTTCTCCAAGCGGCTTCAAGTAGTTCTTTCCTTGCATCGGAGGAAGCGTTGACTTTCATAGTAACACCGCTTATTGTCGGTGAATCAGGCGATTTTTCAGCTTCAGCGGTTACTTCAACCATTTTGAGTTTAATGTTGCTTTTCTTGCAAACGTCAGCAAAGATTGTCACGCCGCAGTCAGCTAGTGCCATCAAGCTAAGCTCAAGTGCGGTTGGACCGCAATCTGTTCCGCCTGCAGCTGTCGAGAGGTCACATTCTACGCTGTGGTTTCTTTGATTATCAACCTTTGAATGTACGTTTTCAACCCATGTTGCTTTTGCTTTTACTTTCGGCATATCATTTCACCGTTTTATTTTCTCTCAAGTCGTGATTTAAAATTTACGGCTAATGCTCATGATGTTGTGCGTGTTCACATGCGCCCGTTAATGCTTTTAGTTTTCCTTCTTTGAAGCTTTCAACTATTTCATTTACCGTTGTTCCAGTGGCTTCAAGTACATTTATTCCAGCATTTTGAAGACTACTTAAGCATCCAGGCCCCATTCCTTTCACAACAAAAATGTTCGGCTTTAATGCTAAGAGATGTTCATGTGGATGCCCAGTGCCCCCAACGTGTTCACCCTTGTTCACTTCTGTTCGTACCCCTACATTGTTGTTGTTATCATCTAAATCAACAATTGTGTAGTAGGGAGCTTTTCCGAAATGTTGAGCTAAATGTGCCTCAAAACCGGATTTATCTTCAGTTGGAATTACAATTCTTTTAGTCATTTTTTTACCTCATTTTTCCTTTTAGAAATTTAGTTAAGTATCAGTTTATGTATTAAACTCTATTAATAGTTTATGTTGATAAAACAAACAAAATAAGGTTAAACAGACGCGTGCGCTAAAAGCCTTCACCACAACACATATTCAGCAGTTACTCATAATAGCCTTCCTAATTGCTACCCAAAAAAGGGGAAAAATTGCGCTCGTACAAGTCACGCTCATGTGCGCTCTTGAAATGTTGAAAGGCTTTTTGCTAATCAAACTTGACATTGTTACTGACCTGTTGGTTGTTTTTTCTCTAATTCGAGCTTTGTTTTTAATTCTTTTAAATGAGTTTCTATGTCGTCGATTTCTTGCTCTATGCAAGCTTTCTCTTCGCTGAGTTGCTTTTTGGAGTCTTCTAATGCGTCTATTTCATATTGTGGTGTAGGCGTTGGAGAGTGATATGTGTATGTTGGGTCTAACCACCACCATCTTGGAAGCCCCTGAAATCTTGCACATGTCTGCGGATTAACGCCCCGTCCTCTACCATAACCTCTGCCGCCGTATGCATGTCCAGGTCTTTGCCATGGTGGCAAGTGACTAAATGGCCCTCTGCCAGGCAACTCATCGAAGTAAGCTCTTCTTCCATATCCCATTTTTGTTTCACCTCTTTCAATTTATTTTTGTGTTTATTCACATAATTAATTATGTGATAATGCACAGAAATATATAAAAGTTCTGCACAACATAAACTTCATTTAAGGAACCGAAACGGACAAGGTATCGAAGTGTGAAGAACATGAGAACAGAGCAAGAAATCAGAAAAAGCCTGAAGAATCTTGAAAATGAGATACTAACCAATGGACCATTCACTGAATTTGAAATCATCGCTGGAAAAGCAGCAAAGCAAGCGTTAGAATGGGTTCTCGAAGAAACAGAGAATCTATTAACGTACTGAGCGAAAGGCAAGCAGTCTCGAGAGAGGAAAATCTCATGTGGCGAGGAAGACATCGTTGTGGTGGAAGAGGGCGATTTCCAAAACCTGTTACCTTAGGGGGTTTTCCGCCTATAACCAGCTTTACGCCTAATCCATCAAGGAACCTGGAACCAGTATTCATTGAATTTGCGGAAATCGAAGCTTTGAGACTGGTTGATAAGGAGGGCTTGTCACAGGAAGAGGCTGGGCAAAGAATGAGCATCTCAAGAGGAACCATCTGGAGACTTGTTCAAAGCACAAGAAGAAAAGCGGCGCAAGCCCTCAGTGAAGGAAGACCAATCCATATAGTCACATCTACGCCAAGTAAAAACGTTCAAAATGATAACGAAACAAAATAGCTTATTGTTGCTTTCAAACAAAAGTGATGTAGCAGAGTCTTTTAAGAAAACTAAGGATGAAGAAATTCAACTGGCAGGATCTCAACTAAGAACGACCGTGGCGATTTACCGAGATCAAATAGACAGCACAACCGTTCACGGTTAATAAAATCCGGTGTTCTTGGAATCCAACACTCTGTTTGCCCATCTTAATAAGATTACGAGGAAGATTAGTTTAGAAAATAAACAATCTGATAAGAATCTTTTTATTAACCATACAAATATACTTATAGTATTCGTTTTTATAAAACATAGATGAAAATAAAATGGCAGAAATTCAAAAAGAACAGAATGGGTTTCCAATATTGGGTCAAAAAGCTCCTGATTTTGAAGCATTAACTACACAGGGAACTCTGAGGCTATCAGACTACAAGGGAACATGGCTCATTCTGTTTTCTCACCCAGCCGACTTTACACCTGTCTGCACAACAGAATTCATAGCATTCTCCGAGATCTACGACGAACTAAAGAAAAGAAATGTCGAACTCTTAGGTTTAAGTGTTGATAGTGTTTCTTCCCACATCGCTTGGATAAGAAATTGTGAGGAGAAAATGGGTGTCAAGATACCCTTCCCCATCATTGCAGATTTGAACAAGGAAGTTGCCAAGAAGTATGGAATGATACATCCAGAGCAAAGCAAGACAGAGACAGTCCGATGTGTCTTTATCATTGATCCTGAAAGCAAGATAAGGGCTATTCTTTACTATCCGCTGACCACAGGCAGAAACATGAATGAAATCATGAGGCTGGTAGATGCACTGCAGACCACTGACAAGTACAAAGTTGCTACTCCTGCAAATTGGAGACCAGGCGAACCAGTTATTGTCCCAGCTCCAGCCACGATTGAGCAAGCGGAGGAACGGCTCAAAGAAGGATACGAGTGCAAAGACTGGTATCTCTGCAAGAAAAAACTCCCCGAGAGTTAAGAGTATGCCCTGCGTATCTCCAGATGGAAAACCGACATCAAGCGGAATTGCAGTTCTGAAATCGCTGAAAGAGGGAACACTATCTCCTGAAGAAATCGCGAACAAAACGAGTCAACCTTTGTTCAGAGTGAGAAGCGGACTGAGGGAACTCAAGAACTCAGGGTTCGTGGAGGAAACAGAGGACAAATATGAGCTCTCCAAGACGGGGGAAACAGCAATTCAATGACAGCCAATTGGAACGCAAACCAACTTCTCCTTTTTCAGTCTCGTAC
The DNA here is from genome assembly GCA_963741005.1 of Candidatus Bathyarchaeota archaeon. Classification (GTDB taxonomy): domain Archaea; phylum Thermoproteota; class Bathyarchaeia; order Bathyarchaeales; family Bathycorpusculaceae; genus Bathycorpusculum. The sequence continues at coordinate 569,797 of CAVUGQ010000006.1, forward strand.
AAAAACAAAGAATTAAGTATGGATATTGTCCAGAATTATTCAATCTTCTCAATTATTATTGCCTTGACCGGACAAGCTTCGGCAAGCTTTTTGACACGTTCGTAGATGGCCTCAGAGAAAACGCCTTCAGACATACCTTTTCGGTTCTGGCACAGTAGTTGTGATAGAGTCTTTGCATGAGTAGGACATTGCCCTATTGATGTGCCACATTCAATGCACCGATCTCTATTAATGATAACTCTATATTTTATCATACAAATAGCATTTGTTGCAACTGAAATTTAAAGCACATCCCCTACTTCCTTTATCCATAAGAATTCGTCAGTGTCTTTCACAATTGTTTTCATTCTACTCACAGTTTTCTTCAAGCAATATGTGTTTGCTTTATGTTCAAGCTATCGGAGTTTTTGACTTTTTTACAATAACTTGTGCATAATTCACCAGCAAGTATTTTCTTTCTTAGAGACTATTACACAGTTTATTTACGCAGTCACCAGAGCTATTGGAATTCCAACTTGCTCTAGACCAGATATTTCTTTGCCTATTTTAATTGCTAATGTCAATTCTCCATCCGAAAGAAAAGTGAGATAATCAATTCTCTCAATTCTTACAGAAGGCCTTCAGTCTTTATTTTTTTGGGCTACAAAAACAGCGGTCGCTATAGTCGTTGTCCACAAACCATTCTTGTCTCCAGCAGCTGATTGAGTAATGTTAGCCGTTTTTATTATAAGTCCTGTAGTTTTGAAGAGTTGTTTGCGTTCATCCCAGGCAGTTTTGGGGTCGAATTGGATACCCATGGTGGTAGCAAGCATTGTTGCTGCAAGGTCTTCTGCGTAATCTCCCGCTGCTTCATCTGTCTGCCCAAAAGAATGGTGTTCGGACAAGTAGCCATACTGGTTTTTGCCTGATGGAATAGCAACACCTATTGATGATGCAAGCATTCTATGTGGTTCCTTAGTGGAGTTTCTAGCTAGAACTACGTATGTAATTTCTCCTGGATGCAACATCTTCAAGCCCTGCTCTCGTGAAATCAATATGCATCCTGCAGGCACTATGCTTGAAACATTCACTATGTTGCAATACTGGATGCCCGCAGCTCTTAACGCAAGCTCAAATGACTGTAACTGTTCTCTATGTGTTCCCACACCTTTTGTTAGAAAAAATAGGTTAGGTATCATAATTTCCTGCACCGAGAAATAGGTTAATCTTGTTCCACATGTTTCTTATTTCTTCTGCAACGCCGCTTTTTGGAGAGTATTCAACAACTGTTTTTTCATTAACCATTGCTTGAGTGACTTCAGGGCTAAAAGGGATTATTCCCACAACTTCAATTCTGTTTTCTTTGCAGAAATTCAAAAGCTTGTTAGTATTGCCTGTGTTTACATCGTACATGTTTATGCAAACAAATGCAGCAACATTGAAGTGGTCTAGCAGTTGCAAGACCCTTTCAAGATCATGAATGCCAGAAAGGGTCGGTTCAGTAACCACCAACGCAGCATCTACTCCAGTGATAGAAGCTATAACAGGACAGCCAATTCCGGGTGAACCATCGATAATAATCAGATTACATTTTTCTTTCTCGGCAAGTATTTTGGCGTTCTGCCGAACCAGAGTCACAAGTTTTCCGGAATTCGACTCACCTGGGTGAAGTAGAGCATGCGACATGAAGCCATATTTAGTCTTTGAAATATAGGCCTCCCCAGAGACCCTTTCAGCCAAAGTTATAGCATTTTTTGCGCAAACAAATGCGCAGACTCCGCACCCTTCGCAGGTAATAACGTCAACATTCAAATTATCAGTTATAGAGTTGAAAGCACATTTCTCTTTGCACAAACAGCATTTGACACATTTTGTTTCGTCGATGGCAGCTACCTTTGACCCTTTAAACTGTTGAGTTTTAATTATTTCGGGATGCAGAAGCATATGCAGGTCAGGTGCGTCCACATCACAGTCAGCCACCACAGCGTTTTTCGCTAGAACCGCAAAGGAAGCCGTTATCGATGTTTTGCCAGTGCCACCCTTGCCACTTAAAACAGTTAACTGCTTCATTTTTCGACTAACTCCTTAATTTTACTGTAGAGTCTTTGAAATTTATCCACCCACTCAGGCATTTCCAAACTAAACGGAATGCCTTTGGAGTAGAGTTCAGCTATTCTTCTTTCATAAGGAATTTCCAAAAGAACAAGTATGTTCTCTTTTCCACAGTAATCATATACTCTATTGTCACCTATGCCAGCACGGTTAATAACTACACCAAAAGGAACCCCAACTTTTCGCAAAACCTCTACCGCTATCTTCAAGTCATGCAAACCAAAAGGAGTAGGCTCAGTCACTAAAACACAGAAGTCACTGCCTCTAACAGTTTCCACAAATGAGCATGAGGTCCCAGGCGGAGAATCAATAATCACATTACCCACCTCTTCAGTCTGTTTTCTAACAGCTTTTATGACTGGAACAGCCATAGGCTTGCTTACATCAAGTTCCCCATAAACAAGAGCTACTCCGTCAGTTGCTCCAAAATTCAGTGTACCGATTTCATGTTTTTCCCAAGTAATTGCGTTTCTGGGACAGACCATAATGCATCCACCGCAGCTATGGCAAAGCTCTGGAAAAACAAGAATTTTCTCAGAGGCTACAAATATGGCGTTGAACTGACAGAATTTTGTGCATTCCCCACAAGTATTACAAAGTTCTCGATTTACCTTCGGAATTAGGGTGTAAACTGATTCTTTTCTATTCATTACAGGATTCAAAAGCAGAAACGCGTTCGGCTCTTCAACGTCACAGTCCAAAAGTTGAACGTTGCCTACCGAAAGAGCCATGTTCACAGCAACTGATGTTTTTCCCGTCCCACCCTTTCCACTAGCAACAGACACAATCATTTAATTTCCCCTAAAAGATACTTACTAAAAAAAGTGAAATTAACTACTATATTTCTGAGCGACCTTTTTGTTTCCCGTATTCAGCAATAGCTTTTCGCAGGGTTTTTATGGATAGTTTTACGCAGTCAAACTTTAATTCTGGTAAACCACCAAGCTCATTCAATATGTCGCTTTCTGACATGTTCTTTGCCTGATTAATAGTCTTGCCTTTCAATAGTATTGTCATAGCAGACGCTGAAGCAGCTGAACCAGGACAGCCTAAATAATAGAACTTAGCATCTTCGATTATGTCTTTTTTGCCAATTTGCAGATACAGTTTTATGAGGTCACCGCATGGACCAAGAAAAGTGGTGACGACAGTAGCGTTCTCTAATGTGCCTACGTTAACATTATTCACGTACAGATCGATTGCTTTTTTAGAGTACCCTGACTTCATCATCAGTTTCAGTTCTTCATCGGATAGTTTCCTTGACATTTTTCCACCTTCAGAATCTAATTATAATCATTGATTTCCACATTAATGGTGATGCTTCTGATGTTCATGTTGTTCATGTCCACAACCTTCCGTAAGCTCTTTAAGCTTGTCGTCTTTATAGGAGGCAACCACTTTTTCAACCGTGTCTGCGTTGGACCTTAACACTGCTACTCCTGCGTTCTTAAAAATATCAATAGTTTTAAACCCCATATCGTGGACAATTACGGCAGTCGGTTTCAACTCCAAAATATGGTCTGGTGCAACACCTACTCCACCTGCATGCTCACTAACGTTTGGAACAACCTTAACGTTTGAAACTTCACCTTTCTCGTCAAAGTCAACAACGGTATAATATGGAGCTCTTCCAAAATGCTCGGCTAAACTTGCGTTCAAGCCATTTTGATCTTCTGAAGGGATTACTATTCTATCTTTCAATTACCTCACCTCTGCTTCTATTAGCTTTAATGATGTTCTTATTTTGCTTGGTCGAACCACGTTTAATTTGTTTATGTGTTTCATCGTCCTTTGCCTCGTCTTCGTCCTATTCCGGAATGTTCACCCACGGTAGGCGCATCAGTTTTTCCATACTCGCCTTTCTTGAACTTTCCGATGACCTCTTTGACGGTCCCAGAGGCTCCGGTCACAATGTCTATTCCCGCCGCTGACAACGCGCCGAAGGCGTTAGGTCCAACATTTCCGGTTATAACCACCTTGGCACCCTTGTCGGCTATGACTTGTGCCGCCTGGATTCCTGCGCCGCCTGTAGCAGCCGCTGCTATGTTTGGAATGACCTCAAACTGCATTGTTTCAGAGTCCACAACTATAAGGTATAGGCACCTACCGAAACGAGGGTCTACCTGTGCCTCCAAATTGTTTGCTGTTGCACTAACACATATTTTCATTTTTTTATCTCCTTATGATTAGGATGTGTATTTTCTAAGAAATGATCAATCTTTTTGACAATTTCCATGAATGCTTTAGTTGCAGGAGAGTTTTTGTTTTCAACTATGAATGCCAATCCGTTATCTGAGTCGTTGCAGATGTTAGGGTCTATTGGTATGCTGCCTAGCAGAGGGACTGATTGGTCTTCCGCTATCTTTTTGCCTCCACCGGTTCTGAAAATGTCAACTTTGGCTCCACATTCGGGGCAGACAAAACCACTCATGTTCTCAACTATGCCGATTATGGGCACCTCCATTTGCTTGGCAAACGTTACCGCCTTTTTAACAACGGCTTGCGAAACTTCAGAAGGCATAGTTACAATGACGACTCCGTCCATGTCTGGAATTAACTGCATGATGCTTAATGATTCATCGCCAGTTCCTGGCGGAAGATCAATAAACAGATAATCTAGTTCATCCCAAGTTACATCAGATAAAAATTGTTGGATAGCTCTCATTTTTAATGGACCCCGCCAAATTACAGGCGCCTCATCGTTTGGAAGCACAAAGTCCATTGATACAACTTTTATACCTAGTTTGCCAGTAACTGGAAAAAGCATTCCGCCTGGTCCACCTATCAACGTCTGTCCTTTGAGACCCAGCATCTTTGGAATACAGGGACCATGAATGTCAGCGTCAAGAACACCGACCTCATCTTTGTGTCCATCCATTGCGAAAGCCATGGCAAGATTCGCGGTTACGGTACTTTTACCAACGCCGCCCTTGCCACTGATAACTGCTATTTTATGTTTAATTTTGCTTAAGCTCAATTTCAGCTTTTGCTCCTGTTCATACTGTTGTTTTCTATTATCACTGCAACTATCAGATGTTGAACATGAACCACATTTCCCGTCACATTCCTCAGCGCTCTTAACTTTCTCAGTCGCACTTGTCATTTTTTCACCATATAACACTAATATAGTTTATTAGCTAAAAAATATTAATACTTTTTGTTTATAAAATAAACGGATTATAAATGTTAAACAAAAATTGTTCAGACCGCGACGGTGTGCGTTACCATTGTCCACCTCAGGTGAACATAATAATTAGTGGTATCAGAAAAAAACAGAATAAACAAGATTCAAAGCTCTATTTGCAGACAAGAATGATGTTTAATGATTCAATAGTCAGGGTGTTGATCGGTGATGTGTTACTTCATAACAGGTTTTGCCAACTAGATTTTCTTTATCTAACTTTAACAGGTTTAAAGCTGCTACTACATAGTCAGATAAACACTGTCTCCATCCAGAACCAGCGGACCAGTTCTCTGACCGACCCAACTGTTTCCGAATAGACAAAAGAGATTTTAGAAAAAATGTTTAATAGATAAACCTTATTAATACTTTATGTTTATAAAATAAACAGTGAAGGATTTTGGACGAGATAGACAAAAAAATAATTGCTCAACTCCAAGTAGATGGTCGAACAACATTACAAGATTTAGCTAAGAATACAGGCTTCTCAAGCATGGGAATCAAGAAAAGACTCGAAAGACTCCTAAAGAATGGAACGATAAAAGTATCAGCTCTAATTAATCCAAACGTCCTCAAACTTCACCCAGCAATCGTGATGCTAGAAATGGAAAACGCAGAGGCAATGCAGGATATTTTAGATCGATTTGAGGAATGTCCTCGTGTGATTCAGATATTCAAGACCATGGGGGGCTACAATTTAATCGCGATTGTTGTTGCAGAAACAAAAGAAACCCTTGAAAGTATATCTATGGAGAAATGTTCCTTAAGGTGTAGCAAAGGAATACGTCGCTCAGAATTCTACCCAATAAGTGAAACTTACTTTTCACCATTTCTTCAGATACGGAAAAGCCTAGCTCAACAGGAAAAAAAGGCATCTCCATGCAAGGTTAAGTGTGATCCATGCAACCGGTATGAAAACAACAAATGTGTTGGCTGTCCAACTACCACACGTTATCGTGGAACGCTTTAGCTGGTCAGGACTTTGGCGGTTGAGATCGTAGAGTTGAAAGAGACATCCAGATTAGAAATTGTTACTTTGATGGATAATACCGTGGATTTTCTCTCAAGCAATAATAGAAAAGAAGTACAATCGCTTCGACAGTGGACCAAAGAGCAATATGGTTCTGAGTGGGTATCAACGCATACAGAGTTGCCGTTTGCAGAGCATGGTTTTTCTATGCTTGTTCGCATTTTTACCGAACAAAAATGTTGGAGCATTCTGTTTGATACAGGCATCAGTTCCAGCGGAGTCATTGTGAATGCTAAACGTATGGGTATTGACTTAAGCGAAGTCTCTTATGTCGTTCTGTCCCATGGTCATTATGACCATTTTGGCGGTTTACATGCAATAGTTGAAGCTGTTAACAAAATCGACTTGCCAATAATAACTCATGAAGACATGGTTAAACGCAGGGGGACCGCCAGTCTTAGTGGAGACCTAAGGGAATACCCTCTTTTTCCAAGTTTAAAACAGCTAATTCCGTCAAAAATCGTAAACACAAAAAAGCCGTATTTAATTGCCAATGACTTGGCTTGCATCACAGGAGAAATTCCAAGAAAAATATCCTTTGAGAAGGGCTTAATGCAAAATAGAATTTACAGTGAAAACTCTTGGCAGCCCGACCTATTATTACTTGATGACCGTGCCTTAGTCATCAATGTCAAAAACAAGGGCTTGGTTATCATTTCTGGGTGTGCTCACGCGGGCATTATAAACACCATAAGATATGCGCAACAAATTACCGGAAATGCAAAGGTTTACGCGATATTAGGCGGCTTCCATTTAGCTGGAAAAGAATTTGAGAAAAGAATTGAGCTAACTGTCAAAGAGTTAAAAGAAATCAACCCTGAATTTATCGTGCCCTCACATTGCACAGGATGGCGAGCATTAATTTCAATAGCCCGAGCGTTCCCAAATAACTTTGTTTTCAACAGTGTTGGAAATATTTACCTATTCGAATGAGACATCATTATCTAGAATTAGACTCGATTTAGAATACACATAATACATTCAAACCAAGGTAAACAAAATGAGCCAAGAAAAAAACAAAAAAATCACACTTAACATCGGCGGAATGAGCTGCATAAACTGTGCACACACCATCGAAAAGGAACTTTCCAAACTAAACGGAGTAAACCAAGCTACCGTAAACCTCGCCGCTGAACAAGCAATAATAGACTACAACCCCGACATCATCAACCAAAAAACCATCGAAGATGTTATCACTAACTCAGGTTATCATGTAATCCACGAAAAAATCGCCCTCCAAATCGGAGGTATGTCATGCGTTAACTGTACCAAAACCATAGAGAAAGCCTTGGGCAATCGTGAAGGAGTCTATAGTGCAGTTGTTAACTTTGCCGCTGAAAGCGTCTCAGTCGAATATAACCCCCAGCAAATCAGCTTACCAAGCATAAAAAAAACCATCCAGAACAGCGGATACCAAGTAATTGAACAACAACAAAAAACTCATGAGGATACAGCTGGTGAAGAACGCAAACACCACATCCGACACCTAAAAATCCTTTTAGCCACAAGCGTTGTTCTGACTATTCCAATCCTAGTTTTGATGTGGCTCTCACCTCTGCCAATGGAGCAAAACAACATCCTTATGTTCCTGCTTGCAACGCCAGTCCAGTTCATCGTGGGTTGGACATTCTACGTTGGCGCATACAAAGGGTTACGAAACAAGACCACCAATATGGACACTCTAATTGCAATGGGCACATCCACCGCATGGATATACAGTACAGTCGTCACCTTTGTCCCAAACGTTTTCCCCGGTGCAGGAGTATTCTTTGATACAGCCACCATGATTATGAGCTTCATTTTGCTGGGTAAACTCTTAGATGCCGTTGCCAAGGGCAGAACCTCGGAAGCTATCAGAAAAATCATGGGCCTTCAAGCCAAAACAGCCCGAGTCATACGTAATGGTGAGGAACAGGAAATTCCAGTTGAAGACGTACAAGTAGGCGACATCATCTTGGTTAGACCGGGAGAAAAAATCCCCGTCGACGGCACTGTTACCGAAGGCTATTCAGCAGTAGACGAAAAAGTCATCACAGGCGAAAGCATCCCAGTCGAAAAGCGAAGTGGCGACCAAGTCGTAGGAGCCACCATGAACAAGACGGGTATGCTAAAGTTCAAAGCCACCAAAGTCGGCAAAGATACAGTCCTTGCCCAAATCATAAATATGGTTGAAGATGCGTTAACTTCGAAAGCACCTATTCAAAGATTAGCCGACATTGCTTCGGGATATTTTGTTCCAGCCATCATTATTACGGCGACACTTTCAGCGTTAGTATGGTACTTTATTGTCGGAGCAACTTTCATATTCTCACTCACAGTTTTTATCGCTGTGTTAATTGTTGCTTGCCCTTGCGCTCTTGGACTGGCTACTCCGACAGCAATAATGGTGGGTGTCGGAAAAGGAGCAGAAAACGGCATTCTAATTAAAAGCGGTGAAGCATTGGAAGCTGTATACAAGCTTCAAGCAGTTGTTTTTGATAAAACAGGAACATTAACCAAGGGTGAACCAGAAGTAACCGACATAGCCCCTTCTGAACCATTCGGAGAAACCCAGATTCTGCAGTTCGCCGCCATCGCAGAGAAAAACTCCGAGCATCCGCTAGGAGCAGCCATAGTGAAAAGAGCAAAGGAAAAGGGAATCCAAGTTGATGAACCGGAATTGTTCAACGCTATCCCTGGATATGGAGTAGAGGTGGAACATAGAGGAGCCAAAATATTGTTGGGCAACCGAAAACTGATGGAGGCAAACAACTTTGACCTCAGCGCGATTGAGGGGAAAATGTCAGCGTTTGAGGAAGAAGGCAAAACCGCCATGCTTCTCGCCGTTGACAACCAGCTTGCGGGTTTGATAGCGGTGGCTGACACCTTAAAGGAGCACTCCGCCGACGCAGTGAAGACTCTTCAACAGATGGGATTGGAAGTCATAATGATTACAGGCGACAACCAGAGAACAGCCAAAGCCATCGCATCACAGGTAGGCGTTAACCGCGTCTTTGCAGAGGTTCTTCCAAGCGAAAAAGCTACAGAAATCAAGCGTCTGCAATCTGAAGGCAAAGTTGTAGCTATGGTTGGAGACGGAATTAACGATGCTCCTGCGTTGGCACAGGCAAACATTGGAATTGCAGTGGGTAGTGGAACAGATGTAGCTATTGAAACGGGAGATATTGTGCTAATTAAGAATGATTTGAGAGATGTCGTGGTAGCTATTCAGTTAAGCCGCGCCACAATGAATAAAATTCGGCAGAACCTGTTCTGGGCGTTCTTCTACAATATAGTCCTAATTCCATTGGCGGCAGGAGCATTCTACCCTATCTTGCATATCTTGTTCAATCCGGTGTACGCGGCAGCAGCTATGGCAAGCAGCTCAGTAACCGTAGTTACTAACGCTTCACTTCTCAGGAGATTTAAACCAAAAATATAATCACAAAACCTAAAATGATGTTGTTGGAGGTGAAAAATGTATGGCTAAAGATTTAGTTTGCAACATGGAAGTTGATGAGAAAACTGCAAAGTATAAAACAATCTACCAAGGTAAATACTACTATTTCTGTGCTCCAGGATGCAAAAAATCCTTCGAAGCAAACCCCCAAAAATACATCAGCGGCAACTCGTCAGGTCACAGCTGCAATTGCGGTCACGATCACTGCTAAACCATTAAGGTTTAGCCGTTAACCCTCTTATTTTATCTCTTAAATTTTTTGCGCTATAGTGTCAGTATTAACTCGTTTTCTTTACAACTTGAATTTGAAAAGAAACAAAATCCTTAAACGCTCCGGATCTTTTGATGAGTATCAAAGAGTCCAAGAGGAACAAAAATGTCAGAAGAAAAAATGATCCCGCAAAAACCAGTCCTCGAAATTATGTGTTCTATTCAAGGAGCCTTAGGAGAGGAAAATCAAAAGGTTTTTTCCAAAGCTAGCATGGCATTAGGAAAAACTTGGGGCAAATCCATTCCTCCTGCTCAAACTCCAGATGACTTAATGGAGAAGGTTACAAGTTACATTCAAAACGAACTTAAGATTGCCAATAGCGTAACTTTGGAAAAGCAAGCACAAGAATATATTCTGAAATTTCGAGGGTGCTACATTTGCCATGGCAAACTCGTTAAAGAACAGTTTGGAATCATGCCAGCTTGCGCAATTTCATTGTTCCCAGTAGGAGCACTGTCAGAAAACCTAAAAATTAGAAATATCCGATTAAAAGAAATCCGCAAACCAGGTCCAGTGGGCAACTGTGATATGGTGTATGAAATAAAAAATACAATCTAAGAGAGCACTCTCAACGATCCAACAATACTCTTACTGGAGATAAGCCCAAGTTTCAACTATACTCTTAATGCTTGTAAGGCTTCCTTTGCATGCTTAATGAAATGAAGTTGTGAACAGAAAACATGCTTAACAATGCCTTTTTTATCAATAACGAAAGTAACCCTTCCAGGTATTCCCAGAGTAGATGTAACTCCATAAAGTTTTCTTACAGTGTTTTCGGCATCACTCAGTAAAACATATTGTAAATTATGATTATTGGCAAAGCTCTTATGCGATTCCACACTTTGCGCGCTTATGCCAATCACTTCTGAATTACTTTCTTTAAAGGCGTCATAATTATCTCTGAATGCCTCAGCCTCTTTACAGCAAGTAGGTCCTTCATCTCGCGGATAAAAGAAGAGAACAACGTTCTTCTTTCCCAAGAACTGTGACAAACTAATAGCTTCACCAGTGTTTGATTGAAGGGTAAAGTCTGGTGCGATGTCACCTATTTTGATTTTAACCATTTTTTTACCTACTTTATGTTTATAAGAAAGCCAAACTGAAATAAAAGAATTCAGCGACAAAATTACTTCTATCTATTTGCATGCTACAGCAAGAAAAAGTAAAAAATATTATGCTGTTTTCTTAATTAAAAGCTCGCAAATATCGTCTATCGCCTTAATTGCCGCGATTTCTTTGTTTTTCAGTGGAGTTACACCGAGCATATCTGCCTCGATTACCTTTTGGTCGAAGGGCACTAAAGCAAGCAAATTTAGCCCGTTTTTGTCTGCGAAACTTTGAATTGCATCTTTTTGGGCGTCATTCATTACTCTGTTTCCGATGAGGTAGATCTTTTTCATGCCCGCTGCAGATGCCAAGTCGTGGATGTGTTTAGCGATTTCTAAGGATTTCAGGTTAGAGTCGGCAACTGTTAGTAATGCGTCCACTTGTCTTGCGGTGCCTCTGCCTATATGCTCTACGCCAGCCTCTAAATCCATAACAATGGCTTCATTCCGATCAACCACAAGATGCCGAAGTAGAGCGCGGATGACAGCATTTGGGGCGCACATGCAACCTGCCTCCATTGCCTGCACAGTGCCCATGACAATCAGGTTTACACCAAGGGGAGTGGAAATGGAGTAGTCTCTAACTATGTCATCAACAGTGAAATTCAAATTAAAAATACTATTGTAACCAGTGCTTGTTTTAGACTCCACCAATGGCTTATTCTCTGTTATTGGCACTATTTTTCGGGTTTGCTCAGCTGACAACCCCAACGTTAAGCCAAGGTTTGGAGACGAATCAGCGTCAATAGCAATAGTTTTTAAGCCACGCTCAACTAAACCGCTAGCTAAACCACCAGCAATTAAGGTTTTACCAACGCCGCCTTTACCGGAAACAGCAACTTTCATAATAATCACAAACCAAATATAATTTCTTTCCCGAAATTAATTTACGTTTCCTTAAACAAGCCCTGCTTTTTATCAAAGAGAATGGTCTTTCGAGAGAACTAGCCAAGTTATTATTTTTTCACTTGTTTTAGTATCGTTTTCCTAGGCAAAAAACCATAACGTGCATAGAACCCGAATGCCCACTCATTGCCATCGCCCACCTCGACGATTTTTGGCGAGGCACCTTCCTTATCCAAACCATAATAGAGAGTTTTTTATAAATGAACCGCCAATTCCCAAACCTCTGTAAACGGAATTGACGAAGATTGATTCAATTTCGCATATCTTTTCAACATTAAAGCTGCTTACGCAGTATCCAACAGTGCTTCCTGGCGCTTCATCGACTGCCAAGTCAGCTCTCATTTTTCCCCCACAATGTTTTCTTTAATGGATCAGATTTCCTTTTTCCAAAGTTCATTTGATTGTAATGGTCTTTGAAGTTCGATGGATTTTGACTATGGTAATAGTTTAATTCTTTCCAAAGCGGGTTTATTTTGTCAAGCAACGCCTAGTCGCCGTTTCTGTACCTGATTTTTTGTTTTTTCAATGAATAACCTAACTCATTTATCTATAAAAGCACGTAGTTTTAGAGGTTTAAAGCTTTATTTGCTCGAAAACCCAACCTAAACTTAGCAAAAGACTGGTTGAACTTCCAATATGCCGGATAACCAAACAGAGAAAAACCAAAACTGCAAGGCCCAAGACGAAGCAAAAATTGAACAACAATTTCTGGATGGCTTAAAAGATTCAAACCTTGGCGTTTACTCCAAAATGTTTTCGGCGAAAAGCAAATTTGAGGGGCAGGACGGCGGGGTTGTTACGGCAATGTTGGTTAAGGGTTTCAAGGAGCATATTTTTGACGATGCTGTTGTCGTTTACCGTGGTGATGGGTACAGTGCAAAAGTCGCGGTAGCCACGAATGCCGAGGAAGCTGTCGCCGCAAGGGGAACCAGATACCTCAGAGTCAACGTTACCAATAAGCTGCGTGAGCTGATCAGCCAAGGAAAAAAGAGGGTAGCCATCGTTTGCACGCCCTGTGAAGCAAAAGTCGCCAGAAAAATACAGCAATCGCTAAAAAACGAATGCGAAATCACTGTTATCGGTTTATTCTGCTTTGAAGCCTTCAACAAGACAAAGTTGAAAGAGGAAATGTATACACGTTTTGGCATCGACTTAGACATTGTTGAAAAAACGCAGATCCGCCAGGGAAAATTCACAGCCTTTACAAACGGAAAAAAATACAGCTGCAAAGTAAATGATCTTGACTGCGCCTCAGAGAAAGCGTGCCATTACTGTGATGATTTCACATCGCGTTTCTCTGACGTTTCAGTTGGTTCCGTTGGAAGTAAACCGGGGTTTTCAAGTGTGGTTGTGAGATCAAAGGTCGGGATGGAACTGGTAAAAAACTTGGATGCTACCAAAAAAGGGGTTGAAAAGAAAGAAATCGTCAGATTATCCAAATTCAAGATAAAACGCACCAAAAAAGCTTTAGCTGTACTAAACACACCTAAATGACGCTTGTTTTTCAACATGTTGCACCATAATACCTTATTCTAAAAAACCCAATTCTTCGAATGCAAAAGCCTTTTTAACCCAAACAGCTCACCCATTAAGCTGAGATGAAATCTCCATGAAAATACTAAATGAATTTGTGCCAACACGTAAATTCTTAAAGCTTGCAGACGAACTCAAAGACCTAGTCGATGGATGGAACGTAACTGACAGCGCAGCAGGTTACCCAGCTCCAAGCGGAGTAGTCGTAAGCTGCTTACTCAAATACAAGTACCCGGAAAAATATGTCGTACCCATATTCATTCTACACTATAAAGGCCCAGTTGAAGTAGGAGGCTTAGCTTTAGCATCCGACATAATCGGGTTAGATGGCTTAGCAGTAACGATGGGTGATAAACCCAAGTTCGGCGAACCCATAAAAATGCTTCCTTCATCCGAAGCAGCAAGAGACTTTATACGTACCAATTTGAAGACAAAAAACCTAAAACTCGGTTGCCTCTTGACTGCAAGACGCTCAATTGAAGAAACTCTTGAACGTGTACGCGAACCATGGGACTTCGTATACTTCATGCGCTTACAAGACTCATCGTTCGAAGCACTCAAAGCAGTATCAGCAGAATGCAAAAAACTCAACAAGCCACTCTTTGCTTACTTCCTAGTCGGAACAGACAAAAACGTAGAAACCGTTAAAATGATCGGATGGCCTACAGCTGCAACCATGGAAACAGTTGAAGAGAAAGCAGCAAAACTTGTCGGACTCGTCGATGGCATAATTGCAACCTGTGCAGGCGATGCTGAAGGCGACAAGCTAATGCTTCAGAAACTGCAGAAATTCAGAAACTAAAAAAACAACTAAAACAATTGAGACCTTTACGGTCCCAACTATATTTTTCATTTTTTATCTTTCCAAGCTTTTTCCGAGATAAACTTAAGTTCTATCGCTTAATTAGCAACTTTAAGAAGAGGCAAAAATCGTGAATCCGATCCAAGTATTCGCTGTTGAAAATTTACCGTTAATTAAGAAAGGAGACAACTTGGGGAAGCTTATTGTTAAAGCAGCAAAAAAACAGAACACCCCCATCCAAGAAAAAGACATTGTAGTCGTTACGCATGTCGTGGTTTCGAAGGCAGAAGGAAACGTAATCAATCTAGACAAAGTTAAGCCCTCGGAGAAAGCAAAGGAAATAGCACAAAAAACCAACAAAGACCCCGCATTAGTCGAAGTTATTTTGCAAGAAACCAAAGACATAGTTCGAGTTGGCCAAAACAGCATTATCACTGAAACCGTAAGTGGCATAATTTGTGCCAACGCAGGAGTTGACCGATCCAACGTTTCAGGAGACAGAAATGTTGTACCCTTGCCAAAAAACCCTAGTGCTTCGGCAGAGAACATAAGAAAAGAAATAAAACGTTTAACAGACGCTGACGTCGCCGTTATTATTTCTGATACTCATGGTAGGCCGTTTAGGCTAGGCGAAATTAATGTGGCAGTGGGCGTAGCTGGATTTAAACCAATAAGGGATAGACGAGGCGAAAAAGACCTCTTCGGTTACACGCTTAGAATTAAGCAAACCGCCATCGCAGATGAACTATCTTCAGCTGCAGAACTTGTAATTGGTCAAACCAACGAAGGTATTCCTGCAGCTATAATTAGAGGATACAACTATGAAAAAGACAACAACGCCTCAGCCACTTCACTAACTAGAGCCAAAGAAAGAGACCTCTTTAGGTAAGTTACCAAACGTTCAATAACCCTATTGTGTAAAATGTTTGAAAATCAACGGGCTGAGATCATGGAGACAAATACACCAAGAGAATTCTTCGAAAAAGCGCTACCTGTTAGGTTTAAACCAGAAAAAGCAGCAGGCATCAACGTCATAACGCAATTAAATGTAACTGGACCCGAAGGCGGGAACTGGACGGTTATATTAAAAGACCAGAAAATTCATATCACCGAGGGAACCCATGCAACGCCCACGTTAACATTGAAAATGAACGAAAACGATTTCATGGATATGGTTAACGGCAAATTAAGCTCCGAAAAAGCCTTCTTCACAGGAAAAGTTCATTTTAAAGGCGACATTGGCGTAGCACTTAAACTAAGAGATGCCGGCTTTTTATAAACCAAGTTTCTTAACCACTTCAAAGGGTAAATTCTCTTCGCCAACTTTGAATGTTTGAGGTTCTTCAATTTTCGTTAGCTCCCGCAACTCAGTCGCATCCAATTCTTTGACTAGCCGCATAATTTCTTTCTTGGCAACTTCAAAATGATCTTTGAATGCGGATTTATTCTTATATAATTTACCTGCATAAGCGCAGATCTCTGATTTTTTCAAGAAATACTCGACTTTCTTAGTCTTAAAATTAATATCGAAGGTAATTGGTCCAGCTCGACATGTTTCGGGCTTAACTGAATGAACAACACATTTCTTGGTTTTTTTACTGTTAAACTTGCAGAGAAGACTTTCATCCACTGATGGGTAAGAATATTTTTCTTTGGTGAAAGGAGCTTCAACTTTTATCTTCTGTTCTTGCAAATATTCTATTATTATTTTTTTTCTGCTCTCACTTACTGGTGGCTTAGCGTCTTGGCAACAGATAATTTTGCATTCACTACATACGTCATATGAGTAGGTTGTTCCTTTGTTGTCTTCCAGCATTTTTTCACCCTTTTTTAGAGGTAAGGTTGATTATCCATAAGGCACTTAATAAGAGTTGAATAAACATCAATGATAGATTGATGGAAACTTGTCTTCTGAGCTCGCCTCAAAATTCTTTCACGAATAAGCTCTGAGAGGTTGCCTTCTTCAATGCGTTTCTTGACAAGCCACAAATACTTTTTCTCATCCTCAGTTGCATGTTCCATAGCTACTTTGAGGTAGTATTTGCAAACTTGCCTTGCCGTTTTTCCATGTGAACTTGATACTTGTGCGTTTAAGCCTTCCTTAATAACACAGTTGAAATCCTTAACTAAAACATCATGCGACAAAAGCTCAACATTTGAAGCAATTAAACCTCTAAGAGCAGCACGCACAAAACAAGACAACGCCACATCCGATTTTATACACTCCTGCTCATCCATCACCCGAACTTCAAGAGCACATCGGTCAAAACGGAAAATTACGCCTCTTGAATTAACCCATTCTCTGCGAAGCAAAGTTTTGTCTGCACCCAAGTTAGCTAAATCCTGTGAGTACCGCTCAATAACGTCTCTTTTGTACTGATTAAATGAGGTCACATATTCTGGGATGACGTCTCCACTTATAGTTGGAACTTCCTTCTGGTTTACCTTATAGAACTGCAAGCGATTATCAACGTCTGAACCATTTTTGCCTTCATAGATTGGTGAAGAAGCAGAGATTGCCGGCAAATAAGCACAAAGATTTGCAAGTTGATTATGTATTTGGATTGCGTCATCATCTTTTTGGAAAGGCAAATTCAGGTGGAAGCTCTGGATGTTTAACCATCCGTGATGATTTAAGTTGAAGATTTTGCCATATTGCCGGTAAATCTTTTTGTGATAATGAGGCCAGATTCCAGTGTCCTGAAGTTTGAGGAGGGGGTGCATGCCTGTTCCAAGTAGCACGGCACCGTGTTTTTGCACAATTTGACTTAGGGTTGAAACGGCGGTTTGCATGGTTTCTTCAAATTCAGAAGGTGTTTTGAATGGTTGGTTGGCTATAATTTCCATTACATGTAGTTGCATTTCTTTGCCAAAAGTGAAGGAAGGCAATTCGATGAAGTTAATTATTTTTCCACAAAAATCTTTGATGATTTTATCGCTAATTGCCAAGGGAATTAGGTACTTGTCTACGAGCGAGTATTCGTGTTCTGGTCCGAGTACTTCAAGCGGTTTATACGTTGATTTTGCCTCTCTTTTTATGTAACGTTAACTTAGGATCTGTTATTGTGATAGTTAATTTTAAATATAACTCTACGAATAACGCCTTCTAATTGACTGGTGCACTATGAGTGTTGGTCGTCTCTAACTTCGACCTTATAGATGAGCTTAAAGCTCTAAAACCTTCACAGTTTCTTGAATCAACGATTAAAGACACCACCATCAACATCAATAACGAGTATCGATACCTAAAAACAGGTTATTATGTGTCCTTGCATGCAGAAGTTTTAGGCAACAACGTAATTCCATCATGTGAAAACATTATTGATTCAAGTCGAACACCCATTCTTCTATTGCGCGCTAAAAGAGCAAACATACCAACTCTACCGTTCCTTGTTACTGATTCAGTTAAAAAAATCATGACTGAACTCAAATTGCCAGTAGTAGTTTTTGCTGTTAACCCATTCATTTACGAGGGTTATGAAGTTGCCAAGAACAAGAGCGCATTGTATAGGGGATTGAAGAGTTTAGGGATGAACTACAAGTTTACTGTTTGTGCTCAACCTTTGACTGGCGAAATGTTCACAGTCAAATCGTTTTTGGGAAAATGTCAAATCGATGATGAGCAAATTAGCGCTATCACGCAAAAGGTTTATGAACTCTTCAAGATTCCCATCTGCAAAGTTCATGTTCAAAAAACAGAGGGAAAAGCGTTCCTGTGCGGTCTTGAACCAATGAAAGAAACTGAGCTATCTAAGAATGATTTAGAGTTAATCTCGAAGGAGATTATGCTGATTCCTCAGCAGGGTGAACATATCGGTGTCTAAGATCGCTTGCTTTGTTGAAAAATATAATTTCACTGACCACAGAGAGGAATCCGCCCTACAAAACTTTAAACTTGCTGCTGAACAATCAGGAAACCAATTTAGGTTTCTTTTCCGCGAAAACATTGAAGACATCCCAAATTACGACGCAGTCTTTATTAGGGCAACCACTGACCCCCTTTTCACTTCATACATCGTATCAAAAACTGCTTGGGAACTGGGCTTAAAAGTCGTTGATGACCCCGAATCAATCAAAATCTGCGGCAACAAAATCCACCAATACGCACTCTTCGAAAAATACAACGTCCCCCACATACCAACCGTTTTCCTAAACAAATATGATTTGCATCACAAAAAAATCAACGAAATCTTTGAAGAACTAGGCAAACCCGTAGTCATTAAAGCACCCTACACAAGCTTCTCACGTTATGTTGAGAAGGCTGCTTGCGAAACCAGCTTCCGAGACGTCGCCAAACGTTTCTTCAAAAAATCCGATGTTTTAGCTATTCAAAAATTCACTCCAACAGGTTTTGATTGGAGAGTAGGCGTACTTAACAACGATATTTTGTATGTCTGCAAATACATGATTCCGAAGGGCAAATGGAAACACGGCGCTAAACTTCGCGGTAAACCAACAGTTGTTTGGGGTAGAACCGTAAGTTCAGAGAAACGCGACATGCCTACAAGGCTCCGTGAAGTAGCACTTAAGGCGTGCAGCGTAGCGGGAAAAGGGCTTTATGGTGTCGATATCAAAGAAGTCAACGGCGACTACGTGGTAGTAGAAATCAACGATAACCCAAGCATCTACGCCGGCTACGAAGACTCAATGGATAAAGACATTTACCAAAGAATCATCGATTACCTAGCCTACTAACTATCGCATTTCGACACCTATTTATTCCAATTTTTAGTATCAAAGTTGATGTAGGAGTAATTAGGTATGTATAAAGAAGCATCGCATAAGGCTCCCGTAAAAGATTACGATTTTTCAAAGGAATTATCAGTCGACGAGCTAGTTTTGCAGATGAATGCGGCCTGGGGTTTCACCGCTGGCAAACTTGCAACAGGTGTCAACATCATGGAAGCAATGATCAAAGACAAAGAATGCGTAAAATTCTTTTCATTCACAGCCGACATAGTAGCCACTGGAACACGCGGCGTAATCAGAGAACTCGTTAAACGCAGACTCGTAGACGTTATAATAACAACCTGCGGAACCCTAGATCACGATGTGGCACGGTGTGTCAAAGACTACTACAAAGGCAGCTTCATTATGAATGATTCCAAGCTTCACCAAGAGGGAGTAAACCGCCTTGGAAACGTACTTGTCCCAAACGACAGTTACGGCACAGTTATAGAAAAGAAAATCATTGGGTTGCTTGAAGAACTTTACAAAGAAGGTAAAAAGGAGCTTTCAACAAGCGAGCTTGCCCGCGAAATCGGTCTACGCTGTTGCAACGAGACATCAATTCTCTATTGGGCAGCTAAAAACAACATTCCAGTCTTCGTTCCGGGTATTACAGACGGTGCAGTAGGCTACCAACTTTGGTTCTTCAGCCAAGACCACAAGGATTTCAGAATAAACCTGCTGAAAGATGAAGATGACCTCAACAACATCGTTTTTGACACGAAGAAAAGCGGCGCGTTTATCGTCGGCGGCGGAATCAGCAAGCATCACACAATTTGGTGGAACCAATTCAAAGATGGCTTAGACTACGTCGTATACATTACAACTGCAGTCGAATGGGATGGAAGCCTTAGCGGTGCACGCCCCCGCGAAGCAGTATCCTGGGGTAAAATCAACGAAAAAGCCAAACGAATAATGATCGAAGGCGACGCCACAATAATAATGCCGATAATGACAAGCTCGTTGCTCACAAGACTAAACAAGCAACAAAAATGAAAATTGGGCGCTTATTGCACGCCTTTGAATAGCCAGCGCATATCTGGCCCTTTCCGTTTTTCGGGTACACGCTCAGCTAATGCGTGGCAAATTAGGGGCAAGGCGATTGTTGCATCGCAGTAAACAACTGCACGCGTGTCTGTTTGGCTGTTAATTTTACCCCAGCTAATAGCCTCCTCCAAGGTACAACCAGATAAACCACCCCATTGTGGTGAATCAGTTGTGATTTGTATGGCGTACTTGTGAGGGTAATAGTACTCTTGCAGACCTTTACGTAAGCCGCCTTTTCTACCTTTGACTCCTTCGTCACACGTGAACGGTGAAACTGAGATAGCGATGAGTTGTGTAAGGTCTTTGGGAACGCCACCACCGATGTAAACTACGCCGACTTCCTTGGTTTTTGTACCTATGCTTACAAACTGGTCAAATTCTTTAACCGAGTCAATGACAACGTTGTGTCCTTGGTTTTTGGCTAAGAGGAATGTTTCTCCATAAGCGCTGTCAACCATAGCGGGGCTGAATATTGGGACGCCGTTTGCTGCAGCAACCGCGGAGATGGCGGGAATCTTTTTCTTGCCCAGATACTTGCCCAGTAAATAGAGGAACTCTGCAGAAGTGTAATTGTAATCCTGTTTGCAGGTCATGACGAAATCTGTAACGACTTCTTCCATTTTACGATAATCTGTTTCTTTGCCGTAGACATCGTAGTATCGGTTGACGTCGTCACGCAGAAGCTGTTCATCATTTGCCATGTGACTGCCTTGATAGTAGCCAAAACCCATAGCGTCAACGATGTCTTCTGAGACGTTTGCACCTGTTGAAACTAACACGTCTATGAAACGATTTTCAATTAGCCAATTAATTATTGTCCATTGTCCCGCGGTACTCATTGAGCCTGCAAAACCCAAAGCGATTACGGTATCTTTTTCCTTAATCATGTTTTCCCAAACGTCAACAGCTTCGCCAAGTTTTCTACCTTGGTAGGCGGTCTTTCCCATTTCTTTTAGAAGTTGAGAAATTGGTTTCTGTTTTGTTACTTTGATTGGTTCAAGTTTCTTTTTGAAGTATGAATCGCTCATTAATGTGCACCTCGTTTTACATTATTGGGCTTGTATATGAAATTTGTTATTGCAGGAATAACTACCAAGTGTAGTAAACCAAGTGAGTATTGCCTAATCTGAAATCTTCTGCCAAACTTGTCTTCTCACGAAAATAAATGAGGTTATACTTGTGATAAAAAGCGTTCCGATTAATAATAGATTGGCAACAGTAACATATTCGGGAGTCGTGAAAACTGAAAGAGTAACAGCAACGAAAATGTAGAGAGAGATTGCACCCATTATCAATTGAACCGCGGAAATAAATCGGGCGCCGTGCCCAACCTTGTTTTTTAACCAGTTTAGTCCCGAATCTAGCTTTGTATGAACGTCGGGAAGGTCATCCAAAACAAGTGTCAATCCTCCCAAAATAAAGAATCTGCCTATATTTACTTGGACACTTGTGTCATTCACAAAAAAAATTGTTAATAGAGAAACGGGAGTAAAAAACACAGTGTAAAAGACCGCACAAACCAGAACAATAAAACCATAGAAGTAATGGTGGAATAGAAATCTACCAGTATTCAATGAGCGACCGAGTCCAGCACTTGGGAAAATGTTGATTATAGCAGCAGCGATTGCGACCCCAAATAGATTACCGCTGATTAAGTATGGTGAAAACGGGTGCCAATCGAAGTAGTACCAGTAGAATCCTGCCAAGATACCGCTTATGCAGCCGATGGTTAACAGGGCATTAAAAACTAATGAGACACTGAAGATCTTTTTGGTTATTACCCATAGCTTGCCCATGTCCACTACCTTATTTTTAGATGGCGTTATCTCTAAAAAATCTACCTCAAGAAGTGAAAATCCACTAGTGATAACAAGTTACCTATATCGCACTATTGAGTGGTTAGAGCATAACTTAAAAAGAGACATCTGCTCATAAAAAAGCGGATGGTACATACTCATGAACACACTAAAAATCGTCGGTAAAGTAGCCACTTTTTTTGGAGCAGTATCCGCAATATTTACAGTTATATTAGCTATTGTAACATACAATCTTATCCAGATAGTTAATTCGACCGCAACACTACCTATGGATTATTTGGCGCTTTCTATTTTGTCAAATGTGTTTCCGTATATATTTTTAGCTGTGGTTTCGCTGGTGATTGCATATGTTTTGCGGGGTGTCGGTAAAGAAAGTGTTGAAATAGAAGAAGACGAAGAAGTGCCCCCAACCCCAGTTCAATCTACAGAACCTGTTTCCTAATTAGTTTTTAGTTTATTTTTAACTAAAAGTAGTTTGTTGTTTTTGTAGATTTGATTGCCTTCCTTTTCAGAGGAGCTAATCGGAACGAGCTGTTTTTCTTTTTGTGGATCTTCAACGAATTGGGGGGGCTGAGAAGAATAAGAAAACAGAAAAATAGATTCTGCTTCTAGCAGTCTGGAGCTACATTTTTTCGGGTGCAACCACACCAATCAGGTTCAATGCATTGTGCATTACGATTTGGATAGCTCTCGTCAAAGTAATTCGGGCATCACTGAGTTCTTGTGAATCAGCCTTTATCACTGGTAATGCATTGTAGAATGTGTTGAATTTGTCGGCTAACGCGTTGGTGTAGTCGGCTATCATGTTTGGTTTAAGATAGTCTGTGGCTTCAATGAACATGTCTGGGAAACTGGCTATGTTTAAGATAAGTTCATGCTCCAGCTTTTCGGTAAGTAATTCAAACGATGGTTTTTCGGGTTCACGCACGACCTTTCGAAGGATGCTACAGGCTCTTGCGTGAGTATACTGAACATAGGGTGCACTGTTAGTCTCAAAATTTAGCACGCGATCCCATGTAAAAACTACTGTTTTGGATGGATCAACATCCACAAGTGCATACCGAACCGATCCTAAACCTACAAAATCCGCGATTTTGCGTTTTTCTTCTTCTGAAAGCAAGGGTGAGCGTTTCGAAACTTCTTCGTAAGCCCTTTGAACCGACTCAGTTAAAACATCGTCGAATGTGATGTAGTGGCCTCTTCTGCTGCTCATCTTGTAACCTGGTAAAGTAACCAAGTTATAGGCGAAATGCACCAGATTCTCGGCATATTCAGAATGACCCATTGCATGAAGCGCTATCTTTAGCTGCAGCTGAGCCAGGGACTGTTCCATACCGATTACGTTTATGACTTTTTGCGCGAGCTTAAACTTCCAGAGTGTGTAAGCGATGTCACGAGTGGTGTAGAGTGTTGTTCCGTCAGCGCGTCCAAGAGTTAACGGGGAAACCTCATTGTTTTCGCTTAAACCCAATTTACCCTTCAAGTCGAGGGTTTGCACAACTTTTTCTGCGTCAAACACTAATACACCCTTTTCATTAAAAACAAACTGTGAAGCCTTGAGCTTTGCCAAAACATCGTTCACTTGAGTGCTCCACACAAAATCGCTTTCCCAATCCCAAGAATCATAAGTTACATCAACTCGCTTCATGGTTTCGCGGAAGCCTTCAAGGCATAAATCACTGACCTCGCGTACGAGCTGTTTTGCGTTAGGTTCGCTGTTCTCATAAGCGCAGTTTAGACGCTTGATCTCTTCCTCAGGATTTTCGTCTTGGCTAATTTGTGCCGTTAGCGCCTCAAAAAGTACTGGATACTTTTCTTTAAGTTCAGCTGCAATTACCATCCATTCGTCTATTTGCTTGTTTGCTTTCGCTAACTCATCTGCATTATGTATAGCAATTGCGCCTTCTCGTGTTTTTTTGAGACGGTTAATCTCAACTATGCAACTAGTTACTGTGTAGATTTTTCCCACAAAGAGGTCAGTTTTCTCGGTGGGTTTTGGTTTCCCCAGTTTAGCATAACCGTAAGCCACTACCGATGATTGCCGCCCTACATCATCAATGTAGTAATGGCGTGAGACTTCATGTCCCCTGTACTTGAGAATTCGAGCTAACGCATCACCCAACATGGGATTTCTGGCTTGTCCGATATGGATTGGATGTAAAGGGTTAACACTGGTGTGCTCAACAATGATTTTTTTTGGCTTGTCAGTTTTTGTAAAGCCATATTCTGATCCTAACTTTTTTACTGATTCCAGAGTTAACGCTGAGAATTTAGCAAAGTCAACATGAAAATTAATATAGCCTGCGCCTGCAGGTGCAACCTTCTCGATTAGATTAAATTCTGATTTGTCTATGGCTCCGACCAATTGGGTAGCTAAAGAAAGTGGTTTCTGTCCCAGTTTCTTTGCCAATTCAAAACAGATTGATGATGCTAATTGCCCGTATTCGATATTTGGTGTTTTGCTTAGCGATATAACCAGATATTTTGTTTCGGGCAGGGCTGTTTTTAATGCGTTTGCCAATGCAGTCTGGCATTCTTTCCGGAATTGATCGAAAGGATTTTCTGAAACCACATGCTGAGTCTCCTTTTACTATTGGTTGCTAAAGGGTGATTAAAGGTTATATTTTAAATGTGAGAGTATTCATCTGTTTAATGCATGCAACACGCGATGAAAACAAAAATAGTCTATTCAGAAAAATGTTTAGGCTATGGCACCTGGCACGTTGAAGGACCCCAACGAGTAAAAGCCGCACATGATGTTTTGAAGTCTAAGGGCTATGAGTTCTTGGAGCCAAAGCCAGCAACCGATGATGAAATTTTAAGCATTCATGACGCCGATTACCTTTTTAACGTAAAAAAAGGTTTGGTTGAAGATTCAGACACACCTGCCTACCAAAACATCTACGAGTTCGCCCAACTCTCTGTTGGTGGAGCACTCTTAGCAAGCAAAATTAATGGTTTTTCAATTATGCGTCCTCCTGGACATCACGTTGGTAGAAGTGGAGCTGCCTTGGGTGTTTACACCCGTGGATTCTGCTATCTAAACAACATGGCAATAGCTGTAAAAGAATCTGGAAAACGCACTTTAATATTGGACATTGATGGCCACCATGGGAACGGCACGCAAGAAATTTTTCAAGGCGACGAAAAAATCGCCTATGTTTCACTGCATCAATCACCTAATTACCCAGGAACAGGAGATTTTACCGAAGGAAACTGCATAAATTTCGCTTTGCCAGGCGATTATGGCGGACAACGTTACTTGGAAACACTTGACAGAGCGTTAGGCATGTTTGATTTAGCCAAGTTTGAAGCAGTAGCAGTATCCGCAGGTTTTGATACTCATCAAGGAGATTTAGCAACTTTAGGTTTAGTTGAAAGTGATTACTTTGAAATTGGCAAAAGAGTCGCCAAATTAAAAAAACCCACGTTTTTTGTCTTGGAAGGCGGCTACGTTGGCGAGAAAGTCGGGTTAGACATCGATAGTTTTCTAAGGGGTTATGAAGAAAACAGGAAAGTATGAAAAGTATTGTTTCTATTTTTTTGTCTTTGCTTTCTTGTTTAAAGCTTCTAGTTTTTCGGTAATAACGCCTGAACGTTTTTCTGCGATAGCTAGAAATGGTTTCCAGTCCTTATTCTTGATACTGGTTGTTATTTTTTCAATTTGTTGTGACAATGTTGCTAATGAGTCGTTAAAACGTTTTTCTGCTTCTTCATCTGAACTCACAATTGCTAAAGCTTCTTCGGGACAAGAAGCAAGACATTGTGGCTCACCATTACAAAGATTGCATGCGATTGCCTTTCCTGTATCGGCATGAATAGTTATTCCTCCGTGGTCACAGGCTTGTACACACCAGTCGCAACCTTTACATTTATTTTCATCAATTATTAGTAAGCCTGTATCCTCTGCTTGGGACAGAGCACGTTCCGGACATGCTTTTACACATTTTGCATCATCGCAACCCCTACAAGTTAATGCAAAGTTGAGTACTGGCGCCATGCGGACTACTCTGATTCTGGAACGGATTGGATTCCAAGTGTTTTCACCTTTTTCTACGGTGCAAGCGTACTCGCAGATTCCGCATCCAATGCATTTGCCGGGGTCAACTGAAATGAATTTTCTCTGTTGATTTTTAGCAGACATTGTTACCAAACCTTTGGTGTTAAACTATCACTGCGCATCATTGGCTTTTAACCGTTACTTAAAAAAAGCAGTAATTTGATTGGAAAAACTGTTGTGCGACATTGATTGGTGTCTGTTAGTTGAGATACCAATACGTTGTCATTTTAGAAGCCAAAGACCGAAATAAGACCAGATTCATGGAAACTCTATTTTGGCTGAGATCCAAGATTCCACGTCGTTTCTGAGTGGAGTTTGCCTCCAGTAGCCCAATTGCCCCGTGGAATTTCATCAATCACGATTGTGGTTGCTTGACTTGGAATACCTATATCCGTGAAGACTTTGGTAATTCCTTCAACAATTTTTTTCTTGTTCTCCAAACTCAATCCGGACCAAACAGTAACTTGCACAACAGGCAAAAAACATCACCATAACAAGATATGCGCCGCCACATTTAATTGTTTAACGATGCTTTGCCCTTTGCTTGAAGGAGCGTTTCATTTCAGCTCGTCTTCCATAAATTTTGCCAAGAGTTTCCATGCAGCGGAATCCTCTTTGCATAGTCGTTTTGCAAAAAATTCGGCGTCTGCATTTTCACCGTACTCTATGTGAAGCGCTGTAAAGGTTAAAACTGAAGCATCTTTGCCTTGTGGAGTAATATGATATAGGAATTGGGAGTGCTTGTTTGGACCTGTCAAGTGCGTTGATATCCATTTGCATTGGTCGGGGTAGAGGTGCACGATTTTTTGCTTCTCAAGTCTCTCTGCTGAAACATTGAAGGAATCCTTGAGGATTATTGCGCCATCGGAGAGGTTGGTTATTTGCCGTTCAGCTGCCTTATCACCCATTAACAGGTTGTCTTGTTGATCGAAGTCTGTGCACCAGTCAAACGCTTTTTGAGCAGAAACTGCAAAACGCTGAATAAAAGTATACCTAATCGATGTAGGCACAAGGGTCGCCGATTGTAAAGTGTTAAAAACTGTTATTTTAGGTTTATTCTGTTCGGAAAACTTGGCTGGTGCGGAGGGTGGGATTTGAACATTCCGCACCACATGGATTTTCTTTCGTGAAAGAAACCCCAGCTAAAGAAAGCACACCATTATCCTCTTTATTTTCCATTTTATCCAATTCTCCGTAACGTATTATGTTACACGCATTAATATAAGTGTAACTAATTATGTTACAGTCAAGGGATTAATGTGCATAAGGAATTACTAAGCGACAAAGAACGCCAAATACTTAAGCAATTCTTGGCTAATGGTGAAAAAGCTGAAGGATTTCGCATGCTTAAGATGAGGATAAAAAGGAATTATCAAACAATAGCTGAAGATTTTGAATTAATAAGTCAAGGTAACAGTAAATTCAGCAACCTTTTCCCTTAGGTGTGTATACTATCCCCAACTACATTTAATTAAATAATATATTAAAAAAATAAATAATATTTTCACATAAGTTTTTAATAATATTAATGAGCTCTTTAAAAATTTAGAATTTTATAATCATTTATTAAAACTACATCTTCCACAAAACTTGCATAGAGACAAGGTATACACAGGCGTGGGAAAAGGTCTAACTTGATTTATCCATTTTGGAAATCTATCTTTTAACTCAAATTAGATGAAACTTTGCTTACCTGTCTGTCCATTGAATAGAAGGTATGACACTTTTGTATTCTAGTTGATAGCTTGAAAAATGCACAGTATTATCATCAAAGTTTTTACCCATTGTTGGAAACTC
The DNA here is from genome assembly GCA_963741005.1 of Candidatus Bathyarchaeota archaeon. Taxonomy (GTDB): domain Archaea; phylum Thermoproteota; class Bathyarchaeia; order Bathyarchaeales; family Bathycorpusculaceae; genus Bathycorpusculum. The sequence goes on from CAVUGQ010000006.1 coordinate 597,605, forward strand.
AAAAGTCAATGGAAAAGACACTTTTTTACTTACTCCACTTTCAATAGTAATAGAACCTGACTCTTTAGGTTGAGCTGATGTGTATTGCATTTCTAATGGTGCTGGACTTGGCACTCCTCCCCGTGGAACATACACTCTCAGAATAAAATCGCTAAAATCTAAACTAGCTGATTCACCATCAGTTAGAGTAACATTCACTAAGAGAACTATTTTTGTGTTACTCCCAATTGTTGTCCTACTTTGTTCACTATAAGCTATTGCCACTTCAGTTGGTGGACTGGTAGGCTTTGGTGTGCTTGTAACTTGAGGTTGAGGTATTATCCCTCTATCCCAAGTTAACCCAATGTTAATTCCAATGCTAAGTGATGCAACTACCAATAACACAATTATTATGATAGTTGTCCTCTTCATTTCAACCACAAAGTATTGGATTATAGAGGGAGAAATTTAAGAGTTATTGTAAGGCAATATTTACTAATTCTCATCAAACTTTCTTGACTAAGCTATAGCTGACATTTAGCAGGTTTGGTCAAACTTTGTTAATGGTAGGTAGGGTATACCTAAGCGTGGGAAAAGGTGTTGCCACTATTTCTTAGTATTAGCATTATTTTTTTCTTCTTCTAATTGGTTAAGTCTACTAATTTCATATTCGTTTTCAAGGAATTCTTTCAATTCATTGGTGTAAACGCTTGAAGTTTTTTTGAAGAACCAATCATAAAACTCTTTTATCAATCCCTGATACTCACTAAAGACCGCTGTAACCTCTATTTCTTTGTGCGTATTAAGATAATTCTTAGAGCCTGATGTCCAAGCATTATTGCCATGCCATGATAATAGAACTTTTTTGTCAAACAAAATTTTTGATTGAATTTCATTTGGGTCACTTCTAAAATCTAATTGAGCGGAGATAAGAGGTAAACCAATGTGTTGATTGAATCTTCTCAGGTCTTTTACAAAGTGGTAACAGTCATAAAGCTTCAGCTTAGCAACCATTTCATCATAATCTTTTCTCAAGGTTTTATTCTGTAATTGGTCACAGAAATTACTACTATGGCTAATCAGGGAAAATGTACTTGACAAATAGTTATGTATTAAACGTGAAAGCTCCCTCAAGAAAGCTTGAAATTTATCTCTCTTAGTAACACCCCATATGTTAATGGAGTCTTTTTCATACAATGTAACTTGTCTTTCCAGTTCTTGATAGTTCCTGATGACAAAATAATGAGAGGTTGCAAGATTTTGAATGTCATTAAAGATTTTACTGCCTTTCAGCTTTTCACGTTTGTCCATTAAGGCTTCTATGCGGTTGTCTATCGGTTCATTTTTTACTGATGGCTTTTCTTCAGCCACTTAAATCAACTTTAACTCTCTTTCTACCGCTATTTTATAGCTAAGAGCTTTAACTTTTGCTGTCATAACATAGCGGGTAGGTATACACTTGCTTGGGAAAAGGTCATTGTTTCAACTTAGCGGTCTTTCGATGCATAAGTAACACAGCAACAGAGAGTATTGAAACCATCAACGGTATAATCGCTAACCATGAAAACTCTGGAACTGTGGGAGTTGGCGTTGGATTCTGTAATGACGTTGGGGTTGGATTTGGTGAAGTGCTCACAGGAGCTTCACCTATGGTTATTGTTTGAGTATTACTCCATCCGCTTGTTTCGCCTTCAAAGTATTCTCTTGGCGAGCGGTCAGAAAATGGTCCAGCATCAGCAACATAACCTATCATTGCCTCAACTTGGAAATCTGCTTTAGCACCAGCACGGAGAGTTATCTCCCATGTACCAATCGAACTTTCACCATGTTCTTCCCAAGCATATGAAAAAACCGTGTAATCTGAATCTTTTGACTGTTGTGGAAAACCATAAACTGGGCGATAAAGTTCAGTCCAGTTTTCTTCAAAATAACCTTTAATTCGAATATTATAATACAAGTTAATGTTCTGGTCATATTCATTCTTAAATGTCTCAAACAGTTGATTTTTAATTTTAACTTCTATTGACTTTTTTTCCACATGGTATCCTTGGTTAGTTATTTCCTGTCCTGTGTAAGGGTTAATTGTATGAGTTGTAGGTACATCATAGGAGTTATCAACAAACTGCACACTAAATTCCGGTATAGATGGTTTAGGTATTGACTGAGCAAATGCAGATTCAACCATTATTAGGCTTGAGGCTGCTAAGATAACCACAAGAAGTAACGAGAAACCTTTGCTGATACTTCTCATGCTTAATCTTAGAAATGATTTGTAGATAAAAGACTTCTCGTACAAGACTCTTGACTGAGATTCGTCAAGGATTCTTGACTAAGCAATTATGTGAAATTACTCTTGATGCGAAGTTTCAAATTATAATATGCCTAACATCCACAGGGCATCAGCAAATTGTAAAGATGCCCCACTTACAGGTTTTACAGAAGTCAAATTGTAACGTGCTGGGGGTTATATTCAAAAAATAAATACTTTAACATCCACTCAACTTGCTGATAATAAAGAAAGGGGGCATCTACCCGCCATTTACGCAACAAGATTTGTTATGCCAGGGGAATGGATTACCCCCAAAAATAATTAAACTTCCCTAAGAAAGGACAAAGAAGCGAAGAGGGGTCGGTTTTTGACCCTTTGATATACACTTTTTGTAGTTCTAATTAGCTCTTTTTTGAGAGATTTTGTGATTAATCAAATTCCTCAGTTCAATTAAAATAATAAAAAGAGTGAAAGGTACTTGGCTTGAATCAGGAGTAATATACTATTATTATTTAATAAATTTAATATATCTGATTTATAGTGGAGAGTCTGCTTTGTTTTTTGCGTCATTATTTAAGAATGACCTTCATTAAATCTGCTCGTGTTACAATTCCAATTTTTCTATCCTTCTCAATAATCAAAATTGCATAATGAAAAAGTAATGCCTGGGCAATTACAGCAACTTGGGTATTAAGTGGGTAAATTGGTGCTTCATCAATAATTCCTGCATTCTTCACTTTTAGTTCACTGAATTCTTTCAACCAGTTTTCTTTGGAAGTCGTACTGGGTGAAAGCATCCGCTTCAAAATGGTGAAGTCTGTTACAATTCCTAAACAAGTTCCAGTCTGTTTGTCAACTACTGGAAGCTGGGTGAATCCCCCTTTATTCATTTCTAACACCGCAACTTTCACACTGTCATCGGGGCTGACTTTAGTTACTGCATCTGAACTGACATAATAATCGCTGATTGGTTTCTTAGGCAAAGAGGATATTCTTTCGAGAATCAGCGAGGTTATCGCAGATATGTCCTCTATTCTAAATGGTTTTTTGCCCCTCAATTTTTTTGATATGTTCCCTTGATTGTCACCGAGAAAATCCGCTAATTCTCTTTGAGAAATCCCTGCTTCATTCAAGCCTTCTCTTAAATTCTGTAAAAGAGAGGCTAAAGGCGGAACAATTACGTGCTTAGGCTCAGACAAATTATCACCCAAATATGTCCAATAGACATCAAGTTATGGATAATATACACTTTGCTATATATAATATGTGGCGATAAAATGATTGAAAAAACTAAAATTGAAGTTGGGTTTAAACCAACAGAAAATTCTGAAATAGATGGGACTAGACCCATTGAATCATCAAAATACGTCAACTTTTCCCCCTTGACTTTTTCATGTAAATGTGGTGGAACTTTTAAACTCCACAACATTGACGATTGTAAGACACAATGGCTCAAATGTGATAAATGCGAAAACGTGGTTTCATACGCTACATTAACTATGGAGAGGAAACGTCTTGATTGTGATATATGCGAAATTGCACGCAAAGATAATGGACGGTCTGATTGCATTTGGTGTAACTCTGAAACTTCTTATGGGTTAATCTGTCAACATGCTGTTAAAAATCACGCTCTATTGAAGATTCGACGAGTTTTTCATAAATGGTTCAAGTATGAAGATGAGACACTTCTAGATTTATGCCTTGCAGTTAGAATTCATGCTTCATTGTTAGGCTTCAAATACAAAACACCATTGTGGCTTTTTATCGTTGGTGTAAGTGGAGACCGCAAAAGTGCAACCGTTGAAAGTTTCATTGATGATTCCTTGAATAGCGAAGAAAGTTCAACATATTTCATGAATTATATTACTCCCAACACTTTAGCTTCTGGATTTGAAAAGAATGTGAAAAATGATCTTGCCCCCAAACTTAAGAATAAACTTGTTATCACTGGTGACTTTGCTCAGTTTTTGAAAATGCCGATAGAAACCAAGAGTGCTATTTGGTCCCAGTTTAGAGAAGCTTATTGCGGTCGGGTGCAGAAAAAGACTGGTAGCGGAGTTGAGACTCTATACACCAACAATTACTGGGACTGGCTGGTATGTTCTACCCCTGCAATTGATGCAGAATTACTTCTGAAAGATGAATTAGGAACAAGAGAACTAATCTATAGAATACCTAATGAAACCAACAACTTGTCACAAAAGAATGAATTAATGGAGGCAGTTTGGAATAATATTGAATTTGATAGTCAAAGAAAAAGTGAGCTAAGAGAAGCTGTTGAAGAGTTTCTTGAATGGTACAAAAAAGATGAAAAATATGTTTCGAAAATTGTCATTTCTGATTGGAAAAAGAAGAAACTCTTTGAGTATGCAGACTTTATTACCCAATTGCGGGTTAGTGCTGAAAGTGACCCAAGAAGTGGAGATTTAACAAATTTTGTTTATCCCGAAAAGCCGACAAGGATTCTAGAACAATTAAAAATGCTGTTCATCTGCCTTAAACAATTGGACTATGATTATAGTGATGAGGATGCATTGAAACGTATATTTGAAGTTGTTAAATCAAGCATACATCCAGTTAGACTCAAAATTCTATTAGCAGTAAAGGAAGGGGGCAAACTCTCTACAACCCAGATTGCACGCAAGGTAAAATTGGCTTATGCAACAACAAATAGAGAACTTCAAATCTGTCTTCAATTGAAGATTTTGGAGCGTTCAGAAGAAAGGGGCATGGGAGGCGAAGCATTCATGTGGTCTTTGGATGAATCTCATTCTCTAATTAAGATTCTTAATGAATTTGATGAGAGAAAAGACCGTTCCCAAGAAGAGTCCACAAAACAAACGATAGATAAGGAAATTAATTCTTTCTTCCCAAATGAAAATAATCTTTGAAAAGAAAAGAAAGAAATTTACATAAATAAAATGACATCTTCTTCCTCTTCTTCATTTTGCCAACAATGCCAGCACAAGTATTCATAGTTTTCATATGAATAACACTCATTTGGCTCAAGTTTCTCTCCACATAATTGGCAATGCAATTCTTCATTCTCAGTCATTGGTTTCACCAATCAAAGCGTTTTAGGTTTTGTTAAGCATAATCCCCAATCTGTCTTAGTCACCAAACTGTAACCTTCTGAAAGATACTTTGTCAGTTCAACTTTATCTTCAGCGTAGACCACGTCATACTCATTTGACTTAATCCATGACTTTACAATATGAACATATTTTAGAGTATTATTAATGTCACAATGTCTTGCAAATCGTTGGGTGTCCACAATGTCTTTCGTCTTAAAATAGTGCCAAGAAATAGCGTAATGACGGAAAGAGTGGTAGTGGATTTTGAGAAAATCTTGGTTACCTGTTTCATCAGCTAATCTAACTCTATAGTCTACAATGGAATCGTTAATTCCAGTTGGCTTATTGACGTTGGAGAATATTCGCTTATCCTCTTTTGGCAATCGGATGAGTAAACCGATTAGTTCATCTGACAAACTATAGGTCTTAGTTCTATGCCCCTTATTACCAGTTATAGTTACTGACTTTGTTGAAAAATTGATGGCTTTCCACTCTAAACTCCAAGCTTCCCCACTAGAGCAACCAGTTTCTATAGATAACATAATCATTGCTTTGTTTGGAATTGACCTTATGCGATAAACAAACCTCTTAACCATGTCTGGATTGGGTACAAACATCTCTTGGTTATCGTAGGCTCTGAACTTGGGTCGAGTGTAAGGTATTTTCTTGAATTCAGCGTACTGAGTGAGTGCATCAAGACAATTCGACTTTGACTTATCACACCATGACGAATTAAGAACTTGATTGGTCATTTCAATAGGAGTACCTGATAGTTTAACAAAGAATCTTAGCTTTCTTGTTATGCTTGACTCTCTGTTACCCTTAGTGAACTTCAGCCATAAACCAAAATTCAATAAGTCAGAATCTTTCGATTTCGTAGGTTCCTTAAAAGTGCGGAGGGTGGGATTTGAACCCACGAACCCCTGCGGGATAGGAGCCTCAGTCCTACGCCTTTGGCCATGCTGGGCGACCTCCGCGACGTTTAGCGGAAATATAGAAACAGGGCACATTTAAAGGCTTTACTTTGTTTTTAGCGTAATTGTTTTAGGTTTAGTTTGTATTACTGTTTTATAGAGTTGTGTTTGGCTGTGGTAAAACTTATAACGCATCAAACATAACACTGTTATAATATTAAGGTGTTAAAAATGAAAATCTATAAAAATGTCTTAGAAACAATCGGAAAAACACCCTTAGTCCAAATCAACAAACTAACCCAAGGCGATAACGCTACCGTATTAGCTAAACTGGAGGCAAGAAATCCAGGGGGAAGCGTTAAAGACCGAATATGCCTATCAATGATTTCAGAAGCTGAAAAACAGGGCATCATTAAGCCTGGCGCAACCCTAATTGAACCCACAAGCGGCAACACAGGAATAGGACTTGCTATGGTGGCAGCCGTCAAAGGCTATAAACTCATTTTGACTATGCCTGAAACCATGAGCATAGAGCGCCGCAACCTCCTCAAAGCATACGGTGCACAACTCATACTCACACCCGGACCAGACGGTATGGGTGGAGCTATAAAGAAAGCCGAAGAACTCACAAAAGATATGCCAAACAGCTTCATGCCCCAACAATTTAAAAACTTAGCAAACCCCAAAATACACAAAGAAACCACAGGACAAGAAATATGGGAAGACACTAAAGGAAAAGTAGACATAGTTGTTGCAGGTGTGGGAACAGGTGGAACTATAACAGGCATAGCCCAATATATTAAAACGCAAAAACCAGATTTCAAAGTAGTAGCTGTAGAACCTGTGTCCTCACCAGTCCTTAGCGGTGGCCAAAAAGGACCGCACAAAATCCAAGGCATAGGCGCCGGCTTCAAGCCTGATGTACTAAAAATTGATCTAGTGGATGAAATATTCAAAGTTACAGACGACCAGGCTTTGCAGACTGCAAGACAACTTGCACAAAAAGAAGGCTTACTTGTCGGAATATCTTCTGGCGCAGCAACATACGCGGCAATAGAAATAGCAAAACGCTCAGAGAACAAAGGCAAAATCATTGTTGTAATACTTCCTGACACAGGTGAACGCTACCTAAGCACCGTTCTCTTCCAAGAACCAGCACCCACCAACATATAATCTATGTTTAAAAGACGCTTTTCTTATATCCCCCTTTCTCATAATTGAAGTAAAGTGAAACAAGATGTCCACAAACCCAAACCAGCCCTTGCCAAAAGAATGCCAGAAATGCAAAGATAAAAACTTGGACAATGACTGCTGGAACCCAGACAGAATGCTCGCCACACTCATGCAAAACCACGACAAAGTGGAACAGGACTGGGTAGAAACCAGCGTGCCAAAACTAGTGGAAAAAATCATGAATAGCTACCGTAAATTCGGTGGCATGGACCATCTTGAAGGACGAGACCTGCCATCGAAAATTGTAGTTATCGAAGTTTTAGAAGATTTATTCACAGTCCTTTTTCCAGGCTACTTGGGCGATTCGGAAATAACCAAAGCCAACATAAAATATCAACTTGGCACTACCTTAACATCGGTCTATACAAGGCTCACTAACGAGGTTGAAAGAAGCCTCAAGTACATTTGCAGAAAAATCAGTGAATGCCCACAGGACGTTTGCCAAAAACGCGCCCACGTTGTGGTTAAAGAACTTCTTGAGAAATTGCCCGAAATCCGCTCTATGTTAAGCGGTGACATTCAAGCGGCTTACGGTGGTGACCCCGCGGCGGTAAGTAATGAGGAAGTCATCTTAAGCTATCCATGTGTACTTGCAATAACAACATATCGAATAGCCCATGAACTCTACCTAAGTGGTGTACCCCTAATTCCAAGAATAATGAGTGAACACATCCACTCACAAACAGGCATAGATATCCACCCAGGCGCTAAAATCGGGAAAAACTTCTTCATAGACCACGGCACAGGCGTAGTCATAGGCGAAACCGCAGAAATCGGCGACAACGTTAAACTCTACCAAGGCGTAACACTTGGCGCATTGAGCTTTCCAAAAGACGAAAAGGGAAACATTATCAAAGGCCGCAAACGCCACCCCACAATAGGAAATAATGTCGTAATATATTCAGGCGCGACTTTGCTTGGCGCTGAGACAGTAATAGGCGACAACGTAGTCATCGGTGGAAACGTCTGGATAACATCAGCTGTGCCTTCAGGAACAAAAATAACCATCGCTGCTCCTGAACTAAAATACAAAATGGAAAATCATCATCCAGAAAAAACAAAGCCTTAACTTTTTATCTTTTTCTGAGAAGTACTGCTTTCAGAGACAAGTCCTTATCTAAAGAGTCAAACCAACTGGTAAATCCCTAGACCTCTTTACGGTAGTCTTTGAGAAACAACAAAATAGAAAAGAAACTGAAAAAAGCTCAATTATAGCAAGCGGAAGGTTTCTTTCACTGTTGTTAAGACTACATGGGTGTTTGTACGTTCGATGTAAGGTAGAGTAAGCAGTTTTTTGGTAAATGCGCCTAAATCTTCGCGGCTTTTAAATTTAGCGATAATTAGGGCGTCTGTCAAGCCTGTGACATCATAAACTCCACAAACGTTTTGGATTTTTGCTATTTCATTCTCTGTTTCCACAAGCTTGCCTTTAGAAACTGTAATTTCAGTAACCACTGTTAATTGGTAGCCGAGTTTTTCATGATCCAAAATAACTGAGTACCCTTTGATTAAGCCGTCTTCTTCCATCTTTTTGATTCTAGATAAAACTGTCCCAACTGAAACACCTACATTTTTGGCTATTTGCCTGCTTGAGAACCTTGCGTCCTCCAATAACCCTTTTAGAATTTTTACATCGGTTTCATTTAATTCCATAATCATCTTACCCTGCACGTTCTTTCAGTTAAACCCTATTTTTCGGAACATCCTTTTGATAATCTTCTGATTAAGTTAATAAAAGTTTAGCTATTCCAGTTAATTGATGAAAATCAATTAAGCCAACAAATAACCCCAAAACAGCTGTCTTTAGCACAAATAAGATAGTAATCTTAAATTAGACCCTAAACTCCAATAGTTCTGAGCCAACATAATGCAAACAAAATACGACACCATACTCGTTCTTGACTTTGGCGGACAATACTGCCACCTCATTGGGAGAAGAATTAGAGAACATGGTGTCTACTCGGAAATAGTACCCTATGACATTAATCCAATCGAAATTGAAAAACTAAACGAAAAATTCAACATTAAAGGCTTAATTTTTTCAGGCGGACCATCAAGCGTTTACGAAAAAGATGCACCAAACATAGTTCCAAATATCTTAAACCTAAAATTGCCCATTCTAGGACTTTGTTATGGCCATCAACTTATAGCCTACATGGTCAAAGGAAAGGTTTCACACGCCGCTTGCCGAGAATACGGAGTAGCTGAGGTTAACATCGATAAACCCGTGGGGGTCTTACAAGGTTTAAACCCTCGAGAAACAGTTTGGATGAGTCACGGAGATACCGTCTTAGAGCTACCACCAGATTTTGAGGTTTTAGCACATACCGATAGTTGCCCCGTTGCAGCATACAGAAACAAAAACGTTCCAATCTATGGGCTTCAATGGCACCCCGAAGTGATGCACACAAAAAACGGGGAACTGATGTTACGTAACTTCATCTTTGAAGTATGCGAATGTGAAGCAAACTGGCAAGTGGGAGACCTCATTGAGAGAATGGTCAAAGAAATAAAAGCTGATGTAGGGGGAGCCACAGCCATCATAGGATTGAGCGGAGGCATAGACAGTAGCGTTGCTACAGCATTAGCAGCCGAAGCCTTAGGTGACAAGCTGACAGCTGTTTTTGTGGATCACGGTTTCATGCGTGAAAGAGAACCTGAAGCTATCCGCGAGACATTTGAGAGTTTTAATATAAAATTTGTCATGGTAAATGCTCAACAGCGTTTCTTAGAAAAGCTTAAAGGCATCTCAGACCCCGAGAAAAAACGTAAAGCCATCGGAGAAGAATTTATTCGAGTTTTTGAAGAAGAAGCAAAAAAGTCAAGTGCAGAGTATCTCCTTCAAGGAACCATCTATCCTGATCGAATTGAATCAGGGTTCAGAAAGAACTCCGACGTAATAAAATCACATCACAACGTTGCAGGGCTACCTTTAAAGATAGCATTTAAGAAAATCGTAGAACCCCTCCGAGACCTCTACAAAGACGAAGTTCGTAAAGTGGCTGTCATGCTTAACCTACCTAGAGAACTTGTTAATAGACAACCGTTTCCTGGTCCAGGGTTAGCTGTCAGAATCATAGGCGAATTAACCGAAGAGAAAGTCACTATTACAAAGAAAGCCGATTCGATTGTAACACAAGAGATTGAGAAAAATTGCGTAGCGGAAGACCTTTGGCAGTATTTCGCCGTTCTGACTGATACGAAGGCAACAGGGGTAAAAGGCGATTCAAGAGCTTACGGCTACGTAGTAGCTGTTAGGGCAGCAGAAAGCCGTGAAGCCATGACAGCCAACTTTGCTCAGATTCCCTACCCAGTTCTGGAAAAAATATCCACACGAATAACAAACGAGATTCCTCAAGTTACTCGAGTAGTCTACGACATTACCCATAAGCCGCCTGCAACCATCGAGTGGGAATAGTTAAGCGCCCATAATTGTTTATATGAAAACGTGTCAATAGGTTACTTTATACCCAAGGTGACACCTCTGAAAGCGTTGATTTTAGCAGGCGGTTATGCCACAAGACTGCGGCCGTTAAGTTGTTCCAGACCAAAAACCCTCTTCCCAATAGTGAACAAACCACTTCTACAATGGATTTTTGAGAGATTAGCCGAGGGCGGAGTACATGAAGCAATTCTCGCAGTCAACGCCCTAACTCAATTCTACATCCGGCAACATAAACCATCAAAATGCGGCTTAAGAGTTCGATTTTCTGTGGACCCCCCTAAGATGCCCCTAGGAACAGGAGGAGCACTAAAGAAGGCAGAGAATCTGATTGGGAACGATGAGACGTTTATAATGTTGAACGGCGACATATACGCTGACATTAACTACCGCGAAATGCTTGAAGCACACAAGAAATCAGGTGCATTAGCAACAATTGCGCTATACAAAGTCAAGGATCCATGCAGTTTTGGCGTGGCAGACCTAAAAGGCAATAAAATCGAACGGTTTGTGGAGAAACCACCTAAAAACCAAGCACCTAGCAACCTAATCAACGCTGGCGCGTACGTTCTAAGTCCAGAAGTGTTAAAGTACATTCCTGAAGGAAAAACGGTTTCTATCGAACGAGAAGTCTTCCCAAAGTTAGCAGAAGAAGGCAAACTTTGGGGTCACTGCATCAATGGGTTATGGATTGATATTGGCAAACCCTATGACTACTTGGAGGCCAACAAGGCAGTCCTCGACTCACTCGCAAAAAAAGCTAATCAAGATAACGCTGTACCTTACGTGAAAAGCCCTGTTGCTATTGACACAGGAGTATTTGTTGGCGAAAACTCAGTGATCGGACCATACGCAATTATAGGTAAAAATGTCAAAGTCGGCACAAATGTGCAAATCTCCAATTCAGTGATTTTCGCAGAAGCCCACATAGCTGACGGCGCCATCCTCAACGGAGCCATAGTTGGTGAAGGAGCAAAAATAGGCAAAGGCGTTAAACTTCCAAAGGGATGTGTTGTAGGCGATCTGGCCAAGGTTAAAGACAGCATTCATATGCATGATGGTCAAGTGGTATGCCCGGCAAAGGAAGTAACTGAAACATTTTAAAACCTAAACTCAACTGTTAATAACTATATAGGGTTGAATTTACATGAGCATAAGAAAACTTTTTGGAACAAACGGAATCCGAGGCCTTGTCAACGTTGAGTTGACTCCTGAAATGGCCATTAAAGTCGGGGCTTCAATTGGAACTTTTTTCGGAAAAGAAAAGAATTTACTCGTAGGATATGATGCTAGAACTAGCGGTCCAATGTTTGCTAGAGCAGTTATTGCTGGATTGAACGCTACTGGATGTAATGTGTTTTTTGCTGGAATGGCACCGACACCTTCCTTGCAGTTTGCAGTTAAAAACCACAAGATGGATGGTGGAGTAATAATCACCGCTTCCCATAACCCGCCAGAATACAACGGAATCAAAGTAATCTGGAACGACGGCATCGAAACCTCACACGAACAAGAAGTTGAGATAGAGAACATTTACTTTGATAACAAAATCGTCTATGCACCATGGGACAAACTAGGCGAAAAACGTGAGCTACCTGGAATCAATGATGAATATATTCAAGCAATAAAAAAACAAGTTAACAAAACAACAATAGCCAATCAACACTTTCACGTTGTTGTAGACGCTGCTAACAGTGTAGGGGGATTAACAGCACCATCGTTGTTAAGGGAACTTGGCTGCAAGATAACCAGCATCAACGCTAACATAGATGGCACTTTTCCAGGTCGAATGCCAGAGCCAAGACCAGAGAGTTTAGGCGTTTTATCTTCTACAGTAAAAGCTATTGGAGCACATATGGGAGTAGCTTTTGACGGCGACGCTGATCGCTCAATCTTTTGTGACGCAAACGGCTTGATTTACTGGGGAGACAAAACCTTCGCAGTAATCATCAAAAACTACCTGCAAAAAAACCCGGGTGCAAAAATAGTAACACCTGTAAGCTCATCCACCCTAATCAAAGATACAGTTGAAGCTTACAAAGGCGAATTAATCTGGACGAAGGTTGGAAGTGTAACAGTTTCCCAAAAAATGAAAGAGATAAACGCAAATCTGGGCGGCGAAGAGAATGGCGGAGTATTTTATGGTCCACACCAAGCCGTACGTGATGGAGCAATGACAACTGTATTATTGCTTAACATAATGGCTGAAACTGGACAGTCACTAGCTCAACTTGTCGCTGAACAACCGCAGTATTTCATTGAGAAAGCAAAAATCGAGTGCCCTGACAACAAAAAAGAGCTCCTGCAACAAAAAATCTTTGAACAAGTTAAAAACGAGAATGTAAGCACAATTGACGGTGTCAAAATTTGGTTTAGCGATAGCAGCGCAATTCTGATTCGACCAAGTGGAACTGAACCAGTTTTCAGGCTATACGCAGAGGCGAAAAACCAAGAAACAGCATTAACGCTAGTGGAAAACTACACTTCAAAGCTTAAAAAAATCTTGGAAACGATATAAACAGCCTAAAAGCCACGCTTTGGAGAAAAACAGTCGATGCCCTCAATTTTGAACCTCAAACCCGAAGAGGTCGACACTAATGAAAAACGCTCAAAATTCACTGTTTGCGTTATCGGATGCGGACAAAAAGGAATCCTCTACGCTAACGCCTTTGCAGAAGCAGGCTTTAAGGTTATCTGCACAGATGCTGACCCAACGGTTATAAAAAAAGTGGTAAAGGGAAAAACACCCAGTTCACAACCGGAAGTTGAAGCTAAACTCAAAAGCCACCTTAACTCAGGACAAATCAGCGTCAACAACGAACGAAAAAAAGCTGTTTCTCAAAGCGACATCATAATTATAACAATTGGAGCAAAAGTAAACGAACAGAAAAAAACAGATTACTCCCAAATAGTAAGCGCCTGCAAACAAGTTGGTGCATCACTTCAAAAAGGCACATTAGTCATATATGGCAGTATTGCGGGTATCGGTTTTATCGAGGGCACTGTGAAAGAGACACTTGAGAACACTTCTGGGCTTAAGTCAGTGCAAGATTTTTGTTTAGTTTACAACCCAATTCTTTCGGCAGACAGCTCAATTACAAACTTAGAATTGAAAATTGCAGCTAGCGACCAAACAAGCTTAAACGCAGCCTCAACAATTCTAAAAACAATTACTAAAAAAGTAAAAGAAATCAACGATATAAAAATGACAGAAACAGCAATACTGTTCACTGTAGCAAAACAAGATGCAAATCGTGCATTAGCTAACGAGTTGTCTGTTTTCTGCGAAATCGCAAACACTGACTACTTTAAAATTCTAAAGCTGCTTGAACTCGATGACCAAAGTTTTTGGCCTACAATAGTTGAAGAAGAAAACAGAAATGAAGCTTATTTGCTGCTTGAAAGCGCCGAAAACTTGAATGCTAAACTCAAGCTCCCATCAGTGGCTAGACAGATAAACGAGGATATGGTGAAACACGCAGTTAATTTAACTCAGAATTCATTAAGAAGGGGAGGCAAACCGTTAAGAAGAGCAAAAATTGCTGTTTTAGGCACAGCTAACCCTGTGTCAGCTACAGGTATTTTTGTTAAAATGATAGAGCAAAAAGGAGCCAAACCTAGCCTCTACGACCCCATTTTGAAGAGGGGTCCACAGGAATGGCGCGTTGTGAAAACCAACCTCAATGAGGCAGTAGAAGGCACAGACTGCATAGTAATATTAACAGGGCAAGAACAATTTAGAAACTTGAACCTGAAAAAACTAAAAGCCCTAATGAAAACACCTGCAGCCATTGTAGATTTAATAGGTATTTTTGAACCAAAAAAAGTTGAGGCAGAAGGCTTCATATATTGTGGCTTAGGTAGAGGAACTGATAAGAATTGAAGAAACTTGGTGTAGCAGTAATCGGAACAGGGCAATGGGGAAAAAACCACGCACGAGTCTACAAAGAACTCCCCTCAACCGAACTTGTTGCAATATGCGACGTTAATCCTGAAAGAGCCAAAACAATAGCAGCTCAATACGGCGTAAAAGCTTACTCGAACAGCACACAAATGTTAAAAGACAAAGCTATTGAAGCCGTAAACGTTTGCACTTGGTCAACAATTCTGGCAAAAGAAGCATTAAAAGCGCTTGAAGCTGGAAAACACGTTTTAGTAGAGAAACCCATGGCAACTAACACCCTGCAAGCCAAGAAACTTGTGCAAACGGCACATGAGAATGATCTCCATTTGACTGTTGGGTTCTTAATGCGGTTCATACCAGGGTTGCAGAGTATTCGCCAATCAGTTGAAAACAAAAAAATCGGAGAACTTGTTTGTGCCACCGCCAAGCGCGTTTCACATTGGCCAGAACGAATCGGCGACGTCGGCGTCGTTAAAGACACAGCCATACACGACATTGATGTTATGCGCTTCATTTACAATGAGGACCCAATCTCGGTTTACGCCAAGATGGGTAGTATGCGAATTAAGAAATTCGAAGATTACGCCCATATAATGCTCACCTACAAAGATGGCAAAAGCGCATTCATAGAATCCAATTGGCTCACACCCTACAAAACACGGACCTTAACTGTTACTGGTAGCGACGCTATAATGCGACTGGATTATATAACGCAGGATCTATGGATCGAACAGCAAAAAGAATCTGTTCAACCCAGATATCCATTCCAAGAACCCTTGAAAGCTGAACTCCAACACTTCGTTGACTGTATAATGGAGAAAAAGAAGCCTCTTGTAACTGGCGAGGATGGCGTAAGAGCTCTGGAAGTAGCTACAGCCGCAATGCAGTCTTCAGCCAAAAACAAGGCAATACAACTAAAAAGATAAAGAATTTTATTTTAGGTTAAAGGGTTTACCTTCAGAAACAATTTTCTGAGGCGCTTTTTCCTTCCACTTTTTCAAGAAAGGTAAATCCTCAGTTTCTTTTCGCAACTCATCAGGCAGCATTTCGGGAATTTCATCGCGAATTGGGTACCAACGTAGACATTTTGGGCAAACAATTAATCCTTCCACTATTTCGTCTTTTTCTTCGAAAACGTGAAGCTCCAAAGGATGGTACTTGTCGATTGGGCAAGCAAGAATTTCCATTAATTTTCGTTTCATGCGAATACCACAAAATAGATAGTTAACGTTGAGTTATTAAAACTTGTTCGGCAACGCTTCTACCTTTATGTCTACAACAGTTTGGTACCAGTTTGGACCAGTAGGACGCATAACCCTCGAATTAGCAAACACATAAGTTAAACCTGAGCAATCGAGTTTTTCAGCAACTTTGAGTTTGGTTTTCTCTTTGGGATTTTCTTTTCCCGGCGCATGTTGAAAATCGTAGTAGTGAATCCACCCGCCTGTTGGTTTGAGCGCCGAGAGTGCATAAGGTAAGTATTCGAGGGCTATTTCTGGCAAGGGCATAAGAACGCGGTCAGCTACGCCTTGCAGTTTAGAATTAATAATTTCTTTTGCGTCACCAAGCATTGGATATACAGATCCGCCAACCTTGTTGAGTCTAACGTTTTCTTCCATGCATTGAATTGCAGCTGGATTAATATCAATCGAGTAAAGCTTGGTTTGATTTACGGTTTTGGCTATGATAATACTAAAGCAGCCTACTCCAGCAAACATGTTTACAACAGTCTCGCCAGACCGGACAAGTTTTGCAATTCGTAAATGTTCGTAAGATAGTCTCGGTGAAAAAAAACACTTTTCAACATTAACTTTGAAGATGCATCCCGATTCCTTATGGCTTGTAATTGTCTTGTTTTCACCCGCCAAATGTTTTAGTTCTCTAACTCTGAAATCCCCCGTGATACGGGTGGTTGGGGTGAGAACAGTTTTTATTTTTCTTTGGGAAGATATTATCTGTTTTGCTATAGCTTCGGCGTTTTGAAAAGAATTAATTTTAATGATTGCTATGTCACCTATAACATCGAACGAATTGTATACTTTGCCTAATTCTTCTAACGAAAGAGATTCTGAAAGCCTATCTCGAAGCCTTTTCCTCACCTAAACATCCCCATTATCGCCAACTATTGGAAATGTTTAAAAGTAAAATGCTTTTCTTTGTAGGACAGGCGTTCTCAATGGAAAAATCAGGAATTGTTTATGAGTGCATGAGATGTGGCTCAAGAGTACCATCTGAAGAATTAGAGTTACGTGGCGGAGAAACCAAATGCATCATTTGTGGATACAGGATTCTCAAGAAGGTCAAGCCGCCAGTAGTAAAACGAGTTAAATCAAAATAAAAAAGAAAAACTCGTGTTACACGAGCAATTTTGTTTCAGTCTTTATTTTAAAAGAATTCTTGGTCGCCTAGTTTACGCAGCGCCTTTCCTTTGAGCTTTACAGAATCGTCGAAGAATTCATCAACGTCTTTATCAACAGTCTTTCGTTTGATGGTTTCGCCGCAAATCGCTCCAGGCAACATACGTCTTTTCATGCACATCGAATAAGTGCATTTTGCAACGTTGCATTGTTCCTCGGTTTCTCTACACCAAATAGAGTCTCTTCTAAAGATCAGAGAGTTTTTTGCACATTTGAAAGATTGGCATGCTGGAGAACAAGCTTTTGATTGAGTCAACAATACACCTCAATTGTCAATTCAAAATGTGTTTATTCGAGTGGTCTTTAGAGTTTCTTTAGTAATTTAAATGCAATATAAACTTTTTTCTATTAAAGGGTGAAATTTAGGTTGCAGCCGTATGTTTACCTCTTCTGCGCATATAGATTTCCACAAGAGTAAACAAGGTTAAGGCTGCAAGTATGATTATAACGGTGATAAGTGCACTTGCTGGTATCAACAGTGATCCCAAAGCAACATATCTGTCTATTTTTATTTGTACAGAAGTTGGCTGGTTAACTGTTAAAGTCATTGCTTGGCTAGCGTCTCTTGTTCCTGAGGATTGAGCAATTATCTGTATATTGCCTCCGATAATGTTGTTGAAGGTTGCTTTTCCGTCGCTTTGAGTAATTTCGGAGATTTTTTCAGGTCCATTTAATGTGACGTTTGCGTTTGAGATTGGATTACCAAAGAAGTCAACAATCAACACCGAAATTTTAATTCCGAATAGCGTGCATCGGATTTGTTGTTGGCTGTTGCTGAAGACCTGCACGTTTGTCTCGTTGATTAGAGCATTATCTCTGTAAACTCTAGCGCGATACATTCCAAAGGTAACTTGGGTTGTAGCTGAACCAGTGGTGTCAGTTGTGGCTGAATAGAACAAACCGTTTGATAACTCTACTAGCTCAATACGTGCATTTGAAATTGGCTCCTGGTTATTGCCGACTACATTGAGTGTTATGGTTTCGCTTGGACAAATTATTAAAACCTGTGCGGTTGGTTGAGACTGAAGACTATTTACTGTGTTGTTGCCAGCATTGAAAATTTGATTGTAAATTGAAGCATCGATGGTGTAGGTTGCGCTTGCTAAACTTGAATTTAATGTAAAGCTGCCTGAAGAATCTGTTTCCCCTGAAGCGTTGCCAGTTTTTGATCCCCCGTTACTTTGGTAGCGGTAAACTATGTTTAGGTTAACAAAGGGCATTGCAATTCCGCTTGAACTTTTAACAGTGATTTTTACGTTAGTTAGTTGACAATAAACAGTAAAAGTTGAGTCTCCGCTAACGACTATGCTTGTTTCCCCTACATTAACGCCATTCCAAGTAGCGGTTATATCATAGGTGCCTTTTTCAAGTTTAAAAGTAGCCTTGTCATCAGAGCTACTTGTTGAATCATAGGCAACCTTTGTTGATGAGTCAACAGCGTGAAGTGTCACATCAGGAACTATTTGACCGGCTAAATTAGTTGTTTGAACTTTAACAGTGTATCCAATAACTGTGAAAGTTTGTGAATCCTGAATTGATTTTTGAACACCATCAGCAGTTATTCTTATTGTGCAATCGCCTATAGGAGCATTTGAAGGAACACTCCAGCTTGTGCTGATTAAACCACCAGGCGAAGCCGTTACTGAAGCAGTCCCAATTGTTGAACCAACCGCACCAATGACGGTAAGGGTTGCAGATTGATTTGGCTGGTAACCTGTTGCGTGTACTACTACCGTTTGACCTCGATGATATGAGGTTGAGTCGATGAAGTTAACTGAGAATGTGGTTTGAGCTAGATTTTGAGATTGATTAAAGTATGCAGTATAAGTTCCTGAGTAATCGGCAACTAAGCCAGAAGGGTTGAAACTGGAGTCGGGAAAAGTTACTTTTGCACTTGCAGTTCCCTTTTGGTTAACTGTTCCTAATGAGACTATTTTTGAGTAAGTTGTTCCCAACGGACTTGGAAGAACCAAAGCAATATTTGCGCTGTATGAGAGACCTGATTTAGCGCCTGAAATACTGACGGTTAAGGTTAAACTACTTCCTTCCTGAATTGACGAAGGAATAGCAGTTATTGCATATCCAGTAGTCACTGTGAATTGTTGAGTAGAGTTAACATTGATACCCAGGTCTGTAAGTGTCAACGCGTAAGGTCCAACGGGAAGTTCAGGAACCGAAAAGTTTGCATCAACATAGTAACCGTCTGCTTTTCCGCTGCTTACAACGGTTTTGCCCATAACAATTTGATAAAAACCGTTTGAGACGTAAATAGTTCCAATAACGTTAACACTGGATCCAACTGGTCCAGTAGCTGAACTTGGAGTTATTTGGAGAATGCTGACGCCGAGGTTTGTATTCTGAGCTAAAACTTCAAGAGGTGCAAACACAGCAGCAAACGCCAAAAGGAATAAGATGGAAACTCCAATAATTTTTTTGTTCAAACATTCTACTCTCCAAAATAGATAGCCAACATTAGCTGATGCTCATGATTTACCTACAGATGATTTTAAACTTTACCTTCTAAAACCCAAGCACAATGACTCAATTATTAAAACAGATAAAAGAGGAATTTAATGCAGAAAAATGCTCGCAGACATAGGGATTTTTAAAAGACAGCCTTTCTAATGTTACAGAATCTTGGTGTATAACTTGGAAAATCAATCGACCTCGCCGCTTTTAGCCGCTTTGAAGAAGCAAAAATATCATTTAATAGGCAGCCACTCAGCTGTTAAAAGATGCAAATGGCTCTATGAATCAATCGTTAATGGCAGATCATGTTATAAACAAAAATTTTATGGAATCCAATCTCACAGGTGCATACAGATGACACCTTCACTCTATTCCTGCACGCAACAATGTCTTTTTTGCTGGAGGGCTCAGAGTGGAGATTTGGAAGTCACATGGGACGAGATGAAAAATCCAAACAAAGATTCACCTGAAGATATTGTTGAAGGTTGCTTTAAGGCTCAAGAAAAAATCTTAACAGGCTACAAAGGCAATGATAAGACGAATTGGCGCAAATTCCAAGAAGCACAAAGACCCAAACAAGTCGCCATAAGCCTAACGGGCGAACCAACACTATATGAACCGCTGGGTGAACTTATTCAAACGTTCCATCAAAAAGGATTAACTACGTTTCTGGTTTCAAACGGTACTTTACCCGTTAAACTATCAAGTCTAAGCCAAGAACCCACCCAACTATACATCTCGCTATGCGCCCCAAACAAAGAAGTCTACAAGAAAGTCTGTCGACCTCTGTTTCCAGGCGCCTGGACAAAACTGAACGAAACGTTGGGTTTGCTGCAGAGTTTTCGTTGCCCAACTGTAATACGTATGACGCTTGTTAAGGAAAACAATATGAGTTTAATTGATGAGTACGCTAAGCTTGTTGAGAAAACCAATCCAACTTACATTGAAACCAAAGCATACATGCATATTGGCTTTTCAAATCTGCGCCTGGGCTTCGACCGCATGCCGATGCATGGAGAAGTCAAAGATTTCGCAGTCCAGTTAGCGGATAAAACGGGCTATAGAGTTATTAATGAGGCACCTGAAAGCAGAGTAGTGTTATTAAGTAGATTAGAAAAGCCCCTTCGATTCGAAGTAAATTAACCTATTTAGGTTGGATAGAAGAATAAGGGAAGGACTCACAAACAGAAAAAACTTGAAAGTTTTAAGAAAATGAAATAAACAACCAAACAATAATTGCCTATTGGGTGCTATTTTGTCCTCTTTAGAATCAATTATCCAAGAAACCAAAAGCGAGCTTATGGCGAAAAACCAGATTCGCGAGGAAACTCACGAAAGCATGCGAAAAACCACAAGCCTCTCCAAACAAGCGATTCTGCTCATTCATCAAAAAAGATTCAACGACGCAGAAGAAATGGTTGCTAACGCTAGGGAAAAAATTGCAAGCCTTCAAGATCAAGCTAAACAATACCCTGAAATCATTCTCGGCGGCATGCTAAGCGCAGCTTTCCAAGAGTATTCTGAAGCTAACATTTTCTTGATTTTGGTTAAAGAAGACCGATTTGTAACTCCAACCGAGATTAATGTACCATCGGTTGATTATGTGTTGGGTTTGGCGGATGTTATAGGTGAATACAGGCGCCTTGCCCTGGATAATTTACGTGAAGGCGAAATAGTTAAGGGTGAAAAATGCCTTGAAATAATGGACAAAATCTTCATTCAACTCTTGGCTTTGGATGAGGCATACATGCTAGTTCCTGGACTAAGGCACAAATCAGACATTGCTCGAAGAATCATCGAATCCACACGCGGCGACATTACATTGGAAGTACGCAGAAAATCACTTGAAGACCAGCTAAAACGGTTTGACCCTTCCAAAGACGCAATCAAACTAAAACACATAAAATAGTAACATAAAAAGTTGTAAAAACCAACCAAGAATTTCTTGTTCTATAATTTAGCTCCCAGGAAAAAACCAAGCTTGCGAGCGAAAACAAAGTAAATATTTAAACACACAATAGCTAATGCTTGAGTATGAAGAGTATAACTGAAGAAATAACTTTCGAGGAATTCCAAAAAATAGACTTACGAATAGGAAAAATAATCGAAGTCTCAGCTGTCCACGAATCAAAAAAACTAATAAAAATCCTCGTTGATTTTGGCTCAGAGAGGCGTCAAGCAGTTGCTGGGCTACAAAAATATTACAAACCTGAAGAGTTAGTGGGCAAAAAATGCGTTTTTCTCCTAAATCTCCAAAGACGCATGTTGGCGGGGCTAGAATCACAATGCATGGTGCTAGCTGTTGAGGATGAAGCTGGCAACGTTACGGTTCTGCAGCCTGAAAAAGACATTGTTGAAGGCAGCAAAATCGGTTAATCTCGAGCCAGAGTCTTCTTTTACTTTTACAGAAAGACAAATTAGTTATTAGAACAAGGTACTCTATAATTTATTGGGAAGGTTAACTTATGGTAGTTAATGAAGAAGCACTTATGTGGGTCGAGAAGTACCGCCCCAAAACCCTCGATGATGTCGTGGGTTTAAAAGACATTGTAGAAAGCCTAAAAGCATTCATGAAGAAGCCCAAGATTATGCCGCACTTGATGTTGGCAGGGATACCAGGTACAGGAAAAACAACAATAGCTCTCTGTATCGCGCACGAATTGTATGGTGCTAACTGGAGAAACTTTACACTTGAACTTAACGCTTCAGACGAAAGAGGCATAGACACGGTTCGCGACCGAATTAAAGATTTCTCACGTTACAGCCGCTCAGGTTTTGGCGACATACCATTTGCCCTAATCGTTCTCGACGAATGTGACCAAATGACTGGCCCAGCTCAAACAGCACTCAGACGCATAATGGAAACCAGTTCTCGAACATCCAGATTCATCCTGATATGCAATCAATCCAGCAAAATTATTGAGCCAATACAGAGTCGTTGCGCCATTTTTAGATTCTCAAGACTAGATAAACAGGCAATGAAAGATCAACTGCAAAGCATCGCTAAAAAAGAAAGCATTATACTCCAGCCTGAAGCCGCCGAGAGACTTGTGGATTACTCCGAAGGCGACTTACGACATGCTATAAACGCGTTGCAGACCGCTTCAGCCTACAAGCCTGACTGTGTAGATGAAAAGATAGTTTCTTTGGTTATTGGAGAAGCCAGTCCGATGCAGGTCCAAAAAATGATTCGAAAAGCCTTGTACGGCGACTTCATTGAAGCCAGAAAAACAATGTATGAAATAATGGGGTCGTTTGGTTTTTCAGGCAACGAAATCATCCGTCAAGTGCAACGCGAAATCTTCAAAATGTCCGATCTAACGCCTGAACAGAAAGCGGATCTATCAAACATCATCGGTGAATACGATTACCGTCTTACTCAAGGTGCCAACAGCGACATCCAACTGAGTGCACTATTAGCTCAGTTCGCAAAGTTTGGGAAGAACGTAGAGGAAACTTATGCTGCGAAATAATCTTTTATGGGTTGAAAAATACCGCCCAAAAAAGATAGAAGACATTATTGGTAACGAAGAGGCTAGAGCTACCTTTGTTGAGTGGCTCAAGAGTAAACGTCGAAGCAAAAAAGCTATTTTGCTCTATGGCCCACCCGGTGTTGGAAAAACAGCACTGGTTAATGCAGCTGCAAAAGAATTTGGCTTTATTATTATCGAGATGAACGCTAGTGACACACGCTCGGAGAAAGCAATTAATGCTGTTGCTAAACCGGCCACATCCTACGTGGCTTTAGATAATTTTTCAATTCAAAATCAAACCAATGGTAAAGGTAACCTTCTTTTCTTAGATGAAGTTGACGGCATCGCAGGCAACGAGGATCGAGGCGGCGTCAGTGCAATAATAAAAATTGTTGAAAATGCACGTACCCCAGTCATAATGGCTGCAAACGACCCCGATGTAGAAAAACTCCGGCCGTTAAAAAAAGTGTGCTTGCTCGTGCGTTTCCAGCAAATACGCATTCCCCTGGTTATTGCTTTGCTTCAAAAAATCTGTCTGCTTGAAAATGTGAAAGCAGAGTTTGAAGCGCTTGAGAGAATTGCCCAAAATAGTCGCGGTGATGTACGTTCAGCCATAAACGATTTGCAGAGTTTATCCGAGGGGACTCATTCGTTAACGCTTCAAGATACGGTCATGTTGAGTTCAAGAAATAAAGACATAAGCACGGATGACACCTTAAGGGGATTCTTCTCGGCAAAATCGATTGTAGAAGTGTCAAGTTTGCTTAGCTATTCAAATGTTGACTACGACGATTTCCTGCTTTCTATAAGCGACAACCTCCCAAAACGCTACAATAATCCAACAGAACTTGCAGCTGCATACAATTTTGTGTCTCAGGCAGATGTTTTCAGAGGTAGAATTGGAAATGAACATTGGTTCCTATTGAAGTATTTCTTTAACTGTTTATCAAAAGCTGCTGCAGTTAATCCTGAATCATACAAGCCCTTCACTTTCATAGCCCCACCTATTCGAATCATAACTTTGTACTGGACTAAGGGCAAAAGAACTATGCTTAACGGTATATGCAGCAAAATCGGTGCCAAATGTCACGTTTCTCATGGAAAAGCAAAAAATGAGTTTGTCCCTTTTGTTAAGGAATTGTTACAAAAACAAAAAGGAAGTCTGCTTGCAGCTTGGTTCAAGTTTACGCCTGAAGAGGTTGATTTTCTAATTAAAATGAACAGGTTCTAAGCATTCATGGTAGTTTTGAATAAGAAAGCATTCAAGCTTCCACGGGTTGAAAAAGAAAAGTTCATGCTCCTTATAAACTCGGGATTATTTTACAGTCGGGAACAAGGTCTCTACTCTATCAAAAGTTACAACGATATTGAAAAGCTTACTGAAATAATCAAAGGCGTGCTTAACACTGAAGTGATTTTTCTTCAAAGTTGCACTCGATGCGACAAAGATTTTGCTTGTGGTGACTGCAAATATGATCAGCTGTGCACAACCAAGAATTTGCCTTTTGGCTGCGTTTGTCCGCAGTGTTTGAGGGATAAGAAGCCGTTTGGATAATCCCTTGAAAAATTTTAATATTTATAAATTCTTGACTTAATTGCAGCAGACTATTCGTTTCATCTGAAATAAAATTTGAAATATTAATATTATAGCCAAATATTTAGCTTTAAATATCATATCTCGAATTTAGCGATTCACCGCTTTTTATTAAATACTGGAGAAGAGGCCAAAAAGCAATAAGCTTTTTGTATACGAAAACATCCCCCAAACAAACAAAAACACTTCAAAGGCAACTCTTAACTAGTCATTTTTTTATTAACTTTTCTTGCAGAAGGCTTGTCTATTGACAGAAGACCATACACCGCTAACTGTTACACTATTACAACTCAAATTAGCATCCAAAAGCTGGGGCTTGATTCAGGCATGCATAAAATTCTTAGCCAACCTAAACGCTCAATCGCAGTCAGCATCGATATTCGAATGGATAATGGTGGAGTTGACGTTTTCAAGGGTATGCGCGTTCAGCATTGGGATGCCCGTGGACCTTTCAAAGGTGGAATCCGTTATTACCCAAACATTACACTTGATGAAGTCACAGCTCTTGCAATGCTTATGACTTGGAAATGCGCAATCGTCAACATCCCATTTGGAGGGGCCAAAGGCGGCATATGCGTCGACACTAAAAAACTAAGCCAAAATGAAGCTAGAACGACTAAACCCGAAACCCGAAGATACGTAAGTTTAATTTCAGAGTACCTTGGTCCACATATGGATATTCCAGCACCCGACATGTACACTGATGCGCAAACAATGGCATGGATAATGGACACTTACAGTCAACTTAAAGGCTACCGAATCCCTGAAAGCGCTACTGGCAAACCAGTTGAGATTGGCGGATCATGGGAAGAACCGAAGCCACGAGGCGAGGCGTAATCCACTGCGTAAAACAGGCAGCAGAGAATAGAAGTCTAAACCTTAAAGGCGCCAAGGTGGCAATCCAAGGCTTTGGCAACGTTGGTTACCACGCTGCAGTTGCAGCTCAAGAAATTGGCTGCAAAGTGGTTGCGGTAAGCGACTCCACAGGCGGAATCTATTGTCCAGAAGGTTTGACACCCCAGGAGGTTTTAACTCATAAAGAGAAAAACCAAACCGTCCAAGGCTACAAGGGTTGTAAGAACCTAACAAATGAAGAACTGCTCGAATTGCCATGTGATGTGCTTATTCCCACAGCGCTACAATACCAGATTACTTACAAGAACGCAGACAAAATAAAAGCTAAAATGGTTGCCGAAGGCGCAAATGGGCCAACCACAACTGAAGCTGACAAGATTTTTTACGAAAGAGAAATTTGTCTTATCCCAGACATCCTCGCCAATAGTGGAGGTGTAACAGTAAGCTATTTCGAATGGGTCCAAAACCTAACCCGTGAACAGTGGCCACTAGAAAAGGTCAACCGCAAACTTGAGGAGAAGATTAACAAAGCCTTCAAAGACGTGGAAGCGATTGTTGATAAGGAACAGAGTGATATGCGCACAGGCGCCCTAATTCTGGGGGTTGGGCAAGTGGCAAATGCGATAAAAGTCCTAGGACTCTGGCCATAAACAACTCACATCCTTAAAAACACTTAACTAATCTTCACTAGAGTGCTTTAGATAATGAACTTTCTTTGACTTTACTTTTCTAGCAATCCTTAAAACTGTTCTCGCTATATCTGTTGAATCCCGCAAAGGAAAGCGTGTTTAGAGGGATAGGGATTTGGCAGCGAAAATATGCACTTTAGACTTTTGCTATGAGAATTCACTGGTTAAAATCATAGCGAACCGAAACTGCCCAGAAATCAAGCTTGCTGGCTTAACTGTAGGTCCCTTTGACGAAGGAAACGAATACGAAATTTATTTTTGGGTAGCTAAAGAACTTGCATCTGCGGGCATGATTCATTTCCGCGAAGACGACACCCTCGACGCCACTAAACTCTTCAAAGTCCAGTGGAAAGAAGGCGTTCAGATTCCAGGTCAAATCTCAGATTTGCCAGGCGACTTTTACCCCAAACTCCGCAGATTCATCTCCGATCTAAAAAATCAAGCCCAAAAACAATCTGAGAAATACCAAGAATACGACCGGGCAAGACAATTAGCACGCGATATCGTTAATTCGAGACTAAAGAAAATTGTCGCAATATCCGCCGCTCCCGCCCAAAGCGACCAAGTTCTTAAAAAATTCACAAGCGAAGAACGCCTTGTTTACGATCAACTTGTTAAGATCATTTCTGAATGGAAAGCAAGAATCTTAGAAAACGCTGGGGAGAAATAGGATGGCCAAACTTGAGACTATAGATCCTCAGCAACGTTTTCAAGAATTTTTCAAAAAAGAAAAGTACCGACAACGAATTGCACAGTTAGCCATCAACGGAAAAGGATCTTTAACTATAGATTTTGAAGAGCTCTATGGATTCGATCAAGCCTTAGCCGAACTAATACTCAACAGACCTGAAGAATACCTGCAACATGCGGGTAAAGGAGCATACGAGCAGCTTCGAATTGAAGATGCTGAATATGCTGAGAAAATAGAAAAAGTCACAGTTAGAATTGTAAAGCTTCTGGGTAAAGAGATACTTCGAAAACTTGGCTCAAGACAAATGAGCAAACTAGTCATGATTGAGGGCATCGTTGTGCGGGCTACGCCTGTACGTCCTATGGTTCAGTTGGGAGCTTTCAAATGTAAACGATGCGGCACAGTAAATCAGGTTGAGCAAACGGGGCAATTTTTGAAGGCTCCATCCGTATGCATTGCTCCAGATTGTGGTAGAGATGGACCATTCGAATTTAGTCAGGAAGAATCCACATTCATAGATTCACAAGATCTCCGTCTTCAAGAAAAACCTGAGGATTTACCTCCAGGACAACTTCCACGTGTATTAGCTGTGAAACTTGTCGGAGATGAAATAGTCAACGTTGCAAGACCAGGAGACCATGTTTCAATAGTTGGCACAGTACGCGCTTTTGCACCTTCGCTCATGGGTATGGGAAAACTGCGCACGTTTATACTTCAACTAGACGCCAACTCCATAGAAGTCTTGGGCAAAGAACCTGAAACCTCGCCGCCCACGCCTGAAGAAGAAGCCAAAATGGTTGCACTATCCAAAGACCCAGATGTACACCGAAAAATCCTTACTTCCATCGCACCCTCAATCTTTGGGTTAGAACATATCAAAGAAGCAATAATGTATCTGCTCTTCGGCGGTGTATCGAAGAGTCTTCCAGACGTGAACGTGAGAGGCGAAATGAATGCGTTGTTAATCGGTGACCCGGGTACTGCCAAATCGCAGTTGCTTCAGTATGTTGCAAGAATTGCGCCTCGTGGACTGTATACTTCGGGCAGAGGTACTACTGCAGCTGGTTTAACTGCGGCAGTAGTGCGTGAAAAGGGTGGAAGCATGAGTCTTGAAGCAGGCGCATTGGTCCTTGCAGACAAAGGAATCGCATGTATTGACGAAATGGACAAAATGCGTCCCGAAGACCGCGTTGCCATACACGAAGCCATGGAACAGCATACGGTTTCAGTCGCAAAAGGCGGCATCGTTGCCACATTGAATGCTCGAACAGCCGTGCTTGCAGCCGCTAACCCATCCTTAGGCAGGTATGAACCGAACCGAACAGTTGCAGAAAATATTTCCCTACCAGTAACTATTCTTTCACGTTTCGACTTAATTTTTGTTCTTCGAGATGTACCAAACAAGGATTCGGACAGAAAAATGTCCAGACACATATTAGAGATCCACAGAAGAGGGGCAAGCCCGGTAGAAGCTCAAGTCGATGCAGAGCTTCTGCGAAAATATGTCAGTTTTGCCAAGAGCGTCAAGCCAGAACTAAGCATGGACGCATTGAACCGCCTTAGCGACTTTTACTTAGCTATGCGTTCAGCAAGTGAAACTGAAGGTTCACCAGTCGCTATAACGGCGCGTCAGCTTGAATCTTTGGTTCGTGTTTCAGAAGCCCGAGCGCGCGTTGCTCTTCGAAGTGAAGTTACTGCTGCAGATGCAGACGCGGCTATAGCCATTATGAAACGATCGCTTGAGGAGGTCGGAATAGACATGTCATCATACAAAGTGGATATTGACTTAATTATGACTGGTAGACCAAAGAGCATCCGAGACAAGCTCCATGTTGTATTATCAACACTTATGGATATGGAGAAAATCACAGGTATAGTGGAGAAAGACGCGTTAGTTAACGAGTTGGAAACTAAACAAAAGATCCCGAGGGGCGAAGTCGAGCGCATGATAGGTCAATTGTTGCGGGAAGGAACAATTTATGAACCTCGTGAAGGCTGTCTGAAGAAAACATAGGACGACATTGAAAGTTAAGAAGCATAAGTTGGTTTTGCAGGATCCGACATTAAATAATAGAAAAGACCCTATAATTCGCGCCTTAAATTAAGACAGAAAATAATTGTCTTTTTTTGCCAACCTTCCTTGAGTTTTTTAGAAACCACGAGGACAATTCAAGTGATAAAGAAAAAGTTTTGTTAAGAAATGTACGTGGTTTTCTTGTCATCTTGCTTTTTTGTCTCTTCAGCTTGTACGGCTCGTTTTTCTTCTATTTGCTGTAATTTTGTAACCATTGTTTCTGCTTTAACAATCTCTTCGTCCAAGCCTGAAAGATCTAAGTCAAAGTTAAATGTTGACTTTAACACTTCTAGAACACTTTTAGCGGCTAATGGATCAGGCAAATAACCTCGTGTTTCTCCAAGTAAACAAAGGGCATCAATTTTTTTAAATTTCGCCAATCCAAGAATTAATCCAGCGGTTCCCACGATTGGACTCCCCGAGGTACTTAATGTTGCTCCAGCTTGCAATGCCCTATTTAAGACATCTTGCGAGGTTGCGGCGATAAAGACTCTGGGTTTTTCTTTTGGTTCCATGCGGTAGCCACCTATGGTTGCGATCGCCTTAACGCCGTGTTTTTCAGAGTAATCGAGCATTCGATCGGCGATTTCATATTGACCTTCGATTGTTTGTGATTGACTATCGCCAGTAAAGAGAATTAGGTCATTACCTTTTGGGTTTTGATAATAGTAGAACGCACCTCTCAGGAGACGTACATTCCCCTTTTTATTAACTAAAACGAAGTATGGGAAATGTGGTGAATACAGGTAAGCAACTTTTTTAGCTTTTAATTGTTTGATTAGGTAGCGGAGCGCAATTTTTCCCACCAAGCCTAAGCCAGGAAGACCTTCGATTAGGATTGGGTTGTTTGGTTTAATTTCAGCAAATTCTTTGATGTATGTTTCTTTCACTCTGTTGTAGCGCTCCTTTTCATTGCCATTCTGTATTTTAGATATTTATCATCTGGGGAGAATTTGGCTGGATGTGGAATTCTCACTGACCCACCACAGTAGGGACAACTAGTTTTGTTTAGTGTATATTTTTCACATTTTACGCATTTGCGTAGCTGCCAAACCAATTATTTGTCCCTTCTAGAAACTACTTGTTCACCCATAATGGCTTTTTTTATGGTTACGATCGCAAGATCGCCAGCTAAATGCCTTTGGGGCTTGCTATGAGCCATTTGGGTGCTCATCTCTCTTACTCGAGAACTGCTTGGACGTCACCGTTGATTTTTGCTCTTCCACCAGAGGGTTCAGCCAATAACTCGCCGCAGACATTGCAAGAAATCTTGTTGACTGTGTTACTGAAAATGAGTTGTTCATTGCCGCATTTTGGACATTTAACTCTTAGGAAGACGCTTCTGGGCTTCGGGATAAGTTTATTCCATTCAGACATAATTTTCTACTCCGTTAATTTTATTGTATGACAAGTTTTCGCAGTCGGATGCCGTCTTTGTGACGCATGAAATTGCAAACTTTACATTTTAGACGCAATGTCTGTTTCTTTGTGGTTTTAGCAAATTCTCTTTGAAGTGGATATTTTTGTCCGCCGTAACCCTCTTTTTCACGTTCGTGGTGTCGTTCACCATGAGCCAAGGCTCTGCGTTTTCCTGGCTTGTATAGGGTTACAGCGTGAATCTGATGAACTTTACATTTTGGACAGTAAGTCTTTACTTCTTTAGGAACGTTCACGGTATCGACCAGCTTTGCATAAAAGAAACATACACATTCTTATACTTTATGACTTATCAAACAAAAACTGACAGCGTTTACGATTCTAGCATTGGTATTTTTTTAAAGCAGTCATCAAGTACAAAACGTTATGTGTCTTCTATGTTTTTTTTAGAATTAAAAGGGATTAACTCAAACTATAATCTTTGTGCAGAATTGCGGAAAAACTCCGGAATAATTCACTTCCTCAAGTAACCAAAACCATGTAATATCGAATGAAAATAGCGTTGACCCTCAACCCTTAGGCAAAAGAACAATCGCTAAAAAGAATACAAACATAAACACTACCAGAAAAGTGGTAAAACCCTAAACTGTGACTTCCAAGCAAAGAAGTTGAGCGTTAATCTTCTAAGCATTGGATAATTTTATCCATTTTGTTATTTTTATTTTCAATTGCTTATTCTTGGGTTTTAAGTGACTAAATTTATTAACTCAAAGTGTAATCAATAGCTATATAAATTTACAATACATGATAAGGCGAGGAAGAGGGTAATATGTTCAAGCTTAAAGTGTCTGACGCTAAACTCTTAAGAGATATGGCTACCGCCATCTCAATTCTTGTTGATGAAGCAACCTTCAAAATCGACTCTGAAGGCTTAAAACTTCGAGCAATGGATCCATCACGAGTTGCAATGATTGATTTTGAATGGCCCAAATCACTTTTCCAAGAATACGTTTCCACTGAGCCTACAAAAATCTGCTTAAACATAAGTGAACTTTTAAAGCTCCTTAAACGTGCTGGAAAGGAAGAAGCAGTTGAATTAGCACTTGATGAAAAAACTGGAAGACTACTTGTCACGATTACCGGAAAGTACAATCGAAACTTTACAATGCCTACGCTTGAAGCTTCCGAAGAAGAAGTCCCAACACCAAAAATCAGTTTCAACGTTAAAGCTAAAACTACAACTCAGGGTTTAAGCCAAGCAATCGAAGACGCTCAACTTGTAAGTGACCACGTAAGAATCGAGGCTGAACCAGACAAAATGACATTGAGCGCTTCAGGCGACCTAATGGGAGCAACAATTGTACTTCAAAAAGGAAACGATGCGTTGCTTGATTTGGAAGTTAAAGAAAATGCTAAAGCCATATTCAGCTTAAGTTACCTCTCAGAAATCATTAAAGCTGCTTCTGCAACTTCAGATATTGCAACACTTGAATTCTCATCTGATATGCCTGTGAGAATAGATTTCCAGCAGATAAAAGAGGGAAAGTTAACTTTCTTCTTGGCGCCAAGAATCGAAACAGAGTAATGACGCCAATTGCAGATGGAATCGGCATTATCTTCTGAAGATTTTGCCAAATATCCATTTTTGAAACAAGCATCAAAACAGATTGAAGAATTACAGTTTACTATTGGGAGCTTAGCTTCGGAGAAAACTGTTTTTGACCGCGCCCAAGAGCGTGTTAAAAAAGCCATCTTAGAGGTAAATACGGGTGAAATGGTCAAGGACAAAGCCACAGAAATTTCTTCATTCGCTGCATCACTCATTCTAGTTATTGCCACCAAAAATTCGTGGATAAAAAAGAGATATTCCTTAGCAGTAGCCAAAACAGCTCATGCGCAAATGCTCAAGCCAAAAGAAAAAATTGAATTCATAGCTAAAGACTTTGATTGGGATATTGCCGAAGGGAAACCCTACAAGGATTTTCGCATAGGATTTTCTATATATTTGAAGAACGCTGCTCACATGCATGGTTCTGAATGGAAGCTCGTTAACCAAATCATGGATAAAGGCAAGGTTTACTTAAATAGAGACAAGGTTATACGCCTGCTCCAAGAAGAAATTAAACGACGTGTCGAGAAGCAGCTGGATGTTTCTGAAATCAAGAACTTACCCGAAGAAATCACTGCAATCGCCGAGGGACTAATGAAACTAGCACAGGAGATTATGGGGCAGGAAATCGAGGAAATGCCCAAAGTTGTGATCCAAGCTGCTTTCCCACCATGCATAAACGCACTCTATGCAGATGCAGCACAAAGCCACCATCTCAGCCACATCGGACGCTTCACGTTAACTTCGTTTCTAGTTAATATTGGAATGACTCCCGAGGGATTAAATGACATGTATAAAACATTCTCGGATTACAACGAACGCTTAACCCGCTACCAAATTGAGCACATCGCTGGTGAACGCGGGTCCGGAACAAAGTACACGTGCCCTCAATGCTCGGTTCTGCAAACGCATGGGGTATGCAAAAACCGAGATGTGTTGTGCCACAGTATCTATCACCCATTAAAGTATTACCAGAGGAAGCAAAAATCATTAAATCCAGGTTAAATGACTTGATAAGACTAATTAGGACACTAAGCTGCTAAATGGATGGCAAGATTCAATAATGGTTTATCAACTGATAGGAAACTCTGATTTAAATTCTGAAGTAGGCATAATTCTTCCAACTTATGGAGAAGCCGACAACATCGCCAAGTTAATCGACGACATTGAAAACCTCAAGCTGGATGTGTCCATTCTAGTCATTGATGATTCAAGCCCAGACGGAACTGCGGAGTTAGTGCAGCAAAAACAATTTGAGTACACCCATGTCATGCTTTACAGCCGACCCAAAAAAACGGGTTTAGGCACAGCCATTACAGACGGCTTCAAAATATTTCTCACCACCCAGCAGCCCCCAAAATACGTCTTAACGATGGACGCTGATTACTCCCACAACCCCCAAGACATTCCTCAGCTATTATCGACCATGAGGGAATACGACTGCGGAATCGTCATAGGCAGCAGATACGTCAAAGGAGGCAGAATCGCAGGTTGGCCTTTTACAAGAAAAATAATCAGCAAAACCGCAAATATCATTGCCAGAGCTTCTCTAGGTTTAAAGCTTAAGGATTGCACCAGCGGCTTCCGGTGCTATTCCACAAAATTCCTCGAAGAAACCATTGGAAACTTGCACAGTCACACATATGAAATCCAAATAGAGACCGTGAGGCAAGCCAGTTTAAGAAAATTCAACATTAAAGAAACACCTATTTTGTTTGTAAATAGGAAACGCGGAAAATCAAAACTTTCATGGACAGAAATTAAGAGTTATTTATCGTATACAATAAAAGCAGTTTGGCGCTCATAGGATACTTGTGGAGTTAACGCTTCTTTTCTTGTAGCAGAATTAAATATAAGCGAATTCCTATTTTTAGCCGGGGATAAAGGCGGATTCAATGAAGGGACTAGGCAAAACTAAAAGTCTTCTCTTAGTCACTTTTGTGTTCCTTGTGTTAAGTCTTGTCTTATCGGTTTTAAGTTTATTTCCAATAGTGACTGAAAATAGCCAAAAAACCTTATTCATCAACGATTCTTTTAGACTAAGCCAAAATGAAGTGTACAGAAAGGGTATAGGAATTTTCCAGGGCGGAGAGAATATTTCAGTAAGAGTCGAGTCATCAACATCGTTCTCGAAAAATTTCTCAATCGTAACTAGCACCAACAGCTCATTCTATTTTGATTCTTCGAACCTAAACGTTGAATATTCGTTCACTGCAGACCCTGACTACTATGAGGCCATTTTCCACTCCAATTCGCCAAATGTGTACTGGGTAAATTTTCAGGTAACAATTGAGAAAACACAAGTCCTCCACCAATACTCTGTAATAACTACTCCGGCAAAAATCATGTTCCTGCTAAGTTTAGGCTTTGCCATGCTAATCATTATAAAATTAGCATTTATCAAACGCGTACAAAAAATTGAACCCAAGTTGACTTCACCGCCAACAGACAAAATTTTACGCAATCGCTTGTTTGTATTTCTTTTGATATCTTTAATTTTTTGGCTCATCCTTTTAGCAGTAAATTCTAATTCGCTTGCAACAGTCGAAAATTGGTTCACCGACCATGCAAGGCATTCCTATGTTTCAACTCTATTTCTCAAAGATGGCTTGTCGGTTTTTAATCAACCTTTAGGAACACTTTCAAGCCAAGACAACTCGCACTTAATGTATGTAACATGGCCTGAAATGCCACATCTATATCCCATAGGAAGCATTCTAGTGTTTTTGCCTTTTGGCGCTTTGCTACAGAATAGTTTTGACCCCAGTTTAATCTATAAACTTGAGATTGCTCTTTTCCTTATTTTTGCCCACATCGGTCTCTTTTTCTTCCTGAAGGCTTTTTTGAAAAAGAATTTGCATTTATTTTGGAAGCTGGTAGGACTCTGCATCATTTATGTGACCTTGGTTATTTATGCTGCTGGCGGCATGTTTGATTCCATCCCGTTCATCTTTTCTTTATTTGCGGTAACCATGTTTTTGAGTGAACGTTATGACTACTTCTTTTTGCTAATGGGAATTTCTGTCTTTTTAAAATATCAAGCAGGCATTTTCCTATTACCTCTAATAATTGTAGGTATACTGAAATTAATTGAAAGAAACAAACCTATAATCTTGCTACAAAATAGAGCGATTATTGCTGGTGTCGCATTCATGCTCATCAGTGTGTTTACGGCTTACTTGAGTGCGTCATTTCTATCGCAAACTAGACCAGAGTTGATTATGAACGGCATAAACGCTTTTGCATCCCACACTCAAATCGCCTGGACCCTGCAATTTACCTATATCTTTCTAACGCTTACGGCAACCTTGGTTTATGCTTTTTACATGCTAAATAAAAATAGCTTACTTTCTTTGTCAGCTCTCTTCCTTCTTCTACCAAGCTTCACACTGCCATACTTCCAGAATTGGTACATCCCTTACTTTTTTGTTTACATATTGATTCCTCAACGCAAAACGGAACTTGGGATCACTATGATCTGGCTAATCATTATGATCTCATTGCTCTCTTTCAGCGGGATGCCTTTTAATCCCTAACAAAGTGTCAACCACATTCAAATTCTTTTCAAAATATGGTGATTGGGAAACCGTTTTCTAGCTATATACAGTTAAATTAAGGCTAACAGAATAATTATTTCATCAAGAAGAGGTAAGGATATGGAGGCTTCTCGAGAATTCGTTTTCCAGAAATTCACTGACTACTACCGAGATCTCTCTACAGTGATTCCTACGACAACTATACCTGAACAGCGAGAATTTGCCTATCTCATGTTCAAAGAACGATTCATGGTCAGACACAGAAGGTTTGCGGAATTTAAAAACTTTAGAGCAATGCTTGCGGAAACGGTACCTTCAGATGTTTACCATTCTTGTGCTTACTATGAAAACCCTGAAGTTGATATGGACAAAAAAGGTTGGATAGGATCCGACCTTGTTTTCGATATAGACGCCGACCACATTCCCACTTCATGTAACAAAATCCACGATGAATTTAAATGCATAAAATGCAGTTTCGAAGGAAGAGGAATAACACCTGAAGAGTGCCCCTGCTGCGGAGCTACCAAATTTGAAACTAAGATTTGGGCTTGCGACCTTTGCATTCAATCGGCACGAGAGGAAGTAGCCAAACTGTTGGATTTTCTTGAAAATGATTTTGGTTTCTCACAAAGTGAATTAAGGGTGTTCTTTTCGGGTCATCGTGGCTACCACTTGCACATCGAAAACGAAAAGGTTCGATCACTAGATGCTTTGGCAAGAAAAGAAATAGTGGACTATGTAATAGGTCTTGGAATAAAAACTTTCGAGAAAAAAAGAAAGACTTCAGCAAAGTTTCGATTACATGATTTTGGCTGGAATAGACGCTTGAAAATGGGTATCAAGAATTTCTTATCTAATGCGCGTCAAGAGGACTTGATTAAAGCAGGTTTTGACACACGAAAACTAGAGTTACTTACAGAAAAGAAGGATACTCTAATAGAGCGCTGTTTAGATGAAGGATATTGGGCAGGTGTCATGGGTATCGGCGAAGGGACATGGATGAGATTAGCTGAATACATTAGAGAAGAGAAAGCTGCTAAAATCGACACTGTTGTCACCACTGATATTCACCGTCTAATCCGTATGAACGGCACTTTACATGGTAAAACCGGTCTCAAAAAGGTAGAGTTTTCGTCGAAAGACCTGCAAACTTTTGACCCTTTCACTGAAGCGGTAGCTTTTAAAAAGGGCACGGCTAAAGTGTTGGTCTCTGACGCACCAGAATTTAGAATGAGTGGGGAAACATTGGGTCCATACAAGAACCAAACTATTGAGTTGCCTGTTGCTGCAGCGGTTATGCTAATCTGTAAGAAACGAGCTCAGGTGGCAAACTAATGTACAATGAACTCTACTCAGCTTGGCAAAGAGAAATCGACGACCCAACACTTGGAGGGTTACCACTAGACTTCTACGTTAAAATTTCACAGTACCTAAAGCAAATCAAGGAAGAAGACAAAATTCTTGACAAAAAATCAGTCAAAACAAATCTCCTTGATCATGAATCAGCAAACGTTGAAAGGATGCTTGAGGAACTACTTGGGATAAGATACAGAAAAATAATTAAAATCGTCACCAAAACTCAAAAGTTACCAATAGAGTTGCTAGCAGTTGAAGAAACCAGAATGTGCGAGACTTTTGCAGACTTCACAAAATTATACCACAAGTTTACCGAAGACTTAATGCAGGGTCAACTAACTATTGAACCAATCAAGGTCGTAATTAAAACAGAAACTAACCCAACTGCGCCCAAACTTCATAAAAGATCAACTGTCAGATTCTTAAAGAACATTCCAGCCATAATGGGCGCAGACATGAAGTCATATGGTCCATTTGTTGCTGAGGATGTAGCTTCCCTACCACCTCAGAACGCGCAAATTTTAGTTAAGCAGGGCTTATCTGTACTAGTTGAGGTTTAGTAACTTTTTTGTTATTCATTTTTCTCCATAAATCTCGGCTTGCAAGAATAAGCAGTGGATAAGAAATAATCCATGCCATTGCATATAATGGACCATAGTAAAAGTGAAATGCTTGCACTTGACTAGATTCTACGCCATATTGCACTCCAATAGTGAAGATAGTTGCTATTCGTAAAACATTAATGAAGTATGTTATAATAGCACCAAAAGCGAAGACACCTATTTTGACTTTCCAAGAAATATTCATCCGCTTCAAAAACAGAAGAACCACAGCCGTAAAGATAAGTAAACTCTCTATACCTGCACAAGGCCACGTTATTGCAAATTTTGCCGTTCCCAATGCACCAGTAACTTGCAAAGTAGGCATCCCAGTCCCCATTTCTGTGCCTGGAATAGAAATGTACCCAATCAGACCCAAAACACCTGAGGCAAAAGCAGCAGTTGTTGGAACAAGCAGTTGAAAGGGTGTAAACTGCCCATATGGAAAAACATTATCAATTGTATATAGAACGCCGACTAACCCCACAAACAAGGTGGGCAAGGCGAAATCTGCTAAACCCTTCTTTCCAAACGAGAAGAAAACTGTTCCACAAAAAAGAAGAGAAAAGACAAGATACTCGAATGCAAGAGGCATAGAATCCGAGAAGGCAACTCCGCTTTGCATCGCCCAGAGTGCAATTGCCGAGTTTAACCCCAAATAGTTCTCAAACAACACGTACAATGTTGGAAGCAACAAAACTAACGCAAAAACAACAGCTCTTTTTTTGTTCTGCTTCCTTTTTTTTAGGTTAATAATTTCCCAATTTAGAATATACTCTAATGCGACCAACAAAATAAAGAACACCTGGAATGTTCTGCCTTTCCACATTAATTGGAAAGACTCCTGCGCTGAAACCTTCAAGTATGGATCCATCGGGTTTAACAAAAACATTAACGCAAGTGGAACAGCGAATGCGATTAACGGCAAGAGTTTGAAAGATTTTGATTGATCTTTGTTTTTTGGCGAGTTTGAATCGTCGTTCAAGCCGAGCACTACCATAACCATGCAGGGTCGATTTAAAAAGAATGTGTATTTTCGTTGCCCTCTAATGTTTTAAGGGCAAGAAGCAAAGAAAACAGAAGTTTAGCTGTACTCTCTATAGGTGTAATTGCATTTGGTGCAACGTAGAAATTGAGTTGATGATTCATCTGCTCCTCGCGTTTGCACTTGCCAGACATAAGCAGTGTTATTACCGCATTTTGGACACTCAATGCGCACAGTGGGCAACGTACTCAACTTCTGCTCCTCTTTACCGATCACGGCTACAAGCTGCTGAGGAGTATGCTGAATAACTTTAGGCGCCAATTTGGCTTCAGTTTTTTTGTCAACTTCAGGTTTTTTGTATCCGCATTTTACGCAGGCAAGTACCAAAGTAGCTTCTTTGCCGCTCTTAGATTTTTTTGGCTCAAGACGTGAACCGCATTTAGGGCAGAATTCCATATACCTCACTTCACATCCGTTTTGGGACACCTTAGCATTCAACCTTTTAAACTTTTTCTAATTAACTCAAAAATCAAGAACTAACTCCTGAAGCTATCAGGTGAGCAACACGAAGTGGCTCCGGCAAACTGCTCCTGGTAGAGGTTAAAGCGATAATTCTTTCTGCATCACCTAATGAAATTCCAGCCATTTCCACGTATATTTTTACACCGTTATTGATGATCTTATGAATTTTTCCTGCTTCAAGAATAATACCCCAACGTTCTTCAGCGTTAGGCAAGTTTTTTAACGCTTCATGAATACCATTCAAATCAGGCTTATCATCAGTCAACGCTAAAACTGGAAGTTTCGTTGCAAAATTCAATTTTTGTATATCAACCACATTGAATCCTCCAAAAGTTATTCCATTCAACATTACCAATCGTAGCTGTTTATGATGTGGTGAATTGTTAATCATTAAAGCCAACTTTTCAGTTGCATCTAAACCGTCAATTGCAATTCGTGTATGCATTACTCCATCAATTGAGTAACCTCCCCGGAAAACAACCCCAACAACTAAGACGTTTCCTTTAGTTTGGGGAATAAATTTTCCATCGTCAATACCTAGCACTCTGATTTCTGGTTTTATTGTACGAAAGTTTTTTTGGCTGCTCAACTTGTTCCCTCAAATCGTGTAAGGTAATAATGTTCTCTAAATTAAAAGCAGTACAAAATAGCTAAAAAAGAATAAAAACGAAGAAAATATTTGAGTTTTAGGTTAAGCTTTTAGAACTCGATCAAGTTCTTTACCAAAAGCATCGTTTGCTTCCCGAACTTTGTTTGCAGCCTCAATCAATGCGTCTTCAGGCTTATTGGCACCTTTCATCCTGACGTAGATTATGGGACTTGAAGCTAAAGGATGCGGTAGATCATAGCCTGCAAACTCCACTTTTTTATCTTCTAAAAGTCTCTTAGCTAACAAGTTGCAGAGCCCATGACTCGTGCCTTCGATTTCTATCTTTAACTCATTTTCGGATTTCTTTAATACTTTAACTTTCATAGGTTCTTCCTCATGTAATCTATAAATCTTCTTTGTCGTAATCTGGGGCTATTTTACGTGTTTCAACGTTTCCGTCTTTTGGACATTTAAGATCATACCCATGTTGCTCAAGCAAGGTACCACAACGCGAACAGAAACCATAAACGACACCTAAACCTTTGTCGTTCATTGATAAGTGAAAAGTTTGGTTCTTATCGCTAATAACTTTTGCACGAACAATGTCTCCTGGCTTAACTACATCGCTGATTTGGTCAACGTACCTGTCAGAAACATCTGAAACATGCAAGATGCCACCGAAATTGCCTGAGAGTTTCTTTTTTCCAATCCTGAATATTTTTACTAAAACATTGTCAGATTGTGCATTGCCGATTTGCCCGATTACTACAGTTCCGACTTTTGGGATAACTACTCCTTCGTCCACTGGATAAACTGAAACACGCCTATTTTGTAGATCTATCAGTGAACGGCCTACAATCTTTGAGTAAATAACCCCGTTTTTCTCGTATGTTCCTGAGTCGGAAATAAATTCTTCAATAACGCCCAAACGCTCGCCGGGCATAACTAAATGACCATTTTTTTGTTCTGGAGATTTTAGACTCATGATAGTTCCCTTTACTTGTAAATAAGCTTGATTTTGATAAATGCATATGCTTAGTTTCCATTCGATGCAATAAACCTTTTGATTAATAAATAAAAATACTGCTTTTATCGGCAAACAAAATCTGATCTATACACTTTGGTAAGCTTTTATTTTGGCAGGAAGTCTAACTGTCTAAAAGTAATATCTGAGGTGAGTTCCATGAAGCCAATTATTATTTACGCATCTAAAGGCGTTAATATTGAAAAGATCGCAAAAGAGATCGTCCAAGAACTAAACTGCGAATCGATAAAGGTAACTCAACCTGGCATAGCAGGTTCCTCTAACTTACAACTATAAATTGATCATTGTCGGAACAGGCATCCATTAGGGCAATCCCAACGAAGTATTTAGCTCGATTTCAAATAAAAAGTATAATTGCCTTAGCTTTAGCAATTCTTTGGATTCTAAGAGGCATTCTTTTTGATAACGTACATATCTATGACAAAGTCATGTTTCAATTTTGTGTGGAAATCAAACATTCGTGGAATAGTCATAAGCAAGGCATAGACTGCTTTGACTGATCCACCATGTTTGGCAATGAATTTTTCGAGGAAAGGAGAAGCAGGAACTTGCAAAAACCCCTGACTTACTTTTAGCTGCTTAATCAACCGGGCATCGACTTCGGGATGACTGTGGAGTGAGTAGACACAGTTGCTGACTTCGAGGGCTTTTACCAAGAACGCTCGGTCAGCCTCACGCGTCTGTACGCCAAAAGGAGGATTCTGCAGAACAGTACTGAATCTTCCAACCACGACGCTTAGGTCTCCAAGAATCCATTGAACAGCATCTTCTAAACAGATATTTTTTGAATTTTCCTTGGCAGTTTGAATCGCTAACCTGTCAATGTCAACGCCTACAACGTCCTTAGCCCCCACGAATAAAGCGCCCAACGATAGCCTACCTGTGCCACATCCCAAATCTAAAACGGACTTACCTACTATATCGTCGTTTGCGTAGGCAGCTATATAGAGCATGTTTGCTGCAAGCTGCTCTGAAACTGTGTACTGTTCCAGATTGACCTTTGGGTTAGGTTGGGAAACAACATGGGAGAGAAACCGTTCCAAGTCTAGTTTTCGAATAAGCCTTTTTTGAGCATGTTCTCCCATGAAAATTCGCCACAAACAACCTTAAATTCATTAATAGTCAAAACAGGTTTCTGGAACTTTCCTGTTGCTTCGAGAGAAACCCTTGGGCAAGCAGTATTCACGTATGCGTCAAAGGATGGAAACTCTAAAAGAGTCTCAGGATCAATTTCCCTCGCAGCCAACAAGTATGTGACTTTGCCATTTTTCTCAGCCAACTCCTTCAAATGAAGCGCATTGTCCAAATGTTTCTGTCCAGGTTTTAACCCGACAAAAATTCCATATTTTTTGGCGTTTTTAGCTTCTTGGATGATTGCGAAACGCTGCTTGAGAATCTTTTGTGCTTCAACTTTGATCGGGTAAGCCTTGTTATCATAGGGGTCCGCTATGAATGTTGGTTTAGAAGTGCTCAAAGCAATTCCCAACGCATGAAACATTCCGCCACCAACGAATAGGAATGCCTCAACTTCGTTGGCAATGGATTTTGCGTTACTGTAGTTGCAGCCGCTAACCTGTCCAGGATAAGCTATTTGTCCCGAGTCACCAATGATTACTGTTTTTCCCGCGCGAGTTAAGATTTCTCTTGCAATGTTAAGTGTTTGCAGGTGCTGCACTGAAGTTGCTAACCCAATCGAAGTATAGCTGCTTAATAATGGAAGAGATTGTTCAACTGCCTTGTCCAATGTTACAGTTGCCCTAGCTTCCACGTAAATCGTAGGAACTGGCTCATGCTTAACCATCTTTGCATGTCCAAAATGCACGATTAAATCAACTCCTAACCCTTCCGCTTCACTGAGTGCTATGTCACAGGCGCCGTAGCAATGGTCGGCTGAAATTATCGCCAGCGCACCGCAATTCTCTATGATTTTAGCTAATTTGGGAGCTTCAGGTTTTAATCCTTCAGGCATCTGCAACAAAACGCGTTTAGCGCCGAGTTTGGTGATTTCTTGTTTTATTCGTTTCTCTTCAAAATTAAAACCTAGCATACTCTATCCTCATGTTTGCGAATAAGAAAATAAAAGAAAGGTTGGAATTGTTGCATAGCTTAAAGCTTATAACTGCCATTCCCAATCTTGAGTTGGCTTCTTGAGGGGTTGCCCGCGTGTTAGTGCTGCCTGTTCGGCAAGGCGTTCAAGGATGATTTTTTGTTCTACAC
The DNA here is from genome assembly GCA_963741005.1 of Candidatus Bathyarchaeota archaeon. GTDB lineage: Archaea > Thermoproteota > Bathyarchaeia > Bathyarchaeales > Bathycorpusculaceae > Bathycorpusculum. The sequence goes on from CAVUGQ010000006.1 coordinate 640,517, forward strand.
TGGCAACGTGTTTTCTGGTTGCGACTACGGCGTCGTTGTTGACAGATATGCTGTCGATCCCGACTCGAACAAGGAATTCTGCGAAGTCAGGCAGATTTGAGGGTCCTTCGCCGCAGATGCTTACTGTGCAGCCGTTTTCGTGAGCAGCTTTGATAAGGTGGGCGATTAAACGTTTGACTGCCGGGTCACGTTCGTCAAAGTATCCCATTTGACCTAAACGTTCAGAGTCGCGATCAATCATGAGAACTCCCTGGGTCATGTCGTTTGAGCCGATGCTGAAACCATCGACAAGCTTGCTAAATTCGTCAGCCATGATTCCGATGGATGGTGTTTCAGCCATGAACCATACCTTGAAGTCTTTGTTGCGCTCCAAGCCTTCTTCTTTCATGATTTGCAGAACCGCTTTTGCTTCCCATAGCGTACGAACCATTGGAAGCATAACGTAGACGTTTTTGAGAGCCCATTCGGTTCGGCATTTCTTTATAGCTTGGCATTCAAGCTTGAAGGCTTGGATGTACCATTTGCTTATATAGCGGCTGCATCCTCTCCAACCCAACATTGGGTTTTCTTCGACGATTTCGTATTTATCGCCGCCTTTTAATCCTCTGTACTCGTTGGTTTTGAAATCGCTTAAACGTACTACAACTGGTTTAGGCTGTATTGCACGAGCAACAGTCGCTATGCCATCAGCCAGTTTGTCTACGAATTGTTGGCTTTGACCAGCATCGACGAATGCCATTGGGTGTTGTCCTATAGCGCTGGCTAAGATGAATTCTGTTCGCATTAAACCGATGCCTTCGAAGGGTAAGTTCTTGTATTGTTCAATCATCTCGGGAGTTCCGAGGTTCATATAAATTTTTGTAGCTGTTACTGGAACTGCATCTGCAACTTGCATGACTCCGCCGTTGTTTGCTGAGGCTGATTGAACTGCTTGGGCCATTATGCCTTCGTATACAACGCCGTTTCTTGAATCCACGGTGTATTCTTTACCTGTTTTCATTACTTGTGTTGCATTTTCGGTTCCGACAACACATGGAATGTTCAGTTCCCGGCTGACTATGGCTGCGTGAGAAGTGATTCCACCTTTGTCTGTTACGATGGCACTTGCCATTTTCATAAAGGGAACAAAATCAGGGTCGGTCATGCCTGTTACTAGAATATCTCCTTTTGTCATGTCGCGATTGGCGTCTTGAAGGTTAAGGACAACTTTTGCTTTACCTATACCGTAGCCTCTTCTTCCAGCAGAGATTCCTCGAACGATAACTTTTAGGTCTTTAGATTGATTTTCTTCCATTTTTGCTGCTTCCATAGTTTTTGTACCGAAAATAGTTTCTGGACGAGCTTGAACTAACATCATATTTTCGGGGTAAGAAAGATCTAGGTCGATTGCCCATTCGATATCCATGGGTTTAGAATAGTGTTTTTCGATGCGTTTTGCAAGCTCCGCAAGCATCATGAGTTCCTTGTCGCTTACGCAGACTGTTTTCTGCTCATCCTCAGGAATATCCAAGTGAACTGTTTTTCCTGTTTTAGGATCACGAATATACTTTACTGTTTTTCGAGAAATACGTCGTTCTTTAATTTGCATAGTGCTCTTGTCTATAATGAAGTCGTCTGGGTTAACAGCGCCTGAAACAACTGTTTCGCCCAAGCCGAAGTTGCCTTCGATTACTATTTCGTCTCTGTCTCCTGACACCGGGTTAATTGTGAACATAACTCCTGCGCAGCGTGAATTAACCATTTTTTGCACTCCCACGCTTATGAAAACTTTTTCATGGGGAAACCCTTTTTCATTGCGATAGAAAATCGCGCGTGGAGTGAAAAGGCTAGACCAACACTTAACGACTTTGTTGATTAGGTCATCTTCGCCTTTAACATTGAGGTAAGTTTCTTGCTGCCCCGCAAACGACGCGTCTGGTAAGTCTTCGGCTGTTGCGCTTGACCGAACAGCTACAAAAGTGTCCTTGAGGTCAAGGCGCTTATTTAGCTCCCTGTACCCTGTTCTAATTGCGTTCTCCAGATCCTTGGGCATCGGAGTTTTTTCGATTAGTTCACGGATTTTTTTTGAAGCAGTATCGTACTGTCTAGGGTCGTTCGGGTTTGTGACTGTTTCCTTAATAATCTTGTAAATCTGCTCAGCAATTCCTTTCTCTTGAATATAACGTTCATATGAAAAAGCAGTTACTGCAAAACCAGGTGGAACGGGTAATCCCGAATTAATCATTTCTCCAAGGCTGGCGTTTTTACCGCCAACAATAGAAACATCAACATTTCTTACATCTTCAAACCATAAAATGAGTTCTTTCTCTTTTACGGTCAAATCGACTCCGTCTCCACTTCGGGCGCTTCGGATTCGGTCTCATCCGCTTCGACTATTGTTGTGGGAGCTACAATTTTGGTAATAACAATTTTACATGGAATTGGAAGTTTTGCACTTCCTCTTTTAAGAGATTCTTTAGCTGTAACCTCTTGACCTGCTTTCACTTTGACTGTTATGATAGTTTGATCTACCTCAACTTTTGCTGCTGTACCGATTGGTGTTCCGAATGAACGTCTCATTCCTTGTTGGAGTCGGTCAGCATGAGCGCCAAAGATCATTTTATTTTCTCTTAGAATAATGTGTGGATATAGATTAACGACCATATAATAGTCATTTATGAGTTTATCAATCAGGATACGGTTTGTAGCAACACGTGCTGCTTCCAAAGCGCTATGGCGAACTTGGGCCCGTTCTAAAGCAATAAGTTTGGCTTCGATTCCAAAAGTCCCCTTTGTGTCACCCATGGAGAACTTTACTATTTTTGGCGGTGGAAAACCTCTAACATATTTTTTTCTTGTGTAAGCTCGATTTTTAACGTGCCTGTAATTTCTCGCGTGCATGCTGCGTCCCTTTTTAGCAATACTACTTTAGCGGTATTTAAACGATTTGTCAATCAGTTAAGATACTTCCGTGTATTTTCCAACTTGCCGTTTATTTACGTAAAGGGAACTATTCAAGTGATTCGCAGTTATTCACTTATATACTTAGTTTACTTTTGATTTTCCAAATGCCAACTAAACTGTTTATTTCAGGAAAAAACTGGATGCTCTCACTGGCGGAGCTGACCGCCTACTTTAAATCAAGAGAAATTGGGTTCGAAATCCTTTTTTTTTCAGGAGAATTCTTTGTCTTATCATTTGACAAAGATTTCTATGCTTCAGCCATCGCAGATTTGGGTGGAACCATAAAAATCGGGGAAGTAAAAACAAAGTTCCCTACTGAAACCATCAAAGAGGCATTTCTCAAAAAAAATAAACATGCTAAATCAAAAATAACCGAGTCTATGATATCAAGCGGTTTAGCCGATTGTATAGCTAAATCGTCGGAGAAAGTGCTGTTTGGAGTAAGCGTGTACTGTACTGAAAGCACCCTGCGGTCGTTGTCTAGGGTAATTCAAAGGTTTGTCGGAAGCACTGTTAAAGACACACTCTCTAATTTAGGACATAAATCTAATTTTATGGGTTTTAGCAATGAAAGAAAACAAGCCCAGCTAAGTCATGTTGAAGTCTTAAAAAAGAATTTGGTTGAAAACAAAGCAGAGATATTGTTCTGCATTGGCAGAACAGAAACATGGGTAGCCACCTCTGTAGCCGTGCATAATCCCTTTGAATTCCAGAAAAGAGATATTTATAAGCCAAACCAACGAAAAATTTTTGGTATGCCTCCAAGGTTAGGGCGGATGATGGTTAACTTGTCTTCATGTAAAGCTGGAAAGACTTTGCTTGATCCATTCTGCGGCGTCGGCACAATCCTTCAGGAAGCGCTTTTAGAAAAGGCGATTGTTGTGGGAATGGATGTTAATCCTTGGTGTGTTAAAGCTGCAAGCGAGAATCTTGAGTGGTTAGTTAGTGAATATGGGCTCAAAGATACAGATTTTCGGGTTTTGCAGGGGAACGTCAACAGGCTAGTGGAGAAGATAGGGCAGGAAACGATTGATTGTATTGTTTGTGAGCCAGATTTAGGTCCAGCCCTCCGGCAAGTGCCCACGGTTCCATATGCAGAAAAAATTATTCAGAAGCTTGAACCATTGTATTTTGGTTTTGTTGAGCAAGCCTTTAGTGTGCTTGCGCCTGGCGGACTTTTGGTATTGGTTACTCCTTACATCAAAACGCGTTCGGGACAGGCAATAACGATGCCCATTAGCAAAAAACTTGAGAGTCTGGGGTTCAAGAACGTTTATCCTTTTTTGAAAGACATGTTCTCACAGAATGCAGGTCTAATTGAACGGTTGGTTAACATTGGTTCATTGATTGAAATGGATGAACGGCACATGATCGGCCGAGAAATCCACATCGTTGAAAAATAGCGGCGTCTGCCGTTACAATTTATTAATTCGATTAGCGAACTATGAGTCAAAAACTGTTCGAGGTAACAAAACAATGAGCACTAATCCAAGACCCAATTGGGACAGATATTTCTTAGACTTATGTGAGGCTGTAGCCGCACGCGCAACGTGTGACCGCGGAAGAAGCGGTTGCGTAATCGTCAAAGACAAGCGAATAATGACTACGGGTTACGTTGGTGCTCCAGCAGGATTACCCCACTGCGACGAAGCAGGACATGACCTGCGTAAAGTATTCAATTCGAACGGAGAAGTTACTCAGCACTGCGTGCGGACGTTACACGCAGAACAGAACGCGATACTCCAAGCGGCAAGGTTTGGCATTTCCCTTGAGGGCTCAACAATCTTCTGCAAGATGACGCCGTGCCGAACCTGCGCCATGATGATAATTAATGCCGGAATTAAAAGAGTGGTCTGCGCGAAACGCTACCATGCCGACGCTGATACAATCGATATGTTCAAGCAGGCTGGAATTGAATTAGCCATAATGAACGATGTAGTAGAAAAATACGATAAACAATAAACCACTATGTCTCACAGTAATCTAAAGTCATTTATTTGAAGAAACAACCGTGATCACTTAGATTGCCACCATAAAAAATTTTTAAAAACAAAATATAGAAGAAAAGGGGTTAACCTGAATAATAGATTTTTAATTTATTTTTTTGAGGGAATAACAATCCATTTAACTTTGTCCAGCCCATACTTTGTTACGAGTGGGTCGATGAAATTTGGGGACAAATCATCGTCGATTTCCGCAAAAGCCACTGTGTCACCAATCCTGTAAACGATACAAATCATTGCAACGTCTTTTAACGCGGCATATTTGCCTTTAATTTCCCAGTAGCCAGGCTCATCTTTTCCAGTTTCAATAATCCACGAATATTTGTCTTCAGGATGTTGTCCCTGCATAAAGTTGAAAGCGCAAACAACTTCTCCAACAACTTTTGGATCTTCATTTGTTTTTACATAAAACCAGAGTGTCATAGTCAATACCAATTATTATTGAAGTGGGTTCTGCCTTTAAATTGTTTCTTTTTGCACACCAGCGATAGCTTCTATGAGGGTTAAGGTTTCGAAAAAAGGCAGTTTTTGTTCAGCTTTCACGTGAGCTTTTAGTCCCTGCTCGGTGAATTTGTGAATTGTCTCTTCGACGCCTGTGAGCGTGGACTGCATCAAGAGAACCCTACCATGAGGCTTCAAATGTGAGGGAGCAGTAAAAATAAATTGATCTATTACTTCACGTCCGTTGTCGCCTCCAGCCCAAGCGCGTCCAATCCAAGAAGCTTCCTCACCCTTTTCAGAAGGCAAGTAAGGCGCATTGAATAAAATTAAATCAAATGTTGTACTGTGGTTTAGAGCTGTTAATAGGCTAGCTTGAACAAAATCAGTTTTACCATGTAATCCATTGATCGATGAATTCTCCTTTGCACAACGAATAGCAAAGGGATTAACATCAACTAAAAGCACTCGTTCAGCTTTTTTAGCAGCCAAAATTCCTAGCAATCCGCAGCCTGTACCTAAATCTAAAACCTGCTCACCCTCTTTGACCTCAAAGTTTTCGACGAAAAATAAAGAATCTTCTTCAGGATCATAAACTTCTTCATAAATATTAAAGACGTAGTTATCGAAGTGTACTCTTTTGCTTGGACAAGGCATTTGATAGTGCTCCAAAATCGTTGAGCGATAACTCTCTCACTCGTCGGTCACAGGAAGGCAAACTAAAAGACAGTTTTTCTGCATCATGTTTGCTCAATTTGAGGCTGCTTTTAATAAATGGTGCAATTGCCTTTCCTAGCTTCTTGTTGCGTTGGGTAAAGAGCCACTTCATCATTTGTACAAAAAACACGTTATCCTTTAGCTCGAAAGGTGTGTTTCTCAAAGATTTTAAGCTAACGATAACCGAATCGACTTCTGGTTGTGGATAAAACATTTCTTTTGACACGGAGTCTAGTAGCTCAACCGCCGCGGCCTGATTAGTGAAAACAGTTAACCAACCGTACTCTTCACTTCCAGAAGATGCGACAAGGCGATTAGCAAATTCTTTCTGCAAAATCATAACTGCATAATCAATCTTTCTTTCTAAAAGCCACAGGACCAAATGAGAAGATAGATAGTAAGGGGGAATCGCCACTACCTTGTTGAATTCGGGTAATGCTGCTTTTAGTATATCACCCTCAACAACGACCACGTTTTTCAAGCTTCCAACTTTTGAACGAAGAACAGCCGCAATATGTTGGTCCTTCTCAACTGCCACCACACTCTTGCATTTATCTGCTAAGAAACAGGTTAACCACCCAAAGCCGGCGCCAGCATCCAAAACAATATCCGCTTTACTAATTTCTGCATAAGTGCACAGTTTTGGGTAGAGCGATGGCTCAACCATAAAGTTTTGTCCCATAAGCTTGTTAGGAAGAATTCGGTGGGCTCGAAGCAGTTGCTTCGTTTCCTCAAGACTCATCATTATGCCTTATTGCGCCCGTGTGAACAACCGGTATTTGCTGTCGCCCTCAAGCTCTTCCATTACGCGTTTCGTAATCAATTTTACGGGGTTGGGCAATTCGGTCCGTTTCTGCAAGTCCTCAAAGTTTTCAAACGGTTTATGTTCGCGTTGATTAATGACTTGCCACATATATTTTTTGCCGATACCTGGAACTAGCTCTAATGCATGCATGCGCGGAGTAATTGCTCGCGCAGTGTTAAAGAAACCTACAAACCATTTTTCTCGGTTTGAAACTATTTTGCTTATTACGCTGGCAAGTTCTGCTTTTGCTGAAGCAGTCAATTCGTCATAGCTAATGCGACCTATAATGTATGTGACTTCTTCACGGGAATCCTTTCCTACATACACTCTGTCACCTGGCTTCAAAACTAGTTCTTCTTTCACCAAGGCTTCCAAAATTGTAAAGAATTCTTCACCGACACATTGAATTAGAGCGCCCGCTCGGTAACCTGCTCTTCCAGTGGGTCGAAATCCTGGCTTGCCGTGCTGAAGGAAATCTAACACGTAAGCTTGCTCTTCATACCGCTTTTCCATAACAGTCACTGAGTCCGTGCACTAGTCTATTCTCGCTTAATGCTTAAAAATACTTAGTAGCTTTCGACTATTTCAACGTTCGATTCTCATTCAAAAGCTCAACAATAGTGTGCAATTTAGTGGTTTCAATGATTTTGCGTCCACCTGCCAAAAAAATCCTCAACTCGTCAACGGTCTCAGGCATGCAATTTATAATTTGAACTGCTTCAGCTTCGTCAAGTTCATATTCTTTGAGAAGTGTTTGCAAGAGTTCTTCGGCTTTATCTGGGTCACACTTGGAGAATTTACTTACATAATCAAGTGTACGACGTTGGAATTGATCGAGGTTTTCTTCACCAATTGTTTCCAGAACCTTCTTTACTTGCGGTAAGGTTAACCGGTTTTCGCTAACTTCTCTCTTGCTGCTCATCTTCTCTCACTTACCTGTATAAGGCTCTAGATGTTCTGAACGAGTAATAATTTCTTTAATAGCGTTGCCCTGCGGAACACTAACAACATATCCTCTACCGCGTTTTTCCACTATAACGCCGATTTTGCCATGGAATCTTTTATGAGGCATACTCTTCTGTGTACTGGAATCCATCTTTATGATCACTTGAGAACCAGGAGCATAATCTTGAAGGGTTTTACCAATGTGTGGTTTACCTTTTGCACGAGTTGGTTTACGCAACAAACTGCGCGTACCTGTGTAATAGCCTTTTGAACCTCTCATTCAATTTTCACCTTTAACTATCATCCATTATTACATTAAGAACGTCAAGCTTAAGCGTCTTCGCTCTGTTGTTGAGCAAAGCCGAAACGTTCGGTACTGTTCTTCCTTCATCTCCAGACACCAATTCTTTAACGTAGAGCCCCCCTTGACAACGAATTTCAAGTAGAGCCCTCTTAAGCGACACCTTCTTAACTTTAACCTGATATATGTACTTTTCTCGGATTAGATCTGCCCGACGATGCATAACACGCAATGGCGTCTGTTGTTTAATGCATACACCAGAGAACTTCTCTTCTATTGTGCGCACATCTTGGTCTGATAATTCATTTTCAAACTCAGCTAACAAACCATATTCTTTCTGGGCACTCTCACCTTTCTTGAGGCGTCTGACAACACCTTTGGTGGTGAAATGCAATCCTGAAACCTCAACTTTCCCAATTGCCTCAACGTTAACTTGGGTTTCAATCTGTTTCAAATCAATGAACCGCTTCTTGGGTTTGGAAATCTCAATTACAAAAGGTCTGCCACTTCCAAGCATCCGTGCATCAATGTCTTCACGTCCAGAAGCATGAAAGAAGATTTCTTCTCCTTGAACTACCTCAAGCAACTGTTTAGAAGACAACTCCTCCACTGATTCAGGATACATTTTTCCAGTTTCACCACACTTGTCGCAACCTCGACCTCGACAGTTTGAACAGAACCACTTCGATTGCGGAATAGTCCGCACTAACTTGCGGTATCTGCCTGCAACGAAAAGAGGATTTACTTGGATACGGATCTTTTCAAGGAAGGGGTTGAAGATAACTACGATGTCGGGTATTAAGTAATCAGCTTCTTTGCCTGTGTGTTTGGCCAGTGCTTTGCCAAGCAATCTGCCGAATTCATGCTTGATACTTTCTCCGTAGCCAATGTTGACGGCAGCCTTAAACTCATCCTCTCGCTCCTCAATTTTGTTTGGCAATTCAATTCCTACAAGAAAAGTTGTAAACTCATAGTCAGCAAGTATTTCTAAGGCTTTCTTTGTTAAATTATCAACAAGCTCAAATTTACCCTCACACAAAATGCATTTTTGATCAATATTCTTTTTTGACAAAAAACGCTTATTCAGGTGCTTTAACGTTTCTTGTGCTTCTCTGGAAAAACCATTCGTGGCCAGAACCTTAAGCCGTTTCACACCCTCAACATTTTTTTCAGTGACAAGGTCGTTAGCTTGCATGATTAAGCTAACTTTCAATGCGTGACCGCGAACATTGTTTTCCATACTATAACCGAGTAAAGCAAACTGTCTGCCCAAGCAGTGGTTACAAAGCGGGTATTTGCTTAGTATTTCGAAGGCTTTTCCTAAAACATCCATTCTGTGTAGCCTACTTGAAACCTGTTGGAATACCCTTACCAAAGCCTAGGCCAAAGGGAAGTTTCTTTTTATGTTTAAACATCTTCAACATCTTTCGCATCATTATATATTGCTTTAGGAGTTCCTTAACATCTTTTTCAGTTGTTCCTGAACCACGGGCAATGCGCTTAGCCCGTGAAGAGTTTAACAATTTAGGATTTTCCTTCTCTTTAGGAGTCATAGATTGGATTATTACGCCCCACTTTTCTAGGCGACCTTCGGCTGTGTTCAACATCTCATCAGGAACATCAGAAGAAGACATACCTGGAATCATCTTGAGAACTTTACCGAAAGGTCCCATTTTCTTGACTGCTTGGAACTGTTCATACATATCAGTTAACGTAAAATTGCCACTCATGATTTCTTTGGCTTTCTTTTGGGGAACCTGAATTTCAGCATCTTTTACCTTTTCTAATAGAGTTTCTAAATCACCCATACCCAAGAGTCGACCGACAAACCGCGAAGGAATAAAAGGTTCAATATCTTCGATTTTTTCTCCTGTGCCTATGAACTTTATGGGTGCTCCAGTAGCGGCAACTGCTGAAAGTGCTCCTCCACCCCGTGAAGATCCATTTAGTTTAGTTACTATTATGGCACCGATGGGTGTTGCTTCATGGAAGGTTTTTGCCTGTGCAAGTGCTTGCTGACCGATTGTGCCGTCGATGACCATTATTACTTCATCGGGTTTGATGTTCTTTTCAAGGTCTTTCATTTCCTTGATCAAATCTTTCTCCTCTTTATGCCTGCCCGCGGTATCAACGATTATCAGGTCTTTTTCCCCGAATTGTTTTAGACCTTCCTTAACTACTTTGACCGGATCTTTTTGTTTTAGGTCCCCAAAGAATGGAGTGTTTGTTCGAGCTGCAAGTTGTTGAAGTTGGGCATAAGCTCCTGGACGATAAGTATCGGCACAAAGCAATCCTACCTTTAAACCTCTCTTTTGGAAATACCTCGCTATTTTAGCGGCATGCGTGGTTTTTCCTGAACCTTGAATGCCTACAAGCATTATTATCTTCTTTTTTCCAGGCTCCACTTTGAGAGGAACAGGTTTGTCGCCTACGAATTTCGTTAGTTCCTCGTATACCACTTTTATAACGTGTTCACGTCTTGAAACGCCCGGTGGAACTTTTTCTTTCAAAGCACGTTCTTCTATGTTTTTGGAGATTTGAAGAACAAGTTGGACATTGACATCTGATTGTAGTAGGGCACGTTGGATGTCACGAACCAGTTCTTTAACAGTAGCTTCATCAACTACGCCAGCTTTGAAAAGTTTCTTTATTGCGTTTGTTAGAGATGAACCTAAGTTGTCTAATGCCATCAGAGTCTCCAGCCTAAACATCTATTGTACTTTTAAATAAAGATTACAGCTTAAAAAGCAACAATGCAGGTCAATTTTTTGATTGAAGCCTCAGTTCCCCATTAAAAAATTCTTCACAATTCAGACGGCTCTTCATGCATCATTGGCTTCACAGCAAAAGGCTTCACGCTAGAACATAAACTTTAACTGAAAAGATTAAGAAAATAAATTGATAATTATTTTACTCGGACAATTTTTACTTTTCCAAGTATTGCCCAATACTCTATTTCTGCGCCGGCAACAAGCTTGGTTTTCAGTTCAGGCTCATCTGGGAAGGGTGCATCTAAGTATTCATAGGTTTCTAAATCCATTATCTGAACACCCGTAGGGTTAATAGCAAAGACTTGACCTGTTCTCTTATCGATTATGGGGACTTCTGCGCCTAGGTCGACTGGTTTTACGAATTGTCTTTTTTGCCCGTCGAAAACGCCTATAGCAACGATTCTGGCTTTGGCTGAACCGTGTTTTCCAGGCTTAGATTTTGCAATATCCACTATGCGACATGGTTCGCCTTCAATCATCATATAGCCGCCAACGCGCAATTCTCCTACATCTACTGGTTTACTCATACGCTCACCACAGTATAGTTCTATTTAATGCAATTCTGAACAACACGCATATATAGATTAAGGTTTACGCTAGTTATGAGTTGTGGAAAATTGTTCAAAAGCGTGGGTTTAGTTATCCGCTATGACAAAAAATCGGCGCTGAAGCTAACCGAAGACTTAGCGAAGTACCTAAAAAAGAAGGACTTGAAGGTTTACGTAGAAGATACCCTCACAGGCAAAGTAAGTACAAAGGAAGAGTTTATTCCGCTCTCAAAAATGAAAGCTGATTTTATAATTACCATTGGTGGCGACGGAACCATACTGCGAACTTGCCTCAATGTACCCAAGCCGGAACCTCCGATATTAGCAATAAACATGGGAGTTAGAGGATTCCTAACTGAAGTTGAACCGAAAAACGCCTGTGAAGCAGTAGAAAGAATACTTGAAGGCGAGTGTAAAATAGAGAAATGTGCAAAACTATCAGTCACAATCGGCAAAGAACCAATGCCTGACGCCTTAAATGACGTTGTCATCTCTGCCTGCGAACCGTCAAAGATTCTTTATACTCAAATATGCAAGAATGGAAAACCAATCCTAAAATGTCAAGCAGACGGCTTAATCGTCGCAACTCAAACAGGCTCTACAGGATATTCACTTTCGGCAGGGGGACCAGTTTTAGACCAAGAAGTTGATGCTTTTGTTCTAACTCCGATTTGCTCATTAACAGTGTTTCATTCGCTTGTGTTTCCAGCAGACTCAACTGTGAGCTTTAATGTTGAAAGACCAAAAGAAATGTTGGTCTTAATCGATGGTAACTATCGTAAACTTGTAAGCGCTGATGATATACTAAAAGTCACAAGGTCCAAAAACGTAACCTCGTTTATCCGTTTTGAAACCGATTTTTACGATAGGCTAAAGAACAGGATGCTTTTTAAGGGAACAGAATGAGCAACCAAGCTGAAAACCAATTCAAAGGTGTTTTTGTTTTAGATACTTCGGCTTTTTTGGCTGGCTTTGATCCTTTTTCCTCAGGTGCAGAACAAGTGACGGTGCCCAAGGTTGAAGAAGAAATACTTAGAAATTCTATGATTAAGATGCGTTTTGAAACCGCGATCGAAAGTGGCAAAGTCAAAATTAGAACACCCACGAAAGAATTCACAGATTCAACTAAAACATCCGCAAGCAAGGTAGGAGATTCATTTAAGCTCTCGGAAGCTGACATGCAACTTCTTGCGCTAGCCCTTGAATTAAAAGCTGAAGGCTACACCCCCCAAATTATTACAGACGATTATTCGATTCAGAACGTTGCTAAACAGATGGGAATTGGGTTTTTGGCGCTTACAACTTTCGGTATTAGACGTCTTTTAGAGTGGATTAGGTACTGCCCCGCGTGCCACCGAGAATACCCAGCAAACGGCAAAACCAAGGACTGTCAGATTTGCGGCACAGAACTAAAGAGAAAGCCTCGTCGAACACCAAAAATTAGTTTAGAAAAGCAGTAAAAGTAGTAGCAGAAGTAATCCTTCAACACCAAAGAGAGGAGCAACTATCCGTTTTGCTTTAGCAATCGCTTTGTCCACCAGAGTAGTTATTGAGTTTAATTGATCCTCGCCTATTACCCTGACGTTGGGAACCTTAAATTGGATGCATCCAGCGTTGCATAACTCCAAGTTTGATTCTGCCTTCTTTGCCACTTCACCAATAAATCTAATTAGTAATTCCTGGTCCATGACTTCTCCTACTGGATGGTAACCACGCCGCCCAGTAACTAAGGCGCTTACAGCGTGGGTGTCAGTTGTAAACACTTCGCTTTCATCAAAACCTAAAGACGCTAAAGCGTCTAGAACTTTTTCTCGTAAACCAGAAATCATGTTGTTTCCATCAAGTATCGCATAAACGGTTTTCTGTCTTTCAACTTGAATTGCAACAGCTGTTATTCCGCCTGTTCCCATTCCAGCCTTCAAAGTAAATGCTTCAGGAAAAACTGTAGCGGCGCCGACCATGAAAGCTTTAGTCGGTTGTGCAATCGCTTTTTGGAGGCATTTAGAAGCAGCCTTCTGAAGTGAATCTAAATGTTCCTCGGTATCAACTATGTCGTTGATGCTGTTGTGTGTGTTAACTATCACGGCTGTCTTTAATCCGTATTTTTTTGCTTCCTCAGAGACAATGCGACCCAACTCTTGCGGTAAATCCTCTGTTGTTTTAGGGGCAAGCGAAAAAGACAAGAACACAGTATCACCAAAAATTTGGCATGAGGCCGTGGCAAAACTTTCTGTAGCTCTAACAAAAGGTGACGCCAAACCAGCAGTAGACTCAAAACGCGCAGAAGCTATTACCTGTGAAATTATCTTGTGATTCTGCGCTTGGGAAGCCAAATCCAATTCGTGTCCAAGAATACCTAAAGGGACACAAGCATCGCAACCAAATTCTTTTTCATATCCTTGCTTGAGAAGTGAGGGTAGGAGGCTGCTTCCGATGTTTTTAAATGGTCCAGGATGAACAAGGGGAACAATTATTGCCGCTTTAGGTTTTGAAGCGTCAAACTTGAGAAGAGTCACTTCGATATCTGAAGCTTCACCCATCTCTTCTAGAAGCTTTTCAAGCGGAGCATTTTGGTCAGATACCCAGTTTAGAATGAATGCTCTAAATAGAGACAAAGCAGGCAACGAATAGGTATTCTTACCTAAACGATCTATCGATGAGAGCAACAGAAAAACTGCGATGAGACCAATTATAGGCGAGACACCTACGAAAAGGTAAACTTGCCAAGAGAGAGTACCCATATAGGTAATCCAGAAGATAAGAAAAACTGTTATGCAAAGTGCAGGCTGAAGTAAAGTCGATAACACTTGACGCCACCTTGATGCTGTCGAGGTTGCAATAAAAACGAGAGATCTAAGAGTTAAAACTACAGCGAAGCCTAAAAGACAAAGTTTAACCCAAAGTAAAGAGCTAAAGGCAAAGCTTAGACCTACGCCTAAAGCGTTGAAGAAGAGCCAAAGAAGCCAACCGGCAAGGGAAAGCACCAGAGTTCGACGCGTCGAAAAAACGGGGTCACTCTTTAAAACAATTTTGCTTACAAATAGGTCCATTAAAAATGTGACTGCAAAAAGAGAAATGCCTAGAATGAAACTGTTAATTGAATGAAAAAGGGTGAAAGCGGAAAGGCTTACTCCAGCAATGCAAAGCAACGCTACTGCAAGAAGCGTTTTTTTAAATGATGGAAGAAAGAACATTGAGGAATAATGTCTTTTTGCACTATCCATTGAACGATTAAGAGAACTTTCAGACGCCATATTTCTCTCCACAATGGAATCTTACAGCCCTATTAAAATTTAGCGAAGATAGAGCTATATAATTTAGGACAATAAATACATTTTTTTTTATAACCCAAAGAAAATGTAGATATGTTTTAATATAAAACAATCAAAAAAAGATTTAAGCTAACACCAAGTGGTTATCACAACTGCAAAAGCCACCATCATCAAGCAGGGATATTGTTTTATCTATAGATCCACTATCATGTTAAGTTGCGAAGCTTATGCCAGATCAAGAATTGCCCCCATCAATATTCCACATGCTGGAAAGAAACGTGGGCAAAAAAATCAGAGTAATACTAGATCCAGCTTACGGTTTCGAAGGAACCTTAGCAGCAGTTACCCACGAACCATCAGGAATCTGGCTCTCCGATGCCGAGGCAATCGTGTTGCGTTCAACCATCGCTCAACCTATTCCTCAGGTTGCAAGCCGAGAAGAAAGGAGTGAATTATTTCTACATTTGAATTCAGTTCAAAGAATAGAAGTTTTGCACCCAACTACTCCGAGACGCTAAAAAAATTTAAGCTGGGAAGAAAACTTTAGCCAAAACCGATATAACGATTAGTGAAACCGCAAAGACCATGAGAAGTTCAGGTCGGATTTTAACTCCTTCGGTTTCTTCTTCGAAGAATCTGAGCAAACCTGCACTTGCAGCAGGCATTGGACCTGTATCTTTCTTTTTCTTCCTACTCACCAAATGTTCCTCTTAGTTAACGTGATATATGCCTTATCTTTTATTTGACTAATTAATCTTGCGGCAAATCTTAAGAATCATCCTTAGCAGAAAACTTTAGACTCTTTAATATAAACGAGGACTGACGTCTTAAGAATAAGAAAAAAGGAACTGTCTTAAACTTAATAATAACCAAAAATTAACTCAGTCTGATAAGCCTATGCAGATATCTGAATTTCAAGAAATGATGAAGCGTCTATACTTGCAAAGAGATTTAGAACTTGGGGTAAATGGAACTTTCAACTGGCTGGTCGATGAAATGGCTGAGTTAGGTGAAGAGTTGAAAGGAAATGATAGCGAAGCTACCGAGAAAGAGTTTGCGGATGTACTTGCTTGGCTTGCCTCCCTTGCAAACATCATGGGAATTGACCTTGAAAAAGCAGCCCTCAAAAAATACAATAACAAATGCCCAAAATGCCAAGGCTCACCGTGCCAATGCACTTTTTAGCCCAAACGTTTCTGCCCTAAACCCGTCGTCAACCAAACATAACGCCTATTGCCTTTCCTTTCAACTGAACCTTCTATTTTCAGAAGCTTAAGATGGTAAGCAACTATACCATAAGACAAGCCTGATTCTTTGGCAATCTTGCTAGCGTTCAAACCCTGCGATTCAAGTAAAACCAAGATTTTCGTTCGAGCCAACAGACCGCAATGTACGTTTCTGATGTTTTTTAAGTAAGCGTTCGGGTGTATGTTTTCTTTGATACTTGATTCCACCGTGAAATAAGAGGTGTTGTTTACATTGAAAAGCTTTGGTCTAATTAAAATCAAAAAGCTTAGTTTGTTTTGGCTTTTTATTATCAAACATTGTAGCTATCTCTTCCTTAATTAAGTCCATGCGTTGGGTATAATATTTGGGTAAACCATATTTTTCGACTAGTTCCTGCGCTGCAACAAGATATTTCTCTATTCCACCTCGGTAGACTGTAAGCGTTAGTTTTCCACCGCAAGAGGGGCATTTACCTTGAAGGGGCAATCGTCGGAATTTTTTATTGCAGGATTTGCACCTGAAGCCTTGGGTTGAGAAAGCTCGCAAGTTTCCCGCTATGTCTCGCATTAAATGCGTGTTTAAAACTTTCAATGCTACACGTCTAGCATCTACGGCATCGATTCTTTCGCCCAACTCAAGTTGCATGTGAAGTTTATCAATCATTGACTTGAATTCTTTATACGAACTATTAGCATTACCGAGATTAATGCTTGTACATGGAGTAGTGAAGTGAAAGCCTTCATATTGTGCTTCTGTTCCTAATCTATGGCTGATTATATCCATGATAGCGCTGGTCGGTCTAGCATCCGACTTTTCTAGAGTTTTCCTATAGAATTCGATTGGATAGGTTACGCTAACGTCGAAATCGTGGGCTTGGCGTTGCACCTCTTTAGTGTTGACGAATGGAATAAGCAAGATGGGTGCGTCCATTATTCCACCTATCTGTGCAGGCAAAAAAATGCGAGAGAAATTAAGAAGCGTATCTAGCCCAAGCATAATGGCGTCTTCGTCACCGTCACAGTCACGACGTTTAGCCGAATGCCAGACTGGATGGGCATAAATCACGTTGCGGTCAGTAAAACCAACCACTCTTCCCAAGATGCAAGCACAAGTGTGAGGTGCCAACCCAAAAAGCAGATGCCCAACCAAATCCTCAGCTTTTTCTACGCTGTAGAATGCCGGTTGCTTGTAAACGCGTAACAAGAGGTCATCGATGAAGGCAGCAATTTGGATAAAGTATTTGGCCGCACTCCATGGAATTACGACGTCTTGTATTTTAAGTTCGCAAACTTGAGTAGGATTAGTTAAAGGCAGGCCATTCGTGTCAGATAGGTAACCCATTTGATGCATCTTTTCGATGGATACACTGATTTCGAGGGGTGTGATGTGTGTTAACGGGGCATTTGTGGCGTCAAAACGTATGGTACCATCCTTGTATACGGATAAGCCATGCTTTGCACGTAAGACACCCTTTTCAATCATTTCCGGAGTCTTATCTAGGTTCGTGAGACCCTTAACCCCACGTAACATTTTAGGCGATTGATAGCCAAGAGAGGTGCATGCGTTACCGAGTAGTTCCTTGAAGTTTATTGGTTGCCGCTGATACATAATCCCGTCTGTCTTACAAGTGGAACAACCAGAATCCTTTACAGGTTTTCCGCATCGAGGGCAACTTTTTTCGTGAACAGTTTCGCAGTCGCATGCATCACATTTTATTTTTACCGTATAATTTTTGCAGTTGGGACATTTACGTTTTGTTAACTCAACAAAAACGGGGCCCTGCCTCGCCGCTTCAACAAGGTCACGATGTGAACCGCCCTTCAAACCGACTGGAAATAGAACATGAACTAGCGGCTTCATTTCACGGTGCTTGGCTTTCTCTGGTCTACCCATACGTCCGCCCACGTATGTTGGCGCTTTATCTCTAATCTGGACACCAGCAAGTAGACTTAGAAATTCCAGAACCGAGGCCGCTTGCATAGATTCATCGAATCGGATTGTTCCGTAACCAAGAGTGAACCCTAAAGCAGCCGCATCCTCGCCCAATAGCACGACTTTACCGTCGGCGATTTTGTGGGGAACAAAGATTTTTCTTAGCGATTTAACCACATCTTCGACCACACCCCCTGTGATTTCAGATGCTATTCCATCCTCAACTTTTACATCAGAGGAAACCAGCCACTTTTGTAGGGATTTTACTTCTTGAACTATGTCTAAGCTTGTCCAGAACAATGTAGCACTCGGTGCTAATGGAACGCCCAAATTTTGGCTAAGCAGTATTGCCTCTTTTACTGTAGGTTTGTTTACGAATGGGTCAACTAAGAAGTTTTGTAGCTGCTCTACAGAAAGCTTACATTTCTCGGCCGCTTTTCTAAAGTCAGCCCCAAATTTTGCTAATATAGCGTTTTGGAGGTCTTTAGCCCACCATTCTTCCACATATCCCGAAGGTGGAAGAGATTTATTGCAGTAGAGGAAATCGCCAAAATCTATGAGCATATCGCCTAAGAAAAGGATTTTTTGAATCTTACCTTTAACGGTGGCATAGTTTTCTAGTGACACCCGAACCACCGAGTTATCCTTTAACAAAACTACAGGTTTTTCAATGCTGTCAACGGGCATGGTGACACCTCCTTTCCCAGGCAATTCCAAGCGCATCTGAGTACCAGCGGCTAAGAAACTCTCTACCACAAGCATAGTTGCAGGATGGATCCCCACAGCTGAGAGCCCAGTGTTTCTTGACCTACCATATCTAAGCCTAAAGCCGCCACGTGTGGAAGGAAAAGCGAAAATGGGTCTTCCTGCAATAACATCATCCATAAATCCGCCGGATTTTTTTTCTGATTTCTTCTTAAAATTTTTGAGCCATTCCCAACCTTGGAAACCCAGTTTATCGATAATTACATAGACTTTCTGTGCACGTCCAACAATGCCGTCATTAACAACTCGGAGTGCGCCTCCTCGAACACGGTTTGTTTCAACTCTCTCTAAGTTACGATATGACGAGACCTCTACGGGGTCTGACTCGGTTCCAGTACATTCAACCGGAATTAGATTGAGGGCTTTTCTTAATTCTTCGTCGGGGATGTGATATTGAAAACGCCCAACCGAGCGTTCATAGAGTCTTAGCTCTTCTATAAAACGGGATACTTCTTCTTCAGTTGGCTTATACTTATCAAGATCCAATTCTCTTCGCACGTAATCACCTACAACCAGCGTTAAAGCTTGGTCTGTTCCGCCTGCAGAACGAATAGGTCCAGCAAAGTAAACCGCAAGGTAACGTGTTTTGTCAGCATTCGTTTTAATTTTAACTTGAGCGATTCCTTGAATTGGCGCTGCTGTTAAGCCTTCAGTAAAGATTGCAAGGGCAGTTCGAATAGCTTGTTCCGCTAGTTGCTCTTGTTTTTCTTCTGCCTTAGAGAATTTTCCTTGAGCAATTTGTTGGGCTACCTTAAAAGCTACTTCTTCTCTTGGCATCTTGGTGCTTAGTTCACGAATGCTAAGGGCAACTTCTTTTGGTCCAACTAGGCCTTCCACTAAATCAGCGATGTCTTGGGCAACGATGCATTCTGTTTTTAGTGCTGGGTCAAGTCCTTTAGATCTAGCGCTATCGCTTATGGCGTATAAACGTTTAAGCTCAGTTTCCATTGAGTCAACGTAGTCTTGATAACCCTTGCTGATTTTCAAATTGAACTGCTCACCCGCAAGATATAATGAGAAGGGTTATTTTGGCTTTCTAAAAGAAACAGAAAACCCTACGAAAAACAATTAGACCTTAATTCTTTTTATAGCACAGATTATTTCAGAAACTCGTTGCGTAGCGTCACTTGACTCAGTGATATTTCCCGTGACGATTATGTCTGCGCCTGCAGAAGCTGCTGTAAATGCTTGTTCTTTGGTCTTTATTCCACCGCCGACTATAAGTGGAATATCAATCAGGTGTTTAACTGCGCGAATCATTTCATGAGGAACAGGGTTGGCTGCTCCTGAGCCGCCTTCAAGATAGATGAAACGCATTCCAAGGTATTGTCCTGCAAGAGCGTGAGCGGCTGCAAGTTCAGGTTTATTGTAGGGAACTGAGATTGCTTTTCCAACTATTCCAGCTGTTCCGCCGTCGCCTACGATTATATAACCCATTGAAATTGGTTCTAAACCGTATTTTTTTACCAAGGGTGCACCCAAGATTTGAGCACCTATTAGAAAATAAGGATCAACTGAATTTAGCAAAGACATGAACCAAATGGCATCGGCATGAGAGCTTATTCCAGTTACGTTATTCGGAAAAAGAATTGTAGGAAGATCAACTTTAGATTTGATGGCTTTTACTACGTCATCCAGATGAGTCTCAGAAACAAATGTTGAGCCTCCAATCATTATGGCAGCTGTTCCGCTATTTTTGGAGCTTTCAGCAATACGTGAGGCATCAGCAACAGACACTTTTTCAGGGTCTATCAGAGTTATGTGAATTGAGCCATCGATTTTTATTTTTTCGAGCAAGTACCTTTCAATAGGCCCTAGCATAGCAGTAATCCTTCAATTACTCTTTTTTTACGTTTGTTACTGGAGTTCTTTTCTGGGGACCATAAACTCGATCGGTTAACATACAGTAAACGTCCACTTCACCTTGCGCGGGTTTAACTGGAAATTCTTCTTTAAGACCGCAACTACTGCATTGTGCAATAGAGTGCCCATCTTCTCTAAAAAGGTCAACCTTAACGGTTTCTTTTCCACATCTTGGGCAAGAGAAGAATTTAGGTAAATGCTTCTTTGGAATATGAACAACTTTTTTCCTTCTTCGCCCCAATATAACAACCTTCTAAATCGACTGATAATGTTCATTAATATTTATCCTTGTCCTTAAATACTTGCCTACTAACCATGAATTATGAGGCTGTAATGGTAAGTGAAGTTAACGCCTTCCCTGTTTGAGATAGATTTTTCTGAGACACAAAATAGAATCTGCCGTTTCATCAAAGAATACGTTGAAAACGCTGGGGCAAAAGGAATTGTACTTGGGCTCTCCGGAGGAATCGATAGCGCAACCATCGCGGCACTTTCAAGCCTTGCCATTGGAGGCGAAAACGTCTTAGGGCTAATGTTACCTGAGAACGAGAATTTTAACCAGAAAGACGTCGATGACGCGAAGGTTGTTGCGGAACAATTTCACTTGGAAACACAGGTATGCAACATGTCAAATGCCCTTAACGGCATTTACGGCGCCATTCCCATGTTTGACCGATCGGACAAGCTCTGCAAAGGAAACGTCAAGGCGCGAACAAGAATGATCTACCTCTACTACTATGCCAACAAACAAAGTCGAATAGTCTGTGGCAGCTCCGATAAGTCAGAGACGATGATGGGTTACTTCACTAAGTGGGGAGACGCTGCAGCAGATATAGCACCAATTATGGATTTGTACAAGACGCAAGTTCGTAAATTTGCCGTCTATTTAGGAATTCCAAAGGAGCTTGCACAAAAACCTTCAACTCCTGGGCTTTGGCCTAACCAGTTGGCGGAGTCGGAACTAGGAATTAAATATGAACCCTTGGACCTAATTCTCTTTGGACTCGAACGGTTCATGGCGACCGAAGAAGTTGCAGAGCAACTTGATATCGATAAGGTTCTAGTTGATAAGGTAAGGAGCAGGTGGCTTGCAAACGAACACAAACGAAAAATGCCAATTGCCCCAAAAATTGGTTACCGAAGCGTAGGAAACGATTTTAGGCTTCCAAGACATACCTATTGAAAGTGGACATGCATGAAAGCCAAAATTAAACTTGCACTCGCCCAGATAAGCAGCAAACGCGAAAGTAAAAGTGAGAATCTTCTAAAAATCGAAAAATTAACGTTAAAAGCGAAGCAACAAGGAGCAGACCTAATTATCTTTCCTGAGATGTCACTTACAGGCTATGTCCTTCTAGATCAGGTCTACGAATTAGCTGAAACGATACCTGGACCTTCAACTCAGAAAATTGAGGCTTTAGCAAAGAAGACAGGAATGCATATCGTTTTTGGGATGCCTGAGCTTAGCGAGAAAGCACGGGCAACAGTCTTTAACACTGCCGTTTGTGTTGGACCCCAGGGCTTAATCGGTAAATATCGCAAAATGTATCTGCCTACCCATAGCGTATTTGAAGAGAAAAGATATTTTCGTCCAGGTTACGAAGCAGGTTCGTTTCAAACCGAATTGGGAAACATCGGTTTGACTATTTGTTACGATGTTTTCTTTCCTGAAATTTACAGGCTAACTCGACTGAAGGGTGCAAAATTAATAATCTGCATTTCAGCGTCCCCAGCGGTGCGCAGAGGCTACTTTGAAATTTTAACTTCTGCTCGGGCATTGGAAAATACGGCTTTTCTAGCGTATGTTAACCTTGCCGGCGTTGAGGATGGTTTGCAGTTTTGGGGTGGAAGTCGTCTTGTTGGCCCTATGGGGGATGTTTTGGCTAAGGCAAAGTATGATGAAGAGGATTTTTTGGTCTGTGAAGTAGATTTTGCCGATTTGAAGACAGCCGAAACGTTTATTCCAACTCTCAGGGACCTTCGACCAGAGCTTTTCGATAAATTAAAGCAATATTCCGAGCTTTTTTGAACGTCACACAAAAAATTCCCCTACGTAACTACGCATCACAAGTGCATCACAACGTGTGATATCAACGATTTTATAGTGAAATCACAGTAATTTCTATTCATGATTAGTGATGTCACAAGCATTTCCAATGGATAAAGGGGTAGACGTTGACGTCAAAAACTGTGTTTAAATGAAATTAAGACATAAAAATGCCTGTTTTATTTGGATAAATGTGCTTAAAAAAACGCCAAACACTTTTGAAGGAGATTACAAAAGTGCATTTTTTGTTTAAAGTTCCGACTAAAATTTGTGTTGAATTGTCGATCTTTTAGCTCTATTTATGTCAACTATGGCAAATTGTTCTTTAAAACTAAAAATAGCTTCATAAATCCACTATTTGGCTGTTTAATCGCTTATTTGTAGATATCACTGATCAATAAGCACGCTGTTTTAGTTAGCCAAAACTTAAAAGGCATGCTATGAATACAAAAACGTATCCATTCAGAGTATGGGAGAGAGCAACACTTTGAAGTTAAAAGACGGTGTACAAGCATGGTTAAATGGGGCATTAAATGACCCCATAGTCAAAATACTGGCTAAAAACAGTCAATTAACCAAAACTCAGCTCGAAACTCTGCTTATAGACGTTTTAGCCGAAAATATATCTGATAAAAAGCTAAAGTACGATGAAAAAGCCGCATTAAGGCTAACCAAGGCTAAAATAAGCCGTGGTTCGTTTAATAGGACACTAAAACAGTCCAGAGAAAACGTAATAAAATCGATCTATACAGTATTACTTTTGGGGTATTTGGGTGTTTTTGAAAGCACAACTCTTGACCCGTATCTCGAAATAGCCAATAAACTGCACGAATATGTCGAGGCACACCAGGACATTCCAGGCAAAGAAGAGGAACTAAAAGACCACCTAAAAGTCATAGAAATCATCCGAGAGGAGCTCGAAACGAGCTTAAAACGGCTTTCTAGTCCATCAAAAGAGACTTTGTGACGTCACAAATCACAGTTTGAATCAACTGTTTTTACACTTAAAGATGAGAACAAAATCATCAGAATTATAAACATAAATGAGACGTTAAATTGAAAAATAAACTCATATTAAGGCGTATTAAAGTCATGGAAATAAACTATTGGAATATCAATTTTGATGTGATGTGTGATGTCATAGTTAACGTGTGATAATGCAACCAAAAACCTTAAGAAGTCCATGGAAATACTGTGATGTGTGATGCAACCGCTTAAATCACGCGTAAATCACAGGGGTAAAACACCACGGTTGACTTTGTACCAATACTAATAGGTATACTGTTAGTTGCAACAGTGGCAGCTTCGGTTGAGTATTACAGGCAAATACGTAAAGCACAAAAAGAATACGAAAAAGCTAGGGACTTTGTCGAGGATATTGTTCTAAGTTTCAACAGGGAACTTAAACGTGAAGCTGAAAAGGTAGATTTAATCACATTCAAAGTTGAAGGAAACTCTGCAAAAGCTGAGACCACCCTAAAGAAGATAGACAACGTGGAAAAAAGGATAAAGCCATTCGAAGAACAAATTGGCGCCATCACACAAACAATATCACAAACCCTCTCACAAAACAATACAAGCATCCTATCGGGGCTGTCGGGTATAGAGCTGAAAATAAAAGATATAGAAGCAACCCAAGAAACTCTACGCGTAAAGATATCGGGTTTCGAAGAGCAAATCCAAAAAATCACCATTGGCCCATCTGAAATTAGAAATGAACCCGTTATAATGTTGAAACGTGACAAAGCCATGGCCGCCTTAACTGACACAGAAATTGCAGTCCTAGAAATGCTATCAAAGGAAGAAGCAAAGACTGCGCCAGAAATCAAAGAAAGAGTTCACCTTAGCAGGGAACACACGGCAAGGTTGATGAAGAAACTCTATGAGGATGGATATTTGGAGAGGGAAACTGGCAAAATTCCTTTCAGGTATAGCATCAAGAAAGAAATGGAGAAGCTGATGCAGAAAGCTGAAACCAACCAATCGTAAAGTTTTGGAGAAGGCTTTTACCAGTTTAATTTTTTTGGATCAATATATCTGCATCTAGTTTAAAATAAATTGTTTGGACTTTAACTGCATTTACTTTATTCGTTGCTTTACAGTTGTAGCTTGTGAAAGGTTTGGCGCGGTCTTGTATTTCAAGCTGTTTGGTCCACCCGTCCTAAGAAGCATACCTTTGTTTGACATCCTTGAAAGATAAGTGGAAACTGTACTGAGACCAACGGGTTCTTTGAGTTCCTGCTCATAAATTGACTGAATATCCTTTGAAGAGAACCAAATTAACGGGAAATTCTTCTGGATAACCATCTGAACCTTTTCAAAACGTGACAAAGCTTTGTTAGGTAAAGCAGTCCCAGCATTTACATTTGGGTTCTCTCCCGGTGCACTCCCCAGCAACTCTACCAGATCCAAAAGGCGCAGAGCTTTATCACGGGTCACCTGACCCTCGAAAGCAATAGTATATCGATTACCATCGCTATCGAACAGCTCAACACGCATTTTACGAGCCGGCATCTGGTATACACCTTAAGGTTGTTCACAACTTTACACTTCACACCTTATAGCTGTTATGGTGAAGTATTATAATTTAAAAAGCGATTTAAATGCTCATAATTCTATATCTGCCAAGATTTGAAGTTTGTTTGTTATTACCAGCTTCACAGTTAAACTAAACGCTTGAAATAATTCAGTTCTGCCTTAGTTAGGCTTTTCCAGTAGAAGCGTAGGGGTGCCTTGTTCACTTGTAAAAGACAGAAAAATAGTAATTTAACAGAAACAAAACTTGATAAAGCAACATCTTATGTGCCAATTCATATCTGTTCACAGTTTTGTGAAGGAAAAAACCAGTAAAAGTCTTTGAAAAAAATTATTAAGGAAACGTTACTTGGATTCAGTTCGGACCATACTACAATCTCTCACCTTGAAGCTGTTATATGGATAATTTACCATGGAAAAATTGTTGCAGACGCACCCCTATGTTTCCTCTCGAAGTATTTAGGACAAAAAGAACACAGGAGAGGATAAAAAAATATTTGTAGAATGTTTGTCTAAATTCTTTGATAGTAATTATTAATATATAAAAAAACATTTCACCTAACAGAGTATATTATCATATATATAGTAAATATTGTTTTTCTTTTACCAAGCTTTTTTCTCCAGTAGAAACTTTGGGGTGTGTGTGCTCTCGCTTTGTTTGGTTATTATCGTTTGTTTTCATTGTTTTTTAGGAATGTTGTGTTCTAAAACCAGTTTTTTGTACTATATACTTTATCTGTTCCACACGAAATAACGGTGTTACCTCTGAAGCAGTGTGGGATAGTAAATGGGCAACTCAAGCATATTAGATGATGTATTCGAAAACTTCGTAAACGGAGTTCAATTGTTTAAAGACCGAGAGGTCTTAAGGCATGATTATCTTCCGGAGAAACTTCCACACCGAGAAGACCAAATTCGATTATTAGGTGCAACAGTTGCTCCAGTCTTGAGAGATTCACGTTGCTCAAACATTTTCATTTATGGAAAAACTGGAACAGGAAAAACAGCCGTAACAAAATATGTGTTAAGTCATTTGGAATCCAAAGCAAAAGAGTATGGTGCACAAGTTAAATTCTGCTACATTAACTGCCGCATGACAGGGTCAGAATACAGAGTTTTCGCAGCCCTAAGCCAAAGTGTAGGATTAACCATTCCCTTCACTGGTTTGTCTGTAGGTGAAGTCTTTGACAGGTTCCGATCAGGTTTAGAACAATCAAGAATAATCTTCATCATCGTTTTGGATGAGGTTGACGCCTTGATTAAGGAACATGGAGACGCCTTCATGTATGAGTTAACAAGAATAAATGAAACGTTAACCAAAAGCAAAGTTGCCCTAATTGGAATATCAAACGATCTGCGACTAAAAGACTTCTTGGACCCGCGAGTATTCAGTTCATTAAGTGAAGAAGAACTTGTTTTTAGGCCATATGATGCTGGGGAACTTCGAAATATATTGCTAGAACGGTCAAAATTGTCCTTCCAAGGTGGAGTTCTTTCAGATTCAGCTTTAAGTATTTGCTCGGCTTTGGCTGCTGCAGAACACGGCGATGCTAGGCGCGCTTTAGATCTTTTACGTGTTGCTGGCGAAGTTGCCGAGCGTTTGGGTGCAAAAACAATTACTGAAGAACATGTACGACAAGCAGAGAAGCATATTGAACATAATCGAGTTATTGACGCCCTCAATAACCTGACTTTGCATTCAAAATTGGTATTGCTAAGTGTTTACCACCTAAATAGGTCGAGCGCTACTACAGGCGAAATATACGATATTTACAATGAACTTTGCGGTGAAATGGGCGCTGGGCTTCTAACGCAACGACGTTTAGGCACTTTGGTCAACGAACTTGATTCTATGGGGCTTGTTAACGCAAAAGTTGTAAGCATGGGACGATACGGAAGAACCAAAAAGATTAGACTTGAGATATCTCGCAGTTTGATAAGAGATGTCTTTAGCAACGATAATCGTTTTAATCAATTGATTGAGTATTCACCCCAAACTTCCCGCAAAAATCCGATTAGTGTCGTCTAAAGGTCATTAAAAGATAAAATGGTCGTCTGAAGGGTTTGAAGGTTCACCACGGGTACCAGTCCTGGTGTGGGAACCAACCCTAACTTTTCCATATAATCAGTCTGATCTTGCCAGCCGCCAGAATTAACCACAAGCACTCCGCGGTAATTACAAAGTCCATTAACATGTACGTGTCCTGCATGAAAAATGTCTGGAACTCTGTCAATTACAAGGTAATCGCGGTTTTCTGGGGAAAGCATAGTTTTTCCACCGTACACGGGAGCTAAATGACGTCCTTGCATAAGTAACCGCATGGATTTTTCTGGGTGCTGATGGTTGCCATTCCAGGGATTACTGATACTATGTCATCTAAGCTTCTTCCATGGTACATGAGTACTTCTACGCCGTGAATGCTAAGTAGACATGGACTGCCAACCGAATGGAAGTTCTTTTTGCTATGAATAGCTGTCAAATATACTTCTGGTATGGCAGGTTGCGGCAAAGATTTCCGGGCGGCATCATGGTTACCTGGGGATAAAATGATTTCAATGTAATCTGGGATTTTTTCTAAATATTTGACTGCAAAATTGTATTGTTTTTGAACATCCCGTATAGTTAGCTCGTTTTGTTGACCCGGATAAATGCCTATGCCATCCACTATGTCGCCCGCAACGAGAAGATATTTAACACAGCTGGCTATCTGACGCATTTCAGGTGTTCCATACTTGCCCATAAGCCAGAGAATGAATCGTTTAAATGGTTCTTTAGTAAATTTTGTGCTGCCAATATGGATGTCCGACGTGAGGACGGCGTAAACTGGTTCTGCTGCACGTTGTGGCACTTTTCTGCCTACGTCAGGGAAAATAATGTCTTCAGCCATCAGTAGGTCGCTTCTTGTTTTGACAACTGCAGCACAGAAGACTTGGTCAGGTAGAATCGTGAGTGCTTTCTTCTTTACTTCTTCAGGAGCTTTTTTAGAAACAATAATTGTTGCGCTTCCCTGTAAATCCTCGACAGAAAGGATAGTGTTATTTTTTGAATCTCTTTTTTCGGTTAACATACAGATTATTTTGAGCTTGGTTTTTGGCGGCGATTTGAGGGCTTCTATGATTGGGGTTGCTGCCTTGACATCCATCCTTTGCCTTAGCAGTTTTTCGATGCGCTTAAACCGATCTTGAAAATAAAGTACATACTCATTCAATGTACCATTTGAAGTGAGTTTCCCAGTAGCGTCTTCAAGGATCCTGAGTTCCGATGGTATCTCTCTCGCGTAAGGATAAAACTCGGTCTCGGTCAACCTTTGATATTCCTCAATTGGTCGCAGTTGAGGTTGCGGAATACTTGGCAATGTAACATGTTGAGGCTCAGACGTTTGAATTTGTGAAGCAGGTTCAATTACTTGAATAAGTGCTTCTAAGAAGCTTCTCTCAATAAACATTGGTTTGTCTTGTAGTCCTTGGATTCGTTCAAGCGCCAAGTTCATGATGTTGACAGGGTCGTTAGTTGAGGCGTTTTGAATTAGAAACTCGAACGCTTCGCTATTCAATTGGTATCCTGCTTCCATTGTTGCTTGGATTGCAAGTTGGAGTTTTTCTTGCGCGTTCATCGAATTCTTGCCTTTGACTTGTGATTACTGATAGTTTTTTATGTTAGGCACTTATACTCTTGAGTTATTAACTGTTTTTCGTTTGTCGAGTTTTTTTACGAGAATAAGGTTGCTGTTGTTGTTTTATCTTTAGAAATGTCTGAACGTCTCTGATAATATTGTTGATGGTATTTTCAGAATTAATTCATTGTAACTTTACTCAATTTATATAACTGGGCTTTGGTTTAGATATATTATATCTTGTTAAGGTGTATCGATATGGGTGATTTACGCAAAGTTCAACAAACTCCAACTGGAACGTTCTTTGTTTGTGTACCACGCGAATGGGCACAAAAGAACGCGTTAAAAAAAGGCAGTTTAGTAAATTTGGAGATGACTGCTGACAGCAAACTTCTTGTAGACTCCAAATATGATGTTGAGCAGCAACCCAGAGTGGCATCTTTAAATGTTGGTGCCTTTTTAGGACGCGAAATTGTTGGGCACTACCTACTTGGATATGATATTATTCGAATAGAAACAAAAAATCGTATTGACTCCAACGTGAGAAACCTAGTAAAATCTACTGCTGAATCTCTCGCTGGATTGATGATCGTTGAGGAAACCCCTTCGATGATTTCCCTTCAATGTTTAATGCAGCAGCAACCTTTTACTTCACCCGAAAAAATTTTGCAACGCAATCATGCCAGTGCTACCCGAATGATTCGTGATGCTACTAACTCTTTTGTTAATGGCGACATGGATTTGGCTAAGAACGTTATTGAAAGGGATGTGGAGAATAACAAGTTCTATTTTTTATTGGTTAGAATATTACGAACGATTATTCAAAATCCACGTTTAAGTGATAAGATTGGAATTACCCCTATAGAATGCTTGGACTACCGTTTAGCTGCAAGCCTCATTGAAGGTATAGGTGATGCATGTGTGCAAGTGGCTTCAAACACGATAGCTCTCAACGGAGTAAAATTATCTGATGAACTTCGAAAGCTGCTAATTGACCTACAATGTGTGTGCTACGACGCCAATGAGCAAGCTCTCAAATCATTCTTAGCCAAAGATATCTCACTGGCTGAGGACGTACGTAATTTGAGGGGAAAAATCGAAGTAACCTGCTCAAAAGTTGAAGAAGTAGCAAAAGAATCGTCTTTGGATTTGATGCCTCAGATTTTGGCAGCTGTGTCTTTTCTTAGGCAAATTTATGAGGGTGGCGTTGACATGGCTGATTTAGTTGTGTAATTTTTCTTTTCACTTTTTAACAACTATTGATTGGGGAATTCTCTTACACGGACCACCCTCTCTATCGATTCTATACATAATTGATTTTAAAATATTGAATAGCTCAAAATATGATGGTAAAGGGTTAAATTTACTGTTTCGTATTCACAACGGGGATAAATCATATGGCAAATGCTGTTGATAATGTAGCAAAGGCACTCTACTTGTCAGGTTGCTTAAAGTTCGGCAGCTTTAAAATCAAGTCAGGTGCAACAAGCCCGTACTACATTGATCTTGCCCGTGTTCTCTCCTCACCAAAACAACTGTGCACCATAGCTGAATCTGCCTCCCAGAAAATTACTCAGATAATGGTTACCGATAAAATTGACAAGTTAGCTTCTATTGAGCTTAAGGGTGCATTGATTGTGCCAAGCATTGCCTGTATACTAAACTTGCCTTGCATCATTATACGAAAGGAGGACAAATCATATGGTGTCACGGGTAGAATTGCGGGTGCAGATGTAGTTAAAGGTGACAATATTCTCTTCTTTGATGATGTAATCAGCGAAGGATTGTCAAAAGTTGAAGGCATTAAACCTCTTCAAGAACTTGGCGCTAACGTCAAGCACTTGTTGGTTGTAGTAAACCGTGAACACGGAGGAAAAGAAAAACTGGAGAAACTCGGTTATCAAGTACATGCTTTAGTGAAAATAACAGAAATTGTAGATTCGCTCTATCATGAGATGCGTATTTCTAAGGATCAGGCTGACAAGGTCTTGGATTACGTTAAGAACTTTCAAGAGGGCTAAAAAGAATTTTTATGAAAAAAAGAATTCCTTTATTTAAGCGCTACCAATTCAAAAGATTATACCTCAAAGGAATCCCCCTAAAATGCAAGATCAAAATCAAGTAGTCGAAGCCATGCTCAAACCAGAAGCGTATGCTCAAGACCCTGGCAAAATCGAATTAATACAAACCCACATCTCATTTGTCTTCTTAACTAGAAATTACGTTTACAAAGTAAAAAAAGCCGTAAACTTTGGGTTTCTAGACTTTTCAACTCTTGATAAAAGGCATTTGTTCTGTGAAAAAGAGTTAGAACTAAATAGGCGCCTTTGCCCCGAAATATACCTTGAAGTCGTTCCAATCAAAAAAACAAACATAATTAAGGTAGATGGAGACGGTGAAACAATTGAATACGCCTTAAAAATGAAGAGGCTCCCCCAAGAAAGAATTATGACTGTTCTCCTAAAAGAAAATAAAGTTGACAAAAAAACTATTGACGGCGTTGCTCAAATAGTCGCGCAGTTCCACTCAAGAGCCCAAACCAACCCTGAAATAAGCCAGTTCGGATCTCTGGAAATAGTGAAGACTAACTGGGATGAAAACTTTTCTCAAACCACAAAATACATCAACCAAACAATATCGCAGATAGACTATCACTTTATCCAAAATAAAATCAATATTTTCCTTGAAAAAAGCAGGGCTCTTATTGAAAGCAGAATAACTAACAATCGAATAAGAGACTGTCACGGTGACCTACATTCAGGAAATATATTCATAACAGATAAAATATGCATTTTCGATGCTATTGAATTTAATGATCGCTTCAGATATTCCGACGTTGCCGCGGATGTTGCCTTTTTGGTTATGGACTTGGATTTCCAACAACAATCTGAACTAGCAAATTACTTTATCGAGCGGTACCTCGTCTACTCCAAAGACCAGCAGTTAGCCCAGCTTCTCGCATTCTACAAATGCTACAGAGCATATGTGAGAGGTAAAGTAATCAGTTTTAGACTAGACGACCCAAATATTGCCTCTGAAGAAAAGAGATCTGCAACTACAGAAGCGAAAGCGTACTTCAAGCTATCCTGTGAATACGCAAAAAAACTCTAATAAAACCTATGTCTTTACGAACTGGTCCTCAACCCAATCGGGAATCTGGACTGTGCCCATTACAATTGGTTTTTGGTGGCAGTCGCTGCCTCCAGTCATAATTAACCCTTGGTTCGATGCGAATGACACATAATGACTGGTTGTTTCTGTGGTGTTCCTTGAGTGCCAGCATTCAACTCCATCAATATAGGGTAACATTTTTTCTTTAATAATATCGATTTGTTCAGAGAGTTCTTTTGTTAATGATGTCAGCGAGGTTCCATGAGGGTCGTTGGGGTGAGCCAGCACGAGTTTTCCGCCTGCATCCCGGATGATTTTTGATGCTTCTTCTAGATATAAAGGAAATTTTGGAACATTACATTTGACGAGATATTTATCGAAGGCTTCTTGGCGGTTTTTAACGACTCCCTTCTTTATCAAGTAATCCGCTATATGGGGTCTACCAAGTACGCCATCAACTGACTCTTCAATCTGCCTCAAATCATAGTTGGTTAAGGATGCAATATGTTCTTCTCTAAATTCAGCGTTGAGATTGTCGAGGATTTTAGCGGCCCGCTCCTCTCTATACTTAGCCATTGTATACAGTTTGCTCTCCAACGCAATGTTGTCGGGATCGAATTGGTAGCCTAAGAAATCCAGCGAAACTGTCTTTCCGTCATGATACTTCGGGTGAGAAAAAGTCACGTTTAACTCTACACCTGTAATTTGTCTGATGCCTTCTTTTTTTGTCAGCGAAATAACTTGGTTTTGGCAAATGATAGAATCATGGTCTGAAATTGATAAAAAACTGATATTTCGGGCTTTAGCTTCCCTTATTATTTCTGCTACAGATAATTTTCCATCTGAATTTTTTGAGTGAATGTGTAAATCAATTTTCATTGTTGGTGCACGTTATCTTTTCTCTGCTCCGACTACACACCAATGTTCGGTTTCATCACGACAAGTATCAACAGTTAAATGAATTAAATTGAGTGTGGGCAACTTTTTCTTTAAGTCGTCGATATCTACAAGTTCAAATTTGTTTTTGTTGGCAAGGTACGCTTCTTCTGTTAGTGCGTTTGACTCGTATTTTTCTTTAGTTCTCTTCATAATTCTAGCGATGGATATTTCTTGTGGGCAACAGGTTTGAAGTATAACAAATGTCATTTTGTTTTTTGCCGCTATCTCAGCCGCGCGTCAACGAAGATCCTGAGTAACGAATGTTGCATCCAAAATTAAGCCGCCCTTACTCTTTGCGGCTTGGTCGTCTGCGCGTCGGAATAATTCGTCATATACTGATAATCGCTTGTTCATGTTTCCTGCAACTTTTACGTCAAAAATGTCCTCGTTCTTGAGTACTTCTAACCGAATCAAGTCGCTGCGCAGAATGGGGTATCCCTTGATTTTGGAGACTTCCTCTGAGGTTTCAGTTTTGTAACTTGCAGGTAACCCGCAGGTTATCAGGAGAGTTCTAGGCTCTAATTCTGTTTTGATAAACGAAGCAAAGGGTTCCTTCATAACGGTTCCTCACATGTAGGTCTGAATATTGAATAATTAAAGTTTTTCCAGCAAGAAATCACGTATTTAAGCGTTAAATTGAAGCAAATTCTAAATAGGCAGAATACATATGTTCCTAAAAAGAAGGAATAGCAATGGACGATTTCCAAGTAAAAGATAAAAGTTTAGCACCTCAAGGTCACTTACAGATTGAATGGGCAGCAAAACACATGCCCGTCCTTAACATCATAAAGAACAGATTTGAAAAAGAAAAACCGCTTAAAGGACAAACAATAGCTGCGTGTCTCCACGTTACCAAAGAAACTGCAGTGCTCATCAAAGTGCTTATCCTAGGAGGCGCCAACGTCGCACTCTGCGGATCTAATCCTCTGTCTACCCAAGACGATGTTGCCGCAGCTTTAGCAGACAGTGGCGTACACGTTTTTGCTTGGAGAGGACAAAACACAGAGGACTACTACAAATGTATTGACAAAGTCCTCGATTTCAAACCAACAATAACAATGGATGACGGAGCAGACGTTGTCGGTATGCTTCATAGCAAACGTCCAAACCAAATTAAAGACATCAAAGGTGGAACTGAAGAAACCTCTACTGGAGTAGTCCGCTTAAAAGCCATGGAGCACGATGGAAGCCTCAAATACCCCATCGTGGCCGTTAACGATGCCTACACAAAGTATCTTTTTGACAACCGCTATGGAACAGGTCAAAGCACCATCGACGGCATTATGCGAGCGACCTCAGTTTTGCTTGCAGGCAAAAATTTTGTCGTCGGCGGATATGGTTGGTGTAGTAGAGGTATAGCCATGCGTGCACGAGGTTTAGGCGCCAACGTTATAGTAACAGAAATTCAACCAACCCGTGCGTTGGAAGCAGTCATGGACGGTTACCGAGTCATGACTATGATCGAAGCAGCACCCATTGGCGACATATTCGCTACGGCTACAGGCGACATAAGCGTCATTCGCAAAATACACATGCAAAAAATGAAGGATGGCGCCATCATATGCAACAGTGGACACTTCAACGTGGAAATCAATATCCCCGACTTGGAATCGCTAACCAAAACCAAACGAACGATGCGTCCAAACATGGAAGAGTACAGCTTGAAAGATGGCAGAAATCTCTATCTCCTTGCAGAAGGAAGACTGGTGAATCTAGCAGCTGCAGAAGGTCACCCTTCCGAAGTCATGGACATGTCCTTTGCAAACCAGGCTCTATGCTCAGAATACATCACCAAAACAACCAAACTGCAAACCAAAGTTTACACAGTGCCAAAAGATCTCGATGAGAAAGTTGCTGAGTTGAAACTCAAATCGATGGGTGTAACGATCGATGAACTTACTGCTGAGCAGAAAAAATACCTTTCAACTTGGGAAATGGGAACTACCTGATCAAACGAATTATGAAAAACATGACAAACTTTAAATTGATTAAGCGAATACATGGCTATAAAGTGGTGAATCACTAAATGGTTAGCAAAGATCAAGGAATAGGTGGAGCAATACTACTTGTTTGCGTAGTTGTGGCTGTTGTTTACTTGGTTGCTTTGTTTGGTTATGGGCAGTTGATTCAGCCTTGGCTTAACATTGGCTCTTCGGCTGATGTGAGGTTTTGGCTTATTGCTGTACCGGTTTTTGTGGCTTTCGTAGCTATTCTCTTTATTGGGGCTTGGATTGGCTGGACGATGGCGACAACGCCTCCTCCAAAGCCAATTGAAGAAATTACAACTGAAGTCGAAGATAAAAAAGAAGAACCAAAAGTTGAAGAAACCGATTCAATGAAAGCAACTGAAGCGCCATCTACCGACGACAAACCAGCAGCAAAGAAAAAGAAGTAAATTTACTTCAATCTTTTCTTATTATTTTCCTTTTCAGTTTTTTGTTTTTATTTTTATATCAACCTAACTAAGGGTAGGTTACCTAGAATCGATTATTTTTTGCTATTCTCGCATTTTTCTTAGCATACATTCAACTATGTCTTTACAAACAAGGCAGTCGTCTGGAATTTGCGTTTTTGAAGTTCTCTCACTTAAGTGACCAAGATGATACTGGCAAGCCGCTGGCGTTTCGCTATTATTATCATCTTTTGCATTAAGATCGGCATTGGTAATCTTCGGTTTCACTTCAAGTAATGATTCTTTAACTTTTTCCTCAGTTTTGAGGGGTGTTTCAATCATTTTTATTTTTGTGAGACAGTAAGGGCAACTGGAATATGGCTCTTGGGGGTTTTGTTGTAAGTTCAGAGTTTTAAGTGGTGAATTAAATGTTTTTCTACAAGAAGGATTTTGACATGTTAACGTTTTCTTTTTCCCCCGTGTTTGAGATAGTCAAGTTAAGCTAGGCCTCTAAAAATAAAACAGGATCTTCACCTTATAGCATTGATGAATCTTGAATAAAGATTACCAATTATTCAACACTGCAAGTTTGTGTAGGAGAACTAAGTTTCATGAGTTATTTTTCATTCCATATTCAGCTGGTGCTGTTAACGCTTGGTAAATTTTTGGGAGGTTTGACTCCTTTCATGTTTGCGTCTTCCAAGAGTTGTTTGGCGGTTCCCAGTCACTGAAACGCTGTGTTTGCGGGTTACTAAAGCCGCTTAATCTGTCTGTTTAAGCTTTTAAAATACAACTATCGCTTAACAATTCTTTGGTTGATAGACGCACCACGGGTCTTCGGTTAAATAATCACTTTTTAGTTCTGATGGTTCGTGGAGGTCGCCGCAATAATCGATGAAGTCGCTTGAAAGACCATAAGCTCGTGCCCTGCAACCGCCGCATAAAGTACTGTATTCACATGTCCCACATTTACCTTTCAAGGATTTGGGGTCACGAAGAGCCTTGAATACTGGTGAGTTAACCCATATTTCTTTGAATGGTTTTTCTCGAATGTTTCCAAGTTTAACTGGAAGATATGGGCAGGGGGTGATGTCACCGTTGGGGTAAATACGGCAGTAGTACAATCCTGCCATGCAACCGCGCACCCATTGTCTCATGTCTAAGCCCATGCCTTTTGCGATGCGCATGAACTGGGGTGCACAAGAAGGTCTCACGTTTAGCTTATGTCCTGAGACTTTTGCGAATGTTTTGGTTATCATGTCTTCATATTTTTGTGGTGAAATGTCTTCTAGTTTGGCTCCACGTCCTGTTGGGACGAGGAAGAAGAGGTGGAAGTTTTCAACTCCTATTTCTTCGACTAAAGACATTATGTCGTCAATTTGATTGTAGTTCTCATGGGTTAATGTAGTGTTAACTTGGACAAGTATGTTGTTTTTACGTAGAGTTTTGCAGGCATTGACGGCTTTTTCCCATGCGCCAGTAACGCCTCGGAAAGTGTCATGCTGAGCTGGAATGTTTGAGTCTACACTGATTGAAACTGTTGCTATTCCAGCGGCCTTAAGTTTGGCTGCGACAGCGTCGTCAATGAGGTTTCCGTTGGATCCAAGACCCATCTTTAGACCCCTAGAATTGCCATGCTTGATTAATTCGTAGATGTCTGGGCGCAAGAGAGGTTCACCACCGCTTAGTATTAGTAATGGCTTGCTAACTT
Organism: Candidatus Bathyarchaeota archaeon; assembly: GCA_963741005.1. Lineage (GTDB taxonomy): Archaea > Thermoproteota > Bathyarchaeia > Bathyarchaeales > Bathycorpusculaceae > Bathycorpusculum. The sequence goes on from CAVUGQ010000006.1 coordinate 677,396, forward strand.
GGCATATTTGATCCATGAGGTCTTTGCCTTCTTGAGTGGACAGTTCATTGGTAAGTTTCTTTTCTGTCGCGTTAATGTAGCAGTGGCTACATTTCATGTTGCATTCTCGAGTAACGTTCCATGACATTACTAGTGGGATGTATTTTTCGGATTTTTGGGCTTCCGGTGAATGGGCTAATTTGAGGTAGAACTCACAGTTTCCATCTGTGGCTATCAGTTTTGGCTGCCAAAGAGTAAACGGAAAAGGCAAAACTGTATCAAGCATAGCTTTGGCGTGGGCAAAACAGAAATGTTTGCAGAACAGCGCCGAAACCTTTGGGTCTACTCCAAATTTTTCCGTAGCGTATTTGTGGCTTCCAAAAATTGGGCAATTCATAAACTCCATTTTTCCATCGAGAGTTTCGTTGCTCATGGTCATGTTGATGAAGTGATCGCTTAACATGACTGACTGCAACTTTTCTCGACGCATACCAACCTTTAAAGTGACGTCGAGGGCAATGCTGACGGTTTCTTGTCCAAATTTATGCTTAACTGACGCCATAGCTTTTTCAAGTGCTGGTAAACCCCTGGTTTTGGCTATTTCGTTTGTAACCAGTAAACCTTTGATTGTTTCATATTCTTGGATGAGTCTCATACGTATGACTTGTTCTGCCCAGTTACCAAAAACTTTCTGCATTGCTTCGGCCGCTTTGGGGTTTTTGCTAGTTAAAAGAGTTTCAACTTCTTTGTTCATTTGTTTTAGCTTGTTATATAGCTTGATTTTTTGCTCGGTTCCTAACCTTGTACTTTTCGCTATTTCTTGGTCAGACAAATTGACTAGGGCTACTTCTTGGATAAGCTCCTTAGCGTCGGACTCAAAATCACAATAAATCTTGCTTAACTGTTCGGACACATTAGGCAAATCTATACCAAGCTCTGTTAGGAGCACTTGGGTTTCTGATTCCATCTTGCTAACCATAGCCATATGATATAGAAGAGAACCGCCCATGCCAGGGTCAGCCTGTTTACCCATTAAACCATTAACAATTTGATTGAACATTTTTTTTGCAGACTCAAAATCCTGTTTTTCGACAGCTGCTTGGGCTTCAAGTAGTTTTTTTTTGCGCCTGACTAGGAGTTGTGCCCATTTGTGACATTGCCTAAAGTCGAAGTTTGTTATGTGTTTACACCCTTAAGGCTTAAAGATTCGTTACATATAGTAAAAAAAGACTAGTGGTACTTCAACTGCTATAGCAATACTGCATCTTTACATATGTTGTGAATTCGATAAACTAATTAACCCCAAAACTAAACATAGCCAGCTATGGGTGAACAGTTTGGATTTAGATTCAAATTTAATTAATTTGATTTTTGCTTTAGTTGGCTTCCTCATAATGTTAGGTATACTTGGCGGCATAGGCATCAATAAACCCCGTGGAATGAGCGTAAAAATGTGGTGCGTCGGTTATCTTGCTGTTGCACTAGGGTTTGACGCGATAGCCGTTGTTGGGCTGCTTGGCGGATATACCTGGTTAACTTACTTGCTAGTCGGGCTTTCCGCAGGTGCTGCTACAGGATTGGCTATCCACGTAATGCATCACATAAACGAAGAAGATGTAAACCCAACAATAATGGGTTAGCAAGTTAATCTTCAACAAACTTGTTGCGACCAATAGCCTTCCACCGCAACCAAAAAAAGTAGGTTCCAAACTAATTAGATTTGTCCTTCTTTCCATAATTTTCTATATTGCTTTACGGTTGTGCTGGCAAGGTAAATGTTGAAGTTACCTCTTCAATAGGTCGGGCAATTTCGCCTATAAAATGTAAAGCGCATTCCTTTGTGTCTGTTTGAATAGAACTGCAAAATCTATTCGACAAAAATCTGGCAAGCTTCCTCAAGGATTGTTCGATTTATGGGTTTTTGGCACCACTTCATAATTTCTTCAGAACCTTCAGGACGCACACAATCATTACAAAATATTTCTGTGTGCTCTGTCCACAAAAATACTTAATTTTTTTCTTAAACTAATCGAACTCACTTTTAACATGTAATCGGGCTTACTACTATTCTGTTTCTTTTTTTGCATTCTTTTATTCAAAAACTCAAAAATATCTTATTTGTATATCCAATAATCAAATTGTAGAAATATATTGTTGCGGATTTGGCCATTTGTCTGGTATTTTTCTTGAGGTAGTTTCAATTTTTGTTACTCCGTGAATTCGGGCAATTAAATCTTGAATGGCAAACGATTGTTCAACATCCCTTATCATAGCAGTTAACTGTAAATCGTAATCACCGCTAGTTTTTGTTATTACAACTACATTAGGTATATTTGTAAATGACTCAACTACATCATAGGATAAACTTTGGAGAGTAGTAAAAGCTATGTTATGATACAGCGACCGGTAACAGACTTTGGACATACGGTAACGGTGGCGCAGGCAACAATACTAACAGTGGCTTCCAAGTGCCAGGCAATTATCCAACCTTCGTGAACGCAATTGGCAACGACGTTGTGTATCTAGTCACTTCTGAGCACACAGTCGAAATGCCAATCTTCAAAGGTACATTGACAAGAGCAATCAATGCAACCACCGGTGCAGAAATCTGGACCTTATCTTCGTATGTTACAGAATTTACAACCCAAAGCTTCGCTGCTGCAGACGGCTATGCAACATGGTTCAACAGCTATGACAACTCAATCTACACAGTCGGCAGAGGTCCAATAGTCACTAAAGTTAAAGCAGCAGCAACAGGTTTCCAACTAGGTGGTTCAATCGTAATAACCGGCACAGTAGCGGACCTCTCATCAGGTGCAACTCAAAAAGAACAAGCAGCACGATTCCCCAATGGCCTACCAGTTGCAGATTATGCAATAATGGCCGAATGGATGGGATATGTGTACCAGCAAAAACCATTGCCAACCAACTTCTACGGTGTTGAAGTATCCTTAGACGTTGTTGACTCTAACGGCAACTACCGCAACATAGGCTCAGCAAGAACTGATGCAAGCGGAATGTACAGCTATCAATGGACACCAGACATCACAGGCAAATACACAGTCATCGCAACATTCCACAGTACAAACGGATACTGGCCATCATACTCAGAAACAGCATTTGCAGTTGACCCAGCACACCCAACCGAAGCACCAACAGCAACACCAACCGCATCAGCAGCTGACCTATACTTCGTTCCAGCAATCGCTGGCTTATTCGTAGCAATCATAGTAGTCGGTGCATTACTGGCACTATTGTTGCTGAGAAAGAAAGCATAAAAACCACATAAAACAAAAAACAATCTTTCCCCTTTTTTAGTCTTTAAATTAATGCAGAAAAGAATGGGGCTTAAAAGGCTCTGGTTAAATTCACAAATTAGCTGTAGTCTTGAGAGGACATTTGCATTTGTTCTTTCTCCCAAGTTTCCAGAACCTAAGCAAACTCTGCTTTCTGCAATCAAAATAAGTTTGTAAGTTTAGGAAGAGAAGAAACTGATATTAGGGAAAATTGATTTTTATTTCTCTAACCTTCCGAATTTCTTTCTTTTCACTATTAGAAGTTGTAGTGCGCTTTGAAAAAAAAGAGCACTACTACACTTCTAATGAGATTGTTTTGTTAAATGAATTTCAGATTGGTAGTTTTTGTTCTAGGTGAAATTTCAGGGTGAACAACAACTTCTGCGACTTACCAGAATCAAACCATGCACCAAAAGACCAGGAGGTTAAAAGAAGAAGTAGAAGAAGATTGAAAAAATTGCACTTCTTCTTCTACCCATTAACTGGCTGCGTCTAAGATGTAAAATCACTTGATATTGATAGAACAACAACAAGTTGCAGGTTTTAATTGTTGTTCTTCTCTCTAATACTTGGATACTCTCGGATTTTTAGTAGAAAAAAAATTATCATTCTGCAAAAAATATTCTTCTTTTTTCTTCTACTTGTGTTAAGGATAATTTGGGCTTTTTCAAAATAACATTCATGGCAACTAAATCTATAGCTTTTTGAGACAAAGTACTCAATTGAGAGTTTAACTCGCCAATAGCTGCTTGACATTAGAGAAAGCATGCAAGCTATTGAAAGGTGGTTTTCAGTTTATTTGTGACTATGATTAGAACAAAATCTTCAGAAAGCCCAAATAATCGATAGCCGGGGATTTGTCCTAAAGTATGTTGATGGCGCCGGGGAAGGGATTCGAACCCCTGCGAGCACGAAGCCCACCAGCTATCTTGCCATTTTTCTGGCTTTAGCCCTCTTTTGTTTGATCTCGAGGCTGGCGCGATAACCACTCCGCCACCCCGGCTCCCGCCTAAACATTTGCAGTTGTGGCTAAAAGAGTTTTCAGTTGAGTCTACGATATTTTGGCTCAGTTCTCTTTTACGGTCATAGAGAAAACAGCTTGTCTCTGCTGCAGTTTCATCTTTCAGAAATAGACCCAAATTATGAAGCTTAGTCCTCATAGAAACACACGCTTAAATTGTAACCCCTGAAATTCCAAAATACAAACCGAGAATTTGTGCATTTCAAAAAAGCCATTCAAAATAAGAAACCACTATACTCTTTTAAGAAAAATCTCTATCCTTTGCAAACGATAGCTAACCACAAAAAGCTAATCTAGTGCCCCGCTAAATAACCTGAAAGTGCCTGAATGCTTTTTCAACAGTTGTACCCTCATTTTGCGTTTTTAAAGGCAACGTTTATAACCCCTTTTACTATTTGGTAGAGGCGCGAAGCGGAAGTACTATGGGACATCGTAAAACTCATGCTCCAAAACATGGTTCATTAGCCTATTTGCCAAGGCATCGTGCGAAGAAACCAACAGCACGAATAAGATACTGGCCAGAAATCAAATCTGACTCTCCTAAACTCTTAGGTTTTTCAGCAGCCTACAAAGCAGGCATGACTTATGTATTTACAATCGAGGACCGTAAACGTTCTCCTCATTTTGGTAAAGAAGTTGCACGGGCAGTAACCATACTAGAAACGCCACCTATACTTATCTGTGGCATTAGAACTTACACTAAAACACCATATGGGATCCAAAATATATCAGAAGCCTGGATGAAAGACCCACCAGTCATACTAGACCGAACACTAGTTCTACCGGATAACTTTAACACTGAAGCAATGCTTGAGAAACTCTCTCAAAACCTCGATCAAACAAACATAGTTCGAGTGATCGCGGCCACTCAGCCATCGCAAACAAGTCTCGCAAAGAAGAAACCTGAAACAAGCGAAATCCAAATCGGCGGCGGAACAATCGCACAGCAATTCGAATATGCAAAACAACTTTTAGGCAAAACAGTTACCCCTGAAGAAGTGTTCAAAGATGGACAATACATCGACGTCGGTGGTATAACTGTGGGTAAAGGTTTCCAAGGTCCAGTTAAACGTTGGGGAGTAACATGTCTGCAGCATAAAGGCAGAAAGACAAAACGTGGAATCGCCACTTTAGGTCCCTGGAATCCGCATCACTTAATGTACTCCATTCCGCGAGCAGGACAGATGGGTTATCATCAACGCATTGAATTCAATAAACGAATATTAAAAATCGGCAAAAACGGCAAAGAAGTCACCGTTAAAGGAGGCTTCATCCGATACGGCGAAGTAACCGGACCATACATCCTAATCTCAGGGAGCATACCTGGAACAGAAAAACGCCAAATCCGTCTTCGCGTTCCAGCACGTTCACCCACAGAAGTTCCAGAAGCAGCACCACAAGTAACATATATCTCATTGGAGTCCCCACAAGGAAAATAAGGTGAATTAAGCCATGGCACAAAAAACAGCAGAAATCTTTAACTTGCAAGGCAAATCAACAGGCAAAATTGCGCTTCCAAGCGTTTTCTCTACACCCCTAAGACCCGACGTCATTAAACGCGCAGTCTTAGCTATTCAATCTAACAGACGCCAGAAACAGGGCAGAGACCCTATGGCTGGCAAAAAAACCACAGCAGAATCACGTGGAACTGGCAGCGCAACTGCCAGAGTTCCCCGCATGAAAAGCGGTGCCGGCAGAGCAGCTTTTGCTCCAAGTACAGTCAAAGGAAGACAACCTCATCCGCCAAGAGTGGAAAAAAAAATCCTAAGAGCAATTCCAAAGAAGGAAGCCAAATTAGCTCTAATTTCAGCTATTGCAGCAACTGGACAAAAAGAAACAGTGACCTTAAGAGGCCACAAAATTGGTACGGTTCCACAATTCCCATTGATAGTTGAGGATGCATTTGAGAGCTTAACCAAAGCCAGCGAAGTTGAAGATGCATTTACCAGCTTCGGTATGGCTGAGGACTTAACTCGTGTACGTGATAGCCGCAGCGTTCGCGCCGGCAAAGGCAAGCGTAGAGGCAGAAAAATGAAGCAAGCTGTTGGCCCACTCATAGTAGTTGTTGACGGGAAACGCTTAGTTAACGCTGCGAGTAACCTTCCAGGTGTCCAAGTAACAACCGTGGCTAACTTAAACACTGAAATGCTTGCACCAGGAACTCATGCAGGACGATTAACCGTTTGGACTAATGGTGCTATAGAAAAATTAACAACTCTTTATGGAGAACAAATGTAATGGATATTAATGAAATAATCAGTTTTCCGTTGATGACGGAATCCGCCAGCGTAATGGTTGAACGAGACAACAAACTAATCTTCATAGTTAGCCTTAAAGCTGGCAAGAGCGATGTTAAACGCGCTGTTGAAACTCTCTATGAAGTCAAAGTTAAAAAAATAAACTTGCTCATTACTCCTCAGGGCGTAAAGAAAGCGTTCGTGAAGCTAAAACCAGAATACAAAGCTTCAGACGTGGCAATAAAACTTGGAATACTCTAACATAGAAGGCATGACTTATGGGAAAAAGAATTCGTGTTCAAAGAAGAGGTCGTGGTGGACGAAACTTCCGAGCCTCAACTCACAAACGTGTTGCTCCAGCAAAATATCCTGCAATAGCACCCAAACAAACCTTTGATGCCCAAATAATGGGCACTATCCAAGAACTCGTTCATGATCCAGGACGCGGCGCGCCACTTTCACTAGTAAAATTTGATAATGGCTTATCCATTTACACAGTTGTTCCTGAAGGAGTTTTCACAGGGCAACATATTTGCCTTGGCGGAAAAGCTCCCGCTGAAATAGGTAACATTATACCTTTAGGCAAAGTTCCTGAAGGAACAATTGTTTGCGATCTCGAACTCCGCCCAGGCGACGGAGGCAAAATGGCAAAGTCATCAGGCGCATACGCAACTGTTGTGGGCCATACTCCACAAGGCACCATGATTCGGTTACCCTCTGGAAGAACAAGGTATGTTGACGATTATTGTTTATCAACTGTCGGTGTAATTTCAGCTGCTGGACGCATCGAAAAACCGTTCCTTAAAGCAGGATCAAAATTCCATCTAATGCGAGCCAAAGGCCACACCTACCCAAGAACTAGCGGTCGTAAAATGGTTCCAGCATGTCACCCATTCGGAAGCAGCAAACGTAGCTCTCGCAGATGCACAACAACTTCGCACGGTGCTCCACCAGGACAGAAAGTTGGATTGATTGCAGCAAGGGGTCCAGGACAGAAGAAGAAACGGGCAATCCGCTAAGGAAACTATAAAAGAGGATAAATCAAGTTTAAGGAATGTTGAAAAATGCCGAAAGAATTTAGCTATCGTGGACATAACCTCAATAGTATAACAAGCATGTCTATGGATGAATTCATCAATATGCTTCCCTCACGTCAACGAAGAAGCCTTCAACGCGGACTAACACCAGAACAACGCATACTGCTCGAAAAACTACGTGCAGCCAAAGAAGCCCAAAAACAAGGTAAAGACGTTAGCTTAAAAACACACGTTCGAGACCTAATCATTCTGCCAGAAATGGTGGGCGCAAAAATAGCCGTTCACAACGGCAAAGAATTTGTCGCCATTGATATCAAACCAGAAATGATTGGACACTACCTAGGCGAATTCGCAATAACTAACAAACCAGTTAGACATGGAACCCCAGGTATTGGTGCATCACGTTCTTCAATGTACGTGCCACTAAAATAAACCAACTTCTTTTCTTTGTTTTCTCTTTTTGTTTTTAATATCTCGCCTAAACTCGATGGTAAACTAAAAACAAATAGAAAAGCTGTATACCGTTTTCCCCAATTGCTCGTTGCACCTTCTATCCGTAGTCACGAATTAAAGAGCGGATTTTGGAATTCCCATTTGTTTACGGGTTGATGAATAAGGTTCAAGATATCGATATTGACACCGGTATTTTGGTTTTCTAACAGAATTAATAATTGATGATGCTGTTGCAAAGAAATTTAAGAGGTTTCTTTAGGCACTGTAATCTCGCCCTTCAGGCTTTGTGCTTACGGGTTTTCCAGCTTCAGGAATCTGTGGTAGCGGAATCGGCGGCGGAATATTTAGTGTCCTTGAAATCAAAACTGACTCGATAAAAACAACATTGGATATTGACTGAATTATTATTTGGGTTGGCGGCTTCTTTTGATCATAATCTTTGAGTACTTTTTCAACTTCGCTTTTGTCGCCATTTACGTAAGCGTTCCCTTTCAAACTCAACTGAGCAATTGAAGGGTTATAAACAATCGATAAAATAAAAGGAATCTCCAAAGATTCATCCTGTTTTTTTTCCATACCGACAATGTTAATATTTGTGCTAATTTGAATAGGCGGAATAGGTTTTCTAATGTCCCAAAAGCGTTCGGCAGAAACACTAGTAATAACTACGTTTACTTTAAGCATGATTAATCAAAAAGAGTAATTGTGGTGGAAGATTTAAAACTGCTTATTTCGGCTTATAGCGTGTGAAGCCACAGTGTCCGCATGTGTACCTGTCATGGTGATCTGCTGTGAAGTATCCTGGTCCACATCGTTCGCAAGTTGGGCGTGTCCTTGAGACTTTGTCGCCTTCAGTTTTGTACATTGCGTGGACGCCTTTTTCTTCTTTATGTGTTTTTTCTTGTTTCTTCTCAGCTTTCTGAACTTTCGATGCTGCTGATGCTTCTGCTGGTTTTGCTTCTTCTTTCTTAGGTGCTGATTTAACTGGCATTATGCTTTAGCCTCTTCTTTCGGTTTTTCAGGTGGACTGTTACGTTTTCTGATGTATTCAGGCTCAACGAGTTTTGCTTGACTAACTGACTCGTAAACGTTAGCAACTCCGACTGTAATGCTAGTTCCAGTTTTAGTTCGCATTCGCTTAATGAAAACTACATCGTCGCCTAATTGCATTTCAATCGCTACGGCCTTCTTAGCCTCAAGCCTTGGGGGTGTTTTCTCTTTTGGACCCGAAACAATAGTAAAACCTACTTCTTTCCTCTTTAGTAGAGGGTTAATCTTTGTTGAATCTATTTTGACTTGCATTAATGTTCACTTAAAGCGTAAGTTCATACCATATTCTGCTTATTTAGCTTTTCGAAACTTTCATAGCTTTTAGGAACTCTATCACGCGAGCTTTTCTCTCAGAACTAACTTTAACAACAACAATCCCTGAATAAGGTTGCCCATAGATTACAAAAGCGTTTTCTGGCGCAAAAAGAACCGCTATAAGTGTTAACAGGTCTTCCTCGCCTTTAACAACGATATGCGTATGCTGTTTACTTTGCAAAGCTTCTTCAACTGCAGAAATTGATTCTTTAGTTAACGTTCCTTGAGGGTTATCCACACAAACCGTTTTTTGCACAACCGGTTCTGCAGGTATTTTTTGGTTTCTTAGAGAAATCTTGTCAATGATTGTTAATTGTGGGTGAAGATTATGCTCGTGGAGATTCTGGGAAACTATGTCTCCAACGGAAATTATTATGGGCGGTTTTTCTTTTTTAACCATTTTTTTCAGGTTGCCCATTGTTTCTTTAGGTGTACCTTGGATGAGAATGCCAAAAGGTTCTTTTAGTTTCACGATAAGATTTGGCGTTAAAACGTACTCTACAGTCATCTTTTGATCCTTGCAAAATAGAAAATACATAGTAGGTTATGAAGCTACCGCGGCTACTAGCCGAAGAATTTAGCGCACTTTTAAGGCGTATCGGCCTTTCTCTTTAATATTCATTGCTTTTGCAATGGCTGAGGTTTCTGGGTCAAACATAACGACTAAGCCACTGAAATCTTCACTAAAATTAGTCGATTTACATCTTCCGCAAACATTGTCTTTAGTTATGAAATGGCAGTTTGTGCATGCTTTTTCACTCATTCAATATCAATCCTCTTTATGCTGTTTTCTCCAAGTTTTCGGCTGTTTTCTTTTCAGGTGTAGATTTGGGTGCTTGATCAATCTTTAGCCAATCCAACTTTCCAAGGAACGGTTGTCTTGCAGTAACTCCGATTTTTCCTGAGCTTCCAATTCTTCCAAGAGACACTGCGGTTATTCTAACGCGGACCTGGTCGCCAGTGGTTAGTTTGCGTTTAGTTTCTTTTCCTAAGAGGACGCCTTGTTTTTCGTCGTAAGAAATATAGTCATCCATGAGTTGTGAGACGTGAAGTAACGCATCGACGGGTCCGATTCGAACGAACGCACCGAAATCCGCAATTTCAACTACATCTCCCTCCATTATCTCTTGAATTATGGGGTAGAAAGCTAATAGCGAAAAGGTTACCTTATGAAAAGTTGCGCCGTCGCCAGGTATGATTTTGCCAATCGGGCTAACTTGAATACCTGTAACTGCAATAACATAACCTAATTCTTCATCCACGATTCCTTCGTATTTTTGTTTAACTTGTTCGCGGCCAACTTTTTCAAGTGGCTTACCGAAGGTTTCTGGTGGAATGCGAATAGTATCTTGAAGAGTAATCAGTTTAAACATTTAAGATATCATCCCGTCGATGTCTAGACGCGATTTTTGTCTCACATAAATCACTGGCACACTTATATCTCTTAGCTTCTTCTTTAATTGTCTATCGTTGGTGAACACAGGAGAATTCCAGTTTTTAGCCACCTTAACGATAGCGTCGTCCGTAGTTAACTTTTCATCATTTTCAACCGGCACATACTTGCATTTTTCGGCAAGTTTCAAAGCAAAAGTGGCTTCCCGCCGAATCTTTGATGAATCCTTAGTTGCAAGAATCTCAAGTTCACGCTTAACAGTTGAGAGCAATACAAAATCTATTTTTCGATTCAGTAAATTCCTTAGCTCCTCAAAAATATCAATCTTAAACTCCAACGGAACATATAATGCGTTGGAATCTACGATTACCTTTAGAGGTACATTTTTTTTAGGTGATGAAGATAACACTTAGAAAGGCACCTGATTTGTTAAAGTCTAATTCTTGCGGGCTTAAAACATTTTGTTTCGGGGTATTGGACTATGAGTTACTATTACTTTAAATAACCGAGTAAACGAATTGAACACAATCCAGGTGACTTTATTGATTCGAGAGAAATCGTGTGGCGCCGTCGTATATCTAAAAAAAGAAGAACAAACCAAATATCTTCTCCTCAACTACGCAACAGGACACTGGGATTTTGTCAAGGGTAACGTTGAAGCTAACGAGACTGAAAAAGAAACAGTTCTCCGCGAACTCAAAGAAGAAACAGCAATAACAGACGCCAAATTCATCGAAGGTTTCAAAGAAACCATAGCTTACTTTTACCGAAGACAAGGTTTAACTGTTAATAAAGAAGTGGTATTCTTTGTAATGGCGACGCACACAGAAAAAGTAGAGATATCTTTTGAGCATATCGGTTACATTTGGCTGGATTATAAACACGCGATGGAAAAATTATCCTTCAAAAACGCCAAAGATGTTCTGCAGAAAGCGCATGATTTCCTAACTAAAAAAGAGATAGTAAAAGAATAGTCCTTATTATTTTACTATTCCATAGCCAATAAGTCTCCATCGTGCAGTGATTTTTCTGCTGATTGCCACTCTTGAGCCTGGTAACGCACAAATTGGTCTTGTCAACTTTACTTTAATTATATTCTGTTTGATGGAAATGACTTTGCCAACGTTCACGGCAGAACCAACATGGAGCAATAGTGTTTCGTCTGGGTTGATTTTTTCAACCTTTAAAAGTTCTTTGGTACCAACTGCGCGTTCCAAAACGTGCGTTTCCAATGTGAGTTCTGTTAGGGTTGGGGGAAGCTGACCTGTTTTTCCTGCAATGCTGCCTGTTAATCCGTCTGCTTTTGAGTACGATGGGTCAAGGCATGTGCGTACTCCGACAAGGCCGCCGCATGTGGCTTCTTTTACATCTTCATTTCCAGCTTGAAGGCTAACTATTTCGCTAATTAGAGGGTCGTAGACTGTTTTGCCCTCTCGTTCTGCCATTACGCCTGGACGGATTTCTATTTCTTCTCCCACAGAAAATTTGCCCTGCGCTATGGTTCCTCCAATTATTCCGCCTTCCAACCCTTCAATGGTTGTTCCAGGCTTATTAACGTCAAAAGAGCGTATTATGAACATCATTGGCGGTTTGGTTTCATCTCTTTTTGGCGTTGGAATTATGGTTTGTATAGCGTTCAGTAGTACATCAATGTTTATTCCGCGTTGGGCTGAAATGGGGATAATAGGCGCATTTTCTGCAACAGTGCCCTTGATGAACGATTTTATTTCTTTGTAGCTTTCTATAGCCTTTTTTTCATCTACAATATCAATTTTGTTTTGAACGATAATCAGGTTCTTTATGCCGCTAACTTCCGCAGCTGCAAGGTGCTCCCTTGTTTGCGGTTGAGGACAATGTTCATCGGCTGCAATAACGAGAATTGCGCCATCCATTATTGCTGCGCCCGACAGCATTGTAGCCATTAAAGCTTCGTGTCCTGGTGCATCGACAAAACTTATGGCCCGGACAAATTCTGCTTCTGAATTGCAGTTTTCACAAAAAGGCTTAGTTGTATAGTTTTTCGGCGGTTCACACTTAGGACACTTATAGATCGGCATGTCGGCATAACCTATTTTTATAGTAATGCCTCTTTTGAGTTCTTCACTGTGTCTTGATGCCCAAGTGCCAGTTAACGATTGCACTAAAGTGGTTTTTCCATGATCTACATGCCCAATGGTGCCAATGTTAACTTCTGGCTGTTTTGGCAAGGCTTTACTAGTGTTACTCATACGATTCTTCTTCTTTCAATAAATACTGACGAATAAAGATTGAATTAATTATGGAAGTTTATAAGGTTTAAGCATACACTATAGCAAATTGCGATTATTTCGCAGCTTGCTCAGCTTTAGCTTCGGCAGGCTTTGTTGGTCTCTCAATAATTTTCATGTTGATTTGTACTATTTCATCGGTAATTATGTTTCCACGGACGGTTTTGCGTCTTCTTTCACCTTTTTTCTTTGCGCTAAAACCTGTTCCTCCGCTTAGCACAACTCTTCTTCTTACACCACCATGAACATTTCCAAGCATGGGGACGCCGTCTTTGTCGGAGCCGCCAAGTATTTGGACTGTGTGTGCTGGTAGGTCAACTGCTGAGCCATCTATTGTTTCTCCTAGTCTTCTTCCTATGAATGGAGCTGCGCGTGCTTCATCTATCTCTACTACCTTCGATGTTCCTGCTTGAGGATCGGAAACTATTACCTTAAACTTTGCCATGATTATCTCTCCAGCGGAATATGAAATTGGGTGCTCTCTCTATTAAGGATTTATGAAATTTCTTCTTCTTAAGATAGGTTTTATGAAAGTTCAGATTATTCGGGTAAAAGTTTTAATTCGACATCGAAGTGGTTTGTGGCTATGTGGCGGCTAGGTTTCTTTTTTCACGAAATCGCGTTTGGATTGCTAAGCGTTTTCATACCGCTCTATATAGTTCTCTTCAAAGATACTAACGTTTTGGGTGGACCACTTGTTGCGTTGGGAGTTATGACGTCTATTGCTCTTTTATGCTCTATTCCCGCGTCTTTTCTATGGGGATACCTATGTGATGCCACACGTCATTTCAAAGTGTTTATTCTCCTTTCATTTTTATCCTCAGCTATTCTTCTTTTTCTTATGGCTCTTCCCTTTGCCCAAAACATCGTAGTCTTCGTAATTTTGTATGTCGCAATGCAAGTCTTTCATGTTTCACATGAAGCACCAAAAAACGTTCTCATCGCTGAACATTATAGTCGCGAGGACTGGGAAAGATCCTACGGCTTATACGAAGCACTTACAGAAATAGGGTTCATAATTGGATTAGCTATTGGACTAATCCTTAGCATTGGATTATTTGCGTTCACAGCTGTTCTTAACTCTAATGTTTTGGCAACTTATACATTGTACCTTTGCAGCATTTTTAGCGTAGTTGCATTCGTATTGTCTATATTTTTGATTGCTGATCCCTTAATGATTTTTGAGCGGCGTTTAGTCAGCATGGAGAGAACGTTGGATTACACCGCCCGCGGCTTAGAACGATCAGGTAGAATGATGGATGGGCTACGCTTGAATGGATCCCTTAAAAGAGAAAGTTTCTCAGGATTCGCTTTTGCCATAGTAATATTTTCGCTTGCGACAAGTCTCTTCTTTACGCCCCTGCCAATCTATTTAAAAAGTATTTTCAATGGACAATCAAGTATGGTTTACATTGCTTACATCCTAAATTCAATTGGAGCAACAGCAGGTTATTTCTTAATTGGAAACCGAGCTAGGTCAATGAATTTAAGAAAACAGATGCCAAGATATGTTCTCCTGAGAAGTCTCCTAATCTTTTTGTTGGTTGGGGTTATCCAATTTGCTTTTTCACCAACCATAATGACTGGACTCTTTCTGGTTTTACTGGGCTTCGCGTACGCCATGTACTACATAATGATGATTTCCCTCTCAATGGAGCTTATCCCTCAAGGAAAAACAGGTTTATTCGATGGACTCGTCGGATTAGGAGCGGCAGTAGGTTCTTTTCTGGGGCCTTTCTTAGCTGCGCAACTTAGTTATATTCCAACTTTTCTAATTGCCGCTGTAGGGTTCTTCTGTGCTTTCTTAATCCTGAAAATCTTTGCAATTAAAATAAACTAAAAAAATAGTTTGTGAGCTTTCGCTCGGGGTTTTATGGTTTATTCTGTATGGACTCTATACAAGTCTACGTCTTCACGCATGCTTGGTGTCAATTCAAGGAAATCTCTTACTGAGCGTTCGATGTCTTTAGATTGCGTGACGTATCTGCCGACTATGAGTATGTCTGCGCCTTGTTCCAATGCTTCTTTGGCTGTTTCTGGGACTATTCCGCCTGCGACTGCGATTAAAAATTTCTTGTTAGGGAATGCTTGTCGTATGATTTTTATGCGTTCCAGTCCGCTGCTTCTGCCTGTTTCTTGATCGATGCCTCGGTGTAGGATCACGATGTCTGGAAATTCTTTTATTGATTTCAATTTGCCAAGTACGTCTTCAACGTTTAACATGTCTATAATTGCATATATTCCTAGGCGTCTGGATTCTTGAACTGTAGCATCTAATGTTTCTGGTGGTGCTAAGCCTGCTGCAACAACTGCGTCTGCTGTGTCTTCATAAGCGATGTCTACTTCAACTTTACCAACATCAAGGGTCTTTAGATCCGCTATAATGAATTTGTCTTTGGCTATTTGGCGAAGCTCATTGATGCCTCTTGTACCGTAGCGTTTGATGAATGGTGTGCCGACTTCAATGATAATTCTGTCGCTTCCTGGCAGTTGTTCTAAAACCTTCTTTGCCCCTTCAAGTGAGGGTGCATCAAGTGCAATTTGCAGGTATGGCGGTCTCCACAGGCGTGGAACTTTGAAACCCATGATTGGGTGCTTTGAGCGGTCTTTTTCGTAGATAATTTTTTCCAGTGTTGGATACTTCTTTAATGCGCGTTTTAGCGCCATTTTTGTTGCACCGTAGTTGTACTGGTATATCTTGCGGAAATCGGTAGCTTTTGGATGAATGAAAACACTGCATATGATAACCCAGCTATCTAGTTTGCTTGGTGGAATAACTCCTTCTTCGACTGAGTCAGCGATGGCTTTTGCCACTGCTGCTTGTGCTGGACCGAAAATTTTGCCCGTGTCCTCCATGTTTTTGACAGTGACTTTTGGAACGATTAGTGTGTGTGGTTTGGGCGGCAGGTTAGGTCTAATTACTGCTAGGAGTGGAGTGTGGCCGGCTGATAACATAGTCATACCGTTAGCGAATGCTTGTCCGATAGGTCCTTTTTTATCTCCTATCATCAAATCAATGTGTGCAACTTCGTTTCCTTCCCCAAGCAGCGATTCACCGATTAGGTAGGTAGGTCCAGAATCGTCTTCAACATCGTCGACGGTTGTCGGCATACGGTCTACGATTTCCTTGAAATCGACATTGAAATCCTTTAGCCATGAGTAGAGTGTGTCTCTGTGAATATCCATTTCTTTTGCTGTTCCGACGACTGTCGGTTTAGATGCCTTTCCTTTCGAACCAATTTCTTTTCTTGCGGCGTCTGTTAACATTTTTACGAAAATTTCACATGTTTCTGGCTTTTTAATGTCTGCTCCCGACATAATATTTTCCTCGGTCGGTCTCATTATCTTATGTTATATATAACAATGTCGGATCTGCTGCATAAGATTAAAGTGAGATGCGCAGACTTAGCGTTAAGTAGGCATATTATTTTAGTTTTTGTGAGGCTGGAGAAATTGTGACATTTATGCTTGGTCTCTAAATCTTTATATTTGAAGGGTAATATTGAAAGCCTTGTTTAACGAGGAAACTCGATGTCTTGGACTGACTGGACATTATTAGGCTTATTCATACTCGGTTTCTTGCTGTTCCTGTATGGCGCCAACACCTACAATGTTGTTGTCGGGTATAGCGGCGTTTATCTTTTTATTGGCTCAATTGCAGGGTACCTTATTATCTACATCTACCATGAATTAGCCAAGAAAAAGCTTGATACTGCTTAAAACCCGTATAGATTACTGTATTTTCTGATTAGGTACGTCAGGTACGGTTGTGCGTCTAGGTTTGTTCCCGTCGCGCGCTCAATTAGTTTTTCTGGGTCATAAAGGTCGCCTTGATTGTGAATATTTTTATTAAGCCAAGTATTGACTTCACCAAGTTTTCCCTCTGACAATTGAATACGCCAGTCTGGCAGGTCTTTCGCTATGGCAGCGGTTATCTGGCCACTGTAAATGTTTCCTAACGCGTAGCTTGGAAAATAACCGTACAAACCGCTTGCCCAATGCGTATCCTGCATCACACCCTCCGAGTCGTTTTCGATTTTTACACCAAGGTAGTCAGCGTATTTCTGGTTCCACACCTCTGGCAATTCGTCGACTGTAAGTTTGTCAGCGAAAAGGTCTCTTTCAAGTTCAAACCGTATAATAATATGTATGCTGTAAGTGACTTCGTCTGCTTCAACTCGGATTTTTGATTGCTCAACTTTGTTTAAAGCTTGAACTAACGGATCAAATTGAAGGTTCTTTAGGCTTGGTGCAGCTTGCTTGATTTTTGGCAGAAAATATATCCAGAACTCTCTGGAGCGTCCAATTATGTTTTCATAGAATCTTGATTGGGATTCATGTATGCCGTATGAGCAAGTTGACCCGACTGGTTGGTACTGCCATTCTGATTTGAGGTTTTGTTCATAAAGGGCATGTCCACTCTCATGGAGTACAGAAAAAATTGAGCCTGCAAAATTGTTAGGGTAATAATGAGTAGTTATACGTACATCATTATAGTACCCAGTTGTAAACGGATGCTCTGTTTCATCTACTCTTCCACCAGCATTAGAGGAAGTAGTGTCGTATCCAAGTATCGCAGTTATGACCTGAGTAATTTTGCGTTGGTTTTCCAGCGGGACTGGTTGATTGAGAATCGCTGTGGAAGGTTTGGTTTGGCTGTCTTGAATTTTTGAGATTAATGGCTTTAGACCATTTAGTAGTTGATTGAAAGTTTTAGTTATTGTGGGCGAAGGCATTTTGGGCTCAAAATTGTCAAGTAACGCTTCATAGGGTGTTTTGGTTTGTTTAACTTTCATTAGTATTTCAGCGGCTTGTTTAGTTAATTCTAAGAGTTTTTGAAAATCCGCTTTGAAGAGGTTAAAGTCTTTTTTTGCCTTCGCTTTCTTCCATATATTGACTGTTTTAGCTTCTTGCATTGCAAGATCCCCGACGAGTTTTTCAGGAAGAGCTGTTTGTTCTTGATACCTTTTGTTGATAAGATACAAGTTGCGTTTTTCCACTTGCCCCATTGTCAGGATATGCTGGCTTGTTTTAATTGTGTTTAGAAGGTTTCCTATTTCAGGATCTGTTCCCAATTTATGGTTAATTCGACTTAAGAGTGCAAGTTGTTCGCTACGCTGCTCTACCGCCTTTGGAGGCATATAGATTTCCATATCCCAATGAATAATACCTTCAGTTGTCGAGAGTACCGCAGCATCTTTGGTTTTTGACAGCAGTTCTCTGTAAGCACAATCAATTCTGTTTATCAAGGGTGATCTCCCCTTAAGGTTCAATGTTGGCGTCTTTATTTACTCTTGGTAACGCATTCTATCTTGTTAAAGTGGAGCTCCTTCTTTGTAAGGCGGAAATTTACAAATTAGTATGCTGAAAAAATGATGGCGGGCCCGATGGGATTTGAACCCATGACGTCCGGCTCCGCAGGCCGGTGCCCTAATCCGTACTAGACGACGAGCCCCCAGGATGGACTACGATACTAACTTCCTAAATATGAAGTTTTTAGTTTGCGGAACAGTTTTGTATCGGCGATGTCGGTGACGTGTTGGAATCCTGCTTCTATTAGCTGTGTTGCTTCTTCAACTGTTTTTGCTGCCTTGCAAATGTATTCTTCGTTCTGCGGTAATGCGAGTAGTTGAGTATAGCGAAGTGTTGTTTTTAGGTTTCTGTGTCCGAGGAGTTTCTGGACGTAGAGCAGGTCTTTGGTTTTGGCGTATTCTGTGGTTGCTTTCCAGTGTCTTAGTATGTGGAAGTGGATTTGTATTAGTTTGGGGTCTTGGAGTTTGTGGGCTATTCTTTTTCTTTGTTTTCTAAAGGTTGCCTCAAGGGTTGTTATTGATTTGTACTTCCATATTCTGCCTTGATGTTCGTGTGGTTGGGTTGCGAGCATTTTTAGGAGTTTTGTTGAGGCTGTGAATGCTCGGGGGGTGCTTCCTTTTTCTGGGGTTATGCGTATTGTTCCAGTTGTGAGATCGATGTCGGTCCATTGTAGGTTGTATGCTTCTCCTCGTCTTGCTCCGGTTTCTTTGAGACTGCCAACTTTTACCTGGGTGGGTAGGCCTTTTTCAACAATGCCTAGGCTCCCTAAAGTTTTGCGGATTGATTGTGGGCTCCATTTGAAATGGTCAGCTAAATTCTTGGTTGCTAATGCTACTTATGTTCAATACATCATAAAGGAACCTCTTGATCGAGATGCGATGGATAAAATGGTTGAGGAGCATTGCAGAAAATACTAGGGAGTACTGCTTGACGAAAGCAAATTGGCATATCTGAATTCAGCCGAGAATCTTCTCGTATTCAACAAGCAACCAAAGGGTAATACCTTGCTAAGAGCAGCATATCGAGGTACGAGACCATTTAAACTAGTTAACAAGGGAGAGAAATCTGTCCTAAAATCACTCAACTTATCCGATTACATCCTGACTTAACCTGAAAGGCTGACCATATTTAGAAGTATAATTGGTTTGAGTCTTTGTTCTCTTGTTGGGACGATAGGTGAACATAAAACTGCTTGCGAGGGTTTTTCCTCCCTTCTGGTTTTTTGCGGAATGGATTCTGTTCAGCGCGCGCTTAACCGAAAACGAATTACTGTTTTTCCGCAGTATATTTGTCGCTAAACCTCATAATTTCACAATCATATTCTCTGGTGCTGTCATATATTCTGCGCAAAACCACTCTTTTTCTTTTTGATACTTTCTACCTAAGACACCAGCACTTTTTTGACACTCACGATAAGTAAGGATACTTTAATATATTGGTAAGATGACGGTTTTGTTGGCAAGTTAAAAGAAATTACTTGTCAAGCAAATTGAGGAGAAGAAAATGAATTTTAGAATACACAATACAACCAAAAGAACCCAAAGAACACAAGTTTTAACTACAATTGCTTTAATCGTACTATTAACGACTTCTCTTTACATGACCACATTGTCACCAGCTGCAGCTTATGATCGCCCAACCTATGCATTTCTCAGCGTTGCACCAAGCCCAGTCGGAGTTGACCAAACAACAACAGTTGTAATGTGGCTCGATACTTTGCCACCGCTTTATTCTAATGGCTCAGAGACATCTTGGCTTAACTTCAAAGTAACCATAACTACACCAAGTGGAAAAACAGAGACACAAGGGCCTTTCTCGTCAGACGCAGTAGCATCAGCATACTTCCCATACACACCCACAGAAATAGGCAACTATACCTTCGTATTCACATTCCCAGGTCAAGACGCAATTGACGGAGCCCACTATACAGCAGCCACTAGCCCAACAGTTACATTGATTGTACAGCAAGACTCAATAGGCGCTTGGATCCCATCCCCTATACCCACTGATTACTGGACAAGACCCATCTATGGAGAAAACAGGGAATGGTCCCAAATCGGCGGTAACTGGCTTGGTGTAACCCTGCTATACGGAACAGGTGCCAATTCGAACGGTGCATTTAACCCCTTTACAACAGCGCCTGAATCCGCTCACGTAGTGTGGAATAAAGCAATACAATTCGGAGGTATAGTCGGAGGCAACCTATCTGGTAGCGATGTTTCATACTACACCGGCTTATCTTATGAAGGCAGATGGGCACCTCCAATCATCATAAATGGCGTCTTATACTACAACCTTCCCAACGGTAACAGTGGTTCAGCAGGCGGCGCAAACGCAGTAGACCTACGCACTGGAAAAGTGCTATGGTGGCAAAACATAACCCTCTCAGTGGGACAGGTATTCCAATATGACTCACCCAACCAACATGGAGCCTACTCATATCTATGGCAGACAGGTTCAACCTACCGCATGTACGATCCTTTCACAGGAAACCTGCTGTTGACTCTCGCTAACGCCTCAACAGGAAGAATAACATTTGACGCTATAGGTGACATGCTTGTCTACATACTTAACACCCGAAATGGCTGGTTTGCCATGTGGAACTCAAGCTATGCATCTTACTTCTATCCAGGTACAACTGGAACCAATGCTTGGCAATGGAGACCTCCATTAGGGACAACACAGGATTGGACCAAAGGTATACAGTGGAACGTAACCGTTCCGAAAGTCTCGCTGATGTCAGCTACTGCAAGTCTCAGTGCAGCAACAATCGGTCAGAACGTTCTCGTTGCAGCAGGTCAAGCAGACAACACAACCGTAACTGTAGGCGGGTATGACTTGACAGACGGACACCAAATGTGGTTAACCAATATTACCAGCAATGCTGCTATGCGACCAACTTACTTCATAGTGCCTAACAGCGACGGCAACTTCTACTTCTTCAAACAGGAAACAATGCAATTCTACGCTTACAATATAAAAACTGGAGCATTAGTCTGGGGTCCAACAGAGCCATATAATAACGCTTGGGGTATGTACACGTCAAGCACAAACGGCTTAGGCGCTTCAAACCCCATGTCAGCATATGGCATCCTCTACACTGTTGCATACGACGGAATACTTCACGCATACGATACAGCAACCGGCAAACACCTTTGGGATTTCAGCACAGGCAATGCAGGTTTTGAAACACCATACGGAACATATCCAATTGGAAGCGGAGAATTCTCTATAGCTGACGGAAAAGTCTACATTTGCACCGGCGAACACAGTCCAAACTCTCCAATGTGGCGTGGCGGAAGAATCTTCTGCGTTAACGCTACAAGTGGCGAAGGCATTTGGAATCTCACGGGTTGGTGGCAGAGACCAGTGATCGCGGACGGATATATTGCATCCTTCAACAACTATGACGGTCAAGTCTACAGCTTAGGTAAAGGTCAAACTTTAACAACTGTAGAAGCACCAGTGACAGCGGTTACATCTGGAAACCAAATGGTTATTCAGGGATCAGTTCTTGACCAATCGCCAGGTGCACCCAATACACCCGCAATTGCAGACCAGTATATGACACAATGGATGGAATACGTCTATATGCAGCAGCCCAAACCCACAGACGCAACTGGGGTTTCAGTATCAATTGACGCAATCGACCCTAACAACAATAATGTTCACTTAGGAGATGCAGTAAGCGATGCAAGCGGACACTACGCCTTATTATGGAATACTCCGAATGTACCTGGAAAATACACCATCATAGCCCACTTCGAAGGAACTAAATCCTACTTTGGTTCATCTTCAGAAACAACCACAGTCGTTTCAGAAGCTACACCTACACCATCACCAGCTCCAGTCGCAGCACAACCACCTACTGACATGTACATCGCTGTGGGAGTAATCGCAATTATAATTGCAATTGCTATAGTTGGCGCGCTAATACTGATGGCAGTTAAGAAACGACCATAAACATAGTCACCTCAAAATCATTTCCCTTTTTTTACTTTTTCTAAATCTTTTACAAAAAACCCGTATTATATACTTCCAAAAGCGCGCGCTGTTCAGATTCCTTTTTTATTTCGACTTTGTCTTCTATGAAAAGTTTGCATAAACCTATGACAGAATTGCTTTTTCCTACAGTTTCATAGATTCTTGGGTCGGCAGCGCGCGCAGAGAAGCTAGGAAGCGTGCGATAAAGTAATTTCCAACCCAATTGTTCGGTTACGGGTTTATAATGGCACATTAATTTGAATGCCTCTTACATCATTGGGAGATTTCACTATTAAGAATAACAGTCTCTGCGCTTTCATTAGGTTATATAGATTGAATCTGCTGTTGAGAATCTTTGAAAAAAAGCGTTGCCCCTCTTCTTTTCTGACATTTGTTGCACTGGAAAAATAGTCTGGCAACACTCTGGGATCCTCTCTAAACATTGTTAGTGCATTGAATTTACTAGTCCATTCCGGAACTTTCCTAAAAAAAAGGAAAGCAACATGCAAATACTGTGTTCTGGAGTGATGGATAACACTCGTTGACGCTTTCAATTCGTTTGAAGATTTGATGAATATTCTCGTTGAAATCACTTGGGGTTGAGGTCCAGCCTTTCAGTTCGACTATCCACAGTTTCTTATTGCTCTGCGAAAAAGCCACAATATCTATTCCATTTGATCCAAGATGAGTCTCCAGAGATTCCCAGTCTTCAGTTTTCCCGCTTTGCGCAAGCTTGCACAATGCCTGTATTCCTCGATTCTTGAGGCTTACTTCATTATTTGGTGAACCGTACGTTTCATACCCTTTTTCGCTAAACCATTTTATCATGCAAGTTCTGGTGGTTTCCTCACTGACGCACCCTACATAGCCTTTCGGAATGTAACATATGTGCTGAAAACGACCGTCTACGACCCTGAAATGAACAAAAGACAAGAAAACTATTTTCAGACAGTAAAACAACTCCTTGAGGCTAAACTGATAGAAGTCGAGTACAAGGAAATTGAACTGTTTAACCTTCTAAACGTTATGAAAAATGTAGCTGAGACTATTGTAAACGAGCGTAAAAAAGGAAATACTGTTCTCATCAACATGTCAACAGGCGGAACAATGACTGCAGTAGGCGCAACCCTAGCTGGTTGATTCAACCCTTTTTTTTCGATAGCTTTGCGATAATTCTATAAAGCTAGAGTTATCTGACCAGATGGCGGAGGATTCAGTTAGTGATCTCTTGTTGATATAAGGATATAGACCTCTTTATGATCGAATATGCTTACTACTACAAGAGGTTAAGTAACAAAATATTTGACTCAAAGTTCCGATTAACCGATTAAAGTTTTCACTGTGGTGGCGCTTGTGAATTGAGCTACGACAGACATTGTAAGACAACATTTTTATTATCGCCAAAAAACTTATGAGTTAGGCGATCCATGATAATTTTGAGCGAAAATGCAAACTCATTTTTCTTATCAATAAAAAAGTTGCGCTTTCGCTCAAAAATAATGAAATGAAGGAAAAAAAGAAAATGTTAAAAAACAGGATTGTAGCTATGACGATCGCTTTGATTCTAGTAATAATTATTTCTATGTCGATGGTAAGCATAGATGCTCAAACAGCAGAAAGCCCATTAAAAGAAAACACAAACGCCTTCCTAAGCGTAACCCCTAACCCAGTAGGAGCCGGTCAGACGTTAAATCTCATAATGTTTCTTGCCCAAATACCACCATTTAACACAGCTGGAGCGGCAGTGCATTACACAGGTTTCACCGTTAACGTAATAACACCCTCAGGAGAAAATTCCTCGTTGGGACCTTTCAGCTCTGACGATATTGGCGCGGCTTATACGGCATATACACCCGCAACAGCTGGATCGTACTCATTCCAACTCTTTTACGCAGGCCAAATCGCAAACATAAGTTCAACATTTTCAAGTGCAAGCTCAACTTCAATAATTGTTCAGTACTTGCCTAGCAACACACCAGTCGTAAATGTCACGGTGCAGGAGGAACCAATAACTTCACCTCTAGGCGCTTCTGGACCCATGCCAAATCAATATTGGGCAGCTCCAGTGCAAGCAACACAATTTGGTTTAGCATCCGTTCATGGAAACTGGCTCAACGTACCCACCAATTTCGGAAGTGGCAATAACAACAACGAGTTCATTCAAGGCGCTGTCAACCCTTACACCGATCCAGTTGAAACCTCTCACGTAATTTGGACTAAACGATTAGCTATGTCAGGGCTCGTTGGCGGAGAATGGGGGTCAGAAGACTATTACACAGGGCTATCATATTCGGCAAGATGGGCCAGCCAAACAATAATACTCAACGGTTATCTCTATTACAACGTACCCACTGCAGACTATGGCTCGACTGGTGAAGGATGTTACTGTGTAAACTTGAGAACTGGAGAAGAAGTGTGGTTCCAAAACATAACATTGACCCTCGGTCAAGTGTTTAACTATGTATCGATAAACCAAGCAGGAGTTATTCCATACTTATGGCAGACAGGCTCCATATATAGAGTCTATGATCCAATTACTGGTTATCTCGTAACAGAATTTGCCAACGCGTCATCGGGCAGAATCTTTTATGACAGCCAAGGAGACATGCTAGTTTACAACCTAGGCAGCAACTACCTTCAGATGTGGAACTCAACTTTATGCTTCATAAACAATGGCATGGCACCACAAAGTTCAGCTGGAGCAGGTACGGGGCAGTGGAGACCAAGAGCAGGAACATATGACTGGACGAAAGGAATACAGTGGAGGACAACGGTGCCAGCTGTGCCGGGTCAATTTCTTATTCATGCCAGCCAACACGTCATACTAGCCGAAGTCGCCAACATAACAGGAGGATACTTCATCGTGATGGGTTACAGTGCATCGACAGGGCAACAATTATGGAACTATACAGTAAATACATACACTTTAAGAGCTCAATACAACTTCAGCCCCATCTCGAATGACACATACGCTTGGTTCGACCAAAACAATCTACAGTGGTACGGTTACAATGCCCTTACAGGACAGAAAATTTGGGGACCAACTACACGATATACCGACCCCTGGGGATTCTACACCGCAAGTTATGCGGGCGCTGGAATAACTAGTCCTACAGTGGCCAACGGCGTTATCTACTCTACTGGGTACGACGGTATACACGCCATCAGTCTGTTCAATGGAACTGAACTATGGTACTTCTCAGTCCCGGCCGGTTATAACACTCCATACGGTGTCTATCCTTTCTATGGAGGAGCCACGGTTGCTGGCGGAGTGGTCTATGCTTGCATTGACGAACACAGCCCGAACTCCATATTGTATGCAAACTATGATCTTTGGGCGATAAATGCTACCACGGGACAACCGATATGGAACCTTCCAATAGGTTATGCAGCCGATCCAACCGTTGCAGACGGCGTCCTAGTTGACTACAGCAACTATGACGGAAACATATATGCTCTAGGAAGGGGCGTCACTGCAACCACTGTCTCAGCTACACCCGCCCTAGGAAACGACGCCATAACCATACAGGGAACAGTTACTGATCAGTCTCCAGGAATGACTGCTCTTGGGATTCCAGCTGCAGGCACACCCGCCATATCCGACGACAGCATGACCCAGTGGATGGAGTACTTGTACATGCAATACCCAAAGCCGACAAATGCAACGGGCGTTCAAGTAACACTATCTTACATTGACCCGAACAACAACTTCTACGTCATGGGCACAACCGAAAGCGACAGCTCAGGACATTACGCATACAAGTTCACTCCCACCATACCTGGGTTACATACAGTCATTGCAACGTTCGCTGGATCCAAATCGTACTACACCTCATCAGCAGAAGTTTCATTTACATATACACCAACACCAACAATAGCACCAACGGCAGTGCCACCTTCGGACTTAGTATCGTGGAGCAGCTTTGAGATAGGAATAGCATTAGTGATAATCGTTATAATCGTAGTCGGCGCTGTTCTGGCATTTCTAACAACTAGAAAACGACCGTAAAAACTGACAACCAAAAATCCCTTTCCCCTTTTTTAGTCCAATCGAGAATCTTCCGAGCGCATGAGCAAAGCAGCGCCGCCCTGTCGTCTGCGCCAATATAGTCAAAAAAAGAAGGGCGACGGGAGATTTTGCCACTTCAGTTTTTCAGAAGCCGTTAAGGACTAGTATAGATTATCATTACTTTCTGTTTTGGGCTCTAGAGACGCAAAAAAAGAAGGGAATTTTTTTGGTGAGTTACCAGCTTACGGTCTTTTTCTAAGCATCAGAACTATCAGTATGGCACCGATGATGGCTACGAACACGAACAGGCCGATGATTGCGGGAACAAAGTAGGAATCAACCATAGATGACGGTGCACTTGTGGGTGCATTGGTGGTCTGCGGTGCTTCTTTAACGCCCACGTAGGTTTGTGCAAACGAGCTGCCATAAGATTGCGAACCATCAAAGGTTGCTATGACTTGGTATGTGCCAGGAACATCCGGTGTCCACATGTAGCCAAATGAACCCGTATTGTCGCTTGTTACATCGCCTATGTGGACAAAGTTGCCGTTGGGATCAATTGTGTCTAAGCTCACTGGAACGCCAATTGCATTTTCTGGGAAAGGCTGCTGCTGGTAGAGGTATGCCATCCATGCATCCATGTTTGCATCAGATATGGCAGGGGTGCCTTGGTCTTTGCCTGAAGGTGTATTGTCGGTGACTGTGCCCGTAATCATCATGCTCTCTCCTTGTACTATCGGAGTCTGCGGTCCCGAGACTGTGGTTTTGCTGAGGCCTGGACCGAAGCAGTAAATCTGTCCGTCTTGGTTATTGGCGTACACGAGGCGTCCGTCTGCAATGATTGGCGAACTATAAGGCCAACCGTTGAGCGCCCATAGCATCTTTCCATCGGATGCGTTTACACACCAGATTTGTGCATCGCGTCGTATTGGTGCATTGGGTGAGTGTTCGCTTGAGTATAAGTATATGTATGTTTGTCCTGATGCGTTAGCAGCACATCCCCATGAGAGCGGTGTGTGCGGATAAGGTGTTTCACCTACTCCTACTTCTGGAGCTGACCAAGTCCACAGTACCTCTCCTGTCTTCGCGTCGAAAGCATGAAGTATTCCGTCATAGCCGTAACTGTAGAGTACGCCGTTGAAGCAAGTTGTGCTCATGCCGTAGAAATTCCATTGCGGTAGCTGATCAGACTGGTCCATAGCTGTTTTCCAGTTGCAAGGTCATAGACATAGTAGACTCTTAGCATTGGGTTAGTAAACCAGAAGACTCCGCTTGTTGCGTCAATACCGCCCCATGCAGTATCTTTGTTGGTGAATTGCAAGTACTGAATCGTGTCGTCGCCTAGTCCTGGTGGAGGTGTAAAGTCTATACTCCAAAGTAGTCTTCCGAGGGGTCCGTTGTTGGGGTCTAGATTTAGAGCCCATAGGTTGCCGGCAAAGCTTTGGCCTGGATTGTTGGTGATGTTTCCGATGGTTCCACCGATTATCATCTTGTCAGTTATGATTTGGCGGATACTGCCTTGCACGTCAGGTATTGAGGCGTTCAATGAATATCCATAGTTTCCGTCGAAGGTAAAGTTGTAGTTAGGTCTCCATGACCAGTACTGGTTAGATGCTTGATAGTATACCGACCCTGGAAGCAATGTGTTGTACCAGATGGCTTGTGTTGTGTTCCATATTTGGAGGTATCTCTGTGGGTTTGCGGTAGTTCCTAGGTTAACGATGTTGTAGTAGCATATGCTGCCGATATTGTCGGTTTTGGATGTACCTGTTGCTCCTGTGGTTACAGTTGAGCCGGCTGCAGTTAGGGTTCTTTGTGTTACGTTGTCTATGCTGCAGATGTAGCTCCCTGCGGGGTCAAGCATATCCCAAACGCCAGTTTTACCGGTAGCGGTTACCCATAGATAGTAGTATGCTCCGTGTTGGTCTGGGTTGTCGATTTCGAGTACTTGCCCAAATGCGGGTGCCCCATTTGGAGCGCTTCCAGAACCTATTGTGCCTCCACCGCCGTTGGATGTCGCTGAAAAGCCTGTGGTGTTTTGGAAGAAAAGTGTTTCTCCAGTGTAGAGGTCAAGGCAGTACCAGCCTTCTCTTGGCGGTATGCTTACCTGGTAGTATACGCGTCCCGCCTCTATTATCGTTGGACCACTGATTCTTTCGTAGGACTGACCTGAGTAAGTGTTTGCAGCGTATTCAGTGTAACTAGCACCTCCTCCTACTAAGCCTCCTTCTGTAAGGGGAACTGCCCAGTTTATGTGCGATGTTGTAGGTCCTGTAGAGTAAATGTTGACGCTGCCTGAAGGTATTGCGTCGTCGCCTCCGCCTAGCCAGTTGCCAGCAATTCTGTACCAGTCATGATTAGTGCCGTATATTGGGCGAGTCCAATAATCAGTAGGAAGCGGAGTTTCTTGATATGTGGGTATTGGGTTTTGCTGTACAACCAAAGTTACTGGTGGACTTATGCTGGCTAAGAGCACATCGCCCCAGTAAGCATAGCCCTGTTGAGAGGTTGTTGAGCGGGCAGGGTTTAGCGGTTGGCCGTTAAGTGTTTGCTGCTGGAAGATTGCCTGCAGCGTGTAGTTGCCTTCTTCGGTTGGTGAATAGTTAGTATAAGTTCCTCCGACGGGGTCAGATATGATGTTTGTGATGGTTTCGTTGTTTCCATCGGGTTTCATTATGTTCAAGGTAAAGGTGTATCTGTCGCCGTATGCTCCAGACGCTGTTGGCGGAATTAGGTTGCACCAAACTACAATCAACGCTTGTTGGCCGACTCCTATAGTCTCCGGCGAAGAACTCACGTAGCAATAGGTTTTAATTTGCCAAGCAGGGTCATGTGCATTTGCTGAGGGCACAAATATGAGCGTGGCAGTCATCGACAATATGAGCAATAGGGTAGTTGCAATTACTAATTTTTCTCTTGAGAATTTTGCAGTATTGTATTTAAAAAATTTAGATTGCATTTGTTTTTCTCCTTTTTTCTGTGCATTTCGATTTGTAGGTCTTGTCTTATAAGATTTATGCAAGTGCATGCGGGGCAATAATTGAATCCGCCAAAAAGTTTGCGCCTTTAAGGATGGTAAACTATTTGTTTTTTCATGTCCTTTTGCTGCGAGCTGTTCTTGAAAAAAAGGAAAAAGCCAGACTCGAAACCTCATAGAAACCATAAAAAACTAAATTCGGTTTCTTAAGAATGTAGTTAGAGGTTATCGGAACTGCTGAATCCTAAATATTCAGAAACGTAGAAAAAAGGGAAATTCGGGAGATTTTGCCAGTTTAATCTTATAGAAGCCATAAAAGACTAGCTACTTGCCTAAAAGACTGCGTAACAAAAAAAGAAAGGATTGTGCGGGTGAAATCTCCACCTACCTTTATGTTCCACCAAATTGGGTAATTAAGCCCAAGTTATCTTTTGCCTCTTGGTCAACCCTATAATCGCCTACTCGTTCCAGTGCAACCAAGCGGGTAACAAAGTCTTGATTTCATTTGAAACAACAACTCTTCCTTGCACCAGACCAACCTTGGGATCCAGAAAACTTTCAGTTAATTTTTCCACTATATCTTTCTGCGGTAATAATCTGCGTCAAAACAAAGCATGATTTCACCTCTACACAAACTAAAGCCATGATTCATCGCTGAAGTTAAATTTATCTTGCAGATTGCATTATTAATTATTGGGTCATAATGAAAGCATATAACATCTAGAGCAGGTCCAACAAGAACTTCAAAGCATCCCCAATGTTTTGTCAGCTGATACAGTATTTGGACCATACGATGTAACATGTGTTGTCAAAGCAAACAACAAGAAAGACCTAAAACAAGTAATTTCTCAAATACAAAACGAAGTTGAACATGTTCAGGGAACAGTAACAGCAATAGTAGCTTTTGAGGAAGTTGAGTGCCTATGCTTTGACCAAAAAACCTGCGACATACATATAGATGACGGCGGCACCATGATTTGCAGACAAGGCAACAACGAAGCCTTAGTTGGCAACCTATCAACAGTTGTCTGTCCTTTGGAAATTGTTAGTGAAAGAAAGAAATGGGAAGAATTCCTACAACAGGAAATGAGCAAAACATAAATGCTCAAAAACAACAAGATAACAGAATAGAAGGCTGAAGACACGCCTACAAAAATACAAAATATTGAATCAAAGAATCCATTTCCTCTGGACAGAAAAGGACATTCCATAGTAAGCAAACGCACCCTTAATCCCCAAGTTACAGAAATTACGCTAGTTGCTCCAGAAATAGCTGAGAAAGCCCAAGCAGGTCAGTTTGTAATACTACGGATAGATGAAGAAGGAGAAAGAATCCCTCTTACACTCTTCCAATGGAAAAGTACAGAAGGCAGCGCGGGAACGATTACTTTGATTTTCCAACACCTCGGAGTATCAACCAAAAAGCTCGCTGCCCTAAATGTCGGGGATGAAATCTTGAACGTTGCTGGCCCATTAGGGAATCCCAGCTGCATACAGAATTATGGTGTGGTCGCGATTGTTTGCGGAGGAGTAGGCACCGCTGCAGCTTATCCTATTGCAAAAGCCCTTAAAACTGCAGGAAACAAAGTTGTGTCTATTCTCGGAGCAAGGAACAAGGAACTTATAATTCTTGAGGATGAAATGAAAGCAGTTTCTGATGAATTCTACATTTCAACCGATGACGGTTCAAAAGGACAGAAAGGATTCGTTACTGATCTTCTAAGATCACTTATTGAGAAGAACTACTCGTTTGGAATAGTTTACGCTATAGGTCCAGTACCTATGATGAGGGCAACAGCAGAGGTTACACGACCTTACGGCATCAAGACAATAGTTAGCTTAAATCCCATAATGGTGGATGGCATGGGCATGTGCGGTTCATGTAGAGTAACTGTTGGTGGTAAAACCAAGTTTGCCTGCATTGACGGACCAGAGTTTGATGCCCACAAAACGGACTTTAAAGAACTAATGGGTCGATTAAGGGAATATCCTGAAGAGGAGCAGTCAGCTTTAGCCTTCCGTGAAAAAGGCGAAGGAGCTACTTGTGAATGCAGGAAAACTTGAAAGATAAAACTGCGCCTCGACCTAACAAAAACGCTGTTCCGATGCGCAAACAATCGTCCAAAACACGAATACAGAGCTTCGACGAAGTCGCAATTGGCTATTCAGAAACAGAAGCATCGCAGGAAGCAAATAGATGTCTTAGTTGTCCAAAACCACAATGTGTCAAAGGCTGTCCAGTGGGCGTAGACATTCCAGCCTTTATCAAACTCGTTAAAGAAAAAAAGTTTAGCGAAGGCAGTCAAAAAATTAAAGAGAAAAATACTCTTCCAGCTGTATGTGGAAGGGTCTGCCCCCAAGAAGAGCAATGCCAAAAATTCTGTATATTGGGGAAAAAAGATCAATCTGTTTCGATCGGCAGGCTTGAAAGGTTCGTCGCTGACTTTGAATTGGAAAAAGGTGTGGAAATGCCTGCCTTACCAAAACCATCAGGCGGAAAAGTTGCAGTAATAGGTTCAGGACCAGCGGGATTAACAGTGGGAGCTGAACTAGGCAAAACTGGGCCATAAAGTGGTAGTTTTCGAGGCACTTCACAATACGGGTGGTGTTCTAATCTACGGCATCCCAGAGTTCAGGTTGCCGAAAAGAATTGTCCAGGCAGAAGTTGATTACATTAAAAAATTAGGCGTTGAAGTGCACACGGACATCCTGATCGGAAGAACATTTACGATTGAAGAACTATTCAAAAAAGGATTCGATGCAGTCTTCATCGGATCCGGTGCAGGGCTACCACTCTTTCTGAATATTCCTGGCGAAAACTTAGCAGGCATCTACTCAGCTAACGAGTTTCTAATACGAGTAAACCTCATGAAATCATACCAATTTCCACTTTATGATACACCTATGAAAGTAGGAAAAAAAGTAGCAGTTATCGGCGGAGGAAATGTAGCTATGGACGCAGCGCGTTGTGCCATAAGAAGCGGTGCAGATGAAGTAAACATAATCTACCGAAGATCAAAAGAAGAGTTACCTGCCAGGCGAGAAGAGTTACTTAACGCTGAAGAAGAGGGCATTAACTTCAAGTTCCTTTCCGCTCCAACCAGATTTATAGGCGACGAGCAAGGCAGAGTAGTCGCTATTGAACTGGTAACAATGGAACTCGGAGAACCCGATACTTCAGGTAGGCGAAGACCAGTACCAATCAAAGGTTCAGAAACTATCATGAAAGCGGATACCATCATCGTGGCCATTGGAAGAACCCCCAATCCAGTAATTCAAACTGTCACCAAAGGTCTCCAAACAACAGAACAAGGCACTATTGTCGCCAACCCAGAAACTGGAGAAACCAAATTACCCGGTGTTTTCACGGGTGGAGATATCATGACAGGGGAAGCCACAGTCATCAACGCTATGGGTTCAGGAAAGAGAGCCGCACAGGCTATCCATAAATATTTGCTCAGTAAGAATCCAACCGGTTAAGTAGACAGCCAATCTACAAAAACTGGATAATAAGCACATTCGCCTAAAATAAGGCGTAACAAGAAAATAGGGGTTTGCGCTTATGTGAAGTCAACTATTTAGTCTTTCGTTTTTCATTCTTCTCCTCTATTCTTACATTCCTTCCTCGCTGATTGACAAAGGGCACGCGCCTATCCGCCCACCAAAGGAGCACTATAGCTTCGCATCCAGACCCTCCTCAATCGGGTGAACGTCCACCACCTGGGAACAACAAATCCACGAGGAAACATTTAGGCCTGATCATAAAATGGCTGCTTATTCTTCAAAACCGAATAACAACACAGCAATAACCTCCGAGCAGCCGCAGTAACAGCAACCTGCTTACCCTTCTTCTCAGCTATCCGATG
The DNA here is from genome assembly GCA_963741005.1 of Candidatus Bathyarchaeota archaeon. Lineage (GTDB taxonomy): Archaea > Thermoproteota > Bathyarchaeia > Bathyarchaeales > Bathycorpusculaceae > Bathycorpusculum. Next base: position 710,593 of record CAVUGQ010000006.1, read on the forward strand.
ATACGCATGAGTTATTGCTGTATCACACCTGTTAACATGAACCTGAGCTGCCTCAATCATCGCCCAACGCAACCAACGACTACCCTCCTTAGTAATATGACTATGCCTAACTATAGATCCCGAAGCATGCGTAGACAGAACAAGACCCGCATAACTACAAGCCTATCCCCAAAACTGAAACGATTAACGTCTCCAACCTCACTCTTCACAAGCAAAGCCGAATAATACCCTATTCCAGGCATCGTCATCAAAAGCTTCATGTCCTCATCACCATCCGCTATGCCTTTCAGTTGACTTGAAACCAGCTTGATCTCATCATTTAAAGGACCCAGAACACGAAGATACGACTCCACAGGCTCAAGATCCAACAAATGAAGCCAATCAACACCTTTCTCAGTGAACAATCCATACTCAGACGACCACTTGATTCCTTCATAAGTAAGAACACTCTTGACTTTCACTCTCAGCTTAACTCGCTCTCTAACAAGAAACGCTCTTCTCCTCACCTGCTCACAAAGAACAGCAATTTCTTTCTCTGGCATGTACGCTAATGGCAACGCATCTAACCTCGTCAGCTCAGCAATAACTTTAGAATCTACCCTATCACTCTTAATCTTCGCCTCAGCAATGTAACGTGTCTTTTTAGGATGAGAAACAATCACGGTGTATCCTTCGCTTTCCAACTTTCTGTACAACGCAGCAACTTGATTGGAAGATTCCATAGCAACCTTGCAAACATTGAAACCAGACAGATACGAAAGCACTTTCTCATTACTCATTTTCATTTGATTAACAATCTTTCCTTCAGGGGTCAAAATAGTCGCATAAGTTGATTCCTTATGCACATCCAAACCACAAACCAAGGCGCTCATAACATTGCTTGAGCGCCTCTCACGTTTATTACTTCTCATATCATCGGGTGATGTCTCCAGAAAAAGGTGCGTCCGTACTCAGACGACGAGCCCAACGCATTTTACCCAGAAACTAAAAGGGCAGAATGGTAAATACCTTGCTTAAACTTAAAAATAGTGGTCTTGAATGTCTGATAATTAAGAAAAATCCAATTCGGTGAAGAAAAGAAGAAACTTCGTACAATTAACTCTTGCTTAGTGCTCTTTCCAAAGCTGCGATAACATTTTGTTTTCCCATTGCGAGTACGTACGGACCTAACCGTGGACCTTGGGATGCCCCCATCAGAACCTGATACAGCGTCTTGAAGAATGTGCCAGGTTTTATTCCGTTATCTTTGGCTGCATTGAAGATAGCGTTTTGGATTTTATCTGGGTCGTCTTCAGTTTGAAGTTTTGTGGTGAGTTCAGTTATTGCTTTCTTTTCCTCAGTAGTTAATTCTACTGTGGTTTCTTTGATTTCTTCAAAGTCGCTTGTCCAGTTCAAAGCGTACTTGATGCGCTGCAATAAGCCAGCGTCTAAAGTTTGTGTCTTTTGCAAATATCCATAATTCTGAAGTTTCTCAGCCACATAGTCGTTAAGGCATTCTTTTGGTGCCATCTTTACTAAAAACGCCATGAGGTTGAAGGGCACGTGGATGCTTGGTTTTGTGGGTGGTTTCATGACATTGCAATACAGGTATAATCCTTTGAGTTTGGTGGCTTCCTTCTCTCCGATTTGTTTTTTGCCAAAATAAACGTCTTCTAAAGAGTCAATCTCGTTCATGTATGCTGGAATGTCGGAAACATCCAAAGTGCGTGTGCCAACGAACCGTTTAAGCATAAGCAACAAAAGAGATTGGGGCGAACCATAATTGAACCAGACTTGCGGTGTAAACACGTTGCCTGCTGACTTGGAAATTTTCTTACCGCCTTTATCAAGAAACATCTCGTATTTTGCATGGGATGGTGGCTCAAAACAGAGAACTTCGCGGCAGATGCGATCGTTGATGCGGACTGAGTCGGCAATGTCTTTGCCGTAAGCTTCAAACCTAATATCGAGAGCCTTCCAGCGGGCAGCGAACTCGCTTTTCCATGTGAGTTTGCCTTCTCCACTTTTTATGTTCATTTCGCCTTCATGTCCGCAGCCAGTGATGAGTTTGCCTCGGATTTCAAGACCTTCGCATTTGTATGAGACTTGGTCAGTTTTAGAGTCAAACTTGTAGGCTCTTGTTGTGTAGAGATGTCCGCATTTCTCGCAGACGGCAAAATACGGTAAAACCTCCGTGTAAGTTTCTTGACCTACTTCTTCTTTTACTATTTCGCCGACTTTCTTGGCATTTGTTAGTAAGGTTCTGATTTCATTTAGAAGGAGTCCTTTTTGGTAGACTTCATTGGCGGAAAAATACTTGTATTCAATACCACACTTGTCCAATGCGTCAAGCAATAGCGAACTCATATGTTTGCCATAGCTTTCATGACAACCAAAGGGATCAGGAATGCTAGAGACAGAGTACCCAAGATACTTCTCCATATCCTTTGAGAGCCCTGCAGGTACCTTGCGTAAACCGTCTTTGTCGTCGCAGAAGGCAATCAATTCAGAGTTGCAGTTCAAGTTCTTAAGTGCCAAGGTGACTGCGAAACTGCGGGATGCATCGCCTAAACTTCCGATGTGTGGGAAACCTGAAGCACCAAGACCCATCTCTGTTCGGATTTTGCTCATGTCTCGGTTTAGCGTTTGTTCTCTCTCGATTACTTTTTTAGCCATCATGTCGTACCATGTGCCGTGACCGATAGTTTCTTCATTCATACCGCGTACCTTCTGCATCATGACTATACAAGGGTATAGAAAAATGTTTAGAGCCAAAAAAGGCTCAATGGATTTATTTGCGTCTTAGCGATGTTGCAATGGCTAAAGCGGCGATTGTAAGCAAGATAACGACCAGCGAATAGAGCCAGTTAATGTCGAATAGATACCATGCTGCACCCAAAGCAATGAGACCTGTACCTGAAGCTATCGTACTAAAGGATCCGCGTTCATACTTCTGAATTCTACTTGTCTGTATTCCACCCAAAGCTATAGCCCATAGACCGCTTAGAACTGCAATCACAGGGACAAACAAGCCCCAGCCGATGATTCCTGCAATAGCCAGCAATATTCCTACAACTATGATTACGAGGAATACGCCAAAGCTTAGCAGTTGACGATCGCTATTGCTCATTTATTGTGCTCCATTAGGCAATTTTGGTTCCGCAATCTGGACAAAACTTAGAATTGGCAGGGATAGATTTGCTGCAGTTTGGACATGTCATTGCTCCTTGTGTTGGTGGTGTTAGGGTTATTCCACAGTTTGGACAGAATTTGCTTGTTGCGGGAACTTTTTCTCCACATTTTGGACAAATGACGAGTGCGGCTGCCGGCGCTGCTTGTGTTGTGCCAGTGGGTGTCATGATTTGAGGAATAAGTACCATACCTGCTCCGAGGGCTCCTGAACCTCCTCCTTGGCCAAGTGATGCTGCTGCACTCTTCAAAGTTTCCATTCGTAGGACGTCTCCAGGAGCGGTTTGTCCAGTTTTTAGCCAGAACAATCGTTCGCGGTATTCGGGTGTTGTGTCTATTCCTTCGAATCGTAGATCGGTTAGTTCGATGCCGACTCGTTTGAAGTAATCGATTAACGAGTTTTTGACTATAACGGAAGTTTCGTCTAAACGTGTGAAAACTGTTATAAGATCATAATGGCTGAGTTCATCGATTATTTTCTCGTTTAAGAAGCCTCGCAGGAAATTGTTTACTCCATCGGTGGTGTAGGTGTTTTGTCCGCCAATCACTTCGTTTACGAACAAAGAAGCGTCGCCAACTTTGAACCAGAACTGTCCAAACACTTGCAAAGGAGCCAATTCAGTGGTTTGTGCACGTGTGCCCCATTTTCCCGCGAACACTTTAGTGCTGATGTAAAGGACAGTTGCTTTGAAGGGTTTGTTACCGCCAAAACCTGTCAGTCGAGTCAACAAACTTGTTAATACGGGCAGATTCAAGGTTGTTAGTGTGTGTCTGCCTGGACCGAATACATCGTAAGCTTTGCCATCTCGGAAGAATACTGCCATTTCGTATTCATGAACAATTAGTTGTGCTCCCCAAGTAATGTCCTCGGTTGGGTAGCGCCAAACTATGTCTTCAGAACCTGCATTTTGCCATTCTATTACTTGTGGCATTACTGAGTCACTCCTAAGATTACCTGTTCTCTTTTATCAAAAGTGTCTTCAAGTAATTCAAACTTGTCCGCTATTGTTTGGATTTTGTCTTTGAGATTTGCGAAGTTATTGCTTAACAATTGGGTTTTTAAGTCTTCAATACTTGAGGTTAAAGCGTTTACTTCATCGAGAAGTTGGTTGTCGAAGGTTATCATTCGATCAAGGTTTTCTTCCTTAATTTTAACTATGTCGTAGAAGCCTGCGTAACCGTATGAGGCGTGGTTTACCTTTTCGGCTATGCGGTCCATTTTAGCGCTCAACCTATCAATGTCGGTTAAAACATCCATGTACCGTTTATCAGCTATTTTCTGTGAGATGCTTTTGATGTTATCTTTGTCTTTGGTGAGTTTAAGGTATAGGTTATTTCGGATGAGTTTGTCTGATTCGCGGCGAAGTTCCTTCTCTTTATATCCGCGGAACCCTGGGAGTGCTGCCGCAATGCGTTCTGAAAGCCTCATTTGGCTCTTTGCTTGTCCATATACATCTTTATTTTCACTCATTCCCTAAATCCTCCATTATTTGTACTCCGTTATAAAAAAAAGTTGCTTTTAAAGTTTATTAAATAGAACTAGAACTTGGAAGAAGGTATATCTCCCTTTAAAACAATTCCTGTTGCTCCATCAACTATCATTTGGTAAGTGTTGTTTTTGTACTCATATTTTATGAACCAGATTGGTGAATGAAGATAGACCATTTGCTTTGAATTAATGGTTGTAGTGGCTTCAACGATTTTGTCTATATCTTGCTGAAGTAGAAAACGGTGAAGTGCCTCAATCTGCTGTTTAGCAATTTCTAATGCTTCTTCACGAGTCATTTCGCTGTTGAGTAATTTGGCGAATCCTTCGATTTTACGAAAATCAAACGGAATTTTACCTTTTAAAGGGACATTGTATTCACGGATTGGGAAACCTGATGCTTCACGGGCTAAAACCAGCCAATTGTACTCTTTTTGAATTTGTCCTTCCTTTACAATTGGTGGAGAGATTCGCTCAAAAATTCCTTTGTACTTGGTTGTGGCATCAGCGGAAATGATCCAGAAAGGCAGGTAAACTAGGTTTTTCTCTGATAGTCTAGCTTTTTTTGCTAAATCACCCGGTTTCATAAAACCTGAATGCATCCAATCGCGGATTAAATTTTCAATTTGGTCTTCGGAGTAGTTGTTTAGGAGTAATGAATGTTCAAAGGTGAATGCTTGTCCTGTTTCGATTACTGTTGTGAACCCGCAGTATTTGCAAGTAGTTACAAGTTCACCTGGTTTGAATTCTACTGGGGCACCGCAATGGGAGCACCGTATATTTTGAGCAATAGCCATTTTGTTTAGGCCTTCAGTTTTTCACGTTTTAGAATCTCTCTGGCAACGATAACGCCTGAAGCTGATGCTTGGATGAGTCCGCGAGTGACGCCTGCGCCGTCGCCGATAGTGAACATGTTATGGATTTTGCTCTCTAATGCATTGTTTAGTTGCAGGTGGGAGCTATAGAATTTTACTTCGACACCGTAGAGTAATGTTTCAGGTGAATAGACTCCCGGGGCTATTTTGTCGAGTGCTTGAAGCATTTCGCGTATGTCGGTTAAATAACGGTATGGTAGCACGAAACTTAAGTCACCTGGAGTGGCGTTTTTAAGAGTTGGTGTTAAGATACTGTGGGCTATTCGCTCGGGTGTAGAACGTCTTCCATGGTCAAGATCGCCTAATCGTTGCACCATAACTCCTCCGCTAAGAAGATTTGAGAGTCTTGCAATGTATTTGCCGTATGCAATTGGTTCTTTGAAGGGTTCAGTGAAGGAGGTGCTCACGAGTATGGCAAAGTTTGTGTTGGCTGTTTTTGATTCTGCATGGCTACCACCGTTGACAGTTAAGACGCCATCGTATGATTCAGTTGTGACTTCTCCATGTGGCGAGACACAGAATGTGCGAACCTGATCGTCAAAAGATCTTGAAAAATAAACGAGTTTTGGCTCGTAGAGGGCTTTAGTTAGAGTTTCCATAACTGAAGCCAATAACTCAACACGTACTCCAATGTCGACTGGGTTGTTTACTGTCTTTAAGCCTCGGATTTGAGCTTCAGTTTGTAGCCACTCTGCACCGCTTCTGCCCGGGGCAATGATGACGTATTTTGCGAGGATTTTTTCGCCGTTTACTGTTTCGACACCCTGAATGACGTGGTCATCTACGATGAGTCCTTTAACATCGGTTTTAGATTGGAAGGTTATTTTGCCGTTGAGGTGTTTGCGCATGCGTTGTAGGGTTTCGAGGCATTTGTCGGTGCCCATGTGGCGGACTTGTTGCTTGATGAGTTTTAAGCCAGCCAACGAAGCCTTGCGTTCGATTTCGTCTATTTCATCGTTTTCGCCGCCAAAGACTTGTTCACTTGCACCGAATTTTATGTATATGCTATCACAATACTTTACTAGGTCAGCCAGTTCTTTGGTTGAAATATATTGGTTTAGCCAGCCGCCAACTTCTGTGGATAATGTAAGTTTGCCGTCACTGTAAGCACCTGCTCCACCCCATCCTGAGAGAACTGAGCACGGTTCACAGTGGACGCATTCAAAGCCTCGGCTTGATGGACACCTGCGCTTATCAATATCCAACCCTCTGTCCAGAACCAGAATGTTAAGGTTTGTTTTCTCAGTTAGTTCTAGGGCTGAGAAGATACCTGCTGGGCCTGCGCCCACAATTATTGCGTCATATTTCAAAGGATTTGCCCCCTTGGAACCCAGAACTACATGTAACATGTCGCATATATTTCTTAGTGCAGTTTAAACCGTGGGGCAAAATTTGTATTATGTAATAAGTGTTTTTAGATATATCTAAACAAAATTTATAACCGCAAAATCACACATGCTGCGTAAAAGTTGACGAAAACTTCCTTTATTATTTTAAAAAGTTATATAGGTGCTGCAATATTGATTTGAGGAAAAATTTTGATTTTTACTTTTGGACTGTACTAATTTGGAAGCTATCGACCGTGAAAAAAGCAATGATTGATTGGAAGTGTATCTCTACTATTGGTAGGTGATACCCATGCGCTTCATAAATCCGAGGATTTTCTCATACTCTCTTAAGTATTGTTTGCCTTTTTTGGTAAGTGTGAGTGATGTTTCATCTTGAATTAGACCAAGTTCACTTAGTCCATGAATATATTTTTTTAATCGGTCAAAAGGTACATTAATTCGTATCTGAACGTGGGTTAAAACTATTTTTTTAGTTTTGGCTTCGTCGTTAAGAACAGACAAAAGATCGCCATAAATTTTCAGTTTGTCTCTGCGCAAAATCTTTTTCATTTGTCGGTCATTTTCCCTTCGTAGAATGAACGATAGGCGATCGCCAGAAAAACGGCCAAAGCTGTCAAACGAAGTGCCAACGCCCCCGTAAAGGCAGCAAAACTATCATCGATATACCAAAACAATAGCGAATATTGGCTTATTGCAAAGAGTATAAAACCTAATGGAACCCATATTGTTGTTGGATCTGGCTTCTTTACGTGACTCCTGAGTGTGTGAATAGCAATGTAAGAAAGACAAACTACGTTAAAAATTCTAACGTACATTTGGCTAGAATTATAATTATGCGAAGCAATTTGTGGAAAGATAACTGCTACTAGAAATAAAGCGATAAGAGTAACGATTAACAAACTAAACGTTATGTCCCACAGTAGTCGGGTATTTTTTGAAGGGTTCTTAGAAAAATGATACGTAATTGCAATGAATACAAACGCGAATGTTCTGGAAAGAAACTGGATCCATAATAACTCAAAGAAATAATATAGTTGGGAGTATGCAAAGGCGGAAATAAGGTATGAAATGCCAAGAAAACTAAACCCCAATGGTAAGCCAAGATAGCGAGCCTCTCTAGTTAGCCAATACGGTTTTATCATGAATCTTGCAAGAATGAAACAGATAATTACCGACACAATTTCTATTGTGATCCGCGCTTCGTCGTACATATGCTAATTTAATTAATCCTGCATTTATTTTGTTTTCTCTTGATAATGGCTAGAAATACTCTTGCAACTTCAAAAAAATTGCGCTTCTTTTGTGCTCACAATAGGTGAGCACGACTTATTAGTCCTAACAACCGATTGCTTACTACAAATAAAAGGAAGAGAAAAAACAAAATGACCTCATCAAACAATCAAACGAAAAAGAGAACTGCAATAATGCAAATTTCGAAGAACAAAAGAATTGCTTTAATCACAATATTTCTGACGTTAACAATTACATTCTCTATATTCGCTTTGCCACTGGCTCAAGCTAACGACCCACCGCAGACCATCCCTATTTGGGTTTACGCCGCAACATCAACAAATCCTATTGGAGTTGGTCAGCAGGGCTTAATCACTTTCTGGGCCAACGCAATCCCCCCAACCGCAAGGGAAAACAGCCAATATGGCGACAGATGGATTTTCTACTTAGACATCACAGAACCAGACAACACCACAGAGACACTCGGACCCTATACATCCGACTCAGTCGGAGGTTCATACGCACTTTACACACCCAACCAAACGGGCAACTACACAATTGTAGCTCGCATGCCAGCATACAAAGTAACAGGGCTTCCTACAGAGACAGGAATACCCAGCAACCAAATTAATGTCAACGATACCTATGGACCAGCTACCAGTGACCCATTTACATTAGTAGTAGAGTCTGAACCTATCCCAGCATGGACAGAAACCCCTCTACCTAATGACTACTGGAATCGCCCGATAAACAGCGCCAATAGACTATGGTACACCCTTGCAGGCAACTACCTATCAGGCGCTGCACACTTAACAGCCCCTAACACAAAAACTGCTTTAGGAATCGCACCTGAAAGCGCACACATTATGTGGACACGCCCGTACTACGCAGGAGGACTCATGGACGAACGTTATGGCGACATTGGGTATCACACCAACCACTATGGGGGTATTTCCCTCGGCAACGCGATTATCCTCAACGGAAAAGTAATCATTTCTGATCGCAACACCGCACATGGAAACAACGGTTGGTGGACTCTTGACCTCTACACTGGTCAAACACTCGCTTTAGACAACGAGACTGTAATGCCATCATTCGCCTCCATATATGACTATGAATCACCCAACCAACACGGCGGCATGCCATACTTATGGAGAACATCAGGTGTCACTCTGCCAGCAGGCTACACAACCGGTTCAGGTTTACAGACCTGGGAAATGATGGACGGTTACACATATGACACCATAACTATAATCGCTAACGTCTCAGCAAGCGGCACAGCAGTTTACGGTAAAGACGGCAGCATCCTGAGATACAACATTGCAACCACAGGTGGCAAACAATACCTCACATGCTGGAACTCATCGGCTATTCCCTCACTACTCTTGGGAACATCAGGAACAAACTACTGGCAATGGAGACCCAATCGACAAGCAGTCCACGATGGACGCGAAGCCTTCTCAATGAACGTAACCCTCAACGGCAATGATGGTAAATCTTTGCCTGTGCAAGGAAGTGTCCGATGGGTACGCGAAGGCCAAGACATAGTCGGCGGAACCCAAGGGAACAACAACGGAAATACAGTTGTTCAAGGCAACCTCTGGGCTCTAAACCTAGACCCCGCGAATGGAGTCGTAGGTCGCCTACTATGGAACATAACTTTCACGCCGCCAGTATCAGAAGGCAACTTAACCACTGGCAGTCGTCCAGGTGTTCAGTTCCAAAGTTTGAGCGTTGAAGACGGCGTATTCATCTTCAGACAAGACCTCACACGACAATACTGGGGTTACAGCATGGAAACAGGCGAACAAATATGGGAAACTGAACCTGAATCTCAAATGCAATTCTACGGCTTAAGCACTGCTGATGATACAAATATCTATGAAGGCAAATTCCTATCCTATGGCTATGGCGGAGAGGTAAACGCTTACGACATACTCACCGGAGAAAAACTTTGGACGTACGTGGCTGAAAACCAAAACATGGAATCACCATACGGCAACTACCCAACTGGTATTGCCAGTTGTGCAGACGGGAAACTATACCTGACCACAAGTGAACACTCGTCTACTCAACCGCTTTTCCGCGGAGCAGACCTGCGATGCATTAATGCAACCGACGGCACTGAAATCTGGAAGATTCTAGATTGGGGTGCAGGAATGGCTGCAGGCACAGGCGTCTATATCGCTGATGGATACCTACTAAACCTCAACAGCTATGACCAAAGCTTATACTGCTTCGGCAAAGGACCAAGCGGCACTACCATTTCCGCTCCACAGACAGTTCCCGTCTTAGGTTCCAGCATACTGCTTACTGGCACAGTCACCGACCAAACTAAATCCGGCAGACTTAACACCAACTACCTTTTAGACTTCTCGCTTCAAGGCACTCCGGCAATCTCTGACGAAAGCATGCAATCCTGGATGGAATATATGTTCGAACAACAATCCAAGCCTACAAACGCAACCGGTGTTCCAGTCTCAATCATTACAATTGACCCAAACGGCAACTACATTCACATAGCCGACGTAACATCTGACTCATCTGGCCAATACGCATACAAGTTCACACCTGAAATCCCTGGAACATACCAAATCACCGCGACCTTCGAAGGCTCAAAATCCTACTACGGTTCATCTGGTCAAACATACCTATCAGTCGGTGATTCAGCACCTACAGCATCTCCTTATCCAGAAATTACATTGCCTCCAACTGAAACATACATCTTAGCTGCTGCAATAGCAATAATCCTCGCAATAGCAATAGGCTTCATAGCAACAATACTGATACTGAGAAAGCGACCATAAAGCACCCAAACAACAAAATCCCTTCTTTCTTTTTTTTGGTTTAGCAAATAAAAAATCGCCAAAACAGCTTAAGGATTTGGATAAAATATGATCGCGTCACCTCTCAAAGAAGATAACCAAGATAGTGTTATTTCGCAAGATGTGCATTTGGATTCAGAATCATCTTACAAGATCAAGCCGAGAGCCCTCATTTTTAAAGCAAACGAAAAAGATCTTGAAAAGATAAAAGAGTTAATAGAAATGCAATTTCCTAAAGTCGAAATCGTATATATCACTAGCGGTCCTGCAACAAGTATTCTTCGTGTTACCAAATCAATGCCTTTTGAAACGCAGAAGTATCCTGTCCAATCACTTTATACTATTGAGTGACTGATGAAGAATTGGAAAATCACTCGTTGGGGTCTGTGCGTGAAAGAAGATAGGATTCAAGAATAAACAGTGAAATAAGAGGTAGCCTGGGTTAGCAAGCGATAACAGTCTCTTTGCAATGTAACCGTGAAACTCTCCGCCAAAATAATTATCCAGCCTTTTGCATAAGCCTACCTCAAAGACACCAGCTCTTTTTTTGTACTCACGATAGGTGAGGCTCTCTTATATGCACTTGATAATATTAGGGTATTGTTGGCAAGTAAGCTTTCAAAAGGTTACTTGTCAAACAGATTAAGGAGAAAAAGAAAAATGCACACGAAAAAAAATGTGACAAAAGCTATGGTAATTGCTGCGTTTCTGATGTTAACAATGTCTATATCGATGTTTGCTTTGCCAACAACTAATGCGCACGACCCAACCTGGAAAGTTCGCACTTGGTGCTACGTGTCTGTTGCGCCAGACGTTGTCGGCGTCGGCCAAGATACGCTCATTGCCTTTTGGATTAACATGGTACCGCCAACAGCAAATGGCGGTTACGGTGACAGATGGAGTTTCACAATTAACGTTGTAAAGCCTGACGGAAGCAACGAAACCTTGGGACCGTACACGTCCGACCCAGTGGGAGGATCGTACTGCATATACACGCCTAGTCAAATTGGCAATTATAGTATTCAAGCTGTATTTCCTGGAAAGACAATAGATAACACACCTAATGGCGTTAATCCGGCATCGCCCACTTCAGGCGCTGCTTACCTCAATGATACTTATTTATCCAGCTTGAGCGAACCGGTGGCACTCATCGTACAGCAGGAACCCATTCCAACATATCAAGAGACTCCTCTTCCCACAGATTATTGGACTCGTCCAATATACGGTGCTAACCATGAATGGGGTTTGATTGCGGGACAATGGCTTGGCGGGGGCGACAAATCAATCTTTGGTCCAATCAACTACTACTCAACAGGTCCAACTACCTCTCATATAAATTGGGCAGTTCCGTTTTGGTCCGGAGGAATAATGGGAGGTGGTGCAACCGTCAACTATGGCAGTACAGGATACTACTCGGGTCAACAATACGAAAACTATGGTGGACCATCGATAGTCCTTGATGGGAAAATCTACTACACAGTTCAGCAACCCCCAAGAGAAGGCTATTACTGCATAAGCCTATACACAGGAGAGACTTTATACTTCCGTAACACTACTGGCGATTCAACTGGAAACAGTGGCATAGGTGGTCGCTCAGGAAGTATTCCAGACGGCGCGCCGGCATTTGGTCAATTATATGACTATGAGTCGCCCAACCAGCATGGAGGCTTCCCGTACTTGTGGATTACTAGTACCGGTGTCACAGGCAAATGGGATATGCTCGACGGGCACACTGGAAACTATATCTGCAGCATAGCCAACGTGACGCAATCAACTCGAACCCTCGCTGGAACATCTGTAACTACTGGAGCAACTGGAACATCCAGAAACGACAACACTGGAAGCATATGCTATTACAACCTTGTCAATCTCGGAACCACTGTGACCCCCCACATGTATCTGCAAATATGGAACACAAGCCAAACTATCTGGTGGTACAATAACGCATCAGGAAGTAATGTCTATTGGGAATGGAGACCCTACCTCAATTTCACATTTGACGGGAACAACGGATTCTCATTGAACGCATCAATACCGGCTGTTCAGGGCAGCATCCGCCAAGTTGTTACAGATAAGTACCTGATCGGTGGAACTACAGGTAACATAACTGACAATGTGTCCTTTAGAACGGCGGGCAACCTCTGGGCTTTGAATCTGGACGCTACTAAGGGACCATTGGGTTCGCTGTTGTGGAACTTCACGTTCACACCGCCAGCGGGACTGCCCGACGACGCTTATGGGGGAGGAGGGTTTGGCCACAACACCGCGTGGGGAGGTTTATCTGCAGCAGATGGTATCTTCTGGTTCACCAACAGCATGCTGAGGCAAATCTACGTCTATAGTCTGGATGAAACCATAACTGGAAAACCGCAAGGAACATTACTGTGGACAAGTGACACTCTCTCACAATGGGCCTTCTACGGCGTGGGAATCACTGTTTATAACGGCAGACTTTACAATACAAATGGCTACACTGGAATACTAATTGCCTTCAACGCAACGACGGGGCACATCGATTGGACGTGGTCCGCTCCATCCGTGGGGTTGGGTGAGACTCCATACACTAACTCGCCGCTCTATGTTGCTTCCGTTGCTGACAACAAGATGTACATGTTTTCAAGCGAGCACTCAGTGAATTCACCTATACGACGCGATGCAAAATTATGGTGTGTAGACCTAACCAGCGGAACGATGCTATGGGCAATGACATGTTGGCCTAGCAATGATCCGATGAGCACCACGCCGGTCATTGCAGACGGCCGCTTATTAGTAGCCGACGTCCAAGACATGGAGATATACTGCTTTGCCCCCGGATTAAGCAAAACCACCGTTTCCACGCCACAGACAGTTCCCGAATTAGGGTCTAGCGCAACAATAACAGGCACTGTCACCGATGACACTCCTACTGGCAGGCACAATGTGAATGGCGAATTAGACTTTTCACTCCAAGGCACTCCCGCCATCTCAGACGCTTCCATGGATGCGTGGATGGAATACATGTACCATCAACGGCCAAAGCCTACAAACGCTACTGGAGTTCCAGTATCCTTAGACACTGTTGACCCCAACGGCAACTACGTCCATATCGGCGACGTCACAAGCGACATAACCGGCGCATACGGATTAGTGTGGGAACCAGAAGTTCCAGGCACCTACCAGATCATCGCCAAGTTCGCAGGATCAGGCGCCTACAGCGGCTCATCCGCACAAACCTACATGGGCGTAGGCGAAGCAATTCCTACAGCATCACCAATCCCAGTAGCAGCTCAGCCACCTACTGAAATGTACTTCGCCATTTCAACGATCGCCATAATTGCTACAATAGTCATAATTGGCGCTGTAATAATTCTAGTGCTCAGAAAACGACCATAAATCACCCAAGCAAACAAACTTCCCTTTTTATTTTTTAGTTTCAAGTATGATTTGTCGAAAATTTTACTGGTTTTTTATGGCTTCTATAAGGTTGAAATGTCAAAATCTCCCGCATAATCATTCTTTTTTAATTCTCAATCTAAATTATGGCTTATAGTGGGGATTTCTTCCCCCCACATTTCCTCTTTTTTTGCCTAGTCTAAGCAAAGTTCTTGAATCTGTTTTGTTTTCTCTTGATGATCTGCTTGAAGGGTTTGCTCGCTGTGACTCAAAGTTAGTTTTTTTTGTTACTCACGATAGGTGAGGATGACTTATAAGTGCTAATTATACCTTGTGTACCTATAAATTGAAAAGGAAAGAAAAAAGCAAATGTTATCTTTAACAAATAAAATCGCGAAAATCTCAAGAACAAAAATTGCAGCAAGTACAATTGCTATACTTCTAATGCTAAGTATGACTGCCTCGCTTGTACTTTTGCCTTCAGCTAACGCGCATACTCCTTCATGGAACGTGCCAACATACACCTACATCAGTGTTGCCCCTGACCCTATAGGGGTCGGTCAAACCGCGATTGTAGTGTTTTGGGTTGATAAATTACCACCCACAGCAGCCGGTCTTGCAGGTGACAGATGGCTATTCTATCTCGACATTACAAAACCTGATAACACAAGCAGTACAGTAGGGCCCTTAACCTCTGACCCAGTTGGAGGCAGCTATTATCCGTTTTCATCTGATGAAACAGGAACCTACACGTTCACTGCTCGTTTTGGACCCCAAGTAATAACAGGCAGCCAAGGAACCAACATTTACAATTATAACATTGCTATCAACGATACCTATCTGGCAAGCAACGCAACTGTGACTGTTACCGTACAGGATGAGGCAATACCAAATCCGCCGAATTATCCTTTGCCAACTGAATACTGGACACGCCCAATAGAAGGACAAAATACCGGGTGGTATACGATTGCATCAAACTGGCTTGGAGCGCCCTATATTGTTGGACGATACCAGCCAGGCGGTAGTGCACCAAACAGCGCCCACATAATGTGGACAAAGCCATATGCGTTCGGTGGAGTTGTCGGAGGAGCCCAAACAGGCATCGAAGGCGCAACATACTACGATGGAACTGCATATGAAGGTGTATTTAACGGTCCACTAATTATCCATGGGAAACTCTACTATCCTATACCTCTTAGCGATGCTAGAACTGGTGGAGGATATGCGTGTGTAGATCTGACCACTGGCGAAGAACAATGGTGGCAGAATTATACGGTCAATCCCTCGTTTGCTCAACTCTACGACTACGAGTCAATAAACCAGCACGGAGTAATCCGAAACGGATACCTTTGGGCATCTTCTGGCACTACATTGACTGCATACGATCCCCTGACAGGAAACTGGTTGTTCACTGAGACTAACGTTCCTTCAGGCACCGCGGCGTATGGTCCAAACGGAGAAATTCTCCGATATGTCCTCAACGCAAACGGAAAGTGGCTGGCATTATGGAATAACACTGCAGCTCACGATTTAACCGCATCAACTAATCCCGACGACTATACTAGTTCTAACTACAATCAATGGAGACCCGTAGGCAAGACAGTTGACGCCAGCAAAGCCTATTCATGGAACATTACGGTACCGTCGCTTATGAGCGGGGCAACAATTCAAGCCATTATTTACGACGATATATTGCTTGGCAGCAATGGCACTCTACCCTCACCTACAAGTTCAAGCCCATATACTGCGTGGGCAATAAGCCTCAAACCAGAAAGCAGAGGACAACTGCTATGGATGAAAAACTATGACGCGCCAGATGGTAGCATCACAAGAAGCTTCGCACCAATATTTATGAGTGAGATGGTTGATCCAAGCACACGTGTCTTCACTATGTTTGACAAAGAAACAATACAGTGGGGTGGTTACAGTATCGACAATGGCACAAAACTATGGCAAACTCCAACAGAAGCTGCTATGAACTACTATGCCGACGTGGGTCTTCCGAGATTCGGTGTCGCATATGGCAAACTCTACTCCCAAGGCTATGCCGGAGTAGTTTACTGTTATGACCTCATCACCGGACAACAACTATGGAACTATAGTGCACCAGCAGGCTTAGACGCAGCATATACAGGTTATCCACTAGGTTTAGGCGCAATCGCTGACGGAAAAGTCTACTTATTCACAACTGAGCACTCTGCCAATACACCACACATCAAAGGCGTACAATTCCGATGCCTTAATGCCACCACTGGAACTGAAGTATGGACTATAGATGGATACGGAACTAACGCCGGCATGGCTATTGCAGACGGCTACCTAACATATCTTAACTTATATGATATGCAGTTATACACTATCGGTAAAGGCCCAAGTGCAACCGCAGTCACTGCCTCACCAAAAGTCTCAGTCCAAGGAACTAGCGTACTCATCGAAGGCACCGTAACAGACATCTCTGCAGGCACCAAGCAAAATGAACAGGCTGGACGCTTTCCAAGCGGTGTTCCCGCTGTTTCAGACGATAGCATGAGTGATTGGATGAACTATGTTTACATGCAGAAGCCTCGCCCAACCGACGTAACCGGCGTAACAGTAACCCTTGACGTCTTAGACTCCAACGGTAACATCCGAAACATCGGCGAAACAACCAGCGACGCTAATGGCTTCTTTAGCTACGAATGGCAACCCGACATCTCAGGCAAATTCACAGTATACGCTACATTTGGCGGATCCGAATCTTACTGGCCTTCACATTCAGAAACAGCTTTCACCGTTTCAGAACCCGCACCAACAGCTACACCAACTCCTGAACCAGCTCAATCCATGGCTGACATGTACTTTGTTCCCGCAATCGTAGGTCTATTCGTTTTCGTAGCTATAATAGGCGTCGTAATTATCTTGGTTCTCAGGAAACGACCCTAAAAAAACCCAACAACCTTCTTTTTTCTTTTTTAAATTAACACCGAAACAGAGGCGTTTATGAAGGGTTGAGAGTGCTATGTTATACTCAACGTGGAGAAGTAGCTGCGTAGAGTATTGGGTTTAATCCTTTCTCTTTCCTCTATTCCCCCTTTTAGCCAGAACCCAGCAAACCCTCAGATCATAATCATCCAAAATTCCACAAAAACTGATTAATACGCGATTTGTTTCGCAATAAAAGCTAATTTTAGAAATCTTAGGGGAAAAGAGTATTAAGTCAACAGAAGTGTACGTGGATCTTGAACAAATGATGTATGAAGAAGTAAACGACTAATTCACTGTTATAGTTGCTAACATAAAGGATGTAATAATATGGTTAATGGATGTAGGCTTTGGTTATAGTACTGAAATTGAGGGGAATATCTGTTCAGGAAAAGAAAGTAATCTTATACGCTCTAAACTAATCTTTTATGGCTTCGATAAAACTCATGACGTTCCAGAGTTTTACCCTCGTATAAGGCGGCATGTTGGGGTCTTGCAAAATTTCATCTAACATCGAAACCGCGTTTGAAGCTCTAACGGCAGGAGTATATTCTCCGCTCTGTAGTGAATTCATTGCGTCTTTTGCGGAACGACGTATGTTTCGTGGAGTTGTACTGTCTTCAGAAACCTCACCAAGCACAACTAACGCTTGCTGAATCTTTGCCTCATACTCATCCGATTTTTTCTTCCGCACCATAAAATATTCTCCTTTAATGCTCTTGGCAGTGACCAAGTTATATAAGCATTGATATGTATTTACTTTGGGGTTCCACATGCAACAAAAACCAGATAACACGTCCGTCAAAAGAGGAGCAATCCTGTTATTGCAAGGTGCAACTTTAACAGACCTCTCGTGCCCAGCCTGCTCATCACCACTCTTTAGGATAAACGATGGCACCCTTTGGTGCGCAAAAGACGAAAAGAAAGTGGTTTTTGTTAAAGAAGGCGAAGAACCCCCCAAACAAACCTCAGGGCATAACACATCATATGATAAACTTGAAGCAACCTTGATAACGAAGATGCAGGACATACAGGGCAAGATTGAAAAAACTGAGGACATGGACGAATTGCAAAAACTCACCTCTGCATTGTCCGAACTTCTAAATAGTCTCGAAAAAATTAAGCAAATGAAGAAAACTTGAGTGCAAGCCAATTTGACTTTGGGTTTTTACGAAAAATTCCCCTCAAACATTCACAGAATTGATCGTTTTAATTCGACACTTTCAACCAAACAAATCCAGCAAAAGTTGATCCAAGTTTTCCATAAGGTGAACAACGATGAATTTACTTTTGAAGAAGTTGCCAACCCAACTGTACCGCATGGCACCATAATTTTTGAGTTTGGGATAGCGGAATCAGGAGACTTCAATTTTATTGATAACGAAGAACTTAAGAAAACAATGAAGTCTCTGGCAAAGGAGCTTTTGCAAACGATGGATTTTTTCTGCTCCATTCGTTATTACAAGTATACGGGTGAAAAGAGGTCGCCACTAAAGTTTGATTATTATATTCTAAGAACTGTCTTTAGTAAAGGTATTTTTGAGATTCAGGTTTTTCATGAGCGTGGACCCAGATACATTTCACCCGAAGAGTTGACGACGTTTATTTATAATAAAATAAATGAAACATCGAGTAATAAGAATAAGAAAGTTCTCAAAAAAACAAATCATGGCGGAGAGTAAACCAAATTAATATAATGATTGTTGCCGAAAGTTATATTTCTGCCAGATTATAACTTAAAAAAGACTGTAACTTACAACCTGCAAAGGAGCTAACATAGCATGCTATCGATTGAAGTTTCATCCCTAAAAAAGCACTATGGAGATTTAAAAGCCGTAGACGATATCTCCTTCACAGTTAACCAAGGCGAAGTCTTCGGACTACTTGGCCCAAACGGAGCAGGCAAAACCACAACTATCGAAATACTGGAAGGCTTGCGTGAAAGAGATGGCGGAGACGTAAAAGTTCTAGGTTTTGACCCGTGGAAAAACGGTTATGAGCTTCACAAGAAAATCGGAGTTATACCGCAAGAATTTACATTTTTTGAGAAAACCACACCAAGAGAAGCCATCATATATTACGCTGACCTTTTCAACGTAAAAGTTAATCCAGACGAGATTTTAAAGGAAGTTCTTCTAAATGAATCAGCCAAAGTCAATTTTGACAGTCTATCGGGCGGACAAAAACAAAAAACAGGCCTTGCTCTCTCTTTGGTAAATTCACCTGAATTACTCTTCCTTGATGAACCAACCACAGGATTAGACCCCAACGCAAGAAGAGCCATATGGGAAGTAATACGTGGATTAAAGGCTAAAGGAAAAACTATCATTTTAACCACCCATTACCTTGACGAAGCACAACAACTCGCTGACCGAGTAGCAATCATGGACCATGGTCGTATAGTGGCTATGGGAACTACGGCAGAAATCATTCAACAGCACGGCTCAGGCGAACGCTTAGAGATTCGTGGAAGCGAGAAACTAGCTAATTACATAAAAGCAAACACAGAATTGCAGGTTGACTACAACAAAGCCAAGGGAGAAATTACCATACCACTGAAGAAGAAAATTGATTCACTAGCAGCTTTAGCGGCTGCTGAGCAATCAGGTTTGGACTGGGGTGATATTCAGACTCGTCAAGATAGTTTAGATGACGTTTTTGTTAAACTTGTTAACGAACCTATCGGGGAGCAAGAGGAAACAGCATCCGAAGAAAAAACCGGCAAAAAACTGAGGCGCCGATAGATGGTAAGTGGAAAAAGAATATATGCAGACTTCAAAGTCTTCAGCCTAGGATACCTAAGAAATAAGTTCGGATTATTCTTTGGCCTAGTCTTCCCAGTTATTCTAATATTAATTTTTGGAGCGATCTTCGCAGGTGGAAGCACTGGAAAGGTAACTGTTTATGCCCAAAATCAAGATGCTGGACCATTTGCTGCATCTCAGATGGATATAGCATCTCACTTTTTAACTGCACTTAACGATTCAAGCACAATAACAATCATAACTGTAGAGACTTCGGAGAACTTCTCAAAATATCTAGCCGACCATTCGTCATCTGACGGTATTGTTATACCTTCAAACTTCTCAGCGAACTATTTGGCTACACATCAAGTAAACATAACAGTTTATGGCAACCCGACCTCAAGCACAAGCGGCATTGTCGCCGGAACAATTAGCGGATACGCCAATTTCTTTAACTTACAACGCTTCAACGGCACAATGGTTATTGGCATAACATCTGCAACCGTGAATACTCAGCAAACAAAATACATTGACTTCATGATTCCAGGCTTGATTGGCTTCTCAATACTTACGAGCCCAATGTTTTCTTTAGTTAACATTTCCTCAGAGTACAAGAAGTCAAAGCTGTTCAAGCAACTCTCGCTTACACCGCTCACAAAGATGGAGTGGCTTGCATCCAAAATGTTGTGGTACATTGTTTTAACAATCGCTGGCTTTTTACTTATGGTTGGAGTTGGAATCCTCGCTTTTGATGCACACGTGATGTTGACGCCTTGGTTAATTCCTTTCTTGATCTTGGGTCCAATGCTCTTTGCAGCACTCGGGATGTTGGTTGGAACAGTGACAAAAAACCCTGAAACCGCAGGCGTCATAGGAAACATCGTAACGTTCCCAATGATGTTCCTCGCAGGAACCTTCTTCCCAATCAGCAGCATGCCACAATACCTACAAACCTTCGCGCATGTCCTGCCCTTATTCTACGTTACAGAAGGATTAAACAACGCCATGGTCTATGGAAACATTAGCGGAGCAATCATCGACATTGCTGTACTTGGGATTATAGCACTAGTTATCTTTGTATTGGCAGTCAAACTATTCAAATGGAGAGAAGACTAAACCTTTCATTTTTACTTCATTTATGAAATTAGTTTTCAGATGTTTAGCTGAATTTTTAACTAAAATATTTGGAGCCCAATTTCATGTCATTAAAGAAGACTATCAAGAGGCGTTAATAATGACGTTTTTCAAGATATTAACAATGTTAGAACTCAATAGGAAACAAAACCCTTGGCGTTCTTGAGTAAAGTCGAAACTATAGCATACAACTCCTCTGCCACAAAATCCTTAGCGTTGTCACCATCAACCCGAATAAGTTCACCTTTCTCGACATATTTGAGGTAAAATTCTCGTACTCTTTGTTGTGTCTCTAAGGTTTCCATAACAGATTTTTTTCGCTTCAAACGCTCAATCACCTTTTCTGGAGACACATCGATAAAAATGCTGAAATCAGGTTGCAGAGCGCGGGCATTGATTGTTTTTATCCAATCCAAACTTAAACCTGAGCTACCCTGATAAGCTAAAGATGAGTAGATATAGCGGTCACATATCACCAGTTTTCCATCGTCTAAAGCAGGTTTTACTTCGTTGTTCATATGTTCGATGCGGTCTGCGGCAAAAATTAGGGCTTCTGCTTCGGTTGGCAAACGTTTGTCTTCATAAAGGCAATCTTCACGAATGAAGGTGCCGATTTTGCCAAGGCTGGGCTCTGCAGTTAATAGCACCTTGTAAGTTTTCTCGAGTTTTTTTGCCAAGAATTTTGCTTGGGTAGTTTTTCCACTTCCGTCTAAACCTTCGATAACGATGAAGATGCCTTTCTTACTCATACTTGTCAACTCAGGCGTTACACATTATAGGAAGTTACATAAATAACATAATCTTGGGATAGAGATATTTGTTTTATTTTTGCTGTTCTCAAGTAGGGATATTTCGCTTAAACCACTTGCTTTAAAAAACTTCTCAGGTTTAAATTTCGAATTATCTAAGGCGAATAACTTAACAAGCTCAGAAATAAAACCTTGTTTAGTTTCGCTTTCACTGTTTTTAATCAATTTAGCTATTTTTTCAAAGTGTTGTTTACTGAACATTTTAAATCAATTCCTCTTCAATTTCTCGAAGGTCTCTTTCTTCTTCTGTTAAATTTTCTTCTAACTCTGAGTTTTCAGAGTCTTCATTTTCTTCCAAGTTTATTTTTCTACTTTCAAAAAAACTGTTTTGGGTTCTTATTGGCTTGGCGATTAAAGGCACACTAAAATTAAACCACTTAGCTATTTTTTCCTTAAGGCTAACTGTTTTCTGTTTTGGTAGACTGTTAAGCCATTCTTGTATTATTTCTGCATTGATTTTATAGGGCTTTCCTTGCTGTTTCCATTCTGGGCTTGTGAAAGTGGAACCTTCATAAAACCAAGTTCTCTGTGGCATGTTTGCAAAGTCTATTTTATGGATGCGTTCAGTTCTCCTTAAAAATGGGCTTAAGTCTTCTGGGTTTAGCTTTCCGAGACAATAAAGGGCTTTAGCACGAACAGCTTTTGAAACGTCCGTTAAACGTTGGCTTGATGAAAATAGGCTTTCTCTTGAATTTCGCATTTCTGCATAAATACACAAAAAGCTTTCCATGTCTAAACGTGCAGTATTTCTATTTGTGAATGCGTCTTGAATTTCGTCTAAAACATAAGCTATAGCCTTGCTGTTTTCATGGGTTGCTGTTCTTGCTTTTTCTGCTCTTTGCTGGTCGTCTAAATGGCAAATTATTTTTCTTATTGCATATCCTCTTTTACTTGGCTTAGTGGTTTTTAGTCTAAACAAAATATCTTTATGCTTTTCCAGAGCTAATTTAACAAGGTTCCAATTCTCAAAACTGTAGCTTTCCATCTCTTCAGTGCTTCTTAAGTTGCTTGAAATTATATCATGTTCGCATATGTTGAATGTAGGTATTTGACTAAATCCATAAATCCAGCTTTCGGAACCATCAAAAGCAATCATGCGTATGTTTTGATTTTGCATCAAGTTTTCAGCTATAGCCCAGAGTAAGCGAGTTTTTCCACTTCCTTTATTTCCAGTTAAATGAATGCCACCATATTTTAAGCCCTGAATTATCATGTCTTCAAAAGTGCTTTTGCTATGTTGGTTTATGTTGCTCTGGTTAGTTGATTCTAAAGTTTTCTCTGTTGGTTCTATGTTGTTTTTGTTGTTAACTGTTGGTTCTTGTGTGCCTATTTGGTCTTTTTCTGTGTTTTCCATGCGTTTTTCACCTCAATATTGTGGGTAATTAATAAAAAAGGGTGAATATAGGGGTATTCTTCGATAAGGTTCGAGAATTTTGGCTGATTTCAGGTTTTAAGCCCAATATACAGCTTCACATAAGAGGGAATTTTCACCTAATTATTTTTTGGGAATATTTTCAATTGAAATTTGGACAATTTTGAAAAGACTTTCAATTTATTTTTTTAAAGAGTTTACTGGTAACATTATAAATTTTTTTGAAACTGTTTAGCATGGCTTTTCCAAAGGATTCTGCAAGCATTCTGAAAAAAGATTAATTTCCAAAGCATTTTTTATAAGTGCCTTTTCGATTTTGATAAACCTAAGGTGGCAGGGGGATATTTGCACCAATTATCTATATCTCCAAGGGTCATCATGCCTTTGTTTTTTGAAATAAATCTCAGATATAACAAAAGCAACAACAAGAATTAATCCAATCATTAGAATAAAACCTGAGAGAGCTGGGTTTTTATCATAAAGCAAATAACCAATAATCAAAAGAACAGCTAATGCACCCACTACGCCAACAAGCCATATTGAAATATCAAATGCCATTTTTTACACAATTCTACTTCTACGCTTTACAGATTTAAGACTTTTGCGCATTAAAAAAGTTGCTTAAAAAGAAAATGAAAGACAAGTCTATTTCGGAAGTTTCTCATAAGTCTCCATTAATTTTCCCAAAGCATCTTTAAGGGTTTTTACCGATGTTAAATCTATTATAAATGTAGTTTGAGAACCCCATCTCCAATCACTTTCTTTTGCCCCACTTGGTTTAAGATAGTAAGCTAACCTTATTGAGAATCTACCATTATCCCATTGAAGAAGTTGAGCTATTTTATAATAATCCCTATGTTCTACACTTTTACATTCAACAACCTCTTCTTTGAGTACTGTTCCACATTCTTTTTCTTTAGTTTGAGGATTCGTAAAACTGAATGGTTTTGGACATGGTTTAATTGAAGACATTTATTATCTGATAGCTGTATTAAGTTAACCATTTAAAAGACTTTTGAACATTGGAAAAGTTACTTAAAAAGAAAATGGAAGACAGTTTTACTTTAAAGATATTACATAAACCTTACTGTTTAGCCATCCTCTTTCTTTAACTCGTTTCTCAAAAGAATCTGTTAGTTCTCTTGTTCTTTCGAATCCCACCACGACAATGACCTTATCAAGATATTTCAGGTATTTTTCCACTTGCCCATAAAGCCTATCGAATTCACTACTACTTGGTTGAAACTTAATTTCAATGCCAATATTGCCAATCTTAACATCTACTCTTGAATACTGATAAGCTACTTGAGTTTCAATATCTGGGTAGAAAGCTGAAAGGAAATGAACAAGCATACTGTCAAGTTCGGGCTCTCCTTTTGGTTTCTTGTGAAGTGCGAACCGTTTGATTTTGCTTATTATCTCATTGCATTCATGACTTTCTTCTTGCTCTTTTTCTGAGTGATATTCTTTTTTAGGCTGTTCTTTCTCAACCTCTTTTTCAATTTCTTTTTCTGTATGTTTGTTTAGAGCAAGGAGTTTAATGCTTTTACGAATGTCATCGTCACTAATCATCGCTTTTCTCAAATCTTTAAACAATTTTTCATCTACACGCCCAGAAGCCACAAAAAACCCTTTATCGCAATTATCAAAACTCTTATCTTCGTAGAATTTCGCATAGTCTTTGAAACACTCACGAAGATTATCAGTTGTTACATCCCCATCAACATGATAAAAATAAACTCCTTCATCCGAACTTAAAAAGCCGCCTTTCTTGTTCAGAAATATTCTTAAACCATATTTCAGTTTTCGTTTTTGCGAAGTTTTATATCCTTTCTTCTCAAGTTTCAAAATCTCTTGTTCAAGCGGATTCATCAGCGTCATCACATAAAGATAAGCAGTTTTCTTTTTAAGGTTTAAGCTTTTAATTTTGTGCAAATCAGCTTACGAAAAGAATATTGTGAGAAAGCTTACCAATGAAAAATTTTTAAGCAATAAAATAACATTCAAGTAAAGGGTAATTCCTTGACAGAGAAATATAGTAAAGAAAGATTAGATAAAAACACAATACTAATTTTGATGTTTAAACATGAACATGGTGCTGGTGCATCTTTTGGCGTTAAAGCTTTTCTAATTGACAGTGAAACTGGTCAGCAAATTCAAAGAATAGGAGATTTGGATTTTCATATAGATGGAAAAAGAAGTGCTAATTTACGTTTTTTTGACGTAAACGAATCTTATCAAAATAGAGGTATTGGTAGCAAGATGGTAAAATTATCAGTTGATTATATGACGGACGGAATAGCTAAAGAAATTAATGGAGACATAACATTCTCAAAGGATTTAGAGAAATTAATTAAAATCTTTAAGAAAAATGGTTTCTCCATTAATGAGAAATCTGAAGTTAAACATACTGAAATTGACATAGCCCTAAGCAAGCCTATGTATTCGGAATTTCACGAATTACACAAAGTTGAACCAGCGACAAGAAAAGAATATTATTTTTCTTAAGCCTTGCTTACAATGGAATACTTAGGAACTGCAAATAGCCTTTAACCATCACTTACTAAACCTATATAATTAATGGGAAATTCTTTACACACACCATTAATTGAGCTAAGAGACTGTGAATTAACTTTCTCATATACGGTATTTAGTTTATCATCATTGTTTAGATATTCGTTAGTATTTAGTTCTGTTTGGTTAGATATGTATTGATAATTTACTCTATGTTTAGAATTGATTTTTTGATGTGATTTGTTTCGTTTAGTTAGTAGTTCAATGATAGAATTTTTATCAGTTAATTCTTTTAGAAATAGTCTTAAATCATTGTAATATTGGTTTTTTACTGTGTGCCTATTTATACATGTATTGAGTATTAATACTTGAATATTTAGTTCTTTTATGCGTTTATCTATTGCTTTATTCCATTTTTTATAAGATGTAATTATTAGCCACTGTTTTTCATGCTCTGGGTCATCATGTAGGAAATAGTCTATTTTTTCATTCATTATTTCATCATTTAACCATGTTCCTTTTCTGGGGTTTGTAGCTTCTATTAACATGAGAAATGTTTCTATGTCGCAATGTGATTTTTCATTATTGTATTTGCTGTTTGCGCTATGAGCATAATGCTTAATGTTCGTTGGGTTCCCAGAGAAAGCGATATGTTCTAAGTCTAAGCTGTATTGAATTAACTTTTCTAAAGGTAAGCCATCCATCCATCTTGCAATCTGTTTTTCTGGTTTAATGTTAGTTTCTGGGTAAGCTGTTTTTCTGCTTAAAATATTATAGTTTGTGACCTTTTGTTTTCTTATTAATCCTTTTGTTGTCTCAAAAAATGTGCCTTCGCTGTTATGGATTAACTTATAAGATTGCTGAAAGGTTTCTGTTAAAAGTTGCTTGTCAACCAGTGTTAAATTATTATTTTGGTTTTCTAATTCGCTTATGTTAAATTCCATTTTTTCACCATTCTTATCTATAATTAGAGCAAAGTTTATATAGCTCAATTTTACTTTATATATAAAGGTTGTTATCAATCACATATATAAATGTTATGGTAAAAATCAGTCTAATTTAGACACATGTTGTTTGGAATCTGGGTTCGAGATGGGAATGGTGAATAGCCACCCCGAACCTAACATAAGCATTAATGTATTATAACACCGTTATATTTAAATATTATGGTTTTTCTTAACTATTTTACAATCAGCAATGGATAAGCTATGTAAAAATTACAATAAATGTTTAATATTATAGAAATATTTATATACTTAAATATGCACTTTTACGCATAATGTAGTATTTAAGGATTGCTATAACATGATTAAAAAAAGAAAATATTGCTCAATTAATGTGACTGAAAAATGTGCTCAAGAATTAACTTTTATCTCGAAAGTTCTGGGAAAAAGTTTAGTTGGATTTGTATCAGAATTATCAAGTTCGTTAATGGCTGAAGCATTTAAATACAAAATTGGCAAAGGAAATGTTTCATATTCAATAGACGAAGCTGATAATATTATCATAAGCTTCAGTGGGTCAAGTAACTTTTCGTTTGGAAAAGAAAGTTTAGCTGAAGAAAAAATTAGATTGCAGAATATTGCAGAGGGCAGAGGGCTATAAGATGCCTACAAAAATTTTCAATTATGTATGTCCTGAATGCAAGCAAAAAGTATGTTCAATAAGTGAAAAACCTGAAAAGATGATTTGTGAATGCGGAGCAGAATGCGATTCAATTGGCACTGAAGAAGACCGACAACATGCTAAACCAGATATAGACCATATAGATTTTAAGTCAAATCCTAAAGAAGAATGTTTACTTAAAGGAAAAAAATGCGCAATTCTGAATCAAACTGACGATATTTGTGTAGTGGAATTAGAAAGCGCTAAGGTTCGGAACATGAGTAACGACCAAATTGAAATAATACGTAAATTTAGCGTAAAGCCCTGTGGCTCAGACGATAGTGTCGAACCAGTCATTTATGAAGAGGTAATAGATTAAAATGGCTGAAAAAAATAATCCATTGAGAGAGGTCTCTATTTTGGTAGACAGTTCAAAAATGAGAAAAGACCTGACCGAACAAATTACTGAAAAAATGCAACTGGAAAATAAAATTTTAGAGTTAGAAGCAGAAAATCAAAGTTTTAGAGATAATGCAAAAGCTGAAGGTACTATACCCATGCAAACTGACATGAAAGAAAAAGAAAGTAATGGACGCAATAACAGTCAAAGGGAATTTGACGACATAGAATCGCTTATAGAATTTTGTCGGGTCAACGATAAGGAATCCTATAAAAAAATCAAGGCTAAGACGTTTGGTGCTTTGCAAGGTAACAATTTCGAATGGACTGACAAATTCGATGAAAATGGACGTTCTCTTATTGGTAGAACCTTAGACCGAGCTAACCAAGACCATCGAAGAAAAATTAGGGGTTGAAATTAAATGGAAAATCAAAATGAAATTTATTATGCAAGATTTAAAGAATCATTCAGCGATAAGGTTATACAAAAAGACAATAAATTTGTTGTTCAACGCAAATTTAAAACTAAAGGCTATGATTCTTTGATTCACGAATGGGTTAATGTACCTTCTAAAAGCAGAGAAAGAATTTTACCTGTCTCTGAAATTGGACTATTCAAGGATATTACACAGATTCTAATAATCAAAAGAACGTGTTTGAATGACATGCTTAGACCCCTTGAAGTTTATATCAAATTAACTCGTAAAATTGAAGTACTTGATAAATCAAATAATATTTTCGTTAAACTAAGCAGTGATAGGGCTTGGCAAACTGACCTAACTACTACATGCATGATTTCTTTGAATCATGTTCCTGCTGGTTTAAAGATTACCAATTTGAAAGAAGAAAAGCTTACAGCTAATGAACTTCAGAAATTAAATGAAGACCTTATGAATCCTAAAATTTTACTTAAACCTCAAATAATTGAAGAATTGCCTAACGGAGAAAGAAGATTACTTGTTAGCTAATTTCAACTCATTATTTATCATCTTGAGAGGGCTATAGACAATGACAATATACCTTTTGAACTTGCAAGGTGTATCCGAGTCTTTCTTCAATAGCCTTAGAAGGGATTAATTGAATGAGAAAAAAATGTGATTGTTCCAAATTTTCAAAAGTAATTGAGATAGACGGAGATTCAATTTTTCTTTTCTGCTCAAACTGCAAAAAAATGATTTCAAAAGCTGGTTTTTAGAATGCCTAAAGCGAAGCGTTCAAGGCGTGAAAATTTGAGTGATTCCGATAGAGAAAAGCTTAGACTAATTAAACAGCATGAAAAAGAATGGAAAATTAAACTTAAAGAACTCTGGGCATGGGACGATAAATATAAGCAATCAAGCCCTGAAGATAAAAAGAGAATGCTTAAACTTAGGGATTTAACTGGAAAACATGGGTTAATATCTTCAAATAACTTGAGCGAAAAAGACCTATTAATTTTAGAATTGAAATACGAAGCCTTTAAAGAAACTGATAGTAGAACACAAACAAAAGAAGAGCAAGTATTAACTGAATATGCGAGAAAATAACCCTAAAAAGATTGAAGCTATTTCTAAAATTTTTTGCCATATTTAACCTGTTTTTAAAATATAATTGTCTTCAAATCCATTAAAGGTAGGGGATATATACAAATAAACTCAAATTAACCCTTAATGTTAAATCGAAGCTATTTTGACCCAGATTATTATGTACAAACCCTGCCTATAACACTGTTATATAACTGTATTCCTGTGTCGGTGGGGGGATTAGAAGCTAATTTACGCTTGTTTTGGCTGGTTGATGTTGTCGAAGCGGTGCGTTTAGGAGCTAATCAAGTTATTACGCTGTTATAATGGGCTAATAGTAGGTTCCTTTCAATATCCATGTTAGTTAATGGAGATATTGAATATTATCACTCTTAAAATACATCTAAAAATAAACCAAAGTTATTAATCCACTCATAGAAACGTGTCTATGTGGTGTGGATGTTCTTTATTATTTACTATAACTGATAAGAGAACTTAGAGAATTAACTTGAACTTAGGGAGTTTAGTCTTTAACGCTGTTCTGGGCTTTTGAACTAAAATAAAAATTGAATCTATTACTAAAAAAGAGAAAGAAAGAATTAACTAAAAAAGGGTTTATTTTGGCTTTTGGGCTTCTTTGGAAAATTCATTTATTGCATCAATAGCTTTCTTCATGGTTTCAGCTAATTTGGCTTCAAAGTGGTCTTCTAACTCTTCAATTTTCTTGTTTTGCTCTTCAGATTCTTTTTTGTGCTCTGCTTTCAAACCTTCAATTTGTTGTTGTTGCTGTGTTTTAATTTCTAAACTTTTAGCTTTAACTTGCTCTAAAGTTTCTGGTATCAACCAAGGAAGTGCAGTTTCGTATTTTACTAATAATTCTTCTTTATCATGGCTCGAATAATGTGCGTCTACTCCTTTAATTTTATGTGCCATTAAAGGACTTATCATGTTTGACTGTATAGAAGCACTTTCACAAGCACTTTGAAAGAATTCTCTAAGGTCTTGAGGTGAAAAGCGTTTAACTTCCAAGTCTCCAAAAGCCATTAAGCTTAGGTTAGAAAATAAAGCATTCATGCTTTTGTCGCTTAAAGCTTGAATCTTTCCCTTTTGTCTATATGCAATAAATAAAGGGCTTTCAGGTTTCAACTCATAGCCTAAAAGTTTAGCTTCTTCTTTGTAGTCTAAAAGTTTTTCATATGCGTATCTGTGCACAAAAGTTATTTGTTTTAAACCCCGATATTTTCCTATGCCTTTTCCTTTCAATTTTGTGCTATCTATTTCTAAGCTGTACGGCACGTTTTTGTTTTCTGTAGGCTTCAAGTCTTCCCATTTTAATAAACTAATTGTGCCTTCTCTGCATGAGGTAGACGCTATAAACCAAATAAACGCTTTATCTTTTGCTAAATGTGCCTTCGCTTCTAAAGCTGTTAAGTCTTCTAAATCTGGTCTTCTCTTTTTGCTTTCTGGACTTTCAGCTTTAATGTTGCTTGCTGTTTGTGCTTCAAGTGCTCTTCTATTATGCTTAAAGAAACTGAAAACTGCATTTCTCAAGTTAAGTTTAGCTGATTGACTCATTTTGCTTTCTGAGAAAAAGCCTTCAAGTAAATTTTCTGCTTGAAACTCTTTCTCTGTACCTACATTCTTTAAGCCTTCCATTTTCAGCGTTATTAATTCATCTGGGGTCTTTTTTACAGCTTCACAGTATTGTTTAAGATAACTGGTAAACTGTCTTTTTGTGATTGGAGCACTTAATTTATTTAGCCATGTTTGCCCAGAACTGAAAGAAAGAATCCATTCCTTTAAAGATTCAGTCATCTTACTCAAGATTATTCACCTCTAAAGAATTAAAAGCCTTTGTTTTGGTGGAAAAGTAAATATCACTACTTCCAGATTGATTTATACATAAATATAACTAACCGACTGTGAGGCTGAGTGTGTGCCTAAGGCTTACTGGGGAGAAATCAAAGATCCTGTACATGGTTACGTGTACATTACTGAAGCAGAAAAAAATGTAATAGACACCTATCCGATGCAGCGACTACGTAGACTACGACAGTTGGCAGGATCAGAGTACGTTTATCCTGGTGCCAACCACACACGCTTTGAACATTGCCTTGGAGTTATGTACCTCGCTGGTCATGTTTTAGAAAACCCGAATATTTCACGCATCGTCAACGATGAAGAAGTGGATATGTGCAGAATTTCTGCACTTCTGCACGATTGTGGTCATGGACCTTTTTCACATGTTTTTGAGCAGCTGTTAATCAAGAATCTTGATAAAACCCACGAAGATATCACATCATGGATTATAAAAAAAAGTGAAGTTAGCGACAAATTATCCAAAATGGGCTTCAATGCAAAGGAAGTAGCCGGGCTGGCTGTGGGGAAGTTGCATAAGAAAGACCGAGCGTTCCTCGATCAAATAATAAGTAGCGCTGTAGACGTTGACAAACAAGACTTCATAGTGCGAGACACTTATCATACCGGCGCCGAATACGGATTCATAGACGTTTACCGCCTAATCCATGCACTTGACGTTTTAGGAGAAAACTTGGCGGTTGAATTAGGAGCACTGTCAGCTTTGGAGGCCTTCGTTATTGCCAGAATCGAATCTTTCAAAAGCATCTATTTCCACCGCGTTGGAAGAGCGGCACAAATCATGCTAGCAACCGCCATGGAAAAAGCCAACAAAGAACTGGGCTTAACCGACTTCAAAACACCTGAAGAATACTTGGCGTTGGATGACTACACTGTTTGGGCAGCACTCAGAAAATGCAAAGCATCCAATGTAATCATCAGTAATCTAGAAAATCGGCGAATGCTCAAATGCGCTTACGAACGGACTTTCTACGAGAAAGACGCTATGATATCCAATTTATTCGGTCGGGAAACGTATAGGCGGCAGATGCAGAGTGAAATCGCCAGAGAGGCAGGCGTCGAATTAGATTCCGTTATAATCGATGTGCCAACGGTGCCATCTGTCCCCTACCACCATGCAGTACTAATGGAATCAACAGAAATTCCAGTCTTCACTAAAAGTGCTGGGGGTGAAAAGAAGCTCCAGCGGCTAAGTGAGAGTTCAAAGATTTTTGAAACTCTTAAAGGCTTCATGAATATCCTGCGTGTTTACACATCGGAATCGGACAGGACAAAGGTGGAGAAGGCCACGGCGAAGATTCTGGGCAAGATTCCTTCAGCTGCAAAAATTTCTTTCTGAACCGCAATATACTTTTTCTTAAATACTAGGTGTTGCTTAAGAAAACAAACGGAGAACGCTAAGACAGCGCATAGAAGGGAACTAAATGTCCAAGGATAACGCAGACGAAAAAAGAATCATAAGTGTTCGAATCAAAAGAAAAGTTGAGCCAAAACCGGAATCATCTTTGCTCTATTCAGAAAAAGACATCCACCGCTTCGTTTCAGAGTTTGTATCTTCTTGGATTAGAGGCGATATAATCATCCGTTTCCCAACGGCTGTTGAACTTTCAAAAAAGACTCCACTAAGCATAGCGTTCCCGATTGACCCCTCAGTTAACGCCGAATTAAAAATCAAAGAACACTACGTTGACCTTCTATCCGTCATCGCCGGTACAAAGCCTGCGTCTGCTGAGGAACAGCAGAGAGCTATCGATGAAGTTTTCAAGATGCTGCTGATGTTTCGAAGTGCGAACCGCATCGAAGGCAAAATCCTATCAAACGACCTGAAAAAAGAATCCAAGAACTTGAAAAAATGGTCGCGACTCAAACTAAACTTATTGAGCAAATAACTACCCATTTGTTTACCCCAAAAAAACCCAAAGCTCGCAAGACGGTTAGCTAAAGTATGGTTCTGGAAGGGTAAGGTTTATTCGAGGGAAAAAACATTCTGGTTGATGCTTTATTGTAAAAAGCGCTCCGGTAGTATAGTCCGGTCAAGTATACTGGCCTTTCGAGTCGGCGACCCGGGTCCGAATCCCGGCCGGAGCACCACTTAATCTTTTATCTACTCCTCTCTCCCTCGAGGGAATCATTCTCATTTAGAATGTGTCTATATAGTTAGCTTTTGATATGAAGGCTTTTGTATATTTCATGGACCAATTTAGGATTCTATGGTTTATTAAAAATGTGAAAATGATTGATTGTTGACTTATTCTCTGCTCGAGAGCACAATGATGTAGTCTGCCGTATCAGCGCACATGTCTGCTGCTTGCTCAATGAATTCAATCAAGTCATCAAAGATTACCATGGCTCCGCAGTTTATTTTTGCGCCATATTTAACGAATAGGCTTTTTGCTTTGAGATATTCAACGTCGATTGAATGCTCTATTTCACCGACTGTTTTTGCTTCTTTTATAGCTTCGTTGGGGTTGGATGAGATTTTCTCTATGCTGCCTCTTAGCGCCTGAGCTATATCGACAAGCTTTCCTGTCATGAAAACAGTCTTCTGAGTAAGTTCTTGTGGAATCTCTACGTCAGCAAGCATTTCAATGCATCGAGCTGCGTCTTTTGTGTGGTCAGCTAAAGTATCCAGGCGTTTGACCAGATGCAAGAGGTCTTCACGGTAATCAGCGACTAATGCTGCTCCCTTTGATAGCTCCATGAAAACGTCTGTTCGAAGAAGATCGACTTCCTCTTCTGCTTTATAGAGATTTTCAACGTATTTTCTTGCTTCTTTGTAATTATTCTCTGCGAAGCATTTGGTTGCTTTATGCAACCAAGTGACCGTGTCAAAAGCCTTCGTGATTTGATCGTGAGCCAGTTCTAATCCTCTGGTTTTGCGACGTTGTTCAAACCAATCGTAACTTTTTTTCTCCACCTACAGCATCTCCGAATATTAAATAATAATTCCCTTTTGCAGATATAACCCTTCTCGTAAATATTACCTTCAATGTCAACTCTCACATTCATTTTTTTCCTTTTCAACTTTTCTTTTTAGTTAAGCAGACCTCAATAGCTAAAAGCCAACCAACAAATCGGCTTTTCAACTTTCTTTGCTTCCTACCACTTATATTTCGTTTTAATATTTTCTTTAAAACAAGTTATCTGCGTATGCCTGAAGCACAACGATGCTTGAGTTTTGGTCGATACTCATTTTTTGTTTGCATATTGCTCGCAAATGAAGAACATTTGTTTCTCTATCCTATTTAGAATACTAGAATAATCTGTAGATACCACTTTGTCTATTTTGGCGAACTTAATTTTCCAGAACAGCCTTTGCTAATGCAACTTTATCTTCTAAACATTGCATCACAGTGTTGGTCACTTTCACTTTTACTCCAAGGTTTTCAATTCTACTCTTGGATCCTGAATCCTTTGTATCTATTACAAAGGTATCAAGAAAATCAGAATAGAGTTTTGCAACCCCATAAGCCGAAACTTCAAAACCTAAACAACGCAGCAACTTGTCTGCAGGACCCTTAATTGGCATGCCAGCAACAATGGGGCTAATCCCAACCACCCTTGCATTTGTCCTTTTCAAAGAATCCCTCACCCCGTCAATCGCCAAAATAGTGCCGATGCTAACAATGGGATTACTTGGGCAAACAACAACAATTTCGGCATCCAATATTGCATCCAAAACTCCGGGTGCCGGCTTTGCAGTGGAAGCACCAACAAACTCAACCCCTAAAATATTGTCTTTGGCTTGCCTTCGAACAAAATACTCTTCAAAATGAATTGATCCTTCCTTTATTCTCAATCTTGTTTCAAACATGTCATCAGTCATAGGCAGAATCTTGGTTTTTAGACCCAAAATACTAGAGATCTCTCTTGTGATATGCGTTAGCGTATATCCTTTTTTTAAGCTCTCTGTTCGGTAAAGATGAGTTGCTAAATCCCTATCGCCCAAGCCAAACCATGTATCTAAACCATAGGCTTTGAGCATTTCAAGGCATTGAAACGTATCACCCATAACACCCCAACCTTTCACATCGTCAACAATACCTGCCAAAGTATATGTGACAATATCCATGTCGGGCGAAATGTGTAGGCCAAATAGTTCTATATCATCTCCAGTGTTAACTATAACCGACAGTTCTTCCTCTTTAACAAGCTTTGATAAGCCCGTGAGGAATCTAGCTGCTCCCACTCCACCAGCCAAAGCCGCAATCAAAAAAAAGTTCACCAAGATGTTAATGACTGTGTCCTTCTTTCTCAGAAACCCAGTACTCCGAAAATGAACCATCCTTGTCGGTTATGCATTCCTTTTTGAAAACAGGAGCTTCACTCTTATACCTTTCAACTGCTTCCCTGAGAACTGGAAAAACGTCAGTTCTGTGAGCTCCTGCAACAGCTACGTAAACCAAGTCGTCACCTACATTGAATTCACCCAGCAAATGGTGAATTTGAACATTAACTATACCATGTTTCTGAACTAGATCATCGCTTATTTTTGTAAGAACTTCTTTAGCCTTTTCCTCATAAGCTTCGATGATAAGTTTTTCAACTTTATCATTCTCAAAGGTTCCTCCTCGGACAACGCCGATGAATAATGCTATAGCTCCTGTTTTCGGGAAATTAGGATCTTTTTTGATGTTGTTTATAGCATCTTGGGCATTGAAGGTTCCTTTTTCATGCACGTCGGCGTTGGTCAAAACTTTCGATCTCCCGATTAAAAAATACTAAGTACAGGTGTCTAAAACTGTTACGGTTAAAATGAAATGATGATAATTAAAGAAATTTTGAGGTTATGCTGGAGCTGCAACTGGCGCTGGTTCTGCTTCTACTGGTGCTTCGGGCAGTTTTGCTGGTGCCGCGATTAATTTGGATTTTCTTATGCCGACATGTCTTAGCGGTGCAACGAGTTTTGCTTGGTTGTAAATGTCTGAAGCGATCTTTCCAAGGACCATTTCTTGAACGAATTGGTCAAGTGTCAATGCAATAGCTTTTTCCTTGATTGTCTTTTCCATCATTGTGCGAATGATTTTTTCTTGAGAAGTCTTTATTCTTGAAAGTGTAAGCGCTGAAACTGAAATGCGGAGTTTGTAGCCATCTTTTGTGGTTAAGTTGAATAAGCCGTCAATTTTGGTGGTTCTTCTTCTGACTAAGCTGCGAAGGTAATCTCTTGAGTATTCGTGTCCTTTGAAGAGTGTTTTGGCGGATTTACCTTCAACCTCGTTTATTTGGAAGAATATTTTCAAGTAATGATGAGAAAAGTCACCTGTAATGTCATATAGGGTTGCTTCAACAACTCTGCCTATCATCAATTTTTCGTCTTGTGCAGGTATCGAACCTAACTCTATGTTACCAAAGAACGATGGTGCAACTACCATGTACCAGGATTTGCCTCGCCACTTATCGCGAACGTGTTTTGTTTTGGAAGACAAATTTATTTCCCCAAACGTGCCACATCATTCTCATAGAAATATTAAAAGGTTTAGCGTTTTCTATCTATTTTCTCTTTGTTACCCATGTATTTCCTTAACACTTCAGGTATATTTATGGTTCCATCTGCTAACTGATTGTTTTCAATTATGGCAACGATTGTTCTTCCTGTAGCAATAGCTGTCGAGTTTAAGGTATGAACAAATCCTCTTGGTGCTGCGCCCTCTTTTTCCCGGTATTTAATTCCTAAGCGTCTGCCCTGGTAATCAGTGCAGTTACTGCATGAAACTACTTCGCGGTAACCATTCTGCGCTGGCATCCAGGCTTCAATATCGTATTTTTTGGCGGCTACAGTGCCGATATCGCCTGTGCAAACGTTTACAACGCGGTATGCTAAACCGATTTTTTGCATCAGTTCCTCAGCGTTCGATAGGAGTTCTTCGTGGAGTTTTGCTGAGTCTTCGGGTTTACAGAAGATGAATTGTTCTATCTTGTTGAATTGATGAGTGCGGAAGATGCCGCGTGTGTCTTTTCCGTGTGCTCCAGCTTCCTTACGGAAACAAGTGCTTATCCCTGCAAGTTTGACGGGCATATCTGTCTCTTTTAAGGTTTCGTTCATTAGCATTGCTGCCATAGGGTGCTCAGAAGTGGCAATTAAGTACAGGTCTTCATTTTCAACTTTATAGAGAACCTCTTCGAAGTCGCCAAGTGAGGTTACTCCTTCGTAAGCTTTGTGATTCATCAACAATGGCGGGATAACTGGTGTATAGCCTTTCTTAGATAGTTCCTCGATTGCATAACTCATAAGTGCCATGTCTAACATGGCGACTTCGTTTTTTAAGAAAAAAAACCTTGAACCAGCGACTTTTCCTGCGCGCTCCATTTCAATTTGATCCATGTTCAATGCAAGGTCAATGTGATTTTTAACTGGAAAAGTGAACTCTGGAATTGTTCCCCAAGTTTTCACCTGTTCGTTGTCGTTTGAGTCTTTTCCAAGCGGGACCGAATCATCCAGTAAGTTTGGTAGACGCAAGAGGTAATCGTGCGTTTTCTGTTCCTGTTCAGTTACCTGCTTTTCAATAATCTTTATTTTAACATCGATGTCTTCTGCTTTTGTGAATTCGTCTGTGGCTTCTTGGGCCGCTTTTTTAAGTTTGGCAATTTCTATAGTCACCAATTTTCGATCATGACGAAGCTCGTTAAGTTTGGTAAGGTTCAAACGCCACAACTTATCAACCGTAATTAACTCTTCGAGCATCCCCAGGACGTTTGGGTTGCCACGCTTCGCCAAATTAGCCTCAACAAGTTCAGGGTTTTCGCGGATAAGCTTGATATCTAACATGTTCTCACACGGAGTAATTCTCTATCTAACAAAATCAGCTATTTAACTTTACGATACAAACAATTTGAACCTGAATTTTAGGAGCAGCTCTCCATTGGTTCTCTTAAAATAGACTACAATATATTTTCTGGCTATTAGGACTCTAAACAAATGGCACAAAACAAGGTCTTAAAACTATTCCAATAAAAAAGACTGCTTGAACTAAGTAAAAAATAGAAGAAGGTTGGAATTGGTTTCTAATTTATCGAAGTCCAGTTTTACTTTTTGGTTAAAGTTATCTCCATCGTGGAAACCATTCTGGACTTGTTTTCTCCCTCACGTGGTGGCATTTCAACAGTTCCAATTGCAATCTTGCTAACTTTTAGGTCTTTAACGAATCGGTTTCTCGTGATTTCAGCTACGTCAACAGCAGTCGTTATAGCCTGTCCTCTAGCTTTTAAGGTAATTTCTTTTAGGTTTCCTGCAGAGAGGCTTGTAATGATTGCTAAAACATAGCTCATTGGAGGTTTGTTTCCTACGAAGATAACATCTGAGTTGTTTTGAGTCATTTTTGTTTTACTTCCTTTGTTGTTTGCTTTGTGTAACGTTGCTGTATTGCGCTTTGCTGCGCGACAGAACGTCAATTCCAAATATTACCTTTCTTCCTAATAAGTTCATTGAAAAATCACCTCGCAAAGAAAAATGTTCAACACTACTCTAAGAAAGGCTTTTCTACAGCCTCCCCTTAATCTGCAATAACATCTGCCTGTTGAGAGTTCACCTTGCTTACCAAACTCAAGAAACAAATCCAGCAAATGCTCACTTCACAAGCCAATGCCGCTCACAAGTTAGGTTTGACCCCTAATAAAATAAGCCTTATCGGGTTCATACTTGCCCTAGCTTCAGCGGCTTCATATTTGCTAGTGACAACCGAGTCCTCATGGTTGCTTATTTTGGCGGTGATTTTTCTTTTAGCATCGGGATTTTGTGACACATTAGATGGTATAGTTGCGCGGACCTTCCAGCAAACCACCGTATTCGGCGGTTTCTTTGATTCAATGCTTGACAGGTATGTTGATGCAGCACTCTACGCCGCAATAATTATCGCTGGATTATGTAACCCTTTTTGGCATTATGCTGTTTGGGGCCCAATTTGGGGTGCAGTTTGGGGCTTAGCAGCTCTAACAGGTTCTATGATGGTGAGTTATACACGTGCAAGAGCGGAAGCCGCAGGGATAAAAATGGAGTCAGTGGGGTTTGCTGAACGTGCAGAGCGTATGCTCATTCTAGCTAGTGCTTCTATAATTGCGTTCTTTTGGTTACCCGCTTTAGGTTATGGAGTAGCCGTGTTGGCGGTGCTTACAAATCTAACAGTTATTCAAAGAGCTCTGCATGTTTACAAAATTTTAGGAAAAAAAGCAGCAGATTAGCCGCTTAGTACCTTTTCTTATAACCTTTAGAATGACGTTCGTTTTCGGCGCGGACCTTAACGATGCCGCGGTGAACTGCACATGAGATACAATAGTATTTTGTATCTACCCAAGAGGCTAAGTACGTGCCGCTTTGCCTAAGCTCTTTGGCTAATTGAGGTTCAACAAAGGATACTCTGCGTGTGGACCGTTTGGCTTTGTCTCTTGGTACTGACGCACCGCAATTTGCACATTGAACAAGAGTACTGCTTCCTTTGTTTCCTTTTGACCTTCCTCGGCTTTTTCGCTTAACGGGCATTATTTTGACCTCTTTCCTAGTGTTCCATTTATTGACTTAACTATCTTATATATCTGCCCGTAATTTTAGCAGCGAAGCGACGTTTGCGTTCTGAGTTATCTGAGGAACAATCTTTCCATCCGGTGAAGTCATCAGGGTTGTCACTCCTGTCCATGACCAGCTGTAACGCAATTTGTATGAACAACTACTCCTACAGAGACGGCGCCTTGTCGGTAAATTCTGCCAAATGAATGGTCTGCGTCGATGATCGCAACTAAATCGCCCAGCCTTAAACTTTCTAGCCCATACTGCTTGACTACTGCTTCATCGAACAATTGAATATCATAATCTCCCGAGTTAACTTGGTTTGAACCCAATCCAGAACCCATAATTGCAGCAGGCACAATATGAGTTACTGGTACTTCGAGCTTATCGCCGTTAGGTTTCGGATTCCATGCCTCAAGCAAGCCAGGGTCCATGTTAAGAACTTTTATTTTTGGGAAATCCAAAAGTTTCAAACCTAATCCGAAAGCTTTTATGAGTATTCTATCACCTATCAAAAGTTGTTCTAAGCTTTCAGATGGAAAATCAATCAATACATGTTCTATTCCGCCATGTTTTCCTGTGACGACGCCTATCACTCCTTTTTTTTCGCCTGTGGCGACTGTTGCTTGGTTACCGACACATGAGAGAACGTTGAAGGCAGTATTGGCAACTGGTCCTGAACGAGTGTTGTTTTCATTATTTTCCACGCTTACTCCAGGTTCTACATGATCTGCTTCCCAGCCACACGCAGGGTCGCCAACTCTCAAATTGTAAGTTATGCCGCCTACGCCTGGGAGAACTAAAGCTTTTCCTGTAGCTGAAATATTATAAATTGAGCGAATTGTTGGGCTGGCAATTTCGCCCATAACCGAGATCTTGATGAGTTTTTCAACATTTGTTTTAAGCATTAACTGGTCCCTTTGGTATTGGGGTCTATTTGCGCGGGGGCTAATAAAACTTCACAGACTCCTTTTTGGGGTTAAGCAACTCTTAAATTATGCTTTTCTTTATTGTTGTTACAGAAACTATTAACCTAAATTGTTGGAAGTGAATTATGTAATGGCTGAAATTGGATTAAGAACAAAAATGTTAGTTAGAGACATCATGAGCAGCCCCGTAATCACAATTGATGAAGATGAAACCTCTAACAAAGCTGCTGTGAGCATGGAAAAAAACAATTTAGGCGCCGTAATAGTTACTAATAAAGCTGGAAAATCAATCGGCAT
Source organism: Candidatus Bathyarchaeota archaeon (assembly GCA_963741005.1). GTDB lineage: Archaea > Thermoproteota > Bathyarchaeia > Bathyarchaeales > Bathycorpusculaceae > Bathycorpusculum. The sequence goes on from CAVUGQ010000006.1 coordinate 751,539, forward strand.
CATAACAGAACGCGATTTAGTAATTAGAGTTATAGCCAAGAATCTTAAGCCTGACACTATAAAGGGCAAAGAAATCATGACCACACCCTTGGTCACAATAGAGCCCGAAGCAACTATAAGTGATGCAGCAAGAAGAATGACAAGGCTCGATATTAGACGGCTCGGCGTAATTTACAAAGGCAACCTGCAGGGAATTATCTCGAGTAAAGACATACTTGGAGTAATGCCAGAGTTAATTGAGACGATGGTGGAGAAATCACGTATCGAAGGCGAGGCCCGCATAGACGAAGATGAAGAAGTCCCGATGTCAGGATACTGCGACCGATGTAGTGCCTACAATGAAAACCTAAAGGAACGCAATGGGCAAAATATTTGCGATGAATGTCGCGTAGAACTTGAGCAAGAAAAATAAGTATTTTATTTTCAATTATTTTTTAACCAAAAAAACTTTAATTAACTAAACCGCCCGCTATTCAATAGACCGTGACCTCTTTGATTGTAGACTCTGTTTTCACAAACACCAAAGCGTACATCAATGGAAAAATAATTGACTGCAGCATAGCTATCGAAGAAGGAAAAATTCATAAAATCGGCAAAGAAACCCAAATGCCAAACGCCGACGAAAAAACTAGCTTGCAGGGCCTTCTGGTTTTGCCTGGGCTAATTGATGAACACGTTCATTTACGGGATGAAGGCAAAGCATACAAAGAAGATTTTACTTCTGGAACCGCTGCTGCGGCTGCAGGAGGGTTCACCTCAGTTTTGGATATGCCGAACAATGATCCCGTTACTATGAGCGTTGGAACCCTGCGTACCCGCATGAGCATTGCCCGAAGAAAAATACTTGTTAACGTAGGTTTCTACTCTGAGTTTCCAAAAAAAATACTTGAAATACACGATATTATTGAGGAAGGCGCGATTGCATTCAAGCTTTTTATGGGTTGCCCAATCGGAGGATTAGACATTGATGATGATGAAGCGTTGCTAGAAGCGTTCAGAGAAGTTGCCAAGCTAAAGGTTCCCGTTGCAGTTCATGCCGAGGATAAGGAATTACTGATGGCCAACGAAGAAAAACTAAAGTATACCAAAGAAACGAGCACAGCCGACTTTTTAAGAGCGCACACAGAAACGGTTGAACTAAAATCAATTCTCCGTCTCCTAAAAATCAGCTCACACGCCGACGTGAAACTGCATTTTTGCCACATCTCAACAGAAGAAGGCTTAAACGCAATTGTTGATGCCAAAAAATCTGGGAGAAAAGTAACTTGCGAAGTCACCCCAAACCACCTGTTGTTGTCGAGTGACGATTTGAAGCAATACGGGCAATTGGTGATTATGGCGCCTCCACTTAGAAACAAAACTCATGTGGAAGCCCTCTGGAAAGGATTGGGGAATGGTGATGTTGACGCTTTAGGGTCAGATCATGCACCTCACGTTTTAAGTGAGAAGTCAGCCAGAATCGTCTGGGACGTAAAAGTCGGATTACCAGGACTGGAAACCACACTTCCACTCATTATGATGCTTGTTAAGAAGAATCGATTATCCCTAACACAAGCGGTTCATTTGCTCGCAGAAAAACCCGCAGAAATCTTCGGCTTAATCGACCGCGGACGCCTCGAACAGGGCAAAAATGCGGACCTGACAGTCTTAGATTTTAATCACCAATTCAAGATTGATGCTTCAAAATTTAGGTCTAAAGCCAAGTTTTCGCCATACGACGGCTGGGATGTTCAGGGCAAGGTGGTAAAAACAATTGTAAATGGTCAGTTGGTGTTTGATGAGGGCGAAATTGTTGTTAAAGGGGGAAGCGGAGTTATCTTTCGGAGAAGCAGCGGTTGAAGTTTCTCGCTGACGGCATGCTTGGGAAACTGGCACGTTGGCTCCGAATGTTAGGATACGATGTTATTTATTCGGTTCAATTTGATGATTCTGAGTTTTTAGAGTTAGCCAAACGAGAGCAACGTGTTTTGCTAACGAAAGATTTAGGGCTCTATAAACGCGCCATCCGCGAAGGAATGGACCTTTTTTATGTTGAAGGCAAAACGGAATCGGAGCGACTGGCGGAAGTAGCCAAACGGTATCGACTGGATTTAAGGATAGATATGAATAATTCAAACTGCCCAATCTGTAACACAAAACTCAACCAAATCCCAAAAGATCAAATCCAAAGTGAATTGGAAAAAAACACATTCACTTACTACCATAAATTCTGGAAATGCCCCAACTGCGGTCAAATCTATTGGCAAGGCGCACACTGGAAACAAATTAACAGTATACTAAATCGAGCGCAAATAAAATTGCAAAAACTTGAGAAAAATTGAGGCTCAAGATAGCCATTTTAATGGAATATCCTGAAAAGTACCATCTGGTAATGTTCTTCTAATAGTGATAGGCAAGATTCCCGCGTCAAGTTCACTGAGTGCTATGTCAATCGGGTTTGTGTTTTCAGCTGCATCTATCAAGATTGGTGCTCCCATCGAGATTTGAAGTGCACGCGCGCCCACTATTCGTGCTTTCTCGAAGCGAGTAATTTTTTGGGGTCCTACAATAATTGTTTGTCCTGACATTCTACATCATTCCGCCCGGCATTCCACCCATACCGCCCATTCCACCCGGCATTCCTCCAGGTGGCATTGGAGGTGTCTTCATTTTTTGTGAGGCTATTACATCATCGATTTTAAGAATCATCGATGCGGCTTCATTTGCTGACTTGATGATTTGTTTTTTGACTGCGAGGGGTTCATAGACGTTTATTTTTGTCATATCTTCAACTTTGCCTGCGAGAACATCGATGCCTGCCCATGTTTCGCCTTTTTGGTGTCTAGTTCGTAACTCTGAAAGGATATCAACTGTATCTAAACCTGCGTTTTCCGCAAGGGTCGTGGCTATCGCTTCGAGTGATTCAGCAAATATCGTGATTGCAAGTTGCTCTCTTCCCTTCACGGTTTGAGCATATTTCTTGAGAACGCTAGCCATTTCCATCTCTGGAGCGCTTCCCCCAGCAACGATTTTTGGCTCTTCTACCAAGTCTTTGACGACGCAGAGTGCATCATGTATTGAGCGTTCGGCTTCTGCAGTCATCCGTTGTGTTCCACCCCTGATTAGGAGGGTGACAGACTTGGGATTCTTGCACCCTTCGATATAAGTCATCTTGTCATCGCCAGTTCTGCGTTCTTCCACTAAAGCAGCGTAGCCTAGGTCTGAAGATGTGAGTGCATCTATATTGCTTATGATTTTGGCACCGGTAGCTCTTGCGAGCTTCTCCATGTCAGATTTCTTGGCTCGTCTAATGGCTATAACGCCTTTTCTAGCCATAAAATGCTGAGCCATGTCGTCTATGCCTTTTTGGCAAATGACCACATTGGCACCTGAAGCCAAGACCTTATCAACCATGTTTCTAAGCATGGTTTCCTCTTCCTTTAAGAAAGCTTCAATCTGATCGGGGCTTTCAATGCTAATTTTTGTGTCCATCTCTGGCTTCTCATTTTCCAGGGAAGCATCGAGCAAAACAATCTTTACTTTCTCCATACGTTTAGGCATGCCTGAGTGAACGATTTCTTTATCCAAAACTATGCCGTTGATTAGGCTAGTGTCTTTGAGGGACTCACCGGTCTTCTTCTCAACCTTCACATCGTCAACGTCGGCTCTGAACGTACCGTCAGGTTGTTTCTCGGTGACTGCCATCATGGCTTTAACGGCCAAATCTGCCAGGTAATCTTTGTATTCAGCTACGATTTTGCTACCCATAGAGGTTGATGCAACCTTCTTTAGGTACTCAGTTGATTTCAAGTCTATAGGTATAGCTATTTTCTCAAGTGTTTCCAGAGCTTTATCAGCTGCTTTCCGATAACCGTCAATTATTACTGTAGGGTGAATGTTCTTGTCGATTAATTCTTCGGCTCTACTCAAAAGTTCGCCAGCAATGATCACTGCAGATGTTGTTCCGTCGCCAGCTTCTTTGTCCTGTGTTTTGGCGACTTCCACGAGCATTTTTGCCGCTGGATGCTGAACATCCATTTCATCAAGGATAGTTCGGCCATCACTAGTTATGGTGACGTCGCCGAAGCTGTCAACGAGCATTTTATCCATACCTTTTGGTCCAAGTGCGCTTCGGACGCTTTCAGCTACAACTTTAGCCGCCATAATGTTGTTATGTTGCGCTTCTCTACCGCGAGACCTATTTGATCCTTCTTTCATAACCAGAATAGGTACTCTGCCAGTTGTTGATGATGACAAATCAAATAACCTCCAATAATGCGAACAACAACAAAACATTACTAACCATATAAGTTTTTCTAGTCAAGGCATGTCGAACAAAGCCAAGGCGAGCACTTTTTGCATAATTACCCCTTTTTTTAGGTTCCAATGTGTTTCATTTTTGCCAGAGCTTAATAAACTGAAACTTTAGCTACACCTGGAATATTTAGCAATTCAGGGATTAATTCTCCGGGAATTTTCTTCTCAACAATCAAGGTCAATTTAGGTTCAGGTGAAAGCTCGGGGTCATCCACAATTGCTTGTCTGATGCTTAAACCTGCCCTGTTTAGCAACATCGCCGCATTTGATAAGATTCCTGGTGACTTTGCATTTATAGGAGTTATTTCTAAAACGCCAAGATTTAGGTGTTTTGCGATTTCTTTTAGGGAGTGTCCGGCCGGGCGGATTTCTTCAAAAATCATCTTTAGTTCTGGATTTGCTTTGATGGTGTTTAGAGTTTCGTTCACTGTTCGTCTGTCGACGCCTGCGACTCTTGCAATGCGGACGGGTGGGATTTCGATTTGGTTTAGGTATATTTTGTCGTTTTTGGCGCTTAAACCGTTTTCTATGAGCACGCGTGCTACTTTGAGGCGTTCAGGGTATTCTTGGAGTTGGGTTTTTATTTGGTTCCACATTTGGGGTCGCTTGTGTGTATTTCTGTTCGTTTAGGTATAAATGTGTTGTTTAAGTATGTACAGAACTGTTCGCAAAAGCCTTAAATAAAACTTTAATGTACGATTTACACCCCAAAGAGAGAAGGCGAAAAAATGCCCGATAGAAAAATTCTATTAAACGAAAGCGACATACCAAAACAATGGTACAACATAGTGCCCGACCTGCCTCATCCAATCCCACCATTCATAGATGTGGAAACAAAACAGCCAGGCGTAGGCATAGTCCCAAGAATCTTTCCAAAAGAAATCATCGGCCAAGAAATAAGCCAAGAACGCTGGATAAACATCCCAGACGAAGTCCGAGAAGTCTACAAAATCTGGAGGCCAACCCCTCTTTTCAGAGCACTCGGGTTGGAAAAAGCACTAAAAACACCAGCCAAAATTTACTATAAATACGAAGGCACAAGCCCAGCTGGAAGCCACAAACCCAACACCGCCGTGCCCCAAGCATTCTACAACATGAAAGAAGGCACCACTCGCCTATCCACCGAAACAGGTGCTGGACAGTGGGGTTCCGCTTTAGCATTTGCAGCCGGTATGTTTGACCTAAAAGCCACAGTTTACATGGTCCGTGCAAGCTTTGACCAAAAACCATATCGAAAGATGATGATGAACGCTTTTGGCGCCGAATGCATTGCCAGCCCGAGCAACAAAACTGAGGCGGGTAGAAAAATCCTCGATGAAGACCCAAACAACAAGGGCAGCTTGGGCATAGCCATCAGTGAAGCCGTCGAAGACGCATTGGTAAACGAGAAAGAAACCAACTATGCGATCGGTAGCGTCTTCAACCACGTATGCTTACACCAGACCGTTGAAGGTTTAGAAGCCAAGAAACAACTCGAAATGGTAGACGACTATCCTGATGTGGTTTACGGTTGCATTGGCGGAGGCAGTAGCTACTCAGGCATCATGTGGCCATTCTACTATGACCAAGTTACTAAGAAAGCACCCAAAGAAACAAAGTTCGTTGCCACAGAAGCTACGGCGTGCCCCAAAGTCACCAAAGGAGTATACCAATATGACCACGGCGATACCGCAAAAATCACCCCGCTCGTTCCCATGCACACATTAGGCCATGACTTTATTCCCGCACCAATCCATGCAGGCGGACTCCGATACCACGGCATCTCACCAATTATTAGCGTTCTCACCCAAGAAAAAAAGATGACCACCGAAGCTTTCAGCCAAATAGAAGTCTTCGATGCAGCAAAACTGTTCCTACGAAGTGAAGGAATAATCCCAGCGCCTGAGCCATCTCACGCAATCAAAGGAGCAATAGACGAAGCACTCAGATGCAAAAAAACGGGCGAAGCAAAAACCATCCTATTCGTGCTCTGTGGTCACGGCTTCTTTGATATGGCAGCATATGATGAATACTTCAGCGGCAAACTTCTACCTTACGAGTACCCAACACAGAAAGTTGCCGAATCAATGGATAAACTACACAAGCTGTATCCGTGGCTCAACGAAGTCAACAAGAAATACATAGGCTGCGAAACATACTAAATTTCACAAGTCAACTTTTCTTTTTTTTATTTTAGTTTTTATTTATCAATTAATTATAACTAGAACAGGTTATTTCATTGAACTCTATTGAAAAAGCTCCTCCGACAAAAACCATCGGGTTCCTTGTAAACCCAGTTGCGGGCATGGGCGGTGCCGTAGGGTTAAAAGGTACAGACGGCAAAGCAATCCTGGCTCAAGCAATAGCGTTGGGCGCTAAACCCATAGCAATGCAGAGAGCTGAGACCTTCCTCATTCAACTAATCCCCGCCAAAGTAAGCCTAAGACTAATAGTTGGCGCAGGTAACATGGGACAGAAACAAGCTGAAAAATACGGCTTTTCAATCAAAATTGTCGGTGAAAGCAAGAAGGAAACCACCTCAGAAGATACGCAAGTCATTGCCAAGGGCATAGTTTCAGAGGGTGTGGATTTACTTGTATTCTGCGGGGGCGACGGCACAACAAGAGACATACTAAAAGCGGCAGATTTCAAGATTCCAGTGTTAGGTGTTCCAACTGGAGTTAAAATGCATAGTGCAATATTCGCGGTAAGTCCTCAAGCTGCGGCAAGAGTAGCCATCACTTATCTGTGGGGAGGGTTGCCGCTTCATGAAGCAGAAGTTATGGATGTTGATGAGGAAGCGTTTAGGCAGGGGCACTTGTCAGCTGAACTTTACGGGTACCTGCTAAGTCCCTATGAACCTCATCTTATTCAAGGTAATAAAATGGCGAGCCCCATGACTGAGAACGAAGTGGAAAACCAGGTAGCCATAGCTATTAATATAAACGAAGAAATGAACCCAGATATCATCTACATAATCGCTCCTGGAACAACCACTCGAACGATTAGCGACCTTTTGGACCAGAAAAAAACCCTCCTTGGCGTTGATCTTTTCCAAAACAAAAAAATAGTCGCAAAAGATGTTAGCGAAAAACAAATTCTGCAATCAATAAACGGAAAAGAAACCAAAATAATTGTTACACCAATTGGGGGTCAAGGCTTCATTTTTGGTCGAGGCAACCAGCAGATTAGCTCAAAAGTAATCCGTCAAGTAGGCATAGACAATATTATTGTGGTTGCGACCAAGAGCAAGTTGGATCGGTTAGAGAGCTTAAGAGTTGACACTGGTGACCCTGAATTGGACGAGCAATTTAGAGATCATGGAATTAGAGTTGTAGTAGATTACAAAACCCTTAGAGACATAGAAATTGAATAATTAACTACAAATTTGCACTTTTCTCCAAGGTTATTTTCTCGGTAACTGAAATATACCAGAAGCCTACCTGTATCTAACAAAAGTGAGGCTGAAAATGTTGATTCCAATTAACTTGCCAAAAATCGGCGAAGAAGAAGTCCAAGCAGTAGTCAAAGTCTTAAGAAGCGGCATACTCACAAGCGGACTGGGAGTGGGTCCTCAGGTAACAGAGTTTGAAAAAAGTTTTGCAGATTTCGCTTGCACTAAACATGCCGTAGCAGTTAACACTGGCACCGCAGCTTTACACTCTGCAATCTTGGCGGTAGGCGTTAAACAGGGTGATGAAGTTATTTTGCCCAGTTTCACTTTTGTAGCCACAGCCGAAGCCATCGTATTGGCAGGTGCAAAACCAGTTTTTGCCGATATAGACCCAAAAACTTACAATCTTTCTCCACCAGCAGTGGAAAAATCAATTACCCAAAAGACTAAAGCTATAATGCCAGTGGATCTTTACGGTTTTTCAGCCGATATGGAACCCCTAAGAAAAATAGCTAAAAAACATAGCTTAGCCCTAGTTGAGGATGCCGCACAAGCCCATGGAACAACATACGAGGGAGAACCTGCAGGGACTTTTGCCGATGCCGCTTGTTGGAGCCTTTACGCAAGTAAAAACATCACTACAGGCGAAGGCGGAATCATAACCACCAACAATGATCAAATAGACGAAACCTTGCGCATGATTCGAACACATGGCGAAAAAGCCAAATACTCCTCCCTTATGCTCGGAACAAACTATCGCATGTCAGAAATACAAGCCGCCATAGGAAATGTGCAACTGCAAAAGTTGCCCTCCTTTATATCTAAACGCCGCCAGAATGCACTGCAACTAACAAAAATACTGGCAAAAAACAACAAACTTGTGTTGCCCTATGAATCAAAAGACAGGCTGCACAGTTGGTATCTCTTTACTACAAAACTAAAGGACTGCACCGAAGACGAGCGTAATCATCTTGTTGAAGGATTAAAGAAAAAAGGGATAGGCGCCGAAGTTTACTACATTAATCCAGTGCATCAAATGCCGTTTTACCGAGAAAACTTTAGAAACGGAAAACTTCCTGAAACCGAGAAAGCGTCAAAACAAGTGTTCTCATTGCCAATTCATCCAGGAGTCACCGAAGACCAGATTCAGTTCATTGGAGAAACAGTTCTAAGTCTCATTTAGCCAATTTGGCTAGGTATATGAAGTGTAAGAGTTAAATTACACTTCACGTACTATACCTTCTGATTTACAGAAATTATAGAATTTTCTTTGAGGGGTATGAGCAGTTTGAGTATTGAAGCAGATGTTTCACATATAAAAATAAAATTTCTCATTGAAGGCTTAGGTGAAGCTGAAGGTGAACTCGTCAGGTTCCTTGCACCAAGAACAATAGACGTAATTGTTCGCAAACTTCCAATTGAAGGAAGAGCAGCTTTATACAAGGAAGAAGTCTACTTTGAAATCCCCATTAAGATGGGTGAAGAAAAGGCCAAGTCAAAAGTTGAAGAAGGCACAATTGCCTTCTGGCCCATGGATGGAGCCTTATGTGTCTTCTTCGGTAAATCTCAACCATACAGCCCAGTAAGTATATTGGGAAAAATAACTAGCAATCTTGAAATTTTTAAACAAGTTAAAAGCGGATCAACAATAAAAGTTCAATTATCAACAGCTTAAAACGCAAGCGAGCTATCTTTCCACATTTCCAGCAGCCGATTACACTCGTCTTTTACAACGTTATCACTGGTTTTGTCTTTGAGAATCTGCAAGAACTCAACGCGTTTTGTCACTGAACGTTTTTCTGCGTTGCCACCGTAGTAAAGTTCGCCATCTAGGTACTCTTTCATATGGTAGGCTTTTTGGATAAATAGGCTGGCAGCATCCACAGGATTTTCAACAGCAAATTTGCCTGCCCAGAGAGCAACTTCGGTCTCGCGCAGTTGAGATATGCCGTCGATTTCCAAAATTTTCCTGATGTAGGTTCTCAAGAAGTCATTATAACCTGCGATTTTAATCAGTTCAATGGCTTGGTTTACTTTTTGCGTAAACTCGGTTGATCCTTCAATAACTAAATTATGTTTATAGCCTTTATCAACCAGAGCTTTGGCGCTTTTTACTTCTTCTGTAGTATAAACTCTATCTGGAAAACTCGTAAAACAACACTCCAAACTTAGACGAAATTATTTAAAATAAATGATAATTTATGCAGTTAGGCTGCAGGCTTATAGATTTTGATGTTGTGGCTACCCGATACTATTTGTACTGTACCGTTTGCTTCAAGTTGTTCAAGGAACTCTTTAGCTGCGCTTATGCGTATGCCATAGCGTGTTGAAACTGCGTATGGTGTTAAGACACCCATCTTTTTAATTTCAGCTATGTTTTTGCCGTCTTTCGCATCTGGAACCATTATACTAACGGTCTTTCGTTCTTTTGGCGGTCCAGCTTTCTCTTTCTTCTTTGCTTCTTTCGATTTGTCTTCGTCAGTCTTGACCTGCTGCTTCTCCATCTGCTTTATGCCGAGCTTCTTTTTTCCACCCATAACTTTTCACTTTAATTCTCTTTGTCTGCATTTTTATTGTGGTTGGCTTATTTCAACCTTATGTTGCGTTTTCCAATCTTTGAGTGGAACGCCAAGTTTTTTCTCTATTTCAACGCGGTGGATGGAGTTCATCGTGCAGAATGGAATTATTCGTCCGTCTGGAACTGCATAGTGAATTAAGCACCGTTGCACTCGCTCTAAGTCAAAATTGTAGGGATCCATGAAGTGCATCGAAGTAAGCAGAAGCGATTTGCGTTGGAGGTCGCCTAAACTTTCATAGCTGCCCTCAGTTAATACGCGCAACACGTATTTGCGCAAGAAATTAAACTTCATGTATCGGGCTGCTCCTACTAAGCGGAGCTTAGCGCGGTTTTTGTTACCTTTGGCTGCTTCTTCGTATACTTTTTTCATAGCAGCATTGAATTTTTCGACGTTGGCAATGCGTGATATAGGAGTGGTTTTGCCGTTTTCCGTGAACAGGTATGTTGCCATGCCACAATGAGGATGTGCAGTAAATTCTAGGTACCTTTTGTCTTTAAGGGCTCCAACAGCTTTGGCTATCGGTGCAACTGTTGGGACAGGGTAGAAGTCTGAAGCTTTAACCAAACCGTTTGTCTGTTCTTCCACCAAACGCATGAAGTCAGGAATAGTGATACGCATTTTTTCCCTTTCTTGCGCAGGTAAACGTCCGCAGAGGGAAACGGGTTGCACATTGATGCATCTGATAACATCAAAATTAGTCAAGGCAAAGTTTACAATGTCGCCCAGTTGCTTATCGTTGACGCCTTTAACCAATGTGACAACGAGTACAACGCTGTCAAAACCAGCTTCACGCAGATTCTGAATAGCTTTCATCTTGATATCAAGGAGATCTATACCTCGGATAAACTTGTAAACATCAGAGGTTAGTCCGTCGAATTGCAGGTAAATAGTGCTAACACCTGCAGCTTTTAACTGCTTAGCGTATTCGACATCTTTGCTGATCCGCAGACCGTTCGTGTTGATTTCAACATGTTTAAAACCCAATTCTTTTGCCTTTCGAATAAAATCGAAGAGTTCCTTACGGATTGTTGGTTCACCACCCGAGAATTGTAGTGCAGTGGCTGCTACGGGTTTGTTGGCTCGTAGGTTCTCAAGCATTCCAACGATTTGCTCTTTGGTAGGCTCGTAAACGTAGCCTGCAGCCGCAGCGTTAGCGAAGCAAACAGGGCAGGTTAAGTTGCATCTGTTAGTAACATCAATTATTGCCAGCGCTGTGTGGGACTTATGTTCGGGGCAGATTCCACAGTCGTTTGGGCAACCGTTTTTCTTTTCAGTTCGGGGGTTTTCCATTCCTTCGCCCTCGAAGCGAAATTTTTCTGCACGCACATATTGGTCATAATCTGACCAGTATAATTCATTGAAAGCCCCGTGTTCAGGGCAGGATTTTTTCATGAAAACTTTTCCGTCATCTTCGTAGATTGTTGCGTCTATTGCCTTTAGGCATTCGGGACAGATGCTTCTAGTGGGTTTGATATCTTTCATTTCTTTTGCCTTCTTGGATGTAAGCGTTACTTTCGAAGTGCTTAAGTGCAGATGTGATGATAATAATGTTTCCAGACGTTTACGAAGGTGAGTGAGGGGAGAGCATGTCAATTAACGAAAACACTAGGGTCGCGCTACGTGAAATGGGTTTGAACGCCTACGAAATCGACGCTTATATAGTGCTATTAGAAGGTGGTCAAATGACTGCTATGGAGATAAGCCAGCAGGCCACAGTACCCTATAGCAAAATGTACGAAGTCCTAAACTTGCTCAAAGAAAAAGGCTGGATTAAAAGCAGTGAAACTCGACCTTTCAAGTACTACCCTGTTCCGCCTTTGGAAGCAACACGATTCACCAAACTTCGACTAGAAGACAAATATTTAAACTGGGAAAACACCGTTGCCGAAAACCTTCAACCTCTCTATGAAAAACGAGAGCTCGTGGAACGACCAGATATGCTGATTCTGCGTGGTCAACAAGCCGTCTTAACAAAACTTGAAGAAGTCCTCAAAAAAGCATCCATAGAAATCGTAATTGCAGCACCAGAATTCGCAAAACCAGTTTTCACACTTGCTGAACCATTATTGGGCAATGGTTTGAAGAAAACGGTAAAGTTGAAACTAATGGCAGCTGGAAAAAAAGAAGATTGGCTTTTTCTAAAAAAATATCCTGGATTAAGCGAACTGCGTTCTCGTGACCACATGTTCGGTGGCGGCGTGATCGCTGACGGCAAAGAAGCCATGCTGTTCCTAGGCGAAGACAAGCCAACTCTCGTTATCTGGAGCAACCACGTTGGTTTAGTTGGGTTCGCTCGAGAATACTTCCAATTCCTTTGGGACTCCTCAGAAACCGCTTAACGCTCAGAAAGAGCTAAGTCAAAACAGCGACAATTAGCAAAATTGAATCCAAATAATTAGTTAAAGCATTGATATTAGTGCGGAATTAAACAAAAAAGAAGAAAAGGAGAATGGTTAAGCTATTAGCTTACTTATTTTCCCATGATTTTTCTAGCGGCGATTTCTATGTCTTCCGCTTTGATGGTTTTTCTTCCAGCATGCATCGCAAAATCAAGTGCTTCTTTGGCGATTTTTACACCGATTTCTTCTAGAGCCTTTGCGAGTTCTTTTGCTGCTGCTTCGCTTACTCTGTCAGCGCCTGCTTTTTTGCATAATCTGTGCATGGGAGCTACGGCAATTTCTAATTCAGTCATATCGACATCTCTTTCGCCTCTTTTTCTCTTTAAGGCAATATTTAACCTTTGTTATTTTTTTTCCTTAAAACACCCGTAACCATAAAATTGAGTCAATGCAAAGAAAAATTATAAAACCTTCAAACATGAATATAGCGCTGAACAAAAATGAAACTAGTAGACGCACATGTCCACCTCTCTGACGCAGAATACATCAGTCATATTGATGAATTAGTAACTGACGCAAAAAAAGCAGGCGTAACCGCTTTGGTAACTAACTCAGTAGATCTGCAAACTTGCCAAAACGACGTTAAATTAGCCGAAAAATACCCTGATCTCGTTTACCCAGCTTTAGGTATTCACCCATGGAACGTAAACGTAATCAAAGACAATGAGCTTCAGGAAACTATAGACTTCATACAAAAACAAAAAAGAAACGTTAAAGCAATCGGCGAAATCGGTATAGACTACAAATACGAAACCATCTGGGAAAAACAAACAATGGTTTTCGACAAAATGTTGCGACTAGCTGAAACACTAGATTTACCAGTGATTATTCATTCGCGGGGAACAACCGACAAAATCGTTGAGATGCTCCCATCATATCGCCTTAAACATGTTCTTTTACACTGGTTTAGCCATCCTATGAGCGCCTTAAATAAAGCCCTAGACAACGGCTACTTCATAACGGAAGGTCCACCAATAACTTACTCCACTGGTATCCGTGAAGTCGTAGATAAAACCCCCATAACAAACCTGTTAACTGAAACCGATGGTCCCGTAAAATATTGGAAACACCCCTTCAATGGGCAGTTAACTAAACCTTCCTACATTCGCAATGTTGTTGGGGCAGTTGCGGAAATAAAGAAAATGAAGCTTGAAGAAGTTGCTGAACAAATAATCAGGAACTTTGAGGTATTCTTTAACATAAAAATAAACTAAAACCTCAACTTTTTTCTTTCAACTTCGCTCCACTGATTATCGGTAACTTAATTCTTTGCTTGAGGCGTAAACTTAAATTAACCCACTCATCTATTGAGAGTTGCTCTTACGTTTTTTGACGTCGGAGAAACAAAAAATCGTTAATATCGGAGGAATACTAACTGGGAAAAGTAAAGACTGATCAAATTAAAAAGTTGGGCAAAGAACTAATGGTTCGCTTTCCAAGCAAATTCAATACTATCTTTGACGAAAATAAAAAATCAGTTGACGCCTTGACGAAAGGCGCTACTACACGTGTTAGAAACCAAACTGCGGGTTACATTACTAGGACTCTTTCATTAGCTCAAGCCAACTCAGAAACTGAATCTGAACTTGAAGAGCAAGACGAAATAGCGTAATAATTCTGGAACTAAGAATAATGATGGATGAGTACAGAAAAGGTTGGGCACTCAGGTACCTGCGTGAAGCTAAAGCTGAACTCGAAGCAGCGCGAAAAATTCCGTATATGGCCCCAAGTTTAGTGATTGAAGCCATAAGAAAAGCTAGAAATGCCATTTACTACAGCCTAGGTGAACCAGCTTTTATTGAAATACTTATCCGCGAAGAAGTAACCAAAAACCCCGCCACAAACGATTCTGTGCTGCGTTTTCTAATTGAAATTGAAACTATCGTACAGCAAATATCACAATTGGAAGAAGTTAACGGTGATGCTATGATGAAACAGGCGGATTCAATCGTTGACATCGCAACCGACATCGTTGAGACTTTAACTCAGGAAAAATTCGAAAGTTTTACCTAAATTTTATCTCCCCGCTTGTTCTATATTGTCAGAGTGAAGATTAGGTGCCTCTAAAAATAAAATTCATAGGTGCATTGCGTCACCTTTCGGGAAAAACAGAATTCACTGTTACTTTCCAAGAAGGCATCTCAATAAAAGAGTTGGTGGATAGAATCACTCAAGAACTCCCGGAGCTTAAGCATACTTTTTGCGATCAAGAACTCAACAATTCAAGATCAAACTCACTTGTACTGGTTAATGGGAGAGAAATTAGTGTGCTAAATGGCTATGAAACTAAACTTAGAGATGGAGACGAAATCGTGTTTGTCCCGGTCGTCCACGGCGGATAAAAATAATGATAACGTTGACTAGTGATTTTGGGTTAAAAGACCCTTACGTGGCAGAAATGAAAGGAGTTATCTTAACTATAAACCCACAAGCCACCATAATCGATGTAACTCACAACGTAGATAAATTCAATATCAACATTGGTGCTTTCATGTTAGCTTCAACTGCACCTTACTTTCCCAAAGACACGATTCATCTGGCAGTTATTGACTCTGGAGTAGGCACGGAAAGACGCGGCATTCTAATCCAGACTAAACGGTACTTTTTTGTCGGGCCAGACAATGGCGTTTTGATGTTAGCTGCCCAAAACCAAGGCATAGAACACCTCTATGAGATCTCTAATCCTAAGTTCTTACTTCACAAAGTCTCAAACACCTTTCATGGCAGGGACGTTTTTGCTCCTGTAGCCGCACATTTAGATAAAGGTATAAAACCTTCTGAATTTGGTCCAGAAATAACTGAAGTCGCTACTCCCAAATTTGCAAGAGTAGAGCGAAGAAACAGTTCCTTAATCGGTGAAGTTTGCCATATAGACGACTTCGGAAATATAATTACAAATATTAGCCAGAATGATTTACCTCAAAATCGAGTAGTTAACATAAAATTACCAGGGGTTCTTCAAAACCTTTCTTTTTGCAAAACCTACGCACAGGCTAAACACCACGAACCTTTGGTTTTGATTGGAAGCCACGGCTTCTTGGAAATAGCCATAAACCAAGGTAACGCATCCGAGAAGTTCCATACTAGAACTGGAGACAAAATCGAAGTATCGACTAATTAAATTTTCAGTGTTTTAGTTTTATTTTTTCCACAACTTTTTCGATTACGTCAACAGGGTTCTCTAAGTTAACAAGTTTATCTTTCACGTTAAATCTTTTGCCCAGATATTTCTTAGCGTATCCAAGAATTTTTTGCTCTGTTGTGATAAACAATGGAAAACCCTTCTTTGCTAAATACGCGTTCACGTAGGTTTTTGCCATGTCAGAAACTGCTATGCTGGGAACGCCTTGAAGGGCAGCTTCCCTAGCAATAGTTCCTCCGTAACTAACCACTAAATCAGCGTTTGCTACTAAACTCGCTGAATCCTCAAAATCCGCTTTCTCTCCAAAAGCTTTGCCATCTTCATTATATCTTTCGATTAAATGCACGTTTCCCAGTTCCTCAAGCTTTTCAGCCATGGTTTTTGCGTTGTCTTGTTTTTCCTTGGCGTAAGCGGCTTTGGTTTCTATCTGTCTGACAACTATCAAAGGTTTCTTTAACCCAGAGATTTTTGATGGTTTGAAGTTCTTGATCCAAGCAACCTCATCTACACCTTTGAAGGGAATTACGTTTTGGGCGCAATAATGTTTTGTGAAACTCTTTGGCAAGGCTTCGCAAACTACCACGGTGTGTGCGAAGGGTATTGTTAGTCTATTAGTTGCCAAAGCGTGGGGTGTGTCAGCTGTCAAAATTATTGGTGTGCCTAAACCGAAGGCTGTGCGGCAAAGCTCTACTGATTGGTGCGCAATGGCGAGATCTGGAGGGTTGTTTTTGAAGAGTTTCGAGAATTCTATTATACGTTCAGCGCTTTCCTCCAGTCTTGAAGTAAGTGTGGAAGGATCGTATTTACCTACTACGATTGGTTTTTCTCCGAGGATTTTAGCGAGCGGTATAGTGTCTGGATGCTCTCTGGTTGTGAAAATGAATTCATGACCAGACTCTCTTAATCGCTTTCCGACTGCAGCACCATACCTCATATGTTTGCCGGTGCAAGCATCATACCAAATCCTCATTTTTGCACCTTACTTTGCACCTTTATGAAGGCATCACGTTTGATTTCGTATTCACTTAAATTCATCACAAATTTTGCGGGACAACCGGCAACCACAGTTTTGGGCGCTACATCTTTTACCACAACACTTCCGCCTCCAACAACGGCTTTTTCACCTATTGAGACATTTGGCAGAATTGTAACTCCTCCACCGATTGCAGCACCATCTTTAATGATTGGTGGCGTTAAAAAGGCGCTTTTTGGATACTTATCATTTAAGAGACTACTGTTTGGCGCGATGAATACGTTATCGCCAAGAATGCAGCCGTTTGAGATGGTAACGTGTGCTTGGATGTTACAGTTTTTGCCTATAACCACATTCTTGCCAAGGTCAACGAAGCTTCCTATCATGGTGCCATCTCCGATTTTGGTGCCATCACCTATAACAACGTAGTTCCATATGGATACGTTCTTGCCTATTTCGACGTTGACTCCTGATATTATGCCCGTGCCTTTTTTAGGACTCTGCATAGCTTGTCCTTTCGAACTTCAACTTTAAATAGTTTAAGATTAACTGACTTTCTACTGAATGGTGACTTGCATTTGGCTAAAGAAACCGTTTTGATTGTTGGTTTAGGTGAAATAGGTCACACACTCTTTGCACTTTATAATGAGGCTAACGAGAAATTCTCAGTTTACGGCTTGGATCTAGACCCAAACAAAATGAACATGCTGAACCAAAGCAAAAGCAAAGTTCCTAACCAAGTTGACACCCTGCAAGTTTGCCTTCCATGCGGCAACCAAGAAAAATTTGCTGACATAATCAAAGGCTACGTTGAAAAATACACGCCAAAACTCGCAATCATCAACAGCACAGTCCCGCCTGGAACCACGCTTAAAGTTGCGGCGTCATGCGCGTGCCTCGTCGCCCATTCCCCTGCGAGGGGCGTTCACATAAATGCTGAACATATGATTTGGGAAACGAAGCGTTGGACCAAATATGTCGGGGGCGCAGACGCTGCCGCATCCAAAGCTGCCAAAGCCCACTTTAAGACGATGGGGCTAAAAGTTAAAACTCTCAAAAGTTGCCGTGAAACTGAACTCGCGAAGCTATTCGAAACCACATATCGCGCTTGGATGATTGTTTGTTTTCAAGAAATGCACCGCATCTCAAGGGCTTTCGATGCTGAATTTGACGAAGCCGTAGACTTCCTCGAGGACACCCATAGACAAAGGTTTGATAGACCAATTATGTTTCCTGGAGTCATCGGCGGACATTGTCTCATCCCCAACACTGAGTTGCTGCTCAAAAGCTACGATTCGGATTTTCTACGGCTAATCTTGAAGTCCAACGAAAAACGCAAAGAAGAAATTAAAGATGTAACCGTCAAAGCTGAAGCTGACAAGGTTGCAGCAAGGGCAATTGCACTCGAGAAACAGCTTGCAGGACCAAAAAACGTGGTTTTAGACGAGAAAACTCAGTAGAATCCAAATAATTCCTCTGGAAGACCGTTATCTGCATTAAATTATTATTGTTAGTGCTTTATTGACCAAGTAAGATCTATCTCTTCCCCTGACATCATCGCTCATTTAAGCGGCGTTGACCTAGAACAAATAGAAACTATCATTGTATCTACAGTTTTTCAATAATTAGTTCTTTTGCGAAACCAGCGATAAACTCAATGTTCAACTTTGTTAAGTACCAGAATGTTACCACGCTCAAGTTGTTAAATGCCGCAAACGGAGTAAAAATGAATCTTGCCGCCATTCTTCGTACAAGCTTGTAGAACCCAAAATGTCCGTATCTCCTATACGATATGCCAATTGTGACATAGTTTTTTGATGTACCCAAATGGGTCGCGCCAAGAAAGGGCAGAACTTTCCATAAGTAACCTGTTTTCTGAACGTAGCGTTTGAAATATAGGTCTTCACCAAAAAACAATAGTGGAGGGTTGTAGTTCTCCATCAGTTTGCGGCGAATGATGATATTGTTAATGTGTGGGTTCGTGTCTAACTTGCTTAAATTGTAAACTGTACCGACAACACGCTCATATGCTGCAACATGCCTATTCTTGTGAACAGCAACCGTGCCAATAGCTCCAACGTTAGATGTAATTGCTTTAGTAACTAACTGGAGCCAATTGTTAGGCAAAAGCATATCGTCATCAACCATCGCCACCCACTCTGTGCTTGCCTGCAGAACACCATTTTTACGTGCAATACTAAGCGGTTTTTCATGTGTATTGATAGTTTTTCCCGCGCATGGCATATACTTGAGTTGATGCAGCAGCGTTGGGTTAGCCTCATCTCTTGAAGGCACCACAAAATCGACTTTCATGTCATTGTTGGAGCAGGATGGCATAGAGCATAATGTTCTCGCTTAAGTTAAATAGTTTATTGCAACCGATAAATCCGTAGTCTGGTGGAGAAAAGATCACATTTTCAAGATTTTAACTGCTTTTTTAACTGCTCTCTTGTTTTTCTTTGTAATCATACCTTTCTGGATACCGTTAAGTAACTGCAAGATCATGCCTTGCTTTACATGTTCAACCATCTGTTGTTCGCTGATGCCTGGGAGACGCATGCAGTTGCCGATTTTAACATTGTAGTTGGTGATGTTATACTTTTTTGCTATGTCATAGAGTTTGGAGCCAATAATTGGGTTAGTTATAGACCATGAAATATATTCAATTAAATTTTCGTTGAGGCATTTTCGAGCAAACTCCAATGTATTATTAACTTCTTCAGGTGTCTCGTACTCAAGTTTGCCGTTTGTCTCCCAGGCGTTATAGAGCATTAAGAACCCGTAGACTTTGATGTAATGCTTCTTTAGAAGCTCAAGAGTCCGTATATTGTCAGCTTGAGTCGCGTTCTTGCCTATTCCCTTTAAAACTCTGTCGTTAGCAGATTCAAGACCTATGTGCACAAGCCAAATATGAATGTCATGGAGTTTCTGCGCTAATTCATCGTTTAGTTTGTCAGCCCGCAGATTACATTGGAAAGTCATCCCTTTTAAGCCTAACTTTTGGATCTCATTGCAGACTTCAAGGCACCATTTAATGTCAACGTTGAACGTGTCTGACCGAAGATAGATTTCCCGAATGCCTCTACCATACAGGTAGTTGACTTCTTCTGCGATATTTTTAGGTGAACGTTGTCTTATCCAAGGCTTTTCGAGTTTCCAGACGGGGTTGGAACAATAAGTACAGTAGTTGGGGCAACCGCGAATTGGTAACAGATATGCCATGCGTTTCTTTTTGCTTACTGCAACATCATAGTTTTCGAAGTTTATAAGTTCCCAAGCTGGAAAGAAATCAATGTCTTTTAGGAGTGGTCGTAATCCATTGTTTTTTTGAGTAGTAACCGTGCCAATGACGTCAAGAATTGCTTTTTTTTGTTGGACTTTTTTTATTAATTCAGTAGTGGTTTCTTCGCCTTCACCGAGTATGCATACTTCCGTTGGAGTGTTTTTCAGGACATCTTGGGGGTCAATAGTTGGGTGAGCACCGCCAGCAACCAAAATAATATTGAAACCTAAGCCCTTCACTTTGGTTATTGTTTCAAAAGCCAAATCTCTTCGAGGAGTAGTGAATGAGATAGCATAAACGTCAGGCTTGATTTCCTTGACCTTTTCAAGGTGCTCCTCCATCGAGAGGAACGGTTCAAGATAATAAAATTCCACTTCAGTCAAACGAGCTTTCGCATAGCCAATGATGTAGAGAATTCCAAGGTTCGGCGATTCCGAAACAGCTTCACCTTTAGATTCACGACCAAACGGTGGGTCAGCAAAAACAACTTTGAGCTTTTTTTGTGTGGGCGCCATGTTTTCTTGCTTCACGAAAGTGCCATCCACTACTCACTTTCCATGCAGCCGTATATATTTTGCTACTTTAGACATCTTTCGAGCTTAGTAGGTAAACTTCATAAACTACAACAAGAGGAATGATATGCACACTAACCTGAGGCATAATTGAGTTGGTAGTCTTCATTGTAGTTCACCCATATCTCGACATATATGGTGGCGGCGAACGTGTCTGTCACAACGTTATCAAAACCTTAGTTGCTCACGGACAAAAAGTGGAGCTGTTGACTTTCGACTTCGACGCTGCCAGGTACCGCGACATTGTTGGTGAAGAATTCCCAAACGAGGTTACCGTGCACTCATTAGGTAAGCGAACAGAGGAAAAGCCACCTTTTACCATTTACAAACGGCATCACAACTTTGCCAATCTTCTAAAGAAATACCACAAGCAACTAAACTACGATTACCTGTTCTCTACCCAATCATCCTCACCTTTTGAACCCGTGTTTCTTAACAAAGCCAAAAAAAACATTGCTTACGTACATTTCCCGGAAATCCACTATGACTACGCGAGAGGCACATTCAAACGCAAGCTTTACCTGTGGTTATTCAAGCATTGGGTCGAGCAGGGCATCGACAAGTTGGACCTGGTTTTCTGCAACAGCAACTACACCAAAGAAGCCATACAACGCTACTGGAAAAGACAAGGCGTTAAGGAACCAGTTGTTGTTTACCCAGCGGTGAACCTTGAGAAGTTCTGGTGTGACAAGCCACTATCGCAGAGGCAAAAAAGAATCGTCTATGTGGCACGTTTCATCCCTGTGAAACGGCATGAAATCCTGAAGCGGTTGGCTGCAGATTTGCCAGATTACGAGTTTGTCAGCGTAGGCGGTTTAATCGAAGCGGAAAAAGTGTGGTACGACAGATTCAAAGAAAACCTGCCCTCAAACTACAACTTGAAAACCAACTTACCTGGACCAGACCTACTAAAAATCCTCCAAGACTCCCGAATCTACGTGCACTTGATGGAGGGAGAACACTTCGGCATCGCCCCCGTTGAGGGATTGGCCAGCGGCTGCGTCACATTAGTGCATAACAGCGGGGGCATGAAAGAATTCATCCCAGAAGAGTACCGCTGGGAGAACTATGATGACTTAAAGCAGAAAATAGTCAGGAACATGGATGCGTCTGTAAGCTGGGAGCTTAAGCGCAAGGAGCTTTGGAGCAAAATCAGCAAACTGACGCCACACGAATTTCAAAGCGTCGTCTGGTCTCATGTTGAAACGTTGCTAAAAGATTAAGCCTAATTGAGGGTTTTCTTTTCTTTGACTTGGATTGGAATTAGCTTTTAAATGAGCTTCCAGTAATTCATATCCTGATTGTGAAATGCTACCGCCCGTCACCGTGGTTTGGCTTAACTATAATAGCACGCATTTGATCGATGTTACAAAAAAATCTTTAGAAGCCTTGATGCACCTGGATTACCCCGAGTTAGAGATAATAATTGTGGATAACAATTCGGTGGATGGAAGCAGAGAAACCATTGAAACTTACTTACAGAGTAACAAGTCCGATCATAATGTCCGGTTCTTAAAACTAAAGAAGAATTGGGGCTCAACTGGGGCAAACAACATCGCCTACAAGCATCTAAATCCACACTCAAAATACCTTGCACTAACACATAACGACGTAATCCCCAACGTGGGCTACCTCAAGAAAACGGTATCACATCTAGAAAACCATAAAGAAGTTGGCGCCCTGCAGGGAATCGTTGTAAAACTTAGCGCACAGCCCTCGGTGGATAGCTCGGGATTTATGGCTAATGAGAGCCTTTTTCTTTCTTCCGCGTTCAATAACGGTCCAGCAGAAAATTTTCGTAAACCTACCTATGTTTCGATTGTTGAAGGCACAATGCCAGTCTATAACATAGACGCAGTTAGGGGCTCGCTGAAGAATAGAACTGAACTGTTCATTACAGCTGGCTTCATGTATTATTTAGAAGATTCCTATGTATCTCTCAGACTCTGGGCTAACGGTTACAAATGCGTCGTAATTCCCATAGTCACTGGGTCACATCACCGGATGGGCACCAGCAAAAAAGCCTTACAGAAAGGCGAACTCTTCTATTACCTACTACGAAACCGCATAGCCCTGCTTCTCATGACTAATAGCAATGGAAAACTGGGTTTCATTACTCAGAACATACGAAAACTCATCATCAGTAACCGCACCACCGCTGAACGGAAGGCAATTTTGGTTGCGCTACTTGACGGGCTTCGTCTGGGAAGACAACTAAGAAGAAAATACGGCTGTATCGATTTTTACGCTGCGCCGTTTACTAGGGCTTCTCTAAAGGCACGTGTCTTTAAATGGATACATTAACCCACGGATTAAATGCAGAGCAAGTCGGTTGCTTAGCTGCGCAATTTCTCCAAATCTGACAAAGACGAATACGTCAGATGGAGCATTTTCTGTAAGACCATTTTGGCACCTATAACCGCTGAATAGAAGGTGCTTTTGACCCCCGCGGTTCGATGCAGCTCTTTGTTGAGGCATATGCGTTTGATGTCGATTAGGGTTTCAAAGGCTAACCAAACCAACCTATGTAACAGCGAGAGTTGGGGCTCCATGCCGTAAAGGCGGTAGAAGAGGAGTTTTTGCTCGGTGAAAAGGAGGGTTTCTCGCTTGGTTGCCCTAAAGTTGCGGGACAGCGATTTCCCATGCGCTAGATGGTAGACTTTTATTTTAGGGTTAAAAAGTTGAGTGTATCCTTTTTTCCATATGTACCAACCGAGGTATTGCTCAAAGGTGAAGCCTAAAATCCATGAAGTCGGAAACCTAAAATCTGAAATTGCCGCCGAGAGGACAGACATGTTGGCACCTCTTGCAAGCAAAGACTTAGTTATTTTCTGGGTTGCCGCGTTTGCGGCGTTGCTGTTCATGCACGCTACACCCGCTTTTGAAATGTAGAATAGATAGCTTTCTTGGCCTTGCAGAGGTTGGTTCCAGACTTTCATACCGATTCTTGCGGCGGAACTTACTCTGCTTTGAGTGGGAAGCAAATCTGACGGCTTGTTTTTGAATTCACCTATTTCTTTGTCGCCAAAGGATGCCCTTAAAACATCTCCCGCGACGCCTCCTATGTTGGGTAGGCGGTAGGATTCCACGTGTGTTTGCACAAGATTTGGAAACGGTATGACATCGTCGTCTAAAAAAAGAATGATTTCCCCTTTGGCGTTAGATAGCCCCGTGTTGAGGGCGTCTATCATATACCTGCCTGTCTGAGGTATTGAATTGATTTTGAGCTTGTTCACATAACCGTTTACGACTTGTTCGGTTCCGTCGCCGCTGGGTTTGAAAACAACCAAAACCTCAAAGTTAAAATATGTTTGGTTGGTTAAGCCGTTTAGAGCGTAGTCTAACAAAGATGCCCGTTTATACGTTGGTATCAGGATAGTCACAAAGGGCTTTTTTTCCATTCTTGCCTAATCCTCGGTTTTGTTAGTTCCCTGCTTTAGTTAGTGTTACGATTGTTTTAAATATTTTAATAATCCTCACTAAGTTCACCGTGAAACAGATGATTTCAGGCTTCATGATCGTTAAAGACGTGCTCAAGCAGGGTTATCCATTTGTTGAAGCTATTGCCTCAGCTTTGTCCATATGCGACGAGTTTTTGGTTTCCGACGGCTACTCAACCGACGGCACCTACGAATTTATGGAAAAAATCGCATTGGCTAACTCTAAAGTTAAGGTTTACCGTGAGCAGTGGCCAAACAGAAAAGACGTAACCGTCATAGCAGAGGTTACAAATAGCCTTCGAGCGAAATGCCGCTATGAATACATCCTTTCATTGCAAGCTAATGAAATCATTCACGAGCAAAGCGCCCCATTCATAAAAGCCCTACCACAGATGTTTCCTATCGTCGACACGTTTAGTTTCCCTTTCATACAGTTCCTCAACAAGTACAAGTTTACCGAGGGCTTCCGACTCCGCTTTTCTAAAAATCACCCAGGCATCGTAGCTAAAGGGGACGCTTGGACACTAGGAGCAAGCGCACAATTTACTCGGAAAAAAATTATTCGGTCACTTGCTCGTCCATATAGATTCTACTACTACCTTACTAAAGGCGTAGAGTTGGTCCATGCTAACCCATGTTTTGATTATCTTTCTCGAGCAATCTATCTGCCGAACCCGATTTTTAGGTACTGGGCGCTTTTCCCCAAAAACTTCTTAAATAAATGTCAGAGGCACAGCGAAATCTTCCAAATAGCTAAGTTTCATAAATCCTACAATGAACTCAAGGCGAACGTCAACAGTCCCGACTTGTTTTGGAAGCTGGGTTCTGAGTTTTTAGAGTTCGCAGAGGGTGAACATTATCCCAAAGACTTCAGCTCAATCGATAGAAAGAATCATCCCGCCATCATTAAGGAGTTCATTTCTAATTCCGAGGCTAAGGAATACTATGTTAGAGAGGAACTGTTTGAGCGCATAAGGAAACTGTAAGTAGAAATGTAAGAGAGAGGTTTTATAGCCTGAGATTGAACATAGTGACGACTGAAGTTCAATGATTAAGCTAAGACTCGACGTCGATTATCCCTACCCATCGAGGACTAAGAGTTTTCTATTTGTAGCATTGAGAATCAAGCGCAAGAAAAGCAGCGATTATCTAAGTAATGCGCGTATTATTGCGCGAATGATAAATGAGTCCCAGCAGGAAGTTCGGGCTTACTGGTTTTTTACCCCCTACACCGTTCCAGACAAAAGACTGCTTGATTTGCTGAATCCAAAGAAACATGAAGTTGCACTTCATGTAGTGAACAAGCCTTTTGAGGAATGGAGAGAATTAGAAAAAGAGACGAAGCGCAAAGTACAATGCTACACTATACATGGAACTGGACGGTTATTTACCAAGTTAATCTGGCGTCGCTGGTCTAAGTCTGAAGCTGTGATTCCGCCTGATTTTCCTCTATTGTCATTCCAACAACCTAAGGATCTGAGTTTAGATAGAGAACGTTACAGAATTGGCTATGATAAAGCACTGCAAGGGACTTATGACTGGATTAAGGCCGGATTGGCGCTGTCTATTCATCCGGACTGGCTCTTTAACAAGACGAAACTGAGTCGGAGAGGCCCCTTCTACGATGTGTTAAAAACTATCTTAAACGTGGATAAAGACATGAAAACTGTCCAAACAAGGAGGAAGACCTTCATCAAGATAGCCCATGACATCCAAGAGTACGAAAAAAACATAATCCCGACCGATGAGTTTTCCCAGAAACTCTCTGAACGAGGTATAGATATCTACACTTTTCTTGATCGGAAATGGTGCTGCCCCATAACTAACCCACCCGCCTCTTGGATAGGCGAAGACGACAACGTGGGGTTGCTTGAAATAAATGACTACAATAGCTGGTTGCAGGTTATCGGTAAGAAAACCCGTAACATGGTGCGTAAGGCAGAGAAAAGCGGCGTTAAAGTCGCTGTTGTTGAACCAAGCGAAAAGCTTGCGGAAGGCATATGGAAAATCTACAATGAAACGCCGATTAGGCAGGAGCGAGCGTTTACACATTATGGCGAGTCTCTTCAAATGGTCGCTGGTAATATGTATGCTGCAAAAAACAACACCTTCATCGGCGCGTTCCTAGAAGGCGAATTAGTCGGGTTTATCCAAATCCTCTATGGCGACCAAATAGCTATCCTCTCAAACATACTTTCGCTGAAGAAGTATTGGGACAAAGCTTTAAACAACTCTTTGCTTGCCAAAGCCGTTGAGGTTTGTGGAAACAATGGTCAGCGGTGGCTGATGTATGGACGTATCGGCAACCATCCTTCACTGGATAAATTCAAGGAAAACAACGGGTTCGTCAAGTTCCCCATAACCCGCTACTACTTACCAGTTACAGGCAAAGGCAAAATGGCGATTCGTCTCGGGTTGCACAGGGACTTCAAGGATGCCTTGCCAGATGCTATAAAATACCCGCTTATCCCAACACTGAATTGGGTGAGCAGGACTAAGGTGAAGCTTAGATACTGTTAACTCATCGTACAATGTTGCCTTGTTAAATATTGTCAAGTCTGCGAATAGAGGGCAATTAGTAGCAACGTTGAATTACCATTTATCACTAACTCTAATAATAGTGGGTTGATTGGCGAAAATAAAGTTAATTATGCGAACGGTCAAAATGACCAAAAATTTTTGGCAAATATCGTTTCTTAAACGAAGTTCGAAAAAAAGAAAGATAAGTTTCAGAAACAGGGTAACGTTGGAACTTGATTTAGTTGGCTACCGCAAAATGAGAGATCTATTTTACGTTCTTGAGAGCAAAAAATTTAAAGTTACAAAAACAGCTCAAGGGTTCGTTGTCCGCAAAAGTCTGCCGCTGTTCGAATGTTCGGTTCCTCCACTTGAAATGCTGCCTTTCTTTGATTTCCTCCTTATTCTTGCAGGTCAAGGCTGGAATGTGTGCCAAATTGACGAAAAAACAATCAAAGTTGACAATGAACAGGATACTTATGAGCTGGAGAGTTTGACTAACGAGCTGTTTGCCGTCAAATCAAATGAGATTTCATTTATAGGTCTAGTGGGGTCTTTGATGGCGTATTTTTTGGAGTGCCTCAGAGGAGTATACGATTGTAACTATCAGGGCAAAACTGTGCTTGATGTGGGAGGATTTTGCGGAGAAACGGCTGTTTTCTTTGCCCGCCAAGGCGCCAAGAAAGTAGTAATCTATGAACCAGTAAAGATACACCATGAACTTATCCGAAGAAACGTAGCCCTTAACGCTATTAATGCTGAATTGCATGAAGAGGGGTTAGGGGAAAAGGATGGCGAGGTAAGCATCAATTACGATGACGCTGGCTTGGGTTTCGGGTTGACAAACAAAGGTCCAAAGTCACTAACGATCGCTATTAAGAGCGCAGAAGACATTCTAAGCCAAAGCCAGGCAGACATTGCAAAGATCGATTGTGAGGGCGCCGAAATCAACCTCATAAAAGTACCCGAAAGATATCTTGCGTTTAATCTCATGCTACCTTATCGAAACACACACCAAAGCTATACAGGAAGCGATCACAAGAAAATTCATGACATCAGGGTTTAAGGAAAGTCGGGTGCCTGAACGTTTAGTAAATGAGATTTACGTTCTCTACTTTGACAAGATTTGAGCACTCGTACTTTTGAGGAGGTTATAGGAGAAGCTCTGCAAGGATTTGGGTGAGTTCAGTCTTGCTTTTTATTCCTCTAAAAATTGCTTTGCCGCTTGAATAGAGGCGAAAAGACACGTCTTGGAAAGTTAACTCAAAAATTATTCCTGCAATCTTGTTCTTGAGTGTAGCTTTCTTCAAGATGTTAGCGATTGCTTCATCTTTCTTTTCATATTTTAAAACCACTATGACATCGCTTTCCGCTCCACATGTTCCCTCAATACGCGAAACGTAGTCGTTGACGGTGGCCATTAGAGTTGTTCAAACTCCTTTAGGATCTCAATGAAGCGGTCAATTTCCTCTTTTGTATTGTAGATGTAGAAGCTTGCTCGCGCTGAAGATTGGAGCTTAAAAAGCTCATGTAATGGTTGTGCACAATGAAACCCGCTCCGCATCATTATTCCGTAATTGTCAAAAAATAATGCTACGTCATGTGAAGACAAACCTTTAACTGCGAATGGTATGATTCCAAGTTTTTTGGATAGGTTACTTGGACCATAAACTGTCACTTTACCACATTCTTCCATTCGTTTTGTGGCGTACTTCGTTAAGGTTTTCTCGTGGCTCAAAACATTATCCATTCCTAAGTCTTCAAGATATTTTACTGCTGCCCCTAAACCGATTGCACCACTAATGTTAGGAGTGCCTGCCTCAAATTTCCATGGCAATTCATTCCAAGAAATACTGCATTGCCCCGTTCCCTCGCTAAAGGAAACTTCCTTAATCATTTCTCCCCCACCCATAAAAAGCGGCATCTTTTCCAACAGTTCCTTCTTGCCATAGAAAACTCCAATTCCTGATGGACCCAGCATTTTGTGACCTGAGAAAGCCATAAAATCCATATCTAGATCCTGCACATCAACCTTCATGTGCGGTACCGACTGGGCACCGTCAACCAGCATCAAAGCGCCGTTGTCATGTGCAATTTTTCCGATGCGTTTAACGTCGTTGATAACGCCAGTAACGTTTGAGACATGGCTCAGACACGCAATCTTTGTTTTGCTGCAAATTTTGCCTTCAAAATCGTCATAATCTAATGTACCGTCTGAGTTAACTTTAGCGTATTTGAGTGTGAAGCCTTTGAGTTTAGCTACGATTTCCCACGGAACAATGTTGCTGTGATGTTCCATCAACGAAACAAGTACTTCATCGCCTTTTCCAAGGTTGTTTAGTCCCCAGGAATACGCGACTAAGTTAATGGCTTCAGTCGTACCTCTCACAAAAACAATTTCAGAAGCGGTTTTCGCGTTTATGAATTTAGCAATTCTCTCCCGAGATTTCTCATACAAGTCAGTTGCGTCTAAAGAAAGCGTGTGCACTGCTCGGTGGACGTTGCCATTGTGGTTTTCGTAAAAATCTGTAATTGCATCAATGACTTGGCGTGGTTTCTGGGTGGTGGCGGCATTGTCAAAGTAGATTAAGGGATAGCCGTTTATTTTCCTATTTAGAATTGGAAAGTCTGGCCTGATAGCTTGCGTGTCTATTATTTTTTTTCTGCCTCAGGCTTTAGCCTCTTTGAGAGAGTTCTTGATAGTTCTTCTTCTTCTAATGCCTGTTTTTCTTCAAAGGTATGTTCTTTTGGCAACCAATTGGGTGATTCAACGTTTCTTTGTGTAAAGTATAGTCTTATTGCTCGTTTCAAGGCACCGACAGCGAGGACTCCGCAGTGGAATTTTACGTCAGGTAATCCGCCGATTTCTTCCACAACACGTTTCCATGTTATGTCCTTCCACGTTGTTTCTAAACTTAGGTCCTTTATCATTTCAGTGACTATGCTGGATGTTGCAATATTAGCGGCGCAGCCGTAACTTTCAAACTGTGCTTTTTCAATGATATCTTTATCGTTGATTTTTAGGTAGAATGTTATCATATCTCCGCAGGCAGGGTTTCCTGCTACTGCGACGACTGTGGCATCTTCCATTTTGCCAAGGTTCTTGGGGTTACGAAATAAATCCATTATTTTTGGGTTATATGGTAATGGCATACGTGACATATTTAGTGTACTCCTGTTGAGCCGACTATCCCTCTTATACGATTGACGGCTGTAGGTAAAACTTTCAGAACGTAAGCTATATCTTCTTCCGTATGGCTGCGGGTGACTTTCATGAGTATGCTGCCGTGTGCTTCTTCAAATATTCGTCCGATAGCGATTAGCACGTGACTAGGTTGCAGAAGTCGGCGGCTACATGCGCTTCCACTGGAGACATAGACACCATTTAGGCTAAGTTCGATGGTTAAAGCTTCGCCTTCTGCACGCAATATGCTTACGTTTGCGTTATCTGGAGAGCGTTTGTCGCCTTTTGGCCCGTTAAAGCGCAAGTCAACAAGTTCAGTGAACATACCATCAACAAGCTTATCGCGCAATGTTCGCATTTTTGAGGTGTTTGCTTCAAAATTATCAAAAGCAAGTTCAGAAGCTTTGGTGAAGCCGACTATTAATGGGGTGTTTTCGATGCCTGGCCAAAGTTTTTGTGTGCCGATTTGTCCTTCGAGTATGCGTTCCATGTTTACTCCTTCCTTCAGGTACATGGCGCCCATACCTCTTGGACCTTGAATCTTGTAGCTGCTTAAAGTTGCTAAGTCAACATTCAGGTTTTGGACATTTAAAGGGATTCTGCCGTATGCATCTGAGGCGTCTGTGTGGAAAAGGGTTTTTGAGTTTTTGGCTTTCACGATGTCTACAGCTTCTTTTATAGGTTGGATTGTTCCAAGTTCATTGTTTACTGCTGATATGCTGACTATTATGGTTTCGCTGTCGATTGCTTCTTTTAGTTTCTCAAGGTTGATTAAGCCTTCATTGTTGACCGGGATTTTCTTGGTTGTATAACCGTATTTATGCATCATCTCGGCTACTTGTAGCACGTTGATGGGTTCAATTTCGGATATTACTATTTTTTTGCCTCTGCTTTTCTGTGCAAATGCTGCGCCCATTATAGCTAGGTTGTTGGCTTCGGTTTCGCTTGGGGTGAAAGTGATTTCTTCAAGGTTTTTTGCGCCAATGTAGTGGCTAATTTTTTTGAAGCTGTTCATAATTACTTCAAAGGCTTCCCATCCGGGTTTGTGGGTTAGCGTGGGGTTGCCGTAGGCGGTTTCATTGAAGTAGGGCAGCATAGCATCTACTACTTCTTTTGGTACGATGCTTGAGTTTTCATTGTCCAAGTAAACCTCATGCGTTATGCCTTCATGCAGTTTGAGAAGTTCCTTCACGTTTTCAACCATACAGTATCCTGCCTGAAATTTTTGGGACAGATAACTTCGTCACCTTTGCTATTATATAGTTCAAGTAAAAAAACCTAACCACCGATCAATTTTTTCAGGGCAATAATTGTTGGCATTGGGTATAGCAACAAACTGAGCAAAAACATACTTTGGTCAGAGAATTTACACTTTAACTATTTATCCTTCATAAATTGCCAATTATAAAACTAACACCTTGAATTAGATTAAATATGAAATAGCACTTCAGAAAATAAAGCACTT
Organism: Candidatus Bathyarchaeota archaeon; assembly: GCA_963741005.1. GTDB lineage: Archaea > Thermoproteota > Bathyarchaeia > Bathyarchaeales > Bathycorpusculaceae > Bathycorpusculum. Next base: position 782,762 of record CAVUGQ010000006.1, read on the forward strand.
GGGGCTAAAAAATGGCTGCATTGTTCAAAGTAAGAAATACAGCGAATTGTAAATTTTTCTGAAGATTCAGAGCCGTTAATGGCGAAATAGCTGCAGTGAGCGAAGTATACGAGACAAAATGGGGCTGTAAGAACGGTACTAACTGTATTTTGAGCAACGCAATTTTTGCCGCTATCAGAGACCAAGCTATCTGGAGTTAATTTGTTTTTTCTTTTCTTAAAGGAAGACACAATAACAATAAATAGATTAGCTAACAAGAATTTCAGAATTGCAACTTTTTTGTTAATAGAGCCAAAACAATTAACAAAAAAAACCGTTTAATCACAAAAAAACTCTAATAACTCATCCAAACCCATACTATCCACAACCAAAAATTTATGGTGAAAAACTTGAGGATTGCAGAGTTATCTGTACCCGAATCCGTCATAGAAGTACTTCTTGATTTGGGAATATTAGAGTTGTTTCCACCCCAAGAAGACTGCATAGCGGCAGGAGTGCTGGAAGGTAAAAACATCGTACTCGCCAGTCCCACAGCTTCGGGTAAGACGTTGATTGCAGAACTCTGTGCTCTCAAACATGTACTGGAAAAGTCCGGTAAAGTCATCTACCTATCACCGCTAAGAGCCCTGGCAAGTGAGAAATTTGAAGAATTTAAAAAGTATACTTCGATCAAGAAGGTGAATGGACAAAAAGTCTCTGTTGGAATCAGCACAGGCGACTTTGACACCGCTGACAATTGGCTTGAACGCTACGACATCATCATCACTACAAACGAGAAAGCAGATTCACTGCTTCGGCACGGGGCCAATTGGATGGAAAGCATATCGTTGGTAATTGCTGACGAAATTCACCTGTTAAACGACGCTGGACGTGGACCAACCTTAGAAATTGTGCTGGCAAGGCTTGTGCAGGTTAACCCACATATTCAATTTTTAGCCCTAAGCGCAACAATCAACAACGTTGATGAAATCGCAGGTTGGCTCAACGCTAAATATATCGTCACCGAGTGGCGTCCTATAAACCTAAAAGAAGGTGTTATGCTCCAAGCTGAAGTGCAATACAAGGATGGTTCTTCAAGGAAAGTGGATCAGGAAACCCACTTTACTATCATAAACATGGTTTTAGATACACTCAAGAATGGGGGGCAAGTCCTGATTTTTGCTTCCACCAGACGTAATGCGGTTTCAGCGGCTAAAACCGTTGCAAGTCACATGAACAAAGCGCTCTACCCTAAATCAGGTTCAAAACTGGTTAAACGTTCATTAGAGGAAAAAACAAAGAAGGTTCTTGATGAAGAAGCCAAGAAAATCCTTGATGCAGGCGAACGCACAGGAATGAGCGAAGAACTTGCTGAGCTGGTTCGTTGCGCCACAGCTTATCATCACGCAGGGTTGTCTGGGTCTCACCGCAAATTAATCGAAGATGCATTCAAAGATCGAAAAATCAAGGTTTTAACTGCCACGCCAACGCTAGCATGGGGTGTTAACCTGCCTGCAAGAACAGTCATCGTCCAAGATTATCGGCGTTTTGAAGCTGGATTAGGCAACTACCCAATAAGCGTTTTGGATTATAAACAGATGGCTGGCAGAGCTGGCAGACCAAAATACGACAAATTTGGCGAATCTGTGCTTATCGCAAAAACCGCTGACGAATCCGACTTCCTCATGGAAAACTATGTGTTGGCAAAAACAGAGAAAATCTGGTCCCGCCTCGCCGTAGAGAAAATCATCCGCACTCACGTACTTTCAACGATAGCATCAGGCTTCGCTGACACTGAACAAGGTATTTACGAGTTTTTCGGAAAAACCTTCTATGCCTATCAATTCGATGTGAAAGCCATCAAAAGTGTCATAGGCAAAATTCTTCGATTCCTCCATGACGAAGAAATGATTATTGTTGCAGGTGACCACATTCTCGCCACTAAATTTGGAAAACGCATAAGCGAACTCTACATTGATCCCTTATCAGGTGTAATCATTAGGGATGCTCTTCGGAGCAAACCGTCGATTTTAACAGAATTCAGTTTACTTCACTTAGTTTCCCACACACCCGATATGGGTCCTATAATGCGACCATACCAACGGGAAATGGAGCAATTATCGGTACAAACTGAAGATCACCGACAAGAATTATTCACAGCGCCCCCCGACCAATGGCGCGACCACATTGGCTACGCCGAATTTTTAGGTGAAGTTAAAACTGCAATGGTTATGAATAATTGGATTGAGGAGTTGCCAGAAGAAAAAATCATCGAACGCTTCAATGTTCAACCCGGAGACCTCTACAGAACTATCGAAACCGCCAAATGGCTCTTGCACGCCACAAACGAGCTATCGCCTATAGTTGCTAAAAGCAGGGAGGTTTCAGCATTAAGTCACGAACTTGTTGAGCGTGTTTCTAAAGGCATCAAAAAAGAACTTCTGCCGATTGTAGCGTTGGAAGGCGTTGGCAGAGTTCGCGGACGCATTATATTCAATTCAGGATACCAAACAATCCCAGACCTTAAACATGCGTCAATCGAAGAACTGACTAACCTGCCATCTGTAGGTCCAAGATTGGCCAAGAAAATCAAAGAGCAAGTTGGCGGCTTTGTCAAAAAAGATACATGGGAAAACTTGGACAAAGCAGATGAAGTTTCACAGAAAGGCTTGTTTGAGTTTTAAGCCTTTTTTCCGAACCGCTCAACCTGCTTAACTGCTGTGCCCAAATAGTTTTTAGGGTTTAATGCTTGATCGATTTCTTTCTCTGTCAGTTTGCTGCTGACGAATTTGTCTTCGAGAAGTACTTGCTTGAAGTCCTTTTTATCGAGCGCACTTTGGATTGTTAATTTCCTGAGCATTTCGTGAGCTTCCTGCCTGTTCACACCCTTCTTCGCAAGAACCATCATTACGGATTCCGACATAGCACGTCCCCGTGTCAGCGACAAGTTAGCCTGCATGCGTTCGCTGTCAACACGCAAGTTTGCGACGATATTACACATGAGGCTGAGGATGTAATCGAGCAGAATATTCGATTCTGGGAGAATGAACCGTTCAGCTGAGGACTGTGTTAAATCGCGTTCATGCCAAGTAACCATGTCCTCAAATGATGGAGTGCTGAGACTTCGGACAATTCGGGCTAGACCGCAGACACGCTCACAAGTTTCAGGGTTCTGTTTGTGAGGCATCGTCGAACTGCCGACCTGTTTTTTTGCTTCAAACGACTCAAACAATTCAGCGATTTCGGGGCGTTGAAGTTCGCGAATTTCAGCTGCAAAATTCTCCAATGAAGAAGCCACCGACGCGTAGATGCAGACAAGTTCGGCGTAGCGGTCTCTTTGCACGATTTGCGTGGAAATTTCAGCCGCATGCAGACAAAGCCGCTTCATAACGAGTTCCTGGATCTGCTCAGCATGCTCGCCTAAACCTGCCTGTGTGCCGACGGCGCCGCTTACTTTTCCAACTAAGACTCTTTTTTTACACTCTGCCAAACGCTCTAAGTGCCTGCCAACTTCATATCCCCAAACAGCAAACTTAAAGCCCAAAGTAATTGGTAAAGCGTGCTGCCCGTGGGTTCTACCAATCATCACCGTGTCTTTGTGTAGGAGAGCTTGTTTCTGCAAAATAACCCTAAATTCGACGAGCCTTTTCTCGATGACTACTAACGCGTCTTTTAGTTGCAATGAGTTGGCTGTGTCAACGATGTCGTAGCTAGTTGCCCCAAGGTGAACGTATGCGCCACTTGGACCACAAAGCTCCGATAGTGCACGCACCAGCGAGGCAATGTCGTGTTTAATCTCTTTCTCAATCGCCTTAACCCGCTCAACCTTGACGTATTTGATTGACGCCATGGCGGCGATCTTTTCAGCGTCCTTCTTTGGGATATTTCCTACTTCTGCATGTGCCAAAGCCAACGCGGCTTCAACATCAAGTAGCTTCTGGACTCTGGTTTCTTCATCGAATATTTTGAGCATTTCTGGCGTTCCATAACGGCCAGTGTCGATTGGCAAGATAGGCAAGTATTGGTAACCTCAAAGAGGGATACGCAGATTAAACATTAATGTTTTACCAAAGCACTTACACAATACAAGTAAGCTGAGTGTGTGAGTACATGAAAGTTACAGTTGCAATGTTAGATAAAAACGGCGACAGCACCGTTGAGAGAGTTCTTAATGTGTTAAACTCGTTTGATCTGTGGATGCCCTCGCATTTTGGGTTGATTTCCCCAAAGAAATGCATGTTCGAAAAAAATGTTGAAATCATAAAGAAACAAGGCTTAAAATCGTCGACTACGGCCGGTTTCGTTACTTCAAAACCCAAGTCAACGAGTGACTACGAACATTTGCAGATGGATGATGAGGCATTACTCTTTGAAGGTCGGGTTTATTCACCCGTTCCAGAAACCGCTTTTACGCAGCAGGTTGCCAAGGCACCACTTCACTGCGAAGCCACCTTGCAGACAATGATGGAGCAGGCGGACGGAGACTACGAATTCTTATTGGTTAAAAACAACTGGATTGCTGTGGGAAGAGACCCAATCGGAGTTCAACCGCTATATTTTGGGGAAAACAGGGACATCGCCGCCTTGGCCACGAACAAAAAAGCCCTCTGGAAACTCGGAATAGAAAAACCCCAGTCATTTCCGCCGGGAAATTTGGCGTTTGTTAGCAAAGAAGGCTTCAAATTCAAAAGCGTTAAAACATTAACTTACACAGAATCCAAGCAAATAACGATGGATGATGCCGCAAAATGTCTTCAAAGACTACTTGAAGAATCCATCAAGAGACGGGTAGTCGGCTTAAAAGAGGTCGCCGTCGCATTTTCAGGTGGCTTAGACAGCAGCGTGGTGGCTTTTTTAGCAAGCAAATTCGGATTAAAAGTCAACTTGCTGCATGTAAGCTTGGAGAATCAACCAGAAACGGAAGAAGCTATGAAAGCCGCAGACGAATTAGATTTACCCTTGCAGGTAGATTTGTTCAAAGACTCCGATGTTGAAGCAGTATTGCCCAAAGTTGTAGACTTGATCGAAGAACCCGATCCGATCAAAGCAAGTATCGGGGTGCCGTTTTATTGGGTTGCACAGAAGGCTGCTGAAGCCAACTTTAAAGTTATGTTGGCGGGGCAGGGTGCAGACGAACTTTTCGGAGGCTATCAGCGCTATGTTGCTAAGTCTTGCAAGGATGGCAGTGAAGCAGTAAGAAAAACGATGTATGACGATGTAGTTAGAATTCATGAGAGCAACCTTGAGCGGGACTTGAAAATAACTGGGTTCCACAATGTTGATTTGCGCGTGCCTTTTGCATCGTTTAGTTTAGTGGAGTTTGCACTTGGTTTGCCTGTTAATTTGAAAATAGAGCGTAAAACAGACACGCTGCGAAAGCTTGTGCTAAGGAAAATGGCTCTTAACGCTGGTATGCCACCTTCAATGGCGCAGAAACCTAAGAAGGCTGTTCAATACTCTACTGGAATAAACGATGCAATAAAAAGGATAGCGAAAACTAACGAGAAATCAGTCAACGAATACATCATTGAAGTCTTTCAGCAATCCCTAAACAACATATAGACAAAAATAGTTGGAATATCTGAATCCTAACATCATAGCTCTTCAGTACACCTGAGAATAATGGGTGTCCTGAACCTGTTTTGATCTGAGGGGGTAAGCAAAATATTTTTTCAATCGAATTTTTTTCTGTCTTGCAAAAGGAAAAAGCATTGACGAGCTTTCTTAAATCAATGTAAAAACGCTTGGTTCTATTCGACAAAAGGCGTTCGATTTTTGATCTAAAAGTTAAGGGTTCTTTGAAAGAAAAAAAGATTGATGAAAATAAAAATCAGCGACTTTTTTTCTTCTAAGAATATATATCAAATATGAAATGGTAGGACAACTGACCTTTTTAGGGTGTTAATCTGACTCTGTCACGTGGATAGAGCGTTGCTTCCCTTATGTTCTTGTTCCCAGTTAAAATCATCGTTAACCTTTCAAGTCCCAAGCCCCAACCAGCGTGGGGCGGCATGCCGTAATCGTAGGCTTGCAAGTGGCATTTGAACGATTCAGGATTCAAACCTTTTTCTTGTAGTCTCTGGATTAATTGGTCTTTTTGAGCTATTCTTGTCCCACCCGAAACCAACTCGATGTAATGCCACATTAAATCAAATCCTTCACACACTTCAGGTTTGTCTTCGCGTGGCTTAATGTAGAATGCTTTTGCGTGTGTGGGCCAATCTGTTATGAAGTAGAAGAATGGGTAAAGCTTGCCAAGAACTCTGAAAGCTTCGGTTGGGATATCTTCGCCCCATTGAATCGTAACATCCTGTTTCTTTAAATCTTCGAGAACATTGTCGTAAGTTAAACGTTTAAACGGAATATCTGGGACTTCAAATTTGTAGCCAAGCACCGACAATTCACTGGCACATTTTTCTTTAACAATTGAGCAAGCATGAAATATGACTTGTTCAAGAAGTGACATTACATCAGTGGCGTTCATAAAAGCAGCTTCAATGTCAACAGAAGTAAACTCGCTTAGGTGCCTTCTAGTGTGCGATTCTTCAGCACGGAAGAAGGTGCCCAACCTCAAAAACTTTCTCAAAACTTAATGTTAGTTCTTCTTTGTAGAGCTGGGGACTCTGGGCAAGGTATGCTTTTTGCCCAAAATAATCAACACTGAATAATTCAGCGCCGCCTTCAGTTGCAGAAGCAATGATTCTCGGTGTGTGAATCTCCAAAAAATCTTTCCCGAAGAGGAAATTGCGTATTGCTTCAAGCGCAGTATGCTGAACCTTGAAAGTGGCTATGCTTCTTTCTTGGGTAAGGTCGAGCGGTCTTGCATCTAGCCGAACTTCGATGAGTGCTGGGGTTTTGCCAGTGATATCGATGGGTAACTGCTCCGTGGCTACATTAAGAATTTTAAAGTCGTTTGGAATTACTTCGATGCCTCGTGGTGTCATGTGGGTTTTTTTAACGTTTCCTTTAACGCCAACACAAAACCTTTTTTGTAAAAAGTCAGACTTAGCTAAAACTTCAGGAGTAACTCTTTTTTTAGGTATCGTTAACTGAATTGTTCCTTCGCGATCTTGCAGTATAATAAAGCGAATTCCGCCAAGGTCGCGGATGTCTTGGACCCAGCCAAAAAGAGTGACTGTTTGTCCGTCAATTTCAGGAGTTACCTGGCTTGTATAGTGAGTTCTAACATAGTCGTCAATAGAGTCCAAGTTCATGCTGCTTGCCAACCTTAATCTGCAATTTCAACGCGTAAAGACATTTTCCGTACTTTGCTGGCAATTTCCTTTAACGCTTTAAGGTCAAAGGGCAACTGTGCTCCTCTTTTCCTTTTGAGGATCACTCGAGTTTCAGTTGTCCCGTCTGGGATCCAGATAGTGTTGATCGTTAGGATACTGAAGGGCACAAAGAGATCTTCAAGGAATTTACGATCATCAACACCATGTTCTAGTACGCGAACGTTTTTGCCTGTTTCATCACCAAGGGTTTTGACGATTTTGCCGCCGTAACCCAAAAGTTTAGGGACATCTCCAGGTCCAACGAGGATCGCTAAGGTTTTTTCAACCTCAACTGCCTTGTAGAAGCAGACGTTTTGCAGGGATGGATACTTCTCTTCTAGGGAGAGTAGTATACGGGCGACTTTGAGGTCTATGTCGCTAATTTCGCCAGCTTTGACTTTGGCTGAACATTTTTGGCATAGTATGCCGCTTTTTAAGCAGAAACTGCATAGTTCTGTTTTCATTTGTGGTTCTGTCTTCCTGCAAAGAAGGAGTTAGCCAAAGCGTGATTTATCTTGCCAGTGTTATATCAATTGTGCTGACGTTGGTTGCCGTGTTACCATCTTCTTGGTCTTGAGGCAAGAATCGATCTGTTCCGATGCTTATGCTTTTGATTTTAGCATCTGGCAGGAATCTGTGTCTAACAACTTCGGCTACGTCAATTGCTCGGCTGATGGATCTGCCACGTGCTTTAATGCTGACTTCTTTTGCTCCGCCGTGGAAGAATGTGATGCATGCGAGGACATAGTTCATTATTGGTTTTTTGCCGATTAGTACTGCGCTGGCATTTTCTGTCACGGTTCCGCTTCACTCCTAGTTTACTTTTAAGTGGCTTGACTTAAGCTTTTTTTCAAAATAAATACATTGTGGTGTTTAGTTTATGTAATTGCTCAAAGTAAATTAGACGGTTTCAGGTTAAAGTAAGCATAGAATTTTACATGTTAATGTCCATCAAAACACAATATCTATCTGGCTTCAACCTGCTCTTTAGAAAAAATAATGGTTTTTGCCGAAACATACTTTGAAATTTAAATTAGCATCTGTATGTTGCTGGATAGTTGATAAATCTAGTTAACATTAAGGAGTCAGATTATTAAGGAAGCTTGCAACTATTGTAAAGGTTTGACTTAACAAAACAACACAAAAGTGACAAAATTGGAACCATTAACTAAACGTTCAATCCAGCTCTTAAAAACACTCTACGAGAAAGGTAAATCTACAAACACCTACACTCTGAGAGTTAAACAAGACGAATTATCTGACCAGTTAGGCGTAAGTAGACAAGCATTAAATGTCCATTTGCGCAAACTCAAAAATCGCGGTTACATCCGCACAGGAAGAGGTTTCATTGATGTCACAGAAAAAGGATTAAGCGCATTGGGAGTTTCTACAACACCAGCTTTCATACTTCTCAAAGTATCACCTATCAAACGTATCCACGTTTATGAGCAAATCCGCGAGCTAGCGGTTTCCAGAGCATTCCGCATAGCTGGTGAGGTAGATGCTTTAATTATTGTTGAACGTGAAAACCTTGATGAAATATTGAAGAAACTGTATAGCATCGATGGTATAGAAGACACCCGTTCATACGTTACAATTGAAGTAATCAAGTGACATGTTTTTGCATTCAACGCAATATGCAAAAGGTTAGACAAAAGGTATATTTGATACCTAACCATCAAAGACTTAGCCAAAACGGAAGGTTAACAATAAAATGCCAATATTAGACCCAGTAAAAAAAGCCATAGCGCAAGAACATCGTTTGCACATGAAAATCTGTAGGGAATGTGGCTCACGTAATGCTGCAACCGCGCTGAAATGCAGAAAGTGCAAGGGCAAGAACCTGCGCTGGAAGAAACGTGAACTAGTAAAGTAAGAACTTTTGCTTTTCTTTATTCAACATTCTAAAAATCAGGCACTACTCTTCAAGTGCTCTTTTTTGTCTGTAGCCAACTTATTTAGAGGCATATTAGTGAACAGTCATAAAATTTTATGCTCAAACGACTTGCTATCATAAATGTGTACAATTAAAACGCAAGGATAACTTGTAACAAGGAAAAATGTCCAAATAAAAAACACTGATGAAAAATTGCGGCAGTTTATGCTGCCATTACTAAAACCCATTTAACCGAGCCACAAGTTCTGCACGGCGGGAAAGTCTCAGTTTTGGACAACGGTATCCGAGCCTTTTCACCCTTACTTTTACAGAAATGCTCATACAACCTGATTCCGGACATTTCTCGCCGGTTCGAAATAATTTTTTTGCCACTTTTTCCTCTGGCATAAATATCCTGCGATACTCTCTTGACATTGCCTATCATTATAAACTTGCTAAAAACCACTAAACCTAAAATTAAGTTGGTTAGAGGACTTTTATGAGCGTTTCCATGTTGAAAATGGTACATGCACAACCATTCTTTAACAAAGGTATACCCTGCCCTGCTATTTTCATACCATTTATAAGTGGCCCCATAAGTTTCATTTCTTCTCCACACGCCACCCCAACTATGCCTTCATATCGACTTTTCTTGATAATCTTGGGTATACAAGAACCTCCAGGCAACAGATAAACATCATAACCCTTCTTTCTAGCATATTGATCTGCCTTGTTAACCATGCAATCGTCCGAACAATGCATACACGTGTAGCATGGAGTGTCAGGGGAGAATGTTGCTTTGCAACGACCATCCATGAATTTTCGCGAGCAATGTGGAAGGAACAATGCCCTCTTCTTTGTCTGCAAAAACCTGCCTCTTTCCAAACTATTAACAGCCTGCAAATCAATCAGATCCTGGAGCAAAGCAACTGCATCTGAAAGGTTTAGCCCAGTTGCTTCCTGAATTTTAAATTTAAGAATCAAATCATTGAGAGTTGATAGGAAGCTTTTGTGCATGCCCTTCTGATAACTAATCAAAGCAATTTCGGTGAAGAAGAAGCGTGGGACCTTTGAGAGGTCAAAAGTAAATTTATAGGGCATAACTTAGGACTAGCGACGTACATACTTAAAAAAATTGCTTATTATTAGTTAAGATTTGCCTGAGTTAGTGTTATGTAGCTTTAATCCTAAAAGGTCACGGGTAGTTTTTAGTTCTTCTCGTAACCATTTTACTTCATCTTCTAGCTCGCTTGCTCTTGTTTCAATATCATTTCTATAATTCTTAATTCTGCTTTGCAGCTCAGGTTTTGAATCAATTATCTCTATTTTCTGATGCAGGTTGCAAAGATTCTGTTTAAGGTCTAACAGGGTCTCTCTAAGTTTAGCAATTAACCCTTCTATTTTTAGAAAGTCTAAATTTTTTTCATCAGAAATAGCCATATTTGAGCCTTAAAAAAATAAAAAATTGGGTATTATGCTTAGATACTTATTTGGAACATTAGGCGTTCAACAAGTTCTTTGTACCTGTTCCTGATAGTGACCTCAGTAACCTGTGCAATTTCGGCGATTTCTCTTTGTGTCTTTCGCTCACCAGTTAAGACTGATGCAACATAGCTTGCTGCTGCTGCAATGCCTGTTGGTCCCCTGCCTGAAGTGAGTTTTAGCTCTTTTGCTGAAGCCAAGATTTTATGGGCAATTTCCTCGACTTTTCCCTGCATCGTAAGTTGGCTTGAGAACTTTGTTATATACTGACTTGGGCGTAGTGGCGGTATTGAATAGTTTAGTTCCCTGATTAGGAAACGGTAGCTTCGTCCAACTTCTTTTTTGTTAACCCCTGAGCATTGAGCAATTTCATCTAAAGTTCGGGGTAAACCGCATTGTCTGCATGCTAAATAAATCGCGGCTGAGGTGACACCTTGTATTGATCTGCCTCGAATAAGTTTTTCTTTTACTGCTTTACGATAAATAACTGAGGCAGTTTCGAGAATATTTTTTGGAAGGTTTAGGTTATTAGAAATCTTTGTGATTTCAGAGAGTGCGAAAGCCAAGTTCCGTTCAGTTGCATCTGAAACTCTGATACGACGTTGCCACTTTCGCAGACGATATACTTGAGCTTTCTGTCCTGGCGAGAGACTTTTGCCATAGATGTCTCGATCATGCCAATCGATAGTTGTTGACAATCCCTTATCATGGATGGTGTATGTTAGGGGTGCTCCAACACGGGTTCTCTTTGACCTTTGCTCATCATCAAAAGCTCTCCATTCGGGTCCACGGTCAGCTATTTTGGCTGCCACAACGAAACCGCAGTCCATACATACTATTTCCGCGCATTCATAATCGCGCATAAGTCGGGTGCTGCCACATTCGGGACACATTTGAACTTTGACTGGTTCTGCTTTTGGAGTAGTTTGGTCTTCATTTAATGGTTGCGTTAACTTGCTGGCTCTACTCATCATCTTTTGCTCCTTTTTGTTTTCGAGAGAAGCAAGTACACCGGTTTATTCACTAGTTTCTCAGGGTCCTTAATGCTCGGTTTAATTACTGCATAAGGTGCTGAGACAGGGCCTATTATATCGAAAACTCTGCCAACAACATTTAAATTTTCATCGACAACTTCAAAACCCATTTTCGGGGGGTTTTCTGTTTTTACCACCATGTTTCGCGATGGAGTTACATTTGAAACCTTGCCCAATCTTTGCAAACGCAATTTCCCTTCTCGAAAAACATGTAGGAACCCGTAACAGTTTATATAAAGTTTTCTAAATACCTTATAAGCTGAAAGCACAAGCCGGTTTTTTGGGAGAAAGATTCTTAAATAAGAAGTGCGGATAAGATTCTGCCTTAAAAGGGTGAGGCTAAGAAATATGTCTAAACCATTTTACGTAAAATATGAAGTGCCAAAAGAAATCGTAGATGCAGCCTATGAAGCCCTAACGATTGCTTCAAAATCAGGATCTGTTAGGAAAGGAACAAATGAGGCAACAAAAGCTGTTGAACGCTCACAAGCAAAACTTGTGGTAATAGCTGAAGATGTTGACCCACCGGAAGTAATAGCACACCTACCACTACTCTGCGACGAAAGAAAAATTCCATACGTGTTCGTGCTAAGCAAGGAACAACTCGGCAAATCAATCGGTATCGACGTTCCATGTGCAGCAGCATGCATCATAAGAGAAGGAGACGCAGCAGGTTTACTCAAAGAAATCGTAACGAGAATCGATCAGGTTAAACGAGGAACTCAGTAATGAGTAAAGACGCAGCTGAAGAACTAACTCCATCAGAAGTCATACAAGTCATAGGTCGTACAGGTGTAACTGGCGAAATCACGCAAGTCCGTGTTCGCATAATGGAAGGAAAAGACAAAGGTAGAATCATAACGCGCAACGTTAAAGGACCAGTTCGAGCACAAGATATTCTGATGCTGCGAGAAACAGAAAGAGAAGCTAAGAAAATTACACGATAACCTGGAGAATTTGTCATGCCAAAACCTAGAAAATGTTCGTTCTGTGGTGCTGATTTCCCAGCTGGCACAGGCATGATGTTCGTTAAAAACGACGGCTCAATCCTATGGTTTGATTCCAGCAAATGCAAGAAAAGCAGCATAGCATTCAAACGCGACGCACGCAAACTAAAGTGGACTAAATACTTCGGTAAAGAAGAGAAAGGCAAAGGGTAAGCAGCAAGAAATATTCTACGTTTCAACCTATTTTTTCCTATTGTAACTTTCTTTCGATATTTGATTTTCTACTGAAAACTTATCTTCTTGCAGTACAACCAGACTTTAGGCGTTCTAGAATTGCCATTGTTTTTTACAAAAAAAGAAGTATTTCAATGGCTATGGCAAGGCCAAAAAACAATCGATGTTAGAAAAGGTAATCCTAAATCTGGAGAAATTGCTGTTTTCCAGTCCGGCACTAGGATTCTAAGGTTAAAGATCGTAAAGACAGAACGTGGTCAGCTAAGGGAAATTTTGCGTTTAGATAATTTTAAGACAATTATTCCTTCAGCTGTGGTTCTTAGGGATGCGGTTGGTTATATCCAGGGGATTTATGGGGTTTATGAGGGTGTTTTTACTGCTTATTATGTTGAGAGGTTATATACTTCTGAAAGATTATGATTAATAATGAATTAAGTTCTTTTATCGTTTATTATTTACGATTTTAGTAAAATTAGTGTGTAAAACGTAACACTTAAATATTCTCTCTACCACTGTTCAGCCATCTATAAAGAGGCAATTTGAAATGCTAACATTCAGCGGTTGTTACACTGCATTAATAACCCCCATGAATAGTAATCGCCAAGTCGATTACGAGGGATTACAAGAACTAGTAGATTTCCAAATAAAAAACGGCGTAAAAGGCTTACTAGCTGTAGGCACAACAGGTGAAAGCCCAACTTTAGATTGGAATGAACACAGTAAAGTCATCGAAAAAATACACGAGAACTCAAGTAATAGATGTCTGACTATTGCGGGTACGGGTAGTAACTCAACCCAAGAAGCCATCGATGGCACAGCACACGCCCAGAACGCAGGCATAAACTGTGTCCTTCTTGTGGACCCATACTACAACGGTCCGAGCTCAATGGAAATTCGAAGAGAATACATAGAACCCATCGCAAGTCAGTTTCCAGAAGTCCAAGTTATACCTTACGTTATCCCAGGTAGGACTGGCACTCAACTTTTTCCCCAAGACCTTGCAATCCTCAATAAACAATATCCGAACGTTCGCTGCGTGAAAGAAGCTACGGGTGATATGAAGAACATGGAGTTAACTAGGCGAGTCTGTGGAGAAGATTTTGATATTCTCTCAGGAGACGACGACAAAACATACACGATGATGATATCCCCCGACATCAATGCAAGCGGCGTCATATCTGTAGTCTCTAACATTGCCCCAGGCACCGTAGTCAAAATGGTGAATTATGTTTTGGACGGCAATGAGGGTGCTGCAAGCGTAATTTCCCAAGCACTCCAACCTCTTTTCAATATCGTTACTGTGAAAACACAAGAACAAACACCTTACGGTTCTGTAACATGCAAAGCCCGCAACCCACTTGCCTGCAAAACGTTAATGAACATATTAGGAATGCCGTCAGGACCCTGCAGGCAACCACTGGGAAAAATGACACGAAACGGAGTAGAAATAGTCTTGATAAACGCGAGAAAGGTTTACGAAAGTAACCCACAGATTTTCAAGCCAATCGCCGATTATTTTGGGGTCGACCTAAAAGAGCGACTCTACAACGAGAAATACCTAGCGGGGCTTTTTTACGCTTAGGTTTTGTGTCGCTGGTGCAGCAGGAAGAATGGGACATGCAATAATTACTGAAGCCACCGCAAAAGGATATGTAATCGCAGGTGCCACGGAAACACCAAACTCATCATGCGTCGGCAAAAGCCTCCGCGAACTAGGTATTGCAAACTCCGATACAATAGTTCTGAGTTCCGACAGATTAGTAGAAGCTGTCAGAGACTCCGACGTTTATGTGAGCTTTACTGTACCGGTCGCCGAAGTCACTAACATTCCAATCGTTGCAACCCTTGGAAAACGCATTATTCTCGGCACCACAGGTTTTAATTCAGAGCAAAACCGACAAGTAGTGGCTTCAATGTCGGGTAAGGTCCCATCAGTATTTTCTCCGAATTACAGTGTAGGTGTCAACATCCTCTTCAAGTTGGCAGAGTCGCTCAAGGCGTTTCCGCAAGGGTACGATTTCAGTTTAAGCGAAATCCATCACACTGGCAAGAAGGATGCACCTAGCGGAACTGCAAAGAAGCTTGAACAAATAGTTTCTCAAGCTCGAAATTATACAAAGACTGTTTACGGTAGGAACGGCATCAGTCCACGACAACCAGCTGAACTTGAATCGGTCGCAATACGTGTTGGCGGCGTCCCGGGAATCCATGACGTAATAGTTGCTGGCCCCCACGAAATGTTGCGTCTTGAACATACAGCTTTCTCGCGTAATGTTTTTGCTCAGGGCGCAGTATTCGCCGCTGAATGGTTAAGTAAGCAAAATGAGCCTAAAGTCTTCAGTATGGCTGATGTTTTAGGATTATCATAGCTTACAAAACCATTAACTTTTTTATGAAGAAAGAACAAAGTGAAAAGAGCAAAGGAAGAAACAACCCATGCCGAATAAACGTAAAGTCGCCATTTTAGGTGCAACCGGTGCCGTTGGACAACGGTACATTCAACTCTTACAAGGACACCCTTGGTTTGAAATTGAGGTGCTTGCCGCTTCAGAGCGTTCAGCAGGCAAAAAATACAAGGATGCCTGCAACTGGTTGATGGAATCTAACCTGCCTCAGGAAATCGCTGAAATGTCCGTTGTTAATGCTGATATGGAATCTGTAGAAAAAGCAGGTGAAGTGGACTTGGTTTTTTCATCAATGCCTGGGGATTTGGCGGGAGCGGTTGAATCGGAATTTGCAGCCCTGTACCCCGTGTTTAGCAAGGCAAGTGCACACCGAATGGAAAAAGATGTGCCGCTTATAATTCCAGAAATCAATCCAGAACATGCTGAGTTAATTAAATTTCAACAGCAACTTAGGGGTTGGAAAGGATTTATCTCTACTGACCCGAACTGTAGCACTATACAAATGGCTATTACGCTAAAACCGCTAATGCAGTTTGGCTTAAAGCAGGTTGTAGTAACCACTATGCAGGCGTTGAGCGGCGCAGGATACCCTGGCGTAGCTTCTTTGGACATAATCGACAATGTAATTCCCTTTATTTCCGGTGAAGAAGACAAGATGGAGACGGAAGCCCTAAAGATTCTGGGTACCTACACCGGAAAAGGTGTCCAAAACGCTAATTTTCAGATTAGTGCAAGTTGCAATCGCGTTCAAGTAAAAGACGGACACTTGGAATCTATATTTGTAAAGCTTGACCAAGAACCCTCACTTAGTCAAATCGAGGCAGCCTTTGAGGATTTCAAGGGTGCCCCGCAACTTCTCAAGTTGCCTTCGGCTCCCGCAAACCCAATCATTGTTCGCCACGAGAAGAATCGACCTCAACCACGTTTTGATAGAGACTCAGGTTGTGGGATGAACGTTGTCGTAGGCAGAATTCGCAAGGACCCGATTATGACCTTCAAGTACATGTGCCTTGGACACAATACGGTTCGTGGCGCTGCAGGCGGGGGTATCCTGAGTGCTGAATTGTATGTGGCTACCGGCTTAGTTTAAATGCCGTTCTAACAAATACAGTAGAGTTTGGTGTATGCGGAATGGTTAAAAGAAAGCTTCGTGAACCCTTAGAAAACCGAAAAGGTAGTCTTTTCTTTGACGGCTTCTCAGTAAAGGAATTAGCTGAAAAATACGACACACCACTGTACGTGTTAAGCGAGAAACGCATCAGAGACAACTACAACCATCTTCATAATGCTTTAATTAGCAATTATAAGCATTTACGAATATACTATGCGGCCAAAGCCAATAGTAACCTGACTGTTCTTAGGATTTTGCAGTCAGAAGGAGCCTACTTAGATACTGTGAGTCCAGGCGAAGTATTCATGGGTTTGAGTAGCGGATACACACCTGAACGCATTTTATTTACAGGCACCAGCGTAAGAAACGACGAATTAAAAATGTTAGCCGATGCAAACATCACTGTAAATGTGGATTCCCAATCAGAGTTAGATAGGCTTCTGAAGTTTACAGTGCCACCAGTTGTTTCTGTTCGTGTTAACCCTGAAATCGGCGCAGGTCATCACGGTCACTGCATAACGGCAGGTCCCGAATCAAAGTTTGGGCTCTGGGAAGATGACGCTATAAAGGTTTATGCAACAGCTAAAAGGGCAAGAGTTGAACGCTTCGGTATTCACATGCACATCGGCTCAGGTATTCTAAATATTGAACCGTACTCATTGGCGGTGGAAAAACTCCTTAGTATAGCCAAGCGAGTGCACGATGAAATAGGCATTGAGTTTGAATTCATTGACATTGGCGGCGGATTCGGAATTCCATATCAACCAGAAGACAAACCCGTTGACTTAACAGAATTCTCCAGTAAGATTGTCGCTCCATTCAAGAGTAAAGTAAAAGAATGCGGTCTTGGAAAGCCGTTTTTATGTGTTGAACCAGGAAGATACCTTGTTTGCGATGCAAGCATCCTGCTGACGACTGTTAACACCATCAAGACAACGCCCTATAGAAAGTTTGTAGGTGTAGATGCAGGCTTCAACACCCTAGTTCGTCCAACAATGTATGGTTCATACCATCAAATCCTTGTCGCCAACAAGGTTGCGCAGGCAGATAAAGAAACTTACGATGTGGTGGGTCCAATCTGCGAGTCAGGCGATGCATTAGCTAAAGATCGACCGCTTCCCAATGTTGAGGAAGGTGATTTGCTAGCAATCCTTAACGCTGGTGCATATGGTTTCAGCATGAGTTCACAATACAACTCTCGTCCAAGAGCGGCGGAAGTCATGATAAGGCAGGGTAAAGCAGTGTTGGTTAGAAAACGTGAGCAACTAAGCGATTTGATGTCTAGTCAGCGGACGGCGGAATGAATATATGTATTTTTGGAAAATGCACGGGTTAGGCAACGATTACATCGTTATTGATAATAGGGACCAAAAAATTACTGATGCTCATTCAACTGAGTTGGCGAAAAAGATTTGTGAAAGGCGCTTCTCAGTTGGTGCTGATGGGCTTTTGCTAGTTTCTAAATCTATTGTTGCTGATGTGAAGATGCGAATTTTCAATGTAGATGGCAGTGAAGCAGAAATGTGTGGAAATGGCATCCGATGCTTTAGCAAGTACTGCTATGAAAATGATATAGTTAAGAAGGCCGATTTTTCAATTGAGACGCTATCAGGCATTAAAAATGTTTGTTTAACCATTAAGGGCACAGAAGTCGTTACCATCAAGGTAGATATGGGTGAGCCGAACTGGGAAAGAAGCAGCCTACCGATGAAGGGGAAAGGCGAATGGCTTAACGCCGACATAGAAGTCGACGGTGAAAAGTTCAAGGCAACTTGTCTTTCAATGGGTAACCCTCATTGTGTAATCTTCGTTGATTGCATTGATTGTTTTCCAGTTGAAGAGATCGGTTCAAAAATTGAAAATTACAAAGCCTTCCCGAAGCGAACCAACGTTGGCTTTGTCGAGGTTCTCAACGGGAATGAGATGAATGTTCGAGTTTGGGAACGTGGTTGCGGAGAAACCTTGGCATGCGGCACGGGAACCTGCGCTGCGGTGGCTGCTGCAAATAAGCTTGGAAAAGTTGGCAACAAAGTCACTGTTCACGTGCTCGGCGGTAACCTGCAAGTGGAAATAGGCAAGACTATTTTCCTGATCGGCGCAGCCGAAAAAGTTTACGAAGGTACACTATTCAAGGAGCTGTAACAAATGACGTTTGAGTATGCAAACCGAATTAAACGGTTACCACCATACCTGTTTGCTGAACTTGAAAAACTTACCAGAGAAAAGAAAATTTGTGGCATTGACCTAATATCGCTAAGCATAGGTGACCCCGACCTTCCACCGCCAAAATTCATCATCGAATCACTCAAAGAAGAAGCAGGCAACCTGAAGAATCATAATTATTCATTTAGTCAAGGCGAACCAGACTTCAGAGAAGCAGTCACGGCGTGGTGCAAGAAACGGTTCAATGTTGACTTACATCAGGACCAAGTAGTCGCACTTTTGGGCTCAAAGGAGGGGATAGCCAACATTGCCAGAGCTTTCATTAACCCGGGTGATCACGTTTTGGTACCTGACCCAGCATATCCAGTTTACGCTCAGGGCAGTACAATCCTTTGCGATGGCATAACCGTTCCAATGCCCTTGTTGGACAAGAACGGTTTCAAACCCGACTTTAACGTAGTCAAAACTGACAAAGCAAAAATGATGTTTCTAAATTACCCAAACAACCCAACTGCCACAACAGTTGACAAGAAATTCCTCAAAGAAGCTGTTGATTTTGCTAAGGACAATAATTTGATTCTTTGCTATGATAATGCTTATTCAGAAGTCACCTATGATGGATATCGCGCTCCGAGCATACTGGAAATTGATGGTGCAATGGATGTTGCTATAGAGTTTCATTCACTTTCCAAAACCTTTAACATGACAGGTGATCGGATTGGTTTTGCAGTTGGAAACAAACAGCTTGTCACTGGTTTAACTAAGATAAAAACCCAAATCGACAGCGGACCACCCGTTTACACGCAAAAAGTCGCTGTAAAAGCTCTTTCCTCTTATAAAAGTCGCGAAGCTCCGGATTTCCTAAAACAAAACAACCAGACTTTGCAGGAACGCCGCGACCTACTCGTTAGCACCCTTTGCAAACTTGGGTATGAAGTTGAAAAACCGAAGGCAACCTTCTATGTTTGGGTTAACTGTAAATGTGACTCAATGAAATTCGTTGCAAAATTGCTGGATGTCGGCGTTGCAGTGACGCCTGGGGATGGTTTTGGCAAATATGGTGAAGGCTACGCAAGAATAACATTTACGCAACCCAAAGAACGGATAGTTGAAGCCTGCAATAGAATGGCGAGGGCTTTTTAGCTTCTCTAATTCTTTTGCCGGAAGGTCTTATTGGTGCTTTAAGGGAAACATAAAAAAAGAGAAGGGGAAATCCAGCGCCTTCTCTTCAACTTTAAAGTGGTTTGAAATAAATATCATTTCTAACTACAAAATGAAAAGTTAATGCTTGATTAAACAGCTAGTGCCTAATCTAAAGTGAAGGCTGAAGGACAAATTTTGTTTAGGACGCAAACTTCACATTGAGGTTTTCTTGCTTTGCACACATTTCTGCCGTGAAAAATCAGTAAGTCAGTTAGCGGCATCCACTTCTCTTTAGGTGTAATTTGCATTAAATCCTGCTCTATTTTATTTTGATCTTTTTGCTGGGTTAATCCGAGTCGTTGTGAGAGCCTTGTTACATGAGTGTCAACTGCTATACCTGCAGTTATTCCATATGCATTGAATAATACAATGTTGGCGGTTTTGCGTGCTACTCCTGGAAACTCAACCAAATCGTCCATAGTTTTTGGAACTTGAGAATGAAACTTTTCTACAAGAAGTTGACAGCATTTCTGAAGGTTTTTGGCTTTATTATGGTAAAAACCAGTTGAGTGAATAACCTGCTCCAACTCTTCTATGTCTGCTTTGACGTAGTCTTCTGCAGTATGGTATTTTTTGAATAAGTTTTTTGTCACTTTGTTGACAGTCACGTCGGTTGTTTGCGCTGAAAGGATGGTGGCTAATAGGATTTCCAGCGGGTTTGTGAAGTTTAGGGCTGTTTTGGCGTCTGGGTATTGTTTTTCCAGGAGCTCGATTAGTTTTTCTACCCTTTGTTTGGGTTCAAGGAATATTTCGGGTGTTTTCACTTTGTAGCTCTCCAAGAAATTTGATTGTTTATAATGTTTGGGGGTGGCTAAAAAGTTTTGAGTATTTTGGGTGATGCTTTTGTATACTGGACAATTGTTTAGAATAATGTATATCTGATTTAAACTTGCAAAATTAAAAGCTCTTAAAACTTACGTAATGTTTAAATATTTTTAAATGTTGTGAACATGTGTAGAATAAATGTCAAGTGGGAGCATGGTCAACCCTGCGAGAATAACTGTAGCCTTTAATAAACTAGCAGCAGAATGCTCTGAAAAATAAGTACCGATGCCCAAGTATCACAAAGAGAAATAATAATGCGAGCTATAAAATTCTATAATGAAAAAAGCCATCGAAGAGCCAGCAATCAAGAAAAAAATCCGCTTCTAACTTGACATGTTTCTAACAGGCGAACATATATTGCTAGACATTGACTATTGGCTCATGCTCCTACGTCTCATCGCTTCCTCACCCGAGAAAGAAAAATTCTGAACTGAACACAAAGAAGTTGCCTGTGTCCACTTGGAACAGCTAAAGACTAAGGTGAGCTCACCAGAAGAGGTGTTGTATAGGCTTGAAATCTGCAACTTTTGCTACTTAACCAAGAACGTTCCAAAGGGCAATATGAATTATTTAATTGATAGCTATCCAATAAATTTATTTTAACTACTACTTTCTCCTAATACTTTCTATCTTTTCTAAAAAAATTTAAAGGTCAACTTTGCAAATTCTTGCACAAAACCTTTTACCCTTATAATACAATATCCAGTAGTGCTTAGGTGAACAAGTTTGGGCTTAAAACTAAGAATTGATGGAAAAGAAATCCCCTTAAACGAATTCGTCGAGAAAATCATGATTGGAACCGTAACTGGTGCTGTAACTTCTCTGCGTGGAATAAAAGAGGATTGGAAAAAAATTGAAATAGAAATAGAAAAATAGTTAGCCTTTGAATTCAACTTTGGTGTCTATTTCAGAGAACATTTCCTTTTTTGCTTTGCAGATTGGGCAAACGTAGGGTGGATCTTCACGATAAACCACGTAGCCGCATTGTTTGCAGTACCATAACTTCTTTTTTATCTCTGTTTTTTGCGGTTGAGGGACAGTTGATTGGTTAGGTTTTTCTTGTGTGGTTTGAGTGATTGGTTGTTTAGAAATTTGGGTTTCGTATACTCTTTCTTGTTTTTCTAAGGGTCGACGTTCAGGGACTTCCGGAAGATTTTGGCTATCAAAAACAGCTTTGTTAACGAATAATCTGCAGTAGCATGCACCATATTGGGCGACGTCGGGGTCTCGGTAGTCGCAGGGACAAATGATGTCTCGATCAATCTCTAAGTTGCCAGTCGCAAGTCTGCAAGGGCAGGATGGGTAACCGTAACGATCCTCGTTTGTCTTTAATCCCTCAATGAACATTTGCAGAAGGTCACTTTGAGGAGTAAGACAATAACCATATGTTTTTGCGTCAGCATCTGCTCTTTTGCGTACCTGTTCAAGCGTAGTCAAAGACCCAGATCCTCTTTGAGCAGGTCTTTGCGAAAACCCGTGATTACGGTTTTATCATCTATGATCGTCGTGGGGTAACTTAAGACGCCCCCTTTGCTGATGATGGTTGAATGAACCCTGCTTTTATCGTTGTCATCGAGTAAGTCAACATCAACATATTCGTATTCAACGCCGTTTTCGTTAAGGTACTGCTTTGTCATTTTGCACCAAACGCAAGTGCTCAAAGTATAGACAGTAACTTTATGGGTTTTTTTTGTGCCAGAAACCTTAGTCAATTGCATATTAAAAATCTCACCAATAAAATTTGGTTTAAGCCAAATATAACTGTTTAGATTACCAAAATTTAACGTTCGTTTTCATGTTGGTGCAGATTGCAAAAGTGTTTTTTGTAGTCTCGTTTGAAGAGGGTGAATATGAATGCCTCGGACTATTCGGATAAAATCGTTCAAGCATTCCTGAACTTAAAAGATAACTGAAACATCAAATTTGCTCCTATAACAAGTCTCAACAAAAACTATCTGAATAATTGAACCCAAAAAACTTTTGAAGACAACTCTTTTGACAAAAATCTTTTAAGGGTCTGCAGGATACTATTTTTTAGGGTTTTTTATGGCTAAGAAATTGACTAAAGCAGAAGAAGATAAGAAAAAACAAGCATACTACAGCAAAAAAGAAAAGAGTGCCAGAGAAGTTAAAAAGTAGCTTCTTTACTTAGAAACTCTGGGAGGCACCGTTCGTCGAGAATGGGGTTAAAGCTTTCCAGTTCATCTTTTTTTAGTGGTAACGTGATTCTTGACACTAATCCGTTGAGGCTGTAGGGTAATCGAATCAAACGGTATTCGCCTGAAGTTACCCATTCATCAATGTGGAAGCCTGCTTGTTTCGCTTGGCGGGCCATGTCGAGCCGTTCTTTAGTAGTTAGGGCAAACGCTTTTTCGTCTAAAACATGTAGGTGATATCCTCGACCTGAATAAACAACCCTCAAATCAGAAAAACGGGTCTCCAGAAAATTGTAGAGCTCAATTGCCTCCCGTTTAACCAATTCAAGTTCAACGTCGCAGAAACTTAATCCCTGCTGACGCTTCATCTTATCCGCCAAACTGCCATGGATTGGGCATGTTATGTTTTCTGGGTCAAGGTCAAAAGCTAATTCCTGACAAAGTTTACGATTGTTTGCTCCGTATATGTTTCTGTCGTAATAAACAGCTTCAGGTAA
This sequence comes from Candidatus Bathyarchaeota archaeon, assembly GCA_963741005.1. Lineage (GTDB taxonomy): Archaea > Thermoproteota > Bathyarchaeia > Bathyarchaeales > Bathycorpusculaceae > Bathycorpusculum. Next base: position 805,948 of record CAVUGQ010000006.1, read on the forward strand.
AAATTCAAGGATTTGATTACGTATGTCTTCCAGATCTTTGTACTCGTCAATTATTATCGTTGTCCAGGCATCTTCTTTGTATTTCTCAGGAAAAATCTTTGTGTGTCTGCCTATTATTACTGCAAATTTAGTGTTGCCAAGCTCGCCTTCAAACCATTCGACAACTTTTTGAAGACTAAATTCTTTAGCATAGAACTGTTTTCTTTGCTTCAAAGTTGCATGTTTCATGTCCGAGGGCAGGTAATATTGACTCATACGAACCACACTAATGTTACGATGGTTAACCCCAAATGCTTTCTGTCTTTAATCAGGGAGAAACCCTAATATTTGTTGTTTCCAGAAGTGAATGTGGTGAACTTTTTGCCAATTGACCCTGATTTTCAAACTAAACGACAAGTTGTAAGTGAACATAATGGTCATAAAGTTTGGGGGCCTGTCGAACCTCCACAGAAACTAGGCATACATGGAACATCTAATGCTGTAGATTGGGACGTATGCGTTGGAGATGGAGTATGCATAGCTGTTTGTCCTGTTTCGCTATATGATTGGGCTGACTCGCCTGGCCATCCGCTTTCAGAGCGCAAATCTGACCCAGCACGCGAAAAAGACTGCATTCAATGTTTAGATTGCGAGATGCAGTGTCCGACACAAGCAATAAAGATAACTCCAATACCCTAATTCTATCCAACTAACTATTTAGGGACTAAACTTTTTAGTGAAAGTATTATATTAGCAGACCATCCAAATAATTGCTAAGTGTGCTATGATGAGTCAAGAATCAAAAGACAAAATAATAGTTATTCGGCCATCTGATGCTTCATCAAAAACTACGGATGTTGTTGAAGAATTAATTTCAGCGATAATTGAAGCAGGAGAAGTTGACATAGTTGGTATAAACGATGGCATTTTTTTAGCTTGTTCGGCAATAAATATGGCAACTGAAATCGCAAAAGTCTATGTTGATGACATTTGCATCTCAAATATTGAATTCCCAGTTCTTGGAAAAACATCAACTATTTCAGTGCATCTCACACAAAAACAGGCAGGGGATTATGCTGCACTAGCTGAACAGGAAGAACAGGAAATGGAAAACGTTGAGGAGCAAACAATTAGTGTTAGCAGAGCGGCCACTATGGAACGTCTTCTAACAATAAGCCTTTTGCGTCTTGCAAAATTGAATGAAATTAGAATAGTTGCAGCAGGTGGCTCGATTAATGATGCTATTTCCCTCGCATTACGGCTAACTAACGGTCAGATCTCAAAAGATATCGTGGGTACTAAATTGATACATTTATATTCTATTAGCATGAGAAACGATCCAACCAAAAGTATAGCGGCAGTATCCATCTACCTTCAAAAAGGGATAACTCGAGAATACACTAAAAGGCAAATGGACTTGCTTAAAAAAATTAAAAACTGAAAAAACGAGGTTCTTAAATTATTGTCGGAATAGACGTAGATTATGATTTTTCATAAGCGTCGTTATTTTCTTAAAATATAGAGAAAAAGTAAGCGGGAAAGCTTACTTGAAAAGGCTGAGGTTTTTGTTGACTTTGTCCCAGTTGACTAGGTTCCAGAATGCTTCAACGAATTTCAGCCGCTCATTCTTGTAATCAAGGTAATAGGCGTGTTCCCAAACATCAAGAACCATCAGAATGTTGAAAGTTGGGTAAACGTTCACGTTGTGTTTTTCGATCTGCATTATTAGTGGTCTTCCAATACATGGATGGACCGCTAATGCTGCCCATCCTGATCCTTCAGTGCTTGTAGCTGCCATAGTGAATTCTTTTTTGAACCTTTCAAAGTTTCCAAAGTCCATATCAATCATGTCTGCTACTGCTCCGTCAGGTTTTCCTCCACCTTTACCTGCCGGGGCCATATTTTCCCAGAAAGTAGTATGCAAAAGGTGCCCGCCAATATTGAAGGACAACTCTTTAAGCAAAGCTTTCATGTCGGTATCTGCATTCTCATTGCGCGTTTTGTCGAGTTTTTCAAAGATTGCGTTTGCGCCGTTTACATAAGCTTGGTGGTGTTTGTCATGATGAAGTTTCAGTTGCTGCTCCGAAATGTAGGGTGCAAGAGCATTGTAGTCATAGGGTAGTTTAGGCAAGGTAAATTTGTTTATTTTCTCCATAAAATTTCACCGAAAATCTAATAATTCCAAAGAAAAAAACAATTAATATACTTTACCATGGAGTATTATAGAGCTCGAAAAATCTTACTTCATATTAAAAAGGGGTTAACTTTAAGTTATCTCTTTATTTTCAATTGTTAAAAGACAAGGTATTGCTTATTACTTGCTTTTCTATTTAATGTGTTTAGTGAATTTTATGGTTAAGACTGATGAAAACCTAAAAGCTGCTTTCGCAGGCGAATCCCAAGCTAACAGAATGTATTTGGCTTTCGCTAAGAAAGCAGATGAAGAAGGATTAACACAAATTGCTAAACTTTTTAGAGCTGCGGCGGAAGCAGAAACAATACATGCCCTAAACCACCTCCGAGTAACTGGTCAAATCAAATCAACCATTGAAAATCTTGGCACAGCAGTTTCAGGTGAAACCTACGAGTTCAAGAAAATGTATCCAGATTTTATCGCTGAGGCCAAAAACGACGCCAACAAACCCGCTTTGGTAAGCTTTGACTATGCTAACAAAGTTGAGCAAATCCACGCAAACCTATATCAAAAAGCAATAGACACCCTCAAAAACAAAAAAGAATTCTCTGTGGTGGATTATTATGTGTGTCCTGTGTGTGGAAACACTTTCGAAGGCTCAACTTCAGATATATGCCCAATCTGCGCTACACCAAAAGAAAAATTCATAAGAATAAAATAAAAAAAGTTAAGCTTTGATTTTTTGGGCTATTTGTTGCCCAAATTCAAAGCATTTTTTCAAATCTTCGCTATCTGGAACAAATTTAACTTCGACGCCAGGTTCATAAACGTCAAATCCTGTTTCTTTAGCGGTTTTAATCATGCTTTTCACTGCGCCACCTCCCCAACCGTAAGAGCCAAAGAAACCCCAAAGTTTACCCTTAGGTTTCAAACCAGATGCGTACGTTAAAAATGAGCTAAGCGTAGGAAACATTAAGTTGTTGAGTGTGGGTGAACCCAAAAGAACGGCTTTTGCATCGAGGATTTCAGTTATGGCTTCTGACATTGCGTAAGCGCGTAGCTTGAAGATTTTTACTTCAACTCCTTGGCTTGCTAAGCCGTCTGCTATGGCACGAGCCATCTTATCAGTGCTATGCCACATTGTGTCAAAAACGATAACTGCCTTGTTCTTTGCTTCTCCTGCACTCCAGTTCATGTACGCATTCACTATTTTCATCGGATCCTTTCGCCAAATTACACCATGGCTTGGTGCAATCATTTCGATAGGAATTCCCATTTGAATAACTTCCTGAATCTTTCGTATTATTAGCGGTGCAAGTGGCATTAGAATGTTGGAGTAGTACATCGTGGCTTCCTCCATCAATACGTGGTCATCAACTTGGTCATCAAAATGCTGTGAACTAGGAAGGTGCTGGCCAAAAGCATCGTTTGGCATCAAAATCTTGTCTTCCACGAGGTATGTGAACATGCTGTCAGGCCAATGCAGCATCGGTGCCTCAACGAAACGTAGAGTCTTTTTTCCAACTTTGAGTTCGTTACCCGTCTTAACGGTTTCGACCCTTTCAAATTCTCTACCGTAGTGGTCTATTAACGCTTCTCTGCCCCTTGGCGAAGCAAAGATTCTGGCGTTTTTAGCTAGCTTTGCAATTATTGGTAGACTGCTAGAATGGTCCATTTCCACATGATTAATTATGATATAATCGATTTTGTCAAAGGTGGTTAATTCAGATATTTTTTGGATGAGTTCTTCTGAGAAAGTGTTTTTGACAGTGTCAATTAACGCGGTTTTCTCATCTTGAATTAAGTAAGCGTTGTAGCTGCTTCCTCTTTTAGTTTCGTAACCATGAAAATCACGGATATTCCAATCGACGACGCCAACCCAGAACACTCCATCTTTTAGGGCTACTTTAACCATATTCATCTTCTCCAAAACTTTACAAAGAAAAAATCGCGAAAACTCTTATATGACTTTCGTTCGGAAAAAAGTTGGGACTCTACAGTTATATGTAGGAAACAATAAAGTTGCTTTATAGATGTATTATAGAAAATTGTTTTGTGAGGTTGAGTGTTTGAGTCTATTACTTAACGATAAAAAAGAGTTAATTAAGAAAGATTTTATGGAAAAACTAGTTAATCCTGTAAGAATAGTTATGTTTACACAAGAATTTGAGTGTAGATATTGCTCTGATACAAGAAAACTTGCTCAGGAACTATCTGCTCTCAATAGCAAAATTACAATTGAAGTTTACGATTTTGTAGCTGATGCAACTAAAGCTAAGGAATATGGAATTGATAAGATTCCTGCATTAGCTATTATAGGCGAAAAAGACTATGGTGTGAAAATTTATGGAGTACCATACGGATATGAACTTCAAACCTTGGTTGAAGCAATAATTAATGTGTCTAAGGGTAAAACTGATCTATCCGACAAAACCGAGCAGATTTTAACAGAAGTCAAAGCCCCTGTTCACATACAAGTTTTCGTAACCTTAACCTGTCCACACTGTCCCGCTGCAGCTGCTGTAGCCCATAAATTGGCAATCGAAAGCGACATGGTAACTGCAGATGTAATAGAAAGTAGCGAGTTTCCAGACTTAGCAATGAAGTACAATGTTATCGGAGTGCCGAAGATAATTATTAATGAGACAGTGGAGTTTGTTGGAGCTTTCAATGAGGACCTGTTTGCTGAACATGTCTTGTTAGGTGCATTCCAACCTCTTCCACCGCTGCCAGCGCCTGAAAAAATCAGTTTGCCATAATTAGGCAACACCTAAAGAAACATAATTAAACAAACAAAAAGAAAAAAAAGTTTTAAAACTGTTTCTTTACGATTCAGCAGTGGTCGTGCCCGCAATTGCATGAGTGTCCTGTTGAATCAGCACTACCCGCGTATTTTGCTGGAGATTTATCAAAAGTTGCCTTGCAAGATGCAGCACAGAAATAGAATGATTTTCCGTTGTAATCGGATTTGAATTTTGCTTTTTTCTCGTTGACCATCATACCACAAATTGGATCTTTAGCCATTAGTTTTCACCTCGCTGCTTTAGTCATATTATTTCTTCCACTTGGTTATTTTACAGGTCGCCTATCATTATATATGTGTCTACAGAAGATATATCTTTATCATCAAATTACCAGAGAAAAACTAAGTAGTTCCAGCAAAACGATCAAAACAGCCCCCACAACCGCCAACGCAAACAGCACATTTGCAACTTTGTTAAATTTGTTGGTTTGAAATTTTCCCGCAAAATTCAGTTGTCGGAAAAGCAAAATAACAAAGAACAACCAAAAAGCCCCAAACAACCAACCCCCAAAAACATCACTCAACCAATGGACATTCAAATAAACCCTATCAAAACCCACTAGCCCTACCTCCGTACCCAAACCCGCACTAATTACAAACCTTGAACCCCTGCTTTGCCAGTGCTTCCAAGCAAAATAAGCAAGCAAACCGCCAAAAACGATGCAACCTGCACTGTGACCGCTCGGGTAAGAAAAACTGGCATCAGAAACGATCTGGTTCGTTGGTCTAGCAACGTGTTCTAAGTTTTTTAGGGCTGAAACAATCAATGCATCACCCCCCATTGCTCCCAACAGCAGAAGACTGTGTGCTTTGTAATTTTTAAAGAATAAAAATCCAGCTATTATCAGAGAAATTATTACAAGGCTGGTTGTATCAAAAACTAGCGCTATTCCTTGAGCAAAAAACGTGAGGGTACTCGATTGGATTGATGGAATCAAAAGGTTAACTGATGTATCAACTGAATGAAAATTTGCTCTAAAAAATGTGACCAACAAAAACCCTGAGAGTGCCACTATGCAAGTTGTGAGCAATAACCGTTCAGTCTTTAAGAACCTGAATTTTGTGTTTTTCACTCTTAATTCCTTTAATGTTATGTGTGTTAGATTATAAAAAAACTCTTCAGGGTTAGTTTTTATCGCCTGTTGTTTAGTTTCTTATTCTATTCTTTTTATTATGTGGTAACCAAACTTGGTCTTAACTGGAACAGAAGTTTGGCCTTTCTCAAGTTCGAAGGCAACTTTCTCAAATTCCTTAACCATTTTGCCTCTTGTAAAAGTGCCAAGATCTCCTCCTTTCTTCCCTGAAGGGCATAAAGAGACTTGTTGCGCTACCGCGCCGAATTTCTCGCCCTTGTCTAGGCGGGATTTAGCGTTTTTTGCTTCTGTTTCTGTTTTGACTAGTATATGGCAACAATGTACTTTGTCTGGCATAATCAAACTTAAGTGTGGTTTAACATATAACTTTTGCTTTGATAATCAAGACATTTTTTATAAAGAAATCTTGTTTAGTCTGTTTTATTTCAATCTATTATGTTGTTATGTTAATCATACATTGGTGAATTAACATGAAAACATAAAAACGTTAAAGAATATTTTCCTGCTACTTCGAACTTCGAAGTAAATGCCAGAGATATTGTTATAACAAAAGCGGCTGATAAGAACACTATGCAGACTGATAAATCGCTGGTAAACATAGATGAAGAACAAATACTCGATGTCACAACGGCAAAACAACTCGCCAGAATAGTTGAATTTTTGTTAAACCTCGAAGACTAACCGAGTGTTCTCTTGATTATGTGAATATGATGTTATTTTTGACTCAAAAAATTATTTTGTGATAAAATTTTATTAATAAAAGGGAAAACTCTCGCTCTAAGGCGAGACTAATTAGGAAACTTTGGTTTACTCGATTACCTGAATTGCACCTTCAGGACATTGTGCTTCACAAGCTCTACAAACCAGGCATTCGCTTACTTTGCTTGGTACTGATTTGCCGGCTATAATTTCATATACACCGACAGGGCAAGTGTTGACGCAAGTCTCGCATCCAGTGCATTTAGGATCGACAACTATTTTTACCATTTTTGTCTTACCTCTGGGATATTTTACTCCAAAAGTTGATCAGTAAAATAAAAGGGTTTAGGTGTTTTAACGTATTTTTTCACGTAGTCTGAGCAAGATTCCGTTGATGGCTGATTCAGCTTTGTCTCGTTGTTTCTGGTAATCGCCGATGCTTCTCTTGTAGACTTCGAGAGTTATCTCTCCTTTGTTTAGGCGTGATTCCAAGGTTTTGATGTATTCTTCTGCTTCGTTTAAATCTGTTTCAGCCAAATTCAGTTGTTTAATTAGATCTGAATAGCCACCGGGTGTTGCTTTGAAGTTTTCTTTTGTTCTTTTTATGTTTCTATTTATAACTTGTAGACGAGTTTCTATAGTGCTTTTTTGTACTTTGTACTGGCGCCTTGGTATTTTTCCTTTTTGTGCTTTTACATCCATCGATTTTAGTTCTGCGTTTAATTGTTTCTTGTCTTCATAAGCATCTATGAATTCTCTTATAGACTCGGCAGAAATGTTCTGGGCTGTTTTTTGTTTGGCTCCTTTGGTATGTGTTGTAGATTCTGCTTTTTCGGTTTCGAGTTTTGTTAACCGTTCGGTTTTATCTGCGTATGTTTCTTCTTTGGGTTGGTGTCTTTTAACAAAAAAGACGGCTATACATGCAACTGTCGCTAGGAGTAATGCCCAAAAGGTAGGTCTGAAAGCAACCCACACTGGATTGTATTCAAAGGAAAGTTGGATGGAGTTTTGTTGTGGTGCAAGGTAATCTACGTAGCTTATGCTTTCTTTTGTAACTGTGAGGATGTCCTGGTATGTTTGCCTTGTTAATGTTGAAGAGGCATCAAGGGATGTTGCTTGTGGATTAGTAATCGTTGCTCCTTCAGGGGGAGTAAATGTTATAGTTGCTTTGTTAACGACATAAGCGAAGTTTGGGAAAAGCTTAAAATCTGATAAAACATAGTTGGAGCCCTGAAGTGTTGCACTGGTTAACGTGTATTGTGTTGTTAACGTTGTTGATTGGCCACTGGTCAGAAATGTTTGTAGAGTAGCGTTAGCGAGAAATATGTCGCCTTTTGTGGAATACGCCAAGTTAGTAGCTAATGCTTTTCCAAATGCATCCCTAATTACTACGTTGGATGCGTCGAAGGGTAAACTTACTACGAAGCCTTTTAGGGTAGTTGTTGAGTTGCTAGTGATTCGATAGCTGTCTGCTACGTTTGCTTTGCCTGTTGGGTCGATGGTTATTTGACGGTCTAAGTTACTTATGGTGGTTAACTGTAGGGTCCCGCTGGGCACTTGGAAGCTGGCTGAAGCTGGAGAATTGGTATATGCTGAAAGGTTTGTTTTTGTGTAAACAGCATCGTTAATAGTCCCGTCGTCCTTGGTGACTGTTATAGTTGTAGGCGCACTGGGAAAAGTAATTGTGACGTTGCAAAATCCAGCATCTTTATTTAAACTGGGGTAAGCTGGAAAATTAAGAGTGTCAACACCGCTGTCTTGTTCTGTGATGAGTTGATTGGAGAGGACAAAGGCAACTGTGAAAACACTTGGGGTGTTTCCGTTGAAATCAACTGTTGCACCATAAAGTCCACTTGTTTCGCCCAGTTGAACACCTAAGTTCATTTGGTACAAGTGAGTGTTATCGTATGCTATTCCTTTGAGTACATCGGCACTGTACTTGTAGGGTAATCCAATCATGAAGCCGTCAGTTACCTGTCCAGAAACATGAATTGTGTCTAGAATTACAACGTGTCCGGAATACATGATTTGAACCTGATGGTCCACTTTATCAATAGTGTAGCCGCTTGTTTGAGCATAGACACTACTAGAAGGCAAAGCAGCTGGCAAAATAGTGAGTAAAGAAAAAGCTATAATCAAGAGGATTGCATGCGTTCGCTTCATTGAATTCACCGAACAGAGTTTCTGTAATGTTATGTCAACCTATTTATTTACTTTTACAGTAAACAGAGCTGTATTTAGGGCTTAGGATTAAATTATTGTATTCCTCAAAACTTGGGATCGTAAAAAAGGATAGCGCCGTATTAATTGAAGGATCAAAATTTTCTTGGAGGATTAGAGATATTGTCCTTTTTGATGATTTTTAGTTGTTAACTGCTTCTGCTTTAGTTGCGTTTTCTCTGCGCGGTTGTGGGTGTTTTTGGTACCACTTTTATTAGGTGTCGGCTGGGTTGATTTTTTGCGTTGAGTTGTTTTTTTTCTGTTGTTTGGTTGTGGGTTGAGAAGTTTTTTCTTCACTACTATGTTGGAAAGGCTGGTTGTTGGTGTGGGAGATGTTTAAGTGAGATAGTTGTGCTTTCATTTCTATGGTTCTTTGTTTATAGCTGTGTTATTTGGTTTAGGATTCGTTTTTGGCGCTTTGAAGAGTTCAAGTTTTGATATAGGTTGTAAGGTTAACGATCTGATCAGAAAGTAAAAATTTTTTGTTGGTAGCGGGGACTAGATTTGAACTAGTGATCTCTGGGTTATGAGCCCAGCGGGTTAATCCTGGCTACCCCACCCCGCTACATATTTGCGATATTATTTTGGGTGAAGTAACTATAACTTAAGATGTCGAATATTAATAGTTTCTTTTTCGGTTCTTCAGCAAAAGGATTTTAGTGTCGAACATTCTTTTCTATGGACGGATGGTTTGCTTTGGATAGGCCTTATTTGCGTAAACTTTCGAATCCACCTCTTGAAAATCCAATTTTCGTTCAAGGGCTTCCAGGTTTCGGAAACGTGGGTAGGATTGCAGCACATCTGCTCATAAAGTTCTTTGACGCGAAGCCTTTTGCTGAGTTGTATTCTCCTTCTTTTCCAGATTACGTTTCTATTAACTCAAAAGGTATTTGTCAATTGCCTTATTATGAATTTTATTATGCTCCTATGGAGAAAAACAACCTAGTTATTATGACAGGTGAAATTCAACCTTCATTTGATGATGTAGTCGCGCATTATGATGTTTGTGATTCGATGCTTGATTTTGTTGAAACTTTAGGTTGCCACTTCATAGTAACGATGGGTGGGGTTCCAATTGCTGAGGATAAAACTCAGGTTTACGTCGCTGCAACATCTTCACGGTTGGCAACTGAATTTATGGAGAAAGGCGCAGTTATTTATAGTAAGGGCAGAATTGTAGGGGGGACAGGGTTGACGCTTGCGTTGGCGAAGGAGCGGAAAATCGATGGCATCGGTTTGTTGGGTACAACCATGGGGTTTAAGGCTGACAAGGGTGCTGGATTCTTGGTTTTCAAGTTTTTAATGAAGGCGTTAGGAAAAGAGATAAAAGAAGGATTAGTAGAAACAAATGCACCTGAAGAGTGAGAGGTTGGGCGTTGCATGACAGAAAATAGTGAAAATGAAAAAGTTAGCGGTTTAGACTCGAAATTTATGAAGATAGCGTTAACAGTTGTTACTGTGTTGTTGATATTTGTGGGTCCAACCTACATTCCGTATTTGCTATCAGATGTTCTTAAGGTGGATTACATCGCGTCCATAGTTGTGGGCGCTTTGCTGTTCATAGTTGGATTGGTAATGTTAGTTTACCTGATCAGAAAGAAAGTAATAGAGTAAATTTTGCCTCAGATACCCTAGGGTGCATCATCAAATCAGCGGTTTAGGTTCTTCATCGGCGGCACCTTAGAGTTAGAACCTATTTTATTAAGATTCTTTGAGTTTTTCAAGAAAACCTTAATTTTGAATATGTTTATTGAATACATAAGGCATATTAAATATTGCTTTAATAATAGGTTCTATGCTCGGCACTAAACGAAAAAGCTCTGAGGCGCCAAAAGAGAAAAGTGAGGAAGCAAAACGAACAACTATTATATTAGAAAAGGGCGAACGAGACTTTATTGAGTCACTAATCAAAGACGGCAAAGAACCTGGAATCAAGCCGCTTATATCAAAAATGCTCGACATTTACAGGAGCATGATGATTTACGATTGGCATTTCCCAGGGGAATATTACTGTGGAATTAGTCGCACAGCGTTTGTCAACGTCGAATTAATAAACATTTTAACCCAACAGATTCCGAAAGAAAAATGGCCTTCAGTTGGGGAAAAGATGGGTGATGCTCTGAAGGTTTCCATACAGTCTACGTTGGGAGTTGATGCAAGCAAAATAGAGAATTGGGACGCCATCTTCAAGAGGTTGAAGGTGCAAGGCTTCGGTGATTTCTATCTTAAGGACAAGTTTTTGCTTTTAAAAACGCCATTTATTCACGATAGTGAGATTTGGAAGGGGTTAATGGAAAGACTGCTGGGTGTCGAGTTGGAAACTCGGAATTCTGTTGCTCCGTTGGTTTTTGAGATTAAGGCGCCTTCAAGTTAGATTCTGAGCTGAGCTTGTCCGACAGTTAAATATTGGGAAACAGATTTATTAGGAAGATAGGCGTTCAGGTGTCTTTCAGTGGTATATGATGAGGGATTGCGTTCATACAGGGCGATTGTCTTCATTGCAAATAAATGCAATAATCGCATAAATAGTGAAACGTATAGTTATTTGAAATCAGGCGTATCCCGTCAAACAACCATTTTAACAGAACAAGAAACCCTTAGAGGTTTTCTCTAAAAATTTAGGTGAAAAATTATGGATAAAATAAAATTTGCAATACCAAAAGGCTCTCTAGAAAAAGCAACTGCAGAATTCTTCTCTAAATCAGGCTTCAAGATTGGAGGAACAGAACGAACTTACCGCCCTAACATAAATGACCCTCAAATTGAAATGAAAGTTCTAAGACCTCAAGAAATCCCAGTTTTTGTTAACGAAGGTCTACAAGACCTTGGCATCACAGGTGAAGATTGGGTTAAAGAAAACAGAGCGGACGTTGAAATCCTTCAGAACTTGGAATATGGAAGAATCAAACTCGTCATAGCCGTCCCAAAAAGTGTTCCTGAAAAGAGTACGATAGGCGAATTCATGGAGTCGATTTGGAGTCAGGGCAAAAACTTCCGCATCAGCACTGAATACCTTAACATTGCCTCTGAATATGTTAAGAATACTCCTCAATACAAGAAACGATTTGGCGACGCCGACCCTATTATTGTAACTCCATGGTGGAAAAAAGGAGACAATGCAAGGGCAAAGATTTTCCTGTCATTTGGCGCGACTGAAGCTAAGCCGCCGGAGGACTCTGATTGTATAATGGATGTAACTGAAACAGGCACCACCATAGAAGCAAACAACCTGAGAATAATAGAAACTGTTTTGAAATCATCCGCCGTACTCATCGCCAACAAAAAAAGTCTCGAAGACCCCGAGAAACGCGAGAAAATCTACGACATAGTTGCTTTGCTAAAGGGCGTCGTTGACGGGTCTAAGAGAATCCACATATTTGTAAACGTTAAAAAAGCAAACCTGCAGCGATTGCTAACTGAATTGCCTGCCCTAAAGAACCCGACAATAGCACCTTTAGCAGATGACACTTGGGTAAGTGTTAACACAGTCATAGAAAAAGATTGCCTAATCGAGCTACTGCCGAAAATTCGAAAACTTGCCCAAGGGCTAGTTGTCTACGAACCAAGACAGGTATTGGCGTTGGATGAGATTGCACGGAGAAACGAAGGAATATGCGCGAAGAACTCGGTATAAAAGTCTGGAACTCAAAAGATTTGCCTTCTGACTGGTTCAAAAGAGAAAAGGCGGATGAGAAAGTAACTCAAGAAGTCGATTGTAGCGTTGAAGCTATAATAAACCAGGTTAAAATAGAAGGTGATAAAGCGCTAGTAGAGCTTGCAATGAAATTTGACAAAGCAGAACTCAACTTTCGTGCTCTTAGAGTTAAACCTGGAGAAATTAAGGAAGCCTACAATAAAGCTGCACCTGATCAGGTATTAGCCATTAGGTTTATGAAAGAAAAAGTCAACGCTTTCCAGAAGCAGTTGCTAACTCAAACCGAAATCAAAACCACAGGCGACGGTATTTCGATTCAAACGGTTCTGCTTCCAATCGAAAGCGTCGGTTGCTATGTTCCGGGTGGACAAGCCGCTTACCCAAGTACACTTGTAATGACTGCTGTTCCAGCTAAAGTCGCAGGTGTTCCAAGAATAGTTGTATGTTCTCCGTCAGATGCTAAAGGAAAAGTTAACCCTCTGGTTCTCGTCGCAGCCGACATTTGCGGAGTTGATGAAGTTTACAGAATAGGTGGAGCCCAAGCTATAGCAGCATTAGCTTATGGGACAAAAACAATAGATCCAGTCCGAAAGATAGTTGGCCCAGGAAATAAATATGTTACAGCTGCGAAGGTTTTGGTTTCTACCACTGTTGCAATTGATATGCCTGCTGGTCCAAGCGAAGTCCTCATTTTTGCGGATGAGTCGGCTGACGCACGATTAATTGCTTTTGATATGATTTCGCAAGCTGAGCATGGAAGCGATAGTGTTGCTGGACTCATAACGACTTCAGAAAAGGTTGCTTTGCAAGTTCAAGATTACCTCTCAAAGATTTCAGTTTCAATTGAAAGACGTGAAAAAGTCTCAGAGTCACTAGCCAAGTTCGGTTTCATAATAGTTTGCGGCAGCATCGATGAGGCAGTATGTTTAGTTAATCAGTTTGCTGCCGAGCATTTAGAAGTCTTGACCTGTAATGCTAAAGAATTGGCTGGAAAACTAACTGCAGGTTTAATACTCTTAGGTCCCTACAGCCCTGTTGCCTTAAGCGACTATGGAAGCGGTACCAACCACGTTTTACCAACAGGCGGTTTCGCTAAGTCTTTTTCAGGTTTATCCTCATTGGATTTTATGCGGCGCGTTAGTATTGTAGAAAGCACTAAAGTAGGGTTGGAAAGAGTAAAAGACAGTATCAAGGTAATGACGGAAGCAGAAAACCTTCCAAACCACTATAAAGCAATAAAAGCAAGGTTTGAAAAATGAGCGAATTTTACCAAAAATGGATAAAGCAGAAACTGGAAAAACTTCAGTCAATAGACTGCTACTCGGCTGGTGCAACGCCTGAAACAATAGCGAAGCAATTGGGCGTTACAACAAAGCAGATAATTAAGTTGGATTTCAACGAGAACCTGTTCATGCCCCGTGTGAAACAGGCTAAACTTATGAAAGATTTGGCTGACGAGATTGATTTGCGCATGTACCCTGAGGATGAGGAGATTAAGCTACGCGAAAAACTTGCAGGCTATATGAAAGTCCCACAGGATTTCCTTGTAGTAGGGAACGCAAGTGATGAATTAATCGACCGTACAATAAGACTCTTCGTTGAAAGAGGCGACATAGCAGTTTCGTTCGCACCGACTTTCTCTATTCCAAGACTCTGCGTTAAACGACAAGAAGGCGAATACGTCACAGTGTCGCTTCAAAAAAACCTGCAACTCGACGTAAAGGGAATGATTTCCAAATTCTCCGACAAAACAAGATTGCTCTACATTTGTTCTCCTAACAGCCCAACTGGAACCCAGTACAAAGCAGAAGACATAGAAAAATTGGTCAAAGCATTCCCGGGAATAGTTGTCTTAGATGAGGCTTATGGTGAATTCGCTGATTACTCGTTTGTACCAAGGATACGGGAGTTTGAGAACTTGATTATTTTGCGAACTTTCTCCAAAGCATTTGGGCTGGCTGCGCTTCGTCTCGGTTACGCTGTTGCAAATCTAGAGTTAGCCAAGATATTAACCGAAAAGTCTCCCTTACCATACCCAGTTAGTGGGTTCACGCTCAGGATGGGTTCTAAAATGCTGGATAACGTTGACTTAATGCTGGAATCAGTAAAACAAATCAAGAAAGAACGGGAAAAACTGATAAAGGCATTAAACGACATCGAAGGCGTTCAAGCATTCGATTCCCAGGCCAATTTTGTTTTGATGAACACGCAAAAACCAATTGAGTTAGTAAATCAGAAACTGCTTTGGAAAGGAATTATGGTTAAGAAATGGGGTAGGATTCTTCATTACGAAAACTGTTTCCGCGTCACGGTTGGTTTGCCTGAAATGAACGCTAAATTAGTTGAAGTGCTAAAAGAGATTGAAGAGGCAGATGAATGAGGCTAGAAGAAATTTATCGTAAAACCAAAGAAACTGAAGTTAAGGTCTGTGTGAACCTTGACGGCGAAGGAAAAGTAGTGGTAAATACTACCGTGCCGTTTCTTGACCACATGCTCGCATCACTTGCAACCCATAGCTTAATCGACATAACTGCGTCGGTGAAGGGTGATTTAGTGCACCACTGCGTCGAAGACCTTGCCATAGGCTTGGGAGAAGCATTATGCAAGGCGTTGGGAACCCGAGAAGGCATCACACGTTTCGGTAACGCAGCTGCACCCATGGATTGTTCACTTGCATTTGCGGTTGTTGATTTTATCAAGCGGCCCTACTTTAAAATCGACCTCAAACTCCGGGGCAAAAAAGTCGAGGAAATGCCAACCGAAGACATTAACCACTTCTTCGAATCCTTAGCTACAGCATTGCAGGCAAACGTACATGTCTTCGTTGAATACGGCAGCAACGACCACCACAAAGCTGAAGCCGCCACCAAAGCCCTCGCGTTATCAATTCGTCAAGCAATTGCAATGGATCCAAGGCGCAAGGGCGTGCCCAGTTCTAAAGGTGTCATTTAATGCCAGAAGCCGTTATATTTGACTACGGCGTAGGAAACCTTCTCAGCCTTAAAATCGCGTTTGAAAAAGCAGGCTTAACCGCGTCAATCGGGACCACGGCAAAAGACTTGGCGAAAGCAGATGTAATTGCGTTGCCAGGTGTCGGAAGCTTCACTGCAGCGTCAAGCAAACTTGAAGTAGTTAAAGAAATCCTTCTTTCTAAAATTCACGAAGGTACGCCACTACTTGGGATTTGTTTGGGCTTGCAACTTTTCTTTGAATCAAGCCAAGAAGGACCAGGTGATGGATTAGCGCTCTTTAAGGGTAAAAATATTCAGTTGCCTAGCACCGTGAAAGTTCCGCATATGGGTTGGAACACTCTTAATATTGCAAAGCCAAATGAGCTCTTTGACAACATAGCTGAGGGTACCTACGTTTACTTCGTGCACTCTCTTTACCCAGTGCCTAAAGATAAAAAGATAGTTTGTACCACCACTCAATACGGTACAACTTTCACTTCAGCAATAGCTAATAAGAATATTTACGGTACCCAGTTTCACCCTGAAAAATCTGGGGATGTCGGATTAAGAATCCTAAAAAACTTCGCCAGAACTGTGGTTAAGTGATTATTATGAAGTTGATTCCAGCAATAGATTTAATGAATGGCAAAATCGTGCGGTTAACCCGCGGCGAAGCGAAAACCGCCAAAATTTATGAAACCGAATTCGGTACTCCAGTTGAAGCAGCCAAACGCTGGCGTGATGAAGGAGCCGGCAAACTGCACATTATCGATTTGGATGCAGCTTTTTCGCTTGGCAATAATCACTCTGTTATTTCTGAGATTGCAAAAAACGTTAAGATGCCCATTCAAGTCGGTGGCGGAATACGTAGTTACGAAACCGCAGAAAAGCTCTTCGTAACCGGTATCACCCAAGTCATCCTGGGGGCATTAGCTTTCAGCGACCCTTCTGCAATTGATAGAATCCAGAAAAAATTCGGCTCAGAATCAGTAATTGTTGCCTTAGACAATAAGGATGGGCTAATCATGGTTGAAGGATGGAAAACAGCAACCGCTATGACTGTAGATGATGCACTCGAAAAATACACTGCGCTTGGTATTCATAATTTCTTGATAACATCTATCGCTCAAGACGGCATGCTAACAGGTCCAGACCTGCAGACTCTCAGCCAAGCCACTGAATACCCCAACGCCAAAATTGTGGCGGCAGGCGGAATCGGCAGCATAGGTGATTTAATTGCTCTCAAAGAAATCGGTGTTGAAGGAGCAGTCATCGGCAAAGCCCTTTATGAGGGGCGCTTCACCCTAAAGGAAGCCATTAAAAAAATAGGAGACTAAAAATGCCGTTAGCAAAACGTATCATTCCATGTTCTAGATGTTGATCATGGGAAAGTGGTTAAATGCATAAACTTTCTCAATCCAAAGCAGGCTGGAGATCCAGTTGAAATGGCCAAGCGTTACTCTGACGATGGCGCAGATGAACTGGTTTTCCTTGATATAACTGCGTCATCTGAAAAGAGAGATATTCTTCGAGGTGTTGTTGAGGGTGTCGCTAAAGCTATTAGTATCCCTTTTACTGTCGGAGGTGGAGTTCGTAATGTGTCGGATGCTAGACTGGTGCTCTGCAGTGGTGCTGATAAAGTGTCGGTAAATACGGCGGTAGTGGAAAACCCGAAAGTAATAACCGAACTTGCCGACGTTTTTGGTAGGCAATGTGTCGTTTGTGCTATTGATGCAAGAAGAAACCGCATGCCAAGTGAGGGAAAAATTATGGTTGACACTGCTGAGGGCAAATTGTGGTTTGAAGTTGTAACTTATGGAGGTCGCAAACCGACAGGCATTGACGCTATTGCTTGGGCAAAGCGGGCTGAGAAGCTTGGGGCAGGTGAGTTCCTTGTGACATCGATGGATAAGGATGGAACAAAAGACGGCTACGATATCGAATTAACCCGCGCCATATCCGAACTCGTTAACGTACCCATAATTGCAAGTGGCGGCGCAGGAGAACCCAAGCACCTCTTTGGCGTCTTAACCGAGGGAAAAGCCGATGCGGCACTGGCGGCTTCAATCTTCCATTATAACAATTACCCAGTTCCAGTTGTGAAAGATTACCTGAGAAAGTTGGGGGTGACAATTAGACAATGACAATAAAAGAATTGGTAGAAAAGCTCGATTTTAAGAAAGGCGCCGGGCTCATACCAGTGATAGTGCAAGACGCAAAAACCAAGGAAGTGATTATGCAAGCCTACGCAAACCGTGAAGCCATCGAGCATACACTCAAAACTGGCAAGGGTACATATTGGAGTCGCAGCCGAAATGAACTTTGGATTAAAGGAGAAACCTCAGGAAACACACAAAAAATCGTGTCAGTCTCAACCGACTGTGATTATGACTCATTGCTCTACGTCGTTGAGCAGACGGGTCCCGCATGCCACACAGGCGAATACAGCTGCTTCCACCATACACTGCTGCAAACCAAAAAACCTTAATTTTGGTCTTCTTTTTAGAGAAGCCCATCTTAGTTTCCCAAGCATGATTTGATAGGTTTTCACTTAATAGATTTTTTGTTCATTAAATAACAACAAAGTGGTGTTTGCATTTTGAGTGGGTTTGTTTTAGGTTATTTTTAGGTTTTGCGGGGTTTGCATGTTACGTTTTGGTTCGTTACAGAGCGTAATAGAAAAGTCAATTGGCGGTATGTATAGAGAACAACAATTTCTCTTTAACTTAGAAAGCAAAATTTGAAACAAAGTGTTGAAATCTGAATATTTCTTTCCTCTATTACCTCTTTGATGATCTTAAGAGGGGGATACTTGTAATTTATCAAAATATTTCAAAGCGTGTTTGTAGTTAATGCTTTTAAAGGCAAAATTCTCTATTGTTTTGTGGTTTGTTATGTCTATTCATGAAGCGATGCTCTATGAACGCCAAAGTGAAGGCAAAGTAAAATGTTGCCTGTGCGCAAGGCGTTGCCTAATCAGTGACAATTCAACTGGGTTTTGCATGGTTCGAAAAAACCAAGCCGGAACCCTTTACGCCCTTAATTATGGGAAAGCCGTCTCCGTTGGAGTTGATCCTATTAGCAAAAAACCGCTCTCGCATTTCAACCCTGGTGCTTTGGTGATGTCGGTTGCTGCGGCGGGCTGCAATTTCCGTTGCCAATTCTGTGATAATTGGATGATAAGTCAAGACCACGAAGTTGCCGGTAACCCTTTTCCACCGGAAGAAGTTGTAAAGTCAGCGCAGAACGCTGGGTGCCAAGGAATCAGCTATACCTATACTGAACCCACCATCTTCATGGAGTATGCTTATGATAGCGCTAAATTGTCTCATGACGCAGGCTTGTTTAACACGTTTGTCAGCAATGGATACATGACTCCTGAAGCAGTTAGGACAATTACGCCTTATTTGGATGCAGCAACCATTGATTTTAAAGGAGGAGGCGATCCCGATTTTTACAAATCAGTAATGTCTGTTCCTAGCGTTGAACCAATCTACGAAACCCTAAAGGAACTCAAACTCGCTGGAGTCCACATAGAACTCACAAACCTAGTTGTTCCAAGAATAGGGGACTCCTTGGATAGAATCCGTGAGATGGCTAAATGGATCAAAACTTATCTTGGTGCAGACACGCCTTTTCATTTGCTTCGTTTTCATCCTGAGTATAAGATGACGACTGTATCTGCAACTGGCGTGAAGGAGATGGAGCAAGCTTACTTGACCGCTAAGAACCAAGGATTAAACTACGTTTACATTGGAAACGTGCCCGGTCATGCTGCCGAGAACACATATTGTCCTCGCTGTAATACAGCAGTCATCAAACGCAATAGCTTTGACATCACCCAGTGGAACCTAACAAACGACATGAAATGCCCTGTATGCGGACACAAGATTCCAATAAAAGGCAAACTGCACCAAAACAACCAAGGTTTCCCATACGCGCTCTTTTAGGAGTGACACCAGTCAAATTGGTAGTAATTAGTATGGTTAAGCCTTTATTAGGACAAAACTCAAACTGTGTTTTTGTAGCGTGCCCAATTGATGACCAAATACACTGCATTAGCGGTATCTACCAATTACTGGAAACCCAACAGCGACTACATAGACAAAATCATTAATACGATTGAAAGCAAAATTGAAGATTTTGACTTCGTGGTAGTTTCCGAAAAGGCAATCCTAAGAACCAAGGATTAAACTACGTTTACATTGGAAACGTGCCCGGTCATGCTGCCGAGAACACATATTGTCCTCGCTGTAATACAGCAGTCATCAAACGCAATAGCTTTGACATCACCCAGTGGAACCTAACAAACGACATGAAATGCCCTGTATGCGGACACAAGATTCCAATAAAAGGCAAACTGCACCAAAACAACCAAGGTTTCCCATACGCGCTCTTTTAGGAGTGACACCAGTCAAATTGGTAGTAATTAGTATGGTTAAGCCTTTATTAGGACAAAACTCAAACTGTGTTTTTGTAGCGTGCCCAATTGATGACCAAATACACTGCATTAGCGGTATCTACCAATTACTGGAAACCCAACAGCGACTACATAGACAAAATCATTAATACGATTGAAAGCAAAATTGAAGATTTTGACTTCGTGGTAGTTTCCGAAAAGGCAATCTCAACCGCATTGGGCAATATGGTTGATGTAAGCGCTGTTAAGCCAAGTCTAACTGCAAGGGGTTTGGCGAGGTTTTGGATGCGTCTTGTTTGGGGTTACCCGCTTGGAATTTTATGTGGTTTTGGACCGCGACTTTTAAAGCGACTTCGGAATTACCCTTTGGTGTCAGGAAGTTGCCATAAACAAGTCGCATTGCAGTGCGCTGGGTTCTGGCAGGCTCTGATGTTTGGCTCGGAAGGCGGAATAGACGGCTCGAATTTACCGTACTCGTACGTGAGCTTGCCCTTAAGAAATCCTGCTGAGTTGGCGCAGAAAATTCAAATACAAATCCGGAAAAAACTGCACAAAAAAGTCTGTGTGATAATAGCTGATACGGATAAAACTTACAAGTTCAGAAGTTTTTTCATTACTCCACGGCCAAACCCACTTAATGGCATACATTCACTAGGCGCGAGCACAACCTTCATTTTGGGTCGAATCTTCAAGCTCAAGAGAAGTTCTACGCCACTCTCTGCGGAAGGGTGCAAAATCTTGGCTAGTGAAGCTTTGAAAATCACGAATATTGCCGATAGAGCGCGTGGTCCAGGTTCAGGTGCCACTGTGTGGGATATGGCTGCTCGATTTCGTGTCGAGGTCAATGAGGTGACTTGGGAGATGTTGGAAGCAATTATCCATAAACCAATAGTAATCGTACGCAAAAAGTTTAACGAAAGTTAATACGCAAGAAAACAAATAGTGAAGTAACGAGAAACAGTTTTCTTTGAGAGTAACACATAAAAATGTGGTTTGTAAGCACTAAGCGATACGTGGGATAAGGTATGGATGAAACATTACAGAAGATGGATGCATTCTTTAATCCGCAATCAGTCGCAGTAATCGGTGCTACAAAAAAAGCTGATAAAGCAGGTCACGTCATTTTTAAAAGCTTCGCTTCTAACAAGCAACATGGTGTCTTCAAAGGTGAACTCTATCCGGTTAATCCAAACGAAGACTCGATTTTAGGATTCAAATGCTACCAGTCCCTAAGTCAAATCCCAGGTAAAATAGACTTAATCGTAGTTATTGTTCCAGCAAAGTTTGTTCCTTCAATAATGGAGGAGGCAGCTGCTAAAAGAATTAAGACTGCCATCATCATTAGTTCAGGTTTTAAGGAAGTTGGAAATAAGGAACTTGAAGACCAAGTGGTTGCTGCAGCAGCAAAGGGCGGAATACGTGTTTTGGGACCAAACTGCCTTGGTGTTTACTACTCAAAAACAGGAATCGACACACTGTTTCTTCCAGAAACAAAAATTCTAACGACAGGAGAAGAAGTCGTTGCAACCCCAAGACCAATGCCTGGCAACATTGCTATGATTACGCAAAGCGGTGCCTTTGGTGTAGCGGCCTTGGACTACTTGACAGGGCGTCAGATGGGTGTAAGCAAATTCGTGAGTTTCGGCAACAAATGTGATGTTACCGAGTCGGATATTCTCCATTACCTTTTACATGATAAAGAAACCAAAGTAATCCTTGTTTATCTTGAAGACATCACTGCTGGAAGGGAATTCCTCAAAATCGCCAAAAAAGTAACCGTCAAAAAACCCGTTGTGATAATCAAATCAGGCAGAAGTGCCGCGGGTGCAAGAGCGGCAGCATCCCATACAGGTGCAATTGCGGGCTCAGACAAAATCTATGCTGCCGCCTTCAAACAGGGCGGAGTAATCAGGGCGCGTGACATGGAAGAATTCTTTGATATTGGCAAAGCCTTAGCCATGCAGCCTCCAGCTATGGGCAAAAATATCGGAATCTTAACCGACGCAGGTGGACCAGGCGTCATGACCGTAGATGAATGTGAAGCCTTAGGCTTAACAGTAGATCGTTTCTCGGAGACGACCTTGCAGAATTTCCAAGAATTAAAAGATCAAAATATCATCTTAAAGATTGCAGCTACTTCAAACCCTGTGGGCCTCACCGGTTCAGTTACTGATGAAATGTTTGTTATGGCTGCTGACCTAATGTTTCAGGACCCACAGATCAACGGCATAATACTTCTTGGGCTTCACCACATGCCTGGGCTTAGAGAAGTGTACATTGATGGAATAGTAAAAGTGGCGGAAAACTACAACAAGCCCATAGTTATGTGTGACATTGGCGAAACAGAAATGGCACTCTACACCCGCGCACGCTTCGACAAGCTTGGGGTTCCTTCGTTTGAATCACCTGAAGATGCAGCTCGAGCCATGAAGGCATTGGTAACTTACGGTTCATACCTGAAAAAATCTGGTTGCGCAAATGATTACATGGAAGCATTCAAGAAAACAAGCAACACTAAACGTTAACAGTTATCGTTACCAAACTGCCATCTGCCAAGTTTAGATGTTCACGCAGGTACACTGGTGAAATAATCTCTATTACATCACTTGGATAATTAGGGACTTTAGGCGTTACTACTGCACACTCCAATGACCTAACATACGCTTTTAATAATATACCTGGACAATAACCTATTTGCGGTTCAATCATTATTCCATTTGGGGTTTTTAGTAGAATTTTCTTTTTTTTATTCTCTTTGTTTAGATGCAAATTTAAAGTTCCCGGATAAGGTGAAAAACCAAGTTTTTGCTCTATCTGTCTCTTAACCCAGGGTAAACAAACAAATTTCTTTCCGTCGCCAGAGCCAGAATAAACAGTGCCCATAAAAACTATTTTTGGCAAAACATAAGCCTTACTGCTTTAATTCCTTGAGCCAAAGAGCAACTGCCTTCAAAATAGGATCCGAAGTAATTTCAACCACTGGTACAATCATCTTTTCCTTAGTTTCAATAATCTGCATGTACTTAGGCATCATAGCGTAACCCACAAAAGTCCAATAGACCTTGTGTTTCTCAAGTAATTCCTTCGCAACAATCGCTGTTGAAGCAGTAAGCGGAAAATACAGAAAAACTACGCCGTCAACCCAGTATAACCCTGCTAATTTGCCTCCAGCAATCACGGATATAAAGCGGGCAATTTCTTCGGGGCTATTAAAAAGGGTTTTTTCCATAATTACAATTTCTTTGAATGGCTCATAAGAAACGGCGATTTCGTTTGTGCTCAATGTCTCACCAGTTAACTATTTAGGTGTCAACCGTTCCCTTTTAATTTTGCGACAATAACTCTGATTAGGAAATTCTTTTTTTCTTTTTTGGAGACTTTATCTTTGGCAAGCAAATACTCTGCATGTTTTTTCCTGTTTAGGTTTTTACCTTGAGATCTTCGCGGCAAAAAACCCAACTTTAGTTCGTACATTAAAGCAAAGACCAAGACTTTCAGCAACTATTAACAGAGAAAACATTGTTTCTTTAGAAAAAGTTATAGCGTAGACACACATTAAGCCTAAACTAATTAAATTAATCGGATGGTTAATGTTTCATGCCTGAAATTCGTGTAGCACTCATAGGCGTTGGTAACAGCGCATCAGCACTCATTCAAGGAACTCAGTACTATAAGGATGCAAAGGAAAATACGTCTGTTCCAGGGCTCATGCACGTGAACTACGGCGGATATCACATACGCGATATTCATTTTGTAGCAGCGTTTGAAGTTAACAAAGCCAAAATAGGAAAAGACCTGTCTGAAGCTATTTGGATCAAGCCTAACGTCTGTGAAAAATTCGCTGACGTCCCAAACCTGGGCGTCAAAGTTTCTCCAGCACCGATTCTCGATGGCGTAGCACCACATATGAGGGAAACCTTCAACGTTTACGATGACAGCAAAACTCCAAAAGACAGCATCGTCAAAATCCTCAAAGAAACAAAGACTCAAGTTCTCGTAAATTATCTTCCAGTTGGAAGCCATGATGCAGTAAGATTCTACGCGCAATGTGCCCTGGATGCAGGATGCGCTTTTGTTAACTGTATGCCTGAATTCATAGGTTCCGATTCAACTAAAGAGTGGCCAGCAAAGTTTGAAAAAGCAGGATTGCCCGTTTTAGGCGACGACATTAAGAGTCAGGTGGGCGCAACCATTCTACATCGAAATCTTGTGCGTTTGTGCCTAGACCGAGGTGTCATAGTTGACGAAACCTACCAGCTGAACCTGGGTGGAGACACAGACTTCCAAAACATGACAGTGGAAAACCGCTTAACGTCAAAACGCATAAGCAAAACTGAAGCCGTTACAAGCCTTGTCCCGTACGCTTTGCCAACAAGAATCGGTCCCTCAGACTATGTGCCTTTCCTTAAGAACAAAAAAATCTGCTACATCTCACTAAAAGGCAGAAAATTTGGTGACCGTCCCATTAACATTAGCGTAAAACTTGAGGTTGAGGATTCACCCAACAGCGCAGGAGTAGTCATAGACCTTATCCGTGCAGCCAAAATTGCTTTGGACCGCAAAATCGCCGGCGCGCTGCTGAGTATGTCTTCATATGCCTTTAAGCATCCCCCAATACAAATCCCAGATTCCCAAGCCAGGCAGTGGACGGAAGAGTGGATAGCGGGCAAGCGGGAACGCTAAAACCCTTTTTCTTTTGCATTAAACTTTTTATGTTGGATTCTAATCTGGTACCTTAGTAATACTTAGAAGGTTCATGTCATGGTAAAAGTTGAATCGTGCGAAGTTCCAGAAGGTCTCTATTTCTCTAAAGATTTTGAATGGATAAAAATAGAAGGAGACAAAATACGTATGGGCATCACCGACTACGCCCAAAAATCTTTGCGGGAAATCGTTTATGCAGAATTGCCGAGCGTTGGTACAGAAGTAAAGCAGGGTGAACCTTATGGAACCTTGGAGTCGGTTAAAGCAGTTTCCGATCTAGTTGCTGCTGTAAGCGGAACCATCCTTGAAGTCAACGATGAAGTTCAATCTAAACCCGAAACCCTAAACGAAGATCCATTTACAAAAGGATGGTTAGTCGTTGTTAAACCCTCGAACCTGCAGGCAGAACTCACGAACTTGATGGATTTTGATAAAGCCGTTGAATGGCACAAAGCGCAAAGCCGCTTGTAACTGTTAAGCGAAGGCAAATCGGATGGTTAGACGAGTACTCATAATTGGGGCTAACGCCGCAGGCGTTGAAGCTGCCTCAGCTGCACGGAAAAAAGACCGCGCCGCTGAAGTTACCTTAGTTACCCAGGAAAAGAATGCTGGATACTCACGCTGCGGCTTACCTTTCGTGATCGGTGGGCAAATTTCGGGTTTTCACAATTTAATAGTTTATGCTCCAGCATACTTCCAAATGCTTAAACTAAATTTGAGAACCGAAACCAAAGCAACCTCAATTAACACTAAAGATAAAACCGTAACTATAGCCACCAAAGAAGGGGTCGTAGAAGTGTTACCCTACGACAGCCTTGTAATTGCAACTGGCGCAGACTCATTTATGCCCCCGATTAAAGGAAAAGAGAAACCAGGTATCCTAAGTTTGCGTACCATAGAAGACGGGGAAAAAATCGATGCAGCAGTTAAAGCAGGTTCGAAATCAGCTGTCATCATGGGTGCAGGTTTAATCGGTTTGGAAGTCGGTGTTGGCTTAATGGAGAGAGGCCTAAAAGTTACCATCGTAGAAATGCTACCTCAGATTTTGCCACAGTTGCTTGACGCGGACATGGCAAAGCTTGTCCTAGAGCATCTGCAGGAGAAAGGAATGATTATCCTTACCAGCAAAGGTGTGGAAGAATTCCTTGGCGAAAACAAAGTGACGGCTATTATGGCTGGCGGCGAAAAAATCGAAGCTGATTTGTTTATCAGTGCTTTCGGCGTACGAGCGAACACAAAACTTGCCCTTGATTCAGGTATTCCACTTGGTGAGACCCGCGCAATTAAGACTAATGGACGAATGGAAACCGAAGTAAAAGACGTTTATGCAGTTGGCGACTGCGCTGAAGCACCAAACATAATCACTCACAAACCTATTTGCGCACAGCTTGGAACAATTGCGGTTCGCCAGGGCAAAGTTGCAGGAGTAAACGCAGGAGGCGACTATTCACAGTTCAGCGGTATTCTGGCCTCAGCAGTCACAAGGCTCTTTGAGATTGAAGCAGGCAACACCGGCTTAACCGAGACCGCCGCCATACGCAACCGGCTTGAAGTAGTCACAGGAGCCATAAGCAGCAAGACCAAAGCCGACTATTTCCCAGGCGCCAAACCAATCAAAATAAAACTTGTCGTCGAAAAGGAATCTCAGCGTATTGTAGGCGGTCAAGTAGTTGGTGGAGAAGAAGTTACACAGCGCATAAACTGTTTGAGTTTCGCTATCCAAAAAGGTATGACCGTTCGCGAACTCGCCAAAGCAGATACAGCTTATGCACCGCCGCTCTGCGAAACATGGGAACCCATGGTGCTCGCAGCAGAAATGGTGCTCATGAAACTACGCTAAACCGCATGTTTTCTTTCTTTTTTCGTTTTTTTATTCTATTTGCGATGTTTCTGGCTGTGTAAACGGTTCAGTCATACCGACGAGGAGTTTGCCAAATGTGTTTATGTGCTCTTCTTCTTCAGCCAAAATTTCTTCCAGTAACCGCCTAGTGGTATAGTCTCCTTCTTCAGCTGCCACTTGAATTGCCTGTTTATAGAGATTTATGGCTTTTTCTTCATCCTGCTCATTTTGTTTGAGCATTTCGATGAGGCTGCCGCGCACAAAAATTGGGTCAGGTTTGATAGTGGCTACACCGTTGAGGTAGTCTAAGTGTTCAGCTAGTCGTTCGGCATGTTTCATTTCGGCGATAGCGGTCTTTCGGAAAATGTCCTCTATTATGACACCGTCAATACCTGTAACCTGCACATGCTGCCACATGTATTGAATGCTTACTTGAAGTTCACGGGCAATGCCTTTGTTTAAATACTCTAAAAGTTTTTTAGAAGTCAAAATTATCCCTATTAAAATTAAGTCAATTCAGTATATAAACTAATTTCTAACCAAAAGATACAAACCAAAACAAAGCAAGAAAAAATATAATGGTTCAACTGACTCAAACTCAAATATCTGTGACATTGTGAAAACGTTAATAGTCTGTTTTTCTTATCACCAAAAAACGTTGCGAAAATCGCTTCAGTCTTTGCCATAATATAATAACTTAAAAAAGGCTTGGAAAATTGAACTTGAAGATAGAGCTTATCAAGTACAATCTTCATCCAACAAGTTTGGGCTTCTTTGGTGGCGTTTTAGATTTCAAAAATTATAATAATTACAAGAAAAAACCTTGGTTTCATTAGAACGCAATTGGAAAAAGACGGTTTCAAGGAATCATCGTCAGGCGTTTACGAGTTGCTGGCTTTTGAAGAAATCCGTGGATGGGCTAAAGGGCTCGCAAATAACGCAAAACAATAGCGGAATTTTCCATTCTTTGGAATAAGTAGTGAAAAGAGGTTCAGTCGATAAAGTAGATGTCAAGCACCAGTCTTTTTTCAACTTGCTAAAGTAGAATTATTCTCAATGATCTCATTTTTTGTTTCTTCGGCAGGTTTTCCTTTCTTTTCCCTGATTATGGGAATGACAAACTCAAGAACTATAAGCAGCAGTATAAGCCCGATTACAGCTGGCAAACCCCAAGGATTGTTTCTTAAGAAAAGAGTAACCCATCCAAAATATGGAATACGCATGATAACTTTGCCTATCACAAGGTCTTGAGGAACACCTTGTCCGCTGCTCCAAAGGGTGCGAGAATCGTATTCTTGAGAACTAGGTATATTTGGCCACTTATCTCCGCTGTTGCCATCCCCCTTGGTCTGGAAGTATATTGTGCCGTTTACCTTGTATGTCTCGACAATGCGGTGAACTATGGGTGTAGATGTTGGGTTATTTG
The DNA here is from genome assembly GCA_963741005.1 of Candidatus Bathyarchaeota archaeon. Lineage (GTDB taxonomy): Archaea > Thermoproteota > Bathyarchaeia > Bathyarchaeales > Bathycorpusculaceae > Bathycorpusculum. The sequence continues at coordinate 833,873 of CAVUGQ010000006.1, forward strand.
GGTTTTCATAAACGATTATGTCACTGTTAGGGTAGTTGGCGTTGAAATCAGCTGGATTCATTTTCTGAATCACTATTATGTCGCCTACATGGAGTGTTTGTTCGAAGGGGTGGCTCCAGCCGTTGCAAAGTCCGTCGTATGGTACACACATGCTGCCGCTTTCCACTACCCTTATTGGAACTGATGTACCAAGGGCGAATTGTATGCCGAAGAAAAGTCCTAAAACCACCGCGACAATTAGAAGAATAACCATTGCCGACTTGAAGTACTCGTTTCTCCGGATTTTTGTTAAAACAATCAATGTCTTGCCTTCAATAGTTAACCGTTAAACAGAAAGAAAACACCATTAATAAACCACTTCTTTTCAATAGACAGCAAACAAAAAATAGTCCTTAACTAACTTTCATTTGGTTTAGGCATGCTTAGATCTAAATGGACCCAAAAAGCCTTCTTTCTAATCATCTGCATAATGGGTTTATTTGCCATCCTTAGCTCGACTATGTCGAAAAATCCTGTGCTAAAACCCTTTGCAACAAGCCTTGGAACACCCGACGAGTTGTTGGGTTTAGTTGCTGCCGTTTCAACCATTCCAGGTATACTCATCAGTCTACCAGCAGCTTCACTCTCCGACGTTTTCGGCAGACGAAAAGTACTTTTGTTTGCTGCTTTCGTTTTTGCTTCCGCTCCTTTCCTGTATTTAGGGGTTAATTCTTGGTGGACGCTTGCTCTTGTACGGTTTTATCATGGGTTTGCAACTGCGATCTTTATTCCAGTTGCTGAAGCCTCAATTGCAATGTTGTTTCCAACTAAACGCGGGGAACGAATTTCACTTTTTAATTCTGCAACTGCAGTTGGTAGATCTTTGGCGCCGTTTTTGGGCGGTTACATACTTTTTGCAACATCAAAAAGCTTCTTCACTCTCTACGTTGCAGTTGGAATTGCCGGTGCAACTGCATTTGTTATTGCGTTACTGTTTTTGTCTGAGAGAAAGAACTTTGGTTCCGAACCTACACCAGCTGATAAGTTGCCTAGAAAAGTGTTTCACGGATGGCTAACTATAATCAAGAACACTCAAGTATTAGGCGTAAGTTTTGTTCAGGCCATTCAATACTTTGTTTTTGGTTCAGTTGAGTTCTTCCTTGTAGGATACTTAACTGAAGTTGTAAAATTGGATCTTTTTTCGGTTGGGATTATCACGGGTAGTGAAATAGTGGGGTTGGTTGTTGCTCGACCTTTAATTGGAAGACTCTCTGATAAAATAGGGCGAACTAAACCAATCGTTGTAGGTATTATAGCAAGCTGTGTTTTGGTTGCAGCAATCCCGTTCACAACCCAGTTTCCAGTTCTGCTCCTCTTAGCGATAGCTTATGGAGTTTCGTTTGCTACGGTGCTCTCTTCCACTTCGCCTTTGGTTTCTGATTTGGTGCCAGTCACACTTGTGGGTGCCTCAATGGGGTTCCTGTCAACTACAATGGATATTGGACAAACGCTTGGACCTATAATAAGTGGCGTAATCTTTGCAACCAACCTGCGGTATGCGGGAATGTTCATTTTCCTTAGTTTTCTACTAGCTATTTCAATTGTTGTTTTTCTGTTTTCAAAAAGGCAACCAAAGAACAATAAGTTACAACAATAACTGGAAAGAATAATTGATAGCCGGCCAAATGATTTCTTCAAAGTCTTCACTAAGAATGGAGTTGCAAAGCTGAGAAGAATTACAGCAAGGGCAACGTAATGCCATTCTTGGAAATAGCTCCCAATAGGAGTAAAAACGTAAAATGGAAAATAATGACCAGAATAATCAACTTTGAAATCAATGAGTGGAAAAGGCTGCGTATGATTGATGAATAAAAGACTCTCCACCAACGAAGCAAGCAACAGGACAAGCCCAAACCCGGCAAGAAGATGCTTACTTTTCCGTTTCCCAGTCGAACCCAATAGGATTCTGCCTTTATAAACTAAAGACGCTGCAAGCAAACATAGAAACGGCAAAGATGCATAATTGTATTTGAACGCGCTAACGTAAGGTACCAGCAAATTCTTTCCAAACACCAAACTAAGGTCCACTCCAGCAATTACCAGAATGGTAACGGCGAAAATAGCATCCGACCAAAACGTTTTGATAAGTAAACGCCTAAAAGAAACCGCTAAAATAAGTGAGAAAACAGCGGCCGCAATTAAGAACCAGCCCGCGCTTTCGACAAAAATTCTTGGCAAAAACACTATAGAAGGATTAGAAATTAAGTCAGGATGAGTAAAGTCGCTGGCAACATAAACCCCGAAGAAATGTTGGTTCGCAAATCCTCCAAACCATATGGCTTGGAAAATAAAGGAAGGGGTTAAAAAAATCAGGATTTTTCTTAACGAGAGTCTGAAGCCGTTTTCATTTCCTTTAATTAAAACCATTAGCAGAAGAGGAACTATCAGGAATATTGCAAAGAGTTTGGTTAAAAATGCTAAAGCAAACAAAACCCCTGAAGCTGCAAGTAACTTATCAGAATTCCGTTTCACCGCATAAACTCCAGCGAGCAAAAATAGCAAACCCAGAAACATGTATTGAACATCAATCAGGTAGGTTCTGGCCATGAACACTTGCCATGGAACCAGCCCGAATAGTGCTGCTCCCGCCAGCCCGGTTTTCTTCCCATAAAACATTGTGCCTAAAACGTAAACAAGTGCAACGCAGCCAATTCCCAAAGAAGACACAAAACCTACACCATTCACATACGATAAACCAAACAACTGCAAAATAAGCGCTGTTATGTAGAAAGCAAATGGTGGCTGATTAATCATTAAGTCAGTTGTAACATATGGAAAACCGCGATTAATAACGCTCGACACCGCTTCAAATTCTATCTGGGCATCCCAATTGGTATAAGTTCCCATCGAGGCTAAAACGATGAACGATGCGATGAGAACCCCAATTAACTGGTAATGTGCAGATATAAGCGACCTAACACTTTTCAGTTCCAATTCGAAGGTTCTCCGCAATAACTTACTTTACTCTAATGGTTTGCATTTTAAAATTTCCCCATTCAGAGCCAAACAGCACCAAGTTGGACAGTTGTTTTCTTTAACCGTAAATCATAAATCTAAAAAATTCGAAAATAATTGGCTTTGTGGAAAACCAATGACTCAAACAGAAATCCAAAGAACGTCAGTAATATATGCAATTGTAGCTTGGATGATGCTGAGCATTATTATTGTTACTCTTTCCCTTCTTGGTGGTGACACAGCAGACCTAAATAATTGGATAGAAATCCCACTTTGGATTACCTCAATCGCAGGAGTGCTAACCATGAAAAAATGGGGTTTCGCCTTGGCAATATTCACCTTAAGTTACACCTTAAGCACCAGTATGAGCAACGTAATCTATTACGGAATCTGGATAAACGCCGTCAGAGTAATAATCAACATCCCAATCATCATCTACCTGTTTAGAGGACTTTTTTCCAAATACTTCAAGTTTCAGTGAAGGGCAAGTTGTTTTACTTCTGGTTTGAACTGTGTAGAAGTTGCAACCCCTGTGCAGCGTGCTGTTGCAACAACAATTGCAACAACAACTTCTCTCATAAAAGGCAATGCTGACTCTTTGGTATTTCTGAAAGCTACAACAGTTGTGAAAAATACAGTAACAGCAGTTTCTTCTCCAATCCCCTTCTTTGATTTTGCACCTATTAGTACTCTTATTGGCGCTGACGTTGCGGCTGCTGGTCTGAAACCTAAACTATGCCATTTGGTTTATCTTTCAAAGATAATGCCCTTTCGCAGATTCCAGCGGTAGTATAATCACAATCATCATTTGTTTTCTAAGGCTCCCACTTCATCATTGGGAACAATTTTTGCAAAACGGTAAACCAATTTAATTTGTTTGCGGGGAAGATCCAAATAATAGTCGTTTCAAGAAACAAAATTCTAATATTAATCAATGCAATCTCTTAATCAAACACCCTGTGGGCCGGTCGTCTAGCCTGGTTAGGACGTTGGCTTTACGAGCCAAAGGTCGCCGGTCCGAGTCCGGCTCGGCCCACCATCTTGATTATTAAAAGCAGCTTGATTTGGGGTTTTTTGATTCTGCTGATCGTTACAGAATTCCGTAACGCCGTTACAGTTTTCTGTAACGCTTAATCCGTTGACTCCTAATGCTCCGCACCCTTGCAATAATGTGATTTGAGTACGAAAATCTTCAACTTTTGCTTTAACTCTATGACGCATAACCCGACGGTAATCCGCATCAAAGCGCTCAGGGTTCTTAAGAAACTCAATTTCCGTTTTGCTTAACATCATATCGCCTAAAACTAGTTTGAGGCGCTGGTATATTTAACCTATTGATTTTTCAAAACGCTCATAAATTTACAGCAAAGTTTCGCAACAAATTAGTACTATGGATGTTTGGATGGACCGAGTATACTATAATATACTTGTTTTATCCAAAAAAGCATAGTACTACTTGGTAAAACGTTCGGGCGATATTTGCGGATATGCCGTTGGTTACCTTAAGCGTTTAGTTTCTTTAACCGCTGCGTTAAGGCTTCTCTATCGGTGGGTTGTTTTGTCCATTGGTCGCGGTATTCTCGGAATTGTTCGCCATTGATTCTTTGCTTGGTTTGCAACTCCTGAAGCAATTTTGCAAAATCTCTCATTTCTGTTTGTTCTTCTGTTTCTATGTGTCGATTTCTTCTTCCTTCAGACAAGTCAAGTGTTGTAAATTCTCGTTCAGGTGGAGGATAAACGTTGTATAAGAAACGGGCGAAATATGTGATTTCCCATGGTTGAGTTATTGGCAGATTATTTTTAGCATTTAGCAATTCAGACGTTAAATACGCGTACTCTTCTCCGAGCGAATAATTCTTCGCTGGGCTACTCGGTACATCAACAACTTTGTTAACGAAATGCCTCAAATGAGCAGTGCTAAAAATTGGCAATACCTTACCGCTTTCGTAGTTGAAGCAAAAGATAATTTTTTTGGCAATGTGCTTATCTGCGCCCATATGACTTATTTCTTCCCATGGAGCATCTACTTTTTCGGCAAGAGACTTTTCCTTATCAACTGCAATGTAAAGGAGATCTTTGAAATCTTCAAGTTGATCTCTAATATTGCGGTAAACAGTTGTGCCGCGGATTGTAAGGTGCCCAAGAGGTTTAAGATAGAACTCTAAATAACGGAAAAACTCGCCTAACTCATCCGAGTTCACTTTAAAGATATCATCAGGTTCCAACGAATCTATCGATTCAGGGTTTTCTGTGAAAGGATATTTTGCCCTAAACTGTTTCAATAAGCCAAGTGCATTATCGATCTCATGCTTCATTAATCCATTTTTATCATAAGCACTTGCTTTCTCTAACATTGAATCACCCATTGAGCTTCACAGACATCATTATCAACAGGCTTGTTTAATAAAATTTTCAGAAGTTAAGTTATCCCATGTTGATGTTGGGTTTTGGGAATTTTAACCCGTTCAAGAGTGGAAACGTCACCCGCAAAACCCCATTTTCTTTCAGTGCCTTCGCCCCTCTGCTCATATGTCGTTTCAGCGCTCGCCTTTTAAAGCGTTTTAATCACGAGCCTTTAGCATTTGTCTCTATAGATTCCCGTTTCTGATAGACCTTTATGTATCAGGTATAGGACATAGCTAAGGAGATGAGTAAACTTGAAAAATAATGAATCCGACGAATTACAGATTTACCTGAGCGACTTCACAGTTGAGGCTCAGGGGAAGATCAAGGTGTTCCTTGGAATCAAAACAGCTGATGAATTGAATTTGGATATTTTTCCTCTTTTCCTTTTGCCTAAGCCAGAACAGTGAGTAATGCAGTTTTCAGCAAACCCGCGCTTGAAGCGTTGCTTAAACGAGTATTAGAGCTTGAGAACAAATTGTCAGAAGGCAAGAAATAAGCACGCTTTTTTTGCTATTCATAGAAGAGGTTTTTATTTGCTAAATACTGTTTGGGGGAATATACCCCTCGTTGGCGATGCGTACTGGTTTCAATTATTTACCGAGGGTTCGCTAAGGAGGTTATTAAACGAAGTGAACAGTAGTTTTTTCTTTCTTGTCAATGCAGGTCTGAATTATTTTTTTTAATCAAAATAATCCTTATTGAAATCAAAGCCTTGAATTGGTCGCCCCACTTCCCCTTCTAAATGTTTTTGGATAATCTCCAAATAGCTCCTACTGATTTTCTCTTTGAGAATTATATCCTTTAATGTCCACCATGTCCATAATTCTATCCCTTGCAACATTTTTGTTTTTGGCGCTACGCAATTTTCGGTTGTTGCCAAAATTCCGATTAGTTTGGAGTTTTCAGCTTTTCTAATTCCGATCTCATTAATGAATAAAGGGAGTTTTTCTTTTAGAGGGCTATAATATTTGTCCACAAATTCGTTAATCGCTTCAACAATTAAATCTGTGGGTCCAAAGCATATATCACCTTTGGTAGTTTTTCTCAATTTTTTACAAAGTTTTTCTTCTAAACGTTTGTTCTCGCTTGACTCAGAAGTTATTGAGCGCTCTTTGCATTCCACTAAATAAATCAAATTCATCTTTGAAGAATGTTTTATGGCAACAACATCGATTTCTTTGCCAATGATTTTTGATTTGTGCCTCAGCAAGATTTTGAAACCTTTTTTTGAAAAATAGGTTGCAACAAGAAGTTCCAAGAATGCCCCTCGAAGGAGCCAATTGACCTCTCTCGCCTGGTTGCACTCTTTCTCGATAAATGTTAAATAATCGGATTTTAGATATGTGAGAAGATCATTTTCAGGAATTGAAAACTTTCTACAACGAATAAAGGGCTTGTATGCATCAAGCAATCTATGTATTAGTAAGTAATAATGGCGACCGGCTCCTGAATAATCAGTTGCAACACCATAAAAAATCCACCAAATAGAAGCGTCCCCCATCGCAAGATAAGTTGGCAAGAAAAGTCCATAACTATAATAATTCTTGCTTTTTCCTCGTCTATGAACAAACTCTACGATCTGAGCTTTTTCTTTCAATTCCTTAATCATTTGACGCCCTATTAATCCAAGTAGTACTGTTTGGAAGTTTGTAAATGCTGCAGGCCCTTCGAAACTCACGGCTTTAGCTGGTCTATGATTTAAAACCTCTTCAAGAAGGATACGAGTGGCTTTTGTTTTCTCAATTGGAACAGTGAGTTTAACCCGCAGCGCTCTAGGGATTTTAACTTCAATCGTGAAATCAATAAAATTAGACTGATGCTCTTTTTCAAATCCGAAAATTATTTGGTCATTTATCTTCTCAAACAGTAAATCAAATTCTTTCCAATCTGACGCCTCCTTCAGTTTATGGAATATCTCAATGTATTTGTTAAATATTGTATCTCCAAGAGCATAATACCATAATGCCAAATTGGCGAACCTAAATCCACTGAAAAAAACCTGATTTTTCATTAGCGCATTTTCGTTGAATGTTTCGGAAAGCGGATCTGCGAGATCATAAGCGAAATCTTCTAACCTTATCCTACCACTTTTTTGCGTTCGATACATCTCAGAAAAAGCTTTTGCCAAAGTATTCTCGTCGTTCAGAAAAATAAGCAAAATTCCCGGAATCTTAACTTTTAGGGTTTCATCAACTTCAACGATTTTTCCATTCTTTAAGACCCCTTTGTAACAACAAAGGAAAATCTCTTTCAGCGGCAATAGAAAATCTCTAAGTGTTTCTGCTTCTGTCCTCAACTCAGGCCAATTCTTAGATTCGAGAATAGATTTCCGAAAGCTCAAAAGATTTTTTACGAAGATTCCTTGAGTTGTTCGATTTGGAAGTTTATGTATAGAGCTTTTATCATCTGAACCGTATGAATAAGCCCAGTCTATTTTTTCACTTCCACGAATCCCAATTAGTTCAGGGTCTTGGATAGCTATTGTAATCATTTGATGAAGTAAAGAAATGAGGGCTAATTTGTATCCCTCAAAGAAATCTCTGGGCAGTTCATCAGATTTTGGTTGATCATAGAATTTTCTATAAAAGGTAATAACTTTTTCAAACTCGGTTAAGTGCTGATATAAATATAATGAACCGAAGAGATACTCTGCAGACAGACTAACAAGTTTCTTTTTCAATTTTTCTTGGTTCTTCAAGCTTGACCCCTCTAAACAACGATGCAGATGATTGAGAACAATTGCTAATTAGCCAAAAATACATTTGCTACCCAAACACGTTCCATAATCGTATGGTTCTCAAATATCAAAGATTTTTCGTTTTTACTTAATGTTGGTTGAACTTCTACTTTTGGCAAATTGAACAGGCATCGATTTGAACCTACATATCAGTGGAAACTTCACACACATTACCCTTTCCAATTAAGATTATTGGAATTATGTGGAAGGGTAAGTTTTAATTAAATAAAACCCTCTACCTTAGCATCTTTTTTAACCTTATTCGTGATATTTAAGGTATTTTTTAGATTTTACAAATATGAGCCTTTTGCTTGTAACTGCATAAAAACTCGTATTCTTGTCTTTTTCCAGTTTTCGAGAGATACTCATTCTATTGTCTTTATTTGCCAAATGAATTTCGACAAGACAAAAAACATTTTTTGCCTTTCAATGATTGCTGCTTTATCCCACTTGTCGAATGTTTTGAGATACTTATTAATTCTGTTTATTGAAGTGTCTTTACCCACCTGATCTAAGTCTACCAATGATTTTGACAATGAGACTTTTGACTTTAAATAAATTGGCTTCTTTTTGTCAAAGAAATCTCTGTTTGCAACAATATTTCTAGGTTTTTCAAGAAGCGTTAGGTTACCAAGCCTAATTTTGAAATCATCGTACTGCTCACCAAAAGATTCCAGCAGCGCGTTCTCGGGGTTCTCAGGCAAAATGTGTTCAAGTTCTGTTCCAGCAGGAATGTATTCTGCAAGAGGACGGTCTGCGTAGTTACCATAGTAGAACTTATCTATGTACCCCGTAAACTTAGCTAGAAGATAACGGATCCTATAATCCTGCATGTTTTTTTGAGTAATATTAAGGAATGAATTTTCATAAATTAATCCCCTATTACTTATCTCGCTGATTAATTGTTCTTGTATAAACGAGTTGACATCATCTTTGTTGTCAAACTTCTTAACTAATTTAGCCCATCTTGAGAACTTTCTTTCAAAATCCCTTGTAGGTTCTCCGGTTATCAAGTAATAGTAGATTAAGACTTCAATTTGTTTTGACAAGTGGTCGAACAGTTCTTTCTTAAGGTCTTTTGCTGCTAGGAGAAGAATGAGATGTTGACGAAAACTTCCTCCTCCAAGTTTCCTGATATTGTCAAGGTAAACATTAAAATTTCCTTCTTTATCTTGTCCATTTAAGAATTTTATATATGCCTCAGCATTTAATCGCATTTTTTCGACAAATTCAAAGGGGGCCTCCGTATAATTTGTTTGTTTTTCATTCTTTGAATTTGTGATCCATTTGTAAATCTCGTCTTCTCTGATTATTTCCTCTCCCTTCTTGTTTTTGACGTCGTAGTTTGCCATTAAGAAATATCTTAGGAAACGCAATGGTTTTTCATTATCTGGTTTTTCAAGAAGTCGGGTAATCTTCTCCCATTCGGTTTTCAACCGGTCGTAATCTTTCTTGTCTATCTGAATAAAAATTAAGTTTTTCAATAAATCCATTGAGTTGAGTCCAATTCCTCTCGCATTTACCGTTTCAAAAATTTTCAATGCTTCGCTAACACTTGGTGTCTCAATCTGAATGAGTTTGACCCTGTTTAAGAAATACCCCAAAAAAAATCGCATATTCTCATCTTTAAAATTATTCTCAATAAAACGTTTTCCACATTCATATGCGACAATAATTCGTTTAGATGATTGTGCAAGCCCAGTCGTTGACGTATCATCACGTGTAATTCTCTCAATAATGCCTGAAGCTTCTTTGTACTGCAACTGTAGTTTGTACTCAGATGTTTCCTTGCCTGTGATATCAATTTCTGATGAAAACAACATTTTGTCAATTGTATCAATCGTTTTTTCTCGGTTGGACATCGAAAATGCGTTTTTAAAACTAAAAAAAATTTTGAAAAATATTTGCGTTTTCACGTCGCAACTTCGCAACTAATATTATATTAAAACGCTCGCTTTGTTGCTCAACCTTCAAATTTGAAATCCTGAACAATATTGTGCCCCCTTTAAATATTCTTTTTGGGTTCTGTTAACTTCATATGCTATGAGAAAGCTGTTAGTTTTTCGGGTGAAAGATTATGAGTTGTTTTTCCATATTAAAAAGCGGTGATTGGACTTTAAACTGAGTTCTATAAGTTGTTGTTAGATTTTTCTCAGCGTTAAGTTTTAGTATGACTAAAAAACAGCGATTCTAAATATCCAACAAAACAATCGGTTGCCTTACAAAAAACTTAACAACTATGACAAGAATTATTATTTTTTAAAGAGTTAATGTTTCAGTATGTCAAAAGCAATAGGACGACCAATTTATTTAGAAAGAGAGTTTAGGAACATATTATTTTGCAGAGCTTACAAAAACTCTGGTAGAAGTCTTGCTGGTATTGGGTCTGAAATAGGTTATTCTGCGAAGGGGCGTAATGGAATTATCAGAGATATGTGGCTTGGGACTGTGGGAATTCCTTCTGCAAAAATAGGTAGTATCTCACGTCTAGCGGGATTTCCGCTTGAAGAAGTTCTTAGCCATGTGGTTAGTAAGGATAAAAGTCTCGAACTAAAAAGTTGGATGGAAGCGTTCGCACAGTTCCAAAGACCTGAAAAGAAAGAAAAGAAAACTAATACTGTTTAAGTTTTTTTAGCTAAAAATTTTGTTCTATCGTGTCCCATATTAAGTTAGTTGAATCTTGCCTCAGAGTATCAATTTCAGATTGTTTGAAGTTTATCTCTTTTCTTTTAAGTCTAAGAACTGCAGCTGTTTTCTCTTGGTCTTCTAAGGGCAAATCAATTATTGGAAAATTTCTTATGTAAACTTTTGAAAGGTTTTGTTGGAGTTTTCCAGCTTCTATTGCTCTGAAATAAGTCTTAATTTTTGGGTGATTAAGATAATACACCAAGAAATCAGGGTTGTAAACTTTATGGTCAACTCTCACACGGAGAACATAATGAGATATTGTATAATGCTTATCGGATTCTGGAGGTGAAAATAACGCTGAATCGCCACAATTCGAGGAAATTGCTATTAGTATATCATCTTGAATTAATCTAAAATCCTTCAGTTCTTCGCCTCTTTCAGGGTTAAGGTAAATGGGGTCTCTTATGTCTAAGTTACCCTTCTTGATATCTCTAGGAACTAAGTGAATATAATCGGATTCTGTAATTGAGTAATCTTCCCTTTCTACACTTTGACCTGTCTCTATGAGAGTTACAATATCCCTTAATCTTTTGAACTTCATATTTTTGGGAAATTGCTGCACAAATTTTTCAGCGTTAAAATAATGATGAAAATCGCATCGCGCAAAGGGGTCTGCCGACAAATCAACTATGTTTTTTTTAAAATATTTAATTGGTTTTATTCCCATACTACTTCCTTCCGAAGGTAATCTAAGACTGTTTCAGGATTTGTTGTATTAATCAAGATGTCACCTGACTGTAATCGTTTGAACAAGCAATTTTCATTAATATCTTCTCGCCGTCTAGTTCGTTTATACCCAATTCCATCAGTATGCGTTATGAAGGTCGTAGTTTTGAATGATGGGTAAATTTTAACTAACTCAACAGCAGCTCTCTTGAATATCCAACCATCCCGTTGTACAGACCAAAAATCATCAGAATATTTATCAACTATTTCTCTAACGCTTAGCACAGTATCATAATCCGAAAACCAATTGTCAAGGTATTCTTTAAGTAGCTTAACAAAAGTTTCTTTTTCGACCTGATATTGAGTAATTGTGTTTTGCTTTAATTTGCGGCTTTTACCAAAATATTTCTGTAATTCCTTTTTCAAGTTTAGGAATTTGTATAAATTTGTCTGCCAAATAGTATCCCATTGTTTGACTTCTGTGGGTTCTTTTTTCTGGCATAACAACAAACTTGTCTTTGTATCTGTATAAGGGGCAAAAGCACCTATTTTCATGGTGCCTGGTATTGAAACTATAGCTTTTATCCAGAAATATTTGTATAAAAAGATTCGGACATCGATATTATCTGTTGTATCAAAAATGCTTTCGGGTAAGACTACTGCTAAACGACCTTTTGCCTTTAATAATTGATACCATCTCTCAATAAATAGAACCTCAGAACCCTGTCCTCCACCCAATATCGGAAAAGTTTCACCATAGCGTTCCTTTGCACGTTCATCTATCTTCATGCTGAATGGAGGATTCGAAAGTATAACATCAAATCTTTCATTCACTTTTCCCTTATATGTATCGCTATTTTGTTGATGGGAAAAAATTCCCATTTCATCATATTGGTCAAAATCATTTAATGCGTCATCTGGATAAACATGAATATGTCCATCACCATGCATTATCATGTTTACCTTGGTTGTTAAGAGCAAATGAGGATTTCTGTCAACTCCATAAATAAAGTCTTTTGCCCATGGATGAACTTTTAGCCTATCATCAAACTCCGTCCGAATAAAACGTCTTATAGTTTCGTTTAAAGTCAATTGATTCTTATTTTGAATTACTGCCTTAGTAATTGTTCGCATTGCCTCTATTAAGAAAGTTCCTGAGCCAGCACATACGTCTGCTATGAAGGGCAAAGTTTCTTCCTGCTTAATTTTTTTCTTGGATAATTCATCGAGCTCAACTGCATACACCAAGAATGTTACCAAATTAGCGTGTGTAAAATACGACCCCACACTCTGTTTGTACCCTTCTCTTAAAATGGTTTCAAAAAATATAGCTAACGCATCATAATCTGTAATTGTTAGAGCATAATTTTGGAATTCACTAACCACATAAGCTATCTCTTCAGCTGACAGCTCGATAATTTCAACACCTTTTTCAACCTTTGCCAGCTCTTGAAGTTTTGTGGGGCTAAAATCCAGATAATTCTTGTTTCTAAGTGTGTTTTGATACAATTCTTGAATAGTGGTTTCAGTTGCGGAATAATCTATTTTGTCTCCAGAATATTTCAACTGGAATATATACGATTCATCAGAGTGCGTCTCTTGTTCGTCATATACTTTGCAAATAATCATTTTTAATAGATTGAAGAATACTTTGTTATCTCCTCTTGTTCCTCCTCGCCATAAAGTGTTGTGTAATCGTCTCTTTAGCTTGTTTATTGACTGTTTGTATAGAGGTTTGAGTGTAGCTTTGCCTTTTACTAGGTTTTCAGCGAACCGACTAGTTGAATCTGGGATTTGGTAGAAGCTTCTCTCATTACTTTTTTTCCAATCTTTGTATGAAGTGTATAGTTTATAATCGATTGTTATTACATCTTCTTCAATTTGCGCATCTGCATGTATTGTAGCATAGACTAGCCAGTTGAGGTTCTCTTTGTCCGTGAGGTTATCTGAAATGGCGTACAATTGACTCTTTATGGATTTGTACTTTTCTGAATCGAAACTTGTTGGAGACTTTAGCTCAAAAATTATGAAAGGGTTGTCTCCCTTGTAAACAATGATATCTACGGATACGTCTTTTTTTCCGCGTCCAATTGGGAAGGTATGTTCTTCTTCAACAACGAGGTCGTCCTTTCTGAAACCATTAATGGTAATTAGTTTAGTGACATAGTAAGCTCGTACAAATTCTTCTTCATCAAAATTTGCAACATATGTGTTTCTTAGTTTGTAGGTTATCTTTCTTTTTGAGACATCAATTTCAACGAAATCACTGTTAACGTCTAATTTGGAGTGATAATCAATTATAAGTGCTGTTTTCAGCGTATTCAACGCTCCTTCACTTCGCTCTCATTTTTTATGGTGACCCTTAGTTGTCCACCATTAATCATTAATTCTATTTCTTGCCTACCCTTACAACCTAAATCGTTGGCAGCCTCTTCTGAAATAATGATTGCCTGTTTGTGTTGTCTTTTGTCTTTGTATTTGTAAATGAATTGTTTTTGGAGTTTAGCTTTCATTTTGTTTTTTCCTTCTGATTACGAAAAAGGTAGGTTACAGCATCGTTTGGGATTTGAGGGATTTTTTTATCTATTTCCAATTGTCCCTTTAGAGCAATTATTTTTCCGTAGTTCTCAATTGAAACCCTGATGAGTTTTGTTTTCTCGGTTTTAATCACGAATCTACCTTATTGATGAATTCAGTTACTTTGTTATATTTGTAACAATGATGGTATAGTTACAATGTTACTGATTTTCTTTATGATAACAGGTAATATTTAACGCTTGTCCGATTTCTCTGCCTCACTTCTATTGTTTATGGTGTGTTGTCTTCTGGTTTGATTTGAGTTATAGTTTTTTTCCAGTTGAGAAGTTGTAACATCAGAAAGGCGGATTAATTTAAAAATCAATTTGTATTTTTAACCCGCGTTTTCATGTGGCAGATTTGCAACTGACTTCAAATTCAACTAAATTCTCGGGTGCCGTCGTCTCTGCGGTCTGTGTTCTTTATTGTATCGATCAACGAATTCCCCCTGTTTTCGAGCCAAGTTCAGTTGCGTCTTTTTTTGAAATTGGTTTGACAGTAAGTTGCGTTTTGGATTCAATCTATTTTTACCAAACAAGGTTGCCCGGTCTTAAAAAGAAAAGCTGTGTCTTCACTTACTTTGGTCGGGCCATAAACCCAAATTCTTGCATACTCTTTTCCTTTGCTAACGGAGTTTCTCACGATCATTATGCCGACACCACTGCACGCCAAACAACCGAATTTGTCAAGCTATCTTTTTTGTTTTACGCAGCAGAGACGCAATTTCTGCACCTTTTTCTGTTAATGAATAAAACGCTTGTATTGGTTTAGTCGTCAAGATTCTTCTTTGAATTAGTCCTTCTTCCTCAAGCTCTTTAATGTTAAGTGAAAGTGTTCCTCTACTTGTTATCAACTTTGTTAGGTCTGTGTATCTTACTTCACCGTGTTCATGAAGAAAGAGCAGAATTTTGACTACTGGCACTCCAAGTAAGGTTGAAATCTTCAAATCCGAACCCTTGCTTATCATGGACTTTGCTTTATTGATAAGATCATAACACGATTGATGGAGTAAGGTTCATCCAAATGAATTATATATTAGTTGAAATGATTGTTTGCAGGGCACGCTTTTGGAACCCGAAGTTCACATTGTCGAGCGCTATATGCAACTGGTTAAGCGGTGCTTCACGATGACCAACATCATGCTCTCTGGTGGCAAGGAAATTGACCTGCTAGCTTTTAATCCAAAGACCTGCGAGCGATTCCACATGGAAGTCCGCGTTTGCATCGGGCGAGGTTTTCGGCTTAGAATGATTGACACTCAAACCAAAAAGGGTCAAAAACACCGCAGAGGTATGGATACGCTCAATGCGATTAAGTTCTCGCCCCCTGCGGTTGTTGATGGATGCAAAGAGATTTTCGGCTGTAGTGAATACAAGAAAATTCTTGTTGTGTGGGATGTCCAAGAACCCAACGTGATTGAACAAGCCAAGGCGCTTTATGGGATTGAGATTTGGCGAATATCAGACATAATAAATGATTTAATACATGAAGTCGGTACTAAGGCCTACAGAGACGACGTTTTAAGAACCGTTCAACTGATTTCTCTAACTGCGAAAGCTCAATGATTCTTCAACGTTCTGAAGTTTTTGCTTTTCTATAAGATTATTTTGCTGCGATTAATGACTCTCTACGTTCTCCAATTTTTGCGGTGGCCAAACCTATTCCACGTAAGACCTCGGTTCTTTTTCCCTCAGACATTAACTTGAGGAGTAGATCCTGTATTTCTTTATAGAATTTGAGTTCATCGTTCTTCAATCCTTCTAACTCAAAATATTGCTTAACACAATATTCTATGTATGTCGCTCTTGGGATAAGGCCACGTTTTGCATCAATTTTCTCAAAAAGCTCTGGGCTCATCGTTAAACCGAATCTTGCTTTGTTATGTTTGACCATTCTTAGTCACACAATTTGTTACTAGTAACACAAAGTTTATAAGGTTATCGTTTATACACATAGTATAACGAGTAGCAAATAATATCACAAGTGTGATAAAAGGTGTCAATAATGGAAAAAGAAACTCTAAACAATGAAACAACAAAAAAGGGCGTAGCAGTAGACCCTCGAAGCATGAAAGCAATCGCATTCTTCAACGATACAGCCAACGGCATACAGATCATCAAACTGGACAAAACAACGAGAGCAGGCGGAACAGTCTCTTTATCCAGTGAAAGCATAGCGAGAAAGGAATTATTCACTCTTGTTTGCCGGACAAACGAAAACATAATAAAAGCAGGAATAAAAGACACTCAAACAGTAGTAGGACACGCCATCAACGTTCTGCATATTGCAAGAAACTCTTTCTGTCCAAAAATCCAAGAGCTAACAACCAAATACCCAGCAATTCTAAAAATTGGATTTATACCTCTTCCAAACTGCGATGAATGCCACATATCCGACTGCCCGATTAGAGCTGCTTACGAAACACCTTTAGACCAGGTAGATGGTTTTTCGCTTACTTATGCAAAATTACAGAGCCTTATATTAGCCGCTAACAAAAAAGCGAATGAAATAGTCAACCGATTGCTCCAATCAAGAAACATCATACTTGACGAAGCACATTTCCTCCAAGAATCAGCAACAGTTTCAGTCAGCGTTTGGCAGAGGAAGGAAGGACAAGAATCCACCCTTAACTTAGATTCACAAATGTACTCAAAACTTTGTGAGTCTTCACCTCCTCTTTTCAAAAGGTTCCTTGAAAAGTTAATAGAAATACAAGCAAGCATTCGATCGGAAATAGAGACGCTAAAAAAGAAATCAAAAGAAAACCACCACCTTAAGCATTTGGCATCTTCTATTCCAAATCCCGTCTATGCAGCAGCCAAACAAAAGCGTGAATCAGCTGAAAAAGCAGTAAATGAACAGCTAGAAGAGATCCATAGATTAAACCCCGAGAAATCATGGCTTGAAAGAGCTTTCATGCTGCAAGAATCTTTCAGTCAAAAATCATCGGACAATCTAATGGGAGCCCCCTTGACACCTGCTGAAATAATAAAAATTCAGTCCCTGCTCATAAACGTCATCCAAAACCCCCAAAAATACGACTTAACCGAAGAACAAATCGTAACCCTGAGCAAACTGCTTTCAATAACAAACGCAGACACCCTTGTGCTATCATATGTTAAGGGTTCACAAAATGAACAAATTTCTCTTCAAGCACAAGACACTCTACTATACACCGCATTGCGTGCATTTCTTAAACAGGCGATCGTAAACTCACAAGACAAACGAATAATATTTACAACCGCCACATTTGGGGAAATAAAAATTGATAAGCTTCTAAACCTCACCAACATCAAAGATTACGTTTGGGGAGATCCGCTAAACACATCGTCACAATTCTTAGTTATCGCCGATAAAAGCCGCATTTCCAATTTCAATTTTGAAAATAAGCTTCAAGGCACCAAAGCTTTAGTGGATGTCGTAATTAGTCGGTATGGTGAAGAAAATGTTGCTATTTGTGCAATGAGCAAGCAATGGGCAAAAAGGCTCGGTCATAGATGCACATGGTATGCTAGTGATTTAACGGAAGGCGTGTCTTCATCAAAAAGAATATGGATCATGATTGGGCCAGCTGAAAAACCGGTAAATGCCAAAGATAACCTGGCAATAATCCAAGCGAAGTACCACGATAACCCGCTAAATCTTCAAGGGGATGAATTACTCCATTATATTTCACAGAAATTGCGAGTAGACTCAGTTCACAACAGCACATACCAAGCCATATCACGCGCCAAAGATCCAAACGCCAAAGACAGAAGCGTTGCAATCATCATCGGCGCACGTGAAGAAGAAGTTGAAAAATGCCTACTTTGGGGACCTACACGAAAGCTAGTGCCAGTTAAAACGGAGAGAGGTCTAAAGTTTAACGTTGAAATCCAAAACCCAATTGGTAAGCCTCATCTCACAACTGCACCTCTAAGCGTTGACCTTCAAGAATCACTGCACATTATCGATCAATGGCTTAACCAAGGGGAAATAGTCAAGACAGGACTTAACTGGGTAAACGTCAAGAAAATAGTTGATGAGAAAGGTTATGTTAGCGCCAAAAGGCTAGTAACGAATCATGGAATGGATCTGCAAGAAGTTAACGGCTTCCTTGGCACACTACAAGAATTCCTATCTAAAGAAGGGACAACTGATTACATAATAGTGCACGATTCGCAAGGGTCGGTTAAAGGGATCGCAACAAAGTTGTACTATGGAGAACAGGGCAAAACAAGTATAGTATATAGTACTCGTTCTAACCAAGAAAGCATAGTACTGTCAGACTATTTCTTTGCGATCAAAGCAGCAGTTGAACGTGCACCCGAAACTGCAGATTCGCTTGATCCCGGGTACTTCAATCATCACGTAAGCTCCAGCATTTACGGTCATCTGAGCGAATTTTTCGATATCGCAGTTCAAGAACCGAATCTCTGTCCTGGCTGGATTGTGTTAGGCGCTAAGACGGGTGAGCGTGAAACCCGCAAACTCGTAAGAGACATTCATTGCCTTGGTTGTTGGGCACCAGATTACCCCAGGCGCTTCGGGAATCCCAGACAGTTATGGGTCAATCGCCATACGGACATGCTTGGGCTCATTAAGGACAGTTGGGACAAAGGGCTTGATGCACTCGTTTCAGTTAATGCGTTTCCAGACCATAAGCACCCAAACGAAGGCGGAAACCCACCAATATCCACAATATTCATCGACATCGATGTTGAAAACAAAGAATTCAAAAAACTAAAAAGCATTTGGGAAAAAGGCGACCAAAGCGTTGCTCCAAAATTGCTGCCTCTTCGTTTGTTAGCAATGGAAGATGTTTCTAAAACAAGCAAAGAGCGTTATCACCTATCTGAAAACACAAGGTATTGAGCCACGAATCTTGCTTTCAGGCTTCAAAGGAGTTCATTTATTCGTCGATTTCCTAAGTTTGCAGTTCTCTACGACTGAAGACGCTAAACAGGTGACGCGTAAGTTCCTTGAAGAGTTAGCTGTGAATGTTACTGCTGAAACTGGTATCAAGGCAGAGTTTGATTCAGCTGTTATGGGTGATGTTTCGCGTCTTTGCAGAATCCCAAACACACCGAATAAGAAGGCATCAAAACTTTTAGGTCGTCCTCAATACGCTGTTCCTGTATCAATTGAAGAATTTATAGTCTTGACACCTGCTGACTATGACCGCTTGTGCTCTGCTCAGCATTATGTACAAATCGCTCGACTTGAAAGCCTTGCCATTTTGCCAAAACTGACAAAGATTGTTTTCGAAATGAAGTTTGATGATGAACTTTCAATCCCTCTTGTAACCACAAAAAAGTCAGTCAGGAATCCCGAGAAGCTCGCTCAATATGCTAAGGAATGCACAAGAGAGATTCTGAACGCCAAAGACTATGATGAACTAGACATTAGGCCTTGTTTCGTGCGTGCTCGTAAGGAGCGTATTTCTTTTACAGGTGGAAACGGTCATAAAATGCGAATTGGCGCGGTCAAAGAATTGTCAATGCATAACCTCAGCATCAATTCAATGGTTCGCTGGTTTGATTTCTGCGACGATTTCAACGCTGCATTGACTGAAAGAAACATCAAAAGTCTCATATCGGCAGGTTATGCAGACAAAAATACCGATGAGTGTGGGTCAGAGCATCGAAAAGGGTACCGATGTGAAACAATTCGCGAATGTGGATTTTGCCTAAAAAACGATTGCCGAATATACCAAAAAAAGTTCGGTATGGAGGAGGTGAAAAAAAATGGTTGTTAAGAAAGAAGAGATTCCATTAATCAAGTGTTTGCCTAGAACAGACTTCGAAGGCGGCATGAAATTCTGGTGTCCCTGGTGTAAGAAATGGCATTTGCATGGAATAGGTGATGGTCATAGAGCAGAGCACTGCACAGTAGACAATAGCCCGTTTAAAGCGCATGGGTACGTCATAAAACTAATGTCAAAAGCAGAACTGAAAGAAATCAAAAAAGCGATCGACAGAATACTAGATCCCGGAGACCCTCGAAGATGACCAAAGTATTTGAGTGGATTTCCCAATTAAGGAATCTTCTCTAAAATAAGACCTTGATCGTTAGTATTTGCAGAGACTACTGTCCTATGGAAGGTTGGGTGAATCGAGTAATAAATAATAACTGATTTACCCATCTTTCTTTAGGACAGGCGTCTTTGTAGAGTTGTTAGATTTCTTGCGAAGATAAGGGCTATAGGTTGAAAAAACAAGGGCGCGCAATTCGTTATTTTTTCATGGTTACAAATGTCTTTGTGTGTAGGTAGTAAAGTTTTTTAAGACTTGTAATTCTCTCAAGACTATGGAAGGCTTGAAGAAATCAAGAATAGAGGGCATTCCAGAAGCCAGAGAGGTTATTGTTGAACTTGGCGAACGAGCTGGAGATGTCAAAAACCTTACTGGCGCATCCAACTATGTTGCGGGCGGAATAAACGCATTTCTCAAGTCAATAGTGAGGCGCGCCAAATACAATTTTCTTATGTACGAAGTAGTTACAAAAGGCCATGTTGGGTTCTTGCCAAAGGAAATAGTGTATGAAGGAGCAAGCTTGGGTTGGGATACACCTTATAGAATAGTAGACACTTTGCCTGAAGGTGAAGTGCAGATAGTGGCAAAAACTGTTTTGGTCTTTAAATTGATAGATTTGAAATAACTTTGTTTTTAGATAGTTAGTACTCATCTCTTGAAAAGACATGCGGTCTCACTATCTGAGGCAACGGGCAAGGGTAAGTTTTAGGACATGTCTGATTGGAAATGAACGTAGAAATGAGACTCTGATGAAAGACAAGAGAATGTACTTATCAGTTGCATTTCCTCTTTTGTTCTAAACGCTTTAACCGCTCTTCAAGTCTTCTATCCTGCTCTTTCTTCTCAAGCCCCGATAATGGAGCTAATGCAAGTGCAACAAGACCACGCTCAATTCTCTTTAAGGAGTTCATGAAACCATTTCGCCTCTAACAAATCTCACGATTTCACGTTCTTAAATTAAGCTGCAAAATTGAAATATATCGTGAAATGGAATATCCCATTCGATTGATGCAAAATAAAAAGTTTTTACAAAATGACTTCATTAAGCATCTAAACAAACAATAACACTAAAATTTTTGCCTTATTACAAGTTGAGACTCCCTACTTTACCGGGACTCGCCCAAGCTTAGGATCCTTGCTGTAGTGTTCCAAAAAAGCTGTGTGAATCTTCTCGAAATCAGCATGACGACTACCAACGCAAGACATGCTCAATTAGTTGGGAACAAACTTCACTAATGGCTTATTGTCGCAAACATGACATCAACCAAATCAAGTAAGCCACGATCAGTGGGTGTTTCGGGCAAAAGCGAGTATGACAAAACTTAAAAATGCATAATGGTCAATTAACCGATGACAGAACAGCGAGAATTTTTATGTCAACCCCTTTAACAAATGATCAGATTCGTCTTGCAATACTAGAGCTGTTACTCCAAGAGAGTGAAAAGCGCCCAATGAATTTGGGGATTTCAAACCGTAAAATTGCTGAAACCCTTGCCATCTCTCAAAACTGTGCCGACTTTAATCTCGAATATCTGAAAGCTAAAGGTCTTGTGAAGTTTCTTGCCGAGACTTTTAATGGAAATTGGGCAAGAATAACAGCGTCCGGCTGCGATGTTGTTGCACATAAAAACCTGTATTCTGACCAAGTTCCTTTTGTAAATGTAACTATTCAGAACCAAAACATTCAAGGAAATACCTATGGTGCTGTTCAAGCCGCAGGGAATTCTCAAGTTACTGTGAATCAACAAGACGCTTTTGGTCGGGCTTACGGAGAAATTGAAAAGTCAAATCTCACACCGGAGCAAAAGGGAAGTATTCAAAAAGACGTTAATGAACTAGAACAGGAGCTTAAAAGAGGTAATCAAGCAGATGCAAATAGAGTAAAGAATTTATGGCTTAAAATTAAGAAGAATGCTAATTGGCTTATCCCAACTCTTGCTCAAGTGGTTACAGAAGGATTAAAAATTGCTTGCGGCCTTCCTTAACATGTGAGCTTGTTGGCTAGATCGGTAAATTAATACATTTTTACTCAGAACTCTAAGCAAAAACTTAAAACTAAAACAATAGAATAGCCTAACATGGCAAAGATGAAGTGCTACTATTGTGGTAATGAATGGTTTGCCAATAGAGAAATCTTTGTTTGGAAGTGTAGACGTTGTCACCGTGTCAATCGGAAGCCAAAACTAACACACTCTCTTCCAGTTATACCCTATAAGAAAATTGTGGCTCTTATTTCAGTGTTGGCAATAGTGGTCATAATCTTATGGCAAAGTCCAACTATTATATCTGTATTTAATTCCTCAAGTCCAAGCAATGCATTTTCAGGATATACGAAAGTAACATTAGTCACTAACCAACCGAACTCAGTTCAATTTGGGAATAATGTCTACGGTTTAGGATATGCCGGACCCTCAACTGACTTCTATGGAAAAACTCAAAACCAATTTGATGTAGTGCCTGCTGGAATAATAGGTACAAAGTATTACAACGCTGTTCAGGGAGCAACATATAATGACTTAGGTCTTCAGATAGTTGTTGGAGAGGTGCATAATGACTATCTGATTCTTTGGATTAAGTCAACTGTTCCTTAACTCAAGAGAATAAAGCCAAATCTTTAAACACAATCCAATCACAAATTAATTAGGTAAAATGACTGACGGATCGCATTATTCAGACAAACCACCAAAAGTCAGTGGAGACGAATGGAAGAAGAAACCTATTGCATCCTCAAAAAAATGTTCCTAAATGCAGAAATCCAGAAGCAGGTTAAATTTCCATTTCTCCCTCCGCAATAGTTGATTTCTATGTTCCTAAAGCCAAAATAGCTATTGAGTGCAAAGCTTGTGGATTAACACCTGTTCCAAGAAAATGTGATGATAAGTGTTCGAAATGTAATGTTTCGACTAAATGTGTTTTGTTAAAAAATAAAAACAGGCAAGATATTTTGAAAAGTCAAGGCATAGAATACGTTTGGTGGGCAAGCAGGGAACGAGCTCCTTTGGTTCCTCGCACACGAAAATACTTGGAACATGCTTTCTATGATTGTATCGGCGAACGACCCCAATTCGAGAGTTTCTTGAAAACCGCGAATAATCGGTGATATTATGAAAACTATCTGAGGTTATATTATTTCAGATTGAAGAAGAACCAAATGATCCCTTTGACAATGATTATAGTGAAGAAGATAATCCTGAAAATGAACATAGATTTGGAGAAATTAACGAATGAAGAATGAAATAGACAGCATAAAGAAGAATGAAAAGTTCTTGAAAGAACAGGGTTATTTAAGGACTGCTAAAAGAATTGGTGAGTTAACTAACCAAGTTATTAGCGGAAATACTTCAAAATTTGGGGCTGTCATACAATTTAATGATATCTTCAAAATTTTTGATAAGGAATTTGAAGAGATAACTCCTATTGGTCATAAATATCGAAGAAGATGCTTTAGAGAATCATGGGTAGTACTTCTTCAATCTGTTACGAGTCTACAAAAGAAAGGACTTGACATGCCGGCTGAGTATTCCATTTTTTTTGATAAGATGAATGCTTGTGATGATAGTATAAATTCTATGTCCGGTCAACTTGCGAAACTACTTAAGAAGCAAAACCGTTCAAAGTCTGAAAGCGAAATTATGTTTAGCTCAGCTTGCTACACATATCAAGTTGCTGTGGAGGGCATTTTTGGAGAATTAGCTAGACTCCTGTATGCATTATTGTCAATCTCGGAAGGGACAACTATTCCGAGCTCCAAAGAACTCAGTTCAGAACATGTTTGGAAAATCTACCGCGAATGTGAGAAAAGTTTTGGCATAAAACCCGTATTCTTGGAGAATTGGAAGGAAAAAAGCGAAATCAGAAACGCAATTGCTCATGCCCAAGCTCAATACAATCCAGTCCTGGACCGAGCTCATTTTGTGTCAAAGAATCGAGATACAGGCGAAATCTATGATAAAACGATGAGCTTCTCAGAGTTCTTTGTAATCTATTTAGAAATAGCCGATGCAATAGACGCATTTACATATTCAGTCAGACTGCTTAGCGTAATGCAAGATTTTACAACATTATTGGCCCTACGTCGTGAAGGTTAATTAAAAAGTTGGTTGGATTAAGAGTTAATTAGAAAACCTTTGCAAGAGTCAATCGACAAGTTGAACGGGAAAATTGAGCTTGTTATTAGCTTTCTGAAATCAAAAAACTCAGATTTTAATGAAGGTCAAAAGTATGACTGAAGAAAGCGAGAAAATCATTATCGCTCTACTAAAAGAAATAAGTCTAAAACTAGACAAAGTAAATTCAAATTTGACTTATCTATCTTCAAGTGTCAATAATTTGGGCTAGCTTCTTTCCCCTTTCTTTTGCGCTAATAAATCAAGTTTATGTTGGATGGCGGGGTCGTTCATTTTCTGCTCGAAAGTAGCAATTTCTTTTATTATGACATTCAAGAACCTTTTGAAGGCATCATGCCTAACTACATCGATATATAACGGGACAAGGTCACCGCTAAGCCCAGACGGATAACGAGTTTCGTAAACTATATGGTCGACAGGACGTATGTTAAGCGTTTTCTTGAAGGAGGCGAAGTATAGATTTCCCTCAAAAACAATCGTTGGATAATAAAAGATGATGTCATCTCTTATACCAGAATAAAACGGCTTTAACCGCTCAAATTGATAATTCATATACTTTATGACTTTGCTTACTGCGTCAAGAATTTCATTTTTCCCAACTTCATGTCCATCTACTCTGACTTGCTGATATGCGCCTGAAACATACTTTGCGTCAATGCAGTGGCGAATCAAGGTATCTCTAAAAGGCAATTGTTCTAACAGGGATTCTCCATCTGTGCCATTGACCATCAAAAAGTCCATATAATTTCCAACTGAAAACTCGAAATTGACTTGACTGCTATCATAAAACACCCAATTGTATTTTTCGCTTTTTTTGCATTCAATAATAATGAAGGGATTAAGCGACCACCTGATTTCTTCTGGCAAGGGGTGCTGTGGATACAAACAGCTTTCAACGTCAATTTCTCTAGTTATTTTCTCATCGTTGTCAAAAAACAACGGGCTGTTAATTGCATCATAGCCGCTATTCTTGATGATAGAAGCGACTCTCAGTTGAAGAGGAAAACCGCTAGTCAAAATGAACTGTTTGAGTTTTTCTTGTCTTTCTTTCTCATCCAAAGGCTTTTTCCACAAGCTGATTATCGATGTATAAAGAAAAAAGGTTTTGCATAGTGAGCAGAGGATTCAAAACAATCAGTTCAATTTTTTCTAACCCTAGATTAGTGTTTTGATTATTTATGACCCGAGGAAACGTGGGGGGAGTAATTGGTATTTAGTGCTTTTTTTGGGCTTATTTTATTGTTTATGGCTCAAGTGGTGACTGTTTATTTTAGAATAGGTTTTTTGGTTTGAAAGGCTGTTAAAGTAGAAATACTGTTATTTTTTCTTTCATGACTGAAAACATTTTGCTTGATTTATCATGCGTTAACGGCTAAACCCAGATTTAATCTTCACGCCTACTTGGAGAGCAATCCAAATCAGCCTGAGCCCGCTCAATCTTGCGCAAGGCAGTTAACCTTGAGCGAGTGACGTTTCCAGCATCAACTCTGAGCTTTCGGGCAATCTCATAATCGACCATTTGCCATTTTTTAAGCGCAAAATTTGCTTCTCACGCTCAGTCAAACCCAAACATAGACATCCTCCTCAACCTTTGGAACCTCCACACTCGCGACGCATACGCCATCAGCTAACTTTTCCCAATGCAACTTACAACAAGGCATCTTAGCAGTCAAAAACACTGCAGGATCTGACCTTCAGTCTTGGACCTACACAACTCAGCCTTTGCTTCAGCATCCATGACCCAACGCTGATTGAAAGAACTAAAAGTCAGCATTAAACCATCTTTTAACATTAGCCCTTCTGAAATAGACTAAGTAAACAGTTACAAAAATGGTTGCAATCAGTATTGAACTGGAATATTCGGATGTTGCAAGTGAAAAACTGTATGCGCCTTCGGTTAATAACATGAGAACAATTATTGTAAGACCAGCCAACGGAATTATTTTGCCAAATTTGTATGCCCAATTATCACCCCTCCAAAAACCAAGTGGCAAGAAAAGTTGTGCAAAGCCAATTAATATAACGCAAAACCATAATACAGTAAAAAAGGGTACAGCCCAATTAGCCCATGTTTCAAGAGCGTTGTCAGGGTTGTACAAGGGGCTCATTTTTGATAAAATTTGAGCAGTGTTTATTACATTGAAGTAACCTGCTGCAAAAGTCAGTATTGCGCCAAAAATCCAGCCTATACTAATGATTGAAATTCCTAATGGCCTTACTCGAGGGTACAAATTGTTCTGTCCTTGATTGTTAGAGAAAGTTGGTCTTGAAGTTGTGAAGTTACCAGGTGCGTTTCCTACTTTTTCTCCGCATTGTCTACAAAATTGCGCTGATTCCATTATGTATGAACCACAATATGGGCAAAGAGTAAGTTTTTGGTGGGTATTTTCCATGATTAACCTTTTCTCCTTTCATATTGAAGTTAAATTATTTTTTTGCCGCAGTTGCTGCAGAATTCTTCGTTTGGATCCGTTACTGGTGCTCCACAGTTTTGACAGAAACTAGCTTTCTTGTCGATATTAGATGAGTCCGAAAATGTGTTTGCAGAATAATTAGTTGTTTGTGCTCTCTTTTTTCTTGTTGCAAGCAAGATGACAGAAATTATTATTATAGAGGCGACTGCTATTATTGTTCCAATAATTGTTAGGTTCAGGTAGAGTGGACCATTTTCTGAGGTTTTTGTCTCTTGTATTTGGGTTGGTGGGTTTATCGGTTTGATAGTGGGAGGGTTTGTTGGCGGGTTTGTCGGTGGATTCGTTGGTGGGGTCGTTGGAGGAACTGTTGGGTTAGGAATTTGTGATGCAGTGATTTCAATTGTTTGACCTACAAGTATTGTTGTTGAGTTTATCCATTCTTTGTAGCCTTCTGCAAGAAGTCTTAGATCATATGTCCCAGCTACTAATCCACTTATTTGGCATTTGCCCCAATCTATGATTCCGCTATATTCATTGCCGACGTATACTGAAGTTCCATCAACGCCGTAAATAGTTAGTTTACCTGTAGGTGAATTGTAGCTTATGGTTTCGTTTCTTGTGTTTGCGTTTCCCGCACCTGTTTCAAGGGCTGCATACAGTTCAGTTGTTTGTCCCGGTGTGACGGAAACTTGTTTGCTCCATTCTTTGTAACCTGAATCAGTAAGTTTGACGGTATAAATCCCATCTAGCAACCCGTTAATTGTGAGTTTTCCCCAAATATCGACTTTGCCGCCGTATTCGTTATTAATGTATACTTTGACGTTGTTTGATGAGAAAACGTTCAATATGCCGTATGTTGAGTTGTAGTAAATTGTTTCCGCTCGTGTATTGGCATCGCCTGTTCCGGATTCAAGGTTTGCATAAACTGTTGTGGTTAAACCTGGTTGGATATCAATTGTCTTAATCCAGTTTTTGTACCCTAGTAAGCTTATTTTGACTGAATAGGTACCTTGAAGTAAACCATTGACTTGTGCATTGCCCCATGTATCTACTGTTCCATCGAATTCGTTGTTTGTGTAAATGTTTGCTCCTGCTATTGTATGTATCAGTAGTGTTCCGGAGACTGTTTCAGAAGGTATAGTTTCTTGGCGGACTTGTGCTGTTCCTGTTCCACTTTCAAGATATGGATAAACATTAGTGGTTTTACTAACATCGATTGTAATTTGTTTAGTCCAGTCTTTGAATCCAATTTTGGTTACTTTGAGGGAATAACTTCCACTTATTAAGTTGTTTAGGTTAAAGTTCCCCCACCCATCTGTTGTGCCGTTCAGATTACTGGAAAGAAAGACACTTGCGCCGTCTACGTTTGAATGCACTTGTAGTATACCCGTGTTGGTTGGAGCGGCTGTGATATTTGGAATTTGATAAATTAAGAAGATTAGTGTCAAAACATAGATAATTGTGATTTTTTTTTGTTCCAAGATTCTCATTACTTCCTCTAACTTATTCTCGGTTTTTTGGCGGTAGCAAAAACTGCTGATGATATGAAGGCTGAGACTGCAAAGATCATTAATCCGGGTATTAGTGCTTGATCAAAAAGTAGAATGGCGAATGAAATAACACATCCGGAAACAATCATTATTGCGCCGCTGGCCAGAGCTAGATTCAATTTGCCTGTGTATTGTCTCGATGTAATTTGGGCAATTCCCCATGTAATTTGTGCTAATCCAAAAATTGTGAACGTGAGATAGCCGAAAATGACTGTTCCATTAGTTGCATTACCTACATTGAGTGATGAAATGGCACTTGGTTCAATTATTAATGATAAGGGTAAAAACAAGAACAGAAACACAGAGGAGAGATAACCCAAAATTTTTGCAATTAACCCAATGTTATTACCATAAGCTGTTCTTAATGCGTTGTATCCCACAGAAGCCACTAAAATACAAATAGCGGTTGCTATTACCCAGCAAACGGTTACGAATGCAGCTCCATCTGCTTGCATATTATAGAAATCTGAAATTGACCAAAAAATAACTATGAAAAGACTTGTTATCCCTAACGCTAAAAGCCCATCTGCTCCGGATTTAAATGCTCTCTCCAATTCTGCTGCAGGACCAAAAAGAGAACTGTATTGTGAGTCCACATCATTTCTCTGCGGTAGGTTTTCGCTTACACAGTTTTTGCAGTAACTTTTCATTTGAATATCGATGTTGCAATCTTTGCATAAGCCTTTCCCGCATGATTTGCATATTGCAACGGCTTCTTCGTTCGGATGAACATAACACTTCATTATGGCTCAATCCTTAAGTCCATTTATACTGAACTTTGATTATATGCTTTTCCCAAATGTAGCGCAGGTATACGGAAATTAGGATATATTTGCTTATTTTGAACAACTTTGATTTTCAGTTTGTCTTACTTCCTGCTTTAGAGTGCAGTAATTAAACATACTTTGCAAACTTGCTGTAGTGTTCATCAATTTGATTAACCAAGCTTTGAATAATAACGAGTAACCGATTTTCTTGGGAGTTCTGCCTTCGATGAAATCAGCAACTGATTCTGGAACGTTTAACTTTTCAGAAATCATAGTATCTCCATTGTCTGAATTGCGAATAAAACCCTTGCTTTAAGATCATTTATGGCGGGGCTGAAATAGCATCTAACGAAGATTGACTGCGAAATTCTTCCACAAATCAGATCTTGTTCTTCCTTGATTACGCCATGTCGGACAAGCCATGTTCCGTAATAATCCCTGAGTTCATTAATCCGCGACTTTATGCCAGCCCTTTGCAGCTTCTTGATTATCTGCGGTGACGTAACGTGTGAACTCTGCGCGATTTCAGCGATTAGCGAATCTGGAACGATTGAGATAAACGCGTTCTTTGTGCCGCGTAAGAACTGCTTAAACCTGAAATGCTCAATTATCCCATTCTCCGGGTTAAGATAGTCGCATAACTTATTCTGTTTGAAAGCTTGATAATTAAGTTGAATGAATCGATTGCCTCTGACTTACGGAGACCACTTAACCTGGCATACTTTATTAATAAGCGTTCATTGGGGCGAAGAACTTTGTTGATTTCAGTAACCCATTCGTTCAAGTCGCTATTACGATTACCGTAAATTCGCATAAATGCCGCAATTACATTACCTCTTTTCCACTTAAAGCCGACCGCTTTGAGGGCAGCTTTGAATTGATCTCGTAAGCCGAGATAACGCGCGAGGATCAACAGGGCTTTAACAACGTGCGTTCGGTGACTTTCCGGAACTTCTTCAAGTTGATGGATATCACCAAGAATGTAAGCGTGCCGACGTGCATAACTAATGATTGATGCTACAGAGTTCTTGGAATAACGCGCTTTGACGAATTCCCTAAAATCAGCCCAATTTACGGTGCAGTTGCTTGTTGGGATGAAACGCTTTACGAGCCAAAGGTCGCCGGTTCGAGTCCGGCTCGGCCCACCATCAAACTTTTCGTTCCTTATTCAATTAGATCTGAGATTGTTTAGTCTAATTGTGCTTTAAGTCTCTTGATTAAGGCGTTTCTTTCTTGAGGTTGATTCATCCATAATTCCCGATTTACCCTGAACTGTTCACCAGTAATTTTTCCTTTCCTTTGAAGTTTGCAAAGCAGATTTACGACTTCTCCCAGCTCCAGCTGATCTCGTGTAACCACGTTTTTGCCTTTTCTCTCTCCAAACAAGTTAGTTGCAGCAACTTCTCTGTCTGGCGGCGGATAATTTTCGTATAGAAATCTGGTGAAATAAGTGACTTCCCAACTTTGTGTTATCTGCAAATTGTTTTTGGCTTTTAGCAACTCTGAAGTTAAACATGAGTACTCTTCTCCTTGAGTATAATATTTTGTTGGGAGGCTTGGTTTATCAGCAATTTTGCCAAGAAAATGCTTCAAGTGACTTATGCTCAAGATCGGCAGGACTTTACCGCTCTCATAGTTGAAGCAAAAAATGATTTTTTTAGCAAGTTGCTTGTCATCTCCCAAACCCTTAATTTTCCCCCAATTCGCATCCACTTTTTCAGCCAACGACTTCTTTTTGTCAACTACAATGTATAGTAGATTCTTGAAATCTTCAATTTGCACTCTAATATTGCGATAAAGGCTGGAATCTCTAATTGAAAAATGACCCAACGGCTTAAAATAATATTCTAAATAATGAAAGAATTCACCAACTTCACCTGCGTCTTCTTTAAAAATATCATCAGGTTTTAGCATGTCTATTAATGTAGGATTTTCGGTGGAAGAAAATTTAGCTCTAAACTCGTTTAAGCAGCTAATCGCGTTATCGACTTGTTTTTTATTTACTTTGTCATTGTCGTAAGCGTTTGCTTTGTCTATTATTGATTTATCCATTCTTCTTCCACGCAGTTTTAGCAATAGTTTGTTTAGTGCACAATATCAGTTTTGTTATTAGATCTGATTTAGATTCGCGATCAACAAAAAAAGAAAGATTTGAAGGAAATATAACCTAACGCCGTTTTCTAAGCACTGCAATTGCGGCAGCGATCACTACAATTAAGATTACGATGACTATAACATAGTAAACGATGTTTGGTATTGCAGACCCTGAGCTGGTTGCTTATTTGCCGACTGCGTAGAAGTTCCCATCATAGGCGCCAAAATAAGCAATTCCATCAACTACCAAAGGAAATTGCCAGATTCTGCGTTGGGAGCATAAGTTATGTTTCCCAAAGTTGAAGTCACATAGAGTGTGTTGCCTATAATTGCAGGAGCCGTTGTTAAGCCTTCATTCAACGTATAGGTCCATTTCTCTGTTCCAGTTGTAGCGTCTAATGCGTATACTTTCTTGTCGAAAGCGCCACCAGTGTAGATTACATCATTTGCAAAAGGGGGAGAAGCCTGAACACATTAGTCATAACCGGTAGTAACCTTCCAAACTAATGCTCCAGTGTCGGCATTTAACGCGTAAGTCACGTTGTCAAAACTGCCGATGTAAACGTTGCCATCAGCGACTACGGGGGAAGAAGCAACGACGCTTCCTGTAGTGTAATTCCATTTCAAAGCACCGGTTAATGCATCCAGAGCGTAAACACTATGGTCATAACTACCAAAATACACAATTCCGTTTGATACTGTAGGACCAGAGGTTACGTACCCGCCTGTTGAAAAGTTCCATATAGGCATGCCCAAAGCATCGTTAAAAGCGTATAGTTTGCCATCATTTGAACCTGCGTAGAGTATTCCATCTGCAACAGTTGGGATGCCTTCTGCTTGTCCGTCAGTTATGCATTTCCAAATATATGCGTCTGTCGTAGCGTTTAACGCGTAGATAGCTTTGTCATCTGATCCAAAGAAAACTATACCGTCTGCAACTGCAGGGGAAGTATAAATTTTAGCGCTGACTGAGTAATTCCAGATTTTGGAGCAGAGCACAATAAAAAGAATTTTGTACTTCTGCAACTTGTGATGTGAACCAGGATGAATTTGGGAAACTAGGGCTTTTTTAGTTATAGAAGGCCCAAGGTGGTGGCTAAGAAAAGTGCATATATGGAAAGAAAAACAACACCTTCTTGCCAATTGATTCTTCCTCTTGAAAGGAAATACCAGAAAAACAAGTTTGTAATTATCGAGAAGATAATAAGGTTCTGGAAAACACCAATATCCATTTGAATGGGTGAGCCGATGAGTGCTGGAACAAAAAGGGCTACTCCTAAGATTAGGGTTATGTTTATGAAGCTGCTTCCGATGATGTCGCCAAATGCGAGTGCTGAGTGGCCTTTTAGGAATGCTTTTAGGTCTAGTGTTAGTTCTGGGAGGCTTGTGCCAAAGGCGATTATGGTTGCGCCGATTACTGTTTGAGATATTCCTACTGTTTGTGCTATTACTACGGCGGATTCTACTAGGAAATAGGCGCTGCCGACGACTCCGAGTGCGCCAATGATTGTGTATAGTATGTAGCGTTTTAGTTTGTTTTTTTCTTCTTGTGTGGCTTCGCCATTTTCTGGGGGCATTCTGACTTTTGAGAGTTGATACATGTAGACTACGAATATTGTGATTAGTACTAGGCCGATGATCCATGTTGCTGTTTTTATGTAGATTAGGATCATTGGTATTATTGAGGAGATGAATAGTCCGAAGTGGATGCTGCTTAGTTCTGATTTGGCGAAGTCTGGGATTACGCTTAGTTCTTCTGGGGTGTTTGGTTGGTTGCGTTTTCGGCGTGTTTTTATGTAGAGTAGGATTGCTGCTATTCCTATGATGACGGATATGTTGATTATGTTTGAGCCTAGGACGTTTCCTACTGAGAGTGCTGCGCCTCCTGATAGGGCGGCTATTAGGGCGACTGTTAGTTCTGGTAGTGAGGTTGAGAAGGCTATCATGCTGAATCCGACGGCGGTTTTTCCTAGTTGGGTTACGTTGGATACGTTTAATGCGTTTTTTATTGCTAGGTTGCTTGCCCAGTTTAATACGGCAAAGGAGATTGCTATGATTATGATGTTGATGATGAAGTCTGTGAATAGTAATTCTGCCATTGTGTCTGCCTTCTTTTTTGTTTATTTATCTATCTTTTGATGAATAGTGAATTCGCTTAATGTTTAGGGGGTAATTATTTGTTTCGCAGTTTGTTTGGTGTTAGTAAGTTGTATGTGTGTGCTTGTTTGTTTTGGTGTGTTTGTGTTGTGCATTTGTATTGTTTTAGTGGATATGCGAAATGTTTAAAACATGTTGACGATAAATTGTTGGGTGGTAATGGCCTTGGAGACTTGGGTCTTTGGTGCGATTTTGTTGTTAGTGGGGCTTTTGGTTACTGGTTGTAGTTTTGGTAGAGTTGAGTTTGGTGTGTTTTTTTTGTTGGGTGGTTTGGTTAGTACGGGTTTGGGGTCTTTTGTTTTTGTGGTTAATTTTAAGCGTTGGGTAGATAGGCTTGATTAGTTTTTGTTGTTTGGGTTAAATTATTTTTTGGAAAATCTGTAAGTTTGCTGGCTAAATTAGACTTTAATCCACCCAGAAATATATAACTTCCCAAGAAACCAAAATGTTACCAATCCTCCCACAGACTATTTTAGCCAAAATTGATAAAGTGACAAGCGACGGCGAAGATTTTTAGAGATTTTTAAAAATTGCACAAAACCAAAATCTCCCTTTCTACACGCAAGCTGCCTACACCATTTTAAGCCAAAAAACGTAACTTGGTTCAACAGATGACAACACTGTTTTTATAATTAAACATCATTGAACAAGCCCTCATAAGACTGGAGAAAATCTCTTGTCCCCTTAATAACTTCAACTAATACATCGGCAACGCATTCTGAACTTGACGCTATAGATTAACTTGGCTACTTTTGGGTTTATTTAGTTAATTTTGTATCGCGTTTCGGCGTCATAACCAACGAAGATTTATTGGTAGTCGCTAGCTCAAAGTTAGTTGAGTTCTTTATAGCACCTCTGGGGCAGTCCTCAATACATTTGTAACAGAAGATACATTTGCTAAGGTTGATTTGAGGGCATTTTTTCTCTTTAACTTCAACCATTTTTATTGCCCTTGATGGACAATTTTTGCTACATAAACTGCAACTGAAGCAAAGTTCAATATCAAATACGGGTTGACCTCTAAAGTTGTCAATCAACTTGGGGGTTTCACTCCAACAATATTAAAGATTGTTGGCTTTATTAAATATATTTACTACATTGACAATGAGTCAAAAAATCCATTAAAATTATGTTAAGTCTCCTTCGTGAGTGTAAAATACACTGTAAACTTCAGTTACATATTTAAAATCTACAAAGCGTTAGTTATATGGGGTAATTATGGAATTCAAAAGAGATATGTTAATGGCTTATACCAATTTGAAAAAGAAAATCATAGATCAAGGTTTTTGTACGGCGTGCGGAGCGTGTGTGATGGCCTGTCCAGTGGGGGCAATGCAAATTGTGGAAGGTAAGGCCAATCGTTTACATAATTGCACAGAGGATATGGATCTTTGTCCAATTTGTTATTCAGTTTGTCCCCATTCAAGCCCTCTTATACTAAGAAGCCTAAAAGCAGTCTCAAATGCCCCAATCAATAATGAAGCAATAGGCTATTACAGAAGAATGTTTCTTGCCCAAGCAGCCGACCCAAACCTCAGAAAACACTGTGAGGGTTCAGGGGTTATAACCGCGCTCTTAAAATATGGTATAGAACAAGAAATTTTCGATAGCGCCATAGTTTCTCAAGCAGAAAATGAAGATCCCACAAAACCAAACCCCATTGTAGCCGAGGTACCCGATGACATACTCTCAGCGGTAGGCTCAAAGTTTTTTCCCTCTTCAGTGGCGAAAGCTTATGGAACCGCTATAAAAAACTATGGAAAAACCAAGATCGCCGTTGTCGGTATACCCTGTCATGTACTTGCTCTCCGCAAGTTGGCGGCATTGAAACACAAACACTCCAGAAACCTAAAGATCATCTTTGGTCTCTTCTGTTTTGGAACTTTTTCACTAAAACCCTTGAATGAGTATCTAACAAAAACCTACAATATTAAACCCTCAGAAATCAAACAAATAAAGCTCACAAAAAACCTAGTTATCAACACAGAAAAGGAATCAATAACCATTCCATTTGAAGAACTTCAAGACAAGTTTCTGACTAGCTGTAAAACCTGCGCAGATTTCACATCTGAATTTTCAGATGTCTCAGTTGGACGTGCTTTTCCACTCAAGGACTGGTCCGTGATAATTGTTCGAACCCAAATTGGAGATTCCTTCATTTCCGAAGCAACAAGAGCAGGAGTCATCAACACCCGTGATATAGAACAGGAACCAAAAGTGTTTGAACGTGTAATTAAACCAGCCATAAGAAAACGAACTGAAGCTCTACGAGCAGCTAACAAAATTGAGGGAGCCCACGGTTTTATTCCCGCTCGTCTACTAAGCAACGCAGAGTCGCTTGCCCGCGTCAAGGTCGAAGAAATCATGACAAGAGACGTCCAAACAGTACCCTTTAACACAACGGTTAATCAACTTTTAGAACTAATGGCAACTGAACATCATGCCGGGTACCCAGTCAAAGATGACAAAGGCGAACTCGTCGGCATAGTAACGATGGAAGAAGCCTCATTAGTGGACAAAGACAAAAGAGGACAAACTCTTGTAGGTACAATAGCAAGACCAAATCTTGATGTAGTCTATCCTGGTGAGACAGCCCAAGATGCATTCAAAAAAATGAGCAAACAAGAAACAGGCCGAGTACTCGTACTAGACCCTGAAAACCCACAAAAATTGATAGGTATAATCACCAAAGCAGACTTGCTACACGCTCTAGTGAAACAATCTTGAAAGGGCAAAAAAATTCTACCCAAACTCAACATAAACTCTTAAAACAAGTCCAAAAAAATATAAATCAACGCACACAAGGGAAAAACAAAGAGGATATTGTAGCACTTTATTGGAATTATCTTCAAGTCTTTAGTTCTACGTACGAGTTTCCAAAATTTAGTTTAGACTCTTACCAACTAGAAGTAAGTTGTTCTCCAATAAATGACCTTTTGACAAATCAAGCATGATTTCAGTGCCACTTTAACTATTTTGGTCTTAACCAACTATATGTATTCCTTAGGCTGGATTACATTTATTTTATCTATGGACTTCGAGATACTGCTCCATAGCGATTCTATATTTTTTAAAAGTGTCTTCTTTCATTTGGCTTTTTAGAAATCGTCAGCAGCTTCAACGTTTAGGTTCGATTTCATCTCGTAGTTCAAACTCATATTTCTTTAACCACCTTTTATGGTTTTTTAATTTGAAACAAGCTTCGAAAATGTCGCAATTGTTGTCAACTAATTAAAAATTTAGCTATCTATTCACTATTATAAGGTTAATTTTTGTTCATCCATAAAATCAAGGCTCTTTTTGGCATTAAAAACGACAAAAATCGAATTTCTCAGGTACCTTCCAACAATAGAGACCAAACCAGCTGCATTGGTGCCAAGCTTGCATGTTAAGGAATGTTCAAACATTCCCAGTGTCTCGATTTCAATAACATCTCGGTTCAACCGCGTTCGTTCAAGCACATTTTCTATTTTGTCTAGAGACGCTCCCAAAATGATTAGCCTATCCAAAAGAGACCGTTGCCAAGAGTGAAGTCTCTCAACCTGCTCCTCAGCCAACTCCCCCTGCAAACCTTCGGCTTCTCCAGTAATTGCAGAAACTAGCTTAATACTCAACGGTGAACGCTCAACTAAACCATAGATTTC
Organism: Candidatus Bathyarchaeota archaeon; assembly: GCA_963741005.1. Classification (GTDB taxonomy): domain Archaea; phylum Thermoproteota; class Bathyarchaeia; order Bathyarchaeales; family Bathycorpusculaceae; genus Bathycorpusculum. Next base: position 870,708 of record CAVUGQ010000006.1, read on the forward strand.
AGCAATTTTCTTCAAATCCGTGTTTCTACCTTCAACCAGATGTGTCTGCAGATTAGCTAAGGATACAGTTGCTAAAACTACTTTAGGCTCAAAAATTCCCACATCGACACTTAACTCTTGTTTAGTCGTGTCAAGTTTAGATATGTAACCCCTTATAACAGGATAATTTTTTGCGTTTTCAAAGCTACTTGGGCATGTGCCTATTTCTTTGTTGATGTAGCTTGTAGCTACGGCTTCATCTTCGCCTGAAAGCAAAACTTGAACCCATCTGTTAGTGGTGTTATTTGAAACTTCTACTTCGACGTCTAACTCTGAAAATTGGGTTTTTAACAATTCATCTATTTGTTTTACTTGCCCAAGGTTTGAAGCTTTGACTAATAGGGTTAATGTTGTCATTTTTCTTCGCCTAGTAAACTAGTTATTTCATCATTTAATTTTCTAACTCTTTCTGCTACTAGATGTTTATTCTTTGTTTGGAGCCGTTCAATTTCTGTTTCAATTGGCATTCTTCTTGACTTGTCAATTAGTTTGTCGGAAAATGAAACAATTTTCTCTTCAAGTGTTTGAGGGGCATAAACGTCTTTTGGCCAGCCCAGCATTTGCGCTTCATCAGTGGTGATTCCAGCGCCAACGTGGCGCTTTATTATCCTGATAACTGTTTCAGGTAATCCTATTGATTGCGCGATTTGGGCACCTGCAATTGCGTGATCGACGGTGTGGGTTTTTGAGCGACCAAGGTCATGCAAAAGTGCACCTGCCTCAACAAGTTTTGTATTAATTTTATACCCCTTTCCTTCAAGTTTGCCTGCAGTTTCAACAGCAAGATCCGCAACAGCTATACAGTGGTTAATGACTTGTGGTGAACACTTGTATTTGTGAAGGAGTCCTACTGCTTGCTCCCTATTCGGAAGCTCACTATTCACCCAGTTCCTTCCTTAAGATCTCAACTTTCCCGTAAAGCTTGTCTATCATTCTTTCGTTTTCAAAATGGACCAATGATTTGCCGCATGTGGAACAATGGAAAACTAGTTCAACAGCTTCTTCAAAAGGAACCCGTTTACATTCAGGGCTGTCACAGTAATAGAAGTCATGATTTCTTTCGTATTCCAATCGAACATTAAGTTTTTCTAAAACACGTCGCTTCTGGCTTAAAATGAAACCTTCGAGTTGATCAGGTTGAAGCTTCCAATGAAAAATAAACCATCCAGTTTTTGGGTCCCTTGTCCTTCGCAGACTTACAAGAGAATGGTCATAGAGTTTGTAGAGGATTTTGCGAACGGAATTTAGTCGAATGCCAGTTTTATTAGCAATTTCATCATCCGTTATTTCTTCCACACCTTTCAAATGAGCTATAAGTTGGACCGCTTCCTCGCCACCTAACGCTATCGCCACTTTGGTTAAAGTTGAATCATCAATTGTTGATAACATGCTAAGTTCCTTTTTAATACCCATAATATTGATACATGAGGTAATAAAACCCTTCCCAAAACATTAAGGAAAATTCATGTTACCCTTGATTTCTTTGCCCCGCTCTCTTGGAACAATCTCGATTTTAGCTTTCTCGAAAGGTTTGGCTAATTCTTTACCTTCAAAGAACCGATCCAAGAAAATCGCTAAGGCGGAGCATTCTGAATGCGGTTGGTTTCCGATTGATATGTTGAAATCTGAGATTTCGCTTGAATAAAACTCACCAGGAACTTTTTGGGCTCCAACAATTAGCAACAGATCTTTGTTTGTTTTTTTGATTCGATCTAATATGTCGCTTGTTTGAATGTTTTCGCCATAAGCGGTTAAATGCACTACGACGCCACCATTGGCTCTCCATTCGCGAACGACTTTCTTCCAAGAAGTACCCATTTCAAAATTAAAGTTTCCACCCCAACTCTGAGTGATTTTGTTTATGGTTTCTTGAATGTGGGCGTCAAGTGTGTCTGAGAGTATGAAACCTGAAGCACATAGTGCCCTAGCGGTCAGAGCAACATGCGTGGTTAACCTTACATCTCGTTGTGGTCGATGTCCCCATCGTAGTACCACAATCTTTGGCTCACTACTTTGGAGGGATGATTTGGAATTTTCCATTTAGTTCTTCCACTTTTCTTCTTACTTGCTCAACCACTGAAGGGATAGATTCGAAAATCACTTCAACAGTTTCGTTGGTGAATGTTTCTTTTTCAATATGGGTTTTTCCATGAACCCACGAGATAAACGGCATAGCTTTGCCCGTTAACGGTACAGAAAACTGAGCTTGCTGATAGTTTTCTAAGATTCGCAGAATTTGTTTTCGGAGTTCGTCAAGGTTAGTTAGGCATTTTGCTGAAACCAAAATTGGGTTTTTAACATTGTCCTTGAGTTCTTCAAGTTTTTGCAGGCTTTCTTCTTCAGTTAGTTTGTCGATTTTGTTGAGGGCAGTTATTGTTGGTATGGCACATGCTCCAAGGCGCTCTATTGTTTCCAAGCAAACATTGTTTTTCTTCTTGATTGTTTCTATGGGTTCGTTTAAGTCTAAAAGCACTATTATTAGGTCGGAGAAAATAGTTTCTTCAAGTGTTGAATGGAACGCTTCAATGAGTGAGATGGGTAAGCGGTCGATGAAGCCGACAGTGTCGGTTATGAGGAATTTGCGGTTAGAAAATTCAATCATGCGGGTCGTTGTTGAAAGTGTCGTGAATAGCGCATTGTCAACTTCAACAGTGTCTTCTGTCAACGCGTTGAAGAGGGAGCTTTTTCCAGAATTCGTGTATCCTGCAAGCGAGACAGTGAGAAAACCAAGTTCTGTTCTTCTCTCACGTTGAAGAACTCTTTTTTCTCGTACTCTCTCAAGTTTTTTAAGGATTGTTTGAACTTGACGTTTTATGGCATCTCGGTAAACATCTCCTTCGTATGCGCCAAGACCCATAAAGCCAGGTTGCTCGCTTCCTTTAGATAATCTGACTTTTTCTCTAGCATGCTTTAATTCATGTCGAACCAATGCAAGTTGAATTTGCAGTTGAGCCTCAGTTGTTGTGGCTCTTCTGGTAAAGATTTCCAAGATAAGTTGAAATCGATCGATAACTTCAACTTTAGTTGCTTTAGCCAGATTGTAAACTTGCATTGTGCGAAGTACATTGTCAAAAATTATTTTGTCTGCGCCCATTTCCTCAACCATGCGAGCGAGTTCCTCAACTTTACCGGCGCCAATCTGGTAGCGTGAGTCAGGTGGTCTTGTCTGCTCCATTTTGCCTACAACGATGTAACCTGCAGCCTGCGCCAAAGCTTTGAGTTCATCTAAAGTTGATGGTTCACGGTTCAGCCTACGTTGAGCTATGATTGCTTTCGTTTAGAGGGCGCCTCCCCACTTTTCTCATTCATCTCGACGAGGTCACCTAAAGTTAACTCTTCAGTCGCCACCTTATGAAGTTGCGTTGTAGATTTTTCATTAGAGACATTGACCAACAACTGAATTCTAAGCATATGCTCAAGTTTTGAGGCTAACAGGTTGTCAGGGGCCATTTTTCCAGTTTCAATATGTCTTAATACAGAGGCTTTTTCATTAATTTTTAAGCCCAGTTCCTCGTGGCTGAGCATGAGTTTTTCTCTTGCAATTCTTATTTTGTTAGCGTAATCATCGGTGAGTTCCTTGGTTAGAGCGACCTGGGGAATATCTGATCTTCTTCTCTGAACCAAAGCCACTGGCTTACCAGGTTTGCCAGTTGTTCCGCTAACAGCTTTTTGGGGTAGCGGTAGGAATGATTCTTCATGCAAAATTATTTTGCCATGTTTAGAGCATTCAACACAGACGGTTAATTTGGCTCCTTCAATAACTGCCCTTACGGGTTCATCGTGTATTTTGCGTCCACAAACTTCACATCTCAAGAAACATTCACCTTTTAACTGTCTTTATAATCTTGTTATGTTTATACTTGTCGAAACAAACAATTTCAACGTGAACATCAATGGACAATAATCTGGCTAAAGTAAGAAGTATAGCGGACTATCAATTCGGAAAAGGTGTAGGTGCACATCTTTTTCCTGATAACATCGAAATTCAGTATTCACCACGAACAGGTCGAATACGGTTCATTAACCTAAACCGAGAGCGACTAGCTACTTTGCGTCCCACAGATGGGGTACTTTCACTTAGCCTCGTAGCTGCACAAACCATGGCTTTGAAAACACCCTTTGCTAAATGCTTTGTCTCAGTCAAAACCGAGGTTTCAAAGTTTATCGCCGCAGGAGGAGACGTTTTCGCCGTTCACATAGTTAAGGTTGACACGGATGTCGGAGCTAAAGACGAAGTTATCGTCCTAGACGAAGAAGGGCAGGTTCTTGCAGTTGGAAGAACCATACTCTCAAGCGAAGAAATGAAAGCTTTCAAAACAGGCGTGGCCGTCAAAGTCCGACATGGTACCAAATAAAGTTAAGTATATCAAGTTCTAGCACAGAATACTTGTGAAGTGAAATCTATGCATAAACGCATGAATTCCAGAGAGCAGAAACGTATGATGCAGCGAATGGGTATGAACATGGACACGGTCGCTGATGTTCAGCAAGTTATCATTCGAACAGCAGATAAAGACATAGTTATCGATGAGCCTGAAGTGGCAATTTTGCAGGTTCAGGGGCAAAAAATGTACCAAGTTATCGGCGGACAAGTTTCTGAGCAATCACCAACACAAAGAGGTGCATCTGTAGCGGCGAAACCAGCGTTCTCTGAAGAAGATGTACAGTTGGTAGCTGACCAAACAGGCAAGAGTCTTGAGAAAGCAAAAGAAGCGCTTCAAGAAGCTGACGGCGATTTGGCGAAAGCTATTTTGCTACTTCAGTCTTAACCCAAATTTATTTTTTATAATTTATTTCAAACCATTAATAGCTGGCGAGGAACTGGCGTAGTATCTTCTTAAAATTAAGGTATTTTATTTTGACTAGAATTTTTTTGGTTTTTGGTAATATAGTTTTCAAGAGATCGCTGTTTTAATCCGGTCGAATTGGATAACTAATAATTCAAACAGTGGATTTTAAATAACGACTGTTTCTTGGATTGTCAATAAGCCGTTGTCGCCCACAATCAACTTCAGGTCAGACAGCAAAGGTTCAAGTTTTTCCTTTGTATCTACAACCTCAATAATCAAAGGCATATTCACAGAAACTCCTTCAATATGCAGGGTAGATTTTCCTCGTTTACCAAACCCGTTTACGCCAGTCCAAACAGTGGCGCCTTCAATCCCAGCTTTCAGAAGGCAATCAATGATAAGTGCCTGAAGACGTTTGCCTCCAACCTCATCATTCTTTTTTATTCGAATAGTCAAATCCCACATTTTTTGTCTTACCGCAAAAACCTCTCCATAATTATATTACCTAGTACTCTGCCACCAAATATCGCTCCCAAAGACAAGCAAATATTGGCAAATATATTTAGTGCCAGCAGGCTAAAACGGTTGCTATCAAACAGGTTACTGGTTTCAAGCGCGAAAGAAGACATAGTCGTGAAGGAACCGCAGAATCCAACTGCCACAAGCAGAGTGTATTGTGGCTCCAAATTCAAACCAAGCGACAAAACTGAGAACAAACCCAAAATAAAACTGCCCAAAACATTCACTGCCAAAACGTTAACTGGCAAACCATAAACTGCAACGGGCGACTCAACGAGTTTGTAACGTAAAGAAGCTCCAATTATCGCACCTACAGCCAAGAGGACAAATTCAATCCACTTCATTTGCTTGCCTTCCAACCTTGCAGGTAGGCATTATTAGCATCCACTCGGTTGCAGTTCTGGCTTTGTGCCACGGCTAATGCCATAGCCAACCTTTCTGAGCAAACAAAGTTATTAAAACTTTATCACATAAAAAACACAAATGGCTTTCTTCATTAATCGTTTGGTTTTGGCTATGGGCTAATCCTATATATTACTTGATTTAATATTCAAAGTGATTAGAAATGGGTTCTCAAATCTGTGACATAGCCGTAGTTGGACACTTATCAATCGATACAATACTGCTTCCAAGTAGAACTAAACCATTTGTTGTTTTAGGTGGCGCTGCAACATACACTTCTTTTGCCGCAAAAAGCTTGGATGCCACCGCCTCAGTAATATCCAAAGTAGGCGGAAACTTTCCAGAAGCATACCTTTGGTGGCTTGGGCAAGAAGGAATTGACCTTTCGGCCGTTACCAAATCTGCAAATGAACCTACCACTTGTTTTGAGCTTTCTTATAGCGAAGATCTTTCTGAACGTACTTTGAAGCTGAAAAGCAAAGGATCTGCCCTACGTCCTGATGATGTTCCCAAAGATTTTTGCGCCAAAGCAATTCATATAGCCCCAATAGCAAACGAAATCCCGTACGAGCTAGTAGAATGCCTCAAAGGTCGTTGCGATGTTTTGTCACTTGACCCTCAGGGTTTGCTTCGAACCTTCGATGAAGCAGGAAACGTATCTGAAAACGCTTGCATAGACAACCGAATCTTCAGTTTAATCAACATTTACAAGTCTTCGCAAAACGAAATCTATGCATTAACAGGTGAAACCGATCTTAAACAAGCAATAAAAGCAATTCACGACGTGGGCGTGGAAACCGTTCTCGTAACAATGGGTGCAAAAGGCTCAGTTCTCTCGGTCGAAGGAGCCCAATACAACATTGAATGTTGCCCACCACAAGTTCTAGTTGACCCAACAGGCGCTGGAGATGTCTTTATCAGCAGCTTCCTGACTGAATATCTTCGCCAAAAAGAATCCTTGTGGTGTGCCACTGTAGGGTCCGCAGCTGCTTCATGCGTTGTCGAAGGATTAGGACCCACTTATTTTGGTAAAAAAGAAGAGATTTATCAAAGAGCCAATTCTTTGTATGAAAAGAAACTTAAGTAATAGCAGCGTAGTACGTTGTTAAACTTGACAAGGCGTAGAATATGGGGCGTATAGACAAAGGGGAAAAATGTAGCGTCTGTGGCAAGGTAGCCGAGCGTTCATTGTCAGCTGACAAAGTTAAAGCCGCTGGATTAAGCGTTGGCAGCGCAGATAAACGTGCTTACCTCTGCAAAGACCACTACAAAGAATACAAAAAGAAAACGAAGAAAGACAAAACCCTTGACAAGTGGCGTTACGGTTAACTAGAGGCATTAAAAATGCGAATTTTACAGTTACATTCCAACTTTATAGTTTTCAAACCTGTTGAAAAGGAAATCAACATAGCTGAAGAAGCCGAGAAGGTTGAGAATCGCGTTGAAGAAGTTGTCGTGCTCTTCACTGCCATAGAAGAAGGCGACAACTCTGCAATGGCGTTGAAAGCCATCAACGACGTCAGGGCTTTCTTGGGTAAACTCAAAGTTAACCGCATCCTAATCTACCCGTTTGCCCACCTCAGTAGAAACCTATCCCAACCCTCTGATGCCCTGAAAATAATCAAGGATATGGAAGCATACGCCAAAGAGAAAGGTATCGAAACTTATCGTGCGCCTTTTGGCTGGAACAAACAATTTACAATCTCAATCAAAGGTCACCCATTAGCAGAACAAGCACGCAGTTACGCCCTAACAGTAGTCTCAGCTGCTGTGACAGAAACACAAGCCCATTGCGAAGCCAAAAAAGATGAGCAACCTGTCTCAGCAGCCCTCAAAGCGGAAGACACCATGAAATCTTATTGGCACATCCTCCAAACTGACGGTTCACTTGTGCCTATTGAAGAATTTAAGTTCAAAGGGCACGTTAACCTGCAAAAATTCTCTAACTATGAGATTAAGAAGACCCGTGCGGTTACTGTGATGCCTCCTCACGTGCCACTGATGAAACGTCTGGAAATTGCAGACTATGAACCGGGAAGTGACCCGGGCAACATCCGTTGGTATCCTAAAGGACGCATGATAAAATCTCTCCTTGAACAATACGTTACAACTAAAGTGGCGGCTTATGGAGGCATGGAAGTTGAAACACCAATCATGTACGACTTCAACCACCCGAGTCTCAAAAGCTACCTGAACCGATTCCCAGCCCGCCAATATGTTCTCAAATCCGAAGACAAAGAACTCTTCCTGCGCTTTGCAGCATGCTTTGGGCAATTCCTGATGGCGCATGACGCCCAATTCAGCTACAAACAAATGCCAATCAAGCTATACGAGTTAACACGGTACAGTTTCCGGCGAGAAAAATCCGGTGAGGTCGTCGGTTTAAAACGTTTGCGTGCCTTTACTATGCCTGACTGCCACGCCTTCTGCACTGACCTTGAGCAAGCAAAAAAAGAGTTCATGATTCGATTTAACCTATGCATCGATGTATTGAGCAATATTGGCTTTGTGAAGGATGATTACGAAATTGCTATGCGCTTCACCAAAGACTTCTATGCTGAACACAAAAACTTCATAACCGAGTTAGCAATGGCTTTTGGCAAACCTATTTTAGCTGAGGTTTGGAACGAGCGATTCTTCTATTTCGCACTCAAATGGGACCTCAACTTCATAGATAACCAAGACAAAGCCGCAGCCCTTAGCACTGACCAAATCGACGTCGAAAACGCCAAACGCTACGAAATAACCTTTGTTGACGAGAAAGGCGAGAAACAGTATCCGCTGATTCTACACTGCAGCCCAAGCGGCGCCATAGAACGAGACATCTACGCATTACTGGAAAAAGCTTATCGTGAACAGATGACGGGAAAAGCACCAATGCTACCACTTTGGCTTTCACCAACCCAAGTGAGACTAATTCCAATCTCGGATAAATTCCTCGACAAACTCGGAGAACTCGCAATGCAAATTTCATCTCACGAAATACGTGTAGACATAGATGATTCCGCAGCAACGCTTCAGAAGAAAATCCGTGAAGCCGAACAAGAATGGGTACCATATATTATCGTTGTCGGAGACAAAGAAATTGAATCTGGCATGCTTTCTGTGCGTGACCGTGAACTTAAAGGTCAACAGCAAAACATGACTGCAGAACAATTGATTGAGAAGGTTTCAAAGAAAATCGCAGGTAAACCCTCCAAACCTCTGCCCCTACCCATGTACCTGTCAAAGCGACCACAGTTCCACGGTTAATAAGGCACCAGAGAACGAATCGTATGTATCACTAACATAAGATATATCAAAGAATTGGGCAATATGAAACAGTAACAAAGAAGTGGAAAACAAATGACCAATGAATTAAAAGTCTACATCGACGGTGAATTCTACCCTAAGTCACAGGCTAAAATCTCCGTCTACGACCACGGCTTTCTCTATGGCGACGGCGTCTTCGAAGGCATCCGCGAGTACAACGGCGTTGTCTTCAAACTCAAAGAACACATCGACCGCTTATACCGTAGCGCACACGCCATAATGCTCCAAATATCTCTAACAAAAGAGGAAATGACCCAAGCAGTAGTTGAAACGTTACGTAAGAACAAGATGAAAGACGCTTACATTCGTTTAATCGTCTCAAGAGGAGTCGGCGACCTTGGGCTTGATCCGCGTAAGTGTCTCAAATCCACAGTCATAGTTATAACCGACACCATCAACATCAAGGCAGGAAACGCAAAAGAAGTTGGTATTACAACCATGTTCAGCTGGGTCCGTAGAAACCCTGTGGACGCAACAACACACGAGATAAAATCACTCAACTACCTGAACAGCGTGCTGGCAAAGATTGAAGCCAACGCAAGCGGAGTTGATGAAGCCATCTGCCTAGAAGCAAGCGGCTGCATAGCTGAAGGTGTAGGCGAAAACATCTTTATTGTTAGAGACGGCGAAATCTTTACACCACCTACCTCAACAGGAGCTCTAGCAGGCATCACCGCAGACGTTGTTGCTGAACTATGTGAAAAACTAGGGATAGATCTCATCATAACTAACCTGACACCGTTTATGCTCTTCACAGCTGACGAAGCATTCTTCACGGGTACAGCAATGGAAATGGTGCCCATACGAGAAGTAAACAAACGCATAATTGGCGACGGAAAACCAGGTCCAGTAACAAAGAAACTGATTGCTGAGTTCCATAAAGTAATACAAGACCCAAAAAACGGGACAAAAATCTAAACTCTTAACCCTAGCCAACGTGGCCGGCTTACTTGTTTTCTTTCTTCATGAAATGCTCCAAACAGTTGAAGGCTTCCTCGAGTTCTTCGCAGGGTGGCAAAAACACTATTCTTGCGTGGTCTTTGCCGTAGACTGGATCGAATCCTGAACCGTTAACAATTAAGACACCAGTTTCCTTGAGCAGTTGCACCACAAATTCCATGTCAGTTTTCCACCTTGTACCGACATCATGGATTTTGGGGAAGATGTAGAATGCTCCTTCCGGTTTGGTTGCGCTGATGCCTTCGATTTCGTTTAGACGTTTCCAAGCGTAATCTCTTCGCTGTTTTAGTTTTTCGACGATTTCCTTAACAAAGTCTTGAGGACCATCAAGCGCGGCTGCTCCAGCTATCTGCACAGGCGTATTAGCACACAATCGGATTCGACATTGCTTCTCAACACCCATCCTCAGGTCGTCGAGTTGCTTACCCTCACCCTTAAAGTACATGTAACCCAAACGCCAACCAGTCATCTGGTAAACTTTGGAGAACCCGTTTAACCCGACCACTGGCACGTCTTTGGAAAGGTTTGCAGTACTGACAAATTCTTTCTCATAAGTTAATTGATCGTAAATTTCATCTGATAATACAGGCAAGTTGTTTTCGCCAGCGATGTCGAGCATTTCTTTAATCATTTTCCCATTGTAAACCGAACCAGTCGGGTTGTTTGGGTTGGTGATTACGATGGCGCGGGTTTTGGGCGAGATTTTGCTGCGCAAATCATCAATATTTGGTATCCAGCCTTCATCTTCTATTGTTTGGTAGCTGACGGGAGTGCCCTCAAAGAATCTAGTGTAGGAAATGTAAGGTGGATATGTTGGTCCTGGGAAGAGAATTTCATCACCCTTCTCAACCAAAGCTGCGAGAACCATCTCGATTCCTTCCGAAATTCCCTCGGTTATTATGACGTTATTGGAAGTGATATCCACATTGTTGACTCTTTTTTCTTTGCGCACAATCGCTTCGCGAAGTTCAGGTATGCCTTCGGAAACTGAATAGTAATTGTTATCTTCATTAATTGCTTTACACAGGGCATCTTTGACGTACTGCGGCGTTCTGAAATCAAAGGCTGTAGGGTCACCGATGTTTAGATAATAAATTTTCTTGCCGTTCTTGACAAGTTCCTGAGTGTGAACAATGACGTCACGTATCGCGTATTCGATATTGCTTGCACGTTTCGTCACTTTAATGTTCGGCAAAGTTGCTTACCTGTACCCAGAACATTCGATAGCCCAAAAAATAAACGTTCCTAACATTAATCTATCCCAAGCACCCTCAACACACGAATTTTTGCTCACAAACTATTACATCAAAGTAACACAGCATTTCAGAAATCTGAGGAAGGATGAACCATTATATATTTGAATTTTGAAAGCGCATAAAAGTTATTAGGTTCTCTAAAAGATAATTTGAGTGTTGTTGTAAAGGTGACTATTTAGAGTGGCCTTTGAAATTCAAGAGTTGCCTGACGTTATCAGAGTTGTAGTTCTATTAAACCTCAGCAAAGGCGCCCGAATAGAAAAATCAACGTTGAAAAGTCGAATCGACCGAGTTTGCCTCAATTTTGCCTGCATAGAAATGAGTGAACTTGATAAAGCACTAAAAGAAATGAGCTTTCAGGGGCTTCTAACCGAAAAAGAAGACATAGTGCAATTAACATCGCAAGGACAAAAACTAGGAAAAGAATGGGAAAGCCTGCTACTAAAGAAGGAACCGATAATGGAGGTGGTGGCAGGACTAGTGGATGGTTCGATTACTAGTTTAGTCGTCGTTCTCTCAGCCTTCATTGCGACCTTAACTTCAAGTACCTCATTTTTGGGAGATCCTAAAACCATAGTTTTTGCCGCTTTTCTAACACTTAGTGCAGTAGCAATTACCAACTTCTCTAGCTTCCTCCTTGGTGGAATCACTGAGGACTTAAACGATATCATGACGCTGCAGAACCTTATGAACTACAGTCTTAGCGACATACCTGACAAGAAAGAACGCGACAAATCACTGATACTCGTTCAGAAATTATTCACACTACTTGGAAAACAGATACACCGCTCAAATCTTTATGCAGCGATAATTTGTGGAACCACAACTTTCATAGCGGGAATTATTCCAATTGTCACATACCTTGTTCTTCCACACGTCTATAACATTGTAGTTTCTCTTGTTCTTGTAGCAGTAATCTTGGGGGTTTTCTTGGCGAGGTACCGTTCAAAGAAGACAAGGGTTAACTGGAAGGTAACATTACTGGAAACGGTGGCGATTGTAATAATTGCAACAGTGGCTTCTTTGCTGCTGGGTGGCGTATAACAGTTAAGTGGTGATGCTCAATCATCAAGTGCTTATCCATAACTAAAACCAAATTAGAAGACCTCGCCAGCTTCGCCGTATATTCATTAACAAAGCCCAACGGCATTTTATTTACAAAAAGCACACCAACCATTACTTTTGTTTTGTTAGCTTGCTCAAAAATCGGAGGAGTATCATCAGTTTTCCTGAAGAATTCATCAACTTCAAGGCTCCTTGGGATTTCCTCAGGAATACCCAATAGGCTTTAGCATTTTTCGCCCAGAACCTTTCTCAAAAAATAGGTACAAGTTTTATGATGCTTACGTTGAAAACGCTTTTGTCAACTTTTTCTATCTTATCTAAGACAGCGTTATCATCGAACGACAAGGGGGTCCTCAAAAAATGTTAAAAACCGTTTTAAACAAATTTTGATTACATGCTTATTCTTGACAGAACATGCATTTTTCAGCCCATGCTTGAGGCATTTCTTTTTGGCAAGCCGGGCACATTAAACCTTTTTCTCTTATTGTAGTGCATGTTTGGCAGAAGAGTTTAAGGATTTCTTTTTTTTTGTCTGGAACTTTTATGAGATGTGTTACCATTTGGTCTATTAGGTCGAGTACTTCGGTTGTTCCTTCGATGTTTAGGAGGTTGCCTCTTTCTCTGTTCATGTATCTGCTGACAGCGGATTGTGATAAACCAAGGAGGTTCGCGGTTTGTTTTTCATTTAAACCATGTTTTTCTACGATTGATCTTGCCATAATTGCCTTTACTGCTGGCAGAACTGTTTTTACTCCTACTTCGCACGGTAGTATCAAGTTTATGCACCAATTACCCTTACTTTTGGGGGAAACTTATTTAAACATGACGCCTGTCATAAAATATGACGCGTGTCAAGTGGGGTGGCAGCAAACAAAATACCCTCACACCAAACCACCTCATCACTCAACCTTACACACGCCCAAGGAGATAAAGAACATGGGTAACGTACTGTCAATCCGAAACAGCGGAAACAACAAAGACCTAACTGGAATGCTAAGTTCACTAGATGCAGAATGCAGAAACTGCGCTCCAACCTCACCGCTAGAATGCATAACTCGCTGTCAAGTATACAAATTAAAAAATGAACTAAGAAAGCTCCGCAAAACAATGGATAATCCAAATTACATAAAAGAATTATTCAACGTTCTAAAAAACCAAACGAGACTCCACATTTTAACTGCCATCGTTAACAGCAGGTATTCAGTAAGCCAACTTCAACAAGAACTAAAAAAAACTGGCCATGCACACAGCCAAGACACAATAAACGAAGAATACCTGCAACCTTTACTGGCAGTTGGACTAGCAACTGAATCGCGAGACGAATATTTCGCAACCACATTCGGCGGACGTTTAACGCATTTGATCGAATCATTCCCCGAATTTGCCGAAATGCTCCCAGCCCACTCCGAATGCTACGAGGAAAATCTTCTGCGTGCCTTACTAACTGGACCCAAAACTTTTAATGAAATAGAAAGCTTAATCTCATCAAAAATAGCATCGCGAATCCTCAAGCGCTTGCGCTCGGTTGGGTTAATAGAAACCCCTGAAGATCGAGACTACATATTCTTCTTCAAATCCAAACGCGACCCTGAAAAAGAAGCCTTCAAAGAAACAGAACGCAAAGTCTATGACACTATATACGAGGAAGGAATCTCAGCCGGAAAACTTGCTAAAGAAACGGGATTATCCATGAGAAGAACCTACAAGTATCTGCGGGGCTTAAAAGGTAAAAAACTAGTCTTCATAAGAAGAACCCCTAAAGCCTACGGTTTAACCAACAAAGGTGAAAATTTAGCCTCTGTTCTTGAAGGCCTTCAGCAAATAGTCGATGAGACATGGAGTTTTTCGCAACAAGTCATCAATGGCAAAGATATAGCTTAGCATAACTCCAATTTTTCTATTTATTCTTAGCCAGGTGCGCCATGGAACGGAACGTTTTCCCAGAGCATCTTCCACCAATCAGCCTCAGTTATGGTCTCGCCATGTACTATTATTTCTAAAACCATTTTTAACATTGCATGGTGCCTGACCTCATCATTTAAAATCGCTTTCAAGAGGAAGACAACCTTCTCATTTTCGATGGAGGGTATCATGGTTTGAAGTTTATGTATTAATTTGGCTTCTATCTCAATGTGTTTTTTAACCAAGGTTGTTTGTTGGTCAAGATTATCCTGAGTTAACGCTGTGGATGCGTTGGTTAGCAAAGTAATTGCTGCAGAATAAAGTTCCGCATGCTTAGCAGAATCCAACGATACACCCTTCAAAACTCCTTTAACAGCTGGATTCTTCATGCCAACGAGTGCTTCTTCAAGGGAAGATACTATTTCATTTTCAACAGTAATCTGGTTCTTCAAAAAATCAAGAAGATTATCCTTCTTTTTTTCCATAAAACTTTTCTCCTAACTTTTAGTGTAAAGCCTGATTCATCAAGCTTTCGGAAACCTTCTTTCCAAGGTTCCTGCATTCGTTGAGTGCATTTTGATCAGGAGTGTATTTGATAAGTAACGGGGGTTCAATAGTCTTCATTTCAAACTTGTATTTCATTATTTCCAAAATAAGCTTGGTTGCTTCACCGCTCCACCCATAGGAACCAAAGACTGCGCCAATTTTGTCCTTCAAACTTATGCCTTCCACAGAAGCTTCCACAAAGAGATTCTTAAAGTCCACAGGCATATCATGATTGTAAGTTGGTGCCCCAACAATAATAGCGTCATATAAACTCAGATCTTGGGGGTTGACATGATAATTTAATTCTACGTCAACATTGCCTCTGCTCTTTATTCCTTCAGCAATTGCGTTTGCCATTTTTTCGGTGTTTCCAGTTCGACTATAATAAAGAATAAGTGCTTTTGTCATAATTAAAAATTAGAGAGCCAACTTATTTCAACATTTTGTTCGTTATCTTTGAACAATCAGTAAAAATCAATGGCGTTATGGATTAAATTTAGCTTTCTAAATGTGGCTGCACATGTGACAAGTATCTGTTGACAGGTGAACATTTAGTTACAGTAGTCATTTCCTATTTCCTCTACTTTCGCCTTCTATCAGTCCAATTTCCCTTGAACAATTCTCCTTGTGTTAAAGAAGTCCTTAAGCCACCTCTCATGTCGCTTCTTCAACTGTCATTTTGGCTTTCTTATCCTCCAAAAATCATATCCATTAAAAAATAAATTAGAGCGTTGAGAATTGAAAAAAAATAAACTCATGCAACTGAACTATCCTGAAAGAGGTTGCTTATTCTTTCACACTTTCTTTTCCTGCCTGAATAAGTCGTCGGACTCTTTGTCCACCCCGGTGACCTGCTTCTTCAAGACTTGTTTTTCCTTGAGCTTCTGCTGAACCTTCATGTTGTTTGGCACGCTCAGAACCGCCTTTGCTGCCTATTTCGCTATAAAATTCTGGACCGCGCTCCTTTGAAACTTTTTCTCCGCCTTTATGACCGATTTTTTTGTAGAATTCTTTTCCATGAGTTGAAGCAGTTTTTTGTCCACCTTTCCTGCCTGCTTCAGCGACGGTCATTTTGCCTTTTCGTTCTTCAGTTCGAATAACCAAAATTTTCACCTCCTATCAAATTGCCAAAAGCTATTATATCTAGACTCAAGTGACCACTCATAAACTTATGTTGTAGCTGCATAGCAGTAACATGCTAACTAAGGAACCAAAAAATTGGTATTTATTTGATAAATAGACATAAAACAGCTACCAACTATGATTTGTTAGAATAAATTTTCATCATAAATTACCTTAAATATCCCCTGTATGTCAAATAAATTATAATTGGGTTTAATCGATGAAAGTACTTCTTATTAATCCGCCGCAGACGTTTTACCCAGGCTCGGAACAGCCTGCTGGAAACCTACCAATTGGCTTAATGTACATAGCTGCAGTGCTAAAGAAAACTGGTTACATTGTTGAAATTTTGGATGCATTCATGGCCGACTGCGACTTTCAAGATAACGGAGAAACCATAAACGTTGGCTTACCCTTTGACCAAATCAAACAGGAAATTGAGCAGCGAAAACCCGACATCGTAGGCATCTCTGGGCCATTCACTTGCCAAATAGGCAACGCGATAAAAATAAGTAATCTCGCCAAAGAAGTTAACCAAAAAATCCTAACCGTCGTAGGAGGACCACACGTAACGTTGGTGCCTAAAGAGTTCTTGGAGAGAGCAACCAATGTTGATGTTGCAGTTGTTGGAGAGGGCGAATATGCTATGCTTGAAATTTCTGAAGCGTTTGCGGGAAAAAAACAATTCAGCCAGATTCTTGGAATTGCCTACCGCCAAAACGGAGAAGTTATCATTAACCCAGCAAGACCATTCATGCAGCAACTAGATGAGTTGCCATACCCAGCTTACGACCTCGTTGATATGGAGTTGTACCTTGGCTCTAAAAAGATTGGTTATCGAAGCTTCCAAAACCAAGCAATATCAATGATTACAAGCCGCGGCTGTCCCTTCAACTGCTGCTTTTGCGCGGTTCACCTGCATATGGGGCAGAAATTCAGAGCAAACTCAGCCGAATATGTGTTAAACCATATTCAATACGTGGTGGAAAAGTTTAAGGTTAAAAACATTTTTTTTGAAGATGACAACTTAACATTGGACGTTAAACGTTTCGAAGAAATTTGTGACGCAATAATTGAACGTAAAATAAAGATTGGTTGGGAAACCCCAAATGGCGTGCGGGCAGACTGCTTAAACTTAGAATTGCTCAAAAAAATGAAACAATCAGGCGCTAAAAGTATCTTTGTCGGAGTCGAATCAGGTGACCAACAAATCCTCGACAACGTAATTTGCAAGAGCCTGGACTTAAAACGAGTGGTTGAATTCGCAAAAAACGCCAAACAAATCGGATTAAAAACCGGTGCTTTCTACATAATCGGTTTTCCAGGCGAGAAGAAAGAGAATATGCAGCGAACCGTCGATTTTGCCTTGGAGCTCAAACGAAAGTACGATGTGGGTATGCACTTATTCATGGCAACGCCATCATACGGCACAAAACTTTACGACGAATGCAAGACTAAAGGTTATATCCAACAAGAATTAACTTGGAATGCCTTCGCGCAGGCAAGACAGCCTAAGGGGCTGCCGCTAATTACAAGCAACGATTTCACACCCGCAGAAGTGAAAGAAATAGCCGCCAATGCCCTCGCAGAATACAAAAAATTATCTTTGATAAATCATGTCAAGAACCCACGTAAAGCATTAAAAACAATCTTTGACCAGCCTCAGCTGATTGTTAAGTACATCAAAAACTTGTTTTACTCGTGATTGTCGAGCCCGCCTAAAAATAGAAGAGCCAAATCCGGGATTGCCTTTGTCGACACCGACTCAGGCGCTGGTCTAGTTTTATCCGAAGAATGTAGCTGCAATATCGTATAGCTTTAAATCAACTGTTTTGCGTTTGCCAATAACATCTTTCAAAGGCACTGGTACCATAGCGTTTCCTTGGAGACCAACCATCAAGCCAAATCTGCCGTCGTGTACCAAGTCAATTGCAGCGATTCCAAAACGTGTAGCTAGAACTCTATCAAACGCGATTGGAGGTCCGCCGCGTTGAAGATGACCCAGAACCACTGTCCTAGTGTCGATGTTTTCAAATCTCTTTTCTATTTCTTTTCCTATGTATTCACCTATGCCACCAAGCCTTGCATGCCCAAACTCATCTATTCCACTAGTATAAACGATCTCTTCACTTCCTCTTGGTTTGGCGCCTTCAGCGGCGACAATTAAACTGAAGTTTCTGCCGCGTTTGTGTCTCTTCCTAATGAATTCGCAGACTTCTTCGATGTCAAAGGGTTTCTCAGGAATTAAAATGGCGTTCGCCCCCCCAGCAATTCCTGCCTCCAAGGCGATCCAACCGGCGTTTCTTCCCATAACTTCAAGAATTAGAACCCTGTGATGCGATTCAGCCGTTGTACGGAGTCTGTCAAGTGCTTCACAAGCAATCGAAACTGCCGTTTGGAAACCGAAGGTGTAATCTGTGCCAAACAGGTCGTTGTCGATTGTTTTAGGCACGCCAACAACGGGAAGACCCATTTCATATAGTTTAGCGGCAACGCCAAGCGTGTCATCTCCACCTATTGCAATGACCGCATCAATGCCGTGTTCGGAAACATTCTTAAGAATACGGTTTGGTCCATCTGCACTCTTGAATGGATTGGTTCTTGACGTGCCAAGTATTGTTCCGCCCTTACAGAGTAAGCCTGATAGGTTCTTAATTTCCAAGGAAGTGAATTCAGCTTGGACCAATCCTAGCCAGCCATCTTTAATGCCTAAAACTTCATATCCATATTCTTGAATTGCTTTTCTAACGATAGCTCTAATTACAGCGTTAATTCCGGGTGCATCTCCACCACCTGTGAGGATTCCGATTTTCATAGGTTAACAATAAGCATAGCTGAAATAAATAAGGCTTAGCTTTACTTAATGCATTACATTTTTGCATCAGATTTCTAACACCAGAGCTACACCCTTTGGAAAGAAGTGGAACGGGCCCGCTGGGATTTGAACCCAGGATTCTCGGCTCCGGAGGCCGATGCCTTAATCCGTGCTAGACTACGAGCCCACATTGGCAAACAAACATGAACTTGCTGATTTAAAGCTAACTTATTCTTGGATTAATTCTTGGTCTATCCACCAAGCCTTTTTTTTGCCAGACCGCATACCAGCGTAATATTCGATTATTGATTTTCCAACTTGTTTTTTGGATTTTTTCTGAATTTTCCGCAGTCGGTTTAGAATAAGCCAGCGATTTGTTTTGACGAAATCCGCTAATTCAGGAGTGGTAGCAGATTTGTAATGCATTAGATACTCCATTATTTTATGGTCCACCTCATCGATGCAATAAGATTGTGGGTCAATTTTTCCATGTTGGAAGGTGAGCATTTCCAGGTCGGCAAGGTATTTTCTGATTTGCCCAAATTCCTGCTCTATTTTATCCATCCGCTCCTGTAGAGCTAATAGTTTATCTGCTTTGGGTGTTTTCTGCAATTTTTCCCTAATTGCCTCGCGAATAAAGGCGCTTCTATCACCTTCAGGAATGTGTAGCAACATTTCTCGGTAGACTTCTTCAGGGATTTTTACTGTAACTATTCGCGTTTCACTCATCGCAGGCTCCTCTTGATGCTCATATGACTTTTTTAATATTTCATGGTTTCTCTTTGGCGGTAGCTCATGTGTCGAAAGTGTTCTGCAACTCGGGTGAAAAAGAATATTCTTTGGGCGGTATCTATTTTTGTTGCCAACCAAACCAATGTTTTATTAGGTACACACACAAAATACACGCATGGTGACTTATGTGATTGATTGGTCGCAAAAAGAGTTACTTATTTTGGCTTTTGATCATCGAGCATCTTTCCTAGAAAAAATGTTTGGAATAAAAGGCCGTCAACCAACCTCTGAAGAAAGAAAACAAATCGAAGATTACAAGAAAATGATTTTTGAAGGCTTCCTACTTGCCACAAAAAAAACAGTTCCTAAAGAAATTGCCGGTCTGCTGGTGGATGAGGAGTTCGGTGCGGGCGTTCTACGTGAAGCGAAAAAGGAAGGATTAATGTTTGCACTACCAGTTGAGAAGTCAGGTCAAGACGAATTCGACTTTGACTACGGAGACGATTTCGCTAAACACATAGAAGATTTTGACCCAACCTTCGTCAAGGTTCTGGTTAGATACAATTCTGAAGCCGACGCAGCAATGAACAAGAGGCAGCTGCAACGACTCAAGAAACTTGGCGATTATTTAGCTAAGAAAAAGCGACAGTTTCTCTTCGAACTAATAGTTCCCTCAACTTCAGAACAACTAGCCAAGTTAGGCGGATCAAAAGAAAGATATGACCAAGAACTACGCCCTAAACTCATGATAGACAGCATAGAAGAGATTCAGGCAGACTGGCATCGAACCAACTATCTGGAAGCTGGAAGGTGTCGATAAATCTGAATCTGCAAAGGCAATTGTTAAGCAAGCCCAAAGCGGTGGAAGAAAAGCAGGAGTAATCACTCTGGGACGCGGGGAATCCAAGGAGAAAGTTCAAGAATGGCTTAAAATAGGCGCAAAAATCCCCGGGATTATAGGTTTTGCAGTCGGCAGAACTATCTTCTGGGAACCGCTCGCTGATCATAAAAAAGGAAAAACTAGTAGGAAAGTAGCAGCGGAAAAAGTCGCCCACAATTACCAAGAATTCACTGAGCTATGGCTAAACGAACGTAAAGGTAAAAAGGAAAAAAAGAAATAAACTCTGAGATTATTTTCCCTATCTTACGAGAATTGCCACTGCCAGAGCAGACGGTGAAGCACTACACATTGACAAATGAAACTCAGACAAGATTCACATATGGGACGAAGGACACCATCTTACCCTTGGTATGTGAAAGAGCGAATTGCCCTTTGGGCAAAAACTTCTTTTTTACTATTTTTTAAAAAACAAGAATAATGCAAAGTTTAGGTATAGGTATGTTCGGTTTCTTCTGTTGTTATAGGTTGACCCGATAATTTTGCCAGTTCAAAATACCTCTTCTCAGCATTTGCATACAGTTTCTTACGTAAATCTTCTCCAACCACATTTTTCTTCTTTAGCAACGCTGTTTTTTTCGCCAATTCGTCATCACCCAGACCTCTAAACCAATTTTCAAAGTCACCCCGCTGCATATGAAAATTTACTGATATTATATCAGCACGGTCAAGCTTGTTTACGAAATCCCTTAAACTATGAGCATGCATACCTAGGGGTTTTCCAACAGTAGAGTAGAAGTTGAATGCTTTATCATGGGGTGCGTACGCAATTATTGCGGCAGCTTTTTCTTTGGTTGTTTCAGATATTCCAATCACCCTTTTTCCCTTTTCTGTAATGGCGTATAATCCCTTCTCAGGTAAACTAACGTACCCCATTTTGATTAGACCTAGGAGGTGCATGTTAACTGGTTGATACTCTTTTTTTGTTTCCTTAGCAATTTCTATGGCTTTGAGTGGCTTCTCATTTAAGAGCATGGTTTCTAGTATTTCTTGTTTAATGGGCGACAAACTCATTTACGTGCACCTTATTTGTAATTCTATGTTAAACAATCTAATCAAACTTTGCCTTAAACTTTCTTTTCAGCGCTATTTTTGCGTTCTCAGCATTTTAACCAAATTAGGAAAGCTTTAGTATAAAGACTCATAATGCTAAATGAGAACTGGTGAGTTTAAAGTATGAAGATCGCTGTTTTTGTCTATGAATACCCTCCCAAGATTGTCGGTGGACTTGGCACTTATGCCGCTGAGATTACTCGTAAATTTGTTTTAAACGACCATGACGTCACAGTTTTCACGATGAATGACGATACTGGTTCGTTGCCAACAAGGGAGATTTGGCGCGGTATAGAAATTCATCGCCCCTTACACATTGATATTTCTGATTCGTTGCCCGATGTGATTGCAGATGACATAAAGAAGTGGGGCAGGGGAATACACCTTTTTGGCAAGCTTATGGTTTACAATTATTTATCTGCCGCTAAACTTATCAATGAATTGATTAAGAAAGAGGGCATGAAATACGACATAGTTGTAGCTCACGATTGGCTCTCCGCTATGGGCGGAATTACAGTTAAACGGGAAACTGAGATGCCTTTTGCTTTCCATGTTCACTCTACTGAGAAAGGACGAACTTTGGGTAACGGCTCAAGTGTAGTTAGCAACATAGAATTACGTGCGGGGAACATGGCTGATTTAGTTGTTACAGTCTCCTACGCAATGAAAGATGAACTTATTCAACTTGGTTTTCCAAAAGACAAGATTCAAGTAAGCTACAACGGGGTTGACCCACAAAAATACAATCCTGAAAACATAGCTAAAAATGACATTCACAGAATCCGAGAGAAATACGGCGTCAAAGATGACGAATTTATGATTCTCTTCCTTGGACGACTTGTTCCTGTTAAAGGAGTTGACAAGTTGATCATGGCTATGCCCCACATACTCACCAAAATTCCCAAAGCAAGGCTGGTGGTTGTAGGCGTTGGAGACCTCCAAGAATACTTGTCAAACCTGGCAAAAACCATACGATTAGACGAATATGTAAAATTCTGTTTCGACTTCATACCTGAAGAGGAACGCATACTGCACTACGCGGCATGCGACATAGCGGTATTCCCAAGCTTCTATGAACCCTTCGGGATAGTCGCTCTAGAAGCCATGGCAATGGAGAAACCAGTTGTGGTAGGCGCTGCCGGAGTAAGTGGGATGCGCGAGATAGTAATTTGTTGCGGCGAAGAACAATGTGGCTATCATATTGACCCACACAACCCCTCCGACATAGCATGGGGCGTAGTGAGTGCTTTAGAGAACCCTGAAAAACGAAAAATGCTAGGTAAAAACGGCAGGAAACGTGTCTTAGCCGAGTTCACATGGAGCAAAATTGCAGATAAAACCATGGAGCTCTACGAATCAATAGTAAAACGGTAAAAGATTTGCCAAACGACTTTGATCTTAATCAACGTGTCGCAAAGGAAGCCGCAACCCTTCTCTATTTTGGAGCCGAAAAAGAGTACAAACAAGCAAAAGACAAAGCAGCTCAAACCTTCGGCGTTCATTTTTTGCCATCCAATGTTGAAGTAGCATTAGAACTAGACAAGATAGCAGAAGAGAATGAAGGTGCGAAAAGGAATCACCGTTTAATCCAAATGCGTGAAGAAGCATTAGCTATAATGCAGCTTTTAAGTCGTTATTGTCCCGTTTTAATTGGAAGTGTTTGGAGGGGAACAATTAAACAAGGAAGCGACATAGACATCGCTGTCTACTCGGATAATCCAGAAAAAATCGTTAATACGCTTAGGGTTGGAGGGGTGAAAATTTTAAAAACATGTTGGACAACTGTGAATAAGCAGGGGATAACCTTGGAATCCTTTCATATCTATGCTGAAACCCAGGCTAAACATGGGCTTGAAATCGTAGCGAGAAGCCGCGAAGAAGCAGGGAAAAAACGGAAATGCGAAACCTTCGGCGACGAATTAAAAGGCTTAAACTCAAAGGAACTCAAAAAAATCCTCGAAACTAACCCAACTCAACAGTTTATTCCTCTGTAGTTCTTGTTGAAAAAGAAATTTCCAGCAAAAAAGAAAATAAATAAGCTTTTTAAATATTATTTTTGTACAACGGATGAAACATGGCAATCGATAAAAAATCCATAAAAAAAATATTTCCCCACCTTTATGCAGAACTCGAAACAGGAGAAGCAAAGGTTCCAATTAACGCTGTACGTAAGAATCCGATAGAAGCTGAAGCAGAGGCTATTGGTATTGATTGTGAAGAATGCCCTAAAGAGGAAATTACCTCCTGCAGTGAGACACCTGATAAGCTACGCCACTTTAACCCGACCGCCGTAGATTTTATTCGCAGATGCGACACAGAACTGCAAGCTGAAGAGATTATTGCTTACCTACTGAAGAAGGGCGAAATAACCAAGGAGAACGCCGCACAGATGCGATTTCAACTCAAAAGTGATGGCGTGAGAAGTTTTGGACCCAAAAAAGAAGAATACCATTACTTCAAAGAAGGCAGTCTCTACTAAATCACTTCTATCCAAGGTTTCTCAAACTACTTCTTTCTAAAGAGAGAAAGGTAAACCACGAGAGAACTATTCTTTCCAAACTAACAGTAATTTTCTATAAAAAAAGTGGGTTTTAGTCTTTTTAAGCATTTGGAAATTTGATTTTTTTGCTGGGTTTTTTGGTCGGAAAATTAATAAAGTTAAAGTTGATTCTACAAACTTACATAATAGGTGGTTTTAATGGCAAACATTAAAGTTGGAATAAATGGTTTTGGAAGAATTGGAAGACTGCTCTTCAGAGCAGCAATCGAAAAGAACGCAAATATAGATTTCGTTGCCATCAACGATTTGGCTGACGCGAAAGCTAACGCTCATTTACTCAAGTACGATTCGGTTCACGGACATTTTCCAGGAACTGTTGAAGTAAAAGGCAATGACATGGTTGTTAATGGAAAAGAACTCAAGTGCCTAAGCGTAAGAGACCCATTGCAATTGCCCTGGAAAGATCTGGGAGTTTATTTAGCAGTTGAATCCACAGGATTATTCACTAATCGCGAAGGCGCAACCAAACACCTTACAGCAGGAGCAAAAAAAGTCTTAATTTCAGCCCCAGCAGAAAACCCTGACGCAACATTTGTTTTAGGCGTCAACGACAAAACCTACGACCCAGTAAACCACAATATCCTCAGCAATGCTTCATGTACAACCAACTGCCTCGCACCAATCAGCAAAGTCTTAGCCGAAAACTTTGGTTTAGAAAAAGCTTTTATGACAACCTGCCACAGCTATACAAACGACCAGAAAATACAAGACATAGTGCATAAAGACCCAAGACGTGCACGTGCAGCCGCAATCAACATTATCCCAACAAGCACAGGCGCTGCAAAAGCCATAGGCTTAGTTCTCCCAAGTTGCGCTGGAAAAATGAACGGCTATTCCTTACGAGTGCCAACTCCAGACGTATCCATCGTTGACTTAGTTGCGATATTAGGCAAAGATGTTACAAAACAAGACATTAACGCGGCAATGAAGAAAGCAGCTGAAAGCGAACTCAAAGGAATATTGCAATACACTGAAGACCCAATTGTCAGCACAGACGTACTTCACAGTGCATACAGCAGCGTTTTTGATGCAGACTTAACCATGGTTATGGGTGAGAAAAGCAACTTCGTTAAAGTATTCGCATGGTACGACAATGAATGGGGCTTTAGTAACCGCATGGTTGACTTCATCGAAATGGTCGGCAAAAAAGCAGCGGTCTAAAGACGCTTATCCAAGCTTAAATCCACTATTTAATTCTTTTTTCAAAAACCAAAAGACTCATGAAGTGAAGAGCATGGCAAAGTACAAGACCTTAGATGATTTTGACGTTAAGAACAAAACTGTCTTAGTTAGAGTTGATTTTAACTCAGAAATTGATCCTGTTACCAAGAAGGTAACAAATGATGTTCGTATAAAAGCTCATGCTGAATCAACCCTCAAAGAGCTTGCAGAAAAAGGCGCCAAAACAGTAGTCCTCGCTCATCAAGGCAGAAAGGGAGATCCAGACTACACATCTCTTAAAGAACACGCACTAATCCTTGGAAAAATCCTCAAGTGCCCAGTAAAATATGTTCCAGACTTATTTGGCGACAAAGCCAAAGCAGCAATAAAAAGTTTAGAGAGTGGAGAAATCTTGGTTTTGGAGAACGTTCGAAGTTGGGATGGAGAAACGAAAAATAGTACGCCTGAACAAGCCAGCAAAACTGAACTTGTCCAGAATCTTGCGCCCCTAGCAGACTTATTTGTTAACGACGCTTTTGCCGCAGCCCATCGAGGACACGTTTCAATGGTTGGCTTCACCGCCGTATTACCCTCTGCTGCTGGACGCATCATGGAACGCGAGTTAAAATCTCTAAGTAAAGCATTGGAAAAACCCGAAAAACCAAGCATCTACGTTATGGGTGGAGCAAAAGCCGATGACAGCCTCGAAATCAGCAAATATGTTTTAGACGAAGGCTTAGCAGACTACGTGTTGACTGGTGGCGTCACTGGGCAATTATTCCTTGCAGCCAAAGGAGTTGACCTTGGAAAGGGAAACATGGGGTATCTGGCAAAGAAGGAACTGACAGGTTTTATTCCTGGCATAAAAGCGTTGATTGACAAGTTTGGGGATAAAGTAAAGGTTCCCACTGACATCGCATTAGATGTTAACGGTAAACGCAAAGAAATTTTAATCAGGAAACTTCCAACAGAAAACTCAATCATGGATATCGGCGTAAATACCGTCGAAGAATACGCCAAAATCATTTCAACTGCAAAATCGATAGTCGTTAGCGGACCAATGGGTGTCTACGAAAACAAAGAATTCAATTTTGGAACCAAACGAGTCTTTGAATCAATTGCAGATAGCAAAGCCTTCTCACTTGCAGGAGGTGGAAACACCATATCAGCTATCCAGGAATACGGCTTAACCAAAAAAATAGGGTACATAAGCACAGCAGGCGGAGCACTCATCGAGTTTTTAATGGGAAAGAAGCTTCCGGGTGTCGTAGCTTTAGAAACAGCAGTTGAAACCAAGAAAATCTAGTTTCCTTTTCTTTTTTAGAAAAACAAAAAAAATGAGTAATAAAAAGCCAAAACTGCTTTTTAGTTTTTATTTTTTTAGTTTAGTTGTTTACCACAGTTGGGGCAGAATTTGAGGTTTTCTCGCACTACTCTTCCGCAGTTGGGGCATATTCGTGTGATTGGTTGTTGCGGTTGTCCCCATTGTTGTTGAGGTGGTGGAACGTAGTTTTGAAGTGGTGGTCCATATTGTTGTTGGGGTGCGTATTGCGGTTGGGTGCCGACTAAGATTGGTTTGTAGACTAGGGCTAATATGCCGCCGATGAATGCGAGGAGTCCACCTACACCTATAATTGAGAATACTAAGATTAAAGCTCCCCATTTCGTGTGTTCCATTGGATTTGCATTAAGTTTTCTTGCGAAGACGATGACGAGTACGGAGGTTATAAGCATCCAAGCTCCGAAGCCAACTAAAGTAGCTCCACCCCAACCGAATACTGGAAAGTCGACTGGTGCGCCGTAGTAGTAATCGACTGAGCTGAGTGCGATGTATGCCAATGCGCCAAAGACGATGAATGCCAGTGATACCAATAGACCAAGTATTCCGCCTAGCAAAGATAGAATGTATGCTGCTGTTGGTTTGTTTTGAACTTGTCCTTGATTTTGAGTTGCGTACATGTTTTTTCTCTCACATAAATTGAACTTTGTTTGTATATAAGATGTATAAAACTTTTTTGCGGTTGGGTGTTCATCGAAGAAATTTGCGGAGGTTTTTTCAGTAAAGTCCCTTTTTCATTGAATTCAGCATCAAGCCTTATCTTCTCCTCGTATGGGAAATATTTTGTCAAGCATTTGAGAAAGTAACATCAGGTCTTTTGCTATATAGTCTGGTTCTTGCTTACTTTCTTCGAGGTCTTTTAGGCTATTGAATTGTGAGGGCACGAAAACGGTTTTTAGTCCTGCTTGTTTGGCGCCGTTAATGTCTTCGTTTGGACTATCGCCGATGTAGACTGCTTCATTAGCTCGTAATTCAAGGCTTTTTAGTGTAAATTGGAATATCTGGGAACTTGGTTTTCTCCAACCAACTTGCTGTGAAACAACCACAACGTTGAAGAATTTGCTTATTCCCAATTTTCTCAGGCTTTTGTAGATAACAGGTGCATACGTGAAGTTTGAAATTAACCCCACTTTTCTTTGTTTTTGGGTTTGATGAAGTAGTTTTTTTGCGCAATCTCTAAGTTCAAGAGTATCAATGAAATCTTGAAAGAAAATGTTAAGCGCTGCTTTTATTCCCGGATTATCCTCGGTTACTTCAAAACCTAAATTACCTAAAGCTTCTGCTACCCAAACAGCGTTCGTTACTTCCCGCAACTGTTCATAGCGCACTTTGCGATATTTCTCATGTGACAAATCGTAGGCAGTTAAAAACTTCTCTCTGTTAATGTCGAAGCCTTCAGCTATTAGGGCATTGCAAAGTTTCTGTTTTGAAGAATCCATTGTATAGTTTCTGCATTTGACCAAAGTGCCGATGTAATCAAAGATCACAGCTTTAAAAGGCATTTTAGGGTTCTCTCATCTTCGATAAGATGGTGACTTCGGCGATTTTCTGGATTTTTTGGGCAAAAGCCGTGTCAAGTAGCTTTGATGTGTTGCCGATTGCCTCTTCAACCTCTTGGTCAAAAGGAACAGCACCGAGATACTTTATTCCCAGTTTCTCAGTTTCCACAGCAATGCCAGTTGCCCTGTCGAGTTTCATATTCTCAACTAAACCAATTAGAGGCATTTTTAATTCGCATAGTAACGACACTTGTTTTTTTACAGTTTCAAAAGCCAAAAGAGATGGAGTAGTAACGATTAAGAATTCTAACTGTTTAACTAACCTAATCAAGTCAAGAATTGCATCGCCGATTCCAGGCGGCATATCTATCACCAGAAAATCCAACGTACCCCATTTTGTAATGGTTAAGAGCTCGATAAGGGCGTTTGAAACGTCTGCTCCCCGCAATGGTGCTGGGTTGTCACCTACGAAATAAATAAGCGACATGTACTCCAAATTGTGAACATTTGGTGGAACTAACCCTTTTTCTTCTGTTGGTTGCACATTTGAGGTCACGCCCAGGATTATGTGGGTTGATGGACCAGTGAAATCCAAGTCAAACAAGCCAACCCCGTAACCTTCCTTGGCAAGCGAGAGCGCCAATGCTGTTGCAACCATGCTCTTACCTACGCCACCTTTGCCGCTTGAAACAGCGATTATTCGGCTTATGCCGCTTAAACGCTCTGTTATTACGCTTGTCCGCGGGTCAGTCAATCAGATTTGGCCCCTTTTACACTGTCAATCCAAACTCCACGTCCGCTGACAATTTCAAAGTCGGGGCTACCACATTTTGGACATTTAACATAGGTGTGTGCTGCTTCAGGAACAAAATGAATGGCTTCAGCAGTAGCTTTGTCTAGTTTTTTTAGGCTAAATTGCCAAGTAATTCCACAGACCCTGCATTTTAGAGTTGACTTAGCTTTGTGAATGTGGAATTTCGTTTTTTTGAATAGCTCTGTTTTCATCTGAGAAAGCGCAAAACGCAGAATTGGAGGCTCAACCTGCTGGAGCTCACCAACCTTAATGGTTACTTCTGTAACTACCTTCAATTTTTCCTGCTCAGCTACTTGTTTTGCCGACGCGAGGATTGCTTCAGCCAAAGCCCATTCATGCATAGAATAACAGGCTTAATCCAACAATAAAAGAATATTGCACTTAAAACCCGAGTAAAACAAATTTGAGTTTAGTAAACAAATTACCTATGCTCTCTCATGTTTGGGAAAACAAGGGGTAAGCAACTTTAAATCAGCTTGTTTGTTTCTACTAATTTGTTCTTCGGTGTTTTAATGGAAAAATCAATCAAAATTTTAGCTTTCGCAGGAAGTCTAAGGAAAGGCTCATACAACAAGGCATTGATCCTCGCTGCATTAGAAGTGGCACCAGAAAACGTTGAAATCGAGATTTTTGATTTAGAAGGCATTCCGTTATTCAATCAGGAATTTGTAGCAAATCCTCCTCAAAGAGTAGTTGATTTTAAGGAAAAAATCAAAAAAGCTGATGCACTGCTAATTGCAACCCCAGAATACAACTATTCTATCCCAGGTGTCCTCAAAAACGCCATTGACTACGCTTCAAGGCCAAAAGAAGATACACCTCTTGAAGGCAAACCCGTTGCAATCATGAGCGCATCTACAGGCAGGTTCGGAGGCGCCAGAGCTCAATACCATCTGCGACAAACATTCATATTCTTAAATATGCAACCTATTAATCGCCCCGAAGTCATGCTCTCTGACGCATCCCATAACGTTGATGCCGAAGGAAAAGTCACCAACGAACAAACACGCCAACTCATCCGCCAACTGCTAGAAGCACTTGCAGCGTGGACTATAAAACTTGAACAAAAACCACAATAAAGCGCTTCACAACTTTTCGAGTTGATACAACAAAGCCTTAAAATGGCTACGTGCCATGTTAGGGATTGGCGCACCAACATGAGAATTATAGCTGACCTTCACATTCATGGCCGTTTCAGCCGAGCAACAAGCGAACAAATGAATATACCTGAAATAGGAAAGTACGCAAAAATTAAGGGGCTCAATCTAGTCGGCACCGGAGATTTTACTCATCCAGACTGGCTCAAGGAAATTAAACAAACCTTAGTACCAGAACAAGATTCAATGCTCTTTAAACTAGCCAACGTTGAATCTCCAATTCGCTTTATGCTTACAACCGAAGTCTGCACAATCTTCAACTATAAAGGTGAGTCAAAAAAAATTCACCACGTCATATTAACCCCAAGCTTAGAAACCGCTGCGCAAATTAACGAGAGGCTCCAGAACTTTGGCAGTTTAAGCTCAGACGGCAGACCTATACTTAACGTATCTGCACCACAACTTGTTGAAGAAGTCATGGCAGTTTCAAGTGACAACATGATTTTTCCTGCCCACGTTTGGACACCATGGTTTAGTATCTTTGGCGCACTTAGCGGATTTGATAAAGTTGAAGACTGCTACCAAGAT
The DNA here is from genome assembly GCA_963741005.1 of Candidatus Bathyarchaeota archaeon. Lineage (GTDB taxonomy): Archaea > Thermoproteota > Bathyarchaeia > Bathyarchaeales > Bathycorpusculaceae > Bathycorpusculum. The sequence continues at coordinate 901,177 of CAVUGQ010000006.1, forward strand.
ATGACCAAACACATTCATGCGTTAGAAACTGGGTTGTCGTCTGATCCAGCGATGAACTGGCGTTTAAGCAAACTTGACAAATATACGCTGGTTTCAAACAGTGATTGCCACAGTTTCTGGCCTTGGCGCATCGGCAGAGAAGCCAACGTTTTTGAACTCGAAAAATTCACCTACAAAGAAGTCACAGACGCAATTATTGCCAATAATTCTTCACATTTCAAGTTTACCATCGAAACAGACCCTGCATACGGCAAGTACCATTGGACAGGGCATCGCAACTGCAATGTCTCTCTGTCACCCTCTGAAGCCATAAAATTTGGCAACATCTGTCCAGTCTGCCGCAGGCCGCTCACCAAGGGTGTTGAGCAACGCGTTGAGGAACTTGCAGATAGACCTGCAGATTATAAGCGTGAAGATGCACCTGGGTTTTTGCGTTTGCTTCCCCTCTCTGAAATAATAGCGACAGTACTTGGGTCAGAATCTCCGTTGACGCGGGCAGTTTGGAAAAACTATAATTTGCTTACCGAAAAATTCGGCGATGAATACTCTGTATTAATAGATGCACCCATAGAAGAACTGGTCCAGGTGGTGGATGCACCAGTTGCACAAGCTATCGTTAAGGTGAGAAATGGTTCCGCCAAAGTTACTCCTGGATATGATGGTGTATATGGTCAACTATTAATAGGAATTGAGTCGCCGCCAAAAATCAAACTTAAACCTAAATTGATTCAGCCAATTGTTAAGCAGAAGAGCATGACTGATTTCTGGTGAAAATAGTATTAAAAGAAAAACAAATAATTTAATTCCCCAAACAGTTCTAGTTCAATAAGGAACGATTAACGTGAAAGACCTCTTAACCAAAATTAATAACACCGCCACCCAAAAGTACGGAGCCAAATACGCTGAAGCACGAGCCCAAAAACTCTATAAAACCAGCCTAACCCTAAAAGAGGAACGCGTAGAAGCCGCCAAACAGGGTATCGAAAACGGCGTTGCCATCCGTGTTCTGGTAAATGGTGCTTGGGGATTTGCTTCGGTAGGATCGTTTGAAAAGGCAATTTTGGAGAGCGCTGTTTCGGATGCTTGCAGAATGGCCAAATTGGCAAGCACCAGGTTGAAAACGCCAATTAAGCTTGCAAACACTAAAGTTGTGTCCGATCGAGTTCTATCCAAGTCAAAGAAGAATCCAGCAGACATTCAAATGGAAGATAAAATTAAAACAGCTCTTGCGGTTAACAAGGCGAGTTTGAATCTTGACCAACGAATTAAAAGTTGCACTGTAGATTACTTCGATTTGACTGGCACCAGCAATTTTGTTAACAGTGAAGGAACAACCATTGAACAAGACAAGTTGTATGTTTGGGCAAGAATAACTGCTTCAGCTTTCAGTGAGGGTGCGTTCACGTTTGGTCGTGAAGAAATCGGCTCCACAGCGGGGTATGAATTGTTTGATGAGAAGATTCCTGAAGACTTGGGCACCAAAGTCGCCAAACTTGCAATTGAACAGTTAAACGCCAAAGCTCCAAAAGGCGGAAAATTTCCAGTGGTTTTGGGTCCAAACGTGGTTGGAGTGTTTGTGCATGAGGCATTTGGACATTTAGCTGAAGCGGATTTAGCTCTTTCAGGCGGCGTGTTAGCTAATAATCTCGGAAAAAAAATTGGTTCTGATATGGTAACTTTCTATGATGATGGTACGATTGAAGGTGCGTTTGGTGCATTCAAGTATGACGACGAGGGCGTTCCATCTCACAAAACGCTGCTCATAAAAGATGGTGTCGTAGCGGGCTTAATGCATAACCGCGAGACCGCACAGAAATTCAAAGCTGAACCCACAGGAAACGCTCGTGCTGAAGACTTTCGTGTGGAACCAATTATCCGTATGCGCTGCACCTATATGGCGCCAAAAGATCATTCCTTCGAAGAATTAATACGCGATGTTAAATTGGGTTATTACTTTAAGAGTTTTAGAGGCGGACAAGCGAACCTTGATGGTACCTTCCAAGTTGGAATCCAAGAAGGCTTTGAAATTGTAAAAGGTGAAATAGGCGCTCCTGTTCGTAACGCATCAATAAGCGGTAACACATTGAAAACGTTGCACAAGGTGGATGGAGTGGGAAAAGACTTCATGTTAGATCCTGGTCGATGCGGCAAGGGTCAGACAGCTTTTATTAGTGATGGTGGACCGCACATTAGACTAAGTGAGGTGGTTGTCGGTGGCAGTGCTTGAAAAAAACGCTATGATTAATTTAGCCGAGAACGCGGTGAAGGCCGCTCTCATTAAAGGTGCCCACGACGCAGAAGCCTATGTTTACGAGGGACAAGCATCAAACATAAGCATAGAACTGGGGCAAATCAGCAAAACCAACAGAATAATTGACCGCGGCTTAGGAATAAGAGTAGCCACCAACAAAGCAATTGGATTTGCCTACACAAACATCATAGAAGATGCAAAAGCGGTTGAAAAAGCTGTTAACAGTGCGTTAAGTGCTGCAAGAGCGAGCAAACCTGACCCAGACTGGAATGGACTACCGCAAAAGAAAACTTTCCCAATAACCGAAAATACTTTTGACAAAAAAATCATTGAACTCAGCTCAGAAGATCTAGTTAATGTGGCCTCAACAATGCTGGATGCTGCTGAACAAGTAGATAAACGCGTTTTTCCAATTGAAGGTGGCATAGGCAGTGCTTACCTTTCTAATGCCATTGCCAATTCAAACAGTGTAACAGGCTTTGACAGAGGAACATTAATCGAATGCAGCTTGGCGACGATAGCAAAAGAAGGCAGCGCAGTAACGCCCGTGTGTTTTGAGTTTAATGCGGCAAGAAACTATAATCTTGATCCATCATGGATAGGCAAAGAAGCTGCGAGACTGGCTGTTTCAGCCCTAAAAACCAAATCAGTTGATACTAAATCAGGAAAAGTAATTCTAACACAATTTGCCCTGCAAGAGCTATTAGCTTATACATTAATTAACGCCATTAAAGCAGACAGCGTTCAACGGGATCAATCTCCTTTTAAAGGAAAAATAGGGGAAAAAGTCGCCTCTGAAAACTTAACAATTTACGATGACGGATTGTTTGCTGGCGGATTGCGCACTTGGGGTTTTGACGGAGAAGGTGTTCCACACCAGAGAACAACAGTTATAGACAAAGGTATTTTGCGCAACTTTTTGTATGACAATTATTCAGCTAAGAAGGATGGCAAAAAAAGCACGGGTAACGCTTCAAGAGCTGGTTACCTATCAACACCTAGTATCGACACCACAAACTTTCATATAATACCCGGACGCAAAACCTCCGATGAAATGCTAAGCGAAGTGGAGGATGGCTTAATCGTCTATTACCTGCAAGGCGCCCATAGCAGCAACCCAGTTAGCGGCGAATTCTCAGTCGTTGCCACTCCAGCCTGGAAAATAAAGGATGGAAAAATAACGCATTGTTCGAGAGGTGTTATGTTGGCTGGCAACATCTTTGAATTGCTCAAAAACATCAGTGTGGTCGGAGGAAACGAACGTCAAATGGGTCAGTTGGTTTCGCCGTGGATTCAAGTGGAAAATGTCAGGGTTATTGCCCAATAACTGTCTCTGGGTTTATTCAAGCCCAGAAACTCTTGGAGTACTCCCCCAACACACCCTCGTAAAAGCGTTTAGTTTGCAACGCAATCTTTTCCCAATCATATTTTTCTCGAACTCGTTTGTAGGCGTTTTCTCTGAGGTTTTTAGCGTAGTTATCATCCAGCAGAACCTTTGTTATGCCCCAGGCTAAGGAATCAGGATTGTTTGGGTAAACCTTAACGCCTGTAACGTCATGTTCGATTATTTCTGATAACCCGCCAGTATCGGATGCGACCACGGGACTCTGTGCTGCCATAGCCTCCAAAGCTACGATGCCGAAAGGTTCAAAAAGCGATGGAACAACAGACACGTCCGCACATTTCTGCAATTGTATCAGAGTTGTCTCGTCTATGAATCCTTCAAAGAGCACTTTGTGTTCTAAACCCATGCTGCGAACAATGTTTAGAAGTTGTTCTTTCATGTAGCCACTGCCGACGATTATAAATTTGGCGTTAACTTTACTTAGGATTTTTGGCACTGCGTTAATCAAAACGTGGATGCCTTTCTCATACACCAGTCGTCCAACGAATAGGACTATTTTTTCTTCCGGCAAGGCAAATTTGCTCCGGAAACTCTTGTAGTCTACGTTTATTTTTTCGTAGGAATTGGTGTTTACGCCGTTTGGAACCATAACTAACTTGTCCGTAGGCAACCTGAACGCATATTTGACATGCGCAATCATGTAGTTGCTGCAACAAATAACCTTCCAAGCCTCATAAGTAAGCCAGGCTTCAGTTTCATGAATCATTCTTTCAGTTGTGTTGTGTAATCCATCTCTTCTACCCATCTCTGTTGAATGCATAGTTACTAAGAGGGGCTTTCTAAAAACATGTTTTAAGCCTATACCTGCGTTCGCCACAAGCCAATCGTGAGCGTGGAAAACATCGATTTCATCAGAGATTTTCCTTATTAAAGCAGCTGTTTCTTTTTGCATGTTCATGTTCATCAAGTAAACCCATGTGGCAAAGTCAGGCGATGGGTTCTTGTAGGAATCAACTCGATAGACTTCTACGCCATCGATTACTTCATGAGCTGGCGCTCCTGGAAAGTCACAGGTGATAACATATACGTTTACGTCTTGTTTAACCAAGTTTTTGGATAAGAAGTAAATATGAGGTGATATGCCTCCGATGACTCTTGGTGGGTACTCCCAACTCAGCATCATAACGCTTAGTTTATGTTTCATGTTTGGGTGCCTCCGCCACTTTGTTATATAATTTCAAGATATCTTTAACTGAAATAATTGGATCTGATGAAATTACTGTTATTTTCTCTACGGGGATTTTGTAAATTCGGGTGACTTCATCCTTCATCCATTGCGATTTTACAGCTATTTTTTCCGCTTCATAAAAACCCAACCACTCGATGCTTTTTATCGCCATGTTGTAAGACGCGTTTGCGTTTGGTGAGCGGTGGTCTTCCAAGCTTTCAACTGAGTAAACAAAAGGTATGCCCAAACCGTTTTTTAAGGTCACTGCTGCAGGGATAAAATGCCAATCGAAGACATCTATAAGGTCTACTTGGTTTTTTGTTCCATAGTAAATGTTAGCTGCAGCCCTCTCAACCTCCTGATTTAAAGTTAAAACCCATGTTAAAACACCAATGTGGTTTCGGACTGGATTCGCCACTCTGAATGTTTTTACTCCGCTGGGTTCTTGAGTTTGACCAGTTGTAGAGTCATCGTAGGTTACAACATTAACATCAACTTTGCTGTTGGCTAGTTGAGTTGATAAGGTGCTAACGTATATAGAGAGTTGACCTACTACTCGAGGCGGATACTCCCAAGAAAAAATTATGACCCGCATGTTTTCACTACGTAAATAGCGAGCAGACCTTTATTATTCCTCGTCCATTGAGATAATACCGTTTCTTGCCTTCATCGTCATAGAAGCTTTCAGCGAAACCTTCAGATTTGTATCTGTCTAGAATGCCTTCAATTTCGTTTGGATCCTTCTGGAGAAGTCGTGCTACATCCTCTCCCCTTCTAGCTAAATCGGCGGCGGTAGCGCATAAGTTGTGTAGGGTTTGCAGGACTTTATCTGGAAACGGAAGCTCGTATCTCATGTTTAATCCACCAAGCCAACAGAAGAATACTGCGACTTGTCTAATAAACGCATACGAGACTTAGAAAAGCTGGGTTGCATCCTGCAACTCCTTGCTTTGAGTAATGTACCTTTTTGTGGCAGCCTCAATTATTGCTTTTCTAAGGGTCTCCCCTTTTTCTCCTGAATCTGTGAGTTCTTTTATTTTGGAGGCTAATTTCTTGTCTTTAAGCGAGCTTTGTGCCCAACTTTCAAAATCGCCATTGCTAATATGAAACTCTATAGCTTTAACTTTTACATCATTGAGAGCTTTAATGAAGCCTTTTAGACTCCAAGCCATAGTGTCCGTATAGAACTCTTTTCCAACGCCAGTATAGAACAGGAACGGTTCGTTAGCCGTTAAAATAGCGAGTCTTAGTCTGCATTCAAAATCATTGAGCAATGTCTGAGCAGCTACGAAAGCATCCATTGGTGACTCGTATGGGCTAAAGTATGAGTGGACTTCTCCAGGTCCTCCGCCTGCAGTGAACATGTAATACAGGTGATCACTGGTTTGGAAGTCACGCCACAACCTGAGAAATTCGTTGTCTTCCGCTTCTTTAATAAACGGCTCCAACCTACGTAGCGTTGTATAGTATGCCCATTGCATAACATTGCCAAGCCATCCTGATTGGTCTCGCTGAATGTCAGCCCAAGAAACGGTTCCGCCAGCTTCAGGAACATCGATTTCCCCTGCTGAAACATGCTTATCCAACACTTCGGAAGGCGTAACCATCTGCAAATGATCAAACTTCAAAATCTCGTCGGGAAGGTGCTGTAGGAAGCTGTGGATGCCTGTTTCTGGCCAATGGTGTTCGCCAAAGGTTTCATAGTCAGGGAAAATGTTTATGCATTCACCTTTGGCTTCTGATAGCCACCTTGCGTACTTGTCTGCGGTTAAAGGCCATTCGGACCACCATCTGGATGAAAACCTAAAGCCAATGTCGTCAGTCAATTTGTAGTTTCTAAGAAAAACCCGGATTTTCTTAGCGCCTTTAGGAGTGTAAATATAATTAGGTGATTTTTCACCAAGAATCTTTTCTATGCCCTCCGTATAGATTCCTTTATAGCCCATGTCCTCGACAGTTTTGGCGATGGTATTGTTATAGAGTAACTCTGTATTTTCAAAAACTCGCGGAGTATAAGCGAGCAAGTCTTTGACAGTTTGTTTGTGCATTTTGGCTTGTTCGATGAATTCTTCTTTTTCTGGGTATAGACTTGAGATTGAATGGTAGTAAGTTTGGTTTAGAAATTCCACGCATCCTGTTGCGGAGAGTTGCCTAAAGCTTTCAAGTAGATCTTTGTCAAACATTTCGCATTGTTCAAGGAAAACACCTGAAACGCTAAAGGAAAATTTTGCTTGTTTATTGTTATGTTTGTATTTGTCTATTACGTCGAAGAGGATTTGGTTTGAGGGAAAATAGCATTTGCGTGCTGCACGTTTGAAGATTTCTCTATCAGCCTCGGTGTCAAAGTAATAGTTGAATAATTCATTTTTAGATTGTCGCCTGAAGGCTTTGCCTTCCCAAAATAGGTTTCGTCTCAACCTATGCGGCTGATGAACTTCAAAAACAAACACAACATCCGTCATAACAATTTAGCCTCTAAACTAAATAGTATCAGACACTAGAGTTATTTCTAATTTACGATTAAGAATGAGAACGCTATGACGTTTAAATTTGGCAAAGAAAATCGAGGTAAGAAAATAACGTTATAATTTAAAAAAGTTAAAAGGGAATTATTAAATTTTGCAGAGTCAATATTTCTTTTTAAGAAGAAAATTTTATATTACTATCTGTTGACTACTCAGACATGGCTCCTAATAAAAAAAGTAAAACTTCAAAACACAAATCGAATAAGACATTATTCCTAGCAATAGGCATCATAGCCATAATTCTATTCGGGATTGGGGCATATACTATGATGGGGCAATCTAGCAACCAACCAGCAAATGTGACTCCAACTCCCTCTCCAACACCTGCACCTAGTGCATCATCAACGCCTGGTCCAACAACATCCGACCCTTCGTACTCCAACCCAACAAAAGTTCTACTTCAAACTAATGTTGGAAACATATCTCTCGAGTTAAGTTCAGACAAACCAATTACGACTAATAATTTTGAAAACCTTGTTCGAGAAGGAAAGTACGATGGCACAGTATTTCATAGGGTTATCGCGGGCTTCATGATTCAAGGAGGCGCAATAAACGATAACATTCCGACCATTGTAGATGAGATAGGAACAAATAACCGCAACGTTGCATACACAATCGCCATGGCTAAAACCAGTCAACCTAACTCTGCAACAAGCCAATTCTTCATAAACGTCGCAGACAACGGAAACCTAGTGGTGGATCAGGCAGGAACTAAATTTGATGCGGTCTACTCAGTCTTCGGAAAAGTAATCTTAGGGCAAAGTGTTGTTAACGCAATCGCAAATGCTCCCGTAACAAGCAATGCTTATGAAGCAAACAGCACACCAATAAACCCAGTTACCATAATTAAAGCGACAATCCTGCCATAAACTTAACAAAACAAAGTTCAGATTTTCCTTTTTCTTTATTTTCAAATAAGCAAGAAATCATCAAGGCTGCAATAGGCATAATAATCAATAGTTCTACTTGATATCGAGACGTTTATTATGACCGGACAATCAACAAACCAACCTGAAACTAAAGTTCTTCTACATACAAGCATAGGCGACATAACTATTGCTCTACGAAATGACATGCCCATAACCACCGATAATTTCAAAAAACTGGTCCAACAAGGAACCTACAACGGCACAATCTTCCACCGCGTCATCCCGGATTTCATGATTCAAGGTGGTGACCCAACAGGAACCGGCTACGGCGATCCCTCAATTCCAGACATTAAAGATGAATTCACAAATACCAACCGCAATGACCGCGGCACCATATCCATGGCAAATGCGGGTCCAAACACGGGAAGCAGCCAATTCTTCATAAATCAAGTCAACAACAATTTCTTAGACAGTAAGCATCCTGCGTTTGGAAAAGTCATCATTGGAATGGATGTCGTCGATAAAATCGCCAAAGTACCAACTGGCTCAAATGATAAACCGCGGACAAACGTAACAATAATCAGTGCATCAATAGTACTTTAAAAAAGACTAAAAAATTGGATTATTCTTTTTTCTTTTCTTCTTTCTCTTTAGGCTTTGAACCGATTTCCACGCACAGGATGTTTATCTGGTAGTTTTTTCCGCCCGCCATCATTTTTCCTTGAGCATGGTAGCCGCGGCTTCCTGTTTTAAAATCTTTTTTCCCTAAGATGAAATTCATTTTTTCGCCGCTCAATTGGATAGTTGCCATATCAATATTACTCATTTTTCAAAGTCACCATCTTTAGAATAAATCATGCGCTGTTGCTTTTCACCTTTTCTCTCTCTTGGGTACAACGACTTTTGAGTCAGGTTACTTTTTATTTTCATTAAACCCAAATCAACTGCTACCCTGAATATGAATGTCAGAGCAAGATAGAAAAGCGCGAAAAACACTTTACTAAACAATTTAGTAAACGGATGTGAAGTAGCAACTGGGGTTTGATCAGTCCAGTCCAACTACTTAAAACCAATACTAAAACAGATAAACTGTTTTCAAGGCGATAAATATGAGCCAAACTATCCGTCCAGCATCTTAAGACGTAGAACTTGTTTTATAGCATTTGTCATTTCAGATCACTAATTGGATAGACTATTTTGTCATAATAATTCATAAAGCTTTTAAATCATAACTCTGCAAAACTAAAGTTCATAACAGTGAGCATACATGTTCAAAATCGATAAAATAATTGGCTACACTCTATTGATCTTAGGAGTCATTTTGCTGCTTTTCTCAATTTTCGAAATGGTGAACGTTTACACAGGCAATGCTTCACCTCCAAACCTCTTCAACTTCTCCGACATTTCTCTGCCAATAGGTCAAAATGGAGAAAACGCAACTGCAATTCAGGGAACTCAGTTAAGCAATCTTCCGAATCTGTTCTTCTGGTTTATCCTTATGGGCTTCGTCATGTTTGCTGGAGGAAAGATTGCTTCCTTGGGCGTTAGCATGCTTAAGGACATTAAAGTGGAAGTTCAGAATTCTCTTCAAGCTCCAAAGAAAACTAACGAGCAATAAACCTGTCTATAAAGCGATTGTGAATACAATGGAAGATCCTGCGGCCGCCTACATTAAAATTCTTTTAGATATTTTGGTAGCCGTCGTCATAACCTCAGTTTTGCTTTTCTTAGCTCGTCGTTCAAGAAAAGAACAATCATTTGTTGGGTTCAGATCAAGGTCTTTCGATGAAAAATACGTTGGTTACGTTTTACTCTCGATAGGTATAGTCATTATAGTTGTTTCAATCTACGAATTGCTAATTCTCTTAAACGGAAATATTTACTATAATTCACCATTCGTATTAGCGAACGTGTCCATCGCTGGACAAGTGGTTTCTGGGGAGCTCATGGGCTTATTCTTCGCAATCGATTTTTGGCTAACAATCTTTGGTTTAGGTGGAGGAAAGTTCTTGTCGCTTGGACTTGATATGCTTCAAGGAAAAAAAGTGATCTTACGCAGAAATATTCAAGTTTGAAAAATAAGTAAAGATTGGTGCGGTCGCCGGGATTTGAACCCGGGATCATTAGCTTGGAAGGCTAAAGTCCTAAACCAGACTAGACGACGGCCGCATATATTTTGCTGATTAAGGCTGTTTTCAGGTTTTATTAGGTCATCATTGTTTGCTTGACCTAGTTGACCACTTGTTGCCTTTTCAGTTGTCAGAGAAATGCCTTGTGTTTTTAATAAAGTTTTCAGAGATTCAACGCAAATCAGCTTAGTCATGCATTCGTACATACTTCAAACAGGAAAATTACCAATTGGCACAATGCTTAAAGTGAGTGAGATTCTGTGACGGTTTCTTTCGAAGAGAAAATACTGTTTCTTGAATTAGTTTTTATTTACTAATTAAAGAAAAAGAGCTGTTTTTTTAGAGGATGCCTGATAAGTCTGGTTCTAGATTTATTATCCCTAAAAAATATTTAATTAGTTAAGTTTTCTTTTATATATGGGGATTTATTTGTTGGTTGAGGGTATTTGTATAATTGGCTTGTCTTTGATGCGAATAGTTCCATCTCAACTTTCCAGACTTATATGTTTTTGACATGGCTTATTGAATGGATTGGCTTCTGTGGGCTAGTCCAAGATAGACACCACCCAACAAAAAATACAAAAGCTACAAAAGGTAACATGATGATAGTCCTAACTCTATTTGGTTTTGACACATCTATTCCCCAAAACACATTACTTTCTAAAGATATAATAAAACTTTTTGAGAAGTACACTTTGCCAATTTGTTAATTCTTACTTTGGAACTGAACATGATGCCTTTAAATTGGCACTTTAAACAAGAACAGTTTGAAGCTAGTGCTCTGCATTTGATTAAATTCATTCACGTTCATAATACCTATTGGTTGCTTCCTCGATCTTTGTGTAATATTACTTTAACCATCGAAAACATGTTTTTGTAGGGAAGCCTATATCTTGGTCACGACCTATGAGTATGGTAGTTTAGGTTGAATAAGATGAGTTCAGGAAAGGATAGGCATAAAATTCCCGGAAGCCGAATGAAAATCCTAACAAAAGACGCCAAGCAAATGGTGAACGGACCCTACTATTGTCCTAAGTGCCGAAAAGAACTATTGCAGATTTGTGCAAGCGTTAAAACCAAGGAAGTTTACGCTGTATGTAAATGCGGGCTTGAATGGCAATTAACTTATGCTCCTGTTTTTCAACCTGTAGATTACTACAACAAGTTCAGAGACTTGTGGAAAAAACAGAGTTACGGAATAATCAAACAGAAATAGCTTCTTTCTTTTTTGTCAGAAAATAACTTAAAAAAATTATCTAGTCGTTCAACAGTTACTGAAAAAATCTGATTTGGGACAAGTTTTAAACGATAGACCGTGAATGTAACCCGAGATAGAAATGGTCAAAATAGGTAAACTCTGGCTAAAACAAAAACCAATCAAGCTATTAATTATCTTGACTTTAGCGTTTATAATGTCTGCACCCATAATCCTTCCGCACAAAGCAGCTGCACAGGCAGACGGGACATACGACAAATCGTTCGCTTGGAATTACAACGGGAAATATTGGACATGGAACCTGAGTATCCCAGAAATCCTGTATGACTCTTACAAAACTGTTCCAGTTTCCACCCGAACAGCAAATGGTCCAGCTGGTTACGGTTATCTCACTACAACCGATGATTACTACATAAAGATTCTTGCTCAAAAACTCAATGAAACCGCAAACCAGCAGGGATACAATGCATTTGATAAAGTAAGCTTTGTTTTAGCATTTGTTCAAAGTTTACCCTACACCTCTGATTCAGTAACTACTAATCACGACGAGTATCCACGGTTTCCTATAGAGACTCTGGTTGATGACGGCGGAGACTGCGAAGACACATCAATACTCTTTGCAACATTAACGCTAATAATGGGGTACGGCACAGTCTACATTAATCCCCCAGATCACTATGCCGTCGGCGTGCTTGGAAACAACCTTCGAGGCACATATTGGACCCACCCCGAAAACTCAAACAATACATATTATTACTGTGAGACAACCGGGGACAACTTTAAGATTGGGCAGTTACCTGAGGAGTTCCTTGGACAGAAGGCATTTATCTACGACATCGACCAAAGCAAACAATATGTTTCTAATGTGAAAATAACGCCAACTGTAGAACCATCTCCACTGCCAACTTATTCTTTTGGTCTTACATCGCCTACGCCGACTTCAAATCCAAACCCAACCATTTATGTGTCTCCATCTATCGCACAACCCAGCAATCAACCCGTTCTACCATTATCAATTAACTTAATTTCCGACAATCCTCTCTTGTTTATACTTATCAGCTTTGCAATAGTAGCTTCAATATCCCTTGCGATCTGGTCTGTAAGAAAAACCAAGCATCCATCAATTGAGGCACCCCTTGCTGCTAAAACAACTTTTCCAAAAACAGAAGAAACTGCTCCTGAAGGCAATAAATTCTGCATTTTCTGCGGTTCAATAAATAAATCATTCGCATTTTACTGTGAGAAATGTGGTGAACAAATAGGAAAACCATCAGTTTAGAGTTTTTAATGCTTATTCTGTAAACGCATCGATTTTGGACTTCGTAAACTACTATTGCAGCTTCAAACATTATTATAAAAGAAAGAACACCAGTCAAGCCCCAGGTTAAATTTACAAAAACTTTAGTAGCCCCAAAATTTACGTTTCCTCCAATTACGACTAGCCAACTCCAAAAACTTGATTCACGCGATACTACAAAGCCACTCAAATCGGATGCCATCCACAAACATAAACCTATAAGACCAGCCGCAAAAGCGCAACCGATTAGGATTATGTTTATCCAGTCTGAAGCCAACTTGGAAGAGCACCTCACTCTTGCTCCACCTTCAACTGCATCCAAGTTGAAGTAATGGTTTTTTTGGCTGTTTGAGGAACAATTCCCCAAAGCGATCCCTGTTTAAAACGAATTTAATTTTTCGGATCTTCAAAGATGACCTTGCAGCCTTTCTTAACCAAGATAGCCTTCAATTTTGGGTAAACATCTTCGATTTCTAAGTTGAATGTTCGCTCAAACAGGAGGACCCCAAACAAGTATTTGCTTGCTACTATTGTGGTTTTTTGTTAGATTCGGAAAACCGCTTCTGATTATGCGTTTTAAATTTCAATCCTGTAACAGGCTGGAGAGGTATAGCTCTTTGCCGCTCAAGGTTCTTGATTCTTGCATAAAGCTTTGAGACCTTGGTTTTCGATGGAATCTTGGATCTATGTCTATGCACAGGCACGGGTGTAAACGGCCCTGTAATCTCCAGCTTTTTCTTAGATTTCTTAAACGCCACACTTCGCACTTTCTTGAATGTTACATTGCCTTCTTTGAGGTTTACTTCCTGCACTTCCCAACCTGCACTTAGCCATGCCTTTGTATGAATACTGGAAGACGTATTGCTCCACCAACCGAGGTCCCGGTAAGCATCCATAGGAAGGTTGCTTCCAATTAAACCATCAATTCGTGCGAACGAAAGCCTAACGAGGTTTGTGAATGCAGCTCTAAACTTTAAGTGACCTTCAAGTCCAGCATACTTTGAAACTGTCCGTGGCGAAACCACCCGTCTAGCACAGTGAAGGCACAACATCATATTTGGGTCACCAGTAGCAACGTCGGGAGTCATGCAATCTCGACAGAACAGTTTTTTGCAGCGTTCACACTTGCGCATATACATTGTTCGGAGAACTCTCACAGATTCCACATTCATCCTTCATGACGCGACCCCATAAGCGAATAGGAAATATCTTTTATACTATAGGCTTTTTTGAGATATTAATTTTCACACAAAAAACATTCTTGACCTGAAAATTGTGCTAAAAAATTATTTTCATGAGAATAACTTGGTGAAAAAGAAAGGTGGATTACCCTTTCACAACAGCTAACGGAACAAGCCTTGCAACTTTTGTAGCAATCCCAACTTTGTCACTAACATCAGCAACCATATCCACATTCTTGTATGCCGAATCAGCCTCTTCAGCTAAAACAGATGCACTCGCTGCACGAACCACGATCCCTCGCTTCTCTAAAGCTGATTTTATGTCTCCACCCCAGAACTGGCGTTTAGCAGCTGAGCGGCTCATCATCCTGCCTGCACCATGCGCGGTTGAACCAAAAGTTAAATCCATCGCCTTCTGCGAACCCACCAGAACCCAAGAGCTAGTACCCATGCTGCCTGGAATAAGCACCGGTTGCCCTTCACTTCGGTAATCATCTGGAACATCTAAGTGCCCTGCTGGGAACGCGCGTGTTGCACCTTTGCGGTGAACCCAAACCTTTTTTTGATTGCCGTCGATGTTATGAGTTTCTGCTTTGGCGATGTTGTGTGCAACATCATAGACGAGATTTAAACCGAATTTTTCAGGATCTTGCTGGTAAACTTGCTTGAAGCTCTCGCGGACCCAATGCATAATCGCTTGGCGGTTTGCAAAAGCATAGTTGACAGCGCAAGCCATCGCTTCAATGTAATCGCGGGCTTCATTGCTGTTTCCTGGAGAACAGGCTAATTCGCGGTCGGGCAGAGAGATTTTGTATTTTTGAACCGCGCGCTCCATAACCCGCAAGTAATCAGAGCAGACTTGGTGGCCATAACCCCTTGAGCCACAATGAATCATAACTGTCACTTGCCCTTCATTCATGATTCCGAAGGTTTTAGCTGTTTTTTGGTTGAAGATTTTGTCAACTTTCTGGATTTCAAGGAAATGGTTACCTGAACCCAACGTTCCAATTTGTGTTAAGCCACGGCTTTTCGCTGTGTTTGAAACCTTATCTGGATTCGCATTTGCCATTCGTCCGCTTTCTTCACAGTGCTTTGCATCCTCTGGCCAGCCTAATCCACGGTCAATAAGCCATTTCACCCCTTCAACTGCTAGTTTTTCTAGGTCGCTGTTGGATATTGTGAAGTCTTTTCTGCGACTTCCAAGCCCTGAGGGAACATTGCGGAAGATAGCTTCTGTCCATAGCGCAAGTTTGGGTCGGACATCTTTTTCTGAGAGTGTTGTTGATAGGAGACGAACTCCGCAGTTTATGTCATACCCGACTCCGCCAGGGCTGATGACGCCGTTTTCGTAGTCTGTTGCTGCTACACCGCCGATTGGAAAGCCATAGCCTTCATGTCCGTCAGGTAATGTAATTGCATGCTTGTAGATTCCGGGTAGCTGGGCTACGTTTGAGCATTGCCAAAGCGTTCGGTCAGTTTGCATCTTGTCGAGTAGAGCCTGGTTAGCAAAAACCATACCTGGAACGCGCATCTCAGGTTTGTACTTTGGAATCTGCCAAATGTAATCGTTTACTTTTTCTAAAGGAACTCGCTCGGGAGTTGCTCTGCTTTCACTTTCACCCAAAAATCTTCACTCTTCAAAACAAAAGATGAATGAGACTATAAAACATTTATGAACCCAGTTTTTGTTTTGCGTATTCAACGAAGCCTCTAACGCAATTTTCCAGAACTGTTTTTGAGTAGATCTGATGAGACCTCACAAAATCCAAAACTTGACCCATAACAATGTCCTCAGCAAGAATGCTATCGCGGATTTCCTCGAAACTCTGATTTTTCATCACTCCTTGTTCTGCAATATCAGCCCATAATTTAAGTTGCTCTTTGTAGTCTTTGAGGCGTTCTACTGCATTGTTAGCTTTTCCAAAATGACTAAAATAGAGCACGGTTGGTTTAAGAATGATCAATTTATCCAAAGAAGATAATGCTGCATCCAGATAGAAAGGAGGTGGCGTAGTTGGGACTATAGCGTCGAATTCTGGAAGATACGTCCCTGCAGCATCTCCAGGGAAGATGCCTCCGTTGAACGATTCTTGGAAGCTCAAGTTATGTGAAGCATGACCCAAAGTTTCAGACACAGTCAATTTAGCTTCGTTGCCTAAATCAAAAGTGCCTTCAGTAACTGGAATTAATCTTTCTTTAGGGACAGGCTCTGGTTTACCGAAGATTTCGCTAACAAAACCTAAAACCTTCTGAGATGAAAACCACAGTCGCTCAGGGTCAACAAGATGCGACATGCCTCTTGGGTGAACAATGACTTTGGCGTTAGGTAGAAACTTTAGTAATGAGCCTGCACCCCCGCCATGGTCTAAGTGAACATGAGTAACAGCTACGTGCTCTACGTCCTCAAATGCCACATTAAGCTCTCTTAAACCAGAAAGTAAGTTTGGGATAGAATTTGTAGGCCCAGTCTCTATAAGAAAAGGCTTTTTGCCTTTTAAAACATAGCTGCAAATGAGGTTTTTGAACCCTCCAGTTTCTAACTCCACCATGAACAGGTTTTTCCCGATTTCTTTAGTATGCAAACCTTGCACCTTTAGAACGGTTTAAGAGTTTTATGACATAAAGGTTTTCTTGAAAATCATTATACAACGGTAAAATTTATTTACAGAATACTATTGTATCAGAAGGAGTCTACAGGTGAAATCCATGTTGAAAGCTATTATCTTTGGAGCGCCAGGCGCAGGTAAAGGTACATATGCCTCCAGACTTCAAACCAAACTTGGCGTAGAAGTTATTTCAATGGGCGATATTTTCCGTGAACTAATTAAGGAAAATTCAGATTTCGCCAAGAAAGTTAAAAGTTATATGGAAAAAGGAGCCTTGATCCCAGACGACGTTGTCGTCGAAGTTTTGAAGCAGTATCTATCCAAAATTTCAAAAGGAAAAGGCTTCATCCTCGACGGATACCCACGAACTCTCAACCAAGCCAAAAAACTCGATTCCATAACATCAATCGACGTCATAATGCAATTGAATGTTCCTGACTGGATAATCATCGAACGCCTATCAACTAGACGAATCTGTAAGAACTGCGGAATAGTCTACAACGTGAAATTCCTCAAACCCAAAGTTGAAGGCATTTGTGACAAATGCGGCGGACCCCTCTACCAGCGATCAGACGACATACCAGAAACCATAAAGAATCGACTCAAAGTCTACCAAGAACAAACCAGTCCCCTGATAGCCTATTACAAGGAAAAGAAGATTCCATTCATAGAACTTGAAACCAAAACACTGGATCAGCAACCTGAACCCATTGTTGAAAAACTATTCTCTGAACTAAAAAAGCTAAAGGTTGCCTAGATGTCAAGGATAAACTCTAAAATCACCCTATCTGTCTCCCGGATAATCACCATTAGATGATAAGTTACTGCTTTAACAGCGACTTTCTGTGGGTGTTTTTTGGAGTCAAATTTTTCTCCCCAAATTTTTGCTTTTATCTTAAAGTTTTCGTTTGTTTCTTTCCAATTGGTTATTTGAACTTTAGAATAAAGCGTTTCCAGTGTTTCTGATTTTACAAGCAAAGCTTCCAGCCAATTGTAGAGAAGAGCATACTGGTCTTCTGCTTCAACTTCAAGGGAATCTTCTTGGACAAGAGAAACCTTGTCTAAGTCTGTGATAGTTTCAAACATTGATAAAGCGGCATTTTCGTAGGCTTCTTCCATGGATTTGCCATGTGCCCTTACATAGACGTCAGCGGTGTGCTCTAGAAACTCGAATTTTCCAGCGAATTTGTCAGGTTTACTCATGCAAAGACCGATAACAGATAAGAAGAAAGGAGAATAAAAAACAATTGTACTAATTGGGGTTTAGAAATATTTTGTGGCTTTTTGAATGGCTGCCGCGGTTAATTTTGCAGAGTTCTCAATGTCTTTGAGACTGAGCATGCCGACTGGGCTGTGGATGTACCTTGTGGCAATAGCGATGTTACCACATGGGATACCTTGACGTGTTATGGAGATTCTTGCTGCATCAGTGCTCCCAAGCAAACCAGATTCAAGTTGAAACGGGATTTTTTCTTCTTCCGCCGTCTCGATGAGCCACCGCAAAACCTTAGGATGCGTAATTAAGCCTGAATCAGAGATTGTTAGTGCTGGTCCCTTACCCATTTTTACACTGGTATCAAATTCTCTTACACCTGGCACATCACCTGCAATCGTTACATCTAAAGCCAATGCCAAATCAGGATCAACACCAAAGGCTGCTGCAGCTGCTCCGCGCAACCCAACTTCCTCTTGGACAGTGCCAACGGCGCAGATAGTGCAATCAGTTTGTGTGAGAAGTTTGAGGGCTTCAACCATCGTTAAGCAGCCAGCTCGGTTGTCAAATGCTTTGCCGATTACTACATCTTTGCCAAGATTAGCGTATTTTACATCGAAAGCTACTACGTCCCCAAGCGATACACCAAGTTTTGCAGCGTCTTCTTTGTTTTCTGCTCCTATATCAATGAAAAGCTCATCATAAGCGATGATTTTTTTTCGTTCATCTTCTTTTTGAATGTGAGGAGGTTTAGACCCAACTATGCCTGATAGTTGTCCTTTTTTTGTGTAAACAACAACTTTTTGAGCAGGTAAGATGCGGTCGTCTATACCACCCATTTTTGTGAACTGTAGAAAACCGTCTTTTGTGATTGTTTTAACCATTAAGCCAACTTCATCCATGTGGGCTGCTAGCATAATTTTTGGTGACTTGGCTTTGCCTTTTTTGATGGCTATGACGTTTTCCAATCTATCAACTTGGATTTCATCCACATAAGGAGTCATCAACTGGACCATTATGTTTCTAACTTGTTCTTCTCTGCCTGTTACTCCGCAGGCGTTAGAAAGTTTTTCAAGATTTGAGTTTAATGACAATCAAGATACCTACTTTGTTGGATTGTTAGAATTCTGAGTATTTGGTTATTAAACAATTGCGGTAAACACTCTTGAGGTTTTAGAACAAAAATCTTGGCTCACCACGTGGATAATCTTAAATCATTAAACTGTATTCACAAACAGGTTAAGGTGTAAAAATTTGGCACAACAACCAAGTTACAAAACAGTTTTTGTTTTCCTAGACACAGATAAATATTGTAGTCCATTCGACATGCTCGTAGCTATCGATGCTTTCCCAGACTCAATGATATTCAAGTACGAGAACGTGACATCGGAAGATGCTCCAAAGATAGTTTTCGACCTCTTGTTCCCACGTGGACCCGAAGGTGCAAAACACACCAAGGTGTTCATCAACGGAAGCAACTTTGAAATGGTTGAAAAAGTAGTTGAAGCAACACAGAAAGCCATGAAATCAGCCCCATGGGAAAACAGCATAATTGTTGACCCAAGAGGTGGATACTCAACAGCCGCAGCCGCAGTAGCAAAAACTTTTGGCGCAGCAATGGAGAAAGGCTTGGGCTCTTTAGAGGGCAAAAAAGTCGCTGTTTTAGCCGGCACCGGACCAGTTGGACAAACAGCCGCAAGAATTTATGCTTCAGAAAAAGCCAACGTAACCATCACAAGCCGCTCACTTGCGAAGGGGCAGGTAGTTGCAAACAAAATCAACCAAGAATGCGGCGCGCAAAGAGTTACTGTTGTTGAAGTTACAAACCCTGAACAGAAAGCTGTAGCAATCAAAGGAGCAGAAATTATCCTCTCTGCAGGCGCAGGCGGAATTCAACTTCTCTCAGGAGCAGACCTAAACGCAAGTCCCACATGCAAAATCGTTGCAGACATTAACGCAATCAAACCATTAGGTGTTGAAGATTTAGCGCCAAACGATGACGGAAAAGAACTCAAACCAGGCGTCTACGGTATCGGTGCTTTAGCCATCGGTAAACTAAAAATCAAAACAGAAACAGAAATGATTAAACGCGCAACCGCCGAGCCCTCAGGACTCTTCGACTACGCAATTGCCTATACCATCGCAAAAGACCAAATCCTAAAGAAACTCGCAAAAGCAGCTGCCAAATAAGCAGCTGATTCTTTTCTGGTTTAATTAATAAAAATATTTTTTCTAAAAACTTGTCAACTGACTATTTATGTTGCGTCTTGAAAGTCTCGTGGATTTAACAAAAACGACAGCTATTACGTAGTTTACCCACAAATGTCCGCGATCATTCTTCTTCCTTTTGCTGCGGTTTGCAGTCAACAGTTCTTCTCAACACATTTTTATTTTTGATTCTGCTCTATCCTGATAGTTTTGGTGAATAATGGTGAAAGGATGGACTGGTGTTTTTCTAAAAGTTAATTTGACTAACTGCGAAGCCAAACCTGAAATGTACCAGCAAGATTTGGCTCTGAATTTTTTAGGCGGCAGGGGGTTTGCAGCAAAAATTCTCTGGGATACCCTAAAACCGGGAACCGACCCATTCTCGCCTGAAAACAAACTAATTTTCGCCACTGGACCATTAACGGGCATTGGATTGCCTAACAGTGGCAAACTTGTTATTGCATCAAAAAGTCCCTTAACTGGCGGTTATGGCGATGGTAACATTGGTTCATGGGCAGCTGTGAACATGCGCAAAGCCGGTTATGATGCTCTTGTCATTGAGGGAAAAGCGTCTTCGCCAGTCATACTTCACGTTAAAGACCAAACCGTGGAGGTTTTGGATGCCAATGATTTGTGGGGTAAAAGCTCCCTTGAAGTTGAAGATCAACTGAGGAAAAAATACTCCAAATTGGCTGGCATTCTTTCAATCGGCGCCGCAGGAGAGAACCTAGTTAGGTTCGCTATTGTGGTTTCACAGAATGGACGTGCAGGTGGACGTCCTGGAATGGGGGCTGTCATGGGCTCCAAAAACCTAAAAGCCATCGTAATTGAAGGCACCAAACAAATTCCACTTGCATACCCACAAGAATTGAAGAAGCTGGCGGTGGAAGGATACAAAGAGCTGTTAACTAAGCCTCTTTACTCTTTTTGGAAACGGCAAGGTACAATGTCAACTGTGGAGTGGTGTCAAGAAAACAGCTGTCTTCCCACTTTCAATTTCAAACAGGGCGTTTTTGATAAGGCTGAATGCATAAACGGTTTTGCTATGGAGAAGCTGAAAGTCTCTAACAGAGGATGCCCACAGTGTAACATGACTTGCGGAAATGTGATTAAAGATAGCGAAGGGAAAGATTCTGAGTTAGATTATGAGAATGTAGTTATGCTTGGTTCTAACATTGGTTTAGGTAATCTTGAGCAAATTGCAACTTTAAACCGCATGGCAGACGAATATGGGCTAGATGCCATTTCTCTTGGAAACGTAATTGGTTTTGCTATGGAGACTTCTGGAAAGGGGCTAATGCCTGAAAAGATTGGTAGGGGTGATTTTGAAGCGACTAAAACGTTAATTCACGATATTGCTAACCGCCGTGGTTTAGGCGCTATTTTATCTGAAGGTGTACGCTCCGCATCAGCAACCTTCGGCAAAGGGTCAAATGATTGGGCAATGCATGTTAAAGGATTGGAGGTCACCGCATACGATTGTCACGCAGCTCCCTGCATGGCGTTAGCTTATGGAACCAGTTCGATTGGGGCTCACCACAAAGATGCCTGGGTTATAAACTGGGAAATAAAAGCTGGCAGAGAAAACTATAACACTGAAAAAATCGATTACCTCATCCAAACTCAACTCACGCGTGGCGGTATATTCGAAGCTTTAGGAGTTTGTCGTTTCCCATACAACCAGTTTGCGTTTGGGCTGGATTGGTACCAGAAATACTTGAAAGCATCGACTGGGCAGGTCTTCTCTATGGAGCAGCTAAACCAAATTGGCGAACGAATACTCAATTTAATCCGAGCTTTCTGGGTGAGGGAATATGGAAGCAAGTGGAGTCGCGACTTAGATGTTCCGCCCATACGTTGGTTTAAAGACCCATTAACAAGCGGTCATTTTAAGGGTGCCGTGCTTGAATTAGAAAAATACAACACCATGCTAGACATTTACTACCAGAAACGCGGTTGGAACAAGAACGGTGTTCCAACAAAAGAAACCCTGAAAAAATTAGGGTTGGCTAATGTTGCAAGTCAGCTTTCGATGAGCTAAGAAAAACAAATCTAGTATGACCGTGCGAAGTACGCTGTTTCTTTAGCTTTCTCTCCACAAACGATACAGTTAGTAGTTGGCTGCTCTATCTGGAAAGGTAGAATGCGAATGGTAGCGCCTGTTTCATCTTTTACTTTTGTTTCGCAATCTGGACTGCCGCACCATGCGGCCTTGATGAAACCGCCCTTTTCATCTAGTACCTTCTTAAATTCCTCATAGCTTTGAACTGAACTGGTTTTGTCTTGCAGGACTGCTTTGGCTTTTGCAAACATGTTATCCTGGATTTCCAGCAGAAGTCTCTCTACAGTTGAAGCTATTTCGGCTTCTTTAACTGGGTTTTTCTGACCAGTGTCACGTCGCACCATCACAACTTGTTCTTGTTTGAGGTCTCTAGGTCCGAGTTCTATACGGATTGGGATTCCTTTGAGTTCCCACTGGTGAAATTTCCATCCAGGCGTGTACTCGTTACGATCATCTAAAATAACGCTGACACCTTTGGCTTTGAGTGATGCTGCGATTTCCTTAGTTTTTGTTGCTATAGCTTCAGCCTCTAAGCCTTTGAAGGGAATTGGAACGATAACAACTTGTATTGGTGCCACTTTTGGCGGCATAATTAAACCTTTGTCGTCTCCATGAACCATAATCATAGCGCCGATGAGTCGCGTGGTGATGCCCCAGCTAGTCTGCCAAACAAAGTGATCCTGCTTGTCTTCACCAATAAATTTTACATCGAATACCTTAGCAAAGTGCTGCCCGAGATTATGACTGGTTCCCATCTGCAGGGCTTTCCCATCAGGCATAATTGATTCGAGCGCTGTGGTATAAAGGGCACCAGCAAATTTTTCGCTGTCACTCTTAGTACCGACCACTACTGGAATAGCTAAGTAATTTTCCATTATGTCTTTGTATTCGCCAAGTGCATACATGACTTCAGCTTCGGCATCTTCAGATGTTGCGTGTGCAGTATGTCCTTCTTGCCAGAGAAACTCTCGTGTCCGCAAAAACAGCTTTGTAGCCTTGGTTTCCCATCTTACTATGTTGCACCATTGGTTGATTTTCAGAGGCAAATCTCTCCAGCTGCGTATCCACTTGCTAAACATTGCGTACATGATGGTTTCGCTAGTGGGACGAACCGCTAGCTTCTCCTCTAAGGGTGTGTTTCCACCCTGTGTAATCCATGCGACTTCTGGAGTGAAACCTTCAAAGTGCTCAGCTTCTTTTTTGAGGAAGCTTTCAGGAATGAACATGGGAAAGTAAACGTTATTGTGTCCAGTTGCCTTGATTTTTTGGTTAAAGATTTCTTGGATTTTCTCCCAAACCGAGTAGGCGTCTGGGCGGATTATCATGCAGCCTTTAACAGGCGCGTAATCTGCAAGTTCGGCTTTCAGAACAACTTGTACATACCATTCTGAAAAGTCTTGGTTTTTCTTTACTGTTATTCCAGTATCGGACATGGGGATTCTCTTCTTGCATCCTTATGCCTACATCTGCATATAAAACCGTAACGGGGAGATCATCCTAAATTTGCGTCTTTTTAGATGCAGATTTTAGTCCCCTACAAATAACCGAGTATTCAAGCAAGAGCTGTTGACTATAGTATAGCTGCTTTGATTGATAGCTACTTAAGAAAAAAACTATTTTCTGAAAAGGCCCTTCTTTTCAGGGTAATCTTTGCATTCGTAGATTCGCAGTTGCCTTTGTGGTTCTATGCGGCAGCGTTTACGTGCATTCTTGCGTCTTAAAAGCGGAGCGAGTTGAAAGAAGGGGCATTTGGAACAGAGAGTGCTCATCGTTTCTCTGTCCTATCGTGTCATCATTCTTCGAAATACTGGCAGTGCAATTGCAATCATGACTACGCCGAACGCTATGAGTATTATGATTTCTGTAGATATCTGCGATATGCCTGCGCCCAACACCATAACTTTTCGTAAAGCATCTGCAGCATAGGTTAATGGCAGAACCTTTGAGATATCTTGCATATACCATGGCATTTGCTGTATGGGGAAGAACACTCCGCTAAGGAACATCATTGGGAACATTAGTGTCATCATCATCATCTGTGCGGTCTCTTGATCTTTCGTGAATGATGTAATGACTATGCCTAAGCCAACGAAACTAAATACGCCGAGTAGCAAGAGCGCAAATACGAGTAGAATGCTGCCTTGTATGGCGACTCCGAATAAGCCGATGGCTAGCGCCAAGATTATCACACCTTGGATTAAACCTCTGCCCGTTTGGGCAATAGTTTTGCCCAACAAGATTGATAGACGATTTACTGGTGCAACCATCATGCCGTCCATTGTACCGATTTCTTTTTCCTGTGAGATGGCAACAGGCAAGCCTGTCATGACGCTCATCATAACGGTCATAGCCATTATGCCTGGAGCGATGAAGTCGAAATAGCTGGGGTGACCTGAAACTACGCCTTGAGTTTTGATACTATAGGGTTGAACGACTGCGAGTGGGTTTGTTGCATTCAAAGGCAGAACATTATGTACGGCCAACTGCTGGCCCATTGCATTGAAAACACCTGT
This sequence comes from Candidatus Bathyarchaeota archaeon, assembly GCA_963741005.1. Classification (GTDB taxonomy): domain Archaea; phylum Thermoproteota; class Bathyarchaeia; order Bathyarchaeales; family Bathycorpusculaceae; genus Bathycorpusculum. Next base: position 925,820 of record CAVUGQ010000006.1, read on the forward strand.
TAATGCGCCTTGTATAGTGGCTGATATTTGTGGATTGGATTCGTCACTTACTATAATTATTGTACCTTGTTGTCCAGTCATTACGCTTTCGCTAAAGTTGCTTGGAATCACTATGCCGCCTTGAAGCTGGCCCCTCTGCACCATATCTTTAAGGTCAGCTGTGCTGTCTACGTTAGTTATTATTAGCATGTGGGTTTGATTGTTTATTGTATTTAGACCTGCAATGAAGCCTTGGCCTGGTGCAAACACATCGTTAAAGCCTAAGTCCTCATTTACCATTCCAATTTTTAAGTCGGTGATTGTTCCGTTTGATGGATAGATGAAACCAACCATAACCATCATGAACAAAGGCATGACGATTAAGAGCACTAAGCCTAGCCTGTTTCTGAACAGTTCAGTTAAGTCTTTTTTCGCGATTCGGAAGCTATGTTGAAGAACAGTTGTTACAGTCATCTTCTATCACCTTACCCTTCTCGGTCCTCCACCAAAACGCTTGCCCGGGCCAGTCTCCTGCTTTATTTTCTGGTCGGCACTATCTCTAACTTCATGTCCAGTAATATGCAAGAAAACATCTTCGAGTGTAGGCTGCAAGTTTGCCATTGAAGTGATTTTTCCGTTTTTGGTTCTAACAGTATCAATTATGTTGTCGAAGGCTTCTTCTCCGTGAACGATGAGATGTAGACTTGTCGAGTTTTCTTGTGTTACGGCATCGGCGCATTTGAGTGCCTTTACTGAGGCTACTAAATCCGGTGTTAGGTCTGCAATTTCAAGTTTTATAATCATGGTGTCTCCTCCTGAAATTATCTTTTTTAGATTAGTTGAAGTGTCCAAGGCTATGATTTTTCCGTGGTCCACAATAGCTATACGGTCACATAACAAGTCCGCATCAACCATCATATGAGTGGTTATTATGACTGTAGTCCCCTGTTCTTGATTGAGTTTCTTTATGAAATCTCTAATTTCCACTGACGACTGAGGATCTAAGCCTAAGGTGGGTTCGTCAAGGAACAGGACTTGTGGCATGTTTAGTAAAGCGCGAACTACGTTCATTCTTTGGCGCATGCCTGTTGAAAATGTGCCTACTTGGGCGTTCTTCCATTTGGATAGTTGGACCAGTTCGAGTAATTCATCAATTCTTTTGTTTAGTGTGTCTTTGGGGATGTTGTAGAGGCTGCCGAAGAACCAGAGATTTTCTTTAGCTGTTAAGCGATTGTAGATGATCATTTTTTCTGAGACGATGCCGATTAGTTTGCGTACTTTCATATCGTGTTTTACTGTGTCGTATCCGCCGATAGAGGCAGTTCCCTTAGTGGGCCTTGATAGAGTGGAGAGCATGCGAAGAGTGGTGCTTTTTCCGGCTCCGTTGGGTCCCAACAACCCGAAAATTTCGCCTTTCTTAACATCAAAGGATATGTCATCTACCGCAGTGAACTTATTGAACATCTTTGTTAGATGATTTACTTCGATAATGGATTCATTTGCCATTCTAGTTTCTCCATTACTTTATAATATTATTCAGTGCAATATATAGCGGTAAAATATAAGTATTACCCAACAACATATAGTTTCGAAACAAGATGGCATCAGAAACCGAAGACAAGACAACAAAAAATTGGATGAAAGAAGCCCAAAAAGGCTACATCCGCATGGGCGTACTCATATTACTCAACAAAAAACCTTCCCATGGCTACGAAATCATGAAAGAAATCAACAGCCGCACCAAAGGTTTCTGGCAACCCACAGCAGGCGGTGTCTACCCCATTTTGCGGGACTTAGAAAAATCAGCATACATCAAAGGACAATGGGAAACTCAGAAAAACCGAAGACTAAAAGTATACAAAATCACCCAATCAGGAGAACTAATACTCAGACATGCCATCGTTAAGCAAACGGAAATTTTCAACAACATTGGTGTACTCTTCCGCGAATTCTCCCGCGATGTTCTAAACGTAGAAGCTGACGGTTCAATGCCTACCATATCATCTCCTTTTTCAGCTTTCCTTGAGGAGGAAGTTGGCATTAACCGAAGCCTCAAACAATTAGAACACCAGAGAAAACATATGCGTGAAACTGCAAAAGCAATGCAGGAACGAATGAAGCTGCTCGAAAAACGAATTGGGGAACTTAAAAAAGAAAATAAACCCGATTCTTCTGCGGCGGAAAACCAGAGTTCAGAAAAAATATTCTAAGTGAATGTTGGCGTAAAGTATTAAATCTGTGACTGCCTAATCCATTAAGAGAGAGTGAAAATAACATGTTCCGTGTTAGAGTTAACAAAATCGAATCCACCCGCGACGTAGATGGCAACCTTGGAAAAAGAATCGAACTACTCGAAGAACGAGAAGTTAACCCTTACATAGTAAGACCCCAATCAGACGAAGCCAAAATGGCACAGGATATCATGCAAGCACTTCAAACACAAATGCCCTTTCTGCCACAACGCACACAGATGGCAACGCCGAAGATAATTCTGTTCCTAACTGAACAAGAATACGACAACATGGGTATAAACTTCGACGTGAACCAAGTTTACGAAGTTTTGCTCGAGAATCAAGCCATCCGTTTTAGGAAAGTTTGAGAAGTTCATTTCTCATTTCTTTCAGAACTGAATGGTTTGGATGAAAGGACAAAACAAACATCATATTTCTGAGTTTACCACTAATTTCTTCCAAGCCTGAAATTTTGCCTTCATCACAATACAGCGGTATAGGTTCATCACCATCATTCTCTTCGTAGTAAACATAGATAGATAAAGATGCCCTGTCGAGCAGAACCATCTCAAAATCTAAATTCAAACGTCTAGCAGTTTCTTTTGCAGCTGTCCTAACTGATTCTAAGCGTTTTCCGCTTGGAATACCGGTTGAAGCGTAAACCATCAGTTTCCCGCAGTTTTCTTTAAACATGCTAATCATCAAACCCTTATCGTCGAAAATCTCTTTTAAACAAACTCGCCAACGACGCTTTCTAACAGCAGAGGGCTCAGTGAAAGTGAACCCCGTAGTAAGCATTGTTACTGTGCCAGCCCAACCGCAACGGCTTAAATCCCTTGGAAAAGCCATTTTCTAATATAGAGGTGAAAATGAAATGACGATTGGCGAAAAACTTTGGGAAGGCAAAGGCAAAAGTGGTGCAGGTTTCATAAAATCCGTTGGAATGGAAGGCGTAACTCAGATCTATACGTGGACAGCACAAATGAAGGGACTGGGGAAAGCTAAAGGCGTAGATGTTAACCTCAACGTGACAGGTATGAGTGTGACTCCTCCAAAAGGTATAGCTACATCAAAAGATCAGGGGATGCTAATGACAATGATGGGCGATATGGGCGTTATTATGGGTTCATCTTCAATGAAGATGACGCCGGGTAAGAACCCAACAAGTGTAGGCTTATGGACTTTTATGACGATGTCAGAGAATCTAGGCTGGCTCAACGATACTATTGCGGTTGTGACTTTTGAAGCGCTTGATCCAATGTGGGTGGAGCTAAGCGTTACAATCTGGGAATGGAAGTAGCTGAGGACTGATTTTTAATGGAGGAACACGAAAGCTGGCGGATGCCTGATTGGTGGTGCCGAGACAAAAGACTTGCCAATGACAGCGTCTATGTAGCACGCTACGGTTTAGATGTCAAAGTTCGAAAAAAGTTTCTTAATGGTCTCCCATTTATCATCGATTACTTTCCATTTTAAGCCTGCTTGAAAAATCACTCTAAACATGTTCTCAAAGTAAATGCTGACGTTCAACAACTCATGAATGACCCAGGCATAATTCGAAACAAAGGCAAAATCAAAGCAATTGTCCAGAATGCACAAAACTTCATAGCCATCGAAAAACGCTACGGTTCATTCCAAAAATACCTTGACAGCCTCGACAAATTCAATAACTATGCAAACGCAACCAAAGAATTAGTTAAACACATTCAAGTGGTCGGGTCCTCCTTCAGCAAACCTTTTCTTGTACACCGTGGGCGAAAAAATCTAACCATGGTAAACAATACCATTTTCTTTTTTGTTCAAATTAATTCTTTTATTTCCTTTATATTTAGAAATTTTACTAGAGTTCTATTATCATGCTACTCGTTACAAATTATTCGCAAATTTGTTTATCAATTTTACCGTAAATAGTGAAGCATAGAAGCGTTTAGAAGTCGATTCGAGCAGTTTGTTCTGGGGGTTTTTGTAGATTGCTTTTGTCTATGGTTCGGTCAAAGTGATTGCTTTCTAAACATCCTTCAAGGGAACCAGTTGTTGGGGGTGTTGTTCGGCTTTTTAGCGCACGGAATCTAAAAAAGGGAAGAGCGAGAGAAAGAGCCCTTATTTAGTTATTGTGTGCATGTTAGTTTTAATTCTGGCTCTTTTTTTATAGGCCAAGATTATTGCAATTAACAAACCGAGTGTGAAAACGGTTGCAATTACAGCTATGGTGCCGAGGTCTAATCCTTTTGATTGATTTGATATTGTTTGTTGTTGGAGATTTTGGTTGAGCTTGGTTATGTTTGTCAGAGGAGCAGTTGGATTTAACGGTGTGTTGTTTGGCGTAGGTTTGGGTGTTGGTTTGGGGGTGGGAGATGGCGTTGAAGAGGGTTGAATGTTGTCACCCCTGTTTTCTACTGGATTGGAGCTTATCCAGACTTCCGAATCAGTTGGTGGTGGTTGGGTCTCCATGCTGCTTATATTTATGGTGGTGATTTGGTTTATCCAGGCTGCGCCGTTATATGATGGAAGGACCAGTCGCAGCCCATCTAGTTGCTCCCCGTCTTTTTGGTAAGCGATAATTGTGTTTGGCAACATAGCTAATTCGAAGGGTATGGTGATCGTGTAATCGTCTGAGGCTATGAATTGGATTGAATGAACTTCAGAGGTAACGTTAGCTTGTGTTAATAGATAGTTGAGTTGGACTCCGCTCCATGCTCCGCTGGTTAAGAGGGTCCCGTAGCAGTAGAGTACGGCAAATATGGTGGTCTGGGGCATTTCTTGGAGTTGTTGTTCAGTGAAGTTGTAGGTCTCGCCTGATAGGCTGGTTACTTTGAGTGTGCTGGTGGCTGTGACTGTAGCTGTTGTGATGGTTGTTAGCAGTATTGCTATTATTGCGGATCTGAGAATGGATTTGAGTTTCATGGTTGTTTTCCTCACATGTATTATATGACACATGTCATACTCTTAAAGACTTCCCAACAAAAAAATATAACATCAAATAGAACAGACTGATACACAAACCCAACCTGCTCTTACCTGAGGACAGGTGAACTCCTCTTTGAGAAAAGTTGCTGTTATCTTTGCGTTCAATTTGTCGTTGATAATAACTTACATCCGACTTCCAGTTAATACTCTATCGGTGCTAAATCGGTATGTCGGTGTTAGACAAGGTTACTTTTTTCAGAATAGACGTGACGAAGTTCTCAACCAGCAGTTTGCCAAAGAGCTTGCCCAAACAGAAAACAAGGCATACTGCCGTAGTGGTAAAGAGGAGGGCATCAAAATTCGAGTCTATTGAAATTTAACACGTAAAAAGGACTTGGCAAATTTAACAAACCTGTAACATATTGTATCAAACCTTTTCCTTTAAAGGTCAAGCGATTAAATTTTTAAACCCCATCTTCTCTTTAACTTCGAAGAATGTGTATGAAAGTTAGAGCACATTTATTGATTTCTGGGCGAGTTCAGGGCGTTTACTTTAGACAGAGCACCCTGCTTGAGGTGCACCACTTAGGTGTTAACGTTTGGGTTCGAAATCTAATTGATGGGCGGGTAGAAGCGGTTTTTGAAGGCGAAGAACACGCGGTGAAAACACTTGTTAACTATTGCCGTTCGGGTCCTTCTGCTGCAAGAGTGAATAATCTGTACGTTGCTATGGACCTTTTAAGGGCGAATTTTCGAATTTTACTACGATTTAATTTCGCTAAGCTTTTTTCTTAGGCACTCTAAAATGCGAATCTTTCCCAGCACTGATGTATTCTCCGCCCATACCGCGTACTGCTGAAGCGATTTTGGCAAAATTTTCTGAGCCTAAAAACTGTTTGGGCTTAATTATGATGTAGTCACCTTTTTCGTCGAAGCTGAGTCGAGTTTCGAGTTCTTCTGGGAAGGACATGCGGATGTCATCGAGTGATCTCAGTTTTGGCGATTCTCGAGGAATAGTTGGCGGCGGCGACATTGTTTGGAGGGCTACCGGGCGAGCGGGAGGCTGAGTGATTTGACCAACTGCAAGAGACTTTAGAGATGCGGAGACTGAATGGAGTTCTTCAGAAACCTTGTTTATTGAAGCAGATATTTCTTCAACTTTTTCCAACAGCTGATTGAGTTTTTCCTTTTCAGTGCTCATCAATGCTCCCTCTTAAACTCCTAAATAACCCCAGAAGCTTATTAATTGTTTGCAACCCAGACAAAGTGAAGAAGCTACATGATGGAAATTGATGGAAGCCAAAAAAGCGGAAGCGGCACAATCCTTCGCTTATCGGTAGCTTTAGCAGCCATAACTAAGCAACCGCTCCACATCACAAACATCAGGCAAAACCGCCCCCAGCCAGGTTTAAAACCTCAGCATTTAGAAGCTGTGTTGACAGCGGGAAAAATCTGCAACGCCAAAATCCAGGGCGCAAAACTAGGTTCTAAGGAGCTTTGGTTTACACCCCAAGATATTCTAGGCGGAAACTTTGACGCCTTAATCGAAACAGCAGGAAGCATACCCATGCTACTGCTGGCGAACTTGCCGATTTGTTTGTTTGCTGAGAAACCTGTGCGCTTGCATGTGGCAAAAGGTGGAACAGACACCACCCATGCTCCAACCATCAACTACTTGCGTTTTGTATTTCTTCCAGCCCTAAAACAAATGGGCGTTGACGCTGAAATAACAGTTCAAAAATACGGGTACTATCCCAAAGGCATGGGCGAAGCAACAATAACGGTCAAACCAAACCGCCAATTAAAACCCATTGCGTTGAAGAGTTTTGGAAACTTGAAGAGAATTAATGGCGTTTCTGTTTGTACTTTTCTGGCTGACAGGCAGGTTGCAGAGCGACAAGCAAAAGCAGCTGAAGACTATCTCGCGCAGAATGATTTTAGAGCTGATATTAAAGTTGTAAACGACCAGTCGAACCCCATTCAGAAAGGTGGCTCTATTGTATTATGGGCTGAAACTGACACAGGTGTGATCATTGGTGCTGACGCAATTGGGGAACTTAGAAAAATGAGTGAGATTGTGGGAAAAGAAGCAGCGCAAAGGCTCAACGCCGAACTCGCAGTTAAGCCGACGGTGGATATTTACCTTGCAGATATGCTTATTCCTTACATGGCACTTACAGAGGAAAAATCAGTTTTTCTTGTTCGAACAGTCTCCGAGCACATTGAATCTAACATTTGGCTTGTGGAAAAAATGTTAAACATTAAATTAAGCATCAAGAAAATTAACAATCTATACAGGATAGAAAAAAGCTGACCGCCAATGCCCAGACCATCTATTTGTATTAAAGTTTCGAAAAGTCAAGGCGAAAAAACAATCACATTAACAACAAAGTTTGGGCTTGCGGATAAATCTCTGGTTATTCAACGAGAAGAAGACTCCCTTTGTATTCCCCTGGTAAGGGAACCAGAAGGTATAGAATTAACAACTCTGAGAAGTCAGATACCCAAATTTTCCATTCATAATGCTGTTTTCGGCGAAAAACATTTTTCTCCACAAACCCTAACCCAAGCCCTTCAAGATAAACTGCCCCATGAGTTGCTTGACAAAGTTCCACAAGCCTTTGATGTTGTAGGAGACATAGTGGTGATCGACATCCCACCTCAGCTTAAAGCTTACCAGAGCTTAATCGGCGAGGCAATTAAGAAAACACAAAAAAACGTTACAACAATCCTCGCCAAAGCAGGCGACATTAGCGGTATCTTTCGGGTTCGCGATTACAACTACATCGCTGGAGAAAATAAAACAAAAACAATTCACAAAGAATTCGGTTGTCAATATCATGTCGACATAGCTAAGGCATATTTTTCGCCTCGACTGTCACATGAGCATGAAAGAGTGGCATTGCTGGTGCAAGATGGCGAAACAGTAGCGGATTTATTTGCTGGTGTTGGGCCGTTCTCAGTTTTAATTGGTAAACGAAATCCGACGGTGAAAGTTTACGCTGTGGACCTTAATCCTGATGCGGTTGAGTTGCTTGCTGTAAATGTGAGGATTAACAGGGTTGAAAATAACGTTTGCCCAATATTGGCAGATGCACTGAAAATCGCTACAACTAAGCTTAAGGGCTCAGCGGACCGGGTGATTATGAATCTACCTGAAACAGCTATCGACTTCGTTGACGCAGCTTGTAACGCAATAAAACCCCAGGGGGGAGTAGCACATTTCTACGGTTTTGTTCGTTCACCTGACACTATAGAAGACCTCAAACAGCGCTTCATGAGATTAGTGAAAAAGAATGGGAGAAAAGTTGAGGCTTTTCTTTATGCAAAGAGTATTCGCGAGACTGCACCTTTTGAGTCTCAGGTTGTGTTAGACGCCAAAATTGTTTAGCTTTCAACTTTTAGTGTTATTTTGATTTTTTGTTTGGGGTCTGGAGTTTTTCCACAAACTCTCTTGACAAATCATTTGAGGATTTATCAGCACAAATCGCCAACGTTCTGCTGCAGATATAATCGCTTTTCCTAATTACAATATCAGTTGGGTGGCATAAACAAAGTTTAGGCGAGCCAAGTGCTTTGATTTCTTCTATGAAGTTGCCTGCTTCGATAGTGACGGTCAACTTGGCGTTTGGCTTTCGCAGTTCCTCCTTGAATTGAGCACTTAAATCTGAAACAGATTTGTCAGTTGACATTGCCACTATGCAATCGCCCTTCTGTGAAACAAAAATATCCTTAGTAAACATCACTGTTGTGGGATGGATCGCGCGAATATTTTCATGTCCTAGCGCCCAGAATTCGTCTGTTATTTGTTTGATATTCAAGATTACTCATTAACCTCAATTGAATCCACTTTTCCATCTCCATCCAAATCAAACCCATGAATAGCCACAGCAAAAGTGTCTTCGCCCTTGTATTTTTTTAGGGTTTCTTTCCAGAAATTAGTCAACGCCAACACACACGCTTTAGTTCCCACTGCCTTGTTACCGGCTAAAACCACAATACGTTTAGTATCATCCCATGGATTCACGATTTTAGCTACAACGCCCGAAACGTCTGAAGTGTAAATTTGCCCAGTCTTATTCGACGACAAACCGCCAAGCAAAAAACCCTGCCCAGAGGACTGCATAATGAATTTAATGGGCAAGAAATCGTTTACTTCTTGCGTTAACAGGTTGGTTCCGGGTCCGCCAACGAGAATTAGGTTGTTTTTTTCTTCCTTCTCCACCTTCACATCAACGTCTAACTTCACAGCAAACTCCGTTGGCATCTTGGCAAATTGCCCCATAAAAAGGGCTAAATGGGCGGCATAGTGGCCATCACGGGCGCTAGTTTTGAAGGGTCCATGCGGTAGTGGACTACCAACCACGATTTTTCCGTCAAAAATACCGTTATTGATGAATTCCTTGAAGAATTTCTGTAACTGCTTATCGAGACTTAGGGTGCAAATGTTTTGAATTGGTTTGTAACCTTGCGGGAATTCGATTCCGAAGGCTGGTGAAACAGTTTTGTAATATTTTGCTGTTGCACCCTTCTTTTTTTCTTCGCGCGTGACCACGATAGCTCCTGCTTTGGCGAGAATTCTTATGTGATAATAAATTTTTTGTTCATGCATGCCTAGTTGTCTGGCGATTTCTAGAGGGTACATTTCTTTTTTTGAGAGTATGGTGAGGATTTTCCAGCTAAGGCTGCCCAGTATCATTTTTAATTTTTGGGGGTCGGTTAGGAGGATGATTTCTTTTACTTCTTGAGTGTTGTCGTGGTCTTGGAGTAGAAGTTTTCTTTGCATATCGTTCACTAAGATTAAGCCGAGGGTACTATAAAAAATTTATTTGTAGAGGTTCAAAAGGTTCAGTGAAAAAGTTGTTTGTTTGCTCAATCTTACACGCAAATTGGAGTTAACTATTAAAAAAAACTTTTTAGCAGTCAAACTCTTATTTTAAAAAAGCTTAATAGTAAAACTCAGTCTCCATAAAACATTCAACCTAATAATAACTCGAAGGTATAAAAAAATGTGTGGAATATTTGGCTGTATTTTGAAAGAAGGAAACGCTGCGCCCCTCATTCATTCATCCCTAAAACATCTAGAATACCGAGGTTACGACTCAGTCGGCATAGCTACAATCTCAGACGGGAGACTATTCATAAAAAAAGACGCAGGCAAAATCGATGAAGTAGACAAAATCGTCAACCTCGACGACATGCCCGGCAGCATGGGCATCGGGCACACCCGATGGGCAACCCACGGTGCTCCCCTAAAAATTAACTCTCACCCTCATACCGACTGCAAAGGCGAAATTGCCGTTGTCCACAATGGAATCATTGAAAACTTCATGGAGCTTAAGAGTGAACTGGAAAACCTAGGTCACACCTTTGTTTCAAAAACAGACACAGAAATCATGCCTCATCTAATCGAGGAAACCCTCAAACAAAACCCCAAACTTAACCTTCAACAGGCAGTAATGGCAAGTCTCAAGCGAATTGAAGGCTCCTACGCGTTTGCCATAATCTCCACACGTGAACCCGACAACATCATCTGCGCTCGAAACGAAAGCCCCTTGGTTTTAGGAATCAATAGCGAAGGTGTCTTCTGCGCTAGTGATATTCCAGCATTTTTGGAGGTTACCAACAAAGCCGTCATGATAAACAACGGTGAACTCGTCATTCTCAACGTTGGCGGCTACGAAATCCGAAAAATCTCCGATAACAGCCCTATTAAACGTGATCCCATAACTGTTGAGTGGACTGCAGAGATGGCAGTTAAGCAGGGTTATCCACACTTTATGATTAAAGAAATCCATGAACAACCCGAAACCTTACGCAACACTCTACGTATCCAGGACCATTACTTGGATTTGCTTGCTACTTTTCTTGACCGAGCCACCGAAGTGTTTCTGGTTGCCTGCGGAACAAGCTACCATGCATGCCTAGCAGCTTCATATATGTTCTCTAAACTGGCTTTCTTGCCAACTTACCCAGTTTATGCTTCTGAGTTTTTGGAACAATGCGGCAAATCAGTTAGTATCGACAGCACCATCTTAGCTGTGAGTCAATCAGGCGAAACCGCAGACACCATAGCCGCGGTAAGTTGTGCACAGCAACGAGCAGCAACTGTGTTAAGCTTAACCAACGTTATCGGTTCCACTATGACGCGGATTTCCCGAGTTTACATTGGCACCCAGGCAGGTCCAGAAATCGGTGTAGCCGCCACCAAAACTTTCACCTCTCAGCTCTCCGTCTTAGCCCAGATAGCTTTGAAGTTGTCCAAGAAGCGGGGGAAGATATCTCAGGATGAAATGGATTACCTAGAAGAAAACCTCAAAAAAATGCCTGAAGACGTCGAAACGATTGTGCGGACACAGGAGGAAAAGATTAAGCAAATCGCAAAAAAATACGCGGCTTCCAAAGTGTTCTTCTTCTTAGGCAGAGGCATCAGCACCGCCACAGCGTTTGAAGGCAGACTTAAACTAATGGAAATCGCCTACATTCCATCCATCGCGTTCCCCGCAGGAGAAAGCAAACATGGCCCCATTAGCCTTATCGAAGACGGCTTCCCAGTGGTATTCATATGCCCCAGAGACGACACCCATAAAACCGTCATCGGGAACATTATGGAGATGAAAGCCCGAGGTGCGCATATAATCTCCGTCATAGAGCAAGACGACGAAGAAATCAAATCTTTATCAGAAGAATACATCGAGGTCCCAAAGGGCATTCCAAGTGTACTCTCCCCGATTCCTTTTGCGGTTCCGCTGCAGTTGCTAGCATATTATGTGTCTTTGGAGAAGGGCTTTAATCCTGATATGCCTCGTAATTTGGCAAAGTCAGTTACTGTAAAGTAACCTACTTTTCTTTTTATCCGAACCATTTTTCCAGTGAAACTTTGCCCTTCTGCTTTTTATTACCTGTAATCATCCTGTCTAAGGATTTTTTGATACGGTCTTCACCAAACTCCTTTTCTATGGACATGAAATCGATTAAGCTTGCTTCGTTAGGTTCTCTCCATTCTATCTTGAAAGTGTCAGTGACTTCTGGATGGAGAAAAATTTTGCGTATGCAATTTGGTTCAACAGGAAAGCTGGGGTTTTTTATGTGAGGGATGGCGCTTTCGATAGTGCCATATTGTTTGATTAATTTCATGGCGGTCTTTGGTCCAAGCCCCTTTATGCCGTCAGGGTTGAAATCAGTACCAATCAATATTCCTACATCAATTAATTGCTCACGAGTCAATTCACATTGTCCAAGAGTTTTTGACAATTCAATTACTTCAGGAACAACCTCAACTCGAGTTTTAGTGCCTGCACGTTTTCTTGTTCCTGAGATAGTCACATTTCTAAGTAGTTTGGGCGCTCCAAAAAGAAGACTATCATAGTCTTGGCTTGCACAATAATCTGAATCACCCTTTTCTGTCATAAATGCCGCTTGAGCTTCACCTTCGCTAGGAGCTTGGACCCAAGGTAAACCCATTAGGTCTAAGAGCTTTTTGCTGTCATCTCGCATGTAATCTTTCATGCTTGTCGCCATCGAAGCGAACGTTCGCATTTTGGCAATGTCACCAGTCACTACTGCTTTTGCATAGCTGGCGACTGCTTCGACTTTGACTTGTTTGCGGCGTTCTATTTCTGCGGATTTGAGAGCTGGCGGGATACCATCGAAAACGTAGATTGGTTTTATACCAATTTCAACCAAGTTGCAAGTTCGGTAGAATAAACCGCTTAGGTGGCTAGTGATTTTTCCTGTGCTGTCTTTAAGCGGGGTTCCGTCGGGTTGGCGGATAATACTTAGGAACTGGTAGATAGCGTTGTATGCATCTATCGCTATTATTTTGCCGCCGAGGTCTTCGAGTTTTACCTGGGTTTTTGGAATGATGTCTTTGAAGTTTACGCCCAAAACGATTCCACAAATAGAGTAGGCATGAGCCCAACTTAATAAATTTGCGAAACTACTTAACATTTAAAATGGAAATATGCAAAATTCTGATTAAATTCTTTTGAATGTTCATCGAAGGGTGTGTGTGGCTTTTTAACAAAACTCTAATCCACACATAAACAATGTGGTTATAGACTTTATCAAATCATTTTCTTTTCTGTAGTGATAAACACTGATTTCAAGCATAGCAGATATAAGGAACCCTTACAATATGAACGGCTAAGAAGTGTCACGGTTATGTCAGAGAAATTATCCCTCGTAACATGCACAAGTTGCGGAAAACCAATCCCACCTGGTAGTGAATCCACAAAATTCTTGTGTCCAAACTGTGGTGAAATTCAAATTAAACGAGACGGAAAATGCCGCAAATTTGGTCGTCTCTACAAATGCCCTAAATGCGGCTTTAGCGGACCATAAAAAGGCGCGTTAATATGGGTAGCGTACTAGTAACTTACAAGGTTTTTCCAGAAGACATAGTTCCAAGCTTTGATGACCTCAAAGCAAAAATTAAATCTGTCTTGCCCGAATTTGCCGCAATTGAAGGATACGGTGAAGAACCCGTAGCTTTTGGTCTCGTAGCGCTTACTAGTTCAAATAAAATACCCTGAAGACAAATCAGGTCTTGTAGATGAATTTGAAGAAAAACTATCGAAAATTCCAGGTGTAAGTCAAGCACAAACCTTCCAAATACGCCGAACAAGCCGCGATTAGATCTCCAAAACCCAAAAAACCATAATTCATCTCTTTAACATGCGCTTGATGTTCTTGGTGCTTGCACTTTAAAGTTTATATAGGAATAACCGCTTTTTCAAACACACATCCCTAAACAGGAATCAAGATTATTTAGGAGAATTCTATATGAGTGAAATACAACTACGCGTTGGAGACGCACGGCAAAGAGATGTTGGTAGAGGAATTGCCCGCATTGACCAGCGAACGATGCAGAAGTTAGGTATTAGTGCTGGAGATGTAATTGAAATTGTTAATAAACGTACAACATCAGCAATTGCTTGGCCTGCATACAGCGAAGACCAAAACCGTGACATAATACGAATTGACGGCTTCACCCGTAAAAACAGCGGTGTCGCCATAAACGAATACGTGGTTATACGTCCTGCAAAAGTTAAAACCGCCCTTGCCATGACGCTTGCACCTGTGGATATGCGTCTTAACGTCGATGAGGACTTCACAAACTTCGTGAAAAACCGACTCATGGAACGCACATTAGTAGAAGGAGACACAACGTTAGTCATGATGCTTGGACATGCCATACCGTTTATGGTCTCAAAAACCCGACCGCATGGTATCATAAAAGTAACAGCTGAATCGCGACTAACCATTCTAAATGAGCCAGCACCCGAAGGTAAAGGTCTGCCCAGAACAAATTATGAAGACATCGGAGGATTGCAAACAGAAATGCAACGGGTCCGCGAAATGGTAGAGTTGCCTCTTCGTCACCCCGAACTTTTCCAACGTCTAGGCATTGAACCTCCAAAAGGTGTACTGCTTCACGGTTCACCAGGTTGCGGCAAAACACTGTTGGCACGTGCAGTTGCAAACGAGTCAGAAGCAAACTTCTACTCTATCAATGGTCCAGAAATAATGAGTAAATTCTACGGTGAATCGGAAGCACGTTTGCGAGAGATTTTTCAGCAAGCGCTGCAGAACGCTCCAAGCATAATCTTCGTTGATGAACTTGATGCAATTGCACCTAAACGAGAAGAAGTTACAGGTGAAGTAGAAAGACGTGTTGTTGCTCAACTATTAGCTTTAATGGATGGGTTATCTGGCAGAGGAAATGTAATAGTTATAGGTGCAACTAACCGTCCAGGTGCTCTTGATCCAGCTTTGCGTCAACCAGGACGCTTTGATAGAGAAATAGAAATCGGAGTGCCAGACAAGAAAGGACGCTATGAAGTTCTCCAAATCCATACACGCGGAATGCCACTTGCAGAAGATGTAGACCTTCCCAAACTCTCAGCTATGACTCACGGTTACACCGGCGCCGACCTATCAGCACTTGGAAGAGAAACCGCCATGAAAGCATTAAGACGCTATTTACCCCAGATCAATCTTGAAGAAGAACGCATTCCACCCGCGGTATTGGAAAAAATGGAAGTTACAATGGAAGATTTCCTTGGTGCATTCAAAGAAGTTACACCAACCGCAATGCGAGAAGTTTACATCGAAGTTACCACAGTTCACTGGGATGATGCCGGGGGACTTGATGAGGTAAAACAGCGTCTCAAAGAAGCTGTAGAATGGCCAATAAAGACCCCTGAAATATTTACAAAACTTGGAATACGACCTCCAAAAGGCATTTTGCTTTATGGTTCACCAGGTTGCGGCAAAACACTACTTGCACGAGCTGTAGCAACTGAGAGCGAAGCCAACTTCATATCCATCAAAGGACCAGAAGTATTTAGCAAATGGGTAGGCGAATCAGAGAAGGCCATCCGTGAAGTCTTCCGCAAAGCCCGCATGGCCGCGCCTGCAGTAGTATTCCTTGACGAAATCGACTCCCTCACACCTAAAAGAGGCATGGGTATGTCTGACAGCGGTGTTTCAGAACGAGTTATAAGCCAACTGCTAACAGAAATGGATGGCATTACAACTTTGCAAGACATAGTTGTTGTCGCTGCTACTAACCGCCCTGATATGGTAGACTCCGCTGTGATGCGTCCAGGACGCTTTGACCGACTAATCTATGTGCCTGAACCTGACGAGAAAAGCCGACTGCAAATCCTCAAAATTTACACCAAAGGAATGCCCATCTGTAAAGATGTCAACTTAAATCAACTTACAACTGTCACTAAATACTATTCTGGAGCAGACATAGAAGCACTCTGCCGAGAAGCTGCTATGCACGCCTTACGAAGAGACTTAAACTCAACTGAAGTCACTATGAAAGATTTCCTAGAAGCACTGAAAGAAATGGGTCCCTCAATAACGCCTGACATGGAAAAATGGTACAAGAGCTTCATGCAGCAAATCCGACAAGTACAAAAGCCACAAACCCCAGTTGCATAAGAAGGAATAATTATGCCGCAGATAAAAACTTGGAAAACACGCCCAGCATACTTCTATCTTTTGGAAGTTTTGACTAAAAAAGGCGACTTGACTGACGACGATCTCTTTGAGCAGCTAAAAGATGAGTATGAAGATTTAGGTTTCAAAGACTTCAATGAGCTACTGCTAAAACTTGAGGTCAGCGGAAAAATTCGCACTTCCTCAATGTCAAGGGGAAAACGCAGAATCGAACTAGTCCAACCGCGATAATTACACCTTTTCTAAGAACTCAACCTTTTTTAATTTTGTTGACATGTCTAAATGAGTTTAGGTCTTCTTCTAACTTATTTTTGTCTATCTGGCTCATTTAGAAATAGCCTCATCCAAAAAAAGATAGACCTTTGGAGGTATCCCCCTCCCTTATATAAAAGAAAAATCCAATAGCTTAGCAATGATGGCAAAAACAATTCAATCCACAGATGCAATAGTCATAGGAGGCGGACCTGTCGGATCATACGCAGCTTTAAATTTGGCTAAACTTGGTTTAAAAGCCACCGTTTTTGAAGAACACTCAACAATTGGCTATCCTTCCCATTGTGCTGGGCACCTAAGCATTAAAAGTCTAAGACGCATGGGTCTCTATCCACTTCCAAAAGGGATAGTTGAGAACACTTTTTGTGCAGCCAACTTTCATTCGCCACTCGGATCCAAGTTATCAATTAAACTTTCTTGTTCTGTTACATTAGCATTAGATAGGGCACGGTTTGACCAATTTCTTGCAGATCAAGCTCAAAATGCTGGAGCAAGTTTAGTTCTAGGCTCTCGAGTTCAATCATTACTGTTGAAAGCTGGCTCTGTAAAAGGAGTAAACATTAGGCAAGCAGATGGCTCTGGGGAGAACGTCTTCTCCAAGATCGTTTTTGACGCTGAAGGTGTGTCCTCAAGGCTTCTAAGGCAAGCGAGGTTAAAGACACTTAAAACCAGTGGGCTTGTTTATGCAGTTGAAGCTGAAGTTGACACAGTTCAAGATGTTGATCTTGACGCAGTTGAAGTATACTTTGGGAAGGCTTATGCTCCTGGTTTTTATGGTTGGCTAATTCCAAGACCAGATGGATCAGCCAAAGTAGGTTTAGCAACAAACCATGGCGATCCACGTGAGTTTCTCAAGAGGCTCATGTTTAAGCATCCAGTAGCTTCCAAGCAGCTAAGCAAAGCCAAAATAACAAATATGGGTTATCATGCCATCACTTTAGGCGGACCTATTGACACGTCTTATGCTGATGGTTTTCTAGCTATGGGCGACTGCGCTTCCCAAGTTAAACCCACAACAGGTGGCGGAGTAATCTTTGGGTTGACAGCTGCCAAAGCTGCCGCAGAAGTCGCAAGTCAAGCAATAGTTCGAGGTGATGTATCCTCCAATGTTCTGCAAATGTACCAGAAACGCTGCAATGAAATGCTAAAATTCGATTTCCTTGTCATGCTTAGGATAAGGCGATTTCTGGATTCCCTCTCAGATCAAAGGCTCGATGAAATGCTTCGGGTTTGCGGAAAGTTAGGCGTAGACAAGGCATTACGTGATATTGACGAAATTGATTTTCAAGGCAAAATGCTCCTAACTGCAATTAGAAAACCTTCAATGTTGGCGGCTCTAACTTACTTTGGGTTGCTTTACTTCTCTGCAAACCCTTAAAATCTTGAGTGCCAACCTATAGACGGGATAAAATGGGCGAATTTGAATACAAACAAGTCCTCGTGTTTCGGACAGATTTGCAGATGAGTAAAGGCAAGATTGCAGCTCAAGCTGGACACGCAGCGGTTTCTTCTGCTCAAGATGCCTATATACACCACAAGAAATGGTGGGAGGCATGGATGTTTGAGGGACAAAAAAAAGTCGCGGTTAAAGTTGCGGATGAAAAAGAACTCGGCGAACTTGAGGAAGGTGCAGACCAGTTAGGTTTACCTCATGCTCTAATTGTTGATAGAGGTTTAACTGAGGTTCCTGAAGGCACAATTACTTGTTTGGGGCTTGGTCCTGCACCATCAGGAATGATTGACCGGTTAACAGGCAAATTAAAGTTATTGTAAGGGGTTTTTTGCAGATTCCCGAAATTGAAAAGTTGCTTGGAATCGACGTATACGCCAGTAAAAGTGAAGGTTTTGGCGGTGTTATTCGGGAGTCGGTTGATGATTTTGTTGTTGAAGAGGTTCTTGTGGACGGCTCCAAAGCAAGTGTGAATGGAGAACTCCCCAGCAGAGTCTTGGGGTCTTCACTCCAAAAACAACGGTTTTTGCTGTGCATTTTGGTTAAACGGAACTGGGACACATTTATCGCGGTCAAGAATATTGCAAAGTTTTTAGGCATTGACCAAGCCAGAGTTCAGTTTGCAGGAATCAAGGATGCAAAAGCCGTTACTGCTCAGCACATTACTTTAGAAAACATTTTGAGAGAAGATTTAGGAAAAATTGATATTAAAGAAATTTCGGTTCGCCCGGTGGGTTATGTTCGGGAAATGCTGTCACTTTTCTATCTTTTAGGCAATAATTTTACTATAACAATCAAATCAATCAATGGTTCAGAAGCAACTGTTAGAGACAGTATCATGAAGACAATCAACGAACTCGAAGGCTTTGGTGGCATACCAAATTTTTTTGGGCATCAACGTTTTGGAACAACTCGTCCGATAACTCATTTGGTTGGAAAAGCCATTGTCCAAGGCGATTTTGAACAGGCGGCAATGCTTTTTCTCGCCAAATCCAGTGTCCATGAACATCCCGTTTCTAGGCAAGCTCGACAAGAACTGGAAGCAACAAAAAACTTTAAGCATGCTCAGGAGAATTTTCCTAAACAACTGCGTTTTGAGCGAATGATGCTTAGTTATTTGGTAGATAACCCTGGTGATTTTGTTGGTGCTTTCCAGTGTTTGCCAATTAAACTTCAAGCGCTTTTTGTTCAAGCACACCAATCCTACTTGTTTAATCGTTTTCTAAGTGAGCGGGTGAAGCATGATTTGCCTTTGAATGAAGTTTTGGAGGGGGATTACGTTGTTGGTGTTGAACATTCTGGGTTACCACTGACTTCTGTTGCGAAAGTTGCGACCGCTCAAAACCTATTAGAAATTAGCACTCAGGTTAAGACTGGAAGGTTGCGTTTGGCTCTTCCCATTTTTGGAGTAAAACAGAAACTTTCCCAGGGAGTCATGGGGAAAATTGAGAATGAGGTTTTGGAGCAAGAAGGTATAGAAACGACCAATCAGCATTTTAACGTGTTATCGCGGACAGGTGGAAAAGGTGGTTTGCGGACGGCTATTACTCCAATTCGGGACTTCAAACTGCAAAATATTTCAGCGAATGCCGCCGGCAATGTGGTTCAGGCAACGGTAAGTTTTATGCTGTTTAGAGGATCCTATGCTACGGTTGTTTTAAGAGAACTAATGAAGCCTTCCGACTTGATAACTGCTGGTTTTTAGTCAGTAAAAGCGAAAACCCTGACAAGACTGATCAATTGATTATCTGATAGAAAGCTATTTTTATGGAAACTGAAACTCGACGTCAATGCATTATTCATATTCATAAATCAAATCGAAAGGAACTGATTATCTTTTTTGCTTTCTCAACAAATATAATTGGAGTCTTCGCACAAGTGCTAGTTTTAGTCACTGTTTATCTTTTAGCTTGGTACTTCTACCATAAGACTTCAAAGGAAAAACTGGCTGTTTAACAAATCCTATCAGTTCGCATAAGATCTCTGAGTCTGTTAACGCCATCTATTTCCAAAATGAAGTCAGCCACGCTTTTGGGAACCAGCTCAATCCAGCTATCATCTTTAAGCATTTTTTCTCGTATAATGGATGACATGTAGAGTTTTCTCTCAAACAAGGGAATAGTTTTGACTTCGCAGCCCGCTTCCATAAAAAGCCTCTTTGTTAATGGCTCATTGGAAATCAATACATTGAATTTTGGTGTATAGCCTAAGACGGCGCTGACCCAAAGCATGTGAAGGTGAACGTCTGGCACCGGTACTATCCAGAGTTTAGAATAATCAATTTCAGCCTCTAGCAATGCTCGGCGAACCATAACCAACCTTTCACCTGCAGTAAACGGATTGTTGGCGTTGTGGCTATACTGAGCGCTGCCGATTACTATAACCAATTCATCAACCTGTTTTAAGGCGTATTTGATGGCGTCTAGGTGTCCTAAATGGAAAGGTTGAAATCTTCCAACATAGAGACCTCGGTTAACCATGGTGCTCACTTGCTTTGAGTGGGGCTCTCCTGCATTTATGATTTGCGTAAACCCGTTTAAACAAAGTTTTTGAGAACGTACTCAACAGGAAAAACCATTAGTTGTTCATCATTTGCTTCAATTATTTTCAAGGAAGAAAAACCCCGTTTCTCTCTACCCAGAAGTTGGATCTTAGTCTTTAAGCCAAAACCGTAGCCGCCCAGAGTATAATCAGATCTAACAACCCTATGACATGGAACAATAGGTGCGAAAGGATTAGATGCCATTATGTTTCCAACAGCTCTTGGGCCTCCACCAACTGCTTTGGCAATTGCTCCATAAGAAGTCACGTAGCCAAGCGGAATTGCTTGGGTTATTTTAAGAACTTTTTTTGTGTAAGCCGGCAAATGACCTGTTGCCAAAGACAGGTTCGCGTCAACTTTTTTTCCATCATAGACTCTTTTCAAAGTCATAAAGATGTTTTTGGCATAAGGTACTGGTTCATGGAAGATCTGAAAAGCCATGTTGAAAGGAACGTTGAATAAAACGCTTTTTATTGTTGTTTGTTGGTCTACACCAAAAGAAGAGGTTATGATTTGTTGTTGGTCTATTGCGATTGCAAACCATGTGTTCTCAATATTTTGGGCGTAGATTTCTATCATTGAATTTTGTCTTCTTTTGTTGATTACCCAGGGTGCATTTTTAAAAGTTACTGCGGTAGAACATATTTATGCCTAGAGCAATCTATGTCTGCTGCAACCAACTTCACGTTATCTCCTGATGATTTAGCTGCAAAGAAACTTTTTGCTGTAACTTCGACATAACTGATGGATTTGCCGCAATTATTGCACCTTGACGTTTTAGACTAGCTCATACGGGCCACTTCGTTATTCTATAATGGTTATAAGTAACCTTAATAATTTGTCTTGTGTATATCAAGAAAAGGCGAAAATTATGGAAAATTATGGACCACAATTACCAGGGTTACCGAATATTCCCCAAATCCAACTGATGCCGCAAGACCAACAGCAGCAAAACCAAGGTCAACAAGCCCAACAAGGCGGCGGATGGATGCCTGGTGCCACCACAGTAGGTGCGGTCTTCTTCGGAGGAGTAATTCTAGCTTCAGAAAAAAGAGTTACATACGGCAACTTTATAATGAGTAAAGGCGGCAAAAAAGTGTTTAAAGTAACAGACCGTATCGGCGTTGCGTGTGCAGGACTCATTGGAGACATGCAGATCCTCGCCAAAGAAATGCAGGCGCAAGCTAGTCTCTTTAGCATGGATGTTGGAAGACAAATTAGTGTGCGTTCATCAGCGAAACTTTTGGCTAACGTACTGTTTAATCGTCGATACTCGCCCTTGTTTACTCAAACAATTGTAGGCGGATTGGACGAAGACGGTTCATCACTCTATGTGCTTGACGTCTTAGGTTCCTTAATTCCAGATAAATATGCGGTTGTGGGTTCAGGAACCGAAACCGCTATGGGTGTTCTTGAAGAAGGTTACAAAGAAACAATGACAGCGCAAGAAGCAAAAGAACTCGTCACACGTTCAATAAAGTCAGCTGTTAGTAGAGACTCAATGAGTGGCGATGGAATAGACTTCCTTATTATAACTAAGGAAGGCATCATTGAAGAATCCATAAAGTTCTAAAAACATTTTTCTAATATTTTATAGTTTATCGAGAGGTTGAGCAACGCCTAAGAAGGAAAATGTTATGTCGTTTGAATTGACCCGGGAAGAAGGAAAATTCTTAATTCACCTAGCACGTAACACTGTAACAAAGTACTTGGAAACAGGCAAAGTTTTAAAACCACCAAAAGAAACACCGAATAAACTTTTCGAATGTTGCGGTGTTTTTGTAACTATTAGCATCCCTCATACGGGCGAAAAAGAGCTTCGGGGGTGTATCGGCTACCCCTACCCAACAAGTCCGCTTGTAGGGGCAGTGATTGATTCTGCCATAAACGCTGCAACACAAGATCCCAGATTTGAACCATTAACCTTAGATGAACTTGGCAAAGTTGTTTTTGAGGTCAGCGTGTTAACGCCACCAGAACTCATATGCGTAAAGAATCCCACGGAATACTTGAATAAAATCAAAGTTGGCGAAGACGGCTTAATAGTCGAAAGAGGTCCGTACAAAGGATTACTTTTGCCACAGGTACCTGTAGAATGGGGCTGGAGCGAAGAAGAATTCTTGTGCCAATGTTGTATGAAAGCTGGTTTGCCACCAGACACCTGGTTAACTAAAGACGCCAAAATCTATAAGTTCAAGGCCATAGTCTTTGACGAAGAAACTCCCAACGGTGAAGTCAAACGTCTAAATCTGACTAGATAAACGGTTAATCCAGCAATGTTTCCACGATTGAAACAGCCCTGTCCAAACCTTTGAACTTGTTAGAGAACGTGTTTAGTGCTTGCACGTTTTTGTTGTATGTTTCTTTTTCGTTTTCCATTTTAATAACAGCCTTTTCAAGTTGTTTTTTGTTTTTGACAGTGATCGAGCAGTTTAGGTCTTTAAGTTTAGCCGCGTTTCCCAACTGTTCAGGCTGAGTGGGAATGCAGATACTTGGCTTAGAATACTTGACGGTTTCAAAGCAAGTTGCGTGTCCACCGCTGAAAATCACGAATTTAGCGTGTCTCATCGCTTCCTGTCTCTCTTGCGTTGAGAGCCAATTGTGGAGTTCGCAGTTGCCGATTATAGTTGAAACCCTCTTTCCCGGTGTTCCTAAGCTTATGATGCATTTGGTTTTTAGTTTTTCAAGTACTGGAATGATTGTTTTTATGAGTTTTGCTCTCGTTCCAACTGGTCCGCTAATTGGTGCAAAAACATGTTCCTGTGACCCTTTGACGGGTGAGGTGTCAACGAACGGTCCCACATACTCGACATTCCTTTTCAAGCCCACTTGGTCCAAGTTGCCAATATTGTACTCAGATATAGTGTATGGAGGCGGATTGTCTGGAATAATAATTTTAGAACAATTCTTAACATATCGCTCAACAACTCGTTCACCCGGACTCAGCAAAGCGGAGAAACCGTAATTTGGCCTAATCATGTTAGTAATGTAGACTGAAGGAATTTTCCACCTTTGGGCAAGCCGAAGCGCGTTTATGTCACCGTCAGCTATGACTATGTCGGGAGCAATATCGTGAAGGTTTTCTCTTAAGTCGTAATACCGATGGATAGTTTCCATTGCATTGGATTTTTTGAGTTCGAATTTGTCCTGCTCCATGTTGAAGAGGGGAAGGGGAACAAGTAGGTTTAGGAGTGATGCTGAAGTGATTATGCCGTGTGCGTTTTCATACCAGGATACTGGTGTGCATTTGAAAACGTGATTGAACTCTTTTTGAAGCATCTCGTAAGCTTTGCCACCTGAGAAAAAGAACATTTCGTGGCCATTCTTCTCCAGCCGTTTGCCTATGGGAATTATTCGTGAAACATGTCCTAATCCAAGCTCGGAGCAGCAGAGTAATAATCTCATATAACCTACGATTAATGCAAGATTATATTTGAACTATCCCCAAACTGAGGAAAAAAGCAAGCAATTTAAACTCAGAGCACTAACACTACAAGGTATGTTCGTCCCAAGAAGAATCATGGAGGAGAAACTCAAACAAATTCTCATTGATGACATAGGGCTCGGAGATGTGACAACATCAGCGGTTATTCCTGCGAATTTAACTATAACGGCGGAAGTCATTGCCAAGGAAGAAGGTGTAGCTGCTGGAATAGAAGAAGCCAAATTTCTTATGGAGTACTTAGGACTCACAATTAAGGCTAATGTTGCCGATGGGGCAAAAATCAAAAACAAACAGGTCCTCTTACAGATTTCAGGCGACGCTCAAACTATCCTTGCAGGTGAGCGAACAATGCTTAATCTGCTTTCACGAATGAGCGGGATCGCAACCAAAACACGAATTCTAATTGAGAAGCTTGAGAAAGCAAAAGCTAAAACCAAAATTGCCGCAACACGC
Source organism: Candidatus Bathyarchaeota archaeon (assembly GCA_963741005.1). Lineage (GTDB taxonomy): Archaea > Thermoproteota > Bathyarchaeia > Bathyarchaeales > Bathycorpusculaceae > Bathycorpusculum. The sequence continues at coordinate 950,074 of CAVUGQ010000006.1, forward strand.
AAATCTGCGCCAGGTTTGCTCTACTTTGACAAGAAAGCAGTGATTATAGGAGGCGGTGACGCACACAGGATGCACTTAGATGATTTGATTCTGATTAAGGACAATCATCTTGCTATTGTTGGAAGTATTGAAGAAGCCATCAGGAAAACCAAGGCTAATGCATCTTTCACCAAGAAAATTGAAATTGAAGTAACCAATGTCGAAGATGCTTTGAAAGCAGCAAAACTCGGTGTTGACATCATTATGTTGGATAATTTTTCTTCCAAACAAGCTAAAGAAGCAAGTGAAGCCCTCAAGAAAGCTGGGTTTAGCAAAGTGCTGCTTGAAGTAAGCGGCGGAATAATGGGTGAAAACCTCTTAGAGTTTGCTTCGGCTCAAGTTGACATTATAAGCATGGGCGAACTTACTCATAGCGTTAAAGCATTAGACATAAGCTTGGAAATAGTTAGAACTTAAAGAAGAAATGTGTTTGTTTAGAGTTGCAGTGATAAGGTCAAAGTTTCGACTATGGCGCCTAATAGGAGCAGTAGTGAAACGATTCCAATGCAGATGGCAGTGTTTTTGAGTTCACGCCAACGCTTCTGCAATATTCGTCGGAATAGCCACACGCTTTCTGTCATAGCTAGTGAGTAAGATACATATTCTAATAAAAACGTCAATCCAATGAGAACCAACGCTAAGATTGCCGTCAACGCTTGTATGTCTGCTGAGGCTGCCCCTGAAATGGCGGTTGCACTTTGTATGTCAAAAACCGCTCTAATTGCCATGCCCGTGCTAAACAGTATAAACAAGCCTATTGCTAATCCAGCGAGGGGGATGAACATGAGCAGGCAAAGGGAAAGGTTGTTTAACAAAATTGTTGGAATTAGGGTGCCTTTGGCGGTGTTTTGGATAACTGTTTGGTTTAATTGGTCGCTTATTAGTTGTGCTTCTTGTGGGCTGAGAGGTACTAACATGCCGACTAAGGTTGCAGTTATGCTGATTACAAAAACAAAGGTTAGTGAGTAGATTCTCTTACGTTTAGGTGAAGCTGTTTTCCAGAACGAAAATGGAATGTTCATCAAGTTAACCTTCTATGTTTGCGGTTTTATTATTAAGGCTCGAAATCCTCGTGCAACAGGGTTTAGGGTTTCTGACAATTTAACCTTTGTTAAAACGCCCAAGGTGTCAACGCTGAAACTTCTTACGTCATGCTCGTTTGTTATAAGAGAGTGAAGGTAAACTCGGTTGTCCAGTAATCTTGGTTGACACATCAATGGCAACCCCAACAAAACACTTTCTTTTTCGACGACGGCCCTTTTGGCCGCAAACAGAATTGCTTCTGCACCAACTGTCAACTCAGCAATTCGTACAGGCATGCTTTCTTTGCCGATAGCCAACATATCTATTCCATGCACCCGTTTGATTTCACACGCGATTTTCCTGAGTCTTGGCAAAATCTTAAGAATATTCTGCCGCCCAGTTTTTGACGCCCGCATATTTACAAGTTCAACTGGCAACAGCTCTTCAACGGAGACTCCACCCAAAGACATGTCCAAATGCACAACATCAGCCCTCATCATATCAAGCAAGCTTCGGCAGAGTTCAGCCTCATGCACAATCACATCAAAACCCGCTTCAAGTTCCCTGAAAATCGGTTCAGCTAACCGAAAAGACGGCTCCCTAAAAGGGGGTTCAACAAGAACTGCGACAGATGCTACATGCAAGATTGGTTTAAATTGTTCATCTAGTATAGCTGCTGCAGAATCCGCCGAGATAATTTTCAAGTTTTCTTTACACCTTACTACTGTCAAGTTAAAGCTGAAAAATTAGCTTTCATCTTCACATTCACGTGTGACCTTTAAGCCTAAAGCTAAAAGGTACATTTCTGAACTTTGTTGTCGGCTTGCCTGAGGTTTGACCAGCTTAACTTCATCAAAAAGTATTTTAACCGTTTGCATAAAATCATTTAGTAACTCGCCTTCGAAGACTTTAACAAAAAAGCTCCCGGACGGTCTTAGTACACATTGAGCAATTTCCAAGGCTTTTTCAGCTAAGTCAATTTGTCTTGCATGATCAACTTCCCAAACGCCCGTGATGTTTGGTGCAGCGTCACAAAGAACTACATCAGCTTTACGACGTAGAAAAGACATGATTACGTCAATTGATCCAGGTTCTGTAAAGTCAGCGATGATTGTGCGTATGTATTCTTGTGTGAAAGGTTCAATCGGTTTTAAGTCAATGCCTAAAACGAAACCGTTTTTGCCAGTCATTTTTCTAGCTGCTTGCATCCAGCCGCCGGGCGCAGCGCCTAAATCAACAACAATATTGTTTCTTTGAATGAAACCATATTTTTCGTTAGCTTGAACTAGTTTGTATGTGGATCTGCTGCGGTAGTTTTCTTCTTTAGCTTTTTTGAAGTAATATTCATTTTTTCTTTCATTTAGCCAAGCTTTCGGCAACGGAATCATCCTCTGGCATAATCGGCTCTGCTGGTGCGTTTGGGTCTTCTGGATTGGCAATGACTGGTATTGGTGGTTTTCCTAAATTAAGAATCCATTCGGTTAGTTTTGGACAACTTTTTGGGGAAAGAGTGGTTGTCGGGTCGCAACGTGCGTTGTCTGGGCACAACAGACATGGGCAATCTACGATTGTTTCTATGGATGCAGGTAACCTTTTGGGATAGAGCCTATAGGTCCATCTGCCTTCTTGAAGTTCTTTTTCTCTGCGGATAAGCCCTTTCTCTTCTAGTTTAATTGAGACACGTGAACCTTCGCGACTGCTTGCGCCGAGTTCACGCCATAAATCTGATTGAAGTACTCCCTGATAGCCTGTACCGACGACGTAGTGGAGTGCTTTCTGTTCAAGGTCATTACGCTTTGGCATTTAAATCAAATCCGAAATAATACAACAATATATGCGTTAGATTCACATAAAAATATGTATCCCTAGAAATATGTGGATTGTTATGAAAAACGCAAAGAAAGACAGTTCGGGAAATTACTGTTTGGGCATCGAATCTTCAGCTGATGACTTCGGTGTTGGAGTTGCTACTTTTAATGGCGAAATCTTAGCCAATGAATCGGATAGTTACATACCGTTAGAAGGTGGAATTCACCCTCGAGAAGCCGCAAGGCATCATGCTGAAGTTGCAGATAACGTCCTCAATGAGGCGCTCATTGAAGCTGGGGTGAAGCCAAGGGAATTAACAGTAGTTGCTTTCTCTCAGGGTCCAGGATTAGGGCCATCTTTGCGTACCGGGGCAACTGTTGCCCGAGCTCTAGCCTCTTATCTTGATGTTCCGCTAGTAGGGGTCAATCATTCTGTTGCTCATATTGAAATCGGTAAACTCAAAACTGGCGCTTGTGACCCTGTGACACTTTATGTTTCGGGAGGTAACACAATGGTCACTGCCTTCGAGTCAGGTCGTTATAGAGTATTTGGCGAAACTCTAGATATTGCACTTGGAAACTGCCTTGACGTTTTTGCTCGTGAAGCAGGGCTCAAGAACCAAAAAGGGTTACCGCTTGGAGCTGCCATAGAGAGGTTAGCTGCTAAAGGTGAACTACTTGTGCCTTTGCCATACGTGGTTAAGGGTATGGATTTGTCGCTTAGCGGTTTGTTAACAGCGGCAATTACTGCTTTACAAAAAGGGAATTTTAAGATCGAAGATGTATGTTATAGCCTACAGGAACATGCTTTTTCCATGGTTTCTGAGGTAACTGAGCGGGCGTTGGCTCATACCGAGAAGAAAGAGGTTTTATTAACTGGTGGAGTAGCTGCTAACAAGCGGCTGCAATCTATGCTTGCAGTCATCGCAGGGGAGCATTCTGCAAAGTTCAATGTTGTTCCTTTAGAGTTTGCAACTGACAATGGCGCAATGATTGCTTGGACGGGTGTTTTGGCTTTTAGAAATGGGATTGTTACGCCAGTGGATGAGAGTTTTGTGAAGTTGCGGTGGCGAGTTGACAAGGTTGATGTACCATGGATAATTTAGATGAAAAAACATTTTATAAGAAGGGTGCAGAAGCCAGTCTCTACCTCGTCGATTGGCATCAGCGAAAGGCAATCATTAAGGTGCGCCTTCCGAAAAAGTATCGTTCGCCAGTTTTAGATGAGCAGATAAGAAGTTACAGAACTATCCATGAGCCTCAGTTGATTCATGAAGCTAAAGCTGCAGGGGTGCCAACTCCATTGATTTACATGGTTAATGTGTCAGAGTCTTCTATAATAATGGAATATATTGAAGGGCAGCAGGTTAAGCAACTTCTAAACAACGTTTCCAAAGTAAAAAGACATGGCATATGCGTTAAAATCGGTGAGTTAATCGCCCAACTTCACAGCCATAGTTTAATACATGGAGACCTAACCACCTCCAACATGATATTGAACCCAAAAGGCAAACTTTTCTTTATCGACTTTGGTTTAGGGGAAAAAAATGTTGAATTGGAAGGACAAGGTGTTGATTTGCATTTGCTTAAACGCGCGCTCCAAAGCACACATTATTTGTTCTGGGAAGAATGCTTGCAAAGTGTTTTATTTGGCTACACATCGGTTTTAGGCGTTGAATTAGCGGAAAAGGTTTATGAGAAAATCAGGGAAATAGAGAAGCGTGGGCGCTATGTCGAGAAACGGAAACAGTGACTTTCCATTCAAAGGCAAAGTTGTCTTTTTTGCAACAGGCAACATCAACAAGTTCAACGAGGTACGCAGCATTCTTCGCCAATATGACATCTCAGTTGGTTTGTTGAAACTGAAGGGTGACGAAATACAGAGCGATAGCTTAAAAGAGATTGCCCAAAAAAGCATCATTTATGCATACAAGCGATGCAAGTTACCCATTTTTGTGGAGGATGCAGGTTTATTTGTAAAAGGGTTGAATGGTTTTCCTGGTCCATACGCGGCGTATGTTTACAAAACAATCCACAATAGTGGTCTCTTGAAATTGATGGACGGCTTAAAAGAACGGTACGCCAAGTTCCAGTCAGTTATTGCCTACTGCGACGAAGAAACCATTTGCAAACCGTTCTTCTTTGAGGGTGAAGTAAATGGCGAAATAACCTTGGCTGAACGAAAAGAACAAGGAAAATCAGGTTTCGGTTATGATCCCATCTTCCAGCCAAGTGGAAACGAAAAAACATTCGCTGAAATGGCAATTATTGAAAAAAATCGTTTTTCGCATAGAGCTATGGCAATTCACAAATTCGCTGAATGGTACAAGAAGAAGCAAACTCAAGCCTAAGTTGAGTCAAAACAAAGTGTTATATTGTCTTTCCAATAATAAGGAGACTTGCTGAGAAGAGAGTATTAGAAAATGATGGAAAATCCTGTAAAACAAAAGTCTCTTTATGAAGGTTTAATCACCGCCTTATCAATAGGCGGATTCTTCATCCTATTGGGCTTAGTATTTGGACTTACACCTATCATCTCACATAATACAAGCACATTCTTCTCAGACTTAACCACCGTAACTTTTCCATTTGGAAGCATAGGTTCAACGGCTAGTCTGCTAGCTCCAGCACATCCAGGCGACCACCAAGGTTTCTACTTGACCGTTATGAATTTCCTTATAGGAGTGGGAGTTCTGCAAATCGTAATCTTAGCCCTTAGATTGGCGGTGCATTCGCAGATAAGGCGGATAGCCCAAAGCGTTGGAGACTTAATATTCTGGATAGGTGCCGCAGTTATGGCAAACGTTTTCCTGATGACTGGAACCCAAAGCGGCTGGTTCCAATTCTGGTCTTCGCTAATCGTGCTAATCGGTGTATCCTTGATTGCACGGTTCTTTGTGTTTCTCGTGAAAAAGCATTATCAGATACAAAAATAAGTAATACATGTTATTCTTTATGTAATAATAACAATTAAAACTTAAGTTTTCCTGCTTTGCTTTCAGCACAGTGAGGATTAAAGCAGTTGTTGCATCCTTTTGGGTAAGTTGAGCAGAGTTGTATCTTTTTAAAACCCCATTTCTTTCGTAGTTCGTCAGCTTGTTCCTCTTGTTCTTCCAATCTGTTTTTTGTGTAGCTAAGATAAGCGTGAGCTATTTCGTGGGCAATTAAAGATTCTGAGTCTGTTCGTTTCAGAATTATCATGAAGGGTTTCTTCATTTTTTTTATCTGGATTGTTTGACTTTGACCTGCATGGAACGAGATTTTCTGTAATGTAAATTGGTAAACTTCTTCTGGTAACCTAATCAGAGTATTTAGTAATCTTTGGTGGAGGTTGCTCCATCTTTGGGCAAGACGTATAAATTCGTCAATGTCGCTGTTGGATTCCACTTCTGATCTATTTCTTCGCATGCTTTTTCTTCTCTGTGTTTCTTTTGGAAGGGTCTAATTGTACTTAGATGTTCTGCCTGTGGTTGGAGCTACTTTTAAATATTCGTGGGGTGTGGTTATGGGTGCAGTTTAAGGTGTAACAATGCCCAAGCAAGAAAAAGGTAAATCACATTCGATGCGCCCAGTTAGCAGGCGTCCTCCAAGCTGGTGTAAGTATCAGCCTGAAGAAGTAGATTCATTCATAATTAAATTGGCAAAAGAAGGTCATTCAATGAGTGTTATAGGCACTATTCTAAGAGACCAATATGCCATTCCACTAGTAAAACCAATAACCGGCAAAAGCATAAGCGACACACTCAAAGCCGCAAACTTAGCCTCAACTATGCCTGAAGACCTTGGAAACCTAATGAAGAAAGCCCAAGGTCTCGCAGTTCACATGGACAAAAACAAGAAAGATCTCCACAATAAACGCAACATGCAAATTATCGAAGCCCAAATCCACAAGCTATCGCGCTACTATAAACGCGAAGGCGTTCTGGCAAAGAATTGGAAGTATGTGCCAAAAATCGCGTCTGTAACCTAACATTTTCTTTCTTTGATTTTACTGTTTTATTGTTGTTTGATGCACCAGCTTTAAATCTAATCAGACCCTTTTAGCCCGAACAAGTGAATAGCATGACTGCACAGCAAAATATAGAAGGCTTCTTTGCCTCAGAAAACGAAGCTGCAGAAGTAATTCTGGAAACTGTCGAGAAAGATGGTTTTATTCTGGTTTTTTCACATTTAGATGCGGATGGAGTTGCTGCCGCAGGTATTATGGGTAAAATGCTCACTCGACTAGGCGCTCGTTTTCGTATTCGAGTGATGCAGTGGGTTGATGACAAAATCATCAAGGAAGTCATTGCTGATAAACCGCAACTAGTAATTTTAACCGATTTCGGAAGCGGCTACCTTGACTTACTAAACGAGAAAATCCCTAATGTAAAGGTAGTAATCCTTGATCACCACCAAACCACATCCAAGGTGGTTAACCCAAACTTCGTCCAAGTTAACCCTCACATTTTCGGTATTGATGGGGCGACTGATGTTAGCGGTTCTGGCGTGGCGTATTTTGCGGCAAAAGCAGTGAACGCAGTGAACATAGATTTGTCTCCCATAGCTTTGGTTGGCGCACTAGGTGACATGCAGGACAAATATGAACAGCGAAGCATGCGAAGCTTAAACGAAATAATAGTTAACGATGGTGTCTCTTCTGGCTTGTTGAAAGTTGAGAAAGACTTGATTTTCTTCGGTCGAGAGACAAGACCCGTCTACAAGATGTTGGCGACCACCACTAACCCTTTTATTCCGGGGTTGAGCGGTCAAGAAACCGAAGCTTTGAATTTTGTAGCAAATCTGGGGATTCCCCTCAAACAAGGCGATAAGTTGAGGGCTCTTTGCGACCTAACTGACGACGAGCGGAAGCGGTTGTGCTCGGCTTTAGCTGATCACCTATTGTCAATAGGGCTACATTTGGAAGTTGAGAACCTTATTGGTTATGTTTACGTTTTAACTAAAGAGGAGCCTAACACGGCACTTAGGGATGCACGTGAATTCGCGGTGGTTTTGAATTCAGTCGGACGCATGGATCGGCCGAGTCTAGGAATTGCCATCTGCATGGGAGATCGCAAAGCTGCTCTTGAAGAATCCAACAAAATCCTTGAAGACTACCGCAAAAACATCAACAAATACCTCAGGTGGGTAAACGAAAAACCCGAACGTATGCGCGAACTCCAAAACATCTATGTCATCTACGGCGAGAACTTTATAAACGAAAAAATCATCGGTACAGTCTCTTCCATAATCGTTTCGAGTCTTGCTAACAACGAAAAACCGCTTTTAGCATTCGCGAACATTGAGGCTGAAAAGGCAGCAAAGTTTTCTGGAAGAACTACTGAAGCAGCGCTTCGTAAGGGCGTCAACCTTGGCGATGTCATGCGCATAGCTTCAGAAGAACACGGTGGCAAGGGTGGAGGACACAACATCGCTGCGGGGGCTCAAGTGCCGTTAGATAAGCTTGAATCTTTCATTAAAACCGCAGATGAATTAGTCGGTCGGCAACTTAAGGGTGAGAAGCTTGCAAGCCACAATAACGCTTGAGTATAAAGACAAAAAAACTGCAAAAGCCATTGCACAAGCGGTTTCTCCTGACAACTTCAAAACCCCGATTGGACTGCATGTTAAAACAGAAAGGGATGCCAACAAAGTAATCACACAAATTGAGTGTGAAGATAAACTTGCCACTTTCAACAATACCATCGACGACTTACTCTTTAGCGTATCCACAGCTGAAAAAGCACTCGCCACTATCACGTAGTTTTCTTTAGTCTTTAAGAAAGAGGGTTGTTCGATTTGGTGAGCGCATATCGTTTATTGTTACAATAATGCGATATAGTCGTTAACATAGTGACAGGTTTAAAGGAATCTTATTGAGTCAGTGTCGATGTCAACGATTGTAGGTTTGGTAGTTTTGAGTGCTGTGTCAACTGCTGCTTCTAGCTGGCTTGGCTCAGTAACCTTGATGCCCACGCCGCCTGAGTGCTCTGCAAAGTCTGCGAAGTTGTAATCGAAAAGGTCGGTTTGAGAACTCTCGTATCCTTCAACTTTTTGTTCTTGCATGATCATGCCCAAACGCTTATTGTTTATTACAAATACTTTGACATGTAAATTGTATTTGAGAGCAGTCAAGAAATCTCCCAAAACCATAGTTAAGCCGCCATCACCAGTTAAACAGACAATTTGCCTCTCAGGATAAGCTAGAGCCGCTGCTAATGCTCCAGGTAAACCAAAACCCATCGTCGCCAAAGAGCCGCTCATAACCATCTTCTGTGTCTTCTTCATTCTAAAGTTTCTGCCAAACCACCAGCAGTTCTCACCAACGTCCAACGAAATCACGGCATTATCTGAGATTTTTTCATTCAGTACTTTGATAATGTACTGGGGTCTGATAGGTTTCATTGTTGGATCGGCTTCTTTTTCAAGTTGAGTTAGCCAATCTTGTTTTAGTTTGGCTATTTCAACTAAATAATCCGCATTTTGTTTCTCTACAACCTTCTGTGTCAACTTTGGAATCAACACGGTGCTGTTGCCCAGCAAACTCACCTCAACCGAGTACCGCCGAGCAATCATAAGTGGGTTAATTTCAATCTGTACAGTGCGTTTCTTAGGAATCTGTGATAAATCCGAAAATGAAGAGCCAATGGCTATTAGCAAATCTGCTTTTTCCATGAGGATTCCTGCTGCTGTTGAACCAACCCCACCGTGACATCCGACATAAAGCGGTTCGTTTTCGTCCACGACTCCTTTTGCTCGGAAAGTCGCAATAATTGGTGCACCAATCCTTGATGCCAGCTTCAAGAGTTTCGTGCCTTGTCCTCTGGCTCCAAAACCTGCTAAAATCACGGGTCTACTTGCGGAATCAACAGCTTTTGCTGCTTTATCAATCACCCAATCTTCTTGTCCGTATGCCATATTGGGCATTCTGCCTTCAAACGGTAAAATCTCTGTTTCGCAAGGTAATTTTTGTACGTCATTGGGAATTCCGATGTGAGCCACTCCTTGATTCAGTAATGCATATTTAATCGCTAGCGTTGCTAGCGTGGTAGTTTGGTCTTCAGTCATCAATGTCTTGTTGTAAACTGTCAAAGGCTCAAAGAATGCTTGTTGGTCGATTTCCTGTATAGAGCCCTGTCCAATCAGTTTGCGGGGAACCATGCCTGTTAAGGCTAAAACGGGCGAATGATCCAACTGTGCATCATACAAGCCGGTTACCAAGTTTGTTGCGCCTGGACCCGAAATTCCCACACATGCTGCTATGTGCCCAGTCAACTTGCCATAAGCGGACGCCATAAACGCTGCTGTCTCTTCGTGGCGAACCTGGAAATATTTTACTTTTCCGTTGCTCTTTCGTATGGCATCTACGATACCCAATGTTGATGTGCCGGGAATGCCGAAAATGTATTGGACACCCCACTCAGCAATCTGGTTAATCAGCACATCTGAGACAGTGTACTCTGGTTTTTTTTCTTCTATATTCTCCTTAGCTAACAACACAAACGCGGATTTGGGTGCTCCACAAACTGGACAAACCCACTCTTTAGGCAGATTGTTAAACTTTACTTTTTCTTTAGCGTCATCATATACCCAATTGCAAACCGTACACCTATATTTCGCCATAACTAACCCTTCAAAAATCCTTGTTAGAAATTTAATTAATTTCGAACTTATCAGCTTATTGGAATTTGCCAGTTCTTCTAAGTTCAAATGTTTTGTAAGTGTGATTGATGACACTTTGTGCAAGGAGCGAGTTGCATCATTATCATTACTATCATTATCTGCAACAACTTTTTTGCTTTGTTAATTTGAGGTGGTTTTTTAACCAGGGTTCTTTCCACAGTTTTTTGAAAAGCAGTCAGAAAAGATATGCTGGAACTTCTAATAAGCAACATAATAGAAAAACACCTCAACTATTTTGAATCATTATGCCCAAGTAGACGAACAATTCATAAACTTCTTCACCAACTATTCACACATAAAGAGATGCCATATTTATGGAGAACTGGGATGTCATAATTATTGGAGCGGGCTCCGCTGGTCTTTCAGCTGGAATATACACTGTCCGCAGTGGACTAAAAACCTTGATTCTAGATGAAAAATTGCCAGGGGGCACAATCTCAGATGCATCAATTGTAGTCAATTACCCTGGGTTCGCCGAGATAAGCGGTGGAGAGCTTGCAGAAAAAATGACAAATCACTGCAAAAAAATCGGCGCAGTCATCCACGAGTTAGAGCCCGTTACACAATTGGAGCTTACTATAGAAAAGAAAATTGTAAAAACCTCAAGCGCGACCTATGAGGCTAAAGCTATAATATTTTCCACTGGTTCACATTATAAGGAAATCGGCGTTAAGGGCGAAAAAGAGTTCCATGGAAGAGGCGTAAGCTACTGTGGCGTTTGTGACGGGCCATTCTTTAAGGGCAAAAAAGTACTCGTTATCGGTGGCGGAAACTCGGCTTGTATCACTACACTTTACCTTTCAGGTCTTGCTGCGCAGGTCACAGTGATCCATAGAAGGGAAGCTTTCAGAGCTGAAGAATCCTTGGTGTCGGATATATCATCAAAGGGCAACGTGAACATTCTCTGGAACACGGAAGTTCAAGAAATCAAAGGCGATAAACAAGTAAAAACAGTCACCTTAATGGATAACATTACAAATAAAACAAGCGAAATGGCGATTGACGCCGTTTTTGTGCAAGTCGGCGAAGCACCCAACAACCAACTAGCCAAAACCGCCGGAATAGAAACAGACGAGCATGGTTACATAAAAATTAATATTCGACAACAGACAAACCTACCGGGAATTTTCGCGGCAGGCGATGTTACCAATCATCCAATCAAACAAGTGGGCACAGCTGTGGGTCAAGGCATCACCGCTGCGCTTGAATCTTACAGTTACATTCGACGACCTTATTACAAAAAATAGAAAGAAAGGATTATATATCCAAAAACCAAATTACGGCACTGTCATATAATGTATGCTACAAACGAGTTACGCACAAAGAAATTATTTAATTAAGTCTATGCTATTCCAATACTTCATTACCCACAACTGCTCGGTTTAGCAATGGGTTTGGCGCCTGAAGAGTTGGCGTTTAATGAACTCCGAGTAACTGCATCAAACCTATTAAAGCAATTGAACCAAGGAGCAAACAAATAATGAGTCAAAACAAATTAAAAATAGCCTTCTATTGGGCTGCAAGTTGTGGCGGTTGCGAAATTGCCGTCTTAGACTTGAACGAGAAAATCCTTGACGTTGTAAAAATAGCTGACATAGTTTTCTGGCCAGTCGCGATAGATGTCAAATATAAAGATGTTGACGCAATGCCAGATAAACACATTGACATTACTTTTTTTAATGGTTCTATTCGCAACTCTGAGCAAGAACATATGGCTAAGGTGCTTAGGGCAAAATCTAAAACTTTGGTTGCTTTTGGTTCATGTGCTCACGAGGGTTGTATTCCAGGGTTAGCGAATTTAAATAATAAGACAGAAATTTTTGATCAAGTTTACATAAAAGATAAATCAAACATAAATCCGCAGGGGACTACGCCGAAAACTCAAACTCAAGTAAAAGAAGGAATTTTGAATATTCCTGAATTTTTTGATACTGTGAGAACTCTTGCTCAAACTGTTGATGTTGATTATTTTCTTCCAGGTTGTCCTCCTCCTGTTAAACTAATAGCGTCGGCTGTTGATGCGATTGCAAGCAACAATTTGCCCGTTAAAGGTTCAGTTCTGGCTCCGCTTAAAGCTGTTTGTGATGAATGCCCCAGAAAACGTGATAACAAAAAAATTGATAAGATCTATCGTGTTTATGAGAAGGTTCCTGAGCCGGAGAAATGTCTTATGGAGCAAGGCATAATTTGTATGGGGATGGCGACTAGGAGTGGTTGTGGTGCTCAATGTTTAAACGTTGATATGCCTTGTACTGGTTGCGGTGGTCCATCACCCAACGTTCCTGAGCAAGGAGCAGCTATGATAACTGCTTTAGCATCAATTCTGGGTTATGATGGTGTGGAAGGGAAAATTAGGTATTCTGAAGAAGAAATTGAAACTTTAATTAGTCAAGTGATAGATCCTGTTGGCACGGTTTATATGTATAGTTTGCCGGCTTCGATTTTGAAAAGAAAGGTGATGCAATGATGAAAGAAATAGTGATAGATCCAATTACGCGTCTTGAAGGGCATGGAAACGTGTCTATTTTCCTAAATGATTTGGGTGAAGTTGAGAATGCTTATCTTAAGATTCCTGAATTGAGAGGTTTTGAGAAGTTCTGTGTTGGTCGAAGAGCTGAGCTTATGCCTCAGTTGACTACGAGGATTTGTGGTGTTTGTCCGGTTGCGCATCATTTTGCTGCTGCTAAAGCTTTGGATGCTGCTTTTGATGTTGAGCCTACTTTGGCTGCTAAGAAACTTCGTGAATTGATGTATGCTGCTTATTTTATTTATGATCATACTTTGCATTTTTATTTTTTGGGTGGTCCAGACTTTATTGTTGGGCCTGATGCGCCGGCGGATAAACGTAATATTTTGGGTGTTATTGAGAAGGTGGGTTTGCCTATTGCTGGGGAAGTTATTAAGCATCGTGCTTTTGGTCAGAAAATAACTGAGATACTCGGTGGTAAGGCGACGCATCCTGTTTGTGGGTTGCCGGGGGGAATTTCTAAGGCGCTAAGCGAGGAGAATAGGCGAGAAATTGAAAGGATGGCTGTTTCCTGTGTTGATTTTGCCAAGTTTACCCTTAAGATTTTTCATGATATTGTTTTGGGTAATACTAAATATGTTGAGTTGATTAGAAGTCCAGCTTATACGATGCCGACTTATTATATGGGTATGGTTGACAAAGATAACAAAGTCAATTTTTATGACGGTAAAATCCGTGTTGTTGATCCAGCTGGCAAGGAGTTTCTCAAGTTTGATTCTAAAGATTACCTTGAACATATTGGTGAGCATGTTGAGGAGTGGACTTATAGCAAGTTTCCGTTTCTTAAGGCGGTTGGTTGGAGGGGGCAGGTTGCTGGGGTTGATAGTGGTGTTTACCGTGTTGGGCCTCTTGCTCGTTTGAATGTTTCTGATGGTATGGCTACTTCGCTTGCTCAAGCAGAATATGAGGTTATGTATGAGACGTTGGGCGGTAAACCGGTTCATAGTACTTTGGCGTTTCATTGGGCTAGACTAATTGAGTTGCTTTATGCGACGGAGAGGGCGGTGGAGTTGGTTAGGGATCCTGAGATTACAAGTTTGGATGTTCGGAATAAGCCTGGTGTGCCTGGTGAGGGTGTTGGTATTGTTGAGGCTGCGCGTGGGACATTGATTCATCATTATGCTCTTGATGAGGATGCTCTTGTTAAGGATGTGAATTTGATTGTTGCAACTACTAATAATTATCCTGCTATTTGTATGAGTATACGTGATGCAGCAAAAGGGTTGATTCATGAGGGCAAGGTTGATCAAGGTATTTTGAATAAGGTTGAAATGGCGTTTCGTGCTTATGATCCATGTTTTGGTTGTGCGACGCATGCTGCTTTTGGAGAAATGCCTTTAACAGTTGAAGTCTTCAACGCCCAAAAGCAATTAGTCAGCACTGTAAAACGTTAGTTTAACCCATTTTTGGGTGTTCTTTTTTAGAAAACCTATTGGCCTATCTGCCGAGTTAGCGACAGAATGATTGCACAAGTCATATGTTTTTTGCATACCTTAGGTTTTTCACAATTAGGTAAGGAGGTGATAGACCTGGAGAAGGCAAGATCGTGTGCTTTCCAAACCAACTAACACCTTATCTGGCTACTAAATACCGACGCAAGGTACTTTTAGCCTCAGTTAAGGTTTAGGCTTGATGATCTGTTTAAGATGATTGCCAATTAGACAGAGCAACCCTGCAAAATCTTTCTAACAATCCACTCTTTCAACTGATCTAAATCTTGATCTGTGCCTCTCCACTATTGTACTCATATTCTTGCAAGAGTGTAAGGACTTTTACAGATAGAACATACGGAAAATAGAGCGAAAAGATTATACTCTTCTCAAACTCTTTTCTTACATTCAATAAGCTTTTAGCTATCGTGCTAAGGCAGTAATTAACGACGGAAACGTGTAAAAAGAGGTTTGAGAATGAGTGAAAAATGTCTCGCTGTAGTTGAAATCAATGAAGACCTATGTAGCCGATGTTATGTCTGCAAATCAATCTGCCCTTACGAAGCCATAACAGCAGATTCAACAGGCAAAGTTGAAATCAACAATCAAGATTGCCAAGTTTGTGGCATCTGCTACAGTGCTTGCCCATCTGCAGCTATAAAAACGCAATACTACACTTACGATAACCTGTCAGAATATCTTAAAAAGGCACAGGCAAAAGCCAAAAACGGCGCTGACACGCTTGTCTTAATGTGCAGAGGAAACTCGCCTTCAACAGGTGAAGTGCAAGATATCCTTAACGAGCAAGGAATGAAAGTTGACAATTACCTTGCCTTGCGTTTGCCTTGTGCTGGTCGAGTTCCAACCGACTTTGTCTTTGAAGCCTTAAACTCTGGCATAAAGAATATTATTTCTGTTCAATGCGAAGACCCCTTCTGTCGTTATAAAGAAGGAACAAAAATTAACACTCGAAGATTCGTTTTAGCAAGGAATGTTCTAAAACAGTTGGGCTACGATGAGAACACAGTTAGAATTGTAAAGTTCTCTCGCAAAGCAATCTACGATGTACATGAATGTGTGGGCTGTGACAAATGCATTTTCATTTGCCCATACGATGCACTGGAGTTTGAGTCATTTGCCACTCCAAAAGTAAACGAAGAAAAATGCGTCGGCTGCGGCGCATGCCAACTAGTTTGTCCACATCACGCCATACAAGTGAAAGGATTCGAATTCGAAAACGTAGTGAACCGTTACGGCAACTCAGTTGCACAATTGAAAGCTAAAAACAAAGGTCCAGCAGTTCTAGCATTTGTCTGCCAATGGTCAGAGTTCTCAGCTCTAGACAACCCAAACAGAGTGTTTGAAGGCAAAAACGTCTTAAGTCTTGAAGTTCCATGCTTTAAATCTCTTGATCCAGTTCATATCATTAATGCTTTAAACTGCGGTTTTGACGGTGTAATGGGTGTCATTTGCCCATCCCAAGATTGCAAGCTTCAAGAAGGTAGAAATACTGCAGAGCGCAACATGAACGCTTTGAAAGTTACACTGAAAAAACTGGGCTTGCTTGACCGATTCGAGCTTTATGAAGAGTCACCCAGATGCACTGGTGATTTTGAGCAAAAACTGGATGAGTTCTACAAGAAGATTTCAGCTTTAACTAAAGGTGAAGTAACTATGGAGGCGACTGCAAAACGTACAAAATAGTGAATAAAAAAGAACTTGTTCCGAAAATCAAACTGTTCGAAGTTGAGGCTTCAGATATTGCGGCTAAATCGCAAGCTGGTCAATTCCTAATAGTCATACATGGCAAGACTGGAGAAAGAATACCCTTAACTATTAGCGGTTATGACCGAGCAAAGGGCACAATTTCTTTTGCTTTCCATGAAGTCGGCAAAACCACAAAGAGTCTTGGCTTGCTAAACCAAGGCGAATGCATAGACAACGTCACTGGTCCACTTGGAAATCCGTCTGAAATTAAACACTTCGGTAAAGTTCTCTGCGTCGGCGGAAGCGTAATGATTACGCCGCTGCTACTGCAAGTTAAAGCTATGAAAGAAGCAGGCAACAAAGTTACCACAGTTATTGGCGCACGAACAAAGGAGTTCATTATGATGGAGGATGAAGCTAAAGCATTAAGCGAGAAAGTTTTCGTTGCAACAGACGATGGCTCAAAAGGCTACAAAGGCTTGGATTTCCTCAAAGACTTGTTAACGAAGGAAAAGTTTGACCGCTGCGTGGTTATGGGTCCAGTAATCATGATGAAAGATGTTAGCGAAATCACTAAGCCCTACAAC
Organism: Candidatus Bathyarchaeota archaeon; assembly: GCA_963741005.1. Lineage (GTDB taxonomy): Archaea > Thermoproteota > Bathyarchaeia > Bathyarchaeales > Bathycorpusculaceae > Bathycorpusculum. The sequence goes on from CAVUGQ010000006.1 coordinate 966,857, forward strand.
ATTCCAACTGTCGTTACTTTAACGCCCATAATGATTGATGGAATGGGCATGTGCGGTGTATGCCGCGTTACAGTTGGTGGAAAAATGATGTTCAGCTGTGTTGACGGTCCAGAATTTGACGGTCACAAAACGGACTTTGACGAATTGGTTTTACGTCAACGAACGATGCTTCCAGAAGAGAGATTAAGTTCAGTATTGTCGGAAATGAATGGAGGTTGCAAGTGTGGCAGAAACAAAGCCTAAACCGAAGTTAAATAAGAAAGCAGTTGAAATGGCAAAACAAGACCCGAAAATTCGCGCTAAAAATTTCAGTGAAGTTGCTTTAGGTTACAATGAAGCGGAAGCTCAAGAAGAAGCAAGCCGGTGTCTACAATGTCCGAAGCCTCAATGCGTGACTGGTTGCCCCGTGGAAGTTCCCATTCCAGAATTCATTAAACTAATTAAAGAGAAAAAATACAGTGAAGGCATAGCGAAAATAAAATCGAAGAATGCGTTACCCGCGGTTTGCGGGCGTGTCTGTCCTCAAGAGGTACAATGCCAAGCTAAATGTGTAGTCGGCAAGGTTGGTGAACCAATAAGCATCGGACGATTAGAACGCTTCCTTGCAGACTGGGAACGAGACAACGGTTACCAACTTCCACCCAAAGCTACACCAACTGGTAAAAAAATTGCAGTTATAGGAGCCGGTCCAGCAGGACTAACGGTTGCAGCAGATCTCATAAAGCGCGGTCACGAAATCACAATGTTTGAAGCGTTGCATCTAGGCGGAGGAGTGCTCTCGTATGGTATTCCAGAGTTTCGTCTACCGAAAGCTATAGTACAAAACGAAGTAACTTACGTCCAAAACCTTGGTGTTGACTTGCGCCTTGGAAACCTAGTCGGCAGGATTCATACAATCCCTGAACTTATGAAAGAGGGTGGCTATGAGGCTGTGTTCATCGGCAGCGGTGCAGGTTTACCCCAGTTCACAGGTTGCCCAGGTGAAAACCTTGGTGGCATTTTCTCAGCTAACGAATTCCTAATTCGCGTTAACCTCATGAAAGCGTTTGCTTTCCCAGAGTATGACACTCCAATACGCCTAGGTAAACACGTAGTTGTTATCGGAGGCGGAAACGTTGCCATGGACTGCGCACGAAGTAGCATGCGTTTAGGCGCTGATGTTTGCTTGCTCTACAGGCGCTCACGCGACGAATTACCCGCAAGACAGGAAGAAATTGAAAACGCTGAAGAGGAAGGCTTAGTTTGCAAGTTTCTGGCTGCACCACTGGAATTCTATGGTGACGAAAGCGGCTGGGTTAAAGCCATGAAGTGCATCGCTATGGAACTTACTGAACCCGACGCGAAAGGCAGAAGAGGCGTCAAACCTGTTCCAGGCTCAGAATTCACAATGGACGTCGACACAGTTATCATTGCAATCGGACAAACACCCAATCCTATTATCCAACGCACCACCGACGGCTTACAGAGTGATCCTAGACATGGAACTATATGCGTTAATGAAGTCGGCAAAACCAGCTTAGATGGAGTTTACGCAGGCGGAGATGTCGCAACAGGAGCAGCAACAGTCATCAGCGCAATGGGCGCAGGTAAACGCGCGGCAAAAGCCATGCATGAATACCTTGCCAACAAGAAATAATCTTGAGAGATCAATTGCCCTTTGGTCTATCTTCTTTTCTTTTATGGGCATTTTTTTTTATAGTTTTTTGAATTTAGTTACGATGTGTTGTTTCTCTTTTTTAGTTTTGTGGAGAAGAACAACATTATCTCATTTTCAAATTGAGGTTTAGTTTGCCAATTGGTAATATAGTTTTAAATCAAAGAATTGGCTAAATGCGACAACTCAAAGGTTCAAGTAACTATCTTAAAAATCAGGTTTTAAAGACATTTTCCAAAGAAGCTCCAAGCATACTCATTTTCAGTAAAATACTTTTTGCCCTAACACTTAGAGTACTCTCTATGTGGCAAGTGGGTCCGTTGGAAGAAGCAGGGCTTGTCCTTTCAATTGCACCCTTTATCGGTTTCTACTTTGCCTTCGCAAATACCGCATTTTCAGGGGCGGTTGGGAAGGTGAAAAACAAGTAGTTGAACTGCTAATCGACAAACTAGACGATTACTACTATGTTTTAAACAACCTCTACTTGAACTGCGGTGGTGGAGACTTCGACAACATCGTTTTGGGACCCACGGTTTCTTCGTTTTGGAAACTAAAAATTGGAGCGGTAGAATCTCTTGCAGCGACGAAAAGTGGCGACGGGCTGACAAAAATAATTTTTCAGGCAACCCAAGCAGGCAGGTTAAACGGAACGTTGCTAAAATAAAAAAGATAATTGACAACAATCAAAATCTGAGATCGCTTGGAATATGGACTGAAGGTATAGTCGTTCTAACCAACAAACATGCAACCCTCCACTTGAACAATCCAACTATTTCAATCCTCAAACTTCCCCAAGTATCCAACTCATATCGCAGAGTTTAGAAGTTCTCGAAGCCTATTCCGTCAACAATTAGAAGTCATAGGGAAAGAAATCATAGAACTAAAACATTAATCGCAATTGGGCGGCGTAATTTTTAACCACGCTTTCCTTTTTACTAGCGCAAAAGATGTGCTGACAGTAATTGTCAGACTGCTGATTAGAAAAATATTGTTTACAATCCGTTGAGGGTTTAGTATTGTCGTAATTGAAATTGAAACTAAAAGATAAAGCGAAACCAACCCTGTTACTATTTGAAGTACATGGAGAACTCTTCTTGCCTGACAGGCTTTGGTTTTTACCCAGTTCAACATGGATTCGATTCGTTCTGAAACATCAGGCAAATCATCCAGTAGCAGAGTTAAACCTGCTAAAATAAAAAAGCGTCCGGTATTGATGGCAAAGTCACTTGAAGTTATTAGAAAAATATCGATTAAAGAAACAGGAGTAAAAAATACAACAAACAAAGAAGCGAACAAAAGAACTAAAAAACCGTAAACATAATGGTGAAACAGGAATCGTCCTGTATGCAGAGCACGACCTATACATGCACTGGGAAAAATATTAATTATACCTGCTGCAATTGCAAGCCAGAACAAGTTACCTTCAATCAAATACGGAGCAAATGGTTTCCAATCGGGATAAGCCCGGTAAAAACCAAACAGAATTCCCACAACTATAGCTATAGTTATGAGAGCGTTGAAGATTAGCGCCAAACTGAATATTTTCTTTAATATTATCCAAACTTTACCGACCATTTTCTTCTGCCAAGCCCATAAATACCCTAAACTTTAAGTTTTATAAAGAAACTCACCTATCCATCTTTTATAAGTAACGCATGTAAGGAGATAACCCCTATGAAATTTGATATTAAGTATAAGCCGTCATACGCTATGCTAGTTGTTAATTTCAATCAAAGTGAAAGCATCACAGCTGAAGCTGGCGCTATGACCTATATGACGCCAAATATTGAAGTTCACACACGAAAACGAGAAAAAAGTATACTTGGAACATTGGGTTTGAGCCTTATTGGGAGGCAATCCTTCTGGGTAAACGAGTATACTTGTAATAGTGAAGCTGGAGAGGCTGGTTTTGTTGCTGCTCCAGTTGGTGACATCAAACAATTGGACATTGCACCAGGCAGTGGTTACGTCATACAGAAATCTGCATACATAGCTTCCACACAAGGAATAAATCTAGATGTTAAGTGGGAAGGTTTCACCAAAGGACTCTTCGGACAAGGCTTATTCATGCTTAGAGCAAATGGCAGTGGACAAATGTTTATCAACACTTTTGGTGCAATAGACACCCATACCCTACAACTTGGGCAAACTCTAATTGTAGACAACTTTCATCTTGTCGGATTCAGCGAAACCTGCAGCTACAAAGTTGTAGGATTCGGTGGTTTGAAAGAAACCCTGCTTGGAGGCGAAGGATTAGTTACGCAAATCACTGGTCCGGGAGAAGTCTACATCCAAACTAAGAATCTGCAATAATTTGCTGATTGGTTGTGGACACTTCTTGAGCCCAAGATGCGTAGTTCAAGAGCAAGGTAGAGTGTATCTCTTTATTTTTTCTCTTTCTGTGCAGGGCTAAGTGAAACCTTTGGGTAACATCGGACTTGGCTAACTTGTTTGCTTCATTATTACAGTTCCTTAGCCTAATTTACATTTGCATTTTTTTTATATTCTTGGGGGTTTTATCGGGGATATTTGCTGTGCTCATTGCAGGCGGAATAATAGGCGGTGCGATGGTGGGTTTACTTTCAGGAATATTTAGTTCAATAGCCTTGGCAATTCTGGAGTTGTTGGGTTTAATTGTATCCGGCGGGCTTCCCATGACTTCCTTAGTGTGCTTTATTTGGCGGTTTAGCGGGATTTAGTCGTTGGATTAGCTGTGATCATACTTGCGATGTTTACAGGAATTATTTCGACAATAGGTGGTTTAATCGGTGGAGCAATTTCTGGGTAGTTCCCCGTTTTATCTGTCTAACATAAACGCTTTTTCATGCGTTGTTTTTTCTGGTATTTTGTCTAGAATCATTCTTTCCTCTGGCTTCTTGCTAAGTACAATTGGTGATAATTGTCCTGCAAGTTCCAAAGCCGATTCCAGTTTGCTTGGTCTTTCCGCGTAAATTTCAAATAATACACCGTTTTTATGTACATCGCCTCCTAACTTTGCGTGCAACACTACACCTGCACCTTTTTCTTTGGGCGCTCCAGCTTCACGGGCAATTCTTACAATATTATCCGTGCTAAGCCACAAGACCTTTCCCGCTTGCTCCGACTGCACCTTAACCGACTCTGGCCCTACAGGTAAATCTTCAGGCTTAACTGCGGGGTCGCCACCCTGAGTCTCAATAATTTCCCGCATTTTCTTCATCGCCTTACCCGAATCAATCATTTCTTCGGCCATTCCGCGGGGATTTTCCGCGTCAATCATTTCAAAAAGCATGCTTGCGAGGCTAACTGCTTTTTCCCGTAAATCAGGAGGGCCTCCGCCCATAAGCGTAGTCAAAGCTTCTCGTGCTTCCAAAGCTGGTCCGATACCGTAGCCCAATGGTTGCTCACCAAAAGTAAGGGCACATTGAATGTTTAATTCTAGTCGTTTGCCTAAATCTACAAAGTCTGAAGCCAAAGTGTAAGCTTCTGTGTGAGTTTTGATTTTTGCGCCCATTCCAGTTGGAATGTCTATGACGACGTGTGTGGCTCCGATGGCTTTTTTCTTGCTTAGAATCGAGGGCAAAAGCATAGGGTCAATTCCCAAAGGGTATTCGACTTGGATAAATAGGTCGTCGGCTGGCGCAAGCTCTAATGAGCCGCCCCAAACTAGGCATCCGTTGGTTTTTGCCACGACTTCTTTGATTTCTTTTATGGATAGGTTGACAGGGCAGAGAGTTTCAACTCTGTCTGCTGTGCCGGCTGGCGAAGTTATTGCTCGTGAAGAAGTTTTAGGAATTGTGAATCCTGCAGCTGCAACAATAGGTACAACGAGCATGCTGGTTTTGTCGCCTGGGATTCCACCAACGCTGTGTTTGTCTAGGATGGGTCCTTCGCCGAAATCAATTGTTTTGCCCGTTGAAATCATTGCTCTTGACAAAGCTTCAGTTTCGTTATTGCTTAATCCGTGGATGCTCAGAGCGGTTAGAAATGCTGCGATTTCTACTGTGCTCAAATGCCTCTCTACTACATCCTTTACAATGGCTATGATGTCCTTGTCGAGCAATCGCTCTCCATGCAACTTAGCCCTAATGTTGAAAAGAGATTCAGGGAGCGTAGCTAACTGCACTTTGACCTTTTCGTCCTCTTTAACCCCGAGTGCATCTACTGTTTCTTCGTAGAGTCCAATGCTGTTTGGGGGAAAATGTAAAGCGATGTTGGCAATGGCAATCATTTCCCTATTGCCGTGTACTATTTTTATTCGATCGGAACTATGCACGCCCAAGAGGTTGGCGCTCTCTTCACTTAAAATGGCGATTCTGCTACCGCCAGTGGTAATCATTAAGGCTTCAACTCTGAGTTCCATGTGAAACACGTCAATTAATGATAGATTGGGGAATAGTTAAAGATTTTAAGGCTTAGCCACTGAGTCTACCTAGTGAGGATAACGTTTTGAAGTATCTTGACTTCGTGGATTTAACTTACAAGCTAAAAGAGACTGATTTAACATGTACTTTTTACATTGAGCCTGAAGGTATTAGTATTAAAGAAGCCGCTGGAGGTGTAGCGGCAGAAAGCTCTGTTGGAACATGGACTGAACTTACAACAGAGCAGCCTTATGTCAAGCGGTTGGCAGCACATGTCTATAGAATTGACGGAAACACAATTAAAATCGCTTATTCTGTTGAGCTTTTTGAGCCAGGCAACATGCCAAATATCCTAAGTAGCATTGCAGGGAACGTTTTTGGACTTAAAGCACTAAAAAATCTGCGTTTACTCGACATAGACTTTCCCAAGGAACTTCTAAACAGCTTTAGTGGACCAACCTTTGGCATAGTGGGAATCCGAAAACTCCTCAAAATCCCAAAACGCCCGCTCGTGGGCACAATAATCAAACCTAAACTTGGTTTGAAAACAAAAGACCACGCTAAAGTCGCTTACGAGGCATGGTTTGGCGGCTGCGATATCGTAAAAGACGATGAGAATCTTAGTAGTCAAAGTTTTAACCCTTTCGAAGAACGATTGACACAAACCTTGGCGAGCCGCGACAAAGCACAAGAACAAACAAATGAACGCAAAGTCTATATGATAAACATCTCAGCCGAAACCCAAACAATGTTAAAGCGCGCGCAGACCGTCATTGACCGAGGCGGCGAATACGTTATGGTGGATATCTTAACCTGTGGCTGGTCAGCTCTACAAACGCTGAGAGAACAAAACTTCAAACTGGTCATTCACGCGCACCGAGCGGGACATGCTGCTTTCACAAAGAACCTCCTACATGGAATCGCTATGAAACCTATTGCAACAGTTGCAAGAGTAATTGGCGTAGACCAACTTCACGTTGGCACGGTTGTCGGAAAAATGTCTGAAACAAAGGCTGAAGTAGTCGAGAACATATCTGCCTGCAAATCAGATTTGGGTTCATTGAAGCCTGTTTTGCCTGTTGCCAGCGGAGGTTTACACCCACGTTTGGTTCCTGCTTTAGTTGAGACCTTTGGAAACGATTTCGTTATCCAAGCCGGTGGCGGTATACATGGACATCCAGACGGCACAATCTGTGGCGCCAAAGCGATGCGGCAAGCCGTCGACGCAACTCTAGCCGGAAAAACGCTTGAGGAATACGCTAAAAACCACCAGGAACTCGCCATAGCACTAAAGCAATGGAAAAACTAAATCTCTAAAAGATATAATACTTGCATCAACTCTGCCTTGCTCTAGGTAACTGTCAAATTAAATTAGAAAACCCACGAGTATTTTCTTCGCATTACTTCAACTATTGTTTGGGGTGCGATTATGCCTTCTTCACAGATTAAGCCTTGAATGTAACGATTTGAAGTAACGTCGAATGCAGGGTTGCGCACAATTAGTTTTGGAGGTGCATCATTCCAAACTTCAGTGGGGCTGCGTTGCTCAATTTTCTCGCATTCGCCGTTGAGTGTTTCGGGGTCGAACTTTAGCAGTTCCGAAACCACGTAAAAGGGCACTCGGGATTCGTTGGCTAAAACTGCAATTGCACTGGAACCAATCTTGTTAACTACGTTACCTTCTGAGGTAATGGCATCGGCACCCACAATTACAATGTCAGCGTTCCTGATGAACGTCCGTGCAGCAGAGTCAACAATAAACGTGGTTTCAATACCCAAGTCTACTAGTTCTTTGGCAGTTATTCTTCCTTGAAAAGCAGGACGTGTCTCGGTGCAAATAACTTTAATGTTTTTGCCATCTGCCTTAGCTTTGGAAAGAAGATGAGTTACAGTTGATGAGTGACAGTGGGTAAAAACTACTGAACCGTCAAGAATTCGGTTGGCTCCAATTTTCGCTATGTGTTCTTTTGAATCCTGCAAATCTTTTAGGAATTGGCTGGCATTTGCAACTACATTTTGTTTTAGTGTTTCAACTTTTTCTGTCTTGACAGCTTGAGCTTGGGTGAGTATCCAGCGAATTGCATTTCGCATCAGTGGTTCGGTTTCTCTGGAAGCAACGAAGATGGTTTGGGTTTCTTTGAGTTCATTTAGAAATTGGATTTTGTTTTTTGTTTTTGTTTGTTGTGCTTGGGTTTGGATGGCTTTAACAGCGGCTATTGCGACGTTTCGTGCACCTTGAACTTGGAGTTTTCTTATTTTTTCTGCTGTTATGCGGATTGTTTCTGACATGAATATTCAACCCAAACACTTTGTTTTTAATTATTTGTGGTGAAGCATATAAGTAAACTCATAGCAACTGTTTAGTGAACATTATGTTGCCTGATGAAGATAGCATTAACTCTATTCTTCTACCGTACATTCAGCCATGGTACGATTCCTTAGAAAACCCTCAGAAGGCACAAACGCAGATGCTGGTTGATTTAGTAGCGAAATACGGTTCCACAGAATATGGTGCAAACCACAATGCTTCCCAAGTAACTGATATAGCTGAATATCGTGCTAATTTTCCAATAATTAGCTATTCAGGGCTCATACCGTATCTTCAACAGGTAAAAGAATCCAATTTCAAGTCTTTTTTATCAGAACCACCAGTAACTTGGGTTATGACACGTGGCTCAACCGGAAAATCCAAAGTTTTGCCTGCAACCCAAACTCACCTAAAACAAATTTACAGCTGTGGAGCGAGAGGACTGATAAACTATGCCGTTAGAAAAAAGAACTATAAAGTTTTTTTAGGTGTTATTCTCAACTTGAATTTTCCTTCGAACGTCCATACCATGGATGTCAATGGCAAACAAGTCACTTACGGCTATAGTTCAGGCACATATGCGCGGTTGAATCCCATGTTTGATCGGGTAAGTCTTCTGCCAAGACAAGAAGAAATAGATGCTTTAGGTAGAGGCGTCAGTAGGGAAGATTGGGAAAAACGTTTTGAACTTGCCTATCAGATGGCACTCAACCAAAACGTAACCGCTGCCATGGGCGTCACACCCGTAATCTTGTCCTTCGCCAGATACATTAGACGCAAATACGGGAAAAAACCTGCTGACTTATGGAAAACCCAGGCAATTTTCTGCACAAGTGTACCAAAAATCCATTTCAAGTACGGGCCAATCCTCAAAAGCTACTTTGGTGATGCGCCAATAGTGGAAATGTATACGGCAACCGAAGGTGTTTTTGGGCAACAGCTTGATGATTTGCCCTACATAACCCCCAACTATGATTCTTACTTCTTCGAGGTTGCCACAGGAAAAGATGTGAAGATGCTGCATGAACTCAAACGTGGCGAATGGGGTAGCCTAATCCTTTCTTCTTGTATGTTTCCACGGTATGAAATTGGCGATTTGATTGAGGCAGCTGGGAAAAACTATTACCGAGTGTTCGGCAGAAAGAAAGTCTCAACTCTTCTCGAACACAGGCTTTATCGAATGTTCTTACGTGGGATTATCTAAGGGGGCTGCGGAGAACGCTTTCGCGCAGTCATAGCTACATAAATAGCGCCAATTATGATGATTACGCCTATTATTAGCAACATAATAGCCCAGCTTTGTCCTGAATTCGCCTCGAAATAATTGCTTAATTGCAGAACAGAGAATAAACCCAGCGTAATCAATATGAGTCCACCGATTAAGTAACCAATGAAGCCAGTTTCGCCCTTCTCTTGATTTTGACCTTTTTCTTGATGGTTATTTTTCTCTTGTTTCTCGTTTTTTTCGTTCTTCTCAGATTTCTCGCTTCGTCTAGGATACGGTTGAGCGGAAGGTATAGGTTGTCCTGGTGAAGTGCCTTTTAATGATGCTCCGCAGCGTGGGCAAAAAACCATTGTTTCATCGATTTTATTGCCACATTTTGAACAATACGACATTTAATTTCATCCCAATATTATTTTATCTGGTCTAACTATTTAAAATGTTCACACATTCTCTTTAAGAGAAAGATATATGTGCTAAATACCTTATTCTCAAAATGGGGAAAAACAGTTTAATGCTTAATTTCAATCCTCAATCACTATCCGATAAGAGAAAAGAGGACTTATTCACCGCCATCTACATCGGCACACTCTTCATTATCTTGGCTTTAGTTTACTATATTCATCTGTCTGATAACCTGTGGGATAGCTTGGTGAATTTTTTTACATCCCTCACGCTTGCATCTGTCCCAACCACTGGAATCTCTTTGCCTGCGCCTGCAAACCCGGCGAATTTCGGGACCCTCTATTTTGCAACTTTTCAGTTCAGTTTAGCCCTAGGTATCTTAGAGGTAATTATCCTAGCGTTAAGAGTAGTTTTGCACTCTTCCGTTACACGAATAGCTGAAACCATTGAAAACATTGTTTTCTGGTTTGGTGCAAGCTTCCTGATAATCGCCTATCTAGTAAACATGACAATTTCTAGCGAGTGGTTTGTCTTCTGGGCTGGAATAATGCTCATTTTTGGCTTGGCGTTACTCACCAGGGCGTTTGTTATTTTAGCTAGAAATTAATTTATTTTGCTTTATTTTTAGGTTCCACCAGAGTCCCATTATTTGGCGGAACATGCTCCAGGAATCCTTGAGGAGATTGACTTTGGTGTTTTTTCCGCTTTTCCATTCCACTGCAATTTCTTTCACCTTATAGCCTGTCTTTTGGGCTCTTACCATTATTTCCGTGTCCCAAAACCAATGAGTTGCATCGACCCTGTCTATTATTTGCATTAGTGCTTCTCTTTTGAAGGCTTTAAAGCCGCATTGATGGTCATAAAGTTTAGAACCAAGTATGTGCCTGACTAGAAAATTGTAGGTTTTAGAACTTATGCTCCTGCTTGCGGTACGTTTAGCTTTGCTTTCACGAAGCATCCTTGACCCAGTTGAGAAATCGTATCCTTCAACAGTGATGGCTTCAACCAAAGGCTTGAGATACTTTAGATCTGTAGCTAAATCCAGATCCATATAAACCAACACTTCGCCGTTGCATTGCTTAAACGCATTGTTAAGTGCAGTTCCTCTACCCAACCTTTTTTCACGGTGAACGTGTCTCACTTTTGGGTTTTGTTGCGCAAGTTCCTCGGCTCGTTCGGCGGTGCCATCGGTGCTCCCGTCTTCGGCAATTATAACTTCAAAAGAGTGTTCAAACAAGTTCAGAGTTTGGACGGTTTTTTCAACTGCTTGTTGAAGGTAATTGACTTCATTGTAGGCAGGGAGCACTACTGAAACCTGCACAGTGCCTTTTGAGTTTGGTTTTATCATCCTAAAAAGCCCCAACTGTGGAACCATTTTAGGTTTTTAACTGATTCTGTTGTTACAGGAGCTCCAGAAATCACAGGGTAAAATAGCACAAACATTGCTACTGAACCGGCAAATATGGCTATTGCAATGATCTTTCCTTTGCGAGTATTCCAGTACTTATTGATGAAGTAGGTTGTTGACAAGCAAAGTAGAGGTACACTTAGGTAGAAATGGTAGATGTAGGTTGCTCTGCCTATGAAAACGTAAGGAAGCCACGTGAAGAAGAACACCACAACAATGTATATCGCAGGTAAATCCCAACCTTGTCCGCGTATATTGATGCGTGTAAGCAAAGATGACTTTGATATTCGACTGTACAAGTTTTCCACTAACTGTCGTCCGTGAATTGCCCTCTCTATAAGTGCAAGCATCAAGGCAAAGCCAATCCACCAAACCACAGGGTTACCGAATACGGTGATTGTCGAAACTATGTTGTTAGGTAGGTACGATATGTCAAACCACCGTGGGACATTTACTCCATCTAGTCTGAACATGAAGGGCCAAGACCACCAAGGAGCTGAAGACGTATCAACAACACTGCCCGCATGGAAATTTAAAATAGCTGTCTGCAACTTTATAATTGTGGGGAAAGAGTCGCCCGCAAGCATTTCAGGAATATAAGTTGCAAAGTAGACTAAAACCGCGATGCCTATGAAGCCCAAAAATAATACCGCTGGATAGTTGAAGAATGCCAAATATTTGTCGGCTAAAATGCTCTTAAGCTTGGCCAAATCCTTGAATCTCACCATTAAAAGTAGCGCAAGCATCCCTAAAGCTCCAAAGATTGTAAACCATTTTGTTGAGAATCCTAATGCAAAGAAGAGTACCGCAAAGAAAAGCGGCAGAACAGAGGTTTTCCATCCGTTCCTAACTACATTCATGAAGTAAATGAGGAAGAATAACTGTGATAGTAGAGAGAAGAACACTACATACGTATCCGCGGTGCCTATTCTCGCCATAGTGAAATGCATAAAGTCAAACGTCAAAAGGAAAGCTGCTGAAAAACCACCGATCCATTTGCCAAACAACTTCTTCCCCAAAAGGTACATCAAAGGTATCATCAACGTAGCGAACACTACACCCATTATTCGCCAACCGAACGGCGTTTCACCGAAGACAGCTACTCCTGTGGCTTCAATTAGTTTTCCCAGTGGCGGGTGGGTTCGTTCGTTAGGTATCATGTGGTTTACATAGTTCTCAGCTGACCGGGCAAAGTAGACTTCGTCAAAGTACATTTTGGACATATAAGTGGGAGGAATCTGAAGTTTGCTCTGCTCATCAACAAGATTACCCAAAGTTGAATCGGTGGAGTTCAAACCAGTAATTCCAACGATTGGAATTTGTTGATTAGTTTGGCTTTCTACTCCTATTTCTGATACCTGAATAAAGGGTGAGATAGGTTGGTCTGAAGGGTTAGTTACGCCCCAATTAGAAAACATAGGTTGAGAATCATAGTTAACTGCTGTAATGTTGAACTCTAAGAACTGAGTATTCACACTTAAGCCTAAACTCTGGTAGACTGAATAGTCTGTGCCTCTTGGCTGCAATCCATTTGCGAATTGGGCCTGGTAGGTCCAGTTTCCGGGAACCCCGGAATAAACCGAAGTTGTGGCGTTCCCGCTTTTAACCCAAAGATAAACATTCTGAACTTGTTGACTTGAACCCAAGTCTACATAGAAACTCTCATTTGTTGTGTTTTGCCAATTCGTAACAGGGAAATTGGTTAAGCCCACGTTCCATGAGGCTATTCCAAAGAAGACTATCGATAACAGAATGATTGTTATTATGTCTTTTTTGGTAATTTTTAATCCGATGTTAATTTGGGCTCACTTCCCTGAGTCTGGTTTAATGTGACTGTATCTTTTTTGAGCCAATGTCGTCCTTTAAGTTCTTCCCACATCAGCACTGACGCATAAAGTAACATTATTAAATTAATAATGCTTACCAATAGAACCACTGGGTCTCCAGTTAAATTGGGACCAGCATTAGGATAGGAAACATTTAGCCAATAAAGAACGTAAGCTTGGTTGATTAGAAATGTCGCGGTCAAAACAACATAGAGAACGCGTATCTTTTTGAGTAGCGGAAACATAAGAGCCAAAAGGCTTATTGCCGGAAACATGTACCGTTCATGAATTCTTGTAGGTAACATAAAGAATGCAAAAAATAAAACAAAGGCGGCAAAAATCACAATTAAATCTCCTGAAACCTTAAGCCGCTTTTGGACCATATAAAGAGCTAAAGCAACTACAGCACCGAATAGTACCCATCCTACATAGAAGAGGTAACCATCTTTCATCCATAATCCAAACAGGCCCCACAGGTTGAAAGCGTTAACTGATGTTACGTTATAGTAAAGATATCCGGTTGAGTAATTCTTAATTAAGAAGGTAATTGGATTGCCGATTCCTTCAAAAGGGAGTGCAACTAAAAAAACCGTTGCAGCAAACGACGTGATGGAATATAATAGTTGTTTCCAACCATTTTTTCTATATATCAAAAGAACTATCAAAGGAAGCAATGCAATTCCTTGAGGTTTGGTTAGAAGTCCAATGGCAAAGATTATTGCTGAGGGTATAGGTTTAGATTTTAATGCTAGCATAAGTGAGAGAACAAGGAAAAAAGTGTAAACTGCGTCAAATTGACCCCACACTGCTGCATTGTAGATTACTGCTGGGTTAAAAGCGTAAAGTGCAGTTGACACAAGAGCTACTTTGAATTTTGCTTGTTTTCTAATAAAAACGTAAATCAACCCTGCAGTAGCCAAATCGAAAAAGTTTGGCACAAACTTAATCATGTTTGCCATGCTGATGCCCAATGCGTTAGCCAGTGAACCAAATGCCCAGAAGATGTACACATTGAAAGGTGGGTAATCAAAGTATCCTGCGGCAGTGTAGAATGGTCTTATTCCGTGATTAGTCGCCGTGGTAAACCAAGAGATAAAATCGTTTGTATCTATGGGGTATCCTTGTTGGGGAAACAAGAGAACCCTGACTATGAACGCAAAAGCAAGAACGATGGCTAAAATTATGACCTCGCGTTTGGCAAACGAGAAGTTAACTGTGTTTTCCCCCGTGTTTAAATACTTACAATCATTGGCTTAAGAAGGTTTTTCCAAAACCGCATCGTCACCATTAGTATTTAAACTTGTTAAAAAGCTAAATTTGAATTGGAGGCTGCGTTGGAATTTAATCCACAACATAACCTTGTGAGATAGTAGTAGTCAATTTGCCACCGAGAAACTTTTGAGATCTAATTCTAAGGTTAGAAAAAAATGAAAAAAATGAAAAAGGGATTTTTACATGTCCACTTTTTTACCGCAACTGGAGCAGTAAGTGCTTTGAGGTTTCAGGGGTGCGCCGCAGTTGGAGCAGTAACTTTGTGCTTGTGAAGACCCAGGGGTAGACTGTGCAGATGGCGGATTGTATCCATAAGGCTGAGATTCATATGGTTGCTGTTGCTGGGGCCCTTTCATTGTGAAGAAGCCAATTATTCCGAATATCCAAGCGACAAAGATCAGTATTACACCGACTCCAATTATGGTCAGTATAGAGCCCACCCAAAGTAGCGTACCAGCAGTTTCAAATGAGTGTTCTCCAGTCTTCTGCGCCAATGTACTGAAGGTTTTTCTTAAATGCGAGGCTGCAAGAACGTAGAATACGAAAGTTACAATCAGAAATGCTATGCCAACTGTTAGTCCGATAGCATTGCCGATGCCGAATGTTAATGTTGTTGGAAAATTATTGACTACGAAGCCAACTACGAAACCTGCGCCGGCAATTGCTAACGCGATTAAAGCAACTATGTAATATTTGATGCCTTTTAGTGAGTTCTGGTAGATTTCGTTGTCTTGATAGTAGTTTGCAAATTCTTTCATTCCTCTGAGTAAAAGGATAACGCCTATAATGCCAAGTACCCAACCCACGTATGGAACTGAGCCGAGTATGGTTAGTATTGAGCCTTCCATTGCTAAAGTTTTGCTGTATTGAAAGTTTGTTCCCATTTATTTTTTCACCTAGATTTTTATTTCCTATCAACAGTACAAGTCACGTGCGTGATATAGCCCTAACATTTAGAGTTGCCCCTCTAAGGGTTAGAGTCTTAAGCAAATTAGCAAATAATAGTGAAAACATGGAAACAAAAATTAGCTGTAGGACTGTGTTTATCTTTACGGCTGTTGCTTAGCAGGAGCAGTGGATTAAAGTGGCAAAGTCACGTGGAATAAGCGCTGATATTCAGTCGCCCAGAACCAAACTGCTGTACCTAATCTATTCTGCATCCAACAGCAGGATAAGGGCTGACCCAGGCGTAAAATCGAGTCTGTGCTCCGCTTTGGGCTACAAGTCTGACGGTCATTTCCACTACGATTGGAACTACTTGATTAATGCAGGTATGATAGAAGAAAAACAGGGCTATTATCTGGCAACGGAATCTGGAAAGAAGGAGTTTACTTTACAATCAACAGCTTTCAGAAGTAACTTGACAATGGTTGTCATAGGAGCTGCAATGATTTTCTTCACGTTAACGCTTAAATTGGGGCTTCTTCCAATAGAAAGCGTGTTGTTCTTCGGGGTTGCGCTAATTTTGATTGGCTCTCTCTTTTTTATTATAAGCCGGAGAAGCAAACCAGCCTTGCCGTCTAATGCTAAAGTTTTGCTTAAAGAACTAAATCGGCGCTAAATTATTATGGAGTCTTCGGTGGCAGGTATTTTCACACTTAAAAATAGAGAATAGGAATTTAGACCTGAGCCAATCTTTTAATGATGTAAGTTTTTTCATATATTCAACAGAGAGATTGAGACGTAATATCTGCTTTAATTAAGATTCTTTACACTAATCTCTTCTTCAACTAGGACAAAGAAACACCGACAAATCAGAGTATAATAAAAAAAGAAGTGAAAGTGGCTATCTTATGTTGGGGGACGAAGATACATATGTAGCTGAGCTTTTGAAACTTGGAGTTCAACTCTATCCTTAGAAGTACTCTTAGAAGCAGGCGTAACAGCTGAAATCGCCAAAACATTATAAAATGATTTCTTTGCACCAAGAATTTCGGTGGATGCCTCTTTAGTCAATTTTATTGCAAGATGAGTTATCTTCCATTCTTCATCATCTATAATTACGTCCGTAACAATTCCCACTTTCAGATTTTCACAATAGACCTCTTTATACAGTAGTTCATAACGAAATTTCATAAAATCAACTACACTCTAAATAGATTTATCCTTACTTTTCTTTATAAGGCTTTCTAAATTAAGAGAAGTTTTGGCTAATTATGTTTCCTTTAGCCAACCTTAATTGCAGATTTGAGACTTATCACTTTGAAAAAAGTGCGTAGAAAGCTTCTAAGATTTTGTTAGTTTTCTTGGAGCTTGAAAGCTTGAGACAAATTCCTAAACTTGCAAATTTTAATCACAAGTTACTTAAACTAATCTATCAAATATTTTAGCAAGCCTTCAACAATTAAGTTAGCATAATTCAAATTGATTTCACAAAGGTGATAAAAGTGGAACATGAATATAAACTGGAAAATGATGCCCACTGTTTAGGGAATCCAAAGCATGAACTAAAGAGGGGGAACCAAGATAACATTTGATTCTTTTGGTTATTCGCATTGTCCAGCATGTAATGCATCAGTCATGTATAGCTGGTAGATTTTGAAGAATCTCTGATGTCTTTGTCTAAATCTTACTTATCATCGTTTAGCATTTAAAAACTAAAGCCAATAGTTAAGTGAAGACCAAGAGAAATAGTTATGAAACTCTGTGTTCAATTATACATGGACCAAAAATGCCTACCTTTCAATGTAAAGTGTGCGGTAAGAAGATTGAAGCTGACTATGAAACTTGTGACTGTACTCACTCTCACAATTGTCACGAACAGAAAAACCCAGAATGCTGCGGTCAACAAATGCTAGAAACCATTGAAGACTAAATTTATAGTATAAAATTCCTACATTGTCATAGGCCGGGTGAACTCTATGGAGCAGGACGAGTTTGGGTTCTGGCACAAGGATATTGTCGTTGACATTTTCGCGGTCGAAAACAAAAGGAGGTAGGGAACATGAAACTCCTATTAAATAACTCGCTCAAATCCATTCGCCACACCGTGGAGACAGTCTGGTTCCAAGAGCCCATTAGCGAAGAAGGCGAAAAGTTCCTGAACAAAATGTCTCAAGAGACTGGTTTAGACTTCAGGACCTTATAGCCCTCTTTTCTTTAAGTAATGCTGAATGTGCCCTCTCGCCTACTGCCAACAGAAAACCTTTAGTGGCGATTAAATATCTCTCAGGGCATATTTTTTTATGCTCAGCAAAACGGAACAAGAATTTCTTCGGGATCCATCCGGTTTTAACTCGAATTATCAACGTTCATTGCGTTGCCGATTGAAAGTCAAAGCTGAAAAAATGCGCGAGGATCTTTCTTTTCTCGGTGTTGCGGAAAACTGCAGCGGCGCCGTGGAATTCTGCAGCGACAGTAAAAGCCCAAATCAGACCATTTCAATTAATCAGGGGCAAAAATGGAGCCTTCGGCGGGATTTGGACCCGCGACCATTACCTTACCAAGGCCGAACCTAAACGAGGCGTCGGAATCATCGATTGGGTAAAATTCCGAGAGTACGTCTATTCCAAGTATGCTAAAAGCACCGCGTCAACTATGATGAGCTATGCCAAGAGGTATAGTTACTTGCTGGAATCAGGCGATCTTAGGCAGATTAACTCCATTGCATTGACTGTTAGAACTGACGTTATCAAGAGCTTAATCATCATAAGTAAGTACACGGGATATTACGAGGAATTTAAAGCAGTTCTGAAGAGTTACGGAATAAAGTTAAGTAGACCCGATGCATTCGCAGCTTTTGTCAGAATTTACAACAATCATAACGCAGACTTGGGCAATTGGATCAGCCAAGTTAAGCCTATTCTCAGACCCGAAGAAAATTTGCTGCTAAGATTCTTAAGGTCAACGGGCTTGCGTCTAAGCGAAGGGATACTCAGCTTTAACATGATTATCTCACTTTCTCATCAAGGCAAGTTGAATGAGTACTTGAATAGCGAACTGGGAATCTTGGAGCATTTCCGTTACAAAGCGCAATTCCTGCGGGGAACCAAGAACTGCTATATCTCTATCGCTCCGGAAAGCTTAATCGCAGAAATCTCTAAAAGTACAACGGTAACGTATCCAGCGTTAATTAAGAGGTTACAGAGACGCAAGATTTGCTGCCGAATCAACGAACTACGGGATTATTATGGCACATTCATGATTAAGCACGGACTCGTTGCTCAAGAAGCAGACTTGCTCTGTGGCAGAATTCCTCCTAGCATTTTCGTCAGACACTATTTTTCTCCAGCAATCCGGGAACTTAGAGATCGAACGTTAAAAGCATTGGAGGAAATGGATTAATCGCAACATAACGAACTAAGCTTTCCGAGGTTGAAAGTCTCCCCTAAATCGCTGCTTTTCTATCTTTTATGTTCTGAATCTGCATTTAAAATTAAAAAGGGTGAGAGCAGTTAAGCGATCGACATGCCCAAGTTCTTACTACTTATTTACCATTATTCACCCGAAGCACGTACGCAAGTTGCCTTTGACACAATGATCAGCGAGCAGCTTTCTATTCCTGAATCCGTCGCCGATTTTATTCAAGGCAGATTATCCCGCAAGATTGACCCAAGGCATCACTGCGCGCTTTTACGGCAGGCAGATGGGCATTATACGCATTATGCCGATTATCTTGGGAAGATTAGAGAAAAAGTCAGCAGTTCTGAGGGCTTGATAAGTCTTAAATAGAAATTAGTAGATAAATTATCTTAAAGGTTGTAAAATGGCTAAAATTTCCCAAGATGATTGGATAATGTTCTTTATTATTTTGGGCATTATCTTAGCAACTTTCAATGTTGGCGGAACAACATTTATAGAACTTCCTGGTGGCGCTAAGATAGCTGGTCAAGCAGGCGTGGTTATAATTCTCGTTGTTATCTTCTTAGTCTTTTATTATCACAAGAAATCTAAAAAAGAGTAAGCGCAGCATACGGAACTAAGCTTTTCATCGGTAAAAGGGCTCACAAAGGAGCCTTAAATCACAATAATTTGTATATTATCATGTAATCCATTATGCTTTTTGTTTTTTAATATACGGTGTGTGTCCCCAACAACAAGAATTCCCTTTGACGAGTTGTGAAACCTAATGAACTCTTTTACTTGAGAAGAACCCTCACGTATATAGTCACCAATTGGTTTGTTTCCGCACAATTTTACTTCTAACGGAATTTGTTCCTTTCCGATAGTAAAATCAATTCTTGAGTTTTCTTTGTAGCCTTCAAAAGCATATTCAGGAATGATTGGTTCCGGTAGAACTGCGTTCAGATATCCTTCAAGCAACCGTTGCAATTCACCTTCTTCCTTTATCATTCCAATTCTCCAATTTATTTTCTTTCCAAATTCAAAGATTTGATGAACGATACAATCAAATGGTTCGTCAGAAACGATAAAGTTTGTTTTTTCTTCTTTAATTTGTTTCTTTTCAATCAGTGCCTTATTTGATTCGGGGGTAACAAACATTGTCGCTCTTCCCTTAGTTTTCAATTCGCGCTCACAACCATTACGAATTTCCTTTGCAAGTAACTTGTGGTCGCCCAAGTATTGCTTTATTAGTGAGTGAGCATAGCGCATTGATTTTATTCCTTTAAATAATAGCTCATTCTTTCCGCGCTCTTCAGGTCTTACAAATTTTTCAAGAGCGGCCCAAGCATCACTTGTTATGTAATAATCATTATTGTTTAGGTGAATTGTTTGTGTTTGGAAATCTATGTTTAGTTTTCGTAAATTGATAATATCTTTTAGTTTTATCTCAGACCAAAGCAGATTTAGAAAAGCCAGATGCTGTTTATTTTTGTGATTTTTTTCGATTTCAGAAACATAATCTTTGAATTGCCACCAACGTATTACAATTGCTTGTGATTCCTTAACTTGTTTTGGCGCTTCCTTTATTATTTGTGATATAATTTTTTCTTGATTTTGAAGGTTATAGAATTTGAAGTACTCCAGGACACTATAATAAAGCGTCTTATTTTTTTTAATTTGTGCCCAATCTCTTAAGTCCCCTTCGTCAGCAGTCTCGATGGTTTTATTGCGATTTTGTAGCCAATCGTTTAAAGCATTTACGTTATCTCTGTATTGTCTTATTGTTGACAGTTTCCTATGTTTATAATCTAAGGAATCTGTAAATCGACGAAGGTTCTTTTCCATTCTGTTCACTCTTTCCGCGCAAAGGAGAGTCGGATATATCTTTGTTTTATTTTTTAAGTTTTGGCTTTTTGGTTGGTACCGACTAAGATTCTAACAGTAAAATAGGCGAGTAGGCCCAATAAATGGCAAAGTTATCGTCAGAACTTAAACTCAGCAGCCCGTAGCTTTTAGCGTTCTGAGTATAATTTGGAACGATTGCGGTCAAGTTGTACCCGAAGAGACGATGGAGCGCTTGTCGGAAGAGGAGGAAATCGCCGTAAATTGCAGCACCTGCGGGAACCCGATCACCATTAACCTTTAGAGTGCCCTATACAACATGGCAAGCGAATGCAGTCGGGACAGGGAAATCGTCGAGGCTCAGTTAACTGGGGACAGCTGGCAATTTCGGGTTATAATGGCGTTAGACAGGATTCTCCGAGGGTTAGGCCTTCTTGAGTAACCTACCCGACTTTCCCTTTTAATTTTTACGATTCTAAATAGTGCTACTAATGTTACTTTTCCGTGCCGGTGCACTGAAAATAACTATACCCTTTAAATCGAGAAAAAAAATATTTTAAAAATAAAAGTTGATAATCGCTAAATGTAAGGGCTCTATGAATTCATGCGCACCGGCTGGCAAGTGGCTGGGAGGCTTTTCATCGCTTATTTATTGAACATTTTATTGAGAAGAAAGCTTAAAGCCTAATAGAATGCTTTAATAAGCAGTGCGTTATTTTATGTCATTTAGCTTTAAAATCGTAGAAAAATATACGAGTCAGGATTAGTTCTTGATTCAAATTATACAGACCGGTCATAAGCCGATCTCGCCCCAGAATAACCTAACTTAGTAAGAAAAATTGAGGCGAGAAGCCATATGATCGAATCAACAGGAAAATTTAAAAAAAGTCAAAAAAGCCGTACGGGCTTAATTTTCGTACCTTCGGATCTTACTTTAGATTCGACGTTTCCATTAAAATCCCCTTGTAAAGTATCAATCTCCATTAACGGAAGTTCTCTGATAATCACAACTGCTGAGGCGCCTTAGTAATGCCAGCGGCACCTTTTAAAGCAGGAATTAAGCAGCGTCGTGAGGCTGGCACATTTAGTTGGGTGTCTGATTCACAATGGACTTATGATCGCTCAGATTTATTTAATTATGCAGCTCATACAGCTAAGTTGTGGCTGCAAAGGGAACAACGTAAAGGTTACGTAACAGCAGATTTATTCAATAAAGCCTGCGGAATCTTGGCTGAGGAAATTTTTAGTGCAGGGTTAATGGAACTTGAGATATCGCATGTTCGAACTCTTCCACTACTTAGCAAGAATCACCCCGTTAACGCGGGCAGATTTTACGATGTTAAGATTAACGGCATAACAATTGACGTTAAATCCATTAGTCCAATTGCTCCACCATCTGGGCATCATAAGAATCTTAACGTTAACAAAGCTGAACTCGGCAAGAACTTTGAGAAGAAAAGTGACATTTACATCGGTTCCAAGTGCTATCCTGAGTTAGAGTCACAAGAGCGCCCAGAGACTCAAGATGAAAATTGGGTTATGGGGATTATGGATAAAATTGAACGTATAGACTTCTTAGGATTCGCTAACGCAGACGAAGTAATTAACAAAGCTAACTATGTGACTGGCTGTGGCTTTTATTCGCTGAAAAGTTCTATACCGCATTCTATGGCAGAGTTCGCTGAGAAATTTAAAATAAATTTAGAAAATTAGGAGAGTATGAAAATGAACCCATTTAAGAAAAATAGCAGTGGAACAATTGTGGCTTTAGGTCTCTTAACCACAGCATGGGCTGAGCCAATGTATCGCTGAGCCATACGCCACAACATTACCATTGACCCATTAGCCCAAGTGCTCGGCTAAAGCGTCTGCAAAGCGCGGGTTCTGTTATTCTTCGCGGTCTCCCTCTCATCGCTGACAACTTGCTCCGCAGCCAAAGGGCAACTTGGGCGAAAAGGCTTACTTTTTTTATTTTTCTCAATTTTTTTCCCGAACAATGCCCAAGCCATAACGCTGTTATAGGGCGATTAGGCCTTTAACCTTAGGCGAACCTGCCATTTTATACGCATACGGAATCAGTGGCAGGCTCTTGCGTGTACGTGCTTGCTTTTTCACCTATGCCTTACCATCCACCATTTTTAACTTTTATTTTTTTAAATTTTTTTTTCTTCGCAATTAAGGGATAGAGAATTATCAGTACGCGTACACGCAATTAGATAGTAAAAGTGTCAATTACGGTTCCACAATTTTCTCAACTTGGCACCATCGATTCTAACCTGTAAGCGCGACGGCACAATGAACGGAAAAGCCGAATCCCGTTTAATAGAGTGAGTTATGCCTGCTTTTCCTTCAAAAATAACTTAACATATGGCATAACTATTTCCTTATTATCGCGGAAATCCTGCTCAATTGAATCGCCTCTAAAAATTCGTTGCTGTGATTTAGCCTCAATTGTACGCAAGATTTCATGAAATAAGGTGTCAAGGTATCCAGGTCTTGTTCTCAAATATGAGCATTGAACTCGTAACATTATAAAGTACTCTGTGCCTTCCAACTTATGCATGAAGGCTCTTACTGCGTCGCTGTCCTTCCATAAACTCTTTATTATAATCCTTAAATTTCCAGACGAAATGAAGTAACCCATGGAGTTCTGATAAGATTCATCTTCGTTTGGCATAGAATGAGATGTTCCAACAGCTCGTAAGTCAATAGACCTTTGATCTACTATTCTTTCGTTAACCGCAGTATCCAGAGCACGGACACCTTTTTTTATTTTAGTGTAAAGAAGTTTCCACTCAGATTCACTCGTTTCAACTATGCATAATTTAAGGTTCGTAACGCTGTAATATTGCTTGAGAAAGTTAACATACTCTTGAATTTCATTTTCTCTCAAGAATCTCATTATTTTCACTCATAAATCTTCGTTAACGATGCACTTTTCCCTTCTATTCTTATTCAGCCTGAATTATTTAAAGGTGGAACCCTAAATTAACTTGAGGAAACCAGAAATGTTAAGCAAGTCAGAATCAGCTTATTTAAGAAACCCTCAAAGCGTAAATCCCAATTATGCGTACGTTCTTGAGCACAGAATCCGCGCCAAAGTGGCAGCGTTCCAAGAGGAAATGAGCCTCTTAAACAGCGCAGGGATAACTGAAAATTGTAAGAATCTTACAGATTTCCGTAAGATCCCAAGCTCCTTTATCTCAGGCGAAATAACTGTAAATCAAGGTTCTTTCAATAGAAGCATTGCAGAAATTGGAGCCTTCGGCGGGATTTGGACCCGCGACCATTACCTTACCAAGGTAACGCCCCACCGGACTAGGCTACGAAGGCAAATTCTTGTTCTTCTCTCAAACAACATGCGATACTAAATAAAGAGCTTACGGTTACAGTGCACATTGTAACAACAAAGAGTTCAACAAAATGCAATCTTGAATCAAATTGCCTGCCCACAAGTCAAACTTTCTAACATACCCCACAACTACAATCCCAGAAACCAACATGTTTGTGAAACAAAAACCCATAAACCACAACCAGACAGAAAACAAAAAACAACTCAAATCCAAAAACGAGCAAATTCCAGAATCAAAAAGAAGTGTTATAACAATTTACCACAACTACGCAGAAGAGAAAAAACTTATGGCAAATAAATATTAAAGCAACCTAACCTATTTCACACTGCGCAAAATGTGTGCAGGGGTCTCCAAGCCAGGTCAACGGAGTAGGGCTTAGGACCCTATCGCGTAGGCGTTCGTGGGTTCAAATCCCACCCCCTGCACCAATATAAGCAAAAGGTATGGGGGTCCTCACGGGTGATGGTTTTGCTAAAGTTTGCGTTTTCTAAAGATTTTGGTCTCTTGAAACTCTGTGACATATTCAAAACCTGCTCCTATAAGGTTGCAGATTTCTTTTTCAGTCTTGGCAACTTTTGAAATGTAGTTTGTTTCGCCTTGGAATAGTGCTTCTTCAAGCTGGACGTACAATAGAGTATTCTTGATGTTCTTGTGTCCTAACCTTTGCATTGTGTAGTACATGTCTTTGGTTTCGTGGTAAATCATTGTTCCTTTCCAATATCTGAAGGTGTGAAAGTGGATTTTTAGTAGTCGCGGGTTGCCTATTTTATGAGCTATAAGTTTCCGTTGATGGCTGAGGGCTGTTCCGAAGTGATCTACCGGCATGTGAGGAAAGGAAAATATTCTGTCACCGTAGGTTCTGGGTAGGTTTTGAAGCATTTCTAAGAGTTTGTTGCTTAGATGTGTTACCCGGGGGTTGCTGTTCTTTTCGGCAGTAATGTTTACGATTTTGCTTTCGAAGTCTATGTCTTCCCATTTCAACGGCCAGATTTCTCCGCATCGTGCGCCAGTTTCTTTGAGTACCTGAAGAAAGGTTGCCATGCGTTTGCTGCTTCCAGCGATAAGCTGGTCTATCTCGGTTTCTTTCGGAATGAAAGGTATCTTGCGAACTGTTATGTATAATGGGGGTTGCCATTTGCCTCCGACCATTTTGAGGTAAGACGAGTATGCGTCGACTGCATTGTTTTTTCTGCCATTGCTCCAAGTTTGATTTGCTATTGTTTCTTTGATCGATTCTGGGTCATATAGATTGGCTCCGCGTCTTGTAAGCACTTGAAGCAGTTTTACTCTGCTTTCTATTGTTGAGTCGCTTTTGCCGTCTTTCTTAAGCCACCAGCCGTATTGCAAGATTTTGCCCTTGATGTCTTGTGGAAATTCACCCGCAACAGTCTTTGTTTCTGTATGCGGTTCCAAATTTTTCGCCTCTTGTGCGCAGATTTGGCTACCTACGAATATGCCGCCAGCTCTTAAAAAACGCCTCTCAGAAATAACTTGTAGAGGTCTTGGCTCAGTGAACCTATGGGCGCACTCTCGGCAGATGTATGTTTGAACCTTCTCGCCCGTGCGCAACTTGCGAAGACCATTCTTAAACAGACGCGATGAATGGCACGAAGTGCAAGCGAGAGGGCGCAAACGTGAAAACCTCTAACGAAGGCCTTCCATAAACTGGGGGGTAGAGTAGGGAAGGCTTTTCGGGTTTAGGCTATTGGTTAGAACAAAAATATATAAAAAAATAATAATGAATAACCCCTACCCTAGCCCCCATATTATCGGAAAGCCTTGGTTCTTGGGGCAATGCAAAGTCTTCAAGTTGCACCGTTGGGGCTGGCTCTATGATTTCGTCTGGCACTTCAGGATACGTTGTTTTTTGTCGCCATAGAGCCTTGAATTCTTGCGAGGTGAACCATTTGAATTCCGGTTTTAGGTGCATTTCATATGCATATTGTTCTCCGCTGTTCGTGACGATTCTGCTATGATTGTTTAAATCAACCAAATCAAGAAGTTTCAAAGTTTGCATCGTCCGCAGTGCCTTGCCACGAGAACATTTGAGATTTTTTTCAAGCTCGGATGCGTTGACGTTGTCTTTAGAGAGTACATTTGCAAAAGCCAAGATTCTGTCCCATGGGGCGGAGCTTAAGGCAACATCGAGAACTACAGGAAGATCGTCTATGGTGATCTGTCGTCGTCCTTGCAAAAGAGCATGACCGCGCATTATTGAGTACAGGGCAGTTATGCATCTGTCGGGTTCTTCGATTATGGCTTCGCTGAAGAATGTTTCTTGCCTGCCAAATCCTTCCTTGACGACCACGTTTATTTTGCCCCGAAGGCGAGTTACGATTTTGGATAGCTGCACCAGTTTGTCGATGAGTTCGTCTGGGTCGTCTTTGCTGTTCCATTCGATTCTTTCATCTTGCCATATGCCTTTGAGGAATCGCAAAGTGGCGTCGTTGCATTCGTTGACCTTTAGGCGGTAATTCTTTTCCTTCAAAGCTTTGACGTAATCTTCGTTTGTTCGATCTGACTTCATGATTTGCATAAAGTACATGCGGGCGCCCAAGTTGCCGAACAAGTCCCAAACTTTATGGGGTATCGTCGTTGACGCCCCAATCCAGCTGAACATAAAGTCGTCTTCATAGCCTCTGCTGCCGTAAACACCAGAATCGATTTTTAAGCCGCGCCCGTCAAGGACCCGGGTCAAAATCGAAAAGGTCTCAGATAGGTCGTCTGATTTTGCGCCGAACAAAGTTGTCAGGTCTGGAGTTATCAAAACTTTGCCTTTGATTCGCGGCAACATATCAATTTTCTTTAGCTCTTCTTCGGATTTCTGCGCAATGTGGCTGACGAATGCTCTGGGGGAAAACTTGTCTGTTGAATGGCTCAACGGGAAGTTGCGGAAGAAGTCCAAAGTCGTTGTTTTGCCACCGCTTGGAACGCCTTGCAGAACCAAAGCAAGAGGTTGGACGTTTTGAATCAGAAGAACAGCAATGGTTGAGGCACAGGCTTCAGCGTACGTAAAAAGGGCGGGAAAGTTTGCTTGTATGGTTTTGCGCCATTCATCGAAGGTTTTGATAGACCTTCATCAGATGGCGGGCATGAATTGTTAAGAGCAGGGCGATAGGATGCAAATTTACGGGGAGAACAAAAAAAGACCTGGTTTCGAATGGGGCTAAGCTGAATGTTGCGCAAAAGACACTTTTTTATTGTAGTTTACCTGAAAAGATTATTTTAATCCACGTTTTTTCTTGACATAATCGATGAAATCTGTTCCAAAATCTTTGTCCAACATCAAATGTGTCGTATCAGGAACATTCCACTTGCTAACAAAATTTTCATCAACGAACCCAATGTCTATATGGACTTTTCCACCAATTTTTTCTCCAAGTATCATGCAATCTGAGGAAGTAGTGGCTTCCGCCTTTAGATTTTGAGTAAGTTACAAGGCCATAATAAACATCCTGATTCAAATTTGCATAATCTTCATTTTCTTCAGGAGTTGGGTTTAGTTTCTCCAATTCTTCAAAAGCAGAGGAGACAATTTCGTAAGCGGTTTTCCTCATGTTGCCGACCACACTCTTTCTTGACCGAGGACGCTTAACCTTTTCCCTTATCGAGCTCAACGGAAATTGCCGAAGCGCAAACCGGAATCATCTGA
This sequence comes from Candidatus Bathyarchaeota archaeon, assembly GCA_963741005.1. Lineage (GTDB taxonomy): Archaea > Thermoproteota > Bathyarchaeia > Bathyarchaeales > Bathycorpusculaceae > Bathycorpusculum. The sequence continues at coordinate 994,426 of CAVUGQ010000006.1, forward strand.
AACTTTGGTTTGTCAATGTATTTTGGAATTAAGTTGAAATCAATTGAACAGTTCTAAGCACATCGTCTCGATAGAGTATTTCCCCGTGGAGAACCTGAATCAAGCGCTTTTGGGCTATAAGGTCTTCCATAAACTAGAGGGTATAGAGTAAGTATATTCATTATTTTATTTTTTATATTTTTTTGTTCTAAGCAATAGCTTAAACGTGAAAAGCCTTTCCCTCTATGGGGGTACGTTTTTGGAAGGCCTTGGTTCGGGCTTCTTCTCATACCAGAAGGTATAGAACATTTTCTCGTTTGGCGTGAATTGGTTTTCCCAGCCTGTTGAGAAATTGATGAATCCTGGCTTTGCCTTGTGCTCGGACATTACTTTCAGCCTTTCCTCTTTTGAAATCTTGGTCACGTCAACATTTATGTGGTACTGGTTCTCTTTCTTCTTGAACAGATCGTCGCTCATATTGGTCATTCCATAATTGTGTCCGATGCTATTTTATGGTTGCCCTTCTAAGACAAACAGGGGAAAGATGTCAAGGTTGCCCTCGGCGGCTGTTTTGAGACCCAGAAATTTCAGGACGCCCTTTTGAGCCTCAGGCGTCAGATCGCTCAGATATATCTCAAGCTCGCTTGCCATGCCGAATGACCTCGATTTGTGTCTGAGTTTTGACCGTGTAGGTACAGCCGGCATTCAGGGCAAGTCATGGAGGGGGCTCCTTTCGGATTTCCCAGTGCTCCCGTGTTTCGAATCGGCAGCCGCAGCCCTGACACCTAAATTTCGTTATAGTCAGTCCGCGGTCGTCATGGCGGTCGTCGCGCATCACCAGGAGGCTTTCGGTCTGGGCAGAGGAGCAATCAGGGCAGTTCATTTTGATGACTCCCACAGCCCAAGGGAACAGCGGCGAGTTAGTTCTGACGAATGCCCCTTGGTTATAGCTTGGACGGCGTGGATATGCTTGCATTCGACTTGTCTGTATTTGTGGTCAGGGCAGTCGCACACCCAATCCCGCCCGGCCCGTGTCACCGCATACCCAGAACGACCTGTTTGGGATCGAACGAAAAATGAGTCAGGGTTGATTTGCTCAATGTCTTCTGGGGCAATCTTGTCGCCCCGTTGTTTCCTTGTCAATATTTGTGTTGCCATATACATCTACCTACATAAGCTTTAAGCGCAAAACCATATATAAACTCCTCTGCCAACCAATAGGTAGAAATAAATAGCTCTGGAACCATAGATATTATCGGAGAAACCAGCATGAGTCTCAGATCAAAAACATCAATAGCCCGACCAAAATCACGGAGCCTAAGAGCCACAGTTCCAGAAGGCATAGCCGTCTTTCTCGAACTTTCGGCAGGCGACACCTTAGAATGGCAAATGACAGATACGCCGGACGGTCGCATAGCCACAGTCCGAAAGATCCAAAACAAGGCCTAAAATCCATTTAAGCAGAAATGTTATTCTCGGCCAATGGCAGGGTCGCTTATTTGGGTGCGTCCGAAAATTTCCCGGAAAAAATTTGGGTTATTGCTCTTCAATGATTCAATGAAGGGCTCAAGTCTACTACCGATTGAATCTGGTAATCCTCCAGCCGACCTCTCACTATGATTCAATAGGTGTCGGGAATAGGTCGTTTATGTGGAAGTTTTCCGCCATTCTCAATTTTTATTTGCTTCCCTTTATTTTTAGGAGCTTTAACGGCAAATTCCGACTTGGTAAATAGCGGTAGATTAGGCAAGACCATTCGATTGACTGGCTGCGACGATTTCCGGACATTCTCAGTTTCTTTATACTTACATTTTAAACATATCCAGACTCGAATTTGGTTGGTGCTGAATTCTTGTTCAAGGTAAAATGTACAACAATGAGGGCATAATTGCTTGACTGAGTTTTTTGGAATCAAGAGTAATACCCGACAAAATATTGGCAAGCATAAAGATTAAGCCACCGATAAATCGTTTAGACCTCTTGCTTATGATATAACATTGCATTGACAGACTGTAGCACTCGTTGAAGTAACGAAGGTCTGTCGCCGATCGGCCCAGATAGAAAGAATCAACATAGAAATTATTTATTGTATTTTATATGTTCTGATGATTAGCTTTTGGACGGAAGATTTGGCTCCTAATATGGGGCCCAGATTTTGAAAGACCTTGGTGCCTTCTTTTCGCTCTCTAACGTTGCAGTATCCTTGGAGGTTTTACGCACTTAAACACATACACTTATAAGTATGTATGCACTTATGTATTAATGTGGATAAGCGAAATCACAAGGACATAAGATCAAGCAAAAACAGGCTATTAAAATCGGCGCCTCGCTTATCACATAAACAAAAACAAGTGACCTAAATTGGGCCGCATCAACATAGATATTTCAGACGAGCTAGAAAAACAGCTCAGATTAAAAACCGTAGAAAGATTCGGAGGCAAAAAAGGCGACTTATCCAAAGCGGTCCAAGAAGCAATAAAAACATGGATCAACAACAAACAATAAAGCCGCCCCTCCTCAAACCAAATAACTAAATTTTAAGAAGCCTATGTAAAAGGCCAGGGCAAGCCAGTTAGCCTGGAACACCTCGCATGAGGAATATGGGCAATCTAGCTGCAAAAACCCTTTTCAAAATGTTTTCCAAGCAAGTAACGATAATTTCTTTTAGCTGTTACCTTTCGGTTCATTATTAGCAAGTTCACTTTCGCTTCTCAATTGTCGTTTTAGATAAGCAACTACTTCAAAACTTTGATTAATTTGAAGCGCAACAATAGAAACCAATTCCCACCCATCTAAACCATATTTATTCAACAAATCTTCTTGCGTTTTGACCCCAGCATCCAAGATTCCTTTTACCAGAGCAATTGAGACATACTCCCATTTTATCATGTTTGAAACCTCTGCACTTAATGATAATTACGGTTAATAACAGTGTGTTACTGTGACCTTGCAGTCACAAAACATTACGTAGACAAAGGCCTTTCACGGATTGGCGGGCATAGAGTAAAGGAAATCAAAACAAATCATATTCATTCTATATGTTGTGATGATAAGCCTAAACCTGTAAAGCCTTTCCTACGATACCCCAATTTATGGAAAGCCTTGGTAGCATACCGAGCGGCACCTTTGACTTTGAGGTCAATATTATTAGATAGCGCCATTATTCAATCACTATGCCAGATCAACAATCATGTTGTTTGTGGTGCGGAAAACAAACTAATGAACAGAACAGCAATGTTGAGCACATATTCCCTGCTGCTATCGGCGGCAAAAGAACACTCCCGTTAGGTTCTATCTGTAGAGCATGCAACAGCGGACTTAGTTTTCTGGATGAGTCCTTGAAGTACGGTCACGAAATCATGTTAGATGCTTATCAAGCAGATGGGGAAATTAAAGGTCGCTTCAGAAACAAAGGAGACAGAGAAAGAAAAGAAATAGAAAAAGTTCAAATTGCAGGTAAATATGAAGCAAAGGAAAAGAAAGTATCTCGAAAGGGTTCTGATATCTATCTTCTAAATGCAGATTTTACTGTCGCAACACCAAACTTTGTAAGAGCTTTGCATAAATGTTCGGCGAATATTCTTTGTCATAATTACGGTTCAGCGACTACCAGAAAGGAATATCCAGGATTGCTAACATTCGTTAAAGAGGGCAAAGAGGTATGCCCATGGAGTTATGCTGTAAGTTTCGCGAACCCATTTAAAAGACCTTTGATAAGCGAACCGATGCCAATCCTTATACAAGCAGGTGAAGCCAAGGTAATTGGTTTTATTCATAGTTCTGGAATTTGGATAACAGGATCTCAGCCTTTTGTTCTCAACCAACATGTTGTCGAAGCTGCTTCTACACTGATTGTCAATAAACTAGTTAGTGACAATAAATGTGATGAAGTACTTTCATGTTTTGGATTTAACTATGAATCACATAATAGAGATAGTATAGGTAAGCTGAAATTTCTTTGGATCGTTAAAGAAATGGAAGGCAAGACAAATGATGCATATTTGCAGCTCCTTACTAAATGCCGATTATGTGGACAAACAAACCCTACAAACTCCTTGCTTCCAAGGGAATTAATCTATCAAGGAGACATAAGCAATACAGTCAGGTATCCTAGAAATAACTGGAACCATTACACGATAGAAGATTTGAAGAAAATGGGTTTAATGGTAGACAAATGGGATAAAAATCGACTTTCAAATTATATGAATCAGGGAATTGCAATCCCAGTTAAGAATGAAATAAGAAATTTAGAGATACCCAACGACAAGGTCAATTGCATAAGTTGCGGTCACTTAATAACATACAGTGCGAAAGATTGCTTCGTTTAATTGGCTCGAAGTACTCGAATATGATCGGGCAAAGGCCTGTCGCCGTTTGGCCCGGATAGGATAAGTCAATTCAGAAATTATTTATTGTATTTTTTATGTTCTGATGATAAGCTAAAAACTGTAAAGCCTTTTTCCCTCTATACCCCCCAATCGGTGGAAGGCCTTAGTAAAGAAGTGAGGGCGATTGGGCCGTTACAGAAACTAATCATTTAATTGGCCCAAGTCGTACTTGCCAAATAATAACGTAGATTACTAAGAATATCGCGAGTAACGGCAAAGCAAAATACAGCATAAGGTACCAGCATAACTCTACGAACGTGTATGATAGAAACGGGTTATCAATAGAACCAATAAACACAAACACGACTGATAGAAGGGTGGCATTGAGAATTACAAGAGAAATTAGAATCAACAATTTTTTGTTTGCCATGGTTTTTCTCCAAACTTGAACCCAGAGGATCCCCCCAATGGCGATTAAGCCCATGCCGACAGGGAATAATAAAGCTAAAGGTGAGCCCAGATAAACCGGTCCCCAACTAAAAACTACCTTTAAGGCAACATTAACGCTTAAGGCAACGCAGACAACGCCTAAGACCAAAACTGCGGCAACCGAAATCTTGCGAGACCGGTCGCTCATACCAAATATATTCGTTTTATCTCTCTCCCTCAAGACATTTAATCGATAACACGCTTAATAAAATCTACCAGTTTAGTGCATCAAATTGTTTCTTATTTTGGTGTTTCAAAACGCATATCTGGGCAACGTACTGCTATACCAATTTAGGACTCTCGGATGTTGGAATCAAAGAGCAAATTAGTCAACAGACCTACGCAAACGGCGGGGAAACTCTGCGACAAGTTTTATGTTTATATTCCAAGGGAGATCTCCAAAGATTCTGCTTTCCCATTCAAGCCAGACCAAAAACTCAAAGTCAAAATAGACGTTGAAAACTGCCGCCTCGTCATCGAGAAGCTATAGTAAGGTCTGTCACAAGATGGGGAGTATAGATACAATCCAAATGAATATTATTTTATTTATTTTATAGGATCTGATGATAAGTCTAAACCCGTAAAGCCTTTCCCTCTATACCCAGATTTTGGAAGGCCTTTCAAGGTCAGGCCTCCTCACCATCGCGGCCTGCACCCTGAGCGGAACTGGCAATAATAGCAGTCACGACGGAATGCATGGAGATCAAAGCATTCGGGTTTTTCGGGTTCTGGTGGGTGCTCTGAGAAGTACATAATGAGAAATAGACCTGGAAGTATGCCGAGCATGAATCCCAAGAATACGAGGATTTTACGTTCTAAAGGTTGTTTCGACCTATAGCACCCATGCTTCATATGTGAGTCATCAAATACATAAAAGCTTCCGCTAACTCCTTGAACATGCCCAAACGCTATGTTAATGTGAAACTGCCTGTCGAGCTTGGCGATGAAGTCGTAGAAAAGAAGCTTATGGGATACCGGAGCCGGGCAGAGTTTGTTGCCGAAGCCGTAAGGGACAAGTTGATGCAGGTTAAGAGATCATTTCAAAAAAAAACGTTAAGGAAACAACCTTTTCTCGATAGGTCATAAAATCATTTATTCGGCAAAGCAGTCTAACATAGTTTAATAGGTTTGGATAAGGTCTTAGGCAGCAGCAAAGTGCAACCAAATAATAGAAGTACAGTGATTCGGCAAGTATAGAAGAAGTTGAATATTAAGATTGGCAATATTGTGATTTATGTTGAAGATGAAAAAGTGAACATAACAATAAAGAAAGGTCAACTGAAACCAATTTAACCTTAACATGAACTATCAAGTTTCTCAATTTATAAAATTATAGTAAAAAGTTAAGATGCAAATGCCTCTCTCAAAACTGCTTCCGTCAAGACTTTTAAGTTTGCCTCGTTTTTATCGACATTTTGTTCCAGTTTATCACAAGTTTCCAATAAACAGTCAACTTTTTGCACGATGCGCTTTTGTTCAAGAATTGGGGGGAGCGGGAATATTAAATTTGAAAGAGGTCCTAAAAATAGACATGGTTGTGCTCCTCCTCTTTTCTTTTTGTTCATTAGATCCTGCAATAGCCTCGAATTAAGAACGTGTCTCAAATAGAAACTGTTAATCATTAATGGTTTTACTAAGGCGACACTTCTAACCAATGCAAAATCGGTATCCTCTAAAATTAAGGATGTTCTACCAATAGTTCCTCCAACTGATACTATTAACAGATCTTCTTTTTCTGGAAGACACCTTTCCCTTGATTTAGTATAATCCTCAACAGAAATGCGGTCACAATTATGATAATCCAAATAGCCGTCTCTAACATTTTTGGCGGACAAAATTCTTTTTCCTACTGCGGTTCTGGGTGGTGTTGCATGGTCGCCATCAGTTATTTGTTTGCAGACTTCTACGAGTCTTACCCAAATCCAGTTAATAGGAAGTTCGAACGGTATCTCATCTTTATTAATTGGAATTATCTTTGTGTTTTTCTTGATTTTTCCTTGCAGCATTAGTTTCTCTTTTTCGTCTTTAATTTTTTTCAAAAACTGCAGTGCTGTTTCGTCATTTGGGTCTTGGGGAACTGAGTTTTCCAGAAACAGCTTCTTGAAGAATTGCTTGACGTAATTCAGGAAACAATTTTTTTCTTATATCCAGATTACCTTCAATTTCAGAGTGTAGATCACAAATTTTTCTTTGTGTGCTTATTAATTCTTGATTTATTAGATTAAAATTAACGAAATTGCCATTTAAAATTGCTTTGTAAAAAATAGTCACTTGTTTTTGGATTTCTATTGAAGGTAATGGGACATCAACAGCTAAATATTCTCCTGTGTTAAGATTCCTAAGTCCGGATGTTGTTGATTGCCTATCAAATCTCCAACTTAATGCTTGTGGTGATTTTAGGAATAAGTCCAAATATTCTGGATAAACTAAGGTTTTGTTTGGTCTTAGACACATAATAAAATTGGAAGAAACTACAAATTCAGTTTCAGAAATGCCAGAATATATTTGAGATTTACCCACAAGATCTTGGCTCCCGCTGGATTTTATAACTAAAATGTCGCCTAGATGCAGTTTGTATTTTTCGTATTCGTTCTTTGTCATCGAACGTACTGCAGCATCTTCTATTTTTATGAAATTATGACGAATATCTTGGCTTCTTAACACTCTAACATTTATTTCGGACTTATTCTCATTCTCACCCCAAGTCCCATTAATTCTATAAATAATCAACTCTGAGAGCTTTTTTGATGAGTATTTTTTTTTCTAATTCGTGAAATATGCTTCCTTTAATTAAGGGCGCCTTGAACCCTTCTCTTCCTTTCATTAGAATTATTGATTGTACAAGCGGGTTGGTCATCGGAATATTAATTCCTTAAGTTTTATTAATAACTCATTATACTCACTGTTGTTATCACCAATTTTTTTCAGAACTTCTTCAATCGAATAATTTCTTTCTTCATTTTTATTATGTGGATTGTTAATGTCTAAATTATAGTTCTTATTTTTTATTTCTTCTGCAGTAACCTTCCAACAATATTTTGAGAATTTGGCGTCTTCTCTGTTTATCCACCATTCTTTTTCAAGAGTAAATTCTTCAGGTCGTATTGGTTTTGTTTTGTTATATGACTTGGAGCCTTCTGGATATGGATGTTCAAAATACCAAATTTCTGCTGTTTGCCTGCTTCTTTCGAAAAATAGAAGGTTTGTCCTAATCCCTGTATACGGACTGAAGACTCCATTAGGCAATCTTACAATAGTGTGCAGATTGAATTCAGATAATAATTTCTCTTTAATTCTTGTTTTTGCTCCTTCTCCAAACAAGAAGCCATCAGGCAAGACCATTCCACACCTTCCGTCGTTTCTGAGTAACTTCATTATCAAAACCAAGAACAAATCAGCTGTTTCTCTTGTCCTGAAAACTGCTGGAAAGTTCACTTCAATTCGGGTTCTTCTATGCCGCCAAAGGGTGGATTAGTCACGACAACATCCACCATATCAAAAGCTCCATAATCAGCTAAAGGTCTAGCCAATGTATTATCATGTCTAATGTTTGGAACTTCAATCCCGTGAAGGACCATATTTGTCGTGCATAGTAAGTGAGGTAGTTGTTTCTTCTCAACACCATTTATATTCTTCTGGAGAATTTCTAAATCATCATCACTCGTAATTTGTTTCTTCATATTCTCAAGAGAACTAACCAAGAAGCCGCCAGTTCCACAAGCTGGATCAAGAACCTTTTCACCCAACTTTGGATTCACAATATCAACAATGAATTGAGTTACTGCTCTTGGGGTATAATATTCTCCTGCATTACCTGCTGATTGCAGGTCTGATAATATCTTCTCGTAAACTTCGTTGAAAAGATGTTTGTCTTCGGACTTGTTAAAATCGATCTCATTCAGCTTGTTTATTACCTGTCGAATTAGTGTTCCAGATTTCATATAGTTGTAAGCATCTTCAAAGACTTCTCTAATAATGAAGCCTCTTGGATCATCATCTTTTGATACGTTTAGACTTTTTAATGTCTTGAACATTTCACCGATGAAGTCGAGGAGCTCTTCTCCTGTTATGCCTTCTTTGTTTGATGCCCAATTACGGTATCTGAATTTTTCAGGTATTGCCGATTTGTAAGCGGCATCTTCTAATTCCCATTCTTTTTCTTTGTCATCATATACCTTGAGGAAAATCATCCAAACCATTTGAGAAATCCGCTGAGCATCGCCATCTACTCCAGCATCTTGGCGCATAATATCTTGAATAGATTTTACCGTAGCCGACAACATACTTAATCATCTGTACAGTTGAGTTTCTATTTGTTGTATTGCGTCTAAGTAATCTTCTTTGCCACCGAAAAACCCTACTATCTCCAAGGGTGTTCCAAATTGCAAAAATGGATTAACCTTCAAAACAGTCATTGACTCAAGGTTCTCAATTCCCTCATCAGAGTACTTGTCAAGTAACGCATCTATAACGGCTGTTGCTTTTTGACCGTACTTAGCAAAATATTTTCCTTGTTTCACTTTGTTCGCACGCTCTTTTCGAGTGACTAGTTTTTGATCAAAAGCAACATGGCAAATTAAGTCAAAATCATCAAAGTTTTTTCCAACTTCTTCTCTCAACTCATTTAGGAATATCCCTTGCTCCATCAACTCTTTAACAAGCACTAATTTCTTGTCAGCTGTTCTCCATGTTTTGATGAAAATGTCAAGAGACTTGAATTTTGAAATAGCTGTTTGTTTTGTATAATCTTTTAGTGATTGTGTTATTAGTTTGCCGTCTTTGTCAAACATCTGAACTCTTTCATTTAACACCTTAACTTCAACGTTGTTAACGTAGTATTTTCTAGGTTTGTCAGGTTCGATTGAAAGGTAGATTTGTTCTTGTCCCTTGGTTGCAGGAATGGCTAATGGTCACTGTCTCAACAACAATAACTTCGTCGCCCCTGAATTCGATGCTCTGAACAGGTTCCCCATCGAAGTCTGGGTCAGCAAACAAATTAGTTACTTGCCTAAAATCCATTATTGTAAAAAAGAATTTCCCGTAGTCTTCTCTGATTCTTGTGCCTCTTCCAATAATTTGCTTAAACTCAGTCATCGATTGAATATTACTATCAAGAACAATTAACTTGCAAGTTTGAACATCAACACCTGTATTTAGCAGCTTGGAAGTTGTTACAATAACAGGGTATTTTGATGAAGGGTCAATAAAATTGTCTAGTTCTCTTTTGCCTGTTTCTTCATCGCCTGTTATTCTCATGATGTATTTTGGATTAGATGTCACTAGATCTTTGTTTTCGTTGCTTAGTGCCCTTCTCATTCTTTCTGCATGTTCAATATCAACGCAAAAAGCTATAGTCTTGTCGAACCTATTGGTTTTGGTTAAAAACGCGGTAACTTTCTGAGCAACTAACTTGGTTCTAGCATCTATAACGAGTTCTCTGTCAAACTGTTTGATTCCGTATATCTTGTCCGGGACTACGTTTCCATAAATATCTAATTTACCTTTTTCTGGTCTGTAACCTTCAACGTCCCTATCAATTGATATTCGGATGACTTTGTAAGGTGCTAAGAAGCCATCTTCAATTCCCTGTTTCAATGAGTAAGTGTATATTGGTTCTCCAAAATAGTCGATGTTTGAAACTTCTTTATCCTCTCTTGGGGTTGCTGTCATGCCTATTTGTGTGGCTGATTTGAAGTATTCCAAAATTTCTCGCCAAGCTGAATCTGCAGCTGCACTTCCTCTGTGGCATTCATCGACAATTACTAAATCAAAGAAGTCCTCAGAGAATTGTTTGTAGATGTTTCTCCATTCTTCTTCTCCTGTTACTGCTTGGTATAATGCCAAGTAAATCTCGTATGAAGTATCGATTTTTCTGTTTGTGATCTTTGTCATGGCACCTTTGAATTGTTTAAAATCGTTATTTCGAGATTGATTAATCAGGATGTTTCTATCTGCTAAGAAGAGAATACGTTTTTTTACTCTTGATTTCCAAAGCTTATTTATGATTTGAGACGCGACATAGGTTTTTCCTGTGCCAGTTGCCATAACTAGAAGAATTCTGTTTTGGCCCTTTGAAATTGCTTCAACAGTTCTGTTAACTGCTACTTCTTGATAGTAACGTGGTTTCTTAACTCCAACATAATAGTCTTCGGTAACTATTTTTTCAATATCCTCGCTTATGCCCTTCCATTCTTTATAACGAGTCCAAAGCATTTGAGGACTTGGAAAATTCTCTAATGAAAATTCGGTTTCGACTTCTTTAGCCTTACCAGTAGAATCATGCTCAACAAAACCATCTCCATTAGAACTGTAAATAAATGGGATGTCTAAAATTTGCGAGTACTCTAAGGCTTGCTGCATTCCTGCGCTTATGCTTTTGTTGTTGTCTTTTGCTTCGACTATTGCTATTGGAATATTGCCTTTGTAGTACAGGATGTAATCGGCTCTTTTCCGGTCTCCCCGCTCAATTTTGTCACCTTTGATTATTATTCGACCGTTAGTGAAGTAGACTTCTTGTCTAATCTGGTTCTTGAGATCCCAGCCAGCGTTTAGTATTGCTGGCGTTATGTATTTGGTGCAGATGTCTGCTTCACTTAGAGACTTTTTACTCATTATTTGGTTGCCAACTTAACGATTATCTCTATATTGTATTGGATGGCAATTTAACGTTTAAGCCTCAACAATCAATAGAAACATATAGTGAATAGAAAATTTGCTTCTAAAAAAAAGTAAAGGCAGGAAAAAAATACCTCATATAGAATTTCAGAAAAGGTTAATTTTTCAATTTTACGAGACAGAAAGCAGTATATAGAAAGCCAACTAAAACTGGCTCTTATGACCAAAATACTTGGCTATGGCGAAGATGCCCTAACTCTTTGGCTGTTGAAGAATCAGCCGACCGAGATTCTCAAGCTGTTTAATGATAAAACCGAAGTTGAAACTGTTGAGTTCCAAGCAGATAGGAAAATTGTCGATATAGAGATTGAATGCAATATTTCATGAAGTGTTTGAAGATAGACGACATGTGGCTCAGGCAGGAAAGAAGACATGGGAAATCAGGCGCACCCCGACAAACTTCAGAGGCAGGATAGCTCTCGGAAACACCTGGACAAAGAAGTTTGAAGGCTATGCCACAATCATCGACTGCAAAGAGCTCACTGTCAAGGACCTGAAAAAGTTTGTCGATAAACATCGGGCTAACGAGTTTATTGATCGATACGCTGGGGAGAGGGAAACCTTGTTTGCTTGGGTGCTTGAGGACGTTTAGGTTGAGCCGAATCCTAAGCCTTACTCTTATTCGACTGGCTCTTGGTGTAAGACATGATTCATACAATAAAACCCTAAGGAAATCAAACGGGTTTCTAAAAATCCTCGATTTTTTAACTTTTCAATCGTTAAGCTTGAAATTGTCCAAATGCAAAATCATATTAGCATTTTTAAATAATTAGGAATAATGCGGATTCATACTATTAGCGCTAAAAACTATCGCCCGTTTAAAACCCTCGAAGAGACAGTAATAGGGCAATTGGCAACAATTGTAGGGAAGAATGACGCTGGAAAATCCAGTGTTCTTAATGCAATTAGGCTATTTTTGGATAAGAAGCCTGAGTTGGTGAATGACGATTTTCATGACACTGCCGGGGCAGAGGAAAACATATTCATTGAAGCCTCTTTTGATGCCTTACCAGAGAAAATTAAGATAGAGGACGATACGGAAACAACATTCCAAGACGAAATGCTTGTTGATAAGAGCAAGAATCTTAGAATCCGCAAAGTTTTCTCCAGAGAAGGAAAAATTGTTCAAATAATAATAATAACTAACAATATACAAGACCCCTATTTTGGTGAGCTAGCAAAACTCAAAGAAACTGAACTCAACAAAAAATGCAAGGAGAAAGGCATTGAAGCGCCGAAATCGGGAAGAGGAATTACTAATAAAGAAAAGCGCAAAGCCCTAAGAGATTCAGCAATCGCTTCTGGCGCAGTTTTAGGCAATTTTGAACTTGAACTATCAGTTAAGGACGATTTATGGAAAACCATAGAGTCATTGTTGCCGAGTTTCAACTTATTTGAGTCTGAGCATAAGATAGACCCTGCTGATGTGTCTTTTCAGAGAGAGTTCCGGCCAATAGTTGAAGACGCGGCAAATCACCCTGATGTTGAAAAATCTAGAGTAGAATTTGAAGGAACAATTGAAAAAGCTCTACAAAAAGAAATAGAGTTAATATGTGCAAAGCTTAAAAAATATACGGATTCAGTTGATTGTCTAACGGCTAAAGCGATATTCACATGGGATAAAGCAGTTTCGCTTCAACTCTTTGGAAAAGATCGCTATGGCACTAATAAGCCTTTAGAAAGACGGGGAACTGGTATTAGACGACTTCTCATGGTAGCTTTTTTTGAACACTTAGTTGAGAAAAAGGCTAGCATACAAAACGTGATTTATGGAATTGAAGAACCTGAAAATGGACTTCATCCAGGTTTACAAAGGGAACTTGTTACTTCTTTTCGAAAGCTCGTAAGTCAAGGCAGCCAAGTAATAATAACAACGCACTCACCGGTTTTTGCTGGTACCTCCCCAATTGAAGATCTCGTCTTGGTAGTGAGGGAAAATGCTGTTGCTAAGTCATTTCAAGGTCAGGCTTTTGATCTTGAAATGGTTGCCAAAGAACTTGGCGTTGAACCGTCTGACCAAATAATTGGCTACAAAGCATGCGTTTTTGTGGAGGGCCCTGATGATGTACTTTTTTGGACAACTGTGGCGTCTAAGTTAAAGAGTGAAGGAGTGATAACCTCAGATTTTGGTGAGAAATGTGTTGGCTTGATTCCAGTGGCGGGGATAATGTAAAGTTTTGGATAAATATGGGCACTATGAAAAAGCTTTCTCAAAAATTTGCGGTAGTAAAAGATAGCGACAAAAAGAAGGCTGATGAAGGCATTCGCCAGACATTATTGAATTATAAAGCAAAATGTGAGGCTATTGGAGGAATATTTATAGTAAGTAAGAAACGTGAAATTGAAAACTATCTGCATCATCGCGCTATTGCATCCTCAGGTCGATTATTAAAAACCTACGACGATTATTCAGATATGAAGGCATTGTTCGGAGAAAATGTAATCAAAGTTATTGCGGATATGACATCAGCAGAAATACTTGAAAAAGACAAGTATGTTGACGCAAGTGCTGAACATCATGAACTTAAAGAAATAATTGAAAAAATATTGGCTATAGCCTGATGGTCAAATGGTTAACCTATATTAAGAAAAAGAGAAGAAACTACTCTGCAATGGCTTCTTTTCAGAGATTGTTATCACGACTTTTTTTTCGTCGGATTGCCTATTGTCTATACTTGACGATTTTTACCCATTAAATATACGACTTATCCAATCCTTTAGCTTGATTTAGCTTAGGTTGGCTTGCAGTGTGCTAGCGCGCGTATCCCAACACCATGTTCGGCTTCTAGTAGCAGAGGCTGCAAGCGGATCCTTTAGGCCTAAGCTACTAATGACAATATACAAACTACCCCTAAAGTGCTATTCGCTGAATACCCATAACCATGTTCTAGCAATTCAATAAAGAAATATATGTGCTTAGATTTCTTTAATAATTAAAGTATGGTTATTAAATATAAGAATGCTGAAACTCCTATGTCACAAGAAGACCCTCAAAGGTGCCCTTGCGAAGAAATGTGTAAACAAAAAAGAAAGACAGCAGTCAATCTTGTCTTAGAAAAGGGCGCGTGTACTTCTAAAGACATGCATAATTTTCTATATGGCAAACTAGGTGTTTACGCGCTTAGAAGTAGCATAGAATATTTAAGCACAGGAAAGTGCAAGTTGGTCGATGTTTTTGGTCTTTCTAAAAATCAAAAGCCGCCACAGTTTGGGAAAAGAGGGCGAATATTTTATTCAAGAGCATTACCTCCAACATTTCTGAACAGTGTCATAGTAGAGCTTTTGGCGCCTCTACAAAAGAGGATTTTGAAAAAATTTTCTGACCTTACTGAGAAGATTTACTATTTCTCGTTGTACGATCTTCGCCGTATAGTACCATCATCTGGAACCGATGTTGATTACGCTCTTGGAAGATTAGTCAGGCATGGTTTATTAAGCAAAGTGTCTTCTTCTGAAACAGATTTCTATTTCAATCCCATTAATGCCTCGAGATTTTATAGCGAAGAAAAGCAAGCGATAATCGATAGCAAAGCTGAATATGCCGCAGTAAAAGCCGTTCATGAACTCATTATGCACCTCTACCCAAAAAATTTAATCGCAGATTATCATGGAAGGATTCGACCTAAAACTCAAGATATATTAACCATTACTGGCGGAATGTCTTTTGATCTTTTTTATCAATTCTTTGATCCATTAGCCGGTAAAAGTTACTTGGCTATAGATGTATACACAAGATTTCCTGTTAACGGTTTCATAATTCACTCTTTCGCTAAGAAAATAGAATGGGCTAGAACGGGGACTAGGAACAATGCGACAAATTATCTCAGAGATAAAACACATGGAATGATAGTATTTCTAAATGCAACTAAGAAATCTATGCCAACCGCTAATCGATTAGGAATTAAGTTTCTGCGGGTTTGTGATGATTTAAGAATCGATTACAAAGCAATACGTCAAGAAGTTGAAAAAAACTATGCTGTTAATCAGCGGGAGGATTAAGCTAATTCTTCTTAATGCTTTCAGGTTCAAATCCAAATTCAAGTCCGTTTTCTTTTTTTAGACTTAATTTGATTTCAAGAAACCAATTGCCGAAAGAACGGAAACTTTACTATTGAACTTTCTCGGTTTATTTTGCTGCGAGAATTGAAGCGGATTAATTTTTAAAGACTTCGCAGATTACTTCCCAAGGGCTATTTTTGTATGAGTGAAAAGTGGAAGTGAACTCTCCATCTTTCTGCTTACAAATAACACATCCAACTTCATCTACAAGTTCTAAAGAAGTATCTGGCACTAGGTTAAGTGCTTTAATCTTAAATGGTCGAATCATTTCAAACATGAAATGATCTCTGGGATATGTTCTAAGAGCAAGATTCTCTAATTGGCGGTCTTGACATTTAAAAAGATTGTAAGATGTATGAAGTACTTCCACTCTATCAGGTAATATTCCTGCGAAAAATTTGGCATGGAATTTTTGGAAACGATAGGTTGATTCTTCGGCTGCCCAGGGGTTCATTATTTCCTGCTCAAAAGCAGCTGTTATATCTTCTTCCTCAGACTTGGCCCACAAATTCATGAGGTCGTTTCCATCTTTAGCTTCAAAAATCGGGAGCCTTTTTAGAAGTCTAAATGATTGGGGTCTTGTAATAATAAATATCTTGAATGGATGGATTTTCTTAAGTAACCATTCCCATTCTCCAGAAGTAAATTTTGAGGAGATAAAGGGCGTGCAAATTATTGATAAATTTGAAAGACAATTCCACCGAGTGAGAAATGCTGCAAGCATACCTTTGATAGTTTTTCCTGTCTTAATGCCTTCAAGATAATCGAAAGTACCTCCTTCTATGTGGACTAACTTGAAATCATTACGTAGAAAGGGTAAATCAAAGTTATACTCAAATCTTGTCCTATGAATTGACGTGAATTGTCTGCCACAACCGCAATTAAAATTGTTTAGAAAGAAAAACCAAGTAATTTCGGGTCCGCTTTTTATAGAATAGTTGAGAACAGCGTTATACTGTTCCTCTGCCCTTTTGAATTTCTTACGCTGCCAGAATGACAAGAGAGCAAGTTTATCCAACTTTTTACCGCAGTTTGGGCAGTGATAAATTTGAACCATTCTCAGCGCCTAAATAACCGCATAAGGCATAAGTTCTATTTACATTTTAAAAATTTGTCAAAAAGAGAGGAGAGGCGCGTGAGTGAAATCTCTTTTAGGGCGAAGGATCAACTCCCCCACCCGTTTTTAGGCAAGGAATTATTTTAGTTTTCTGAAGACTTTGTTATGTTATGTTAAATATTCACGGGGTAAACTCCGTCTTCCTTCTTGCCGAAATAGATGTAATATTGCTGACTTTCGTATTCTTTTATGAGATGCACTTTTATGATTTCTCGTCCCCTGTAAATATGGCGTGAAGCTTGTTTTATTCGGTTAAACCAGTCACCTCTGTCAAGACGCAAAATGACTGCTCCAATTCTAACTTCATTTGATGCATCATATAGAATCAGGTTAATAATAGAGTCAAGCGTTATCCAACCGTCTGGATTGCTTAGATTATACCACCAATAGTCTCTATTTCCGGCAGGATAACTTTTAGAGCTCAGGGTTTTAATCATCAAAGGCACTCCTGATTGACACCACATTTACCTAAAGTGAATTTTCTGCATATCTGTTTTTTGGATTTCCCCGAGAAATGAGTAGTTTTTCTTTTTACGAGTGAAATAAGAACTATTCGGGGTTAGCGCCCGCCTCATGAAAACCTATAGCCGCAGTCAAGGCAAGGTAGCACTGAATTTTCCCGTTGCACTTGGCTGCCGCACATGGAACAGATTACTGTGGGTCTCTCGGAATTACCATTAAGAAAGTCCTTTGAAATGATTTTGCCACAATGGGGGGGCAATTTTGTTCCGACTTTATTCGGCTCCGACCAAATATGCAAAGAAAAGAGGGTTTTGCGAGTGATATCTCCACGGCTTAGAGGGTTCAAATCCCACCCCCTGCACCAATATAAACAAAACTTATTGGGCCCTTACAGGTGATGGTTTTTGCTAAAGTTTGCATTTTTTAAAGATTTTGGTCTCTTGAAACTCTGACATATCAAACCTGTTTGGATTATTTAACAAAGAACAATCATAGGCTTTAAGTTGCAGGCGACGACCGCTTCAAAGCGTAAGGCGCTAGTACTTTCCAATGAAAAACGATATAGGAAACTACAAGTCTAAACCAGAAAGTTGCAAATCTATTTAAAAGAATTGAAGTTACGCCTACGGCTAATGGGATTCCCAACGAGACGAAAAGAGAACTTCTTATTATTTCATTAAACCCGATGAAGGATACCCCTTCAACAAGCAAAGTTGCAGTCAAGGCGTAAGCAATTAAAGCTTGGTACGCTGGCAAATTATAGCCTAAAGCCATGAAACACAAAATAAAAACCATTAAATCTGCAACCCCTGCCAAGAACGTAAAAGTAACAGGCCACATTAAACCGCGTGGATTTGCTTTAAGAGTAACAATTCCCATGTGAAAATCACCTAGATTTTTTTCCATTTTACTTCTAAAAGCAGCAGAGTTCCATTTGTTCCTGCGCAAAAAACATATCACGCGAATGATCCAATCCAACAACTTGCCTGTTGCACGCCTATTGCTGCTCAAATAGAATATCAATACTAAAGTGAAAATAAGTATTGAAGAAACCCCAATTATTATTCCAAAGATTGCAGAGTCAATCAGTCCATAGCCCAAAACCCACAATACTAAACCAACAATAGTATTTGCCAAAATTAGCATAATTATTAAGATTTTGTGGGCAATAACGGAAGCAACGACCTTACCTGCATCTTGTCCCTCTGTTTTGGACAACCAATAAGCCTTAAAAAAATCTCCTGTCAAGCCGCCAGGAACAATATTATCTACAAATATCCCAATCCAAATAAACAAAAAAGATGTTTTGATACGAATCAAACAAGACAAATTGCCTAAGAGACCACGCCAAACGACAGCATGAAAGAAAACACTGACAACAACCAAAGCGAAAGCCGATGAATAGTACCATAAATTCAGTTTCGCCAAAGAAGAGATAAAGGCAGAAATTCCGACGAAGTAGTATAGATAGAGAACAAAAGCAACAAGTCCAATAACAGAGACCAAGAAAACTGATTTCGAAAGCTTAGGTTTTGCTACGGAATTCATTCCAAACTCCCGTCCCATTTAAGAAAACTTCTACAATCAGCGGACAAAATTCGGCTGAAAACAGGTCAACTTCAACTGTTCTTTCCCTTTTGCAACAAAAGAATACGCAGTTTCGAGTTGACGTTTGACACCACACTTCAGTTATCCTCTCTTTGATCTCACACATGCATTAATAATCTATAGATAATAAACTGTTATTTAGGAAGTACTTTGATTATTCCAACGTTTTCAATTGAAAAGAGAATATCGCAATTCGGAAATACCTGCTTCTAAAACATTGGGTACCTTTGAAGAAAACAAAATAGCCTTAAAGAAACTTAATAAATTACCACACTTAGAACAAGATTTTTTGCAGAGTATAATTGCATGGCTTGGATTGGTTCGAATCCCACGCCTGCACCTTTCAACCAAAAACACTAAAGTTGGTGAAGGGGAATCCTTTAACGTAGAAAACCTTATCTTGGACGTGAAAAGTTTTATTGCAGGAATTTTTAAATAATAAAGGTCTTCCTTGAATAGGATGTAAACTAATGTCTGAACATAAACCTGAATGGCCTGAATCGGGCGATCTCGTTATCGCCTCAATAGAAAGTGTGATGGATTATGGCGCATATGCTAACCTTGACGAGTATAGTAGACGAGGTTTTCTTCATATTTCCGAAATCTCCAGTGCTCGCATAAGAAACATCCGAGACTTTGTTCGTGAAAACCAAAAAATGGTCCTCAAAGTTCTTAGAATAGACATTGAAAAAGGCCACATTGACCTCTCACTTAGACGTGTTACAAAAAGAGAACGAATAGAAAAAGTTAAATCTTGGAAAAAAGACCGCAAAGGCGACGCCCTTTTACATGCAGTAGCAGAAAAAACAGGTTTACCAATTCATGAAGTCTACCAGATGGCAGGGGTAATTCTTGAAGAAAAATATGGTTTATACGATGGCTTCGAAAAAGTAGTCAAAGAAGGCATAGATGTCTTAACTAAACTTGAAATTCCAGAAGACCTCGCCAAGGTCATCGCCCAAGTTGCCGAAGAACGCATAAAAATCAAAACCGTAAAAGTCAGAGGAGTAATTGAGGTCCGATGCATGAAGCCAAACGGAGTTCGTTGCATCCAAGAAGCATTCAGCGAAGCTAAAAAAGCGCAAGAAGCTAAAGACACTAAAATTGAATTCTCTGTCATCGCTGCCCCAAAATACAGCGTTGAAGTATCAGCCGATAATTGGAAACGTGCCGAAGAAGTACTTGATAAAGTAAGCGAAAACGTAGTTGACATCATAACCAACTCGGGCGGACACGGCTCTTTTAAGAGAGAGAAATAGAGGGTTTAGACTTGAGAGAACCCACTGAAAAACTTGAATGGGGACAAGTAGACAAGATAGGTAAAGGAACCAAGGCAAACTATAATGCTGAAAAGAAGGTTCTGACTTTTTGCTTTAAACGAGGACCCGAAACTTCGAGCGAAATTTTGAGAATCTCGCGCGAACATTTAATGAATGAGTTGTCTCAATTGGGCTACGCGAACCGAATGAAATACAATGGGGAAGTTTTTGTTGATAACGTTCAAGAAAGTGACGTGATTCTTGTTAAGAAAAACCATAAACTTGTGATTCACCTAAACAAGAAACAAGATGAAAAGGTCAAAGCTTCTGCAGAATCCCTTGACTCGACGAATGAGAGTCAAAGCAGAATAAAATTTTCCTAAATTTCCAGATTTCTCGTTTTGCCATTTTTATTCTAATTTCCACTTTCACAAAAATTCCTATTTTAAAGGCTTTTGGGAAAACAACTAAATACTTGACCATGGCATTGTAGGAGCTATGGCATTTAAAAAGAAAAGTTCCCATACGAAAGTATACATAGCGATTATTCTCTTGGTTGTGCTTATAGTGGCGTTTGCTGCAGTAATCTTTGCGACGCAGAATCCTTCCGCCAAAGCAGTGGTTGTAGGTGTCCAAGTAGGTGACACATTCACTTATCACCTGTTGGGTACATCCAATTTAATAAGTCTAGCCGCTGTAGAAACTCCAGGTTTCTCTGTGTATAATAATACTGATAATTATCAGATTACAGTAACAAACGTTCAAGGAACTTTAGTTTCCATAGATACGTTATGGGCATTCAAAAACGGGTCATCAATAACCGGCTCGCAGACAATTGATTTGTCAAACGGAAACAAAACAGAAGAGAATGGGTTCTGGGCTATTTATGCCTCCAATCTTAACGTGGGTGACCTACTGCGCCCAAATGGCTATGATGGTGTAACAGTTAATGCATCTAGCACTATAACATATGCAGACAGCTCAAGAGAAAGAAACTATATGGCCCTGGGTAGAGAATCTTATCTTGTTACCGACCCAACACAAAGTACACTACGCTACGACACTACAATACTCTATTTCGACAAACAAACTGGCATGCTTGAAACCCTAATTTGGGTAACCGACTACAACAACCCCGAAATGAGCGAAACCATCACCTGGACCCTAGTCAGCTCATCAGTTTGGGCTGTCTAATAGTTCCCTTTTCTGTTTATTTTTGATTAAGAATCTTTTTTCAGGGTCTCTTTTCACTATACCGAATTTATTAAAATTAAAAATAAAACTAATAGCTAATCAGATAAATATTTGAACATTTTAGGCAAAAAGTCTGTACGGCCAAACTCCTTGCACAAATATTATTTTGCCGACGGCCCATTGACAAAAGAACCCGATTTGATAACGCCCTACGCGCCGGTTTCCAACATTGCTCAACAGGATTAACCTGCGGCGAATACTTTGGGAAATTGAAAAGCCTAAAGGTTTTACGATGCAAACTCAAATTTTCATCCACTATTTCTCCATGATGAAAAGGTCCATTATCGGCAAACAAGCAAACCAGCCCCAATGCTTAAATAGCTTTTCTAAAAACCGCACAAAGGCCTTCTGAATCTTCTTTTTGGAGAACAAGAGCACAAAAGAGCGCTGGCTCCTTGCCCCAAACACGTCGGTGCATTCTTTTTTACTGTTCACAATTACCGTTGGATGACTAACTCTTCTGCACCAGCCACGACTTATTATAGGCAGAAGTCCAAAGGTGGCTTTGTCTTCACAGCCAATTACGAAGTCTCTTTTTCGATAATAGCGCGCCAGCCGGGTAGCTTTTTTTTAAATCGCTCAATCTTCTGCGCGTCGGGGGCTTTGCGGTGTCTGGGTCTTGGGCGTTGCAAAGAAAAACCTAAAGCTTTGAGTAGTTCCCAGATGTGTACGTTTGTGTAGGTTACGCCATATTTTTTGTGGATGTGTTCTTTTACTTCTTTGGTGGACCAAAGACTGGTTTTGTTTTTTGGAGGTCCAATTTCGAGTTGTTTTACGCGTTCTTTGCGTTGTTTGAGGGTTAGGAATGCGGGTCTGCCGGTTTGTTTTATGTTGTCTCTTCCACACTTATGCCTCTTTCTTGGAAGCGGTGGAGTAAGGCGTGGGCTGTTCTTCTTTTCAGGTTTGTGATTTGAGCGATTTCATCGATACTTGATTCGTTTTTGCGGTGTATCGCGCAGAGTAATAATATTTTTGGTTTTGCTTTATTTTCAGCTGAATATAAGTATTCTAATTCTTCAAGACTTACTTTTGGAAGAAACAAGTTTCCTTTTGGTAAATCCCACATGCGTCCACCACCTTAAAATGTATGCAGCAAGAATACATAAATGTTCAATAATTAATCTAATTAGCTATAATAATTTTGAGGGATAGGGAATAAATTGTTAGGACACTTTTTGAAAAGCCCAATTCTTATTTTTGTTTCACTTTAATAGCCGCCAGTTTACCGCCAACCTTAACCATACTTTTCTCTAACTCGTTAAGGACTAAAGTAACCTCAATTGTTTTGCCTTTGGTCAGGTTCTTTATGCAAAGGTGCTCGCTTAACTCCTTAATGTCTATATCCAATAAGTCACCCTGAGCAATATCCAAATAATCTTGTTTGTTCACGAAGGTTAAGGGAAGTATTCCAAAGTTAACTAGATTGGCCATGTGTATTCTGGCGAAGGACTTGGCGATTATTGCTTTTATGCCCAGGTATTTTGGCGCCAAAGCAGCATGTTCACGTGAAGAGCCTTGACCGTAGTTTTCGCCGCCCACAATGAATCCGCCGCTCTTTTCGAGTGCACGACAAGCGAATGTTTTATCGATGTGGATAAAGATATATTTGCTTATTTCTGGAATGTTGCTTCTAAGAGACATGATTTCAGAGCCACCTGGTAGGATGTCGTCGGTTGAGATATTATCGTCTAGTTTAAGCAAGACTTCACCTGTTAATTTGTTGGGTATCGACTTGAATATTGGCAAGGGCTTAATGTTAGGACCCATGACAACTTTGGCGGATGTTCTCTTATTGGGATAAATGAACATGGCGTCGCTCAAAACAAACTTATCAGACATCACTATCTCAGGGTATTTACCTAGTTTTCGTGGATCAGTTATTTTACCCGTCAGTGCTGCTGCAATCGCTGTTTCCGGACTTACCAAATAGATTTTTGCGTCTTGGGTTCCCGAGCGCCCTTTGAAATTGCGGTTGAACGTTCTAAGCGACACGCCCTCACTTGTTGGAGCTTGCCCAATTCCAATACATGGTCCACAAGTGTTTTCCAGGATTCTGGCACCTGACTCAATAAGGGGCTCAAGCTCACCTGAGGCAGCCAAGTTTTGCATGGTTTGTCTAGAACCTGCTGAGACGGTGAGGCTTGTGTTTTCATTAACTTTCTTGCCCTTCAAAAGTGCTGAGACAATTTTTAAGTCACGAAGCGAAGAGTTGGTGCAGCTGCCGACGCAGACTTGGTCAACTATGGTGCCTTCAAGTTCACTTACAGCTTTAACGTTGTCCGGGCTATGGGGCAATGCGATTAACGGCTCAACTTTGGTAAGGTCAATTTCAAGAGTCTCAGAGTATTTTGCATCATCGTCCGCTTTGAACTCTGACCACTGTTCTTCTCTTCCTTGTGCAAACAGAAAAGCCCTTGTTATTTCGTCAGATGGGAAAATAGAGGTTGTCGCGCCCGTTTCGGTACCCATGTTAGTTATAGTTCCTCGTTCCGGAACACTAAGGGTTTTGACTCCTGGGTCGTAGTATTCTAAGATTTTATTTACTCCCCCTTTCACGGTTAATTTTTTTAGGATTTGTAGTATGACGTCTTTGGCAGATACAAACGGTTTGAGTTTACCGGTTAATTTTATTCCAAGTATGCTAGGCATTTCAAGGTAGAAGGGTTCTCCAGCCATCGCAGCGGCAACATCTAAGCCTCCAGCCCCAATTGCAATCATTCCCATGCCACCTGCAGTTGGAGTGTGGCTGTCACTTCCAAGAAGAGTAGCGCCAGGTTTGGCAAAGCGCTCTAAATAAAGCTGATGACAAATTCCGTTACCCGGACGAGAAAAGACTATGCCGTATTTTGCTGCAACTCCTTGTAGGTATCGATGATCGTCGGCATTGCGGAAATCGTTTTGTAGCATGTTATGGTCAACAAAGCTCAGGCTTAACTCTGTCTTGACTTTGGGCACTCCCATTGCTTCAAACTCGAGGTATGCCAATGTGCCAGTTGAATCCTGAGTTAAAGTATGGTCTATTTTTAGGGCAATCTCTTCACCGGCAACCATTTTTCCCTGAGCTAAATGATGTTCGATTACTTTTTCGGCAACTGTAAGTTTCATTCTTTTTCCCTCTGGTTACAAAGTTGGTTTGATATTGTTATTATACGCCAATTAGAGGCAGGGAAATTTTAAGCTTCGCATGCAACTTGAACGATTAGACGGTTTTTAAAGGAAAAAATGAAATAGTCAAGCACTAAACAAATATAGTAAGAGGATTCCAATGTCGTTTAAAATGAAAATGCTGGAGACAGCAAAAAGCAAAAATTCTCGCCTTGTCTTAGCGCTAGATTTTCCATTCGAGGCCATTGCGAACCGAGAGAAAATTTTGGTTAAGGCACAAAAAGTTCTCAAAACTGTTAATCCTTATGCTTGTGCAGCTAAAATAAATCATCATTTAACTCTTCCACTTGGCACTTTTGATGGCGTGCAACAACTTGTTGAGCAAATTCACAGTCAAGGTATGTTAGCAATAATGGATGCTAAAGTAAACGATATCGGCAACACTAACCAAATAATGGCTGAATATTACTTTGCGGCTGGTTTTGATGCTATAATAGCTAATCCGTTTGTAGGTTGGGAAGAAGGGTTAAAGCCGCTCTTTGAAGTTTCAAGAAAGCTTAATCGCGGCGTAATTCTCCTCACTTACATGAGTCACAAAGGAGCAAGTGAAGGTTACGGGCAAACCGTAATTGACGCGCAAACAGGCGAAAAAACTCTTCAGTATATTTCCTTTGCCAGAAAAGCTTTGATATGGGGCGCTGATGGAGTAGTAGTTGGCGCTACTGTTCCCCAGAAAATTAGGGAAGTAAAACAGATTCTGCAAGATAAAGTCGATATTTACTCGCCTGGTGTGGGTGCTCAAGGTGGAGCTGCGGAAAATGCGGCTAAAGCAGGGGCAAGTTACCTGATTGTTGGGAGAGAAATAACAAACTCGAACGACCCAGCAGCTGCTGCACGCTCACTCTTTGAGTCAATAAAAATGCTTTATTAGACGTTTTATCTGCGTTTGTTTTCCCAAAGCTCTTTTTTGAGCAAATCACGTACAGAAGACCTGATGACGCTGCTTCTGCTCGGGTACATATTGGCTCGGACTAATTCATCTAAACCTTCCAAGTATGCTTCTGGTAGCAAGACGGTTACTAATTTCATTTTTTTACTCCCCTAAACTATATCATGCATATAACATGTGGCAAATATAAGAGTTAGCGTAACAGAACTTGCCAAATCAAAGTTGACGAAGTTGGTTTAATGTTCCAAGAAATGTCCCGTCTAAAAGATATAGCTCCGAATTATCCACATCAACCGCTTCCGAACGCAAAACAGGTCCAATCAAAGCTTCACTGCCGATTTCTTTTCGGGGACGAGTTTCGTTTATAGGTCTACCGCCAAGGAAATCGTTAAAGCTAGGCATTATGAAAATCTCCTCTGCCTTCGCCTTAATGTTGTAGTTTTTCTGTAATGTTTCAGCCACTGAATCCACAATTTTAACTCTACTCTTCTGCAAAAGAACCTTCGCAAAGGCTTCACCGTCGCATTTTGCCCTCATCCAAACCTGCCTCATAATTTTACAGCCAGTCGGCTCACGAAAAACCACTACCGGATGAAGATGACCCATAACCAAAGTTTTGCAGCCTAAAAGTGCCGGAGAAGGCCATTTATGTCCATGAAAAACGCCTACATCGCCAATAACTGCTCCAGTTGCGGGTAAAAACTCAACGTTCTCTGGTAACAGTGTCTCCAGATTGGCATCATGGTTGCCGCGAACAACTGCTATACTGCTAACAAGCTTCGAGAGTTTGTTGAAGAAGTCTGGGATGTCCTGCCACTCGCCAAACTCATGGGAAACAACCGTATACTTCACATCCCCCAGAATAACTAGTTTGTCCGGTTTGTACTTCGTGATGATTGAACTTAGTTTGTTCAAGATTTTAGTTGTTTGACTTGGAACGTGGATGCCTTTTTCCTGCAGTCTGCATTTCCCAGCATAGGTGGGGGTCGGCGATAAGGAGATTTTTGGATTTTGATGTTTTCACTATCGCAGCTGGGTTTGGTAGGAGTAAACTTAACATTAGGGTTTAATCAGGCTCAGAATTTTTTGGTGAATCTCCTCATTGGCTGAAGCAACGAAACTCAAAGTTTGTTTTGGATCTAACTTTACATTTACCGGTTTGTTTTCTTGGTCGGTTACGGTTCCGCCTGCTTCTTTGACTATTAGGAATCCTGCCGCGACGTCGGTTGTGCGGATTTTGTTCCTCAAATCTATGAAAGCATCAGTTAATCCGGCTGCGACAAGACAGACTTCGAGGGCGTTAGCGCCGAAGTGTCGCGTATGTCTGATATTTTCGATTAATACGGCCGCGATTTCCATGTTCAATTTAGCTTTGTAAGCATTCAAATCCAAACCTATGACTGCTTCGTTGAGTGACTGGATTTTTGATGTATATATCCGTTCGCCGTTGCGGTATGCGCCTTTGTCTTTAAGCGCCATGTAAGTTTCGTCGTGGAAGAGGTCAACAACCATTCCGGCGTAAACGTTGGCGAGTTCAGGTGTATGGGAAACTGCGAGTGACGAAGCATAGAATGACAAGCCGTGGGTCAAGTTGGTGGTGCCGTCTATTGGGTCAACACATAGGTAGCACTCTTTGGGGGAGGTTCCATATTCTCTTATGCCAGATTCCTCACTGATAAGCGTAAAAGATACCTTATGCCGAAGTAGGGTGTTGACTATGGCTGTTTCAGCTGCCAAATCCACGGGCTTCATCATGTCTCCACCTGCACCTACACCCAATTTGGGTTGGGGGCCCCTTGAGGGTTTTTAGGTGGGGTTTGATACTGGTTTGGATGTTGGTTTTGCACTCGAACAGAATTTGTTGCCAATCAACTGGTTTTTTCATTACTTAACCTTCAGTTTCTATATTACACGCCAAGTTCATAAAGGCTATACCGATCTTATTGATAGAAAACTGTTTTCGTAGATTGAGTTGATTCGACAAAGATGGTGTATTTTTGAATCCTAATGTTCAAACATTGCATAGACTTATTGAGAGGTAGGTTTAGGAAAATTGTTTTTCAAGGAATCAATATAAGAATACGGTAGATATTATGTGCATTGGGCGGTTGTCCCGAAAAGGTCCTAGTGGTTACTTGATTTAATTATTGGTGGTTCAAATTGGCGAAAAAACTACATCTACCTTCAATGGCGAAAAAAGCAATGGAGCAAGTATTCACAAAACCGCCCGCGTCAGGCAAGTTTGCTTTTATGAAACCAGAGTTGTCGGATAATTTTCGCGGTCAACCAATCTTTGATTTTGATTTATGTATCGGCTGCGGCTTATGCAGCAAGGATTGCCCGGCGAAAGCAATAGAGATGGTTCAGATTGACGGAAAAAAACGTCGTCCTCAACTAAATCTCTCCAAATGCGTCTTCTGCTATCAATGCGCTGAAACTTGCCCAAAAAAAGCTATAAGAAATTCTTTGGTCTACGACTTAGCCACAACCGATAAATCAACATTGATTAAAAAGCCGCAGCTTAGCCATAAACCCTGATTTTTGACAGGTGCACAACAGTGCTAAAACATATTTAGCCAACATATAAACGCCTGAAATTACCCAAAAATCTGCAAGTTGAAACCTAAAAAACCATGAAAACTCTTAAATTATACAGTTCCCAAAAGAATTGGCAAGGTCCCATTAATGTCATCAAATACTCACGTTCAAATCGAAGGCTACGATGAAAGAGAAAAAATGTTCCTTGTAAAATCACCTCAAGGCAACATAGTGAAGGTTCAAGATACTTTCGCAGAAATGTTTGCTCTGTGGGCAGGAAGAGTTTTAATCACCGCCCAAAACGAGAAATGGGCACAAATCGCCGCAGGCTTAACCACTGGGTTTGCCACAAGCGTAATTGCCGCTTCTGCCGAAGCATCCATAGAACGCGCAGTTCCAGCAGACCAAACACCCGACAAACGACCGGGCGTTCTCATTCAAATTTACAACCGTGACCGATTCGAACTTAAACACCAACTAATGGAACGTATCGGTCAATGCACCATGACTTGTCCAACAACTGCTGCATTCAACGGTTTAACAGGCAAACGTGTCTTAACAGTCGGCAGCAGTTTGCGATACTTCGGGGATGGATTTCAGAAAAAAGCCGTGGTTGGCGGAAGAAAATGCTGGAAAATCCCAGTTATGGAAGGCAACTTCATCGTAGAAGACGGCTTTGGCGCAATGGAAGCAGTTGCAGGAGGCAACTTTATGATTTTTGCTAAAACCCAACAAGAAGGCCTTATAGCTGCAGAAGCAGCAGTAGAAGCAATTCGTGCAAATGCTCCTGACGTAATTATGATTTTCCCAGGTGGAGTTTGTCGTGCAGGAAGCAAAGCTGGCTCACTAAAATACAAATTGAAGGCTTCAACTAACCATCCTTACTGCCCAACTTTAAGAACAATTGTGCCTGATAGCGTTGTTCCAGAGGGTGTAGAGAGCGTTTATGAAATTGTTATAAATGGCTTAACTTTGGACGCAGTTAAAAAAGGCATACAAGAAGGTGTAATAGCAGCTATAGGTGTGCCAGGCGTAATAAAAATTTCATCAGGCAACTATGGTGGAAAGTTGGGACCGTTTAAGGCATTTCTAAGAGATGCCATAGGTGCACCAGCTCCCGAGCCATCAGTAGTTCCACCAGCTAAGCCAAAAGCTTAAGCTTCTATTTTTTTTATGTCGGAACTTTTATTTGATTGCTTATAAAGTAAGTTATACGGATTACGCAGCAATTAGTGAAGTTATTTGAGTACAGCAAAAAAAAGCTCTCTTGAACTATTTAGGCTAAGAAAAACACTCAATTCCCTAGCTAACAAACAGGGCAGTCACACAGAACTTATCACTGTCTACGTTCCACCAGGTAAACAAATTAGTGACGCCTTAAACCTCCTTCGCAACGAATATGGCACGGCAAGCAACATCAAATCAAACGTAACCCGAAAAAACGTCCTTGACGCTATCACCAAAGCACAACAGAAACTCAAACTCTTCAAAGACCCAGGCGAAAAAGGCATAGTAATATTTACTGGTGCCCTACTTGGGGAAGGCGACGCGCCGGGAACTGAACGCATGGAAGCCTACGTTATTGTTCCACCTGAACCAATCAAAATTTTCCTCTATCGTTGTGATTCACGTTTTCATACAGAGTATCTACAAGATATGCTACGAGAAAAAGAAGCTTATGGCATTTTACTCGTAGACGCTAACAACGCAACTATTGCTACGCTGCAAGGAAAACGTTTGCAGATTGTCAGGCAGATGCATTCTGGTGTTGCAGGCAAAACTAAGGCTGGTGGGCAATCGGCCAGGCGATATGAACGTCTTCGGGACATGCAGCTTAACGAATATTTCACCCGTGTGGGTGCTCATGCTAACGATACTTTTCTTCCGATTGAGAATTTAAAAGGAATTATTCTCGGGGGACCAGGACCGACAAAATACGATTTTGAGAAAGGCGACTACTTGAACTATCAACTGAAAAACAAAATTCTTGACGTTATCGACACTGCTTACGTGGAGGAGCAAGGTGTTAAGGAAATAGTGGATAAGGCGCCTGAAATAATGCGCAAAGTTCGTTATATTGAAGAAAAAGAAGTTATGCAAAAATTCCTCTATGAAATCGGTCACGACACTGGCCTGATAACTTATGGAGAAGCTGAGGTGCGTCGTTTGCTTCAGAATGGGGCAGTGAGAACTGTCCTATTATCGGAGGAGATAGATTTAGTCCGCATTACTGTTAAATGCAGTGCTTGTGGCTACGAAGAACAATACACTGTTAAAGGGAAGGATTTAGCTGACTTCGAGAAGGACTTGATTGGCAAACCGTGTGCAGCATGCAAAGCGCCATCTTTAACAATTGTGGACAAAAAAGATGTCGTAGACGATTTGGCTGAACTCTCGGAACTAGCAAACACTGATGTTGAGGTTATTTCTGGCGAAACTGAGGAAGGACAAATGTTAAAAAATGCTTTCGGTGGCATCGCAGCGATTCTAAGGTTCAAACAACAAGGCTAAAACCTTTTTTTCATCAAAGTAATAATGACTAATGAAACCGATGCGACATCCCATTGGAGGGCTTCAAAAATAGGGATCAAAAAAGTTAAAATGTTTTATTTAAAAACTGAAAAGGTAACTTGGGGTAAGGTGAGGGGTAAGCCCTCTCTCTCTTTTGTTATTAAATAACTATTTTGTTTTATCTACATATAAGGGGTATTTCGTTTTTCGATATATTAGCGCATCAACTCTGCTTTAGAAGCTGTTCAATCTGTTGCTTTCCCATGTCTTTTATGATTAGCTGCTTTTCTCTTGAAGTGCATCCTGAAGCAAGCTCAACTTTGGTATGCAAAAGCTTGGTGAATTCTTTTATAATTTCCTTGTTTACCTTTCCTCTAACTGGTTCCTCAGTAGAGTAAACAACAATTTGGGTGCCGTCAAATTCTATTTTGAATTTTAGGGAGTTGGGCTTTGCCAAAATTGTGATGGAAACGCCGTCTTTTGTTTCCTTTATACTCATGCAGTTATACACTCAGATGGCGCTTTCGCTTTGCCTTGTTGGAGTGCCCAGTTGAATTTATTGCGTAAGGTTTGGGGGTAGAATTTTTCGATATCGAATTTTACTTTCTTTGCCCACCTAACATAGGCTGTGGGGTCAATGTATGATTTCAATGAGGTCCCAAGGTTGTATTCTTTTGTTAGCTTTGTTAATTGAATATCCAGCTTTGCTTTCTCTATTCGGGTTTCAAGAGCTTCTGTCTTTTTACCCTGAGCTTTCTTAGCTTTCAGTTGTGCTTCGAGGTTTTTGAGTTTCTCTTCTTTTTGAATTACCCGCTGATCAAAAGTCAGTGGAACCTTACGTTTATGGTTTGCCACTTCAGCGACTTTGAAGTTTGCCATTTTTGCAGCAAAAAGTTTCTTGTAATCCGGATCACCCTTGACTACGCCGCTTTTCTCCAACTCTTCCCTGACGGTTTTTGTGCAACGCCATGTACGAAAGACTTTTGCAGTTAATTTTGGCATTTTTTCGGAAAGAAAACGGCTAACATGTTTGGAGTCGATGCCTTCAAAGAGATATTCTTTGCTTGTTTTGCTAAAGTATTCGATGTTTTTTATTACTTCAAGAGGTGCCTTGTACTCTTTAACCCAGCGAACGCTATCTTTGCCTAAAAAGTCAAAATGGAGGGTGTCACCCATGATTTTGATGTGTTCTTTACGCAAGGTTATGGCGCCCACAGTGTCAGCTTCATCTGGGTCTTTTTCGTCACCAACCCTCATATTCGGGACCAAAATAAGCCAAGCCACAGTCGCGACTTTTCGCCTATTGATGTCTTCGGTGTCTAAGTTTTTAAGTATGTGTTTTTCTATTACGCCGATTTGTTTACCCAATGTTTCGGCTTTTTGGAATTTTTCTTTTTCACGGTTCTGTTTTAGGAATGCTGTGTCAGAGAACCAAACGTATTTGATTTTGCCTGTAAGTTTATCTTCCCACTTGGCTACATACATCTTGTTTGGTTCCCAAACTATTCCTTTCCAGTTTCCTGCTGGTTTTGGGGCTTCAGGCGGCAAGTTGAGGATAATATCTTCTTCTTTTGGGCCGTCTTTCCATTTTCCACGTTGGGGATGGTCACCTCGTCCAGCAAAAAGGCAGGATGGTTCGGAGGTCCAGTTGGCTAACTCCAGCTTTTGTCCGTCAACTTGTGCATATCCATATTTTTCTTTAAATTCTAAGCGTTTGATTTTTCGTTCTTCTGCTTGCTGTTTTTTTATTTCTTTTGTTATCGCTTCTTTTGCAGCTTTTTCCTGTAGAATAAAATTCTTGATTTGAGTGAAATCAATTTCTTGGTGTACCGATGGATCATCTAAGTTGGCAATATATTTTGAAGAGAACGAATCCAAGAAAGATTCTTTTGGATTCTCTTGTTTGAGTTGACCAAGAAACTCTTTCATAAAGTTCCTTTTAAAAACAATGTCTGGAGGGGTAATTGTTGTTGATAGGTTTCTGCGTTCCCAAGCCACAGCCATCGGCTCAGTTTTTTCGGTTAGTTTAACCGTTTTTCCTTGGATTTTTACGCTGAAACCTTTGTAATCGTAAAGTGGCACAAATATGCCGTTATGTTGTAGATTTTTCATAACGTGTTTCATTAATTAACCCCGTTTTCTGGCAAAGTTTTCTTCCTTGCCAACTATTGCTTACACATGTCTTTTTTAGCTTTCGTTACTTAAAAATTCCCTTCATAAATTCTAGGCTCGAACTTGAAAAATCACTAAAAACTCCGAGATTATTAGGGAAAAAGTGTTTTTTGCCGTTTCGCAATTCTATTGCTCTGCAATTTCCTGTAGACTAGTTCTACATCCTTTCTTTCAACATAACCTTTGTGTGGACGGAAACCGCCTGAGAACCCACCGGGAATGTGCATAAGTTCATGAATCAGAGTTCTCTCTTTATCTTCCGGAGACCTCTGATCGAAAATCTCTGAAATAACTTCAATAGTATATGATGGAGGAAGGTTCAAAACTCCCTGCCAGATCTTTCCTAATCCATGTATTCGGGCTATGGTTCGGCGGGCTTTAGAGCCTTTGCTTCGCACACAAAAAACAAACTGAGGCACTACATGGAAGAACTCGCATTCTTCAGCTAACTGATCTACCTGCTTTTTGATTTCTGGGGCCTCAAAATATTTTATAGGCATACGCAACCCTCTCCATTTGCACTCTGATATGTTGTTTAACTTAAAAAGCTAAGTGCTTTTCTTGAGGATTTTTCAAGTTCCATCCAGAACGCAGCTAAAAATGTAACGGCGATTATCAACGGGCAATCCCCCAGATGCAGGTTCGTGATCTGTAGTTTTGCTTGAATAAGCGGCAACAAAGTCCCGCAATAAAAGTTACAGAAACTGCGATTTGTTCAAGGTAGCCCCTAAACATAGCTCTAAGTTTGTATAATTACTTAAGGTTGCCAAAGCAGCCATGCCCTAAAAAGATTGCGCAGATAAAGACTAAAAGTTTAGAAGGCGTTCACTTTGCCCTTTTCAGAGTATCTGCTTGTATTTGTGCAAAGGATTTCCACAATTACAAAACTATCCTAAATACCCTTGATTCACCAAAAACAATGTAACTATGTATCGTAAGCAATCATCGAACTGCATTTTACTGTTTTCAACCATTTTTTGAATTATTACGCAAAACTTTATAACCGCGCCGAACGTTTTGAGTCTAAAAAGGTAGAATCAAGATGAAATTCGGCACATACATGTTTGAAGCAAAGAAAGTTCCAGGCTTCGACTATGACCTTTTCCGAGTAAAACCCGAAGTAGGCAGACGAATGCCCCCAAAAGCGGATATGCACAGCAACATCGCAATTTTCGGAGACAACGTAACAGCCCGCATACACCCAGACTGGATCAGCCAATCCGACTTAGGTCCAGCATGGAGAACCAACGACAACTTTAACGTTCGCTGGGAAGTCCTCTGTGCAACCCAACCCGAACACCGCGCAGAACAATTAGACTACATCGAAGACGTAGCACGCAAAAGCCAAGGAGTCTGGCTAAACAGCATCCACTTCGCAGAACACGGTCACTGCACATGCCCACGCTGCAAAGATCTATGGAAGAAAAGCGGCTTAAGCTGGTATGAATGGAGACGAAAAGAAGTCACAGAATACATGGCACAAGTAAGCGACCGCGTACGCAACAGAGCAAAGAAAAAATTCGTTATCGGTGTCCTTCCAGACCCAGTTACAAACTATGAACGCTTCGGCGTAAACTTCGACGACCTCGCACCACTAACCGACGAGTTCCTTGTCGTGATGTTCAACAAAAACTACGCTACACCATGGTACAACGAAATGCTTACACGCAACTTCAAAAAACTCTTCAAAGACGTAAAACTAAACATCGCACTATACGTTATCGGACCCGGAGATGACCCAAAAGAAACACCAACCCCACTTGAACTCTTAACAGTATCAGTTCGCATGGCACGCGCAGGAGTAGACGGACTACTATACCTCACAGACAAAGCAGCACAAATGCAAGAATTCCAAAAAGCAGCAATCGCCCAAAAAGATGTTCGCGAACGCCTAGTTAGCTACGGCGGAAAGCAAGGTCAAGAAGTTCTCGACTTAGTCACAAGTTGGGAAAAGCTCTTCTAAGCCATAAAAAACCACTGCAGGCAGAAAAAACCTGATTGGTGGAAAAACCACCAGGCTGCCCTTTTTATTTAATATATTTTTTTATTGAATATACCCTAAGTTCTTGTTCTGTGTTTCATTAATTTCCTTCATCGACTCGTAGTGAGCTTCGATTAGAATTTTTAAGGCATCAATGTTCTTTGTTATTTCTTCCACTTCTCCACTTTTCTGTAAAACCCCAGACTTAACCAGTTGCTCGTTTATTTTGGTTACTGAAACCGCAATCACTTTAACTTTGAACGCAAAAATCTGCAATGTATAGAGCAAGGTTAGCTGAGAATTCAATCTTTCTAAACGATCTAAATCGAGTGTTTTTCCAATGAAAGCCTTCAACTTTTGCTCTTGTGACGCTAGTGGTGAAACAAGAAGTCCCTCGTAAAGGGCTGTTTGTTTAATAGTAGCTTCTTTTGTTTCATCTGCAACTTTCTGTACCCGCTTCGCGGTCTTATCCAACATTTCTAAGATTTCGTCCAACTTAATGTTCCCTCAAATTAACAGTTGATTATGTTTTCAAGGACTATGTTACCTATTATATATAACTTAAACTAAAGCGTCTCTCGTTGTTAAGAGGTTTTAATAGGTAAGCTTTTAGGTACTTCCCTACATAATAACATAAATAGAACTAACCAAGAGGAATATTATGCCTTCATTAGCAAAAAAGAACGCTGCAAAAAAGAAAAAGCATGAAGAAAAAACCGGAAAAAAATAATTTTCCGACTTTAGTTAGAATCCTAAAATCGTTTTTTTCTTTTTATGTAGTTTTAGTCAATTTTTATTCCTAACTTTCTTGGTATTTGTTGTCTGATGAAAATTTTAACATAACGTTATTCATAGACATAAAAATCCAGACATCAATGCAATAAGTGCCGTGATAAACACTGTCACTATGGAGACAACATCAATGTTGTGCTTCTCTTTTCTATAGCTTTCCAGAAATTATAACAATAAACGCTATTAATTTAATTTGGTTGATTTAGAAATTATGCGAGACAGTAAGAAATTAAAGCGTTACCCGACTATCTGTCCAATAGCAGGATGAGCATCGCTTGACAATTTACGTAACTAAAGCAAACGGTTCAAAACAGCTATTTGATAAAGAAAAAATAGTTTTGACCTGTCAAAGAATGGGTGCAAATCGTGAGGCAGCTATCCAAATCGCTCAGGAAATTGAAGAAAACATCTACCCAGATATAACAACACAACAAATCCTTCAAATAATTTTCACCCTGATGCGTAAACATAAACCCGCAGTCAAACACCTCTTTGACCTCAAACAAGGTATAAGCCTAATGGAGTCTAAACCAGAATTCGAAGTTTTTGTAAGAGTTATCTTAGCGCATAGCGGTTTTCAAGTTAAGTCTAACACTATTCTGAGAGGGTTGTGTGGAGAACATGAAGTGGATGCTTTAGCAACCAAAGATGGCTTAACTCATCTGGTGGAAGCAAAACACCACAATAACTACCACGCACTCACTGGACTTGACGAGAGCCGTATAGCCCGAGCTATTATGGAGGACGTGACAGAAGGCTACATAAGCGGTGCAACAGACATCAAAATTGATCGGGCGATGATAGTTACCAACACCAAATTCTCAGAGCATGCCGTAAACTATGGTCGTTGCCGCAGAATTTTGCAGGTAGGATGGGCCTCTCCTGAAGGATTTGGGTTGAGGGATATTGTTGAGAAACACAAGCTGTATCCTTTGAGTTGTCTTCGAGGAGTAAGCACAGAAACAAGACTACGTCTAGTTGATGCTGGAATAGTGCTCATAAAACAGTTGCTCGAACAAGACAGCCACTATCTTGAAAGAAAAATCGGACTGCCCCACAAAACCGTTTTATCAATAATGGAAAAAGCCAGACATACAACAGAAACATTATGGTGTTAGTTTTTTGAAAACAGTTTAACCGCAATCAAAGATGTTGAAGTAGACTCTGGGGATTTGAACCCAGCCGACAGTGGAGATGTCACCCGCTTCCCCTTTTTTTGGTTAATTAAATTTATTAAGGTATTCGTTGAAGCCTTGGTTTAAATTTAGAGCGTACTTTTAAGTCGAGGCTGCATTTGAATCCCCCGCTCTGGCGCTTATTAGTGAGAGAATTATTTCCGTTTTTTTCTTAACTCTTTAACTGATATAAAGACTGCAGCTGAGATCAGAATGCTTATTCCGATCGCATAAACGCCAATTGAATTTAGGTCGATAAAGGATGAAGTACTTTGAGGCGTTGGAGTATGTAATTGCCATGCGGATTCGTTTCCAGCTGGACTCTGGGACGGAACAGTTTGTGCATGAGGAATTAACCCTGTATCGTTCCAATACAGAATGTTTTCATATCCTATTGATTCAACGGTCTGATTTACTCTTGGGTAAACAATGTCTAGCTTAGGTCCAAACATCTGTAAGAGCGTAGCGATGCTCATTCTAATGTAGCTAGTAAAATTTTGTGATCCATCAGCAACGTTATAATTTACATTCCATAATCCCCATATTGTATCATCTGGGCTGCGGAAACCTTCACCATAGTTCTCTGGGAGAACATAAGCTGATCTGGTACTAACGGGGATTTCTGCTCTTGGGTTTTTTTGCGTGTATTGCCAAAACTGTTTCATAGCGTAAAATTGGTCTTGCTGCAGAACGTTTTCGGTCCAATTTTTGTTGCTATCGAATATTACGATATATTTTGCACCATTTTCATATGCTGACACCATGTCTTGGTAGAGTTGAGGGCCTGGCTCCATATATGGAGGTTGTTGATAGGCCCAAGTAATCATTATACCCCATTCTTTATTCAGAGCAGTAGCTGCTCCTCTGACAAGGGCAGTATTTAGTTGACGACTATAAGATTCCCAACCAATATTCCAGCCGTACTCCGCAAAAACTGTGTCATACCCGGCTTGAAAATCAAACCAGTATAAACCGTAATCTGAAGTAAATAATTGGATTTCTGTTTGGTCATCAAAATTATTGGCAATTGAGAATGGCCCACTGCGTAACCACCAATTTACGGTGTTAACATACCTATTAGCTGCGTCACTGAAGTCTTTAGCATAATAGAAGGCTGGGTAATTTGCTTGATCTAGCTGTTTTCCGCCAGGTTCATCATAGTAATAAATTCCTAAGAATTTGTTATCAAAATTAGCCCTTGCATTATTAAGCCATTCTGCGGAAGGAAAACTGGGATCATCAGAGTAGACTATGAAACTTAAACCCTTGTCATAAACATACTCGCTTATGAAATTAAGCCTAGTTTCATTATAAATTGGGTGATTATTATTGTTTTGAGTGGTTGACCCGTAGCATCCAATTACAAATAAATTAGTGTAAGAACTAACTTCATCAATGATCCGTAGAGTTTCAGTTAAGCTTTCAAATGCAACATCAACACCAAAGTATAAACTTGTGGAAGTCTGAGCACTTTGAGCTTTAGTCGATGATATTAAATTTATTGAGAGAGTAGAAATCAGTAAAAGAATTAAAAAAATTGCCAGTTGCTTAAATTTCATTTAAGATAGATTGACCTATACATTGACTAATAAGACTTTTCAAAACCGGGGTTATTAACAGCAAAAACTATGAAAAGTTCCCTCCCGTTTTGCTTATATTGGTGGCAGAGTTGCCCAGCCAGCGTAATTCTTGTTGAAGCCAATAATGTTGTGATCAATGGGTTCACAATTCAAAATGGTTTGTACGGCGGACGCGCAATCTGGGAAGACGGATACACTAGTGCAACAATCAGCAACAACATCATAATCAACACTGGCGATGGCATTCGCATTCTGAATTCTCACGGAAACACGATTAAAGGCAACATAGTTAAAGACAATCTATTCACAGCAATTGGGTTTGACTGGTCATACGGAAATATGGTGACAGGAAACACAGTTTCAAACAACTAAATAGGTATTGGAGCAGGTTACACGTCATATGATACCACTTTTACAAATAATATCATAATGCAAAACAGCTATGGCTTTTTGTTATCGATTTACAACTGTAAATTCTACCACAATAACATTATCGGCAACACTGTTCAAGCTGCTTTCTATGGAGCTTATGTTAACACTTGGGATAAAGGCTATCATTCAGGGGCAACTATTGGAGCGACTATACTGGATTAGATAACTATCGTGGAGCAACTCAGAACAAAAGAGGGTCTGATGGAATAGGTGATACACCACACGTTATTGATGCTCAAAACAAAGATAACTTTCCGTTTATGACGCCTCTTACGCTGCGGTGATATTTTTTAAGACAGACTTTTTCTTTTTTTGTTAAGTTGCTCATAAATTAACATTTCAAGACATTAAGAAGCCTTTTTAAGCCCAAATTGCCATGATTCTACCAATTGAGGCTGAAATTAAGTTGCTTAGTCAAAAAGAGACTGAATATCTTCGAACTCCCGAAAACTTCAATTCTAATTACCAATATTTCTTAAAACATAAAATAAAAAATAAAGTTCAAGCTCTATCAAAAGAACTTGAGCTTCTAAGTGATGCAGGATTCTTGGTCAATCTTAGGGAAAGTTCTAAGAATCTTAGTGGGATTCAATAAGACTCAAAATAACGAAATAAATTCAAACCACGCTTATTTTGCTAAAAGAGAGTGGACTGGGGGGATTTGAACCTAGGTTCAAGTGGAGATATCACCCGCATAATTCCTCTTTTCTTTTTATAACGATTGCTTCAGAATTCTGTTTATTCCTCTGTTTCTTTAAGTGCTTTTCGCTTTTCCAATTCCTTGCCTAATTCGTCAAGTCGAGCCTTCATTTCCCAATAAATGTCTCTTGCCTCCCAAATGCTAACTTGCATGGGTTTATTCAAATCCCTGTTTTCAATAGACAAGTCAAAGGTAACCTGATGATTAAAATTTAACTTAAGCCGTCCCTCGTTTTCCTCAAGCGACATAAGCGAAACTCCTCAGCTAATAACTTTGCTTTCCGCTCCTTTAAAGATTGCTTTACGATGCAAACGATCCGGGTACATACCGCCTATAACTTTACTTATAAAAGTGGACCGGGCGGGATCTGAACCGTAACGAGTTCAAACTACAAACTTGAAAGGCAATGATGTTCGTAACAAGCTTTCGGCAGTGACTGGTTATGCGTATATTCTTAAGAAGAAGCATGGTGATCTGGCAGACGTTGCAGATGGGCTTAGCAGAATGGAGCAGGCAGTTGCAGAATCGGTAAAAATTTTTGATTTCGCCAAAATGTATGAGCAACTTGGCGCGGAAGAATTGACTTACGTTAAGGTGGACGAGAAATTAAATGAGGCAGTTACTCTTTTTTCGGGGTCTATCCCAACGATAATTAATGAATGCCACGGGGTAAGAGTGCAGGCGGACTCATTTCTGAGACAATTGTTCTTTAATTTTGTTGATAACACACGAAAATACGGCAAAAAAACAACCGCCATAAAAGTACACTACGAAAAAACTGATCAAGACACCCTAAAGTTGATTTATGAAGATGACGGCGAAGGCATACCTTTAGGGAATAAGCCAAGTCTCTTCAAAGAGGGCTTTAGCACAGGCGGAAGCACAGGTTTCGGGTTGTTCTTGACTAAAAAAATGATAGACGTCTACGGTTGGACAGTATAAGTGAAGAAGGCGAACCAGGCATAGGAGCCAAATTCACTCTGACCATTCCAAAACTAAACAAGAACGGAAAAGAAAATTATCAAATCGTCCCATAAGCCAAATGTTACATTGAACGTAAATTCGGCTATGTATCCGCCCTTCATGTTATTTTCAATTTACTCACATTTTCCGTTTATTTGTTTAAACTGCATTTGAACCAAACGGCAATCCTCACACCAAATCCGCCGCATCTTCGCAACTGGGCTATCATGGGTATCTTTGGTATAGTGGCGAGTTTCTTTCTTTCAGACAGGACACATTATCCACCCTGCGAAGTGTGCGTCAGTTTGATTCATCTAACATAATCTCCAAGTTTCTTATAGCCTTCGACAACCTCACCTGGATCTGGGTCCTCCAAATTAGCTACTCTACCCAGCAAGTCGGTTAACCGCTCATTCTATACTTCATCGGGAGGAATTAAAGATCAACACACTTTTTTGTTTAAACTCATGTGACGATATCTCCCGCGCGCTCTTCCCTCTTTTTCTTTTAATTCGAGGGATCCAGAGTCTCAGCAAACACAACTTCATTCCTGCAAAATAGTTGGCTTGCTTGTTTTCGTTTAACTTCCGGTCCAAAATCGAGCCATAGCTGGATTTGAACCCCCTGCAAAGTGGAGACATCACCCGCGATTCCCTTTTTTTCAATTTATGAAAGTCCCTCAAGCTGTTTGACTTCTAT
This sequence comes from Candidatus Bathyarchaeota archaeon, assembly GCA_963741005.1. Lineage (GTDB taxonomy): Archaea > Thermoproteota > Bathyarchaeia > Bathyarchaeales > Bathycorpusculaceae > Bathycorpusculum. The sequence continues at coordinate 1,035,253 of CAVUGQ010000006.1, forward strand.
TATTCGGATTGTTTTCTTACATCTTTCTTAATAGGTTTTTTCCGCTTAAGTAAAATCACCACAACCACAATAACAACGATTGCGGCAGCTAATAAGTAAATAACTTCTACGGGCTTTGATGATGTAGATGCGTTTGATGGGGTACCAAAAGCATACACTTTATGGTCCCAGCTCGCCACATAAACCACACCGTTGGCTATCGCTGGAGATGAATTCACATGACCTTGTGTTGCGTACGACCATATTTTAGCTCCTGAGGAAGCGTTAAGGCAATAAACATTATAATCCCAACCACCCACGTAAACGAACTCACCCGCCACCGCAGGAGACGAATTCACACCACCCTCTGTAGCATAATTCCAAATTTTTGCCCCCGTTACTGCGTTTAGGCAGTAAACATCTGAGGCAATATAATTCTGGTTTGAATCTAAAACTAAAGACCCAACATAAACATGTCCGTTAGCAACTGCAGGTGAAGAATCAACCCAGCCGTTGGTGGTGTAATTCCAAAGTAACTCCCCATTGTAAGCATCAAGACAATAGACGTTATTGTCCTCAGAACCTATGTAGACTCGATCATCAACAACTGCAGGAGACGATTGCACCAAATTGCCAGTTGTATAATTCCATACACTCACACCTGTCAAAGCATTTAGACAATAGACCTTACTGTCAGTTGACCCTACATACAGAAGACCATTTACAATCGCTGGAGAAGACTCCACAAGCCCACCTGTTGAATAGTTCCAGATTTTGGAACCAGTTAACGCATTAAAACAATAGATATTGCCATCCCAAGACCCCACATACACTTTCCCGCCAGCAACTGCAGGACAAGATTCAACCGTGTTCCCCGTTGAATAGTTCCATATTTTATCGCCAGTAGAAGCACTCAAGCAATAGACATTATGATCATACCCGCCAAAGTAAAGATAGCCATCAGCAAAGGCAACAGAAGAACCTATAGTTCCTCGGTGGCTAACCATGGTCGTATTCCATATTTTATCTCCGGTGATTGCATCAAGGCAGTATACATTACCATCATCTGAAGGAATATAGACACGACCATCAACGATGGTTGGAGACGCCCAAATCACGCTTCTAGTCGAATAATTCCAAAGTAAAGAAGGAGTTGTGGCTATGGGAAGAACGGATGTGTAGCCTGTATGACTTAAATCGTGATGAAACATTGACCAATTATCATTAGAGTTACTGGCTTGGGAAAATGCTAAGGGAAATGCAGTATATGATAGTGTCATAATAGATGCCATCAGCATCACTGTAATCAATTTTAGTGTTGACAGACTTGCCTACCTTACCTGTAAGTCTTTACAAGAAATATATTAGACTTTTCATGTTTGGAAGCTTCATAATTACTTGGGGGGGTCAATTCTTATTCACTACTTTGAACGTGAAATCTTTGGGCACAAAGTTACAGTACTCATCTGGTACAGAAATTCCAAGGAACAAAAACCAAATACGTTATAAAAGCATTTCATTATTTTAAGGGAAGTCTATTGGATAACCCTTCTTGTGAGAAAAAGACCTGTATAAACTGGAAGGAAGGGCAATGTTCACTTAGTAACGCTGAAAAGGCTGGCGATAGTTGCCTTGATTTTGAAGACGAGACGGATTTTCTTAGATTAAAAGCAGATGCTATAAAAGGAACGCTTGGCTAATCAAAATATTGTACTGGGTCAAGGACTCCTCTATTTTTATCAAAAGTCTAATAAGCACTTTCAGGTGAAAGAAGGGCTAAAGTGAAAGTAATGGTTCATGGTTAGAGAGAGGGAAAGGTAGCTGAGTTAATATTTGGAATAGTTGTTCCATCTTTTGTTGCATTTTTAATTATTGGAGTTTCAATTTTGTCCACACCCTCTCTTGTAGGACTAAAGTATCCGCTCTTAGAAGCGATTGTAATCGTAGGCGTTCCGATGTTAGTAGGGTTGATTTGGAATCAGTGGGCTGGAGGAGCGTCGGGTTTTCTCTTAGGCAGTCTTTATGCCCTTTTTTACTCGGATCAACTCTACGCTGCTCAAGGCTCAGCGGACATAAGTTTGCTAGGTAATCTGGTAAGTGCTATGCTGATAGGGTATATTGCAGGTGTTTTGGGAAAACGTTCAGCCAACGTTCACCGATTGATTTTTGCAGGGGTTACAGCCGGAGTCATGGGGTCTGTGCTGGTTGTTTTGGTAAGCCAGTTTTCACCCATCATAGGCACAAGTGTATCAGGTACCTTGCTCATTTTCTTACCGAGAGTGATTGCAGGGTTTATAGTTCCGTTTATAGCAAGAGCTTTTCTAAAACACGCACCTAGCCCAAAAATTACTAGACTTGCAACCTAAAGAAATATTTCCCTTTGAGTTAACCAAGGAGCCTTGAATGAAAAGCGTCTCTACTGATTTCAAGATTGAAGTGATCGTTACTGTGGCTGTAAAGGGTCAAATTGTAGTTCCGAAAAATGTGCGAGAGAAGACGGTTTTGAGCCAAACGAAAAGATTGCTCTTTTATTGCTTGAGAAAGATAGTAAGTTGTGTTGTCTGTTAATGATTAAAGTGGAAAAATTGGGGGAAGGAATAGCAAAAGCCCTTGTTTAAATCCTGATTTCGAATAGTAAACACCCTAAACTTGGATTTTAAACAAAATAAAAAGTTATGGTTCCAAAGCCATCTTACAAAAATTGGCATTGGAAGACATTTTTAGCTATAGCATTATCGAATGTTAGCTTCATTGCGTCTTAAATTTGCGTATTAAATATACTTTTACTGGGTCATTGATTAAGAAGGTCGTCAGCAGTGTATAGCCGAGGATTGCAAGGACAGGTAAGTAGCCGAGCGGCGCAAGCTCTAAGACACCGAAAACGGAGATAACAATCACAAACAAGACTTCAGCTAAGACTATAGTGCTTAAGAACCTGCTTGGCTTTGAATTCCAGAAATGATTTCGTTCCCGAACAATCATAAGAGTAGATACGCCTGCAAGATTCAAGTAGGCAAACCCGAAAGTGTAGATTCCCTCCACATTCCCCATCAGCCCAAAATATGCTAAGGCGGGAACAGCAAAGATTGCACTTTCAATAATCATCATTACGCCCAGTAACCCACTAACTCCGAATAGTCAACGCATGTCAAATGTGTCAGGCTTTAGTGAAGAGCGTACGTTGTCGGTTGATATAGACATTGAGACAAAGTCGCCTAAGAAGAGCAACAGCACCGTGCCTGTTATTGACAGCATTAGAGAGTGCGTCAGAAACAGCATCACAACGATGAATCCGGCGATATGTATTTTTCGGGCAACCATCATCAATGCCCAACTGTAGATTCTCTGATAAATCTTCCGAGATGTTTTGATCATAGATATGATGCCGCTAAGACCTTCAACGGTTAAGACGGCACTTGCAGAATCTTTGGCAATGTCTGTTGCGTTCTTCACTGCTATACCAACTTCGGCTTGCGCCAAAGCTGGAGCGTCGTTAACGCCATCGCCAGTCATTCCCACAACGTGCCCAATTCGCTGCAGAGTCTTGACTATGCTGAACTTGTCTTCAGGGTAAATCTGGGCGATGCCATGGCTGCCTTCAATCGTTGAGTCAATGGGTGTTGCTTTTGTTTCGTCTTCCTGCATCTTCGACATTGTTGTAACGTTTTTTCCTAATCCTATCTGCTGAGCAATGTTTTTGGCAATCGGAAGCGAATCGCCCGTAAGCATCTTCACCTCTACGCCTAACCCCCGAATCTGGTCAAGTATCTCACGTGAGTCCTCTCTTATCCTGTCGGCGATGCCCGCAAGACCGACAAACTGTAGTCTTTTTCTATCTGCACCCTTGGCAACAGCGATTACTCTAAGCCCTTTAGCAGAAAGTTCCTCAGCGAGTTTTTGCATAGTCTTTGCTTCATCTTCGGGAACGTTGCAGGCAGCGCATATTGTGTCAAAGGAGCCTTTTCCAACGAAGAATATTTCACCAGCTTTACTGACCGTTGCCTCCGTCATTCGAGTCTTTGGATCAAAGGGCACAAATGCAATCTGAGAATAAGCATCAAATGGAATGTGCGCTTGTGCTGTAGCAGTCAAAAATGCGATATCGATAGGATCCAAGTTGGCTTCATTTGAGGCAAGAGCACTGTAAAGCAAAACATCCTTTTCGTTGAACCCGTTGAGAGGTATTTCTTCTTCTACAAAGAGCCTGTTCATTGTTATTGTGCCTGTCTTGTCTGCACACAACACATCCATGGTAGCTGCATCCTCGGTCGCGCTCAGTCTTGTAACTAGAACTCCTTGTTTTGTAAGAACGGCTGCACCAAGCGCCATGTTTATGGTAAACATCGTGGGCATCGCAACCGGCACCGAAGCAATGAGCAGCACGCCAGCAAGGGGCAGCAAGACCGCAAGGTCAAAACCTGTCAGTACCGCGTAAACAAAGACGATTAGGAGAGACGCGAGGACTATTATGGCTAGTTGACGTGCAACTTTTACCGTGACTTCTTCCATGTGGAGTTTTGGCTTTGCAAGCTCAAGCAGAGAGATGGTTCGTCCAAAGTAGGTTTTTGTTCCAGTGGCGTCAACTATGCCTGTGGCTTCGCCACGCTTTATAGCTGATCCTGAATAAGCTATTTCAGCAGACGACTTATCCACAATTTCAGATTCGCCAGTGAGAACTGATTGGTCTAAACCAAGAGAACCATCGACAATCTTTATGTCGGCTGGCAAGAGATCGCCGATTCTAACCCTAACGATGTCTCCTGGGACAAGCTCTCTGGCTGGGATAGTGGACCATTTCCCATCTCTTTTTACTCGACTTTGGATCCTGAGGCTCTGCTTTAGTCTGGCCATGGCTGCTTTTGCTCTGCCTTCACGCCACAGCGACATTCCTGCGTTGAAGAAAAGGAGGAAAACGATAACGAGAGCTTGTGGATATTTGCCTAGAATTAATGTGACGACGGCGGTTGCTTCAAGCATCCAAGGCACAATGCCCCAGAAACGCTTTCCAAGTCTTGCCCAGAAACTAATTTTCTTATCCGGGACTTCATTGTACCCGTACTTGACGAGCCGTTTTTTTACTTCCGAGGTTTCTAATCCAGTTTCAATGTTTGTTTCCTGCAAAACTTTTTTGACATTACTTGACATTTGTATCACGCTTTTATTTGTTGGGTTATGATGTAATAAAAAAGAAAATTGAGATTTTGAAACCCATTGTTACCTATTGGTAAAGGGTTTACTATGTCTTTTCCTGATGTAGTTTGTCGATTAGCTTTTGTGTTTCTTCTTCGTCTGGATGCGATATAGCGCCTACTGGGCAGATATCTTCGCAACCTCTACAGAATACAATGCAACGGTTAGGGTTTACCACAGTTTTCTTCTCTCCGTCTTTCTCTACAAATTTGTATGTGCCCACATGGCAGAAATCGACACATTTACCGCATGTTATGCATTTATCGTAGTCAATCTTTGGGTCCCAAGGTATTTTATTACGTGGAATCCCTTCGTACTCTTTTTCAGCCATATTGTTACTTTCCTTTTGGTATAATTAGATAACTACCCTATATGTAAATATATATAAATATTGCTATATAGTATTTCAAAGAATAACAACTTTTTAATATTGTTATTAACTTATAGAGAAAGCTATGTCCCAAAAACCGGATACACAGAATAGGTTCAAATCCATTGTTTTTCATGCATTCTCTGACCCCATTCGAATGGAAATAGTAACCTACTTACGCCAGGGGGAAAAATGCGTTTGCGAAATAGTTCCACATCTTAACCTAATCCAACCGCTAGTATCAAGGCATCTGAAAATTCTCAAAGATGCAGGCATAGTGAGATGCCGAAAAGACGGAACAAAACGAATGTACTCTATCGTTGACCAAAGAATATACAGTGTAGTGGATGCATTGACCCCTGATTTATTGAGTGTACTCACCAAAGAAGCCGTTGAAAACATAGTCTCCCCTTAAGCGTCAATGAAAAATCGTGAGATGAAAAAATGAAAGATAAAGACGCAAAGATTGTTGGGAAAAGCGCCAAAACAGCCACCGAAAGCAACGTGTATAGAGTAGATCGGTTTGTTTTTATTTATTTGATTTTTAAATTTTCTGGTGATAAGATAAAATCCGGCAAGCCTTCCTCTATAGGGCCCAAATTTGGAAGGCCTTGTACATGCTCTTTTACTTTATGATAGCGTACTCTGCAGGAACCATGAAACGGTAATTTTCCCTCTTCTGCTCACTTGTTAACCTTTATTGTTTTATCTTCTTTAACCTTAAGGTTTCTCAACGATAACAACTAGGCCTTCAAGCGCTTTAACTGTGACTTGTTCACCTTTCTGCGCGCGCTATGTAAATATACAGTCTCCCGGCTTTGGTGGCGCTGGAAACATGAATATCACTTCTAGCCAGATAACGTCTGCTTACCTTGGGCTGATCGGTTCAGGAAATCTGACTCTATCAAAACAGCAGGGAACAAACTACGATCACTTCAACGTTGGCATCTTTACGCTTGGAGATGGAAAGACAGCTTACGTTGTTTCCAACAACTCCACTGATCTCATTATTCAACTCAATTGCGGAGAGTACGTTATTCTTGGCACCTCAGACACAAATGCGCTTGCAACAAGCTTTTCACAAAATGTTTACTCGTTGAATCTTTCTTAATTTGAATCGCGCGACAACAGAAGTATTTTACGACAAATTCTTGTTGTTGTGTGGTAACAATCACAAACTGATTTAGAAGGGGCTGTTTCATGGAGTGTTGTGTAATGATTGATACTGCGAGTTGAGATAACATGAAAAGAGTGGATTTAGTGAAGGTCAATTCTTCGTAAAATGGTGATATGCATTTTGTTTGGGAAGAATCTGCTTCGTCATATGTTTCTCCAACCAAACAACCCTTAAATGAGGCAGAAGCTAAGAAAATTACCAAGAATGAAGCTGCAAAAATTCTTTTCATACCTCGAGAAGAGTAAGATTCAGAGCCAGATCTTTTAACACTTAAAAATGGCTGTGTTAATTCTTGCGCGCCTTCTGGGTTCAGACCGCGTTATGGACTGGGGGGGATTTGAACCCAGGACAGAGAAGAGGATTCACTTGCGCAACCCCATTTTTTCTTGAGCATACTTGGCAAAGGTGAAAAAAGATGGAGCACAAAATCATTAATTGCCCACATTGTGGCAAAACTATCTCAAAGGATATTCTTAATGTCAATTCCGAGAGACCTAAAGTAACCTGCCCAGACTGCGGCAGCCAAGGAAAATTCAATGCTACCTCTGCAATGACTGCTGCTACAGGTTTTCATGAAACGGCGGGAGGAATTGGACCATCGACCTCGATGACTTTTTTCTTTCCCGAAAGAACATAACATACTTCAAGCAAACCTTAGAAAATATTTGTGGTATACCAAATATATGATAGCTTACGGCGACGAAGATCTTTGATAAATAATCAAAAAAAATCAGAGAAGAAATGAAAGAAAAGTCTAATTTGGATTTCCTGAAGGTACAAAGCCCAACTAGAAACGGTCATTGAAGACTCGGAATCTGCTGCATATATTCATACCTTTTTCCGTAAACATATCGCACTCCCGCTTGTCACGGAAGCACAGGCAGCCGTGGTTTTGAGCGCACGCATCTCCGATTCGATTTCCATAGCGACAATGTAGTTCCTCAACGGATTTTTCATAGTCCTCATTTATCCTCTGCTTCTCTTCCTTTGAAAGAGTCCAATCTACCATCTTTTCCGCATACTCACGCTTCAACTGTTGCTCATACTCAAAAACGGTTAACTTCTTAGCCAAATGTTGATTCTCCAATATACCCATAACTTTGTACTATTGCTTATCAGAAGAAGTTTACTTAGTGTAAATATCATAAATTATTAATAACAAGATTTCCATAGATAATAAAAGCTTTTGTAGTACTAATTCATGGGACCTTTCACGTAATGATACCCCTTTTCATTAAGCGGGCGGGGAGAGATTTGATCCTACGCCCTGCAAGAGATTTCACAAATTTGATACTAAATAGTTTTAGCAATTAGTATTGCTTTAGCTTTTTTCTGTAACTCATCCGAATATTTCTTAATGGCGTCAATATGTTTTTGGTTCATCGGGTCAAAGTAAGTGCTGCCTATAATGCTTGTGACTTCGCGTATAGCCCATGCTGAATCAAGTTCATGGTGATTTACAGCATGTCTAAGTGCTCTCTCAGTTGCATTAACTGGTCCCTCATCTTCTAACACTAAATAAAACTCTCTATACCTCTCTATCGGGTCTTTTGAAGTCTTTCCCTTGCAATAATGTCCCATTTGTCTCCAAAACTTTACATCATTTAGACTTAAAGGCCCAGTGATATCAATTATTGGCTCAATTGTATTAGGCAATATAGAATCAGAGAATCCAATACTGTCTATAAGAACAACTTGAAAAGCTTTGGCTCCATTTGGCAGCAACTTGTACAAGCTTCCGTACACAGCGGTAGTATCGATTTCTTGTAATGAGAGGAGAGCTACTAACTTTTTTACCCTTTGAATCGCTTCTTCTTTTACGTCCTCCAAATTCCCATATGTACTTATCTCTAATGACATGGCCATTGAATCCTTGTTATAGTCAAACTTCATGTCGCTGGGCAGCACAAAGCCAGTCAGATTCACTGGAGGATTAATCGAAAAGAGAAAGAAGTACTTACCAATATTTCCTGCAGACATCCAATCACCAATCTAGAATTTTTGAAGACGCTTATTATTTGTTTCTATTTTGATAAATTTGGTTGCACTAAGCTTTGTCCGTGCACTTCTATCTTTTGTAAAGTTAAAAAATGCAAGTTATTAGAAAAAACTTTAAACGCCAAATGCCCCAAATGTGGCAATCAAAGACATACGTTCAAGAGCAATCCATCTCTACCTCTGCCGTGACCTTGAAATAGCTTTTACTCCAGCTTTTTGCCATTTCATTTTTTTAATTTTTCTTTCAACTTCAAGTTCCTATTAAGGAGTTTTCTCTTCGATATTCTTTAACTCAAGTTCTTCACGAGAGAATATGCTTAGAATACCCTTTATTCTATCATATAGTTCGTCATAAGTAATTATTTCCACATCCTTAATAGCGGTCCTTAGTAGTTCGAAGGATTTGTATTGCTCTTTTGTGAGCTGCTTAATTGTGCCGATGATTATCAAGCACTTTGGACTAAAAGCTGTAATATCAGTACACCTTAACGACTCAAATTGCTTAAGATAAGTGTCCCTTTGATCAAGTACCTGACTAATGGCGCCACTAAGTTCCTTATGCAGGCAAAAAACATTCGAGCCTCTGTATGGCGTTTCGGTAAACATCGCTGAATTATGCTTTTTAATTTCGATTATTGCCGAATTTCTAGTCAATTTATTAGCATACAGAAAGTCAACAATCCTTCCTTCTGCATCGAGAATACTTTTTCCACCAACATACGCTTTGTCTTTGTAAATTACGGCGGGGTAAGCAAAAAGCTGAGAGAATATCCATGAATTCTCCTTAAAGAATTCTTGCCATTTCTCTTCTTTAATCTTCTTCAACTTAAGGTAATGTTCAAATTTTTCAACAATATCCTCAATGAATTTCTTTTCGATAATTTGTTTAGTTCTTATTAGGTTCTGTTTTTCAAAGGCATCTTTTTTTGAGAGCGACAATTGCTGAAATAGATCAAAGAGAGCTTCTCTATCGTCTACCGAGAGGTTTGTCTCAATATTCTTGTATTCCTTTAATACTCGTGCAATCGCTCCTCCCTGATACTTAGCCGCACCAGACTGAAAGACTAATGGAAAAGTTCGGGCAAAGTAGTTGTTTATGAAATTGCTACTGGATTCGTTGGATGACCTAATTATTGACGATATTCCTCGCCTAAGATTTTCGAAATCCTGAAAACTGAGCACTATTGAGGTGTTGCCAATTTGCGTTTTTCCCTTTTTGGTTATGGTTATATTGGTAACGTTATCAAAACGCTTTTCTATGAACTTTTTTAATGGGGCTAAGTACCTAGTTGCCCCATAACCTCGCTCAGCATTCTTGAGAAATCCACTTGGAAACTTTCCCTTGAAGCCCTCAAACGTGAATGACTGTATTTTGCGATATCTATTCTTGGCTTGGTTGAGCTCCCTATCAATGAAAAATGGAAATACCGTAAATTTATCATCATTATTATAAGTTATTTTGCATGGGAAATTAATCGCTTTCTTCGTGTTTACAAAGCAATAGGATGTTTTTTCTGGAGTATTTTCTGAAACAACCTCCTTATCAATTACCTCTTCTTTAACCATAGCCTATCTCTCGAAATAATTGAGTTGAGCAATTTTTATTGAGTGTTTATTCGGACTGTTGTCAATATAAGATTTTGGAGGGAACAGCAGAAAGAAAGTAAACCTTTCGACCAAATTAAGAGTAGACATGCGAATGCCTTGGTGTAACAACCTAAATCCGAGATTGACAAATGAAAAATCGAGGATTTCCAGAAAGTCGCTTAATTTTCTGGAAGATGGTAAATTAGGTCTTACACCATGAGCCGGTAGAGTAAGAATAAGGCTTTGGTTTAGGTTCAATCGAAACATCTGAAAGAACCCAAGCAAACAAGGTTTCTCTTTTGTCTGCATACTCATCGATAAACTCGTTAGCCTGATGTTTATCGCCAAACTTTTTCAGGTCCTTGGCGCTGTACTCTATGCAGTCGATGATATTGGCGTAGCCTTCATACTTCTTTGTCCGAGCGCTATCCGCCCTCTAAAGTTTGTCGGTGTGCGCCTGATTTCCCAGGTCTTCTTTCCCGCCAAAGCCACTTGTCGTTTATCTTTAGGCACTTCAAAGCTCAAGGTATCTCCCTTTTCATATGAAAGGTAACTCAATTACTCCCTTTTCGGAAGCAACAAAAACCTTAACTCCCAGTTTCTTTAGAGGCACTTGAACCATCTTAACGTATGATAAATATTTGGGACTTACAGCCAATGCAAAATCTTCTTTATCATCTTTTATATACCTTAATAGCTGCCAAATTCCCGTTCCTAAGTCTACATCTGGACACGCGCTGTCACCCTTTACCTCAATTGTCATTTTGCGGTTTGACTTAATGGCAACTATATCCGGCCCCCTTTGTTTACCTGGATGAGATTCGACAACTTGGTAACCATTATTTGTTAAAAAATTGAATATTATTGGAAACATCTCTTCTTCTTTCATCTTAAATAGCCTCTAACTTCCCTCGATCTATTCTTTGACTTAGCATATAGAATTTATGAAGCCGGCTTGTGAAATAGTCTGCGCCGAAAGTAAAAGACTGGCCGAAGTCGGTTTCCTTTATAATCTGAGAGAATCTTGTTGTCGCCTATCTCATTGACTCCGCCGAATGGAATTAATTATCGCTAAAGAACTCTAATTTTAGTTTAACAAAAACATAAAAGCAAACACAAACAAATCAGAAGTCTACAGTAGGGAAAAAAGATTGAAAATAAAGTCAGTCGCAATCCATAATTTTAGGTCCATAAAAGACGTCAAGTTCAACCTTAAAGATTATTCTCTTATAGTAGGTGCAAACAGCTCTGGCAAAACAAATCTTTTGACCGCTATAAGGATTTTCTATGAAGATGAAATAAAGTATGATTTTAAAACAGATTTTCCGAAATTTACGGTTCAAGACAGTGAAAGCTGGATTGACGTTGAATATCAACTCACGCCAACAGAATTCGTAGCTCTAAAAAAGGAATATCAAAATTCAGGTGACACAATGAAAGTGAGAAAATACCTTGTATCATCTGAAAAAGAAAAAGTAACAACCGGACAAAGTAATATCTACGGATATGAAAGCGGTACCCTGTCTTCTAATTTGTTCTACGGATACAAAAATATCTCTCAATCAAAACTAGGACGCGTAATTTATATCCCTGAGACAGCAACAACTGATGAAAATATGAAGTTATCAGGTTCCATCTCCACTTCGCAACATGATTACTTTTGTTATAGAGAGTATTGTCAAAGATAGCAAGTCGTTTGAGTCCCTTACAAAGTCTTTTGAACAATTTAACAAAGATTTTGTCAATGAAGAAACGGAAGATGGTTTCTCGATAAGCAATCTGAAAAAAGATATCAACGATAACCTTGCCGAATGGGCCATAGAATTCGGACTTGAAATTAACCCGCTTAAGCCTGGAGAAATCATAAAGAGTCTCATTTCGCAAAGTTTGGTAGACAAGAACCTCAACAAAGAAATTCTTCTCAAGAACACGGGTCAAGGATTACAAAGGCACCTAATCTATACGCTACTTAGACTCCAATCTTTTTACATCGAACAGAAGAAGAGCAAGTCAAAAGAGTTTTCTCCTGAACTAACTTTGATATTGTTTGAGGAGCCTGAAGCTTATTTGCATCCTTATCAACAGGAATGTCAAAATAGAAGCTTGCGAACTCTCGGACCGAACAAAGTCAACAAGTTCTAATCTCAACACATTCACCGATTTTTGTGAGTAAGAACATTGAAGATTTGCCTGCAATGATCAGGTTAAAGAAAGAATCATGCTGTACGCAGATTTTTCAAGTGACAGATCAAGCAAGAAACGAAATAATTGAACAAAATAATGAGCTCGTCCAGTATTTACAAAGCAAACTAACTGACGAGAAGGTTTCTCTCAGGGTCAAAAACCTTATTGAAAGGAGTTTGGGTGATACTCCAGAAACCAAGCGAATGGAAGAAGAATCAATCCGGTATCTATTATGGCTTAATTCAACTCGTTGCTCTGCTTTCTTTGCTGACATAGTTGTTATTTGCGAAGGCGCTACTGAAAAAATCTTTATTGATTATCTTGTAGAAAACAAATGGGACGACCCCAAAAGCAGAAAAGCCTGTTTCATTGATGCTCTTGGAAAATACAATATTCATAGGTATATGAATCTGCTTAAGGAGCTTGGTATACCTCATTCCGTTTTGTTTGACAAAGATGAAAACCAAGAGTATCAGGCGCTCATCAACACATTTCTTGATGGACAGAAAAACAGCTACACCCGTCAAATGTTCGGGTTCGATAAAGATATTGAAAATTTTCTAGGAATCCCACATCCTCCCGCAAATCGTGCCGACAAGAAACCACTCAACTTAATGTGGCATTACCTCAACGGCAAGATTCAAGAAAGCAAAGTTGATGACCTGAGAAATGTCGTTGAAAGATTGTTGTCATAACTACCGACTGGTCGATATACTTCTTGAATATTTTGGCGAGCTGAACTCTTCAGGGCACTAATTATTTCATTTTCTTTCCTCAAACTCCATTTTTGCTTGTCGGTCTTTTGGGGGGAACACCGATTTTTCAACTTTTCAGAGGTTGACATACTTGCCCCATATTCTGCCGGGACAATTGTAAAACCATCTGAAACTTTTGGGGCGGTTTTAAGTTATTTGACTTAAAGTGATTTCCGAGTTATTGAAGGATTTCCCTTAATTTTGACGGACAAGCAGATAATTCGAGATAATAGTTTATTCAGGTGGTTTGTAAGCCAACCATCTTTTCCTTGCTTGTTTATCTTCTAACTGCAATTTGGACACAACTGTACCTATTGCTTTGCCTTTTTCGTCAAAGTACTTGACGTAACTACTCCAGAGTTCATTTAAAGCCTTGACTGCTTCGCTCATGTCATCATGGGTCTTTTCATATTTAGGGACTTCAAGGGTAGAAAGTGTTTTCCACTTTATTCTTCCCCTATTCATTCCAGTGGTAGAGGATAGTATAGCTCCCATAATCTCTTTCGTACGAAGCAAGTTAACATAGAACAAAGCTTCCTCTTCGGAGGATGCTGCAAGAACAGTATACTCGTTTGACACGAATTTTCCATCATGATATTTTGGAACAATTCCAATAGCTCCTCTGCCCATGCCCATGCCAGAGATAAGTATGTCCCATTCGTGAACTCTGTATAGTCTTGAGTAAGAAATCTCTTGACCATCTTTTGTTTCAGCTTCAAGCACTTCGCCATCATAAGTGACTTTGAGCATTGTGTAAACCTCGTCTTCATCGACTTTTACAATTCTGTTTTTTGCTGGCGTAAGTACGTCACTAAGAGATGTTACAACGGCTCCTTTTGATAGCCATAGTTCTTCTCGTCTAAGGCGTTCTTTTTCGGAAAGACAGTATTTTACATCGAGTCTATCACTGATAGTTGTAGCTTCTACAACGGCGTTACTCCTTTGACCTTTCTCAAAGTTTTGGTAACCTTCAAGGATTCTTATAGTTTCTTCAATTTTTCCATTTACTAATTCATCTCGTTCGATGCCTATTCGTCTGGCGATTTTTTCAGTGAGCCCTAGATAAACTGATGTTTCCATAAAAAGTTCAGGTTGTTTCTCTTCATTTTTCTTAGTTCGGAGGATAAGAATTGAAGTCTTTACTCTTGATCCTTGTCGTTTAAAAGCATCCCCTGGCAATGAAATTATAGCTTTTATGATGAATGTTTTTCTAATGTAATCTCTCACATTAGAGTATTTTTCGCCAGACAGCACAGACTCATCAATGATAGCTAATATTTGACCCTTATCCGCAACTAAGTCTTTGTATCGTTCCAAGAACATTAAACTACTTAGCAATGACTTGCTGATTTTTTTGTAGGTAGCCAGCTCATATTGCTCCATAATTTCTTTTTGTTCCTTCTGTTTGCGCGAATACGTCAATGAAAAAGGCGGATTTGATAAAATGACCTCAAATTTTTCCTTATCTTTCAAGATCATGTTTCTTAGTTCTTGAATTTGTTCATCGCTTTCTATGGTGGATTTGCCGACTTTCCCTATCCTCTTATCAAGAGAATCAGCAAAGAAAATTCTGCTTCCTCCATCCCCATGAAGGTACATGTTCATTCGAGCTATGCGATAAATGGGGGGGTTACTTCCTGCATCTATTCCAACAATAGAGTGGTCAACAATTCTTTTCCTTACGTCTGAATGTTGCTCTTCTGTGAGGCCGATTAGTTTCTTGGCTTTTGCCAACATCAGAATCATCGAACAAATTAGGAAGCCGCCTGACCCGCAGCATGCGTCAAGGACTTTATCGATTTTGTATTCTTCCTTTTCTTTTTCAACCCGTATTCCAGCAAGATTGACCATTAATTCTACGATGTCTCTTGGCGTAAAGTACTGTCCAAGGTCTTTGCCTCTTACGGTGGCATTGAGAAATGTTTCAAACATTCTACCATGTACGTCTGTGTCACCGTCATCCATGGCAGAAAGGTCTATATGTTCAAGGTCAGTAACAATTTTTTCGATAGTGCTAGGACTTAGTTCAATTTCTTCACCTGCATCGAAAATGCGTTTCTTGTGTTTTGCGTTAATTTCTTTTTCAAGTTCCTTTACCAAGTTTTTGAAGAGAGGATCATTTATTGGGTTATCGTGCTCGGTTTGATTTTTTATCCACGCAACTGAGAAAACAATATCTTGTACTTTGGGTTTAAAGTTATTGCCAAACTTTTCATGAAGTTCTCGGTCTTTCTTCAATTTTATGAAGACAATTTTCATTAATTCTTGAAAAGCAGCGCTTGGGTCTTTTTTATCAGTTCTCCAAATGAAGTTATGTATTCGCCCAAAAAGCTCAGAAATCTCACTAACAGAAGCGGTCTCAAATTCGAAATCAGTTTCCATAAGAGCAGTGTATTTTTTTTCAGATAGTTGAAGAAGCTTTGCCTTTGAAACAAGATCAACTAACTTGTTAAACTTAGCATTTCCCGCTTTGAAATCCTCGAAATCTAGGTCAACCTTCGATTTGCGTTCATCCCACTTATACAAAGATGTCTTTAAGCCGTTGCTGAGAAGAAAATACTCAACGGGTTTTTGAGGATACTCTTTGTTAAGTTCCAGGCAATATGAGGAACATTGAGGTGTCCAGTCGTCAATGTTTTCAGTCGTACTTTTTGCATCTATAACAAGAACGGGCAGTTTGTTAATTTGAATGACATAGTCGGGTTTGTATAGTTCAGATTTGCTTCCCTTCCCAACTTTAAATTCCCTGAGTGACGTTTTGAGTTTGACATCCTCATGCAAATAGCTAAGATAATCTATTAATTTGTTGACAAACCATGCTTCGACGCTTGCTTCATTGCTCAGGTCTGACGCACTGCAAAAAAGATTCTGAACACGGGCAATACTCTTTTGTTGTAAAGGTTTTGTCATAGTGGTCGTCCTTCCATTATTCGTCAGTCTTTTCTTTCCCATTTACCTATACCTTCACTGAATTTGTTTTTAAAGTGCTAGCCTACGTTTCTGATGGAAAATTGACATGTTCTTTTATCCTTCGTTAATCACTTGTTCAAACAAGGCTACATTGACATGCCTGCCAACCCATTCTTTAGGTAGGTAAATCCTTCCAGTAGTTCCGGCATTCACAACTTTTTTTTCAATGACTTCGTAACCTTTAACGACGATTTGTATTTCATTAGTTATATTATGGTCATTACACAACTATTTTAAAAGTGCTTAACGACTTTAATGCGACCATAAACCAGACGTGGATTGTCTTTAAGTGGTTGGTCTCGTTGATTTTAAATTCCATCTCAAACCTCACATTTTAGCAAATACTTCGATTTTTCGACTTTATGACGTTTCAATAACTCGCCGGAATGAAACGGAATTGCAAATTGCACTATTTTCTAATTTGAATCAGCTTGTCCCTTACAGCTTCGGCAACAAACTCTGCCCGGCTCCTATACCCCAGAAGCTTCTTTTGGACGATCTTATCGACTTCATCGCCAAGCTCGACGGGCAGTTTCACATTAACATAGCGTTTGGGCATGTTCAAGGAGTTAGCGGAAGCTTTTATGTATTTGATGGCTCACATATGAAGCATAGGTGCTACGAGATGGAAACAAAAATTCTGGATTGGCAAAAGCGCGTAAACCGCAAGTTTAAGGTTCTGGGCATCGTCGTAGCGGTTTTCGGCCTTGCTTTGATTGTTTTCGGCTTCGGTGCCTTCATGCCGCCACAAATCCTTCTATCTGCCGCTGGCGTCGGCCTGATCGTCTTAGGCGGCTACTTATTCATTGACGAATTTCGAATTCTTGATGAGGGTGAAACGGCCTGATGCCCTTGCAATGTACGCTGTATTCGGGCAATAGGTGATGTCGATTGCGTTTGGTCTGGAAAATCTGGGTAGCCATCTTAACCGCATATGCTTTTGCTTGGCTTGCTTCCATGGTCTTGGTTTCGTTATGGAAGCCGACGCCGCTTTGGGCTTGGAGGTTCGTGCAGTCAGGGCTGTTTTTTATTCCGGTGCTGTGTGTCGCAACGGTTATAGTGGCCTTCATCGATCAACATCGGCGGCGTCGGGCATGAAGGTCTCCCCGGCTTAGGTGCCGCATATGAAACAGCCTCTGTATCGCCAAATCCTTGTGCTCCTTGGCTTACTCGCAGGCATCTTGCCCGGGCTATTCTTGATTATGTATTGGTCAGAGCACCCGCCAGAACCCGAATGCTTCGAGTTCCATAAGTTTTGCCGCGAGTGCTATTATTGTCAGTTTCGCTCCGAATGCAGGCCGCGATGGTGAGCTCTCCCGCCTAGGACAAGACCGTTTATGCATGCAAGAGGCGCGCGCTTCATAGTTATCGTGAGACTACGAATTTCTTAAAAGGAGTGCCGCTTTTTTGAGTGAGATCCGTTTTAAGGCGGTAAAGGAACTGCTTGTTTAACTCACCAGTTTTTCCATCTTCCATTCAATGTTTCACAACTATTTTTGTATGAAAAAACCTTTTTCATGACACTTCAATGAACGCTTGCGTTATAAGATTTATTTTGCGAAATGGCGCTTCTCCACTTTTACTATATGTGAGTTAAGTTGGCTCGTAGATAGGTTGAAATCCTTAAGCTTGTCACGGATTTTAATATCTGTCAGCTCGTCTTTCGGGGTATCTTGTAATGCAGTGTAAAACTTCATTACATTAATTTTTAGTTCGTCTAATTTGTCTTGCCCAAGCAACCAACACTGTTCCGTCGGATGTGCTTCTTTCGCAAAGGTGTCAGCAGGATGCAAGAATATCGGTATCCCTTCACAATCACAATAGTTTTCTCTGAACCAGCCAACAGCATCAATAAGTTGACTAGATTCTTTTTTTGAGATTTCTTTCCGTTCCATTGAAACCATGTTTTTACATTCAATGATCCAATATTTCTTGCCTTCAACATTCCACAGGTTGTCTGGTCCATTTCTTGTGTCATGGTCTGGTCGCTGTGTTCCAAAACCTAATGCTTTGCCCAAGTCATCAATCCCTTCCTCAAATGTTTCAAAGGTGGCTGTAAAAACAGCTTTGTCCAAAATATTTGTCAAGCTAATAATCATGGAGTTATAAGACTCGTATTGTTTTACCCATTCCAATATTAGACCCGTTCTGCTTGTTCCTGTTGAGGTTAATCTCGTATGCTTAAGGCCTTCAGGAGGGCGAAACAGCCGGTTGTTTGTTGTGCGAGCTTTGAGTTGTAGTCCCATTGACTTGGTTGGGTCTACGCTACAAAGATAAGTTGCCATGAGCTGAAGATACCAGCCTTTGTCAGCTACATCAGAGATTTGAATTAATTGATCAAGTGTCGCTATCGCTTTATCGTAATCTCTTAAAAGGTAACAATTCTCGGCTTGTTTTTCCAACAATGCTTGTTTGAGATAATCTGTGCTAATATTATCTGGCTCAAGTTCACCCATTGATTGTCTATAGTATTCTTTCCAGCCTGCATCTCTCTCTAAAACTTGATTTACAAGACCCTCAATGATTTTTAGTCCTGTTCCTATCTTTTTTAATTCTTTTGCTAACGCCTCTCCTATTTTTATCTGCAATTGCGCTTCTTTGGACAGGAATTTCTTTTTTGAGTCCTCTGAGAGGAAATCTGTTAGATTTGTACCAAAAGCCATGACTACACACCAATCACCTGTTCCTCTGATAGCTCGACCCATTCCTTGTTCTACCCTTTGGGCGAGGTGTCTTCTAATTATGGCAGACGTGGGTCTCATTTCCTGAGTGTATCTGTCTACTAGTGTGTTGTACCCAGGTAGAGAGTCTAAGGCAAGAATTCTGCAAGTGTTATCTGGCAAGTCAACTCCATCGTATTCATTGACTAAAACCAAAACTTGCTTGGCAATCTTTTTGTTTATCAAATTTTCGAGTTCGTTTATTTTTGGCTCCAGTGTTTTGACAGAAGTAGTGATAGCACCATATTTTTCCCAAGATTTGGAATGACCATATGATGGCACCAAAGATACAACTCCAAAATTGCCGTATTTCTTTGCCAGCTCTGATACCCACCGTACCAAATTTTCTCGGTTGATACTTGCATCAAGGTTAGACGGCATTACTATTAGCCTTTCACCGCTATATTTCACATCGCCCGATGTTAAGGGGTGTGTAATACTTTCAGGGTTGATGTCAAGGTCCTTTACAAGAAAAGCATCTTCAGTTAATGTTGCAGAGAGGAAGATCCTTCGTTTAGCCTGAGAAAAGGAGGGTATTAAATCAATAGGAACTAGTCTTGGTGTAATTTCAATTCTAGAACCTGAAAAAATACAGATTGATTGTTCGATTCTATCTTTAATTAAATCCCATGAGAAGAGTATTTCTGGATTTTCTTTGTTTGCTTGCAGAATTGCGAGGACATCTTTAAGTTTGTTTTGCCATGCCCAAAATGGAACAGCTAAAACACAACTTTCTTCTCCGGCAAAAATGTCTGAGCAAGTACCAGGGGCTTGCCAACTCAGCGTTTCTTGAAACAATTTCCAGAGAGCTAAATATACTGAATTATCTTTATCATTTTCATCTTTTCGGCTAATCGTCAATGAAAAAGCGCTTCGGATAATGTCGAGGCATTTATGGGCATCGTCCATGACCACGGCTCCAATATTCAATGGTTCTTTCCCAGAACCGACAACGCCGAAAATTGATTTTCCGTTAAACAATTTGCTACAAGTCGTAACCAAAATTGCTTGAGAGTTCAAGTAGCTCTGGGGTACTCTGCCCAAAGCCGGGTCGAACTGAACGGTTTCGATTCCAAATGAAAGAGCATCGTCGCATGTCTGTTTGACCAAATATGTGTTCGGACAAAGATAAAGACCTGGACCAACTCCTTCATTGATCGACGATTGGAGCATGAGGAGTCCAATAAGCGTTTTTCCTTGACCAGTGTGTAACTTAACTATGATATCTCTATTTTTTCCTCGCCATTTCTCGTTCCAATCCCTAAGAATGGTTTCTTGTGGTTTACGTAGTGTTTCCTTTCCTGTTTCGTGATCTGAAGTGTTAAAAATCTCTATAGGATCAATAGGACGTGTTAGTTTCTTTCTTCCGAGAAGCTTATTGAAGTCTATCATACGATTCCCTTTACCGTCCGAGCTACAATGTATTAAGCACTAGTAGTAAATAACTTTGTTCAAGGCAGGCAAGTACTTCAATTTAGAATTCATTGTTGTTCTGATTTAATTAGGAAAAGTAAGTTTCTCTCTTTCTAGCTTATGTCAAGATCATTTATGTTTACATGAATCGTTATGTCCTGGACAGGCGGCATTATAGTATGTACAGTTGCTGCCATAATATTGAGCTTGTCAATGATTCAATGAATGATATTTTGCCGAAATCTTTCCGAAAAATTTTCGCACACGCCCACACACAGGGCCCTGGCCATTGGCCGGGAATAACATTTCTGCTCAAGTGGAAGTATTTTGGATGGAATTTCAGAGCTTTCTGACTTTGGCTGTGCGTTCGTTGCCTGCGGTGTCCATTTGCCATTCGAGCGTGTCGCCTGGCCCGAGGTTTAAAAATTCAGCTATTCCTTCAGGTATTGTTGCTCTCAGGCTCTTCGATTTAGGTCGGGCTATTGATGTTTTTGATGTTAGCGGCATGCTTTATTGATGGTTCTGGAGCTATTTATTTCTACCTATGTGTTGGCAGAGGAGTTTATATATGGTTTCTTGCTTTATGCGATATAGGTAGAACTGTATGGCAACACAACTCTTAAACCGAAAACAACGGGGCGAACAGATTCAGCCCAAAGACATCCAACAGTTAAACTTCTCAACATTCTGGGTCAAAAGTCAATCCAGAAAAGGCGGCTACAGCGTCACAGAGTTCAGGGGCGTTTGGAGCTGCGATTGCCCCGACTTCAAATTCCGTTCCATCTGTTGCAAACACATACACGCGGTCTTGGCGCAGACTTCGCAGGAACCGAATTGGCTATACCTCATCGGCCTTGGGGAGGTGCCGTTTTGAACTGCCCTGACTGCGGCTCGAAGCGCCTGAGGACTTTGGGCATAGAGAAAAGCGAACGTTTAGGCGACTCCTGCACCCTCCTCGTCACGAGTTACGGCTGCAAGGATTGCGAGTGCGAGTTCCGCGAGTTCATGGTGACTCATTGGGAGCTTGAGATCACCCGGCACGATGTGATAGAGCGGATGTTCATGGAGGCTTAAGAATGGCCAGGTGCCCCAGCTGCTCCAGTGGCCGGGTTGAATTGCTCCTGGTGATGCGGGATGACCGGGACGACAGCCAAACGACCACCTTCAAGAAATACCATTGCTTGGGCTGCGGCTGCCGGTTCGAAACACGGGAACATTGGGAAATCCGGAAGGTTGTCTAAAAGTGGTTTGCCCTGAATGCGGCTGCCTGAACACCAAGACCTTCAGATATGCGGGTTCCCAGACTGTACAATATGAATGCGCAAACTGTGGCTGTGTCTATTCTGTCAAATCTATCCAACAAGTCGAGGTCACCCGGCATGGCAGGCACGCTTGAGATATTTCTGGAAGACCTGATGCCCGAAGCAAAAACCAAGAGTCCTACCCTTTCTTGGAATCGAAGTCAAAGTTTTGAGACTCCGAAAAGATTTATATCTTGAATATGCAGTCTTAATTGTTGTGAAGTAGAGTTGTCGGAACACCAAACAAGAAACAGACTAATCGGTATGTTGATTGAGGTTCTTCATGGCGAGTATTCAGACACAAGGGATTTAGCTGTCGTGCAGTTGGTAGTCCTGGGAAATAAATCGGTTGCTCCGCTCTTGAACTATTTGGAAAAAGAAGAAAAGATGCATTTCGATTTGGAATCGCAGTCTATTCAAAAGGGGGTTTTTTCAGGTGATCCGCAACATTGTTCGTCTTGGGTGGATTTTAGAAAGAAATGGGGACACTTTCCTGGTGACTATCAGGCAGGTAAAATTGCTGATTCAAGAAAAAATGCAATAAAGGGCGCTTTGAATGCATTGAACATGCTAGGGGTGAGCAATGCGACTAACGGTTTCCCAAGGTTGAATGCGTGGTTACAGGAAAAGACAGACTATGCAGAAGGATGGCCGTAACGCAGGCATCAAGGTTTTGGGTACTGTAAGAAACCGTGAAGCAATAATTTTCGGGTTGGGGCAGGCGCAACTTTTTGAAGGCCTTCGCCATTTTGCCCCCCATAGAGAGACCAAGGCTTGCGTGATTTAAGCTATTCTTCACAATATATAAAAAATAAATAATAAAGTATAATCTGTTTCTATCTATGCCCCTCAAACGGTTGAAGGCCTTCAAACTTCGGAATGCCTTATAACGCCGTTATGTTTAAGGGAAAATCCGTTCGTGTCTGAGCATGCAGGGTTGCCCTGATGCGCTTTTAAAGTCATGAAGCGTTGTAAACATGGCAACAAAGAACTCTTGAGTACGCTATGATTCTTCGGGCTGCCGCCAATGAACTTCCTCGTTATCCCTGAACCGGCTTCCCTCGGCGCCATGTTCTACTGCCTTCCGAAGCTCAAGCCTTATGGCCTCATCCCTCCACTGGTCGCCAAGCTTAGGCAGCTCTGGCATATCTCCGCCGAAAACATTTTGCCATGCTCTTTTCGTTTCAGAGGGCCAATCCATCTGTACTGCAATTTCTGGAACCATCATCGGTTTTTCGTCCACAATTCTTTGAGCCCTTGCCAAAATCCTTGAGTCATGGGTTTGATGTACTGCCGCTTTAGCCTTAGCTTGTAGGTACCGATTTTCTTCTCCCTTACATGACCATTTGAGCCATGTTGCCAAAACTATGGCATTCCCTGCCTCATTTTTTGCCTCTTCTGGAATTTGTTCATGCCAGCCAGTCATGTCTGCAGTCTTGTAGAGTTTTTCGCGAATAGATTCAGGCGTTTCACCTAAGCAAGTGGCAACCTCGTTGATAGTTGGCTCTCTTAGGAACGCTTTTTCACTTCGCAATTTTTCAACTACATCGTTAAGCTCTGAGTAGTTTTCATCTTTAGTGCTTGGCAAATAGTAGGTTACGATGCCGTCTTTTTCCTTACGTGATTTATCGCAGTCTACTTTCTTGTTTTCGACTAGATTATTGAGGTGTTTCCGAAGAGTTAACCTGCTCATCGTTCCAGACTTGACAAGTAACCTTTCTAATTGGCAAGGTCTCTTAGCCCCGTCCTTCAAAGTGTCTAAAATGAGCGTATCGTAATCCTTTGTCATGGGTATACCTTGGTCTATACCTTAGACGATAGTAAGGCTCGGGCTAAATCTATTTCGATGACACATGTCACAAAACAATGAAATAAAAACAGTGTCAGAGGTCGCAAACGGGGCGCCAAAATCGCTTTTCATTCCCAAAGGCAATCCTCTGATAGTAAAATGCCCAATTTGTGGGTGCAATGAATCTGAAATAAACAGCCTTGAGCACGGAGAAGAACGAGACTTTGAAGCAGACGGTTATCAACAAGCATATGCTTACATAGAATTTTTTGGCAAATGCTCTCACCTGTGGACATTGACATTCATCTCTGACTCTGAAGGTAAAATGTACATTAATGTAACTTACCTACTCGATGGATGCAGGCATTTTGTTTTTCCTATTTCAGGTTCGAACGAAAACAAGTCGGACGACGAAACACACAAGGAATTAGGAGCCCTTTTCGGGTAACCTATTTTTTTTTGGTGATATAGATGGTAAATATTTTAGACGGTAAAGAAGAAAGAGACAAACTCAACAGTCTAATCAACGAAGCAATACCGAAGAAAAAAATAGGCTATTCTATCTGCAAAACTACTGCTGCACCTGTTATGTTGCCTGTAATAGATGTTGGCACAAAATTCTTGATGCAACTGGGAAATGTTGAAGACGCCGATGTTCAAATGAAAAACAGTTGTTTCAGCTTTGAAAACAAGCTTTTCTGGCAGTTGCATGTTGAGTGGAACAAACTGGGGAAACAAAAGAGATTTACTTTTGATGTACTGCCAAATCAGGAATGGTTAACGTTTCTGTCAAACACCAGAACTTTAGGGCTCACCTCAAATGACTCCTCTAAAGTGGTTAGTATTAGCGATGTTACAACAGATGCCCTTGAAAAAGTGTTGTTTTTTGCACAAATTTTCCGCCGCAATCTAAAGGCTGACTACTGATGACCGATAATCCAAAACTGTACGCTGAGGTGTGTAACGGTTTAATCCGTTCGCACCCACCCCAAATGATCAAAGCGGCCGATCTGGCTAAATGGCAAGCAGAACACCAATCAAGCAACGCTGGTCTCTTCGCCAGTATTTTTTCTTTTGAGTTTGAAGATCCCTATGTAGGCGGAGTCATTAGTCCTTTTTACATTGATTTTGACCAGGAAGAAAATCCAGACAGAGCGCGTAAAGATGCTGTCACTACTATAAAGAAACTAATTGACGAATATAAGATTCCAGAATCTGTAATAGCAATAGCCTTCTCGGGAATGAAAGGCGTAAGCATCACGATTAGCCACACCGTTTTTAATGCAGAGCCTTCGGACCATTTGCCACTTGTATGGAAGAGCATTTTGCAGGAATTGGGGACAAAACTCAAACTTAAGACAGCAGATTTTTCCGTGTATGACCGGCGCCGTTTATGGAGACTCTTGAATTCAAAACACAACAAAACTGGCCTATACAAAATTCCCCTAACGTTAACCGAGCTTGAGAAACTCTCAATGACTGAAATAAAAGAGTTAGCCGCAAAGCCCCGTGAACCTTTTTTGCACGCTGACGCAGTAAAATCGCTTCCAGCCGAAACGTTGTACCATGAGAACAAAGAAAAAGTCGAAACATGGCTATCTGTACGTAAAGAAAAGTTTGAATCCACAGGCGTAAAAAACATATCAGATGATCCACCGTGTATCAAAAAGCTCTTGGAACTCGGTGCAAAGAAAGGGAACAGAAACAACCAAACTTTCCAACTCGCGGTCTATTTTGCAAGCAAAGGTCTAAGCCAAGAAGAAATCGAAAAGCTATGCACAGAATTCACAGTTGCTGAACCTTTGAGGCCACAAGAAATCTCAACCATCGTTGATTCCGCGCTTAAAGGATACATGGAAGGCCGATATTCTGTTGGGTGCTCAACTTTTTCTGACATCTGCAATAAACCAAAATGTCCTTTATTCGCAGTTGATGAAACACCTAACTGGGATAAAATCGGTGAGCCCATCAGCTTCGATGAATGGCGCCAAACTATCCTAAACAACTTTCCTGATTTGTGGCCATACACCGAAGGCTGCGCATCAACAGTGGCCGCCCTACTCATCAAGAACGTGTCACCGTTAGCCCTGGTTAGTTCAGGGCGTCCCCGCAGGCGGCAAAACAACCACCCTGAACTTCTTCAAGCATTTCCCTCTAAGCCACGCCACCGACAAATTCAGCCCTAAAGCCTTCGTTTCACACGTAGCAGAAAAAACCCCTGAAGAACTCGCAAAGATCGACATGCTGCCAAGAATCAAAGGCAAGGTTTTGATTACTGCCGACCTGACCACATTGTTTGGCGCCCGGGCAGAAGAGCTGCAAGAAACATTCTCAATCCTGACTCGCGTTTTAGACGGCCAAGGCTTAACCATAGATTCTGGGGTTCACGGGCACCGCGGCTACGAAGGCGACTTCATGTTCTCATGGATTGGAGCCACCACGCCCATACCCCACAAAGTCTGGGATCTCTTCGGCAACCTTGGCGCTCGCATGTACTTCATGGAAATTCAGAACAAAAACAAATCAAACGAGGATTATTTAGCCGACTTAACCGGAACCAACTACCAAGTCAAGGTCGAACAATGCAACCAGGCAACTCTGCGATTCCTCAAAGGCATATGGCGGGAAGAACGGCTAAAGTGGGAGCCCTCAAACGACGACAAACAGTTGCTGGATAAAGTAATTCAGGTAGCCAAGATAGTCACGAAGCTCCGAGGCAAAGTCAACTTAGTCGTAAAGCAGGAGTATTACAAAGAAGAAATCAACTACACAACGCCAATTATCGAAGAACCCGCTAGATGCATTCAGTCATTGTATACATTGATGCGTGGCAGAGCACTATTGCAGGGAAGACAACAGATCTCGATTGAAGACCTGCCCATAGTTTTCGACGTCGCCCTAAGCTCGGCACCATGGGAGCGGCTTCTGGCTTTTTCGTTTCTGCTGGAAGAAAAGGAAGTCAAATCAAGAGGTCTAGAGAGAAGGTTGCAATGTTCTCGGAATAAGGCGCTCATGACTATGCGTACATTGGAGACACTGGGTTTAGTGGACCTGCGTGTAAGCCGAATAGAAACTGATGGTGGTGGGCAGTTCGCCTACACTATAAAATTGAAAGACGAATTCAAGTGGTTCCAGACCAAAGAATTCAGAGCACTTTGGAGGCAGAAAGCAGAACCCCCGAAGACATCGCCAACGCCGCAAGAACCAGAATCAAAAGCTGTGCTGCCAGAAGAATTTTTGGAATCAAACGAAGGCCTTCACGAGATTGAGGAGGATAGACGGGAAGATGCCGCATAATATTTTTTATTTTTTATATGTTATGAAGAATAGCTTTTCCATCCAATACCTTACTCTCCCTATCCCCCGCAGATTGGCGAAGGCCTTCAGGAGACCGTAAGATGTGGACCGACGAAAAAGGCCGAACCATAGCCAACTTGCCCGAAAGCCTTCACCTGTGCTCCAAATGCCTTATGCTGTTCAACGACCCCAAAGAAGCAAAACTCCATGCTGCCAACTGCCACCACAAATTCGCCAAAACAACGTCGTTAACCTCTAGATTATCCGTTGCCCACATAACTCCCGATAGCCCATCTCTGGAGCGCCGCATCTGTGAGCGCATGGCTAAGATTTCTTTCATGGTCTGCGGTTGGGACGGTCCGGTGCTGAGAAGAAACAAGTGGCAGAGTTCAAGATTTGACGCCCAGGCTTTCCTGCTGCTAAAAGGCTCCTCCGTTGTCAGTTACGCCGCAGTTTTCACAAGGCCCGTCAACTATGTCCACGAAGAGACTATTGCCGACATGTACACCGTGCAGGCTCAAAGGCGCAAAGGCTACATGAAAAGACTATACGCCCAAATTCTGAAGCACTTCGACGCCAGATGGATGGATTTTGATGACCCCTACACGCTCGACGGGTTAGAATTCATCGATAATACCCCATAGGAGCCCGTCAAACTTGTGCCCTCTCGCCTGCCCAAACTGCACCAGTTCCCGGTTATATCGGGACGGCTTTAGATGCCTAAAGAGTGGCGAGAAGGTACAACTTAGGCAATGCAAGGAATGCGGACAACGATTCAGCGAACCTCGACTGCCAAAAGAAAACCTGCAGGGGCAATTAAATAGCCCTCTCAATATCGTTAAAGGCAGCCAATTATGCGCAAAATTCGAGGCGAAAAAATTGGACGCGATAGAAACAAAAACTATTGCGAGTGAATCTCAAATACTGCAGACTGCCAAAGGATCAATCGTTCAACTTGAATTCTCACAACTTAGACAAGGCTATTCCAAAGCAACCATAAAAACACGGGTAAAACTACTAAACCGATTAGCAAAACTCGGCGCAAACTTTAACGACGAAGAATCAGTGAAAGCTATAATCGCAACTCAAGAATGGAGTGTAAGTCGTAAAGTCAATGCAGTAGATGCATACGATAGTTTACTAAAGATGCAAGGAAAAAAATGGACTCCCCCAATATACAGACGCGTAAGACAACTTCCATTCATTCCGAATGAAGGTGAGTTAGACCAGTTGATTGCCGGATCAAGCAGAAGAATGGCAACTTTCCTACAAATGCTCAAAGAAACAGGGATGAGATCAGGTGAGGCATGCATGCTAAAATGGTCAGACATTGACTTGGTCAATAATTGCATACGAGTGATCCCAGAGAAAAACAGTAATCCCAGAAACTTGCCAATCTCCAACAAACTTGTGAGCATGTTAAATGCTATGCCCCAGAATACTCAACGTGCCTTCACCTACAACACTGATGCATGGATCAGAAACTATTCGCGCCAACGCAAAAAAATAGCATTCAAACTCAAAAATTCAAGACTAACGCAAATTCACTTCCACACTTTCAGACATTGGAAAGCAACAACTGAGTACCACAAAACTAAAGATATTTTGCACGTTAA
Organism: Candidatus Bathyarchaeota archaeon; assembly: GCA_963741005.1. Lineage (GTDB taxonomy): Archaea > Thermoproteota > Bathyarchaeia > Bathyarchaeales > Bathycorpusculaceae > Bathycorpusculum. The sequence continues at coordinate 1,063,599 of CAVUGQ010000006.1, forward strand.
AGAATTGCTCGGCCATAAATCGATTAACAACACTCTTCTCTATACGCAACTGGTCGCATTCAAAGATGATGACTTCACTGCCCGTGTTGCTCACTCTGAACTGGAATCTTGTCAACTTATTGAGGCAGGCTTTGAATTTGTCTGCGACTTCAACGGCAACAAATTATTCAGAAAAAGAAAATAAATCCCCAAAATGTCCGGGAGTTATTCTGGTGGACTGGGGGGGATTTGAACCCCCGACCTCTTGAGTGCAAGTCAAGCGTTCATACCAGCTGAACTACCAGCCCTTAGCCTTGCATTCCGAATCAGATACAGTTCTTTGATATTTAGCTTTTGCCAGTCAAGAGCGATTGATTAAAATGTTATATCCGCGAAAACCGTAACATTAGGGTGGAGGCTTAAAGTTGGATTTCAAAACAGTGAAAATTGAACCACCAAAAGAATGCAACATTATTCTTGGTATGGCACACTTCATAAAAACTGCTGAAGACCTATACGAAGCACTTGTTAACTCCGTCCCCGTCATCAAGTTTGGTTTAGGATTCTGCGAGAGTTCAGGTTCATGCCTTGTTCGCCATGAGGGAAATGATGTGGAATTGAGGCGGTTGGCGGCGGAGAAAGCGTTTGAAATTGGTTGTGGCCATAGTTTTTTGATATTTATAAAGAATGCTTATCCGCTTAATGTCCTCGACAAAATCAAGAAAGTCCCCGAGGTATGCACCGTTTACGCAGCCACGGCTAATCCTCTGGAAGTTTTAATCACTGAAACCAGCCAGGGAAGAGGCATCATCGGCGTAGTAGATGGGTTAAAAAGCAAAGGGATAGAAAGTGACTATGACATCACGGAACGCCGTAAATTCCTGCGGGGAATAGGTTACAAACTCGAGTAAGACCCTCTACCACAAACTTTTTTAGTTCACCAAGGAATCAAACCTTGACAGACTCAGTGATGTGTTTTTATGGCTTTAGAGAGAAACATGGCTCAGCTTGAAGCTTACAAGCGACAACAGTCAGATGAACAAGCGACCCTCAAAGAGAAAATGGGCAAGATTAAACACAAAATCGCTATTATAAGCGGTAAAGGTGGAGTTGGAAAGAGTACCGTTACAGTTAACCTTGCAATGGCTTTTGCGATGCAAGGAAAGCGTGTTGGCGTTTTAGATGCTGATATTCATGGGCCAAGTGTTCCAAGACTTCTGGGTTTAGAGGGCAAACAAGTCGAGACTGTTCTTTCAGGTGTTATTCCGGTTGATGGTCCGTTAAGTATGAAGGTTATGTCAATTGACTTCTTCTTGCCTGAGCAGGCACCTACGATTTGGCGTGGACCACTAAAGATGCGTGCTATCCGTCAGTTCCTAACAGACACAGTTTGGGGCGATTTAGATTTCCTTTTCATTGATTTGCCACCTGGAACAGGAGACGAACCCTTAAGCATAGCCCAGCTTATTCCCGAAATTGATGGCGTTGTAATTGTTACCATGCCTTCTGACCTTTCCAGTTCTATAGTTAAGAAAGCAATTACTTTCGCTGAAAGACTAAATATGCCCATTATCGGTGTAGTGGAAAACATGAGTGGATTTATCTGTCCACATTGCGGGCAAAAAACAGAGATTTTCCAATCAGGAGGCGGCAAAAAGATGGCTCAAGAAATGAAAGTAGCTTTTCTAGGAAGCATTCCTATTGACCCTGAGGTTGGTGTTGATTCCGATAAGGGAACGCCTTTTGTGTTTTCACATAAGGAATCAGCGGCGACTAAGGCATTCATGGAAATTGTAAAAAACGTTGATGAATTCGTGAAAAACGAAAAAAGTAAAAAGATTGGAGCTTGAGAAACTCCCAGGTTTAATTGTGGTCCTAGTTTACTACTCTTTAGTAAGAGTAATTTCTATGGTTGAAACCATCCTGGACCTTGTTTCGCCTTCTCGTGGTGGCATCTCAGCGGTACCGATTGCGATTTTTGTTACTTTAAGGTCTTTTATAAAGCGGCTTCTTGTGATTTCTGCAACGTCAACTGCTGTGGTGATTGCTTGTCCTCGGGCTTTTAGGGTAATTTCTTTGCCTATGCCTGAAGAAAATGCTGTTATAATGGCGAGTACATAGCTCATTGGTGGTTTATTTCCGACGAATATTACGTCATTTGCTTTTTCTGTCAATTCATATCACACTCCTTTTTATGTTGTTTTTAGCGATGTTCGTTTTTTGTCTTTTCAGACAAAAGACGGTAGCTCATAGTAACTCTAAACTTCCTAATAAACCAAATTCTGCAGTTTGAGCTATGAACAATCGTCAACTGTAAGAATAATTAAGCATTAAAACCCTTCAAAGGTTAACTTACCTATATTTTTGGGAAAATCGAGGTTTTCCCAATTGAATCGTGAGGAAAAACGTTATAGTTTTATACCTCAACTTTGAAGGGAAGAGTGCAAGCAGGGGAGAATTATTCATGTCCGTATCGCCTAGTCTGAGAGAAGTTTTAGCGAGAAGAATTGCTGGAGAAATAATTCTTTCTGGCAAACCTGGCTCAACTATGCGCAAATGGCGTGAACTTTTTGCTCTCTCCCAAATCAGCCTTTCCGAAACAATGGGCTTATCCTCTTCAGTCATCAGCGACTATGAGAGTTGCAGACGAAAAAGCCCTGGTGCCAAATTCATCCGAAAATTTGTCCTCTCACTCCTTCAAATTGATGAAGAAAAAGGAAGTCGATTTATTCGTGAATTCGCTAAACTAACAAGTTCACCAAGCATGGCGGTGGTAGATCTTCGTGAGTTTCCAATACCTGTAAGGGTTGAGTATTTGTGCAAAGCCATCGGCGGCGAAGTTGTGGCATGCAAAGAAAAATTTGTTAAAGAAGTCAACGGCTACACCGTAGTTGATAGTAGAAAAGCAGTCGAAGCTTACTCGGGCTCGGACTATACGCAACTTTTTGGTGCTTCAACTGACCGAGCATTGATTTTCACAAATATTGAGATTGGATGCTTGCCTATGATGATTGTACGTGTCAGCAGCCTCAAACCACGCGTCATCGTTTTCCACAAGACAGTCCCTGGCGAAGAAGTCATAAGGATAGCAGAGTACGAGCAGATTCCACTAATTTATTCAACCGCCCCCAGTCTTGAGCAACTTGTGAAATCATTACGCAAACTGTACCGTATAGCGTTGCGGGTTAAGCTCGGTAGAAGACGGGTGCGTCCACCACCAAAAATAAGTGCCTAATAAGAAGATTTACAGAAAATACTAAAGGATAGTAATTGAAACAATCACACAAATCAAAGGTTTAATGATTGAGCCGCTCGAACAAAAAGACTTTGCTTTCGCCATAGACTTAATGAGTAATTGCAAGCTTGGACTATGAAGATGCTATTCACCTATCAGTGGTCACGAGAACAAGTACACAAATGATAATCTCAAACGATAAACACTTCGCATCGACACCTATAAAAGGTATTTTTTAAATTCGCAAAAAATCGCTTTACCCACATCCCTTTAGATTTCTGCAATGAACTTCTAACAGGCTCCAAATATTCCGTATCGCTCAAAGCCCTTATAACCCAGAAACCCATTTTCCCCTAATGTGAAGAAAAATGTGTGAATTTAACGTAATATTAAACGGAAAAATCCAGCTAAAAGATGTCATTTATGCTAAAGTGGAAGGCGACAACGTAATCGTCAAGAACATTCTGGGTGAAGCCAAAGAGTTCCAAGGCTGCAAAATCGTTGAAGTTGACGTGAATTTAGCTAGACTTGTACTTGTTTCGTTAAAGTAGTAAACTTGAGAGCACAGTTTTGTTCGTCTTTTTTTTGGTTTATATATTAAAATCGAATAGTGAAGATGCAGGCAAGTTTGTTCTCCACAAAATTGGCAGGAAACTTGAATGAGCAAACGGGAAAGATTCGAGCATGACTTAACATTTCTTTTATCTAGGTTAACAGCTGATGTTACTCTGGAAGTTGAAAACAAACTTAATATGCTAAAAGAGTGGCTACTCAAACTCCATAAGCAAAACGTTGTGAAAATCAACCATACTGTAATGGAACTTGTATGTGCCAAATACCTAATCCAAAAAGGCTACGAAATCCAGCTCGAATACCCTCTAAGCGAAATCTTAACTTGCGACTTATATGGAATAAAGGGTCTGGGAAACCTAATTGTTGAAATTGAAACAGGCTTTATTCCTCCAGAAAATGCGTTGGCACCCTTAACTTATACTTCAGCTAGGTTAGCGAGTAAAGTAATTCGTTACAGTAGTTTCGCAGGAAAATTCGCTTTAGGAGTGCCCCCACATTACATCTTGCCTTTTCCAGCAACATTTGCTAAACCACCTAGAAACCGAACCGAGCAAGAAATAGCCCAAATCAAAAAGCTCTGCGACACCTACTACCGTAAGCCCCCCGTAACACTTGAGGAAATCCGAAATGCGCGCATACAAGAAATATACATTATCGATGTGGACCGTGTGAAAGTGCAGGAAATCGATCCAGAAACTTACCTCAAAAGGGCAATTCAGAAGGGCATAGTCTACGATTACCTACCATCTGAAGGCAAGGAGTATTAAAGTATAGATGTCTTTTTACGTTTACATTTTGCTTTGCATGGACGGGAGCTTCTATACGGGTTACACCAAAGACCTTAATGAGCGAACGCGCCAGCATGAAAATGGAAAAGGCGCAAGATACACCAAAACCCACAGACCACAAAAAGTGGCATACATTGAACTTTTCAATAATAGAAGCAGCGCGATGAAGAGGGAGCGGGCAATAAAGAAGTTATCTCACCAACAAAAACAAGACCTTATTCTCTCACAAGACAAAAAATAATTTCCCTGAAAGAAAAAAACATGTTCCTAACCATTTTTAGTAAGTATGCCTAAAAAGAACCTAATTGACAAGAAAAATTGTTATTCCTGCCCCTATTGAAGTAGATCAACTTATGCATAATGTGCCTAAAGGCAAGCTAACTACTATCAATAAAATTCGCCAAGCTTTTGCAACTAAACACATGTCACCATAAGTTATCCGATGATTACAGGAATCTTTGCTTGGATATCAGCTAACGCGCAAGAAGAACAAAAACTGATGGGCGCAACTGAGATGACTCCCTACTGGAGAACGTTAAAAGTCAAAAAGACTAAAAAAACGAGAAATATCCTGCCGGCTCGGAAGCTCAGACTGTAATGTTTGAGCTAAAAGGTCACGTTGTTGTTAAGAAGGGTAATAAACTGTTTTGTAAAAGATTACGAGAAATCAATAGTTCTTTTAGACCAATGATGTTATCAACGTTAATGCCGCACCCGTAATTACTGGAATTAGCACGTTATCGTTTACTGGCAAGGGCAAAACCTCAACGGTCATGGCAATCGCTGCTCCAACTAAAGCTAGCCATGGCGAAACAAAGAATGTTCCTGCTAAAAACGCGAAAAGGAACCCTGCCAGCGAGCCTTCCAATGTTTTTCCTTTGTTAAACGGCAGAGAAGTTGAAATCAACCCGCCGAAAAGTGAAGCTGCACTGTCCCCAAAGCAAAATATCGCAATTGCGGCTCCACCTGCATTTGCTGGGAACAAAAGCAAAGTTGTCACTATTCCAAAAGCAAAGTAGAGCGGTGCCGCAGCAAAACCGTAGAGTTCAGACTCGGAAGCTGCATGACGGGTAATCGCTGAAACAAAGCGTAGTTCGCGTCCCTCTAAACGCCTGAGTTCAGAAACTGTGTATACGATGGCGATAAGAATGATTATTGTCGCAACTGCGGGAACAGTGATTAGTCCCGCGATTACAGGCATAAAAAAACCCGCTGCGTGAATGTCTTCTCTAACTAAATCGTTAATCATAGGAAAAGAACCTTTATGTTTTTTTCCGTCAATGACTGGTATAATGCCTGAAAGTTTACCGTTAATTACTCTATCAGCTTTTACTCGGAGAACAAAATCAGCGTTAAAACCAATTTTTAATACTTCAGGAGCAAAAATGCAGCGGTTGTTTCGGTCATCAGCCACTACCACACAATCCTTCAGTTCTAAGTTTTCGGCAACTAAAATTCTAGATAAAATTTTCATTTTTCCTGCCTAGTTCAATGGCTTCACCACTTATTTGACCCGTCAACTTTCCGTCTTGGGTTTCAACATCAATGCCAAAGGCGTATTCTGCACCTAAGCAGTCGGCAAACTTTTTAACGACAATCGTGGGTAACCCTGAACTTATCAGAGCAATCCTGCAATTCCTATTTTTTAATTGACTAAAAATGCCCTGTAAAAGGGGTGTAGCTGGAATCTTGTCAAATATACACTGAAGAGTTTCAAGCTCAACTCCTTTCATATTGCTGAAAACATGTTTTAATGCTGATTCTAACTTTAAAATCCCTGTTTCGTAGAGAAAACCGAAAAAAAGCATCTTAAAAAGTGTGGCTAACCCTAAGGTTTTTCCCAGTTCAAAAATGAAGCGGTTCTTTGGGATAAGCACTCCTTCAACGTCGAAAACTACAAGTCTGGGTTTTTGCGTTTGAGCCATTTCTATCTAAACTCACGATTTAGCGCTATCTGTTATATAGAATTGTTTGCTGGTGGAGATAAAATTATCCTGTCTGGCTACATTGGTGTTCTTTGTTTTGCAGCTCCAAGGGACATCCGCCACCACAAACCTGCAATTGAACACAATTCTTGCATTTTTCTTCTACGAATTCTCTTTTGCGCAGTTTTTCAGCCAATGAGCTGTGCCAAATCTTGTCCCAAGGGTCCGTTAGGATATTGCCTAAGCTTTCAAAGTAGCTCTGGCATGGGTAGACGTCACCGTTGGGTCCTACACAAGCGTTTATCATTGCAGCAGTGCAGGATTTTACACCTAAACCTAATTGGACAGGATCAAATTGACAATACTGCGTCGGTGTGTACCAGAGGAATTTTAAGCCAATAATTTGGGCTTTGTCTCGTATTTTGGGTAAAAGCCTCTTTAACTCGTCAACGGATAGAGCAAACTCTTCGCTTGCAGCTGGTGCTTTTCCTGAGTAAATGAGGCTGTTGCAGCCGAAAGCATCCACGCCAAGTCCTTTTATGTAATCTATGGTTGTTAAGAAGTTGTCTGAGTTGTGTTTGCTTAGAGTAGTGTTAGTTGAAACGTAGATTTGTGATTGCACTGCGTTTTGGATTCCAGTAACGGTTTCTTTCCAACTGCCCTTCATGGTGGTTATTAAATCATGGACTTGTGGTTTACGAGACTCTAAAGTTACCTGAATAAAATCTAAGCCTGACTTCTCCAGCTCAGTAACATAGGCTTTGTCCTTTAGCCTTCGCCCATTACTTATTAGTCCAGTAACCAAGCCTTTGTTTTGAGCGTAAAGTAACAATTCAGGCAAATCATCTCGCAAAGTGGGTTCGCCACCCGTGAAAGTTAAGATGAAAACGCCGATTTCGCTGAGTTTATCAATCACGCTTTTCCATTGCACTGTTGTTAATTCGGGTGTTTCATGTGGTCCACCAGCGTAACAGTGTACACAGTCGTTTTGGCATTTGAACGTTAAAGCTAAATCCATTCGCAGAGGCGCTGAATACTGGTAAGTGAACGGCTCTTCTTTCTCAATCTCAAGGAAGGATACGGGGTCGATTTTTTCGGTCTGCGCCAATGTGCTAATTGTATAGACAAGCTTTTCGTAATCCGCCTTAGCCGTGTCTACGTTCACACGATACATGCGACGAATTTTGGCTAAAACCTCTTTTTGCGGCAAGCCCTGCATGAAATAGTAAGCGAACGCAGTTGCTGTGTGGTTCAAGTGAAGAACATTGTTAGCGTTGATTACCATGACTCCTTGCCCGCTTTGTTCGATTCTCAGCTGAAGTGACATTCCTGCAAACTTGTCCTCACCGCGGTAGGTGTAGCGTCCAACCGGAACCTTATGTTTGCCTAAACTTCTCTTCAAAAAACTCATTTAGTGTCCTCCTCCACCTGCACATGCGCAAGCGCATGAAACGCAAGCGCACGCACAGGCACAAGCATGACAAGCACAAACGCAATCTGCTCCTTTATGTACTGGTTCATGGGACGTTTTGGGCGGCGGTGGAACGATAGCGTTGGCGAATTTTTCCAAGTTAACGACTATGCTGTTCGATGTGCCCTCTACCGCTGTGGCGATGTTATTGGCGAACTCTGCGCCTGGAATCTGTGGCGGTGGACCTGATTGCAACGGAACATTTACATTTGGAGAGTAGGTGGGGTGTGGATGATATGTTGTGTAGCCGTACCACCACCAGAACCAGAGAGGGTTTGGCTGGATAACTCTGTTCTTGAAAACCGTTTCTGTAAGTGTCCGCTGGTTGGGGTCAAGCAGTAACCAAAGCAGTTGCTCATCATAAGCATTCGCGGCTAACTCGACCGTCCCAGCTTGCTCCACTTGAGACCAGGCTTGAGATGCGATTTTTCGGTAATAGTCAACGGTGTCTTTTCGACTGTAACCCTGCAGTTTCTGCTCAACTGTGTCACGTAGGAACATGATCATGTGAGCAAGCTTTTCTTCATCAAGTGAGCCATCCACTTTAAGTGAGTTCAAGAAATCAATCTCATAATAGCGCAATGGGTTGTCCGTAGGACCTGTTTTGTCTTCAAACGGTGGCAACATTTTCAGTTTAAGTGAGGGTTTGGTTTCTTGCGCCCAAACGGCTCGCTTCTGTAGCAGGCTATAGAGGATTTCGGTTACTATTTGGGGTGGTTTCAAATCCATTAGGTAGGATGCTTCTACAGCTGTTAAGCCGCGTTTTACTCCCAATGTTTCCATGCCCACCTTTGGGGACGTATAGGATATTTTGCGAGCCGCTCTGATCACTAAAAGAAAAACGACTATTACAACCAATAACCCAAAAACTCCAATTATGGTGGTGAAGGCACCAAAGTCGAGTTCTCCAACGCCTGATTGGTTGGGTACATAGTTAGGCATGAAACTGGATGGAAAAGATACGCCAACCTTAAACTGTTCGTTTGGTTGGATGCTGGGTTTTTCCCAGTAAACCGCCAACTGGTCATTCACTATTGAGGTTCCGTTGTAGAAGTTCTCAGTTGTCTTCACATCGCCTGTTGAGACACCGGGGGGAAGAACGATTTGTACTCGCATATCGCTGATTGGTACATCGGATATCCACTGGGGAATGAATTGCATGCCATAGTTGCCGGGGTTTTGGGTGTCGTTGCTTATCATTCTAGCTAAGTTGGTTGTTACTTGGAACCAGACGGATTGCCCCGCGGTTAAAGGCTGGTTTAGGGTTACATCGACTCTGTAGTCGCCGCTGCTGCTGGCATCAGTTACTTGGAGGGAGTTTCCGTTTTGGTCTACTGCTGTTCCGGGTGTAAAGTCGATGTTGGGTTGCCCAACGTAGAATCCATGCATAGTTCCTTGGGAGACACTTACTGTTATATTGTAAATTAAGTCAATTGTGCCATCTTGGTTGATAAAGATCTGCGCCCACTCATGGTCCACGCTGTAAACTAAGTTTTGAGCGTTGACGCTGCTTGCAACTGAAACCACCAACGTAAAAATTAGCAAAGCAATCAGAATTAGAGATGTGCGGTTTACCATTTTGGCTCCTCAGTTACTTCAAAGGTAGTGCCACAGTAAGGACATTTGACGTATGGCACGCCTGAAACGATTTTTATTTGATCCGCACTTATGGCTGCTCCACAATTAGGACACGATATTGCTGCACCCTTCATTTGCCCTGAAACTTCAAGGCGTTGAATGATAGTTTTTGGTTTGCGCGTCGTGTAGTAAATGCCTACAATTATGGTTAACCCAATTATGAACAGGATACCGCTAGTTAGAAGTCTGCCTAGTCATAACTTCAGCAGAGTAAGATGAAGCAAGCGCAAAGATTACTGCAAAAAAGAACAAAACGGATACAGCAATGGTTCCAAGGATTGTTATTGCTTTCATAATTATGTGTGGTGTAGTGTTTTCCGATTTAAACTTAGTCCTAATTACAAATGCTGAGCTGAATAGTTTGGTTAAATATTTATTGGCGGTGCGTCAACTTGGTGTTTGAGACTGCTTTTGTGACCTTGATGTTACTAAGCCTTTTTTGAGAACTGCTGCATGTTTTAATTACAAACAAAAAAACCCCGGTTCGCCACCACCAACTTGGCTTTTATCGGAATCTCTACTTCTCTATAGATCGCTCTAAACCTCACCGTAGACCCTCTTAGTTTTAAATTAACACATCTCCCGACAATTCACAGCGCAATCCATTTTTGTTGTTTTGCTTCTTGTGGCTTGGGCTACAGGGCAATATGGCGTGGCTTCTTTGGTGGGTATAATAGACTCTATGATTGTTGTGTTTGCGTGAGTGTTACTTAAGATGTTGGGCTTTGTGTCAGCAGCATTAATTTTTGACTTATTTTTGCTGCCAAAACATCATAGTTTAAACTTGAAGCCAATGAACGCTGAAATAGCTGTTTTAGCATCTATTATTTGTGCAAATGTTGCAGTAGTAGTCAACAAGTTGTTAATTCTCAGTTTTGAAACATGTTTACATTTATTGTTTGGGTAGGCTGAAACATTTTGGGTGCAATAATCGGGATTACCATTGTATTGTCATTAATTACTTCCTTAGAAAAAGCTGAGGTTAGAAAAGCTAAGGCAAAATAACTCACATACTCTTGCAATATTTATTTAAACTTGAAAAACCAAACCTATCAATTATATTAATTAATATATACATGGTGCACAATCAAGATACGAGGATGGCATTGCTTGGCATGGTATGATGACCCGTTAACAGTTACTGCAATATTGGCAGTGGTAATCATCGTAGTAATTGCCGCTTCTGGATCCGTAATTTTTTCTATGAGACGATACGAGAAGAAACCTACCGCCGCCAAAAAAACTCAGAAAAAGCACGATCCAGACCTTGAATACAGCAATATGCCGTTTAAAATTTCCAAAAGTGTTCAAACAAATATGGCTTCCAGCGCAAAAGATGAATTGCGCATGTTAGATTTAGAACGCGACATTCTTGGTGACGCGATAAGGCGGCTTTATGAAGCTCATGCTGAAGGAAAAATCACTGAACAAGAACGAGATAAATTAGCTAGCACCTACAAAAACCGGATGACTCTGATAAAAGAATCAATTTCTAAAGATGAAGGTATCGTTGCACTGCATGAACTTGAAGGTATGCAGGAAGACCTTATGAAACTCTTCAGCGAACGCTTCGGAGAATTAACCAGCAAAGTTGAAGAGCTTCGAACACGAATTGACGTGAAACCAATTCGTGAAATACCGATAAAAATGCCTACGCAAACTCCAACCCAAATAGATATTGAAGGAGAAGACGAAGGCGAAGAACCAGAAACACCGACAAGCAGCGAAGAGAAACCTAAAAAGAAACGCAAACCGCCAGAAGAGAAACCTGCAGCTAAAAGCGAAGCTGAAAGACGCATAGAATCGATTACAAGTGAAGTAGAGAAAGTTTTAGATAAACTGGGACAGATGGAAATTGAAAGCTAACCTTGATCCAATCCAACAAGCAAAACAAAACGCCGCTTTAGAAGCAGTCAAACATGTGAAAGACGGCTTCATTGTAGGTTTAGGCAGTGGAAGCACAACCGCATTTGCAATCGAAGCAATTGGTGAAAGAATTAAAAAAGAAAACCTCCATATTATGGGCATTCCGACTTCTTACCAAGCATTCCTACTGGCAGTTGAATGCGGCATCCCCATCACAACACTAAATGAGTATCCAGTAATCGACGTAACTATAGACGGCGCAGATCAATTAACCCCCGAACTGTTCCTAATCAAGGGCGGCGGTGCAGCGCTGGCAAGAGAAAAAATTGTTGCTTCAGCCTCCAAACTCAACGTCATCATCGCCGACCAACCCAAAAAAACCAAGTTGTTGGGTGAAAACAACCAGTTTGTTCCAATCGAAGTTTTGCCCTTTGCCCTTCCAATAGTTAAAGAAACAATTTTTGCCATTGGTGGAAAGCCTGTGGTGCGTGAAGGCAAAGGTAAGCTTGGACCAACAATAACAGATAACGGTAACGCAATTATAGACGCATATTTTGGAGAAATAGTAAATCCCGTTGAACTTGCTATTAAAGTGAAGATGATTCCAGGGGTTGTCGAAACAGGATTTTTTATTGGTTTAACCGACGTTGTCTACCTCGGGGCAAGCGGTGCTGTTGAGAAAATCGAAAAACTGCGAAAATAACATTCGGATATAGCCAAAAAAGCATGCTAACAGATAGCGTCAAACAAAGTCTATCAATTCACATTTCTGTAATAATGCGCTAGTAGACTCTTAATTTTCTTCTATTTCGTTGCTAAACAGCGAAATGTTACCAGTTGCGAAGAACTATCATTGTGTTGGTCTTCATTATGCCTTCGACACGTCGGATCTTCTCAATTGATTCGTTGACTTCGGTTACGTTCAATCCGCTGATGACCGCGACAATGTCATATTCGCCTGTGACCTCGTAGATTGTTTCAACATTTTCGATTGCTTGAATTTTCTTGGATACTTCCTGCGTTGGGCAAGTTGGGTTGGTGGCAAGAAGTGTTATTGCTTGTGCGCCTTCTGCTAACCCGATTTTGACAGTGAATTTTCTAATCACGCTTTCATCGGTTAATGTTTTGATTCTTTTGCGCACAGCGCCTTCCGACAAGTCTACTTTGCTACCTATATCACCGTAGCCTGCTCTTGCATCATCTTTTAGGATTTTGATGATTTGCTTGTCTTTTTCATCCATTTTATCAGCCTATAAATTATTGGAGTGATGAAATTTAACGTTTTCCATCATTGGGATTGGAGTGGCAATGCGGATTTCGTCGTGTTGGGGCGGTTATTGTACTTTTTTTGGTGTTCTACACAAGCGAAAAAACTGCACCAAATGAGACATAAAAAGTTCAAGTTGTAACAAATAAGTCAAAATGTTTAAAAGAAACTTGAATTAATCTGATTGACATTTCCCAATATAAAAAAAGTGACGAATAAAAAATGATTAAACCTGTACACTCGAACCCACAAGAAATGAATGCTATTAACAAGGCAAAATGTCCCGACTGCGACGCAGAACTTGATGTCCCAGCAGACACAGAAAAAGGCGAAATCGTAAGTTGCCCAGGCTGTGGACTCGAACTCGAAGTTAAACAGATAAATTGCGGTTGCGTTGACCTTCAAGAGTTAACGATTGAAGGGGAAGACTGGGGCGAATAAACAAACTTCAATTAGTTTATTTTCTTATTCCAAATCTATTTTAGACTAATATCTTTTCATGGATACTGAAAGCGATGAGCATTGCACTTTTGTATGAGCGCTCGGAAAACGACGAAAACGGCATCAAGCTCACCGCTCAGCAACTCGGTATAGACTTAACGTTTATTCCTTTCCGCAAAATTGCGTTATCCATTTCCAAAGATGGTTTTAATGCAAAAACAAAAGGGAAAGATTACACAAGTTCCATCATGGATACGAAGGTTGTGTTAAATCGAGCACAAAGCAAAAATCGGCGTCTCCAAGCCTCATACATAATGGAGATGATAGGTAAAAAGACCATCAATTCATCACAAATCGAGTTCGTCTGCTATAGCAAACTTCGCACTTTACTGAACTTCTACAAGGAGGGCATCCCAATTCCAAAAACAATATTCGTTCCATGCGACTCATCTGACATGTTGAAGAGTGGAAAAGAAATCCGCAATGAAAAAGATATAGCAGATTTGTTCCAACAAGAACTTCCAATAGAAGAAGGAATCGTAATCAAGGCGGACGCTGGAACCCACGGGAAAATGATAATGCTCTCCAAAAACCTTGAAGAACTCGAAGCCAGCATTAAAGAAACAAAGCCTTCAATAATCAATCCCATTGGAGTTGTGGCTCAGGAACTTATTCAGAAATGGTTCTACGACTTACGCATAATAGTATCCAAAGAAAAAGGAAAAGAGCCCTTTTGCTACCACACATCAATGGCACGCGCAGGCTTCAAAGATTTTCGCACCAACACCTTCCTTGGAAACCTGGTTTTCCACGCCAAACTACCTTTGAGTATTCAGGAGTTAGCTGTGAAATGCGGCAAAACCCTCGGCAAAGGCAGTGAAGCTTGGATATTTGCTTTGGATGCCATGGTAAACGTTGGAGAAAACAAGAATGCAGATGATGTTTACTTGAAAGGCGAGCTTGACAAGGCAGCCGAAGAGTTTGTGCCAGTGCAAAAAGTAAAAGTAGATGAAACTCGCCTAACCGATTTCCAGACATGGACCGACAAGCTTGAGAAAGCATTCCAAATCTACAAGAGTTCGCAATCATACGAAAACATTAAAAATATAATTGAAGAAAGTGTAGAAAAAAATAAGAGCGCCTTGGTATTTCATGAGTCGAATTCTTGCCCAGAGTTCTGGGAGAATACGCGTTTGGCCACAGGGCTTAATGTGGCAATTCCGCTCTTAAAAGGCGCACAAAGCCTAATTGACTAATAATCAAAAAAAACTGAGGATAGAAAAATGCGAATTGGAATAATCGGAGGTTCAGGATACGTTGGCAGTGAACTGTTAAGACTGTTACTTATGCATCCGCAGGCAGAGGTAACTATGGTTACTTCACGCCAAAGCGTAGGCGAATACGTCTTTAACGTGCACCCAAACTTGAGAGGACTAACTCAACTAAAATTCGTCCCCCAAGACTTGGCAGAGCTTCAAAAGAATTGTGACTTAATCTTTACGGCAACACCACACGGTGGCTCAGTTAACCTTGTTCCCAAACTTTTAGAAGCAGGCTTAAAAGTAATAGACATGAGCGCAGATTTTCGCCTTAAAAACCCAGCTGATTACGACACCTACTATGGCTGGACACATACCCATCCTGAAATGCTGAAAGAAGCAGCATACGGACTACCAGAGCTTCACCGAGAAGAAATCAAAAAAGCAAACCTTGTAGCTTGTCCTGGATGCATGGCAACAACCACTATCCTTGGTTTAGCACCAATAGTGAAAGCTGGCCTGGTGGACAAAGATAAAATCGTCGTAGACCTAAAGGTAGGTTCTTCAGGCGGCGGCAGCAAACCAACTCCATCATCACATCATCCTGAACGTTTCGGGGGAGTGCGCCCCTACCAAGTCGTCGGGCACCGTCACATCGCTGAGGTCGAACAAGAATTAAGCGTTCTTTCAAACGAGACTGTCAAAATATCCTTCACACCCCATGCAGTAAACATGGTGCGTGGTATCCTTGCAACCATCCACACTTTTCCCAAACAACCAATAACCAGCAAGGACCTCTGGAAGGCCCTCCGAGGGATGTATGGAACTGAACCATTCATACGCTTAGTAAAATACCAAAAAGGACCCTACCAACTGCCTGACCCAAAAATCACCATAGGCACAAACTACTGCGATGTCGGTTTCGAAATCGACGATCATTCAAATCGTCTCATACTTTTCTCCGCTCTTGACAATATGTGTAAAGGAGCATCTGGGCAAGGAGTGCAATGCATGAACCTACTTATGGGAATAGATGAAACCACAGGCCTTGTAAGCACTGGGTTTCACCCGATGTGACCGCCATGCTTCTTGTTATTAAGATGGGTGGCAGCATCCTGAAAGAAGGCGCATCAACCGACTTAATCGCTGACCTAAAAGAAGTTGTAAAAGAAAATAAGATTGTATTAGTTCACGGTGGAGGTGTAGAAGTCACTGAAATCGCGTCCAAACTAGGCAAAGAACAAAAATTTATCATTTCACCTGAAGGCTTTAGAAGTCGTTTCACTGACAAAGAAACAATCGAAATCTACACTATGGTAATGGCGGGCAAAATCAACAAACAAATAGTTCTTGCTTTGGAAAGCCAGGGTATCCAAGCTGTCGGCTTAAGTGGACTCGACGCTGCAATTCTCAAAGGTGAGAGAAAAACCAAATTGATCGCTGTTGACGAACGTGGCAGAAAAAAAGTTATGGATGGCGGATATACAGGCAAAATTATCAATGTTAACACTGAACTGCTCAGTTTACTACTCGAGAAAGGCTATCTACCAATTGTGACGCCAATAGCGTTAAGCCAAGACTTCGAGCCGTTAAACGTGGATGGAGACCGAACAGCAGCTACAATTGCAGGTGCCCTGAAAGCCGACAAACTAATCCTGCTAACCGACGTGGAAGGTTTAATGCTAAAAGGCGAACATGTTTCCAAAATAACTTCAACCGAAGTCAAAGAAGTTCTCTCAAGCATCGGGGGCGGCATGAGTACAAAAGTTCATGCAGGCTTGGAAGCGTTAAGTCATGGTGTCAAAGAAGTCCTTGTCACTTCAGGCAAGATTAAGCAGCCTATTACTTGTGCTTTGGATCATCAAGTTGGTACAGTGATAACCAGTGAATGAAAAAACTGTAATGGAAACTGAAAATCGCTACTTAGCAAACGTATTCTCCAAAAAATCCATCGTTCTGACAAAAGGTAAAGGCGCGCTTTTATGGGACATTAACGGCAAAGAATACGTGGACTGTGCAAGCAGTTACGGCGTTGCGGCACTTGGTCATTGTCACCCAAAAGTTGTCGCGGCCGTAAAAGCTCAAGCGGAACAGCTCATCACATGCCACAGCTGCTACTATAATGATAAGCGAGCTGAATTTATAGAAAAACTAGTCAAAATAACACCCGAAGGGTTAGACAAAGCTTTTCTCTCAAACAGTGGCGCTGAATCCGTCGAATGTGCCATAAAGTTAGTTCGTAAATACACGGGTAAACCCGAAATAGTCGCTTTAATGGGCGCATTCCATGGCAAAACTATGGGTGCATTATCAGCCACTTGGGATAAAAAGTATCGCGAACCGTTTATGCCCCTAATTCCAGAAGTCAAACATGTTGCACCTGATAATGCCGAAAAAATCCGCGAAGCAATAACAGACAGAACAGCCGCCGTCTTAATGGAGCCAATCCGCGGAGAAGGCGGAGTTCGTGTTCCACCGACTGGGTATTTGCAGGAGGTTCGGGAAATATGCAACGAAAAGAACGTACTGCTAATATTTGATGAAGTACAAACGAGTTTTGGGAGAACGGGGAAATTGTTCGGTTGCCAAAACTGGAATGTTACTCCTGACGTTATGTGTTTAGCAAAACCTTTTGCAGGTGGATTGCCAATAGGCATTACAGTGGCTAAAGAAAACGTAATGGCATCGCTTAAAATTGGTGAGCATTCGACTACTTTTAGTGGAAGCCCACTTGTCTGTGCAGCCGGATGCGCTGCAATAGATGCACTTTTGGAAGAGAAACTCACTGACAAAGCCGCAGTAAATGGCAAATACTTAAAATCTCAACTGGAAGGTTTGCAGGCTAAACACAAAATCGTTAAGGAAGTACGTGGCTTAGGCTTGATGCTTGGAATTGAACTACGCTTTGACGTTCACAATGTTATTCTGAAGGCACTTGACAAAGGCATTCTGGTCTTGGATGCTGGAAGAACCGTCGTTCGCCTACTACCGCCACTCATAATTGAAAAAACGCAAATCGACAAAGCAATCGCAGTTTTAGATACAGTGTTGGGAGAAGAGGAAAATGAACGAGCAAGCAGTACGGTTCCTAACTAACCTTCTAGGAATCTATAGCCCATCGGGAAAAGAAGGGGACGCATCTAACTTCTTAGAGCTTGAAATGAAACGGATGGGTTTTGAAGTTGGCAAAGATGCAATCGGAAACGTGATTGGTGTAGTCGGGGAAGGTAAACCTGTTATCCTCTTATGCGGTCACATGGACACGGTGGTTGGGCATTTGCCGCTTCGCATTGAAGAAGGTAAAATCTTCGCTCGAGGAGCAGTGGATGCAAAAGGTCCGCTTGCAGCAATGATTATGGCCGCTGTTGCCGTTGCTAAAGAACCTACTTTTAGAGGTAAAATATTGGTCGCGGCCGTTGTTGAAGAGGAAGCTACTAGCCGAGGCGTCAAACATTTAATTACTCAAGGTATTGAAGCGGATTATGCAATTTTCGGTGAACCCAGCGGAGTAGAAAACGTTACAATTGGATATAAAGGGCAAATACAGCTTAAAATTGCTCTTAAAACCGAGACGGGGCACGCTTCTACACCTTGGCTCTACGATAATTCATTGGAGAAAGCCATTGAGCTTTGGAAACAAATCAAAAACGCGTCATCGTATCCGTCGCTTGATCCTTCAGCAAGCCCATACAACGCTGTCACAGCCTGTTTAGTGAAACTTGTTGGTGGAAGAGCAACATCAGTAGTTCCATTCGAGGCAGAAATGAACATAGATGTCCGAATTCCCATCCAGTTCTCCACTTCCCAAGTTTTTCAACAGATACAGAAGATAATTACAAAGTACCAAGCTGCTAACCCAAAGGTCTCTGTGAAAGCAACTGTTGGGGATACTGTTGAGCCGTTTGAAGTTAACAAAGCTTCACCTCTTGTTCATGTATTGTCGTCTTCAGTTAGAAAGGTACTGAACAAACCCGCAACACTTCTTCATAAAACGGGGACAGGTGACATGAACATTTTAGGAAAAGCCATGAATCTTCCAATAGTCACTTATGGACCCGGTGACTCGCACCTTGATCATACATTGGATGAGCATATCGAAATTAAGGAGTACTTGGATTCAATAGATGTTTACAAGGAAACGATGTTGAGATTGGCTGAGCTGCATAACAGCAAGAGTGGCACCTAAAAGTTGAGTTTGCCTTTCTATTGTAAAGGTGATTCAACTTCTTTTTAGGTTGGTGTTTAATCACCTTGCTATTCAAGGGAATGTTGCGTTTAAACTACCTTGTTTATTGTTGCGGGTTCGAAAATTTTTGAGCCTATACAAAGAATTGTTTGAAAACATGAGTAAAGACAAATTGCATTTTATCCATAAAAGAAACCGAACTCAAAGAATGCGAAGTGAAAGGTGCGCGTATCAAAGGCAAGCCAATTTCGTTGGTAAGAATAGGCAGCGAAGTTTTTGGTATGTCAAATCTTTTTTCCATTTGGTTTATTCATTTGAAGGTGGACTTCTGAGAGATTTCTCGGTTATAACTCCTTGTTATGGCTATAAGTTCGACAGCGCAATGAAAAGTACATCGAAAGCACTTAAACAATTTGCAGACTTACCACTGCAAAACCAAAATCAGAAAATATTATGTGATATCAAATAACCCCAAAAAAATTTAATCTTCTAATGTTCATTTTTTTGGGTAACGTCTTTAAGCATAAGTCAAGGTACATACAATAATCCTCAATTAGTTAATTCAAAAGAATTTCAGAAGGAGGCAGCAATCAGTTGAGTAGTGATGACGACTTAAACTTAGATTATTCACACAAAAAGAAGCGAAGCAAAGATTCTTTAACTGCCTCCGGAATAGCTGAGTACATCCGCTTCAATTGCTGCCCACGCTTCTTTAAACTAAAGCTAGACGACGATGAAGAGGCAGAAAGCCGCAAATGGCCTGAGGCATTCAAACCCATAAGCCCCTTGCTCTACGGTGCAGGCAAAGAGCTTGAATCTAAAAAAATAGCGGAACTCAAAGAAAAAGCAACCGAATACCACGACTTTAATAAGTATCTAGAAAATGAAACTTCATCTTTCAAAAATTTGAGAGAATTAATTGAGAATCAGCTTTCTTGCGAAGAAAAAGAAAACTGCAAACCAGTTTTGCTTTATCAAGTCCCCATGACAGGCCAAATAGGCGTCTGGAAAATAAAAGGCATTGCTGATTTGATTGCCGTTTGGCCTAATAGAAACGGAAAAGTTAAAGTCAGAATTTTTGAGCTCAAATCATCTTGGATGGAGCAGACTGCTCATCGAATACAAGTAGCCATCTACGTTTTGCTTCTTTCAAAAGAATTAGGTAGCCTCTCATCAAGAATTGATCTGGAAGGAGGAGTGATTAATAGAGAGACAAGTCTGGAAAGTCTTGATCCAGCATGTCTTCCAAAATTTAAGCTCAGCCCATTAATTCAGGACGTTGAACGTTTGCTTGCTAAAAATGGCGAGTTGAATCGGATTCGTGAAACTCCTCTATCAGAAGTTGAGTATCAACTGGGCGTAAGATGTGATAATTGCGGGTTCAATGAATGCTGCATTGTTTGTGCTGTCGAAAATGAAAGCATAGCATTACTTAATTTGAGCAGGGGCGAGCAGAGGGCTCTTGGTCATTATGGTGTTGAACGGTTGGAGGATTTGGCAAGACTAAAGGTTGTTAAGGATAATAGCGATTTACGTCCTTACGATTTCACAAGCCTTCCAGACAAAGATGCAGAGAAGGTTCGTTTAATAGCTACTGACCGTGTTGTAGGCGCAAAACTGGATTGGCTTGTTCAACGTGCCCAGTACATGTTGGGAGGAATTCGGCCAAGCAGTCGGTTTGCTAATAAAAGCAGATGGATGCCCTGGCTAACTGGAACTGGTTATGGAGGTCTTCCCGAGGACAGTCCTTCAGTAGGAATGGATTCAGCGCTTTTATTTGGTCCAAACAGCATGATTCGGATTTACCTTTTTGTCGAAAGAGACTACATGCTAGATGTTATTTCAATGATTAGCGCAAGAGTAAATTGCACCCGATACAAGGGAGAACCTTTGAGTGTTTCATGTGTTATTGGCAGTCTACCAGACGACCGAAAATTATGTTTAGATGAAGAAAAAAAACTATTGGAAGTCTTCTTCCAATCCCTTACCCAAGCAATAACAAAAATAGCTATCGAAGTAGGCAGTCCCAATGAAGCTTCAATTCACCTCTATTTCTTCAGTCGAGGAGAACGAGACGCCCTTATGGAAGCAGTGCGGCGTCAAACTACATTGATGAGCGCCAGAGCTATCAGAGACCTTTTGGGACTAAGACAAGCCATCGACCAACCTATGTTCTCAATCCTCCAAGATGAAGTCATTCATAGGAAAGCCCTAAAGTTTGCCAGTTCTGGGCTTCTACCTATTCTTGAACAATCAAGTTTTTTCGACAACAAAAACTGGATGGCAAAACGCCAAGATGGATCTTTGGTTGATTTGCGCCTGGTTTTCCGAGATGGGATGTTTAACTACTCTCTTCCTTTCCACAGAAACCCTAATGGAACAATTGCTTTTCTTAGAAAAGAATACGAACCCAAAGATGGATACTATCCCGCACGAGCTCGATTCAGTAATCAAATACCCATTGAGTATTTGTGGGCTGCTAAAGGTCGGTTGGACAATTATGAAGAAAAAGGCACAGCGAAGGTGATGCTGGAAAAGCGTAAATGGTGCGATTACACTCAAAGGAACCGACGGATTTCTGATGAAGACCTCGCTTTGATGGGCACCAAGATTTGTATGGCTCTTGAACACATTGAGCGGTCATTGACAATTCGCAACAGGAGATTGGGTAAGAAACCAATTGCTATTCCAAAGATTTCAGAGTTTACTTTGGGATTGGCAACTTTGGAAAGAAGTTGCAGAGAGTTTCTTGATTTAGAGTATTTTTCTAAACGACAAGAAATGTATCAACATTACGCTTTGCTTCCTTATCAGCGAGTAGCTTCGGGTAGGTCGCTAATTTTCGAAGTCACAGGTATCGTAGAATCTGAGAATGATTTTATTGTTAAAGGAAAACTTGTTTATGAAGGCATAGGCTTGCCAAAAGCTGATTGTATTGCTAACGCTTGCAGAGTTAAAGGTGCAGATGGATCAAGCTCAGGCGACTGGATGGTTGTAACCGAATTGAAACGCAATGGACAAGAACAGTTCGAAGAAGCCCAAAGGCGCTCCCCGTCTGAAGTTGAAAAATCAGCTCGAGCAATCGTCGATAAAGTAGATGTTCGAAAATCCGAGATAATTATTAATGTAGTCAGTTGGCCAAGCGGTAAAGGCAGAAAATACAGTGCATGGCACAATCTTCCAACATCTGACCCTGAAAAAGCCAAGAGCAAGTACCTGCAGCTCTTCGAAGTTGGAAGAATCTATATTTTGGATGAGTTGGCTGACGATATCATTTCTGACCGGGCCGCTAAATGTCTTGACTATGCAAGTAATAACGTTCTGTATGTTTTATTAGCAAATTTCTTAGCAGGCAAATCAGAAGTCTCTTCACACATTGCTTTATCACGAGAAGGAGCTTTCCGATTTTTAAAGTGGATTGAGGGCAGGCGCTTTTCTCCCAAAGCTGAACAGCAACGTTTCATTGAACGTGTTTTTGGGAAAGAACAAATTGTTATGCTTCAGGGTCCACCTGGAACAGGAAAGACTGAAACTCTGCAGTTAGCAGTTTTAGCTCATGTAGCCGCCCATAGAGCCAAAGCAAGATGCCGTGTATTGATGGTTGCTCCAACTCACAAAGCCATTCAAGAGTTCGTTAGTAAACTTGCGCGTTGCTGGCAAGAATATTGTCGAGAAGGAGGTGAAGACTTAAAAGACCTAAATATTTGCCGAGTTCTAAGCAGCTCCATTTCTTCAGCTAAGCCCATTGACGGAGTCAAATACGTTAACTATAACCAAGATGAAGAAACTGTTAAGGAACTCAAAAATTACT
Source organism: Candidatus Bathyarchaeota archaeon (assembly GCA_963741005.1). GTDB lineage: Archaea > Thermoproteota > Bathyarchaeia > Bathyarchaeales > Bathycorpusculaceae > Bathycorpusculum. The sequence continues at coordinate 1,086,038 of CAVUGQ010000006.1, forward strand.
TGATAAACCAGGTAGCGTTAACGAATAATTCTTCAGATTCTGACCCGTTGATTCTATGTTTAACACCTCCGGGTTTGTACGGTTTGATGAAGAAAATCGGGGACTCAGAACCTCCCTGGGGTGAAGCGTTATTTGATTTGCTAGTCGTTGACGAAGCAAGCATGATGCGTTTACCCGAGCTAATTCTTTCAGGCTCCTTCCTCTCCAAAAGTAGCCAAATCCTTGTTGCAGGAGACCATCGACAGCTTCCTCCAATTCAAGCGCATAACTGGGAAAAAGAAGACCGTCGAACACTAGAAGAAATGGCGTCATTCCTGTCTGCCATGGATTTCCTACGCTTACTACGCCAAGAAGACCTTGGACTTGAACGGATAAGCTGCAAACATCCCACAGATATCCCAGCGGAACGATTATGTGAGAGTCACAGGTGCCATTCAGTAGTTGCAGAGTTCTTAAGAGAATGGGTCTATGAAAAGGATAAAATTGATTTTCGCTCGGACCAAAAACAGACGTTGATGGTTTCGAAACCTAAGACTGATGGGTTAAGGGTTGTTTTGGAGCCTGAGAACGTTTTCGTTTTGATTGTTCACGATGAAGCGGAGAGTTTCCAGTCAAACATGGTGGAAGCTTCGATTGTTGAGGCTTTGGTTCGAAACGTGAAATCAGAAGACATCGGTGTGATTACTCCGCATAACGCCCAGAAAGGCTTGTTGAAGAACATGCTTTCCGAGGGCTGCGAAAACGCAAGAGTTGACACCGTTGAGCGCTATCAAGGGGGGGAAGCGGACTTCATAATAATCTCTTCTACAGTAAGCGACCCGGACTACGTTCGTAGTGAAAGTGACTTCCTGCTTAATCTGAATCGAATTAATGTGGCGATTTCTCGCATGAAGAAAAAAATAGTCATCATTGCAAGCAAGTCAATTTTTGAGTTCATGCCACAGGATGCCAAAGACTATGACAAAGCACTGTTGTGGCGTGGAATTGCTCAGACGGTTGGGTTTACTGCTGACTCAAAGGCGCAATGGACTGGCAATCTATCAGAACTTCTCGGAAAAGCATCAGCTTCAGTAACAGTCGAAGTCTATGTTAAGTCTGAGAAATTCTGAGATCTCAAACCTGCTCACAAATTGCTCGAGATATTTGATTATTAATGCATATGCTTCTTCGCCAGCAGGGCCAATCCTCTAGTTGTTGCGGTCAGTGAAAACTAGCGCTTCACCTTCAAATTTTCCAACAGGCGCGTTGAACTTAATTCTAAAACACATAGGTCAATATCGTCAACATATACTTGGAAAAACTTATCTTTTAACACTCATTTTCAGACATTAAATAGTAGTTTATGCAAAATAAACTTAAGTAACTGTTGTATTATATAGTATAGTTAAGTCTTCATTAGCATAAATATCTGGTTTTACGTTTTTTTGTAATCTATATTTATGGCAGGTGATATAACTTTGAAAATGTATGATGCGATGGTTCTAAAAAGAGAAATAGGAACAAACTGCAAAATAGATGCAAAAATTCTTGAAACTTCGAAAGATGAAATTGTTTTAAGAATTATGGAAAACATGGTTAATGAGAATTCACTTGAGGCTATAACTGATTTTGCTAACAAACATGAGCTAAATATTTTGTTTGATAATGGCGTTTATTTTATTTCAAATAAAATTCTTGAACCTTACGAGCCAATTTATTTATCTGAATAATAAGAATACCTATAGTACAGACAATTGGATTTAAGACCTGGGTAGTCATTTTTGCATTTAGAAATGGCTTTACTTCTTTTCCTAACTTCGTAATACCTAAAGAAAGCAATACTGAAATGGTTAAATGATTACTGCGATTCTCTTCAATCATGTTGCCTCATGATGTTCTATATTTGGCAAAAATGGATTTATTTAGATTTTCCTATTCTGAATACCAGTTGGTTTATATTGTATAATGGCGTGAAAACGTCTGAAAATAAAATGTCCAAAAAGAATCAACTGGAAAGACTATGCCCTGAATGCGAAGAAGAAATGAATCCAGTATATGATAAGAACAAGATACTTACTTGCTGGGAATGCACCGAATGTGGTACAATCGTTTCAACAACCAAATAAAATAAACAAGAAAAGCAGTAACCCAAAATTATAGTCTATTCAGTTTTGATTAGTTTTTTATCAACCCTAAAATCGATCTTGCCACATTTTGGACATAGATAAACTATTACAGGTAACACTTCCTCTCCAAATCTCGTCGAATCATCGCCAGTTGGCTTTCGATTTGATCCCCCCCACCCATCAATCTTAAACTTGGTCTGAGTCTGCAACATCTCAACTTTACATAAAGAACAAAAAGTAATTGAAGCATTTTCTGTTTTGTTCACTTCAGTTTCAACTTCACTGATTACTGACCTATTGATTTTGGTTTTTTCAGCAACAACTTGTTGTGCCTCATTTTCATAACCCCCTAAAAATCGGCAAGGGTTAGCACAGTCTAGTACAAACATACAAAGGTAGCAACAGGTCATCTTTTCGTCATTTTTGCACCGAACCTGTCTACTTATCCTTGATTTCTCATTTTCAGAAGCAGCTAGACATAATTTTTCATTTGTTAAATATTCACAGCTATTCGCTAAGTCTGACACGTTGGATTCTTCCTATCTACAAAATAAATTACAAGTTTTGCCTATTTGTGTTTTGGTCAGCCATTCTGGGGTGGTTCTAGGCTTTGTAGACCCCGGAAATTAATCGAGGTGCCAAACAAAAGTTCTTTTAAGGAATTGCAAATAGAAGAAGAAAAACGGCTCATTCCGACCGGTAAGTGTTGTTCTTCTTCTTTCAGAATAGACTCGCCCCGTTTCTTGATGACTAAAAAAAGAACTTACTGTTGCACACAACTTTTTCTTCTTCTAAAAAGGTATAGACCTTTTTACTGTTGCTTCCACTCCTTTTTCCCTTTGTTCTTTGTCTGTCCTTTTGATTCGCTTTTAGGTTATTTTTTGTTTTGTTTTTTATTTTAATTGAGCCTCCTGCTATCTTCTTTCCACTATTCAATTGTTTTACAAGCTTATTCGGATTGCCCTCTAGAAGCCGTCGGAAAGAAAAAATAAGTATATTCTTGCATTCAATAAATTGTTCTTCTTTTCACTCGAATGAATGGCAACGCACTTGAGCGACAAAGAACAACAACACAATTGAAAAAATCGTGTTGTTGTTCTACCGATGGCAATGCAATGTCATAGTGAGTAACAACCGGTCAACTTAAAGAAGAAACGCAATTTCTTCAACTTTCTTTTTCTAATACTTAGAATGTGATTATTTCATCGACACAAAAAAATGACTTAAATATTTAAACAAACCGTAGTGTCTAAGGAATGCTTCTATGAATAAGTCCGATAAAAAAGTGACTATAGCAGTTGAAGAAGTTATAGAAATACCCTCAAAACCATTGTCTGCTAATACAACCTCAGCAGAGTACATTCGAAGAAGATGCACAAAATAACAACTATCTTGGTAAGAGGCTGTTATTCTGTTTTTTTCTGCATAAGCTCACTTGTTTGTTTTTTTGTGTTAATATTAGCCTAAAAATATTTTATCTCGTTACTTTCTAAAAAAATTATTCAATAACATCATTAATGCGAAAACAAAATAACTTCTTTTTGAGAAATGCCATTGCAAGTGTAGTCTCAACATTGCAAATAGTTTTTGAAAACAATTTAAACTATTATTTGTGGTAGTCAGACTACAACACACAATTCTTAAATTTGTTTTAAACTAATTATATATTTGAAGGAAAGAGTGCTGAGAAAAGAATATCCTTAAAAAAGCGTAAAATGGTGGTAATTTAGAAAAATGAGTAGCATTGAAAACTTTGCTATCAACGAAGTAATTGCTCTTTCCTTCTTCCCACTTTTTATTAATGAATTCCAACATTGATATTGCTTGCTATTTTCTGACAAAATATCATTGACCTGACAATAAAGGTAAATTTATTATAATGATGTCTAAAAACTTATTTTTCAATCCTTCTTTTTTCCAATATTCATCCTCAGTTAGGTTTCATTCTTCTTATTCCTCAAACACCGTTTCTTTTTTCACTTTGCAAAAAACTTTTTTTTGGTTGCATAATTAATCTTATTGCTTGGCTTTGCGTTTCCTTTTACGCTTGATTGAAGAAAGAACAATTTCTATTTGGTTTAGTTGATTATCATTAAGCATAGTCTCAGACGTTCTAGAACTTATATTTGCATTTTTCAGCATTTCATGGAAGGATTCTCTCTCAACTGTATAGGTTTTTTCGGTTTCAAAAGCCCCATGAAGATCTCCCTCATCAGTTTCTACACGTGCTTTATCGGAAATTCGGACTAGTTCAATCCCTATTTTTCCACGTTTGCTCAGGTCAGCTACGTAAGCAAAATCACCAAGTTTAACATGGCTAAAAAAATTGTAACCAACATCTCCTAATACGGACAGATTAGTTTGCCAATTTATCTCCCTCTTTATTTTGTGTACAGATTTTGACGAAAGCCAGTGGGAGACTCCAATAAACCATGTGCTAACGGAATCATTGGTCCAATCTTGGATTTTGGTATGAGGTTTAATTTTTTTCAGGTTAGCTTTTCTCGTATTCTTCTGGGCCAAATTCCACATAATTTTATATTTTTTTAATTCACCAAAGGGTTTTGAAGTGTTCCATAAGAATTCATTAAAGTAATTTTTTATTTCTTCTGCTTCTGACCCTTCAAGCAATACGCCAACTTCAAAATTATTTTCAAATGCTTCTTCAGTAAACGTGGCTGAGGTTAATAACGCTGTTTTGTCAAAAATATAAATGTTTGAATGAAAAGTGTCATTAGATTTTATTCTAACACCCTTTAAGTGCTCAATTAAGTATTGTATTTCGTACGGATTGAATTCACCTTCCTTTACTGCAAAATCATTTACTCGGAAGATAAACCGAATATCAGCTGGAGGATTCTTCAAGATTTCTTGTGAAAAAACTCTGTGGGCACCTGAACCAAGAGATGGAGAACATATCCATAAAATCTCTTTTGCACCCATTGATTTCTGAAGAATAGTTTCATATAACTCTGTATTGTATAGTAATCTAGTCATAATGTGAAGTTACTGAATGTGAATAAAAGTTTTCCGAAAGTATTACCATGTTACCCGTTTTGGAGCAAGTCAAGATGCAATTGTTCCGCATATCTTCGCTTTTTTCTAAATTTGACTATTTTATTTAGAAACAGGCAATTAGACTTCAAGAGACCTGCCAAGTACTACAAATGCTCTATCTGAAACCATGTCTACCTATGGCGAATTCAAATAGTGATGTAGCATTCTTTTTTCTATTTTACTTTTAAGGTTTTTTGGAAATTGTTTTTGGTAAAGACAAGGGACAGATTTACAAGAGTGAATGATTAATTCTTTTACCAAGGAGATTGTGCGATTGAGCAAGAAAGGGGAAACAGGAGAACAAGATCGAGGTAAACCGCAACCTCAAAAAAAGAAAATTAGAGAAACTAAACGGAAGGACAAAAAAAACGCTAGACTTGAAAGACAAAAATCAAGATAGACCTTAGATAGACATTAGACAACCTTCTTTAGCAAAAACTGATCCAAACCCACCTTCTATCGATTGAAGTTTAATCTTTGTTCTTATTCTTGCATGAATTTGTCGAGGCAGTTCCAGGGAATCGGTGAATACTCGGTTGAACTTGTGAATAAGCGGAAAAACGATAGGGTGATTGGAGAGATTACTCGTTTGTCTAAGTTATTACTGACTTGCACAAATTGTTTGAAAAATACATGTTGATTTGACAAAGTCTCGAGTTTTTCTGCTTTATTGTTAATAAAAAAAGAAAGATAAAGTTGCGCTTACTCTTCGTCTTCACAGTCGTCGCAATCGCAGTCTTCGGAATCTTCTTCCTCTTCTTCTTCGAAACCAAAAGTAATTTTTTCCATTTTTTACACCTGCAAGTTTAACCTAAATATAACTAAATAAACCCTTTGTTATAACCTCAGATTGCTCTTGGACTCAACTTTTTGCAAAAGCCAACTGAAAATACACTTGATCAATTGTAAATTGTTTCTTCATTGTAGTTGAAACTCTTCTTTATCAATCCTTTCTGAAATAGTTGAGTAATCCCAAGTTTCGTCCTCTAAGCTTTCGCCGAAAGATTAAGGATCTATTCACAAATCTTAAAAGCACTACCGATTAAAAGATTCTTTACATAAGTGGGTGGTTCGATGGGGTTCCTTAAGAAATTTACAAAGAAACTAACTGCTCCCGAAGCTTCTGTCCAGCTTAGACTTTCCAATTACTCTGTTTCATTAGGAGAAAACCTGCAAGGAACACTCAACGTAACTTCAAAAGAGGACTTTGAAACAACAGAGGTGCGCTGTGAAATAGCTTGCGTTGAACAAGCTAAGGTCATTCGGGAAGTCTATGATGCCACTTTCAAAAGATCAATTCCACGAGTGGTTGATGAATCAGCGGTTGTTTATTGTGCTAAACCCACGCTTTGTGGGCCAACTCACTTTGCAAACGGTGAAAACCGAAGCATCCCAATAAACTTTAACATTCCGGCAGGCGCAAGACCCACTTATGCAGGTGTAGATCGAAGAGTCACGTGGACAATAAAAGGTGTTCTTGCAGTCGATGGCAGACCTGACAAGACAACAGAAACATCTGAGATCCAAGTTACACTTCCAACAGTGCAGACTCAGGCGGTTACTGTTCAAAGAGAGGTCGTCCACACTGTTGTAATGATTCCCTGCAAATACTGCCAAGGTTTAATGGATCAAACGCTGACTGTTTGCCCTAACTGTGGTGCAAAGAGAACAATTTAGGCTGAATGAAATTTTAAGTAATTTTTTTTACTCTCTTAAGCTTCGTTTTTTGTTTATCCTGTTGGGAATAAAAAATTTAAGTTTTTCCACAAACATTAAATTGCCTTCTTGCATTATTGGAGAAGAGATTAGTCATGAAGATCATTTCAAAGTCTGATTTTCAAGATTTCGTAAGCAACCTGATTGAAGATGACTCTTACAACGTAATTGGAGTAAAATCAAGAGGCAACAAATTTGCCTTTTCGTCGTTGCAAACAGCCGAAGAACTACAACTCGACTACGACGTAACCCTGCTGCCACCAAAAAAATATTTCTTCCCACAGCGCGAGACCCTATTCACTTATGATCTGGCAGGAGGTTTCTCTGCCAAAAAACCCGAAGAAGCAAAACCCATGATTCTTATAGGTGTACACCCCTACGATATTGTTGCTTTGCTTCATATGGATGAGATTTTCAGGGAAACAAAATCAGACCCATACTACTTTAAGAAACGTGAATCTTCGGTAATAATTGGTGTCAACATCCAGAAACTTTCAAAATGGAACTTCTCTTCATACATGGGCGCCTCCACAGTTGACTATGGATTCGACCTCATGTTAACCGATTTAGGCAACAGATACATTGTAGCAGTCGGATCTCAAAAGGGCGAAGAATTGCTATCCAAATACGCAAAAAACATAACAACTGCATTGGCTCGTGATATACAAGTTGCTGGGCAGAAAAAAAGAGAAATCATGAATCTCTCACAGCAAAACATCGACTTCTCTCCAGAACTGATACCTGAATTGCTAAAGGACAGCTACACAAAAAGTGGCTTTTGGGAAAAGCATTCTGAGAAATGTTTAGCTTGTGGTTCATGTGTCCTAGTTTGCCCGACATGTTACTGTTTTGACGTTAAAGATAACCCTGACCTTTCCTTGGAGGCAGGTGAAAGAATCAGAACTTGGGATGGCTGTCTGCTGGAGGATTTTGCCAAGATTGCCTCAGGCGAAAACTTCCGTGCCACCCGACCTACAAGGTATCGTCACCGTTATTTCAAAAAAGGAAAATACCTCTATGACCGCTTTGGCTTTGTCTCTTGTGTTGGTTGCGGCAGATGCTCGTCAAATTGTCTACCAAACATAGCCAACCCCGTCGACCTATTCAACGACATGTATCATGAAATGCAAAGCAACTGTAACCAAATAAAAGCTTCTGCAGCGCCTGACATCAGTATTCAAACTGAAGGAAATATCAATTTCGTACCTAAACTAGGAACCATAGTCAAGAAGACCCCGATGACAGCTCTTGAAACCCTCTTTGAGATAAAATTAGATGATGACTCAGAGCTCAATCATAAACCAGGTCAGTTTGTTGAAGTCTCAGTATTCGGAATAGGTGAAGCACCCATATCCCTGTCTTCCTCACCCACAAAGAAAGGTACATTTGAACTCTGTGTCCGCAAGCTAGGAAACGTCACAACCAGATTGCACAAACTAAACCAGGGGGACAAGGTAGGAATCCGAGGGACCCTTCGGAAATGGTTTTAACGTTGATTCTCTGAAGAAAAAAGATCTCTTATTCATTGCAGGCGGTTTGGGAATAGCACCTCTTAGGTCGCTGTTCAATTATGTGCTTGATAATCGGAATGATTACGGGCGAGTTATTCTGCTTTACGGCTGCAAAGAACCAAAAGAGTTGCTTTTTGGTGAAGAAATCGCAGCATTAGCTTTAAGAGATGATGTTGAATTGAAAGCAACTGTCAACTGGTGCCCTGAAAACGAAGTTTGGAGTAGCAATATCGGTGTAATTACAACTCTTATTCCACAGGTGTCCTTTGACCCAGAACATACTCTTGCCATACTATGTGGGCCTCCAGTTATGTACAAATTTGTAATCGCTGACCTGAAAGCCAAAAAGGTACCGGATGACCATATAATAATGTCGCTTGAACGCAGAATGAAATGCGGGGTGGGAAAATGTGGTCACTGCCAAATCAACCATATATACGTATGCAAGGATGGGCCTGTGTTTAATTACGCAAAAGTAAAGGGTGTACCGGAGGCGTTATAAATGAAACCTAAAGTTGCATTTTTTGATTTTGCTGGTTGTGAAGGAGATCAACTACAAATTGCCAACCTTGAAGAGGACCTTCTGGCTCTTCTTGGGCAGGTTGAAGTTGTCACTTTCAGAGAAGTCATGAAAGAACAAAGCGACAACTATGATATCGCGTTTGTTGAAGGCTCATGCACAAGACTACAAGATGAAGATAGGCTAAAGCAAATCAGAAAAAATGCTAAAATTGTGGTGGCAATTGGTTCGTGTGCTGCGATTGGTGGAATTAATTCCCTAAGAAACTACAAAGATTTAGACGTTGTTAAAAAGCTGGTGTATGGCGAAAATGCTAGGCTCTTTGACTCCTATGCCGCAAGACCAATTGACGCCGTTATCCCCGTTGACGCCTACGTTTATGGTTGCCCAATCGACCGTGAAGATTTCCTACATGTAGTCAAATCTCTTCTAATGGGAAAGAAACCTGAAACACCTACTTATCCTGTGTGCGTTGAATGCAAGAAAAACGAGAATGTCTGTGCTTTTGAACGCGGCCAATTCTGCGTTGGGACGGTCACCAGAGCTGGCTGCAATTCATGCTGTATTAATGAGGGAACAATTTGTTGGGGCTGTCGCGGCTTAATAGATAACCCCAACGAGAACTCTCAGAAAGAAGTTCTCATAAAATACGGCTTAACGGTTGACGACACGATAAGCAAGTTTAGGTTATATTTTGGTTGGCAAGAGGCAAAAAGATGAGTGAACAAAAAAACGTCAACATAAATGTCCATCACATAACAAGGGTTGAAGGACATGGAAACATCAATGTATCTATAAGAAACGGCGCCATAGAAAAATGCGAATGGAGCATCCCTGAAGCGCCAAGGTTCTTTGAAGCCATGGTCGTGGGAAGATCCTGGAACGAGCTGCATCACATTACCTCACGTATTTGCGGTATATGCTCAATCGGTCACACGCTTGCTTCGTTAAAAGCAACAGAAGCTGCTATGGGAATACAGATAAGTGAACAAGACCTAAAACTGCGCAAACTTGCACTTCACGCTGAAAACCTTCAAAGCCACATTCTTCATCTGGGATTTCTGGTTCTTCCCGATTTGATGGGGGTGGGTTCAGTTATTCCTCTAGCCTCAACAAACCTTGCGGAAGTTAAAATTGTTCTGAAACTTCACCGAACTGCAAACGAAATGTCAAACCTATTGTGCGGTAGGACTACTCACCCTCAAAGACTAATTCCCGGAGGATTCTCCAAAATCCCGTCGATTAATGAATTGACCGCTTTGCGAAAGAAGCTGCAGGATTCGATACCTAACCTGCAAGCCGTTGCTGGACTGTTTAAGAGTTTAGCAGGCAACTTACCAGCATTCGAGCGTGAAACAGAATTCATTGCTCTTTCAGACCAAAGCGAATACGCTCTCTACGATGGGCAGTTAGCATCTACAGACACCGGCACAGCGCCAGTAAATGAGTACCTGAACTTCACAAATGAATACATCGTTCCGCAATCGACCGCTAAATGGGCAAAACACAACCGCGAATCATACATGGTTGGCGCACTGGCTCGTCTTAACCTCAACTACAGAAGACTATCACCTATGGCTAAGAAAACTGCAGAAATGTTCGACCTAAAACCAACCTGCCATAACCCATTCATGAATAACATCGCTCAACTCGTCGAGGTAGTTCACAGTGTAGAAGATTCAGTGCGGTTGATCAATGATCTTGAAGCAGCGGGACTTAAAGGTCAACCAGACTACAATAATCCAAGCGTTAAAGTGAAGGCGGGAAAAGGCGTTGGCGCAGTTGAGGTGCCACGTGGCTTATTGTTCCATGATTACACCTACAACGACGCTGGGGTCTGTACCAAAGCAAACTGTATCATTCCGACCAACCAAAACCACGGAAACATTTCACTAGATATGAAGGCTCTGGTGCCGCAGGTTCTGAACAAAACGCAAAAAGAAATAGAGTTGGCTCTGGAAATGCTTGTGCGCGCTTATGATCCATGCATCTCTTGTTCGACCCACATTATAAAGTTGATTTGACCTAACTATTTCTTAAAAGAAGATGCTCTGTTGCAGCAAAAAGAGTATTCACAACAGTTGCATCTTTTAAATTAAGAATTTTCAAGTAATAGAGTGGAGGCGCAAAAGGGTTATGGTAAATCTTAAAGGATTTTTCAGCCCTCAAGCTATCGCTGTTATAGGGGCAAGCCAACGAGTTGACTCAATAGGAAACAGAATTCTACGCAATCTAATTGGATCTTATCAGGGAAAAATATTTGCCGTCAACTCTTTTAGGCAAACCGTTCAGGATCTTACTGCGTATCCAAGTATAGATCGCGTCCCCATCAAAGTAGACCTTGCCATCATAGCAACACCAGCCCACACAGTTCCCCAAATTGTAGAAGAATGTGGAAAGGCAGGTGTATTGAACGCGATCATTGTCTCAGCAGGTTTTAGCGAATGCGGCTCAACAGGCCAGAACCTTTCCCGAAGAATTTTTGAATGTAAAAAAGCTTTTGGAATAAGGATAATAGGACCCAATAGTCTTGGCATAATAATACCAAACTCGAACCTATACGCAACCTTTGCGGAAAAGAAGGGGTTACCCGGAAGAATAGCTTTCATATCTCAGAGCGGAGCATTCTGCGGGTCAGCTTTAGATTGGTCTTTGGAAACCCAGGTTGGGCTTAGCGCTGTTGTTTCGATAGGTCAAACTATCGATGTTGACCTCGCCGATTTGATAGAGTATTTCGGTAATGACCCTCAAACCCGCATAATAATGGTCTACGCTGAATCTATAAAAAACGCAAGACACTTCATGAGTGCCGCTAGAAACTATGCAAAGACTAAACCCATCATCATAGTTAAACCCAGCAGAACCGATGAAAACCAAAATTTTGCGGTCTCGGATACACGTCTACTCCAAGAAGCCATTCATGATGCCGCATTTAGAAGAAGCGGGGTTGTTAGAGTTGAGACTATTAACGGGCTTTTTGATTGCGCTAAAACATTATCAATGCAGTCAAACCCAACTGTTCCTCACTTGACCATAATAACAAATGCAGGTGGTCCAGCGTTAATGGCTTTGGACCAAATAAACAGGCGAGGTGGCAAACTCGCAGAAATAAGCGATGCGACTATTCAAGCGTTAAGAGACATTTTACCATATTACTGCAGCTTAACCAACCCCATTGACCTTCTAGAAGAAGCAACTCCTGAAAGATACCGGAAGGTCATACAAACCTGTATAGACGATAACGTAAGAAGCAGTCTACTTGTGATTTATGCTCCCACAGGCTTAACCAGCCCTAGTAGTTTAGCTGATTTAATAATTGAATCTGTTAAGCAAACGAAAAAAAACATGCTTGTTTGCCTGATGGGCGAAGACCCTCAATGCCAAGAAGCAAGAAGAATGCTTCATAGAAACGGCGTTCCAGCCTTCAAAACTCCTCAGGAAGCCGTAAGAACATTTATGAACATCTTCGTTCGCACACAAAACTTGGAGTTGCTTTATCAAACACCTGAAGAGATTCCAGTAGACCAAGCTTTGCCAACACATCTCAAAGGTGTTTTACGTCGTGCGTTTAGTGAGGGTAGAGAAATCCTAAATTTACAGGAATCTTTCCAACTCATAGAAACATACAAGATTCCCACAGTAAAAACTCTTTTCGCTAAGACCGCAGAAGAATCCTCGGCTTCTGCCAATCAACTTGGTTACCCTATAATGATGAAAACCCTAAGTCCTCAATATGGTCAGAAAAGCGAAATTCAAAGTTCTGTCTTTGGCGTTTTTTATCCTGCTGAACTTAACTTTCAATTCAATCAACTACTAAGCAAGAATGATACCTCCGGAAAAGTAGACGAGTTCCAAGGAGTAGCAATTCAGCCAAAAATGCTGAATACTTCCTGCCGACTGTTTTTAGGGTCACGAAAAGACCAGCAGTTTGGCTCAATAATATGTTTGGGAACAGGAGGCACTTTAGTTGAAAAAGATAGGGAGCTAAGTGTTGGTTTTCCCCCGTTAAATCAGGTTCTTGCCCGCCAAATAATGGAAAACACCAAAGCGCTACAAAACTGCAAAGATGCATGCAATGACAAGTTTGAAACTGGGTCAATCGAAGAAATAATAATTAAATTCTCTCAGCTTGTTGTTGATTTTCCTGAGATAAGAAAAATCGACATAAACCCCATCATTGTAAAAAACGGCAAAGCCTACGCTGGTGATGCTGAAATAGTCCTAGACATGACGCGGTTTTTACGTCAAAGTGATGAACACCACGAAAATCTGGTTATCGCACCTTACCCTAAAAAGTATATTTCACAGCGAACTCTGAAAAATGGTGCGAGAGTGACTCTTCGCCCAATCAAGCCAGAGGACGAAAACCGTTTCAACACTCTCTTCAAATCACTATCTGACCAGAGTGTGCGGTTTAGGTTCTTTGAGACCATAAAAGAGATGTCGCATGACACCTTGTCTAGGTATTGCAATCTTGACTATGACCGAGAAATCGCTATCGTTGCTCAACTGGACGACAGCAGACTTATTGGAGTTGTCAGATTAATTCTTGACGCCGAAACAAAGAAGGGGGAATTTGCAGTCATGGTTACCGATTCTTGGCACGGTCTAGGACTGGGATCAAAGATGATGGACTACATCATCGACATAGGCAGGGACCTAAAACTCGAAACCATCTATAGTGACGTGAGCCCTGAAAATACAAAGATGCTAAACCTCTGCCATAACAAAGGATTTGCGCCTAAATCAGCAGATGAATACTCGGTGTTTATGTCTCTCGCGCTGCCGCCTTAGAGGTTAAGGTCGTTTAAGAACTTCCAGAACTCCTCGATATACCTAACAATTCTAAGTTCCAGAAAATTGCCATCAAAATTGGATTCTGAACTAGCTGGGCTTCTGAAGAAGCCAACTGTGTGAGGGTACCCATTTTCAAACATTGGACTGTCCACGATGTCTGCTACGAGGGCATCCTTGATTTGTTTGGTCTTTCGGTCAATGAACTGCACGGAATAAAAAAGGTATTTTCTTCCCTCATTTCCCGAACAGGGAAAGCTGACTATCCAATCCAATTCTTGGAAATAAAAATTCTTTGCTTTTGTTTCCATAGGACCCGCCATTTGCTGAATTAGCTTGCATGTAATAAATAAATTTTGGGAAATAAGCAAAGGTTAGGGTTGGGCTTACTTTTTGTCCAGATCGAACTCTTCGTGAATAGCCCGAACCACAGCTACTCCATCTTTCTCTTTGACGACAAAGGATATGTTGAGTTCAGAGCTACCCTGCGCGATCATACGGATGTTTATGCTTTTCTTGGCAACGGTGTTGAAGATTCTTGATGCAACACCCAATGTACCCTTCATGTTTGCACCCATAACTGCTATGACTGCGACATCATCTTCCGCGGTGACTTCGCTCACTACTCCGCCTCGCTCTAGGAGTGCGATTTCTAGGTTGCTGGTGGCTCGGCCTAGGAGTCCGCGTTTAATTATCATGGAGATGTTAGCTTCAGAGACAGCGGTGGATATCATCATAACGTTGATGCCGTTTTTGCCTAGTACATCGAAGACTTTTGCGTAACTACCTGGTGCACCAACCATTGCAGCACCGTTAACGTTTAGCATGGCAACGTCTTTGATCATTGCAACTGCCTTTACGGCTTCAGTGACTTTAGCGTCGGGTTTTTTGGTTATGAGTGTGCCTGGGTTTTCTGGGTGGAAGACGCTTCGTATACGTACAGGAATGTTTTCTTTGATTACTGGCCCTAATGCTCTTGGATGCATGGCTTTTGCACCAAAAATCGCCATTTCTGCGGCTTCTTGGTAACTGAGTTGGGGCAGCATTCTGGCAGTTGGAACTATTTTTGGGTCGGTAGTCATTATTCCGTCAACGTCGGTCCATATCCAGACTTCGTCGACTTGTAATGCTAAACCAAGTATTGTTGCAGTATAGTCTGATCCCCCCCGGCCAACGGTTGTCACTATGCCATCTTGATTGGCGGCAATAAACCCTGTAACCACGGGGATTGTGCCTTTTTCAAACATTGCCCCAATTCTTTCTCGAATAAGGTGAGTGGTATAATTCATAAGTGGGTTAGCCTCACCAAAATTCGAATCTGTGACTATGCCTGCTTCTTTGCCTGTGAAGCATTGTGACTCAAATTTGTGGTCTCTTATCGCTCCAGAGACTATGGGTGCAGACAAGCGTTCTCCAAAAGAGGCAACATAGTCTTTAGATTTTGGTGTGAGTTCACCAACATAGCATATTCCTGTTAAGACTTTTTCTAGTTCAGAGATTGTTTTTTCTGTGATTTGAGTAACTTCTTTTTGGATTTGTTTGCTTGATATAGCGGTTGAAATTGCATCTATATGTTTTTTGAGTAGTTCTTTTGTAAAGCAGTCGATTTGTTTTTCATCACTTTTCTTAGCTTGACAAGCAACTTCAAGCAAACTATTTGTGACACCTGCTAATGCAGAAACAACAACAGCCACTTTGTAATCTTTCTTAGCGTATTGCGTTACTGAATTAGCTACGTGACGTATATTCTCGCCCGTGCCTACGCTTGTTCCACCGAACTTCATCACAATCTTCATTTTTATCAGTCCTTTTCTTTAGTTTAGTAGTTTGGTTGCTAACTTACGTCTTATATCTAAAAGGTCCCTTAAAACTGCACTGGCAGTTTCGATACCGCCTGCACCTCTACCGATTAGTGTTTGTTCTGCCGCATATTCTGTTGAAAAGGTTATGGCGTTTAAAACTCCGCTGACGCATAAAGGGTTGGTTAACGGTATTTCAGTAGGTTTAACAGTTGCTTTATCACCTTCGAGTGAACCAATCAGTTTGATGGTACAATTTCTTTTTACGGCTTCTTCAAGTGCCTGCAAGGTTACGTCGTGGACGCCTGTTATTTCTACGTCTTTTAAGGTTATTTTCTTGTTCATTATCCAGTTCGATAAAATAACTACTTTGCAGGCAGTATCAAACCCGTCAATATCCATCGATGGCTCTCTTTCTGCGTAACCAAGCTTCTGGGCATTTGAGAGTGCATCTTGGAAGGTTACGTGATTTTGAGACATTTCAGTTAGTATATAGTTAGTTGTGCCGTTTAGTATTCCGCGTATTGCCAATATTCTGTCTCCTGCGAGGCATCGTTTTGCAAACTCTAACATGGGTGTTCCCCCTCCGACTGTACCGCTGAACCTAAGGTAAACGTTGTTGTATTCAGCGAGTTCTGTCAACGCTGGCATCGCCAAAGCTAAAGGTCCTTTGTTGGTTGTGACAACATGTTTGCCTGTTTTGAACGCTTTCGTAATGTGTGATAGGGCTGGTTCACCAGTTTTGATGTTAACAGGTGTGACTTCAACAACTACTTCCGCCTCAACCGACTCGATAACATCCAAAGCTGAAATTCCCGGTCGACCAAAGTCAGGGTCTTTAGATATTGGATACCCCCTTTGCTTTATTGTCTCAAGTTTTTCTGGGCTTAAACCTCTTGGGTTTATTACCGCGCCATCTATATCGGCGATTGCTACGATTTTTGGGTTAAACCCAGTATCCTTAAGGTTTTCCGAGTATCTGCGGGCAAGAAGTGTTGTTACTCCTTTTCCAACTACGCCGTAGCCAACTAAAATAATCCTCATTATCTAATCACTGTGCAATAATTACTTGTTTTTTTAATCCCAACGCTCTTTCGATGGCTGAAATTTCCGCGTCAACTTCAATTGGTTTCTCGCTAATCTTAACTGCTGTATCTGGGTCTTTTAGTCCATGTCCAGTTGTAACACATACAACGCGCTCATCTTTGTCAATTACGCCACTTTTGACAAGTTTCTTTAGCCCTGCAATGGATGAGGCGCTTGCTGGTTCTACGAAAATTCCTTCAATCCGCGCCAATATTTTTTGGGCATCCAAGATTTCTTCATCTGTTACCGTCTCAGCAGTTCCTTTGGATTCATGGATGGCGTTGATAGCTTTCTTCCAGCTTACTGGTGCACCGATGCGAATGGCTGTAGCAACGGTCTCGGGGTTTGCGACTGGAACAATTTTGTCGCTATTGCTCTTTATGGCTTGAACAATAGGTGCAGAGCCAGAGGCTTGAATCCCTGTCATTTTTGGAAGTTTTTTTATGTAACCAAGCTGGTGGAACTCGGTTAAACCTTTCCAGATGGCGCTTATGTTTCCTGCGTTTCCAACTGGTACTATAATTCTATCAGGAGTATCGTTATTGAGTTGCTCACAGATTTCGTATCCTAATGATTTTTGTCCCTCAATACGGAATGGATTAATTGAATTCAACAGATAAATGCTCTTGTGTTTATCGGCAAGTTTAAGCACGAACTCCAAAGCTTCATCAAAGTTTCCTTTGACCTGAAGAACTTTGGCGCCATGAATCATGGCTTGCGAAAGTTTACCATAGGCAATTTTGCCTGAGGGAATCAGGACGGTGCATTTTATTCCTGCTCTTGCAGCGTAAGCGGCTAAACTGGCACTAGTGTTGCCTGTTGAAGCGCAGATGACATGTCTTGCACCCAATTCAACTGCTTTGGTGACGCCGACAGTCATGCCTCTGTCTTTGAAGCTGCCAGTTGGGTTTTCGCCTTCATTCTTAAAGTAGAGGTTTTTAAGTCCCAACTCGGCGCCTAAACGTTCAGATCGGTGCAGACCAGTACCTCCTTCGTTTAGAGTTACTACTTTTGTTGATTCGTGGATGGGCATGAAGTTGCGGTAGCGCCAAACAGATAGTGGTTTGCTCAACCAGTCGCTTTCTTTGAGTGTTTCAGCTATCTCTTTAAAATCAAATTTTACTTCCAAGATGTCTCCGCATTTTTTGCAGAAGTAAATAATCTCGTCTATACCATAGGTTGTTTTGCAGTTTATGCATTCTTGATGTGTCATTTATTTAGGTCTCCACTTTGGCAAGCTACTAACGCGTTCCTGTTTTGATTGTGACATTATTAATTTTGCCCTACTTTGCTAAGTAATTAACCCACTAAATTTGATAGAACCTCATAGGTTTTGAGGCTATCCTTCTTTTCAACCACCATTATTGTTTCTGTCCAGCAAGAAATAAACTCGATAATGTTAACATTCTGTTCAGCCAGAAGGGTTGCTAGAAATGCGACTACTCCCGGTGTGGCTTCAAGTTCTTCGGGGGAATGAACGACAATCATCGTGCAATTGTCATGTTTAACCAAGGTGTTTATGCGTTCGGGTAAATCACTTCGATCAAGCAAGTAAACGAATTTACCCATTAAATCCACTTTCATACCTGTTTGTGTTGGCAATTCCTTAGCAGTTATCATTACGGATTTCCGGTCATAAACAGCAATGTTGCTGCGTTTAAGGAGTTGGAGAACTTTTTCTTCTCTTTTTTGCTTGTGTTTCTGTAATTCCTCTGAGTAGCGGCGGAGAGCGGCTTTTATGGCGCTTGTGTCTTCGGTTTTCAATTCTTTCTGAATTTGTCGTGAGAGCTCACTTAGGTTGACTATGCCTTTTTCTAGAGCTTCCAGTAGGTATGGTTTGTTTCGTAGGTGACTTCTCACATTTTGGGCTATTGTCAAGGTATCTGTGAATGTATCAAATGGGACATTTAAAGCTTGTTAAGTGACAAAAAAGTCACAAGGTTTAAAAATGCAGTCCTGAAGGTTGTTGGAATAAATTTAGAGCAATAATAGGGGAGCAAACACATAACTGACAAATTTGTATTAGCATACTCAGGCGGATTAGACACATCCGTATTAATCAAATACATCCAAGAAAAATATGATGCCCAAGTAATCACAGTAACAGTAGACGTTGGTCAACAAGAAGACATTAAGGCAGCTGAGAAAAAAGCAAAAAAAATAGGTGTCCTCAAACATTTCTCCATTGACGCAAAAGAAGAATTTGCCAAAGACTACATTTTCCCAGCCATAAAAGCCAACGCGCTCTACGAAGGAAAATATCCAATAAGCACAAGTTTATCCAGACCATTAATCGCCAAAAAAATGGTTGAGATCGCTGAAAAAGAAGGTGCGACAGGCTTAGCACACGGCTGTACAGGAAGAGGTAACGACCAAGTACGCTTCGATGTAACATTGGGTTCGTTAGCACCTAGTATGAAAATTATTGCTCCAGTTCGCGAATGGGGCATGACGCGAGACGAAGAAATAGCCTACGCTAAAACCAAAGGAATTCCAGTCTCAAACGCCGCTAAAAAATATAGTATTGATGCGAGCGTTTGGGGGAGAGCCATCGAATGCGGTTTACTTGAAGACGCAAGTCAAGCGCCGCCAGAAGATGCATATGAGTGGACAACTTCACCAGAAAAAGCTCCCAACACACCTGAAATTGTTACTATACAGTTCGAGGCAGGAGTTCCAGTTGCGGTTAATGGCAAAAACATGTCGCCTCTTGATCTTATCGAAGAAGTGAACAAGATTGCTGGAAAGAATGGTGTTGGTCGTATTGACCATATTGAAGACCGTTTAGTTGGCATAAAATCTCGTGAAGTCTATGAATGCCCAGCAGCCATCGTTATTCTCGAAGCCCACAAAGATCTCGAGAAAATGGTCATGACCCGGCATGAAGTGTTTTTCAAGCAGCAAATCGAAGCCGAATGGGTGTTTCTGGCTTATGCAGGTTTGTGGGTTGATCCGCTTAAAGATGACTTGGACGCATTCATTAACAAATCCCAAGAAAACGTCACTGGCGAAGTCAAGCTGAAACTCTATAAAGGTAGTCTCCAAATTATCGGACGTTCATCTCCAAACTCACTCTACGACAAAAACCTTGCCAACTACAACATTAAAACCAGCTTCAACCAATCCTACTCTAAAGGTTTCATCGAACTCTGGGGATTACAGACGAGAATGTACAACACGCTAAAGAAAGCCAGCAAGAAACCGAAGATAAAGAAAGCCTAATTCTTTTACTGCAAGGACTAAACTAATAGGAGGGCAAATTAAAACGTCGAAGATATTGCATGGAGGACGGCTGGGCAATGTTCGAGAAGATGTTGCCAAGTTTACCTCCTCACGCAAAGATGATGCGCGGTTAGCTGATGCTGTTTTAGCTATTAACAAGGCGCACGTCATCATGCTGATGGAACAGAAAATTATCAATTGGCCAGACGGAGAAAAAATCCTAAAAGCTCTGCAAAAAATAGACACCCAAAAACTCGACCCTAACGCTGAAGACGTCCATATGGCAATTGAAGAAGCCGTTTTAGCTGAGACGGGTCCTGAGGTTGGTGGAAACCTGCATGTCGCCAAAAGCAGAAACGATCAGGTAACAACAGCCATTCGTATAGCATTGCGAAACGAATTATTGAGTGTCATGCAGCAAGTGCTCGACATTCAGGTAAGCCTCCTAACATCCGCTAGCAAACACACTAAAACCATAATCTTAGCCTATACTCACCTTCAACCAGCTCAACCAGTCACCTTCGCACATTACCTGCTCTCACATGTTGATGCTCTAGGACGGGATTTGCAGAGATTGCAGAGCGTTTACGAACGGGTTAACTTGTGTCCTTTGGGCGCTGGAGCGTTGGCAACCACAAGTTTCCCAATAAACCGCAAAACTACAGCCGAACTCTTGGGCTTCGATTCAGTATTAGAGAATTCGATCGATGCGGTTGGCAGCCGAGATTTCATCCTCGAAACCCAGTCAGCACTAACTTTGCTTGCGGTGAACTTAAGCCGAATTGCTGAAGACTTGATTATCTGGAGTTCACCAGAATTCGGCACAGTCGAGTTGCCAGACGAATTCACCTCAACCAGCAGTATAATGCCTCAAAAGAAGAACCCCGAAGTACTCGAGGTCATCCGTGCACGAGCCAGTTATACTTTGGGCGATTTCGTTGCTTCAGCTGCTGCTCTCAAAAGCTTGCCCTCAACTTACAACCTTGATTTTCAAGAAATAACTCCCAAGCTTTGGTCATCAACCGACAACCTTACAGCTTCACTTGGCATATTTGTGAAAATTATTCCTAACTTGAAGGTTTCTTCGAACGTTGAAAGCAAGTCTGCAGCAGGATTCGTGGGAGCAACCGAACTTGCGAATATGCTCGTGCGAAAATACGGCGTAGCTTTTCGAACTTCACACAAGATAATCGGTGCTTTAGTCAAAGCCCTAATTGATTCGAAACAGACTTTGCTCGATGCCACCCCTGAATTGCTAACCAAAGAGGCTAAAAAATCGGTTGGAATCCAATTAACGGTCAAAAAAGCAGACATAGTTGAATGCGTAAATCCTCGCAAACTAATCGAAACCTATAAAGTACAAGGCGGTCCATCACCCACAGAGGTCGAAAGAGCTATCATATCAACCAAAAAAACCCTGACACAGACAAAAGCAAATATTAAAAAACTCCAAGAAAACCTTGCAAAAGCAGAAAAAAACCTTAGCTCGACCGTGAACTCCTACTTTCAAATTGACTCTTCCAAAAACGGAAGACTTAAAAATTCCAAATTATAGGTTGAATAGGGCTTTGGTCCCACAATTTAGCATGTCCAACAAAAACAAAAAAGCGATACTGCTTCTTGAAGACGGAACGTCATTTATCGGCAAAGGTTTTGGTGCCACTGGAAAAATTTCTGGCGAGGTTGTTTTTTCAACTCAGATGGTTGGTTATCCAGAAGCCTTGACTGACCCGTCTTATAAGGGGCAAGTTCTCACTTTCACTTATCCTATGGTAGGAAACTATGGAGTTCCGTCAAACGAATTAAACCTTGGAATGCCGCTTTATTTCGAGTCCGACCATATCCAAGTACAAGGCTTAATTATCCATGAATTATGTCATCAGCCATTCCATTGGGCTTCCACAAAAACTCTTGATAAATGGTTGGCAGACGAAGGTGTCCCCGGAATCTATGGTGTAGATACAAGACGATTAACAAAGAAACTTCGAACTTACGGTGTAATGTTAGGGGTCTTGCAGGTTTTTGAAGCTAATGAAGAACCCAATATGAATGCAATTTTGAAGAACGGCAAAAACATCGCCGATCCAAACCTGACTGATTTGGTTAAGGAAGTGTCCGTGAAAAAACCCATCAAGTACAACGTTGATGGAAAGAAAACTGTTGTGTTAATTGACTGCGGAGTCAAATACAGTATTATCCGAAATCTGCTCAAACGGGGTATCGATGTTGTGCGTGTACCTTATGATACTTCAGCCAGCGAAATCTTGAATTACAGACCAGACGGGGTTTTCTTGAGTAATGGTCCACGGCGACCCTAAGAAATGTAAAAAAACAATTGAGTCTATTCGGGAATTGTCTGAAAAGGTCCCCCTAATGGGCATCTGTCTAGGCGCGCAAATACTGGCGTTGGCAATGGGAGGCGACACTTACAAACTCAAGTTTGGTCACCGTGCCCAAAATCAACCTGCACTTGACCTAACTAGCAGTCGCTGCTACATCACAACTCAAAACCACGGTTATGCGATAGACTTAGAATCACTAAAGAAAACACCTTTGGACCCTTGGTTCATTAATCCCAACGATAAGACTACTGAAGGTGTTAAACACAAAAATAAGCCAGTTTTCGCTGTCCAATGGCATCCTGAAGCTTCGCCTGGACCATACGACACTGAAATGCTGTTTGATAAATTCGCTAAAACCTTGGAGGTCAAGTAAGGATGCCGAAGTTTGATTGGATAAAGAAGGTTATGGTTCTTGGTAGCGGCGCAATTAAAATTGGGGAAGCAGCCGAATTCGACTATTCAGGAAGCCAATGTCTCAAAGCTCTGCGAGAAGAAGGCATTGAAACTGTTCTAATTAACCCTAACATAGCAACTATACAGACTGACATTAGACTCTCAGGCAAAGTCTACCTTCTCCCAGTTACCCCAGAGTTCGTGGAGAAAGTTATCGAGAAAGAACGTCCAGACGGAATTCTACTTGGCTTTGGCGGACAAACAGCCTTAAACTGCGGTCTAGAACTGGAAAAAACAGGCATCCTCCAAAAATATAATGTTAAAGTCTTAGGTACACCCGTAAAAGCTATCGAAGACACTGGTGACCGTAAACGTTTTCGTCAATCAATGCTTGAAGCTGGTGTTCCATTTCTTAAAAGTAAATCAGCGACAAGCATCAAGCAAGCTTTGGAAGTTGCTGAGGAAATCGGTTTCCCAGTCATTGTTAGAGTAGCTTACACTTTAGGTGGAAAAGGTTCAGGTGTAGCTCACGACGTTCATGAATTAAAAGAAATAGTTACACGCGGAATAGCTCAGAGCAGAATTGGTCAAATTCTCATTGAAGAATACATTGGGCACTGGAAAGAAGTCGAATACGAAGTCATGCGCGACTACGCAGACAACTGCTTAACGGTCTGCAACATGGAAAACTTTGATCCAATGGGCATCCACACTGGAGACTCAATTGTAGTTGCGCCTTCACAGACCATGACAAACCGCGAGTACCACATTATCCGTTCAATCTCTATAAACGCAATTCGCCACTTGGGAATCGTTGGCGAATGCAACATACAATGGGCACTAAACACCAAATCCGAGGAATGCCGGGTTATAGAAGTTAACTCACGTATGTCCCGCAGTTCTGCGTTAGCAAGTAAAGTTACTGGCTATCCTCTTGCTTACATAGCCACAAAACTTACTTTGGGTTACACTCTTCCTGAACTAATCAACAAAGTCACTGAAGTTACTACGGCATGCTTCGAACCAGCCCTCGACTACATAACTGTCAAAATCCCAAGATGGGATCTCCAGAAATTCAAGAATGCCGACCGCCACGTCGGTCCACAGATGCGTTCCGTAGGAGAAGTTATGTCGATTGGACGCTGCTTTGAAGAAGCACTACAAAAAGCCGTACGCATGTTGGATACAGGAAAAATTGGTCTAGTCTGTAACCCTGAAGAAGACGCAGAAATCGAATCTGAAGAACGCATAAGAGACGAAATTGCAAACCCAACTGACAAACGCCTCTACAAACTTGTCAAAGCCTTAAAACTTGGCATACCAATCGCTGAGATATATCGTTTAAGCGGCGTAGACCCTTTCTTCCTGTACAAAATCCAAAACATCATAGACATGGAAACACAACTCCGCAGACTAAACCTAGCAGAAAACACAGCGCCAGAAACAATCCGAGAAGCAAAACGCATCGGTTTCTCTGACGAACAAATCGCTCAATGCCAAAAAACCGATGAATTCACGATTAGGGCTTTTAGAAAAGATGCAAATATTCTTCCAGTGATCAAACAGATTGACACGTTGGCAGCGGAATGGCCTGCAAAAACCAACTATCTCTACCTAACCTATGGCGGAGATGAGGATGACATAGAATTATCTAGTAGCCCAAGCAAAGTTATCGTGCTTGGTGCAGGCGTTTTTCGAATCGGGTCAAGTGTAGAATTCGATTGGTGCGGTGTCAACACAATTTGGGCGCTAAAAAAGAACGGTATAAAAGAAGCTATCATGGTTAACTACAACCCCGAAACTGTCTCAACAGACTACGATGTCTCAGACAAACTATATTTTGAAGAATTATCCATTGAGCGGATTTTGGACATTTACGAGAAAGAAAATCCGTTGGGTGTAATAACCAGCGTCGGCGGGCAAATTCCCAACAATTTAGCTATGCCGCTCTCAAAAGCAGGCGTAAAACTTTTGGGCACTTCAGCGGAGAACGTGGATTTAGCTGAAGATCGCTCAAAATTTAGCGCTCTCCTAGATCAACTTGGCATTTGCCAACCTAAATGGAGTAAACTATTATCGATTGATGATGCAAAATGCTTCGCCCAGAAAATCGGTTACCCCGTTCTTGTTCGCCCAAGCTATGTGCTGTCGGGTTCAGCAATGCGTGTTGCCTATAACGAGGCGTCACTTGAAAACTTTTTGAACTTGGCTGCCAAAGTCTCGCGTGATCACCCAGTAGTTATCAGCAAGTTCATAACTCAAGCCAAAGAAGTCGAAGTAGATGGTGTCTCCGATGGCGAAAATGTGTTTATCGGTGCCATAATGGAGCATGTGGAGAACGCTGGCGTCCACAGCGGTGACGCAACAATGACCATTCCCCCTCAATCGCTGAAGATTGAGGTTCAAAAGAAAATCGAAGAATGTACCCAAGGAATAGTGAAGGCGCTACAAATTCACGGACCGTACAACATACAATACCTCGTCAAAGACGATGTAGTCAACGTTATCGAATGTAACTTACGAGCCTCACGTTCTATGCCTTTTGTTAGCAAGACTCGGGGCATAAACATGATTGAGTTGGCGACTTTGGCGATGCTGGGCAAAAAAATAGACGGAGTCAAACTCTCCCCAATGACAATTGCCCCTCATGTAGGTGTGAAGGTTCCGCAGTTTAGCTTTATGCGTTTAAGTGGTGCTGACCCAGTTTTGGGCGTAGAAATGCTCAGTACTGGAGAGGTAGCTTGTCTTGGCGAAAACTTTTCGGATGCCTTCTCGAAGGCGTTGCAGGCTGCCGAATTCACGATTCCTCCCAAAGACGGCAAAGTTTTCATCAGCGTTGGTGGCGATGAAGCGCGAAAGGCACGCGTTGTGCCGATTGCCAAAACACTTGCTGAAATGGGCTTTAAAATCTACGCAACTCACCACACAGCCAATGTACTCAACGCCCACGGAGTAACGGCCACCCTACTATACAAGGTCAAGGACGCTCAAGTTAGCCCTAATATAATGGATTATTTGCAGGAACGCAAAATCGACCTAGTAATAAATGTGCCAATGGCTAACCGACGTTCAAGCATATCTGATATCCTAACCGACGGTTATATCATACGACGCCAAGCAGTAGAATTCAATATCCCAGTAATCACCAACCTGCAACTTGCAGCGGCATTGGTTGAAGTGCTAAAGGAGAAAGGACAAAACGGCAATTCCATTCATTCATTAAACGAGTACATGGACGCCTTGCCTTGGAAAAAGTGGTAAGTCCCGCTCCCTTCGGGCTTCTTTTATCAAAAGCACTAAAACTCATATACTGACCTGAACAATCTATGTACTTTCTACAATGTTTGGCAATTGTTATTTGGATCCAAAAATGCTGTTGCATGTCTGAGGAGCATCAAATATTGCGAATATAGCCTATTTTTTGCGCAAATATTATATTCTTGCCCTGCCTTTTCGATTGAGCATTAAGGTAATCTGCTTTGTCTAACCAAGCCAAGACTCGGACAGTAGAAGAGATTAACCAGAAAATCCGTAAAGGAGACGCCCAAGTTTTAACTGCGGAAGAAATGAAGAAGCTGGTTGAGAGCAGCGGTGTTGAGGTTGCCTTCAAAGAAGTAGATGTGGTTACCACGGGCACTTTTGGAGCCATGTGCTCATCTGGCGCAGTTGTAAACCTTGGTCATTCTGATCCGCCCATTAAGATTGAGCATGCATGGATCAACGACGTAGAAGTTTGTCACCCCGGTGCTGCAGTTGATCTGTTCATTGGTGCGACTAACATGTCCGAGAAACAACCATATCAATATGGAGGGGGACACGTTATCCAAGACTTGGTGGCTGGAAAAGAAGTTGAACTAAGAGCAACGTCATATGGAACCGACTGTTACCCACGGACCTCGCTAAAAACGACTTTGACAAAGGACGATCTAAACCAGTTTTATTTGCTTAACTTTCGCAACTGTTACCAACGCTACAATTGCGCCGTCAACAGCAGCGAGGAAGTCATCTATACATACATGAGCAAACTTTTACCCAGAATGCGAAACGCCACCTTCTCCGGCGCAGGCGAACTTAATCCTCTTATGAATGACCCAGACTACGAAACCATTGGCATGGGAACCCGAATCTTTCTTGGGGGTGGGCAAGGATATATCATTGGAGAGGGAACGCAGCATAGCCCCAAAAATCTCAACGGAACATTAATGGTTAAAGGCGATGCGAAGAAGATGTCACCTGAATTTCTGCAGGGTGGCGCTTTCACTGGCTATGGAACTTCATTGTACGTTGGTTTAGGAGTTCCAATTCCGATTTTGAACGAGGGGTTAGCGAAAAAAACTGGGATTCAAGACAAAGATATCTTAACCGATATAATCGATTACAGCGTGCCACGCCGTGACCGCCCCAAGTTTGGACAAGTGAGTTATAAGGAACTAAAATCTGGCTCCATAACTGTTGGTGGAAAGAAAATCAGAGTAAGTTCGTTATCAAGCCTGAAAATAGCAAAGAAAGTTTCGCAAACGCTAAAATCATGGATTGTCGAAGGCGCATTCTTCTTAACTTCTCCTGTTGAGAGTTTGCCAACAACAACCATTTTTAAGCCTATGAGGCAAACCGAGGAAATCCCCTTCGTTTACAGCGTAATGCACCCTGCTGTTACCTGCACCGAGGATGAGGAGATACAAGCTATTGCAAAACGCATAGTCACAAAATCAGTTAACCACATAGTAGTGGTGGATGAAACTGGCAAACTTAAAGGAATAGTGACTTCATGGGATATTACACGCGCTATGGCTGAAGGCAAGAAAGCATTGGCTGACATAGAATCCCGCAATGTAATTACAGCCAAACCTGATGAACCACTTGAAATTGCTTCCAAACGAATGGCTCAAAACAACATCTCTGCTTTACCTGTGATAGATATTGAACGAAAAGTGCTGGGTATAATCACTTCAGAAGATGTTTCCAGACTGTTAGGACGGTAATTAAATGGGAAGAATTCTAATAAGATTTAACGAAGACCAAGTATCAGAGCCTATAGCATCACAAATAATTATTGAATACAAAGTGCCAATGGCAATTTTGTCAGCCCACATAAACTCAAAAGGAGGCGAGATCCTGGCTGAAGTCCCTGACGAAATACTGGAAAAAGTTGTTAACGCTTTCCGCAATAGAGGGATTTCAGTAACAGTTCCCAAACTTATTGAGGTTGACTCTGACAAATGCTTTAGTTGTGGTGGCTGTCTCGCACTTTGCCCAGTTGAAGCCATCAGCTTAACCAGTGATTCAACTGTCCAGTTTGACAAAGAGAAATGTGTTGGCAGTACCTGCAGTGTTTGTGTTGATGCATGCCCCGCTCGAGCTATTAAATCGGTTAAACCAAACAACAATGGTATGTCAGCCAATAGGGAAAAGAAACGTTGACAGAAAAACTTTTCAAAGAAAACTTTACCTTAAAAGAGACCCAATGTACAATCATTTCTGATAGGCAGCAAGCTATCCAAGCCGCCATAGACTCAATTAAACGCAACCGTCAAGAATTGGAACTATACATTAGGGCTAACCCAAAATTTATGTATACTCTAACACCAATCACCACCCCAGAAAAGCCTCTTATTGCAAAATTAATGGCTATGGCAGCCCAAAAAGCAACGGTTGGACCCATGGCGGCTGTTGCAGGAGTTTTGGCTGACTTAGCTGTAGCAGATATGAAACGCGAAGGGTGCGAAGTGGCGGTTGTAGAAGACGGCGGTGAAATCTCAGCAATTTCAAATCTACCAATTGATGTGGCAGTTGCCGCAGGTGAGGAACCTCTCTCAAAACGCTTCGGTTTTAGATTGACAGAATTCCCGATTGGTGTAGCTACCAGTTCAGGACGCTTTAGCCATGCACTTAGTTTTGGGGATGCCGAGGCAGCTGTGGTTTTTTGCAAAGGTGCCGCCTTAGCTGACGCGGCGGCAACAGCCGTCGGCAACGTTGTTAAAGGTGAAGATGCGCAGGATAGTATTCAAGAGGGAATCAAAAGGGGCTTGTCGATTGAGGGAATTGATGGCATACTTATAATCTATAAGGGTCAGGTTGGAACTGCAGGAAAAGTTCCGCAAATAATAAAAATAGACCCTTGAAGAATTGCCTAAACTTTTTCCTTTATCTTATTTTTGACTTGCTTTTTCCTCAAAATAAAAACAATATTTTGGTTCTCCACATTAGTTTTGCGTAGAGTTTCTATTTGATAATAGTATAGTGGTAAACAAACGAAAAACATACTGTTAACTCGATTGTAAAATATTCAGTTATAGCCCAAATCCGAAACGCTTATATTTTTTGGAAGAAGACTGATTGAACAGGTTCGAAGCAAATGACCAATTCCACTATTAAAAATGGTCTCGTTGAATTGCAGTTTCATAGCTTCGGCTACTACTTTTATTATTACCATTTTCCTTAGGCCCAGGACTGAAAAATTTTTTGAGAACGGTTCTGGGCGAAACACGGGTGTACTATAATGAAAAGTAACCACAAAATTGTTGTAAAATTCGGTGGCTCTAGCTTATCTGACCATGAAAGACTCTTGAAATCCGTTATGGCAGTTGTAAATGAAGCGAAAAAAGACACCAAAATAGCCGTTGTAGTTTCCGCTATGGGCAAAACAACTGATGTCCTTATGACCACCGCGAAGAACACTTCGAATGGGAAACTATCCAAACATGAGTTAGATGATATTCTCTCTATGGGGGAACGCACTAGTGTACGCATATTCGCCGCTGCACTTCGGAACAATGGCGTTGATGCATGCTACTTTGATCCCATGGATAGCAATTGGCCAATAATCACTGATGATTCGTTCCAGAATGCCAATCCAATCGTTAAGGAATGTGAGAAAAAAATCAAAGAATTCGTTCTTCCTCTTGTCGAGGCGGGAACTATACCCGTAATTGCAGGGTTTGTCGGCAAAACCAAAGACGGCAAAATCACCACGCTAGGTAGAGGAGGAAGCGATACCACCGCGTTCCTGCTGGCACAAGGAATAAATGCAAACCAGGTTGTCTTGGTAACGGATGCAGAAGGCATTATGTCAAGTGACCCGAAAATCATCGCATCACCTAATTTACTTCCAAAAATTAACGTAAACACCCTTGTTGGTTTAGCCGATTCAGGAGCAAAATTCATACACAGTAAAGCCCTGAAATACAAACCAAAAGAGATTGATGTTAGAGTAATTAGCAACGCACATAGTGACTTGAGCCGTCCAGGAACAACTATCACAGGTGGACTATCTACTGAACTTGATGCGGAAATCGCTCACCCAACATCAGTAGTTGAAATTACAGTCGTTGGGAATGGGCTCTCTGCAAACCCCGAAGTTATTACAGAAATGGTGGAAAAAGTCAAAGAAAACTCCCTGTTGCTTGGCATGTCGATGAATACAAACTCAATAATCCTATATGTGCCACAAGAGAAAAATATCGATTTTCTCTTCAACCAAATTCATAAAATCACAATCAGCAACAAAGAAACCATAGCTATGGCAGTCAAAAAAGACCTAGTATTTATCAAAACCAGCGGTGTCGGCTTGGAGGAAACACATGGCATTATCGGCAGAATCAGTGAAGATTTACGCGTCAACGGCATAAACATCTCAGGTATACTAACTATTACCTCAAGTATCCTTTTATTTGTAGATTGGAATGAGAAAGAGAAAGCATTAAGGTTAATTAAAAACTCACTTAAAACACATTAAGGTGGAAGAAAGATGAACAATGGAAAAACCCGCAGACTGAGAAGAATCATGCAGCAAGATAACCGCACAGTAATCGTGCCTATGGATCATGGCGTTACAATAGGGCCCATCCAAGGCATAACTAACATGCAGGAAACAACCACTAAAATAGTAAAGGGAAACGCAGACGCCATCCTTGTCCACAAAGGCATAGCTAAACGTATCGATACAGGACAAGCAGGACTCATAATTATGTTGTCAGGCATGTCGAATCTTAGCCCTAACTTGAATGCAAAAGTACAAGTTTGCTCTGTACAAGAAGCTATACGCATCGGCGGAGATGCAGTCTCGGTACACGTTAACGTTGGCGCACAAGACGAAGACAAAATGCTCCAGAATCTGGGCAAAGTCTCCGAAGAATGTGACCTCTTCGGTCTGCCCCTGCTTGCTATGATGTATCCGCGTGGACCAAAAATCCAAAACGAACACTCACCAGAAGTGGTGGCCCACGCAGCAAGAATCGGAGCAGAACTTGGGGCGGATATTATTAAAACCAATTATACAGGCGACATAGAAACCTTCAAAACAATAATTGAAAGTTGCCCCGTTCCAGTAGTGATCGCTGGTGGACCAAAATGCAAATCCGCCCAAGAAGTACTCCAAACAACATCTGATTCACTTAAGGCTGGAGCTGCTGGACTTTCGATTGGGCGAAACGTGTTCCAATGCGAAAACCCAACTCAAATCGTTAAAGCGCTCTCAGCTATTGTTCACGAAAACATGTCGGTGGAGCAAGCGCTTAAGGTTCTCGGTGAAAAGCGTTGAAGGAACTCTGGGTAGAAATAGACTCAAAAGCTTCGGCTCTAGAAAAAGAGAGTTTACTTAACCTTTCTCATGAAAACGCGGATGTAATTCTTGAAGAGAACCAGGCGAGCAACCGCAACAACAAACTTGAAATAGTTTTTCTAAGCGATTTAAACGAGAAAAAGCTCGCCCAACTAAAGAAAGAAGGCAAAAAAACTGCTTTTAGAGTTACCATTCAGGGCAAAGAAGACGAAAACAAAGCTGCCAAAGCCGCAGACATTGGCGTTGACTATGTAATAATAAACTGTCTCAATTGGCGAGTGATTCCGCTTGAAAACTTGATTGCGAAGGGTAGAGGAAAAAGTACTTTAATCGCTGAAGTGACAGCCTCTGAAGACGCGAAGGTGGTTTTGGAAGCGCTCGAACTTGGAACTGATGGGGTGCTTCTTAAAACTGGAAACCCAAATGAACTTGAAAAAACAATTAAACTCATTAAGTCACAAGCCCCAAAAATGGTTCTAACATCAGCTAAGATTTTGTCAATTAAGCCCATTGGTTCGGGCGCCAGAGTTTGCGTTGACACCGTTGACTTGATGATTCCTGGTGAAGGCATGCTTGTAGGATGTCAATCGGCGGGTTTTTTCCTTGTTGAAGCTGAAGTCAACGAGAATCCCTATGTGCAGTCTAGACCTTTCAGGGTTAACGCTGGACCAGCATCACACTATACCTTAACCTCAACGCAGAGCACAAGGTACCTCTCGGAACTCAAGACAGGAGACGAAGTTTTAATAGTTAACCGAGAGGGCAAAGTCAGATTAACAAACTTGGGCAGAAGCAAAATTGAGTTCCGACCATTAATTCTAATTGAAGCCCAAGCAGCGGAAATAAAAATAAAAACAATCCTTCAAAACGCCGAGACCATCCGATTGGTTACACCCAAATCCTCAAAACCAGTCACAGAACTAAAGCCAAACGACGAAGTCATAGTGCATATAGCCGCGAAGGGAGGAAGACACTTCGGCATATCTGTGCCTGAAGAAACGGTGATTGAAAAGTGACCTCGAGAATCTGTATCTCGATTCTCCCAAAAAATGATATAGACGCATTGAACCTCATTGAAAAGGCAGAGAAAGCCAAAGCTGACATAATAGAAGTTAGGCTTGACTGTCTTAAAAAATCCCTCAAACTATCCGAATTATCGGCAAGCACGAAAGTCCCCTTAATTGCGACCAACAAACTCCAGAGCGAAAATGGGTTTTTTGCTGGAACAGAATTTGAGCGTCAACTAACCCTGCTGAAGGCAGCTAAAAGTGGTTTTGAGTATGTTGATATTGATTTGTCAAGTCCAAAACACAAAGAGACTATTAGCCAGCTTAGTCTGTTGGGGGCGAAACCCATCGTTTCCTATCACAAATTCGACGGTGCACTCAACGTTTCAGCAATGGCGGCGGTTCTAGAGGAAGAGCTTGCCAGCGGCGCATTCGTCTGCAAGATTGTGACAACTGCTAAACAGATAGAAGACAACCTGCCTGTTTTGAGCTTTGTTTCTTTTGCTTCCAGCAAGGCTAAGCTGGTTTGTTTCTGCATGGGTGAACAAGGTAGGGTTTCGAGGGTTCTCTCGCCTCTGTTCGGGGCTTTTTTCACTTTTGCCTCACTTGAAGAAGGTAGTGGAACGGCTGAGGGGCAAATGAGCATAAATGAAATGAAGACTGCTTATATTCTGTTGGGGAATAAATAATATGAGTATATCTGGAAAAACAAAGGTATGCGGTGTAATCGGGGACCCCATCGAGCACACATTGAGCCCAATCATGCACAACGCAGCATTCAACGCCCTAAACCTCGACTACGTGTTTTTAGCTTTTAAGGTGAAGCCTACGGAAGTTGAAAACGCAATCAACGGCATGCGTGCTCTAAACATCCGCGGCTTAAACGTAACAATGCCGCATAAAACTCCAGTCTTAAAATATCTAGATAGAACAGACTTATCGGCGCAAATCATAAACTCAGTAAACACAATCTTAAACAGGGATAACAAACTCTTCGGCTTTAACACAGACGGAGTCGGTGCGTTGAAAGCTCTCAGAGAAAACGGGGTTGAATTGAAGGGGCGAAAGGTTTTGTTGTTGGGTGCTGGAGGCGCGGCTAGAGCAATAGCTTACACGATGGCTAAAGAAGCTGACGAGTTGGCAGTGTTGAATCGCTCCCTAAAACCGGCCCAAGAATTAGCTAAACTCCTTGAGAAGACCGCAAATAAAAAAATTGTTTCAGGCTCACTTTCGCCGAAAGAAATCCAGCAAAACCTGCAAGACTCAGACGTTTTGATCAATGCTACATCAGTGGGAATGAAACCGAAAGCTGAGGAAAGTCCGGTAGCGCCTAGACTGTTGCGACCAAACTTAGCTGTAATGGATATAGTCTATAACCCAATCGAATCCAAACTTGCTAAAGAAGCAAAGGTGGCAGGTGCGAAAGTGGTTAGTGGTGTTGAGATGTTGATCTATCAGGGTGCGGCGTCTTTTGAGATTTGGACTGGCAAGTCTGCGCCTGTTGATGTTATGAGGCAGGCTGTGGTTAATCACTTAACGAAGGTGTAAACTTGACTAGTAAAGCGGTGGCTATTGCTCATGGAGCAGCAACAATCGTTAACGCAATTGCGTTGGGGAAGGGTGCTGCTTTTGGAATTGATATGTGGACTAGAGCTGAAGTTAACTTAACCGATGAGCCAGGCGTTATTAGAGCTGAGATAGTTTCTGACCCAAAAGAAAGCACACTCCTTTTAGAAAAAACCGCTGCAAGAGTCTTGCTGAGATTTGGTCTAGAGAAGAGTTTTGGCGTAAAAATAAAAACCATATCCACTATTCCCATAGCACGAGGGCTTAAGAGCAGCAGTGCAGCTGCAAACGCAACAGCTCTTGCGACTACAGCAGCATTGGGGAAAACCCTTGATGACATAGAAATCATAAAGTTAGGTGTTGAAGCAGCTTTTGACGCTAAAGTCACAGTAACAGGCGCATTTGACGATGCCTGTGCTTCTTATTTTGGCGGCATAATAATCACTGATAACCTAAAACGAGAAATAATAAAACAATATCCATTATCTGAGGATTTAGTTGTACTCTTACATGTGCCGCCCCAAAAAGCCTACACCATTGATTGCAATGTAAGCAGACTGAAGACCCTCAGATCTCTTGTGGAAGTAGCCTTCGAGAGGGCTTCAGACGGCAAAATTTGGGAAGCACTCACACTTAACGGATTAATTTACTCTTCAGCCTCCAACCTAAATACATCAATTGCTATCGACGCATTGGCTGCTGGCGCAATAGCGGCTGGGCTTTGTGGTAAAGGACCAGCAGTTACAGCTGTGGTATCAAAGGATAAAGTTGATTTAGTGAAGACTGCTCTGCAGAAATACGAAGGCGAAATATTGCAGACTAAATTAAATTGTGAGAAAGCCAAGGTGCTCTAATCAATGGCGGATGTAATAGTTAAAAAAACGGAAAAGCTATGTTGTCAAGTTTGCGCGCCATCGTCTAAGTCTTACACCCAAAGGATGGTTATTGCTGCTGCATTATCAAAAGGCATATCTAAAGTTGCTACTCCTCTTTTGTCTGAGGACACCGAAGCAACGCTTCGAGCTGTCACTGCATTTGGGGCAAAGGTGACTGTGGCAGACGGTTGCTGGACCATCGAAGGCACTAAGACGCTCGAAGGTGTAAAAGAACCTATTGACTGCGGTGAATCAGGAGCTACATTGCGTTTCATGGTCCCAGTAGCTGCTCTATCAAAGGGGCCTTCGACTTTGGTGTTTAAGGGTTCAATTGAGAAGCGCCCTGTGGAACCATTACTGAATAGTCTCAACGAACTTGGCGCCAAAGCACATATTGGAAAACTCGGCGATAAAGACGCCATTTTCATAGAGGGAGGCGGTATTGTTGGAGGCGAGACATCCATTCCGGGCAACGTGAGCTCGCAATTTATTTCTGGTTTGATGTTTGCCTGCCCAAGGGCTCAAGTAGATACTGAAATTATGTTGTCTTCTCCTTTGGAGTCTGAAGGTTACGTTAAGATGACTGAGGCTGTTCTTGTTAATCATGGAGTTAATGTGACTGCACATCAAAATCACATTCATATTTCAGCAAACCAAACGTACACACCATCTGACGGCAAGGTTCCAGGCGACTTCTCATCCGCAGCTTTTCTGCTTACTGCGGCAGCTATAACTAACTCTAAAATCCAGATAAACAACCTTAATTATGGCAGCGTTCAAGGAGACAAGGCAATTATTGGTATTCTAAGACATATGGGTGTCAATGGAAAGGTTTACGTGGATAGAGTTGAGATTGAAGGTTCAGGCAGTTTACTTAAAACAGATCAAGTTGACGCCAAGCACATTCCTGATCTTGTCCCAACCATTGCGGTTTTGATGTGTTATGCTAAGGGTACGTCCCATATTTTTGGTGCAAATAGGCTTCGTCTAAAAGAATCCAATCGTCTCGAATCACTTTACCTTGAGTTGAAAAAGATGGGCGCACAAATCACCATCAATAACGATGGCTTAATCATAGAAGGCGGTTCACCTTTGCACGGTGCAATAATAGATCCACACAATGACCACCGAATCGCAATGGCTTGCGCAGTTGCTGCTTTGGGCGCAGAGGGACAAACAACAATCCAAAACGCCGATTGCGTCAGAAAGTCTTATCCGCAGTTCTTCACTCATATAGCACAAATAGGAGCTGACGTTGTTGGCGGGAAATTCGATAGGTAAAGAATTCACAGTTTCCACGTTTGGTGAGAGCCATGGTAAAGTGGTTGGCGTAGTTGTGGATGGTTGTCCAGCGGGGTTGCCTCTTTCTGAAGACGATTTTCAAGTGGAACTTGACCGCAGGATTCCAGCTGAGCCAAAGATTGTTTCTGCACGTGTCGAGAAAGATGTCATCAAAATTCTTTCAGGGCTTTTTAAGGGATTAACAACCGGCGCTCCAATAGCTATGTTGGTCGAGAACAGGGAAACAGACGCAAGCGATTACGAAGCAATTAAAGACCTGCCTCGACCCGGGCACTCAGATTACCCAGCCCGAATCAAATATGGAGTCTTAAACGATTACCGTGGCGGAGGGCGGTTCTCAGGTAGAGTTACAGTAGCACTAATAATGGCTGGCACTGTAGCCAAAAAAATGCTTAAGCACTTCGACGTTGATGTGTTTGCTTACACTTCGGCGATTGGACAGGTTAAAGCTGAACAAAAGTTCAGCGCTGATGAAATACTTAAAAACCGCTATTCTTCAGCGACAAGGTGTCCCGACTTAGTTTGTGGCGAGAAGATGGAGGAGGCTATAGTTAGCGCTAAAAAAGAAGGCGATAGCCTTGGCGGAATAATCGAGTGTCTTGTGCTTGGTTTGCCTGTTGGGGTAGGCGAGCCATTGTTTGACACAATAGATGGAGATCTGGCTAAATCAATATTTGCGATTCCAGCTGTTAAGGGTGTCGAGTTTGGCATGGGTTTTGAAGTTGTGCAGATGAAGGGGTCGCAGAACAATGACGCTTTCCAAATAGAAAAGGGACAAATTGTGTCTTTAACCAATAATGCCGGAGGTGTTTTAGGTGGTTTATCCAACGGTATGCCCATAATGATCAGAGTGGCTATTAAGCCAACACCTTCCATTGCCAAGGAACAGAAAACTGTTGACCTAAAAAAAATGGACAACGTAGCCTTAAGCGTAAAGGGCAGGCATGACCCATGTATAGTTCCTAAAGCCGTCCCAGCTGTCGAAGCTGCCATTGCAATAACCTTAGTTGACCACATGATCCGAGCGGGTTTTATACCGCGCGTTCTCAAGAGGCAGTAGAAATGACCGAAATCTCAAAAAACCGAAAAAGAATAGATGAAATAGACGACCAAATTCTATCGGCACTTTTCGAAAGAGTTAAGATTTGCAAAATAATTGGCGACGCCAAGAAAAAGCACGGAATGCCAATACGCGATTTATCAAGAGAAAGCGAAATTTTTAAGAGCATAAAAGAAAAATCCGCCCAAATAGGTTTAAACACCAATCAGGTTGAATCGGTTTACCGCGAAATAGTTAATATGTGCAGTGCTGTTCAAGAATAAACGCTCTTAACGGAGAGTCCCAGAATATGCTCTACGAAATAAACGAGAAAGCCCTTAAACTTGAAAGCGAAGGAAAAAAAATAATTCGCTTAAACCTTGGAGACCCAGACTTAGCTACGCCGCCTGAAATAGTGGAAGCTGCGTACACTTCTATGAAGGCTGGCAAAACCAAGTATTCCTCTTCTTACGGCGAGATAAAGCTGCGGCAAAAAATCGCTCAGGTTCATGGAGTTAAAGCTGAGAACATTGTTATTACACCTGGTTCTAAATGGGGCATATTCGCCACGATGTTCCTGATGCTTAGAAACGGCGGAAATGTCATTATTCCCACTCCTTACTGGACAGCATACGATTTAATAGCTAAAAGTCTTGGCGCCAAAACCAAACTGTTGCGAACAGAGCTTGAGAACGATTGGAAAGTCGATTTAGATAAGCTGGAAAAAATAATTGACAAAGACACCCGAATGATTGTACTCAACAACCCCAACAACCCCACAAGCAAAGTCATGGACGCAGAAACCCTTGACGGCATTGTAGAAATCGCAAACAAGAAAAAAATTACAATACTATCTGATGAGGTCTACGCTGCAATAGCTTTCACAAAAACAAAAAGCATCCTAGACTATGACAAAGACGGTATACACATCTTAAGTAATGGCTTCTCCAAAACATTCACAATGACTGGCTGGCGAATTGGCTACTTAATCGCCAATAAACCCTTAATCGACAACGTAACCAAACTAAATCAAATCACAATAAACAACGTACCCGTTTTCATTCAGGAAGCGGCATTGAAGGCGATGGAAATGCAAAAAGAACTCGCCACAAAAATTAAGGCAGTTTACGAAAAACGCGCGAAAATGGCAAGCAAAACCCTCTCGAAGGCAGGATTTCAATTCTCTAAACCTGAAGCGCCTTTCTACGTTTTCCCTAAGCTCACTGGTTTGGACTCTGAAAAGTTCACTTTAGAACTGCTTGACAAAGGCGTAGCAGTTGCTCCTGGCACATCATTTGGCGATTATAGAGAACACTTCCGAATCTCCCTGACCGCTCCAGATGTAGACATTAAAGTGGCGTTGGAAAAAATCAGTGAGGCAGTTTGATGAAGATCGCCGTAATCGGCGCTGGAAAAATGGGTGTTTGGTTCACAAAATTTTTTGTGTCCAAAGGTTACGACGTTATATTGGCTGACCGAAAAAAAGCAAAGCTTGAAGCGCAAAAAGACTTGCTGGTTGACTTGACAACCAGTTTTGAGGAAGCGGTCCAAGATGCCGACCAAATTCTTCTCTGCGTATCAATAAACGCTATGGAAGATGTAGTCAAAGCGATCAGCCCCGTCGTCCACGAAGGACAAGTTGTAATGGATATTTGCTCAATCAAAGAAACCCCAGTTAAAACCATGCACCAATACATAAAGGGAGCGACGATTTTGGGTACACACCCAGTTTTTGGGCCTGGAAGCAACGGGTTAAAACGCAAAGCATACATTTTAACCCCAACCAACGTTAAGGCCCAAGAATTCGCTGAGCAATTCAAGCAGTGGCTGGAAAAGGAAGAAGCGCATGTGTTCATTATGACTCCAAAGAAGCACGATGAACTAATGTCCGTAGTTTTGGGGTTGCCGCACTTCCTAGGTTTAGTCGCCTGTGAAACATTGTTGCAACAAGCGAATTTGCCTGAAACAAAAAAGGTTGCAGGTACCACCTATCGAATGTTGTTCACGTTAGCTGAAGCCACAGCGTTGGAAACCCCAGACCTCTACGCAAGCGTACAAACGAATTTGGCTAACTTGGGCGAGATTGAGGATTTGTTCATGGCTAAAGCCCAAGAATTGCTTACTTTAATCAAGAACAAAGACCAAAAAGCAATCATTGAGCGCATGGAACAACTCAAAAAGAAGCTATCCGCAGTTGACAGTGACTTCGCAGACTCGTATGATGTCATGTATAAAATGCTAGAATCAACAGAGACATAATTTTTTAAAACTTGCTTAATTAAAGGAACCCGTAGCTTGGGTAAGATCAATTGAAATGAATACCAAAGAAGAGTAAATAAGGGCGTTACGAACTTGACGAAGGCGCATTCTGAGCAAGCAAATTTGTCTTGAGGCAAAAATGTACAAGTTTGAACAAATCATAAACATCTAAACATAAGAAAAAGAAGCTACTAAAAAAATTAAAACTATGGTCTAGATCGCTTTAGGGTAGGAACCTAAGATTTTGATGAATATGGCATATTTCTCGAGTGCTTTGAGTGCTTCCGCGCATTTGGGTTCGGTTCGGTGTCCTTCAAAATCTAGGTAGAAGTTGTATTCCCATGCGGTTTTCTTCGTCGGTCTTGACTCTATTCGTGTTAAGTTGATGTTGCGTTTGGAGAATTCTCCCAGAGCACGGTAGAGTGAACCTGGTTCGTGTTTGGCTGAGAAGATAATTGAGGTTTTATCTTTGCCTGTTACTGGCGAATCTTCTTTGGAGATAACAAAGAAGCGGGTGTAGTTTTCTTTGTTGTCTGCGATGTCTCGAGCGAGGATTTCCATGCCATAGAGTTCGGCTGCCCTCTCACTGGCGATGGCTGCAGCGTTT
This sequence comes from Candidatus Bathyarchaeota archaeon, assembly GCA_963741005.1. Classification (GTDB taxonomy): domain Archaea; phylum Thermoproteota; class Bathyarchaeia; order Bathyarchaeales; family Bathycorpusculaceae; genus Bathycorpusculum. The sequence goes on from CAVUGQ010000006.1 coordinate 1,125,798, forward strand.
AGCAGCTTTTGTTCTTTGATTAGTTTAACGCTTCCAGCAGTGTCATAAGTTGGAACCAACTCGTATTTTAGGTGTTCCAGAAAAGATCGGCACTGCGCTAACGCTTGCGGGTGAGAGTAAATGATTTTGACAGAATCCAAAGTTGTGTCCGGATTAACGATTAAGCAATGCTCAACTTTGACAATGACTTCGCCGCAGACTTTGAGGTCATAACTGAAGAACAAGTCGTAGTTCTGGTTAACGCTGCCTTCAAGGGAATTTTCCAAAGGCACCACGCCAGCTTCAACATCTTGGCGCTTTACGCTTTCAAAGACGTCTCGGAAGTCTTTGCACGGCTTAACCTGTGCTTTTGGGCCGAAGAACTGGTAAACTGCGCTTTCACTGTATGCGCCGGGTTCGCCTTGGAAGGCTACGTTTGTCACTTTTTGTTTCCCTGCTTATGGTTCTTAATCAAGAGCTTGTTTATACCGTTTATCATTGCCTCGACGCTTGCCATGACAATGTCTTCTCGTGCTGCTCGTGCTGAGACGATGTTGCCTTTTTCGTCTTCGACTTTTATAATAACCTCGGCGACTGCATTTGAACCTCCTGTTATGGCTGCAAGACGGTACTCGCTGAGTCGGATGTTTTCAATGCTGCTGGTCAACTTCTGAATTGCCTTCAAAACTGCGTCTACGGGTCCTACACCTGTTTCGGCAGCAACGTATTCTTTTCCATTAAGAGTTAGTCGAACGGATGCTGTTGGGATAACTTTGATGCCAGTTACAACAGCCATGTCACACAAGTCTATTATTTTTTCCTCCCCAATCACTTCACCCATTACAGCCGAAGTCAAAGCTATCAGATCGGCATCTGTGACCATTTTGCCCTTGTCGCCTAAATCTTTGACGCGTTGAACAATTTCTTTTAATTGCTCCTCAGTTGGGTGAATACCGATTTCTTCAAGTTCAGCTTTGATACCTCGAGTTCCAGCTAGTTTGCCAGCGACCAATTTTCTAGTTCGTCCTACTAATTCTGGGTTTATAGGTTCAAAGGTCAAAGGTTTTTCTGTTATTCCGCGGGTATGGATACCTGATTCATGGGCAAACGCGTTCTCACCAACAATTGCCTTGTTAGCCTGCACATTAATACCTGTTAATGCTGCAATCAGTCGAGAAGTACTGTATAGTAAGCGAGTGTTGACTCCTGTTTTGTACTTGTAAATCATGTGTAGTGCCATAACTACTTCTTCGAGCGCTGCGTTGCCTGCACGTTCGCCTAATCCATTAACAGCTACGTGTACTTGGTTTGCGCCTGCTTCGACAGCGGCTAAGCTGTTGGCAACTGCTAAACCGAAGTCGTCGTGACAGTGGGTACTTATTGGAACGGTAACTACTGTTTTTAGTTCCTCGATTAATTTGGCTGTTGTTTTAGGAATCATAATGCCGACTGTGTCAGGGACATTTAGGCTATCCATGCCTGCGTCTTGTGCTAGTGTACAAATTTGTTTTAGGAAAGGCATCTCAGAGCGTGTGGCATCCATTGGTGAAAACTCACATTTTACGCCGTGTTTCTTCACGTAAGAAATGGAATCTACAGTTGCAGCCAATACCTGTTCAGGAGTTAAGTTAACTGCGTATTTCATTTGAACAGGTGAAGTTGGGATGAAAATGTGGATTAAGCCAACATCACAATCCAAAGCTGCATCGATGTCTCCCATAGTTGCCCGGGACAGTGCACAGACTTCCGAGGTTAAGCCTGCCCTAGCAATCTCTCGAACGATTTTTTTTTCCCCTTCTGAAGAACTTGGAAAACCAGCTTCAATGGTGTCAACGCCCAACTTGCTCAGTTGACGGGCAATCTCCATCTTATCATCTGAGGTTAAAGAAACTCCAGGGGTTTGTTCCCCATCTCTTAATGTTGTGTCAAAAATTCGGATTCTTCTTGTATTTTTTTTTGTCATACTTTCAACCAGTTTTCACGGTTAAGGCTGCAGCAATGGCTTCGGCCATGCCCACCGTAGTAGTGGTCCCGCCGCAGTCAGGAACAGATTGTCGATTGGTTAATGCGTACACTACTCCGTTCTCTATGGCTGAGCCTGCTTGTAAACATTTTTTGTCGTCGTATTTTTCTCCTAGCCACTCTAGCATCATTTTTGCAGAAAGTATCATTGAGATTGGGTTGGCGGTTTGTTTTCCTGCTCGATTTGGTGCTGATCCATGTATGGGTTCGAAGAGTGCAAAGTTGTCTCCTATGTTTGCGCCTGGCGCCATTCCTAAACCGCCGATTTGTTGTGCTGCCTCATCAGATAGGATGTCGCCGAACATGTTGCATGTGCAGAAGACATCGAATATTTCTGGTTCTTTGATTAAGCGCATGGATGCTGCATCAACGTACAGTTCGTTGAAAGCGATGTCGGGATACTGTTTTGCGGTTTCGCGGCAGACGCTGGCAAATAGTCCGTCGGTTACGCGCATGACGTTGGCTTTGTGAATAGCTGTAACTTTCTTTTTGCCGTTGCGTAGACGTGCGATGTCGAAGGCTTTTTTGGCGATTCGTTCGCAGGCTTTGCGTGTTATAACTCTTAGGCAAAGGGTGGTGTCTTTGCCTACTGTGAATTCTAAGCCTTTGTAAACATCCTCAGTGTTCTCGCGGACAAACATCATGTCAATGTCTGGACGAGCAACTGGAACGTTAGGGTAAGCTTTCAGAGGACGTAAATTAGCGTATAAATCAAACATGACTCTGAGCTTTACTATAACATCGGCTGCAGATTCGCCCACTGGACCTTTTAGGCAAGCGTGAGAGTTTTTAATTTTTTCCACAGTGTCCGCTGGCAATGCGGCGCCTACTCTCTCAAGAGCAACGTCGCCTGCTTCAGCTTCGATAATCTGAAGTTTTACTCCGAATGTTTTTTGAACTGCCTCTAAGACTTTTAGGGTGGCTTCGGTTAATTCTGGTCCGATGCCGTCTCCTGGAATGAGGGATATTTTGTACTCTGTCATTTTTTCATCTTTCTCCGTAAGTTTTCGATTAATCCGCCGTCTGCTAGAATTTCTAAGATGAATGGTGGAAGTTTGTCTACTTGAAACTTTTTACCGTTAGAAATGTTTTCTATCTTGCCTGCTTCGAAATCCACAGTTATCAGGTCGCCTGTTTTAACCGCTGTGGATATTTCTTTGCATTCGATTACAGGTAAGCCTATGTTTATAGCGTTGCGGAAAAAGATGCGTGCGAACGATTCTGCGATCACGCATCTTACGCCCGAATATTTCAGTGCCAGCGGTGCCTGCTCACGACTTGAGCCGCAACCAAAGTTTTTGCCGCCTACCAGAATAATGCCGTCTTTGGCTTTTTCTACAAATTCTGTATCTAAGCTTTCTAACGCGTGTTTGCCCAACTCTTTTGGGTCAACCAATATTAGATATTTGCCTGGTAGAATGACGTCTGTATCAATGTTATTGCCAAATGCTATGGCTCGCGCTTTTATTTTGCTGCTCATTTTTACGTCTCCAGTTTTGTGGGGTCTGTGATTTTTCCCGTTATTGCTGAAGCCGCTACCGTTGCAGGTGAAGCCAAGTAGACGTTGGCTTGTGTGCTGCCCATTCTTCCGATAAAGTTGCGATTGGAGGTGCTTACGCATGTTTCGCCTGCTGCTAACAACCCGATATGTCCGCCTAAGCATGGTCCACAAGCGGAACCGCAAACGATTGCGCCTGCCTCAGTAAAAATCTGTAGTAGACCTTCTTTGTCGGCTTGCTGATAGATTTCCTGAGATGCGGGAATAACTAATGTTCGAACGCCTTCTGCAACTTTCTTGCCTTTCATTATTTTCGCGGCTAACTGTAGATCTTCAAGTCTGCCGTTTGTGCAGGATCCGATGAAGGCTTGGTCAATTTTTACATTGCCGACTTTGCTGACTGGTTTTACGTTATCCACGGATGAGGGACAAGCTACTTGGGGCTCCATTGTGGAAACATCAAATTCTACAGTCTGACTGTATTTTGCATCAGCATCACTTTTCAGGATGTCTAAGTCGGGCATTTTTTTGATTTTGTCTCCTAAGTATTCGCAGGTGGTTTGGTCAGGTCCAATTATGCCATTTTTTGCGCCCATTTCAACTGCCATGTTGCATACTGTCATACGACCTGATACTGTCATGTTTTGGATGGTTGGACCAGTAAACTCTAAACTATTGTAAATTGCGCCGTCTACGCCCAGCTTGCCTGTTATCGCTAAAACTAGGTCTTTGGGTGTAACGTTTGGTTTGAATTTGCCTTTAATGTTTACTCTTATCGCTTCGGGGACTTTTAGCCAGATTTTTCCTGTAGCAATAACTGCGGCTGCTTCAGTTGAACCGATGCCTGTTGCGAACGCTCCAAACGCTCCGTAAGTGCATGTGTGTGAGTCGGCGCCTACAATAATGGTTCCTGGAACCACATGTCCTTTATCAGGCATAACTTGGTGGCATATTCCGCCTTTGCCTACGTCGTAGATTTGTAAGTTTTGGTCTTTGGCGAATTTTCTCATTGTTTTGTGTAGTTCAGCTGCCTTAACTGATTCCGCAGGAACTTGATGATCCAGAATTACCACTACTTTCTTGTCATTCCAAACTTTTGGAACACCTATTTTTTTAAATGCTTCTACCGCTAATGGCCCAGTTAAGTCGTGCACCATTACCATGTCGACATTTGCGTCAATGATTTCTCCCGGATGCACAACTTTTCTTCCTGCGGCTTTCGCTAAGATTTTTTCTGTAATATTCATTGTTTTTCGCTTATCCTTTAATTGACCTAAATACCCTTAAGATAATGGAAAAATTTTGAAGAACAGACAATTAAGTATTTCCGCTTAGTCAATGCTGTTTATTCGTCGATTTTTATTGATTTTGCGCCTCGTGATAGGGCTGTTATTCCTGTTCTTGCGAGTTCTATGACTCCGTAGCTTTTCATGAGGTTTAGGAAGGCATCGATTTTGTCGGGAGTTCCTGTGATTTCAACAGTTAAGCTGTCGGTTGAAACATCGATTATTCTGCATCGAAATACGTTTACGCAGTTGATTATGTCCGAGCGTTCTTTAGCACTTTGAACGTTTACTTTTATCAAGGCTAGTTCTCTCATGACAAAGTTTCCTTGCTCAAGTTCACCCACTTTGAGGACGTCAATTTGTTTTGCGACTTGTTTAACGACTTGGTCTATTGTTTTTTCGTCTCCGTTGATGGTTATGGTCATACGGGATATATCCTGCTGCTGGGTTGGACCGACCGTGATGCTTTCAATGTTAAAGTTTCTTCTGCGGAATAGGTTTGCGATTGCATGTAGGACACCCGGTTTGTTCTCGACTAAGACACTGATTACTTTGGTTTTTCCATTTTCCATTAGTAGTCACCTATCTGTTGTGGTAAACCGCAGCCTGGAGGCACAAATGGAACAACATCTGTCTCTGAACCAATAGGCACATCGATTACCGTAGTTACTTTACTATTTAGTGCTGTCTTAACTGCTTTGTGGAACTCTTCAATAGAGGTTGCTCGCAATCCCTGTGCTCCATAAGCTTCTGCCAGCTTGACGAAGTCGGGTGTTTTGCCTAAGTGAACTGCCATGTAACGTCCTTTGTAGAGCATCCTTTGCCATTGCGCCACCATGCCGAGGATTGAGTTGTTTAGCACTATGACGGTGACTGGGATGGTCTCGGTTACTGAACATGCTAGTTCTTGTTCTGACATTATGAAGCTGCCATCGCCAGCTATGTCCACGACTGCTCGGTCTGGGCATGCGACTTTTGCACCTATTGCTGCTGGGAAACCAAAGCCCATAGTTCCAAGGCCGCCTGAGCTGATGAAGGTCCGGGGTTTTAATGATTGGAAGTATAGGGCTGACCACATTTGGTTTTGTCCAACTTCCGTGGTGACTATGTCGTTTTCCTTCAATAGTTTTCTCAGTTCTATTAACAAAGATTTAGGCACCAAGTCTCTTGGAATATCTTTGAGCAGTGGGCTTAGTTGTTCTTTTGCTTCCTTCACTCTTTTTGTCCATGCTTTGCCTTCTCCCTTTTTCAGTTTTTGTGTTACGGTATCGTAAAGCATTTTCAATGAGGCTTTGGCATCTGATACAATTGGAATGTCAACTTCGATGTTCTTGTTAATTTCTGCGTTATCGATGTCTATATGGATTTTTTTAGCGTTGGGCGCAAAGCTGTCTAAGTTTGCGGTTGCGCGGTCGGAAAATCTTGTACCTACTGCCAGCAAGACATCTGCTTCACCCATAAGCTTGTTTGCGGCGGGGTTGCCATGCATGCCTATGCTTCCAAGTGATAGTGGATTATTTTCTGGGAATGCTCCTTTTCCCATGAACGTTGTAGCGACTGGCGCCATTAGTAAATCTGACATTAGGACTAGCTCATCTGATGCACCAGAAGTTATAACTCCACCTCCCGCGAGAATAATTGGATATTCTGCTTGGGCCAAGAGATCTGCGGCTTCGCTGATTTTTGTTGGGTTTGGTTCAGATGGTAGTTTGTAGCCGCGTATATCAATTTTATTTGTAAATTCGACATTTTCGATTCCTGCTTGAACGTTCTTGGGTAAATCAATCAGGACTGGTCCGGGTCTTCCGGTTGTTGCGATGTAGAATGCGTTGTTAACGGTTAAGGGAATATCGGCGACTGTTCGAGGCTGATAACTGTATTTGGTGATAGCTGTGGTGATGCCTATGATATCTGCTTCTTGAAAGGCATCTTTGCCTATCATGTAACTGGTGTTAACGCCTGAAGCTGGAATTTGGCCAGTTAAGGCTACCATCGGTGAGGAGTCCATGTAGGCGTTAGCGATTCCAGTTACTAAGTTAGTTGCTCCTGGACCGCTGGTTGCAATGCAAACGCCTACTCTTCCACTTGCTCGTGCGTAGCCTTCGGCTTCGTGGGCTGCACACTGCTCATGCCTTGCGAGTATATGGCGGATTTTCTTGTTGCCGCATAACTCATCGTATACTGGGAGTATGGCGCCGCCTAAGATGCCGAATATAACTTCAACTTTTTGATGTTCAAGGGATTCTAAGAGTGCTCGTGCACCAGTCATTTTTTCCATTTTCAATTATATCTCCTATAATTTGAATCGACTATGCTCTCGTCTTGAAAAATTAAAATTGCATTTTTTTTATGATTTTTAGAGGATAACCTAGGTGAATTTGAGAATTTATACCCGACGATCCCAGCTATTGAGGTGACGATCCCTCATAATCTTGCCTCTAGTAACTCCGTTTAATAAAAAGAAATAGCAGTGCAAATAAAAAGTTTACGGTTCGTGACTGGATCTTCAAGTTACTACAACTAAATTACTTATAAAAATGATAAGCCCGTTTGGTCCTTCTTTACTTTCAAAAAGTTGCAGAAGTATTTTAGAGAAAAATAGAGCTGAGTATATGTGGAGGCTACTTAATAAAACGCAATCACATCTCTTTCTTTGACCTTCACGGTTTTTATTTTTTTATTCTGTTGGTGTTGGTTTGTAACGAGAGAGTATGCCCTTTTTAACTTTAGGTTCTCTTGGTTTCCAAGCAGCTAAGCGTGCTTTGAGTTCTTTGTCGGATAATTCCACTTTTAAGGTGCGATTGGGGATGTCAATGGTTATGACGTCACAGTTTTTCAGTGCTGCTATGGGTCCGCCTTCGAACGCTTCTGGAGCAACATGTCCGATGCTTCCTCCGCGTGTGGCGCCTGAGAAGCGACCGTCCGTGATTAAGGCAACACTTTCGCTAAGACCCATGCCGGCAATAGTTGCTGTTGGGAAAAGCATTTCAGGCATTCCAGGTCCACCTCTTGGTCCTTCATAGCGTATGACGACCACATCACCTGCTTTGATTTCTTTGCTTCGGATGGCAGTGAGGGCTTCTTTTTCTGAGTCGTAGACTTTTGCTGAACCGGTGTGCTTTTGCATATTTAGTGAGACACCTGCGGTTTTAATGACTGAGCCTTTTGGTGCAAGGTTGCCAGTTAGGATAGCGATTCCGCCTTCCCTGTGGACAGGGTTTGTTAGACTGTGGATGACTTCTCTATCTAAGACCACCGCGTCTTTGATGTTCTCGCCAACAGTTTTACCCGATACCGTTGGCAATTTTAGATTGATCAGACTTTTGAGTTCCTTCATAACAGCTGGAACTCCACCGGCAGAATCCAAATCCTCGAGTGCATACGACCCGCTTGGAATCATGCTGCATAAGTGAGGAACTTTTCGGCCGATTTCATCAAATGTTGACAAGGGTAAGGTTATGCCTGCTTCTTTGGCGATTGCTGGTAGATGCAGGGTTGTGTTGGTTGAGCCCCCAAGTGCCATATCGACGGCAACGGCATTTTCAAAGGCTTCCTTGGTGAGAATTTGTGATGGCTTGAGGTCGTCTTTGATTAGTTTGAGGATTTGTTTTCCTGTTGTTCTGGCTAATCGAAGTTTGAATGCGCTGTTTGCAAGTGAGGTTGCGCAGTAAGGCAAGGACATCCCCAAAGTTTCGGTTAAGCATGCCATCGTGTTAGCTGTGAACATACCACTGCAGGAGCCACATCCTGGGCAAGCTTCTGTTTCCATTTCAAGCAATTCTTCTTCACTCATTTTTCCAGCAGCAACTTGTCCTAGTGCTTCTGGCATTGCAGAGTAACTTATTTTTTTGCCGCGGTGGTTTCCTGCCGCCATGGGTCCGCCAGTAACCATTATTGAAGGGATATTGACACGTGCGGCCGCCATTAGCATGCCGGGGGTAACTTTGTCGCAGTTTGAAATCATCACAAGGCCATCTAAGCTGTGGGCTTGAAGCATTATTTCAACTGAATCAGCAATTATTTCACGTGAGGGCAAGGAGTAGCGCATGCCTTCGTGCCCCATGGCTATGCCGTCGCAAACCGCTATCGTGTCGAATTCAAACGGTGTGCCGCCTGCAGATAAAATACCTTCTTTTACCGCTTCTCCTATAATTCGGAGGTGGATGTGTCCGGGGACGATGTTTGTGTAGCTGTTAGCTACGCCGATTAGTGGCTTTGCCATGTCATCATATTGTAAGCCTAACGATTTTAGGAGTGCTCTGTGAGGTGCTTTTTCTATTCCTTTTTTTATTTGGTCACTACGCATACATTTTGCCTCTGTGCAATATTAACTCACCAATAATTTTATATTTAAGCTTGCCCCCTTGAAAATGAATGTGATTTAAATGGGGTATTGCTTTATTCAACCGCTTCCCTAAACCTGTAAGATTTTTAGACACCACCCTGCGTGATGGTGAACAAACACCTGGAGTATCGCTTGTTCCTGAAAATAAACTGCGTATTGCTCAACGGCTAGACGAGCTTGGCGTAGACGTTATCGAAGCTGGGTTCGCAGCCGTTTCTGATGGTGAAATGGAATCCATTAAACTCATCGCAAAGCAAGGTCTGAGAGCACAGATTTTCAGCGCTGCAAGAGGCACAAAAAATGACGTTGACGCAGTTTTAAAGAGCGGTTGCTCGGGTGTGTCAATTATTATACCGACTTCAGATTTACATATAGAGTGCAAACTGCGCAAGACGAGAGAGCAAATCCTGAAAACGACTGAAGAAATTGTTGGCTACGCCAAAGCCCAAGGTTTGAAGGTGGAGCTTTTGGCTGAAGATGCTACGCGCTCGAACTTTGAGTATTTAACCAAAGTTTTCCAAGTCGCTACAGAGGTTGGAGTCGACAGAGTAGTGCCATGCGACACCGTTGGAATCTTGACACCTGAGCGAACTGTGGATTTCTTCTCGAACCTCAAAAAATCTCTTAAAGTCCAGATAGCTGTGCATTGTCACAACGATTTCGGTATGGCAGTCGCTAACACGGTTGCGGCTTTGAGCTCAGGCGCAGACGAATGTCACGCCACAATAAACGGTTTAGGTGAAAGAGCAGGCAACGCAGCGCTCGAAGAAATAGTAATAACACTTCGCTCGCTCTATAAGCTGGACTTAAACATCAAAACTGAACTCCTCTACAGCACTTCGCAGCTGGTTTCACGTTTAACGGGCGTTTACACACAGCCTAACAAGGCAGTCGTGGGAGAAAACGCATTCACCCACGAATCAGGCATACACACTCAAGGTGTACTTGCAAATCCTTTGACTTATGAGCCGATTGCCCCTGAACTCGTAGGATGCACAAGACGTATTGCTCCAGGAAAACACTCAGGATCCAACGCCATACGAGCAGACTTAACTAATATGGGGCTAAAACCCACTGAAACACAGTTCAAGGTCGTCTTAAAGCGAATCAAGGAATTGGGTGACAAAGGCAAAACTGTCATGGATGCGGATGTGCTGGCAATAGCTGAAGCTGTCATGGGTTTGGACAAAGCTAAACCTATACAGCTTGAAGAAATGACATACGTGGGGGGGGACAAAGTTACTTCGACCGCTTCAGTAAGACTGAAACTAAATGGTAATGTCGTTTGGGGTGCTGCAGTGGGTGTTGGACCAGTGGATGCCACTATAAACGCGGTTAAAAACGCTATCGCAGAAACCGAACCCATCACATTGGAACAATACAATGTGAAAGCTATTACTGGCGGAACAGATGCGATGGTTGAGGTCGTCGTGCATATGCGCAAAGGCGACCGAAAAGTCACAGCAATGGGAGTTCGCGAAGACATCGTTAAAGCAAGCATGGAAGCAGTCCTAAGTGGCATGAACGTGCTGACAACCGACTACAACAACAAAGCGCAATAGCGTGCCAATTCTCCCTAATTTAAAATCAAAATCGTTTGTGGTAGTATTACAACTATTGCAAATCCTTTTGCAGGAAAACCCATTAAATCTTGTAGCGACTTACTTCCGAACGGCAAGTCCATTTCCAAAACAGAAAATAATATGTTTTTATTTGGGTTTAGTCGAAGGAATAGGGATGAAAACTGAGCGCATATCAAAAAGTCACCTTATCGCTGCCTGGAAAACGCTGACTAGTAAGCCAATGCCAAAAGTTAAAGCGCTAAGGTTAAACGATAACGATTTTAATAATGTTCTACAGAACCGCCAATGCATTGAGGATGATTTTCGAGAAATAGCAGAATGGGGACGGATTCTTTCAACCCATGGCACAGATGCATGTGTATTTAACGGTGACGAAACCGACGATGTCGACTATATTATTCTAGTTAGGGCGAATCCTTATCACAGCTTGGATGAAATCATTGTTCATGAGTTATTGCACATTTTAAGGGGAGATCTCTAACTATATTTTCTTAACGACCTCTCCCGAAAACAACTTTAAGGAATCAGTGCTTGGCAAATCCGCGAAGTACAACATAAAATAAGTCACTCCTAAATCAACATAAACCTGCAACTGCTTCCTACATTCGTTTGGAGTGCCAGACAAATTACCGTTCCTAAATTCATCCATAGGCAAACTTGCGGGATTGTGAAGAGAAATCATTTCTTCTAATTCTCTTTGGTTCTGAGCAATCAACACTTGCCCTCCAGGCCAGCAAGAACGCTCAATCTCGCCAAAGTCTCTGCCAACGACTTTGCATTGTTCTTGTAACAACTCAAGTTTACGCTTATAATGCTCTACCGATGACAAAGAACCCCAATCAAACCTGTCAGCATACTTCGCTGTAACTTTCATCGTCAGTTTCTCGCCGTCCCCACCAACGATGACAGGTGGATACGGTTTCTGCAACGGTTTTGGCTCACAAACGGCATCTCTGAGGGTGTAATGTTTTCCTTGGTAGTTTGCCCTCTCTTGTGTCCATAGCCGCGTTATTACTTCCAAAGCTTCACCTAAGCTTTCAATTCTTACGCTTGCTTTTGGAAAATCGTAACCATAAGCCAAATGCTCAGCTTCCTGACAACCAGCGCCGACCCCAAATTCTAATCTGCCATTCGAAAGAACATCAAAGGTGGCGGCGGTTTTAGCGAGCAGGGTTGGATCTCTGTGGGCATTGCAGGTAACCATGGTTCCCAGTCGTATCTTGCTGGTTAAAGATGAGAGTGCAGAAAGAGTTATCCATGGCTCAAGGATTGGCCAGTTATTATACATTAAATGGTCGTCAAGCCAAACAGAGTCATAGTCTAAATGTTCACATTCCAAAACAATAGTTTTGAGTTGCTCATAGTATTCGCTCGGAGTTTTGGTTTGGAAAGCGTAGAAAGGTAGGAATACACCGAATTTTATTTTTTCCAAGCCAATCCTCCTTTTATCAAGAGCTAATTACGTATTTGGGTGGTTGGCAGTATTAGGCTTTAGGTTTAACTGCTTTTTTCTTTTCTTAATTCTTTTCCACGGATAAACGACAATATTGATGCAAAAACAAGAATAACTATCGAAACGTATAGGGCGTTGTGGATGCCTACTAAGAACGCTTGGCTAACTCCGCCACTAAGTTGGTTTGTTCCGATAAACACTTGGAAAGCAACTTCTCTTGGAACTGAAGCGGCTGCAACGGAAATTGCCAGTACGAAACTGCCCAATATACCTATGTTCTGCACTGTTCTTAGGACGCCTGAGATGCTGCCGTATGAACCTGTTCTCGTATTCGCCATGACTGCGCTGTTGTTGGCTGGGAAGAACATGGAGGTTCCTAATCCTGTTATGGCTGAAGCTACAAGGACAATGTAGAGTGAGGAGTCAACGCTCATGGTCAAATAAATCGATATGGCAACGGCTATGATGAATATGCCTATGGTTGCTAGTTCTCGTGAACCGTATTTGTCCGAAAGCCTGCCCATTATTGGCCCCAGAAAACTTCCTGCAACGTAACCTGGCACCAGTAACAGGGAAGCGTCAAGCGGTGATAGCCCTCTTATACCCTGCAAATACATTATGACTAAGAAAACAACTGAGAAGTATCCAAGGCTTACTAAGAACGCAGAGAAGATTGAGTTTCTCAGAATCCTGTTTTTGAAGGCTTCAAAATCAATCATTGGGTTCTCTTGCTTGCGGTCGTACCAAATGAACAATGGAACAAGCAATGCACCGGCGACAATCAAAATACTGTTGATTAAGGTAAGACCCAATGATGCAAAGTCAATTAATCCCAATGAGAGAATTACAAGCACTAAAGCCAAAAGTACCATGCCACCAATGTCCAGTCTTGCAGGGTTTTTTGTGGTATCTTTAAGGTACTTTAAGCCAATAATGACAGCGACTATTCCTATTGGTATGTTGAGGAAGAAAATGAATTGCCAATTGACAAAAGTTGTAAGGATTCCGCCTAAAACTATGCCTATCATCGCGCCGCTTGTATAGCCGAGCGAATTGTAGCCGTAAGCTTTGCCCCGTACTTCTCTTGGAAAAACGTCTGCGATTATAGCCCCGCTGGTGGCTTGCAGAATTGCTCCACCTATTGCTTGAACAATCCTAAACGTGATTAGTAGATAAATGTTAGTTGAAAACCCGCATAAAGCTGAGCTGACGGTGAAGATCACGAAGCCCAGGTTAAAAATTTTGCTCCTGCCATAGATGTCGCCAATTCTGCCCATCTGAGTGGTTGCAACAGCAAGCACCAGCAAGTAAGCGAGGATTATCCAGATTGTTACAACAAAGTCTGAGTGAAGGCTGTCGTTTATGACAGGGAAAGCCAACAACACGATGGTGCTGTCAAGAGCACCCATGAGTGTTCCAAGCACTATTATTGCCAGTATTATTCGACTGTGTTTTCCAGAATCGGAAACTGGTCTGATTAATACTTGCGGTTGGCTCACAGGGTAAATGCCTCTTTTCAAAACAGATAGCTTTCTTTAATACAAAAATGAGTTTTATAAACATGTATGGCATAGACCACGGTAAGCATGAGCATCTATTATCTGAGTAGGAAAACTCTGGAATCATTGGAGAATGCGTAAGTGTAGGCAGGCTGTTGTTCGTTTTGCTCCCACCCACACGAAAATTTTAACCAAAAAAGTGAAGAGAGATTTTTTCGATTAAGAGCTTAACTCACTTGCAGTTCGCTGATGAAGTTTCCGTGCCAGGTGTGGAACCAGACTTGTCCGGTGTAGCCGTTGACGCTTAACATGCCATAGGTTGTTGATCCGTTGAGAACTTCAATTGTGGAGTACCCGTAGAAGGTGTTGACATCGCCAGTTGTTGCGCTTGATATGTTGCTGTTTAGATATGTTTGTGCATCTGTTGTTGCTTGAGATGCGGTTACTGTCATTGTTGTGGTTGGGGTTCCAAAGATTCCGCCTAAGCTGCCGCTGCGTATCATGCCGTATTTGGTGTTCCACATCATGTTGGGACCCATTTCTGGGTTGATGCTTCCGGTTTGTTTGTTTATGAGCAACTCAAAAGCACCCTTGTCTATGCTTGCTTCATTGACTTGGACGTAGAAGTTGTTTGTGTATTCTTCTACTTGCTTAGCTGTTAGGTCGGGGTTGCCGATTGAAGTTACATAGTTCTGTGCAATTGTCTTTGCTTCAGTTATTGTCAGTGGTGTTCCAGTGTTGGTATATGGTACTGCGTATACGTTGCTTCTCACCATTACCCCAAAACTGTGACCGCTACCCATTCGGCCCATCATTCCTCCGAACTGGAAAGGATAGATTGGTTGGTAGTATTGTGTTGAGGGTGTGGTTGTCCTAGGTTGGTTTGTGTATGGTGATCCATTGCAGCCGTATCCGTAGTCTCCCATAATTCCTCCGCCAACGCGTCCCCCCATCATGCCGCCAAATAGGTTGAAGCCAGATGGCCCCATTGCAGCTACTGTGGAAACAAGCAGCAATGCTGCAACGAGCGTTAAGCCCGTTATGGTTAATATTTTTAAGGTTTTCATTTTTTTACCTCCGATTTTTATCCTGAGTATATTATGGTATTCGAATAATATGATAGTTGGCTGGAACAGTCATGAAACACATTTGAAACATCTGATTCACTTTTTACGATGCGTTTTTACAGGAAACATAAACAGTCTGAGAGCTTCAGAAATATGAATGATAAGTCCAAAATTAATGGGATAAGTAATTATAATTCATAAAGCTATTTTTGAAGCAGACCTAACTTAACCGTGATTCCTAATATGCCGTATAAACCGCCTTCTACATACGAACTTATGGATGAAGAAAGCAGTGCACAGGTTGATGAAGAAGCAGAAAAACTGCAGCGGCGCAAAGAACTTATTGAACCCACAGGCGTTAAAGAACTCTTCAAAGAAGGCAAAATTAAAATCAACGAGTTCACGTGTGTCGGTGGACAATGCAAACTATGCATCAAAGCATGCCCAACAAACGCATTGTACTGGGGCACGGGCAAAGTTGGCGTTACTGAGGACATGTGCGTATACTGTGGCGCTTGCGTACTCAACTGCATGGTGGATGACTGCATAAAGGTCGAACGCAAACGTGAAGATGGAAAAACAGAACTTTTCAGCAAGCCTCACGATGTAATTATGCTTCAAGAGAGAAGTAATTGTCAAAAACGTTTTGAACGCGTGAGAACTAATGCCGCAACAATGCGACACTACTCGGATAAAGACGATAGTCTCAAGAAGGCTCGAAACTTGAAGCAACTGTATGTAGATCAGGAATACAAAGTTTAGACTTTGCTTGGTTGTGAATAGCAAAAGGAATAGGAATGCTGATAAGCAAAAACATTATTTTACCAACGCAGAAGGCAACCCAATTGAGTAAAACTTACGATGTAACCGTGCTTAAAGGTGACGGGATAGGTCCAGAAGTTACAGAGGCAACCGTGAAAGTTCTTGAGACAGTTCAAGAAAAAACAGATTTTAAACTAAACTTTCTTTACGGTGAAGCAGGATATCACTGTATAACGCAATATGGAACTAATTTGCCTAAACAGACAATAGACTTAATCAAGCAAACCAAAGCGTGTTTAAAAGGTCCAATGACTACACCTGAAGAGCCAGGTGCACCCGTAAGCGTTGCTGTTACCTTACGCAGGATGTTCAACTTGTTCGCAAACGTGCGTCCCTGCAAAAGTTTCCCAAGTGTTGAATCCTTAAAACCCAACATTGATTTGATTGTGGTTCGTGAGAACACAGAAGGCATGTATTCAGGTGCAGAATCCCTGCTTGCACCCGGAGTTGGAGTGGCACTCAGAATAATTACGAGAGAAGCTTCATTAAAAATCGCTGAATTCGCATTTAAACTTGCAAGCCGACGTCGAAAACATTTAACATATGTCCACAAAGGCAACATTCTACGCATAACCGATGGAATATTCAAAGACGCAATTAAAGAAGTCCAGCAAAAATACCCAGACATCGAAGTTGACGACTTACACATTGACGCAGCAACAATGCAGCTAATCAAGAAACCCGAAAGCTATGACGTGATGGTTACGACAAATCTTTTTGGAGAAATACTCTCCGATGAGGCAGATCAGGTTACGGGTAGTTTGGGTTTGGCAGCTGGTGCGAACATCGGTACAACCTATGGTATGTTTGAACCTGTTCACGGTTCAGCACCCAAATATGCGGGCATGAACAGAGTTAACCCTATCGCAACCATAATGGCAGGTGCAATGATGCTTGATTATCTCGGCGAAAAAACAGCCGCAGCAAAAATTGAAATTGCTGTGATCGAAGTATTAAAAGAAGGCAAAGTCAGAACAGCAGACTTAGGCGGCACTTCTACAACAAACGAAATGGCAAGTGCGATAGTCGCACATCTCAAACTTTAACAATAGACACTACCGTTGCAGTTCGGGTGGATATCTCTATTTTTCCTCCAAACCCCTTCTTTACATAAACATTTTGCAAAACAACTCTGTCACCTATTTTTAAATCCTTGAATGCTTCGGCTTGTTCCCTCCAAGCTGAAACACGGACGTTGCCGCCGTCATCTTTTAAGTCAAAAACTGAGAGTTTGATTGTTTCGCCTTTGGATGTGGTGACTTCTTTGTTTTCACGCACCGCGCATACAATGCCTTCAAAGTTAACTATCTGATCCTCAGTTAAACCCGCAATTTTGGTATACTTCATTTTGGCGGGTTGAGCATCGATGAATGTGTTTGAGTCAACATGAACTTCAACACCTCCGTTTTGGCCCTCTTTAACTCTGGCATTAATCAGTAGTAAACGTGCGTTCGCTTTCATCGTGTTTTCGAGTTCTGTTGCCTTCTCATTCCAAAAAACCACTGTTACCAAACCTGAATCATCTCTGAGAGTTAGGCGTGTCACTGTGCCCACGCTTGTGTCGCTTCGGATGAAAGAGCTTTCGCTTAAAATCTCTTTTACCTCGCCTGATAAGTTCACGCATCCACATGTTGTGTTGAGTGTGTTGATTTTTGTAGTAAACTTTTCTATAGATGGGGGTTCCTCTGTTTTGACCTCGGGTTCAAATTCGATTTGGCTTTTGTTGCCAAGATGTAACTCTGTTTTGCCATAACGGTCCTCACGCGTATATCCGTGAATCAACCTGACTTTTTGCCCAGCCTTTAACTCGCCTCTTTCAACCAACTCAGCCTTATCATTCCACAATACTACCCGCAAAATGCCCACTTTGTCAACCAGCATTAATGTGGCGAATTTGCCTGATTTTTCAGCACCCTGAAAGGTTTTGGAAGGGAAAACGGCGATTAATTCACCTGCAACCGTAACATCGTATAAGCCGGCAAACAAACTGTTTGTGGATAGAATTCCGCTGCTAATAATCGTGTTCTGTTGAACTTGAACGCCGAATTTAGCGGCAATCAACCGCAACAATGTCTCATCGCCAAGTAAACCGCCTGTCCTGGCTTTTTCAGTTTTCAGTTTTTCTAGGATTAGCTCTTGGGTAATCAGCGGGTTTTTCTGCAGAATTTCTTGGATTAGTTCCTGGTTTGTCATTTTGCGCTGACACGATAAAGATGTGCTGTAGCTTTTAGTTTTTTGCATTTCTGAGGATTGTTGTCGGTATTTGTTAAACCGCTGACTAATCTTAGACTATCTTGTTGGAAGCAAATCGGTAGAACCAATGTTTTTTGTGCAATCGCCACAACTTTGGTTGCCGTGTGAGTCATAGTTATCTTGGAGTTGATTGTTTTTACCTTCATGGGCGCAAGGAAGGGTAAGGTTCATGGCGCGGGCGTAATCCTGATTGGTTCCATTCCACTTATTATCGGTTTGGGACCTGACAGAGGTTATGAAATTACAGTTAGCTTAATTCTTGCTATTGTCAGTATAGCCTTGTTTTTTATTATGGATAAACAATCTGAAAAAAAAGACTTTCTGAAAAGGGTTAATCCTTTGTCTTCTCATCATCCTTGCCGTAATACGCATACAGGAAAATGAGTAGTAGAGCAATAAATGTTGAGCCCATCAGGGCGTATTGGAGTGTTACGAAGTATGCACCTAGATCCATCTGAGGTTCTCCTTGAGTATTACATATTGTTGTAGCATCTTCATATTTAAATCTAAAGCTGAAAAGGACAAGTAGCCTTCAGAGCTAGTTTTTAATGGCATTATTTAGTAACGTTTGAAATAAATATTGATGCTGCAAAAATAATTACGTCCTAAAGCAATCCAAAGTTTGATAAATCAGCATTTCTAATTCTTTTCTAAACCTAAAACGTTGTGTTAGAGTCAGCTTTTTTCCATTCTTTCATTAACATATCAAAACACTCATCATTTTCCTCTATAGGGTTAAACCAGCCTAAGTTCTGAGCTATTTTTTGTGTTAACAAATGGTAACACATGTGGACTTTTTTGTCTATTACTCGAAAGTAAAAGTCTTCGCAAGGGCAGAATTCTGCTTCAGGTATAATTAAGTAATCACGCTCTCTACCCACCACAATCCAAACGGTTCTACCGCTTGGTCTAAAAACATATTTTTTAACTCTTCCCTCCTTTAGTGCATCGAGTGCTTTGGTGAACCTTGACCCGAAAAGCTCATAGAGCTCTGTCAGGTTGTGACCTGATAGTTTGCCAGCTGTTTTTGCCTCTCTGCAAATAGTGTTCAATGTATCGTTTTCTGAGGTATCATTCATCGTTACACTACTACTCAAGGATTAATTCGAAGGTGGTGTTTTTAGGCTTTTAGTCTATATATCAATTTGTTCGCCTTTAGGTTTGTTTGAGGCTTCGGATTTTGGAACAATAATTTCTAAAACGCCGTTTTTATAGCTGGATTTTGCCTCTTTAACCCTTACTTTCACCGGTAATGCAGCTTCTTTGTAGTACTTGTAATTGGGAGTATTGACTGAAATTGTCAGTGAATCTTCGGTACCGTGAAGTTTTATGTCAGTTTTTTCTACACCAGGCAACTCTACTACAACATGAATGTCTTCATTAGTTTCCACTATATCCACGAGTGGCTCCCTTTCTTCTTTAACTTGAGGAGTGCCTTTAAGCCCTTTTTTGATGTTTCCAAACTCTTGGATTTCAGGTTTACCGTCAGAACCAATCTTCATACTGTAACCATAAACAAAAGGGCCCATTTCCTTAACTGTGCTGCCATCTTGCAACTTGCGTTCCTTAACGTATTCCTTGGGAACTTTCTCGGCAAAACTTTTTAGTTCTTCATCCATCATTTTCTCCATTTCACGGAACATGTCGTCTATATTGCTGAAAGTGTCCTTTGATGGGTTGCGGCGTTTCTTGAACCATTCAGGAGTATAATCGTTATCTGAAGACATACAGTCACCAATCATAGTTGGGGTTTTCAATCCAATAAATTTATTGTAACAAATATTGTTGAATTGCCAAATTCGCCGATTGAGTACATAATTGCCTTCATCAGTTTATCTCCACACAACTCCACGAGCTCAAGATCTTAAATGCTCCCCTACAGCGAGCTTTGTCAACTATCTCATCAATTTGAGCGTTTTTGGTGAAGCGGTATTTCTAGGACTGATTATAACAACTGTGGCTTTCATAGGTAAGATTATAGGTGGTTTTATTGCCTCTCACACGAATAATTTCTCAACTGAAGATTCTCTCAAGATGAGAATTGATATTACACCCAGAGGTGATGTGGTTTAAAGTTGTAAGCCTAAGATTAACAAGTGGTATGATTTCTACTAAAACATACTCCGTTTCAGTAATAGCTGTCATCTTAATAACTTTCAGCTTGATGCCAATCTTAAAGAAGTTTTAAGCGAAAAGAAAGAGAATTATTTGAAGCGGGTGTCTAAAGAAGATTAACTAATTCAAGACTCTTGCAGAAGTTATTACTCAATTAAGCGCTAAGTAACTTCTTTAATTCCTCGAGTGAAAGGGTCAATGTTATAATTACACCAATGTCGTGTACTGACGGTGTCGGGATTTTTATTGTGGAACTCTTTAGTTTTTTTTTAAGACCCAATTCTTTCGCTGCTTTATCTGACAATTTAATGTTCAGAAAGGTAATTTGCCAAGTATTCGCTTCGATATCGACGTTGGTTACTTCACCTATGTAATTACCGGCTGTGCCAATTACAGTTTTTCCCAAGACATCCTCAATGTTTATCATTATAGACATCAGCAAATTCATGATGCATTAAAGTAAATAATGCTTTTGTATACGAAATAAAAGGAAGTGTCCTCTCATGCTTGAGAAATAGAGAGCTCACTTTCTGGCAAGATAGCGATACTATGAGAGCATCTATAGGTAATCAAATTTTAATAAAATTAATTAAAAAATTTGAAAAATTGTTTTATTCAATTTCAATAGCGGCAATGAAATACGCTGGTGCATTATCTAACTTTTTGTGTTTTCCTGTTACAACGAGGTTTTGGCAAAAACTAAAATAAGTATAGCTTGAGTATTTTACCTTAGTGAGAAAATGCCAGAAAAGAAGGTCAAATCAATTTTAGTTCCAATTGATGGTTCAGTTTCTTGCATTCGCGCTCGAGAACTTGCAACATTAATTGCCCAAAAATTCTGTTCCAAAGTAACCGTTGCCCATGTAGTTTCCCATGATTTTATGCATCCTGAACTCAAAGCGTCCTATCAATTGCCGCCTTTGATTTTGCAGAAACTCGATGATGCATACGTCAAATCTGGAGAAAAAATCCTCAGAACCGCTGAAGATGCATTCAAAGACGAAGGACTAGAAGTTGAACCTATATTGATAAGGCACTCTGAGGACCCAGCTGACACTATCTTGAATCTAGATAAAGAACGATGTTTTGATTTGATTGTTATAGGTAACCGATCAGATACTCAGTCTGAACGTTTTGCACTTGGAAGCACTAGTGAGAAAATTGCTTTGTACTCTAAAACTCCTGTTCTGATTACCAAGAGAAAAACGAAATTAAACAAACTTTTAGTAGCAATTGACGGTTCCAAACAAGCAACAAAAGCTCTCGAATACGCCGCTGTACTTGCAAAGAATTTTGGTTCAAAAGTAACATTATTACATGTTGCAGAGGCCAAACTGGCTAATTTGGTGCCTGAAGAAGTAAAAAGAATCAGCGAGAAAATTCTGTGGGATGCAGCAACCGAAATCAAAGAAATCCAAGTTGACAAGAGACTTGAATTTGGTAGTCCTGCTAAAAACATAATTAGGGTTTCTAAGGAAGAGAACCAGGATCTGATTATTTTGGGAAGTCGAGGGTTAAGCAGCGTGAAAAGGTATTTGTTGGGTAGTGTAAGTGAAGATGTTAGTATGCACGCTCAGCGTTCTGTCTTAATAGTTAGATAGTGGTAGTTGGCCATTCCTGAATTTATTTACGGATTGCTTATTTTCATTTTTGCTTTTTCATTTTTGATCATTAGACGCCAAAATCTCTAGGCGCGATGTATTGTCTTTGAGCACCATAGACGGTGAAAATATCTCCATGTTCGTTTTCTTAAAATTCACTAAGATTATTATCGATAAACTCGCTTTTTATACTGTTAATGGAAATCGTCTGTAAGTGCAGGCGTTGATTTCGTAAGTTATTGCGCGGTTTCCACGGTCTGGTCACTTTGTCAACTCTGCAACCCTATTTTTCTTAAGCGCGTAAGAAATTTAAAATTGGAGAAAAGTAGAATTGCTTTTTCATAATCATGTTCGTCATTTGCAAAAAGAGTTGTGAAGACTTGCTCAAATAATCACACTCACTCAAACCTTTGACAAGATTTATTAGACCCTGAAGCCTGAATGTCATTTGTGTAATGGAATTTTATCTCCAGAAGAATATTTTTTACTTAATTCGTTTCATTCTGGACCGCAAAGTATCTAAAATTTATTGAAAAATCATGTATCCGCGAAATTCTTCTTTATTCAAGGTTCAAATTGTCTACATTCGAGATTTTTAGAAGAGAAACGATAAATAAATATTTATAAGCATTTACAAATAATTAATGGTAATTTATTATTAAAAAGAAGAAAAAACGAGGTCTTAAGAAACGACGACTCTTGCGGAAACATTACAAAACATTCTTCAAACAAACCAGGTTACAAGCGAAATAATTGCTTCCGTACTGATTTTCTCATTCATTGCAATAATTGGCTGGTCGGTTTATTATATTTTTAATAGGTACTTAATTGCATGGACGAAAAAAACAAAAGCAACCTTAGATGATGACATCATTGGAAATATAAAACCCGTAACAATCACAGCAATAATTGTATTGGGTATCTATTTTTCCCTAAGCTCTCTGTCGTTTCTGCAAATTTATAATCAACAAATATCACAAATATTTTATGTCTTAGGAATACTAATTGGCGCTTTTGCATTAACTAGAACTACAAATATACTTATAGATTGGTTTGCTAAACGAAATTCTGAAAACTCCAAAAAAAATAATCATATTCTTTTCATACTAAAGAAAATTATACAATTATTTGTTTACGTAATCGCTTTCTTGATGATACTCTGGGGTCTTGGCATCGATTTATCTAGTGTTGTTGTAGGTTTAGGTGTAGGCGGCATCGCAATAGCATTTGCCTTGCAGAATACCTTGAGCGATTTTTTTAGTGCGTTCTCTATTTATTTTGATAGACCTTTTGAGATTGGCGACTTCATAATTATTGGTGATCACAGTGGTACCGTTACAAATATAGGGGTAAAATCCACAAGAATTAGGCTCCTTCAGGGCGAGGAATTGATTGTTTCAAATCAGGAACTTACATCTTCCCGAGTTAGAAACTTTAAAAAACTCGAGAGAAGACGGGTAACTTTTACGTTAGGTGTAACTTATGACACCCCATCGGACAAACTTAAGAGAATTCCCAACATCATCAGCAACATAATCAAAGTAATTGACCTGGCCGAACTTGATCAAGTGCGTTTCACAGAATTCAGTGATTTCAGTTTAAAGTTTCTTGTTATCTATTATGTTAGAGTTGCAGATTACAACAAATACTTAGAAATTCAAGAGGTAATAAACTTTGCAATAAAGGACGCATTTGAAGAGGAAGCAATCGAAATGGCGTTTCCAACTCAAACCCTATATATCAATAAATAGACTTCATGCCGCTTTATTTTTAGTTAAGAAATCAGTTTCCCTACTTTAATAAAGCAACTTCATACTAATAGCAGGATAAATTTATTTTGTCTGTAGACAATTTCTTTTTCCAATTATCCAAAGATTGAATTTTCAATTATTCACAGTTAAAGTCTTTCATCTATAGCAAATAATTGAATGATTCTGGTTGTTTTTTTATATAGAATTGATTGATCAAGTATCCAGATAGAGTGTAAACTCTGGCTGACTTGTTCTCAAAGTATTTTGCAGGTAAATGACTTTGTAATTCCAGGTCGATATGGATTTGTTAACCCGGAATAATTTGCTTGAAAACGACTTCTTAAAACCTAAAATTGGAATTGGGATTGAAAATCAAAACAGATGCCCAGTTCCTCAGATCCACAGCAGCACAAATTTATTTTAAGAACCTATCTAAAACAAAAAAGTTATGTTCTAGCTAAACTGCTATCTAAAATTGGTTAAATCCATGTCAACCTTATCGACCAATCAACGGTTAAAAATCGCCTTAGGAGGATTCGTTTCTTTTACAGGATTTGTAATTCTGGTTATCGTGATTTTGACAGTTACAGGTGCTGCAGATTTGAAGATTGTCTTCCAGAGTGGAGTCATGGTTGGCGCGGTTGCTGTTCTGGGTTTTTTGGATGTATTCTGCGGGGGTCTCTTGTTTTTCAGAGAAAAAAGATTAAAAGACCTATTCGCGTCCCAAAAAAATGAAACCGACAATGATGTTAAGTGACCCCACAAGTCCCCAAGCTGCAATACTTACTGGACTGCTTTCTGCCGCTAATAGTACGCCGTCTGTTTGTCCCGTCGCACCTACGAAAACTACAACTAAGAGAAGCAAAACCCCCGTGACAGCAATAACCATACCAAAGAACCTGCTGATTTTCTTAGGAAACTGAAGCACCTTGAACCTTTCTTCTTCAAGGGCTTTTTCAGCGGATTTCTCAGCTTGTTTCTCAGGAGAGACAGCTGGTTTAGTGGGTGCTCTAACTGTTATTTCCTTGTTCTCTTCTTCAAAAGACATTGAAAGCCGCTCCTTTTGAACCATTACAATTTAATATTAAGTAAGTTAAAACGTTTTTCTAGTTGTTTAAATCTGCAGTCTGTAAACAGTAGCAAATCTTAAATTATCTTTTCTATAATAGTTTTTAAATTGATGGTTGACTGCTTTGCTAACATCATCTAAGAAGACTATTTTGCCATTCGCAACTTCTCAAGCAAACCAAGGTTTTAATGGTGCCTTGGAGAAAGCAGCAGTTTTTTGCTTGTCAGAGTTAAATAGACAAAAAGGTGGGGGGTTTATTCGCAAGCAAGAAGCTGAAACGCTGGTCTTTATCTCAAAAATTCTCTATCCGTTTTGGTTAGCGCCTTTTAAGGAGTTAACTTTACTCTTAGACGGGTTAAAAGTTGCTTCGCACACAATAACTTACCCCATATTGCCTGATGTCAAAGAGTTTATTGGAAAACTCAATGGGCAACAAATGACGCGACAGTTACACGCAAACTTCCTTTCTAACAACCAAAGCTACTTCCAGATTTCAAACGACCAACAGCAACTCACAATAGATGGCCTTCTCAACGATGCAGAATTCACCGATGAATTCTTAGAGTTCAGCAAAACAGTGATCGCAGCAGAGTTACCTATATCTGAAGTTGTCCTAATTACGCCTGCTTCGAATGAAGAGGACGTTTCGAAGATTATTCATACCCTCGAAGGAATCAGGCTAAAACTATCAGAGGATCTAGCAGACCTAAACAAAGTAATCAAGCGGCTAAATTCAAAGAAACAGGAATCCCAAACAGATTTGCGCAAAGAAATTAAAAACATCGAAAATGAATTTATTTTCAAAATTCAAAAGGCCAAAACTATTTTGGATGATAAGGTTGCTAAAATTAACAAGACATACTCCAGTACAGTAACTGAAGTCTCAGATAGGTTCGAGCAGAAAACATCACGTCTGCAGAAAGATTTGGTTAAGACCGAGAAGGAAAAAGGGCGATTGGAAACCGAAATCGGACGTGCTGAATCAGAAATAAAATGTTCAGCAATTAACAAAGATGATTCCACCGAGCAAAAATGGAAAGAGAAACGAAACAAACTAAAAGAAAAGCGCCCTGAAATTAATTATTACCTCAAGGACCTGCAAAGACAGGTTGATGAGGTTGAAGAAACTAAAAAAAACGAGTTGTTCAAGCTTAAGCAGGATAATGAAGCAAAAATCAAGGAAGCTGGCAAGGATTTAGCAGAGCTTGAAGCTGAACGAGATGCCCGAATAAAGGTTTCCCAGAATGAGATTGAGAAAATTGAGGAGTCAACTTCGAACATTATCGAAAAAGCTAATGAATTAGTAAAAAACAGGGAAACGACCTTGATTGAATTTGACCATTTGGGGTTTAGGCAGAAAAGAGAGGCTGCCATGCTGGTCTATGTACCCTTCTATCTTTCATGCTACCGGACTAAAACGGTTAAACGATACAGTTATTTAGCGCCCTCCGTGGTAAGTGAAGGCGGGTTTGGTACGCGACTAAAGTCTTTAGGAAAAACCAAAATCAGTCAGCTTTTCAAACCAAGAGATAAAAAATTAACTTCAATCCTCAATAGTTTCATCGGTTTGATGGATGAGAATATAGTTTTTAGCTGTGAGCTTTCTGAAGCATGCCTAAAAGCTAATGTGTTGCAGACTCGAAAAGATGGCGGGGAACTCAGAAGCGGGTTAATTAAACTAAAAGAACAAGGTTGGCTATCTAACGCCGAGTTTGAAGAATTTAATCAAGCCCTTTCTCAGTATTTTTCCGGTTGATTCTCGACTGCTTTGGTTGCAGTGGCGGGGTAGGTGACGTCTTCTTGACGCCGGCTCTAAGATTGAAAAAGCCAGTTACGATAAAGATTACACTTACGAAAATCTGAAGGTAACTGGGGAAGGGCAAGAAGATAATTCTTGACAATGCAAAGAGCGAAGATACTGCCAAAAAGATGCCAACTCCGATGCCGATTCCACCCAGAGCGATTTGGGTGCGGTAGCGTCCGACCATTCTGAGATAATAGCTGACAAGTACTATACCCGTGAGTCCAATGCTTGAGGTTAAAGCATCAATAGCGTTTCCATCTCCGATTAAGACGGGAACAAATAACAGAGCTACAGAGAGAATAACACCTAAAGCAGGCGTGAACGGGTATAGAGGCGTCTTGAAGGGCCGATTCATGTAGGGTTTTATTTTTCTTAAACGCATGAGGGAGAGGTTGACGACGGCAAAGACCAGAAGAGAACCAAAGCTAGCGGCGTAACCCAGAAAGGGAACAGCTCCTAAAGTACTTAAGAATATAATGAAGACAGTTCCGACGAGGGCGGCGACATGGTAGGTTCCATATTTAGAACTAACGGCGAGAAGGATTTTGGGAAAATAACCGTCTCGGCTCATTCCGCGAGATATGCTAGATTGAATAGACAATGAAGTTCCAAGCGCAGAAAGACAAGCCGCCATGCCAGCTAAGGAAAATAGTATTCCCCCGTAGCTTCCGAACACTTTGCCTGCTGCAAAGCTAAGAAGTGGAATCTGTTCAAGTATTTCTTGGGGGGTCACTGTGCCTACGGCCACGAATGCCAGCAGAATGTATATAGGAATTATTACTAACGCTGATATTATTAATCCGCGAGAGATGTCTTTTTCGGGTCTTCTAGATTCAGAAGCAGCGGCCACTATGGCACGGGTACCGATGAACATGGGAAAAACATAGACCACTGCTGCAAATATTCCTGAGACCCCGGTTGGCAGAGCAGCTCCTGAAAGGTTTACAGAACCAACACCTTGGATCAATCCGCCGACAATAAAACCAACGAAGAGCAAGATAAAGGCTATAACCACGATTTTTCCGATTTGCTTGACGCCCCTAACCTCAAAAAGTCCCATCAAAACGATCACGACAAGCGAAATTATCCATGCTTGGTTTAGTATACCCATTTGAATTTGAGGTGAAATGGCTGAGAAGAGATAAGAAAGTTGAAGAGTGAAGGCAACTGCAGCTAGGGCAGCGGTAAAAATGCTGGATAGCCATCGAAAAGAGCCGAAAATGAAGCTGATATAGCCTCCGTAAGCAGTTTTTATGTAGGTGTATTCGCCGCCGACTTTAGGCATAGATGTGGCTAATTCACAGTAGCTAAGCATTATAAGGAAATTTATGGCGCCGCCTAATGCCAGCGCAATAAGCATGTCTGATCCTGCCAAGTGAAAATAGGCGTAATTGAGGAGCACGAAGATTTCAAAGCCAATAGCTCCGCTAAGACCCGCCATCACAATGTCAAATAACCCAAAACCCTTGGATTTTTTGGATGAGTTTTCAAGCAGGTTCATCGTTTTTCCCACCATTCGTAAATAATTAAAAACCCGCTAATCAAGAAAGTCACACCGAAAATAGTGAGCATAACGACATAGAAGTTTAAGGCTTGATTAGGTATATTAAATGATGATCGCGTGTTGAGGAGGTTGAAGTTTAATAGTCCTGCCAAAACTAATGTTGAGAAAGCGATGATACTTTGCGTTGCTGCAAACAGGAATTTGACAGTGATTTTCGCTTTCATATTCCTCACTAACTAAATTTGGCAAACCCTAAGTATTTAATTGATTCGGCGGTTTGTACTAAATGACAGTTTATAAAATGAATTATCGGGGAGTTTCTTTCACAACTGCAATATATGGGTTCAGCTCTCATTCCCAGATTTGCAGTTTTGGTCATTTTCGGATAAAAAGCTTTTCGTAAAGAGGCATATTACAGTTAAATAGAAATGAAAGAATTGAATCAGATTGTGGAAGACAGCTAATATTGTCTGAATCCGTTTTTGAAAAAATTAGCCTTCTTTAGGGACATAAGTTTAAGGTAGAATTTAACTCAGAAGGTATTTCAAATCTTTTTGTATATGAAAAAAATCCAAGTGGTGATGGTTTGGAGCTGAATCCTTCACGACTGTTTTTAGCTATTGTTGGTCATGTCTTTGCCTAAAATAAGAATCGATGCTATGGTTTCCTGAAGAAAGCTGCCTGGATTATGGGCAAACAGCTTCTATTTATCGAGAGCTGTCTAAAAAAGAACAGGATTGTGGAGTGTGGCACTGGATGCATTTGCTTTTTCTTTGAAGTTACTCTTTTTGTGTTGGTTTCATAAAGAATAATTGTGATGAACAGAAACTTGTTTTGCACAATCGGGATATTTTGTTGAGAAATCTTAAGGTTTAAATGAAGGTAAATAAACTAAAATGGCATCGGCACAAAACCGAGAGAAAATGTGCCGGGGTAGCCTAGCTTGGCTAGGGCGCCAGACTCATAATCTGGAGTGCAAAAGGGGCCATCGCCCTATGCCCAGAAGTCGCGGGCTCGAATCCCGTCCCCGGCACCAACAATTTTTACTTTTTGTAGTTGGAAATATCCTATAACAACACCAACACAAGCTGTTCTTGTCTTTCAGACAATGTTCTTCTTTTCATAATTATTTGAACAGTAACTGAGAAATTCTCTTTACGAAAGAGTTTTTACCTTTATTTTCCAATTGATTGCCAGAGAAAAACTTGATGGAAAATGATCCTGCTTGGTTTAGCAGCTGGCCCCCCAGAGTGCCAAAACACATAGAATATCCAAAGGTTCCTTTGCAAGAAATACTTAAGAAAACTGCCGAGACCTATCCAGAAAAAATTGCCATTCTTTACGGTGAAAGAGGAATCAGCTATGCCCAGCTGGAAACGTTCTCAAACCAATTTGCCAACGCAATAGTCAAATTAGGTGTTAATAAAGGAGATAGGATGGCTGTTTTTTTGCCGAATATCCCCCAATTTATAATTGCGTATTTTGGTGCTCTTAAGGCGGGAGCGGTTGTAACAGCGATTAGTCCACTACATCGCGAACGAGAAGTTGAATATCAACTGGCGGATTCTGGAGCTCAAACGATAGTTGCGCTGGATTCACTTTATCCAATTTTAGAAAGAGTTAGGGAAAAAACCCAGATTAAACACGTAATAGTTTCAGGTTTGGGCGAAAACACACTTTCTCCAAGAGTTACAAAAGCCTTGTTTTTCGACCAGTTGATTGAAAAAAGCCCTTCAGAAGCCCCAAAATTAGAAATTAATCCACAAGATGATTTAGCTGCATTGCAATACACCGGCGGCACGACGGGAACTGCAAAAGGTGCTATGTTAACTCATCTCAATCTGCTCTCAAACGCCCTCGCCTTCGCCTCATGGATACAAGGCACAAAAACCAAAGAAACCTTCCTAGTGGCCTTGCCGCTTTTTCACATTTACGGCATGACAACCAGCATGACAGTACCCATCAGTTTAGCCGCCAAAATGGTTTTGCTTCCAAGGTTTGAGCCAGCCAAAGTACTGCAAACAATTGAAAAACACAGGGTTTCAGTTTTTTGCGGTGTCCCGACTATGTATCAAGCACTTCTAGCCAGTACTGAACTTGGTAAATACGATTTAACTTCAATCCGCGTTTGCATATCTGGCGCATCTTCTTTGCCACATCAGGTTCAAAAGCAGTTTATGCAGATTACGGGTGGGCTTTTAGCTGAAGGTTACGGACTAACAGAAGCATCGCCAGTTACACATTGTAGCCCTGTCGGCAACTCGATGCAAAAGGTGAAGGTTGGCTCAATCGGGTTGCCGCTTCCAAATACAGAAGCCAAAATTTTTGATATAGAGACAGGTGAAAAAACAATTGGTCAAGGGGAGAGTGGCGAATTGGCAGTGAAAGGACCGCAAATCATGAAAGGATACTGGAATAAACCCCAAGAAACTGCAATGGTGCTTCGGGACAGTTGGCTTTTAACAGGAGACGTTGCCTTCATGGACGCTGAAGGCTTCTTTTATATTACTGACCGAAAAAAAGAACTTATCAAAACCAAGGACTATAGCGTTTATCCACGAGAACTAGAAGATGTCCTATATGAGCATCCATCGGTTAAGCTTTGCGCGGTGGTGGGCAAACCCGATGCGTTCGCCGTAGAGGTTCCATTTGCTTTCATAGTGCTCAAAGAAGGTATGGCTGCCTCTGAGGATGAAATCATGTCTTTCGTCAATAGCAAAGTGGCGCCCTACAAAGCTATACGCGGAGTTGAATTCAGAAGAGAATTGCCACTTAGCAGCGCAGGCAAAGTTTTGAAGCGACTGCTCCAAGAAACGCCCTAATTATCACTCTTTTTCTTCCAAAGCCCAATCACTACTTTTTCTCCTATCCAAGCAAAAAATAGAACAGCAAAGAAAGGTCCCAAAAAGAGTTTGAAGACAAAGTCGTTGTTTGCAGTCGCTGCTTTCCCCAAAACTTCCGGATAAAGCGCGATGCCTCCAATAACTAAGGCAACTGTCAAAAGAAAGGCAACAGTAAACGTAATCCACTTCATGCATCTTCCATGAGAAATTGTTTGGTTTAAGTTTTGCCACTTGTTTTTCGAAATGTATAAGAGAAAACCAAGTTCTCAGTTTACTTAAGGTTCAGTGTTTGCGTGTAAAACTCAATATCACAGGTATCGTGCAAGGTGTCGGTTTCCGACCATTCATCTATCGCATAGCCGTACTCAATGGCCTAGCAGGTTATGTGCGCAACAAGGGTGATGCAGGCGTCGAAGTGCTGCTCGAGGGCGAAGCAGAAAAAATCCAAAGTTTCATATATGACTTAACTGAAAAAAAGCCGTCGTTAGCCCAAATAGAAAAAATTAATCGCACCGAGATTTCAATAAAAAACGAATATAAAGATTTCAAAATTTTCAAAAGCTCCCAAGAAGCGGAAACCTCAGGCTCAATCATCCCGCCCGACATAGCAATCTGCAACACATGTCTCAAAGAACTACGCGACCCCAAAGACCCCCGATTTGAATACTTTTTTATTACCTGCACAGATTGCGGTCCACGCTTCACTATTATCGAACGTCTGCCCTACGACCGGGAAAACACAACAATGCGAAGGTTTCCACTATGTGGTTTTTGCCAAAAAAATTATGCAGATCCCACAAACAGGAGGTTTCATGCGCAGACGGTGGCATGCCCTACTTGCGGTCCCAAAGCGTATTTAACCACAAACAAAGGCGAACCAGTCCAAACCAAAGACCCTGTGCGGATGGCCGGGAAGTTGCTGTCGGGAGGAAATATCCTTGCGATAAAAGGATACGGTGGCTTCCACATTGCATCATCAACCATGCTTGAACAGCCCCTACTAAGGCTTCGAACAACAAAACATCGACAGGAAAAACCCTTCGCCATCATGGCAAAAAGTCTTCAGATCGCAAAAACGTTTGCCGAAGTGGGTTCAAAGGAACAAGAGCTTTTAATATCTCCTTCACGCCCAATCGTCTTGCTAAATAAAAGCCCCAGCTACAACCTGTCAACGCTTGTTGCGCCACACCTTCATAACGTTGGAGTCATGCTGCCCTACACTGGTCTGCATTACATGCTCTTTGACAAAGTTGCCGACACATCGTTTGTAATGACCAGTGCCAACCCAGCAAACCAACCCATAGTAAAAGACAACAAGGAAGCCCTAAAAATTCTCGGTGGAAAAGTGGATTATTTCCTATTTCACAACCGCGAAATCGCCCACCGTTGCGATGACTCAGTAATGCGAGTTCACGGAGACCGTCAAGTGTTTCTTCGGCGAAGCCGGGGCTTCGCTCCAGCGCCGATCAG
This sequence comes from Candidatus Bathyarchaeota archaeon, assembly GCA_963741005.1. GTDB lineage: Archaea > Thermoproteota > Bathyarchaeia > Bathyarchaeales > Bathycorpusculaceae > Bathycorpusculum. The sequence continues at coordinate 1,157,762 of CAVUGQ010000006.1, forward strand.
GCTTAAACAGAAATCAAAGCGTTGCGTAATAGGCTTGGGCGGAGAGCTAAACAACACATCTTGCGTATTGCTCGAGGATAAAGCCTTCATTAGCCAGCACATAGGCGACGTTGAAAACATCGAAACTCGAAATTTTCTGCAAGAAGCCACAAGTCACTTGCAGCGTCTAACTAACTGTTACGCCGAGACTGTCGCTTATGATTTACATCCCAAATTCAACACAACCCTGATTGCAAAAGAGATGGCTCAGGCGGATGACTTAGGGCTGCTTCAGGTGCAACATCATCATGCTCATGCTGCGGCATTGATGGCGGAACATGGTTTGGATGAGGCGGTTGTAGTTGTTTGTGATGGTTACGGTTATGGCAGTGACGGAGGAGCATGGGGTGGAGAAATCCTTCATTGCAGTCTGGAATCAGCGGAATTTACTCGTCTTGGTCATTTGGAGCCTCAACCTCTACTTGGAGGCGATTTAGCAAGCCGTTACCCACTGCGTTTGGCAGCGGGAATACTTCAAAAGGCAGGCGTAAACGTTGAAGACTGGCTTTTGCAGAACAGTAAGCATTTACCCCACGGCGAAAACGAAGCCAAACTAATCCTGAAACAGCTCAAAGTTGGTAAAGGTATTGTTGAAACGACAAGTTGCGGGAGGGTTCTGGATGCGGTTGCAGCTTTGTTAGGCGTATGTTTTGAGCGGAGTTATGAGGGAGAGCCTGCAATGAAACTGGAATCTATTGCACTGGTCGGTAAGGATGTTTTACAGATTCAGCCTCAGGTGAAAGGGGATGTTTTGGATACAACCTGCCTGATGCGAGCAGTTTTTGACAGTTTAGGTAGGGTTGCTGCTGCAGACTTGGCTTACAGCGCTCACGCTTACTTGGCAAAGGGCTTAGGGGTGTTGGCAATTCAAGGCGCAAACGCAAAAAGAATCAAAAATGTGGGTTTTTCAGGCGGAGCAGCATCCAACCAAATCCTCGCACATTTAATTTGCGAAACTGTTGAGTCTGTGGGATTAAGGTTTTTTGTCCACGAAGGAGTTCCAGCTGGCGACGGCGGGGTATCTTTTGGTCAGGCAGTTGTGGCTGGATTTTCCAAATTTTAGACCAATCAGTTTTTATCGCTCTTCAACGCGTCTTATCCTGACTGATTATTATGTGTTTAGCGATTCCTGCAAAGATTCTGAGCCTTGAAGGCACCAAAGCCCAAGTAGATTTTGGCCAGGCTGTTTTGCGTGAAGTTAACGTATCGCTTGTTCAAGCTAAAGTTGGCGAGTATGTGTTGGTTCATGCAGGCTACGCAATTCAGGTTTTAGAAGAAAAAGAAGCCTTAGAAACCCTAAGCTTGTGGAATGACATTTTAGCAGCTGGGCAAGAATAAAAAGTGGTTGGGCAGAAAAGCATGGTTGATAACTTAAGGTTCAGAAACCCCGAATTGGCACACAGCATAGCTGAAAAAATCAAGACTGTGGCACCCAAAAAGGGGCAGGTGAAATTTTGCCATGTTTGCGGAACCCATGAGTGGACAATAACCCACTTTGGTCTGCGAAGTTTGTTGCCAGATAATGTTGAAGTTATCGCTGGACACCGGCTGTCCAGTTTGTATTGTTCCTGCCGCTGAAATCGACGAAGCCGTGCAGTTAGCCCAGAAAGGTGTTGTAATAACGTGTTTTGGTGATGTGTTGCGGGTGCCAGGTAGCCACTCATCACTCATTGAAGCTAAAGCATCAGGTGTCAACGTCAGAATCGTGTATGCGGTTTCCGACGCAGTTGAAATGGCTAGGCGCGAGCCCCAAAAAGAATTTGTGTTCCATGCCGTCGGGTTCGAAACCACGGCACCAATCACTGCTGTTGAGGCGTTAGGCGACTTGCCCAAAAACTTCAGCTTCCTAGTTTCTCACCGCCTAATCCCTCCCGCCATGGAGCTTTTACTCGGCGTGGGCGACCTGCACATTGATGGGTTTGTCGCGCCTGGACATGTAAGCGCAATCATCGGCTTAAAACCCTACGAACTCTTCACCCGAGTCTACCGCATGCCCACCGTAGTGGCAGGCTTTGAACCCAATGACGTGTTAATGTCTATTTACATGCTTCTAAAACAGGTCAACGAACACGACTCTCAGCTGGAGAACGAGTATTCACGAGTAGTAAAACCCGAAGGCAACCCAAAAGCGATTGAAATGATGAAGAAAGCCTTCACAATTACGGCAGGAAACTGGCGCGGTATCGGCAGATTACCTGATTCAGCTTTGCAATTGCGCTCATCGCTTGCACAGTATGATGCCCGAGAAAAATTCAATGTTCACATTAAAGAAGGCAAAGACATCAACTTTGGATGCGAATGCCACCTAGTAATCATCGGAAAAATAAAGCCCAAAGAATGCCCTCTCTTCCTCAAAACCTGTACACCCGCAAAACCCGTAGGCGCTTGCATGGTTAGTAGTGAAGGTACCTGCCGCGTCTGGGCAAAAAATGTAGCTGCCCAAGCTTAGCAGATTCTTGGTACAGGGTCGCCTACTGGCTTTGCAATTATTCTTTTACCACCAACTATAGTTTGCATTGCGACACCTTTGAATTGAATGGTGGCTTCACCAATTATTTGGGCATCTGTGCCTTCAGCTGTTTGCTTTAGGAACTGCAGAATTTCCTCAGCTTTCTCTGGAACTGCACCGATGATGATTTTGCCCTCATTCCCGATTTCGAGTGGGTCTAAACCAAGCATTTCGCAAGCGGTCTGCACATCTTGATGGATGGGAACTTTGTCTTCTTGAATTAGTATTCCAACCTTGGATTTTTCGCTCCACTCGTTGAGTGCATCTGCTAATCCTCCCCGAGTCGGGTCTTTTATAGCTAAAACACCACCAACATTACCCAGTAAGCTTTGAATCATGCGGTTAAGCGGTTTTACATCAGAGAGTATTTGGCTTCCAAACTTTAGGCCCTGCTGAGCCGACAACACAGCCAAGCCATGGTCGCCAATGGTTCCCGAAAGGATGATTTTGTCGCTGACCGCTATATTGGAGTCGAGTGCCCAGCGGGCTTTGAGTTCTCGATATTTTCTGACAGTTGCAAGGTTGCTGTCTAAAGCTGGGGGTCTTCTTCCAATACCTGAAACGTTCATGACACAGCCGCCTAAACTGCCCTTCTCTACAACCTTTGTATCGCCGGTGACTATGCTAACACCAGCCTCAACACAAGTCTGCCTCATGCTGGCGAAAATACGTTCCAGATCGGAAAGCGCCAAACCCTCTTCCAAAATAAGTCCGCAAGCCAATGCATATGGCTCTGCACCTAGACATGAAATATCATTTACTGTGCCAGAAATCGATAGGCGACCTATGTCTCCGCCAGGGAAAAAAATAGGTTTAACTGCGTGTGAATCGCTTTTAAAAACTATGTCGCCAATAACAGCTGCGTCATCCATGGCTTCTAATGGAACTTCTGCTGTGTTGCCTAATCCGCCAAAATATTTTATGACGTAGTCCTTAACGAGGTTATGCATAACTGAGCCGCCCGCGCCATGCAGCATAGTGATTTTATCGGTTTTATCCATTGATTTATTATCTCCTAAGGTTTTTAACTAGAATAAACTACCCTAAACGTGAAAAATAAACACATCGCTGAATAACTCCTAATGTTGTAAACAAGGGCCCCCAGGGGCACTAATTTGTTTTTTCCTAGAGTTTCTTGGGTAAACTATAAATGCTTAGACGCAATCCCAAAACTGTACACCTCACGCGTTCGAATAGTTCCTCGCAGGAACACCCACTTAGTCAGTTTAGAGTAAAATCTTAGTTGTGATACGGAAAGCCATATAAATTGCTTTTACGTGTTTGAATGCGCACTGGAGAAATTATAATGCCAAAATGGGGATACTCAATAATTGAAGAAATGCTCAATCCAGAAAAAACAGCGAAAGCCAGCGGTAGAGAACTTAAGGTATCCCATAAAGCCGCACGGGAAGTCTGTAGAGCTGTTAAGGGCATGAATCTTGTTCAATCCAAAGACTTTTTACGCGAAGTAATGATTAAGAAAAAAGCTGTTCCATATTCTAGGTATACTAAAAAGCTAGGGCATAAAGGAGGCTTAGAAAACCATTGCGTAGGCAGGTTCCCAATAAAATGCGCCGAGCAAATCCTTCATGTTATAGAAGCAGCCCAAGCTAACGCCGAAAACAAAGGCTTAGATGTAGATCGACTTCGAGTTATGCATGCTGCAGCATACCAGGGCATTAAACTAAAGCGCTTCATGCCTAGAGCACATGGCAGAGCTTCACCAAAATTCGACACAACCACACACGTAGAAATTGTCCTAGAAGAGAAACAGACTCAAGGAGAACAATAAATGAGCATAGTCAAACGTTTTATAACAGAATCAATTAAAAGAACAGAAATAGACGAGTTTTTACAGAAAAAGCTTGAACGCGCAGGATACGGTGGAGTGAACCTGTCCAAAACCCCACTAGGTACACATGTAGTTATCTATGCCATGCGTCCAGGCTTAGTTATCGGTAGAGGCGGCGAAACCATTAAAGAACTCGCCTCAGCTTTAGAGCAAAATTTCAAAGTCTCAAATCCACAAATTTCCGTTTCAGAAATCGAAGTTCCAGAATTCAACGCCCATGTAGTAGCAAACCGCGTTGCCTCAGCTCTTGAGCGAGGAGTTCACTTTAGACGCGCAGGTTTCTGGGCACTAAACCAAGTTATGGAAGCAGGTGCACTTGGCTCAGAAATAGTGATAAGCGGAAAACTCACAACTGAGAGAGCACGCTTTGAAAAATTCAAAGCAGGTCACTTTCCAATAGTCGGAGAACCAGCACTTCGAGCCATGAAAACAGCCGAAGCCCACATCCAACTTAAGCCAGGAATCATCGGAGTTCGTGTAAAAATCATGCCTCCAGACGCATATTTCCCAGACAAAGTAACAATTGTGGAGCCAGCACCTGAAGAAGAACAAGTAGCTCCTCCAGCAACTCAAGTTTCCCCAACACCAGCACCAGTTGTCTCGAAACCTGAAGCAGAGTTAGAACCTGAAGTGCAAGCAAAAGAAGTAGTTGACGAGCCAAAGTCTGTTGCAGAATCAAAACCTGAAGTAGTTGACGAGCCAAAGTCTGTTGCAGAATCAAAACCTGAGGAGACAAAAGAGTAATGCGAGTAAAAGAAATCAATGCACTGTCCAATGAAGACAGAGCAAACAAGCTTGCTGATTTACGAATAGAACTAGCACGCATAAGAACTATGGTTAACGCAGGCGGCGCCGTAGAAAACCCGACAAGAATAAGGAATCTGCGCAGAACCATCGCTCAAATATTGACAATCCAAAACGAAAAGAAATTGGGTATTCATCAACCTGCTGAAGAGAAAGAGAAAAAAGCAGAGAAGAAAGCTGCAAAACAATCTAAAGCACCCAAAGCTAGGAAAAAAATTAAGGAGACCGTTTCCAAATGAAAATAACTCCAGATATTATCCGTTATGAGTTTATTGGCACACAAGCACGAATAGTACGGAGCCCTCATATAGGTTATCTTGAATTAGCTGGTCCAGTAATCGCAGAAACAAAAAACACTTTAACTCTAATTCATCAAGGCCAACCTAAAAGCGTCATAAAAGACTTAGCATCCTTTGACTTCGAGTTTAACGATGGCACAACAGTAAACATTGACGGTAAACTTTTAGTCGGCAGATCTGAAGATAGGCTAAAGAAAAGTGTAAAGAGGTTATGGTAATATGTCTATGACTTTCAAGAAACCAAAAAAGACTTGTGACGATCGAAATTGCCCATTCCACGGCGAACTCGCAGTTAGAGGACGTGTACTGGAAGGCGTCGTACACACATCAAAAATGGATAAGACCGTTATTGTTGATAGAGAATTCCTACAATTCTCATCTAAATTCGTACGTTATGAAAGGCGACATGGACACATCCCATCACACAATCCACCATGCGTAGACGTCAAAGAAGGCGATCGCGTAAAAATCGCTGAATGTCAACCCATTAGCAAAACAGTATCATTTGTTGTCGTAGAAAAATTAGGAGAGGAAAAGTAGAATGGCTGCGAAAGCTAAACAGAGAGCTCTAACATCAAAAGGTATGGCTTCACACGGGCAAAAAATCAGCCGTGGACTTTTGGCAGGTTCAGAACTCAGATGCACCGACAACACAGGCGCACGAGTATTACGCTTAATACAAGCAATGGGCTATAAAGGCAGACTAAGACGTTACCCATCCGCAACCGTCGGAGACAAAGTCACAGTTTCCGTACGTCAAGGATCACCCGACATGCGCAAAAAGATTTTCCAAGCAGTAATCGTCCGCCAAAGAAAAACCTTTAGACGCGTCGACGGCGTCTGGGTACAATTTGAAGATAACGCCGCAGTAATAATCACTCCAGACGGCGAAATGAAGGGTTCAGAAATTAGAGGTCCAGTAGCAAGAGAGGCAGCTGAGAGATGGCCAAGAATTGCAAGTGCCTCCAGCATAATAGTTTAGGTGTACAATGATGCAAGATACAAAACGAGTAAAGAACCCTGGCAAACAAAGAAAAAGACTCTTTAATGCTCCAGCTCACATACGACACAAAGTCATGTCAGCACCATTATCCCATGAGTTAACTGCTTCAAAAGGCGCAAAGACTCTTCCAGTAAGAAAAGGTGATACCATACTTATCAAACGCGGAGACAACAAGGGATTCGAAGGAAAAGTTTCGCGCGTTGATCTAAAAGCATTCCGCATTTACATTGAAGGGTTAACACGCGAAAAAGTAGATGGAACAAACATCTTCCTACCGCTTCATCCGTCTAAAGTTGAGATACGAAACCTCAACCTTGACGATAAATGGCGAAAAAAAATCCTTGAACGAAAGAAGGTAACTGCTCGACCAGAAAAACCAAAAGCTAAACCAAAAAAGAAAATTGAAAAGTCTTTAGCAAAGGTTGAAGAAGTTAACGAAGAAAAACCAGTAAAAGTAATTCCAGTTAAAGAAAAAGCTACACCTGAAGTTGCAGAAGCACAAGCATTGGACATGGCAACCGAAGAAACACCTGAACCAAAGAAACCTGCCGCTAAAACAACAGCTAAACCAAAGGTAACTGAAAAGAAAACACTCGCAGCGAAAAATACAGAGGAAAAAGAAGCTGCCCCTAAATCTCGATCTAAATCAAAAACCTCTGAAAAAAATAAAGGAGAACAATAAAATGGGTAAAAAAGGAAAAACCGCAAGGCTGAAACGTAAACCAGCTCCAGCATTCTGGCCAATTCATAGAAAAGAATTGCCGTGGGTAGCAAAACCCGCATCAGGTTCGCATTCCCTTGAGAAGTGTATACCTCTAGCGTTAGTTCTTAGAGATATTCTAGGTGTATCACAAACAAGAAAAGAAGGCAAAATAATTATTTCACAAGGCAAAGTAATAGTCAATGGAAAAGTCTACAAGAAGGACGACATCCCGGTTGGCTTAATGGATGTAGTTGCCTTACCTGACAGCAACAAATACTACAGAGTCCTACCATCACACAAAGGATTATATTTGTCTCCAATAAGCAAGGAAGAATCCAAAATGTCTTTGCTTAGGGTAGAGAACAAAGCTACAGTCCATAACGGAGTACAAATTGCAGTTCACGAAGGTTCAATCATGCTAGTCAAAGTAGCAGATCCAAAGAACCCCGTAGAAGTAAAATACGAAACATTTGATGTACTTAAAGTGACTTATCCGGAAAAACAAGTTATTGAACTTCTGAAAATCAAAGAAGGAAATTTGGCAATAATTACTGGCGGAAAAAACATAGGCAAACAAGGTAAAATAGTTGAAATCGAAAAAACAGTGGCTAAAAAACGTCGCCAAGCCCTAGTACTCATCGAAGACTCCGAAGGTACACGCTACCAAACAATCATGGACTTCATCTTTTCAATAGGCGAAACGGAACCGCTCATAAAATCACTGGAGGCACCAGAAGTTGTCTGAAGAAGCATTAATTAAAAATTGGGAACAACATCCAATGCAACGACCTAGAATTGACAAAGTCGTCGTAAACCTAAACGTTGGAAAATCAGGCGAACCACTAGAAAAAGCCAACACTGTCCTTGAAGAAATTACTGGTCAAACACCGGTAAAGCGAAAAGCCAAGAAAACTATCAGAGACTTTGGAATACGTGAGGGTGAATCAATCGCTGTCGTCGTAACTTTGCGAAAGCAAAAAGCAATTGATTTCTTAAAGAAAATTTTACCTGTGGTAGATAACAAAGTTTCCAAGAAATCCTTCGATGTACGGGGTAACTTTGCTTTCGGTTTAAAAGAACACATTGAAATTCCAGGCGTAAAATATGATCCTGAAATAGGCATTTTCGGAATGGATGTCTGTGTATCTGTTAACCGCCCAGGACAAAGAGTAAAAATTCGTAGGAAACAAAAACAGTCGATCGGTCCAAAACACCTGTTAACACCTGAAGAATCAATAGTTTTCATGAAAGAAACTTTAGGAGTAGCAATCGTCTAAACTGAGAGTGAATGTATGGGAAAAGATCAAGTTAAGAAAGTGAGAAAATATGGCAAAGGTTCACGCCCATGTGTTAGATGTGGCGGTTACGGTCCAGTCATTCGACGCTACAATTTATATCTATGTAGATGCTGTTTTAGAGAAGCAGCCCCAAAATTAGGTTTCAAAAAATACGAGTAGGAGCTAGAGAAAAACAATGGATACCTTAACAAATGGTTTGATAACCATCAAAAATAATGAAATACGCAACAAGCGTGAATGCATAATTAGCCCTGCCTCTAAACTTTTGGGAAGAGTTCTGCGCATTATGCAACTTAACGGCTTTATCGGAGAATTTGAATTTATCGACGATGGTCGCTCTGGAAAATTCAAGGTTCAACTACTGGGCAGAATAAACAAGTGTGGTCCAGTTAAACCAAGATTTGCAGTCAAAGTCGGCGAATACGAAGAGTGGGAAAAAAAATTCTTACCATCTCGAGACGTCGGCATAATGGTTGTTTCAACTTCAAAAGGTGTTATCGCTCACAAAGATGCTGAAACGAAAAACCTTGGAGGAAGGCTCTTAGCCTTCGTGTATTAGGAGTGTAACATATGCGGCTTCCAGAAGTATCTAAAACAGTTCAGGTTCCAGACAATGTAACCTTAAGTATAGTAGGCAAAAAAATTAACGTAAAAGGCGCTAAAGGAACATTAACACGTGACTTCTCGTTTGCTCCAATATCGATAGACGGCGAAGGCAAAAACGTACGCGTTTGGGCAAAATGGCCACGCAAAAAGGAAGCTGCTCTTGTAGGAACAATCTACTCACACATACAAAACATGATTACTGGTGTAACAAAAGGTTATCAATACAAACTCAAAATCGTATTCTCCCACTTCCCTATATCAGTAAAGATCCAAGATAAATCCGTCTTGATTGAAAACTTTACAGGCGAACGCAGACCCCGAAAAATAGGAATAATAGGTAGCGTCAAAGTGAAAATTGAACCTGACGACATCATTGTTGAAGGTGCAGACTTAGAAGAAGTCAGCCAAACCGCAGCCAACATTGAACAGTCCACACGCGTTCGAAATAAAGACCCACGTGTTTTCCTTGACGGCATATTCGTGTATGAAAGAAACGAAGGAATTGCATAATGACAGAAAAGAAACCCTCGCTATCACGCGAAGCCCTCAAACTTAGAGCGCGCGCAAAGAACAAGAAACCCAAATTCATAAGGGCAGAAAGCTGGAAATACGACCGCTTCAGCCTAAGCTGGAGACGACCACGTGGATTAGACAATAAAATCCGCAGGAAAATTAAGGGCTGGCCAGCAGGAGTTAGTGTAGGTTACAAAGGACCAAAAGTTGCCCGATTCCTACATCCATCCGGATACCGTGAAGTTATAATTTTCAATGTTCAAGGCTTATCACTTATTGACCCTAACACTCAAGCTGCACGCATCTCTCATACCGTAGGTAAAAGAAAACGCGCTCAAATCATTGTGGAAGCAAAAAACCTTAACATCAAAATCTTAAACCTTAAAGTGACAAAGGAAATTGCGGAGAAAACAGAAGAAACTGCTGAAGGCAAGGAAGCAAAGATAACAGCCGAAGTACCGAAAGTAAAAAAAGAAGAGAAAAAGCCAAAGAAGAAAACCAAAAAGAAAGCAACTAAGAAACCCAAACCTAAACCAAAGAAGGGAGAAATAAAACAATGACTGACTTAGCCGGACAAAGACGTTTGGCTGCTCGAATATTGAAGATCGGACAGAATCGAGTTTGGATTAATCCTGAACGCATGGACGATGTTGAAGGTGCAATTACACGTCAAGAAGTAAGAAAACTCATTCATGAGAAAATTATTGTTTCATTACCTGAGCAGGGAGTAAGCAGATCTCGAGCAAAGGTTATTCGAGCTAAAAAACTAAAGGGCAGACGTAGTGAACCAGGAAGCATAAAAGGTGCAGCCCACGCAAAGGTTACCAAGAAAGAAGCTTGGATGATAAAAATTCGTTCTCTAAGACGCAAACTTAGAGAATTGAAAGCACGAAAAGTCATAGCTGAAACCACCTACAGCCAATATTACAGAATGGCAGGTAGCGGCAGGTTTGAGTCTATTGCTGATTTAGAACGCAGTTTGAAAGCGCATGATCTATGGAGGAAACGATAAGATGGCAAAAGGTAGTAGTTATAGAGTACACTTAAGACGAAGACGTGAAGGGAAAACTGATTACCAAGCTCGCAAAGCTTTGGTTACGTCAAGAAAGCCTAGGCTTGTTGCCAGGGCATCAATAAAGAATGTTGAAGTTCAAATAATAATTGCTAAACCTCACGGAGACGAGGTTTTAGCTTCAGCGAACAGTCGCGAACTCATTAAGTCCTACGGTTGGAGAGCACCAACAGGCAACATTCCTGCTGCTTACCTGACAGGTTTACTTTGTGGTGTAAAGGCAAAAGCTGCAGGCATAAACAACGCAATCCTTGATATAGGCTTGGTTTCTCCCACTAAAGGCTCGAAAATATTCGCTGTATTAAGCGGAGTAGTAGATGCTGGCGTAGAAGTACCTCATAGTGAAGAAAAAATCGTTAAAGAACGCATGAAAGGCGAACACATTGCTAAATATGGCAAAAGCTTAGGCGCAGGCTCTGAAGAATACAACGCGAAATTCTCACAATATACAGCGCAAGGTGTTGCTCCAGAAAAAATTGTTGAGCACTTTACTAAAGTTAAAGCTGACATAATAGCCGTATCCAAGGGCGCTAAATTACCTGAAGTGGTTAAAGTACCAAAAACTGCTGCAAAAGGTGAGGCTCCGAAGGCAGCAGTTAAAGCATCACCCAAAGACAAAGTTCAAGTTAAGGTTGCAGAAGAAAAAACAGCAGAATCAAAGCCTTCTAAGAAAAAATCTGTAGCCAAAGCACCTAAAACAAAAGCTTCAAAAGCTAAGTCGCCAAAGGCAAAAGCAACCAAAGAAAAAGCTTCCAAGAAAGCTATCAAAACTGAGGCTAAAACAACCAAAGAAAAGGTTACTAAGAAAGGTGGAAAGAAAGCATGAGTAGAAATCCAAGAGAAAAACGAACTGTTAACTTAGAAACCTGGATTCCAAAAACCAGACTGGGCAAAATGATTCAAGAAGGCAAAATAACCAGCATTGAAGACGTCTTTCTAAGCGGTATAAAAATTTCTGAATCACAAATCGTAGATTCTCTGATTCCTGATCTACAAGAAGAAGTCATAAACGTCAATCTAGTACAAAAACAAACTGACGCAGGCGAAAAATCCCGTTTCAAAGCTATAGTTGCAGTTGGAAACCGAGACGGCTACATTGGCTTAGGCGCTGGAAAAGCCAGCCAAGTGAGAAACGCCATTGAAAAAGCCGCTGTAAATGCTCGCTTAAACATCATACCTGTTAAAAGGGGATGCGGAAGTTGGGAATGTGGATGTGGTAAACCGCATTCAGTGCCATTTGAGGTAGAAGGCAAATGTGGCGGTGTCCGAGTAATTATTGTTCCGGGACCCAGAGGCTTAGGCTTAGTTTCAAGTGAAGTTGCAAAAGTAATCTTGGGCTTAGCAGGCGTCAAAGACCTTTGGATGAGAAGTTTCGGATCAACAAGAACTGTACCATCTTATGCATTTGCAATCTTTGATGGACTGAGAAAGACTTATAATTTGATTACTACAGTGGACTGGGTGAAATAAAATGGCGCAGAAAACAGAAGAATGCAAGCCTCTTGTCGTAGTAAGAATTAGAGGAACCGTTAGCGCACAACGTGAAGCTAGAGAAACCCTTGAATTACTTCATTTAACTCACACTAATCACGCAGTTATAATTGATAGCCGACCAGCCTACAAAGGAATGCTGCAAAGAATAAACGCCTACGTTACCTACGGCGAACCTACAAAAGAAACCATAGTTATGATGTTGCAGAAACGAGCTCTCTTAGCAGGCGACAAAAAGCTAACAGATGAGTACATCACCAAAATAGGCTATAAAAACCTTGATGACCTAGCAGATGCATTAGTCAGTAATAAAATACAATATGGCAAGCTTCCAGATATAAAAGCACGCTTCCGTCTACATCCACCAAGCAAAGGTTACAAGGGCAAAACCAAAAAAGGCTTCAAAGCAGGCGGCGAAGCAGGCTACCGCGGAGAAGCAATAAACGCATTAGTTCAACGCATGGTTTAAAGAGCCAAGCGTTCAAAATTTTATTTTCATTTTTGTTTGTTTTTATGTTTACCATTAATTATTTATAATTTGGATAGTTATTTTATTAAAGTATTCTACTTCACATCTACCTGAGATTTTGTTGACCTATGTTGGTTTGATTAGTGAATAATACAGATTAATAAACTGTAAATTGAAACCCAAAGGCAACTACAATTGAAAATAATTACCACACCTTTCAATCTATGCAAGCGTTGAGACTTAAATTGGGGCTGGGGGTATAGACTTCCGAGAGCAACAGGTTCCCGCGCCAACCCACAATGTAATCGCTGTTTTCATTTGTATTTTGATGTTTGTTGTTCAAGTATTTTGTTATCCTTTATGTGCGATATGTTTTATAATGTCGCCAGGTAGATGCGTTAGTTAATTGGAGGGGGAAAGACCACAATGAGTGCAAAATGGAAAAGAACTAGTAAAAATCGGAAATGGCTAGATTTCAACGAGTTAATGAACAAGAAACCGCATATGCCACAAACAACTAAACGTGTAAAATCAATTCCGATGCATACAAATTTTCGCCCGTCCAAAAGTATTGCTAAACGCAAATTTGAGGATCCTAAACCCTTAATTGATATCTTTCAAGAAAACGGTTTTATCACAATTGTAGCTGAAATAGTAGGCTTTAATAAGGAAACTCTCAAGATAAATGTGAAAGACCAGAAACTTACGCTGTCGGCAAAATCAAAAGATCGAAGATACTATAAAAGTTTAAATCTTCCGACGGTAGTGATTCCAAACGCGATGCACACTAAATTTAAGAATGGTGTGCTCGAAATTAAACTGAAAAAGGCAGAAACATTAGATAAAGAAGCTGATCAAAATGCCACATAAACTTAGAAAAATCCGAAAAACAAGAGGCTCAAGAACACAGGGTTACGGAAGAATAGGTCAACATCGAGATTCAGGGAGCAAAGGACATCGAAAAGTAGGGCGGCACAAGCACCTTTGGAGCTTGGTTGTCACATCTGAACCTAACTACTTTGGAAAACATGGATTTACCTCCCCCCAAAGCCTACATACAAATGACAACCCAATCAATCTAATCAAACTTGATCAACTTGCAGAAGGTAGCGAAATAAACTTAACTGAACTCGGCTACACTAAACTTTTGGGCACAGGAAAAATAACTAAAGCCTTAACCATAAAAGTAGCAACATTTTCAAAAACGGCTCAAGAAAAAGTCTCACAAGCAGGCGGAAAAATCGTAGCTTCCAAACCTCGCGGAGAGTAAAGCTGTTAAATGCCCGGAAGATTTCTCAGTCTCTTTAGACCAATTGGAAGAGTTCTACCTGAGGTAAAGAAGCCTGAGCGGAAAGTTAGTTTTAATGAAAAAATCTTCTGGACAGCCCTTGTTCTAGTCATTTTCTTAGTTATGACTGAAATCCCACTCTACGGGGTTGCACAGTCAGCGTCAGACCAGTTTGGTCAACTGCGAGTAATTTTTGCTTCTAACCGCGGAACCTTAATGGAGCTGGGAATTGGACCTATTGTCACTGCAGGCTTAATCCTTCAATTACTTGCGGGTTCCTCAATTATCAAATGCGACATGTCAAATTCTGAAGATCGAGGACTCTTTACCTCTGCAAGCAAAGTCTTCACAATCGTACTTACCGGTATCCAAGCAGGTGCATATATTCTAAGCGGCATGTATGGGCCAAGTCTGTCTGGACCAGTAATACTGGTAATTTTTGCACAATTGATAATTACAGGTGTAATTGTCATGTTGATGGATGAACTAGTCCAGAAAGGTTGGGGACTAGGCAGCGGAATCAGCCTGTTCATTATGGCTGGTGTTGCCCAGAACATTTTATGGTCAACTTTTTCTCCGCCAACGGGCTTATTTGTTGGTTCTCTATCATCTTTCTTAGGCGGTCAACAAACGTTAGGGGAATGGGCTTTCGGTTCAGCAGGCGGCGTTTACCCGTCACTTCTGGGTTTAATTGCAACCATCTCAGTTTTCTTGATAGTAATTTATCTTCAAGGAATAAGAATTGAACTTCCAATGAGTTATGCAGGATACAAAGGATTCCGCAGCAGATACCCAATAAAACTGCTATATGTCTCAAACTTGCCAGTTATCTTTGCATCAGCACTATTTGCCAACGTGTACTTCTTCAGCCAACTAATATGGAGCCAATTTGGAAAACCAGATCCAGGAACCAACATATTATTCCAAATAATAGGTGACTATAGCTACAATGCAACCTCCGGCAGCATTACACCTGTAGGAGGTTTAGCATATTTCGTAACACCGCCACGCAACATTCAAGGTGTCATTGCAGCACCATTGCAAGCTTCAGTCTATTTGGCTATAATCATAGCATTCTGTGCCATCTTTTCATTAATATGGCTTGAAGTCGGTGGCTTAGGTCCAGCAAAAGTTGCACAGCAACTCATGGACAGCGGTATGCAGATTCCAGGGTACCGCCGAGCAGGAAGACCAATCGAAGCCATCCTTAAACGTTACATACCAGTAGTTACGGTGCTAGGTGGCATAATCGTAGGGCTGGTGGCTGGCGTTTCAGACTTCCTAGGCGCATTCGGCTCAGGTACAGGTATATTGCTTTCAGTAGGCATCATCTACCAATACTACGAGTTGCTTATGCGTGAACGCGCCGCAGAAATGTTCCCAGCGTTTAGAAGAATCCTGGGCGAATAGCATCAACATCGCTACAAAATTCTTCTTCCTATTTCTCTTTTTTTTTGGAAAAATCAGTTTAAGTGCTTAATAGTTTCTGCGTATAACTGCTTCTATAATCAATATGAAATTGTCAATAAGTTGGCAGAAAATTCTTTTTTTTATTTTAGTTTTTTAATAACATTTATTCAATTAGATATCTTGCAATTTTACGGCATGATTAATAAATCCTTGTTAATCACCATTAATTAAAGCGTGAATCCATGAAGGCTCTTTTAATTTATGGATCAAGATGGGGAGGTACTGTTAGCGTAGCAGAAAAAATAGGGCAAACTCTAAAAGCTGAAGGCTTCGAAATCGAAGTCTTCAATGCTAAAAGAAGCCCAAAAAACATCGATTCATATGACCTCGTCGTGGTGGGAAGCGGGCTGAGAGCTGACAAATGGACTAAAGAAACCTTGATTTTTCTGGAAAAAAACTCGCAGACCTTAAAGAGGAAAAAAACAGCTTTGTTTGTCAGTTGTCAAATGGCCGATCGCGTTGAACCAGAAGTACGGGATAAAGCAAAAACCAGTATCTAGAAAAGACAGACTGAGCAGTATGGACTAAAACCAATTGGCTATGGATTCTTTGGCGGCTTCTTGGATTTTCATCACAGCCACGGTTTAATTGTTGATGTTATGATTAGGGCGAACAGGAAAAGTCTGGCAAAAACGGGTTGGATACCACTAAAGTGCGGGATACACGGGATTGGGCTGCAATAAAAGCTTGGGCGCGAGAAATCGCTAAAACTACAATTTAGAATGTTGTTTTCGAAAATTATCTGGTTTTTCCTTTTTGAAGAAATTCTCTGTCTGCCCATTTCTGGGTTTTTATGGCTTTGTGAAACCCCGAATTGTTTCTCTAAATTTTAAAAACGTTTTCATAGCCAGTTTAGAGTTAAACTAAGTGAAAATAGTTATTAACGAGAAACATGTAGGCTTAGACTTAAAGCGGTAAGAGGAAAAATCATGTCTGAAGTAGTAACTTCGTTGCCTGTGGCAACTTTAATAATTATGGGTATAGCAGCAGGAATTGCTTTCTTAAACTCTGGAATAAACAGGGTTTTAATCAACTACTTCATCGGTTGGGAACAATATCGCGTTATGCAAAGAGAAATGGCTGAATACCGCTCAGAAACCATGGCAGCCATGCGCGCAAAAGATACAAAACAGGTTGAGAAACTTAAAAAGAAAGATTCACAGATAAAAAATATGCAAGCAAAAATGATGAAGCCCCAAATGGTCCAGTTCGGGATCTCTTTTGTGTACCTAATAGTTTGGTTTTTAGTATTAACGCCAGGGTTTCACAATACCCCGATGGCTTACATACCAGGAATTGGTACAATTGCAAACTCACAACTTTGGGTCAATGGAGCACTTTGGGTCAATTTAGATGGTATTTCACCTGTAATTTCTAATGCAATTCCAGTGTTTTATTGGTATCCTATATGCTCATTGTTCTTCGGACTGCTTTCTTCACGTATAATTGGTATAATGCCCATTGAACAGGGCGCAATTTAAGATCGAAAATCGGATGAACGCCAAAATGGCCGAACAAGAAAAAAACTGTTCCACTCCCCAAAAAAACATAATTTGTATTTCGGGAATGGCTGGAACAGGAAAAAGTACCTTATCAAAAAAACTCTCTGAAAAATATGGTTTAAGATACTTTTCTGGCGGGGATGTGTTAAAAGAATTTGCAGAGAAAGAAGGCTATGATGTTTCTGTACGAGGTTGGTGGGAGAGCCCTCAAGGATTAAAATTTCTTGATGAACGGAAAAACAATGCAAAATTTGACAAGGCAGTTGACGATAAACTATTGGAATATGCATGCCAAGGAAACGTTCTCTTGGACAGTTGGACTATGCCTTGGTTGTTGAAGGGCGGCTTTAAAATTTGGCTTGAGGCATCATTCGAGAAAAGGGCTGCACGTGTTGCAGTAAGGGATGGGTTGACTGAGGCTGAGGCACTTTGCGTGCTGCATGAAAAAGAAACGCGGACTAAAACAATTTACAAAGAGCTGTATGGTTTTATTTTAGGTGAAGATTTTGAGCCGTTTGATTTCGTTTTAGATACTGATAATTTGAGCGCTGATGAAGTCTTTGTGGTTCTTTGCAAAGTGATGGATAATGTGTTTCTTTCGGTTCCTAGAGTCTAATTTCTTTTTTGAATAGACCTTTTCGTCTATACCTTAATTAGATTCAATTTAAGACCTATATAATTACGCATTATTTCTATCTAAGGAGAGAATCTTGCTTAAGGGGGAGAGGTAGAAGTAAATATCTTAAGTAGAATAGCGTCGGTTCTCTTGATGGCAGCAACTATTTTTTGCCTTTCTGCTTCTTATTTTCTAATAACCAATTCTCACTCATTCGCTAACATTCAATCCACAGCTACTCTTGTAATCTTCAACTTTCTTTTCGTTTCTCTGATGTTTCAATTAAATGGAAGAATCAACCGAAAGCTTTGTCTCTTAACATTGGGTAACGTGATAGGGTTATGCTGGAACTATACTTTCAACATCCTTGATGAGGTAGGAACCATTTCCTTCGGAGAAAACTTCAACACTATTTACATGTTTTTCTTTCCGTTATTAAGTTCGCTTTGGATAGTATCCTTCTGGTCCTTAACCCTGACAGTTCTACACCGCGACAACGCCGTCGTCAGGAAGGTTCCCTCGTGATTATTGAAGTATTAGAAATATTTCTTCTTCCCTTAACAGCAATAATGATTGCTTATCTTGTGAGACATTATATTTTTACCCTGGCAGTCTTAAGGTCTGCCAACAAAAAAGTATCAATGACATCCAAGCATTTGCCGTTTGAACCAACGGTTTCTATTCTTATTCCAGCTTTTAACGAAGAAAAAGTCATCGAGCGGCTGTTATCGAGAATAACCAATTTTACCTGTTCAAAAGAAAAATTGCAGGTAATCGTAATTGATGATGCTTCAAGTGACAAAACAGGCAAAATTGCAGACAAATACAAGAGCGAGTTTTCTTTCATCGATGTTTTGCATCGAGATAAAAGTAACGGTAGAAGAGGAAAAGCCTCAGCCATGAACCATGGTTTTGGCAAATGTACTGGTGAAATAGTGCTTTGTTTTGATGCTGACTATTATCCGCAACTAGATATTGTTGAAAAACTTGTTTCAGCGTTTGTTGACCCCAAAGTTGGTGCAGTGCAGGGAAGAGTTGTGGTTCTAAATGAATCTCAAAATATTATTACTCGACTGGTTGCGTTGGAAAGGATAGTTGACTACCGTGTTGACCAGGAAACGCGGAACCTTGTGGGGTTGATTGCTCAATTTGGCGGGACCATGGGCGGGTTTAGAAGAAGTCTGCTTAGTAACTTAAACGGTTGGGATTCCTCTTTATTGGCGGAAGATACTGATTTAACTTTTAGAGTATATCTTGCCGGCTACAAGATTCGATACAATGTCGATGCGGAATGTTATGAGGAAGCAGGTGGATAACTGGCACTCGTATTGGAGGCAGAGGTCCAGGTGGGCAAAAGGGCATATGCAATGTTTCTTTAAACATTTCTTGAGTGTTTTAACGAGCAAAAACTTGGATCTAAAGGAGAAAATTGACGGGTTAATGCTTCTTAGTGTATACTTTATGCCTATCTTGGCATTGCTTTCATTGTTTGTAGGTTTGGCTTTGATTTTTTTAGGTTCATCATTTGTTATAGTATTATGGGTCTCTGTCCCCATTTCTCTCTATTGTTTTGTAGGTAATTTTGCTCCATTTTTTGAAGTTGGAGTGGGCTTGTATCTTGATGGTCGAACAAGAGTACAATGGTTGATTTCTCTTTTAATATTTACTTTCTTTTTTAACATTCCAATTTGTTTAAAAGCTTTTTTTGAAGTGCTAAGTTCGAAAATACTTGGTAAAACAATAATGTCTGGGTTAAAACGGTTCATTCTGGAAATGGAAATTGTTATATTGAAAGTTAAGGATTATCTTTTTCGATAATAATGAATCAAAGTTTAGTAACTTTGATAGTCATCTTGGTTGTGGCAATTATTATTTTTGTTGCACTTTTGTTTTTGCCAGCAATTATTGAATTGAAGAAACCTAAAGATGCTGGACCAAGGGTGATAATCGATTTTGCACAAATCTGTTTACGCGATTTCAATAGGTCTTTTTTATTTATTTTGGAAAACTTAGAAATTCGTTAGTCATTTAACCGTTATGATTGGTTTTTTCTTTGGTTTGTACCGAACTTGGAGGTCTAATGTTTATTTAAACAATAATTTTGCGTTTTTCCATTGATCTTTAGCAAGTGATAGATGTCCCCAGGGATTTCCATGGAGTGAATAGAACACGTAGCAAAGATAATTGCATTGGGTACAGTCATGGTAAGTTTTTCTCAGTTGTTTATATTCTGGACTTTTCCATTTTTTGGTTAAATCAAAGACTGAGCCAGCGAAGTTGTGGCTGTGGCAGCCTGCAACCCTTCCTAGGTGATCAACAACTAGAAATTGGTTTAGAGCTTGGCATTTCCAGGTTCTTTTGCTTTCTTCCTCGTATAGACTGCGCAGTGCTTTTAAAAGTTTGTCTGTTATGAGAATTTTATTGTTTTTCTTCTTCATCTCAATTAATGAATTGCATAAGTTAACCATGGCCGGCTTGTCTGTTATGACGAACTCGTCATTTGCTTTTCCAATCCTAAATAATTGTTTGCTATCGACGGAAGTATCATAAGAGTAGAGGCAATACCAAACGGGAATTCCTTTTTCAGTGAAATGGTTTGTTATATCGATGATTTCATAAAGGTTCTTTTGTGAAATTGTCGGGGTAACACTGACTTTTATTCCTTCGCTATGAAGGGTTTCTACGGCTTGCATGGCATTTTTCCAAGCGCCCGGTACTGATTTGATATAATCGTTTTTTGCTTCATCTAAGACTGTCGATTGAAATTGCAACGAAATCTGCTTTTCGCAATGAATCAAGTTTTTTTGCAGCCATACTTCCATTGTCATAAACGGTTGTGACAAACAGTTTTGAAGCATGCTCGACTATTTCTCCGATATCATCTCGAAGCATTGGGTCTCCGCCAGAAAGTACAAGTTCAACTATTCCGAGTTTTTTGAGAATATCTAAGCCTTTCTTTATTTCTTCTGTTGAGAGTTCATTTTCGTCTTGTTCTTTCCAGACATTGCAGCCTAAGCAACGGTAATTGCATTTTCTTGTAACTAACCATTGTGCATGGTGTGGTTTTCCTGGAGTAAGTGAACGTGCTGCTATTGATGTTGCTTTCTTGAAATCTGGGGTCAAATAATTGTCACTAGCCGATTAATTGTTAGTACTTATTTCATATTGGAACTATAAAAACCATGTTAGAATTTTGATTATATCTTCTGATTGATGGGTTGTTGTTTTTATTTTTTGTTTAGGACATTTTTGTTATTTCTTTTCAAAATTTTAACAATTAAACGGTTATAATACTCCTTCTTCGTTTCTGTAATGAACACTTGTTGAATGTCCTAATATGTTAAAAGACAAGATTTAATAAAATTGTTAGTTGCCTATTAAAGTAAAACTGAATACTCTTACTTGAAAGGCGAATTGATTGGCGTTTGAGAAGGATTATTTCATTGGCAGAAAGTATTTGCTTAAAGCGGGGCTGGTTGAGCGACATGTTTTGGATGTTTTGCATTGGGCTTCTAAAGGTATGTATGAAGACCTATTGAATGGACAAGGCAAAAGGGCGTTAGACGTAGGTTGCGCTTTCGGCTTCACAACTAGGGTTCTTTCTGGTTTGGGGTATGACTCTTGCGGAGTTGATATCTCTGCATATGGTACCAAACAAGGAAAGATTCTTGGCGGTAGCCAATTTGTTGTGTGTGATGCACAAACAAACATGCCTTTCACGACGGAAGTATTTGATTTAGTAACTTGCTTTGACGTATTGGAGCATTTGCCTTTTCCAGAAAAAGCATTAATGAACATGTTTAACGTTTGCAAGGGCACTATAGTTTGTACAACTCCAAACAGGAAAGTTGAGAAGCCAATTCGAAAGTTAATGGGTGACTATGATGAAACCCACATAAGTGTTAAGGCTCCACTTCAATGGGAAAATAGAATCACTGAGCTTTTAGATTATAAATCTTTTAAGGTAGAATCATTTTATGATTTGGCATTGAGGTTAGGCAAAAAGTTGTTTTTTAAATCTTTTAACATTCCCAAATATGGTTTGACAGTAAGGATATTGATTAAGAAATAGATTTGTCGTTAGCTATATTGAATTTAGATGTGGTTTAGTTTTTTTTCACTTATAACGTTGCATATTTTCTTATCTTGTGTTATTTTTCTATTGGTGCTCGCAATTGCCGCTAAATAGCTTAAAGTCAGCTTAACGTGATAGGGCAATCCATAGGTGATCCGAGTTGGGTCTTTGAAGCATTTCTGCTGAATTATCTTTATGCATCAGTATGCGTTTGTTGGGGTTTGGGTTGAATTCACCTATGACATTCGCATAAATGTGTTCTTGGCATAAGACATCAACTATTTTGTCTGCACCTTCTGGATCTGCAGCTATGAGCAGTGCGCCTGAACTGATTAGTTGAAGGGGGTCTATTTCATAGAACCTGCAAATCTTCGCTGTCTCCGGCTCAACAGTAATTTTTTCCTCAAAAACACTGATACCTAAGCCTGCGGAATCTGCCATTTCATGGATGCCGTTTAAGATTCCGCCCTCAGTTGGGTCATGCATTGCATGAACTCCACCTGCTCTGTAAGCCGTTAAGGCATCTTTGACTACGCTGATTTGGCTATAGAAGCATTTGGCGCTTTCAATAATTTCTGGATTAAGGAATTTTGCCAATTGGGCTTCGCGGTCAGAGGCTAAGATGGCTGTACCCTCAATCCCAGCACTCTTTGTTAAAATAAGTTTGTCACCTGCTTTTGCCCCGGCGGAGGTGACATATTTGCCTTTTTCAGTTAAACCCATTATGCAGCCTACGACAATAGGGTTTGTTAAGCCAGGTGTGGATTCGCAGTGTCCACCTACGATGGCGATGCCAAGGTCTTTTGCAGCGTTATGCATTTGGGTGCTTATGGTTTCGACGATTCCGCTATCTGCGTTTTCGGGCAAAAGAAGGCATGAGAAGAAGAAAGCTGGTTCTACGCCGAATGTGGCTACGTCGTTGGCGTTTATATTGATTGCGAGCCAGCCGATGCGTTCAACCGCGCCGGTGATGGGATCCATGGAGACTATGGCGTTTTTGTTACCAAAATCCAGTACTGCCCCGTCTACTCCTGCGGCTGGTCCTAAAGTGACTTCGCTGCGGGTAAAGCCCAAGTTTTTGAAAACTACATCTTTTAAGATGTCTATAGGGATTTTTCCAGGTGGTAGCTTCATGGCTTAATCTCTATTGAGTCTAGCTTTTAAGTTGTGGGATAACACGGAAAACAGCGTGCATTACTGGTACGACAACTATCAAGCCGATGAGCATTTGGACAATATTGAATGGAACTTCTGCTAAAGCAACGGCGAACGGGTAACTTATAACGAATTGTTCATAGAGGAAATATCCTACAACCATTTCTAATCCTCCAACTAACACTGAGATTGTGGCGCAAATGGTGAGATTTGAGAATCGCCTTCTAAGTGTTGTGTTTAGGAAACCAACGATTAGTCCTTCCCCGCCTTTAATAAAAAATGTACCTGGAGCAAACAATCCAAAACCTAAGAAAGCATCAGATAATGCTGAACCTAATCCACCTGCCAATGCACCGACTAGCGGACCGAAAATTAAGGCTGCTATATAGATCGTGGTTTCTCCGATGTTGAAGTAACCTGATGTTGCAGGTATGGGTATAGGTGGAATTAGTGAAGTGACTACAAACACAAGTGCAGCGAAAATTGCTGTCGCTATAATCTTGAAAACCGCAGAATGGTTATACCCCTGGTGCTTTATTCTTGGGCTATGATTTTCCATATTTATGACTTCACAGCGTTGTAGTTTTAAAGATATTACTTTTGAGGCCCTATAAAAGTCTCTTTGCTAAATTTATTCAATAAAGAATTTGCATTTAAAAAAGGTCTTACTGCATCATCTGGGCGACACTCTTTGCGTGGTTGTGGGTTTTTTGTATAGCACTTTTCTTTAGTTTTTTTCTGGGTTGCTGTTTTGATTTGGTGTTTGTTTTATTTGCTGTTTAGTTGTGGTTTGATGGGTTTTTTAGCACAAGTATGTTGGGTAGTGGGTGTATGCAAAGTCCAGTGTCTTTCACTACCGAGAATGAACTTTTTGGAGCTCGTATGAGGGCTGCTTGAAGATTGTTTTAGAAACGAATTTAATGTTTGGAAAATTCATGCTTTATCTGCAATCGTGAATTCTTAAACCAATGAGACCCTTAGTCTTTTGAATTAAGATTTGTTTTAAAGATAAATTTGGGGTACATTAGTCGCCGAGCAATGAAAATGGATAGGGGTGGAAGAGGAAAATCTAAATGTGACTTCTTCGCAGAATACTACAGAACTAAAAGAGTTGCATAACATGAGCACAGTTAGAGAAGACCCAATTAAAATGCATAAAGATGCTAACGCGTTAATGGAAAGCGGTAAATGTGTTGAGGCAAGAGACCTCTTTTTCAGAGTAGCTGAACTCTACTTTAAGGGACAAAATTATTTTGGTGCTGCAGAAATGAATTATAAAGCGGGCGAATGCAGCCTCAAGTTAAAAGAGTATCAGAAAGCTACGGAGTTCTTCACAAAATCTGCTGAGATAGCTTTGAGTAAAGGATTTGACCGATACGGCGTTAGTGGACTTGAAGAAGCACGCGATAGCCAAAAAGCATTGGGTAACACTAAAGAAGTTGAGGAACTGGAGAAGAAAATTAAGGAACTAAACGATAAACACAACGAACCTGAAGGCGAATCATCCTTCTCTGTGTTTTCCTAAGTTCTCATCTGTCAAAG
This sequence comes from Candidatus Bathyarchaeota archaeon, assembly GCA_963741005.1. Lineage (GTDB taxonomy): Archaea > Thermoproteota > Bathyarchaeia > Bathyarchaeales > Bathycorpusculaceae > Bathycorpusculum. Next base: position 1,182,068 of record CAVUGQ010000006.1, read on the forward strand.
CTGGGAATCTGCCTTTTTTGGGATTCTCACATTTATACTTACAATACTCTAATTCTCTTAGGGTCATAGTAAACTTGTGAACAATTTATTTTCTTACATTTTGTCAAAATAACTATTTGTGAAGTCAGAGATTATTCCTTTTCATAGTTGTTTGGCTCTCCAGCATTCGAGACGATAAAATGCCTAGAGAAGCCTCTACATAATTCAGCGAATAAGGGAAATATATGATAGGCAGTTCCGCAATAAAGGCATTTACAGCTGTGAATAAGCAGGAAGCGGTTAATTTGAATAAAGCAGAAAAACACATGTTTGCTAAGGAGTTTTACAGTCGCCAAACCGTTCTCAAGGAACTGGGCGAGGAAGGACAGCAAAAACTTGCTAAGTCTAAGGTTGCGATTGTCGGCGCTGGCGGACTTGGTACGGTGTCTTCACTTTACCTTACGTTGGCTGGCGTTGGGTACATCCGCTTAATCGACCAAGACACGATCGAAACCCACAACCTTCACCGTCAAATCCTCTACAACCCAGACGATTTGCACTATCCTAAAACCGAGATTGCTGCAAAAAAACTGGAAAAACAAAATCCGCTTGTAACTGTTGAAGCTATACCTGAAAACGTAAACGCAAGCAACGTTGAACGGCTGCTAAAGGGCGTGGACGTTGTGGTTGACGGGTTAGATAATATGGTTACGCGTTACCTCGTTAATCGTGTTTGCGTAAAAATTGGTGTTCCATATGTTTTTGGTGCAGCGATAGGTATCGAAGGCAATTTGTCTGTTTTTGCGCCGCCGGAGACTGGTTGCTTGGAGTGTTTGATGCCAAACCTCTCTGAATCAAACTTATTAACATGCAATACCCGCGGTGTCCTCGGAGCTACTACGGGGATAATTGGCGCCCTCCAAGCTATGGAAACAATAAAACTCTTAGCAGGTGTGGGTTCAACGTTGAAGAATAAGTTGATGGTTTGTGACTTCAGGGACATGGACTTTACAACCATAGATATCTCAAAAAACACCCATTGTCCTGTCTGCCATGGCGACCTATCGTCGATTTCAGGTAGTGAACGACTGGTTTGGCTCTGCGGAAAAGAAACCGCCAACATAAACCCTGAAAAACCATTAAAGCTAAACCTTGACGAAGTTTACTTGAAAGTCAGCAAACAGTTCAATATCCGATTGAAATCACGGTTAGCCTTAATGTTTGATTACAAAACATACGAGGTCAGTCTCTTTAACGGTGGACGTATGCTAATAAAAGGGGTTGCCGATGAAAAAATCGCTTTAGCTATATACCGGGAAATCATAAAAAGATTAGGCGAATAACTCTCTTTTCAAAGTAGCAATCAAGGTTTTATTCGTTAACTTGCTATTCTTTTAACCTTAAAAAAGTTTGAATCCAAGCACAACAAACTCAACCCACAAAACCACTGATGCAACTGCTACATGTGCAATCGACAAAGTAGCGCCAACTGAGATATTCTCTTTAGTTGATGCTTACTCCTTTTCGCCGCAAAATTTTCAGCCGCATTTCAATAACCAGTGACCCCAGCAGGAAGAAATGCGGACCCAAATTGTCGTCGATGATGTTGTTGAAAATTAAGTTAGTTAAGGGTTGGTCCAGTTACGGCTGCTTGGTGTATGCTGAGCAAACCCAGAATTGTTATGGGTAGCTACCTGCCCAAGCTTACCATTCCCAATAAAAGCGACGCCACGGCACCGATTCAAGCGGCGTAACCAAGCCGCAGACCCCGCGGACGCTTAATCATCAAGAAAAGCGTCCCGCCAAAGACAGCGATTGTAGCTACAGCAATATACTCCAATAGGATGCCTCAGTGTTTTAGCAAGCGATGGTTTAGGTATAACAGATTGGCTTTCCAAACAAATTGGAACTTAAGTTATAGTTTCATTTTCACCCCACCCTCCCCCTCTTAGGAAAGTTGTTTGGATGATAGCTTAAATAGACTAATCAGGCGTAACGGGTTTTAGTTGAAACGCTATGCAACAGAACCTAATAATGAAACCATTAATGTCCCAAACTCTTCTAACACGGTTTACTTTTAACATACCTGACATCGATGGCCTTTTCCCAGGATTCAAAGCAGGAGACTTCGCCGTCCTATATGGACCAAAATCACTTAATTCACTGACATCTCTACTCTGCGCCCGAGCCCAACTACCAGCACAGCTCGGGGGACTAGAAAGCAGCGTTGTTTTCATCGACTGCGCAACCAGCTCTTCACTATCAAACATCCAGCTTCAACAATTGGACGCCAAAGATCCACTTGAACGCGTCCTCAACATGCGTGTGTACACAGCCTACCGATTAACTTCCCTAATAATGGAAAAGTTGCACGACGCCGTAGAAAACCAAGCTGCCAAACTCGTAGTAATATCCGACATAGCCTGCCCCTTCCTGTATGACAGCGTGAATGACCAAGAAGCAAAAACAGTCTACGGTCAGATTATGAGTTACCTCGTAAACTTTGCAAAAAAACATCATATAATTATAATCGCAACCTACCTCACCCACGAAAGCAACAGAAGAAACAGTATCCTTCAGGAAATATCCACTGCAAAAGCAAACACAGTGCTGCGCTTCACTAAAACACGTTACACCAAAGAAGTAGAGTTAGAGAAGCATCCCACTTACATGTTAGGTGTTGCTGATTTAACCTCTGAAAATCGCGCTTTAACCGAGTTCATGGGTACAGATAGGGTTGACTAGAATTATTTTTTGATGCAATGAAAATTTAAAAAAACTAAAAGGAAAAAAAGAGTGGTTTATTACTTCTTTTGTTTGGGACGCAGAGAACGCACGGTTGCGCCTGCACGCCACATTTCACTGCTGCCCATTTCTTTGAGTTCGTCAGCGAGTTTCTGGCGGTAGTTGGGTGCCTTGCTCTTTTCGAGGACGATGCGTGTTTCTTCGCCTGCCGCAACGAGTTCGTAGAGTGAATCAAATACTGGTTGAGTTGCTTCACGGAAACGACTTCTCCAGCGTAATGCGCCGATACGTGCGGTTTCGCTGCAGTTGCAGTACATCCAGTCCATGCCGTTTTCATCGACAAGGCGGATTAAACTTTGTGTGAGTTCCTCGACGCTTTCGTTGAATGCTTCACTTGGGCTGTGGCCGTGTTCACGCAGAGTTTTGTATTGGGCCTCCAATATACCTGCGAGAGCGCCCATCAATGTGCCGCGTTCCCCTGTTAAATCACTATAAGTTTCTTTCTCAAATGTGGTTGGAAATAGATAACCTCCGCCAATCGCGATGCCCAAGGCTTTAGCGCGTTCTTCGGCTTTACCTGTTGCATCTTGGAAGACCGCAAAGCTGCAGTTTATGCCGCTTCCGTCAACAAAATTTCTCCGCACAGATGTGCCAGAGCCTTTTGGCGCAACAAGAATCACGTCTATATCTTTTGGTGGGATAACTCCTGTTTGTTCCTTGTAGACAATGCTAAAGCCGTGGCTAAAGTATAGTGCGTCGCCCGCTTTGAGGGTTGTTTTGATCTTTGGCCATACTGCCTTTTGAGCTGCATCGGTTAAAAGGAACAGTTTGATGGTTCCTTTTTTGGCTGCTTCTTCCATTGGGAAGAGATTTTTGCCAGGAACCCAACCGTCGGCAATTGCTTTGTCCCATTCTTTTTTGAATACGCCTTCTTTTTCTTGACCGATGATTACTTTTATTCCTTGGTCGCGCATGTTTAGTGATTGAGCTTGACCTTGAATGCCGTAGCCGAGTGAGACTACGACTTCATTTTTCAAGATTTTTTGGGCTTTAGCCAATGTGAATTCTTCTCTAGTAATGACGTCCTCTTTGACGCCTCCGAAATCCATTTTCACCATTTTTACGTTACCTCAGCAACTCCATTTATCAGATGGGATAATTAAGAATTATGTTGGTAAATCCTGCGATAATTATTGTCTAAACCCGAATTGCAAACTCGAGTAAATCTCACTGAGTGTGCATTTGAAAAAATGAAGAAAACCCTAACGATTATTGCATTGTTTGCGGTTTCTTCTTGAAACGATACTTGAAAAAATATCCTAATACCATAATAACAATGGTTGCAACAATAACGATGTAAAGTGTCTCTGTAGTCATTTACCACCACCTCGTTTCAATGTGTTGTTCTGTATCTTGGCAAGCATAAAGAGGCTTACTTCCATTTTGTTAGTATTTCCTCCCTTCGGAAAGTTGCTGTGCTAACATAGAACAGCGCCACATCAACTGCTAAAAGTATACCTGAAATTATGAGCAGACCGTTTACATCAAGAGTTATTATGCTTGTCTCACTGGCAAGGTATATGCCCAAGAGGGGAAAGAGCATAAAAACTCCAAAACTGTTAGCACTGCGCACATCATTAACTCGCGATGAAACAATGACGCTGAACAAAACACTCATAACAATAGCGACCGGCATCAGAACAAGGAGCAAAGTGGCGATATTCCAGTTTGGAAAATAATAGTAGCCAAGCGTATTGAAAGTAACCCCATCAATGCCCACTATGAAAACTACTGCAGCCGCATACATTGCTACTAAAGTTGGAATAATTGCGGAAATGGCTTTTCCAAGCAATATTTCTCCATCAGTAAGTGGCGTAGCTAGAAGCGGTTCTATACTTTTCTCCACTTTCTCCCCCACTATACTGTAGGAGGCAATCCCTAAGGGAACGTACGCTGCTCCTATAACTAAAAAGAAGGAAAAGGAGTTAAGCAAATTCGGAAGCACACCCGGCGCAGCGAGTCCGTGGCTCCCCCTTACTGCTAAATACTCCAGTATCACGGGAAACAGAACCGAGATGATAACGGGGAAGATGATGATTGAGTACCAGACGTTTTTTACTCGCCTAAATATTTTGAAGTCCCTAGCTGCAACAATCCAGGCCTTTGCGAGTCTCATATTTGTTTCCTCACAAGTTTTAGATAGGTATCTTCCAAAGTTGAGCCAACCACATTGATTGATCTCACATGACCCCCCGACAGCACTATAGCCTCTATAACAGGTGAGTTTTCCTTGTCTGAGTCTTCCACATTAAATGTTATCGTGTCGCCGCCGGTGGACAGGTTTTTGAGCGCCAGTTTTTTCAGTGCCCCCAAAACGGCATCGTTGATTTGCTGTTCTAATCCGATAACTGTCTTCCTGCCGCTAACGGACCTTTCAAGTTCCTGCGGAGTACCGATTGCCCTAAGACTCGTATTCATTATTGCTACCCTGTCGCAGATTCTTTGTGCCTCGTCGAGGTGTGTGAGTGTTCAGGAAGATTGTCTTCTTCTCTTTTTTTAGTTGAAGAATGAAATCGCGGACTGTTTTCGCAGCCTCGGGATCTAGATTTGCAGTAGGCTCGTCCATGAAAAGTACTTGTGGGTCATGGATGAGGGCGCGGGCTATGGCGAGTTTTTGTTTCATGCCCTTGGAAAAGGTCCCAGCTAAAACGTTTCTCTTATCCCAAAGCCCCAACATATCGAGGAAACGTTGGATATTTTCTTTCCTTTGAGCGGTAGAGCAATCGTGTATTTTTCCGTAGAAGTCGAGGTTATCGTAAGCGGTCAAATTTTCGGATAACCCCACATTATCAGGAACCAATCCGATGATTTTGCGTATCTTGAGTGAATCTTCCTTGTTGCCTATTTGGTATCCACCCACAGTAGCGTTTCCGCTGGTTTTTGATATTAGGCAACAAAGCATCCTAATGGTGGTGGTTTTTCCAGCACCATTTGGTCCAAGGAAGCCAAAAACTTCTCCGTCATTAACTCGTAGCGTAACGTTGTCTACGGCTGTTAGGTCACCGAATTTTTTGGTCAGATTTTCTGTCTCAATCGTAAAGGTCACAGAGCTTCTATTGGAGTTTTTTTTATAGTCCCCAACTTTGTGCAGCGGTTTGATGAGGTGGCTCTTTTTCAGGGGTCTCTTTTTTTTCGATGACATTAAGCTTGTTAATTTTTACGGTTGTACCTTCAACGGAGACCCAGTGAGTGTTGTTTAGGTCTCGGTGGTAAACAAACTTGTTCACCACATGCTGCAGTTCCTGCACAGACACCTTTTCTGAATCCACCCTCAACTTGTCCCCATCTTGGGAAACTGAAACTTTGAGGTGTAATTGCAGAAAGTTGGTCAGGTTTTCTTTTTCGTTTTGTAAATCGCCTAAGTCTACTTGGAGTTCACTTTGAGATTTATTTTTGGGTCCAAAAAACATAGCGCTCGCCCATAAAGTGTATGCTTAATTATGTTAAAAAGGTTGAGCAGCACTATTGAAAAAACTCGGCAAAAACCAGTAGTATGCTGTTTATTCTAGAATCAATCGCATAAGTAGCCCAATTAGACCCTTCTTTCCGCGTCCGGACGCTTGCGATACCGTTTTTTTTCGGCTCTGTCTCTTAATTTACTTGCTTGGATTTTCTCCCTCTCATGGTTCTGTTTGGCTTTAATTTCTTGAATTTTCTCCGTTTCAGCTTTTGAAATCAACTCATTAAGTTTTTCCACGAGTTTCTTTGCGTCTTCTTTGTTTTCAAGCGGAATTGTAAGACTGCGATGATGAGAGAGGTCTATCTTGATTTTTCCAGTGCTATCCATATTCACGTAGTCTATTTCAGCTACATGAATGTGTAAAGGAACAAAAATGCCAAGCACCCTGCCGATTGTTTCTTTGAGAACTGGTTTATTTTCCAGTGCTTCTTCAAGGTTATTTTTGAAGCTTCCTTTCAAGTCTATTTTGAGTAGATTATCAGAGAGCCTAATTGTAAAATGGGGATCGTCAACTTCTAATACTATGATTGTTTCAGGCATGGTACGTTCTTCCTATTTAGATTGCTTAAATGGACATTAAAGACTTTATATGTACCTTCTCATTCAACGCGAGAGAGATAAAAGAGAAAACATGTACGTAGTAGTTAGGGCAAAAGAGAGACGGTTTGTTCTTTAGCCCCTTGTTTTGTTTGAGTAGGCTTTTCTTGGGGTTGCGTTACTTTTGCAATGGCTACTGTGCCGGATAGGATGCTATTGTTGAGAAAAGTTAGTTCTTTTCCAGAATCCAGCAGAATAATTGTACGAAGAGAAGTCAGTTCCTTAACTATACCTTCTCCGTTCATGTATGTGGTGACAACTCTGTCGCCTGTTTTGTAGGGAAGTCTGCTCTCAGATTTTTCCTCATGTTTGTGGATACGAGTTATGATTACCGTGCCTGATGCTATTGCACTGTTTGGAATCGAAATTTGACCCACATCTGTTCCTATTACTGTTACAAGCGCAGCTATGTCTATGACTTTCCCAGGAATGTTGTTAACTATTACACTGTCGCCTACTTTGAACTGGTGAGTTGTGAAAACGAGTGCACCAGCTAATATGCCGCCAACAAAAGTCGAAATTACCAATCCCATCGTAATTGAAATGATGCCCGCGCCTGTCAGCAACGTTGCTGGAGAAACACCAAGCGTGTGTAGTACCCCAAAACTCATCAAAAGAACTGAAATTGCTCCAACTGAAAACTGCAGGACTGTAGCGGCTTGGTTTCCTATACGCCGAGTCATGAAAGGTTTTGCCTGACGCAGAAGCAGTATTACTGTTAGCCAAAACCCAAGGACAATGATAATTCTGAAGGCTTGTATTAGAAAGATGGGCAGGTTAATCGTGGTGGCTATAAACAAGTCATAAACGTAGATAGTGCTAAAACCCAAGACTACCAGAAATACTGTGAAAATAGTGAATCTTTTGAACGAATTTACTAAGCCGGCCAACTTGAGCATTCCTGAGCCAAGAATTGACGTTCGCACTTCTATAGTTTCCTCAAGGCGAAATGCCTTCAAATTAGTCATGTTCTCCTGTGTTTTCGTTGTAATTGCGCTTCAAAGAGCTGAATCTTAACATTAGGATGTTAACAAACAACAGAATAGCAATTGGTAGTTAACAACCCACATACGCCATGTTAACACTCTAACAGACAGAAGACCAAACAACTGACAGCCCACCTGAGAAACTAACAAGGGGTACCCCCAAAATTACACAAAACTGTGTAACAAAAACGTATCCCTGCAAACTAAGTTTTCTAGTGCCCATTTGACCTACAACAGCAAGACAAAGACACTGCAATAGTAATTGTGAAAATGTCGAGCCCAAATTTCCCCGTTGGAACCAAACAGCTTTAACAAAAATCCTAAACCACAACAATCGCCACGGGAGTCCTGTAGACTAAATTGCGCTTACCTTTGTCAAGAAACCTTAACTAAAATCAGGCAACCCGCGTTACTACGGATGCTATCCGCTTTCTTTCGGGGTTTCCAAACAATCCCAACTACAAGTAATACTACGCCTACGAAGGGTATTCCAACAAGAGGAACTGAAAAACCTTTTACAACAATCAGAATGACTCCTAGCACGGCAAGTATGCAACCCCCAAGATAAGTCTTAATTTAAAATAACCCTAGTAAAATAGCGGATAATTATGGAGTTTTTGTTATGCTTTTTTACATAATGGCTAAGAATGTTAGGAATTGCCCGAGGAAAAAATTTTAGACATAAAAAAAAGCGGCAAATGGCGAAATAACAAAAGAGTCTTTTTTTTATTCGCTGATTCTTTGTACCCATTTGATGAAGTAACTTCAAGCAGCTAAAAGCCGCCTAAGTTTTTTCGGACAGGCGAAATTAAGGTAAAAAGTGAAGGTTCAATAAGAAACCTAAAAAAATGTAGGTTTAAAAGATTTCATCGCTTGAATAGATAGACTTTTTACATGAGGGGCAGGTTGAATCGTTAATTTGAATTTTATTGCCGCAATGCGGACACTTATTGTTCTTTTTGGCTAAGTGTAGCCCCTCTTTTTCTTTGACTATTTTTCCGTCTTTGAGCAGCAACATCCGTTCGGTGTGGTTTGCTGCTTGGCTATCATGCGTGACCATGATTATTGTGGTGCCCTGCGTTAGGTTGAGGTTTGCGAGCAATTTTATGATTTCTGATTTATTTTGGCTATCGAGATTTCCTGTAGGTTCGTCAGCAAGGATAAATGCAGGATTATTTGCCAAAGCCCTTGCAATGGCAACACGTTGTTGCTCTCCTGCGCTGAGACGTTGTGGCCTATGATTCTCTCTGCCCGAAAGTCCAACTAAACTCAGCAAATCACTAGCTCGTTTTTTTCTTTCAATTTTTGATTTGATTTTGCCCTCCATAGGCAACTCGACGTTCTCTCTAGCATTTAGGTATGGTAGCAGGTTGAAGGTTTGAAACACAAAGCCCATCTTATCGCGACGCACCTTATAGAGTTGATTTTCAGGCATAGATCCAACATCTATACCATCCAAGAGCACTTGGCCACTTGTGGGTTTGTCGATTGCACCTATCATGTTTAGCAGGGTGGTTTTTCCTGAGCCTGATGGCCCCATAATTGCAATGAACTCACCTTGATTAACTTGCAAGTTAAGGTTATTCAGAGCTTGAACTGGGCGTTTGCCTAGCATATAGGTTTTATTCAGATTTTCAATTTGTAGTACTGGCTTACTCATATTTCATCGCCTCTGCAGGTCTAATTTTTGCTGCTCTCCAAGCAGGATACAAACTTCCTAACGCACCAAGTATTACTGCCGCACCCAACGCTAGCAGTATAAGCTCAGGACTTAAGGTCGCTACACTGGTTGATCCAGCCGTTCCAATAACGACTGCGCCTCGCCCTCCTCCAAACAGGTTTACGCTCGGAAGTAAAAGCGATGAGAGGGCTGGTGCGGCTATGATACCAATTGCAATCCCAACTACTCCTCCGATTATACTCAGCAGTACACCCTCAAGGAGAAACTGTCCCATAACCGTCGAGCTACTAAAACCAATTGCTTTGAGCGTGCCTATCTCTTTTGTTCTCTCTCTAACAGTATATAACATAACGAACAGTACTATCATGCTTGTTGCCGCCACTACAACAATTATTTCTTGTGTGGCAGTTGCCTGCGTTTGACTAACAGAAGCCTGTGAATTCTCCAAGGCACTGTTGTAGGTTGACTGAAGGGTTTGCAGTTGAGATAAACGTTCTTGACCAGTAGTAACAGTAAGTTCTGGGTGCAGGGAGTTAATGGAACTAGCTACTTGCGTTACGATATCACTGCTTTGAGTAAAAACTCGAAGGCTAGTTATGAATCCAGTGTTATTAGTTGCTGTTTGAGCGTCTGAGAGATTCATGTATAGCGTTAACCTATCTGAAACTGACGAGGTACCATGAATACCCACAACGGTGAAAGTATTGTCTAAGATAGTTACTGTGGCTCCTACTCCAACACCAAAATAAGCCGAGTTATTCTCGCTAAGTAACACAACTCCGCTTTCGCCAGCCTGCAGGTTTCTTCCAGCAGTGATGTTGGTTGGCAGTATATTGTAGTTATCGATAAGATCTAAAGTTAACGGTATGCCTTCAATGGTGTATTCAGTTACAAGACGCGTAAAGGTTCGTCCAAAAAATTCGGTTGTTGTTTCACTACCTTCAGAAGCTTGAAGTATTGGCTCTACAACGGCAATTCCAGAGATAGTGCTGTTGATATCAGTGTAGAGGCTTTCATTCATTGGATTAGCTTGTCCACCGCCAAATGCTCCGCCCCCAAACTGGCCAGGGATTCTCCCACCACCAAATTGGCTTGGGTCAAAACCTGCCGGTGGTCCGCTACCAACGATTTGACTGCGATCAAAACCTTCTGGCGGGCTAAAACCAAGACCTGAAAGATCTGATGCAAGACTACAGTCTATTTGTGTTAATGTTTGATTGATTGATTCTCCAGTTTCGTTAATTGTATTGCTCAAATTTGATGCTAAACTGTTTGCAGTCTCCTGATTGGCTATAGCGCCAGCTGGAATAGAAACTAAAATTGCCATTGAGAATCCTAAAGCAATAATTACTAGTAACGCTCGAATCTTTCTTCTTGAAATATTTCTTACTGCTCTACTGATTATTCCCATATTCCATACCCTTCATGTAAATTTTTATTGTAATGTGGCAATCAAGAAGAAAATCAAGGAGATTTTACTTGGGCAGTTATTGGGCTTGTGGCCTTTATTTTTTCTTTTATCTCTTCTTGATTGCCATTTGCTCTATGGATGTGGGCAAGTTATTAAATCGTTTACCCAAATCTGTTCCTAATTTGAGTCAACCAGAAAACACTCTTTCCCTTTGAAAGGCACCTTTATAACTGAAGTAGATAAACGATTAATAAAGAATCTCAAATTGCACGGAGTGCCTAAGAATGTCTGTTAATGCACGATCACTAAAATATCTACTAGGATGGCTAATAGCAGGTACCAGAGGTGGACCAAACCGTGCAAAGATGATTTTGTCATTAAAGGAAACACCTCATAACGCCAATCAACTTGCGACACTACTAAACAGATGAATAATAGATTAAGAATCGGGTTAATACTAACAATAATGGTAGCAGTCGCTGTTTTAGCGGCTTTTTGGGCAACAGCAATCTTTCACCAACCACCCTTTGAAACAAGACACATGTCACCTTCAGGTGGTTTCATTCAGGGTGATTTCGAGTACTTTTATATTGCTTTCACGATTATTTCAACTATTAATATTGCATTGCTCGCAATCGTACTATTAACATACATAAACATATACAATAAAACCCGCTCACCTTTTACTATTGGCCTAATAATTTTTGCATTCGCCTTTCTAATAAAAGATATACTATCTTATCCATTCATTATAGGACTATTCAGTTTTAGGGCGTTTGGCCTTGGACCATTCGCCTTTCTCCCAGGAATATTTGAAATTGCAGCCTTATCTGCGCTGCTTTACCTTAGCTTAAGGTACTAAACTCAAAAGCAGTAAACCAGGAACACCTTTTTTCTTTTTGTGTTGTTTGTTTGAACTGCATCTGAACCATACGACAATCCTCGCAACAAGTGCGCTATTCCACCTGGAATATATGAGGTTTATAATTATTCCAAAGTTTTCTAGCCTAATTAAGAATTATGTTGGTAAATACTGCGATAATTATGCGGAAAACATCAAAGCATAATCACCAATGGGGAGTTTCAAGCAGAGTAGTAATTTAAAATTATGCCTAAAAATGCCTATTATTTATTTGATTTGCCAGTTATTTTTTCAATATGTAATTAATAGTTAAGATGTGCCTTTCCAGATGTTGAATTAAATTTTGATTAAAAAAAATGAACGACTTGGGTAGCTGAATAAAATTTTGAAGGTTCTTGGGGTATCTTTCTCAAGCCAAGCAAGAAAGACAAAGACCTAAACCAAAGGGGTTTCAGAGATTTTTCAGCTTTTGCTTCTTTTGGCCTCCTGATCTTTTGGTGAATAGTTACCTTTTGGTAAGTCGCAGTAGAAGTTGTTGCTCACGCTGAAAGCGTAAAATAATTAACCTTTAGCAACCTATACAAAATTATGTTTTCCCAAAAATTCACGCCTGAACTTATAGCTCCATGCGGAATGAACTGCGGTATATGCAGAGCTTACAATGCCTACATCCATGGAGTGCCAACAAAAAGGGGTAAAGTAACTCATTGCGCAGGGTGCCGACCACGCGCCAAAAAATGCTACGTAATACGAGCCTGCCCAAAACTTCGAAAAAACCAAATCCAATCTTGCAGTGAATGCGACATGATGCCCTGCGAAAAATTGAGACACTTAGACAAACGCTATCGCGAACACTATGATATGAGCATGGTTGAAAACATAAAAACAATAAAAACAAAAGGCATGACTGAGTTTCTTGCTGAACAAGCTGAAAAGTACAGTTGTCCAAATTGTGGAGAGGTGGTTTGTGTGCATTACGGGAGATGCTATTCATGCGGTTTCTCAAAAAAGATTCCTGAACCAAAATGTAACAAGAAAGTAAACAAATCACCACCCAAGAAACAATGAACTTAAATAGATTTAACTGGGCAAAAAGAGTGTTTAAGCACCCATCAACTTTAGATAAATAGCTTTAGCCGCATACAACCTGTTTTCTGCTTGTTCATAAATCACTGCCTTTGGACTGTCGATAGCTTCTGCGTTTATTTCGTATCCACGGTGAATAGGCATGTCGTGCATAATGTATGAATTGCTGTCTTGTAGCAGTTTAGCGTTTATTTGATAAGGCATCATGAGTTTAATGCGTTTTTCCTTCTCTGCAGCAAACTTGGGGTCAGTGAAAAACTCCATATCAATCCATGTGTCAGTGTAAACAAAATCTGCTTCTGTAACCGCCTTCTTTACATCTAGAGTTGATTGCCAAAGCCCAGTTTCTTTTGCTTCAGAGAGCAACTTATCCTCTCTTGCGGCTTCATTAAAAATCGGTGTAACAGTGGTCAGTTTAACGCCTGTTTTCGTGCAGCCTTCAATTAACGAGTTGGTCACATTATTATGGACGCCAATGTAGACGACTTTGGCACCTTTAAGTTTGCCATATTTTTCTTTTATTGTGATTAGGTCCGCTAGAGCTTGGCTTGGATGATATTTTTCATCGCAGCCATTAATAACGGGAACATGCGAAGCATTCGCCATCTTCATTAGATCTATATCGCACAGCAATCGCGCCATGATGCAATCAACGTTTCGCGATAGATACTGCACCTCATCAGTTATGTCTGCCAAAGCGAAATTGGTTGTTCGCCAATCAATAAATAAGCCATGTCCGCCCAACTGTGTCATAGCGACTTCAAATGAAACTCTTGTTCGAGTGGATGTCTTCTGGAAAATCAATGCTGCCGACTTGCCTTTGAGCGTTTTGAGGTATTTCTTTGGGTTGGCTTTAACTTCAATGCCTATATCAACGAGTGCGCCAAGCTCTTGACCAGTTAGCTCTTTGAAATTAATTAAATGCATCTTGTGAGTGCCTTCAATTACGCTTGATCTATAATGCAATAATAAGCTTTATGCAAAAACTTTTTCCACTACAAATATGCAAACAATAAGCGAGCGATTGAATGATTCTGTTAGTAGCCTCGGACAAGGACATTGCAAGCCTAAATATCAAAGGACAAATCCTAAAAAACTACCTCTTCAGCAAGACCTTGAAAACCTTCGAGCAAAACCCAACTTACACGGCGGCTATTGACAACAAAGAAGTTACTTTGGTGACCCTCAAAGAAGAATCTGTGAAAGCACAGAACCTTCCGGAAAAGTTTCCAAACGCAAGTCTTATGATTTTTATCTCGCGGCACAGTAGTCAGAGCGGCAAACCTACGCTGTCTGTTCATGTACCTGGGAACCTTGGCGAAGCTGAACTTGGAGGATTGCCTAAAACACTCTCGGTTGCTCCTGCTATAGCCATGCAAACTGCTTTGAAAGCACTTTTACGCTACAAAGAAACTTTTTGTCTTGATTATGAAGTGACTTTTGAGTGTACTCATCATGGTCCAAGTCTAAGCGTTCCAACCATGTTTGTTGAATTGGGCAGTTGTTCTGTTCAATGGAATGATTTGAAAGCTGCTGAAGCCGTTGCTCATTCGGCAATTTCAGTTATCTCCAACTTTACTGAAACAGCAAAATCTTCGGTTCTTGGTATAGGAGGAACACACTACAACCAAAAGTTCACGCTTATGGCTTTGGACGACGAAGCAGTGTTCGGGCATATAGTTCCAAAATATGCTGTGCAGCTTCTCGATTCTGAAATGCTCTCCCAGTGCGTGGAGAAAACTTTAGAGAAAGTGCCGTTAGCAATCCTTGATTGGAAAGGAATCAAAAGCGATGACAAACCAAACTTGCTTTTGGCGCTGGAGGCAGCTCGGTTACCTTTCAAGAAAGTGTAGGTATTTACTTTAGGCAGGCAATGTTTAAAAGGCTTAACACTGTAGTTTTAAAACTAAAAAGTTACAGTAATGTTTATTATATATCAGTGAAATCTTGAAGGTGCGGTAAATATGGGTATAAAATCTTGGTTAACGCAGGCAGGAAGAACCTTAAAGCTAGCCGTAAAACCGGGACGTGAAGAGCTTTGGCTCTCTATAAAGATCAGTCTGTTAGGTATAGGTGCAGTTGGCTTAATCGGATTTGTAATTAAACTCTTATCGTATGCAACAGGTGGCGCAACTTCTGGCGCAGCCGCGACAGCTTAAGGAAGCCTGAATATGGAAGATAAAAAAGAAGAGCTAAGTCAAGTAAAAATTTTCGTTGTAAAAACAACAACTGGTCAAGAACGCAACGTGGCGCGTTTAATCGCTTCCAAAGTGGATATGGCTCATATTCCAATAAAATCTCTTCTTGTACCAGACACACTTAAAGGATATGTATTCATTGAAGCAGATGGACCACACCTAGTGGAAGAAGCAATCACAGGCGTTAGACATGTTCGATCCAGAATTCCTGGGCTCGTGAGCTTCGCTGAAATAGAACGGTACATAGTGCGTAAGCCAGTCATGGAAGACCTCAACGAAGATGACGTTGTTGAAATCACTGGTGGCCCCTTCAAAGGTATGCGCGCTAAAATAACAAGACTCGACAAGTCAAAAGGAGAAGTTACCCTCGAATTGCTTGAGGCAACTTTCACTTTACCCATCACAGTACATTCAGACTATGTAAAACTAGTTGAAAAAGCAAAATAAACGGTGAAACAAGAATGGTAGATAAAAAAGTCGTAGAATTAATTGTCAGCGGCGGACAAGCCAATGCAGGTCCACCATTAGGTCCAGCTCTTGGTCCACTAGGCGTAAACATAGTGGCTATTGTCAACAAAATCAACGAAATCACAAAAGAATACGCTGGAATGAAAGTTCCAGTAAAAATAAGTGTTGATACAGAAGACAAAACCTTTGAGGTAACCGTTGGCACCCCCACAGCATCCGCTCTTATAGTGGCTGAACTTAAAGTTGAGAAAGGCTCAGGTACTCCCAACACCGTCAAAATTGGCGATTTATCAATGGAACAAATATTGAAAATTGCAAAAATTAAAGGATCTCAACTTTTATCTCCGACTGTCAAGAAAGCAACTAAGGAGTTGCTCGGTACTTGCGTGAGCTTAGGTGTTACGGTTGAAGGCAAAGACCCTCGAGAAGTCCAGAAAGACGTTGATGCTGGCAATTACGAACAACTATTCGGTATTGAACAATGATAAGCGAATATTTTTATAATGGGTTTCAAATCTCTCAATGGCACGAGGCTTAAAAATGCCCCTAGATAACAAGACTATACTAGAAGCGATTAAACAGGCAAAAGCAAAGTCTGGCGGAAGAAAATTCAACCAGACTGTAGATTTGATCCTTGACATCGTCGAGATTGACATGAAGTCGCCAGAAGGTAAAATCCAAGAAGTAGTTGAACTTCCTCATGTAACTGGCAAACCAAACAAGATTTGCGTTGTTGCTTCTGGAGGAGACTTCATCGTGAAAGCGAAGAATTCTCAAGCTGACAAAGTACTCGAACGCGCAGATTTAGATGCGTTAAACGGTAAAAAGAAAGAGTTACGTGCTCTTGCTAACGAATATGATGTTTTCATTTCAGAAGCACCCTTAATGCCGCTTGTAGGTAGGATTCTTGGTCCAGTTTTGGGTCCAAGAGGAAAAATGCCTATTCCAGTTCCTCCAAACGCTGACATTGTCGCTCTAATTGATAAGCATCGTAAAACAGTTGTTGTGAGAATGCGTAGTCAACCAATTATTCAAGTTTCAATTGGTTCCGAACAGATGAAAGATGAAGAACTGGTCGATAACACAATGGCTGTTCTTCGTGTTTTGGATGGAAGATTAAAGCGCGGATTAAAAAACGTGAAGTATGCTTTCATGAAGACATCAATGGGTGAACCAGTCAAAATTAAACCTTAAGAGAGAATAATTATGCCATCCCAACAAGTATTAGAAGCTAAATCAACCGAAGTAGAGTCAATTAAAGACATACTAAAAGAGTACAAATCCATCGGCATTGCTAGCCTTAAGAAGGTACGTGCTTCCCAACTGCAAGAAATAAAGAAGACTATGGCAGGCAAAGTTTACCTTCGCGTTCTTAAGAACACACTTATCAAAATCGCCCTTGAGGAAATGGAGAATAAAGAGCTAAAGAAGCTTGAGAGTTACTTGGATGGATCAAACGTTTACTTGTTTACAGACCTCAACCCTTTCAAATTGGCTTTGCTGCTAGAACGTGGTAAAGTTAAAACAACCGCCAAGTCAGGTGACATAGCTGCGATGGATGTAGTTATTCCTGCGGGAAACACAGGTCAACCTCCAGGTCCAGTTATCAGCCAATTAAACGCGGTTGGGTTGCCAACAAGAATTGAGTCCGGTAGTGTTTGGATCAGCAAAGATACATTAGTTGTCCGCAAAGGCGAAATTATCAATGAAAGGCTTGCAGGAACACTTTCAAAACTTGGAATTAAAGCAGTTGAACTCGGTATATCAATGCGGGCAGTTTTTGACGATGGACTTATTATTACTGGCGACCAACTCAAAGTTGACGTTGACGCAACACGCAGAAGCGTTCAAACAGGAAACTCAGAAGCCTTCGCATTAGCGCTAGAAATAGGCTATGCAAGCAAAGACACCATTAAACCACTTCTACAGCGAGCACACCAAAAAGCAGTCGCATTATCCGTAAGCGCAACAATACCTACAAAAGATACAATCGCAGATATAATCCGAAAAGCAAACGCCGAAATGGCCAGCCTAAGCGGCGCAGTTGACAAAGCAAAGCCTAAAACAGCTTAAACTCAACTTTTTCATTTTTATTTTTTAAAAAAACAACAGTTTTTCTTATAGTTTGTTTTCGTCTGTTCTTTTCAGCTAAGTTTAGTAAACAAGTACTTTAACAAATTGGAGTTGTTGGACATAGTTTGTAATCACATAATTTTTTATCCTTGTCAAACCTTAGTGTTTTAGCAGTCGCGAGAAAACTCCCTAAACTAGTTTAGCAGGTCTTGTTATCAACAAAGATGAGGTTTTTGCATTTTTCTCTTCTTAACCTTATGTTGCCATTTTTTAGGCTTGC
The DNA here is from genome assembly GCA_963741005.1 of Candidatus Bathyarchaeota archaeon. Lineage (GTDB taxonomy): Archaea > Thermoproteota > Bathyarchaeia > Bathyarchaeales > Bathycorpusculaceae > Bathycorpusculum. The sequence continues at coordinate 1,199,954 of CAVUGQ010000006.1, forward strand.
TCAACTACTAATTTTAATCTTTTCACCTGAAAGATATTCAAAATTGAAAAATAATAATTTTGTTTTAAAGTTTCTTTGTCATCACGTACGCATCTTCGCCATCAGAATAGTAACCGTTGATTGTTCTTGTGACTTCAAAACCCAATTTTTTATAAAGTGTTATGCCTGACTCATTCGTTACCCGAACTTCTAAGAAGCATTGTTTAGCCTTGTAGTATTCCATGCCTTCCAACGCCTTCTTGATTAATACCGAAGCCATGCCTTTGCGTCTACTCAGCGGCATCACTGCGATTGAAACCACATGTCCTTTGCGTATTAAGCCACCAAAACCATAATTTGACAATCCAACTTCAATGCGGCACATAATGTACCCTGAAACTTTTCCATCATCTTCAGCTACAATGAATGTTTCTGGGAACCGTTGGTGCAAATCGACAAAAAAGAAGTCAGTGTAGTTTTCTGGGAGGCAGACGCGGTTGATTTGCATTACGCTCTGCAGGTCGTCTGGAACAAATTTTCGCAGCGTAAAGTTGTGTTGCATTGTTTTGCCTTCTAATCCACATTTCAATGTTGAAACTTAAAGGTTACGCTTTAAGGGTTAAGCGGTAGCTTGACAAATGGAGTGGGGAGATCCGTTTTTAAGTTTTTGTTTCTTCAGTCGCCCTAAACTCCAACAACGTATAGCTGCCATATGGAATCGCCCAAACTCTGGAGGCTGAACCCGCAATTTTGAGTGCTTCTGCTAAAGCGTCATTTACTGCTCTGGCAGTTTTGAGTTTAAAGACGCTTGTGGCATAGTAATCTGGGAGGGAGGACACCAAAATAATCTGATGATTCTGCAGTGCCTTTAACAAGTAAAATGCTTTGTATCCGCCGAGGACAAAGTTGCGTTTTATTTCGCGTTCTACGTTTTTGACGTCTGCCAGTCTACTCATCCACTCGTAGAACACTTGGTTACCATGTCCTTCGGGACACTCTGCGACAAAAATTATTACTCCGCCGCGTTTAACCGCATCTAAGGCATTGTCTAAGCCTTTGTAAGCTTCATATAGGGTATTGTCTGTTGGGTGACCGCCTGCACTAACCACGATAATGTCGGCTCGGCGATCCACAATTGCACGGTACATTTCATCATAGAGTTTCACTGCTTCCAAAAACGCTGCTTCCAAATCGCCTGCAAATGTTTTAACAACTTCGCCTTTTCTGTTTGCAACAACGTTAACGATAAAATCAACTTTAGCAAGTCTGGCTGCTTCAGTCATATCGACATGCACAGGATTATCCGCTAAATTTCCTGATCTCGCATTTGCACTTACGAGCATTCCGTGGTTTTGCTTGATGGTTTCTTCACCGCAGACCCCTGGCAAAACCCCTTTTCTTCCTCCGCCGTAACCTGAATAATAGTTGAGATCAACATCACCCAAAAGCACCTTAACGTCCGATTCAGCAAACGCACGGTTCAATAGAACTTTGTTGCCGTGGGTCTTGGTAGTGCCGACATTAACTAAATCTCCTGCCCTGGAATCGTGACTAACTGTTTTTACGCGTTTTAATGCTTCTTCACCAATAAGTTTCCTTGCTTCTTCAGGTTTTACTGCCCCGTAGGTTCCGCAGCCAAAAACAATCGTAACATTCTCATCTCTTACACCTGCCGAGTTAAGTTCAGCGAGGACGGGCAAAAGCAGGATTTCCCCTGGTGTTTTTCGGGTAGCAACGTTCACAACTATTGCAACTCTGCTTCCGGGGTTAACAATCTCAGATAAGCGTTTTGTGCCGATAGGTTCCTTCAGCGCTCGTTCAACTTCAGCTTTCACATCTGCCGCGGCTGGCTGCTCTATAGGTTCGATTGTGCCAAGCAAGTTTCGAGCTGGAACACGAACGCATACGTCGGTTTTTCCGTAGGGAAGCCAAACATCAACCATGCTAAGTCACGCCAACTAATTTACATGTACTCGACACAGGAACCTATTAAGTCTTATCAATTTTTGGTTTTATTAAAAAGTGATATGCAATTTTAAGCACCTTTTTTTTAATACCGCAGAAATAGTGACTAACTAAATGTTTCCTAAGTTCAGGTTATGGAATCCTGCAAATAGTATGTAGATTGTCAAGTGGTAGGGACTAAAATCAAGATACGCAACTTCTTTTAAACGCATTTAGCATAATAGTTCTTGAGGAATCAAGGCTATGTCAATTCAGAAAACGCCAGAGAAAAACAGTATACTCTTTGTATGGCTCAACAACTATGCTGGTATACTCCTAAAGACCCCATCAAAAACTCTTGTAATTGACCCTGTTGACGTCAAAGCTAAAGCTCTTAAAAACGTCGATGTCATCCTGATCACCCACGAGCACTACGATCACCTCGACCAGCGTTTAGTGACTGAAATCCAAAAAGCCACAGACTGTACAGTAATAGCTGATGCTGCTTCAACAAAGAAACTTCAACTTGCAATACCCAACGACAAACTTACAGAAATCAATCCTGGCGTTGAAATAAAAATTGGAGGCGTCTCAGTTAGAGCAGAAAAAAGCAACCATCCAGCCCAAACCCCAATAACATACATTATAACCAGTGAAGACCAAGTCAAAGTTTACCATACTTCAGATAGTTTACCGTTTCCAGAATTGGCAAAGCTTGGGCAAAAAGAAAAGTTTGATGTTGTTTTCTGCACAGTTGGTATTGCTCCAGGTTCAACTCCGCAGACAGGTTTTGAAATTGCATGGTTGACTAAACCTCAAGTTGCAGTACCCTACCACACCGCAACCGTTGCAAGCCAAAAAGAGTTTGCAGAACTGTTGAGAAAAGAGTTGCCGAGAACTGCAAGCTTGATTCCTGAACAAAACAAAATTTATCAGGTCTCAAAGAGGAAGTGAAAAACATGAACAACCCAAACGCAAGTCTATCCCTGAAAGAGCAAATGACAAATATATTGTTTAAAGTCGACGCCGTAAAATTCGGTGTATTCAAACTCTCAAGTGGGAAAGCAAGCCCCTACTACATAGACCTCCGAGTAATCCCAAGTTTTCCAGATGCATTTCACGAAATTTGCGAATCCTACGCACAATACATAACTAATCCAATCGGAGTTAAAAACTTCGATAGAATCGCAGCCATACCAATAGCAGGAATCCCTTTTGCATCACAAATCGCTTATAACCTCAACAAACCATTCATTTATGTACGCAAAGGCATCCACTTAAGCGGTAGAGAACGCAGAGTTGAAGGCGTTTTGGCTTCAGGAGACAAGGTTCTACTAATTGACGATTTGATAACAACAGGTTTTAGTCTCAAAGAGTCTGCTGAAGCAGTGAGAGCTGAAGGCGGCGTAGTTTCTGACGCAGTTGTTTTCTTGGATCGTGAAGAAGGTGGGAGAGAACTGCTTGAGAAGAGCAACGTGAAACTTCATTCTGTACTTAAAATAAGTGAAATTGCCAAGAAACTCTACGAAATAGGTGCAATTGAACGTGAAAGCCTAAAAACTATTCTAAAACAGATAAAAAAACAGTAGAAACCGGGAATTATTCGTAGAAGATCAGGTTAGTTTCTTCGAGTAGCGTATGCAATTTTTCCACTGCATCATAAACGTCTTGTTCCTTCTTTGCGCCTGTGCAAACAAGTTTTCCACTGGCAAAAAGAAGAATCACAACTTTCGGCTCCGCCATTCGGTAAATTAAGCCTGGAAACTGTTCAGGTTCATACATTGCATGTTCCAGTGTATAGGTCGCTTTTTCTAAGTCAATTAATCCGCCTAAAATGCCTGAGGCCACTATATTTTGAATTTTCATTTCGGGTTTACTGATTATTATTATGCCGCCCTTCTTGAGTTCCTTAACCACTTTCATGACGGCTCTTTTGGATTCCTTCTCTGATTTAGCGCCTGTGCAAACCATTTTTCCGGAACTAAAAATTAAAGTAGCGGTTTTTGGCCTTTTTAAGCGGAAAACTAAGCCTGGAAACTGTTCAGGACGATACTCCACACCAGGATAACCTTTAACGACAGCGTTCAAATCTACTTTCTGGTTAAGTGTTGCAGAAGCGACCACGTTTTCTATGTTTAATGTTGCTTTAACTTTTGGCAAGCTATTTCCCTCGTGCAAATATCGCTTTTCTTGATTGTTCATTTATCAAAGGCTTTATTTATAAATACATCTATTGAGTGGCTGTTTTTATCGGTTTGTTGTGATTTTTTTTCTCTTTCTTTGATAGGAGGTAGTGTGAACGCGATTAGCGAGAGTAACATTATGAGTCCAATAACCAAAAGGTAAAACCCATTAGTTCTACCTCATTAGAAATGTATTCCATCCAAACAATGGAATCCTTAAAATAACATTCCTTCAATGATGTTTTTGAGAGACTACTTTTGCCTCAGGAATTAATTTCACCTTTATGTAAGGTTTGAGCAAACGGATTATAATCTAATTTGAACCAACAATCAAATACCCTGTAAAGAACTCATTTGTTTTCGTTGTCCACAACCCTTAATGGAGCAGAAGTTCCCAAAACAAGTTTCAATCTTGAGAAAAAACCTGCAATGATCGCAATAATCAAGACGATAGTAATTTAGTTTTTGAAATAATAGTTCTTCCACATTTTTCCTGAATCAGAATCTTTTTAACCATCTGTCAACCCGAACGTTTCAATTCATTAACTAATGCATTGTTTTAAAACTGTCGCTTCTCCGAAAAAAGAAAAAAAGAGTGCTAATACGTCTGAAAACTGTTTCGTTAAGGTTGCGATGTTAAATTTTTTGTTTACTTAGTACTTCGCGGAATACGTTGCCGCATTTTGGGCATTCGTAGAGTCCGATTTCTAATTGCATGCGTTTTCCAGCTTTATCTGGGCGACCAGCCATTTTCCATGTCTTTTTTGGCTTTGCTACTTCTGTACTGCATTTTGGACATTTAGCCATTTTATTTTCTCTCCGTGTTGTTACTTCCATGCTTTAACCTGAATGAATAAAAAACTTTCCGTAGCTTTTCGATAGATATTTTTCTTTTTAACATTGCAATTAATCATTTTTTTGTCAATTGCTGCAGTGCAAGATAAGAGAAGTGTCGAAAACATATGCTGAATGCTTAGGTATTCGACTAGAAAAATAGCAATAAATCACGAATTAGCCAAAATTGTGCTAAAACCCCTGTTAACAGTGTTTTTCTGTCCCAACTTCTTTTATAGCTGAGTTCAAGATTATTTCTTAGAAGTCGGGTTTAATTTTGCAAGCTACTTCTGACAACGCTTTTGAAATGCTCGTAAAGCCAGTGCGAAGGCTCGTTGAACAGAAAGGATTTACTAAACCCACAGACCCCCAAAAAAAAACTATTCCAAAAATTCTCGAAGGGAAAAACGTCCTCTTAATTTCTCCTACAGCGACTGGGAAAACAGAAGCTGCTTTTCTACCTATTTTGAGTATGCTTATGCAGCAGTCGAAGACTCCAGGCATTAAAGTTTTGTATATCACGCCGCTTCGGGCTTTAAATCGCGACTTGCTTGATCGACTGCAATGGTGGTGCAATAACCTTGATGTCAAATTGGCAGTAAGGCATGGCGATACCGAGACCAAAGAGAGAACTCGCCAATCCCAATGTCCACCCGACATTCTAATAACAACGCCTGAAACCTTGCAAGCCATACTTACTGGATGGCTGCTACGTCAAAGCCTGCAAAGTCTGCGTTGGATAGTAATCGATGAAGTGCACGAATTAGCGGATAGCAAACGCGGAAGCCAACTATCTTTGGCACTTGAGCGCATCAGAGATTTAATCGGTAAAGAGTTTCAAATGATTGGGTTATCCGCCACAGTTGGCAGCCCAGATAAAGTTGCTCAATTCCTTGTTGGCAATAAACGATCAGTTGAAATCATACGTGTGCCAGTTGCTAAAATGGTCAAGCTACAAGTTATCTATCCAAGACCAGGTGAAGAAGATGCTCAATTCGCCTCAAAAATCTACACTCATCCAGAGGTGGCGGCGAGATTGCGAATTATCCGCGACTATATGGCCAAACGCAAATCGGTGCTTCTGTTTACAAACACGCGTTCAGTTTCTGAAGTTTTGGCATCACGATTCAAGGTTTGGGATGCGGATTTTCCAATTTCAATTCATCATGGTTCTTTAACCAAGCCTTCGCGTCTTGCTGCAGAAACAGGGCTTAAAAAGGGGGCTCTTAAAGGACTAATCGCAACTAGTAGCCTTGAACTTGGGATAGATGTCGGCGCCGTAGATCTTGTGATTCAGTATATGAGTCCGAGGCAAGTTTCGCGTTTAATCCAGCGAGTTGGCAGAGCAGGACATACTTATGGTGATTTGTCTGAAGGAATTATAATAGGGATGGATTCCGATGATACATTAGAAGCCTTAGTTATTGCTCGACGGGCTTTGTCGGAAGAGCTTGAGCCCATGCAGATTCCTGACAAACCATACGATGTTTTAGCTCACCAAATCGCAGGATTACTGCTTAAAAATCGACGCTTAGCCTTCAACGAAATTTTATTTTTGGCGCAAAACGCTGCACCCTATGAAAACCTCACATTGGATGATGTAGAGAAAATTCTAAAGTATATGCATAATCGGTTTCCCCGTTTAGCTTGGGCATCATTTGAGGACCAAGTGGTTTTAAGACCCCAACGGAATAAGGCGTTGTACGAATACTATTTTGATAATTTATCCATGATTCCAGAAGAGAAACAGTTCCTTGTAATCGATGAGTCAATGGATTGTTCTATAGGCGTGTTAGACGAAGCCTTCATGGCAGAGTACGGCAAGCCAGGCACAAAGTTCATCATCCGCGGTAGCCCCTGGCAAATAATACACACAACTGAGGATAAAGTATACGTTCGCCCAGTCGACGATCCAACAGGTTCCATACCAAGTTGGATAGGCGAAGAAATACCTGTTCCATACGAAATAGCGCAAGAATTAGCCGAAATCCGCGGTTTTACAGAGGAGAAAACACATAGCGGTGCCTCAGGTGAACAGATTAGTGCTATGCTTTCTGAACGTTACCCTGGAGATAGAGAAACAATTCTACATGCGTTGGAAGAAACCTTGGAGCAAGTGCATAGTGGTTTTCCGGTTCCTACACCCAAACGAATTGTGGTAGAGGATTGGAGCGAATTTGTTATTGTTCACTCAAATTTTGGCTCACTTGTTAATCGTGCTCTAGCACAGCTTTTAGGGCAAGTTTTATCTGATAAGCTTGGACGAGGTATCGTGGTACAGCATGACCCATACCGCATTTTCGTTCAAACAATGGGCTCAATGACTGCAGAGCGTCTTGTTGACGTAATAAGAGAAATACAAAGTATGAGTGAACAAGCTATTAGAAATACACTCACAATTTCAACAGTTAAGACAGGGTTATTCAAACGACGAGTGATACAAGTGGCAAGGCGTTTTGGTGCATTAAAGAAGTGGGCTGACTTTAGCAACGTGAGTATCCAAAAAATGATAGCAAGTTTTGAAGGAACCCCCATTTATGAAGAGGGGCTCAAAGAGGTTTTTTCAAAAGACATCGACGGCGACGGACTTGTCATGGTTTTGGGACGGTTGCGCAACTGTGATGTTCGGCTGCAGGTAGTTGAAACAGGCGGCAACGCGACCCCGGTAGCTCGCGTGGGCATTGAACGGGTTAGCATGAAGACAGACCTTATTCCCCCAGAGCAAATGCGCGCAGTTCTAGTTGAATCTGCCAAGGCAAGGCTGTTAAATGAGACGGGTAACTTTGTTTGTACAAGTTGTTGGGATTATATGGAGATGATTCGTATCAGAGATTTGCCTGACAAACCTATGTGTCCGCGGTGTGGGTCTTTTGCAGTTGGAATGCTGAAGATTGAAGAGGAAAAGGCTTTAGGACTTGTTGAAAAAAGGGGTGAAAAGCTGGCTAAAAATGAAGAGAAGATGCAAGTGAATGCAAAACAAACTGCCGAGTCAATTGAAAAATACGGCAAGGCAGCTGCGGTGGCGTTAAGTGCCAGGCGAGTTTTAGCAGTCGATGTTGCAGGAGTTTTGGAGAAGGAACCCGAGCTTTCAGACAAATTTTACGAATTGGTTTTGGAAGCAGAACGCAAAGTGCTCAACAAACGATTCAGATAAAAAGTTATCTTCGTTTTTGTGAGTGTTCCTACTAACGGTTAATACAGCAACCTTTTAAGCTTAAAGCCGGTTAGTTTTGCTATCTGCGTGTCATATTCACAGGGGAAATTAGTTTGGAAATAAGCCGAAAAAATCTACGCAAAGAAGTTTTGGAACGAATTAAATACGTTAAAACCTGCGTTATGGCTAGGGAGCTCTGTTTGCTTGTACGCACAAACAGGGCTGTTCTGGAGCCCAAAGACGTGCAGGAAGTTTGTCAGTACATCTCAAAACTATGCAAAGAAGAAGGTTGCATTGAACCAAGTGAAATGTGCATAAAAGCCGCAAACGCCATTGGCAAAGCAGATGAAGAAAAATATCTTGATTTATGCGCACAAAGCTGCGTCAAATGCGGAGAAGCAAAAAGACCGCAGCCAAAAAAAGATGGCTATGTGGCATAACTAATTGATAGCCCTCTTTTTAAAAGAAGGAAAAACTGAAAATGTTTATTGCCCCCTTTGTTCCAAGTCCAGAAACTGTTGTAGAATATATGCTTAAAATGGCTGATTTGAAAGCTGGTGAAGTTCTCTTTGATATGGGTTCGGGAGACGGCAGAACAGTCATTATGGCAGCGAAAGCTTTTGGCGCACGGTGTGTCGGCATTGAACTACGTGAAGATTTAGCAAAGAAAGCCATGAGCAACATTCATGAGAATGGACTTGATGACAGAGTAACCATAATGAATGATGACATGTTCAAAGTAAACCTGACTTCAGCCGATGTAGTTTACCTTTACTTGACAACAAGTGCCAACGAGAAAATCAAACCTAACCTGGAACGCGACCTTAAAAAAGGCACACGCGTGGTTTCTCATGATTACGAGATTATTGGTTGGCGTCCTACCAAAGTTGAAAATTTTTGTGAAAACCCACAACTAGGATATCCTTCACATACAATTTACCTCTATGAAAAACCATAGTTTTCCCTTTTGATTGCTGGAAAAGAATTTAATCTTCTGCTGTTTTGATTCGCAGAAAGGGTAATCAATTAATGCAGTTTGTTCCATGGCAAAACATTGCTGATTGGCATTGCAAAGCATGCGGTTACTACTGTAAACTCTACAGCGTAGTTTTAGGCTTCAAAGAATGGCTCAACATCAACAAATCTTTTGGCTACCAAACCACTTTAACAGGGTTGGATCATCTCTACATCAAACGCGCCAGTGATGGCTCTTGTAGTTTTCTGTGCAACAAATCAAACATGTACTTCTGCGGTTTGCAGGGAATGAAGCCTGAAGCATGTAAAATTTGGCCCTTTAAAGTGCTTTCTGAACCAAAATACGACGAACCAAACCAAGCAGCATACGACTACCATGGAGTGCGTCTATACATTTATGGAGATAACATGTGCAACGGTTTGCGATTTGGAGTGCCAACATGGGAATTCCGATACATCATCATAAAAGAATTCGCAGAACTCGCATTGGGCGTTAGGCAGATACAGTACAAAACCCCTAGAGAAAAAGGGCAAAATCAATGAGGAAGACAGTTGTTCCCCTAATTTGGTTAGGTCAAATTATTAATTCGTACGAATTTTCATAATGGAGTTTGAATTATTCTGCCTTTTTGTGGAACGCCACAAACAATCTATATCCAACAGATTGCTAGTTTACCACTACTAATTAACCAAAAAAATAGTTCTTATTAATTTCATAATATGGTTGAATCACAAATATCTTTCACAGATTCTATTTGGAGAGTCTTTATCTGATAGTACAACCACAACATTCCAATTACGAGGAGCTTACATGTACAAAGCGAAAGTTGGCGTTTCAATGCTCTACTGTCTTGGTGAGCCATTCAACCGCATGGTTAAACGCTTAGGCACAATGAATACGAAGTACATTGAGATTTTAGATGACGGTACCTATGACTTAAATAAAATCCGCATAGCTTCTCTTAAGGAAGCTGCAAAATCATACAGTTTGGAATACTCTCTACATGCGCCATTTGCCGACATCAACATTGCCTCTCCAGTCAAACCCTTGTTGAATGCCTCGATAAAACGTCTCAAACAATCACTCCAAAACGCCAGTGCATTGGATGCTAAACTTTGGGTTTTTCACCCCGGACAACGCACCGGAATAGGCCAATTTTATCCAGGAGCTGATTTCAAACAGATGTGCAAAAGCATCCAAGAACTCTACAAGCTTTCAGAAGAATACGGCCTAAACATTGCTTTAGAAAACTTGCCCGCGAAATACTGGTTTTTGATGAATACGCCTGAGAAATTTATACGAATGTATAAAGAAACTAATTTGCCAATCGGCATTACTATGGATCTTGGACACGCTAACCTTGAAGGTCAAATCCAACCTTTCTTCAACTTGCTTGCTGACAAAATCGTTCATGTCCATGCCAGCGACAACGACGGCACTGATGACCAGCACAACGGTGTTGGTGGAGGTAACATCGATTGGAACTGGTTTGCGCAGACTCTTAAGAAAAACGGCTATGACAAGAAAGTAATAGTTGAATCCATGAATAATGTTTCCGAGAGCATCCAGAAACTAAAGCAGCTGTTCGCTTAAGGGCAACTCCAGCTCCATAAAATCTTCCGCAAGTACACTGTTTGCAAAAGTTTTTTTTGCTTGCTCTAAAAGCAGCTCTGCGTTCGGGTACCGTGCGCTGATATGTGACAATACCAGCTGTTTTGCTCCAGCCGCCTTTGCTTGCCCAGCTGCTTGACTTGGTGTTGAATGTCCATCCAAACCTGCCTTCTCAACCAGCGAATCATCAAAGGTGCAATCATGAATCACCAAATCAGCGCCCTTAGCAAACGCTGCAAATGAATCAAAAGGTTTGGTGTCGCCTGTGTAAACGATTTTGCGCCCAGTCCTAAGTGGACCCATAACATCGTTTGGCTTGACCTCCTTTCCATCCGATAAAGTGATTTCTTCACCTCTTTGCAGCCTAGACCACAACTCACCAGCCGCAACACCCAACGCCAAAGCTCTTTTAGGATAAAACTTGCCTGGACGCGGTTTCTCCACAAACGCATAAGCGTAACTCTCTACTGCATGGTTAGATTTGACAGCCATTACCATGTATTCTTCTTGGTCGCAGACGACGCCTTCCGAGATTATTTGGTTGATTTCAACGGGGTAGTTCAAGCCGAAGTTGAGTGTTTCTTTGGCGCAGACCAGAAAATCTTTGAGCCCCTTTGGACCATAAATTTGAACTGGATCCTTGCGATCCATTAGCGCCATTGTTTGTAAGAGTCCAGGTAAACCAAGCACATGGTCTCCATGTAAATGTGTTATAAATATCTTCATTTTTCTGTGAAAACTCACTTTTGCCTGTATCATTTGTCGTTGCACGTTTTCGCCGCAATCAAACATCCACTGATTACGAGGACATTGTACCACCACTGAAGGTAAGCTGCGCTTTAAGGTTGGTACGCTACCGCTTGTTCCCAAAAAAATTACACTAAGACTCATTTTGTCACCTTTTCGAATACTGCAATTTCCCGCGTCAAGGACTGGTGGATATAGGTAAAGTGGGATTCCACATATCGATAGCCAAGTTCGGTTCCTAGATGCGTTATGTTTAATGTTTTGGGAGAAGCTATACAAATAGTGTCATTAATATAGGTGAAGCAATATAGGTAATTTCTTGAGAGTGGAAAGTTCATGAGTAGTATAGAAGATAAGCAGAAGAATTTAAAGTATGGTTTTACCGAATTAACCATAATAGATGGTTGGGCTAAAAACTATCAATGCGTCATGAATTATCTTAACACTCTTCACAGTAGGCAGGGCAGTGCAGCCATTTCACTTTATCATTTCTGTACTTGGTCTGGGTTGAATCCTGACCAGTTATTAGACCTGAAGAAAGATTACAATAGCTTAGAGGCAGAGAAGCTCTTAGACAGTTTAGCCAATGCCAAAGTTATCTTTCCAGAAAAAAGAAAGTGGCATATTGCTCAATGTCTCAGAGGATTCTTTAGAACCAATTACCGACAATTGCAAGCTCAAGCAGGTCGGTCCATGCCATACATACAGAATGAAAGTCACAGTGTACCCTCTAAAGAGACTCGGTTAGCAGTGTTCAAGGCATGTAGAAACCCCCGAGACCAAGCATTAGTCATGATAGGTACAACTTCGGCAATAGCGTTAGAGTCACTCTCAAAACTTCGATTCTCCCACTTCGAAGAAAATTGGCAAACACAAGAATGTCCACATATCTCTCTACCATCGGACATGATTAAAGGTCATGGCAAAGGAAAGTATCGTGGAGTAAGACAAGAAACTTTCATAACAACTGAAGCGAGAAATGTGTTAATCGAGTACAGACAATGGATGGAGAAAACATTTAATCACAAATGGAAAAGTGATGACTACGTTTTTCTGTCAATCAAACGCAATATTAGTGAACCAATAAGTTACCGCATTATTGCGAAGAAAGCAACTATGCTTGAATTTAGAGCAAGTGTTGTTTTTACTTTCCATGATGGTAGAAGAATAGTTCAAACAGCATTAGAGAACGCTGGATGCCCCAATAACTGGATTAAGAAAATTAAAGGTCGAAAGGTTAGCGGTGAAGAAGCACCGTATTCTAAGCCATTGATTGAACAGCTGCGGTCCAAGTATAGACTGGCGTTTGCAGATCTTGAATTCTTACACGAAAGTGCTCATGTACTGGATGAGAAGAAGATTAGAAGTCAAATGTTATTGGACTTCGCAAAACTCAACGGTTACGGAGTTGACCAACTTAAAAAGCTAGAAGAAGCCTTGCAGAAAGCTAAAGACCCAGAGGATGCCATCATCGAATTTAGACGCTTAAAAGTTGACGATGAACCCGTGGAGAAACACAGTGAAGAGGAAGTTAAACCTTCACGTAAACCTGTAAGCGAATACATTAAGCCTACACCTCAACAGAAAAAGTACACAGTAGCTAAAGGAGAAACAGAACTAATGCAGAAGCTCGATAACGGATGGAGTTTAGTGCAAACAATAGCCGAAGACAAATATCTGCTCAAATTTTAGGGGGATTTAACGAGTTTGCCAAAAGTAGTAAAACAGAAACGTAATGAAGATGAAATCCATAATATTGACGAAATAGAAGGTTGGCTTAGAGATGGCGAATTGTAAAGACCCAATGGATATTGCAATGAGAATTATTAAGCAAGATGATAATGTTCTCAGAGCACTCAATAATGGTCACGGCAAAGCTAAGAAAGCATAATTATTAGCACTTGTTTTAACATCATTTTATCAAACTTTTTTAGTTGCTTCTGACGAACTAAGAGTTCCTTTTTTTATAATTTTTTATATGCTATTCATAAGCTAACTTGTAAAATCTTTTGTCATGGACACGTTTAAAGTATTCAAGCACTCGCCTGAGATCCGAGAGTATTGGCGACTAGTGAAGCGTAAGCAAAGAGCCAGACCTAGAGGTGTCAAGGATGTTAAAACCGACAGAACGAGCATTTTGGAGGTGAGCAAGCGTAATGTTTGAAGACTTCAAGGATAAGGTTTGTGAGCACAGCCAAAATGAACAACCATTGAGTGCCTCGTTATCTCCAGAGATCCTTGAGAAGCTAAAAAAAGAGGGCATAGATCCCGACAATTTTACTCTTAAGCAATTATGGCCCGAAGTTTTAGACGAGGATGGAAGTGACCTATCTTTACTATCTGGCGTAGAATGGGAAACCCTGATAACTTACGTGACTACCCGCAAGTACTTAGTCGAAAAATATCCACAAACGCAAAAAGAAGCAAAAATGTCGGGACAAGCATGGGAGGAAGAGGCTGGCGAACCCAAACAAATCAATATAGCTAAAGCACGATATGACCCCAAAGCACCAATCTTCTACAATGCAATGCTGCAGATGAAAGTAATCTACGATAAACTGCAGGTTCTGCAGAATCAAGCAACCGATTATGAGAAAATCTGCATACGAGTCTACTGGCATCTAACTTGGAACTGGAACCGAACTCCAAACATAGAAGACTTCAGAGCTACAATCAGCGACACAGACATCTTTGAAACGGTAGATGCTTACTTTAAAATCTGCAAAAAATATCATCAGCCAACCTTCGAAGAACCCTACTACTTCCTATCAGAGCAGAAGCGCCGAGACATCAAACTGGAAGGCGATATGATAAAGCGAACCACCGATTATGGCGAAAATGAAATCCGCATTTCAATTTTGGAAGGAACACCATGAACGATATCCTCGAAAGACGCTTAGAATTCCTAAAGCTCGAAGCTAAAGGCTTTACCCTCTGCGAAATAGTGAAGGTGCTGAGCGAAAAATACCACACTTCAGAGAGAAACATCTACTATGACGCAGAAACCCGCGACAGCTGGCAACCGGTCCTAACTCAACTGTTCGAATTAGACAAGGCTAGGCTTATCCTTGTTAATCGGTATGAGTATCTTTATCGTATGGCAAGCTTTCAGTTTCAAACAGCAGGCGAACCCCAGAAACCAACGTACTTATCAAAAATGGTGGATATAACCGATCGACTCGTGACTTTGCTGGGGTTAGAGACGCTTAAAGAGAAGCAGGATTCGGAGAAAAGAGTGGTTGAGGTTGAAAAGGAGATTGCTGAGAACGAAGCATTGTTGGCGGCTTCAGTGAAGTTTAAAAGAGCTTAGCTTTATTTTCTCTGAGATTAATGTCAGACTCTTCTAATTCGAAAAACCTTAACATGCGTGTATGTCCTCATATACTACCCAGCCGATACGATATTCGCTGATATCGTTCATAAGAACAGAGTGATTTGAATAAAAGAGTTGATGGACAGGATCATTATAGACCCTGAGATAATGGTTGGCAAGCCAGTCATCAAAGGTACTCGTATCACAGTGAATCTTGTTATTCACCTCTTAGCAAACGGGGTCACGGAAACAGATATTAGAGGACTTTCCCGATCTAAAGAAAGAGGATACAAAAGCCGTGTTGTTGTACGCATCTAAATGTCTTGATCGTGAAGAAATAATTCCTGTGTAATAGCAGAGGAACATTCTTTGACGCTGATTTTGATCGATAAAAACATACCAATACGCGTTAGGGCTTGGCTGAATCATGAAGGCTCCACAAGTGTTGGGCATTAACAAGTGTTAGCTAAAGTTTTAACAATGTTTTTTTGCAAAGGGAGAAGAATTGTGTTTTAGAAAGCGAAGGCTTAAGAATTTCCAAGCCCTATGAAAACATATGCTTCAGTACAGGGTAATTATCGAAAAGGATGAAGATGGCGTTCTTGTCGCAAAAGTTCCTGATTTACCAGGTTGCGCCACAGAAGGCAGAACAAGAGAAGAACTGATGAAAAACATTAAAGAAGCAATCCAAGCATATCTTGAAGCTCTAAAGGAACATGGCGACCCAGTACCCATCGAAACGGTGCAAGTTAGTGTCTAAATTAACTCCGGTAGACTATGAGAAGGTAGTCAAAGCTCTGACAAATATAGGCTATGTTGTTAACAACCAGAAAGGTAGTCATATTGTCATGCGCCTTTCTGAAAAAGAGAAATATGTTTCTTTGTTTGGTTGTAGAAAAAACGAGATTATGGTGGTTGTTCCAGCACACAAACCCATAGGAAAAGGGATGTTGAGAACTATTATCAAAGAAGTTGATCTTTCTGTTGATGAGTTCAATAAGCTTCTTTGAAAAATAGCCAAGAAAGCACTTTTATCAAATAATATGCTTGCTCTAAAGCTATGGGATTTATCGGGTGTCGCATGCCGTTTTTGCGCGGACGTTGCCTCCTCTGGAGGTCACGTAACCCGCTGGGCATTCGATCTTAAGATACCTTCATCAATTTTATTCATCTGGATGGCTACTTATAAGTTATTTCTGGAGACTATTACCAGATAACGAATCGAAAATGCCTATTTCTCTCTGATTGTCTTGCCAAATAACAAATGTAGAGCAAGTTTAGACAACTATTTAACGCAGCTACCTTGGTTTTTTCCGGTTTAAAACTAATCTAGTAGTGTTAATGCTGCAAATAAAATCAGAGTACACTACTACGTCTCTGCTCAATACAGGGAGTTTTCTTGTTTGTCATTTTTGTTATAATTGTTATTTTGAGTTGGTGGCTTATTTTTTGAAGAACCTTTCAATAACCAAATCTAAATGGTATCGGTAATTTTCTTGGGGACCAACAAATGTTGGAAGCACCAACAACGCTCTCTCCTTAATTTCTGCCTCTGAAACGTTACATTTCTTGATGCAGAATTCTATGTCTTGGAGGTCTCTTGCGTTTAATCTGCCAATCTTTGTTACGATTATATCTACAGGTTGAAGGGTTCTTAGTGATATGTGGCTGAATTCTTTTATTTTGATGCTTTTTTCCAAGTAATCCTTGGGCAGAGTCTGGCAGAAAATATGTCCATCCGTCCATCGGTCGACTTTGTAGCCGGGTGGATTGATTTTTAGAGCTTGCTCAAATTCTATCCTATCGCAGCCTGGAATAGTGAAGTCTATGTCTATTGTTGATGGTTTTAGGTCAAGCAGAGTCATTGCGGTCCCGCCTACAGCTACAAGGATGATTTTTCGGGTTAGGTCCTCATTCAATACGCTAAGAAAGTCAAAGAGTGCGCTTCTATCACAGGGCATGGTATAGTTCCAGCTTTTGTTTTATGCTTGCTTCATCTGCAGGGAGTTCTTCTTGATTAAGGACTTTTAGGGTTTTAAAGGTATTTTGAATTTCTGGTTTTGGATTGGTATGTTGTAAGATTCTAAGTATCCCCAGTAGTCTTGGGGCTGTCTGGTATTTTTGACTCAAGAAAGAAAGCAAGTTACTTTTGAAATTGTTTTTTGAGAGGATAACTGCTATAGCGTCTATTCCTCGTGCCTCTTCTCTGAGAAGTAATGAGGTTGTTATGTACTCAATACAGAATTTTTTACCTTGAATTAACTTGGCGCCAAATTCGCTGTATCCAAATCTATTGAGGTTGTAAGCAAGGTCTGAATCGGAGATGTTTAGGGGTTTTGTTTCTGGACTAATCGCTCTAATTTTACTTTTTTCAGCAATTTCTTTAATTT
Organism: Candidatus Bathyarchaeota archaeon; assembly: GCA_963741005.1. GTDB lineage: Archaea > Thermoproteota > Bathyarchaeia > Bathyarchaeales > Bathycorpusculaceae > Bathycorpusculum. Next base: position 1,217,085 of record CAVUGQ010000006.1, read on the forward strand.
GGCTCCAGAATGCTTGAGGATTGTAGAGAGCAATCTTTTGTGCGAGAGCTTCTCTCTTTGCCAAGAAATGACAGGGAGTTGGCTCAGCAACTGGAGCATCATTGGATTGTTCCATATGATAATTTAACTTATCTGCAAGATTGGGTAAGCGACATGCTTTGCCGAGCGGTAACTGGAGGCGGCATCGCAGTTAGGAAGCTCTACAGTGATGATGAGGATACAATTTTACAGTTTAAACGATGTATACTTCTTAACGGCATTAATGTTGCAGCGCAAAGAGGCGATTTGCTTGATAGAAGCACTTTGATTGGGCTAACTGCGATGTCTCCAGAAAAAAGAAGAACTGAAGAAGAACTCATTGGAGCGTTTGAAAATGACTTGCCCAAAATATTGGCTGGATTCTTAAATGTCCTATCAAAAGCCTTAAAGTTATATCCAACAGTTAAGCTCGAAGGCTATCAAAGATTAGCTGATTTTAGCCGTTATGGCGCTGCCATTGCTCAAGCGCTTGGCAGAACTAGGGAAGAGTTTGTTAATGCTTATGCTGATAAAGTCAAGGCGCAAAATGAAGAAGCATTAAACGCTGACCCAGTGGCATTGGCTCTTCTTAAATTCTGTGAAAACGAAGTTAAGGGCAAATCCTTAGTTTCAATTCAAGGCAGCGCTCAGGCAGATTGCTGGAAAGGGCAGCCTTCAGAGTTGCACGCTAAACTTTCTCAATGTGCTTTGCAAACAGGAATAGACATCAAAGCTAAAGGTTGGCCCAAAACACCTAACGCATTGACAAGAAGAATCAACGATGTATCACCAGCGCTCAAAGCGTTTGGTTGCGAAATTACAAGCTATCCAGGCACGCCAAGGCAAATCAAAATAGATGCTTCAAAACTTGCATCTCAGAAACAAGAGCAGTGGGCGATAGAGGAAAACATGAATGCAAAGCCTACCTGGTATGTCAAGAGTATTTCGCAGGGCGTTAAATGCGAATGCGGCGCACTAAACGTCACGGTAGAGTTAACTGAGCCAAGCCATGAAGTCATAAAACGCTGTACACTATGCTACGAGAAATTGAAACAAAGTTTTCCTAACGCTATATGGAAACCCGCCTATCAGGAAATGCCCAGTTTTAACGATAAGGAAGCGCCTTGAAAGTTATGGTTGAGGTTCAGCCTCAAGATAGGTTCTCAAACTCCGCTTCTGAAGTCGTCAACATAAGAAAGACCAAAGCTCAATTTGCCTTAGTTCAGACGCAGATGCAGGATTGCCTCAATCAGCTAGGCATAAACTTAGTTGTTCTGTGGACGCCAAATGAATCAAAAAGCGTTCACGGCGAAATTAAGGGCAATGCTATTTTTCTCTACGATTCTGAAAAAGCAGAAGCCTGGAGCACGTTTACGCATGAAGTCACTGAATATAAGTTACAGGCTGTTACGCGACCCTATAGAATCTTGGTCAACAACTTGATTGAGGCAGTTGAAAAGTCGATTTATGCGGAAAAAGAGCAGTTTATCGAGTTTTTGCCAAAAATGATTGAAGTTATCAAACAAAGGCAAGTGGAGAAAGGCAAGGCTTGAATGCAAACAGAGTTAAGAAAAAAATCCCCGCCTTGCTCATTGACGGCAACAGCAGCCAAAAAGTTAATTATAACAAGTTTATGCGTTTAAGGTATGGGTTTGCTCAGTTTCAGAAGAGGAATCCTCAAAGATGCAGCGACCTAACAAATAAATTGATTAATGTTCTCAAAGAGATTGATAGAGAGATTCAAAAAACTGTTTCGGACCCTTAGAATCTACTCGTAAAGTAATAAATTTTTAACCTATTTTTTCTTAACAATTATTTCTCTAATCAATGTGACGAAGCCTAAAAATGCAAAAAGAACATCTTGCAAACGAGGAACAGAAAATCTGCCAATTGACATAGTGTATATGACCAAGGTCTTTAGATTGGACATGGTCATCGGTAGCACAAAAGTACAACCAAACAATAGAATAACGGTCATTAGGCAAGTGCAAAAGAAGTTAAATGTGAAAATTGGTGACATCGTAATTTATGTTGAAGATGAAAAGGGCAACATAATAATCAAGAAAGGACAATTAAGACCAGTATAGCCGCACGTGCTTGACGTCCTCATCAGCGTTTCTTCTTGCTGATGTACTCTTCAAAGAGGCGCCAGTTACGCTGAAAAATGTATCAAACCTTTTCCTTTGTCAACGAGACTGTTCAATTCAGAATTCAAATAGGCCTTATAGAGCACGCTGGTAGGGTGGGGCACACCCGAACAATCCACTCCTACTCGGGGTGCGAGAACGCTTGCAGAAATTAAAACCTCTACTCTACCTTTGGCGGAGCAAGTTTTAGTCGAGTAAGCAAAATCTCCCGACTTTAAGTCAGGAAGAGTGTCGAAATGAACCATGTTTTCTCTGCAAAGGTTTACGTAACCGTGGTGATGTTCTAACGAGGTGAGAGAACGAATTTAGTGCTTCTATCAGAAATATGTTTAATGGCGCGTTGAAAATTGAGCGAAGTTCAACTGAAAGTTCTGGATTCCAGACAGAGAGATGTGGCAAGAGGAATAGCTAGAATAGACCAGATAACGATGCAAAAGTTAGGTGTTTCATTTGGAGACGTAATAGAGTTCTCAGGGATGAAAAAAACGTCAGCGATCGCTTGGCCAGCGTACCCTGAAGATCAGGACCCAAACGTTATGCGCATCGATGGGTATTTACGTAAAAATGCTGGCGTATCAATAAACGAGTACGTTGTAGTTCGCAAGGCTGAGGTTAAAAATGCCCTGAGCATAGTGCTTTCTCCAGTGGATATGCGATTGAATGTTGACGAAGCCTTTACAAATTTTGTGAAGAACAGACTTATGGATAGAACGTTTGTTGAGGGAGACAAGACGCCTGTTATGATGCTTGGTCATTCTATTCAGTTCACTGTTGCGAAGGTGCAGCCCCAAGGAATAGTGAAGATGACCCAAGATACTACATTGAAGATATTGTCTGACCCTGTTACACAAGCTGAAAGTGTGCCACGTACCACCTATGAGGAATTAGGAGGATTAGAGAAGGAGATTAAACTGATAAGGGAGATGGTTGAACTTCCAATACGGCATCCCGAGATTTTCCAGACGCTTGGAATAGATCCTCCGAAAGGGGTTCTACTGCTCGGTCCACCCGGCTGCGGAAAGACACTCCTAGCTAGAGCAGTAGCGAATGAGTCTGACGTAAACTTCCTCTCAATAAACGGACCTGAGATAATAAGTAAGCTCTATGGAGAGTCGGAGGAGAAGCTTCGCGAAATATTTCAACAGGCTCATAAAAACGCTCCAAGCATCATACTCATAGACGAGTTGGACTCCATTGCGCCCAAACGTGATGATGTCACAGGTGAAGTGGAGAAAAGGGTTGTCGCTCAGCTTCTATCTCTCATGGACGGATTGACTGGTAGAGGAAATGTCATAGTAATAGGTGCAACAAACAGGCCGAATGCCCTGGATCCAGCTCTCAGGAGGCCTGGGAGATTTGACCGCGAGATAGAGATAGGGACCCCCGACAAGCGGGGGCGTCATGAAATATTGTTGATTCATAGCAGAGGTATGCCCTTAGCCAGTGATGTTGACTTAAAGGTGCTTACTGAGCGAACGCACGGTTACACAGGTGCTGACTTGGCCGCCCTCTGTAGAGAGACAGCTATGAAAGCTCTACTTAGGTATCTTCCCGAAATAAATCTGAAGGAAGAACGAATACCTCCCAACGTCCTAGAGAAGATGGAGGTTCAGATAGATGATTTCATGAACGCCTTCAAAGAGATTACGCCTACAGCTATGAGAGAAATTGTTGTGGAAGTTCCAGTTGTTCATTGGGCTGAAGTGGGAGGCTTGGAGGAGGTTAAAGAGAAATTAAAGGAGGCTGTTGAGTGGCCGCTGAAAAATCCTGAAGTCTTCAAGAGATTGGGGATTCAGCCGCCTAAAGGTATACTGTTAATAGGCCCGTCTGGGTGTGGGAAAACAATGCTGGCTAGGGCTGTTGCAACTGAGAGCGAGGCAAACTTCATTTCGATTAAGGGTCCGAAGATTTTCTCTAGGTGGGTTGGCGAGTCTGAAAAGGCTATTCGAGAGATCTTCAGGAAGGCTAGAATGGCTTCGCCAGCGGTCATATTCTTCGATGAAGTTGACTCTCTTGTTCCAAGGAGGGGGCAGGGTGACGGCGACAGCGGAGTAACTGAACGCGTTATCAGCCAGCTTTTAACAGAAATGGATGGAATAATGCCCTTAGAAGACATTATAGTTATAGCTGCGACAAATAGGCCCGATATTGTCGACTCAGCCGTGTTAAGGCCAGGCAGATTCGATCGGCTAATTTATGTTCCAGAACCCGACGAAGCGGCTATGCTTGAAATCTTTAAGATTCATACGAAGAACATGCCACTATCAAATGATGTGGACATCAAGGCGCATCGCATGATGAAAGGTTACTCTGGCGCCGATATATCATCCGTATGCAGGGAGGCTGCCATGAATGCTTTGAGAAGAGACATCAACGCAAAAGAGGTTACCTTCAGCGATTTTGAGAAAGCTATGGAGGAGGTTCCGCCGAGCATATTGCCAGAAATTGAGAAGTGGTATAGGAGCTTTATGAATCAGGTTCGAAGGCTGCAGAAGCCTGCGTCTTTTGTAGTGTAATTCTGGAAGGACAGATAAAAACGTCAATTTACGCTGACAACGATTAAGCCTTATCCGGACCTTCACAAAGAAAGAGCGCGACGAATGGTTCACCCAAATTTGGAACGTAACAGGAACCCGCCAAACAGAGAACCAAATCGAAAGGATAATGCTTAGGAACTATCAAAAAAATAGCCTATAAATAATGCTCTCAAAAGAGAGAATACTCCAAACTGAGAAATACACCGTACGCAAACTTGGCATTCTATGTAAAAGCAACCTTGTTTATTAGAAATAAACTCAGAATAGCTCAGAATTAGGTTCGAAGTAAAACTAGGAAAACCTTAATTGAATCATACTAATAGTGATATATGGAGGAATATTGTTTTGTCTTCACAAACAGGTGGCGTGCCTGTTCTAATTATGAGGGAAGGATCTGGATCTAGGGGAAAGGATGCCCAACGCAACAATTATGGCGGCGAAAACAATAGCGGAAGCCGTAAAAAGTTCATTAGGCCCCAAAGGTATGGATAAAATGTTGGTGGATAGTTCTGGCGATGTAACCATTACCAGTGACGGAAGAACCATCCTTGATAATATGTCCATTGACCATCCCGCTGCTAAAATGATGGTTGAAGTAGCGAAAACCCAAGACGCGGAAGTGGGAGACGGAACCACCACATCAGTCATAGTTGCCGGCGAACTCTTAGGAAAAGCTGAAGACTTGATAAACAAGGGCGTTCACCCCACCGTAATTGTCGAAGGATACAACAAGGCAGCGGATAAAGCTCTTGAAACCCTTGAAAGCATCGCGTTTCCCGTTAAGCCTACGGAAAAAGAGTTTTTGATGAAGGTTGCGGCAACCTCTATGGCAAGTAAACTGGTGGCTGAGAACAAAGAGCAACTTGCAGATATAGTCGTTAAAGCTGTTTTGCATGTCGCCCAAAAAGTTGGAGACGAGTACACTGTAGACTTAGACGATATCATGGTGGAGAAGAAGCCAGGCGAATCCATGTCTGAAACCACACTTATTGAAGGTTTAGTTCTTGATAAAGAGGTTGTGCATTCGGACATGCCTAAACGGGTGGAAAAAGCAAAGATAGCATTGTTAGAAAGTGCACTTCAAATTGAAAAGACTGAGTTTGACGCTAAAATCAACATTGTACGTCCAGAACAGATTCAATCTTTCCTACAGGAAGAAGAGAATATGCTCAAAGCAATGGTTGAAAAGATAGTTTCCTCAGGCGCCAACGTCGTTTTGTGTCAGAAAGGTATAGACGACATGGTCAAGCACTACCTGGCTAGGAAAGGAGTTTTAGCCGTGCAACGAGTTAAGGAGTCGGATATGAAGAAACTAGCAAAAGCCACCGGTGGAAAACCTGTTATTAATATAGAAAGCCTCCTAAAAAGCGATCTGGGCTTTGCAGAAGTTGTTGAGGAGAGGAAGATCGGCGACGACAAGATGACATTCATCGAAGGATCCAAGAATCCACATTCAGTTGCTATTCTCATACGAGGTGTGGATAAACGCTTTATTGATGAAGCTGAACGATCACTTCACGATGCTTTATGCGTCGTCCGAGATGTAGTTCAGGCGCCCAAGATTGTTGCAGGAGGGGGAGCTCCAGAAATGGAGATTGCTAGAGCATTAAGAAGCTATGCTGAAACTCTGCCTGGCAGAGAGCAGCTTGCGGTCCGGAGCTTTGGCGAGGCTATGGAAATTGTGCCGTTGACGTTGGGTGAAAATGCCGGTCTTGATCCTATCGATCTTCTGTTAGAGCTCAGAGTTCGACATGAGAAGGGTGAAAAATGGGCAGGCGTCGATGTCTTCGAAGGCAAAATCAAAGACATGAGAATCCTAGAAGTCTATGAGCCTTTAGCTGTTAAGAAACAGACAATTAAGTCTGCTGTCGAAGCTGCCACAATGATACTGAGGGTCGATGATGTCATTGCGTCTGGAAAGATGAAAACTTCGCCTATGCCTCCTGGTGGAATGCCAGGCGGTGGCTACGGCGGTATGCCACCAGCGTATTAATGCGCATATAGGTATGTTCGCTAAACCTTGTCCATTACTTTCTCTTCAAGCTTCTTTTGTTTTAGTTTCCTTCTTTGGACTATCATGATTCCATATCTTTTCTTAACGTAACTTGCCTTACAACTGTTTGAATGGTACACTTTTCTTGTATCATACGTTTTGAATACGATACCGCAGGGGCAGGTTCTAATGAGAACTTTATTGCTTAATCTTTCAAAGTTTTCCATATTACTCTAACCAACAATTTTTACATTCAAAGAACTTATGATCAGCCTTATCCACATCATTATACTCAACGATTAAAGATATTAAGTGCTTCTTTTCCTCTCAAGTATTCCATGGATGCTCTAAAGCTAACTGTTCTAAATGCCTAACGTTACTCTTTTTTTTCAATCTTTCCATGCTTCTATAGGGTTATCCTCTGGTAAATCTTAAGATCCTTCGACATGAACGTGAATGTGATTTTTTGGCAATGTCCTAATTTACGATAGTTAATGTTTTATGAGAAAATTCGCTCCATGTCCAATCATGATCCACCAAGCCCTCTAATTTCCCCGGAGACTCACATCGTTTAAACTCATTAATGAAATTCCAGTAAAACATAAACAACCCAATCGAACAAACCAGCCGCCTTTTAGCTTTAGCAAAACACTTCGTCTTAAGTACCAATCTACCCAACCTCTCACGCAATATACTATTAAAATTCTCCACATCAGTAATATCAGATAGCATGTGTTTATCCTTCTTGGTTAGTTCACTGTCATGGATGCAAAAACATTTTTTGTCTGTTTTGGTTCAACAAAAGATTCTGATAGGAAATAGCTGTTATTGCAACTCTTATATTCAAATAAGTTACATAGCTATGGATGGAACGTTACCCGTAGGATGCTTAACCTAATGGAGACATAAGCAGCAAATGAAACGAGTCCACATTCTCTCTCTGATTTTAATCATAATCATCTTGACAGCAACCATTTCGTTGCTTGTTTCATACACGCAGAGTTGCAGCATACGAAAAGACCCCGTTTATGTCGGCGTTGCTTTCTGCGGCAACACTACAGACCAAGCTAAAGCGCTAATTGACAGAGTAAAAACCTATACCAATGTTTTCGTATTAAACTGCGGCATAAACCCAATAAGCGATAATTTAACGGCGGCAAGAGAAATCAGCGATTACGCAGTTAATGCAGGTTTGTACCTTATCATAAATTTGGGCACTTGGACACAACAAGAGTGGCCTGGAAAAGTTCAATTCCTTAACGAGTCACGGTTTAGATATGGTGACAAGTTTCTGAGTGTCTACTACGATGATGAACCGGGGGGAATTGAATTAGACTATAACTGGACCAGATATTTCCAGGAAACTAATTTGAACAGTAACAATCTACATTGGAATTCATCGATTTATACAAGAATCATTTATGAGAAATTACAGAATGCCAATAAATCGGGTATCTCCCCAGAAAACTACACTCTTGAAGCCGACTGGTTCAATTACATGCTTACACGAAACCGGGGTGTCATTAGCCTAAAACAATATAACCTTTCGTATTTGACCTCAGACTATGCGCTTTACTGGTTCGACTATATTGGCGAGTATCGTACTATTTTGGCTCAGATAGGCTGGAACAGCAGTGTTGAGCAACAAATAGCCCAAGTTCGCGGAGCAGCAACATTGCAGAACAAAGATTGGGGTACAATCGTCACTTGGAAATATTTGCAGGCACCTTATCTCGATACTCCAAATAACATCTACAAACAAATGGCAACCTCCTACAATGCAGGAGCAAAATACATCATCATCTTCAATTACTCCAACACTACCAAAATAGACCCTTATGGAGGAGCAATGACTGATTCGCATTTCCAAGCTCTCCAGGAATTCTGGACACAAGTGGTCACTAAAACTGCGCCGAACTCGGTACATGCGGAGGCAGCGTTTGTTTTGCCTAAAGATTATGGCTTTGGCTTGCGAAGGGTTGACGATAGAATCTGGGGTTTTTGGGGTCCAGACGACAAATCACTCGTAATTTGGAGCAATACCCAGACACTTCTTAACAAATACGGCTTGAAATTGGATATAGTTTACGATGACCCAACATTTCCCGTTCAGGGAAACTACTCGAAGATTTACTACTGGAATCAAACAATTATAGTTATTTGACTAACTTCGGGCTGCAATGCACATGTTTATCCCGATGGGCAGAATGACGTTTTTGAATAAAACAATGCCGATCCAAAACAAACAAACTACGCTTTAAAAGACTAAAGTCATTCAAACAACTATAGTTAATCAAAAAATTGGTAGTTTACCAATATAGAATAGTTAATGTGTAGTTAGCCTGTAGTCAACCTGTTTCAGTTCCACAGTAACTTTACCAACGAGTTTGAACTAAACATGTCCTTGTAAAGATGAAAAAATTAACCAACTACGTGTAGACCGAACACGAAATAATGGAATGCGATTTAACTATCGTAAGTTGGCACACTACCGATTTTTCGTTAGTTCTTCTCTGGAGTAGTAAAAGCCATCATCACTGTAAAAGCTATGACCTCAGTCAAAACATCTGCACCTCTATTTCGACCTTTATTAGTGAGCACGTGGCCAAATAACGCTAAATGAGCAGAAAGGCACTTTGGACAGCCAAAAAGACCATTTTCTAACAGAGTTCTTTTTTCCAGCTTTGGATGGACCCCCAACCATTATCCACTTCTTTCCAAGCGATAAAACACCTACTCCACATTTTCTACATTTTCCAATTTAATTTCGTCCGATATCTCGTTACCCACGGTTTCTAATGATGATAGAAAAAACACTGCCCCATTCTTTCGGATACAAACGCGTTCTAATTTACAACGATGAAAAAATACAAACTAAGACGATTAACATATGAAGTTTTACTCGTAGAATATGAGGTTTTGTTCCTCCAATATTACATGAAGCTTATGCACTGCGTCAATAACGTCCTGTTCTTTCTTCGCTCCGGTACAAACTAGGCTCCCGCTTGCGAATACCAGTATGACAACCTTAGGCTCATCCATCCTGTAGATCAAGCCTGGAAACTGTTCCGGCTCATACATTGCTTTTCCAAGTGTAGTCACAGCCTTCTCCAAATCTACCGTTCCGCCTAGACTTGCAGAACCAACAATATTCACAACCTCCACGCTCGGTTTACTAGGGATGATTATTCCGCACTTTTTCAGTTCTTTAACAACATTCATGATTGCGATGCGAGATTCCTTTCCAGATTTTGCTCCTGTACAAACCATTTTACCCGAGCCAAAAATCAACGTACCCGGTCTTCGGTCTCTTAAGCCTAAACACTAACCCGGGAAACCGGTCCGGACGATATTCTGCTTTTTGGATAACCCTTCACAACAGCGTTTAAGTTAACTTTCTGGTTTAAAGTCGCTATAGCCACGACGTTCTGAATATTTATTATGGCGTTAGTTTTCGGCATTAAAAACCACTTCGTATAGTGTAGCGGATGCCTAAATACCCTTTTCACAAAAGCCTTAGGTTGCCAGTATAGGGAAGCTTCCCACACGTTCCTTTTTTTCTCTAATATATAAAATTGGCTTGAAATAGACTTCTCTGAGGGAAAAGCAAACTTTAACAGCAATTCCTATTCCATAATAGTTGGAGCGAAGACGTCAAGCGACGAGACGGGCGCGTCAAAAGAATATTTCGGTGTTTTCCTTGAAGGGGTACGAGAGGAATAAGATTAAGAGTTTTGTAGATAGATAGTTTATTTCTGCCAGAATGGTGACTTACAGAGAACGAGACAAAGACAATAGCTGGATTCTGTACGATTAAAGAAGCAACAGTTTATGCCATGCAAAATTTGGGTTTGAAAAAGGCGAGCTCAAAATGTTAAGGGCAGAAGGATAGATTTAGCATGAACAAATAAAGCATGGAAAAATCCAAACGATCATAGTTTCCATATATTTACCAGTCCTCTTCTTCCCAATCTTCTTCGGTTGACTCTTCTTCTCCTTCTTCCTCTTCTTCAAACATGCCTCTTTCAACTCACTTTTTAAAAAAACGTATTAGTTACTATACTTATAAGGTTTAATTGAAAAAAGAAGCAGAAGCGAGCTAAACTTATCCACCCAACGCTTCAACACACTCTTGATGCATCATCTTCCTTCTATAGAGCCTTAAATGCTTCAAACCATCTGTCGTATTGCGCCAGCATGTCAAAGGATACACTGGGCTTTCTTTCTTCGAGTATCTGCCTGAAATTCTCCATCGTCAACGGTCGTGGCTTGGCCCTTCTGTCGCTTGCCTTACCTGACTCAAAGAATTCTCCGATGAGTTTTAGCTGTGCCGACTGGTTGAAATCTCTTATGTCGCTTCCTGAGAATCCCTCTGAGAGTCTCGCGAGCTCCTGCAGCTTGACATCTGGAGCAAGTTGAAGACTGGCAGTGTAGAGCTTGAACATCATCAATCGTGTATGGCGGTCAGGCAGTGGAACCAGAATTCGTTTCTGAAATCTTCTTATGAAAGCCCAATCCAAATCCCAAGGTTTGTTAGTCGCTCCAATCACGTACACGTGAAGGTTCTTGCCTTTGTCTCCGATACCGTCCATCTCTTTCAAGAACTGGTTGCGAACACGGATTTCTCCACCTACCTCATTTGCGTGTTTTCCCATCAAAGAATCAAGCTCATCGACGAAGATTATTGCAGGTTTTCCTTCCAACGATGATTTTCTTGCTTGACCAAACAGGCGTGCGACATTCTGTTCAGCTTCACCCATCCATTTTGACATGATCGAAGCCGCGTCAATTGAGACGAAAGTAGCATCTATTTCCGTAGCGACGGCTGCTGCAAGCAATGTTTTCCCGCAACCTGGCGGCCCGAAGAACAATATTCCCCGTGGCCATCCTAATGGAAACAGGTCGGGTCTAGAAACAGGATAGATTATTGCCTCCTTCACCGCCTTCTTTGAAGGGTCCAGTCCAACGACGTCCGCCCATTTCACGTTGAGCTTCTCTGTGACTAACAGTTCTTCGTAACTGGACTTGCCGCCTTCACTCTTTTTGGTTTCACCCTCACTCCCGCCGTTTCTAACTTCTGTGTGAGGTTGTTCGCGCGGCACACCTAGGTGGCATTGTATCGCCTTTATGCGTTCTTGGTAGATGATCGCTTTTTGCACGTAGACTTTGTTCAAGCCGTATTCAGGATAGAGTTGAACAAGTTGAAGTAGACTTTCTATGGATTTCTGATACATGATTATTGCCATGCCCCTTGAGCCTTGCTTGTCCAAGCGCACTGCTTCCAACGCGTAGTTGGTTGCATTTTTCTCAAGCTCGTGGGAAGCACTCATAACCTCTATTCTCCCGTTGCAACTCAACTTTTATTTTATCTTTCGACCTTAAACGTTCAAGGCGCACACGCGCTAAGCTGAAAAGTCTACGTTTACTCACAAAGAACTCGCCAATTATATAATTAGCACAATCAACATTTCAGTTTTTCCTAAATAACAAAGAATCATCACAAACATTCTAAGTAATCCAGATGGTTTTTTTCTGATAAGGGTAAGTTACCTAGAAAACTCGTTAGGCTAATCAGTGAACAGGTTGTGAATGTAGGAAAATATTGCGTTTTTAGCACATGACAACAAGAAAAAAGTTTTGCTTACTCTGATTGTTTCGGTTGTTGTGGCAGCTCTTGTTTTTGCATTGGTTTCTTCTTTGCCAGGTCCTATTGGGCCTTAGTTAAATCTTTAAAGACGTAGGTTCCAACTGGAGGCCAACCTGCTTCCGGCATGACCGATAGCACTAACATGGTTGTGTTTGTTTGCGATTGCTGACCCAACACACAGAGTAAAAAACCAAAAACGTACCAAGAGACAGGAGCTACATTGGCTTAAAAAAGAAACAATTTTGATGCAAAGTTCTTATGTCATCTTGCGGGAACTCTCTTTACTACTGGCGGTTTCGTCTTCTTTAAAACTCTGTATCCGCATACGATACATTTGATTTCGCCGTTTCTCATCTCTATGTTTTCGCCTATCGTGGTTGCTCCGCACCGAAGGCACTCGTAAGGTTGGTTGCTTCCCCAATTGCTACGTGGACCTCTATTAGATTCGAACAATGTTCAAATTTTCCATTTTTCTTCATATCATTACTTTAGCAATTATTTACAATACTTCTTATGCCTACCTTGCTTATACTTCCCCATGCTACAATCAAGACACTTAATAACATCTTCATCTTCTTCAAGTCGAATGCTACCGCAATAAGAACACTTTGAACATAAAACGTTATTCAAGTTTTTCAAAGGTTGTTTATTCACCTTATTTATATTCTATTTACCTTATTTTAGTGTTTAGCTATTTTTCCCACCTATTTTTTGGCAAGTGCTACGCGATAGTTGCGTATATTTCTGCTCGGGAGAGTCCGTAAAACTCTGTGTGTGCCTGCACGTGTGCTTTCTTGTTTTCAAGGCATTTAGGATTTTTACAGATGTACTCACTGCATACACCTCTATTCGTTTAAGCATTTGACTGCAAGCAAAACATTTCATAGTCACACCAAGGTTTACGCCTATTCAAAAGTCATGTTGCCACGTCCCTATCTTGCAATTCACCAAAGTCATCGTTTTCATACATGAATTCTTTCAGTTGAACTTTCCCATCTTTAACTACTGCAACATAATCTGTCTACTGGAGCACTCTGCAATATAATGTCTACGACGTTGTTGAGCTGCCCTTTGGTTCCAATGCTTAATTGCCTTTCCCCTCTAAACAGGGAAGCTCGCGCGTTCTCAATTTGAACAGTATCCCCAACGGCGACACAGCCTATTTGCTCATTCCACAGACAAAGGTTGATTGTTCCCGTTTCATCCTCGATCACTGCTTTGGCAACAATTGCATAGTTGCCATACCTAGTAATAACACGCCGTGGTTCTGCAATCTCCAAGATTTTAGCCTTTAAATTAACATGTTTCATTCCAGACCGCAAATCTTTGATGGCGCGACTATGGATTGCACAGCTTTTCCTAGAAAGATATCTGCGAATCTTGTCGGTTTCCAAGAATTTTCCAAGCGGATTATCCCTCTCCAATAGAAATTCTTCAGGGACCCGAAATTGTGTAAGGACTCCGGTGTTGTTGGTCATTAAAAAGATTTTTTTTGCTTTTATCTCACCGCGGTACTCGATTGAAATTGACCCGCAATTGGATTTCTTGTTTTCTGCAGCTTTGAGCAGTGCGCTAAAAAACTTTTCAGGGGCAACTTCGTATTTTACTGAAAGAAAGGCAAGATATGGCCCGATTGACCGTTTATGTCTCAATGTTCTTCATCCTTTTCACTTTTCATAATGCAAGATAATTATGCTCTCTCAGCCAGTCTGACTGGTTTCGTCTATGCCGCCAAGCGATTTCGTCTTGCTCGTCTGTCGGAGAGCATTCAGGTTTTGAGATAGCCAAGCTGCTCGAACCGTATTTGAGGCAAATGCGGTGGCACGTCTAGATCAGAAAAAGCGACGTTATCTTGGCTCTTCAACTGGATCTTCAATCGGACGACAGAAGACCAAAACGTGCCGCGCCTTTATGTTTACTTAACGCGTGTTTTTCGCAAAGTATTCCTACGCTTTTGTAAGCACTATTTCAATTGTTGAAACCATTCTGGACCTATTCTCGCCCTCTCTTGCAGGCATCTCTTCTGTCCCTATTGCGATTTTGCTTACTTTTAGGTCTTTTAAGAATCGGTTTCTCGTTATTTCAGCTGCGTCAACCGCTGTAGTTATTGCTTGTCCTCTGGCCTTCAAAGTTATTTCTTTAGCGTTGTTCGCCGATAGGCCTGTGATAATCGCTAGAACATAGTCCATTGGCATTTTATTTCCAACAAAAACAATTCCTGATCTTTCCGACATTTTACATCACCATTTAATCATAACGTTACTGCTCTATTTTACGCAAACTTCCTTATAAAGCGACTAAACAACTGAGCATCCTGAGGATACTTCAGCTTGGTTCCCTTATCCTAGTAAATTTGGGCAATCCTTAACATAACACTCAAGCCTCCTCCACCGCTGGAAACAGACCGGGATATTTCGAGAACTCAAGCCGCAACTTGCCGTAAACGTCAGCGCTGATTATGTGCCCACAGACGGGACAACTGCATCCTTGAGCAGTACCATTTGAAGCGGACATCACCACTTTAGACACTGCCGGCTCCGAAATGCCCGAAGGCACAAACTGGATCAATGGAGCAAGAACCCTCCCAGGGTGATTATGCGACCAGTGAAGTTGATACTCAATCGATGAACCGAAAACCTTGTGGCAAGTAGGGCACGTCACAGATTTTTTGGAGCTACTCATTTCCAAATGCCTTCCCATCTTTCAGCATCCGTTAAGCCACAACCACAATCCTACTCGTATCTTTCTCTGGACATCTATCCTCCAACAACTTCTTATGCGTTGCGTACTCTGCAGCTGAGGCCCCTTACCATCAAGAACCCATAAGCAAGCATAGCCAACACTTCATATTTTCGATCAGCCTTCATATCTTCACCCCCACAAGGATTTGAAATCGGGAAAAAAAAATTTCTATTACTACATGGATCATAGTTTTAGAATGTACGGTGCAGTATTATGAAGTCTATGTTCAAAAGTCTTAAATCTACAAGTCACAGAATAAAATTATTCAGGTTTTTACAATGGACACGCAAAAAGGGGCTGTCGCTTTAGAAAAGATTTACATAAGAAGAACTGGAAAACTCATAGCCCTTCAGGAAACACTGAAGAAACTGAAGAAAAAAATGAACAACAATATTAGGACCCAACAGCTTATTAATAAATAAATTTTGAGGAAAAGATTAACATGGCTTATTTAACTCAAACCCAAAGTGGTCAACCTGTGCTCATTTTGAAGGAGGGGACCTCTCGAAGCAGAGGCAAAGAAGCCCAAAGAAACAACATAATGGCCGCACGAGTAATCGGCGAAGTGCTGAAAACCACTCTAGGTCCACGTGGTATGGATAAAATGTTAATTGACAGCCTTGGAGATATAACAATCACAAACGACGGCGCAGCTATTCTCAAAGAAATCGACGTTGAACACCCCGCAGCAAAAATGATGGTTGAAATTGCTAAAACACAAGACGACATGGTCGGAGATGGAACAACAACTGCCGTGGTGTTAGCCAGCGAGCTTCTCAAGAAAGCAGAAGAACTCCTGGATCAGAACATCCACCCAACTATACTCGTTGCAGGATACCGCAAGGCTTCACAGAAAGCCATCGAAATCATAGAGAAAAACGCAGTGCCCATCAACGTTGAAGACCACAAAATGATGATGAAAGTTGCTTTGACGTCCATGGGAAGCAAATCAGTGGGCAGTGCAAAAGAGCGATTTGCGGAAATATCCATAGAAGCTGTAAAGCAAATTGCCGAGAAGCACAGAGACAAAATGCTTGCAGACATAGACAATATACAGCTTGTAAAGAAAACAGGTAAGAGTCTCCTTGAAACTCAACTAATCAGAGGCATAATCATTGATAAAGAAGTCGTCAACCCAGGCATGCCAAAAATAAAAGAGAATGCAAAGATCGCACTCTTAGACTCCGCATTAGAAATAGAAAAGACAGAAATCACAGCAGAAATCCGCATCAAAGACCCATCACAGATGAAAGCGTTCCTAGACCAAGAAGACGACATGATGCAAGACATGGTTAAGAAAGTCAAAGCCTCGGGGGCAAATGTAATTTTCTGCCAAAAAGGCATAGATGACATGGTACAACACTTCCTATACAAAGAAGGCATAATGGCTGCAAGGCGCGTAAAAGAATCTGACATGGAAAAGCTCGCAAGAGCAACAGGCGGAAGAGTTACCTCTAATTTGAACGATTTGAAGACGGCGGACTTGGGTTTTGCAGGCTTAGTGGAAGAGCGCAAGATCGGCGATGACAAAATGATCTTCGTTGAAAAATGCAAGGATCCTCACAGCGTAGCTATACTGATACGTGCAGGGCTTGAAAGAATGGTGGATGAAGCTGAAAGAGCAATAACCGACGCGTTGTCAGTAGTTTCAGACGTTGTTGAAAACAGCAAAATCGTCGCAGGCGGTGGAGCAGTAGAAATCGAAGTTGCAAAAGAACTACGCAAGTACGCAACCAAAGTCGGCGGCAGAGAACAACTCGCCATAGAAGCATTCGCGGACGCAATGGAAATAATACCCAAAGCCCTCACAGAAAACGCCGGGTTTGATCCAATAGACGTTTTAGCCGAACTGAGATTAGCACACGACAAAGAAACCGGCAAATACATGGGCATAAACGTTTTCACAGGCAAAGTCGAAAATAGCATTGACAATGGAGTCATCGAACCAATAGTAGTTAAAATACAGGCCATTAAATCAGCAGCAGAATCAGCAGCCATGATACTACGCATAGACGACGTAATAACCTCCAAAGCACCAAAAGGCGGTCCAGGCGGAATGCCGGGCGGCATGGGCGAAGAATAAACACCACCCAACTCTTTAAAAAATACCGTGGATGCCGTAAAGAAGTCTGCCCTATTAGAAGGATAGTTGGGGAAGATGTGACACCGGATAGAAGCCCGGACAAACTGGATTCCCTAAAATAGGTTTATTTGTAGTAGTTGTTAACGCGCCCTAATACTCTGGCGGCATATGCCATAGCCTCCGCCGGAGCGCCTGCAAGAAAAAGCTTCAAAATCTTAATTCAGGAAAAGAATGCTTTATAAACCCAAATTTTCATGCACATATACTTCAGCTAGTGAAACCTATTAAAGAAGAAACTGCAAAGCCCAAACAGTTCGAGCTTAGGGTCTCTGTTCTTGAAGAATCGATTCTTTGCTAAACAGAGAGGAGGATAACATAGTGTCTGGTTCTCCTAAATCCTGAAGAAGAACAGTGAAAACAAAGAAAACTAAAAACAATCTTGTTAATCGGGTAATTCGAGGTTTAACTGCTTCCATAGTGCCTTGTATCTGTTTCTAACTGTAACTTCGGTAACTCCAGCTGCTTCCGCAATGTCTTTTTGAGTTTTCTTCTCGTTGTTTTGCAGGCATGCGATATATAGTGCAGCTGCAGCTAAACCCATTGGGTCTTTTCCTGCGGCGGCACGTTTTCGCCTTGCTTCTCTTAGTATTTGTATGGCTGCGCCTTGAGTTTTTCCTGAGATACCTGTTTTTTCAGCGATTTTTGAAACGTATGTTAGTGGATCAGCTATGGGCATGTGAACGTCGAGTTCTCGCAATAAGAGTCTGTAGCATCTTGCTACGTCTTTTTTGTCAACTAAGCTGGCTTCAGCGATTTCGCGTAGGGTGCGTGGTGTGCCGCTTACGCGGCAAGCAGCATACAAGGCGGCTGCAGCAATGGCGGCTATTGATCTTCCTCTAACCAAGCCTTTGTCGAGTGCTTTTCTGTAGACGACAGCGGCTTTTTCTTTGATTGGTGCTGGAATGTAGACTCTACCTGCTAAACGGTCAAGTTCAGCCATGGCTTGTGCAAGGTTGCGGTCGATGGATGAGTGGACTCTGCTGCGTATTTGCCATTTGCGAAGACGCCACATTTGTAGTCTTGTGGAGAGGGGTAGTTTTCTTCCGAATGCATCTCGGTCAACTTGGCTGATGGTTGTTGATAATCCTTTGTCATGAATTGAATATGATGTTGGCGTTCCAACTCGGCTTCTTGAGGCTTTCTCTTGTTGGGTGAAAGCGCGCCATTCGGGTCCTTTATCCATCATTTGCTCGTACACGACCAGCCCACAGTCGCCACAGATGGTTTCGCCTGTGTCGTAGTCGTGAACGAGGTTTTTACTTGAGCACTCTGGGCACTTCTCAGCTAAGCGTTGAGGCGTTTTTGGGGATTCTTCGGTTATACTCACTTTGGGTAAACTCATTTTTCCAGCTCCATTTGCTTGCCCAGAATCGTCACTGAATCATAAAATCCCGCTTTAGGGCTTAGAAAAGTGATAATGCGATCCGCGCATTCTAACCAGTTGAATGTACCTATTATAAATGATTTTGCTGTTTAGATAATTAGATTAGGCGCCACTACTCGCATTCGTCTTATGTGGTGATGCCACAAACTTACCGTACATTTTTCTCTTCTTTTTTTGTAGGCTTCATAGTGACAAAGTTCAAGTTTGCGGTTTTGGGCTTCAAAAAGCACAAGCGAGAACCAAGAGCTAATAAAGGCAAATGTTACCTGCGAGGGGGTACCTTTAAGTTTGGGTTTTGTTTTTTCGCGCATTTTTGACATAGTAAGTTCTTGTGTACTTTATCATAAATCAAGCCTTGTGTTGTTGTGGTTCCGCATCGGGGGCATTTTTGATTCATTTTAGTATCCCCATAGGATAGGCGTTATAGAAGAAAAAGATATAGGCTATCACGCTTTTTAGGTGTTTCTTTTCTCGCTTTATCTTACTGTAACGCTAATGAGCTGGTGCGTTGGCTATAACCCGCCCAAAGTGGCTTTATCTCCACAGTTCCCCCTTACTTCCATTCAACAACCTTCTACTTTGATTAGGAAACTGAACATAACATATTTTTCACATAAAAGAGCATCTATTCTTTACTTGACAAGTTCTTCACTTGAAACAAGAATCGTGGGATACTCTAATGAACCCGCTGCTTTGCCATCTGTTTTATTGTGACCTTTCTTACATCTCATTCCGTATCTCGTTTTGGTTGCATTTTCCCAAATCTTTTCAGTTGATCCACCACATATTGGACACTTAAAATCTTTCATATATTTTCACCCAAAAACAAAAAAAACTGCTCCGAAAAAGTCAAGAGTAATTAAATCGTCGCTGCATTTTTCTAAATTTTTCTCTCCTTTAGCTTTATGTTGACTTGTTTTTTTAAGCCTTCCTATCTACACCTCTTCTAAAAATCTAAATACCTTAACAGAACATAAAAAAGCAGAAACTAAGAAAAGTGCTAAGTAACCGTAAGCAGCTAAGTTTTTTCATATACCATTATTTCTCGGGTCAACGAACTGTGAATATAAACCATGTGAGATTCAACAGTTTTGTATCCAAGACCTTCAATGTATTCTGCTAAATCCTCAGCCATTCTGCTTGTTTTTCCTGATCCGTTCACCTGTATAGGAAGGGCTATACAAATTCGTTGCCCCGTTCCCAACAACTCCAGTGACGAAGCTAAAACGTCTTTGACTAGTTGTTCTGTGGTTGATTTTAGTGTGCTTGACGAGCGTCCGTATGGTGGGTCAGTTATAACGCAGTCAACCTTGAAAAATGGGGGCTTTCGCGAGTCCGCCAAAACCAGACCCTCTGCAGAGATATTAAAGAAACGTAGGTTTCTTCTTGTGCCCAAAATCATTCGTTTCTGAGCATCTACACCGACTGCGCGGCAGCCGATGTAGCTGGCTTCGATGAGGGATGTGCCTGTACCGCAAAATGGATCTAATACGAGTGATTCAACTTTGCCGTGTGCCAGATTAACCATGCAACGTGCCATTTTTGAAGGCATCGCTGATGGATGGAAGAAGGGTTTCTTTCGAGGACGGCGTTCAGAGAAGGTTTTGCTGGTTATATCGGTTAATTTTAAGCCTAAAATCAGTTTTTCGTCTGTTATTATACCGATAAATGTTTTGTCAGGATTTTTCAGGTTGACTTTGGTGCCTTCTGTGCTGTTCAGGATTAGTTTTCCCAGTTTGCCCTCAAGATCCATAGTGTTTAGTGCTTGGTCGGCATAGTTTCTGATACGGTTAATCCGAACAACAAAGCTCTCTCCGGGTTTGAGGACGGCTTTGAAATCTGTTTCCGCAGTCACTTTAGTTATGTCTGCAGGGGTTGCATCTGATACAAAAAGTTCCAAAGCACTAAAACGCGTGTAAGCTGAGCGAACCTGCACCGCTTGGACACTGCTTACTTCAGCTTCCAACCGCAGAATCTGATCAAACTCTGAAACGTTTGCATAGCCAAAGCCTTCCGCTTCCAGAATAGACTTTACTTCAGCGGCAGGCATAGACTCGTTCTCGCCTGACAATAAAAAGAAGAGTTTGGGCACTATTTCTGCGCCTTAAGCTCTTGACTGATTAATGGTGCTAAAGACACCTTACTCACATTGCCTGGGACGCTGTCGGTGCCCACGATTTCCTCGACACCTGCGTCTAGAATACGTTTTTCTGCGTCGCCGATTAATAATCCGTGGACGCATCCGCAGAAGACGTGTTTTGCTCCTTGTTCGCGAAGGATTTTTGCTGCTCCAACGATTGTGCCACCTGTGCTGATGATGTCGTCGAGGATTATGACTGTTTGTCCCTTCACATTCAAGCCTTCAGCGGTCTGTATGGTTTGTCCCGTGTAGCGGTCGCGGGTCTTGTTTAGGTGCCCCACATCGCCGCCTAAAACTTCTTGTGCTTGCTTCGCAATGTACATAGCACCTTTATCGGGTGAGAGTGCGAATGCGCCTTTGTGGCCTTTTTTCACAAAATAGTTTGCTATGAGTGGGATAGCGCTTAGGGTTTTGGCTGGAAACGGAAATTGAGCTAACGTTTGTTCAGAATGGATGTTTATCGTTAAGAACTCGTCAATTCCGGCAGCTTTTAGCATTCGCGCGATGGTTTCAACGCTTATGCCTTCGCCTGCCAAGAATGTTTTGTCCTGTCTTGCATACGCCAAGTAGGGTACAACTGCGGTAACTTTTTTTGCGCCCGCACGTCTAGCCGAATCAGCCAAAAAAACCAACTGGAAAAGCCTGCCGTCCTGCATAGGCGGACAAGTGGTCTGCACGATAGCTACATCCTCACCTTGAACGCTACCATCCAAACGCACATAAGATTCACCGTCTGGGAAAATCTTGGAAACAACAGGTACATTTAGGAAACCAGTTTGAGCTGAGACTGCTTCAGCAAGCTCCTTGGATGCTGGACCAGAGATAACCTTCAATCTAACTGCCTCTGCCATTTTAGAGATACATGCTTAGGTTTTAAGGCTTTATCTTGCAAGAAATGAAGCTGATCATTTTCAGTTTCCAATTGCATAAACGATTTAAGTCTATTTTGATTTTCTCTTCGAAGGTAGATCTCTATGGATACTTGGCGTTTACTACCCCTACAGACTAACAATGCTTTCATGAACATGGCAATCGACGAAGCAATACTTACTGCTCGAATCGCTGGACAGGTTCCCAATACTTTGCGTTTCTATCGTTGGCAGCCTTCTGCTGTGAGTGTTGGCAAGAACCAGAATCCAGAAAACGAGATTTACATTGACATTTGCAAACAATTAGGCGTTGATGTGGTTAGGCGTATTAGCGGCGGTGGTACCGTTTACCATGATTTTGAGGGTGAAATTACATACGGCGTAACCGCCCAAACCGCAGATTTCGGAATAGGCGACATAACCTCTGTTTACTTCAAAATTTATGAAGCAATAACCGACGCGCTCCGTCTTTTAGGTGTTCCAACAGATTTCAGCAGTGGAGACGCCAAAAACTGCCCAAACTTAACTGTAAACTGCAAAAAAATCTCTGGTAGCAGCCAAATTATCACCCGCGGCGTCGTTCTTCAGCACGGAACAATACTGCGCGCAGTGGATTTGCCCAAAATGTTCAAACTTCTAAAACTGAAAAACGCCACCTGCTCCGAAGCCGCCGACATAGCTAAACGCAAAATCACCAGCATCGAAGACGAGTTAGGACACAGAGTCATGCCTGAAACAATCGCCAATGCATTGGCACAGGGTTTTAAGGCAATTTTGAAAATCCAACTGGAAGAGGGCGAATTAACGCCAACTGAATTGGAGACTGCAAACAAACTTTACAAAGAAAAGTATTTAACAAAAGAATGGAATGTTAGCGTAAAAACCACCTAAGTCTTCTCTTTATGCCACCTTACTCCCTGAGCTGTATCCTCGAGAACAATACCCATGGCTTTAAGCTGCGCTCTTATAGAGTCGGCTTCTTTCCAATTCTTAGTTTTACGGGCATCCTCACGCTTCTGAACCAGCGTTTCGATGTCTTTGGGTAGCGCTTCTTCAACTTCTACTTTCCCAATAACGCCCAAGACTGCATCGAACTTCATCATTAAACCGCCTACATCAGCGGCTTCATCCTTACTTACCATGTTTGCATCCAATAGGTTGTTGATTTCACGGACAAAGTCGAAAAGTGATGCGAGTGCTATTCCAATGTTCAAGTCGTCATCCATAGAGTCGCCAAAGCATGCTTCGGATTTTGCGGTGAAAGTGGCTACTTTTCCTTCGCTGTCTTTTCCATCCGCATCGTGTAGGCGGCGAACAAAATTCCGAAGCCTATCCACTGCACCTTTAGCCGCTTCTAAACCCTCAAACGTAAAGTTGAATTGCTGACGGTAATGCGTGGACATTAAAAGGTAACGAATCGCAATTGGGTCATAGCCTTTGACTAAGAGGTCTCGGAGCGTGTAGAAGTTGCCAAGGCTTTTGGACATTTTTTTGCCTTCTACCTGTAAATGCTCGTTGTGCAGCCAGTAATTCACGAATTTTTTACCTGTTGCTGCCTCAGATTGGGCGGTTTCGTTTTCATGGTGGGGAAACATGTTGTCGACTCCGCCGCAGTGGACATCGAAGGTTTCTCCAAGGTACTTCATACTCATAGCGCTGCATTCAATGTGCCATCCAGGTCTTCCTTTGCCTAATTCTGTTTCCCAAAATACGTCGCCATCTTCAGGCGTCCAGGATTTCCAAAGTGCAAAGTCCTGTGCTTCCTCTTTGGCATATTCATCTTGGCTTACTCTCGCACCTGCCTTTAATTCATTAACCTTGATTTTAGAAATTTTACCATAGTTGGGGAATTTGCATACGGAGAAGTAGATTGATCCGTCTTCGCCTTTGTAAGCGAAACCTTTAGTCATCAAAGTCTTGATCAAATTGACCATTTCTGGGATATGGTCGGTAGCTTTTGGGTAAACTTCAGCTGGCTCTATGTTTAAGGTTTTTATGTCTTCAAAAAAGGCTTTTACATAAAAATCCGTGAATTGCTCAAGAGGAACACCCTGTTTTTGGCTACCCTTAATTGTCTTATCGTCAATGTCTGTGAGGTTCATGACATGGGTAACTTTGAAGCCACGCTGGACTAGCCAACGTTTCAATAAATCCTCAAAGAGGAAAGCTCGAAAATTCCCAATATGCGCAAAATCATAAACCGTGGGACCACACGTATACATCTTTACTTTACCCGCTTCTAAGGGCTTGAAAAGTTCTTTTTTGCGTGTTAAAGTGTTGAAAAAACAGATGCTTGACTGTGTGAATGTCACTTTCTCAGCTCGAAGAAAATACATGGCCGAAATTATTTAAGCATTCCAGTAGAAACCAAACCCTGTATTTTATTTTAAAAAGACTTTATACTAAAAAATAATTTAGCCGCCGAATATATCTTGTCAATTCTGACATAACCAAAAAATGTTTATTTTAAAAATGAGTAGGAAGGAATTGTGGGGTTGCACGATTGGGCAAAAGTGCAAGGTTTTCCAACTTCCTGCTCATTGGTTATAACAGTGTTATTTTATCTATAAAAATTTTGCCCCTTACCTCTATGGGTTTATAGTCTGTTTCTAAAGGAGGAAAGGTATTGCTTGAGCACTTGTCTTTACTATAATTCACCTTTAAGGTAGGTTGTTAAAGCTTCTGTTACTTTGACTTTAATTGTTTTACCTAGCAAGTTGTTGGTGTTTTGGACTGCAATGGGTTTGTAGGCGAAGTTGCGTCCTACCCAGGAACCTTCCAACTTGCCTTTTTCGTCTATGAGTATTTCACCGCTCCAACCGACCCAACGTAGGTTTCGTTCGGCTGAAAGCCTTTTTGCCAATTCTGCCACCGTGGTGCTTCTGCGTTTAGTTTCTTCCTTATCCACCAAGTCATCTTTCATTCTGGCAGCTATTGTTTTGGGTCTTGCAAAAAACTTGGACACATTAACTATGTCGGGTTTGACTTCTTCTAATAGTTTAAGAGTGTTCTGGAAAGCTTCTTCTGTTTCACCAGGAAAACCCACGATGACATCTGTCGCCAACGTTAATTTTGGGAATTCGTTTCTAAAAGTGTTCACAGTTCTTTTGAATTCTTCTGCTGTGTAGAACCTTCGCATGTACTGAAGCACAGTATCGTCGCCGCTTTGAACAGGCAAATGCAGAAACTTGAAGATTTTAGGGTTATCAAAAGAGGTGATGAGCCGACTTTGTATTTCAGTAACAATGTTGGGTGTCATCATGCCGACACGAATGTGAAAGTCACCCTCCACCTTAACCAAAGCCACAAGCAAATCGGCAAGATCTGTTCCTAGATCCCTTCCGTAACAGGCAGTATCCTGAGAAGTGATCCAAAACTCTCTGGCACCGCTATTATAATCACATTTTACACGTTCAACTACTTCGTTGATGCTGGAACTTCGCAAGTGTCCGCGAGCCAAAATAACGCAACAATACGTGCAACTTCCCAAGCATCCATAGTTGACTGGTACTATGCTTACGACCGGGTTGGATTTTTGTGTGGGTAGCTTCAACTGTGGCTTTTCTTTAACTGTGGAAAGATTGGTGACTTTCTCGCCTGCTAGAACCATTTTTACTACCTCGACAATTTCTCTTCCCACTGCTGGACCAACTACTCCGTCAAAATGGGTTTCTCGCAATAAGCGTTCAAAACTTATTTTGGGCAGGCAACCTGAGACTACGATTTTTTTGTCTTTTGGTGCATGTTTTATGGTGTCGATTATTCGGTTTTCGGTGGGGCCTTTGACGGCGCAGGTATTGTAGATTATTGCGTCAGCTTCCGATTCGGATGTGGCTAACTGGAATCCAGCTTCGATTAGGCAACCAGCTAAGATTTCTCCGTCTGCTACGTTGGAAGAGCATCCGAAGTTTTTAACGAAAACTTGCCAGACCATGGAGAAATACCCTCACGTTATTTGCTTTAACAAGGAATAAAAACATAATCCTTACCTTGCCTGAATTGACAGATGCCTGCATCATCCATGATGTAACGCTTATAAATAGATGTGCAAACATGTTTGTAGCATATTTGTAGCATGATATATAGAACTATAACAGAGAAACATCGTTTACTGATTCACTAACAAGGGAAGCCTATCCTAATGAAACTAATAACTCTGTATTTACCTGAAACATATATAAAAGCTTTGGACCAGCTGGTTGACGAACGGTTCTACCCAAACCGTGCCGAAGCCATCCGCGTCGCAATCCGAGACCTGATCAGTGCTGAAGTTTGGAGGCGAAAAGGTGTTGACTAAAAACATCCATGACGACGCCTTGAAGCTTAATCTATCGATTGAAGACGTTAAAGTTGAAGTTGAACCAAAAATTATTGATAACACTCTGGCTCTTGGCGCACCCAGTGTTATTGGCAAGCCAAAAAACAAAATGAAAGTTAACAGGATGGTTAAAGCTAAAGTGACAGTTAAAAAAAGCCGTTTAGAGAAAGCAACAAGCCACCTCTACGACCTTGAAGACAGCTGTGGACCAGAAAAAACGTTAAGCATCGATTTGGGTCTATATCAAATGGAAGACTACTAAACCTTATTTTCCCTCTATTTTATTTAATTTTGTTTTATTTTTAGAAAAAGCTATTATTCTCCCAAACACCGATTCTTCTGTTATGACCAATGTCCTTACTCAAATCAGATCCGACTTGAAGGCAACTGCTGATCCCAAGACACAGAAAAGTTTTCAGCGCTTCTTCAAGGAACAAGTAAAATATTATGGGGTTAAAACTGAGACTGTTGGTAAAATCGCAAAGAAATATTGGTCGCGCGTAAAAACTTTAGATAAGCTGGCGATTTTTGGGTTATGCGAAGAGCTTTTGCGTTCTGACTATACTGAAGAGGCATTCGTAGTTTCGTTTTGGTTGCCAAACTACATCGACCAGCTTGAACCTGGAGATTTGGCAACTTTTAAAACATGGATTGAACGTTACATTAACAATTGGGCTAAATGCGATGGATTCTGTAACCACACTGTGGGTGATCTTATCCAGAAATATCCTGAAACGGTGGCGGAAGTGAAGAGCTGGACTAAAAGTGATAACCGCTGGCTCAAGCGGGCTTCCGCTGTATCACTTATTGTTCCCGCGAAGAAAGGTCTGTTTCTAGAGGATGCTTTTGAAATCTGCGATATACTACTTACAGATCAAGATGATATGGTGCAGAAGGGTTACGGTTGGTTGCTTAAAGAGGAAAGCAGAAAGCACCAGAAAAGAGTTTTCGATTATGTGGTTAAAAATCGTAAAAACATGCCACGAACTGCATTACGATACTCAATTGAGTTGATGCCGAGAGAGCTTAAGCAAGAGGCTATGAAGAAAGACATCTGATGAAATGATTATTTGTGCTCTATTCTCATTTCTTGGTGTTTCCAACTCTAAGTTTATCCATTTCAGCTTTCTTGGGTAATGACACAGTTATGGTTTTATCAAAGGTTATTTTTCCAAACTTCAACGTTAGTTTTCCAGATTTAGCATCCGAATACGAAGCAGTTAATTTAGCGGCGGTTTCAATAGCTACCTTTGTTTTGGGTCCCTGCAAAAGAGTTGTGGGTCCAACAACGTTGCAAGTTTCAAAATAGAAATCACTTCTCACTTTGTTAGCGGTTAAAAACTTGTTTTCAACTTCATTTCTGCCAACAATTATCTTGTTTTTGCCAAACCTAAAATGCCTACCAACCCTTAGCAAAGCCACATCGGCTGTAGAGATGTGTTTTTTGTTTTCGAAGAGGTCTCGCAGTTTTTTGCAGTATTCTTCACAGGTTAATAGACATCCGCCCGCAGGTGAAGGGTAAACTGTAATTCCATATTCTTGAGCAAGGGCAAACTGGGGTTTCCTGGATCTGCCTTGTATGCTTAGCAGTTTGGTTCGGTCAACTAACCCCATCTTTTCAGCAGTGGTTTGAGCTAGTAGTTTCGCTGACAAAGGTCGTAAAAGTTTTCCCTTCAACCCAGATCCTTCAGCAATAGTCTTCAACGCGGGACCATGTTGGGACATTGGTCGTTCACCTAAAACTTCACCGGTAAAAATGAAGTCTGCACCAATTTCTTTGGCGTATTTTTTTGCTTTTTTTAGTATAAATATTTTGCAGTCTACGCATGGGTTTAGGTTTTTGCCATAACCATGTTTGGGGTTACGCAGCATTCTTAGGTAATCCTGTTCTACGCACAGGACTTTGAGCGGTACCTTAAGTTGTTCTGCGGCTTGGGCTGCTTCGCTTGATCCGTCTTTTTTAGGTATGCCAAACGGGGTTTTAACGTTAAAAGTAATTACCTCTATGCCTTGGCGCCGGATGAGTTCTGTGGCAAGTATGCTATCTAAGCCGCCTGAGAGTAGACTTATGGCTTTAACTCGAGTCATAACGCTGATATATTCAGTTGGGGCAAATAATAATTTACCTATTATAAACCCTAAAAATTGCTTTTGAGAAATAATCTTAATTATCGCTTCGCAAACATGGAGATGCGTGATTGGCGTAGTCTTAGGGATAATTTCCGCAGCAATATCTGCGTTTTCAGTAATTCTGGTTAGGAAGTACTCCCCGCAATCAAGTACTTTTAACATTAGTTTAACAGTTAGTTGGGTAGGTATGCTGGTTCTCTGGCCGCTTGCATTGGTGCTAACTGATTTTTCGTTAGCTAATATAGGCAGTATTCTTCTTTTTGCTTTAAGTTGAGTTTTGACTCCTGGATTTGTTAGGCTGCTGTATTATCAGGGTTTGAAAAAGCTGGGCGCGCCAGTCAATTCATCCTTATTTGCGGTTTATCCGCTGTATACTTCCCTCCTAGCGGTGCTGTTTCTCAGCGAGTTTTTGGCGCCTAGCAACTGGGCAGGCGTCTTTATGGTTTTCTTAGGTGGGATTCTTGTTGAATGGAGTTCTCGGGAGGCTGGCAATCTGAACATTCATTCGAGAAGAGATTTGATTTATCCTATACTGGGTGGTGTGGTATTGGGTGCTGGTAGCATAATGCGTAAGTTTGCTTTAATTCAGTTTAACGCTCCCCTTTTAGGCGTCGCAGTTGCATACACTGCTTCTCTTTTGCCCTTTCTAACTATATTGGTGTCTTCAGCGTCAACTCGCAAAGAACTATCTTTGAAAAGAGATATGCGCTTGTTTTGGGCTGCAGGAGTCGGACAAGCCATCACATGGATGCTGAGTTTCTACGCTTTAAGCTTCGATGACGTTTCAGTTATTACACCACTCCTCTCGATCGAACCTGTGTTCGTAGGCATATTTGCCTACTTGTACTTACGAAAAATTGAGTATGTGTCCAAAAAACTTCTTGTAAGTATTGTTCTTACAGTGCTGGGCGTAGTATTGGTTACCGCGAAGCTATAGGTTCTCTATCCATACTGAACAGAGATTTTTAGCCATTTTGTAGAATAATTTAAAAGGGATTCTGTGAATACTCCATCTTGTTTATGCACAATGAGGATTAATTGTGGATGTTAGCATCTTCATTCCCGTTTACAAGGAATCCGATCAACTAGCAGACATGCTAAACAAACTTGGCTCCCAAAATGTTTCGAAAGAAATTTTTGTTACAGTTGACCAGCCCAATGCTGCTTTCTGCGAAATAATTAAGACTCTTGAAGCTGAAAACACCCAGTTTATAGTTAACAAAGAGCGAATCGGAAAAGCAAACGCTCTCAACAGTACAGTCCAATTATCAACAGGTAAAGTGCTGCTTTTCCTTGACTCCGATGTTGGAATCCCGAACGACCCTGATTATTTACGAAAAATTATAATGGAAATGCAGCATGCCGACGTTTTGGACATTAAGAAGAAAGTAACCAAAGACAAATCCTTTCTCTCAAAAATGGCTTATTACGAGTATTTAACATTCAACATTAGTTCCTGGCTAGCGTCTAGGTACATGCATAAATGTCCAGCTGTAAACGGCGCTGCTTTCGCTATAAAACGGGACATCTTTGAAAAAGTTCACGGCTTTAGAAAGGTAGTTGCAGAAGACATCGATATTGCCACCAGAGCTTTTTTAATGGACAGTAGCTTCGCTTACTCGCATGATGTAGAAGTCGAAAACGACGTGCACTCGGATTGGCGAAAGTGGTTTACTCAGCGTAGGCGATGGGCAATCGGGCAGGCGTTGTGGCTTAAAGACTGGTATAAGCCACTTGCTAGAAAGTTTGTTAAGAAACCGCAAATTGTTTTACCTAGCTTATTTTTCCTCTATCCATCCGTTGCGGTATTTCTTTTGAGCGCATTTATACCTAGTCTCTGGATGTACAATTCACTGTTGGTTTTCTCACTGTTTTTGTCGGTGAAATTCAACATTGCATTGCCCATTTTCCTTTTGTCCTTAGCGACTGCGGATGTGCTAAAGATTCTGCTTATTTCAATGTCGGGGTTCGCGTTAACCGCAGCTGTTTTCTTTGGGTTCTCAAGAAAACTGGGTTTTAAAATTAAAATCTACGAGCTTTTTGTTTATTATTTCTTTTACTCATCTATTTGGATGATGATAATTGTAATTGGGCACATCCAAGTGTTGGCTTTAGGCAAGAAGGCTGCTCCAGACTGGAGAACATAAAACAGAAATGACTTTTTGAGTTAACCTTTGCAAATCGCAATTGTCAATCTTGGACTAAATGTTTCTGGATAACTTGGAAATTAGGGATTCAAATTTTGCTCCCTTACGTTTTAGTTTCGTACTTATTCCATTTCGATGCGTCACGCAAATTCTGCACAGGTGATTCAGCTGTGAATCCTTGGGTTGTCTGAGTTTTCTGCTTGTACTTTTGTTCGGATATCTTTGCTTTGCATTCTTTGCTGCTCAGTTCGACGCTGTTTTCCAGTTTGCGAATTTTTCTGCCCAGTTGGCGTTGACCTTGCCCTTTTGTGACTGTACATCTTCCCATTTTTGCTCACCGTTTATTCACAATGGTTTCCTGTCCATTTAGATTTTCGGTTGTACAAGTATTCTTTTTTAGGGTCTTTCAGCCTCGAAACTTGTTGTATAACCACCGTTTTTCAATGTATGCGTTACTTTTTCTACATAGTAATTTCCGTTGTAGGTGTTTCCTATCCCTTCTACAGAAATGAGTATTTGCGCCTTAATATCTGGCAAACCCACGCATTCTGCGGAACAACGCAAACTTCTTTTTGTTACCTTGAGAGATGATGCTCTGGCGTTTGTTGCCAATTTGCTGTTTTGTTCCTGGATGCTTGCTATTGAAATGAAGCTAAGTAATGTTCTTCCATAAGTGAGAGTAAAAATGGGATTGTTGTTTGCAACGGGAATAGCGTTAACAATATTTCTTGCTCGCCCATATACTTCGATGCGTGGCGGTCCGTCAGAGGGAAAAATCGATTTTGTAGAGGTGATTTCTCCTTCTACGACTGTTTCAAGCTTATTAGCATAACCAATTTTTATTGCTACCTTTTTGTTTAGCTCAAATAAGCCGTTTCTTATCTGTAACAATAGTAGGTCGTTTATTGCAAAATTAAATTTAGGTAAATCTTCAATTGCCTCCTCAACAATTATCTCTGAGGCTTGTATCCCGTATTTTTCAAGTATATCCTCGTTATTTACAGTAATTTGGTTTTTCGGCGCAAGAAAATTATTGTATTTTTTATTAATATCAACCTGAGACAAAGCAAATAACCAGTGACTAGACTATAATAGTGGTAGATTAAGATTTAATTCTGCCATATTCAATATTAATTGGTGGCATCAGAGTTAAAAGCGCTTCTTAATAATATCCAATACTGGTTGTGGTAGTTTTTGAAGAAAGAAGTAACAACAATAATGCAAAAAGTAACTATCTCAAAAGTCTCCCCAAAAGAGGTCTATGAAGCTTACGTGGATCCAAAAAAACACAGTGAATTCACTGACAGCAAAGCCACAGGCAAACCAGTGATCGGTGGCAAATTCACCGCTTGGGATGGATACATTTCGGGCACATTTTTGGAGCTTGAAGAAGGCAAACGCGTAGTTCAGGATTGGAAGTCGACGGATTTTCCGGAAGATTACCCTCCATCAAAGCTGGAGTTGACTTTCCGAGCAGTGCCAAAAGGAACAGAAATAACAATGGTGCACTCAAACGTTCCCAAGGACGAAGAGGTAGCGACTGCTGAGGGCTGGATAGAATTCTACTGGGACCCTATGAAAGATTATTTTAAGCCAAAAACTAAGAAATAAGGATAGTTTGCTGGGCGCAATATTTTTTGGTGGTTTCAGCGGCATTTTCATTATTCCGGGTTTTAGTTTTATTTAGTTAAGATACGTACTTTTAATTGATTGAAAATTTTACTTGTTATGTTATTTTTGCCTTTTAGATTCTCTTATTACTCCAACGATAGTTTGTACTGTTTCTTCGCAAACCTCTGGTTTCCAAGTGCATATGCCCTCAATAATCTCGTCAAGATAATGCGCCAACTCTTCGCTTTTAACTTCTTTTGCACAGTCAACTTTATAGACGATTTCATCTTTTTTCCGGTTTACAGTTATCGTAACCAATACATTTTCATTCATAAATTTTCAACATTACCTCTAATTATGCGATTTAGTTTTTAAGCCTTTTATCCCCATGTGAAGAACGAGTTTATAATCTGCTAAAATATTCTAGTGGTGCATACCAGAAAACCACAATTGGCTTTTTGCACTCGGGATTCTGGCATTTATAGTTTTTCTTGGTAACTTTGTGATGAAAACTTTTCGGTATCGGTTTGGAAAATGAAAACGCTGAATGAATTCTATCTGGCGGTTCAACTTCGAGTATTTCAAAGCAGAAGGGGCATTCAATAAAAGCCATTCAAATGCTCTCCAATTTGTAATAACCTCTATGCATTAAAAAACTTGTTATTCATTGTCTAAAACCAAAAAAAATTAATTAGTTCTTGTCTTTGAAAGTCAGATCGTTCACTTGGATAACGTTTGTGCTTGTTCCAGTCTATCCCTAAAGTCAGTGCTATTCTGAAATGAAGTCTATTAATTAACCCCAACGAGCTGGCCATTGTGAACTTTGGAACAGTTCTGTTCGGAAAACCATAAAGTTTTCAATTTGCGGAGGACCTTTCAAGTGAATCTTGGACTTTTTTGATTGCTTGGGTAAATACTTCTTTTTCAGACTGGTTTAATGCATCTATGTTTGTCCATAGTGTTAGGATTGTTGCTGAGTTCAAGTCTTGAGGAAGCAGTGACATGGAACCCCTAAAACCTTTGGTTTGATTGACTAAAGTGCTTAGCAGATGATCAAGCTCTAAAAATGCTTCTTTCCTTTTATCTTTTTTAAAATTCCACTTACTCATTCTGGCTAAAACCATAAGACATTCACCTAGATATAATTTAGATGGATTCTCTCTTAAATAATTTAATACATGAACTAAGAGTGTTTCAGAGCCTCAGCAAACCCCACTTCATTCTAACAACCTATTAAGTGAGCAAAGAAAGTTCATTTTTTATTAATTTGACTTTCTGTTTTAAACAGATCATCAAAACCTGTAAAAAATAAATAATAATATTCATCCGGGTTGTATCTATACCACCCAATTTTCGGCAGGCTCGAATGCTTTTGAGCTGGCTTTCAGTTGATTATTAGGGATATTCATGGATTTTATAGATGTTGTAGCGGCAAGGAAAAGCGTTCGCGGCTACGCGGATAAGTCTGTTGAGGTCTTCTGGAAAATAGCTTATCATCAGAAGATATAAAATATAATGGATACTGTCGAGGTTGATTCTTTCTATCTGGGACGATCGGCGACAGGTCTTTGCTCAAAATCTTCTCGACGTTTGTTGCTGTAACGCCACAACCACAAAATAATAATAGCTAAAATCGCTGAGTGTTTTTTGATGAGCTATGTGTAACCTGCCAAACATGCAAACCCGGGAGCTCAAAGAACTCTCGAAAACAAAGAAGGGGCAACGCAAATTTATTGACGCTTGGCACGTCTGCTTATGAGTTAATGCTGAGCAGCAAGCCTCTATGCAAGAACCATTTAAGCGGAAGCTTTTGGCCCAAACAGATTACATGGCTTGCGTAAGGTCTTCCGAAATCTGGGGGGTATAGTCGGAAAGGCTTTCTGGAAAATAGCTTATCATGAGAACATATAAAATAAATATAATATTATTTGATTTGATTTACTCTATACCCGCCAATTCTTGAAAGACCTTAGTCTGAGGGTTAGCAACGTCTGTAGAAAGAAAAGTCTGATAATCTCAGACAGGTTTTTAAAAAAAAAGAAAAAAAACTAACTATCCGCTTAATAGTTACTGAAGTATTTTCATTTTCTTTAATAACTTATTTCGGCTGATTATAGAAGAGTTGAAAAGATAGTGTCAGAGTTTTCTTTTTACTTTGCCCACTTCTTCTTGGACTTTACCCTCTACTTGTTCCCCTTTGCCCTTAACCTGTTCACTTTTGTCGCCAGTAATTTTGCCTAAGCCTTCGCGGACTTTGCCTTCTCCCTGTTTAATTTTACCATTAGTTTCTTCTTTGCTCATAAAAAATCACTACAGACTATTGTCTCACACGTTTTTATTAAACGTGTGTGACTGCTAACTTACACCAACAAACAATGCATCTAATCGTAAGAATACACAATAATCTTTATGGTTGCAAAAAACACTGGAGAGCAGCTTCTGACGCTGCTTTTACGTCTTCGGTTGATGTTATACTCTGCGTCCTGAAAGCAATCGGAAAAGTATTATGATGACGGCTATGACAAGCAGTACCCATATGATTGCGCCAAGGTTCAAAAAGACAAAGCCAAAGAGCCACAGTATGATGAGTATCGCAGCAACTACGAAAAGCAAATCAAGTAATCCCATATTGAAAAACCTTACTTACCATTAACTCGCCTGTCTATTTTAAGATGTGTGACTGTCAATAAACAGCTACAGCTCGATTACGTTTTATTTTAACTTCTTTTTTTTTCTTAAGTGATGTTTTGTTAATCCTATTTGGAACAATGGCAAATTTACAGTTGTAGTTGCAGCTTCACAGTCACACACACTTAAACCCACCATTTACCAGTTGTAGAGTAGCTCACGTTGTGGGTGTTAAAACAAGGTAGTTTATTATGAAAAGTAAAGATTTTATGGATAAAGATGTTTTTGCTTTAGATGAAAAAATCGGCAAAATCAAAGAAATAGAAGTAGACCCTAATGAGTGGAAAGTTACTCATCTTGAAGTTGAATTGGATAAGAACGTAGCTGAATCTGTGCTTGGTGCAAAGAAAGGCGGAGTGCATAACATGCTTAACGTTTCAGCTTTAGAGAAAGGGACTGGCATGTGGACAGATGAAGGATTGCACTTGAAAGTTGCAAAAGACAAACTGCACATGTACCTAAGACCAGTAGTTAAAACTTAGGCCTGAACAATTTTTTTAGCGTATTTTAGGAGGTGTAACAAATTATGCCAGAACAACATATAGACGTCAAAGAACAGATAGAGAAGATGGGTGAGAAGTGGAACGAATTCCAGAAAACTTGGGTTTCACACTTCAAAGACATGGATGTTGAAGTGTTAGAATGGAACTTTGGTGTTGGAAAAATCGGCGAAGATACCATCTTTGAAATGAAAGCTAAGGTCGCTGTAAGACAAAAGAAGTAGTATACCTTAACGCATTTGGGGTGAATAAACACTCTATTTGGTTAAGACCCGACTCATTTTTTTTTACTGTTGTTGGCTATTTTGCAGTGTAGTCATCGGAGGCAAAGTTGACTAGGTGTGAATGGACGAGTGTGTTCTCGATCTTCGATGTCCAAGCAACCATATGCATGATTCCTTGCATGTGTAAGGTCTTCCGCAAATTAGGGGGTATAGTAGGAAAGGCTTTACAGGTTTTACCTTATCATCACAACATATAAAAAATAAATAATAATATTCATCCGGGTTGTATCTATGCCGCCCATTTTGCGACAGGCCTTTGAATGCTTTTAAGCTGGCTTTCAGTTGATTGTTGGGGATATTCATGGATTTTATAGATGTTGTAGCGGCAAGGAAAAGCGTTCGCGGCTACTCAGATAAGCCTGTTGAAGAAGAAAAGCTCTTGAAAGTTTTAGAGGCTGCGAGGTTGGCGCCTTCATGGGCAAACAAACAATGCTGCAGATACATAGTTGTGAAAGACAAAGCCAAAATTCAAGAACTGTCGGGAAGCTTCGGTTGGCTCAAGCAGGCACCCGTCGTAGTGGTTGCATGCGCTGACCCCAAGGATTCCGGCGACCGCAACGGCATGAACTATTACCTTGTGGACGTGGGCATATCTATGCAGCAGTTGGTTTTGGCGGCAACGGACGCGGGGCTTGGGACATGCTGGATCGGCGCCTTTGACGAGGCAAAAGTCAAAAAGGTTTTGCAAGTTCCGGAGAACATCAAGGTTGTGGCTATGACGCCTGTAGGTTACCCGGCTGACAAAGAGGGCATCGGCAGCAAACTCATAAAAACAGTGATCGGGGCAGGCAAACGAAAGCCTCTCGCAGAGATAGTTCATCCCGAAAAATGGTGAAGCTAACTGCTCCCTCGCATTGTACAAGGAATTCGAATGCGCCAAGGTCTTCCAAAATCTGGGCCCATAGAGGAAGAGCGGTCTTTTGGAAAATAGCTAATCATCAGAACATATAAAATACAAATAATTTTTTTTGATTGAATTTAACCTATTGGCTCTGGGTCGCGGTAGGCTTTTAGGACAAAAAAGTTGGAGAAATTGTCTAGGACTTTGTGAGCGTTATTTCAATTGTAGAAACCATCCTGGACCTTGTTTCGCCTTCTCGAGGTGGCATCTCAACGGTACCGATTGCTACCTTTGTCACTTTGAGGTCTTTTATGAATCGGTTTCTTGCGATTTCTGCGGAGTCAACGGCGGTTGTGATTGCTTGTCCTCGGGCTTTTAGGGTTATTTCTTTTAGGGGCCCAGAGAATGCGGTTATGATTGCGAGTACATAGCTCATTGGTGGTTTGTTTCCGACGAATATTACGTCATTAGGTTTTTCTGTCATTTCATATCACTCTTGTGCTTGACTCAAATGATACCGATGATTATATGCGTACCGATAATTCAGCGGCAGCCGCCAAGGCCTTCCATTTTCTGGGGGTATAGAGGGAGAAAGGTCTTACGCGTTAAGGCTTATCATCACAACATATAAAATGAATATAATATTATTTGATTTGACTTACTCTATGGGCTCCAGTTTGCGGAAGGTATTTTCGGCAGCGCTCTAAATTGTCCGAGCATTTTAAGTTCGTGAGTGGAGCACTTTTCGTGTTGAATTGAGTAGACAGCATGTCTGGCAGGTTAAGCTGTGCGGGCGGATAGATTATAACTTGCCCTTGAAGAAAGCAAGAAGGTCCTCATTGACTTGGTCCTTGTGCGTCGTACACATTCCGTGCGGTGCCCCCTTGTAGACCTTGAGTGTCGCACTCTTCACAATTTTGGCTGAGAGCAAAGCTGAGTCGGCAATTGACACAATCTGATCGTCGTCACCGTGCAGAATCAGAGTTGGAACATCGATTTTCTTGAGGTCATCAGTGAAGTCCGTTTCGGAGAACGCCTTGATGCAGAAGTACGCGGCGGGAAATCCAGCCATCATTCCTTGGAGCCAGAATGATTCACGTACGCCTTCCAAGATCTTTGCACCAGGTCTGTTGTAGCCATAGAACGGAATACTGAGGTCCTTAAAGAACTGCGAGCGGTCAGCGATGACATTGGCACGGTTCTGGTCGAACGCCTCGATCGGCAAGCCGCCTGGATTGGCGGGAGTTTAGCATCAGCGGTGGGACGGCGCCGATTAAGACCGCCTTGGCCACGCGTTTTGTTCCATAGCGACCAATGTACCTTGTAACTTCTCCGCCACCAGTTGAGTGCCCCACAAGGAGCACATTCTTTAGGTCGAGTGCTTCGATAAGTTCCGAAAGGTCATCGGCGTATGTGTTCATTTCGTTCCCGTTCCAGGGTTGGCTGGAGCGTCCGTGGCCTCGGCGGTCATGCGCGATGCAGCGGTAGCCTCGGGAGGCTAAATAGTACATCTGGTCTTCAAAGGCGTCTGCGTTGAGCGGCCAACCATGGCTGAAAACTACAGGTTGCCCGATGCCCCAGTCCTTGAAATAAATATGCGTGCCATCTTTGGTCGTGATTTTGGTCATTTTAAAATTCCTCTTGTCATAGTAGAAATGCGCATTATTTTAGGATTTGTGCTTTCTGGATGTTACCTCAATCGATTTTCCTTAGTAATAATTCCAGTTAGAACAGCGGAAATAAGCCAGAGTTGCTGGTGACTAGCAAGGTCATCCAAAAATTTTACACCATAGAGGGAAGAAGGCTTTTCACGGTTAAGCTAATGTTTAGACCACAAAAATATAAAGAATAAAATATTGAATAGACCTACCATATACCCCTGCGTCCGTGGAAGACCTTTGCCCTTGAAGCTTACCCGAATCACCGCCTGCTTCGAACTGAGAAATTAGCCCTTAGTCAAAAAAAAAAATTACACTGTAACTTGAGCCTTTTTCCTCTATATGCACTGAAGAGGCGATGTGCTTGCTGAGATTTTCGGTTTATGTCCTTGATTTAGAAGTTCTATGGCCTCATTGTTTGTTATTCCGAATGGGAGAAAATCTTTATGAAACCTTTCAAAATGTAACCGTACCATAGATATAGCATCAGCTCTGCTACCCAAAAATTCAAAACTATAACCGCAGGGACATTTACCTTTTAGCTCCTTTCTCAAAACTGTCCATCTCCTCAATCAATTCAAACATATAAAAAAGCCGATATATACTTCTGTGACTACGCAAACACAATCACAACATTATCATTTAGTCCAAGCCGAGTCAACCAGGGCGCAACTTTTTGAAGGCCTTCGCCATTTTGCCCCCATAGAGAGACCAAGGCCTTCCAAAAACGTACCCTCATAGAGGGAAGAAGGCTTTTCGGGTTTAAGCTATTGGTTATAACAAAAAAATATAAAAAATTAAATATTGTAATGACTTACGCTATACCCCTCCGTCGGCGGAAGACCTTGCCGCTTATATCGCCGCTATATTTGGCGGAAGAACTGCTCGCGCCTGTTTAATCAGAACATTCCTTTTTCGCCAAAGGTCTTTTGTTTCTTTGAGCTACAACAGAACTGGCTTACTTTTCAACAGAGGAACTTATGACTTTTGAGACTTAGAAGAGTTTGAGTTTCACTTGCGCTTTTGGGGTCTATTTTTCTTGGCTGATACTGGGATCGTCTTATCTGAGGTGTTACAAAGCATTCGGGCTGTATTTGCCATTTTTTATTCCATTAACTATGTTTTCAACGTCTTTGGAACGCAAATAATCGGAAAAAACTTTCTGTAAATCGACATTGGGGTTATGTCCCGCCCCAATATATTGGCACAAAGCTTGATCCAGAATTCGGTTTACATGCTCCAGTTTAGGATCTTCGGCTATTTTCTCTTTATGGACTTTTCTTAATATCCGCCAACTCTTGTAGAAATTAGCATATCTCCAAGTCGGATTTTGGATAAGCCAGATACATAGTATATCAATTGTTTTTTCATTGTTCTTTTGGACAACATCTCTCAAAATACTGTCAAAATCTCCATATCCGCTAGGAAGTCCGGGAGCTTTAATTTCGTGAAATATGGGCGGGGAAACGTGATCTATAGCTTCGATGGCGAGATTTTCCCTTCTCTTTTTAAAACCTAGTTCAACCCAAATTGGATGTGGCATGAACCAGTCTGCGTCTTTTCCTAATTGATTTTCAATCCATCGCTTAACTTCTTCTTTTTCAATGAAAACCTTAAGCAGACCTTCGAGTCCTTGAGGCAATATCGTGTATCCAATCCCCTCAATTTCTTTGCGCTGAAAA
Organism: Candidatus Bathyarchaeota archaeon; assembly: GCA_963741005.1. GTDB lineage: Archaea > Thermoproteota > Bathyarchaeia > Bathyarchaeales > Bathycorpusculaceae > Bathycorpusculum. The sequence goes on from CAVUGQ010000006.1 coordinate 1,256,564, forward strand.
TATGTCCTTAAATGTTCTTTCCAGAAATTTGTGTATCTGCTCTTCTTCGTATCATCTGTCAGACCGATGTTAATGATTAGCGGACCCAAAGGAGTAGGGGCACTTTTGTCAGTGACTTTCCTCCAGTAGAAGTTCCACATTAACTTCAATAATCCAGAGAGTTCATTCGATGCCACTGGAATCCGTATGTTTAACTCTACGGGGCTTGAAGAAGAAGATAAGCAAGCACACAATTCTAAAATCCTGTTCCTAACATACTCTTTTGAAAAGATAGCGGTCTTTGTAATACCTTCTATTTCTCCATCCAATGTAGCTTCAACTTCAGAGCTGGAAAGCCCCCAGTCAACTTTGAGCTTGGTTTCAAGCGGTGATAAATAATCTTCAAGTTCGATTAATGCGTCTATTCCTTTCTCACTCAATTTTTTGGGAGCGATTTGGTCAATCAGAAATCCCTTTTCTTTAAACCACCTTAAGTAAGCAACACGGTACGTATTGCTGAATTTTAGAGTCTTGGCTACTTTTAATTCTGAAACGGTCATCGAGTTGTTATTCATCATTTTAAGCAACTCAAAAATATGTTCTTTATCCAAATCCTTTTGATCCAAAACTGATGAGGACGCGTTCAATCGCTGAAGGATTTCCTTGAATGATGAAGTCAACAGGTACACCTAAAGTCAAAACATTTTCTATAGTGTACCTTTTATACCTTTTTGATACTTATGAAACGACTACACATACATAGAAGAGATTTTCTCTATGGCGCCTACCTGAAATACCCAGTTTTCTGGGCAATGGAAAGCAGTCGAGGAGGCAGCAAAGTCACATATGTTGGCGCATGCTCCTTCTCAGGGAAGCCCTGCTTCTTCGGTGGCGACCCCCCTCTACCAGCGGTTTTGTTAGGCACTAAACTTTTGCCCCCTGCTCTGAAAGAAGTTACTGTATGCCTTTTGCAGAAGTATTGTTCAGAACAATACAGTTGCCTTAACAGTGCCTGCAAATTTAACACAACGACTCTCAAAACGTTTGCCCAATTGAAAGAACTCCCCACAAAGTTGACTAGAGATAATTGGAAAAAATTGCTTTATGAAATCCTATTATGGGCTGATTTCTTCGATTGCCACAACGAAGAGTACCGCGCTAACCCTGAGTTGATTATCGATTGCATTAAGATAGTTGGTAAGCTTTCTGGGAGTGATTAAGTGTCCGACTACATTGAGGTTTCAGATGGACTAAAACGAAAGGTCCCGCCTGAAATCATAAAGAGCAATAGGTTACCTGAATGGCAAACCCAACACCAGTCCAGCACCATAGGGCTTTTCGCCAGCATTTTTTCTTACTCAACCCAAGACCCATATGGTGGCGAAGTTCTGAGTGATTTTTACCTAGACTTTGACCAAGAAGAAAATCCGGACAGAGCGCGCAAAGATGCTGTCACTACTATAAAGAAACTAATTGACGAATACAAGATTCCAGAATCTGCAATAGCAATAGCCTTCTCGGGAATGAAAGGTGTAAGCATCACGATAAGCCACATTGTATTCAATGCAGAACCTTCGGAGCATTTGCCGCTTGTTTGGAAGAGCATTTTGCAGGAATTGGTGGCAAAACTCAAACTTAGGTCAGCAGATTTTTCCGTGTACGACCGTCGCCGTCTGTGGCGTCTCTTGAATTCGAAGCACAACAAATCTGGCTTGTACAAAATCCCGCTAACGCTGACCGAGCTTGAGAAACTCTCTATGGCTGAAATAAAAGATTTAGCCACAAAGCCTCGTGAACCCTTTTTGCACGCTGACGCAGTGACATCGCTTCCGGCAGAAATGTTGTACCATGAGCACAAAGAAAAAGTTGATACTTGGCTATCTGTACGCAAAGAAAAGTTTGAATCCGCCGGAGTAAAAAACATAACAGATGATCCGCCGTGCATCAAAAAACTCTTGGAACTTGGGACAAAGAAGGGGAACAGAAATAACCAAACTTTCCAACTTGCCGTTTACTATGCAAGTAAAGGACTAAGCCAAGAAGAAATCGAAAAACTATGTGCGCAATTCACAGCCGATGAACCTTTGATGCCACAAGAAATCTCAACGCTCGTTGATTCTGCGCTTAAGGGATTCACGGAAGGGCGGTACAGTGTAGGGTGTTCAACTTTTTCTGACTTCTGCAATAAACCAAAATGTCCTCTATTCACAGTTGATGAAACGCCAAACTGGGATGCGATCGGTGAACCCATAAGTTATGATGAATGGTGCAAAACCATCCAGTCAAACTTTCCAGCCTTATGGACTTACGCCAAGGCCTGTGCTGCAACGATCGCAGTACTCCAAATCCAAAATGTTCAGCCGTTAGCTCTAGTTTTGCAGGGCGTTCCAAGCGGTGGCAAAACTACGACATTAGACTTTTTCCGTAACTTTCCACTGAGCCATGCCACCGACAAATTCAGCCCGCGAGCCTTCGTTTCACACGTCGCGCAAAAATCGGAAGCAGAACTAACCAAAATAGATATGCTGCCCAGAATCAAGGGCAAAGTCCTAATAACGCCCGATTTAACCACGCTTTTCGGCGCAAAAGCAGATGACTTAGCTGAAACGTTTTCGATCCTAACGCGAGTTTTGGATGGTCGCGGCTTAAAGATTGACTCCGGTGTATACGGTTCACGCGGCTATGAAGGCGACTACATGTTCAGCTGGATCGGTGCAAGCACTCCAATCCCGCACAAGGTTTGGGACCTATTCGGTAACTTGGGCGCGAGGATGCATTTCATGCAGATCATGAAGTCAGATAGAACAAATCAAGACTACATCCGCGGTTTAAAGGAAAAAAACTATCGCCTCAAAGTAGACGAATGCAACCACGCTACGCTGCGATTTTTAAAAGGCATATGGCAAGCCCAACGCATTGAATGGAGCAGCAAAGATGATCCTGATGATTTAATAGACAAAATAGTTCAGCTTGCTAAAATCGTTACGCGCCTCAGAGGCAAAATCAATGTTGTGGTTAAAGAGGAGATGGGTAGGCAAGAAACATTTTTCAGCGAAGCAATAATCGAAGAGCCAGATCGATGCATAACTGCACTGTACTCAATGATGCGTGGGCATGCGCTTCTACAGGGTAAGAGGCATATAGCAATTGAAGATTTGCCAGTCATTATAGATGTCGCTTTAAGTTCGGCACCTTGGGACAGAATCTTGGCTTTTGCGTACGTGCTCTCTAAAGAGAAAGTTAACGCTTCAGACCTTGAACACAACTTACGCTGCTCGCATGGAAAGGCTCTGAGGACTATGCAAACGTTGAAGCTCCTAGACCTGGTGGACTTAAGCCGGCACGAGTTCGAGACCTGTGGCGGGCAGCAATGCGGGTATGAGATGAAACTCAAACCCGAGTTTAAGTGGTTCCAGTCGCAAGAATTCATGACTCTCTGGCGACAAAAACCAGTGTACCCGGATGTGCCGGTTGAAATCCAAGAGCCAGCCACAACGGTGCGGCTTGAATCCTTTGCCTTACCCCAAGATCCAAGGCCTGCCCAAAATATGGGGGGCTAGGGTAGGTGCTTTTGATTATTATTTTTTTATATATTTTTGTTCTAACCAATAGCCAAAGCTCGAAAAGCCTTTCCTACTATACCCCCCAGAATTTGGAAGGCCTTCGTTAGAGGTTTTCCCGTATGTGCCCCCTCGCTTGCCCTCAATGCGATTCAAGCCGCTTGTTCAAAGACGGTTTTCGTTTGTTAAGGACTGGAGAGAGGGTACAACGTTGGTTATGCAAAGTGTGTGGTCGCCGTTTCACCGAGGCAAAACTACTACAAAGTAATCTTGAGAGGCGTTTAATTAAACGATCCAGTCCATATTTAAACTGTCAAGTAGGCGTCAAAGAAGGTACGAAAAACTTGGCAGTAATTGAACAGATAAATAGGCTTGCGGGAGCCACAGCAGATGACGCAGGATTCAAAGGAAAAATCATTGAATATGAATTTTGGCTATTAAAAAACGGTTATGCAAAATCAACCATATTCGATCGAGTAAAACTGATGAAGCGCCTCATAAAGCTCGGAGCCAACCTGTTTGATCCAGAGACGATAAAAGAAATCCTAGCGAAGCAAACTTGGTGTGCAGGCAGAAAAGAATACGTCGTTGAAACATACAGCAACTTTCTGTTAATGGCTGGCGGAAAATGGGATCCACCTCGATATTCGAGAATTGAAAAAATCCCATTTATTCCAACTGAGCAAGAAACTGACCAACTAATTGCTGGATGCGGGGAAAAAACCACAACTCTACTTCAAGCGCTGAAAGAAACAGGAATGAGAATCGGTGAAGCTTGGAACCTGAAATGGCTCGACATAGACTTCGTAAATTCGACCTTGAGCATAACTCCAGAAAAAGGCAGCCATGCAAGAATGTTCAAAGTATCCAGCAAACTCATGGCAATGCTTGCAATGCAACCTAAGAAATCGGTCAAAGTATTTGGCACATACGAACTGAGAGGATACAGAAGCTCATTCATTCGACAACGCAAAAGAACAGCACATAAACTTGGTAACCCACGAATCAATCAAATAACGTTCCACACTTTTCGGCACTGGAAAGCCACAATGGAATACCACAAAACCAAAGATATTCTTCATGTCATGCGATTGTTAGGTCACAAAAACATCAAGAACACTTTGATTTACACCCAATTAGTAACTTTCGAAGACGATGACTATGTTTGCAAAGCAGCAATAAACATCAAAGAAGCGACTCAACTAATTGAAGCAGGTTACGAATACATAACTGAAATGGATAAGATCAAGCTTTTCAGAAAACGTAAATGAATATGCGGATTCGTCCAAAGTATATGGATGTATGCCAAAGAGCTGGGGATGGGAGTTGAACCCATATATAGCAGCTCTGCAGGCTACCGCCTGAACCGTTCGGCCACCCCAGCATCGTGATTCTAGGGTTTGACTGACATAAAAATATTGTTGGCTGTGTTTTCTTTTCTATTATGTCTATATAGCTCTTGTAGGCGAAACTTATTTTTTAAATGCTAATCCAGAGAAAACTGCGACTTGCTTATTCTGATTGCAGACTGAAACGTTGTACAAACCCATGGTTTTGCCGTCAGAAACCCTGGTTGCCTCAGCTGTCAAAATATCGCCCTCAATTGAAGGCTTAAGAAAATTAATGCTCACCTGAACTGCCACTGCAACGTTATCGCCGAAGTTGCAGGCTTGCGCAAAAGCGTAATCTGCAAGAGAAAAAATGGCGCCGCCATGCGTAAACCCCAAAGCGTTGGTATGTATCTTTTCAACCTTCATAGATACTTTGGCGTAGCCATCCTTGGCTTCAAGAATCTGGATGCCTAAGGCTTCGGCGAAGTGGTCAGTGCCTTTCATTTGGTCTTCACCTTTTTTGGTTTTTCTTCGCTGATAATGTACTTGTAGAATTTTAGGAATAGTGATATCAAGCCTTTTGGAACAACAATCACGATAATGATGAGGACAACGCCTATGAATAGAAGACTTAGGGGTGGTCCAACGTTGCTTACGCTTGGGAAGTATGAGCCAAGCGCTCCGTTGAGGGAATCGACTACGCTGGGCAAAGTCAAGGTTTGCTGTATTGACACGAGGAATATGGATCCGATTATTGGTCCTGCGACGGTTCCTAATCCTCCGATGACGGACATTATTAGGGGCAGAAAAGAGTTTGCCGGTGAAAAGATTGAATTGTCGATGAGTCTTATGAAGTAGGCGTATAATCCTCCAGATATCCCGGAGAAGAATGTGCTTATGACGAACGCTAATAACTTGTATTTTGCAGTGTTTATTCCAATCATCTTGGCTTCTGGTTCATTTCCATGAATAGCTTTGAACGCCAACCCCATCCTGGTATTCATTATAAAATTCATAACTGATATAGACATCAAGGCGAAGAGAACCACTAAAAGGTAGAAGGGGTAGCCTTTAGGGACAAGGGTGGTTGTTGCGTACCCGTTTATTCCTTGGGTAATAGAGTCAAATTGGCTCGATAATGTCGCCGTTATGACTGAAAAACCAAACGTTACCATAGCCAGATACCAGGCCTTCAACCTTACGCAGGCTACTCCTATCAGCAACCCAACTCCTGCTGAAAGCAGTCCGCCGAGTAGAATTGCCAACACTAAAATAGAGACAGACAAACCACCAACCTGCATCTGGGTAGTTCCCAGAAAGCTAATGGTTGCTTTTGATATTGAGCTGCCTATTATTGCCGAAGCGAAGCCGCCAATGCCCAAGAAGACAGCGTGTCCCAAAGAACCTTGTCCCGAATTAGCCAAAAAATTCCAGCTTGCGGCATAAATAGCGAAGATAGTGATCAACGTCATAACCGTAAGGAAAAAATTATCTCTGAAAAGTAGTGGAATGAACGCTAGAATTACGAAGAAGGCAACAATGAATAAGAAGCCCTTGGCATGCAGAAATGGGCTTAGTGTCTGTTTTAGTTGCATTCTATTCCCCCTTTTCCCCGAATATTCCGTTTGGTCGAATTACGAGCACAACTATGAGCAAGGCGAAGGCAACCGCAGTTCCCCAAGTGCCTCCCAAAAACAGGGTCGCCATCTGTTCTGTTATGCCGTAAAGTAAACCGCCGATGATGGCACCTTTTATGCTTCCCAACCCGCCCATTATTATGATGGCGAATGCAATAATTGTAGGCATAGCTCCAACCTGATAGTCGAAGGGGTAAATTATGCCATACAATCCTCCCGCGACCGCTGCCAAGGCTGCTCCGATCGCGAAGGTGAACATGTAAACTTTTTGAACGTTTATGCCCATTAACATGGCTGTTGTGTTTCTTTGGCTGGTTGCTCGTATGGCCAAGCCGATTTTTGTCTTCCATAGAACCAGACCAAAAATTACCAGTGAAGTAACAACGACGAAAACTGCTATGACGCGATCGTATGTTATGGATAACCCTGGTAAGCTAACACTCATGCCGTAGAAGGGGCTCATCACCTGCTTTGAGCTGGCTCCCCAAATTAGCATCGCGATGTTTTCAAAGATGTAGATTAAACCTAAGCTCACAAAAATTTCGTTAAGTTTGTCTGTGCCCAAAACCCTGCGGAACGTGAATCTTTCAATTACAACACCCAACAGGGCAATTATAACCAAGGAAATAAGGATTGCAGCATAAGCGTTTAACCCTAATGAAACAGATATAGTCCAGGTTAAGAAAGCGCTCATCATGAGCAACTGACCGTGGGCAAAATTCACGAGTTTCATAACACCAAAGATTATGTTTAAACCAGTTGCCAAAAGAATGTATACGCAACCAATGGCGACACCCCAAACTAACGTTAAGATGATTGTTGGTGTCGTTATATCCATGGTTTAAGGTGTCCCTTCTGGTTTGGCGATTGAAATAACTTCTCATGTTAACTATTTAAAATATGCGAGAAACAAAAGAAAAGGAAGGATGTTGTTTTTTGTTTACTGTCCAGCTTGGTAGCCTGTTGGCAATGTGAAGTCTGCTTGTTTGAGGTTGCTGCTGCCTGGTGGTGACCAGACTATTTGTGATGTTAGATGGCTGGTTGACGCATCCCATTTAAGTTGCTCGACGAAGGTTAAGGGATCGATTTCGTGGTAATTAACTCCCGTGCTGAACTGTATCTTGCCTGTCTTTGTTTGGATAAGCATCTGGTCAAGGTTGGTGTTCTCGATGGCTGTGCGAACGGTTGCTTTATCAACTGTTCCTGCTCTTTCGATTGCGTCTTTAGCGATGTAAACGGCATCATATGTGTCAGCACCCATCATTCCTGGCATTATATGTGGATAGGCTTTATCGAAGTTCTTGGCGTAGTTTTCTACAATTGTCGAGTACGAAGGCGACATGAATGGGTTGAGTTTTGACTCGAGAAGTTGCCCATCACCTACGCTTCCCAGCAGGTTGTAGAATGCTTCATCTTGGTTGTTTTCAACGGCAATGTAGACGGATTTCAAGCCCACGTCGCTCCATCCTTGTTTTATTATGAGTGGTGTCTTATCGGGGTTGTCTGCGATGAATACTGCATCTGGGTGTGCTGCGGCGACTGCTGTTAGGTCAGTTTGGTAGTTTGTTGTTTGGGGGTCATAACTTCTATCTGCAACTATGCTGATTGGGAGGTTTTCGTTCTGTATCCAGAATTTGGTTGCCTGTGCAACTCCTGTTCCGAAAGCGTCATTGCGGTAGAGTAGTGCAAGACTGAAGTTTCTGTCTGCTGCAACCATTGGCTTCATTTCGCTGGCGAAGAAGTCAACGACTGTTTTGCTGTAGTGATAGGTTGTTGTGCAATAGTGGAATAAGTAGCTCATGCCTTCAGAATCGCTTATGCTGTATTGACCGTCTGCACCAAAGCCCCCGTATTCTCCTTGTGGTCCTCTTCTGGTAACTAGTTGATTTGAGGCTCCAGTGATAATGTATGGGACTTTGTTTTCGATGGCGATTATTTCATTTGCAAGTGTGCCTGCACTTCCGTATCCTCCGATGAGCATATCAACATTGTCTGTTTCTACTGCTCTGGTTACTGGCGTTACTGCGTTGGCGGGAGCATCGTTCACTGTGTCAGCTATAACAAGGGTGAAGTTTACTTTGGTATTCCAGCTTGAAACGAAGACGCCGCCTGCATCGTTAATTTCTTGCACGGCTAATCGGGCTGCGCGTTCCATGTCTTGTCCAATTGGCGATCCTGATATCGGCGCAACTAATCCTATCTTTATATCTCGAGCGTCAGCTGAGACTGGTTTTGGTGTTAACTGTAGCGCTGCAACTGCTGCAACTGCAATTATTACAACGACTAATATAGCGAGTATTTTCTTATTCAATTTAATGTCCTCTTGTTTTTTCTTTGCTATATCGAACCAAACACTTAATAAAATTAACTCAATAACACGCTATCTCGACCTAACTGGAACGCTTTAAGGTTCAAACTGATGTATTTCTCCTTAAGTCGGTCCGCTATCGCCTGCTGGTAAGACTCCATTTTTATTGGTATCTCTGGAAGCGCCGAAAGGGCACCTAAAAGAACAGTGTTAACAACTAACAAGTTACCAAGTTTCTCGGCGATACCCACACCGTCAACCTCATGGACCAAAGCTTTAGTCCTCAAAAGTGCCACTAATTCCTCAATTTTTTTAGGTTTAGCGCCTAAAACAACACAGCTGGGTGGAATATACTTAGTGTTGACGATTACTGACCCATTTTTCTTAAGCATAGGTAGCGTTCTCGCGGCTTCCAAAATTTCAAAACCCACAATCACATCAGCTTTTCCTGTTTCAATCAGAGGCGACTCAACTTTAGTGCCGATTCTCGTGAACGCAACAATTGAGCCTCCCCTCTGAGCCATTCCATGAATCTCAGCTTTTGCTACATCAAAACCCTCAAGCATTGCCGCTTCACAATAGATGTCGCTTAAAACTACTACTCCTTGACCGCCTACCCCGCTAAAAACTAAGTCAAGATTCATCTCTCTTTTCCCCCAATTGCATCGAATGGGCAGACCGTCTCACAAACTCCGCAGCCGTTGCAGAGAGTAGCGTCAATTTCAGCTCGTTGGTTTGTTAGGCTAATTGCCGGACAACCGAAAGCGTTTACGCAAACTCCGCAAGCATTGCATTTTTCTTTGATTTCTCGAGGTTTGCCTTTCTCAACAAGAAGTGGACATGCGCGCTGGGAAATGATTACTGATGGCCCCTGATAATCTATTGTTTCTCTTACAGCCGCCATTGCAGCCTTAAGATCGTAGGGGTCAACTTTTATAACCTTTTCAATTCCTATCGATTTGGCGATTTCTTCGATGCTTACTACTTTAGCGTCGGTTCCCATAGCAGTTTTTCCTGAACCCGGAGTCGGCTGATGACCAGTCATGGCAACCACGATATTATCCATGATGATTACACACACATTCGCTTTGTTATAGACTATGTTTAGCAATCCGGGCATGCCAGCATGGAAGAAAGTTGAATCACCGATAACAGCAAACACTTTTTCTTTAACGCCCGCGTGAATCATGCCTGCAGCCTGAGAAATTCCACCCCCCATACAAAGACAGGTTTGTACGGCGCTTACAGGAGGCAAAACACCCAGTGTGTAGCAACCGATGTCGCCTGTGACAATTTTGTCGTTGGTTTTTCCAGTCAAACTCAGTGCGCCTTCGGGGCAGGCTGGAATGCATTTTGGGTCACCGCCACATAAATCGCATACCATTGCTTTGTGGCTGTTGGGGTGAAGGGTTATTGAACCGTACTGACAGGCATCAATGCACCAATCACAACCTTTGCATTTCTGCTCATCAACAATGATTGTCCCAGTCTTCATAGACTGACTAATTGCTTTCTCAGGGCAAGCACCAATACATGGCGCAATCAAGCATGCTTTGCAAGTAACCGCGGTGTTAAAGGTTTGACTCACTCTCACCGACCGAATCCGCGACTTGAGGGGGTTAAAGACATTTTCTTTTTCAAAAGAACACGCATACTCACAGATGTCACAACCTACACATTTCTCGTTATCGCAGTTTATGGATTGGTTAGTCATGTTTAAGGCGTAGTAGAATGCTCTATGAGGGCATCCGGGGCAAAGAGCTGGAGGTCTTGGAGGCAAGTCCATGGGTTCCTGTTTTTCAAGATGAGTTGCAAGTCCCAGCTTAGCAAAAGCTTCGCGTACACTATCAGGTGTCAATTCACCGATTTCTTCTAAGCCCAACAGACTTTTTCCAACAAATTGAATATTTATTCGCTCGAGGTTTTCCTCAATATAGGGCCTTAATTCCTCGATAACTATGATCTTTTTGACTTTAGAAGCAAAAGCCCTGACAATCTCTACTGGAAACGGATGAACAAATCCCAACTTCAACCAAGAAAACTTTGCATTTTCTAAAACTGACCTTGCATAATAGTAGCCAACTCCGCTCCCCACAATGCCGACTTCGCAACAGTTATCTTCAATAGTATTAAAATTTGAGTTTTCAGCTAGCTTTTTTGCCTCCGCCAACCTGCCCTCCAAAATGCGGTGTTGTCGTAAGGCGTTGGAAGGAACCATGACCCATTTTGATCCTTTCTTGTCAAACTCGACTCGGCGACTTATTCTCTGGAAATTTCCAAGTCTTACTCTTGATTTTCCATGGGCCACTCTCGTTGTTAGACGTAAGATGATCGGGAGGTGGAGTTTCTCACTAATTTCGAACGCTTCTTTTGCCATATCGTGAGCTTCTTGGGGGTTACCCGCATCCAGCAATGGCAACTTCGAATGTACTGCGAAGAAGCGAGTATCCTGTTCGTTTTGACTGCTGTGTAATGCGGGGTCATCGCAAACGGCGATTAACATGCCCCCTTCAACTCCAGTGTAAGCCAAAGTCATTACTGCGTCAGCAGCAACGTTCAAACCAACATGTTTCATCGAAACAATTGAACGTACACCTGTCATCGAGGCACCCGCAGCAACCGCTGCAGCGACAATCTCGTTAATGCTCCACTCAGCATAGAATCCAAAATTTTTAGCAACTTCGGCGAGGGCTTCTAAGATTTCAGTAGAAGGGGTCCCAGGATAGGCTGTGGCAACTTTAACAGTGGCTTCCACTGCCCCACGTGCAACTGCTTCATCACCGTTAAGCAAGACAAAACTGCCCGGCTTATCTGCTGCAATCTTGGAAGTCATAGGTTTGTCCTTTACATTTTGCCTTTACGCAGATCCAAAACTCTTTTTGCCTTTCCCTCGGTTCTTGGAAGTTCGCCTGGCTTGACGATTTCCACGTCAGCTGATATACCTGTCACAATGTGGATTCGTTTTTGAATGTCACTTATTAACGCTTTCTGGTCTAGCTGTTGGTTTTTAGCGGCTTGCTCACACAATTCAACCTTTACGATGAAAGTATCAAGCGCGCCTGGTCTATCGAGAACGATTAAGTACTGGGTAGCGAGTTCAGAGAAACACATTACAGCATACTCAATTTGAGATGGAAACACGTTTACTCCACGGATAATCAACATGTCATCTGATCTTCCGGTCACCCTTTCCATCCTTGCATGGGTTCTACCACAAGCACATTTCTCAAAGCTGATGGTGGAGATATCTCTTGTTCTGTAACGTAACATCGGCAAACCTGTTTTGGAGAGCGCTGTAAAAACTAGTTCGCCTTCTTCTCCAGCGGGTAACACTTCGCCTGTGTCTGTGTCGATTGTTTCCACGATAAAGTTGTCTTCCCAAATATGTAACCCCTTGTGCTCGGGGCATTCGATGGAGACACCTGGACCGCAAAGCTCAGTTAATCCATAGACGTCGAAAGCCTCTATTCCCATTTCTTTTTCGATTCGCTCTCGGATTTTATGAGACCATGGTTCAGCTCCGAACATGCCAAGCCTAAGTTTAAGGTCCTTCTGTGGAATTATGCCTTCTTGAGCCATTGTTTCTGCAAGATATACCGCAAAGCTTGGTGTGCAAGCTAAGATGGTGGCATCTAGGTCTTTCATAAGTTTTATTTGTCGTTGTGTCATTCCGCCGCTTGCTGGAACTATCTTTGCTCCGAGTTTTTGGGCTCCATAGTGGAAACCTAAGCCGCCTGTGAATAAGCCATAACCGTAGGCGATGTGAATGACATCTTGGCGTCTTCCGCCTGTGGTGTAGATGGAGCGCGCCATGAGTTCCTGCCACATTTCCATGTCGCTTCTAGTATATGCGCCGATGATTGGGTTACCAGTTGTTCCGCTTGAAGCATGAATCTCAACAATATCAACAGATTTAGCTGCAACCATCCCGAAAGGGTAATTATCCCTCAAATCACTTTTAACGGTAAAAGGAATCTTTTGCAAATCATCAAGTGAACGGATATCTTCGGGTTTCAAGCTGACGCTATCAAATTTCTGGCGGTAAAAACTGCTATTTTCATAGCTGTGTTTGACTTGCAGTTTGAGTTTTTGGAGCTGAAGTTTCTCTATTTCCTGTGAAGGCATGGTTTCTATTTTTTCGTTCCAGTATTTGCCATCCGCCAAATTTCTTGTCCCTCTCTGCTTTAAAGGCCCAGATACACTTCTTTTATGTGACTATTAGATAAAAGTTCCCTACTCTTGCCTTCCAATATTATCTTGCCTTCTTCAAGGACGTAGCCTCGGTCAGCTACACCTAAGCTGTCATGAATGTTCTGCTCCACCAATAGCACAGTGACGCCTTCCTCGTTGATAGTGCGCACAGTGTCGAGTACTTTTTCCACGATGATTGGCGCTAAACCCAGTGAGGGTTCATCTAAAATGAGCATTTGCGGGTTAGACATTAGGCTTCGGCAGATGACAAGCATTTGTTGTTCGCCGCCGCTGAGGGTTTGAGCTAATGCTTTCTCCTTTTTTTTCAGTACCGGGAATATTTCATAAACTTTCTCTTTGCTTTCATTAATTTTGGCTTTGTCTTTTATGGTGTAAGCGCCAAGCATAAGATTCTCTTCGATAGTCATGCGGGGAAAGATTTCTCTGCCCTCAGGAATCATGGTGAGTCCTTTCTTGACTATTTCGTATGTTGACAGTTTCCCGATTTCTTCCCCTTTAAACTTAACTGACCCAGTTTGTGGCTTCAAAAATCCCATGACGGTTTTCACAAGTGTGGTTTTTCCTGCGCCGTTAGGTCCGATGATGCTGACTATTTCTTTTTCTTCAACTTTGAAGTTTACTCCGCGAAGGATTTGCACCATGCCATAAGCTGCGGACAAGTTTTCGACTTCAAGCATTTTATTCATCCTCTCCGAACTGAAACCGCTTACCTAAGTAAACCTTCACTACGTTCTCATCGCTGCAGACTTGTTTTGGTGTTCCATCGCAGATTTTTTCGCCATGCTGCAGAACAATCACACGATTACATAAACCCATAATTACACGCATTACATGCTCCACTATAAGTACGGTGACTCCTTGTTTATTGATCAATTTGATAAGTTCGATGGCTTCATCGCTTTCTTTTGGCGTTAAACCTGTAAGTAACTCATCAAGCAGAAGCAGTTTAGGACTCGTCGCCAACGCCTTAGCAAGCTGAATGCGACGAAGCTCAACGACATTTAGGTTTTTTGCCGGTAAGTCAAACTTTTCTTTACTCAAACCAACGAAGCCCAAAAGCTCCTGCGCACGCAATCTTCCTTCAGTCTTCCCTACAGACTTTTCCTTATTGAAGAGAACGCTTGTTAAAACGTTTTCGACGGCGGACATTTCTGGAAAAGACTGGACGGTTTGCGCTGTTTTGGTGATGCCTTTGCTGCAGATTTTGTAGGGCGGAAGTTTAGATATGTCTTCGCTCAAAAACAGAATTTGACCTGAATCTGGTTTGTAGACACCGCTTATTAGGTTGAGCAACGTGGATTTGCCTGAGCCGTTGGGACCAACAAGCCCAACAATTTCGCCACTGTTTACTGTGAAATTGACGTTTTTCAATGCTTGAAGTCCTCCAAACCGCTTGGAAACCTCGGTGCACACTAGCAAACTCTGTATTCTCCGAATAGCAAGCAATTATTCAAGTTAAAATATAAAGTTTGGTGAAGACTGAAATCTCTGTAGGTGCTTCTTGATTTAGAGTAATTTCAAAATTCGACTGCCACAACTTATTTGTTATTATTGTGCATAGAATTAGCAACTACAACTACCAAAGATCAGAGCCTTTTTTGGTTAAAGTTAAATATCAACTGATGTAAATTGGTAGTGGGTGCAGGGTTTGCCGATAACGCAAGTAAGTATATTTCTTGATAATCATCCAGGATCTTTATTTGAAGCAATGTCACAGCTTGACAAAAACAAAATCAGAGTCTTCGCTTTATCCATCGCTGACGCAGGCGAATTTGGACTAGTTAGATTAATAACTGAAGAACCTGAAAAAGCCTCCAAACTCTTGGAAGACTCTGGATTCAACTTGGCGAAATCAAAAAAGAATAGGGAAGTAACGGCAACGGTCATATCTGAAGAAAATACGCTTTCAAAGATAACAAAGATACTAGGAGACGGCGGCATAAACATTGAGTATGCTTATTCATCAGCAGTTCATATGGAAGGTAAGGTTGCTTTGATTTTGAGGCCCAGCAATTTAGAGAAATCAGAGCAAATGTTAATCGATAACGGCGTTTCTGTTCTATCTCTTGGCGAAATTAAAAAATATTTCCAGTAATTCAGTTTGCAGTACTTCACTTCTCAGCCGATTACCCCTAAACGATATTTTTTAATCTTTCAATGCTGTTTACAATAAAAGAATACTGATTCTTGAACAATAAGCTTTAATTTCCAGCACTGCACGACCCTAAAGCAGAAGGTAAAATTAATGGTTACGACAAACCTTGACAAAATTTTTAATCCTCAAAATGTAGCCATCATTGGAGCCAGCGATGTTGAAGGCTCAGTTGGATACGCTATAGTTAAAAACTTTACTCAAATGGGTTTCACCGGTAAAGTCTTTTTCGTTAACATAAGAAAACCTGAAATTTTAGGCGTTAAAACTTACCTGACAGTCGACCAGATCCCCGAACCAGTAGACTTAGCAATTGTAGCTACTCCCGCAAAAACCGTTCCAGACGTTATGGAAGAATGCGGAAAGGCAAAAGTGAAGGGAGTCATAATTGTTTCTGCAGGGTTCAAGGAAACAGGTTCTGAAGGAAAAGCTTTAGAAGAAAAGATTCTTAAATCAGCCAAGAAATATGGCATCCGAGTTATTGGTCCAAACTGCATCGGTTTAATCCGTCCTAGAAATAACCTTAACGCGACATTCCTGGATAAAATGCCCAAACCAGGCAATGTGGCTTTTCTCTCTCAAAGTGGAGCTTTAGGCTCCGCAATTCTTGACTGGGCACTGCATGAAAACATAGGTTTTAGCAATTTCGTTTCAGTTGGATCAATGATTGATGTAGACTTTGGAGACTTAATAGATTATTTTGGCTCTGACCCAAAAACAAAGAGCATCCTCATGTACGTTGAAGGCATAACTGAAGCCCGCAAATTCATGAGTGCAGCAAGACACTTCGCAAGAACCAAACCAATTATAGTCGTTAAATCAGGCAAATTCTCCGAAAGTGCAAAAGCCGCAGCTTCCCACACTGGTTCACTTTCAGGGGAAGACAGCATTTATGATGCAGCCTTTAAACGGGCCGGTATAGTTCGAGTTAATGAAATAGCTGACTTGTTTAATGCAGCTGAAGTTTTAGGAACCCAACCATTACCCAAAGGGCCAAGACTTGCTATAATAACTAATGCTGGCGGACCCGGTGTGATGGCAACTGACTCGTTGATTGCTCAAGGCGGAAAATTAGCCAAAATAAGTCAGAAAACACTTGATTCACTTAACGCTGTTTTACCTCCTTTCTGGAGTCACGGTAACCCAGTAGATGTTTTAGGTGATGCCCGCTCTGAAAGGTATAAAGCTGCTGTTGAAGCGTGCTTAAACGACGATAATATTGATGGAATTTTGATTGTTTTCACTCAGCAGGCTGTTTCAGAATCGGTTGAAATAGCCAAAAACATAGTCGAACTTGTACGCGCAAAGTCCTACCAGAACAAAACAATTTTAACTTCGTTTATGGGATATGGCGCAGTGCAAGAAGCCAACAACATCCTTAACGCAAACAACATACCTACTTATTCAACGCCAGAACAAGCAATTCGAACATATATGTACATGTATAATTACCAAGTCAACGTAGATCTGCTCTACGAAACCCCTGAAGAACTTCCGGTTGATGCTTCACCACCAAAACGCCCTATCATGGCTATACTTAGAAGCGCTGCGTTTGACGGTCGCGAAGTCTTAACAGAGGATGAAGCTAAAAAAATACTTAAATACTACAATTTTCCAGTTGTGAAAACTTCCGCTGCAAACAATGTGGATGAAGCCGTCGCGTTTGCACAGGAAATGGGGTTCCCAGTTGTCTTAAAGATTCTTTCGCCTCAAATCATCCATAAAAGTGATGCAGGGGGAGTAATCTTAAACGTTAACTCACCCCATGAAGTCCGCGAAGCATTTGAAGTTCTAATTCAACGAGCAACTTCTTACAACCCAAACGCCCAAATAATCGGTGTCACAGTTCAGCCCATGATTGAGAAGAAAGGCTATGAACTCATCATCGGTGGAAAAACAGACCCAGTATTTGGACCAGTAATTCTTTTCGGAATGGGCGGAGTCGGAGTGGAGCTCTTCAAAGACTATTCAATTGGGCTTCCACCGTTAAACACAACGCTTATTCACCGTATGATGGAAGAAACAAAAGTTTACCGCTTACTGAAAGGTTGGCGAAACGCACCGGCAGTAAATCTTAAAAAACTTGATGAAACAGTCCTAATGTTCTCACAGTTGCTTGTTGATTTTCCGCAGATAAAAGAAATTGACATAAACCCACTTTTAATCAACGAGAAAGAAGCAACCATCCTAGATGCTCGCATAGTTGTTGACAAGGACAAGGTTTGCAGGAAATTTGAACCCCACGAACACATGGTCATAAGTCCTTACCCTAAAAAATACGAAATAATGTGGCAGCTCAAGAACGGTCAAGAAGTACTGTTGCGCCCAATAAAGCCTGAAGATGAACCAATGTGGCTGGAAATGTTCCAGAGCCTCTCAGAAGAATCCATTCGCTATCGGTTCTTCCAGATGTTAAAAGACACACCCCATGAAGTCCGCGTTCGCTATTGCAATATAGACTACGACCGAGAAATAGCAATCGTCGCCGAAATGGTTGAAAACGGCAAAAGAAAAATCCTCGGCGTCACCCGTCTAAGTATAGAATCTGATGAAAAAAGGGGTGAAATGGCTTTCCTTGTGAATGATTACTGGCAAGGCTTAGGATTAGGCACCAAAATGGTCGATTACGTGCTTGACATCGCAAAGGAAAAGGGTATGGAGAGTATCCACTCAATCATCCTGCAAGATAACTACCGAGCGCTAAGTCTGTCAAAGAAGATGGGTTTCAGAATCGATTATTTAACTGACGGCACAGTGAAAGCTACACTTAATTTAAAAGAAGAAGACGTTGACTTCCACTGTGAGGCTTCAAAGACTACTCCGTTGGTCAAAACGAAAGAGCAGCCAATTGTTAAGGAAAAAGAAGCAGAGAAGCGTCCAGAATTAGCTTCTGTCTAAAGTACTTTTTATCTCTTTTTGTGTAAAGAAAATAGGGGTAAAACATTATTATAATTATAAAAATTAAGTTTTTACGCAATATGCCCTTTGGATAAATTGACTATTCAGCGACCAAGGTTTACTATACTTGGTTTTTATCGGTTTTTGTGGTAATTTACTTATATTTTGTCCTAGACTTTTATATTGCTGCTTTTAGTACTGCCCTGAGGGTAAATTAGACCTGAAAATCAATGGGGCTAAATGATGTCTGACAAAGATAACCGGCGTTTATTGCTTGAAAAAGTTCTAAAAGAACATAACTATCAAGAAAATGCTCTTCTAGAAATATTACATCATGCCCAAGAAATCTACGGGTATCTAGACAAAGATTTGCTGATGGATATTTCCGGTTCACTAAACCTTCCACCAAGTCATGTTTATGGAGTTGCAACTTTTTACAGCTATTTCAAATTGCGAAAACCAGGAGAACATGTTGTAACCGGATGTCTAGGTACTGCCTGCTATGTAAAAGGTGTTGAAGAAATAATGCAGGTAATAGAAGCAGAATTTAATGTTAAGCGCGGCGAATCTACTCCAGATGGGAAACTTTCCTTGTTAGTCACTCGCTGCATTGGTGCATGCGCGATGGCTCCAACAATTGTGGTGGACAATGAAGTGATAGGTAAAGCCACAAAAGAGATTGTTATAGAAAAAATCAAAAATGTTTTAGCAGGGGTTAAAAATGAAACTTGACGATCTTCAAAAAGTAGCGGAGCACGAAATAGATTTTCAGAGAGCATACAAATACCGAATTAATGTTTGCTGCTCAAGTGGTTGTGTTCCTTTCGGAGCGTTAAAGGTTCTTAAAGCGTTTGAAGAAGCGGTTAAAGAATTCGGTGTTGAAAAAGAATGCAAAGTTGCGCGCACAGGATGCATTGGCACCTGTTCAGTTGGTCCAGCAGTGTTAATTGAACCTGGGGATTACCTCTACCAAAGTGTAACTCCTGAAAAAGTCCGTGACATAGTGCGTGACCACATAGTTTTAGGCTTACCTATAAAAGATATGCTTTACAAAAACCAAGCGTACTTCCAAAAACAGCATAGGCTAGTTTTAAGAAACGCCGGCAAGATTGATCCCACACGAATTGAAGACTACATATCTGCAGGTGGTTACTCTGCCATAGCTAAATGTCTTGCAACCATGACGCCCCAAGGTGTAATTTACGAAATTAGAACAAGTGGACTCAGAGGTCGAGGAGGCGCTGGCTTTTCAACTGGGCAAAAATGGAGCCTTGTTGCCAGAACACAAAACTCACCCAAATATGTAGTAGCTAACCTCGATGAAGGTGACCCAGGTGTTTTTGCAAATCGAACCTTAGCTGAAGCAGACCCTCATGCTATAATTGAAGGAATGCTTATTGCAGCATACGCGATCGGCGCAGAAAAAGGCTACATTTACATCAGATCAGAATATCCTTTAGCTATCCAGACTTTGCAGAAAGCCATTGCTCAAGCTAAAGCCATGTCGTTGCTTGGGGACAATATTTTGGAAATGGGCACTTTCAAATTTAACCTTGAATTGCGTTTCGGTGCAGGTGCATTTGTTGCTGGAGAAGAAACAGCCATACTTGCATCAGTTGAAGGTAGAAGAGCAATGCCTCGTCCGCGTCCACCTTACCCAGCCAATTCAGGATTATGGAAAAAACCTACCTTAATACAGAACGTTGAAAGCTTGGCAAATATACCGCTGATTATTCAAAACGGTGGGTTGTGGTTTTCAAAAATTGGCACTCCAAAATGCACAGGAACCAAATGCTTCTCACTAACCGGACAAGTAGTCAATCCAGGTCTTATAGAAGTACCAATGGGCATTACCTTAAGAGAAGTTGTCTTTGACATCGGGGGAGGAGTTCCAGAAGGAAGAAAATTCAAGGCAGTTCTGGTTGGTGGTCCCTCAGGAGGTTGTCTACCCGACACCATTCTTGAACTCCCTGTGGACTACGATTCTTTAATCAAAGTGGGCGCAATCATGGGATCAGGAGGCATAGTTGTTCTCGACGAAAAGTCTTGTATGGTTGACACTGCAAAATTCTTCACTGAATTCTGTGTCGATGAGTCATGCGGAAAATGTACACCATGCAGAGCAGGCTTAATCAGAGTAAAACAAATCTTTGACGGAATCACACAAGGCGACGGGAAAACTGAAGACATCTCTACGCTGGAAAAATCCGGTGTTATGATTAGGGATGCAAGTCTTTGCGGCTTAGGACAAACAGCGCCCAATCCAGTTTTAACGACTTTACGGTACTTTAAGAACGAATATTTGGAGCATATTGTGGAGAGAAAATGTTCAGCTGGTAAATGTTTCAAAAAACAAAAGGAGGCTTAACTGTGAGTGTCGGAACTGTTAACTTAAAAATTGACGGTGTTGAAATTTCCGTTCCTGAAGGAACCCTGATTTTAAAAGCTGCCAAAGACAACGGGATAATAATTCCTACTCTATGCAATTTGGAAGGTTTAACCCCATATGGCGGATGCCGTTTATGTCTAGTTGAAATAAGCGGTTCACCGAAATTATTCCCATCCTGCATTACCCCTGTTGGTTCAGGTATGGAAGTCACTACAAACTCTGACCGAATCAAAGAGTACCGAAAAATGGTTGTTCAGATGCTTATGGCTGAAAGAACCCACATTTGCTCAGTATGCGTTGCCAACGATCACTGTGAATTGCAAGCCCTGGCAAACCAACTACGGAGTTGACCACGTAATGTTTGAGCGGAACTGGAGCGCAGATTCTATTGATTTAACCCATGACTTTTTGGTGATTGACCGCAATAGATGCATTTTATGCACAAGATGTATCCGCGTTTGCGACCAAATCGAAGGCGTACACACACTTGACTTGAAGACGCGAGGAAAAGACTCTGAAGTAATCTTGGACCTTGACGATGAATGGGCGAGCTCTTGCTCGTGCTCTTCCTGCAGAAAATGTGCAAAAGTTTGCCCTGTAGGAGCCATCTACATTGAAGGCGAACCCATCGAGCATTCAAAGCGTAAGGATATTGCCGAATTTATCTTGGCGCGGAGGAACCGTAAATGAGTGAAGAAAAGAAAGTTAGAGTCGCAACGATTTGGCTAAGTGGCTGTTCAGGCTGCCATATGTCCTTCCTTGACCAAGACGAACGATTACTTGACTTAGCCAAAAAAATTCAGATTGTTTACAGTCCAATTATGGATGTTAAAGAATTTCCAGAAAATGTTGATGTTACCCTAATCGAGGGCGCTGTTGCAAATGAAGAACAATTTGAAATGCTCAACAAAGCAAGGGCGCAAACAAAGATCTTAATTTCATTAGGTGATTGCGCTGTAACTGGAAATGTGACTGCCCTGCGGAATTCATGGAGAAACAGTGACAAAGCGGTCTTAGAGAGAGCCTACAAAGAACCATCAGATTTGAATGCTGCAATCCCAATTGCTGTGCCCAAGTTGCTAATTAAGGCAAAGCCGCTGCATGAAATCGTTAAAGTTGACTTTTATGTTCCTGGGTGTCCGCCATCTGCTGACCTGATTAACTATGTGTTAACCGAGTTGTTAGCTGGCAGAACACCAGTAATGGAGGGTAGATCAAAATATGGTTAAAGCAAACATAGAGAAAAAAATCGTTATAGGTCCAGTAACACGCATCGAGGGACATGCCCAAATTAATATCCTGTTGAATGAGGATGATTCAGTTAAAACAGCACTGTTCAAAGTAGTCGATTTCCGGGGATTCGAAAAATTCACGGAAGGTAGACCTTATTATGAAATGCCCAGCATAACTTCGCGCGCATGCGGCATTTGCCCAGTCAGCCACCTTATAGCATCCGCCAAAGCTTGCGACTCAATCGTCGGCGTAACCCCACCAAAAACCGCCATCAAACTACGACGACTAATGCACATGGGACAAATGATTCAGTCACACGCCTTGAACTTCTTCTTTTTGTCTGCACCTGACCTACTTCTGGGAATGAATTCTGACCCCAACCAAAGAAACATCTTTGTTTTAATAGATAAATACCCTGAATTGGCTTTACGCGGAATTAAACTTCGCAAGTTCGGGCAAGAAATTATCGAAAAAATCGCTGGCAAACGCATTCATTCGAGCGACTGGATTGTGCCCGGAGGCGCTAAATGGCCTCTTACAGAGGAACGAGCAGATTATCTTCGAAGAAACTTACCTGAAGCATTAGATGCGACAATCAAAACGCTAGAACTGTACAAAAGTATGCTGATTGAATTTAGTGATGAGGTTGAAAACTTTGGGAATTTTCCAAGCCATTACATGGGTCTAGTAACGTCAGATGGCGGTCTTGAACACTACGACGGGAAAATTAGAATCGTAGACCAATACGGCAAAATAGCTGCTGAATGCATTGACCAAACAAAATACAGTGATTACATTGGCGAAGCCATTGAACCTTATTCTTTTATGAAGTTTCCCTACTTCAAACCACTCGGGTATCCACAAGGCGCTTACCGCGTTGGACCACTAGCAAGACTAAACGTAGCATCACATTGCGGAACACCGTTGGCAGACATTGAGCTTAAAGAATTCAAGAAACTTGGCAAAAACGGCATTGTCCAAAGTACCTTCCACTACCACTATGCACGCTTGATTGAAACTCTTTTCTGCATTGAAACCGCAAAAATACTGCTCGATGACCCTGAAATTGTTACAAAACATGTTATTTCAAGAGCAATGGTCAACAACTACGAAGGCGTAGGAGTTGCAGAAGCACCGAGAGGCACACTTATTCACCACTACAAAGTTGACCAACATGGATTAATCACATGGAACAACATGATTATTGCAACTGAACACAACAACATAGCCTACAACATGGCAATAACACAAGTGGCAAAAAAATACGTCAAAGCTAACCAGCTCCAAGAAGGAATGTTGAACCGCGTTGAAGCAGTAATCCGCGCTTTCGACCCATGCCTAAGCTGCGCAACCCACGCAGTCGGCGCTATGCCCTTGGACATAAAACTTATAGATGCAAACGGCAGAATGGTGGACAGGAAAGTCAGATAACCAGCCCTCTTTCACTTTTTATTCATTTAGGAGGTTGGATTTTTTTACGTTTTAAAGAAACCACTCTATTATGGTTGAAGTATGAGAAAGCTAAATCTGACTAACGTTAATTGTTGCGGTTCCGGGGGGTAGTAAACTTCTGGTTGCCAAAGTGCATGTTGGGAATAATGTGGTTTATCGTAATACTGGTATTTGTCGATAGAGAATTCGGCAAAAAGGAAAAATAAAAACCCTTAAGCAATAAACAGCTAAATAAATGCATTTTAAGCTTCAATAAGCTTCAAAACAATCCCTCAAATGACATCAAACTGCCTTTTTCATTTTTTTAATTTGCCCTGCTATTTTAATAACGAAAGATTGAAAGCCACAAGAGAAGATGTTACTTTGGTGGTCGTATCATGGTTGACACGTTTTATCTGCACATAGAATTGAAAAATAAAACAGGTGGGTGGTCAATTAATCTGCCCTTCTTGTGCAATAGATGTGGTGTCTGCTGTACGCTTGATGATTTTTTGACTGCGGGAGAAATCGGTTCCAAACTTAAAGAGCACCAGGAAGTTAATGTAACACTAAAAGGTCTCTTTGAAGCGTTAGGAATGATTTTTGAAGAGGACCAAGCAAAATACGACTGGTACATTACGCACCACGCCTGTCCGTTTCTGGTGAATAAATCCTGTTCTATCTATGAAATTCGACCTGAAGGATGCCGACAGTTCCCGAATACCATGTTCGGCATGGAAACCCAAGACTGCGAAGCCCTCAATCGTTTCAAAAGACAACGCAGTGCGCTTAGAAAGGGCAGAAAAACCAAAGAAACCTACCATTTCACAAGCATGAACCAGGAAATAATCAATCCTGCAAAGTTGACTGAAAAACAACGCCAAATCTGTATCGCAAAACTACGCCAAGCAGGAATAACAAATGAAGAATTAGCTCTTTTCAAGACCTTAAATAAGCAAAATAAATCCAGTGTTTAGTGTTGAAGTTGAGAGTAACGGAAGCAGTCTACTAAATGGTCGTTTACCAATCCTGCAGCTTGCATAAACGCGTAACAGATTGTCGGTCCAACAAACTTAAAGCCTCGCTTTTTGAGTTCCAAACTCATCACTCTGGACTCCTTGGTCTCCACAGGCATTTCAGATAAGTCAGTAAAAGCATTCTGAATTGTTATTCCACAAACAAATTGCCAGATGAAGGCATTAAAAGAGCCAAATTCCTCTTGGATCTTAAGAAATTGTTGCGTGTTGGTTATTGTAGCTGCTATTTTGGCTTGATTCTTAATTACTCCGGGAGCTTTCATTAGACGCTCAACATCTTTTGAGGTGTATTTTGCTACCTTTGCTGGGTCGAAACCGTCAAAAGCTTTCCTGAACATTTCTCGCCGCTCCAAAATCAGCCACCATGATAACCCGGCTTGAAAACCATCGAGAACCAAAAACTCAAAAAACTTTTGGTCATCATGAACGGGAACTCCCCATTCTTCATCGTGATATCTGATGTAGAGGGGCTTGTCAACATTCCAGCATCTTCTCAGAAGCGTAGTCATAGTGTGAACTTAAACCTCATTTTCCTATGTTCGAGAGGGTTTTTTTGAGTTCTTTTCCTATGTTCCAAGCTTTCGCGATTTTTTTGCCCAAACTCCAGTAGCTTCGGTCATTCATTACAAATAAGATGGGCTGTACTTTTTCAAAATCAACCTCACCGTTTGTGAGGACGGTTTCATCGCAGTATGTGTCTGTTATTTTGCCTATGAATATGTCGTGATTTGGAAAATCAACAGTTCTCAAAAGTTCGCATTCCATATTTACGCTACATTGCTCAATCATGGGAGCAGTTTTGATTTTTCCATAAAACGTCTTGAACATGTCTGCTTTGTTCATGTCTTTTCCTGAAACTAATCCGCAGTAGTCCGTTTCCTTAATCATCTTTGTTGAGGGGATATTGATGCTGAAGGTTTTGTTTACTTTTATTCCTTGGTTAGTGTACTGATGCTTGTTCATGCCAAGTGAAACCGATTCAAGGTCCATTATGCCAACATGCGTTATGGTGATATAATTGGGTTTTCCGTCAACCAAAACTCCAACCAGCACGGTTGGCAATGGATAAAGACAGTTTTTTGCTCCAAGTTCAAGCTTCATTTTAGTCCTCAAAAACTGTTTTTCTTTTGTCAAAAAGTAATTATTTTCTAAATATTTAAAGAAGCAGTGGTACGTTATCTTCAAAGATGGGATCTCCTGTCAAAAAAAGAGTTCTTTCGTATTTCTGAAGCGTTTTATTAATTGCCAGAAAACCAATCGCTTAATGCCCGAAAAATCACTCTTAAACCCTTGAAACTCTTATATATTCTGGTGCTAATTCTCTGTTGAGTGTCATGGCTGAAGTTTGTTCAACGTGTGGACTACCTAAAGACCTATGTGTTTGTGGAGAAATAGAGAAAGAGCAACAACGCATTCGCATACGACTTGAAACCAGAAAATTTGGCAAAGCAACCACCATAATCGATGGCATGGATGATAAAAACTCGAATTTATCAAGCATCGCTCAAAAACTCAAAACATACTGCGCATGCGGCGGAACTAGCAAAAACGGTCAAATCATGCTTCAAGGCGACCACCGCGACAGAGTACGCGAATTCTTGATTAAGATGGGTTATCCACAAGAAAACATCGAACTGCAATAACATGTAGTCCCTTCATCTAAGGGGTATTTCCTAATGAAAAAATCAGATGGGATACGCGACATTCTCAAAAACACAAAACATCGCAAACCCACCCAAATTTATTGTCCAAGATGCACAAGCCCAAAAATTGCCTTATCCAGTAGTCTCGCAGTTTGGTTAACTCCTAAACAATATTATTGTGAAACCTGCGGTTACATTGGAATAATTGTTATGGAACTTGAAAAAGACGAAATAGAAAAAGAAGAAACTTAGTTTTGTGAATTAATAAAAAGAGGCCCTAATCGGGCAATTCGAGATTTAGTTGTTTTTTCAAAGTTTTGTAGCGGTTGCGTACAGTAACTTCGGTTACGCCTGCAGCTTCAGCGATGTCTTTCTGTGTTTTCTTCTCGTTGTTTTGCAGGCATGCGATATATAGTGCAGCTGCAGCTAAACCCATTGGGTCTTTTCCTGCGGCGGCACGTTTTCGCCTTGCTTCTCTTAGTATTTGTATGGCTGCGCCTTGAGTTTTTCCTGAGATACCTGTTTTTTCAGCGATTTTTGAAACGTATGTTAGTGGATCAGCTATGGGCATGTGAACGTCGAGTTCTCGCAATAAGAGTCTGTAGCATCTTGCTACGTCTTTTTTGTCAACTAAGCTGGCTTCAGCGATTTCGCGTAGGGTGCGTGGTGTGCCGCTTACGCGGCAAGCAGCATACAAGGCGGCTGCAGCAATGGCGGCTATTGATCTTCCTCTAACCAAGCCTTTGTCGAGTGCTTTTCTGTAGACGACAGCGGCTTTTTCTTTGATTGGTGCTGGAATGTAGACTTTATCTGATAATCGATCTAGTTCAGCCATGGCTTGTGCAAGGTTGCGGTCGATGGATGAGTGGACTCTGCTGCGTATTTGCCATTTGCGAAGACGCCACATTTGTAGTCTTGTGGAGAGGGGTAGTTTTCTTCCGAATGCATCTCGGTCAACTTGGCTGATGGCTGTTGATAATCCTTTGTCATGAACAGAATAAGAAGTTGGCACTCCAACTCGGCTTCTAGAAGCTTTCTCTTCTTGGGTGAAAGCGCGCCATTCGGGTCCTTTATCCATCATTTGCTCGTATACGACTAATCCACAGTCGCCGCATACGGTTTCTCCAGTATCGTAATCGTGAACTAAATTCTCGCTACCGCACTCTGGGCACTTGTCTTGTAAGCGTTGTGCTGTCTTAGGTGTTTCTTTTTTGCTCAATACTCTTCTACCTCAATTTTTGTGCGTAGAACCGTCACCATAGGCCAATCTGGCTAGAAAATAGTACATTCGGCCCGCGCAAACTTACCAAATGAAATGGACTGTTATTTAAGGTTTGTGGTTTATTAAATCTATTGCACACAATGGTTTCGAAATGCCTGATGTGTGAAAAAAACACTATGGGAAATAACAAAAAAAAGTGTAAAAATTAACATAACCACGCTCAGATAAACCGTGAGCTTGCTTCATTAATCTCAATATAAAAACAAATGAAAACCAATTTAACGCAAGAACGCTTATTAGCAAAAAAGTTCCCCTTACACCTCTAACAATAAATAAAACAGTGCTAATTGAAACCGTGCAGCCCGGTGGTGTAGTGGTCAAGCATAGTGGGCTTTGGACCCACCGACGGGAGTTCGAATCTCCCCCGGGCTACTTTCCTCTAGAGTTTAATTTATACTTTGTAAAATGGCGAACAGGGGAATCGCTATTTCCCTTCTTTCTTTTTCTGTTGTTGAAAAATGTGAACAAAACGTTCAATTTTAGGGGGTGACACTGTATGGATAAGGTTGCTAGAAGGCTAGAAGAGCTAAAGCTTGAAGGTTTAGGCTTTTCTCAAGCTGAAGTTGTGAACGAATTAAGCATAAAATTGACCTTTTCTAAACGTGTTTTGTACAAGGATTTTGAGTCTCGTGAGATTTGGCAACTTGTTTTCAGAGTGCAGTTAAGCCTGACGGGGTTCTATTGAAAATTATGAATAGGTATTAGCAGATTTATCGTCAAGCAAACCTGAGGTTCATTAAAACATCTAACGAGTTAGCTCGGATGGCTGCATTGAACATAATGCTGAAAGCTAATTCCTTGATGTGTGAAACTGCGGTTTTGCCTGAGGTTCTTGGTCGCTTAAAAGAGTTAGAGGATAAAGCCAAGAAAGGAGTGTTTGTTCCTTGAAACCTTGGCAGCTTAATAGAAGAGTAAGTGGCTTGGCAAATCAACTCGAAGGCTCAATCAAAACTGAGACGCGAATTGACATAACTTCCTTTAGCGAACCCGAACGGATACTTCTCGATAAAATCCAAGAATTCATAGACAAATATGCTCCTGGGAGCCCTCCGAAAGATGTTATTGAAAAGAATGCGGATTTATGGTACAAGGGCTTGGAGATATTTGGCAAAAGAGCAACAGAACTGTTTGTTGAAATTGTGCCTGACTATTTATGCTGTGATGAGCTGGAAAAATGGTATTTCAAGCTTTATTTCCACAATTTCAGGCTTGATTGGATGGAGAGCATTAAAGAAGTGCGTAAAATGTCAAAGGAGCAACACGACACCCTGCTTTGTGAACGCCGCGAAATGGGCTTGTTAGACAGAGTGTTTAGTTTGAAAAGATACCCTCCTCCAACACAAAACCAAAGCGGAAACGTGAGTCCCCAATAATGAAGCCTTCTCAGTTAACTAAAAGGATTGAAGAGCTATCAGAGAAACTAAAACCTGTGCCATCAGAGGGCATCCGCATAGACTTCCACTCCTTCAACCGAACCCGAACAACTGGTAATATTAAAGAATATAGAGCTTACCGAAAAGTATCAAGGCAGATGGACACACGAAGCAGTAATGGAAAATAAAGATGTAATTCTCAAGCTCAACCTCATCGTCATAAGCCGAGTTATGGATCTTTTCTCTTTTACCATGCTGCGAGCGTTGTGCTTAATGAAATTGAGCAGTGGTTTTTCAAGCTGCATTGTAACCTGTTTTGGGAGCGATGGCTAGAGTGCCAAAAACACGTTAGTAAATGGTCAGAAAAAGACAGGGAAGTTTTCTGGCGCGATATGAAAATCACTGAAGCTATGAAGAAAAAACGAGAGGTTAAATCAAATGGATAAGAAAACAACAATTATAGTCCCAGACGCGTATTTGCCGCTGTTAGAAGATATTCGTTTTCTTGAAGCGGACCAAGCCAACCCAAACATTACTACGATTAGACAGAAGGAACAAATCTGGAATAGTTTGCAGAAGTACGGTTGGGCACTACCCGATCCTGGCTAACAAAGAGGGCGTCTTGCTAGATGGTGAGCAGCGCACGGAAATCTGTAAGCAGCATGG
The DNA here is from genome assembly GCA_963741005.1 of Candidatus Bathyarchaeota archaeon. Taxonomy (GTDB): domain Archaea; phylum Thermoproteota; class Bathyarchaeia; order Bathyarchaeales; family Bathycorpusculaceae; genus Bathycorpusculum. The sequence goes on from CAVUGQ010000006.1 coordinate 1,285,695, forward strand.
CGAGTTTTTTGCTCCAGTTCTTCGTTTACCGGTTAGTGATGTTGATAGGAGGATGATTAGGCAGATTTTAAACAAGCTCAAAGGCAAACATAACAAAGAACTTGACGCCGCCGAATACATCCGCATAATAGAGCAAGGAGAAAAAGACGGCTTGAAAGCTCTTCTTGCATCAGTGGGCGAAAGGCTTCCCCAAGACATCTTAGACCACGAGTTTTCAGTTACAATTCCGGCAACTTATGAGATAATTGTTGAGTGCAAAGATGAAGCTAACCAGAAAAGCATCTTTGAGAAGCTAAAGTCGGAGGGTTACAAACTACGGATTTTAACATTGTAAAAAAATGGGAGCAAGCGGATAGTTTTCGTGCTCAGAGCGTTGTTGAAAGCTATACGCTTTCAGATGTTAAGTTGGAGAAGCGATTTGTTGGTTCTTTGCCGCTTGAAGATGATGAATGGCAGGTTGGCGTAATCGTGGGACGAAGCGGATCGGGCAAAACAAGCATAGCTAAGCAGCTTTTCCCTTAAGCCTACATTCGAGGGTTCGATTATTCGCATAAGTGTGTGCTCGACGATTTTTCATAAGATCTTGAAACAGGGGAAATAACCAAAACCCTTTGCAGCGTTGGCTTTGCTTCTCCGCCAGACTGGCTCAAGGCGTATGATTGCCTTAGTCAAGGTGAAAAGATGCGTGTTGACATTGCAAGAGCATTGTGTCTTGATCAGAACAAGATAGTTTTCGATGAGTTTACGTCAGTTGTAGATAGAGAAATAGCCAAAGTCAGTGCCTTCGCCATCAGCAAAGCTGTTAGGCGATCAAAAAAGAAGTTCATAGCAGTAACATGCCATTATGACGTTGTTGATTGGCTTGACCCAGACTGGGTATTCTCCACTGACACAATGGAGTTTAGCCGAAAAAAAGAAGACGGCCGCCCATTAACCTCAGCGTTTATCGGTGCGGCGCATCTCTTTGGAAGATGTTTCGGAACTATCACTATCTAAACGGCTCCCTAGGAGCAGGAGTCAGATGCTACACCGCAGTCTACCAAGACAAACCCATAGCTTTCATAGCAGTCGCATGTGTCAAAATGAAAGCAAGATATTACCGAGTTAGCCGCTTAGTCGTGCTACCGGACTATCAAGGAATTGGCTTAGGCAAATGGTTCCTGAACTTTATTGCTGATCTCTACTATTCTCAAACAAAGATGCCATTCTACGTATTAACAAGCAATCCTCAGATAATTCGAGGAAACCTCAGCCAGTGGAAGATAACCCGTTTCGGGCACGCAAGCTAAGGAAAAGGTAATACAAGAATAAACAACGAAATTAGAAGTAGCCTAAGCTGAAAAAGAATAACTGTCTCTCTACAATTTGTTCCAGCAGATTAAAATTTAATCCCAAACCCAACAAAGTTGAACCAATTTTGCTATGGCAAAACTTGTGAGAAAACGTGTGCAAAGACCAATGGTTCACTAGAACATTTTAGAAGAATTAGTTTTAAGTCTATAGCATTCTTAAATAAGTGGAGACCATATTTTTTTTGATGTTTCTGTTGTTCAGGTTTACAAATTTGTGGGCTATTTTGCTGTTTGAGGTTTTAGCTATTGAGCCTTAACGTAGAATCGATTCAGGTTCTTGAAAGTGTGTTAGCAGGTATTATCATAGCTTCTGCTTTCCTAATTGGTGCGTTAATAGCTATTTTTGGAAGGTACTCAGTTAAAAATAGGGCAATTTTTGCTGCGTTTGGCGGCGGAGTCTTTCTCGCTACCACAGCATATCTCGTACAGGAGACTCTAACAATAGGTAATTCGTGGAGTCTGATTGTCGGGTTCATTTTAGGTGCTGCAAGCTATTATTCTGCAAAACAACTAATTAAGAAGAATGCCCTATCCAAGAAAAAACCTGAAAATATCCTAAACGAGCTGAATCCTCATAATTACCCTTCAGGGAGACCAATAATTGTAGGCACAATCTTAGATAGTGTTCCTGAAGCGCTTTTTGTTGGGATAATAATAGCGTTAAATCAGGTGGGGGTTGTTGCTGCAGTCATTGTGGTTTTCTTAGGGAACCTAGCTGCAACTTTGGAAGGCACAAAACGGATGAAGATGCGAAAAATAAAAAATAGAGATATACTCAAAGGTTGGATAGCTGATTTTTTAATAGTTGCTGCGGCTGCACCTATCGGGTTCTATCTTGCTCATGTTTTGGCAATTGATATTTTAGCTACAGTTTTAGGTTTTGCTGCAGGCACCTTAATAGTGTTTACGTCAAGTGAACTTATTACTCCCGCGTACAGGGAATCGAAGGATCAGGTTGAGGACATATCGATTTCGTTGGGATTTTTGATAGGCGTTATACTTCTGTTCATTCTATAGTTGTCTTACCAGATTACCCAGGAACAGGCACTGGAAAACAATTGTTAAACTTTATCGCTGAACTCTACGCGTCCCTAACAAAAAAGCCCTTCTACATTCTAACAAGCAACCCACAAATTATCCGAGGAAACATGAAAAACTGGAAAATAACCAGATTCGGACATGCAACAAGGGGGAGAGAAGACACAAGAATAAATAATGAAATCAGAAGCAACCTAAGCCGAAACAGAATAACAGTTTCGCAAAAATATGCTCCTGCAAAAGATCAAGATCAATCCAGGGAATCAAATATCAAGCATTTCCTATCAGATTGATTTTCTCACGCTTAAGATCCCGCCCTTTTTTCCAACAGCTTTCAAAATAGTTTTCTGCCATTGCCATAAGAGCAGCGTTTTTTGACCATAAAGCAGGTGAAAGAGCAAAACCACTTTTGATGTTAATACCTAAAATGACTTCTTTGCTGTCGAAGATTCCAAATTTTGCTCTCAAGGGACCGGAAACAAACCTGATCTTAAAATTTCTACATTCCGAATGAGTCTGCAAGAATTTAGAAATTAAACTTTCATCCTCTTGATCCTCTGTTATCCATCGAATTTTCACTCCCCTTTTTAATGCCCTTTCAAATGACTTTGATAAGATAGTAAGCCAGGGAATCAACTCATTAAAAGGAGTAATATCTTTCAAAGACACTTTCATGTTTTCTATTGCTTCACGCGCTTTACAAGTAAGGGCTTCTCTTTCAGAGATCAAAATAAATTGCTCGCTTTCAGGCTGATATAACTCTTCATGAACTGTGCCTTTAACATTCTTTACAAATTTATTAGCTTCTTTTTTCAACTGGGAAAAATCTCTTATCCTTCTTTCCAATAGAATAGAGACAGCCTCTTTGGGGGGAACGCATCTGAAGGTTGCAGGTCTGGCAAACGTTTTTTGGACTATCCCAATTTGCTTCAGTTCATCGAGCAGGCGATACACGTCTTGTCTTGGTATATCCGCAAATTTTGCTATTGTTGTTCCCTTGTTATCTGTCTCTAACCTAAGAAGGGCAAGATACACTTTTGCTTGTGAAGCAGTCAACCCTAAATGCAATAGAGTTTGAGCATCATCTATAGAATTCAAATGCCCTATCCCCTAGTGCCTTTCATTTATGAAAGCAATCACTATTTATCGGTTTCCATTTGTCACCTTACCGACTTGCGACAGGTTGTCGCTTTGCTTACTTACGGCGCTTTTTCTTATAGTAGAAGCCCTAAACGAGTTACTACAGAATAAAGGAGAAAAAAAGAAAAATGCAAATTGCTAAAAACAAAACTATGGTTATTATGGCTTTAATTCTGATGCTTACTTTTTCATCTGCTTTGACTGTTCTACCTATTGCTAATGCTCACTACCCTGCTTGGAACTATAATACGTACTGCTACGTCGCTTCCTCACCACCTGTTGTAGGTGTCGGCCAGCAAGAGCTAATTGTCACTTGGCTTAACGCAGTACCGCCAACGGCAGCAGGCGCTAGCGGAGACAGGTGGACTTTATACTTGGACGTTACAGCTCCTGACGGAACCAACGAAACGCTGGGACCATTAAAGTCTGATCCAGTAGGCGGCTACTACACCGTATACGTACCTACTCAAGTTGGCACATATGCTATCGTGTCTAGGTTTCCTGGACAAACAATAACTGGCGTCCCTGGAAATACCCAACATGCGTCTGTCAACGATACTTATGCAGCCAGCACAAGTGACCCAACTTACTTTACCGTGCAAGAGGAGCCAATCCCCTCATACGTAGAAACCCCGCTTCCAACCGATTACTGGACTCGCCCAGTATACGACAATAACCGCGGCTGGGGAAATGCCATAATGGGACAATGGCTAGGTCAACCTTGGGATACAACTCTGAGTAGAACAATAGGAGTCCAAAACCAAGCAGCTGTGCTAAGTCCCCACGTACTATGGACGCGCCCAGCATGGACCGGAGGCATAATGGGAGGCTATGAAGACACAGGATTCTACAATGGTATCGCCTACGAAACCTTTTCCAGTCCACTGGTTTGTCTGGACGGCATGGGCTACTACGCAGTAGATAATCCTCCACGTCAAGGCTGGTTCTGTATTAATCTCTACACTGGCGAAACTGTATACTTCGAAAACAACACTGATGGACAATCCGCTATGCCGGCTTATGGACAGATATTAAACTATGAGAGTCCGAACCAAGGCGGCGGCTTCTCATACCTTTGGAGAACTTCAGGCGTCACTGTACCGGCAGGCAGTACTAGGTACCTAGAACTTGGGAGATGCTTGACGGATACACAGGAAACGCAATACTAAAAATAGCCAACGTATCTGCAACAGGCACAGAATTTCGAGATACATGGGGTGGAATATGCTACCTCAACTTCGTCAACAAGGGCACAGCAGACAACCCCAACTATTACATGCAGATTTGGAATACTACCTACGCAATCTGGTGGCAGCTAAGGTACGGAGTTATCCCGCCAGCCACTCTTCCCGACGGCACAACCAACATTCCCTTGACTTCCACAAGCAATGACTATTGGCTCTGGAGGCCTGGCTCAGCAACTGTATCTCAGGGTGGCGCAACCAACTACGGCGCAATATATGACGGCAATAATGGCTACTCAATGAACGTATCAGTAGCAAGCATACTAAGTCCGAGGAACTCAGTCGTCAATCAAACGGGCACAATCCAATGGATTGAACCAGAGGAATACGTGATAGTCGGTGCAAGCGGTCGAAACGACGCTAGAGGGATAGTTCAAGGCTATATGAGTGCTTACAGCCTCAAGGCACCAAAATGGGGACAAACGCTGTGGACCACCACTTTCACGCCTCCCGCAGCAACGGATGCATACCCCAACGCAACTACTGGCGGTGGAGTAACAATGTACGTAGTGGACGGTGCATCGGGCACAATCTATTTCGAGGAACCCGTGACAGGGAAACAATGGGTTTATAGCCTCTCAACAGGACAGCAACTATGGACGAACAAAATAGAGTCAGATTGGTCCTACTACGGCACAGCGATGATGTTCCATAACGGCAAAGCCTACACCGTAGGTCCAAGCGGTGGCCCTGCGGCGGAGTGCGCCTGGGGAATAATAACCTGCTTTAACGCTACGACAGGAGAATTCTTATGGAACTGGACAGCCCCAGATATTGGCTACCTTGAAACACAGGGCTCAACACACACGCCGCTTGTATTTCAGTTCTGGGTTGACGACCCCTATACGGGACACACCTACATGTACATAGATGGGTCGACGCCATGGGCGGGTCAAACTACCCCCATTAGACGTGACAGCGCACTCTTCTGCATAGACTGTGATACAGGCCAGCTGGTCTGGCGACTAGAGGCCTATCCACATCCTGAAGGAGGGGCCAAAGTGGTACTGTCTGATAGCCGCATCATATATCTCGATAATCACGACGGCGGCATCTACTGCTTAGGCAAGGGTCCAAGCGCCACTACAGTTTCTACACCAGACATTATTCCACTATTGGGAGATAGCGTTATGATTAAGGGAACTGTCACTGATCAGTCCCCATCTGGCAGGATCAACACCGCAGGTAGCATAGACTTCATACTCAAGGGCACACCAGCAATAAGCGATGCAAGCATGGAAGCATGGATGGAACACCTATTCCAACAACGACCAATCCCAGCCAACACCACCGGCATTGAAGTATCACTGGACACAATTGATCCTAACGGCAACTACGTCCACGTCGGCAACGTTACAAGTGACGTAAACGGCAACTATGCTTTACCATTTACTCCGAATGTTCCAGGCGAATACCAAATCATCGCTACATTTGCAGGCTCTAACTCATATGGTCCGTCCGATGCAACAGCCTACATGGTAGTACACGAAGCATCAGCAACATCAGCTCTAACACAAAATACGCTAAGCGCGGATGCGATCACATCAACGATCATGATGTATACTTTGATTGCCGCAATCGCCATAATAATTGCAATAGCAATAGTCGGAATCCTCCTGCTCAGGAAACACCCATAAAAAAAAGCACAAACAAAAATCCCTTTCCTTTTTTGTCAATTTAGCCCTTTTTCGAGCACAAAAGCAGACATTAAGAACTTGTTTTAAGCGCAAATACTTTGATTCAATTTTTGTGAATGCGTGCAGGAGATAAACGTATCCAATAGCCGTTCCGCCGAAAACAGGAATGGACATCGCGGACGGAAAGTAGCGATAATAATACCATAATAGTAATTGACCGCTACTTACCTTCGGTAATCAGAAAACGACCAGTCCTAGAATAAAATCCACAAAATAAACAAAGAAATAAGAGGTAGTCTTAGCCGAAAACGCATAACTGTTTCCCTGAAGTACGTCGGTTGTAATAACGGTAGGCTTAACGAGGTTTTTTCTTCTTGATTATTCTGGTATTTGGAAGTGAGATGTCTGTAGAAGTATTTTTTTGAGGGTTTTGGTGGGTACTTCAATATATGGATTAAAACAATTTTTGGCGAGAATTTAGAGTTCTTAATAAGTATTATCTAGGAAAAGATATTGGCAAATATTTGGTTATATGTATTATTTTCATTTAAATCAATTAATATTATATACCTCTAGTGAGAATTCTGTGTTTTGTTGGGGGGCAAATTCTTAACAGTTTGTCTTGCCAAACAAAAATTAATGGAAAAGAAAAAAAATGAAAAATATAAATAAAAAGTCTATGGCTACTTTGATTACTTTGATTTTAATGATAACTATTGCTATTCCGCTTCTTGATTTACCAGTCAGTAACGCGCATACTCCTCCATGGGTGATTCCTACTTGGACTTACCTTACTGTTAGTCCACACGTTGTTGGTATCGGTCAGCAGTTATTGGTTGTTGTTTTCAGTAACAGTGTGCCTCCAACAGCAGGTGGAGCTTATGGTGACAGGTTCATCTTCTATGTCGATGTCACACTGCCTGATGAAACTACAAAAACACTTGGGCCAATTACATCTGATCCGGTGGGCGCGGGATACACTAGTTACGTACCTGAGCAAGTCGGCACATATACTTTTGTTGCAAGAATGGTTAATGCCACAATGACTGGTCTTCCACTTAACCCCTATGTAACCGCCCAACCCGGCACTGACTACATCAACGACATTTATGTAGCTAGTACAAGTGATTCACTGACAATCACTGTACAGAATGACCCTATAGATGGGTGGACAGAGACGCCTCTTCCAAGTGAATATTGGACTCGTCCAATAAATAGTGCGAACAGAGATTGGTGGCAAGTTACAGGAAATTGGCTTGGGGGTGCGGCTCAAACTGCAAATGGAGTTGTTCCATTGGCTGGTCAATCTACTCGTTTTAGCTATGGTCAAGCACCAGAAAGCGCTCACATTGTGTGGACAAAACCGTATTTTGCGGGAGGCATCATGGACTATCGTTATGGCGATACAGGGTATATGACGGGACATTACGGCGGTCTTAGTTTTACCCCTACTAGTTATTCAGGGAAAACTTTACTATGAAGCACGCAATACAATGCAGGAAATATCGGGCTACTATACCGTTGATCTGAACACAGGCGAAACAATATCTTTAGACGCGAATAGCATGCCAGGGTTTGCTTCGATATACAATTATGAGTCGCCTAACCAGCATGGAGGTTTCTCATACTTATGGAGAACTTCCGGCGTCACCTTACCATCTGGTTATACAAGCCGCTCTGGTACCCAAACTTGGGAGATGATTGACGGATTCACAGGCAAAACGATAACACTAATAGCCAACGTGTCTGCTGGCGGTACAGCTGTCTACGGTAAAGACGGGAGCATATTACGCTACAGCCTTGTCACATCAGGTGGGGTACAGTATTTGAGAGTTTGGAACTCATCTGCAATTCCTTCTATGTTATTGGGGACTTCAGGAACTGAGTTGTGGCAATGGAGACCTCAAAGTATACCAGTTCATGACGGGGACACAGCATTCTCATTGAACGTGACAATGCCAAAATCAGTGCAGGGCAGCATTCGTGCAGTTCTTGAGGACGAATATATAATCGGTGGGACTTCAGGAACAAACAAAGAAGGCGAGACGCTTGTGTTGGGTAATATGTGGAAATTAAGTTTAAAGCCAGGGCAAGAGGGACAAGTGATTTGGAACTATACCTTTACACCGCCATTTGATGTAGCGCCAACAGAATCCTACTCATCGATGTACAGAGGAGCCGTTTTTGGCCCATTTGTAGCACCTGATGACGGCATCTTCTACTATACAAATTCACTGACGAAGGAACTCTGGGGATTCGACTTAGAAACGGGAAATATGCTGTGGGGTCCAACTGCTCCTGAACCTGATTTTCAATATTACGGCATCTATAGCTATGTCTACCAAAGCAAAATCTTAACCTTTGGCTACTCTGGCGTACTGAATGCTTATGATGTAAAGACCGGAGAAATCTTGTGGAATTACACTGCAGAAGGCGTCGGCTATGAATCTCCTTATGGCAATTATCCAATCTACGTTTTCTGTGTTGCAGATGGGAAAATCTACACAGTTACTGGTGAGCACTCACCGACTCAGCCTCTATTTCGTGGTCCAAACCTTCGTTGCATAGACGCGGAAACAGGAAAGGAAATATTTAAAACACTATTCTATGGAGCCGGAGTTGGTGGAGGCCATCTCACAGCAACTACTGCGGTTATCGCAGACGGTTTCATCTTAGGTCTCAACTTCTTTGACAACCAGATATATGCATTCAACAAGGGACCAAGTGCCACTGCAGTTACAGCATCCCCCAAGGTGTCAGTGCATGGAAACAGCGTACTGGTTGAAGGCAGGGTGACTGATATTTCTCCCGGAACCAAGCAACTTGAACAGGACTTACGTTTTCCAAATGGACTTCCAGCAATATCTGACGCGGATATGAGTGCGTGGATGGAGTATGTGTACATGCAACAAGCGAAGCCTACTGACGCCAAAGGTGTTGAAGTGACACTCAGCGTTCTTGACCCCAACAGCAATTACCACGAGATTGGCAACATTACTAGTGACGAAAGTGGCATGTTCAGCCATGCTTTTACTCCAGACGTTCCAGGTAAATACACCATCATCGCCACATTTGCTGGTTCCAAGTCTTACTGGCCTTCTAATGCGGAAACTGCCATATTCGTAGACGAAGCTCCACCAGCTACTCCTGGACCAACTCTAGCGCCGGCATCGATGACTGACACGTACGTGTTAGGTATTGGGGCAGCAGCTATAATTGCAATCGTAGCAATCGGGCTAGTAATCATCCTAATGCTACGAAAACGACCATAGACGCAACCAGCTAAAAAACCATTTTTCCCTTTTTAGTTTTTAAGAAACTTTTTTAGAGAAGTCTATTTTCCGCCATCCATAATTCGATAAACGCACACAGGCAGTATTCAGGGTTCTAAGTAACGCATAAGAGAAACATGTTTTCCTTTAGGCTTAATTTTTTGTCCAGACTTTTTAGTAGCGAGTTTATTTGTCTAAGTGTTTTCTGCCCAGTCTCTGCATAGCAACTTCGCTTGGTCCAAGACGGTGTCAGTGGCTTTTTGCTGTTTGTCTGGTGGATAGCCATATTTCTTTAGTACGCATTTGACGAGTACTCTGAGTTTTGCTTGCACGTTATCTCTTAATGTCCAGTCTACGGTGACGTTTCGTCTAATCATCTCAACTAGTTCATGCGCCATCTTCTTTAGTGTTGTATCGCCAAGGACTTCTTTGGCGCTTTCGTTATCTGCTAAGGCATCGTAGAAGGCGACTTCTTCTTCGGATAGGTTAAGTTGGGTGCCTTTTTGTTTTTCTTCTCGCATTTTCTTGGCAAGCTCGATGAGTTGCTGAACTATCTCCTCGGCTTCTACGCTGCGGTTGGTATAGGCTTTGATTGCTCTGTCTAGAAGGTCTTCAAAGGAGCGCGCTTGAATGAGGTTTTTCTTTCTTCTAATTCTTATTTCGTCCATTAAGAGTTTTTTTAGTGCTTCAAAAGCCAGGTTCTTTTGAGGCATAACATTAACAAATTTTAGAAATTCATCCGAGAGAATGGAAATGTTAGGTTTCTTTAATCCGGCAGCGGCAAAAATATCAATTACCCTATCAGAGATGACAGCTTTGGAGATTATCTGTTTGATTGCTAAGTCCATGTCTTCGAGTTCTTGTTGAGATTTACTCTCCGTTGTTTTAATTATGGCTGCTCTTACTGCTTGGAAAAAGTCTACATCGTCTCTGATGGCGATGGAGTCTTGGTGTGGGATTGCTAGTGCAAAGGCTTTGATTAGAAGGCCTGACTGTTCAAGGTAGCGTTCTTTGCCTTTTTCCTGTGCTAAGATGTGTTGCATGGCTTCCATCATTATGGGCATTTTTTGGGTTTTTGGCGCTGAAAAGAAGGTTTTGTAGTTGAAGCCTCGATAGAATGCTTTGACAACTTCGTATTTTTCCTGTATTTTATCTACGGCGACTTGTTGGGGTATGCCTGTTTGTTTTTGGTCGCCCTCCGTGTATTCCGCAAGTGCTTTTTTGAGTTCTTCACCTATGCCAATGTAATCGACACATTGTGTTTAGGCTTGGGGCGTCAAATCCTGTTAGCCACATGTCCCGAACTATCGCAATTTTCATAGAATCTGATGGGTCTTTCATACGTTCGCTTAGGGCTCGGTGGCGTTCTTTGTTGCGTACGTGCTCTTGCCAAGCGGTACCGTCTGATGCTGAACCTGTGATAACAACTTTTATGGTGCCTTTATCGTCATCTTTGCTGTACCAGTCGGGTCTGAGGTTTACTATTTCGTTGTGCAGTTCTATGCAGATTCTTCTGCTCATGCAGACAATCAAGGCTTTACCGTTTAAAACGGATTCGCGGGCTTCCCCCAATGTTCAACTATGTCTTTAGCTATGCGTTTGATGCGTTCGGGGCTGCCCACCACTTTTTCCATGCGCGACCATTTACTTTTGAGGTATTCTTTGCCCTCAATTTCCTCGCCCTCAGTAACTTCTTCAAACTCTAAGTCAATATGTGGGCGTTCTTCAGGCTTTAGCTCCAATTTAGCAAGTCGGCTCTCATAGAGAATAGTGACAGTTGTGCCGTCCTCAACGGATTGGCGAACATCATAAGTATCAATGGGTTTGCCAAAAACTGCTGGTGTGCTTCGGTCAGCTTTCTCAATTGGGGTTCCAGTAAAACCGATAAATGTCGCGTTTGGCAGGGCATCTCGGATGTATTTGGCGTAGCCGTATTTGAGGGCGTCTGAGTCTAAGTTCTTGGGAACTTTTAATCCAAACCCGTATTGGCTACGGTGTGCTTCGTCAGCGATTATTATTATGTTTTTTCGCTCTGATAGCAAAGGATATTGGGTTCCGGTTTCGGGAAAGAATTTTTGTATGGTTGTAAATATTATTCCGCCTGAGGAGACCTGTAGCAGTTCTTTGAGTTTATCTCGGTTGTCTGCCTGTTGAGGTTGTTGCCGCAAAAGCTCATGGCATCTGCTAAAGGTTCCGAAAAGTTGATCATCTAAATCGTTGCGGTCAGTAAGCAAAACAACTGTGGGGTTCTCTAGTTCTGGGTGCAAAACCATTTTTCCCGTGTAGAAAACCATCGTTAAACTTTTGCCTGAACCTTGGGTATGCCAGACAATTCCCGCTTTATGGTCCTTCTTTGTGGCTCTCACGGTGGATTCAATCGCCTTGTTAGCAGCATTATATTGTTGGTAAGCGGCAATCTTTTTAGAAATTTTGACGCTTCCATCTTTCTTATCTTTATCAGCCTCATAAACAACAAAGTTCCTAACCAAATCAAGCAATGTAGCTTTGTTTAGCATGCCTTTTATGAGGGTGTCAATTTCTGGGATATTGGATGCTGCTTTGTTGTTGTCTATGGTTTTCCAAGGGGTGAAGCGTTCCTTATTAGAAGTTAGCGTTCCGGCTTTTGCCAGTAAACCATCGCTTATGATTAAAATCTCGTTATACCTGAATATAGATGGGATAAGATGCTTGTATGTTTCAAACTGGTTAAAAGCAGACCAAACCGTCGCATTCTCATCAGCAGGATTCTTCAACTCAAACAAAACCAAAGGCAAACCATTAACAAACAAAATAATGTCTGGGCGTCGATTGTTTCGCTCTTCAATAATTGTAAATTGGTTAACCGCTAAAAACTCGTTATTATTCACATTGTTAAAGTCGAATAACCAAACCAACTCATCCTTTACGGTTCCATCCGAGCGTTTGAATTGTACTGGGATACCGTTGGCGACTAACCGGTGAAAATCCTGATTATTCATCACTTGATCTTGGCTTTCTGTCCTGAGAACTTTCTTGATTGCCTCATCAATCGAACCCTCAGGAATAGACTTGTTAATTCGTCTAAGCGCATCCCTCAACCTGTCAACAAGCACAACTTCACAAACCTTACGCTCCTCAGCAACACCACCCTCAGAAATATCAGGACCATAAACCACACCAAAACCAAGGCTTCTAAGAAGGCCAAGACAATTTACTTCAACTTCTGATTCAGTAATAACCGTAGGCATTATTTTATCTCCATTTTGCTTTCAATTGGAACCCTGATTTTTCCAGACATAAGTTGGGGGATTAGTCTATCTCTTATTTGTGACAGAGTGAATGTTTGGTTATTGTTTATTTCAATGCGTTTTCTTAGCGGTCGTGCAAGATTCTCATATTGGTCAAGAATCGTTTGGAGTGGCATCACTATCTTTATTTTTATTATTCCTTTAACGTTCAGGCTGTCCAGAATTGTTCCGCTATCTACGTTTTTTTGGATTTCGTTGGTTCCATATTCTGATTGAAGATAATTGATAAGGTATGATGGCGAAATCTTGTTTGGTCGTATTGCGGTAATATTTCTTCCAATCCCAAAGTGGAACCCTTCTGGGATTTGAGCAATCGCGCCAACTCTACCTGCATTGGTGATAATGCAGTCACCCCCTCTTACCTCAATATTTCGCGTCCAGTATTTGTAATCTTCTTCTGAAACGTTGAATGGGTCAGACAGATCCAAATAGCCTGTTTTATCGATATTAAATACTTGGAGAAGTAAGGGTCCTGTTTTAGTTCGATTAGGCTTTTTGCTGTGCAAACAGTCAACAATTAGTGCAACCTCAGTCATGTTAACAACGTGCCAATCTTTGGGAATTTCTTTACCAAACTTTTCGTTGGAAACCATTTCTCCATCTGATGATTTGTAGGGTTTGCCTTCTTGGTTTGGAAATTCAAAATCAACAAACCAATGCTTAAAAACCGCCGCCCCAACAGCCTCAAGGACTCTATTCATTTGTTGATTAAGTTCAATTTTTGAATCGACTACAGATAATAATTCTACAATAGCTTTCTGTTCATTGATCTGGGGAAAAGGCAACGGGAGTGATTTTAAAACACCCAAGTTTATGAGAGGAATTGTTGAACCAGTATTTCGCACATTGATAAATTTAATCATTTTTTCAGATTGAAACCAGTAAAAAGCAAAAAGAGGAACCACTTTTTTCTTGTCAAGTCTGGCACGCAATTGCTTATTGGAAATAATGTATTTCTCAAATTTCCTTTCAGATGGAATAATAGCCACTTGCCCAAGAGTTCCAGCTGCTGTAAAAACCAGATCCTCTTGTTCCGCCCAAGTGTGGAGTTCGTTTGCTTTTTCCTCTGTAATGAAAACAAAACCATTATCTACAAACTTCGTGAAATCAGTCGTCAGATTATTTCCCCTTATCACTGGGATTCCTTCCTCGACAAAAAAGCGGCTACCGATGTTTGACCCAAAGGGACCGGAAATCACCGCGCCCTTTTCTTGCAGACATATTTCTTTAAGAGTTTTTAACTCCCAGTCCTCAGGGATTGGACCAATTTCGCTCTGCTTAAAGCGCTTCTTTCCCTCAGACAATATACCCAATACACCCCAAATTCTTTTTTATTTCTTCGTCAAGCTTTTTCCCTTCTTCCATTTGCGATGTAAGTTCCGAGGTTAGCCTTTTCATTTTTTCTTCAAATGCTTCTTCGTCTTCCTCTTCTTCCTCGGCGCCAACGTACCTCCCAGGCGTCAAGATGTGGTTTTGTTTTCTGATTTCTTCAAGTTTTGCAGCTTTGCAGAATCCAGCAATATCTGCATACTCCAAATTTTGCCCGTCAACGAGTTCGCCTCTCCAAACATGGTAAGTATCAGCTATTTTTTTGATGTCTTCTTGGGTTAGCTCGCGATGCCTTCGGTCAGCCATAGTCCCAAGCTTCCGAGCATCAATAAACAAAACCTCGCCTCGTCGATCCCTAAACTTGGAGTTCTGCTTATCCCTCGCAACAAACCACAAACAAGCCGGAATCATCGTATTGTAGAAAAGTTGACCGGGTAACGCAACCATGCAGTCCACCAAATCGGCTTCAACAATGTTCTTTCGGATCTCTCCCTCATTCGACGTATTGGAACTCATGGAGCCATTAGCTAAGACGAAGCCTTCAACTCCTTTTGGTCCTAAATGGTGTATGAAGTGTTGTACCCACGCGAAGTTGGCGTTTCCTGTGGGTGGGACGCCGTATTTCCAGCGGATGTCGTCTCTTAGCATCTCGCCTTTCCAGTCTGAATCGTTAAACGGCGGATTCGCCAGCAGGAAATCTGCTTTGAGGTCTTTGTGGGTGTCGTTTAGGAAGCTGCCTTCGTTGTTCCATCTTACTTCTTTTGA
Source organism: Candidatus Bathyarchaeota archaeon (assembly GCA_963741005.1). Classification (GTDB taxonomy): domain Archaea; phylum Thermoproteota; class Bathyarchaeia; order Bathyarchaeales; family Bathycorpusculaceae; genus Bathycorpusculum. The sequence continues at coordinate 1,300,759 of CAVUGQ010000006.1, forward strand.
TTCTATGCCTCTGATTGCCAAGTTCATTTTGCAGAGGCGCCAAGTAGTCTGGTTTGATTCTTGCCCAAAAATATGTATGTCGTCGATCCTTCCTTGGTGGGCTTCTACGAATTTTTCGCTTTGTATGAACATGCCGCCCGATCCGCAGCATGGGTCAAAAACTCTTCCCTTGTAGGGTTCAATCATAGCGACAAGCAGTTGCACTATGCTTCTTGGGGTGTAGAATTGACCGCCCTTTTTGCCTTCGGCATCGGCAAACTGTCCTAGAAAATACTCATAAACTCTACCTAAGACATCTTTGGTTCTGCTTTCCCTATCACCCAAAGCAATAGTCCCAATTAAGTCGATTAACTCTCCGATCCTTTGCTTATCCAGAGCAGGTCGACCATAATTCTTTGGCAAAACGCCTTTCAAAGAACCATTATCGCGCTCTATCGCGTCCATCGCATCATCTATAATCGTTCCAATCGTTGGTTGTTTAGCGTTTTTCTGCAAATAATCCCAACGCGCCTCAGGAGGAACCCAAAAAGCATTCTTAGCCCTGTATTCATCAATATCTTCAGGGTCAGACAACTTTTCAGGGTCATTCTTTAACGATTCATAGACTTCTGTAAAGGCATCGGATATGTATTTTAGAAAAATAAGCCCTAAAACAACGTGCTTGTATTCGGCAGCATCCATGTTATTACGCATTTTATCAGCTGCGGTCCAGAGTTTTGTCTCAAAACCAAGATTAGCCCCACTGGAACCGTTAACTGCCTTCAGATTCAAGTCTAACTGCTTTGCCATACCTAACTCTCTCTGTGGTAAACACTATTACATTGGATTAGCAAATAAGCGTTCTACACTTAACCTCTCTTGCTTGGGGGAAATTTAGCCTATTTTTGGGGTAAATTGGTGTATTATTGAGGAACAACCTCAACTCGCTTTTTAATCTCAAAAACTCTTCCTGATTATTCATTTTTTCTTTCTTCAAGGGAAGAGCATAAACGCTAAAAGGAGAAAAACAAATATGACAAACGATTTGAACGAGTTTACACTTTGTCCCAACTGTGGTTCTACCGAATACATAGAAGACTATCCAACTCCAGGCACATCTCTCTGTGAAGAATGTGGTCATGAAATCATAAAAGTACCACTAAAAGAATTGCGTGAAAATGACATTGACTCGCAGAATTGTCCATTCTGCGGAAAAGAAAGCGAACAAATTGAAACTCTCTATGAAGACGATTTTGTTTTAGTCTTCAAATGCAAAAATTGTAAAAAGCTACAAGGTTTTAAGAATACCTCGGATTCAAAATATTACCTTAACGAAGGCCTTGATGAGAGTTACTTTAGCAGTAAAGATGTTGCGAGAGCAAAAAAAGAAGGTAAGTACACGCTTGATACGCTCCCAGCTTCCAAATGTGCCAAAATTGCAAAAGCAATAAGACAAAAGGAAAAGGATCCTAAAGAAAAATGTAAAAAACAATTACGTGGTCTTCTTAAGGAAAAAACAGAATATCTCAAGTTAAAGGGCATTACGGAACCAACAATAAATAGAGCTTTCGACCAAGCCCAATCATACATTGAAAAAACAGGTGCTCTGACAGAGAAACAACTGTTAAGTCTAATTTGTGGGTCGATAATTTACTCGGAAGATGTTCAATTTAGAAGACGTGAAATAAGTAACCGCTACGCAACAGAACGCGCTCTTGCTGAATTATTTAGCGTGGACAGGAAGACTATACGAAAATGGAAGACCCTATTGAGGAATCATAATAGATTCCCGAAATGGGGATTAAACATTTACCGAGAAAATGGATCACTTGAATCTGGGTCTATTGAAATTCCCAAAGATATTCAGGCAGTAACAAAGCTGGAGAAACCTTACAAGGGCAAATGCTGCATTCTTGGAAGAAAAGATGACTTGATTTGGCGAATAAAATACACAAATGGTGGTTGGAGCGATATTTGCCAATCTATTTATGAAACATTCAAAAAGACATATTGGGAATACGAAGGTGCCCTAAACCTTCCATGACTAGCTTCATTATTGCGCGACGCGCTATCGGTTCAACAAAGTAGAGAGGGAAGTGTTCTCGTTATTGTCCATTGCTGGATTGATTTAGGCTGTTGTCTTCATGGATTTTCCTGCAAAAAGTTTCCAAATCAGATATTTTTTCGTTAAATTTCCGCGCTATATCATTTGGAGGAGGGCCTTTGAACAGCTGACGGGTGTCAAACGCGAACCTCAACTGCATCCCCGGCATAAAAATCATATAACTGTAATCGGTCACTTCCTGCGGGTTTTTTATTTGACCATTAAAGTAAAGTACTGATTCAAACATTTTTTTAACTGCTGTCATTAATGGTTTTTCTAGTTCTTCGACAGGTCCAGTTTTGAAAAATGCGTTGCTCCTTCTTGTGTCAGTAACAATATCAAAATATTCAGTCCATCTTTTTTCTGCAGGATCTGAAGGCCCATTCTTCAGGTAATCTATAAATTTCTTGGCATTTAATGTAACTTTTTTGTTTCTATCATAACCCTCAAAGAATTTATCGATTAGCGCAGTGGATTGTTTGCGTCTTTTCGTCAATTCTTCTTGGAACAATAATTGAAACTCAGGTTTTCTCGCTGCTTCGATTATTGAAGCAACGTTATTTACTTTATTGAGGATGTCAAAAAATGAGTTATCAATCAAATAACTCATTCCTTTTTTTGTAATCGTACACTTAATGCGTTTGCCTTGGGTTTCCTCTTTAATCAAATGATTTATAGTCATTTGGGTTAGGTACTTTTTGAGGTGGCGGGGGGCAACTTTTTCTTTGCCCATCTGCCTTGCCTTTCTGTTCCAAGTTGTATAGCGTTGAATGTGTGATTGCCCAGCATGCTGAGAAGTATTCGTATTGTTATGTCCTGGTTTAGTTTGTATCCCATTTACTTCCCTTGGGAAGCATTATAGGGTTAACTTGTATTTAACAATAATCAAACTCTTGCGAGATGCGAAAATGCCCCTGATAAAAAAAATAATTGACTGTGGAAAAACAAGCAAAGGCATTATTCTGCCCAAGTCCTGGCTCGAACTAATTGAAAGACAAACTGGAAAGCCGATTAAAGAAATCGCAATGGAAATTGATGGAAAAATAACAATTGAACCAATCTTGCCAAAATAAGTTCTTTCAAAGAAAACGTAAGGTGAAATCTAATATCTGAAATCAACAAAGAATCGTCAACCGCGGAACAGAAACAACCCCTTTGTGAGAGTTGCGGTGCTTTAGCTCTGGACAACGCAGGTAAATGTGCTAAGTGTCAAACTCAAAATACAATCAAGAGCTATGGCTTCGGCTTGCACAAAATGAAAAAGGGGTCTTATCTTCTAGTTAGAACTGATGGTTCCACTCCAATAGATACCGTTTGCAGTTTTAGCGAGAATGCCAAGAAAAACATGATGAAGATAACTAGAGCTCCTTACGAAGCAGTTGCAGCAACCTTTGCCGCTTTAGAACTTGAACAAGAAAATGCTGGCCTACAAGAAGAAAAGAACGACAAAGCAAAGGCTGAGACTAAAGTAGAACAAAAGTTCGATACCGATACAGAAGCCAGGATAACTTCCGAACTACAGAAAATCTTGGAAGCACCCAACCAGCTGCAAGCTCTAACTCCACACTTAAACAATATGATTGTGGGGGAAGATAACACCAAAAAAGCCGTTTGTGTTCTCAATCTTTCCGGCAAATGCAAAAGTGAACTCAAACAGATTATACTTTTTAAGGCTACAGAAGGCGCTGGCAAATCAACACTCATGAGGACCACAACGAAGGGCTACAAAATCAAAGATATAGGTCGCTTCAGTTCTCACGCATTGGATTATACTGATTTGCAAGGCTACGAAATACTCAGCCTCAAAGAATTAGGCATTATGGATGAAGAAACACAGGGAGTTTCAACCCTAAAATTCCTCTCAAGCGATGACAACGGATACACAGTTGAGGTAACGGTTCGAGACGAAGAAACTGGACACTTCACAACTGAGCAACACACTATCCCGCCGATAACCACTGTTAGCTCCACCACAAGGCTGGCACTTGATCCCCAGTTTGAAAGACGCGCATGGCTCTTTGGAGTCGATGAATCAGAAGAACAAACAAAAAGAATCGCTCAATGGCTTGCAGAGAATCAGCATCAGAAAGACGAAAAACTACTTGGCAAAAGAAAACTCACAGAAGAAGAATTTTCAACCCAAGTTTTCAGCCGCTTTATCCAACAGTTCAAACCCATAGAAGTCATAATTCCCTTTCCAAAAGCCATTGTAAATACTCTTAGCTTTAACGTGCTGAGAGTCCGAGGCGACATAGGCAAACTATTGGCTTTCTGCAAATTCTACGCTATGCTTAACCGAAAACGTTTGGAAAAAGTAAGTGACGAAATTTACACCTTAACTCCTGAGGTTGCGGTTGAAGCGTTAACCCTTGCATTGCAACCTATTGCCGGGATGTTGGCAAGAATTGATAGTCGAGCAAACGCGGTCTTTGGCGCCCTCAAACAAATAGCGTCGGAAGAAAGTGATATTGGAGATGATCAATTTGACAAGAAAGGCGCCGAAATAAGCAAGGCAGTAAGAGACAAAATAGCAGTTAAAATAAAGAGAAATGAGAGGACTGTACGTGACTTTCTTAGTCAGCTTGCTGTTGGAGGATATATCGCCAGTGATGGCAAGAAACCAGTAACTTACACTTTACTATATAATATCAATGATATTGAAGCAAAAACCTCTGGATTATTGGAAAAAATCAAATCAGCCGATAATTTGATCACTGAAATGTGGAAAGAAGCTCAAGAATGGGTTAAAACAGTATTGGAAAACATTTCTGTTCTGGATGGTCTAAAAAATTTACCAACAGATACAGTTAAAGAAGAGAAAAATAATGAAATATTATTACCATCCACAGAGGAAAACATTTCCAATAGAGTTTTAGGCAGTTCTCAAACAAATTTTACTGAACAGGGCTTAGATAGTTGGCGGATTGCGAAACTTCCAATAAAACAAGGGATTTCGCAAGAAGCTAGCTTTTACTTTGAGAGAATAAAGCCATCTGAAAAATGCGACTGCGGAGCTTATGCGGCAGAATACAAAGTTACGATCAATACTGGACCCTTGAAGGGTGATATTCTTTGTCGATGTGAAGGCTGTTTCCGCCATTTACAACAAGAATTTTACAATCAAGTTTGGCAGGAGATTGAACATTTATGAGTAATCATTGTTTGTGCTCAGAATGCTTGGATAGGTTGCTAAGAGGCTGGTTGGGAAGAAAAGTTATAGCTAAAAATGACCAGACTTGTGCTGTGGGCATCTTATCAGGTTACCGAGTCAATGGTCGCCTCTTAAAAGTCGTAATTCGGGAAGGAAAACGCATCTGCGTCATTGAGAACGTAAGGCAGTTGAGCTTTCAAGATCAAAGACATGAGGAGGTCAAGGTTTCTTGAGTGAGATCGGGCAGTTCTGGCGAGAATGGTTTAGGTGCCCTGAAGGGTTAGGGCGTGAGGTCTTTGAAAGCTACCGGTATGGTGAAAACGGAAAACTGCTTGGCACCCGCATTTTCCTAACTGACTATGTTCAATTTGAAAATTACATTCAGCGTATGCAGAAAGGGGTTTTCCCCTGCTGGGCTTCCGTTTTACCCTTCCAAAAGCGAGACGACCCAATTACTCTTGAAAAGCTATACTTCGACTTTGACAGCAAAACAAGCATCGAAACTACCTGGAAGGAGGCATCAAACTTTTCTTTAAATCTTAAACGATTCTACAAAGTGGACTCTCTTCTTTGCTTTTCAGGTAACAAAGGCTACAACCTATACGTCTGGCTAAAGGAACCTCTAAAATTCAATAGCGACAATAAAGACAAAGTAAAGTTGGTATATGAAAAACTCCAAGAAACCCTTCTGAAGGGCACACACTACAAAACTCTGGATCCTAATCCTTACGGTGACGTGAAGCGTGTTTCACGTATTCCGTACTCAACTCATGAAAAAAGCGGTTCCAAATGTGTTCCAATAAATTTACAGCGCAAAGATATTCAACTTTCAACCTTAAGTGGCTATGTGGATAATGGGTTATCTAAACAATTTGTTGATTTTTGCCTTAGAAAAACAGATGAGCACCAAAAGGAAGAGACAGAGAAGAAAAACCGTTGGGATAACCAAAAAATCTCATTTAATACTCAAAATAGCGAGAACATAAGACCCTGTATCTTAGCAGCCTTAAGTCATGACCTTTCAGGTTCGAATGGGCACTCAATCCGGATCGCAATAGCTACTGAATGTATAAATAATGGTCATTCGCCAGAGGAAACAGCTAAACTGTTCAAGAACCAGACTGATTATGATTATGAACAAAGCCTATTTTACACCCGAGATATAGCGGCAAGAGTTTATAGGCCTTACAAATGTGAAACGTTAAAGCAACTTGGGATTTGTCTTCCTAAAGAATGTGTTTTTCAAGCATCAAAAAAAGAAAGGAGGCTCACCGCATGAACGGACCAGAAAACTCGTTTGCTATTGAGTCTTACAGCATACCTCTTGAGTTTAAGGAGTTGATATTTGTCCGTTATCTTGACCATGTTATTTTTAATCGAGTTTCGGCTTTGGCTATGAAGCCTCAGGTTAGAGAAGCTGTGGGTTGGTTAGTGTACGAATGTGAGTATTATATTACTTTAACTTGGGATCGAGATGCTGATCCGCCTACGTTGAAGGGCGGCGATCCGAAAGCAACGGGGCTTGTCCTGTTGAAAACTGACATTAAAGAGTTAAAGAGGCTGGAACCACTACAAAAATATTGTTATTGCCATTTAAATTCAGCTTCAGCTAACAGTAATTCTGAGTATGCGCTCCGACAAACGGAACGAAAAACTCTAAAAACCAACAGCAAGGAGCAAACGCATTGCAAGCAGTAACTATAACGCATAGTCCCCTAGGTAAAAAACTCAAAGCTCCAATATCGCTTATGCTCCCAGAAACGCAATCACTCGCCGAAGAAAAACTCCGAGAATACATAATTAACAGCCTCTCCTGGAAAATGCCTATTCTAGTACCGTTTAGCTTTAACAACAAATCAATCTTAGAAGTTGCTAAACACCTGCTCAGACACCGAACAGGCAGCTCAGGAACACTCTACCAATACATCTACGGCATCCACCGATTCAGCCAATGGCTAAGCATCCAACCTGACCAGCTAATACAAAACTGCCAAGACCAAGACGGCTATCCAAACCCTAAGGCATTAACAAAATACAGCAGACTACTAGACGATTTCATAGGTGAACTGCAAGCCGAAAAATTAGCGCCAGGCTCAATAAGCAACAACGTAAAAGGCGTAAAAGCTCTCTTTCGCGTAAATCACCTAAAACTGGAACTCGACTACAGCCTAAGCAAACGCACAATATACAAAGACCGCTCGCCCAGACCAGAAGAACTCGCCACTCTTCTCGACATGTCAGACGTACGCCGCAAAGTCATAATCAGTATGCTCGCTTTAGGCGGATTACGCACAGGAACACTCGTAAAACTCCAATACCGCCACATAAAACTCGACTTAGAAAGAGGCATAACTCCAATTCACATACACGTCGAAGCAGAAATCACTAAAGGAAAATACCACGACTACGACACCTTCATAGGGCAAGAAGCAGCCGACTACCTCAAAATATACCTTAACATGCGACGCCAAGGAACAGAAAAAATCCCACCTGAAAACATAAACGACCAAACACCATTAATCCGAAACCAGCAATCCAAACAACCAATCCCAGTAACTACACAAGCCATCCACAAACTCATACACGACCTCTACATCCAAGCCCAACTAATTCCAGCAAAAATCACAGGAAAACGCTACGACCTAAGAGTCCACAGCATACGCAAATTCTTCCGAACCCAACAAGCAGCACTAGGTGTCCAAACAGACTACATCGAATACATGATGGGACACACCGTCAGCACCTACCACGACATAGAAATGAAAGGCATAGAATACCTGCGAGGAATATACTCAGCATCAGGCTTAAGCATAAAACCCAAAATCAAAGTCAGCAAAATCGACGCCCTCAAAGAAATCATTCGAGCTTGGGGCCTTAACCCAGACGAAATCTTAACCAAAGATGCACTAACTAGACCCAACGCAACGATAATAAGCCGCGACCAAATAGAAGAAAGTCAATTACATCAGCTGGGCGTAGCCTTAAAACAAGAACTCTTAAAGGAAATCCGAGAAGAAAAACATGCAGCTACAAATCAATAAAAAGTATAAATTAAACGCCAGAGGGCAAAATTCCCCGGGCTACCATCCACGAAGACTCTGCAAAACTCCAAGCTTCTACTGGTAAACAACCTCTGAAATTTTCACTATGACTTAGCTTTAAGAAAGCAAAAGATAGAAAAACCAACCCCTGCATATTCTTAAGCCTTAAGTGATTAATCTTGGCGCTGGATTGTTTTCTTCCTAACAAAATGATTCTAATAGAGGCTTCAGGTTGGAGCGAACTATTGCTAGGTGTCGTGGTTGGTGCACTCAAACCCCCTCACCCCATGCTAATGGAGCGACGAATCCCCACCGCGTCTTTTCAGCCGCCAAATTTTAAGAACAAAAAATATTTGGAAGACGCAGTCAAAATTTCGAATGAAATAATTAACGTAATGCAGCCTGACTCTGAGACATGCTTTAAGGTTTGCTCAGAATACGTTTTGTCCAGTGTCTATGTGTATTTACAAAACCAGGGATTTAAGGTTCAGAGAGTTGATTCCACAGGCGAACTTAAGCCGCTTGTTGAAAAAGCCTACATTAGATGGTGCGTTGAAAAAGGCGTGCCTGAAGAAATATTTAAGGACAATAGGCGTTTTTATAGGTTTGTTGAGTGGGTTGCTGAAAAACCTCATTTAAGAGAGAGTCTTGTAAAGACTGGTTGGGCCAGTTGGGAGCAAAAGTGGCGAGAAGAAATATTCAAAAAATAATTGTACTTATGCGGTTAAAAAAAGGTTTGGCGCTTTGAAGAGATTAAATGTATTATGTTTTTTCTAATTTGAAGTCTTAATTGAACAACTTGAAGAACGTCTAAATGAACTTAAATCCAAATATGCGTCAGGTCAAAAAGCTTTCTTTGAACTGGAAAAAAAAGTTGATACCATAGAAAATGCTCTTCTTCGATTAAAAAGTACAATTCAGGTTACTGAAGAGGAACTCAAAGGAAAGTATTAAAGAAGAAATAAAGAATCATTAAATGAATTAGAAAATGTCGAAAGAACCAAAATTGCCAAAACAGTTAACTCTTGACAACCTGCCTAACGCCAAAGAGAAAGCCATTCATGTACTTGCGTCGATTAACGCAAAACGGATAGTCATAACTGAAATCAACACCTTGACCAAAGAGGATGATTTGGAACTTAGGGTCGGTTTTGCTTTGTCTCCCTCTAAAGACTCGTTTTCAAAGTTGAAATTGGATTTATGGTTTGACGGCCAACAAATTAAGTCATTTTTAATAATGGTTCCTCAAAGTCCTCTGGTGAAAGATGAATTCGAGTTGACTTCGGTGTTGGATATGAAAGGAACGCCTGCGGGTGATCATACAATAAAAGTGGAGATGTATGAATTGTGGTCTTCGGGCGAAAAACTTCTACAAACGTTCAAGAAAGTAACCGTGGATTATTTGCCTCTAGCCCGGAAATCAAGATTGGTTAAAGTTCCAATTGTTAAAAGTGTTGTAGGGGCTGATTTAGCGGTTGTTTCAGACTCAAAACAGGATCTTTATCGAGATATTGAAAAAACAACAACGAAAGAGCAACTAAGTAAACGAGACGATTGGTAGTTACCAGCTAAAGGTTAAGAGGTTACTTCTTTTTTCCTTTAGGTGGAAGTTGATTTTTCAATGCTTTCTTTTTTGCTTCTTTTTCTCGTTCTTGTTTCTTTTTTTGTTCAATCTGTGTATTTTTATTTTTTCTACTCATAACGCTCATATTTCGGCACTACAAGCAAACAAGAAAGCAATACATACTCTAAAATGTTGCTCTTCTAACCCAAGATGATTATTGCTTCTTTTATCCAAAGCTGTATAAAAAGACCATATTGGTTAGGTTAGTTATTAGAGAAATCATTATGAGTGATTGATTACTTATAATTTGATTGGAATATCCAATTTATTTGAAGGTATTAATCTTGACGACTAAGACTTTGCTTTGTGGATGTGTGTACGAAGAAAACGAGTGGATGCTTGTGCGTGTAAAAGAGTGTGAGAAGCATTTTAAAGAGCGGCATAAAAAAGTGGAGTATCGTCCAAAAGCCGAATGTAATCGTAATGATACCAGAGGCGAATAAGACTACTTGTCAATTTTGTAGCATCAGTGTTTGTATCTAATAACATATTATTTTGACTTAACCATTATTATTTTAACTATGCTGATTATAGTGTTATATAGTATGACTAACACATATGTAGTGTGAACTAGATGTCTAAGCAAGAGAAAAGTAAAAATAAGCATATAATCGCAAAAGCAACACCGGTCAAAGAAATCCCTGAAGGAAGAAAAATCGCCAAAATACCAGAATACGATGTAGTCTTCAAACAAGTCATTGATAGCCCTGAAAAAATGTTCAAACTTGAAGTCGAAGGCAAAACCGTACGGTCAATGTACGCGCCATTTACCTTTAGAGTAAAAAAATTCAACCGAATACCCGACAGAAAATTCAATGTGGCCCTCAGGGTACGCAACAAAGAAGTTTACATTGTCAAGCTAGAAAAGAAGGACTAACTTTTTTCCTTCAATCCCTTTTGTTTCTCATAGAATAGTGAAAAATTATTTATCGGGCGATCTTTCCAGATCAACGTTAGTTATTAGGCGTTTGATGTTTGTTTGGGTTGTTTGTAAAAGAGCAAAAGGAAAGCCAACCAGTGGCAGCGATAGCATCCATAAGTCCATATTGTGTCCAAGGAACCACGCGTACCAAAAGTTCCAAGTAGTGCCCGCAAAAATGACCCAACTTAAATAATTCCACAAGAAATACAATCCAAGCGCTGTGGTTATTGCACCTATGGTTCTCGGTTTGAGATCCTGAAAGGTTTCGGTTCCATCAGATTTCTTAGTTATGTAACCGGAATAGATAGACAGTGCCAATAGGCCGAAAACGGTTAAAACGAAGCTGATTAAGTGCTCTGGATGAATGGTTAAGTATTTTGTTCCCTTTACTTGCGCTAATCCTAGCCAACTGCTTGTGTTTGTCAGCCAAAAAACAACGATGTAGACGGTACTTGTAATAAATCCCCATTTTATCGGAGTTTTGATGGGCTTGTTCGGTTTTAATTTAAAGGCAAATATGAAGAGGATTATTGGGAGAATTGAGGCTTCCATCACTGGTGGAAAAACGTTAGTTAACAAAGAGTACAGCAAATTTACTAACGATTGATTGTGTAATTGCGAAGCCCAAAAAAGCTTGAAGACTATACCCTGCCGTTGTTATGAGTCCAAGCCAGTAGATTCCTTCAAAAACCAGAACCAACCTTGCCACTTTGAAAATAGTTGGTTTTGATAAGTCCTTTTTCACTAAATAGGCGACTATTGCGGCGAACGCGAGAATACTTGCTGAAAATCTAATGCTAAGCATGCGGTTGCGGAGATGTCTTCGACAAAAATAATGGTTTTTGCAGGTTCTCGGAAAGCCTCCCACTCGCTAACCCATGAAAGCGTGAACATAGCATGCAAAGTAAATAGAAAATACGATATGATGACTTTTAGTAAACCCACTTTTAGAGGGTTAAAGAATTTCTGTTCCGCCATAAAATCAACCGAATGTGATTTAAAATAAATCTATTTGTTTTGTATATTATATTTGCGGTTCGAGGATGCACTACATTGCGTAAATTAAAAATGGTAAATACTTAGTTAACTATTAAGTTAATAAGACCTATGATTTTATCCCTTTTGAACACATTGAAGCCTTTAGGCTTTCAAAAGTTTAACAGCATTATTAAGGTTTTGTAGGGGTGAACTTACATGTTAATTTATTCTTCATTTACACATTGCTCTTTCAACTGCGGAATCTTTCGCTTGGTTACGTTATGGTAATCAACCATTCCAAGAAATTCATTCAATTTTTCTTCTTCATCCAAGGTCGGAACCCAAGTCGCTTCCCCTGTTGATGGATCAACCCGAAAATTAGTCGTTGGCTGGAACCTTACCAACAGCTTCAATCTTCTATCAGGAAACCGCTCCAGTTCAAACCTTGTCATTTTCCTTCACTATTATGCACCTATGACGTGCTTGTTTTAAAGCATTTATGCATGTTTGATTTTAAAACGGTTATTTTATAAAATATCATGAAACTCGAGAATAAGCAATAATGGGAAGAATCTTGAAATTAATAAACTATTCTTAATAGACGATAATTTCATTAATCTCACAAAATAATGATTATTTCAGAACTTCATGCTATTTATTTAGTTCACACTAATTATTACTTTGCTTGAGTGTTAATGGCTAAGGTAGATATTGTTAACGTCGTTGCGACGGCATCTTTGAATCAACCGATTAATTTTAATGAACTTGCAAAGTGCAAAGAAATAATCTATTCTTCAAATATTTATTGTGGCAGAGTTGCATACTTCAAAACCGAAAAAATGGAAGGAAAAGTCTCGATTTTCGCTTCAGGAAAAATGATAAGTGCCGGAACAAAAAGTGAATCCAAAGCCTTTGGCGAATTAGTCTTTACCATGAATTTTCTTGCAGCCGAAGGATTAGTAAAGACGGTTGAGCTAACCCCAAAAATAGAGAACTTAGTTGTAACAGCAGATTTTGCGAAAAGCGTAAATCTGGAAAACCTTTCTCAGAACTCAAAAGCTATCTATGAACCAGACCAATTTCCTGGTGCAATATTAAGAATTATAGAGCCCTTTAAAACAACTGTTTTAATTTTTGCCTCTGGAAAAACAGTTGTCACTGGTCTAAAAAACGAGAATCAAATTGGGTCGATAACTAATGTACTGAACAACCTTATTGACATAAATCAATATTAAATCACTCAATTAAGAAACGACCTATTTAAATTTACAATCATAAGATTGCTCGGTTTTTTCTCTATCAGAAATTAGCGTATCACATTCTGAGCCTCTGGAATAGGATAATTTGAATTCTTAATTATCTATAAGCTTGAAGGATGCCGAAAAGCCGTTAACTACCTCACAAAGTATTATCGAGTAAGGAGAATGAAAATAATTCTCAACGGAAATAGAGTTGGAAAAAAATGTGTTGCTTGGTACGATGAAAATCATGCATGCTTCAAAAAAGAAGGATTAACTAAAAGGATTGTGTTGCACGAGTTTTATCACCATTTAATTGAAAGGAATAGCTTAGATTTACCGGACAAATTGGAAGAAAAAGAAACAAACAATTATGCCCGAGCCTTCTTACGAAGTAATTAAGAATTATGTTGGAAAATACTGTTGGATCCAAGTTACCTTCAGTTAATATCTATCCTTAACCTTGTAGCTGGCAATGTTTCTTATCTGTTAATTTATGTTATGGCTTGCGTAAAACTGAAAAACTACCGTTATACGCCATATGCATTGCTTATGCCACTATATTGGGTGCTCCATAGCATAGCAAGCTGGAGAGGACTAATTCAACTGATAAGGAACCCTTTTTACTGGGACAAAACCAGCCACGGCGTATCAAAAACTTCAAAGTAAGAACGCTCATAGATTGGACAATGAGGAAATCTCCTCACACCACCCTACTTCTACCGCACAATCAACTCCTTTTTTTTAAAATCTTACTTATTTTTTTGAAAACCAGCTCTATAGTTATTTAGAACATGAGCTAAAACGTGACTAAAAGCTTATCTCAAATTAAGATAGCAAGTAACTCGCGGCGTTGGTTAGTTTTAGTCCACAATAATGGATTACTAAACTTGGTCAAAACGTCCTTCTGATAATGACCGCTGCTCGCATTTTAACAGAGATTCTTCAGCAATGGTTTTCGACAAGGCCAGCGCCAAAGAGTCAGCTATTCTTTCCCACATCTGAATCTTTTCAATCGTATACATGTTCTTTCGCTTGTCATTTAGTTGAAGCACCCCCAGCTGATTATCTCCGACGCGCAGGGACAAGACAGCGCGCTAAGTTGAGGCTATCACATTTGATGCCAATGCTTCATTAGAAACATGAAGAAAACTATAACTAAGGTAATAGCCAAACTGCGGATGAGGTCATCTGGTAATGGAATCCTCTTTGTTGAGTCAATACCCACGTTTTCCAATTAAAGCGCCTTTAAATCTCTATTATAGAATACATAATCTCAATAAAAATAAACTGCTTAATAAATCAACAATCCCTGAATCGCTTAGCATCTCCTTCGAGATGAATTAAGAGGTATCTATTCGCAGAGGATTTTCAGCTCAATCTAAAAAAGAGAAGCATCTAAGTTATCTATTTGACCATTTTTGTTGCTCAATTAGGCAATCCGATATTATCGTGGAATCTTAGGGATAAAGCCTGGAACTGATTTTTTGTATTCTGAGTATTCCTCGCCAAAGGTGTTTTCTAATCTTTTTTCTTCAGACTTTGCGAGCCGTCTGTACAAGACAAACAGAAACGGCCAAATTATAATAGTTGTAATGACTGGCCACAAAACAATCATACCTACAGTGATTAGGATGAAACCCAGATATTGTGGATGCCGAATATACGAATAAATGCCTGTTTTTACGAGTTTTTGCCCCTTGGCTCTATAAATTTGGCTCCAACCGTAAACAACCAAAAGTATGCCTACAAAAATTATCATATTTGAGACTGGCAATATAACGTAGAAGAAAAGATTGGCGAAAACTGGGAAGCTTATGAATACAGCCAAGATGTTATACAAGTTATCCACTAATACGTTTCCGAAAATCCAACTAAACAGAAATAGACTTAAGTTTAAACCAAACATTTCCATGAAAAGAGCAATGATGAAAGTTGTGTAAACGCCTGCGGTGAACCGAGCGCCTTTTTCTCTAAATTTATCTCCAATAATTATGAATAAGGCAAAGAGAGCCAGAATGACTGCGTTGAAGATGACCATAAGAGGGTTAAAAAGAGCCTGCCACAAGTGAACTTTTCCAGGTGAATATACGTTCTGAGCTGCTATGTTAAAAACAAGACTAAACATGTTTTGAGCTAATAAGTAAGATAGAAGATATAGAAAAACACCTATCAATAATATTAGCACTGAGGTTCTAAGTTTCATTTACCATTACCCCCTTACTCCGTAGTTAGAAACCCTTAAATTAATGCTTTAAACATTTCGACTTCCTAAGTCATAATTGAGTTCGTGATTTTTTAGCAGTATTTTCCTGAATTAAAAATATACTTACTTCAGATATTCCTGATAATTCTCCAACAAAATGAAAATTCCGAACAAGATGCTAATTTTGTCAATGTTTACATTATTTAGAAAACCATATATCTAATCCAAGTATGTAACTTACAAGAAATATTAAAGGAATGAAAACACAATTGAAAATTACCCTTGTTAATCCACCATATCCATCAAACGCACACTCGCACCCACCGTTTATTCCTTTGGGTTTAGCTTATCTTGGTGCAGTGGCGGAAAAAGCGGGGTACGAGGTAAATATTATTGACTGTCAGGCGGAAAGACTGACCTATGAGACATTTCGACAACGAATTAGCCAACAAAACCCTGATGTTGTCGGAGTAACATCAACTACACTCCTCTATAACTCAGCAAAAAAAATCCTTGAAACCGCTAAAAAGGAGTATCCGAGCGCAATAACAATGATTGGCGGAAGCCATGTAAGCTTCTGGGACGAAAACGCTTTGAACGAATGTTCAAGCATAGACGTTGTAGTCAGACGCGAAGGCGAACAAACATTTCTAGAATTATTGCAAAATATAGACGCAGGAAATAACTTCGAAGGAGTTCTCGGGACAACAATCCGAAATGACGGGAAAATCCTTCGGAATGAAGACAGGCCATTCCTGCAAGACTTGGACTCATTGCCCTTTCCGGCATACCATTTATTTCCTCTGGATGTATTCCGACGAATGGGCAAAACCATCTTTCCATTGGTGACAAGCCGCGGATGCGTTCAATGGTGCGATTTCTGCAGTACAGTACGCATGTTCGGTAGAGGATATCGGGTACGAAACCCCAAAAATGTTATTGACGAAATGGAAATGTTGCACAACAAGTATGGAGAAAGCCAATTTACATTCTATGATGATGCATTTACAGTAAACCGTCAACATGTGTTAGCGCTGTGTGAGGACATAAAGGCTCGAAAACTTAAAGTCACTTGGGACTGCGAAACCCGCGTTGATATGGTTGACAAAGAATTGCTAACAGCGATGCGGAATGCTGGCTGCATAACAGTATGGTTTGGTGTTGAATCTGGATCTGAAAAAATCCTTTGTCAAATGAACAAGAAAATTAATTTGGACGAAACGCGCTCAGCCTTCAAAATTACTCAGAAAGCAGGTTTGATGACCATCGCCAGCGCAATCATCGGGTTTCCTGGCGAAACAGAAGAAACAGCTTGGGAAACGATCAACTTTGTTAATTCATTAAACCCCGACGACATAGGCTTCTACGTAGCCACGCCTTATCCTGGAACACCAATGTACGAAAAAGTGATCAAAAATGGTTGGCTACGAGTAACAGACTTTAACAAGTATGATACTGCAACCCCAACCTTTGAAACTCCAGAACTTAGCATGGAAAAAATACGTGAAATTCGATACAAAGCCCACCAAAAATTCTATTTGCGACCTGGTTATGTCTTCAAAATGATGCGAAGGGGTGGAACCTATGGCAGATCCGGTTTAAAAACAACTGCAGCATATGCACTCAGGGCTATGCACGTAAAACTCTCGTAAACCGTACTTTTCGGTTATTTCAATTAACTATTTTAATCTCAAATGTTAATGTTAGTCTAATTTTGTTTTTTTATTCACTTTTCACGAAGGCTTAAATATTCAAAAGGGCGCTAAAAGTAGACTTGATAACCTATGCGTCAATTCTACTGTGTTGTATCTGTCATATTCATAATATTATCCTTGCTTATGCTATCAAATTACATTGAGATTGCGCAAGGTTTTCAATCAAACACAACCATAACCGTTCCATATTCCGTAAATACTCCTAATATAGACGGAAAATGGACAACAAGCACAGAATGGACAGATGCTAGTGAATATAAGCTACCACACCAAGGCTCAACCGCATACATTAGAACCAAGCAAAATTCAAGTTATCTATTTATCCTCATCGATTTCATCTCCGATCAAACAGGCAGTGGCTCAGATTCTATTTCCACTTTTGATTACTCCGGCCTTTTTTTTGACACTTTAAACGATGGCGGAAACTATCCTAAATCAGATGATTACTTCCTTTCCCATTACTATATTTCAACTTATGCCAAAAGCGGTTTGCAAACTTATGTCTCTCAAGGAACTGGCAACAATAAGGAAGAAAATAACTGGACTGAAATCGCTATACCTCAAGGGTTTGTTTTTAACAGAGGTTTTTCAGCCACAAATGATCCTTATGAAAGCAGCAAAAGTCACCGGTTGTTTGAAGCATCTTTGCCTCTTGAGATTTTTGGCAATCACAGCACAGTTGGATTCTATTTATTCAGCCGTGATGCAAATGCGGGAATATTGCTCCAATATCCTGCGAACGCTGGAGGCGAATCAACAAGAAGCGACTCTATGTCTGATACCATCGCGCCTGCTCCGGAAAGATGGGGCAATCTATTTTTTGCTCCAATATCAAGCTCTCCAACTCCTGTAACAACTTATGGTGTGCTTCCTACACCCACCTCAATGCAAAACCCCTCACCGTGGGTTCCAATTTCGGTTAATCAACTAATATTTCTCTTTATGATTGCAGTAGGCATCGCTGTTCTAGTCTTACTAATAATGGAGAATCACAAACGAAAAGCTTCTAACTCAACACCGAATTCTTAACGCTATAGTGATTGCTGTTGATTAATGCACTGCGCGTGGAAAATATAGGTGCCGATATGCTCAATTAGTGACTTTGAGGTTTGTATAGCATGCGCTAAACGCTTATATATTTTGATTGTGTTGAAACTGTAACCTTAAGGGGAATAAAAATTAAAATGAATTTTATTAAAAATAAGACTATTGCTGTTTTGATTTCTGTTATTCTAGTGTTATCTATGGTTGCTACTATGGTTGTTTTACCTGATGTTAATGCTAGTACTCCTCCTAAAACTTGGCCTACTGTTGCTTTTCTTAGTGTTTCACCGAACCCAATAGGCGTCGGTCAGAAAGCGGATTTCATCATGTGGATTGACCAAGTTACTCCTACAGCCCAAGGCATTTACGGAGACAGGTTTTCTGGCTATACGCTTAACATCACGAAGCCTGATGGAACTGTTGATCATTTAGGACCTTTTAATTCAGATGCAATTTCAAGTGTATTTACTTCTTATTCACCTGATGTAGTTGGTAATTATACTGCTGTCTTCAAGTTTCCTGCCCAGATAATTCAGGGTGTTAATCCTCCTCCTTCTTGGCAGGGTTATAATAATCCTGATCGTATCAATGATACTTATGCTGAGAGTGTTAGTAATACAGTGACTTTGGTTGTTACAGATACGCCTGTGTCGAACTGGCCTGAGGCTCCTTTGCCGACTGATTATTGGACTAGTCCTATAAATGCGTTGAATAGAAACTGGGTGCAACTTGCAGGTGACTGGTTAGGTGGATCTGCTACAGCTAATAGCATAAACTACAACTCCACTGGGCCGGAAACTGCTCATATTTTGTGGACTCGAGCTCTCGGTCTAGGCGGGATTGCTGGTGAGAATAATGAGGCATCTGCTTATCTGACAACGACTGCTAGTAGTGGACGTTCATCGCCGCTAATCGTTAACGGAATCGTTTTCCTTGAAGACAGAACATCAGTTGGTAAAACTTGGGGCTGGTATGCTGTTGATCTATATACAGGTGAAACGCTGTATTATATAGGTAGTGACGGTCCTGCATATCCGTCATTTGCTTCATTACTTACGTTCGACTCATTTAGTGTTCATGGTTCTTGGGCGTTCCTATGGAGTGTTTCTGGTTCAACTTGGACGGCTCTTGACCCCTTCACTGCCAACACTTGTTTCACTATTAGTAATGTAGGGTCGGGTACAGAAATCCGTGATCCAGACAACGGGGCAATATTGCGATACAACATCGTCGACTACGGAACGCCTACTAATCCAAACATGTATTTGCAAGTTTGGAATTCAACTTTAACTTGTAGTCCAATATCTGCTACTGGAGATCCTAGAAGGCCATACCAATATTCTGGTACATATGATGGTAGAACTGGCTACTCGCTAAACATATCAATACCCGCAGTGCAGGGTAGTGTCTTTTCGGTTGTCGAAAATCAGTACATTATCGGTGGTACTAAGGGTGACCATTATAGTTCAACTAATGTGCCTGCTACCCTTTGGATGATAAGTTTGCAACCTGGAAATGAAGGTACCCTGATTTCTAATATTACCTATACTTCCCCACTACAAGTAATGGCTGCAAACCAATATTACTACTACAGTAGTTCGTACTCCGCTAATAGCATGCAGGGGCCATGGGTCTATCCAGAATACAATGTTTTCGTCTACTGGGAAGGTGCAACTCGGCAATTCTGGGGCTTTGATCTGACTACAGGACAACAAATATGGGGACCAACTGAACCCCAAGACGTATGGATGTCCTATGGTGTGGATCCCACAGTATACAACGGCATGCTCTTGTCATCTAGATACTCTGCTCAAAGTCCAGGTGGTCAAATAACTGCATACGACATAAAAACTGGCGAACAACTCTGGAAATATCTGCCAGGAACTGTTAACTTCGAAACTTTCTACTCAAATGTACCCACTTCTATATCTGCCATCGCTGACGGAAAAATCTATACTATTTCGCAAGAACACTCACCTTCTATGCCATTGCGACGTGATGCAACTGTAACCTGCCTGAATGCAACCTCAGGAGAAGTAATATGGCAAATACCTAACTATATGCGAGCCCAACTTTCACTCTCACGCGGTTACATCATAAGCAGTAACCTGTATGACAGCAGCTGGTACTGTTTCGGTAAGGGTCATAGCACTACTACTGTTGAAGCATCACCAAAGATTTCCATGCATGGTTCTAGCGTGCTGGTTGAAGGCACTGTTACCGATGAGTCTCCTGGTGCTCCTGATACTCCTGCTATATCTGATGCAGATCAAAGTGCATGGATGGCATACTTGTATATGCAGCAGTCTATTCCTACTGGCGCTACTGGTGTTTCGGTTTCGCTTGATGCTTTGGATCCTAACGGCAACTTTGTGCATATTGGTGACGTTACAAGTGATGCACTAGGTAAGTATAGCTATGCGTTTACTCCGGATGTTCCTGGTAAATACACTATTCTATCTTCGTTTGCTGGTTCTAATTCTTATGGTAGTTCATATGCGGAAACTGCTATTGTTGTCTCTGAGTCGGCTCCGACTGTTGCACCTACGTCTGCTGCTCTGCAATCTGCTGCTGACATGTACTTTGTTCCTGCTGTCGTTGGAATAATTGTAGCTATAGTCATAGGATTTGTTGTTCTAGCATTGTTGATGCTTAGAAAGCGACCATAAAAAAAAACAAAGCTATATACCACATTCTTTCTTTTTTTAAATCTCAAGGTCAAGTGAAGCATGCGTGTTTGTTTAGTTAATTCTTCTCGTATTTAACCCAGACTTTGGGGAAAACCCAGTATATTTCAACCGTTGGATCTGGCATATATAGCGGGTGTTCTTGAAAAAGATCACGAAGTAAAAATAATAGATGCTGCAAATGAAGAATGGAAAAGACTTGAGGTTCTGGATGGATTAAAATATCGTCAGGGACTACCGAACGAAGCAATTATCAGCAGACTAAAAAATTGTCGCCAGATATTTTTGGAATCACTATCTCCCTACTCATGAAAGCCTTCGCAATAGTCATCCCACACAAAGACGCCATCGCCATCCGTGACTACATAGGTTTTCTTTCAAGCCGTGAGAATAGCCTTAGTTAAAACAACAGAGAGCAAATCGCAAAAAGAAATAGCGGACATGGACTTAGCAATCAAACAAATAGTCTCAAAAGCAGTTATTTCTGAGAGTTATCGACATCTTTGCAGCCGCTGGATTAGAGAAGCCTAATATATCGATACTTTTAGATGACTTTAAGTTTCGTCAGGGTGATGCCTCAGAAAAATCTTGCCTTTGAAGCTCTAAAGAAACTGCTAATGGACGAAATAAGAATAAGGCGTAAGAAGCTTCATCCAAGCGAGTAGCTTTGAAGAGTTATTGGATAAAGCAATCAAAGTATATACTAACCGTAGCATTGAAGCCGAAGAAATAGTTCAGCAACTCATTGAACTAGCGAAGAAAATGGCTACAGAAAAAAAAGAGGAGCACAACTGAATCTTTCAGAAGAGGAAATTGCCTTTTAAGATGACTTAGCAGACAATGAAAGCGCGAAGCAAGTTTTTGGCGATTAGACGTTAAGAGAAATGGCAACCGAGCTGGTCGCAACTGTCCGTAATAACTTTATTATTGACTGGATAATGAGATCAGTACAGGCTAAACTTCGTATGCTATTTAAAAGGCTGCTCAGAAAGTTGGGTATCCGTCAGACAAACAAGAAATTACCCCCTAACAGTACTTGAACGAGCAAAACTGCCCTGCAAAGATTGGGCTGGGATTATTCCCATGTAATTTTATGTAAGTGACGCGTTGAAAACTGGAAAAAAGTTTATGGCTTTTTACGATTTTTATACTACTTGGCCTTCCACTAAAATAGACCTTACTACTTGCAAACAGTGAAACGCGGCTTGTTCTCTCAAAATTAGCTTTCCACCATTAATGGGACAAAAATGAAGTTGTTAATTGCAACAAAATATGATTGAAGTAATTAGTGATGACGTTTCTGCGCGAGTTCGGTTAGAGCGCGCGAACCACTGTATGGCAAAATACTTATATTTGACGTTTTACCGATATAAATAGAAATTTAAGGAGAGAATGAAAACTGCAAATATTGAAAAGAAAATCTTTAGCTATTGTGGTTTCTTTGATTCTAGTATTATCTATTGTTGCTACTATGACTGCTTTTCTTCCCAAAGCAAGTGCGCATACTCCTCCCATAACTTACCCTACTGTAGCTGGCATCGTCGCTAGACCTAACCCAGTTGGTGTTGGTCAGCAAGTAGGTATTCTGATGTTCATCGACAAGGCACCTCCACTGGCACAAGGCGATTTCGGTCAGCGATTCCACGACTACACAGTAACAGTCACGAAGCCCGATAATACAACATTGACCTTAGGTCCATATAATTCTGATGCCATTTCATTTGGCTATGCCTACTATACTCCTGATTTGGTAGGAAACTACACTCTTGTATTCCACTTTCCGGAAACATTAATTGCGGCTGAAAATCCGCCACCCGCAGACTACGATTTCACTTTGAATAATAATGCAGTATACCAGGGCGATCAAGAAAATGATACTTATGCAGCTAGTGACAGCCAACCATTTACTTTAGTAGTGCAGCAGGAACCTGTGTCGGTTTGGTCTTCAGCTCCTCTTCCAACTGATTATTGGACTAGTCCAATAAGTGCTTTGAATAGAGAATGGTATGCGGTTGGAGGCGACTGGCTTGGAGGTGCTCAAATCGAAGGTAGCATGATGCAATCTCAGAGCTGTGGTCCTGTCCCATTTACTACTGCTCCTAACACTGCTCATATTCTGTGGACTGAACCGTTTTGGACAGGAGGTATAGCCGGTGGAGAAGCTGGTTCACATGCCTATTTGACTAGTGCTGGCCGAGACAATAATTCGCCAATCATTATAGATGGGATAATTTTTCTCAACAACTATGGCTCAAACAACGTTGCTTATGGCTGGTCTGCTGTTTCTCTCTATACAGGTCAGACATTATATAAAATAGATAGCGCTGCTGGTATACCCTATCCTTCCTTTGCTTCGGAATACAAACATGACTCATTAAGTCAACAAGTCGTAAAACCCTATCTATGGTGCATTTCTGGCTCCACTTGGAAGGCAGTTGACCCCTACTCTGGACAACTTGTTTTCACCATAACTAATGTACCCTCTGGAGGCACCGCAGATTACGGTGAGGACGGCTCAATATTACGCTATAGCATTGTCAACTATGGAACTGCTGCTAATCCCAACAAGCATTTGTTAACATGGAATGTTAGCCAAGTTCTTTCCCCATTAGAAGCATTCTCACCAAATAGACCCGGCGGATATAAAGGCACTTTCGATGGAACAAAAGGCTATTCATCATTATATGGGAATGTATCCATTCCAGATGTTCAAGGTTCTATATTCCAGGTTGTTCAAGGTAAATATATAATAGGTGGTACTCAGGGTGAGCAAAATCAAACAGCTGTAAAATCGCTTGGTAACATTTGGACTATCGCCATAGATCCTGATCACTACGGCGCATTGATCTCTAACATGACTTTCACTCCCCCTAAGCAAGCAATGGACAGCACTCAATACTACTATTATGGTACAGGATCGGATTCATATTACGGAATGAATGGTCCATATATATACGCAGATTACAACGTATTCTTCTATTATGAAAGCGCTACAACGACATGGTGGGGCTTTGACCTAATGACAGGACAACAACTATGGAAATCTGAACCTCAAGGTTCACTGATGTCATTTACCGGTGGAACTAATGCTCATGCTACTTACGGCATACTCTACACAAGTTGCAATATTAATGAGCCAGGCGGCGAAATTCATGCATACAACGTAACAACTGGTGAAGAACTTTGGGTTTACTATGGTGGATATAATGGCGGTGACAGCTACTATGATAACGTTCCAACCAGCATTAATCTGATTCAGGACGGTAAAATATACACAGTTTCAAAAGAACACATAGTTATTGAGCCTTTGCGACGGGATGCATCGCTTACTTGTATTGATGCCTTTAATGGTACTGTTTATTGGCAGTTGCCTTGGGCTTCAAGGAATGCTTTGGCTGTAGCACGCGGCTATTTGGTGGGTCAAAACCAAATGGACAATCAAATGTACGTTTTCGGTAAGGGTCACTAGTGCTACTACTGTTGCGGGTCCTGATACTGTTCAGCCGTTAGGTACCCCTGTTCTATTGAAGGGTGCGGTTACTGATGAGTCTCCTGGTGCTTTAGCTGCTTCTAACGGTGCTATCGGTGTGAATACGGGTCCTGTTCCGACGACTGTTGTTAGTACTCCTGCAGTTTCTGATGAGAATATGAGTGCTTGGATGCAATATTTGTATATGCAGCAGCCTATGCCTATGAATGTTAAGGGTGTTGAGGTTTCGTTGGATGCTTTAGATCCTAATGGCAACTTTGTGCACCTTGGTACTGTGACTAGTGATGCAAGTGGTAACTATATGCTGACATTTACTCCGGAGACTCCTGGCGACTACACTGTAATTGCTTCGTTTGCTGGCTCTAACTCTTACGGCAGTTCCTCGGCGGAAACTGCTATTGTTGTCTCTGAGTCGGCTCCGACTGCTGCGCCTACGTCTGCTGCTCCGCAATCTGTTGTTGACATGTACTTTGTACCCGCTATCGCAGGAATAATTGCAGCAATAATCATAGGCTTTGCGTTTATCGCATTAATGCTTAAAAAGCGACCTTAAAACAAAGAACTACATATAAATTTCCGTTTTCCTTTTTTTTAAATTAATCAACAATTTGCTGCTTCTATGATGAAAAACGGATACTAAAAAAGAAAGGTGTGGATGCTTCTATACCTGATGATAAGTGATAGCAAATAGGTTGCCTTCTCTATCCCATGTTTTTTTATCGATGTACATTATGAAAATGAGTAGCTTAACTGGCTTTAGCGAGCGTTGCAAGTCCTTTCGGGGAATATTTCGGGGAAACGGTTATGCGTTTTCTGCAAAGACTGTTCCATATTTTATTGTTTATTTTTGTAGGGCCTCGTTCTTTACGCGAGCTACAAATCGCTAGTCTTGTTGGATCGGAGAAACCTCTAATTTTCATCCTTAACGTAACACTGTAATGTCCGATAGCTTTTGGTATTTTTATTTAAAAGGCTGGCATAATGTTCTTGCAGACAAGCACACCTTGGACGTTCTATTTGATTTCAGTCTTGTAATAGTGCATGTATCTTCGCAGTTGATTTATCGCGTCCGTTCCGACGCTTCCAAGTTTAAGTTCGACGAGAACATATCCGCCTGTTTTGTCCTTGTATACTAAATCAATTCTGCCTGGAGGAATGTCTTATTGTCTTTGATCAAGAATTAGTTCTGAACCAAGTATTTTGGTGTTGCTTGCGATGAATCCTTCAAGATCTGCCTCTAAGATTTACATCACTTCATCTGTGGAAAGAATTGTGTTACTGTTAAACCCGGTGTCCTTAAACTGTTTAATTTTATCTAACAGTAATTTAACATCTTGTTTGTTTAGTTCTCTCCATGAACGCGTCGAAGAACCGATACATTGATTATCAGTAAAGGCTTCTTTGAAGGAAATTCCCAAAGATAACTGGTCGGCTAACTCCTTAGTGAAGGGGCATGCCTTTTGAATCCAATAATAGATAATCTGCATATGCATGTTCTTCAGGCTCTCTCAATGTCTGAGAAACAGTCTTGTACTTACCCGAGGTGAAATCCGATTGCTTAGTATCTACTTCTTCATAGACCTTTGTTCTATCTTTGATTAACCAACCCGACTTTTCAAGCAGTTTATCAATCTTATCTCTTCGAGTTCTGTACTCAGACACGTAAGCCATGCGAATTCACATATTGTTCTTTGGCAATGGCAATATTGTTGTCAACATGCACATATTACATTTGTGCAGTTGCGATTATACTGATTGCTCACAGTTGCTGCGATGCGCGCGCTTTCAGGTATTGGGGTGGGTCTCCTAAAAATGCTGAAAAAGAACATAGAAAACAAAGAAAGCAAAAAACAATCTTATTCATAGGGTAATTCGAGGTTTAACTGCTTGATTAGTACCTTGTATCTGTTTCTAATCGTAACTTCGGTAACTCCAGCTGCTTCCGCAATGTCTTTTTGTGTTTTCTTTTCATTATGCTGTAAACAGGCTATGTAGAGTGCAGCTGCAGCTAAACCCATTGGGTCTTTTCCTGCGGCGGCACGTTTTCGCCTTGCTTCTCTTAGTATTTGTATGGCTGCGCCTTGAGTTTTTCCTGATATGCCCATTTTTTCAGCGATTTTTGAAACGTATGTCAACGGGTCAGCAATGGGCATGTGAAAATCGAGCTCTCGCAGAAGCAGCCTATAACAGCGTGCAAGATCTTTCCTATCAACAAAACTTGCCTCAGCGATTTCGCGAAGAGACCGCGGGGTTCCGCTTACTCGGCAAGCAGCATACAATGAGGCTGCAGCAATGGCGGCTATTGACCTTCCTCTAACCAAGCCTTTGTCGAGTGCTTTTCTGTAGACGACAGCGGCTTTTTCTTTGATTGGTGCTGGAATGTAGACTCTACCTGCTAAACGGTCAAGTTCAGCCATGGCTTGTGCAAGGTTGCGGTCGATGGATGAGTGGACTCTGCTGCGTATTTGCCATTTGCGAAGACGCCACATTTGTAGTCTTGTGGAGAGGGGTAGTTTTCTTCCGAATGCATCTCGGTCAACTTGGCTGATGGTTGTTGATAATCCTTTGTCATGAATTGAATATGATGTTGGCGTTCCAACTCGGCTTCTTGAGGCTTTCTCTTGTTGGGTGAAAGCGCGCCATTCGGGTCCTTTGTCCATCATTTGCTCGTATACGACTAATCCGCAGTCGCCACAGATGGTTTCGCCTGTGTCGTAGTCGTGAACGAGGTTTTTACTTGAGCATTCTGGGCATTTCTCAGCTAAGCGTTGAGGCGTTTTTGGGTCTTCTTTGGTTATACTCACTTTGGTTATACTCATTTTTTCAACTCTATTTATTTGCCCAGAATCGTCACTGAATCATAAAATCCCGCTTTAGGGCTTAGAAAAGTGATAATGCGATCCGCGCATTCTAACCAGTTGAATGTACCTATTATAAATGATTTTGCTGTTTAGATAATTAGATTAGGCGCCACTACTCGCATTCGTCTTATGTGGTGATGCCACAAACTTACCGTACATTTTTCTCTTCTTTTTTTGTAGGCTTCATAGTGACAAAGTTCAAGTTTGCGGTTTTGGGCTTCAAAAAGCACAAGCGAGAACCAAGAGCTAATAAAGGCAAATGTTACCTGCGAGGGGGTACCTTTAAGTTTGGGTTTTGTTTTTTCGCGCATTTTTGACATAGTAAGTTCTTGTGTACTTTATCATAAATCAAGCCTTGTGTTGTTGTGGTTCCGCATCGGGGGCATTTTTGATTCATTTTAGTATCCCCATAGGATAGGCGTTATAGAAGAAAAAGATATAGGCTATCACGCTTTTTTGTCGTCTCAGCCAAGTTTCCTTGCTTCTCTCTGTATCTGCTCTTGAGCAAATGCAATCAGTAGACATAAACCGTTGTTTCCCACAAGCATTTCGCTGTCTTTTAATGAAGTAGCCATATCATAGAAAATATTCTCTATTTCTGCTTCAGCATCCGGTTGCAACTTCAGTAATGATAAGTCAAGATTTGTTTCTGCAAAAGGAAATCTCTCTTGCAGCTCTCGAAGGATTGTTTTTTGTTTGCACAGCTGTCTGGTCTCTTTCAGCGTTATGCCTTTTCCTTTGTCAACAAGCATGTTCAAATTAAAAGTCAAATAGGTCAACAGATTGATTTTTACCATATATCGGACCTCTTAGCAGTATCCTTCAAATCGATTATTAGTTTTTCTACCTTCATGCTTTACCGCTTCCTTTCTTGTCAAGTTTCTTCTCTAACGCTAACAACCGCGTAAGCAACACTCCAAGCTCTTCACGTTCCCGCCCTTTATTCTGAACTAGTGAATCAATAATCTGGTCTTTCTCCGCGGCCTTGGCGGCTAACTCTTCCAGTTTTCCCCTTAAAGTTGAGTCTGCTTCGTTTAGAAACTCCAAGTCGGGTAGCGCTTCACGGTATTTCTTGCGTAACTGCTCAATGTTCGGTTTGCTATAGGGGGGATTCTTCGCCGCTTACTTTTCTGCCCTTAACTTTCTTTATCCAGTTGCTGGATGTGCCAACATTTTCCAGCGCGGTTTGAACTAATCTGCGACCGTCATGGATACTCCACGGGATACCAGAACGTTCGTTTAACCGTTTCATCCTTACAGCCATGACGCTGCGGGTTATAGGTACGCCAATGTTGCGTTTAGTTGACAGAAAAACATAATCGTCTTGTCCACTGATGTTTAAACGTCTTTGAGAACCATTCACGATACTTGATGAAGACTGCTTTGGCTTCAGGAGTCAAAAAGGTTTCCTGTCTCACACCACGATACTTTCCTTTTCCATGCATTTTTAGCAAGTCGCTTGGCACGGACATGTGTGGGATTTCTTGTTGTTGCCAATCTTCCTCAAAATGGTACCAGCGCAGTAAGCTCAAAGTTTCAAGAGCTAAGGCTGTACAGCTTGCAGCCATAACTAAGGCTTCATCTCTTGGGTTATAGCAGCTTTCAAGGAATTTTCTTCGTTTTTGCTTTGAGAGGACACGTTGCGCTTTGGGTGGGGGATACTCCATTTTTCCAGCAGAGCTTGCTAATGAGCGGTAGTTTGCTCTAAAGAAACCCCGAACTTTCATTGTTATTTGCCATTTGCGGGTATCAGGAAATTTGAGTTTGCTGTAGACGAATTTGTCAAGTAACTTTTCTGCATCTAAACTTTCAAAACTGCTCTTCATAGCGAGTAGGTCATCTGGGGTTTTTCCTGCTCATTCACAATACAAATAGAGGTCTGTTGCGGCTCGTTCTCTATAGGAGTTAATTTTGGATAAGTAGTTTAGGACGGTGGGGTATTTTTCTGTCCAGGGCATTACGTTTTTATCAGTGACTGTGTATTTCTGGAGAGGTGACATAATGAAGCATATAGTGTTTGAAGAATTAAAAGCTTATCAAACTTTTATCAATAAAAGTGCAAGTTATTTAATTCTAAAACCAAAAGCTTCCACGGAGTAATGATTATGGATTGGGGAATGAAGAACCGGTTAAGTAGACTTATCCAGAAAGATGGCAAAGCCCTCTTTTTACCTATTGACCACGGATATTTCCAGGGTCCAACACACGGTCTTGAGCATCCAGAAGAAACCATTAAACCAATTGTCCAATACGCCGACGGTCTCATGTTAACCCGAGGAGTTTTACGCAACTGCATTGACACAGCAATCGAGAAACCAATTATAATGCGGGTTTCAGGTGGTGTGTCTGTGGTCGGTGAAGACTTAGCCAACGAAAGCGTTGTCACATCAATCCAAGAAATCCTGCGGTTAAACGCTTCAGCAGTTTCCATGTCAGTGTTCGTCGGAACCAAATACGAAAACAAGAGCTTAAGCAACCTGGCCAAACTTGTAGATGACTGCGAAGAATATGGTGTACCCGTCATGGCAGTTTGCGCAGTTGGAAAAGAACTTGAAAAACGAGAAGCACGATACTTAGCCCTAGCTGCCCGAATTGCAGCGGAAATTGGAGCTCGAGTAGTCAAAACCTACTATTGCAGGGAAAACTTTGAAAAAGTCGTTGATGGATGTCCAGTGCCAATAGTAATTGCAGGAGGTCCCAAAACCGAGACCCAGAAGGAAGTTTTCGATTTTGTTTACGATGGCTTACAAAAGGGGGCAATCGGTGTCAATTTAGGTCGAAATATTTGGCAAACAGAACATCCAGTTGCAGCAATCCGTGCAATACAAGCAATAATCCACAAAGGTTTCACTCCTCAAGAAGCCGACAATCTCTATAAACAAGTAATAGCAGGTAAAGCCTGACCGCTTTCTTTTTTGGTGACAAAGCATGCTTGCCGCCTTTTACTATAACAACCATGACGTTCGTGTAGAAGAAATCCCTGTTCCAAGCATCGGTGAAGATGAAGCATTGCTCAAGGTAATGGCAAGCGGTATCTGCGGCAGTGACGTCTTGGAATGGTATCGTATTCCTAAGGCTCCGCGAGTGCTAGGACATGAAGCCACAGGCATTATAAGCAAAGTCGGTAGCCAAGTCAAAAACATCAAAGTCGGCGACCGCGTCTTCGTATCACACCACGTCCCATGCAACCAATGCCGATATTGCCTTAGAAGAAACCACACAGCCTGTCACACATTGCACACAACCAACTATTACCCGGGCGGATTTGCACAATACGTCCTAATTCCAAAAATCAACGTCCAATACGGAATCTACAAACTGCCAGACGCAATGAGTTTTGAAGAAGGAACCTTCGTTGAGCCCTTAGCATGCGTATCAAGGGGTCAAAGGTTGGCAAACCTGCAAAAAGATGACACACTACTCATCATCGGAAGCGGCATCTCAGGAATACTGCACGTTCAACTTGCTAAATTCAAAGGCATAAAAAACATCATTATAGCCGACATTAACCCCTACAGGCTAGAGCTTGCCAAAAAATTCGGCGCACAATACGCCCTAAACGCAAGAGACAATCTTCCCCAAGCTATCAAAGAAATAAACGATGGACATTTAGCGGGCCAAGTATTTGTCTCTACAGGCGCAACCTCTGCGGCAATATCTGCTATGGATTGCGTTGAGAGCGGCGGAACTATCCTGTTCTTCGCAGTGCCAGACCCGACCGTGAAGCTTTCTGTACCTATTAACCAGTTTTGGCGAAACGAAATTACAATGCGCACCAGCTACGGTGCGGCCCCAAATGACCTGGAAGACTCTTTGAAGGTTTTAGCGACTGGGCAATTGAATGTTAAAGATATGATTACTCACAGACTTAGTTTGCGTGATGCGCAGGAAGGTTTCAGGTTGATGGCTGAAGCGGGTCAATCGTTGAAAGTAATTTTGCAGCCCAATAACGAGTAAAAGGAATAAAAACACAAAGCTCTATACAATCATACATGACAGATCTCTTTGATATTGTCAAGCAGCGTCGTAGTATACGAAAATACTTGCCTAGGTCAGTTAGAAAAGAGGTTATTTTGGAGGTTTTGAAGGCTGCAGGCTGTGCGCCTTCTGCCCACAATTCTCAACCTTGGAGATTCATAATTTTACAAGATGCCCTAGTTAAGCGAAGGTTGGCAGATGCTATGGCTGATGCATGGGCAAAAGACTTGCAAAAAGACGGAATAATGGTTGAATCAGATAAACGTGCAGAGCGTGTTGAACGGTTCGCAACTGCACCAGTGCTCATTTTAGCATGTTTAACCGTGGTTGACCTCCGGAAATTTCCAGATTCTGATAGGCAGATGTGTGAACGAGATTTAGCAGTGCAAAGTTTCGGTGCAGCCCTCCAAAATTTACTTTTGGCGGCCCACGCGAAAGGTTTGGGGGCTTGCTGGTTCTGTGCACCAGCGTTTTGCAAGGAAACCGTAAGAAAAATCTTAAAAATCCCCGATGATGTAGAACCCCAAGCGTTTGTTGCTATTGGGTATCCAGCTGAGAAACCGAAGGTGCCGTTAAAGAAACTGCTTGAAGGCTATTGTTTTGTTGATATGTGGGGCAGATCGCTTTAGGATTTAATCATCACTAAAAGCATTTTGAACTTTGTTTTCGCTGCTAAAGCGTGTGGTTCGTTGGCAGGCATAATCGTTGTTTCACCCAGCTTTAGAGTTATAGGTTTTCCTGATATCGTAATTTCAACTTCGCCATCTAGCACATAAACCATGACATCGTAGGGCGCTGTGTGTTCGCTTAACCCCTGGTTTATATCAAACGCAAATAACGTTACGGTTCCAGTTTTCTTGTCGATTAATGTGCGACTAATAACTGAGTCTTCTTGATAATTAATTAAGCTTAAAAGGTTTGATGCTTGTGCTTTTAGCTCCGTTTTTTTATTTGACATTTAACCATCCTAAGTTATTGAGTTGTACATTTATTTCTTTAATTTTGCTCTTTCTTCATCCCAACGTAGGAACAATTCATCGGCGATTCTCGGTCTTAGCGTAAAGATTTCCTGGGGTTTGTCAACGTAGAGGAAAACCAAATACACTCTTTCAAGGGCGCCTGAGCGAATTAGCATAAAGGCTGGTCTTTTGGGTAGCACCAGTGAGTAAGTATCAAAAATTTGGTTGAAAAATTGATTTAGTTTTTCAGTTGAAACGCTATGGTCAAACCCAATTTCAAAAGTGTAACAGTAGCGATTGTAGTTTTTTGAGTTTTCGTAGAGGTAGTTAGTTATATCTCTGTCTAAAATTTGGAGATTGGTTACTGAAATTATGTTGTTTCCTGAAGTTAAAACTTTGGTGTAATTCATGGTTATCTCTTGAACGATGCCCTCAACTGCACCGATTTTTACGTAATCACCTACTTTGAAAGGATGTGCTGCTATAAGAAAAAGTCCAGCGATAAAGTTGCCCAGGGTTTTCTGTGACGCAAAACCCACTGCAGCTCCTCCTATTGCGGAAACTGACAGCAACCATTCAGCTTGTACTCCGCCCAAACTGCTTATGGATAAAACAGCGAATATTAAAATTAGAATCCTAAAGGTTAGGGCTAAGTTGTTTCCTGTGCTGGGTTGAAGCTTGACGCGTTTTGCAAAATGTGATAGATGTCGGCTAAGTAATCTTTCTAACGTTACGGCTATTATGGCGATTACTATTATGCCCATAATTGTAGTAAGAGATAGGGAAACTCCGAATAGCTCAACCACACTGAACCGCTCGTCTACTGCCACTTGGGCTAAGTCGTCTATAACTCTTTCGCGCTAAACTATGGGGTTTTATCAGGAATAAAATCCATTGACATCGAATTAACACAGTGACGGGTATCTTTTTCGGTAAAATGTTCGCCTATGAAAACGTGTCCAAGGTGGGCACCACAATTGGCGCACTGTATTTCTGTTCGTTTTCCATCTGAGTCAGGCACTTTTTTTACTGCCCCACGAATTTCGTTGTCAAAGCTTGGCCAGCCGCAGTTTGCTTCAAACTTGTTATCAGAAAGGTAAAGTTTTGCGCCGCAACGTTTGCAAACATAGGTGCCTTTTTCCCAAAACGCATAATATTTGCCTGTGAAGGGCATTTCTGTGGCTTTGTTAACGATAACCTGTCGTTCTTCAGGGGTAAGTTGTTTGAGTTTGGTTTGTTTTTCAGAAGACGGCAATAAGTCACCAAAGTAACTATCTTATTGGCAATTAAAAGACTTCTTATATCTGCTTTTAAAAGAACAGTTATAAAGAACCGTTTGATATTTACTAGTAAAGGTTTTTTTATGGTTGAAATTACACGGTTATTTTGGAAACAAGCTTTCACTTCAGACGGTTTTTTGTTAGGTGAAGTGCAGAGCGCAGAATTGGACATGAGTAATTGGCAAATAATCAATCTGTTTGTCGCTTTAAGTGATGAAGCATCAAAAAAACTGGGTTTTAAACATCCGTATCTTGGAAAAGTTTTGGTTTGCTTGCCAGTTTCAGCTGTCGATTCCATTACAGATAAGGCGATTTTGAACAAAACTATTGATGAATTGCACACCCTCAGGCAATGCAGAGAATAACCCATCTTTTTATTTCTTTAATTTAATTTCAGCTAAAACTCTGAATCTTTTTTATATATGGGGCTGAGAAATTCTGCCATAGAGACCTGTATTTTCAATTTTAATTTTGGTGCTCCTAAATTTCAAATTTCATCACTTTTCACCCTGTTTGTTTTTTCATAAAGAACAAGGAAGAATTATTCAAGATTTGGCTGAAACTTTATTAGTGGATATGGACTTTTCTGAGTTTAAGCATATACGATGCTATTGAAAATAAAATGTTAAGGTTAAACTAATGTCTGAGGTAGCAACAACCCCCATACAAAGTAAAGACCAACCCATAAAAGCTTCCGAATTAGACCCAAAATTCAAGTATGAACTCATTAAAATTCATGGAAGCGAAAATATTCTGAAGTGTTTCCAGTGCGGAACATGTACCTCAGATTGCCCAGTTGCTCGCTTCAGTGATAGTTACCGACCCAGAACGCTTATTCAAATGGCGTTAACAGGCTTAAGAGATCGCGTATTAAACAATGACACTCTGTGGCTCTGTGCGGCTTGCTATACCTGCACAGACCGGTGCCCGCAAGACATCGAAGTTGCAAACGTTATTCGCGCTTTCCGCAATTTAGCCGCAGAAAAAGGCTGCTTCCCCCAAGTATTCAAA
The DNA here is from genome assembly GCA_963741005.1 of Candidatus Bathyarchaeota archaeon. GTDB lineage: Archaea > Thermoproteota > Bathyarchaeia > Bathyarchaeales > Bathycorpusculaceae > Bathycorpusculum. The sequence continues at coordinate 1,335,027 of CAVUGQ010000006.1, forward strand.
GACCAAGCCACAAGCCTTCTCGAATCAGGATACGCCTTCAAAATTCCTGAACTAAGAGTTAAAAAACGTGAATCTCAAGGACTTCCACCGCTGCCAAAAGGCAACCCGGAAAAAGTATGTAAAACATTAAAAGGCGTAAAATTTATCGAAAAAATCCAGAACCCTATCGGAGAAAAACCAAGTGGGCAATAAATATCTGATATTTCTCGGATGCGCCATTCCGTATCGTGTTTCATCTTATGAAATTTCATCTCGCAAAGTTCTCACTAAACTCGACATTGAACTTGTCGAAATGCCCGAATTCAACTGTTGCGGATTACCTCTTGACCCTGTAAGCCACGAAACTATGCTGATTTTAGCCGCAAAAAACTTGGCGTTAGCTGAACAACAAGGACTAAATATTCTTACTCTTTGTCCAGGTTGCGCTGGAACCTTAAAGAAAGTTAACAAAGCTCTGAAAGAAGACAAATTCCTCAAAGAAAAAATCAATAGTCATCTAAAGGAAGCAGATATGGAATTCAAAGGAACTATTGAAGCAAAACATCTTTTGCAGCTTTTAAGGGAAGACGTTGGATATGAGAAAATTAAAGCATCAGTCGTTAAACCCTTGACAGGTTTGAAGGTTGCTGAACACAATGGCTGCCATATTCTGCGACCCAAAGAAATTATTGGTTTTGATGACCCAGAAGATCCACAAACACTAAAAACCCTAATCGAAGCAACAGGTGCAACATGTTTAGATTACATCGATGAAACAGAATGCTGCGGCGCACCGAGTGTAGGGGTAAGCGACAAAGTTGCTTTGGCATTGGCAAGAGACAAACTGAACCATATTAAACAAGTTGAAGCCCAAGCATTAATTACCATTTGCCCATTTTGCCATATTATGTATGATACAAACGAGTTACGCATAGAAAAACTGTTTAATGAGACCTATAGTATTCCAATACTTCATTACCCACAACTGCTCGGTTTAGCAATGGGTTTGGCGCCTGAAGAGTTGGCGTTTAATGAACTCCGAGTAACTGCATCAAACCTATTAAAGCAATTGAACCAAGGAGCAAACAAACCGTGACTGAAAAATTAAAAATAGCCTTCTATTTGGCTGCAAGTTGTGGCTGTTGCGCATCATTTTGCTGCTGCTAAAGCTTTGGATGCTGCTTTTGATGTTGAGCCTACTTTGGCTGCTAAGAAACTTCGTGAATTGATGTATGCTGCTTATTTTATTTATGATCATACTTTGCATTTTTATTTTTTGGGTGGTCCAGACTTTATTGTTGGGCCTGATGCGCCGGCGGATAAACAGCAAAAGGGTTGATTCATGAGGGTAAAGTTGATCAAGGTATTTTGAATAAGGTTGAAATGGCGTTTCGTGCTTATGATCCATGTTTTGGTTGTGCGACGCATGCTGCTTTTGGAGAAATGCCTTTAACAGTTGAAGTCTTCAACGCCCAAAAGCAATTAGTCAGCTCAGTTAGCCGATAGTTAGGGTCAAGTCTTCTACCTAATTTCTATTTTTGTTTTTCTCAAAGTAAATCTTATATGTTAATATGGTCGAATACAAGACTGTATAGGGATTGCACTTGAAGAGTCTAATTGTTTATTATACAAGGACTGGTAACGCTCGTTTTGTCGCAGAAACAATCGCTGCCGAAATTGGTGCGGAAGTCGAGGAAGTTGTTGACCTCAAGAAGCGGAGTGGTCACATTAGGCTTCTTAATTGGTGGAAAAGATGCTCGACAAGGCAAAGAAACCAAAATATCCCCGACCACAAAAATACCAAGTGACTATGAATTGGTAATTTTTGGAACACCAGTTTGGGCCGGAAAACCATCACCTGCAATCAACACATATCTTAAGAAGAACAATCTCTCTGGAAAAAAAGTGGCTGCTTTCTTCACAAAGGGACAAGGCAAATCACAAGCTGTCGAAGAAACCAAGATGTTGGTGCCGAATTCTACTTGGGTTGGAGAACTCTTAATAATTAATCCCTTAAAAAATAAAGAAAACGCTGAAAAACAAATCCTTGAATGGTGCAAAACAATCGTAGCCAACTAGCAAGTTAATATTGAATTCTTTTTGGTGCATCCATGGCTGATACAATTGAAAAAAAATTAGAGAACTGGTTTGTTGGTAAAAAGAAAGTAGTTATCGCAGGTATTGGTAATGCCATTCGCCAAGACGATTGGGTTGGTTTAAAAATTGTTGAAAACCTACAAGGGAAACTTCCCACGAACGTTTGTCTTTTAGAGTGTGAAACAGTTCCTGAGAGTTATCTGCTTGATATTGAAGAGTTCAATCCAACACACGTTTTGTTAGTCGATGCCGCTTTTATGGGATTAAAACCAGGGGAAGCAAGTTTAGTAGATGTTGAAAGAATTGTTGATTTTCCGCCGATAACAACCCATATCCTGCCTTTGAAGATTTTCTGTGATTACATAAAACAAGCAACAAGTGCCAAAATTGGCTTGTTACTTATTGAACCGAAATGCATGGAGTTTGGGGAGGGTTTAAGCCCTGAAGTTGAAACAACTGTCAAGCAAATGACTACGTTGTTTCTTGAGTTGCTTGGTTAGCTTCTTTTCTTCTGAATACATAGTAAGTTGATACTGAACTTTCTTTTATCCAAGTTGACTAAGAAACTTGGCTCTCTTGTTTGTTATGTCATAACAATCGAACTCAATATCAAACAGGCGATTTAGAATGAATTGTATTATGGTTGGTAACTTTTATATTAAGCTGCCAGTTTTAAGTTAGAATTGTTGTGATTGGCTTGGCTGGAAAAGCAGTTATAATTATGGGTTCTGAGAGAGATTTAGATTTTTCCCGAGAAATCGCGAAATACCTCAAACTTATAGGCGTAACCTATGAGTTTCGGGTGGCTTCAGCCCATAAGACTCCAGAGAAAGTACTTGAAATAATCAAAGAATTCGAAACTGAAAAAGTAGTTTTCGTTACTGTAGCAGGCCGTTCCAACGCACTTAGCGCCTTCATAGATGGGAACACTAAAAAACCCGTCATCGCTTGTCCACCATATAGCGAAAAATTCGGTGGAGCAGACATCTATTCTTCACTTCGAGTTCCCAGCGGCATCGGCAGTGTCGTAACCATTGAACCAGAAGGTGCAGCTATCGCAACCGCGAAAATTCTGGCACTTGAAGACAAAGATATATCGGTCAATGTGAAGAGTTACCAAGAGGGCAAACGCAAAGAACTCGACAAAGCCAACGAATTAGTTAGAAAACTAAAGTAACCTTTTTAACATTTTAATGGATGAAAAAATAGCGAATAATGCTTACCCCACCTTAAGCACAGATTTTTTAGCTTTTTGCAGGTACATTTCAAAAGTAAGTTTCAGCCACTAAATCAAATATAAATTCCAAGTATATCAGAGGCGCTTTAATCTTGATACTCAGCGATATCTGAAATTTACTGAAACCGTTTCATGAGCATTGTGGGACCTCACAAACTTTTCCAAAGAACAAGCAAAGACCCAAGAATAATGCTGAACTGAAACTAAAAAATGGTGTTAACTAAAAAATAGTAGACTATTCAACAGCATGGTTTTCAGCTTTAGGAATTATTCTTTTGTTGACGATTAGCCGGACGAGTTGACGACTTCCATGGAAAAAATAAGAAGGTTAACTAGCTTTAAATTATGCACACTATTTCATCCAAATAGGCTTGTAATACTTAATACTGTATAATCTCACTTTATTTTTGAAATGAATGTTGGATAAAGCGATATAAGCATAAAAACAATAATTAAAAAACAATTTGAGGTAACCGAAGATGGGCAGCGTAAAAGACTTACAAATAATCCAGAAACCAACTCAAACACAGATGGGCACAGGCAGATTCCTGTTTTCCGATCGCTACAGTGTTTTTGATTGGGGAGAAATGCCGGATCATATCAAAGGAAAAGGTGCAGCCTTATGTCTTATGGGATCTTTCTGTTTTGAACAACTTGAGAAGGTAGGTGTTAAGACCCATTACAAAGGCTTGGTTAACGAGAAAAGTCAAGCCGTCAAAGTTGCCGAGCTCAAGGCGCCCTCAAGCACAATGGAAGTTGCTCTGGTTAATATTTACAGGCCCAAAACAACCGTGGCAAACGGCAAAATAATTCATGATTACAGCATGTATACTTCTGCCCTCAAAAACTGTCTTGTCCCGCTCGAAATAATTTATCGAAATGGTTTGCCCAATGGATCATCAGTATTCAAACGGTTGGAACAGGGTAATGTTACCCTAAAAGACCTCGGCTTAGACCACCAACCCAAACCGGGCGAAACCCTTTCTAAACCAATCTTTGACGTAAGTACAAAATTAGAGGAAACTGACCGCTACGTCACCTGGGCAGAGGCGCAGAAAATCGCAGGCTTAACCGATTCAGAACTTGCCGATATCAAAACTGTTCTTATGAAAGCAGATGAAACAATAACGAAGGCTGCCTCAAATGCTGGATTGAAGAACGAGGATGGCAAGATTGAATTGGCATTCAATGAAAAAAGAAAACTTATTCTTGTGGATGTTTTAGGCACTTTAGACGAATGCCGATTTACTTATAGTGGAGTACATGTCAGCAAAGAGGTCGCTAGGCAATTCTACAAAAAAACTGGTTGGTATAACGATTTGGAGAAGGCTAAGAAAGATGCGGAGGCAGGTGGAGTCCAAGATTGGAAGTCTCTCTGCAAGTTGCAGCCGCCTAAACTTAACCCTGTACTTAAAACGATCATCAGCCAAATGTACATGGCAGTAGCGAACGAGATGACAAACATTAAACTGTTTGATACTCCAAAGCTTGCAAAAGTAATTAACACTTACAAGGACTTTATAGGTGAAAAAGCATGATGCAAGACAAAATAAAACAAACATTAGCCGATTATAACCAAGAAGAAATCTATATAGGCGTCTTAGGTTCGCATTCAGCATTGGAAATTGCTTCAGGGGCTAAACAGGAAGGCTTCAAAACTGTTGTTGTTTGCCAAAACGGAAGGGAAAAAACCTATGCTCGATACTACCGAAACATCTTTGATAAATTCATTATCTTAGAAAAATTCTCGGATATAACAACTCCTGAGGTAGTAAAACAACTAACTGACCTAAACACTGTCTTCGTCCCCAACCGCTCGTTTAGCGTTTATGCAGGTTACGAAGCTATAGAACAGAAATTTGTCGTTCCCCTCATGGGCAACAGGTACCTTCTAAAAACAGAAGAGCGCACCGCCCCAAAAAATCAGCTCTGGCTCTTAAAGGAAGCAGGCATAAAACTTCCCAAAGCTTTCAAATCTCCGGCTGAGATCGATTGTCCCGTTATCGTGAAAGTCGCTGAGAAAGGACGCGTAATTGAACGCGCATTTTTCTATGCTTCGACGCCTGAGGAGTATGAGATGGAAGCCCAAAAACGTATAAAAGCAGGCATCATAACACGTGAAGCTCTCAACCAATCTGTTATTGAAGAGTACGTTATAGGGGCCAAATTTAACGCAAACTATTTCTGGTCACCCTTAACTGACGATATCGACCTGCTTGGCTTTGATAGGCGAATCCAGACTGACCTCGACGGTGTCCTTGATTTACCGGCCAAAGAACAACTCGAACTAAACATACCCTCACAGAACATCGAAATTGGGCATATGGGCGCAACCATGAGAGAGAGTCAACTTGAAAAAATCTTTGAAGCAGCAGAACGATTCGTAGGTATCTGCAAGAAAGAGTTCCCCCCAGGCATGATTGGTCTATTTGCACTCCAAGGGGCAATAACCAAAGACTTAGAATTCCTCGTTTTCGACGTCAGTCCCCGTGTTCCAGGTTGCCCCTGTGTTGAACCAACTTCGCCCTACATGAAATACAAGTATGGAGTCGAGGTAGGTCCAGGCAAACGCGTAGCAATGGAGATAAAACGTGCAGTCAGGAAGCACAGACTCGCTGAAGTGGTAACATGATAACAGGCGATGACATAGGCAAAATCATCGGTAAATACGACCAAAGCAAGCTTGCAATTGGTACCTTGGGCTCTCATAGTTCGCTCAACATTTTCAAAGGTGCCAAAGAAGAGGGCTTCCGAACTGTTTGTATCTGCAAAGAAAAAGATGCGATAATGTACAAGAAGTACCCGTTGGTTGATGAGTTAATAATCGTTAAAGACTTCACAGAGTTACTGGGCGAAAAAATGCAGGAGCGACTCCGCAAGCTCAACGTGGTTTTGATTCCCCATGGCTCATTCACCGCGTACCTTAGCACACAAGCGTTAACTGAAAGTCTTTTGGTACCCATGTTTGGCAATCGCCAACTGCTCCATTGGGAAGCAAACCGCAAATCACAAGAAGATTGGCTACGCCAAGCCGGACTCAAACTGCCCGAAACATTCAAGACGCCAGAAGACATCGACCGCCTAATCATTGCTAAACTGCAGGGCGCAAAAGGCGGCAGAGGATACTTCCTCGCCAACTCACCCAAAAACTTCTATAAACAATTCAACGAAATGGTCAAACGAGGTATGCTCACAAAGGACGATTTGCCAAGCATCCACCTGCAAGAATACGCATTGGGCGTTAACGTTTACCCAAGCTACTTTAGCTCAATCATAAACGATGACGTGGAAATGCTATGTGTTGACCGACGCTACGAATCCGCAGTTGACTCTATTGGCAAAATCCCCGCGTGCCAACAACTCGAAATCGACATAAACCCTACTTACACCGTAATCGGGAACTTCCCAATCGTGCTTCGCGAATCGTTGCTACCTGAAATTATGCGTATGGGAGAAAACGTTCACAAAAAAGCACTTGAACTTGCGCCTCCTGGAATCATTGGACCGTTCTGCCTTGAAACTGTAATCACCGATGAAGCAAAGATTTACACTTTCGAAATTAGCGCTCGCATAGTTGCAGGGACCAATGTCGGAATAGGGACTTCACCATACGCCTATCTGAAATACGGAGAGAACATGTATATGGGCAGACGAATAGCAATGGAATTCAAAGAAGCTATTAAGCAAAAAAGACTTCAAGATATCGTGGCCTAAAATACAGCATTACTTATGAAAGGCACAATTCAAGTAAGTCTTCAAAATTCTTTCTATTTGTATTGTTCTTAAATTTTTTTAAACCAGAAATTAATGATAACCTGTTTTTCCTGCCGAAAACTTCATCCAACATTTTTGCTGCTCTGCTGTTTCCCATAAAAAGAAACTGGCAAATAGAAGTAACATTAATGACTTTCCGCACTATGCTTGCAGTTTCAAAATCAACAATGAAAGGCTTATCCATCTTGTCCACGAGCAAATGTTTAGGTGCTTTGCTGAGTTCTCCATGGTCTAAGCCAGCTTGATCTAGACTCCAGCATTGCTCTAGAATGTCAACTAAAACCTTGTGGATACGAGCTTTTTCCCTTGGAGTTTGCAGCCAATCCTCAAGTAAATCGCCGTCAATAAGTTGGGACAAAAGAAAATTGTTACTTACAGCAATAAATTTGGGGCCAACACCGATTGCGTTGGCTTTCTGGAGCATTTCAGCTTCATGTCCAAAGTCTAGGCGGTCCGCATCAATTCGGCGCATTTTCAAAGCCACCTTTTTGCCTTTCACATTCGCAACTACGACTACTCCCACGTAACCTTTGCCAAGTACAGGAATGTTGGAAGCATTGGTTTTCCCCCCAAATTCGATCGATTCAACCCCATGCTGTCGCATTTCATCTAGTCGATTATAGATTTCCGTGGGATTTGTTCTTGGATAACACACAATTGAGGCGTAAGGTTCCTCATCGAGGTTTTCCAAGGCAACTATTTTTGGCTGTTTCACTTATTATCCTCTAATGGCTATTGCAACGAAGTTAGTTTTAATTAAAGCTTAAGTGAAATTTTCGTAAACTAATTGATCTATTGTTAAGGCTACAAACAGAAAGAGGAAAATTTAGCAAGTCCTATCTGCCTGTTGATTGATGTTAGTTATTCTTATTAATTCAGGAAGAGCATCTATGTCAACAGCATTGATTGACGGTTTAAGAGATGCCTCGGTTCAAACAAATCCTTGAAATTCAGCAGTTAATGGGCAAAAAAGAGCTTATCAGAAATGTAGGTATTATTGCGCACATCGATCATGGCAAAACCACTCTTGCAGATTCTTTGTTGGCTGGAGTTGGATTGCTTTCGACCAAGATGGCTGGGATGGCAAGAGTGCTTGACTACCTCCAGGAAGAGCAAAAACGCAAAATCACTATAAAAACTGCCAACATCAGCCTACTCCACAAAGCAAAAGGCACCCCGTATATTGTTAATCTTGTTGACACGCCAGGGCATGTTGATTTCACTGGCAAAGTAACCCGAGCATTGAGAGTTATCGATGGGGCAATCGTGGTTGTGGACGCTGTAGAAGAAATTATGGCTCAAACCGAAATCGTTACAAAACAAGCCCTCGAAGAGCGTGTTCGTCCCGTACTTTTCATCAACAAAGTCGATAAACTAATTGTTGAGCTCCAACTAAACGAGGAACAAATACAAAAAAAACTTGACCAAATAATTGGCAGATTCAACGACCTAATAGAAACCTATGCAGAACCTCAACTCAAGAACCGATGGAGAATCGATGCTTCATTGGGCAACGTAGCTTTTGGTTCAGCCTTACACGGTTGGGGCTTCACTATGAAAATGGCGAAGAAACAAGGAACAAAGTTTTCAGACATAACAAAAGCGTATTCCCTTGGTCAACAGATGAAACTGCAAACAACTTTGCCAGTTTATGAAGCTATTTTTGAAATGGTAATCAACGAGGTTCCTAATCCAAAAGAAGCCCAAGTGTATCGTACTGAAAAGATTTGGGACGGACAAATTAATTCCAATATTGGCAATGCGTTAATTCAATGTAGCGACGATGCGCCAACCATCATGTATGTGACAAACGTGCATTTTGACTCAAACGGCGACACCTTGGCAACTGGTAGAGTTTTTTCAGGCAAAGCAAAAAAAGGTGATAAGCTGCATCTAGTAACTGCCCTTTCTGAAACAGAATTAAAAGAAGTATCAATTGATATGGGTGCTCTCAGAGAAGAAGTCACTGAGATTTCAGCTGGAAGTTTAGCTTCCTTCACTTTGAGTGGAAAAGTTAAGGCTGGAGAAACCCTTGTGGATTTAGCACATAAAGACACTATGGTGCCCTTCGAAGGTATATGCTATGTTTCCGAACCAGTTGTAATTTTAGCAATTGAACCCAAAAAAACCCAAGATATTCCCTTTTTACTCGATGCCCTAGAGAAACTTGCAAGCGAAGACCCCAACCTCAAGATTAGTGCAGATAGTCAAACTGGAGAGTACTTGCTCAGTGGCATGGGCGAATTGCATTTAGAAATAGCCCTACATGAACTAAAGAGCACCTTTGGTATAGACGTCACAGTATCTTCGCCAAGAGTTGTTTACATGGAAAGCGTTCAAAAAAAAGGGACAGTTGCTTTGGCAAAAAGCCCCAATAAAAAGAATAGTTTTTGGGTGCATGTCTTGCCTGAAACCGAGGATTCAACTGCTTCTACCAAACTTGATTCGGGCTGTGTTCTTTCGTTTGATGAACATCAGAATGTGCTTTTGGATTGCAGTGGGAAAACAGAGCAGATTTCTGAAGAGGATTTAGAAGCGATTATTGCTGGATTTGAATTCGCTTGCAAGGCTGGTCCGCTTTGTGGTGAACCTATCTGGCATTTGCAGGTGAATTTAGATGATTTGCAATTAAATCAAAATAATGATGGTGGCTCAGAAGTTATGCGTGGCGTAAGTAAAGCCGTTTTCGGAAGCTTCTTAACTGCAGACCCAGTTTTGCTTGAACCCATTTACAAAGTCATACTATCTGTTGCCACCGAATTAGCAGGTGAATTCTCAAGAATCCTGAGCATCCGCCGCGGAAAAGTCACATTGTTTGAGCAAAAAGGGCTCCTAACAGTTATTACCGGTTTTATCCCTGTCTCGGAAACATTCGGCTTTTCAAAAGAATTAAGGTCAGCGACTTCGGGCAGGGCATTTTGGCAAATGTTCTTTGATCATTGGGAAAAAATGTCGCCCAAACTCTCTCTGGAAGTAGTCGGTGATTTGCGGCGACGAAAAGGATTAGCTTCGGAAGTTCCCAAACCCGAAAAGTTTATGGAGTAAAACACATTGCGGCTTGATGTTGCGTTTGATTTGGATTTTTCGCTTTGTTGCGGTCAAGTGTTTAGGTGGCGGAAGATTGACGGTTGGTGGTATGGTGTCGTCGGCGAAAGTGTCGTTAAGATACGCCAATGCGGTACCCAATTAGAGTTTGAGAATGTCAATTGGGAATTTGTGCAAAAAGATTTTGGGTTAAACGATGATTTAGCTAAAATAAAAAATTGTGTTTGCAAAGACGATTATGTTCGGAGCGCCTTTCATATGTTTGAAGGGCTTCGGATTGTCAGGCAACTTCCTTGGGAATGTCTTATCAGCTTCATATGCGCCACCTACAAGAGCATTGCAGCTATCGAATTAATGCTTAAAAAACTGTCAATTAAGTATGGTGAAAAACAGGTTTTCGATGGCTTTGAGTTTTACACTTTTCCAACTATTGAACGGTTGTCAAACGCAAGTGAGAATGGTCTGCTGGAATGCGGTTTAGGTTACAGAGCCAAGTATGTGCAAAAAACAGCCAAAAAAATCCTCGATGAAAAAATTTACCTTGAAGATTTGAAGGCTTTGCCATATTTTGAAGCTAGAAAGGCGCTTTTGGAGTTTTCTGGTGTAGGCTTGAAAGTGGCCGATTGTGTTCTGCTTTTTTCGCTTGAAAAAATGGAGGCTTTTCCTGTAGACGTTTGGGTAAAACGTGTTATCCTAAGTCATTATGCCAGCCAACTACCTGTTGAAATGGTCTTAAAAATGCGGAGCCACGACTCCTTGACTAACAGCGAATACCAAAAAATTGGTGACTTCGCCAGGTCTTACTTCGGGAGTTATGCGGGTTACGCTCAGGAATACCTCTTTCATTTCGAACGAACACAAAGTTAAAATTGAGATAAACAGCACTTCCCTACTGGTGCAATTATGAGTGAGGGCAAAATTGAACAACTAATAAAACAAAAACGAGTTTTCCTAAGACACGCCTTGAAGGATTACTCCGCAGGTGGCAATGACATGCTCGACGACCTCGAAACCATACTGCAAGAAGCCAAAGCTGAAATTACCCATAACTTGGAGCTCACCAACTGCCTAAAAGATGAAGAAGGTGAAGAGGCTTGGCAAAAAGAAAGCTTATCTATGTTTAATTCATGGTACGAGAAATGGTTCGGCAAAACATAATTTAAAAAAATATTTAGTTATCGGCAAGTTACAGCCTTAATATCGGAAAATGTTTAAATCTGTACTGGAACAGCAATATTAGAGAATAGCTCTTTGGGCCCGTAGCTCAGTCCGGCTAGAGCGCCAGACTCATAATCTGTTGACCGGGTGTTCAAATCGCCCCGGGCCCACCAATCATCCACACCTTATTGATATAGACTCAAAAAAAACCTTATCTTTGTTGTTTATTAACAGTCAATGATTGTGCTTGCAGTTTGCTGGTATAGTTCTTCATCAAGTGCATTATGTCTTAATTTGGGAAAACGTAGGTTACGTCAGTTTTTTGCGGCCTTATTTTCTAAGGCCTGCAAGATTCAAATGTGAGTATTTCCGGGCCGCTTTTCGTAACAAGGACCGTGTCTTCGATTCGAACTCCACCTAAACCAGGAACATAAATTCCAGGTTCATCGGTTACTACATTCCCCGTTGCTAAGATGTCTTTGCTGTCTGGACTTAAGATGGGTGCCTCATGTACTTCCAAACCGACTCCATGACCCAGGTTGTGCACAAAATACTCGCCAAAACCGGCTTTCTTAATTGCGCTTCTAGCTGCCCAATCAACTTCACACGCGGCAACTTGAGGTTTAATAGCTTCAAGAGCTCTATCGTGAGCAAGTTTTACGGAGTCGTAGATTATTGCTTGATGGTAGGTTGCTTTGCTGGCGATGAAGGTTCTTGTCATGTCTGATCGATAGAATTTGTAGGTTGCGCCCAAGTCAACTATGACGAAGTCTCCATCGCAGATTTTTCGTTCAAGGTTGCCGCCGTGAGGATACGCTGAAGTTGAACCTGATGCCACTATAGTTTCAAAACCAGTTCCATCTGAGCCTGCCTTACGCATGGCATACTCGATTTCTGCGGCTGCATCTTTCTCTTTTACACCGACACTGATGATTTCCTTGGCTTTCTGCATACCGATAGTTGCTAACTTACAGGCTTCGCGGATAAGCTTTATTTCCTCTCGGTCTTTGACACTGCGAAGTTCACGAATCAAATTGTTGATTGGTTGCAGGTTTTCTTCGCCAATTTTTTTAGATAGTGCGATCCAGTTTTCAACAGGCATTGTATCGAACGAAAATTTTTTAGTCGAGGCTTCTCTAACGATTTTTTCCATGATGTTTTCGCCTCGTTTTAGTAACTGTATACTTATTTCTTGAGTTTCTGCTTTGGCTTGTTCAAAATTTACTCCTGAGACATATAGAGTATTTTCTCCTTGTTGTGGAATTAGGAGTGCAGTTGCTCCTGCGAAACCCGTGAAGTAGGTTAAGTTGTTTTGATTCAGGATTATGAAATTGACTGGTTTACTGTGTTTGGTTGCTGACTGTTTTAGAGCGTCCACTCGATTCAAGTTTTTCGCCTACCTATGGGGAAAGGGGTTGGTAGGTTTAAGTTTTCGCTTCTTCCTTATTTTTGAATTGTTTATTACGTTGTGTAAAGCAAAACAAGTCGTATTTAGCCGTGTTTTTTTGAACCCATTACCCATTAACTTAATATAGTTTTTACTTGCCTTCTAACTTACCGAGATTTGAGGGGAAAAAAGCATGTTCTCATACGCAGGAAAAATCTTACATGTTAACCTCACAACAGGGGAAACAAAAACCGAACCGTTAAATGAACAGATGGCCAAAAGCTACATCGGCGGCATAGGCTTAGGTATACGCCTACTTATGGACAATTCAAAACCAGGCACCGACGCCTTCCACCCAGATAACCCGATTATTTACTCTACAGGTCCACTAAGCGGCACCATGGGTCCAACAGCCGGAAACGGATATGCTGTTGTTTCCAAGTCACCCGCCACTGGCGGAGTTGGTGAAGCTAAAGCACACGGCTTCTTCGGTCCTGACTTAAAACGCGCAGGATACGATGCCGTTGTAATTACAGGTAAAGCACCTAAATTATCTTACCTTTGGATTGATGATGATAAGGTGGAAATCAGAAATGGTGAGTTCCTAAAGAACGCCACAGTTGGCGATACAGATAACAAAATCCGAGATGAACTTGGAGACTTCTATATTCGTGTATCAGCCATTGGTGAAGCAGGAGAAAAACTCTGCAGGTTTGCAGCAATCATAAATGATGAGTTCCGCGCCATCGGTCGCACGGGTATGGGTGCCGTTATGGGCAGCAAAAACCTCAAGGCAGTAGCTGTAAGGGGAACAAAAGACGTTAACGTAGCCAACATGGTGGGCTTTAAAGAATTCATAAAAATGATTCATGAACGAATGAAGGGTCCAGCCACAAAGAAATACAAGACCTTAGGCACACCCGAAAACGTTCTCGTCCTGAACTCGCTTTCAGCTTTGGCAACAAGAAACTGGACGAACGCAACCTTTGAGGGCGCTAGCAAAGTCAGCGGCGAATATTTGAATGAGCATTATGTTAAGAAAATCGTTGGTTGTGCAACTTGCGGTATGCGTTGCGACCACATTGCTGTTGTTCCAGAAGGACCATACAAGGGCTCAACTTCAAGACTTGAATTCGAATGCCTTTGGAGCATGGGACCACTTTGTGGTGTTGACCGTTTAGACGCAATTATTGAAGCAATGCGTATCGTCAACGAATACGGCATGGACGGCATCTCAATAGGTGTAGTAGTTGCTTTTGCGATGGATCTCTATGAACATGGCATAATAACCAAAGAACAAACCGAGGGAATCGACCTCAAATTCGGAAACGCTGAAGCATTAATCGCTATTATTCACAAGATTGGTAAACGTGAAGGTTGGCTTGGCAACATTCTAGCAGAAGGTGTTGAAAAAGCAGCTGAATTAATCGGCGGAGACGCATACAAATACGCTTGTCACATCAAGGGCTTAGAACTTCCAGGATACGACCTAAGAACTCTGAAGACCGCAGCGTTAGGATTTTCAGTGTCATTCCGAGGCGCTTGCCACCTAAGAAACGGAGCTTACTCACCGGACGTTAAAGGCAAAGTAAATCGCTTCAAAATCGAGAAAGGTCGAGGCAAAATGATTACTGACGAGAGCCACATGTACAACATCATCGACTCACTTATCGTCTGCAAATTCAGCAGAGGCACCTACTACGACGGGTGGAAGGACCTCGCAAACTACTACACCTTAGCCACTGGCATCCCAATCACACCTGAAGAAATGACTTCAGACGGAGATAGAATAGAAAACCTTGCTAGACTTTTCAACATACGCGAAGGAAAAGGAACACGCAAATTCGATGACGTTCCATACAAAATAAAGAATTTCCCCGTACCAGACGAAGGACCAGCCAAAGGAGTCTGTGTCAACGACGAAGAAATGGCAATAGGTTTAGACGACTATTACGCTTCACGAGGTTGGACAGCTGATGGTATTCCAACTATTGAACGCTTAAACCAGTTAGGACTTGGTGACTTGGCTTACATTGCCGAAGATGCAATGAAAGCTGCAAAAAAAGCCAAACCTGCAGCGTCCGTAGCAACTGTAGGAGGAAACTAAAATGGTCCGACCACAAGATAGAAAATTCGTAACTGCAGATCCAGACAAATGTATTGGTTGCTTAGTCTGCGAATACGCTTGCAGCATGGTTAACGAAAACACATTCAACCCAAACAAATCACGTATACGCGCTATGCGCCTAGGACCACTAATAAACCTTGCAGTAACCTGTAGACACTGCGAAGACCCCGCATGCGTAACGGCTTGCCCAAGAGACGCCCTAAAACAAGAATGTGACAGCGGCATAATTCGCGTGGACGAAAACGCCTGCAACGGATGTGGATGGTGTATCAGTGCATGCCAATTTGGCGCAATGAACATGCATCCAGAAAAAAAAGTCGTATTCACTTGCAACAGCTGCACTGATAATGAAACCAAAGAACCGCAATGCGTTAAGTGGTGCCCAGAAGAAGCCTTAACATTCGTTAGCGCAGAGACCTTGGCACAAAAATATCGACAGAAAGCAGTTAAGAACCTGTTCCAATCAGCCGAAGAAGCCAACAAAACAAAATAAACCTGCAATATTTCCAATTGCGCTTTTAGCGCTTCATCTTTAATTTCTTTGTATTTTGATTTTTTAGGTTAGTTTTTACTTAATTGGTCTTTCTCTTTCTTAATTCTTTCAATTTGATAATATAGTTCCGTTGAATCGGCAGGAGTATACCATCGGCTATAATAGTGGCTGTTGAGGCCTTTTTGAGCAAGCGTATCTCTGTTTTTTCTCCTTATTTGAATGCTGATAATTGTGCCTGAAATAGATTGGCATTATACTATCTAAAGAAAAAAGAAGAACTAGAACAGGGCTCAACCAAGAAATTCTAAGAAGTAGCGATAGAACCATAAAGACGCCACTGTGAAGAAACCAGAATAAAAGAGTCAATTGCTTTCGTGAGTTATTTTCATCTACGAAAAATATGCTTGTGTGTACTTTTTAGTTGTATGGATAAGCATTTTAGCCGCCCGTCATGAGTGACATCAAAATGACTGTATCGCTCTCTTTGAGCGGTGTGTTTATTCCATTTAGCTGATCCATTAAAACGCCGTTGACCATGACTACGAAGGAGGCTTTCATCTCTTTTTTGACCGGATCATAGACTTCCTGAATGAATTGTTTGCCGTAGTCTTGAGCGATTTTGTCAAGCAATTCAGACAGGAGGGTGCCTTTTGAAAGTTCGAATTCGTCTTGGCTTGTGTTTGTATATGATTTTATTAAGCCAATGTAGTGAACTTTTACTTGCATAATTTTGTCTTCTGCTCCGGATTAAATGATTGTAGGTACGTTCTGATATTTCTTTTCTCGGTATAAACATATTTTGCCTGAAAAAACATGACATAGGCTGCTTTGAAAGCCGTTGAAAATCAAACTAAGAACCCATTAACTTAATATATTGTTCAACAGCACTAAATATTTCAAAGTCTTGGAGGAACAAGGTTCTAGGTTACGCAGGAACAATCTTATATGTTGATTTAACCACAGGCAAAACTCGCACAGAAAAACTAAACGAAGAAGTCGCCAAAAAATACATTGGCGGTATCGGCCTTGGAATGAAACTCTATTTATCAAACTCAAAAGCAGGTGTGGACCCACTCACCTCTGAAAATCCTCTTATACTTGCTGACGGCCCAATTTCAGGAACAATGTTTCCAACAGGCGGAAACGGACACGCATTCATATCAAAATCACCAGAAACAGACTGTGTCGGAGAAGCGGTAAGCCACGGCACCTTTGGAGCCGAACTCAAACGAGCAGGATATGACGCAGTAATTTTAACAGGCAAAGCGGAAAAACCAGTTTACCTCTGGATTGACGATGAATCAGTCCAGATACTTGATGCATCACAAGTATGGGGTAAATCGCCTGGTGAAACTGAAGATGCAATAAAAAATGAAATCGGCGACTACTATGTTCGCATAGCATCAATCGGTTTAGCAGGTGAAAAGCTATCCAAAATCGCATGCATAATAAACGAAAAAACCCGCGCTGCAGGAAGAACAGGTCTTGGCGCTGTAATGGGAAGTAAAAACCTTAAAGCAATAGCGGTAAGAGGAACTCGTGACATTGTTGTTGCGAAACCAGAAGAATTCATAAGCATGGTTAAGGAATTTCACGAACGCATGAAAGGTCCAGCAGCACAAAAATATCGTACTCTGGGTACATCAGAAAACATAATGGTTCAAAACGAACTTTCTTGTTTGCCAACACGCAACTTCAATAACGCCCGTTTCGAAAATGCTGAAAAAGTCAGCGCAGAAATCTTAAATGAACGGTACATTGCGAAAATCATCGCCTGCAACTCATGCGCTATGCGATGCGAACATGAAGCAGTTATCGATGAAGGACCATACAAAGGCACCTTGGCGAGAATGGAATATGATAATATTTGGGCACTTGGACCCAACTGCGGCGTAGACAAATTAGATGCAATAATAAAAGCCGCTGAACTCTGCAATTACTTCGGACTTGACGCAACAAGTGTAGGCGTAACTGTAAGCTTCGTAATGGACTGTCACGAAAAAGGAATCTTGACACACGAAGACCTTGATGGACTAGACGTTCACTTCGGCAACGCAGAAGCATTAGTCCAACTTGTAGAAAAAATCGGTAAACGCGAAGGCATTGGGGACATGCTAGCTGACGGCGTAAAAGTAGCTGCAGAAAAAATCGGCAAAAACTCAAGTCAGCTTGCAATGCAAATTAAAGGCTTAGAGGTTACTGGATACGATTTGCGGTGTCTTAAAACTGCAGCTTTAGGCTCTGCAGTTTCATTCCGTGGAGCAGACCAGAATCGTAGCGGTGCTTACACCATCGATTTGAAAGGAAAAGTTGACCGTTTGAAGGCTGAAAAAGGTCGTGGCAAACTCGTAAAAGACGCAGAGGATATTTACGCATTGATTGATTCGCTTATTATTTGCAAGAACGCTAAAGGCACCCTCTACAAGGAGCTCGCAGATATGGCAAAACTTTACAGCTTTGTGACAGGCTTTGAGATGACACCTGAAGAACTCAACGTCACAGGTGAACGAATAAACACTCTTGCCAAACTCATAAATATCCGCGAAGGCAAATGCCGCAAGGACGACACACTCCCATGGAAAGTAATGAATCAACCTATCTCAGATGAGGGTCCAGTAAAAGGCTCAGTTGTAACTCAAGAGGAACTTGACTTATTGCTCGACGATTATTACCAAGCTCGTGGCTGGAATGTTGAAGGTATACCAACAAAAGCTAAACTCAAAGAACTTGGTTTAGAAGATTTTTCAAGCATAATAGAAGGAAAAGAGGCATAGACAATGGTAAAGATGCATGAGAGACAATTTGTTTCTGCTGACCCAGAAAAATGCGTCGGCTGCCAAATATGCGAGTATATCTGCTCATTCAACAAAGAAAAAGTCTTTAACCCGCTCAAATCACGAATTAGAGTTGTCCGAGTTAACCAGTTAGCCAACATGGCTGTTACATGTAGATTATGCGAAGCCCCAGCTTGTGTAGCCGCATGTCCACGTGATGCACTTAAACAATCAGAAGACACAGGAAATATCGTATTAGACAAGGACAAATGCAACGGTTGCGGTTGGTGCATTGAAGCATGCGACTATGGCGCCATAATGTTGCACCCAGAAACAAAAGTGGTCTATGTTTGCGACATGTGCAAAGAAAACGCAGATGGACCACAATGCGTTAAGTGGTGTCCAGAAGAAGCCATAACAGTTGTTACTAGCGATGTGTTAGCACAGAAATCAAGACTCGGCGCGATCAAGAAACTTTTTCAAGAACCAGAAGAAAACAAGTAAAAAAGGGCTTTTGCCCAAATTTCATTTTTCAAAAACTTTAAGTTAAATTCCACCTGGATGCTCCTCCATTCAGTGCGCTTCAAAATCGCTCTTCGTTGTCGTATCTTGATTTTCATTTTGGAGGCCGCTTTTCCTTAGCCCCTTTTTTGGGTCAGGACTCTTTGGTTTTTAAGGATAAAAAAATTCACCTGCAAATAGCATTAGAAAACAGAGTTTTCAAAGTAACTGAAAACTCTCAAAAATTCTGGGCTTAAATAAACGATTATATCTAACTCTAACCTGTCAAAAGCAGTTTTACTCTGCAATATTCACCTTTATTCTGAGTTATCCTGATAACTTTGGCGCTCTTATGCTTCTAAGATTTTAACCTTGAGCTCTCAACTGACCTTAAATGACTTTTTCTAAATCAGTGATAAATCGTTCAAACACCTTCAAACCTCCACTCCAAAAGTTGGGTTCTGCCACGTTTAGTCCGACGATTTTACCGATTTCAATTGGTGACACGCTACCGCCTGCAGATAACGCCTTCAATAGCTTGGGTACGAAAGCTTTGCCTTCCTCCAAATACCGCTCGTAAAGGGAGTAGACGAACATTTGGGCGTAGACGTAGGGGTAATTGTAGAAACGGTAATTTGCCATGAAATAGTGGGGTTTTATGGTCCATTCGGATTGCATTTCGGGAAGCCATTTAACTGCGTCGCCAAAGATTCGGTCGCGGCTCTTTGTCCAGTGGCTGCAGATTGTTTGGTAATTCAAAAATTCACCCTTCTCAATTGATCTATATAGTGCCTGCTCAAACCACACTCGTGAAGTAACTTGAAAAGCCGTCATCCCAACCTCATCTAAAACCAAGCACAGCAACGCTTTTTGTTGCGTATCCGTCTTTGCTTCTTCTAGAAGATGGTCTGTGAGTAATAGTTCTCCAAAAATGGACGCAGTCTCTGCCACAGTTGAAGGAATGTTCATGTTCAGCAATGTTTGGTTTCTTGAAGCGTACCAGTCGTGGGTTGCATGTCCCAGTTCATGTGTCAAAGTATAAACGTTATTGAGTGAATCGTTGAAGCTTTGTAGGATAAAGGCTGATTTACCGTTGTAGTAGCCTGCACAGAACGCGCCGTTTCTTTTACCAAAGCGCGGTGCAGCGTCTATGTGGTGTTTAACAAAAATTTCTTTAGCAGCGGTTGCGTATTGAGGGTCAAAACGGCTATACGCTTTTGTGACCAAGTCTTTTGCTTGTTTGAAGGTGAATTTTAATTCTGAACTTTCAGGTAAGGGTGCTATAATATCGTAGTTTCCCAGCACAGGTAAGTCTAGTAGTTTGGCTTTTAACTTGAGGTATCGCCTATAACTCACAGAGCCTTTTTCAATGGTTTTTAAGAGGTGTTCAATGATGCTTTGCTGGGTGTCGTTGCTAATTAAACTGGATTCCATTGGTGAGGAGTATTTTCTGCGTTTAGAAACTGTTACCCAATCGTTGCAGATGTTACGCAACGACGCCGAGAAGACTTCCCCATCTTTACCTAGTAACCCGTAGATAGCGCGGTTGGCAGATTCTCGTGTTTCACGGTCTGGATGCGGTAGCAATCCATTTGCTTCTCCAAAGCTAAGCGACTTTTTCTCCCCCAAAACCACAACGTCAAATAATCGTGTGTTAAGCCATTTACTCTGCAATTCCTCCCAAGCATTAACGCCAAACTGATCCTTCTCAATGATAAGTTGCTCTTCTACTTCAGAGAGTTGGTGTTCGACACGACGTTGAACACGTTCAAGAAAGTGTTTGTAATTGGATAGGGTTGGTTTGTTGATTATTTGAGGCTTACTTTTGACTAAAGCGCCCAGTTCCAGCGAGTAAAATGCCAGCTGTTTACTGATGTTGGCTGAGAGTTTGTCTACTTTATCGTTTAATGCCTGCGCTTCGGGTTTGATCATGTCAGCAGCAAACGAGAGGCTAGAATAGAGGTGTAAATTGCCAAATTTTAATTCAAAAGCCTCAATATCATGTAGGCATCGGAGTAAACCCTCGGCTGATAGGCTAGCTATTTTGCCGCGGTAAGTCTTCTCAAACAAATCTGCCGTTGCCTGGGCTTCTGCAATGGCTTGATCAATTTTTGGGTCAGTTAGGCTTAGGAAAAGTTCAGTTAGGTCCCACGTTACTTGATTAGTAGCGGTCAATGTATATGCCTCCTACTGGATAATGTCAGCTGGGCTATTTGGATTTTGTTTGAAAATAATCGTCTTATGAAACTCATTTCAGAAACCATAAAAAAATTTTTTTAAAAAAAGTTCGAGATAGCTATCTTGTTTAAAATAGAATTGAAATTTCCTTAGACAGGGTTTGCTCGAAGCTTTCAAGAATTAACTTTTTGCCTTTTTTAGCTATGAAGAAGTTGGTTCCGCATATTGGGCAGGGAACAAACTCTTTCTCTCACACTGCGTTGAACTCGAATAAATTGTTGCATTGAGGTCAAGAGAAAGTTATTGACATGATCATTAAGAACGGGGTGTTTGGTTCATGTTGAGGGCAAGATCCGAGTCTGCTAATTTAAAAAAATTGTAATACCTTTTATGTGCAAAATTCTTTTTCAGCAATATCTATTTGTTTTTCTAATTTTTCTTGATAGCTATCTACTTGTTTTTCTTTAAGGTCGTTTTGGATTGCATTGAAACTCTCCATTAGTTTCTTATCGCTTAAGTTAACTAATGTTTCAGCGAGTTTATTGATGAGTACGCGGATTTCCTTGAGTTCCTCAGCTATTCCTCTGAGGATTCTCTTGTCCTCGTCTGTGTAAACTACTTTAGCCAACAAAGCCACCAAATTAAGATTACAATTTACAGGAATTGGATAGTATTAAAATTTCCCTAAACACGTAAAGATTTTGTGGTGCTACGGGCAGGATTTGAACCTGCGAACCCCTGAGGGAAAGGATTTCCCATTTGGGCGCTTAAGTCAAAGCGTCGAGATCTTGAGTCCTTCACCTTTGACCTGGCTTGGTTACCGTAGCAATGTTTCGGATAGAAAACTGTCTGGCTCCGTCTTATTAATCATTTCCCGTCTACCGCAAAAGTAAAACGTCCATTAACGATACATAGAGGTAATGCAGACTCAACATAGAATTATCCTTGGTAACAGCCAGCAAATGAGTGAACTTGAGAACGAGAGTGTCCAGTTAATGGTGACTTCACCGCCTTACCCCATGGTAGCGATGTGGGATGAGCTGTTTTTGGCAAGCTGACAACAAAATCGCGGGATTATTCAAAAAACTAAATGAAGACGCCGACCAGGAAACTGTGCCTCAAATCTACACCGCAATGCATGATTATTTGTCTAAAGTCTGGGCTGAAACGTATCGTGTGCTCACAGAAGGCGGAATAGCCTGCATAAACATCGGCGACGCCACTCGAACACTAAGCGGTAAATTCCAACTCTACCCAAACCACTCCCGAATCACCGAAATCTGCGAAAAAATAGGCTTTACAACTTTGCCCTACATTCTATGGAAAAAACCTACTACCAAACCGATGTACAAGGGTAAAGGAGTCTTTTTAGGATCAGGTTTCCTTCCGCCAAACGCATATGTTACGCTTGACTGTGAATTTATTTTGTTATTTAGAAAGGGAAAACTGCGCAAATTTCCACCAAAAGATGTTCTGCGTTATGAGAGTGTTTTTACGAAAAAGGAGCGGGATGAATGGTTCAGCCAAATCTGGTCGCTCAAGGGTGTGCGACAAACCACTGCCGAATTGGAACGTAGAACAGCAGCCTACCCTGAGGAAATCGCAAACCGGCTAGTTCGAATGTTTAGCGTGAAAGGTGAGTTAGTGCTTGATCCATTTTTGGGTTCTGGAACAACAATAAAAATGGCAATTAAAAACGAAAGGAACAGTATTGGCTACGAAACAGACCCAAACCTGCTACCCATTATTGCCCAAAAGACAACTAACATTGAAGGGGCAACTGTTAAAATTATCAAACGCAAGAAGAACTGATTTTTTAACAAACGTTGAAATAATATCTTATTGAATATTCAAACGAAGGTTTGGCTATGGTAAAAAAAGGTTCAAAAGACATTCCGTTGAATCTGGGAAATGTTTCAAAAAGGTTCAATTTATCTACCAACCGCGCCAAAGGTAATATTGCTAAAGACCGTTTTGCATTTGATCAAACCATGCAAGGGCATGATTGTCACAAGATTCGTCAAGATGGAGATTTTGTTGTTCAGAAACGTGATTTTTTTGGAAACAAAGTTGGTGAACCCACAACTTATGAGGTCAAGACGGGTAAAACGCAATTAACAGAGGCTCAGGAGAAAAAGCAACGTCAAATGGGTGGAAATCGTTATAAAATCACTAGGTATTAGATTGAATCATGTTTTTGTTACTTTGAGCATTTCTTGATAATTCCAACTTCCAAAAAATCACGCAACGGTGGATAGAAAAGTTTTTTATAATATCGCGATGTGATTGTTTAAACAGATATTCAGTTTAGACTCAATAAGCATAAAAAAGTTTATATGCAAGCATCGCGGCTTGTGTTTGTGCTCTTAGAAAAGTTAGCTGAAATCTTTTTCGAGTTGGATCAACCCAGCATCGGAGGAAATGAAAAAGTGAAAATACGCTTAACAAAATCTCACAATCATCCTTATATCTTAAATTTATGGGAGAACTGAAAACTTGACTAATCCACAAAAAGAAGACATCCATTATCTTTTGAAAACTTTCTTCAACGAGAAAGGACTAGTAACCCAGCATCTTGATAGTTACAACGAATTTATTGACCACGGACTTCAGGAAGTCGTGGATGAAGTAGCGGAAGTCCCAATTGAAGTTCCAGAAAGTCCCTACAAAGTTAAACTTGGTCAAATATGGGTAATTGATCCCCAATCAAGAATTACAGGTCCATATGTCACTGAAGTAGATGGCACAAAACATGAAATTTATCCAATGGAAGCCAGACTACGTAACTTGGCGTATTCGGCCCCCATTGCACTTGAAATGACTCCCGTCGTTGACGGTAGAGAACAAGACACTGAACTTGTTTACATCGGGAATATACCAGTTATGCTGAAGAGCAAACTTTGCTTCCTTAGCCAACTGAGCAAAGAAGAACTTATCTCGGCAGGGGAAGACCCAGATGATCCAGGCGGATACTTTGTTGTTAACGGTAGCGAACGCGTCATAGTTGCCATGGAAGACTTAGCGCCAAACCGTGTTATCGTTGACATAGACGAGAAAGGTACAGCGCCTGTTTATCAAGCAAAAATATTCTCAACAACAGTTGGATTCCGCGCCAGAATCGAACTCAAACTCAAATCAGACGACGCAATTTACGTTACAATGCCGGGAGTTCCAACTGAAATTCCATTCGTCGTTATCATGCGCGCATTGACTATGGAAAAAGACAAAGACATCGCTGAAGCTGTCTCCTTGGATAGTGACACTCAAAGTCAACTATCTGCTTCATTTGAAAAAGCCATAGGCGTAGACACGCCGGCTGACGCCATCCTATTCATAGGAAACCGAGTTGCCCATGGACAAGTAGAAGAATACCGCCTTCAAAAGGCAGAAACCGCCTTAGACAAGAACTTCCTTCCACATCTTGGAAGAAGCGACAAAAACCGCAAAGAAAAAGCCATTTTCTTAGGTGAAATGGCGTATAGGGTAATCCAACTAAAAACCGGAAGAAGACAACCTGACGACAAAGACCACTTTAAGAACAAACGTTTACGACTCGGGGGTCCACTGTTAGCAGACCTTTTCCGTGTCTCATTTAGAAACTTGACACGAGACATCAAATACCAACTTGAACGTATCGGCGTTAAAGGACCAATTATAACTGTATCTGCAGCAGTTCGCCCAGGAATAATCACCGAAAGATTCCAGCACGCATTGGCAACAGGTAACTGGGGCAGAGGTAGAGTCGGAATTACACAACTCCTCGACCGAACAAACTATATCTCCACACTAAGCCACCTGCGTAGGCTTCAATCACCACTTAGCAGAAGCCAACCTAACTTCGAAGCCCGAGACTTACACCCAACCCACTGGGGACGATTATGCCCCAACGAAACCCCTGAAGGTTCAAACTGCGGGCTCGTTAAAAATCTCGCATTATCAGCCTCCATCGCCGTAGGTGTAAATCCAGACAAAATAAAGCAACTGCTTTTTGAAATGGGCTCAGTGCCAGCATCTGATGCCTCTATTGAGTTGCGTATGTCAGGTGCCAAGGTTTTCGTTGACGGCAACATAATTGGTTACTGTAATAATCCCAAAGACATGGTGCAATCTTTCCGCCAGAAACGAAGAGCAGGCGAAATCTCAACTGAAGTTAACGTAACTTACTTCTCTAAAGCTCAAACTGAAACCGAAGAAGTCCACGCAAACTGCGACGAAGGGAGAGTCAGACGGCCGCTCATAATTGTTGAAAACGGAGTTTCAAAACTGGGGTCCAAGCACTTTGAAAAAATTGGTCTTGGTGAATGGACATGGGAAGACGTAATCAAAAACGGTTTAGTTGAGTATTTGGATGCTGAAGAGGAAGAAAATGCTTTCATCGCATTAACTTTCGATGCAATTGCTCCAGAAAACACACATGTTGAAATTGCAGCATTCACAATCCTTGGAATATGTGCATCAACCATCCCCTATCCAGAACACAATCAGTCACCCAGAAACTCTTACCAAGCAGCCATGGCTAAACAAGCCCTTGGCGTTTATGGAACAAACTTCCACCACCGCGTAGACTCACGTTCACACATACTGCATTACCCACAAGTCCCCATGGTCCAAACCGAAAACATGGATGTCATGGGATACAAACAACGCCCCACAGGACAAAACTGTGTTGTCGCTGTGCTTAGTTTCGAAGGCTACAACATGGAAGATGCTATAATATTTAACAAAGCATCAATCGAACGCGGCTTAGCCAGATCAACATTCTATCGAATATACGAAGCAGAATGTCGCCAATACCTAGGTGGCTTAAAAGACAAATTCACTGTTCCAGAACCAGGTACAAGAGGTTACCGCGGAGAACAATACTACCGTCTATTAGAACCTGATGGAATAATCAGCTTAGAATCCCGAGTAGTCGGCGGTGACGTATTAATCGGAAGAATTAGCCCTCCACGATTCCTTGAAGAATACAAAGAATTCGAAGTTAAAGGGCCCTCAATGCGTGACACATCCATAGACATGCGCCCCTCCGAAACAGGCACTGTTGACGGGATATTCGTAACGATGTCAGGGGAAGGCAGCCAACTTGTTAAAGTCCGTGTAAGAGACCAAAGAGTCCCTGAACTAGGTGACAAATTCGCTTCACGCCACGGACAAAAAGGAGTCATAGGTTTAATCGTAGCACAAGAAGACCTACCCTTCACAGACGACGGAATGGTGCCTGACCTAATAATCAATCCACATGCAATCCCCTCAAGAATGACCATTGGACAATTCATTGAATCGCTCTCAGGAAAGGCAGCATGCGCAAGAGGCAAACCAGGCGACGGCACACCCTTCTCAAACGAAGGACCAGACGGAGTTCGCAAAAACCTAGTAAAACTTGGATTTAGCCAAACAGGAAGCGAAGTATTCTACAATGGCACAACAGGCGAAAAATTCGTCGCGGACATTTTCGTTGGCATAGTCTACTACCAAAAACTACACCACATGGTTGCAGACAAAATCCACGCCAGAGCTAGAGGTCAAGTTCAAATGCTCACACGCCAGCCAACTGAAGGACGCGCAAGAGGTGGTGGTCTCAGATTTGGAGAAATGGAACGAGACTGCCTCATTGGCCACGGAGCCGCAATGCTTCTAAGAGACAGACTACTGGAAGAATCTGACAAGTACACGCTCTATATCTGCGAGAACTGTGGTCAAATCGCTTTCTTCGATATGAAGCAACGGCGTTATGTCTGCAAAATATGCGATGAGAAAGCAAAGATTTCACCAGTAATCGTGTCTTACGCTTTCAAGCTTCTGTTGCAAGAACTTCAGAGCTTATGCATCACACCAAAATTAAGACTTAAGGAGAAGGCCTAACATGTCACAGGAAGAATTGATACATAAAATAGTGGATGAAATCTCATTCGGTTTAATATCACCCAAAGATCTCCGTAAACAATCAGTTGTAGAAATTCAAACTCCAGACACCTATGACGAAGATGGTGCACCAATTACATCTGGCTTAATGGATGGAAGATTAGGCACTCTTGAACCAAGGCAAAGATGCAAAACCTGTGGTAACACCGCAATCCGTTGTCCAGGACACTTCGGTCACATTGAACTTGCCGTGCCAATAGTGCACATTGAATTCACCAAGATTA
Organism: Candidatus Bathyarchaeota archaeon; assembly: GCA_963741005.1. GTDB lineage: Archaea > Thermoproteota > Bathyarchaeia > Bathyarchaeales > Bathycorpusculaceae > Bathycorpusculum. Next base: position 1,361,924 of record CAVUGQ010000006.1, read on the forward strand.
TTTTTGATCTTTTGAAAGCAACGTGTCGTACTTGTGGTCGCATTCTACTCTCAGAAGAGGGTTCTAAAAAAGCACGACAAAGACTTGAACGCTTCAACGAGCTCTTGGGAACTATCCCTGATGAAATTTACAAAGAAATCTTGACAGACATCAAGGCAAAACAATGTCCTTACTGTGCAGCTGCCCAATTCAAAATCACCTTCGAGAAACCAACAAAGTTCATTGAGCAAACTGAAGCCGGCTCAGAACCACTAACGCCTAGCATGATTCGTGAAAGGCTTGAACGTGTTTCAGATGAAGACCTAGAAATTTTAGGCTTTAACCCAAAAGTAGCCCGTCCAGAGTGGATGGTTCTTCAAGTTTTGCCAGTTCCACCAGTTTATGTGCGTCCATCAATAACGCTTGAATCAGGTATCCGCTCGGAAGATGACCTAACCCACAAACTTGTAGACATAATTCGTATTAACCAGCGTTTAAAAGAAAATATGGATGCAGGCGCACCAACCCTTATTATCCAAGACCTATCTGAACTTTTGCAGTACCACGTTACAACTTATTTCAATAACGAGGCATCAGGTATTCCTCCAGCACGGCACCGCAGTGGAAGAGCCCTAAAAACTCTCTCACAACGGTTGAAAGGCAAAGAAGGGCGTTTTAGAAGTAACCTCTCAGGTAAACGTGTTGACTTCTCCGCACGCACAGTCATTTCTCCAGATCCTAACCTTGACATAAACGAAGTTGGTGTTCCACAAGATGTTGCTATGCGACTTTCTATCCCCGAAAAGGTAACAGCTTGGAACATCGAAGAAATGAAAAAATTCATTATTAATGGTCCAGAAAATTATCCAGGTGCACTCTACCTAATTAGGCCAGATGGCAAACGTATCAGACTCGAATTCGTTGTTGACAGAACAAAAATTGCAGAAGCAGTAGAATTAGGATTCGTAGTTGAACGTCACCTTAAAAACGGCGACATAGCTATCTTTAACCGCCAGCCTTCACTTCACCGCATGTCCATCATGGCTCACTACGTTCGTGTTTTGCCGTACAAGACCTTCCGACTTCACCTTTGCGTTTGTCCACCTTACAACGCAGACTTTGATGGAGATGAAATGAACTTACACATTCCACAGAGCGAAGAAGCCCGAACTGAATCGCTCTTACTTATGCAGGTTCAAGACCAAATTCTCTCACCCAGATTCGGTGGACCAATTATCGGTGCCATCCGAGACTTCGTCACAAGTGCATACTACTTCACAAGAACAGGCAACTACGTTAATAGAAGCCAAGTTAACAGGTTGCTGACTGCAACAAACTACACTGGACCCGTGCCAGAACCAGAAATTAAAACCCCAGAACCCTTATGGTCAGGCAAACAAATCTTCAGTTTATACCTGCCAAAAACACTCAATTATTCACTAAAAGCTAACATCTGCCAAGGCTGCACAAAATGTGAAGAAGAAGCATGCAAACACGATGCTTACGTCGTTGTTAAGAACGGGCAACTCGTCTCAGGTGTAATCGACAGACGATCAATTGGTTCAGAACAGTCAGAAAGTTTACTTCACAGAATTATTAAAGACTACGGTACTCAAGCAGGAAGAGAATTCCTAAACAAAGTTACACACTTGCTAAAACAATTCATCTCCATGCGCGGTTTCAGCTATACATACGACCAACTGGTTCTCTCGCCGAGAGCCCGCAATCGAATGGCCAAAACAATGGATCGAATCCAGAAGAAAATCGACGAACACATCGAAAACTTCCGCAATGGAACTTTACCGCGCCTGCCAGGACAAACAATCGAAGAATCATTCGAAATCTACGTCATGCACGAACTTGCAGTAGCCCGCGATGAATCAGGAAAAATTGCAGATGAAGACTTCACTTTGGAAAACGCCGGTATCGTCATGACCAGAGCAGGTGCAAGAGGCTCAAGCCTGAACATTGGTCAAATGGCAGCTTGCGTTGGACAACAATCAGTCCGAGGTAAACGTATCCTAAGAGGTTATGCTGGAAGGGCACTGCCACACTTCCCTGATGGCGATCCAAGCCCGCGAGCAAGAGGATTCGTCTATAACTCTTACCAGACTGGACTCGACGCGATTGAATTCTTCTTCCATGCCATGGGAGGCAGAGAAGGTCTAGTCGACACAGCAGTACGCACACAACAAAGTGGTTACATGCAAAGACGCTTAATCAATGCGTTAGAACACATTCGCTTAGAATATGATAGCACTGTCCGTGACTCCGCCGGAGACATTATCCAATTTAGATACGGAGAAGATGGTGTAGATCCAGCAAAAAGCGACCACGGTAAAGCAGTTAACGTAAACCGACTAATCGACCAAATAAAACTCGGTGACGAAAAGGGCGAAATGGCATCTGCTGACCACATCAAAAAACAGCTCAAAGGCGTAGAAAATCAGTTAACACCTATCTTGCTAAACCAGCTAAAACAGAACTTTGCAAAGAACAAGCTCACAGCCAAAGGAGTAACTAAAGCCGCAACCCAAACAGCTGAACAGTATAAACGTGCTTTAATGGAGCCAGGTGAAGCAGTAGGTATCGTTGCAGCACAATCAATCGGTGAACCAGGTACACAGATGACTCTTAGAACCTTCCACTACGCTGGTGTCAAAGAACAAAACGTCACCTTAGGCTTACCGCGACTAATTGAAATTGTGGATGCACGCAGAATTCCCTCAACTCCAATCATGACTATTTACCTAAAAGGCAAACATGCAAAGAGTAAAGAAGGCGCAGTTGAAGTTGCTCGCAACATAATCTATACTTCAGTTGAAAACTTGGCTTCGGCAATCTATGAAGATCCAGTCCGCGAAGAAATAATCATTGAATTAAACAAGCAAATGATGGATGACAGAGCCATTACTATGGATGAACTAAAAGAACGAATGGAACTCCAAAACGCCACTGTTACTGTCACTGACACAACCGTCGAGATTAAACCAAAGAAAGCTGAACAACTAAAACGCATGTTAGCCAAGGTTCCAGGTTACCAAGTAAAAGGTGTCCCAGACATTAAACGTGTCCTAGTCACTGAAGAGAAAGGTGAATGGGTAATACGAACTGACGGTTCAAACCTATCTAAAGTCCTTGAAGTCATAGGTGTTGACACTTCACGAACAACCACCAACAACATACACGAAATAGCTAAAACTCTCGGAGTCGAAGCTTCAAGAAACGCGCTCGTTAATGAAGCAAAAGGAGTTTTGGAAGATCAAGGCTTAGACGTAGACGTACGCCATGTAATGCTCGTAGCAGACATGATGACTACAACAGGCGATGTGCAACAAATCGGCAGACACGGAATCAGCGGCAAAAAAGCCAGTGTCCTAGCGCGCGCCGCATTCGAAATCACTGTACCAAACATTGTTGAGGCAGCCGTGAAGGGTGAAAGTGATCCTTTAGCCGGTGTAACAGAAAACGTTATAGTTGGGCAATCAATACCAATCGGCACAGGCTTAGTTGAACTGTACATGTCAACTTTCGAGCGTCAAGATAAAGATGGAGGAAAAACCGAAGCATGATAGACATAGATAAATCGTTAGCGTCCGCAGTGAAAACAGGTAAAGTATCCTTTGGAACCAATGTTGCATTACAAAACGCCAAAACCGGCAAAGCTAAGATGATAGTTTTAGCCACAAACTGTCCAAAAGACATAAAAGATCAAATAGAATACTATGGAGAAATCTCTAAAGTTCCCGTCATAACCTACAAAGGTGGATCAATGGATTTAGCTGAAGTCTGCAAGAAACTTTTCATTATTTCTGCCTTAAGTATCCGTGAAACAGGGGACTCAGATATTCTCAAAGTAACCGAAGAAAATCAACTTAAAGAATAAAAAGATGGAGGAAAAGAAAGAACGAGTGGCATAAAAATTACCTGCGACGAAATGCGATACATTGCCTTATTTGAAAGCATAAGCGGCGCAAGCGTAAAAGATTGTATAGTGGACGAAGTCGAACAACGAGCAATATTCATCGTAAACCAAGGTCAAGTAGGCGTTGCCATAGGCAAAGGCGGCAGAAACATCCATACCCTTGAACGAATGACAGGCAAAAAACATGAAATCATTGAATACAGCGAAGACCCAGCAACATTCATGAAAAACGCCCTAAAACCCGCAGCAGTACGTGAAATCCGCGTCACAGAACGCACTGATGGCAAAAAAATGGCAGTCATAACTGTCAACCCCAAAGACAAGGGCGTCGCAATAGGTAAAAACGGCAAGAACGCCGAACGTTTGCGCTTTTTGGCAAAACGATACTTCGACATTCAGAACGTCAGCATCACCTAAGCAGTCCGTAATTGGCTACTTGGCGATGAAACGTAGCTGCCTTGTAATAACGAAGTTTATTTTTTCAAGCGTAAACCTTCGATAATGCAAAATTAGACTTTGTTTTTAGGCTCTGAAGCTCACCCTTTATCTTACCAGGTTATTGCATTTGGAGTTTTTCAAGAAATTTTGTGATTGGCAAAATAAAATAACCCTTTTAGGTTGATGACCCAAAAATAATTTTACTTACATATCTATGTGGATCTGGTTTCATACACAATTACTGCGTCAGACTTGATCTGCATTACTAAGTCATGCCCTTCCACAATTTTCCGTAAACTCCCTAAACTCTCCTTAGAAAGATTAGCTTTAATGTTAACGTGGTACCCATTGTATAGTGGATACATAGCTTTCTGAGGAATCAAAGTGATAGTGCTTCCATCTAACCCTGGACACCTGTCAACGATTTCTCTTAGTAATATGGCGATTTCTGCAAACTTCATAAATCTTAACCTATTAACACTTGTACATATCACAATAAAAGTCTTTTAACTTTAACTCTTATTTGAATGTTGAAATAGGGATTTTTCTTAACTTGGCTGAAAAAAGCTGTACTTTTACTTTGAAATTTGTGAAAAATATATTTTCCAAAATAATTTAGCTTCTTTTGTTAGAATTAACGCCCAGCATAATTAGTATCCAAATCCCTACTAGATGTATTATTATGGCAATTAAGGAATTATAATCCTTCACTCTAACAACATCTACGGTGACTTTTTAGCGGAAATTCAAGGCCGCCCGGGCTAGTTTATAAGTGGTTTATCTCTCCTATCGGGCTGCATCAACAAAGTTGGGCAAGAAGAATAAATTCCATGCATCACATTTTCTTTTATCCAACCGCTAAATATAGAACTATACCAGTAGGTGAGAACTCCAAAGATAGGGGGAGATGTGACGGAGATATCTCCATTTTGTCCAATATTGTTTTGAATAGACGCTTTTTCAATTAATATGGCGTTTTTTTCCATTATTTTGGCTTCCTAAAAATTTTAACGCCATCAATCTCACAGTAATACGTCCAACCCTCTTCAGCCAGCTTTAACACTTCCTCGACTGTTTGTGCCGTTGCAGAATAATATTGTTCATCTCGGAACTCAACTAGACGTGTATAGATATCCGTGTTTGTTACCGATTTATGACCTAACAAATACTGAACTCGTTTTATGTCCTTAGTTCTGTAATATTCATTAGTTGCAAAGAAATGGCGAAAAGTATGGAAATGTATCTGTCGGAAACGTGGGTTCTTATGAGTTTCAGAAAGTCTATTTTTTAATGTTCTGAAGGTTTCTTTTATGCTGTTGTAATTAGGGTTAAAGATGTATGGATCATACTTGGTATTCAATGCTTGAATCATAGCGATAGTTTGCTGAGAAACTTTTATCGTTCGGGAACGAGAACCTTTTTCAGCGTCATTAATGCTAATTGTGAGATTTTTGACGTTGACATCGATCCACTTAATATGGGCAATTTCCCCAGCTCTTGCGCCCGTATCTAAAGCAACTTGCTGAAAAGTAGCTAATCGCTTGCCTGCTGCATGAATAAGGTCGCTTAATTCTTCATGTGTTGGAATAAATGGTTGTTTTGGCTCGTACTTGACTCTGATAGGTTCCCAAACTATCTTCATTGTTTTACAGTAAGAACTGTAACATTGTACAGCTTGGAATTTACTAGCTTTTGTCATTGGTTCAGTGGCTAACAATGTTTCGACTGAATCAGGATTATTGAGTTTTGCACCTTTGCGTTGTAACGAAGCTAAAACATTAACCCTAATTTTTATGGTGTTTTCTTGATTGCCTCGCTTTTTCTGAAGCCACGCATACTGTATTAAATCGTCTTTCTTTTCTCCAGCAACAGTCTTTATTTCTGTTGCAGAGTCCATTTTTTTCGCTTCCTGCAGGATTGCGCATAAATGGCGATTAGACTCTAAGGCCGTTTTCGAATTTGAATTACTATGTCCGTTTGAGAACCTATAACCACAAGAACGACATCGAAACCTCTGAGTTTCAGAACCATCACTTAAAACACGCAAACCATCTTTAAAAATTCGGTTGCTACCACATTGAGAACAAACTGTAACAATAACAGTTTTATACTCTTTTATGTATATATTCTCCATGAGGTAGCCCATACCTTAATTTTTTTTTACTCAAATATGAGGTTCTAAGAGGGTTTCAAATATTGATCCAAAGCCGCCCGAATCACTTCTGACGTATTCTTAAGTTTTGGATATTCTTCCTTAATGACCGCTTCAATTCTACTGCGATCTTTTGGTTTAATTTCGAAAGTTATTCTACATCTCTCCATTTACTTAACCTCGTTTTGTTACTCTCAGTCTTAAAGTCTTATATAAACGGTCAAGTAAAGTGACTAGTCAAGTGACTTAACTTGACACATGAAAACACCGATTTAGACAACTATTCTAGCAAAATTCTATTCGTTCTAATTCAAGAAAAAAATGAAATAGGTTTTAACAAACTCCTAAAAGAAGTCAAAAAACAAATAAAAATTACCAAACCAACACTCATAACTCACCTTAAATTACTGGAAGAAAAACAATACATAATTAAACGAAAAAATTCAGAAAGCAACCTGAACATGAAACCAACATACTACTCACTGAACTTTGAAAAAATTGGACACTACATAAAAGGAATTATACCCGAAGCCCAAGAACACCCCTTATATTCACTTCTTCATGAGTTTAATAAAAAAATTCAAACAATAGATTTTCAAGTCTTAGCTTGGAGTATAATGCGTTTTATTTATTTCAGCGATTTAACAATGACAAAATTAACCATTGAAAGATTAAGTAAAAAAAATTCTGATAATGAAGAATTAAAATTCAGTCAAATTGTCCTTTCTAAAATGCTTGACATTATGATGTCACGAATATTTGAACTTAGCAAAACAATGAAAGATGAAGATTTTCAAACAGTCTTAGCCGAATTTGACAATCAAATTGACAAAGTACACGAGTTTTTTAAAACTGGAGAACTACCGCCTTGAGTGTTACTCATTCTTATTGAAAAATATCTATGATTTTTTAATCTTTCTAAGTAGACTAAAAACAGCATTAAAATAGTCCAATAATAGCAACAGAAGAAATATTGCAAACCCCATAAACGCAACTGAGCAAATAATTCCAATAAATCTAAGGTTACCGATTAAGCTCATACCGAGCAATGCCCAAAGAATTGAAATAATTAAAAGTATGACACTGCCAACAACGAATTTCAAAATATTATTAGAAAATTGGTCTATCAATTCCTGTTTTGTCGAAAGTAAATCTAACTCATCTGAATTTTTCTTAACCAATACCTTAGTATGGTCGTTTTGAATGCCACTCATGAAATTTTCAGTTTTTTCTCTTAATCTGCTTTCAATATCTTCTATCCGCCTTGACTCATTTTGAAGGGAATTAAAAAGAAAGACAGTAATGACACCAATAAAACCTACAAGAGCTGCATCAGCAGTTATTACAGATTTCATAGCCTCGGTTGCATTTTCAGGCAAATAATGTCCAAGTATGCTCGAAAAAACCCCGATTAAGAATGTAGCAAGAAACATTAACCCGATTTTTTTTAAGCTAAAAACTTCAAGCATGAAACTCAATATTAACCGTTTCAATTATTAGCTTTTGGGTTGTAGATTGAATATTTTTTATTAAAACAAAAAACCCTCTTAAGCTGTAACATGTAACATAACCTTGTTGAGGTATACCTGCCATAAAAAAGAAACCCAAAAAACTAATCTATTCTTTTTTCATAATAAAGTAAGCCAAAAGCCAAACCAAACAAGGCAACACCAACAATTATTAACGGAAAACAATAATCTCGATAAGGATTAGTCGTAATTGGATAACCAATGACGCCAGCAACCGTGATTCTTTTTGTTTCTTGATAAACATAAGCAAATGCAGAGCCAAACAACGCTATTACACCTAAAAACAGGATTGCTAATCCAGTTGATTGCATCTCATTAATTCACCTAAAGGCTAAATCGATTGTTAATGGATAAAAGCTTTTTCACTTTAACAAAATTACTAAAAATACATAGCTTCAAAACATCCAGCACAAGCAACCTTACAACATTCCCTCTTACAAAAACCATGAACAAAAGTCACTAAATCATTAACCACAAAAACATGACCACAACGAAGACAAACCTCACCAACAAGTTTTGTATTCCTTATTTTATGCGTCTTAACCAATACATTCACCCTGTCACATGTCACAAATACATGCTGTTGGTAATACCCTACATCTAAGTGTGACAAGCATAGTACATTATTTGACTAGTACATAGTACAGATACCTGATGTTGGATATACCCAATGTTAGAGTGTACTATAGAACTACTAAAAAATAAAGAAACTCTACGCTTTTCTATTCCAATCCTCAACCTTAGTTTTAGAAACAACCAGGTACCTATCACCCTCCAAACGATAAGAAATAACAATGCCATTTGACACAACAAACTTAGGCTTAGCAGCTCTAACTAATTCAACACCTTTAGGTCTACCTCTCGAACTCAATTAACTAACCTCTCCATTTTGTCGCTTCCTTCTCTACCCAATCCTCAGGATCCAACCAGGCAGAGCTCTCCTCCTCTAGATCTGGCAGGTCTGCAGGATCACCAAAATATCTAAGCTGAATCAACTCAGCCTGGCAACCAGGACAAACGTGTTTTTCTCTCTCCATCTTAGGAACAAAAGCCCTATTCTTTCCTGCAGTACTAGCAACCCCAAACCATGAAACAGGTCTACTTTTACCATGCGAATCAATCCCACAATGGCTTAATTGATACATAGCAGTACCGAAAATAGACCGTTCTTCCCTACCATCTTGAATATTTTTGACTAACCAACCATCTTTTTTAAATCCCTCTCCAACATTTCGAACCCAACCAAAGCCTAAAACGTGGAAATGAGGCGAAAAATACCATGTTCCATTATCACGTTCCCTGAAAGGGTGCCAAATCACCGAACCGCCAATAATGCCCCTATTTTTAGCAATTTTATAGGCTTTTTGACGCAATTTAGCAAACGGAAGGTTCAAAACATCTTTTTCTGAGGGTGAAATAGCAATATGAAGCACTTTTCCATGCTTCCAGAGATGCTTCAACCTCCACTCAATCTTTTTAGCTTCCAGACCAGCCCATTTCTCATAGCAAACAGGACATTCAGCCCTATAGCAGCTTCGATGATACCACTCAACAAAAATTTTACCCTTAACACTCTCAGAGAGCTCATTTTGAGTGTGGTCAGCTACGTTTAAGCAACCACGATAACGCCAATCTCCACAATCATCATAACTCTTGCCATGTCCAGGTAACTGCCAATCTAACCCTAAAACCTCCAAAATTGACTTCGCTTTAGGCAGGATACCCGACTTTTCACCTACTCTACTGCAGGTATCATAATGTTTGCAGGTAACGATCCTACACTCTATACTCTCAGGCTTTAGGAACGTAAAACCGTCTTCATACTCAATCGAATAAGAAGAAGGCAACTAGAACGAGCCCTCCTCTCTTCTCTCTCTGAGGTCAGCCTTGCGAGGCTGTAAACGGTGAATCCAAAAATCTATTTTTTCAGCTTGCCAAAAATAACCATGCTCTAATAATTCTTTTTTGCAGATTAACGCAGTTTGCAGAGGTCTTTTCCATACTGTTGTACTTTCATATTTACCCTGCAAAGTACCAATAGCAAAACGTAATTTCCGATTAGCCCAATCATTATTATAAAAATTAAAAAAAATGGGGGAATTGTTGCGGGAGATATCACCATTTCTGGTGACAGTGTTTTAATAAGACGCTTTTCAATAGTGTGAACGCTTCAAAATAGAGGCAAAAACGTTTATGTTAATACAAGAAGTTATCCTTGAAAATTTCATGAGTTACGAATATGCTAGGGTACCGTTTAAACAAGGTGTCAACATTATTGGCGGACCAAACGGCGCAGGAAAATCCTCTCTTTTGCTTGCTATCTCTGTTGGTTTGGGACAAACCTACACTGAACGTTCCCGAAAACTCAGTGACTTAATCCGTTGGGGAAAAGACCAAGCTAGAGTAACCCTCATCCTAGACAATAGCAAACAAGGCAACAAACGTCCCGTCTCAAAATACAGCAAAGACCAACTCTTCCTCACCCGTGTTTTACGCCGAGATGGAAAATACTTTTTTGAGCTCGAAAACCGTGTAGCTAGTAAACAAGATATTGAACGGTTGCTGGGCAAATTCGGTGTAGACCCTGATAACATGTTAATCATCATGCACCAAAACATGGTGGAGCAATTCAGTGTCCTTAGCAATATAGAAAAACTTCGCATGGTGGAAGCAGCTGTTGGACTTGAGCCTTTCCGAGAAAATGTTGTACAAGCCAAAACCAAACTAATGCGTATTCTAAGCCAAGAAGAGTCAGTGAGTAAATTGCTAGAACAAGCTCAGCAAACACTTGCTTACTGGCACGAACAGTACGATAAGTATCAAGAGAAAAAGCAGTTGCAGCTTAAACGGCGATTTTTAGACCGTGAACTGGTTTGGGCAGAAGTTGAACGACGCGAAGCCATAATCAAAGGGGTTCAGGCTAATTTTAATAAGAACCAACAATCGCTTGGCAAAATAGAAGATGAACGCCAAACCATTATTAGCCAGCTGAATGGTCAGCAGACCGAGCAACAAGCACTCAAGGGCGAGGTTAAATCAGTTTTTGATCTACGCTTAGGTCTTGAACGCGAAATCGCCCAGAACGAGTCAATTTTATCCTTGATTGAACAGTTTCTAACTGAAGCTCAAACTTTAGAAAATGCACTCGTAAACAAAAGCCAACTTAACCTTCTGAGAAGCGTTAACCTCAAAAAAATGCTGGAAACCTCTAAAAAACAAATCGTCAAAGCAAACGATCGGGTCAATGAAAACCAAACAAGAATGATTAAGCTTGAAGATTCAGCAGACAAAATAGCTAATGAGGCGTTAGAAAAACGCGTAAAGCTTGCTTTGCTGGAGTTTAAGAGGGCAAACACAATCGCCGAAATGAAGGAGATCGAGAAATCAATACAAGAAGCTGAAGAAACGCTAAACACGGCAATTCTGAGGGCTCAAACTTCAGGTGAAAGAATAGCAGTTCTTAAGAGCGGCGCTGAAATTCAAGATGAAATCGGCTTAACCAATGGACACTTAGCCGCGTTAGCTGATGTTTCTGAAGATATCGAACGTCAATATGAATCCTATTCAAAGCTTTACTTGGAACTTAAGGAAAAAGCGCAGTTGGTTGCTGAGAACCGCGAGAAAACTCTTGAAGAAGTCAAAACTCGCATGCAGTCTTGGCGCAGTGTTATGGAGAACTTGCTTGAACGGGTTAATGTTGAGTATCAGAAAATCATGATCCAAACGCTTGCAACTGGGGAAGTTAAACTCTCGAGTGCGCAAGACATAGAGACTGCAGGGCTTGAGATTTATGTTGGGTTTAAGGGAAGCAAACCCGTGGCCTTGGATGCCTACACTCAGAGCGGCGGCGAAAGAACAACTGCAACCATGGGTTTCTTGTTGGCTTTGCAGCAACATGTACGTTCACCATTCCGCGCAGTAGATGAATACGACATTCATATGGACCCAAAAAACCGTGAAATGATAGCGAAAGTCTTGGTTTCAATAATAAAGGACGCCACTGCCCAATACGTCGTGATTACCCCAAGCCAAATTACCTTCGCTCAGAAAGACGCAAACGTAATCACAGTCCAGAATCTTGAGGGAAAATCAATCGTGCGTGAGGTTGTTTAATGCAGACAACTAAACATGACAAGAAACTGGGCAAAGAAAAATTGGAACGCATAATTGAAATGTGCCTAGCCATCGAGAATCATGCAGTTGAGCCTTTCACTTTAAACGTTGACGAAATCATCAAGATAGTCCACGAGTATTTTCCGAATTGGGAAAACCCCGACGAACTAAAACTTGACGCAGAAGCCCTTCACCATTTAGCTTCAGTAATCAAGATGCAAAGCGAATGGGTCAAACAGCGCTCAAACTCCCTTTATACTGACCCGTTCTTGTTGGAAGAGAAAATCCGCCAAACCAGCAAGCAAGGCATGGTTGATGTGTTTCTTGGAGCTTGGAGCCCACTTATTGAGTTTGAGCAACTTAGCCTCCATAGTCTGGCGCAGGGTTTGCTGTATTGGAATGGTTTGGCTCCTATTGGTGACAGATGGAAAAACATAGATGTCTCAGAAGTTGCTATGGGCTCAGTTAGCCGCGATGAACTTGTCAAGCAACGAGTTTTAGGAGACAGAGAATTTTCTGAGGAACTGGCATGTTATTGGCAGGAACTCAAAAACAAAACCGCAGAAAAAGGCGTAGATGGCAAGATTGCATATTGGGATTTTATCGGTTCAGACGCATACGATGAAACTGTGCAACGCGCATTCTTGACTAGTTTCTTGATTACTTATGGTTACGCGACGTTGGAAATTGACCGATTAGAAGAAACAGTCTTTATCCTGCCCTTTGATAAACCTCGCAAGGAAGCATTAACGGAGCAGTCTACGTCGGTTGCGTTAGCGGTATCAGTTGAAGATTGGCAAAAATGGAAACGAGGCGAACAAATTTGAGCAGCAAGAAAAAAGGCGTTTACAGCAACAAAATCAAGAAAGCAACCCAGATGCTCTTTTATAAGCGACATCAAAAACCCGGCGTAAAAGGATGGGAACTGCATAAGGCGTTGGGTTCAGACTATCCCAAAGTGCTCGATTTACTAGAGGATTACTTAAAACCTCTGGATTTGCAGGTTAAAACAGTTTTTGAAGAAGAAAAAACCCCTGAAAAACCAACAATCGAAGAGTTCGATAAGGCAAGATTTTTTGTTGCATTGTCCACTGGTTCAGTGGCTAAGGATAAGTTGATGGGTTGGCGCATAGACGATTTAGCAGGTTTAGCAATAACTATCTCTTATATCATCAGCAAAAAAGGACAGGCAACACGCAAAGACGTTGAAAAAATGTTGGGTGAAAAGATGCCTAACTGGAAGATTGGCTTAAACCTTGATCGCTACATTCGCTATGGCTATCTAATGCAAGATGAGAAGGGACAATTATTCTTGGATTGGCGGACAAGAGCAGAAGTTGACCAGAAAGCCTTAATCGCCATGTTGCTTTCGGCTGAAAAACAAACTGAAGAAGCTGCTGAGCCAAAACCAGAGCAAGATGAGACTGAACCAGAAGAGAACTATTGATTTGTGAAAGAACACAACTATTCTAAAACAGCGACATAACAATTAATTGCTTCATCATCCACAAAAGCAATTACAGTTAAACCTGAATCATCAAGCAAATCTATAAATGAAGTAAGGGGGAATGCCTTTTTGAGCCCCGTCACCACAATCTTATTTCCTTTTTTGGCAACTCGCTTTAGCTCGTTTAAGGTTTCAGCTGGTTTAGGTACGTTCTGGAGCACTGTAAAAGCAAAAACCGCGCCAAACAATCCATCCCTGAACGGCAAGTGGTCAGCATCAGCCTGCAAAACTGCAACATTTAAAAAAGAGCTTCCTTGCTCTTTGGCTTTAAACAGCAGTTTACGTGAAACATCAACGCCAATAACCAAGCCTGCTTGAACTGCAATTTTTTTGAAGAACAAACCTGAACCGCAACCAACATCTAAAACTATCTTTCTATTCACGTAGACGTTTTCTAAGGCTTTTTTGTACTTACTCTCTTGTTCTTGTGCGTAACGCTCATCGTACATTTCAGCCGTAGCATTATAAAGCTGCATTACTTTACGCTTATCTTTCCAACCCGTCACTGCCCAATCCTTCAAGAATTCTTATGTACCCAATGCCTACCTAAAATAGTTGGCGAAATCAGAATGCAACAGCCAAACAAAATAGTGGTTTTAACCGAAGCTACATTAGCGGAAGCTGCGGTGCTCATCGAGAAGACCTTTGCCCAGCGAAGAACCTTAGTGGTCGCGGGCACATGCCATGTGCACTACGTTGGTAGAGCAACATCAAAGCTGGAACTGGGCGAACGTCTCCTAATCATCAAATCCGACGGTTCCCTCTTGGTCCACCGACCAGTTGGCTACGAACCAGTAAACTGGCAACCCGCAGGTAGCATCTTTCACGTTGAAATTAAATCCGAAGGACTTGAGGTTCATGGAGTTCGTCAGAAGCCACGGGAAAGCGTTCGCGTGATCTTCACCAATGTTTTCATGGTTTCTTCGCTTGTTCTGCTGGATTCTGGGGCTTTTCTTTTAAATGCCAGTGAGGATGACATGCATCGTGCGATTCTTCTTAAACCTGAACTTCTCGAAGAAGGCTTTAAACCGATTAGCTGGGAGAAAAAAGTTGAGCCAGGCTTTGTGGACATATACGGTGAAGATAAAAATGGCCGACTTGTCATAGTGGAAGTTAAGCGAAAAACAGCATCCAAAGATGCTGCCCTCCAGTTGGCTAAATATGTTGAACCCATCAAAGCTAAAGTTAACAGAGAGGTTCGGGCAGTGTTGGTTGCACCCAGTTTGGGTAAGGATGTGCAAAGGCTGCTGATTACACTTGGTTTGGAGTATAAATCGCTGGACCCAAAAGTTTGTTCTGAAGTGCTTAAGAAGACAGAAACCTCAAAGTTGGAGCGGTTCTTCCAATAGAAGCCTAATTCGGTGTTTACAGTTTGCTGGTTGTGAGCCAAGTCAACGCGCTATACTCTGAAATCAGCAAAAACTCCAACTTGTTTTTGTTAATTTCTATTTCTCGTCTGGTCTTATTGCTTGAGGTTGAATAAGAATTTTCTACTGTTCGCGTTTCAATGGTTGGATGCTGGCTCAAAATAGAAAGAGTCAAAAATAAAATGACTTATAGTGAAAAATATGAAAGGTATCAAAACTTGCCTTTGCCATTTTTACGTAATTATTCTTTTTGTTTGTTGTTTTCTGCGGGTACAAAAACTGCTGCTGCCACAGTGGTAGTCCATAAACCGTTTTTGTCGCCTGCTGCGGATTGGGTTATGTTGGCTGTTTTGATGATGAGTCCCGTGGTTTTGAAGAGTTGTTTGCGTTCGTCCCATGCAGTCTCTGGATCGAATTGTATACCCATGGTTGTTGCCAGCATAGTTGCTGCTAGGTCTTCTGCATAGTCACCTGCCGTTTCGTCAGTTTGCCCATTTGAGTGGTGTTCGGAGAGATAGCCATATTGGTTTTTGCCTGAGGGAATAGCTACGCCCACTGAAGATGCAACGAGCCTGTGGGGTTCGTTGGTTGCGTTGCGGGCGATAACGACAAACGTGATTTCGCCAGGTTGAATCTTCTTTAAGCCTTTTTCTCTAGTTAGCAATTCGCATCCAGGGGGGACAATGCTTGAGACTGCAACTAAGTTGCACATTTGTATGCCTGCATCCCGCAGGGCTAATTCGAAAGATTGGAGTTGCTCTTTATGTTTGCCAACTCCTTTGGTGAAAAAGAAGTATTTTGGTATCATGTCGGTGTCGGAAAAGATTGATTGCTGAATGTATTTATTAGGCTTTTGTTTTAAAACATAATATTACCCAAACAATACACTGTATCTTGAGGAATGCAAGTGGCGCAGCATCAAAGCGTGTTTAAAGATGAATCAAAGCTTGACATAAACTATATTCCGCAAAAGCTGCCGCACCGAGAAACTCAAAGTCGTCTCCTCATGGAATTCTTCAACTTTATTTTGCGTTGCCCCGAAAAAATGGCGCAAAGAGTAATCTTGACCGGTGACGTAGGTACAGGAAAAACTGCGCTTGCTCACCACTTTGGAGCAAACATTACTTCCGAAGCCAACAAGCGGGGTATGAAATTCCGTTATGTACACATTAACTGCCGTGAATACCGCGGTAGCCTCTCGCCGATTCTCCATCGCGCTGTTACTGTTTTCCGCCCCAACTACCCAGCACGCGGCTACGGCGCCGAGGAAATCCTGGGTACTTTGATGCAAGTTTTAGATGAAGATAACACCAACATGATATTAACCCTTGATGAATTTGACAGTTTAATCGAGAAGGAAGGCTCAGACGCCGTCTACAAACTCACACGTTTGCAGGAGATGAGGCAGGGTAAACCGCAGCGGCTATCATTTATTTTTATTTTGCGTGATTTAAAAGAAATTGAGTCGTTGGATGAAAGTGCTAAAAGCACCCTGCAAAGAAGTATCATAAGTTTGGAACGTTTTGGCAAACCGCAACTTGTTGACATCTTAAACAACCGCGTTTCAATGGCGTTTGAATATGGCTCAGTGCCCGAGGACGTTGTTGACTTGATATCTGAGTTAGCTTTCACTGAAACTGGAAATGCTAGATTTGGGATTGAGTTATTGTGGCGTGCTGGCAAATACGCTGATGCTCAGGACGCTGGTTGTGTGGAGCCAGAATACGTTCGAATGGCTGTGTCGAGTATTATTCCAAGTTTGCGTCGTAGTGAGTTGTTGTCTTTTGGGTTGCATGAAAAACTATTCCTTATCGCCGTTGCTCGCTACTTCAAAGAGAATGAGCAAGCTTTCGTTTCTTTATCCGAAATTGAGAAAGCCTATGCGGTTGCATGTGAAGAATTCAACGAAACACCAAATGGGCATACACAAATTTGGAGTTATGCTCAGTACCTCTCAAAGTTAGGCGTATTGAAAACTGAGGTAGCGTCAGTCCAGACGCGTGGAAGAACAACACGGCTTTCATTGCCCTCTATTCCTGCGGTTGAATTGGAGAAGGAGTTGACTGCGAGTTTGCAAGCAGAAAAGAGGAGATCTTAGTATGGAGTTGGAGGAAGTCTTTTCGTCGAAGTCTCGAATGAAAATCCTAAAACTCATCTACCAACTGGGGCAACTTAACGTTTCGGATGTTGCTAGGCGGCTAAAACTGAATTTTGCCTCAACCTCGGGTCACCTCAAGTTATTGGAGTGCGAAGGCATTTTGCAGGAGCGAAAATATGGTCGAGTGAGGATGTACCGATTCAATGAGGGCTCAGCAAAGGCTAAAGCAGTGCAAAACCTAATAGATGCTTGGGAACATGGTAAAAAAGGTTGATTTAAAATTGGCTATGGTTGATGTTTCAAGTAAAGCAGAGGTTTTCAGGGAAGCAACCGCGACTGGCTCGATTAAGTTGAAGTCTGAAACTATTAGTTTAGTTCAGGCTGGAAAAATCGCTAAGGGCGATCCACTATACACAGCGAAGATTGCTGGTGTGTTGGCGGCTAAAAGAACAAGCGATTTGATTCCTCTTTGTCATCCGTTACCGTTGACAAACGTGGAAGTAGAAGTGAAAGTATCTGATGACTGCACGGTAATGGCTACAGCCACTGTTAAAACCAAAGCCCAAACAGGCGTAGAGATGGAGGCATTAACCGCTGTTTCTATGGCGTTACTGACTGTTTGGGACATGACCAAGCAATACGAAAAAGACGCGGGAGGGCAATATCCTTCGACGTCAATTGATAATATTCATGTAGTTAAAAAATTTAAGCAGGCATAAAGTATGAGTAAAAGTTCTAAGGCACATAAATTAAAAGCCCCTAAAACATTGAATTTTGGTGTTTTCATCTGTAGTACTTCACGTTATAATCAAATTGAGGCGGGTGAAAAAGACGTTAGCGATGTTGGCGGAGACACTTTAGTGGACTTGATTGAGAAGGCAGGACAGAAGGTTCTTTTTAAAAAGATTATCGCTGACGATGAAACTATGATTCAAGATGCTGTGATGTATGGGTTGGGCTTGGAAAATTTGGATGTGGTTATCTTTTCAGGCGGTACAGGCATTACTCCAACCGATATCACAATTGAGACGGTGACGCCATTTCTTGAGAAAACGTTGCCGGGATTTGGTGAGTTTTTCCGCAGAATAAGCTTTGATCACGTGGGTTCAGCCGCGGTTTTATCGCGTGCTCTATCTGGAGTCGCTAAAGGTCGCGCATTCTTTTGCATTCCAGGTTCACCTGACGCTGTGAAGACTGCGCTCGAAATGCTTATTTTGCCCGAGGCTCCTCACATCGTTAGGCACGCACGTGAATAACGATGAATTTAATGGACAATTGCGGTCGACCGCTACTTAATCTGCGGATTTCAATTACCCAACGATGCAACAATCGATGTGCTTATTGTCACCGAGAAGGCGAAGTGCAACGGGCAAATCTTTCAGCAGAGTTAATGTCAGTTGAAGAAATTGTGCGCATAGCCAAAATCGCTATCAGTTTAGGCATTTCGCGTGTGAAGTTGACTGGAGGAGAACCGCTTATGCGTAAGGACCTGCCAGAAATTGTCTCAAGCATAGCAACAATAAAGGGTCTGAGGGATTTGTCGTTGACAACTAATGGGTTGCTGCTTGGCGGCGGCATGGCAAAGCATTTGTGTGAGTGCGGGCTTAAACGCGTGAACATCAGTTTGCCTTCTTTGAACCCAGAAACATACAATAAGTTGACAGGGGGAAAACTTGAAGCTGCATTAGAGGGCGTCAAAGCCGCCAATGAAGCAGGTTTTTGTCCAGTTAAGCTAAACACTGTTGTTTTAAAAGACGTTAATGTTGGTGACGTTCCCGATTTGATTGATTACGCGGGGAAAAATAACATTGTTTTGCAGCTTATCGAGCTTGACCCCGTAAACGTCGGCGACAGTTACTATAAAGAGCACCACCGTAGCCTGGACGAGCAAGAGGCAATGCTCAAAGAAAAGGCTGTATCGATAGAAAAACGCCCTTTCATGCACAACCGCCTGATCTACCACTTGCCAAATGCGACCGTAGAAGTTGTCAAACCCATTGAAAACACTGACTTCTGCATGCATTGCACCCGACTCCGTGTCACAAGCGACGGCAAACTTAAACCCTGTTTAATGAGAAACGATAATCTAACCGATATTTTAACGCCTATTCGTCAAGGCGGGAGCGATGAGGAACTAAAACAGATATTTGTTAGAGCTAACTTGTTAAGAGAGCCTTACAATAAAAACATCCAATAATTTGGCTGGGCTAGTTAGGTTCAGCGTTTTTAATTTAACTTGAATTCGACGAGTATTTGTTTTTGAACCTTTTTTGAGCAGCATTAAATTCATTTCTGATGGATTCATTTTCCGATTGGGCTTTGATGGCCTGTTGTTTTTCTGATGCGCCTTTTATATCCAGTAGTTTGTCTGCACATTCTTTTGCTTCTTCTTTTCTGTTAAGTCTTGCAAGCATTATTCCTTTCCCCAGCAGTGCATCTGTGAAATCAGGTTTAAGTCGCAGCGCTTGCTCAAAAGAAACTAACGCTTTTTCGTTGTCTGCTAGGTTTCCCCACATGAGTCCAATGTAGTAGTCGATTCTGGCGTCGGTTGGTCGTTGTTTTTTCGCTTCTTCATAGCATTTGAGTGCATCTTCATACTTTTTGAGTCTTTGAAGAGCGATGGCTAAACTTAATCGATACTCCAAGTTTGCAGGGTCCGAACTCTACCGCTTTTGAGAAACATTCGACAGCTTTCTCATGCTGATTCAATGCGGTAAATGTAGCAGCTTTAAGCCGGTGAGCATCTGCAAAATTCGGGTCTATTCCTATTATTCTGTCATAGCATTTGATTGCTTCACTACACTTACCCAATTTGCCATAAATTACGCCTTTTATGATCCATGCGTCAATATAGTTCGGTTGAATTACTAGTGCTTCTTCAAGTGACATTAGTGCGCTTTCATATTTTCCTGTGCTTTCGTAGGCTACGGCGTTTTTGAGTTTCATAGCTGCTTTTATAAATTCTGGCGGTTCATTGTTTTTGTTTTTTTCAAACATTTCCTCAATCCCTTGGTATTTGGCAGTTAGCGAAAAGACACAAACAGTTGACTTGATTTATAGGTAATCGCCTCAAAGAATGCAAATTTCCCTCAGACGAGCACTGGTTTTAATATGCATGTTTACACAACAATGGTGTCTATTTAGTTCTTAGTAAATAAAGAACCATTGAAATTGTGGAGTTGCTTTTTTTTGGTATAAATAGTATTCTAAAATTTAGTACTCTTATAGTTCGATTATTCTTGCTTCATTCTTTTCTGTGTCCAAAATTGCCAAGGTGGGTTTTGCTGTTAGATATCCGCACAATTCTCCTGGGTTTATGGATAATGTTTTGCCTTTTCGTTCAATGCCAAGGTTGTGTGAGTGCCCATGGATTACGGCATTAAAGGATTCGCTGTCGATTATCGCTTTTAATAATTCAGTTTCATGTCCATGGAGCAAGGCAACTTTGTAGTCTTTTATAGTCACTGTGGTGAATCGGTCGTGGATTGTGCAGTTATTTGTTTCGCAAAAGCGTTTCTTTAGGAGTTCATGGTCGCCATCGTTGTTGCCGAAAACACCGATTAATTTGCAGTTTAAATCCTTAAATTTAGGGATTACAAATCCAGCTACGTAGTCACCGGCATGAAGCACTAAACCGACTTTCTGATTGTTTAAAGTTTGTACTGCTTTTTCTATCTGGGGTAAATTATCATGTGAATCCGAAATTGCACCGATCAACATGTTATTTCACTCTTTGTTTTTTCTAGAATATAAAAATAATGTCTTTCTATTATATTTAGAAAGATCCTTTAAAACATTAGTTTAACAATAAATTAATTCTTTCAAAAAAGCAGTGTATTAAAACCTTAAAAAAGTCTACAGCGAGAGTGTTTTTTCTAAGACTTGATTCAACAAAATTGGATGTTTCAACAATGTTCAAGCGCTAAAGGCAATTCTTTTAGGCTCTTTATGGTCTGATCAGGGCAAAACTTCTCAGATTTCTTCTGGGCTCTTCGCTCTATGTAAATTACTTTCATACCGACCGCTTTTGGGCCCTCAACATCTGCATCTATGGTGTCGCCAACAAATACTGTTTCAGATGCAGAGACACTAAGCATTTTCAAGGCGACTTTGAAGATTTCTGGGCTTGGTTTGCGTTTATTGACTGCCCCTGAAACCACAACTGCATTAAATAGTCCATCCAAACCGTCAGCTTTGAGGAGTTCAAGCACGCATTCAGGAATTGCAAAGTTGGAAACGATTCCTAATTTGTATTTCCCATGTAACTGCTCAAGCATTGCCTTGGCGTTCTGATCTATTCGTACAAACTTCATGAATTCTTTGCAGAACTCGTTAGTAGCTGATGTTACAATTGGACTTGAGATATCATAGTTATAGCCCAAGTTTTTAAGAGTCTTTGAAATACGTACGTTGAAGTGGGGTTCTTCCCAATTCAAATCCGCCTCAACATAGAGTTCATCACGAATTTTGATGTACACTTCATTAAATTTGTCGAATGAAACATCAATACCGTTTTTGTGCAGGTAATTGTACATTCGAATTAGGGATGGACTGTAAAACTCGTGGTTTTTTTCAATGAGCATTAGTGTATCGAACATGTCAAATAGGACAGCTTTAATAGGCATCGCTTTTTCCTGTCAGGTAACCCTTCTTTAACCTTAAAATCTTTATCGCAATTTAAACATCCAATTTTTCATCTTTGTCCTTGAGCTTTCTCCGCATATAGTAGTAAATTGTTCCAGCTACCAAGAAAACAACGCCCACAAGCCATGCTTCTGGAGTGGCAAAGAGAATAAATACTAACAGCAAAATGCATGTTGCTACACCAAGCAGAGGCATGATTCGCCCAAACTTTTGCCCGTTTTTCAGATTGAACGCTGAGATGTTAGCTATGGAATAATTGAAAAGAAGTGCAAATGTGCTGACCGCCACTACACTCTTCAAATCTACAAACAAAACCAAAGTCGCCATCAAAATACCCGTAGCGAGAATCGCGTAGTAAGGTGTCAAAAACCTGTGGTGCAACCGAGATAGTGCAGTTGGTAAATCATTGCGTCGGGCCATGGAATAAGCCATACGTGAAACTCCTAAAATCGCCGTCAATAAAACGCTTGCAGTTGCCACTAAACCTCCAATGGACACGATTTGAATAGCCAGTGAATTGCCCGTGACACCGATAGCTGTGCTTAGTGGCGAAGCTGAACCTGCCAATCCTACGGGCCCCAGCAACCCAACAGCAACAAACCCGACCAAAATGTAAACTACCATTGAAATCCCCAGCGATAATAACAAAGCTCTTGGTACATTCCGTTTGGCATCTGTTATTTCCTCAGCAACTACCGATACCCTTGCGAAGCCGCCGTAAGCAAAAAAAATGAAGAATGTTCCATAAAGTACTCCGCTTGAAAGAGGAACAAACGGAGTAAAATTGCCGGCGCTGACATGAAAAACCCCTAAGATTACGAAGAACGCCAAAATCACAAGTTTAATTGCAACAAGAACGTTGTTGATGCTCGTGGATTCTCTGGCCCCTAATAAATTCAAAGCCATAAAGGCTAAGCACAAAGCGGCTGCAACCAAATTCGTCGGCAAACTCGGGAAAGCCACCGTCAAGTAGTATGCAAATCCCAAAGAAACAGCGGCTCCAGTAAATGTATTGGTAACCAACCACATCCAGCCAGCCAAAAACCCAGCGTAAGGAGAAACCAGTTGGCGTCCATATTCGTATACTCCGCCTTCTACGGGTTGCCAAGTGGTTAATTTTGCAAAGCTCAAAGCAGTGATAAAGGCAATTATGCCAGCTATAATCATAGAAATAAATAGTGCTGAGCCGGCATAGCCCGCCACTATGCCCGTGACAACAAAGATTCCGCCCCCTATGATGGCGCCAACGTTAATTGCGACGGCACTCCATAAACCGATTGTACGTTTGAGTTTTCGAGGTTCTTGCTTCTCCACTATAGTCCCTGTTAAGTGAAGATTCAAGTTGCCTTTTAAAAGCTTGTAATTCTTCTAATCTTTTTTTGCCTAACTGGGTTTTACTTATTATCGATAAATGGGAATTAAATACTAAGCGCTAGGCGTAATGAAAATGACCCTTAAATCACAATGGGTATAATCAAAAGAATATACGATATCGCTTCAAAATAGGAAAACCCTGAAACCTAAGTTTTTCTAATCAAAAAATTTTAGGGCTTGCCCGAATTAAGCAGAAGTGAAATAAGAAAATCGTTCTCTATTAAACCAAAGGCACCCTTTTTGGCAGAGAACTCGTCGAATTTTTTAATGCTGTCTGGTTTTAAGTTTGGTGAAGCAATTGAGAATGGTACGGGGTCTCTTGAGTGGGTTCCAGTTTTAATGGGGGTTGGGTGGTCGGGCAAGATTGCGATTGCGTATGGTTCACTTAAGCCGTTGAGGATTCTGCCCAGTAAGCGTTTATCTAAATCTTCAATAGTTTTCACTTTCAAATTATAATCTCTGCAATGTCCCGCTTCATCGGGTGCTTCAACATGTACAAAAACCAAGTCATTAGTTTTGAGTGCTTTTAGTGCAGCGTCAGCTTTGCCTTCATAATTCGTATTATCTAAGCCTGTGGCTCCTTGAACATTAATAATTTCCATGCCAGCGTATGTTCCAATGCCCTTCACTAAATCAACCGCGGAAATTACTGCGGATTTTATTCCATATTTTTCTTTGAGTGTTGGCATTGAGGGTTTTTTGCCGCCGCCCCAAGGCCAAATCAGGTTTCCTGGGTGTTTGCCAGCTTTTTCTCGTGCAATGTTAACTGGGTGAGAACGCAGGATGTTTCGGGAACCCTCTATTAAGTCCCTGAGCATTTGTGATGATTTTTCAGCTTCTGGGGATGTTGCTTTTGGCAAAACGTCAGAAACCGCAATTCCTCTGGCGTCGTGGGGTGGTGTGCATTGAATAAGTTCTGGGTTTGGAAAGTTGCGCAGTATCAAAAAATGTCTGTAATCTAAACCTGCAACGAACTCGACTTCACCTGGTCTTTCAAAGGTTTTTCGGATAGCTGCAATTAATTGTGATGCTTCTTCAGTTGTAATGTGTCCGGATGAATAATCAAGGATTTTTTCGTCTTTTTCAGTTATTAAGTTACATCGATAGACTGTGTCGTTTTGTGCAAGTTTTATGTTTCTTGAGGGGGCCTCCAAGCGGCCCTCTGCCTGTACAATACTTTATTGGATCGTATCCTAATACTGAACATATTGCTGCGTCTGACCCTGGTGTTATCTCGTTTGGAACGGTTTTAATTAAGCCGCTTTTGCCTTTTGCGGCTATTGAATCCATGTTTGGTTTGTAAGCTGCTTGAAGCGGGGTTTTGTTTCCCAATTCAGGTACTGGATAATCCGCCATGCCGTCTCCGACTATGAGTAAATATTTCATTCAACTGACTCCATTTTTCTAAACAGTTAAAGATTGCTTCTAATGTTAAGATTGGAAGTTTAGATAATTATTTCAGAAGATAATGCAAGCGTATATTTATTTACTATCTAGCAACTTCTCAAAAAGGCATTATGGACGTTTTATGATTATTGCGCATCATGCGAAGAGAATAATGTATTGTGGGTTAGTAATGTTTTTATCAATTGTACGTGTCGTGTATATTTAGTGTCAATATTCAAGAAGTAATTAGTGAACGCCATGACCGAACAATACAACCAAGGAGCTATCACCGATACAACAATAATAATAGATGCCTCCCCAAAAAAACCAATCGACAAAGAACAATTACTTAAACTCCTACAATCCCACGGCGTCAAAACAGACTCAATAAATAACCTCAAAACCGCCGTAGAAGACGTAATCCCTTCTCTGAGAAAAGCTAAAATAAACATTCCTGAAGCCTTCTTCAAAGACCTTGCCTCAAAATTAGAGCTAACCTTTCTGAATTATCCAAAAGTAAAAGAAATATACCAAGACGAACAAAAAAGCAAACTCATAACCGTATTACCCTATTCACTTATAATGAAATACAAAATCATCCCATTAGAAGTAAACGGATCAAGCATATATCTAGCCGTTGACAATCCCTTAGATGGCAAAGTCTTGGTAACCGTCAAATACTTGTTTGCCGCTTGGAAAATTAATCTACGTGTTGTCTCCACAAGAACAATCGAGTGGGCAATCGACAACATTTACCGTGAAATTCACAAAAACAACGCAATGCTTGACCTCTACAATCGTACCCCAGACCAATCTGCCTACAAAGTTCTCTATCCAAAACAAAAATACTTCATAATAGCCTTAATTGCAGCCGTCGGCGTTGGCGCTATTATAAGTTCAGCATTAACCTTTATGGTTTTATTCGCAATAATAAGCGTCGGATACTTCATCGTTAACCCAATCAAAATCTATATTTCGCTGCGGGGTTTTCGAGGCGCAAGAAAACCTACTCGAATAACCCAAGAAGAGCTTCAGTGGGTTCCAGATGATAACCTCCCAGTTTACACGGTTTTAATTCCAGTGTTCCATGAATCAAAAATCCTCTCTCAAAACCTAAAAAACATGTACAACTTAAACTACCCCAAAGATAAACTTGACATCAAAATCCTCATGGAAGAAAACGACAAAGAAACAATCCATGAAGCCCAACTTTTAGGGTTATTTGAATCACCCAAAAAAATGGTTGATGGAATTCCGCCCGAGGAATATGCCGAGTTCATGAAGCTATTTGATCCCATAATTATTCCTCAAGCAAAAGTAACAACTAAACCAAGAGCCTGCAACTATGGGTTGCTAAGGGCAAAAGGTGAATTATGCGTTATTTATGATGCTGAAGACAACCCAGACCCTGACCAGCTAAAAAAAGCCGCCATGATATTTTTGCGGGTGGATCCAGAAGTGGTGTGTCTGCAGTCTAAACTTAACTTTTACAATGCTGAAGAAAACATCTTGACAAAGTGGTTTTCAATTGAGTACGCTAACTGGTATGAATTTTACCTTCAAGGTTTAGACTGGATTCAAGCACCAATACCTTTGGGTGGAACAAGCAATCATTTCCGCAAAAAGGGTCTTGATGAACTAGGTAGATGGGATCCGTATAATGTTACTGAAGATGCTGATTTAGGTTTGAGACTAGCGCGTCAAAAACAGAAAACTGAGCTCATAGATTCTTACACTTATGAAGAGGCGCCTCTTTCAGTTAAGGCATGGATTCGTCAAAGGTCACGTTGGTATAAGGGGCATCTTCAAACTTACCTTGTTCATATGAGGCAACCCAGAAAACTCTACCATGATTTGGGTGCAGAGAAATTCGTAAAGTTCCAACTTACCTTTGGAACAGGAGTTTTTATTCCAGTCATAAACCCGGTGCTTTGGGCTCTTTTGGCGGCAACACTTTTGATGCCCCTATCGTTTGGGTGGATAATTCCAAGTTACCTACAGCCCATAAGCCTATTCAACCTAGTAATAGGCAACATATCTTACCTGGCAATCTACGTTGTGGCTTGCGTTAAACTGAAGAAAACCCGTCTAGTACCTTACGCTTTGCTGATGCCAGTTTACTGGGTGCTCCACAGCATAGCAAGTTGGAGAGGACTAATCCAACTAATGACAAACCCCCACTACTGGGACAAAACCAGCCATGGCGTATCAAAAGAGCCAAAGTAAACTTAGATTTTCTTAGAAAACGTAAATTAACTTGGATTGGTGCTCATTGTTTGGACGATGAGAAAATCGAGGTACGATGAAGCTGAAGGTGGGGAAATTAAACGCTGGAGGCTTGTGAATACTTTTTCCGCTATTGAGTCCACAACTAAACTTTGCGTTTTTTAGTGTTCCATTTCTGGAACGTTTTGTTCCTTGAGTAGAACTAAATCACCGTTAACCTAAAGATTCAAACGGTGAAATGATGAGAAAATGGCTTGAAAGTGAAGACTGATACTACGATTAGAAAATAGATTATATTTCTGCATGTTTTGCACCCAACCTCGAGCCTTTGCAAACAACAAAGCCAATCCAAAACAGACTACTGTGTTTTTTTATGTAAAATCAACAGGGCTTTTCTTCTAACAGACAAAATAGATCAAACACTATTTTTCTCTTAACCAAACTTGCTGCCATTGCTTGAACAACATGCTTCAAAAACTAAATTATACTTCTCGCAAAACTCTAAAACAAATATTCAAGTTTGGCTTAAAAAATGAAAAGATTAAACTGTATTTTGGGCTAAAGAAAGAGATATTGGGGGTGTTGGATTTGTTTTAGTAAGGATCTTTCTTACCAGTCATGTAAGCCCAAGCGCCAACGATTGCAACTGTTAGGACTGCACCTGCAAATCCTGCAACCATGAAGCTAGTTAAACCGGCCAAAGACGGCAAAACTATTATCAGCCATGGAATTAGGTATGTTGCTGTGACCTGTGCAATAACGCCTGCTACGAAACCCAAAACAGCTATTAAACCGAATATTTTTAATCTACCATTCATTCAATTCACCTTTTTATTTTAGCATTGAGTTTACGCCTCATTTTAGTCTAACTTACACGTTTCTGTATAATTACTTGAGTACTCACTTCTTGTTTAACGTTTATAGTTAAAGGTTTAAAGCAATATTACCATCACATATAGCTGTACATATATACGTGCATATTTCGATCATATTAACAACGTATAAGATTATTTTCTGTATCTTGTGCTTGCAGAGGTAATCAAATTGTCAGAAAGATTCGCTAAAAAGTGGGAAAGTAAAAGAGAAGATGAGCCATTCGCAAACCGCATTAAAGATGCAGTAAAACCACCAGGACCGCTAAAACCACGACTCGACTTCGCAGTCAGACGCATAGAGCTTCAAGTACAGAAGCTTGACCAAGCAACAGATAGATTCGGTCAAAGAGATAAAGCAATTTTCGCAAGAATAGTTGATGCTTACACAAAACATGACAGCGCACGCGCAAACGTTTTCGCAAACGAGCTAGCTGAAGTTAGAAAAATGTCAAAATTAATTATGAACGCTAAACTTGCTCTCGAGCAAATCACATTAAGATTACGAACAGTTTCCGAACTAGGTGACGTTGTATCAACTCTCGGTCCAGCCGTGGGTGTTCTACGTTCAGTCAAAGCAGGCTTAGTTAGCGTGTTTCCAGAAGCAGAAAGTGAACTAGGCGAAATCGGTAACATGCTAAGCGGAATTATGATCGAAGCAGGCCAAGGCAGCGGAATGACACTAAACTTCGACACAGTAAACGAAGACGCATCAAAGATACTAACCGAAGCAGCAACAGTCGCAGAGCAAAAGATCAAAGACAAGTTCCCAGATCTACCCCCAGGAATGCCATCATCATCCCCAGCTTCCCAAGCTGAAAAAACAACATTCTGAGATAAGGAGAAAAACACAAAATGTCTAACTCCAATCTTTTTCTTTCTATTGGCAAACCAATAAAGAATGAATATGGACGAGTAATCGGAAAAGTAGCATCTTTCGCATTAACTCCAAGTGGAAAATTTGACGCCGTATATATCGAATTTGGCGACGGTCAATTCTCAAAACAGCCCATGGAAAGCCTAAGATTCAATGGCGCTGATATCACCTTTATTTCAAAAATCAAAAATCAAGCAGGTACCCTTTGTGACCACATACCCTTAATCTGGCGCAAAGACGAAGCCCTCAAAGATCTCTTAGAGAAAAAGAAAATTACACCTGAAGTCTGCCAAGACCTGCACAATAGCTTCTCCAATGTGTTAACACAACTTAAAAAAGACGCTCAAATAATCATCGACGAATCCGGAATAGAAATCGAACGCTGCACAGAAGAAATATCATCACTCAGTTACGCAATTGCAAACCTTGAAATTGAACACGAAATCGGAAAAATCGACGAAGAAAACTACCGAGGCGCCTTCGCACTATTACAAGACACACTCAGAAGAGCCACCACAGAAAAAACAGACTTCGAATTAACAAAAAGCAAACTCTCAAGCGTACTACTAGGTGATCAGTCACAGACTTCACAGCAGAAAACCAACAAAATCTATGCTGAACAAGTATCTAACGCATCAAAACTTCCAGAGCCTCCAGTAGTTGTTTACGTTAAAGAGATAGGAAAAGCTGGAATTTAATCAAGCTTAAGCATTGAAACGATAGGTGTGGAGGGCTAAAAAATAAAAAGCTTTACTAATCAAACCCCTCCCCCTATACGTGAAGTCGCCACAAAATCTATTTTTACTTTAAAGGTTCAGCAGAATAAGCTGGAGCAAGCAAGTTTTCGCTTGAAAGAGCGCGATCGAATTCTTTTTGAAACCTGCATGTTCGCATTAAAAAAGAATAATAAAGATAAAGCCGCAATGTGCGCTACCGAAATTGCGGAAGTCCGAAAAATAATAAAGTTTCTCTACAACGTTCAGTTAGCTATTGAACGTGTAGTTATGCGCCTTGAAACAATAAAAGAATTAGGTGACATAGTCGCCGATTTAAAACCTGCCTTACGGTTACTTCAAGGAGTTTCCCAAGAATTATTCCAGGTACTACCTGATGTCAGCTCAGAACTAAGTAACGTTAATCAGACAATCCAGGATACGCTCCACGCTACAAAACTTTCCGGAGACGAGAATATTATTCCAGTTGGAAAGAAGACAGAGGCGGGCGAAGAAATCCTAAAAGAAGTCTCAGGTTTCATTGAACAAAAACTAGCTGAAACGCTGCCAGAGCCACCAATTTCTGCTCCCGTGAGAGAGAAAACCCCAATTAAGGAGCTCGTTGCTTTAACAGCAAGTTCTTCGCAGGTGTTTTCTCGAAAAACAGTGGAGGAATCAGGATTTGACCCGGAAAAAACATTATTTTCCTACAAGAAGTCTGAAATTAAAGAGTTCTCGCTAAAAGTTGAGAAACCCTGCTTAGAAGATGTACTTCTCGAATACGTCCGCAAAACAAACGGCGAGATAGATTTAGGTCGTTGTTCGAATGAACTGAAGACTTCCAACGAGGAAATTGAACGTGCCCTCGAAAACTTGGGAACCAAGGGCAAAATAAAAATTGAGTTACGTTCGCCAGAATAATAGAGAGAAGGAGAGAATAGTATGAGCGCATCAAATGAACTTGAAAAAGGAGCGACAGCTTACGCCCTAGATGCTGTACGTTTAGATAAGCAAGGGCAAAAAGGAAGAGCCATTACCCTATATCAAAAAGCAATTGAAAGCCTCCTGCAACTTGTGCAGCTTTACCCAGAGTACGGTCTAAACAAAGTTTACGTGCAACGGGCAATCGCTTATCAAGAAAGAATCAAAGCCCTTCAAGGGACTGTTTCGTCAAATGAGATGAATCAAGCCGCTAACGATGATGTTGGAGGCGGTGGAGGAGGAGCAACAATGGATGGACCCGGAAATAGCAGCAGTAATGGTAAGCCAAATGAGTCACTCGTGATGAATGAGAAACCTAAAGTCAATTGGGCCGAAGTTATAGGGTTGGATACCGCAAAAAAAGCAGTTAAAGAAGCCATAGTTTACCCAGTACAACGACCAGACCTATTCCCACTTGGTTGGCCACGCGGTATTTTATTTTTCGGTTCTCCTGGCTGCGGCAAAACTTTGCTAGCAGCAGCGGTTGCAACGGAGATTGACGCAAACTTCTACTCAATTGACGCAGCCTCAATTATGTCAAAGTGGTTGGGTGAAGCTGAACAGAATGTGGCTAAACTGTTCGGTTCCGCACGCAAATCAGCTACTGACGGTAGACCCGCAATCGTGTTTGTCGACGAACTAGATTCACTTATGGGTAACCATTCTAACGAGGTCGGTGGTGAAATCCGCGTTAAAAATCAGTTTCTCAAAGAAATGGACGGCATCGTTGACAAGGGTAAAGCATTGCACGTTTACGTGATTGGCGCGACGAATAAGCCTTGGGATTTGGATTGGGCTTTCATCAGAAGGTTCCAGAAACGTATTTTGGTGCCTTTAGCTGACCATGCGACCAGACTTAACATGCTTAAACTCTACTCGAGTAATCTGCAGATTGATGCGGGTGTTGATTTGCGTGAGTTGGCTCGGATTTCAGAAGGTTTCTCAGGAAGCGATATACGTGATGTCTGCCAATCAGCGCAACTCAGTCTTATCGGAGAATTCTTCGAGTCAGGCAAAGCAACGGATAGAGAAGCAAAGCCCCGGGCACTAACGATGGCTGATTTCAAACGGATATTTGAAGACCGCAAACCAAGCGTTTCACTCGATATGCTGTCACAGTATAACAGATGGTTCGAAGCGTTCAAAGCACTATAATCTTGGAGGGCAAAAACAAAACCAAAAAATGGGTTGGGTGGAAAGGTTTGGAGAACTATTAATTTTTAGCTCCATCTCCCTTCTCCCTCAAACAAATCTCCAAACCCCACAAACCAAACCAACCCATTTTTCAATTTCTATTCTAAGACTTGTTACAACACACTGCAATCACACATCCTTAACTGCCCCCAAACGGGTGCATACATGTGAGCAAAATGGGTCTTGGCAACCGATTGGGAATAATACGTTTCTGCGAAACACCCAAAGACAAAGGCAGAATTATGAACCGACTTGGCTTAAACGATGTGACAGCCGAGTCATACTTGACAATTCTTATAGCCCAAAGTATGCTCATGCAAAACAACGGCAAATATGTAATTACCAAAATAGAGCAAGGATACCTTTCTTCCGGCGATAGAATCAAAAAAATCAAATCCTAACATTCTGATAAATCTAAACTCTACATTTTAGGTATTTCAACAGCGTCCAGGTGTTTGCCAGGCAGCAGGAGGAAGCCTTCTGGAGGTCTCTTTAGGGTCACGGAGTTTCCAATTTGTTCTCTTATTTCCACTGGAATGCAACTTCTGCACTTTGAGTCAATTTTGGCTATAACCTCAGTTGCGTTTGCAGCTTGCTCCATTTTCCCACACCACCAAGTGGAACAAACTCTCTTTCAAAACACACCATAAACATTTTTTGCTTAAATCAATCAAAGAAAAGCTTTTGGCTATTGGCTGCTTTTCATTTCTTCTTTAAAGGTTTCCTCTAACATTTTTTTGTTTATCCCTATTTCTTCTGCTAGACGTTTGACCTGTTTTACGTAGGTGCGGAATAATGATTGGAGAATTTCTGCTTTTTCAGTTTCAGTTAGCTCTTTTTCCTCAGCCATCAGTAACGCGAACCATTTTCCAAGGTTGGTGAGTTGGTAAGCTTTGATCCAGATAATTCGACCTTCTTTATCGTTTTTTTCCATTGACTCATTTAATACACCAAGGGTCGTTAACGTTTTTAGATTTTCAATGATTGTTTTATTTGAATAGTTTAGGGTTTTAACAAGATCTTTTTGATAAATGTTTTTTGATATTCCTTGTTTTAGGCTAAAACGGAGTACATCGACACCTGCTTTACTTCCAAATATGGCGGAAAGTATTTTATCTTTTTTCTCCGTTGGAAGAAACACTACATAAGGATGTAACTTTTCGCTCAAGGAAGGTCACTCTGCTTTCCTATCTGTAGTTTTTACATTTAAGAATTATGCCTAAAAGTCCTTTTGATAAATCTAGAAAATCTGCATCCCAATTGTGCCTTTTTAGATTAAGGTGTAATTTTGAAAAACTGTTTTATACTGCAACGTTGCTCTGATTAATTCTAAAACGTATATGGGGCAAGATTTCACATGAGAAGAATTGTAGTCTGTTGCTTAATATTACTCGTTATATCTTCCTTAACACTGATGGGGGTTCCTAGTGCTTTTGGCCAAATAGAAAATGTCAAAGTCCTTAGTTATACATATTACATTGATTCTCTGGGACTTCTAGTGGTTGGTGAAGTCCAGAATGTGGGTTCCAATACAATTGCCCGGGTTATTCTTCAGGGGATCGCTACCTCTTCAGACGGTACTCAAGTAACCTCTGCAACTTCAGTCTGGGTCAACAACCTAATTCCTCAGCAGAAAGCGCCCTTCTATATGGAGTTCTACTCCCAAGAAAGCGGCGGTGCCTGGATTTCTGACATAGCTAAAATCGAGATCTCAGTTTATCAGGCGGATGCTACAGCGAACTATCAATACCCTGATCTAAAAATCACAAACGACCGCTCCTCAATCGGCAGCATCTCAGATGACAAGGGGGTCTTCTGGGTCACCGGCAAAGTTGAAAACACCGGTAGCCGAACCGCTGAGGGGATCACAGTTTATGCAACTTTTTTTAATAATGCAAAGGATGTAGTAGCAGTCGGATATTCAGAAACAATTGCATCCCTATCTTCCTCCTCATCAGCGTCATTCAAACTTGGCGCCTTTGACATGAACCAATCAATTGTGTCTTCAGACAAGAAAATCTCCAGTTATTCTCTTTCAATACAAGTTCAGTCCCCCATACTTGAGGGGGCGCCTCCAATAATTCCAGCAACCGCTACGCCTGGTCCCACTAGCACTGATGGGACAATAATTCCAGCAACCGCTACGCCTGGTTCCACTAACACTGAAGGGGCAGGGTCTAACCAATCTAGCTCTGAAGCGACAACTCAATGGATTTATGGCGGAATAACGGTGATTGCAATCGTGGTGATTGCCGTAGTTTTCCTTGTTCTTAGGAAACGCAGCAAGTCCGAACCCAAACCCAAAATTGTAAGCCAAAGCAAAAAGAAAACTAAAAAATCCCAAAATTAGCCCCTCAATCATTATTTACTTCATTTTGAAGTAACCCAAACTTTCTCGGCTTGGAGAAGTGTGCCATCGTTTAAATATTTCTTTTGCCAAATGGTTGCACATGAGTTTCAGACCTCAAACTGGTTCACGCCGAGGCAGCGGCAATCAATTGTCAAAGAGTGCACACGACAAAAAGGCAAAAGAAAAGAAAAAACGTTCAGGAGCTAAATACCTGCAGGAAGAAGTCCCTCAGGTTTCCGCCGGGGAAATTGCCGAGAGGACTCTTAATGGGTTGAGTAAACTTGGGAGCCAAATTTTTGCTCTCTCACCGTTCAGCCAGTACTTTGATGATTGGCTTGTAAATGTACGGCAGATAATTTCCGAGTTTGAATCTAACCCCACAATAGAAGCTGACGAGCAATTCGTTAAAGAACGCGCACAAATTTTCCTAGACGTCGAAGCTGCGCTAACAGAGAATAGACTCAAAGAATCAAACTTAACTGATGAAGCGAAAGCGTTAGCCGACACCAACCACCAAATCGCCGAAACTGACAAGCAATACGCTGAAGAAACAAGAGAACGCAACAATAAAAGAAACGCAGAAGTACAACGGTTATCCACCAAAATCCGCGAGTTAGAAGGACAATTGACAAACGAACAAGAAATCAAAATAAGCTTCTACAAATTCAACGCAAAGAAAAAAGTCACGCAGCAAATTGCGCAAACAACCCACAATCTCAAAGCGGCCAAAAACCAGCTAGAAGTGACACTGCAGACTTTTACAACTGAACAAGAAAAACTCCACGACAACTATGAAAAACGTAAACAGGAACTAAACGAGAACTCCGATCGACTGCACAATGAACTAGAGAAACTTGAAACAGACACATCAACAATTGCAAGACAAACAGCATGTAATGCACTGGCATTCACAATAAACGCTCTACTAAAACGAACCCCTGTGTCAACCACTTAAGAAAAAACAAATTATCAAAGTTGCATTTTTTTCTGGGTGCTTGGTTCTGGTCCAAAAAGAGTTTTTAGCGATTTGACTTCATCCCGTAACACACCAACTTCACTTTCAAGCGCAACAGCTTTTGCATCAGCTTTTTTTAAGTCCTTCGATTTCAAAAAAAAAGATTCTTCTTCTCAGCTTCCAAGGTCTTTATTTTTTCAATTGTGTTTTTAAGGCTGATGCTCATTTGGGTTGCCTTCTGGAAGTTAGATTGTTTTTTTACACTTAAGACTTTTGCAAACAAGAATAAGGGAGCAACAGTTTTTTAATATTTTTCTGTTTTGAAGTACTAAAAATAATTTCATGAAGCTGACTATTTGGCCAAATGCCTTTCAATTCAGGTTTCTGGACTTCTGAGAAAAACAGCTAAACCCAAACTTCTTTTATACCCACAACCCAAACTTGCCAACATCCATCACAACCACAACTCTCAACCCAACATTGACTTCAACATAGAAGTGAACCAAAACAAACTTCCTCCACATCCATCAGCAAACAAAAACCCCAAACAGCACCAAAAAAACAACCCAAAACACAAACCCAGAAGTGGTGCACAGCAACCTACCATTACCACGCAAATCCAAAAAAATTAGATACCCCCAAACAGATGCAGTTTTATATAAGTATTAGCAAATTAAAGATGGTAATTTAGTTCGTATTGTTGGATTGTGTCTAAATGAGGAAGACTATCTTCAAAAAACTCGAAGCTCAGGGATTGATTGCTAATTACAATCGACTGCGGAAAAATTTGCCGCCAAAGCTCCCTGACCGTGTTTTCATTTGGGATGAAACCTTCAGGGAAGGTATCAAGGCCCCAACGGTTTACTTAACGTATGTTGAACAAGTTAGACTAGCAAAATTAATGGATGAAGCCGGCGTCGCCATAATTAACGTTGGCTTTCCCGCATTATCTGAAGAAGAAAAACGAACCGTAAAACGCATTGTTAACGAAACTTTTACTTATTCCAAGCTTACCGCATCAGCGGAAGCAACAAAAAACAGCATCAACGCCTGTTTAGAAAGCGGTATAAAAGATATAACAATCGAATCCCCAATCAACGGACTAAATTTACAATACAAGTTAAAAATAACTAAGGAACAAGCGCTTCAAAGAATAGTCGATAGCATAGAATACGCCAAAAAACACGGCACAAACGTATACTTCGTTCTCGTAGATGCAACAAGAACACCGCTTGAAGACATACTACAAGTTTTCGACGCGGCAGTTAAAGCTGGAGCCACTAGATTAGGCGTCGCTGACAGTGTAGGATTCATCAGGCCGCTTTCGATGCGTTATTTAGTTGCACATATCCGAGATGGCTTGCCTGATGTCATTAAGAAAAAAGTTCCGCTTTCAATTCATTGCCACAACGATTTCGGCTTAGCCTCAGCAAACACACTGGCAGCTATGGAAGAAGGCGTATCATACCTGCACACCTGCATCGCAGGCTTTGGCGAACGCGCAGGCATAGCACCCTTCGAAGAAGTTGTTACAGCCACAGAACTGCTCTACAATGTTGACACAGGTATCGATATGGGAAAAATATACCGTCTCGCCCAATCAGCCGAAAAAGCATTCGCCCTACCAATACAATTCCACAAACCCATAATCGGCGAAAACATATTCACACACGAAGTTGAAGAAGAAGTCGAAGAAATGATGGCTAACCCACTAGTTTTCGAACCTTTCCCACCAGAAATCGTTGGCAGAGAAACAATGATCTTCATAGGCAGAAACACCGGCCAAACCCTAATACAAAAACTCCTTGAGAAAGCTGGAATTCGCGCATCACCAAGACAAATGGATGAACTCTTCAGACGAATCAAAGGACCCCAGGAAAGCCTAGATAAAGGCGAAGCCCAAATGACTTACTACCAAGTCAAAAAACTCATGAAAGAACTGCTAAAAGGCTACACAATGGATGAGTTCTGGCGCTTAGTAGAGCAAGTAACAAGGCAAAAACCTAAAATGCCAAAAACCCCCAAGAAGACATCTGAACAGACTGCTGATCAACTAATATCTTAGTTGTTTTTTTATTTCTTTTATTTCTTCTTTACTTGGTTGTTTTGGGTAGTTGTAGATGGGTCCGGTTGGTTTTTCGTTGTAATAAGGGCGGTTGCAATCTGGGCAGCCTGAAGTAAGAAACGGTGAACCAATAGCAATTATTTGTTCTAACACTTCATTGGTAACTCCAAAACTGCAGATTTTTCCTTTATCATCAAATTGAATATCTTCATTTCTTGCTTTGCCCTGGACTATAAGATATCTGGCAAGTTGGACTCTCCTATAGTCTTCAAGTTTTGGAGGCGATTTAGCTTCCAGCGATGTCCCTCGAACAGGCGTAAACGCGAACAGCGCTGGCAAAACACCCATATCAAAACACCTTTGAATAACGTCAACTGCTTCCTTCTCTGTTTCGCCCAACCCAAAAATCACATGTGTGCTAACATTTCCCTTCCCAAAAACACCTATAGCCTCATCTAGCTGTTTGAATTGTTTTTCCCAAGTATACAAGCTACCCACACCTGAACCTTTAACTTTAATGAACAAGGCTTCGGTTGCTGCATCCAATGCAATGCCTAACCTGTCAACGCCAGATTTTTTCAAATGTTCAATATTGTGGATATTGAGTGGTTGACAAGAAACTGAAACAGCAATCGCGCAACGCTTTTTTATTTCTTTTACGATGACTTCAATATGCCCAAAAACGTCTGAGTAGTTTAAGGCTTGAATGCAGATGCGCTTGATTTTTCCATCTTTCGCCTTCTCAGTCAGTGCCGTTAGGACGTTTGGAATTGGAAAGGATGGCCATGTGACTCGGGATAGCATTTCGGTGTTGCTCCTGCTAGCACGGGCTTGAGGGCAAAAGCCGCAGTTCGCAGAACACTTACCCAATCTATACGTCATCAAGTAAGCTGTTGTTGGCTCAGCATCCAATTTGCCCTCTAAAAGACCAAGAACAATTGCAGTTCCCACTGAAACACGAATAAGATTTGGCAATTCAGTTTGGCTAGAGCACGATTTTTCCGACAAAGGTTGCACCGAATTTAAGAGGAGTAATAAGCAAACAGTATATTAGTTTGGGCTTTTTTTAACCCGTTTTCTTGCTAAGCTGATTGTTCGGCTTGCAATCGAAACTAAGAAAAATGCTGCAAAGGCATATTGCACAAAACTGAAAATAACTAGAGTTGGCCAAAGCAAGGTTAAAACAGCACCTATGTAGAGAGCGCTTCCAAGATACCTACCTACAGGATCGTAGAGTTTTTTTGAGTATAAGCTTGTGACTATAAATTGAATGAAAGCTGTGGCAATGAGAAGCAGCAGCCAAATTGGATAATCTCCCTTTTCAAAAAAAGCTATGAATATGCCAATCAAGAGAATAAAATCAGTTGTTGCATCGTAGTAGGCTCCGAATCGAGTAGTTGAACACAATTTTCTTGCAACGTAACCATCAAAATAGTCTGTTGCAGCACAAAAAGCCAACAGAGCAAGACAAGCGGTTATGTCAACTGTATTGAAGAGGTACAGGAATAGGGGTAAGGCTGCTATTCGTAGGGAACTGATTAATGTTGGGTATGCGACTTGTTTTTTCATACTTACACTTTGAAGGTGTTTTTTGTCTCACTTTTTAGATGAAGTTGTCTAAACTTCTAAAGGCTGATAATGAATGTGTTATTATATCGTTTGTATTCTGAATAATTTTGATTATGCGGCTTAATGTAATTAATGAATCCAAAATCAAAATCAACTGCAACTGCCTTTCCTAATTCTGTCTAAATTATCTAACATTGTACTTGGTGATTGATGACAAGGTTAAATCGGATATTGATTAGCCCAGAATAAGTAGTGGATAGTTTGCTTTCTATGTCAATTGTTGTTCTATTGAAGGAGTGAAGATATGTTCTTTTTTCCAAAGCCAGGTTGTGTTATTAAGACCCTTCATCAATGGAACAACTATAATCATTATTATGAACGCTTCTAGGAGTCGTATGGCTGGATACAGAAAAGGTGCGGCCAGGAAACTAAATTGGACGTCAACCATTTGCAAACCAAAAATTCCATTGTAAACCACCGGTAGTGAGAAGGCAAACGAACCCCACATGTTATCAGCTTGATTTCCGATAAATGCGATAAGGAAAAAGAGCGCAGCTCCTTGTCCAGCAGATAAGCGTTTGCTAAACATTACTACCGGTACAATCAATAGTACAGCTAATATTTTGTCCCATAATACCCAAATGGCGACTTGTGCACTTCCAAACGACAGGACAGGTGGAGTAAATAGGAAAGCTACCATTAATACTATGAATGGTATAAAGGCCATTTTCCATTTTTTATAGAATATTGATCCTGAGACGAAAGCGTTTAGGGGTGGCGATAAAAGAAAAGGTAAACCAAAGGGTGACATACCAGTTAAGAACCAACTTATAGCAGCTCCTATGAAGGCGCTTGCAGTTCCTAGATATGGTCCTAGGATTAGACCGAAAATTGTTGCTATCAGGGCTGAAATTGTTATTGTTAAGCCTGGGACTCCAACGGGGACAGCGATTGGTGTTATGAAGTTAAGGGCGAAGTAGAGGGCTGCAAATATTGCTGTCAGGGCGATTTGCTTTGGGGTGATGGTTATTTTCATTTGAATCCCACTGTAAATGTTTTCACTACTGTGTAATTTTTTACATCAGACTGCTATAAATAACTTTCCGAGACCTTTTAACCATGCAAAGCAGGTCCTCGCTATTAACAAATAAATGTAAAAAATGTACATCTGTAAAAACACGTAAACAAGTCCAATTTAGTCCCTTGTTTTTAGGCTCATTTTGCTTATAGCGCCTATTTTTAGGCTCTTTTGTTTGTTGGGGCAGGGTGATTAGTGGTTAGCAAATTTTAAATACAGATTGACCCTAAATAATGCTTTGAGGTTATTAGCGTGGCGAAAGCTGCAAAAAAGGTCGTTAAGAAGACTAAAAAGAAGAAATAAGCCGCTTTTAAGTTGGGCTTACCCCTAACTTTTCTTTTTTCACCCAAAAACCTGATTTAACTTTTTGGACAACCAAATTAGACACTAAAACTACTTCCCCACTCTATTCTTCAGGAAAAATCTGCAAAAAGAAGCTTTATCTAACTAAAAGCATTAAACTAGATTGAACGGTGAATTTATTTGGAAAGCAATCCCCTAAGTATAAGTTTCGCAGGCTTGGCGCTTAAGAACCCGACGATTCTGGCTTCTGGAATCTTAGGGTACTACGCAGAATCCCTAGTCCGCGTAGCAAAAGGAGGCGCCGGAGCAGTAGTTACAAAATCGGTGGGTTTAGAACCCCGCGTTGGTTATCCAAACCCGACTGTTGTTCAGGCAGAGGCGGGATTAATTAATGCGATGGGGTTGCCTAATCCTGGAATCAACGTTTACGCTCAGGAAATCAAGTTTTCTAAAACCATTTTACGAGTTCCCCTAATTGTCAGTGTGTTTGGTTACTCCGCAGAAGAGTACGCTTCGGTAGCTAAGATTGCGGTTGATTCAGGAGCCGATGCTGTAGAGCTCAATGTTTCATGTCCACATGTGAAGCAAACAGGAGCTGAAATTGGTCAAAACCCAAAACTCCTCAGTGATGTTGTGCAGATGGTGAAAGCATCAATTAGTAAGCCATTGATTGTAAAGTTGTCTCCAAACGTTGCAGATATTACAGTGTTGGCTTATGCCGCTATTGAAGCTGGAGCCGACGCTTTAACAGTTGTGAACACGCTCAAAGCCATGGCAATAGAAACAGAAACAATGCGTCCAATCCTTAGCAATTTCAAAGGCGGGCTGTCAGGTCCAGCAATTAAACCCGTAGCCCTACGTTGCGTTTATGACATTCATGAAGCCTATGGCGACGTACCCATCATAGGCTGTGGAGGAATATCGGATTGGCGTGATGTTGTAGAGTTTTTCTTAGCCGGAGCATCCGCAGTTCAAATCGGCACAGCAGTTGCCGTTGACACCCAGGTTTTCCAAACCATAAACAAAGGAGTAGAAACATATTTGAGACGTAAACATTTTGGGAGCGTAAAAGAAATTGTCGGTCTTGCACACCACAAATAATTCAATGCGGACAACTCAGATTGTTCGGATTCGAAATGAGAGTCCAACAGTTAAAACATTCACATTTACCGATAAATTATGTAGCAAAGCTAAGCCAGGGCAGTTTTTGATGCTTTGGATACCCGGAGTAGACGAAATTCCGCTTAGTTTGCTGGAGGCAGGCAACAACTTGGTTTCAGTTTCAGTGAAAGCTGTAGGTGATGCCACAAGGCACCTGCATGCGCTGGAAGCAGGTGCAACTGTTGGCATACGTGGACCATTTGGTAACAACTTCACTGAGAGCCGCGGCAGAGTTCTCTTAGTCGGAGGCGGAACAGGCATCGCCCCTTTACTCTTCCTGGCTAAACAGCTTGCAGTCAAAACTGAGCGTCTCTCATTTGTCGAGGGTGCCAAAACCAAAGATGAACTACTATTTGTCAAGGAGCTTAGAGGAGTTTGTAACGAAAAAACCCTCATAACCACCACAGAAGACGGCACCGCCGGTCTTCAATGCCTTGTCACACAACCGCTCGCCGAGCTTTTAGACAAAGAAAAATTCGACATGATATACACCTGTGGACCCGAAGTCATGATTAAAAAAATCTTTGAAATGACCGAAAAACGCAAGCTCCCATTGGAAGCCAGCCTTGAACGTCTAATGCGTTGTGGCATCGGCTTATGCGGAAGCTGCATGATTGGCAAATACCGTGTCTGCCGCGACGGACCAATCTTCAACGCAGCGCAACTGCGGGAAATCCAAGATGAATTTGGAATTTCAAAGCTTGGATTTGACGGCTCGAGGATACCCGTCTGATGCTCTCCGACACAGATTTGGAAACTCTTATTCACAAAGTTATCTCGCTATACAACCTCACACACAGTCCAAATGCCATCCGCCAAATTAGTTTTTTTCTCACCTGTACTAATTACTATAGAATTTAGCGGCGGTTTTTGTACAGGCTGTAGCACAATGGGAAATTACTGATGCCTTCGCCTACCAAACTAAAACCCTTAGTAAAGGCAGAATAGAGCTAAAACACAATAAAACTTTGCAGACAAGCCTTCACGCTATTCAAACATCCTACTTTGTAAAACGAGGTAGAAATGAGGGTTTCTTTTAGGTAGTGTTCAATGGTCATGTTTCTATTGGCATTTGAAAGAGTCATAGTCGGGTTTCTTGTGTCGTTTGAAGTGTTGCCTTTGGGACGTGCTCTTAAGAAATGAAGGAAATTTGCGAAAATATTTAGATCTTGCTATAATTGGCTGCAAAACCTCAAGCGAATAGTAAGATTGGTAAACAAATGGTTGATGTTTAAAAAAGCTTTCAGCAAGAGGAGCAAAATGTAAAGAAGAATAAAGGAGTTTATTCTTCTTCTGAGGGTAGACCCATTTTGCGCATGTAATCTCTTGCGAACCTTGGGTTATATGCAAGTAGTTCTTTGCTACGAAGCAAACGTCGTTCAAGGCGGTCCAAAGCAACACGGAAAGTCGGTTCAACACCCCAACCTTCACTTGCTGCAAAGAATGTGCCTCGTGTTGATCGGAATTGTAGACGGCAATGGATCATTGGAGTTCCGCGCACGGTTGGGTCTCCATGACTTTTCATGTAGACAAAAAGTGTGCCAAGTTGGAATGCTTCTTGGTATTTGTGGGAAAACGAATCAAATTCGTTCATCATAAATCCCTGTTGTGATTCATCGATTTCAATGTCTTTGACGCCGAATTGAATTGTTAACTTTCGTGCTTGAGCTGCAACCTGCGAAATAGGCTCCAAAAAATCAAGTTTTGTTAAAATTCCGACTAGCCGATCACCAGACACAACACACAAACAAGATATATCATGGTCGTGCATTTGCTTTTCAGCAGTACGTAAACTTGTTTTGCTGTCAACTGTAATTACGGGGGAAGCCATGATTCCTTTTACGGCAATGCCCAAGGTTTCGATTTTTTCGCCAACTATGTCACCTGTGGTCTGGCGATGTTGTGGCCAATAGATATTCTCTAAAATATCTTCAATACTAACCATCCCCACAAGTCGACCACTTTCAATTACTGGAGCGTGTGAGATGCCGTATTCACGCATCAAACCAAAAACTGCTCCGACACTGCGGCCTGCTTCAATAGTGTGAGGTGCCCGCGTCATGACTTTCTCAATCGCGCCGCGACCCCATTCATCACCTGCAGC
The DNA here is from genome assembly GCA_963741005.1 of Candidatus Bathyarchaeota archaeon. GTDB lineage: Archaea > Thermoproteota > Bathyarchaeia > Bathyarchaeales > Bathycorpusculaceae > Bathycorpusculum. The sequence goes on from CAVUGQ010000006.1 coordinate 1,404,884, forward strand.
CGCGTGAATGACATCTTCATCAGTTACAAAGCCCATTAGTTTACCTTTATCAAACAAGGGAAGCTGACGCATGCCACTTCCAATCATCAATTTTGCCAAATCACCCAACGGCATATCAGGTGAAACCTGTGGCGCAGTCTGCATTAAAGACCGAACTTTAGCCATAGTAAAATCAAGTCGTGACCGCAAAATCGTTCGTCGCGTAATCATTCCAACATATTTTCCTTTTTCATCTAAAACAGCTATAGCAGGCGGCATTCCCTTTTTGAAGCCTTCCAGACATTTTGAAAGCGTATCAGTGTCTTTAACAGAATTTATTTCCTGTGAACAAATATCCTTGGCAGTAATAGACATGGACATAAATAATCACTGAAAAGTTATAGTTAAAAGAAGAATTTAAATGTTGCAAAGCCCCAACGTCAGTATAGCAACCGAAAAGCCCCCTTAATTTATCACGCAAACAATAAATCAATTAATCAAAATCAAACAAATCGTCAAGCTAACTATCATACTGCAATTAGTGTGGTTCACCTTAACCTCAACTTAACCGTCAACCATTGACAATAACCTATATGCTTAATAGCCAAGTAAACTGAATTGTCGAGTTTAAAGGAGAAAAACCGCTTTGTTTGCTGTAGGACATATGGCAATCGCCTACCTTTTAGGGAAAGGATCATCAAAAGCGCTTTGCATCAAAATTAATATACCCATTTTGCTTGTCCTCTCCATATTGCCTGATATAGATATAATCTACGATTTTTTGACGGGGTCCAATCTGCACAGAGGTCCCACGCATTCGATTGTATTTGCCATAATAGCTTTTGCCCCACTCTTCATTATGTATCAAAAAAAGGCAATTCCATATTTCTTAGCGTTAATTTCTCATTCACTAATGGGTGACTTCTTCATAGGTGGTGGATTGCAGTTATTCTGGCCTTTTTTAACAACTCGATATGGTCTTCATGATTTAGGTTCATACTACATTGGAATTACCGACCCGGTGAACATAGCACTTGAACTTAGCCTGTTTGCTATAGCAACATTTGTCTTGTACAAAAGCGGCGATTGGAAATTTTTCTTAAAAAGCAACAAAACAAGTCTGGTGCTAATTATTCCCATAGCCACAGTTTTGCTGCCAAGCACAATAGGTTATCCTTTTAGCGCACCCTTACTTCTGACAGAACCACTATTAGCTATAGCTCACCTATTCTACCTTGTGCTCTTCAGCATTGCTGTCCTAAAAACGCTATCATCCATTTTCAATAAACATTTTCAACATTCCCCAAAAGATATGCAAACCAAAATATCATAATTCAAGTTTAGTGACTTACAGATAATTACTTTGCACCTTACTCAGCATTGTCCCTTCAAAAATGGAGATAAGATCACCCAAAAAGATGCTGTCGAGGCATTAAGCTAATTAGCGTTCATTGGAAATTGATCAACTTGACCGTTATTTTGGGTTATTTGTTTTAGTTTACCTGTTTTGTAACGTATGAAGGTTGGTTTTTCTAAGCAATATTTATAACGAAAGCACTGCATTCAAACTTTCTATCTAATGCTAGCGTTGGATAAAATTTGTACCGTGAGTATGTAAATCTCTTGGTGAATCATAAATGCCGTTAAAAACTGTAAAGACCGATGCGGCAGATGCCTTAACATTAGAATGGGTTTTGCAGGTAAAAAACTACAAGTTAACCCTTGATAAAAACCGATGCGTCGGCTGCCAAGTATGCTCACTGGCTTGTCCTAAAGAAGCCATAAAAACCCAAAAACAACCTAAAATTCAGGGTAAAATAGCTAGTAAAGCCAAAGTGGACATAGATTTGACAAAATGCAACTTTTGCGGAATCTGCGATGTCACCTGTCCCTTTGGAGCGATCAAAGTAGAATTAAACGGTGAACATAACCTCTCTATCTTGGCGAAAGAAAGTTACCCAAAACTAGTTCGCAACATATCTGTAGATACCCGCAAATGCGAAAAAGAATGTGTTGAATGCGAAAAAGCTTGTCCGCTATCACTCATAAAAATCTCAAAAGTTGGGTTTGACGGAAAACCCATCCAAGATATTGCTTCTCTATCGCCAAATGAGAAAAAACGTGTGCAAGTCACCCTCGACATCAACAAAGATTACTGTCCAACATGCAAATTATGCGAGTTTAGATGCAATCTGGGAGCATTAAAAGTCACCAAAGCATTCGAAGGAAAAATCAGTGTAAATCAAGTGAAATGTCCTGAAGGCTGCACAGACTGTTTAGACGTTTGCCCAATTCCGGGAGCACTCGTACTTGGTGAAGATAAGAAAGTTCACGTTAACGAACTCTTATGTACATACTGTGGAGCATGCAAAAATGTTTGTCCAGTTGAAGATGCATTATGTGTTAAACGTACAAAAGTTAGCCATACGCCCATCCATTCGGGTACATGGAATAAAGCTTTAGAGCGTATCACCAGTTCCGAGGATGCAATTAAAGAATTGAAATCTCAGGCTGCCGAGAGTAGGCGCAAAGTGATTGAGAAGCGTTTTCTATCTGAGGTACTTAAATCGGAGGAATCCAAATGAGTAATTCACAAACTTCACCTAATCAACCAGATTCATTTGTTTGCAAACCTGAACCGCTGCGGGTCGGCGTTTTCGTTTGCCACTGTGGCTTAAACATTGCAGGCACTGTAGATGTTAAAGCTGTAGCTGAATATGCCTAGAACAATTCCAGACGTTGTATTTGTTAAAGAAAATCGTTATACCTGCGCTGACCCTGGGCAAGCGGAAATCCGCAAAGCCATCAAAGAACAAAACCTAAACCGCGTAGTCATCGCTGCTTGTTCACCAAGAATGCACGAACCCACATTCCGACGTACGGTTTCCGAAGCAGGTTTAAACCCGTTTCTCTACGAAATGGCAAATATTCGAGAATTCGCATCTTGGTGCCACCAAAGCGATCCCAAAGCAGCAACAGACCGCGCCAAAGACAGCGTGCGAATGGCTGTTGCAAAAGTACGCTTAATGCAACCACTCCAGACAATCGAAGTTCCAGTCACAAACAAAGCGCTTATAATCGGCGGTGGAATCGCAGGAATGAACGCGGCTTTAGATCTTGCAGAAATGGGCTATAAAGTCTATATGCTTGAGAACTCTCAGAGCATCGGTGGACATATGGCGGCTTTGGACAAAACCTTTCCAACCTTAGACTGCAGTATCTGTATTGAAGGACCGAAAAATGGTAGATTGCGCACGTCACCCAAACATTACAATCTTTGCTAATTCAGACCTCGTGAAAGTTGACGGTTATATCGGCAACTTTAAAGTAAAAATCCGCAAAAACCCAAGATATGTTATTCCGGAAAAATGCACGGGTTGTGGTGAATGCAAGGAAGCTTGTCCAATTGAATACCCGAATGAATGGGACATGAACCTTGGTACTCGCAAAGCAATTTCAGTGCCCTTTGACCAGACAGTGCCGCTTATTTACACTATTAACAAGGATTACTGTATTGAATGCTTCAAATGTACCGAGGCTTGCGGTGAACGTCAAGCCATTGATTTTAACCAGAAGTCTGAGGAAGTGGATTTTGATGTTGGCGCAATTATTGTTTCCACAGGCTTTGATATTTACTTACCCTATGACATGCCGCTGCTTGGCTATGGGAAATACCCAAACGTTATCACAAGCATGGAGTTTGAACGACTCATTTTAGCAGCTGGTCCAACAGGTGGCAAAGTCATTCGGCAATCAGACGGTCAAAAACCACACAGAATTGTTTTCATCCAATGCGTGGGAAGTAGAGACAAAAGCAAGTACCCTTACTGCTGCAATTTCGGTTGTATGTATACTCTCAAACATGTGGTTCAGCTTAAAGAGAAGTACAAGGAAGACATAGAAGTCTATGTTTTTTACATGGACATTCGAAGCCCAGGTAAAGGTTATGAGGAGTTCTATGATCGTGCACGGGAAAGAGGCGTAAACTTCATTCGTGGTAGGGTAAGCCGTATTGATGAAGATCCAAAAACCCACAATTTAATTGTCCACTCAGAGAACTCACTTCTCGGCTCTCCCATAGAGGTCGAAGCAGACATGGTTGTACTTGCAACTGCCGCTATACCTAAAAAAGGCTCAGACGAGATTGCACGAATACTTAACTTGTCACGCGGTTCTGACGGCTTCTTTATGGAAGCACATCCCAAACTAAAACCTATGGATGCACCTTCAGATGGTGTGTTTTACGCTGGTGCCTGCGTTGGTCTAAAAGATATTCCCGCTAGCGTTTCTCAAGGTAGCGGCGCTGCGTCAAGAGCAGCCACTGTCATTAGCAAATCCAAGTGGAAGATTGAACCAATCATATCAGTTATAGATGAAACCAAATGCAGAAACAAAACTGCCAAATGCGGCGTTTGCCAAGACAAATGTCCATATGGTGCTATCCGAATTGAACCAGGCAAGGCAGCGCAAATAATCACTGCTAGCTGTCATGGTTGCGGTACATGCGTTGCCGAATGCCCCCAACGGGCTATCACGCAAATGCACTTCACGGACGCCCAAGTCATGGCTCAGATACGAGCGGCACTTGAGGAGAAGCCTGAAGAAAAAATCCTTGCTATCCTCTGCAACTGGTGCAGTTATGCAGGCGCAGACCTTGCAGGCATTAGTCGATGTGATTATCCAACAAGCGTAAGAGCCATCCGCGTCATGTGTAGCGGCCGAGTTGCTCGAGAATTCATCCTCGAAGCATTCAGACTTGGAGCGGGAACTGTCTTAATTGGCGCCTGTCACTTACCTTATGACTGCCACTATATCAGCGGAAACTACAAGATGAAAGCCCGAACCGACGCACTCAAAGGAATGCTTACAAAACTTGGACTGAGTCCAGGAAGGTTCCGAGTAGAATACGTTTCAGCTGCTGAAGGCATACACTACGCTGAAATAATCAAAGAAATAGATGCCAACATGAAGACGCTGGGCAAAGAGAAAATTCAAGCCGAAAACACAAAACTCAAGCCAATCCTAGAAAACATGCTAAAACGCAAGTAACCCAAACAGCTAATCTTGTCTTTTTCAGTTTCTTTTGTAAACTTTAATTTTTTGGCAAGTTGCTAAGGTTATAGCCAGTTTACTTTGTTTAGCCTTTAGAACTGTTTTTGGTTAAACAACAATACTGAAGCAGACAGCAATCCTAAAGCCACAGCTCCCGCCAGGATAATCGTGAAAACCGTTGCCTCCGGTAAGTTCAGCAAAGTTGGCACCAGTGGAATGACTGAAATTTGGTTTCCTCCGTAAATAACCAATATAGCTCCAACAAGGACTGATGGTGCAGCGACTCCAATAAGCACACCCGCTGAACATGCAACCGCAATCATTGAGAGGCTAGTTCGCTAGAGACTCACCTGCATTAGATAAAATTGTAGCTGGCAACACACTTGTTGTGGCGTAATCTGCTAGAATCCCTGCTAAAACTGCGAAGAAGGCTGCTATGGCAACGCAGGTATAAACGGAAAAGAATTTAGCTAATATTATATCTCTTCTTTTGAGAGGTCGAATTAGAAAGAGGTCATAGACACGTCTATTTTTCTCGTTGATTATGAACACTGCAAGCATCACTGAAGCCAGCGTGCCGCCAATACTGGATACTACAAGTGCAGAAATAAGAGTGAACGACAAGCTCTGCCCGGTACTGCCAACGGAAATGAAACGGAAAAGTAAAGCGATTACAGGCAAGCCTATCCATAGGAAAATCATTACTTTAGACTTATAGAATCCCCTCAATTCATCAATAAAGAGCACTCTTAATTTCATCAGTTATCCGCCTCCGAAACATAGTTGAGGTATATTTCATCAAGCGAAGGTTCCAACAAAGAAATGCCTCGTACACGAATTCCCAACTTGACTATGTCTTGAATCATATCGTTAACCACTTGGTCTTCATCTGCTTGGCTTTTAAGGTGAACCAAGACTCTGCCAGGCGAAGTCTGCTCAACGCTTGTCACGTTCTTTATCGCGCTAAATTCCTGCCATTTGTCGTTGGCATACGAAAGCAAGACCTGAACAGTCTTTTGAGCTGATAAACGGGCTTTCAATTCGTTCAAGTTTCCGATCTGCTTGATTTTTCCATGGCTTATTATGCCTATTCGATCTGCAACATCTTGGACATCACTGAGAATATGTGAGGAAAACAGGATAGTTGTGCCTTTGTTTCCCAGTTTCAAAACAATTTCCTTAAACTGGTAGCGACTCAAAGGATCCAACCCACCCAGCGGCTCATCCAAAACCAAAAGTTTGGGCTCATGCAAAAGTGCCTGCGCTAACCCAACTTTCTGCATCATTCCGCCAGACAAATGAGAAACTTTCTTGTATCGTGCATCGCTCAAATCAAGCAAACCCAGAACTTCAGGAATACGTTCTTCGACTTTCATGTCGCTTAGATCGGAGAGCTTCCCAAACGTTCTAAGCGCTTGATCTACGGTGCGCCATTCCTGAAACGCTACACTTTGGGGAAGATAACCTAACAGTTTATGGATTTCCTCTTTCTGTTTAGTGACTTGATAGCCGCCGATGGAGACTTCACCTTGGAAACCAGTTATTAAGCCGACAAGGATTTTCATAGTGGTCGTTTTTCCTGCACCGTTGGGACCTATGTAACCGAAGATTTCTCCTTCTTTTATTCCGAAGGTTACATCGTTTAATGCGCAGAAAGTGCCATAGGTTTTTGTAAGATTGTGGATAGCAACAAATTCGTTGGTGTCATCATAAGATTTGCTGTTCATATTACTCATTGCTTTCATCTCTTAATTTCTGGTAATTTAAGTTTTTCACCACAAAACTATGTCTTTTGACAGCTATCCAATTTTCATATAACCGCATGTCCTGACTAATTGATTGTTTTCTTGAACCATGCTATTGCCTATTATGGCTACCGTTGTTGCTGTCAGGGCTGCAACAGGGTTGAAGGTTTCCATGGCTGAGTACGAAGATATTAACAACGCGGTTATAGTTAGAGAAAAAACCAAAATTGCGGCTGTTCCGATAGCCAAGTTTTTGTGAATCATTCTTCAACCACCTTTCGCTCTATATTCAAGGTTGTTTTGATTTAATGCTAAGCTTTGGAACAGACTGTTAAGGGATTAGGACACTACGTTAATTCCTAAAACAAAAATAAAAATTATTTATTTTGATAGAAAAAGAGTTTAGTCTTCTTCATCAAGTTTTCTTTCCTTAATTCTTAATGCCTCTTCGTCACCGATAACTTTGAAAGTTTCAGATAACTCGTGTTTGTGCAGGAATTTCCTAACGATTATACGCACATACTTTTTTGCCAGAGCTTCGCCTTCGCCTTTCACAGTTACAGTTTTTGAGTCTGTAGATACGTCTCCACCTGTTTTCTCCTTAAGAAAATTTGCAAGTTTCTCGATCAATTTACTTTCGTCGCCTTTAAGCTCTGAAGCATTAACTTTCACTTCAACCATTTATTGTTCACCTCGATTCTAGTTACGCCAATTAACTGATCATTTAGCTTACTTTCTCATAGCTACTCTATTGATAAGTTTTCCGCTTGAACTTTTGTCAGTTCGCCCGCAGTGTCGACTATTTCTGGGTGTAGAGTCACTGAGTTGCTAGACATCGGGGAGTTTCCAGCCTTCTTTTTTGTGTTTCATGATTATTTCTCTAATTTCAGGAACGGTTAAGGCAAAGTCAATATGTTCGCAGTCATCCGCTTTATCTAGGTCACAGAAAATTCCTTGTGGCTTGAAATAAATGTCGGCGATGAGCTTGATTTTTCTGTCGGTTATTCTAACGCCGTTTGCTCCCATGTTAAAATGTTCAAAACGTGGTAGTGATTTTTTGTTTGATTCTACACTTCGTAGTTCTTCTATGCGGACTCGCACTGCTTCATGGATGAAGTCGGCTGTGTTTTTGTATTCGTGGTGTTCTTTGACGAATTTTTCTACTTCATCTACGAGCCCGTTTTTGAGGCTGACTCCCCTAAAACCTGAATCTTGTCCGGGCATCTGGTATTCCTCACTTATTCTGTGGTATATCTACCACAAATTGTTTGTATATAAATTTATGGGCGAAAATGCCGCTTTTATGTTAATTTCTTAATGGGACATTACAGTTATTTTTAAGGTAGCTTAACCACAAGCATTATTAATAAACCCCATTTTTACGGTAGCATTAAGGTAATGTTACAGTGGGAGCGTGAGAAAATTGCCTTTGGAAGAAAACGGATTTAAAGGAATTAGTTTGAAAGCTTCACTTGTAGACGAAATTGAGGCTTTTATCTGCAATACTTCAGGCTATCGGAGTGTTGCAGAGTTTGTCAGTGAATCTACTCGGCTTAGGCTTGAAGATCTACGCAAGGGGTCTCTTCGAAAGGAGGCTTAAGGATGCAATCTATAACTGATGAAGAATACAAGCAGTTCCGCACAGAACAAAAATCGCAGAGAGAAGCCTACTGGGAAAACAAAAATAAGCCAAAACTTGTAACCACACGTAAACCTCACATATGCGAACGATGCCACCAAACCATACCTGAACATACGCAGGCAAAAACAAGAGCAGTTTTGATAGTAACTGGTTATCCATCGTATTTAATAAAAAAGTATTCGCATGTAACCTGCCGTTTGGTTACTGCAACAGGAGCGGAGGTTTAATTATGGGTAAAATAAATTGTCCTCTTTGCCCGAAGAGTTTTGATTCTGAATTCGAGTTTCGTATGCATTGGCCGCATTGTCACCGTGAGCCTATACCTACCATAAAACTTGCGATAGATGCCTCACCTGTTGCGGTCGTAGAGGAGCCTGAATCAGGTCACGAGTATGCTTTGGCAACTTCTAAGGAAGGCCTTGGTGAATTATGTCCCGTTTTGAAAGACCACTTCGGCAACATCATAGATGGCTATCATCGTAAAGGTGAGAACGCGAATTGGCGTGAAGAAACTTGCAATTGGATTGATACTCCTGAGAAACTTGAAGCTGCAAGATTAGCTGTTAACTTTGCCAGGCGAGACATGGCTCCTGAAGAAATCAAAGAACGCATAACTCACCTTGTTAAGAGCGGCTAAAAGTTGAGGATATTGCCAAGTTAACTGGGATTAGCGAAAGAACAGTTCTCAAGTATATGCCTCAAGAATTCAAAGATCAGAAGAAAGTTGATGCTGGGCGTACTCCCAAAACTAACGTGAATTCTGCTGAAGCCCTTCAGCACACTGTTAAGATGCCAGATAGTATTCCTGCTACTACGGGCGACTGTACGCCGCGGGTGCGTACGTTTGCTGAGGCTGCTGCGGAAGTTGCGGTTAAAACAGCGGAGGTTGCAGAGTCTTCTTTTGTGCCTGGAGAAGTTGAGGAGGATGAAGTTGTTCCAGACGGCTGCCCACTTTGTCCTTGTTGTGGTGCTTCTATGGATCTTGCTGAGTATAAAGAAGTTAAGCAGATTGTAGCCCGCAAATTTGGCAAGCCAATTCAAACTTTGCTATTTTCAGAGGAGGCTTAAGTTTTGGCGTTGTCTAAGGGGTTTTTGCATCAGCTTGCCGTTGAGATTCGCAAGAACACCGTTAACGAGTCAGAGCCTAAAGCAGTTAATCATGAGTTTCAGGTTGAGGAGGTTGTTGTCCTTGGGGAATAAGCTGGTAGTTAAGAGCACAAGTTTTGGGGAGTTAAGCTTTTTGGAGCATGCTGTAACTCTTCTCCTTTCTAAGAGTCTCCCAAACAAGAACGCAGCCTCACAAACAGTTGGAGGCTTGTAGAGTTGTACTGTCCTGTTTGTGGCGGAAAGTTGCATGTTGATGGCTTGCGGTTGCTGTGTGATCGGCATGGCGAAATGAAGGTTTACGTGGATCATGATCCGATGGGGACAGCTGTTGTTGAGCATTGTAATCTTGTCGGCATCAAAGATTTGGAGGCGATCTAGATGGCGTCTAAAGAGGTTCTGTTCAAGTATCACAGTTCCAGCGTTAGCAAGAAAATCAATAAAGACGGTACGTTATCGCGGGTTTTCAAAGTTACGTTGCAGGATGAGCATCATGAGTACAAGTTGGTAATTAGCAATCATAACCCTGCGTTACATGCGGAGTATCCGGAGGGCTGCGAGTTGCCAGTGCAGTTGAATAAGACTTGCCAAGCGAAGTTGAGTTGTGAAGCGGAAGAACCAGAGGAGGCATAGTCTGGTGGTTTCGGCTCTTGAGTTGATGGCTAAGTTTGGTCCTGCTCTTGAGGTTGCTCCTTGGGGTAGTTGTCTTGTGGTGCAAGGCGTTGAGTTTGATCCTGATTGGGAAGCTGAGCTCGCTGACCAAGGGTACAACTGTCATGAGGGTATCCAGGATGATTATCCAGTTACGTATATTCAGCTTGAGAAGTTGGTTGCATCTGAGAAAGCAGTTTATGTTCCGCCATCGACGCCTAAGAAGGATTTCGTGAATAAATCTGGCTTTCAGAAGGGCCAGTTAGTGAGTTCTAGTCGGAATACGAAAAGAAAAGAGGTTTCTTGATGCAGTGTGAACAGAAAGAGATGCTTCAAGAGCTTTACGTTCAGTTGGAAGCGGAATTGCCCGATCACCTCAAATCCCACGTAAAATTGGAAGCTGACGAAAACAAAGGTTGCATCAATGTTGTGTTCAAGGATATGGGTGAGTTGGGGAAAGAAAACTTTAAGCAGCTTCGCAGTTTACTTGAAGAAAATTATAGTGCAGACTTCATTAATCCAGCATTTCCACATCAACCCTATTATGCAGTACAGCCGAAACCCGTTGTTGCATTGCCATCTACAGCGTCAATAGAACAGGCTCTTAGAGTCTCATTAATTAAGAAAGCTAATGCGTTGAATCTTGGAATTCCCGATGCCAACTTGTATGCGATGCCGCTACAGAAGCTTGAGACACTTGTAAAAGTAGCCTCCAAAGTATCGCCTCAAACACAAACAGAACAGAAAAAACAGCCATCTCCGATGCAGATTTTGAAGGCAAGATTCTGCGAACTATGCGAAGATAATGGAACAGACAAATGTAACTTTGAATTATGTTTGAGAATCTTGGGTGTTTTTGAAGTCCAAAATCAAACTGATATTTTAGAGAAAATTAATCGCAGCTTAGATAATGTTCAAAAGCAAATCAATCAAATCCCAGCAGCTTCTCAGCCTGTCCAGACTGCTTCTTCTAGTCATGCAGATGCCCGATCGCCTCCTGCAGCGCCTCTAGTCCAGAAGGTTGAGCGATCTACAAGGCCTACTGAGGGGCACAGGGAAGGCGATGTCGTTTGGATTTATGCGGAGAATCAGAAGGGGGAACGTTATGAGAAGGCTCTTGAAAAAGACAATCAACGTTCTAATGATTATTTTGAGTTGCGCGGCCAGATTGATGAACGGATCAAGGCTGGGAAGAAAGGTTTGGAGTTGGCGGGTAAGTGGCTTTGGCTAAGTGACCGCGACGGCTACATTGGGCGGAAGGCGGCTAAGGAGTTTCCTAAAGGAGCCCGACGTTATTGACTGAGAAATGCCGCTTCGGCTTCTTTGCATCTTCAATTGTTTTCAGTGTTGGCTCTATGCATTTTCTCTGTAGCCGAGGACATATTGACGAAACATCGCAAAAAAAGTTAGCGGAGAATTCTTAGAGGTTTTTTAGTGGTTGAACCTGAAAGTACAAAAGTTGCAGTTTCAAAGTCCAAAGTAAAATTGTACACTAGGACTCGTAGGGCTTCTGGTTCGGTGCAGTTTGATACTGATAAAGTTCGCACGTGGGTTCTGCCGTTACTTCGCCGTATTGAAGTGGGAGATTACCCAACGAAAGCAGGGAAACTCATTGGGTTAAGCCGTCAACATACCAAGTACTACATCGATAAGCTGGAGGAATGCAAATTAATTCATCGAGAGAAGCGCAGTAACGTTGTATTTTATGAGTTGACAGCTGTAGGTACAAGGCTTCTCAAGTCATGTGAGGGGTCGGTGTTTCCTGGTGAGATGCAGAGGTTGGATAAGTGTCAGGTGGCTTTTTTGATTGCGAGGGAGGGGGTTTATCCTGATCGGGATTTTCGGCGGGTGGAGATGGTGAATTGGACGGCTTTGTTGGGTTTGGAGTTGGGGGTTAAGGTTCGTCATACTTCTAAGAGTTGGTTGGTTCATGTGCCTGTTGTTCGGGGTAAGACGGCTGCTGAGGTTTATGGTTTGGCGATGAATCTTTCGAATCGGGTTGCTGTGGCGTTGGCTAAGAAGTATGGGGTTGTTTTGTGTGAGGGTAAGTTTGTGGGTGGGGAGTTGGCGGTTGAGGATCCTATAGCGAAAATGTTTGGTCGTTATTTTACTGTGCGGACTAAGCATCGTAAGATTGATCATAGTTGGAATGAGGGGGAACTTGAGAATATGGGGAAGGATGCGGTTATTGATTATTTGCAGATGCCTGAGAAAGTAAAAAATATTGAGAGTAAAGTGGATGTTTTGGCATTTGCGTTGGATAAGCTTGTTGTAAAGTTGAGTGAGGCGCTGGGGCAGCTTGGCGATGTGGAGGATCCTGCGCGGTTGGTTGAGGGGCAGAAGAAACTTGGGGATTATGTTAGATGAATCAGGCTGACGCGCACTTTGCAGGATGGTTGGTGTGTCCTGTGTGCAAGAGTGAAACTCGTCACTACACCAAAGACACCCATGAAAGTCCAGTTTCGAAGATGCGTAGAATTTGGTGTGAAAACTGCCGCGTAATTCAGATGCAGTTTAAGCAAACAAACGGAAAATGGATATAGCTTGCGTACCTGACCCTGAACCGAGAACTAACTCAAACGCTAAAAGAATAGACAAAGCAGTCTCACCCACCTTCCTCAACACTTACCTTCAGGACAAGACAGTCCGTTATCCAAATATACTGAAGATTAGTTGACCGAGGAAATGGCTTATGACTATTACGGGTATGGCAATTCCTAAGTGAATGGCTACTTCTCTTAAGGTGCTGGTTTTACGTTGAACACCTATGAGATAGCTTAGGAAGACCAGTATTCCAAGCCCTATTATCGTGCAAGAGACAGCGGCGTAATTTAATGGCAAGAATGCAAATAGCGCAACAAAGGTTAGTGTGATTCCAAAGCGGGTTATGAAGTTGCTGATAGTGAACATTTTAGTGTTTTCTTTTTGGGTGGCAGTTGATTCTCTATAGATGTGGATCCCCAGTGAATCTGCAATGTTGTCTGCGACTGCTATTACAAGCAAAGACCCTATTACGCTAGCTTGTGGATTGCCTGAAGTCATCAGTCCAAAGATTATTCCTAAACTCGTAACGGTTGATGATGTCGCTCCAAAAGTGAATTTGCTAGGATCCTTGGGCATTTTCATCGGATTGTCTCTCTTTAGTCCTATTTTGGATAATTCCTAAAGTTTCACGTAAAAAGTGATATTTAACCTTCACTAAACGTTGAATGCTTGGATCCTCTGCAATACGGTAACTTGCCCTTAATGACCTCTCCGGCTCTATTTATGATCAAAGGTTCATTAAGATTGCCGCCAACTTTGCATGGTGGTTGCTGTGTCCGGTGTGTAAGAGGGAAACTTGCCACTACACCAAAGACACCCACGATAGCCCGATCTCAAAGATATGCAGGATCTGGTGTGAGGATTGCCGTGTGGTTCAGATGCAGTTTAAGCAAACAAACGGCAAATGGGAATAGTACACTTGGTTATTTATACATCCCAAAGCTAACTTTCATTAAATCTTCCAGGTATTATAACGCTCCCAAAAAAATGAGGGTTTCCTGAGAAAGATAGCGCACAAACAATACTATTTTCCTATCAGGACTTCTGTCGATTTTACAATCGCCTCAACCCTATCGCCCACTTTTATGTCTAGCTCTTCAATAGCTTCTTTCGTGATCACCGAGGTAATTACAGCAGGTGTATCTATTTCGATCTTCACCTTGCCAGTAATCTGGTCTTTCTCAACTGAAAGAACTTTTCCTTTCAAGCGATTACGTGCACTTATTTTCAACCCAATCACCTCCCAATACTCAGCGTCTGCCAAAACTTCACACAAATGGCCCTCTAGCAGCTTGTATTCCCCGAGCAAATCCCGCCCCAACTCATTCAGGTTTGTTCCTCCACCCCCGATTTTGCCACCCTTGTAAGTATCAACAATTGGTTTGCCTAGTGTTTCCTGAATTTTTTGAATTTGCCCCCAAACGTAACGGTAGGACATGCCAAGCTTTTCCGCAGTTTTGGAAATCGACTTGTCCTCGGATATCCCCTGCAAGATATCTGCCCCGCCTGGACCTATCAGTGGCTTTCCTCTATGTTCGATCCATACCTTGCCTGAACGCGTATGTTTTCTGTTAGAGAGCATCGTAAACTATTATTCAACAAAAGCTTAAAAAACTACTTGGCTCGAAAAAGGTTTTAATCAATACTCCAATTCTCCATTGATAAACTTTTTAGTAATCTCACTACGCGGGTTGGTGAAAAACTCGTCGGGCTTTGAGTGCTCCACAATTTCACCATTATAAATGTGAATTATTTCGTCAGCCATCCTTCTTGCCTGAGCCAAATTATGAGTAGCCATAATAACTATCTCATCCGCTTTTTTTCTGCTAGTTATGGCTCTCTCAATTATCATAACACTGTTAGGATCCAAATTCGCAGTAGGTTCATCCAAAAGCAAAATCTGGGGATCAAGCAAGAAAGATCGTGCCAACGAGAGTCTCTGTTGCTCTCCACCTGAAATTTTCCTTGCTTTTCTTTCTTCAAAATTTGGTAGACCTACCAAACGCAAAACTTGTGGCACTTTTTCCGCAATTTCTTGATCGTCTTCTCCTCTTACTTTGAGTCCGAACGCTACATTGTCGTAGACGCTTCTGTTAAACATCGCCGTTCTCTGAAAAACCATCGTGGCAATCTTGCGTAATTCTTTAGCATTCATGACTAGACCATTAAATGAAATACTGCCCATGGTCGGCTCTTCCAAACCTGCAATAATTCGCATAAGAGTAGTCTTACCCGCACCATTAACCCCTATAAGAACAACTATTTTGCCACCATTCGCTTCTAAGGATACTGAAGCCAAAGCCTTGAGAGACCTGTAGTTCTTTTCAATTCCCTTTAGTTCAAGAAATGAACTCATTCTCTTAAACGCTCCACTAAATTCACCAATACAGTTATGGTTACAACTATTGTCAATAGGATAATCGCTAAGGCCACTGCAAAAGCGTAATCGCCCTTGGTTGATTCCAACGCAATTGAAGTAGTTAAAACCCTAGTTACATAGGCTATGTTTCCTCCAACCATCATAGCTATTCCAAGCTCACCAAAACCTCTATTGAAGGCAGAAATTAATGCGAGCACAGTTGCCCACATTGTCTCTCGAAGTAAAGCAAAGTTGGTTTGAATGTTTGAAGCACCCAAGGTCTTGGCAAGATCTCTTAATTGAATGTCCGTTGCGCCTAAAGCGCTACTGGTATAACTAACGATAATTGGTGTAACCAATATTGCTTGACCTAATGCGATTCCGTTAGACGTGTAGAGGAGATGAAGAAAACCTACCGGACCACTTCTAGATAGGAACATAACCAAAATCAACCCAAGCGCTACTGTAGGTACACCGAGCATTGCATTGAACATGCTCTTGACCAGCCACTTTCCTCGAAAAGAATACAATCCCAGCAATATAGCGATTGGGATTCCCCACAGGCAAGCCAGCAAGGTTCCCAGTCCTGAAACATATAGTGATCTGAGGGCAGTTGCAAAAACTTCTGGGTCACCGCTGAAAATAAGCTGAAGCGCTTTCTGGAAGGCGTCAATTATTGTGTCAAACAAATTAAATCACAAAAAAAAAGAATGGTTGTTGATATGTGCAAACGATGATCACGATGTTATTTGTACAAGTCGCCTGCTTGGTAGCGATACTCTGTTGGGCATTCTGAACCATTGAAATAGGCATAGTCTTGGATCCATGTAGTGAGGGTAGCGTTGCTTCCGGTAGTGACTAGTGGTATGTATGGGCTGAATAGGGCTTTTCCAAATGTTGATATGCCAAATTCCGCAAATAATTGTTGACCTTCATCTGAGACTACGTAGTCTATGAATTTCATCGACGCATCGAAATTGGATGCTGTAAGATTAGATTTCTGTGGGTTGTTGGCTATGACGGCGTAGACATTTAGCAGATCTTTGGATGCTTCAACTACTATTTTCATGTTGATGTTTCCAGTCTTCATGTTGTTGAGGTATGAAGCTAAGTCAGCTAGTGTGTATCCGCTTTTTTCGTCAGCCATCTTTAGAGTATCAGTCATTCCAGCGCCTCTTTCTAGATACCATGACAGTTTGCTTATTTCTGTTGAATTATAGCCAGCGGCTGTCCAGAGTCTTTTCTCTTTGGAATTGGTTCCTGAACCGTCGCCTCGAGATATCCACACTGCGTTTCCAGCATCGCCAGATTCCTTTATTTTCTTCAAGGCATCTATTGAACCTAAACCAGATATGCCTGCTGGATCATCGTTTGGACCCACGATAACAAAGAAATTGTAAGCTATGACTTTACGGTTCACTCCATATCCATCTTTTAAGAATGTAAGTTCCTGAGCGGGATCATGCACCATTATCATGTCAGCATCGCCTCTCATGGCTGTTTGTATTGCTAAACCTGTTCCCTGTGAAATGAATGATACGTTAATGCTAGGGTATTTTGCCTCAAAGTTTGTCTTCACTACATCTAGGAATCCTGTTTCATAGAAGCTTGTGGTCGTCGAGACTATAAGTTGCTGGTTTTTTGGTTTTGTCGCTTCCAGATACGCGTATGCGCCTACTGAAATTCCGATTACGGCTATTAGGATTATTGCTGCAATTTTAGTCATTGTTTTCAAGTTTTATCACTAATTTCTTTTCTAACCATCGTTATGCATATATAAGAATATCGGCTTTTGATTATAGTAAGCGCCAAACAAGCCTCTTTCTAAAAATTACACTATTTGATGCACGGGATGTTTTGAACATAAAGTTTTTAACCGTTCAAAACAAGAGCAACTTAAATCTGGGGTATTTGCGTTTTTTCGCCTGCCTCAGCCAAAAGGGGATGTGTGCGGTTTCTAGTATGGCTCATAGAGGACAAAGAAGCATAGAGAGCCTTGAATTTCGGAGAGCAAGGCAGTTCTGCTTTGGTCATAGCAATTTTGGCTCTAAACTTCAAGAACGCACCTTCATTGGAACTCCTGAAGCGGTGAGAGCGTTTGTTGAAGTGGCGGTTGAGAAGATTGCGTTTAATGTGAACAAATTAACTGAGGCTTGGGGTGAAATATGCGATGTGGAGGATCCTTTGCGGTTGGATGAGGGGCAGAAGAAACTTGGAGACTACGTAAGATGAGTATGCAATCTCTTGATGAGAAATGTTTGTGTCTTCGGTGTCCTTTTTGCCTTAGAAAAGATTGTAGTCATTACCGCACTGTTTGCTTAGAGTTTCGCAGATGTTTGGCTTGTCAAGACAATAACGAAGTATTGGTTAGGTGTGTTGTTTTGGAGGGTTCTGAATGAAAAAACATTGTTTTTTGGATGTAAAAACTTGCTTAAAGCTTTTTTATGGTGTTTTCAGCGTGTTTTTTGCATGGGAAAAGTCCATGCTCTCAACATGGGGTTTTCTAACAGTGGCAGTCCCTGATGAAAGACACTGTATTTCTTTTAATGTTGATGGAGTGGAAAGCCTTGAGTGAACAGGATAAACAGGCTTTAGAGGAAATTTCAGTTCAAACCACAGATAAAGACCGCGAAAAACCTAAAAAACAGCGTAGTGCTGAGGAAAAAGTTGGTCGACTGAAATATCATGAGGTTTTGACCAAAAAGGTGTTTGCGCAAAATGAGCGTCTGCCTAGGTGAGCTTCGTTGGATCCGGCGTCGGTTGGAGCGGATTGGAGAGGCTGAGTATTCTGTTTGTGATGTGGAAGAGTTTGCGGTTCTTGATGAGGTTGATCGGGAGATTGTGCAGCGGGTTCGGGAAGCTGGAGTTCCGGGTGTTTTGCCAAAGGTTGTTGCTGCTGACGTCAACCTGCGAGGCAGCTTTGAATTAAGGTATTATGATGTAAGTCGGCGGATTTTGCGCATGAATAAGCGTTTGCATTTTGAAACTGGCAAATGTCTCTTTGAGAAGCGTGGGCATGCTTGGGCTCTGACTAGGTTTGCTTTTGATTCCTACGGTGAGTCGATTAAGCCTGAGAGTGAGGTTTCTACTGTTGGAGTTGAAGAGGTTTTGGGGCATGAAAAGGAAGAGTTCTAAATTGATGATCATGTTGGCGATGTGGAGGTTGTTTTAGTTTGGCTTTAACTGATCGTGAGAAGCAAATTTTGCTCTTAAAAAAAGGCAAATTGTCGGATTATGAGATTGCTCGAAAGCTTAGGGTTGATGCAGGGAACGTTACCCGTTCAAGGTTAACTGCCTTACGCAAAATCGAGCGAGCTCAAGCAGATTTAGACTTTGCTCTCCAAGTAGGCATCAAGATTAAATTTTAATGCCCTCTCTCTCTTTTTAAGAGAAATATTGCAATAACGATTAGGATAGTAACCGCTATTACCGCTATGACATAAATGAGTTCTGTAGGGAGACTCCAAGGCGAATTGTTTGCCGTATCGCTGGTTGTTGGCGTTGGGGATGCCATGGGAGTTGGTGTGACAAGAACAGAATCTAAGTTTTGCTCCACTACAAGTGAATAACTCTCCACTATACCGAAAGTTATCTTCATGTAAAATGTACCTGTCTCATTGTAGACTGGAAACGTTCCAAAGTAACCATCTTGGGGTGCGATTATGTGTGCAACGTAGTTTTCTGTTTCGCCTTGACGGTAAACGTAAACTTCAAAGTAATGCACAATAGGAGAGATATTGCCTGGTTTGTATTCCCATTTTATGTGCCACTCGTAGTGGTCTATTGTAAAGGGTTCAGTGTAGGTTGCGGCTTTCGTATAGTTGATTGTCGTTCTGTCACCTTCAAACCTTGCCACTTCAACCCACCTGTCAGCCTTAACTAACTGTATCGGTACAAGCACCAAGACTGACAGCAACAAAATAGTTATCAGTAAACCTGACTTTTTCAGCTAAAGATACCCCAAGAACCTCTATCGGGTTAGCAATCGCAAAAGCTTTGCGAAAAATCCTAACTAAGCGGTTTGATTCCAAAAAGTGGAGCAAAAAATTTTGGAGTTAGGTTTTTTTCCTTTTGATAATCAACACTGCAACAACTATGGCAACAGCCGCTATTATAATAACAGCAGCGATGACTTCTATTAGAAGTCCCAATGTTGAATCTGGGTTGTTTTTTGGCAGAGAAGAATCAGATACTGCATACACCGTGCCGATACCGTCCACTGCATATGCTGCGCCTTTTCCTGAATCAAACACTATATCATAAGAGTTGCCTCGTTCAAACAAAGTTATATTTGCAAGGACTTCGTGGGTGCTATCTGAAACAACCCAGACTACAGGCTTACTGGCGTAAAATCCACTGTAGTAGGATACGCCTCTGACCGAGTCATGAGCAGATGATATTCCGGCGTATTTGTCAATTGTGTCGATGAGAGTATTTGTGCTATCCGATATGACTGAGATTCTTCCGCTGCTGGGCACAAAAATCTTGCCTGTAACTGAATCGTAAGACAATTTGTTGGGACCGCCTCCTACCTCGACGGTTGCGATTACGGAGTGGTTGCTGTCAGAAATGACTGAGACTGTGCCGTTGCCGCTGGAATCAGTATTTCCTACAAAAATTGTGCCTTTACCTGAATCATAAATTAGATCTTGGGGCTTGCTGCCAACGTGCACTGTTGCGATGACTGTGTGAGTTCTATCGGATATAACTGAAACTGAGTCGGAACCCCAACAAGCCACATAGATTTCACCCTTGCCTGAATCGTATGCTACACCTTCGGGGTTGGGGTCTACTGGTATAGTGGCAATAACTGTGTGGTTGGTGTCAGATATTACCGAGACCGAACCTTCGCCATTATTGCTAACGTAGATTTCGCCTTTACCTGAGTCATAGGCTAAATCTACAGGATTGGTTCCCACGGGTATGGTTGCGACCACGGTGTTGCTGCTATCCGATATTACCGAAACCGTGCTATCATAAAAGTTAGCAACGTATATCTCTCCTCTGCCGGAATCGTAAGCTATGCCCCACGGACCCACTCCAACAGGTATAGTGGCGGTTATCTCAAGGGCGGCGCTAGTTATATTACCTGTTGACAAAATAAATATCGTAAGGAATAATATACCTATAAGCTTCCAAAATTTAGTTTTCAAGACCTTCCCCAACCTCTTCCGCATACATAACGTTTGTTGGACTACTTCGCTTAATAATTTTACTCATTTTACGCAACCACTATGATTGTATGTGCTTTATTTTTAAAACCTACGGTTAACTTTCGCTTTTTCTTTTTTTTTAAAAAAAAGAGTCGAATTGGATGATAGTTCTTAAACTATCTACTGGGGTGGAATAAGTCGGTTTGCTGCAATTTGGCTTCAGATACCAAGTTGTTATAGAGAAAACCAGTTCCATAACTGCTAAGCTGTTTTGTGGTCTTTATGTCGTTATTTGCTGAATCCTTGTAGACAGAAACTGAACCATCGTTTATCGTTATGTAGCCAATTCTTTTAACAGTAACAGAAATAGTGTTAGGTGTCCCATTACTCCATAATCCCAAACTACTGTTGCCGCTTCCATAAGAAACTGAGTTTGGGGTCTGCCCTTGTACTAAATGGCCCATTGTTAAGTTAAAGTGGAAAGATTCTGATTGTGGGGGACCTTTGCCACAAATTCTCATTGGTTGCTGTTGCCTTATGAGGTTTTACATTCCTTGTTAAGCAGTTTTAGCTTTCGCCCACTTGAATAGGGCAAAGAAACCCACCGCTGCCATGATAACGATAAATATTCCCATTATAACAAACGTGTATATCGGCAGAGTGCGGATATAGTAGTCGAAGCTTCCTTTTGGAGGCGGCGTTGTATGTGGGATATGAGTTGATGGCGATGGTTGACTGTAGAAAGTGGAGTTGCTAACTGCAAAGTTTCTTGTTGCTGCCATTACTTCGCCTTTGCTGTCAAATGAATAGGCACTTATGGCATGATTGCCTTCCCTTAAGTTAGTGAGGTTTGAACCCACTGAAACTTCATAAAAGTCTATCCAGTACGCATGTGTATTTGTCATATCGGTAAGTGTAATGTTGGCTTCTCCGTCTATACTGTAGAGAACACGGGCAATTGGCAAAGAATCCTCTGATACTATAACCCTGATTTCGAGTGGGATGCAAGTTTTCTCATACGTTATCCAAGGGGCGTTATAGCGTTCACGAGGAGATCCGATTACAACTTGAGGTACTGGAGTAAAATTTGCACTCACAACAGAAATTAATGATAGAATTTCAATTGCTAATACCATTATAATTGTTGTCGCCAAGATTTTCTTTGGCATATATCGTTCCTGCTATATTATGTGATTGAGTTAGCTTAAGTGGTTTTTTGTCAAACTTTCTTTTCTGGGGTTTGTCAAGTTTTCTTGACTTGGCGGTACTTATGGATTAGAGCTACGGCAAGTATTGAGGCTAAAAGAGGCAGTATTATATACCAAGAAAACTCTGGAACAGAAGGAGTTGGGGTTGAATTAGCAGATGAAGTGGGAGTTGGATTCATTTGGTATACAGATACAGGAGCACTTCTTCCTGTGTGACCATTTCCGTCGTTTACATAAACTACTATATCAGAGCCAGCCTCACTCATATTTATAAAACCTCTCCAACTGCCTTCAGTAAATGCACCAGACATGGATGGGCTGATTGTACCTTTACTTGCACTAAAGCTAACATAACCTGTAAAATTTCTGTCCCAATAACCATTAGCATAAAGTGCAAACAGTCCTACTTCAAAGGTTCTCCCCAAAGTGACATTACTTGGAACCAGAACACTAAAACCCCCAACTCCAGGGTCCTCTGGAACTGACAGTTCAGTTGTTTGAGGAAATGAAGGTGTAATGGTTACATTTGATGTAGATTGAATAGTGGTAGCCATAATAGCCATACTATGGTGGTGAAGGGGATTAGCATCTACCACCTCAACTGCTTGTATCCCAATCAACATTGACACAACAAGGATTAAAGCAAATACGGCATATCTTCTCTTCATTGTTTCCCCTTTCTTCTCCTAAAGTAAACCAAGGAGATTGAAGTGACAGCTATAACCACAATCACAGAAGCAATTGCAATAAGAGCAATTGAATTTACCCAATAATTAGAATCTATGCCTTGACTTGGAGTTGGAGAATCAAATAGTGGGTTTGTGGTTGGAGTTTCTGTAGTCTCAGTTGGTTTCATTGTAACAGTTGGAAAGGGTTTTCGTGTTGCGCTTGGTGGTGATTTGGCTGAGTCGGTGCTCATAATTTCTTGCTCTTCACTGCTAACAGAAAAAGTGAATTCGCCGTCACCGGTTTGAACAACTGAGCATACAATTCCGTTAATCGTGATGTTCCATTGTGGATTTCCAGCAAAATCAAGTTTAATCAAATTTCCAGGGAATGACGGGTTAGGAAAGCCGCTTCCCAATGCGTATCCACCATCATTTGTTTGGATGGCAGAGTAGACTAAACCCTCAAATCCGAATTGACTATACGTTTGGTTCCACACTAAAGCGCCATTCAAATCAGTTTTAAGGATGCAAAGGCTACCGTTCAACACTGACACTAAGATATAGCCTCCATCGATTGTTTGAATAAATGATTTAGGCTCAAAAAAAGCGCGATCCCAACTGTAGGTTTGTTTCCATAACATTTTTCCTGAGGCGTCAGTTTTGATCATCCAAATGCTTGCATTTGTCTTATAAGGGTTAATTAATCCTAAGATTGCGTATCCGCCATCAATTGTTTGTACAACTGACACGCCTTCGCTCGCCTCCTGATTGGCGTACGTTTGATTCCATTCGGTATAGCCATTTGAATTTAGCTTCCCCAGCCAGCATGCTTTGCCAGTGGAGCTAACCATTGCGAAGCCACCATCACTGGTCACAATTAACGCTTTTCCGCCATTTAGGTTATTGTAAGTTTGATTCCACAAAATATTGCCCATGCTATCAGTCTTTATAATACCGACCCCCTTGTTGAAGTTGCCTGCAAGCGCATATCCTCCATCTGGAGTTTGCACAAGCGAGGTCACATCACCCGAGATTAGGCTGTTCCAATCATTGTTTTTCATTTGGCTAAAGTAGGGTTGAATCCATTGCTGGTTACCCGCATAGTCCAGCTTAACAAGCCAAGGACCTATGTTTGCAAGGCTAAGTACCGCAGATTTGCCAGCTAATGCGTAGCCTCCATCGCTGGTTTGAATCATACAATTACCTGAGTACGAATTGGCAAAATCACCCAATTTGAGCGTTTTCTGCCATACAATCGCAGGAGCCGAAGAAGCTGAATCAGCCAAAACCAAGCACGCTTGAGCTGAAATCGTTATGCATAGAAGTGCGAAAACAATGATTGCTACATGTCTGATTCGCATGATTACTACTTGAGATAGGTCGCTATAAAAGACTTTTTGTAAAAGTCTTCTTGATTGGGTTTGTCAAGGTTTCTGCACATTAGCAGCCTTTCTACGCCTAATTACAAGAGCAATGGTAAGCGTTACGGCAAACATGGGTAAAATAGCTGACCAAGATAGCTCTGGAACAGGAGTGGGACTTGGTGTAGTGACAGATGGTGCAGTGGTGCTGGCTATCCAACCCTCGCCAGGAGAAGTTATGGATCTTGAACCGGCAAGTACATAATCGTTACCATTTTGAATTACGGCGTATGTTCCATCATATGGCAGGAACCATTGTATTTTTCCAGAAGCTTCAATCTTTGTTATGCCTGATTCAACAGCTACCGCGTAGCTGCCGTCGTTTGTTTTGATGATAGAATGAACTGAAGTTTCGTTAACCTGATTGTAGGTTTGATTCCAAACAATGGCACCGGTAGAGTCAAACTTAACCAAACATAAAGTCTGGTCTACTATACCTGCTATAATGTAGTCGTTATCTTCTGCCTGAATTACTCCAGTTCCTTGGTCATCTTTGGGGGTGCCATAAGTTCGGTTCCACAGCATTGTTCCCGAGGAGTCAGTTTTAACTAGCCACATATCCCACGTGTCTGTAACATGGGAATACGTTGAACCTGCAATCACATAGCCGCTGTCAACAGTTTGAACCAATGAACCAGCCAGTTCATCGTTTGAGCCACCATAAGTTTGGACCCACTTTGTATCACCTTTGGAATTGATTTTAGCTAACCAAAAACCTCCTCCATGGAGGCTTCCGGACATTGCATATTCGTTATCGGATGTTTTTATTATGGTTCTCAATGATACGTTGTTGTATGAGTGTTTCCACTGAACATTGCCTAAAGCATCCGTCTTAACTAGATCAGCACAAATAAAAATGTAACCACTATCGTTAGCTTGAATAATAGAAGTTACTTGTCCCAAGTTTAGGTAAGCATCGCTTAAGCCCTGTTCCCACACTTTGTTGCCTGAGGAGTCAAGTTTGAGGAGCCAAGAATTACTTGTAGTTTGCCCAGGTATTCCCAATTCAACTACATATCCACCTAACACATAGCCGCCATCAACGGTGGCGGTCATTGCCTCAATTCCACAAAAGGTGCCATAAGTATAGGTTTTACTCCACTCAATTGTTGGCAAAGCAACAGATTGGGCTAAAACAAAATTCGAAGAGTGCAGAACGGTTGATGCTAATGTGAGAGTTAAAATTAAAACAAACAAGAAAATGCTGCGATTTGCCATGTTTAAAAGATGGGACAAGCAGTCTATTGAGTTTTTTGATTGATTTTATTCAGAGGTTGTGTTACCGTCGTGTTTACGACAATAAGCCATTAGTGTAGTTTGTTCTTATCTAATTGAGCATGTCTTGTGGTGGCAGTCGGCATGCTGATTTCGAGAAGATACACTCAGCTTTCTTGTCCCCTTATAGCAAAGACACTAAGCTTGGCGATTCTCGGTATGCTGATTGGGTAAAGTTTTCTGGTCTGGATGAAACTCAAAGTTATTATCTTCAGGGTGCTGCTCGAGCGAACAAGTCTAAGCAGAATTTTGAGTGGGCAAATTTTCTTTTGCAGTTTGTCAAAGAAGACAAAGACGCTTACTACTACAAAGTTGAGGCCCTATTCCCAGGTTGAATCGATTGTTTTGACAAGCTTGTTCCAAACGCTTCGCTAAGTATAGAGGCGAAGTACGATGTCCAGAAGAACCTCTTGAAAGGTCTCTCTGGTTTTCCACTGAAGAAACGGCTGGACCTGTTGATCTTAGGGGTCGAAACAAGAAAAAGGTAGAGGAAGAGAAGATAAAAGAAAATGAGTGAATCTAACCATAACGAGGACTCGAAGCAAAGGAAGCAGAGCAAATGAAGTCGGCTGAGAAAAAGCAAATTATGAAGGAAGTAAGCGAGGTTTTCTTGAGACATCATCTTGTTCTTGAAGAGTCTAAGGAAGTTTGTGAGGCAGTCTTAGTCAATCTCGTAACCGCTAAATATGTGAGGGCTGAGGCGTCTGGCGTTCCAATGAATAGAAAAACTCGGAGAGGACTTAATTTATGAGTGAGAAGAAAACGACTTTGAGTGTTCCGGCTACTTATGTGCCGTTGCTGGAAGATATTAGGTTCTTGAAGAGTGATGAGCAAAATCCGAATAGGATGACAATTAAGCAGTTGGAAGAGGTTTGGCGTAGCCTAAAGAAGCATGGGTGGGCTTTTCCGATTGTTACGGATATGGCTGGTGTTTTTGCTGATTTGTGGCTTGAGTTGGTGGGCGACTAAATGACATTCTATAGCAGTTATAAAGCAGTTTTTGACGCAATTAAGACTACTTTAGTTTATGTTCCTGCGGTTCCGTATTCTCCTGCAGTGCCAGGACATGATGATGTTCCTGAAGTGCCCGAAGTTCCAGCGGTGCCAGCACATGGCGTATCATCGATTAAGACGGTGGTTGTAGGGGAGCAGTTTTCGTATGGTTTGTTGCCTAAGGCGATTATTAATGCGGAGCCTGCGCCGATTGCCCCGGCTGAAATGGGCGGAATGCTGGATGTCTCGGTTTTTTTTAGTGTAGTTCTTGTAGTCCAGGAGTATGAGCCTAAAGATTGGTTTGTTGATGTTATTGCGCCGATGGGTGATGTAGTGGATGCACTCTTGGCGGATCGGACTTTAGGCCGCGTTGTGAAGGATGTTGTTCCGGTGGGGTTTGCTCCTGGCGAAATCAAATTCGCTGATAATAAGGTGCTTTATGGCGGAATTGTCCGGTTTAAAGCGGTGCTTTGGTTTTGAATCGTGAGTTTAAACTTTGGTTCCTCAAGTTGCTTGTTAACTTGCCAGTTCGCTTTTTTGATCGGTTCCTCAAGTTTCCCGCTAAAGCAGAGTTTCCTCAGTCTCGTATGTTATTAAATGTTTATGGGAAGATGATGAAGACGTATCAGCTGGATTGTATCCAAGGCGTTTTTGGCGCTGTGCCTGATGGAAATTTTGAGCGGTTGCTGCGTGTATCTGCGAAGGTGCTGGCGAGTCTTAGTGAGTCTGACCGTTATTATCGGGCTTGGTTGGGTTTGGCTTTTGTGTTGGCTCGTGAAGAATATTTGGCAGAGTTAGCGCGGTCTGATCCTACTAAATTGGTTTTTGAGATTCGTCGGCAGTGGCTAAGCGACCTATCTTTCTTGTCGGAGAAGCAAATTAACTCAGATCTAGAGGGCTTCTATGAGTACGCTATCTGCAATTATCTTGGTAACCTTGCCCACAAACACTTGGAATGAGTGTTTGAAGGATAGATTAGTTTCTGATAAAGGGTAAATTCATGAAGTCCCAGAAATTTAGTTTATGCTTCGTCAAGAAGCGTTGACCAAAAAACCCTTTTAGGCCAAATTACCTATCATGATTGGTGTTTATGAAGAGAACAGCGTTGGCATTGACGCTTATTTTGTTAATCCTAATTACAGCAATAGTAGCTGGGATTCTACTGGTTGATTTAGCAGGGGATAAAGAAGCAGAAATCAAATTGTACACTTATCCTGTTTCAGTTGGAGAGAAGACCTACATTATAACTGTTAGAACCAATTGGACATCTGCGCCAGAGGTTTACTTGCCTGAATTCAGTTCGAAGTATGTTTCAGTTGATTTCAGGGGACCGAATAGAGAAACTGTAGGCTTTAACATAACAGTTCCAACTGACTTAATCTGGGGAAACATTTCATTAGTCTGGAAGTACTACGAACAAAATGCTGACCGTTACACTTTGTCTAACAATGGCACTCACAACTCTGTACAGATGACGTTCAACCATACCGCCACAGTTGAACATTTTGAGATACGTGGCACAGAAGGAGCTTGGTGAGTGATTGTTGTTTTCTTAGCGCTTGAGATTAAGGCAAAGGGTTAGCTAAGAAATCTTTTATTGGAAACGATTCCTAATAGTAAAGTATGAGAAAAAGCCTCGCTTCACTGCTGATTCTTCTGTTCTTAACCTCTTTGGTTGCTTTGCCATCTGCTACAGTGAAGGCTGAATCTAAAACAATAGTCGTACCAGACGATTCTCCCACTATTCAGGAAGCCATCAACGCTGCCGACGCTGGAGACACAATATTCGTTAAGAGAGGCACTTATGTAGAAAATCCAGTAGTTAACAAATCGGTCTCATTGGTTGGGGAAGATAGGGATGCAACTGTGATTGATGTGACAGCTGGCTTGAAAGTGCAGAGAGATAATGTGACTGTAACAGGCTTAACTATATTTGATGGTTATGACGGAATTTCAGTTGATGCAAATTTCTGCAACATTTCAGCAAACAAAATAAGACAAGCAACCCATGGCATAGTAGTATTTGGCAATAATAATTACATAACTGGAAATACTCTTGAATCAATTGGGCTCTCATCAGCAATCCAACTAAATTACGCAAATGAAAATATTGTAAAAAACAATTGCATTGAATCATGTGTTGAAGGAATCCAGATTTGGCAAAACAGCAACAACAACATAATTACAGAAAATACAATAGAAAACTGTCAAGACACTGCGGTTAATTTTCAATATTCAAACAACAACAATTTAATTGGAAATAACATAACAAACTCAGGACTCGGAACATCCATCTATGGTTCCAACAATAACAGTATATGCAAAAACAATTATGTTAACAATACTGTTCAGTTTTCAGCCAATGAATGGTATTATCTCACTTTTGGAAATCCAAGGTCCGTCAACATAATTAGTGAAAATTATTGGAGTGACTACAACGGAACAGACGCTAATAAGGACGGCGTCGGTGATACACCATACATCATAGACGCATACAACCAAGATAATAATCCAATTATGTTGCCGATTTCAGTTACAATGCCCAATTCTGGACCAACTTCATCTCCAACCTCTACTACTTCAACACAAAATCCAACAATTAACACCGGTCCAGAAACACCCAAAACAGAGCCTTTCCTAACTTTGTTAATTGTTGCTACCATAGTGACCATTACTGTGATTGCTGGAGGTTTACTGGTTTACTCTAAGAAACGCCAGAGGAGCAAGCGTCTATGAAGAAAACAATTTTAGCACTCATAATGTTTTTTTCATTGATTTCGCTAGCTTATCCGCCTAGTGTAAATGCGCAAATCGTTCATGCAACTCCTTCATATGTTTATTCGCCGCTTACGCCAAGGGTTGGAGATGTTGTCAGTTTCGATTCGTTATGGTGGGAACAATACTGGAACGAAAATCACGAACCACGCACTTTCTCATACAGTTGGAATTTTGGAGATGGCTCATTCGCAACTGGCGTTACTGTGAACCACACCTATACTGCAGCGGGTACCTATACTGTTGAAGTCACTGTTGATGACGGGCTTGGGACTGGAGGCTCTAGCGCGATGGAAATAGAGGTAAGGGAGCAAACACCTGTCACCGTTCTTATTTCTTTGAGCAGTGACTCAGTCTACACTGGAGAAGAAGTCACGATCAGCGGAAATCTAACTTATAATGGCGTAGGCGTGCCAGATGCTTGGATTGTTCTTTCGAGCAAGACTTACATTGAGAACGCCATGTGGAATGAAATAGCATCGGTGGAGACTGATGATTACGGCAGGTATTTAACTGTCTGGAAGCCCTTGCGCGGAGTTTATCAGGTTAAGGCAACATGGATGGGAAATTCCACCTATCCCCAGACAAGTGTAAGCGTTAATCTTGGTGTTAAATCGTTTGGGGATTTCATTACCGAGTTTTCTTCAAATTCAACAATAACTGAGCTGAATTTTAATGCGAGTACTCGTATTCTTGGTTTTTCTGCTGAGGGATCCAGTGGAACAAATGGTTTCGTTAAGATTACTTTAGAAAAAGATCCGAAATTTGACCCTGAAGGTGTCAGTGTGATCTTAGACGGCGAATCAATTGAATATGCAATCGGGTCAACGAGTCAATCATGGGTGTTGGATATTAATTATTCACACAGCGTACACAAGGTGGTTGTATACTTCGATGGTGAGGCAGAACCAGAGCCTTTCCCGATTGTACCTGTTGCCGCTGTTTCTATCGCTGCTTTCGCGTTGATGGTTGCTGGTTTGTTGGTTTACCACAAAAAACACAAACACAACATAGTCAAGAAAGTTTGACTAAGCACCTTCCAGAGTTAGTCAAGAAACCTTGACGAAAACGCTTTTAACTTGACACAGACTAAACAGTCATAGTGCTTTTATGAACAAAACAGTCATAGCAATAACTATCTTGAAAAAGTTAGTTTTTACAGCTAAATGGAAAGCGCCAAAAAGTAAAGCATTAGCTATTATCATTACTGTTTTGCTCATCATATCCATGTATACTTTGCTTGAACCTCACCTGTCCGTTAATGCGCATTCACCAGCGTGGAGTATTCCAACCCAAGCTTACATCAATGTCACGCCTAACCCTGTGATTGTTGGACAAAATGTTACCATAACCATCTGGCTCAACGAACCGCCACCCACTGCAAACGGCACGTACGGCGACAGATGGCAAAACATGACAGTTAAATATGTAAGGCCTGATGGAACAACTCATACGATAGGACCGTATAGCTCTGATGAGACAGGAAGAGTAGTTGTGAATAAAACAACCGATATTGTTGGTCCGCATAGTTTCTGGATGACGTTTGGAGGACAAACATTGGAGGGCGTGAATCTTGCTCCAGGAACAACCAATGAATTTATCGGAGATTATTACCAACCCAGCATAAGCGATGTTTTTGCGCTTTCGGTGCAAATGACACTTGGGGACCCTACCCCAACTCCAACGACTGCTCCTTCACTAACTTCAACCACAACATACACATCAATCCCAACTACTACGCCAAGACCAACAGCTTCCCCAACTCCTACAGAATCAGAAGCAACAATACCCGCAACAACAGATAACGGTTCAACAATTCATCTTGCAATAAACGGAAACATAACGGCCTCACAAATATCAAACGTGGTAATGGCGACAAACCAATCTGAATCTACAACAACACTATCATTCACCCTAACAGGGCAAAGCGGAACAACAGGCTTCAGCAACATTACTATTCCAAAAAACTCAGTAACATTCGGAACTACTCCAAAAATATACGTTGACGGTCAGCCAGCTTCAAACCAAGGCTACATACAAAACAGCAATAACTACTGCATATGGTATTCAACCAGTTTTAGTTCACATCAAATATCAATCATATTCACTGTGGCTTCTTCTCCAAGTCCAACGGCTTCAAATAGTGGGTCTCAGGGTCAATCAAGTTTGTCTGAAGTAGTCTATGGATTGGTGGCTGCCGTAACTGTTGTGATAGTAGTTGTGATTGTGCTTCAAGTAGTAACAAAAGGCAGAAGAGCAAAAACAGGTCAGAGCAAGTAGCACTAAACTAAAATCAAAAGCATAAAGCCAAACCAGCTTATTCAAGAACGCTTGAATGAAGTCAAGATTGTGTTACTCAAGAAAGCGCAGCTTAGGTATATTTCTTATTTAGGAGCAGTGGCTTGTTTGCTTCTTTCTTAGCTATTCTTAGCGCTTCAGATGGGTCAAATTTCTTGGAATTTATGCAGAATTTGGCTTTGCATTCCTGAAAGTGAATTTCTCCATCCGAAGATTCTAACTTAACCAGTTTTGTTGTTTTGCTCAAGAATCAAACCTCCAATTATAACAATGTTATATAATCGATTTAAGGATATCGATCAAACTTCAATAAAACTTGAAATTGAGCCTTTTTTGAGAGTTTTTAGAATATTTCCTTTGTAACTATCTAGGTAACCTTGCCCGTAAGCAAGTTACATAAAAAATGGAGGTAAAAACAAAAAATGAGTGCAAGTCCTGTATTGGGTAGAAATGCTCGGTTGCTGAAAAGTGGTGTACCGATTGGTTATGGCAAAAATATCACCGTTGGAGCAACTGCCGAAATCATTAAAGTGTATAGCATGGATTCGCTGACGCCTGCTGTTACTGGCTCTGGGAAACAATCTTTCACTTGGTCAATGGATCGGTTGTTCACCGATGAAACATATCTTACTTTGCTTATGGCTGGAACACAATTTGACTTGATTTTTGCGCCTGAAGGAACACCTACATCTGGTACAGCATATGAAACTTGGAAAAACTGCTCCATACTGAAGTGTGAGCGTAGTGCAAGTGAAGACGGCGGCCTACTGGAAAAGATCAGCGGCGAAGCGGAAGACGTAGAGTTCCCAGCGTAGAAGGTAGATGCTATATGCCAGAAAAAGACATTATTTCCCCTAATTCTTTGGATGTGTTGAATACTCCTGAGAACCAGGAGCGTTTTGCTAAATTTCAAGCACAAGCTGACGCATACGACCAGAAAAAAGCGGATTCAGCTAAAATTTTTGATCCCGTAGCCCTATTGAAACGGGCTTCTGAGATTCATGAGTTTAATCATCCAACTCTTGGTGTTGTCAGGTTTGGGGAGTTGACTTTGAATGATTCTGAGGTTCTTGAGAAATGCAAAACACCTGCATCAAAAACTGCTATGATTCTCTATTTGATGCTTAAGAAAGCAAATCCAAGTCTGCCTGAATACACACCTGACAACATTCTAGAGTTCTACAATATGTTTCCGTTGGCTGAAGGTGCAGCTCTTTTGCAGTTCATTAGTGAGCAACCCAGTTTTTTACCCAAAAAAAGCTCGAAGAATGGATTGGCATCCACGCTGGAGCCCAAGACTTAGGCTTTGTGATGAGTACGTTTCCACGGTATGGATCCTTTGAAGCCGCTGGAAAACTAAGCATTCCAAGATTCAAGTTTTTGGCTGCCTGGGCAAGATGGAACAAAAAAAGAAGAGAAGCATAAATGAAGAATTTAGAGTTCAAGTTAACTGCTATCGATGAGGCAAGCGGTGTTGTAGCTGCAGCTTCAAAAAGCATCAGCGGCAGCTTGAAGGAAATTTCTGAATCTCAAAACAGTGTAGCCCAAGCAACAGAGGCAACAATCGCTCCTCTATCCACTAGCGAACAGGCTCAGCTTGAAAACGCTGGAACAGCTTTGCAGCTAAAAACAGCTGAGCAGGATCTTCGAGACGCCCAAGAAAACCTCAACGGCGCCATAAGAGGTTATGGAACTAACAGCAAAGAAGCCGCTGCGGCTCTAAGGGACTTTAATTCAGCTCAAGCAAATGTTGCTTATCTTCAAACTCAAGTTGGGGCAACAACCGAGCAAAATACAGCTTCTATGCGTAGCTTTGCAACTGGCCTCTCTGGAGCTGCTACAGCTTCTTTTAGTTTATACTCAGCTATTGACCGAATTGAGCAATCTCAGATCAGGGCTGATCGGGCTAACTTAATGGTCCATTCAAGCACCAAAGCTGTTGATGACGCGCAGCGAGCTCTTAGTGATGCAGTTTCAAAGTATGGTCCAGCGAGCGATGAAGCTCAAGCTGCAAGCGAAAGATACAGCATTGCCCAGGAACGTTTGGCTATTTCTCATGACCAAGCTGACCAGGCTCAACAAAATGTTAGTCAAGCGATCATGGCAAGTGCTCTCCAGGTTATCCCGACCTCTATCACTATGGTTGACAGTTTAAGCAAAGCTTGGAACAATTTTCCCGATGTAAGCGGCTTGCTAACCAAAATTTCAACAAGGGTCGCCGATGTTGGGATTTCAGCGAAAACAGCTGCTATTGGTGTTGCGGCTTTTATGGGTGGTTTCTTAATCGCTGACACATTGCTGAGTGCTATTCCTGAGGATATGCGCAAAATCGCAGGTGCTTTAACGGCTTCAATCGCCGCGATTGTGGCAGCCACTATTGCTTGGATGGCTTTTCATGGAACCATGACTATCGGGGTAGCTGTACCCATTATCCTTGCCGCAGTTGGTGTTGGAATCGCTGGTGTTAAAGCGGCTGTTGCTATGGCTGAAGGCGGAGTTGTTGATAAGCCTACTCTTATTTTGGCTGGAGAGGCAGGTCCAGAAATCGTTGAGCCGCTCGCTAGGTATGAAGCTCGAAAAGCCATAGAAAACCCTGCTTATTCTTCGCAGATTCCTCAGCAGGTCATACCCGTAACTATAAACTTGGTTGTTTATGAGGAAGCTGACTATGAGAAAGCTAAAGAAAAAGTGCTTGATGGAATAAGCGAAGCATACGCCAGGCAAAGAGGAACCTGATATGTCCGAGCAAACCATAATTAACAATTCAGCTGGAATCGAATCAGATTCAGAGTGGCTAAGCACATATGTTGATCAGCCTGAAGATGGTGTTGCATTCCAATTTCGCATATTCAGCGCCTCCACAATCTCACGCATAAATGTCAAAATGCGAAAATATGATTCGCTATCCTCTGTTCTTACAGCTTACATCAGAGAAAGCAATGGAGTTTTTGGCAGCGGAAACTTCAAGCCTGGCTCAAACATAGCTACAAGCACAAACACCGTCAACGCCGACGATTTAAACTCTGAAACACAAAATGTAGAGTTCAATTTTAGCGATGTGGAGTTAGCTGCTGGAACCTACTGCATAGTCATTATGGCTGAGGATGAAACCTTCGAGAATGGCGAGGTTATGATGCCTATTATGGAGTCGGGCGGTTCATCGCAGCTTGGTGCACCAGCCTGGTGGAGCTACTACGATCAAGAATGGTATTGCTGGAATGATGATTAACCATGAACTACAAACCGTTTTTGTCAATTTACGGGAGCTATGAGCAAATAACAAATTGGACGATTGGCGAAGTTGCTTTGCCTTTTGGACCTGAAAAACTTGAGTACCAAAAAAAATGTGACAAAGAAGCTGTGCCACAAACAGGCGACGAACCCATGAACATTGTTGACGGCTTAAACACAGGAATATCATTGGGCGGAAGCATAGCTGACGAATCTAAATCTGACCCTGAAATATGGGATGCATATTTAACGCCTTTGCTTTCGTTGATTGGAAAACAAGTAACCATATTGTGCCCAATTAACGGGTTGAATGGCGAGTGGCTTCTTGACAGCTTCACCCCATCCCGAGATTCGAAGCTTTCAATTTACAAGTACACCCTGCGATTAAGCAAAGGCAGCTTGAACATCAACATCGCGGAGTATGATTAAAGAGGTTAAATGATGGTGGCTGGTTGGGAAATACGCTTTGTTGATATGATGATGTTGAGCGGTCGCTTCCAGCGGAGTTTGACCAAATCTTCGACGAAGTCGGGGGCGAAGCATACCTAGTATTCTCTGTTCCAAATATTGGCAGCTTTAGGAACTTTGTTGACTATTATAGTAATGCTGAAGTGTCGGCGTATTTTATGGGAGTCTTTGTGTTTTCTGGGCGGTTTTTGTCTGCTGATTTATCTGCTAAAAAAATCAAGTTAACCGTTTACGATGCAGTGATGGTTGCTCTTGACCAGGCTGAGCCTTTCACCGGCGTATTTGATGAGGTCGCTGCTAACACAATACTTAACGAAGTAACTGGCGGCGGAGATATTGTTGGAGTAGGCGAGTGTCCAGTGGATCCTGTGACCGTGATTTTCTATAATGCTAACCGTCTTGACTGTGTTAATTTTCTTGCTGAAGCCCTAGCAGCTGAGGCTTTCTCTAAGTATGGTTCCCAAGTAGATATCGGAATAAAAGGCAATGCTGAACACGAGTTTGACTCTGGCTTGCGTTTGAGTGTGAGTAAACGGGCTATTGACTTCAGAAAATATGCTAGCCAAGTTAGAGTTCGCGGTGTTGACGCTCAAGGTTACCATATAATAGGGGTAGCTGGTTCTGGAATTCCTTGCCGAACTTTTAATGAAGATAACGTGTCAACACAGGCTGCGTTAAACAATATTGCTTCTAAACGTCTAAACGAGTTGAGGACTTCTTCTGCTGGAGCACCCGTATCGGTACCCATAACTCAGGGGTATTATTTCAACGCTGGAGATTTCATCAACCTATATCAACCAAAATACATGCTAAGCGGCTACTTCAGAATGATGCAGGTAGTAAAGAAAAAAACTAAAGTGCAGATGCAACTTGACAGGATTCGCCCAGACATCGCTAAAGTTGTTGCTGACCTTAAACGCTGGGAAGATAGGGGCATTTATTTGCCTGGTTCAGGCGCTTGGTCAATCAATTTGCAAGGGCTTGTTGGATTATACCGCCTTGATGAAGGAACAGGCATAGTTGCCAAAGACCACGCGCCAATAGAGGAACCTCAAGACGGCAACATCGTTAATGGCCACTGGGAAGAAAACGCTACTCTGCCAACCAAATATCAAGCCCTTCAAGGCGACGGCTACATCGACTGCAGCAACAGCATAACCTTTAGCGGCGATGACCAATTCTCTGTTGGCTGCTGGTTTAGTCCCTCAAGCCTAACTGCAAACCCACGCTATTTGATCCATAAAGATGGGCAATTTGCGCTATCA
Source organism: Candidatus Bathyarchaeota archaeon (assembly GCA_963741005.1). Classification (GTDB taxonomy): domain Archaea; phylum Thermoproteota; class Bathyarchaeia; order Bathyarchaeales; family Bathycorpusculaceae; genus Bathycorpusculum. The sequence continues at coordinate 1,440,715 of CAVUGQ010000006.1, forward strand.
CATTTAGGAACAAACTGCGTTTTACGATTCACATTCACAGATTCATCCAACAACATTCAATCATTTGATTCTAACCCTGGCTTAGTCAAAGTTGGTGGGCGCCACTTTGCCGTTATCAGCTACGACGGCGCAACCGTAAAAATGTACATGAATGGACACCTGCACAAAACATTCGCTCAAACAGGCGCACCGCATAGTTCAACCAACAAAGTGTATCTTGGAGTAGGTTTTGAGGGGATTTTGGCTCATTGTATGCTTTGGTCGAGGCGGCTTGTTGATCAGGAGGTGCTTGAGCTCTACTTTTTTCCCCTTAATCGAGTTGTTCAATCGCGGAGCGGGGGAGCTTGAAGCTGCAGAACTCACAAGGTACTTCAACTATAGATTGGATGTTCCGATATCGATTAAGCGGCACTTCAATTACAGTATGGATGTTCCAGTTTCGGTCAAGAGGCATTTTGTATTCAGCACAGATTTTGAGGTGGATGATACGCCAACAGGTGTAGTTTACCCGTTTGCAGGTCCAATAGCCAGTATTCCAGTTGGATACTTATTATGTGACGGCTCAAGTCTACTTCGAGAGTCATATCCTGCTTTGTTTTCGGCGATAGGCGTAATTTATGGTGCTGCAGATGGCACGCACTTTAACCTGCCTGACTTTAGGGATAGAATGTTGGTTGGAGCAAGACAGGACGATTCTGGAACCCCGAAAACCAATGTTACTGGCTTGTTAACTGCAAATGGCGGCTCAATAACGCTGACGCATTCGGGGGCTTCAGTTGCAAGAGGCATAAGCGGCGTCGCAGTAAATAACCATGCAAACCACGTTCATAGTGGCTCAGCAAATCACACTTCAGTATCCAGCAAACAGGGATCTTCCTCTGGCAATGTTGTGACAACTAATACTCATGGAAACACAGGAAACCCAACCTCTGCATTAACTCACAGTGTTGTTGAGCCTAACGCTGGAGCTGGGCATGACCACGCATTTACTCAACCAAGCGACCACACTGCAATCTCACCGTACTTCGCTGTGGTTTACATGATTAAAACTTGAGGTATCTTGAATGGTTACTACACCCATAATTACCTTCATTGCAGACCAAAACGAACCTGACTTATACATTGATGTTGCTGATTTGCCCAACCCCTTCACACTGAATATTCCGATTGGAATTGCAAATACTCATCCCTCTTCTACACTGTATTTTAAAGTGTCAATTGTTTCGCCGCCTGCAGCCTACTCTGTTTCTTCCACAAATCTGGGATCCTTGGCAGTTGGAACAAGTGGTATATTCGCTTTTGCTCCTGTTCGTGATTTGCCTACTTTAACGGCTGGAGAATACGATGAAACCTTAACTTTCAGAGTTGATGCTTACACTGACGCTGGCTACTCAGAAGCCTACGCAAACCAAACTTTAAGCGTAACTATTCATCATTTCAACCACACTGACCCTTCATGGACTATGGTTAACCATGACACTTTTGATGGCGCTGAAAACGACGGTTGGGGCGGGGTAAACTGTGGAAAAACATCAGCGTATGGGTTTCTAAGTTCTCCTTGCGCTTTTATGTGTGCATATGACCAAAACCAAGGCTACTCTTGGTCTGGTTACAAGAATTTTGTTGTGGGAAACTAAACCAAAGCCCGCTTCGTGCTTCACATAAAAGCTCCTGACCCATACAATCAACAATCTGTTGAGATTAACATTGATGGGGTGGCTAAGAAACAAAGAGATGTGCACCTACCAGCGGACACTTGGTGCCGTCTTGCATACAACATGCCCGTGAATAAAACAACCCTTGTCCGAGTGCACAGCCAAACTTACTCAGGCGCAGTAGTAATTGATGAGGTTTGGGTTATAGCAAAGTAGTTATGGGGAAAATGCTTGAAACCAGAATAATTACAGTATTAGCGGTTGCGGCGGGTGTTGATTTATGAGTTTGTACAAGAAACACAAACGATAAGAGCCGTTGTATTTTTGTCTGTCGGTTCGTTTGGACTCCAGCAACCCCAGCCCTCAAAATTTAAGCTATTCAATAAACCTTGACGGAGTTTAGCCAAGGTTCTAATCGATTTAGCTGGGTTTGAACTTGAGCCCTTCACCCTTGGAGGTATAGCCAGAAAACCCCGCAAGAAATCAAAAACTACATCAAAAACAGCAAAATACTGCAATAAACATGAGAATTAACAAGTATTTTAACTCTGACACTTACGATTTTGTCGTAAAATACTAAAACTACTGTGAGAAAAAATGCAACCGCGCCTGAGCCTCATATTTTCCTTGACTAAAACCCGCCAATGGGATTCAACTCAAACGGCTAATGTTTAATTATGTATTGTTATCACATGAGAGACGATAATTCAAGTCACTCTTGTCATTTTTCAAACAAGATCATAGTGGACCTTTGTATTTCTTTAATTATCAAATCTCTATCGATTAACAGCTTTTTGCCTTTTTCTGTAAGGCTGTAAGATTTTCCATTATGTGGCTTGCATTTTATCAAATCTAGTCTTTCCATAGTCACTAACTTTGTGTAGATTACGCTTGTATTTATCCTGGAGTGGAGCTTGTCTACTACGCATCTGTCAATCCGATAAGCTGTCATAGATCGTTGCTCCAGCATTTGCAAGATTACCAAGTCCAAGAAGGCTTTGAGCATTCTTTCTTGAACGCTTGGTCTAAAAGTCACATTCAATTTTTAACACATTCCATCAGATACTTGCAAACTTTTGCAGAATCATGAAAACTGAATGGATGAGGTGTATAAAGGAATATCTAAAGTGTAAATAGACCTGAAAACTGTTCAACACGAATACAAAAATATCAACAATCGCTTAACTTTTATTTAAAAAAAATCATTGATTCTTGTTCTTATCTGTAATAAAAATAGTAATTGTAATACAAATACACAAGAAATGATATATGGGCATGACACTGAAAGAGCTGCTGAAGGTGGCTTATCTTTAAAGACAGTAGTCTTTGGCCGCCTTAAACATGAAAGCCGGAGCTGATTGCCTCGGAGGCGTGTCACCGCCTACCCCTAAGGGAAGGGCAATAAAGAGAACATGATACAAAAGAGCAAGGGAAAAAATATGAAAAAGAAATATGGAACAGTTATTTTTCTTATTTGGATGTTAGCTATGCTGCAATTAGCTATGACGCTACAAACAGCAAAGTCGTGGTACGGTGAAACATCTGGAGACAATCCGGGTTGGAATGATACTGTACCTTGGAGTGACGACGGTCATTATGTTCAGTGCCATCATCGTTGCAGCGATCCCTACGACGATAATAACGTTTTTACTTCAACTGGTTTCAACGTTCATTACAAAACTTATCCAAAAACCCCGTATGGATATGATTACGCAAATTGGACTTGGACCTCGGGGGTAGCTAATCCGGATATTTGGGAGCATGCTCAAGCGACTGGTGACTCTGCGTTCGTTGACTTATACACAGGTAATACATACTGGGATGAATCTGAGCCTCAGTGGCGAACGGTGTTTTGGTTCACAGGTTATATGAGATACTTTAACTACATGAGCTATGCATTCAACCCTCGTGTAACTTATGTTTCAGCGTGCACCGCCGCTGGCTTCTACAACATACAAACCTGGGAATGGTATGCCATCAGTTCGACCACTGAACCATGGGATTATATGGAGGCCACTGAATGAATAGGTGTTTTTGTATAAGCAAAAAATTTTTCTCTCCTGAAAACAAATTATCTTCAGTAAAAAAGTTTTCACTGCCGATGCTTAGTATTGTCTTAATCATCTCGACGCTTGTCATTTCGTACTCATTACTGTCATCCACTTCTTCTGGTCAGCACATCAAAACTGCAGGGTCAGAAAGTCAGTTTAAAGTAGACATAGCATATTCTTACGCCGGAAGATGGACAGCAAACAGTTCCTATACCGATTCAGAGAATCGCCAAATGTCTCTTGTCAGCTTATACCCTTCCATAACTATACTTAACATAACGCGACTTCCAGGGGTTAATATACCTTCATGCGACGTAATAGTAGAGATTTACGATTTAACATTAACCACTAATACAGGACAATTGGAAAAATTCGCATACGCTATTGGAACCAATCATAGTTCCTCATTTACTCCATTTAAAATGCAGTCCGTCATATCTCACATTAGTGATCTGGTTGATAAAACGGTTTATAGAGGTGGATGGGAAGTCACGATACGGCCTAACTGGACAGAAAATACATCATTTATGACTAATACAATTGGTTCAGCTTGCATCTATTCAAGTCATAACAGTACTTTAGGATTATGGGACGCTGGAACACCAAACATAGTCTCTATTGTTGTCAATAGAATTGGGTATCTAACAATAAAGGATGATTCAGTTATAGCCTATAAGGACACAGTAACCAATACAGCCGTTGCAACCCAGCTTCGCAGCCATGAAGAGGGCTTTCTCTACAATACAATAGTACCCGCTGAAAAATTGCCACAAACAAATCTATTCGCACCAAACGCTAAGAACCAGCCCATTTCGTAACCGCTTTGATAACCTTTCTACTGAAGGGTCAATTCCCCATTTCTTTTTAAGAGAAAACTTATAATGGGTCGTCAGCATTCTATTTAACCGTCAAGCGTGGGTTATTTCGCAGATGATAAAGAAATACTTGGCAAGAACCATCCTACTACTGGTTTTAGAATTAGCTGTAGGTTTGCATATGGTTGAGTTGGCAATAGCTAACCCCGTTTTTTGGCCGTCTACGCCTATTACGGATAAACCTACTCTAACAATAGAGAGGCCAACAAATAATACTACTTACAAAAACGACGCTGCGGTTTACGTTAGTTTAACTGTAACTAGACCCGATTCATGGAAAAGAGAAGGTGCGATACCAATTCCTGATTACTATGCACTATTGAAGTCTGTAGAAGCATACTTAGATGGAAAAAGCATTCCTCTAGCATACAACCATACCGACTCCATCGGGTTTGAATGGGTTAAGGATGAAAGCCTCTTTTGTATGCTTAAACAAACTGAACCAGGACAACATACGCTAAATGTGACAGTTCTATCATACAGCTATTATAGAGGACCAGCCTACAACGGCTCCCATCTCGTATCAGACATGATGAGCAGCAGCGGACCTGTTTATCAGTATCCCATAGTTGTCTCCGAATTAGTTTACTTTACTGTAGTTGGTGAGCCCTCTCCTTCTCCAACTCATTTGCCTTCCTCTCAAGAAATAGGGTCTTTTCCAATTGAAACTGGTGCCATTGTTTCATTAGCAGCTATAGCTGTTGTGGGTGCTGGCTTGCTGATTTACTTTAGGAGAAGAAAGGGGAAGCAATGAAGAGAAGCTATGTTGTATTTGCAGGAGTCTTTGCTCTTCTTTTAGTTGTTGGGATTCAAGTTGTTGAGGCCCAAACGGTACAATCATCATCGGTTTTGGTTAACCACTTTAATGTTGACTTAGTCTATGCATATACTACAGGCACCTACGCTGCAATGGCTATCGTTAATTTCACACGTATTCTTAACCAAATTATTTCTACAGACGGCGTAAGTGATGTGTACACATTAGAGCTTTATTCACACGGTCAAATAATAGGTAGCCGTTTAATCGGATGCACAATTGGCGATGGTCCTTCTTTGGATTATATGATGGGTATAAGTATGAGTGTCGGTCATTTCGGCTTGCAGTCAGTAAGATCTGCAGAGGATCGATTGGGGTTAACAACATGGGATATTCCTTATGATCCACCTTATCCTAGCTTTGTTGAACCGCTAGATGTGAAGTTGATTAAAACAGGTTGGGTTGTAGTTGAGGGAAATTACACTTGGTCTAGTTTGAATCGCCATGAAGTGATCGAGGAGGTACATCTGGTTCAGCTCCAGGACGGCTACTTATACAACAATCTTGTGCCTCAGGAACAGCTAAACGACCCAAAACATCCACCGATACCAACCAGTCAAACCTCACCCACCCCAAGCAGTATGCCTACTTCAAATGCGTCTCCAACCCCAAAAACAGTTTCTTTACTCGCGTTAACACCTGTTTTAAAAATAGCCATAGTCATAATATCCATAGTATTAATGGCTGTCATAGGTGCAAGTTTACTGGTTTACTTTAAGAAACGCAGACGTGAAGCTTTATGAAAAGAAAAGCGTTGGCATTAACGCTAATCTTTATGCTTTTAGCTTTAGCGTTGATTGAATTAGGATCAATTAAGGTGGCATGTGCAACTTCTGATGAATCATTTCCTGTTCTTGCAATGCCTATAGAATACGTTAACTACACTATTACAACAATTAATGGGTCTTTGTGGGCTAAGATTGATGGAGACTACCCTATTTACCTTCTAAAGCAAATGGACTATAGCTTCACTGGTGATTTACCAATGGTTTATCCCATGCCTCCACAAACAACCAACATAAGCATAAGCTTAGATAACAAGGAAGTAAGCTGGAGCAATTACACCCAAAGTTATCCTGAGGCACTGCACCATACAGCCATAGGTGACTGGTGGATGATTTACTGTAATCTTGAGAATGTTTCAGGTTATTTTGAACTTAAAATTCACTATGAGCATCCACTTGAAATGGTCAATGAGTCTTATCTTTTCCTCTATGACCTAAACATAAGCCCATACCTGTCATTACAGAGTAATAACTCAACAGCATACTTCACAATAAAGATGCAGACTAACTTTTCAAGCTTAAATATTTACTCCACACAGACTGGTGCCAAATGGAATCCAATAAATTTCACTTTAACAGAAAATGCCTCAACAGAGGTTGTTTCAGTGCAGATGTATTCTGAATATGGAAAGCCTTTGTTGGGAGATTTGGTGGTTGAATTTTCATCTCCATCACCCTCACAAACGTCTTTGTTAACTTATGAGTACTTTCAAACTGCAACTGTGGCAATTGTTTCATCTGTTGGGGTAGCGGTTGTAGGTGCTGGTTTGCTGGTTTATTTTAGGCGAAGAAAGGGGAAGCAATGAACAGAAGATATGCGGTTTTTGCTCTAATCTTTGCTGTCTCATTGTTGATTGGAATACAAACAGGTGAGGTAGTCAATGCTAATCCGGTTCCTTGGCCCTCTACACCTAATTTAGAAAAACCCCCCATAATGGTGGAGACTCCGCAAAACAATAGCGTGTTTGCCTACAACGCCACCGATGTTTGGCTCAACTTCACCATAGCAAAGCCTGACTCGTGGACGATAGAGCATTTAGTTACCATTCCAATGGTGCATGTAGAATCTACGGAAGCCCAGTTGGATGGAAACAGAGTTTATTGGGGACCGATCCTAGAAAAGGTCGCAGTCAAACTAAACCTAAATCAGTCAGTGCCTGGACTGCATACTTTGAATGTAACAGTCCTCTTGCACAGTTTTTATAGGGGGGCAGCATACAACGGCTCCCATGTTGTCGCTGAGGAAATCTATAGTAGTAGCGGTCCAGTCTACCAGTATCCCTGGGCTATCTCCGAAATAGTTTACTTTACGGTAGAGCAACCAACCCCAACCCAAAGTGTGCCTACAATTAACACGGGTTCCACGTTGCAGGTTGAGTTGAATCCCGCAATACCCTATATCATCTTAGCAGTTGTAATCGTAATAGCAGCCATTGTTTCTGTCTTATTGGTTTTCTTCAAGGGACGTAAGCCTAAACCTGCTTAGCCAAGGAATGTAAAACTTCATAAGGCAACAGCAACCAATAACTAGATTATGAGTTTGAGAAGGGTTTTGTTTCTCTGTGTTTTCTTTCTTGTGTTATCATTACTTATTATACTTGAGGTTGCTGCGGTTGCTGAGGCTAATCCACTTACTAGGGGACTACCTAGTCAGGGCGAATTTGATTTATCAATTCAGAGCCCGAGCAACAATACATTGTCCAAGAATGTCAATATTCCACTAAATTTCACTGTAAACTACACTGAGCAGTGGAATTTGAAACCCTATTGGTGTAGGACTGCTTCAATAGCTTCTATCGAGGTGTACTTAGATGGGATCCTAAGCATCCAACATATCAGTAATCAAGTAGACTATTACCTTAATGGAACTAAAACCACTTACGCTGGGCAGAATGGACCAAACAACTATTCAGATTGGATAAACCAAACTTCACTAGGACAGCATATGCTAAATGTTACTGCCAACTTTTCCGTTCAGTACCATAGTAATACTATGAGTTGGAACGAGCATGAAGTTATTTCGAAGATAGTCTATTTCACAGTAGAACAACAGGAACCAAGTGCTTCACCAATGCCACCTTCAACTACAGACCTTCTATCTAATTTAATGCCTATCTTAGCCATAGCTGCTGTGATTGTAATAATAGTTGTTGCTTCTGCTTCATTGGTTTACTTTAAGAGAAAAAGAGGGAAGCCATGAAGAGAAAATATGCTGTATTTGCTGTAATCTTTGCATTTTCAATATTGATTGGCATGCAAGTTGTTCAGTTTGCAGAGGCTAATCCTACTATGTTTGGGAAGACCCGCTACTGTCATATCTCTATTGAGTCTCCCAAGAATGGGACCACATTAAATACTCAACCTATTGCATTAAACTTCACAGTGACAGAGGTAAAAATGGCTTCTGACTATACTTACTTCTACCTCTTAGATACTCAAGACCTCCAATATGGTGTCAGGGTTCAGAATCTGGTTTTGGTCAGCAAAGAAACAGTAACTAATGACACTTTTTTTCCATATGAAAGACAAATGTTTTCAGGAGGAGCAATCTTACCTATTTTGGCAAGTGGAAGTCATAACTTAACTGTCTTTATTGGTTATGCAATTGGTGATGGGACATTAAAGGCCGCAAATGTTGAACCTTTCTCATCTACAATTAGCTTTAACATAGACAATAAGACTGTGACTCCCTCTCAGACAACAGGGATTTCAAATGTTCCTTACAATCAAGATGACCGTCCAGCATACTTTGTAGTTGCTGTGCCAATTGTGATAGTAGCTGTAATAGCTTCAATCTCATTGGTTTACTTTAGGAGAAGAAAGGGGAAGCCATGATGCGAAGATATGCTGTATTTGCAGTAATCTCTGCAGTCTCAGTATTGATTGGGTTGCAGGTTTTTAGTTGTGTTTATTGATTTACTTGTTTTTCATTGTTGTTTTTAGGTAAAATGGCATTTTTAACGCTTGGTTTTTTTCTCTTTTTGCCTTTAATCGGTGTTACAGGTGCGGCAAAAAAGACAACTGGAAATAAGCTTTAGGCTTATCTTTTTTTAGGCAGTTATTTTTTTGGCTTAGCGGCAGCTCTGACCTGCTTTTTTGTTCTACTCTGGTTTGATAGTTGCTGAGATGTCAAAGTGTATTCGCTCTAAGTCGCCATCTGTAAGCAGGTCCTCTTGGGTGCGAACTGTGATTGTGTGGTCTGCCATGTCCATGAGGAGGCATTCGCAGATTACGCAGCGATAGATGCCTTTTAGCAGGTCTTGATATAAATCGGTTTTTGCAGCAACCATAACGGCATCATCCTTATCCGCGGCCAATAGAGGGATTTCAGGGCTTAGTTTCTCAAGAATGGTTTTTACCTCTTGTTCAGTTCTACGGCATATCCAGCATTGTTTTTCTTTACTCATCTGCATTTCCCAAAACCCAAATAATTCATTCTCTTTAGTTAGCGGTAGCTCTGGCTTCTTCTTTGTCTGCTCTTTTTTGGTTTTCTTCGATTTCTTTTAGCACATCTTTGTCTTCAACTTGGCAGGTGTTTTCTTCATCAACTTCGACGTCTCGGTCTTGGATCCGCTGTTTGGCGATGGCTATGGCTTCCGACTGAGAGTTGGCTTCTACTATTTCAGCTGTATATTCAATCATGTAATACTTTTTTTGGTTTGACATGTTTCTTCCCCAGGATCCTTCTTGTTTTCTGATTAAAAAGTTGAGTGCTGAATCGAACTTTGATGTGAGGGGAGGGTTGGATAAAAGTGGAGTAAAAAAAGCAGGTTCCTTTATGCTGAGCTTTCACCATCTTATTATGGCTAACGGGAAGTCTGCGTTAGGGCTAAAAATTTGTTTGTGAACTAAGCGCGCATTTACAGCGATAAATCTGCTAAGGTTTTCGGTAGGTTTCTCCTTCTCGGAGGTCAATAGTTCCAATACAGGGTGAATAGACAGTCTGAAAATCATTTGGATTGCTTATAGTTCGCATGGCTACAAATGCTCTTATTCGACATTCTGGAAAGGCATCTGCCAATCGATTTACAGATCCTATAAGGGTAGCTCCGCGAGTAACAACATCGTCAATTAGCACAATTTCATCTGGTTTAGATAGAGCTCCCTGAACAGTTATTGAATCATAATGCTGTTTTGCAGTTGGTCTCTCGCTTGATACGCAAGAAGCTGCCTTGGCAACAGGTTTAGTTCTGATGAGGCAAGTATCGACTTGTTTTCCAATACCCGCGGCAACCATTGCCTTAGCTATTCTTTCAGGAACCCATAATGTATCTGGTTGCATCAAGGAGCTCTTTGGTACCGGAACTAAAATTGTGTTTGACCTAAAAAAATGCCCGAACGGTAATTCAGTGATTTTCTCTTGTATTCTCTTCGCTATCCAGTCAGATACCAAGATTGGTGGCGTGTTAACAAATTGGTCACGCTTTAGAGCTATCATATTTTTTTTGATTGCTGCGATTTAGGAGTATTTCCACGAGGGGTGTAAGTTAATAGCGCACCAAACTCAAGCTGAGACAGATTCATATGTTATTGGATCACTTCAAGGACTATTTTGTGAGAAGGCAATTCCTCCAAGACTTCTTCTGGATCGGTAAATCCAATTGCACCATATTTTTCCATTTTCTCTGGCCATTCTAATGAATAGTCACGCATTAACGGGCTCCAAATAAATAGAGGTCTTCCGAGTCTTAGAGCCTCCCAACCTTGATGAAGAGACCCGCTAGAATTGCCCGCCTCAATAATAATTGTTGCATCGGAAATTAATGCCATTGTTCGATTTCTAATAATAAAATTCTTTGGCATTATTGGGTATCCGATTGGAAATTGAGAAATTGCTAAATGTTTTTGCATGATATATTCTTGAAGTTGTTGGTTTTTATTTGGGTAAACTTTATTCAATGGAGTTCCTAGAACAGCGATTGTATGTCCATTTGCTTCAATGGTGCCTTTGTGTGCTGCACTATCAATTCCCTCAGCTAGCCCGCTAACAACTGTTACATTGTGTTTTGCAAAAAATGTTGCAATAATATTGGCTGCGTTTAGTCCTTTGGAAGAAGCTTTCCGGGCACCTATGACTGAAACTCTTGGAGATGATAATGGTATTGGTAGTTGCCCTATAACATAGAGTTGTTTTGGCGCATATTTTTTTTCTATGTCATTTAGTGGACCGATAAGTTCTTCGAGGGTATAAGTGGAAGGTTTCTCCATTAGCATTTTCTTCCATTTTTCTCCATTTTGTATTTTACTTATCTCAAGAATATTATAACGTTATCGGTTAAAAAACGGTTAGACGTTCCAATCTCCTGCGGGCGCTGCTACTACGTTTGTGCTTCTTTGCCAATTCCGCTGGAGATCAAGGCTCCGGCGACTGCGTTAGCATCCACTGTGACGGGCGCGATTCTGCTTTACTGGAAGAGCAAAGTCAACAAGCAGTAAGCATCCACTTTTCTTCTTTTTTGTTGGGAAAATTTGGGCTTTCTTTAGTCTAAAATTGTGTTAAATTGAGAAGCATATGCTTTTTTGTCAGTTATTTTTTTGGCTTAGCGGTAGCTCTGGCTTCTTCTTCATCAGCTTTTCTTTCGTTTTCTTCGATTTCTTTTAGCACGTCTTTGTCTTCAACTTGGCAGGTGTTTCGTCATCAACTTCGACGTCTCGGTCTTGGATCCGCTGCTTAGCCATTACAATCGCTTCTTCTTTGGTGTTTGCATCCACAATTTCGGAGATATATTCAATTATAAAGTAATTCTTTTTTGGTTTGGACATAGGTTAGTCTCCTTTATGCTGAGCTTTCAAAACATCTTATTATGTCTAACGGGAAGCCCTCATAGCATTTGGCGCCATGATAGATCAATAATTAACAATGGCACAATTCCCGCAACCCTTTCGATGTCGACTGGCGATTGGGTCCCGTTGATTGCACAACAACACCTCACTATAACCTGGAACTACACTTCAGGCACCGTACTACAACCTGGCACTTCGCAGACTATCACTATCACCATCAATGTGAACCAATACGTGACCGACGTAAACACCTTCACAAACACCATCTACGTAATTGCAACTCAATTCACGTAGGAAGTTTTTTCCTCTCTTTTTTTATTCATTTTTACTTATGATTCAGCGGATAGCTTTTTCGTTGTTTTTCTCTATTGAAATAAACTCGTAAACTGTAACGATTGTATCTGGGTTCCAGGAGCCGTTAATGGTGTTCCAGGCCTGAATGAATTCGATGGGTGTTTTGAAGCCTTTAACCAGGAATGAACGCTGCAAGATGTCTAACGTGGGGAAGACTATTTTACCGTATTCTTTTTTACGAACTTTTGTTTATTTGATAAGCTATCAGTCTGAAGATAATTAGATAAGTGAAAGTTTAAATACTTATCTAATTATGTAGTGTATTAATTGGGCTTGATGTAATATGAAGAGTAAAACTCCCGAATGGATAAGTCAACGTTACGAAATACTCTGGAGTTCCTTTGGCAATTCCGGTTTTAAGATAGATGATGCAGCTATGGTTCTAGCTGAGAAAAAACAAGATGACCCCAAGCAGGTACCTGTTTTCCTTTCACAACTGCGTAAGGCAGGCCTTTTACGTGTTGAGTCCGAATTGTTGGATGCTCGTCAAAAACTATACCATCTAAGCGACATAAGAGATGCTATTGTAGAGAACCTAGGCAGAGGTGACATAGATGCGCTACTTAAGCGTGCAGCTCGACCTGATTAGGACGCGTGTGGATTACAAGTTTATTTTGATTTTACTCTTCATGAAACGGATAAGCGACAAGTGGGAAATGGAATATGGGAAAGCGTGTAAAGAAGCATTAGCTGATGGCTTTACAGAAGAACAGGCAAAGGCAGAAGCTAAACGCGACGAATACCACTTGTTTAACTTGCCCGAAGAATATCTTTGGGAGAACCTGCGCAAGAACACTACGGGTTTAACTGAGCAATTCTCTAAGACGTTAAAAGTAATTGCAGAGCACAATCCTGAACTAAAAGACGTTGTGGATAGTGTTGATTTTCTGCAGTTTGCAAGCAGCAGAGAAAACGCTGAAACCCTAAGACAACTGGTTGAATTGTTTAGCGAAAAGAAACTTCAACATGTTTCAGCTGACGTACTCGGCGACGCATACGAATGGATTCTGAAGTACTTTGCACCAACCAAGGCCAAAGAAGGAGAAGTCTATACACCACGTGAAGTAACTAAACTGTTAATTGAAATTTTGAACCCCAAACCCTTAGAAAGCGTCTATGACCCCGCCTGTGGCTCAGCAGGCATGTTAATTTCAGCCTTCAAACACGTAGAAGAGCAGAAAAATGTGGAAGAAGCCGAAAAACTGTTTCTATATGGTCAAGAGGTCAACCAAAAAACAATTGCGTTGGCCAAAATGAACATGTACATTCACGACATACAAAACGCCCACCTCGAATTTGGAGATACCCTTCGATACCCCAAGTTCAAAGAAGGCGACAGCATCAAGCAGTTTGACGTGGTTGTAGCTAATCCGCCATGGAATCTCGACGGTTACGATGAAGAAGAGCTAAAAAAGGGTGAATTTTGGAAACAACGATATAGCTATGGTTTTCCTCCTCGTCAAAGCGCGGATTGGGCTTGGATAGAGCACATGCTTGCTTCCGCAAAGGACAGCAGCGGTAGAGTAGGCATAGTCATAGACAATGGCTGCCTATTTCGAGGCGGAAAAGAAAATCCTATTCGCGCCTCAATACTAAGCGAGAAACACGACCTGGTGGACTGCGTGATTCTGTTGCCTGAAAAATTATTCTACAACACAGGCGCACCTGGAGCAATCATAATCTTCAACCTACACAAATCAGCTAAACGCAAAGGCAAAGTACTATTCATAAACGCTTCTAAAGAATCAGAACAACATCCTGAAGTACGCAAGCTAAACAGACTTGGAGATGTCAACATAAAGAAAATCGCAGATGCTTACAAGAGCTTTAGTGAAGAAAAAGGGTTCTCTCGCGTAGTTCTCCTAAATGAAATAGAGAAAAACAACAGCACTCTCAATGTCACCCTTTACGTTATGTCGGATGAAAAAAACGAAGTAATTAATGTAGTAGAAGAGTACGCGAAACTTAAAGATTTGGAAAGGCAGAAGCATGAAATCGCCAAGAAATTGGACCAGTATATTTCTGAAATTACCAAAGCATCAGGTGAGTCCAAATGAATTTTCACAAAGAGACAACCTTTGAATCAGCTTCTATTGGTGAAATCCCAAAGGATTGGAAGGAAGTTACGCTCGAAGATGTAACTTTGTCTCACAAACAGGGATTTTACTCAAATGAGTCGTATACTGATAAAGGGGTTCGGCTGGTAAGAATTACTGACCTGCTTAACCCAAAAATATCGTATGAAACTATGCCTTTTCTGAGCGTTGATGACCGGACTTACGAACAATTCAAGGTGACAGTTGGCGATTTTCTATTCGCTAGAAGTGGAGCAATAGGCAGACATGGCATAGTTACAAAGGAAGTACCTTGCATATTTGCATCATACATTATTCGTTTTCGTTTTGACGAAAGCCGTGTAAGCAACTATTTCCTAAGTGAACTATTTCAGGCACCTTTCGTAAATAGCCAGTTTTTGAGTAAAATGCATGGAGCCACCAACATAAACATAAACGCTGAAAACATAAAGTCAATCAAGATACCTCTGCCTCCACTTGCTGAACAAAAGAATATCGTTTCAGTTTTGGGTGTTGTTGATTCTGCAATTGAGTTGGCTGACAAGGTAATTGCCAAAACTGAGCGTTTGAAGAAGGGTCTAATGCAGAAGCTTCTAACACGAGGAATGGGACACACAGAATTTAAGAACACAGCAATTGGAATAATACCTAAGACATGGGATGTCGTTAAACTTGGCGATGTATTCGATTTCTTAGACAGTCAGAGAATCCCATTGAGAAAGCAAGATAGAGCAAAAAGAAAAGGTTGTTATCCATACTATGGCGCTCAAGGAATAATTGATTGGGTAGACGGTTATATTTACGAAGGAGAGCATATTCTTTTGACAGAAGATGGGGCAAATCTCAAGACAAAAGTCCTGCCCCTATCATACAAAGTGACTGGGCAGTTCTGGGTAAATAACCCTGCTCATGTTTTGAAGAATAAAACGAACATGAATCTCGATTTCTTTGTTAGTGCACTAAACTTTCTCGAAATTGGTATGCATGTTGTTGGGTCAGCTCAACCAAAGTTAAACCAAGCCGATGCCCGCAAAATCCTCTTACCATTTCCCTCTTGCTCTGAGCAGAAAGAGATCTCTGAAATTTTCTTTGCCGCTGAAAAGAAGCTTCAACTTGAGTTAAAAGAAAAGGAAACTCTCGAAAGAATTAAGACTAGTTTGATGGATTCTCTTCTCACCGGAAAAGTTAGGATTAGCGAGGATTGATAAAATCATGCCACTTTTTAATGAAAAATCCCTCTTAGAAGATTATTTTGTTCAAGAACTCCAGAATAAAGGTTGGCGGTTCATCAGAACTGTAGATTTGGAGAGGGAAAACGCTGAAGACCCCCTAATGACGCCCACGCTGATTCGGGCGCTAAAACGTATAAACGCTGATATTGACATAAGCGACCAAGAAATAAAACAAGTCCTAAATGAACTAAAACTTAGAGCCACTGGAGGCGAAGATGCAAAAAAAATTCTCAACTATTTCAAAGACGGTGTTCCAGTAAAATTTGAAAAAGACCGAGTAGTTAACTACATCAAACTCTTTGGCTCTAATGGAGCTAACGAATTTACAATCTCACGCCAAGTAGTCCATCATAACGGAGAAAAACCGATTCGCAACGACATTATCCTATATGTAAACGGCATTCCCCTCGTAAATATTGAACTCAAAAATCCAGCTAGCTTAACTGAAACGTGGTACGACGCGTACAAACAAGTAAAGGAGTACGAAACAAAAGTTCCTGAGCTGTACAAGTACGTTCAAATAGGCATAGCCGCGGAGCAAGTTGCTCACTACTTTCCAATAGTACCTTGGCAGGAAGAAACGGTTACACACAAATGGCGTCAACAGGACAAAGACACCATAGATTCGACCATAGAAATGCTCACTCCCAAAACTTTGTTGGACATAATACGCAATTACCTTTTCATGCGCATAGAACGCGGAGCAGCAACCAAAGTAATCGCAAGATATATGCAGTATCGCGCTTCGGAAAAAATCTGCCACCGTGTCCTAAACAACATAAATGGCACAGAGCCCAAACGCAAAGGCTTAATTTGGCACTGGCAAGGCTCAGGAAAAACCCTGACTATGGTTTTTGCAGCTAACAAACTCTACCGAGACTCAACACTACAAAACCCAACAATATTCTTCGTAGTAGACCGAGAAGAACTCGAAACCCAACTAAGTGAAGAGTACTCAGCCCTTGATATAACCCAACCAGAAATAATCAACTCCATACACAGTTTACGCACAATCCTACGACATGATGAACATAGGGGCAAACGCGGCATCTTTATCACATTAATTCACAAATTCAGACCAGAAGAACTCACAAGGCTACAACTAGAACTCAACGAATTAAGCAAAACAAACCAAACAATCCAGAATAGAAAAAATGTAATCCTATTCATCGACGAGGCACACCGCACACAATACGGTTTACTTGCAACCCAAATGAAAGAGATGCTGAAAAGCGCCCAATCTTACGCCTTCACAGGAACACCCGTCGCTAAACCTGGGCATGACACTTATAACGAGTTCAGTTATCCGCCAGAAGAGGCTTACTTAGACAAATACTTCATGACCGACTCAATCCAAGATGGCTTCACACTTAAAATCGCGTATCAACCGAGACTAGAAGACCATGAAGGCATTCGACTGAAAACAGACATGCTTGATACATTCATACAAGTGGAGTTCGAGGAAATCCCTGAGGAATACCGGGAGAAAACAGAGGAGAGAATCAAGCAGAAGCTAACTGCCATCAAAGTTTATCTCGAAAACAATGACCGGATCAACATAGTAGCCCAAGACATTGCGGCTCATTTCAAGGAGAATATAGACGGCAAATTCAAAGCTATCGTCGTAGCCGTTAATCGGCTTTCATGCGTACGGTACAAACGAGCACTCGATAAGGTACTACCAAACGACTACAGCGAAGTAGTCATGACCTTTAACCGCAAAGACCCCAAAGAAATTCAAAGCTATCATCAAGAGCTAACAGCACGCTACCAAGGCCAGGATGATGATGTCGTACGCAAAGAAATAGTTAGCAGCTACAAAGAGCAAACACAGCCAAAAATACTGATAGTAACGGAAATGCTCCTAACAGGCTTTGATGCACCAATTCTCCAAACCATGTATCTTGACAAACCACTAAAAGAACACAGGCTTCTGCAGGCTATCGCCCGAACAAATCGACCCTTCAAAGGCCTCAAAGAAGCAGGGCTCATACTCGACTACGTTGGTATACTCAAAGAGTTTACACGAGCGTTTGAGAATTATACAAAAGAGGACATCTCAGGCATAATAATTAGTACCGATGAACTTGCCAAAGCCTTCGCTGAGAAAATGCAACTTACAATCGCTCTATTTGCGGATGTACCCAAGGATAGATATGACAGACAAACTATGCTGCAAGCCTTCGAGATAATTACGATAGATGAGCAAAACACCAAGAAATTCACTAAGAACTACCGCGAGCTGCGCAGGCTTTTTGAATTGTTGGGTCCAAACCCGATAAAACTTGAGAAGCTTAAAGACTATTCTTGGCTAACCCAAGTCTATGATTATTACCTAAGTAAGACAAGGCAAGACGTTTCAGCTGAGAAACGATATGCTATGCAGTATTTCCAAAAAACCCTTAAGTACGTCTATAAAACAACAGAGCTTACAGATATAGAACAGCAGTACCCAGTCATCGAATTTGACGCGGATTATCTTAAGAATTTGCAGGAAAAAGTCAAAACCAAAGAAGAAAGAGCGGCTAACCTTCTGTTCACATTAAACCGCTTTGTAATTGTGGATAAGCAGAGAACGCCCATTTACGAATCGTTAGCCGGAAAAGTTGAACGTATCCTTCAGCTGTGGAAAAAGAAAACCAAAGATTTTGAGAAGATTTACAATGAAAGTGCCGAAATATACCAACAAATTCAGCAGTTGAGAAGCAGACAAAAGCAACTTCTCTTCACAGACCTGCAATACTCAATGCTGCTTACATTGGAAGAGGCATTAGGTTCAGACGATAAACTCACCCAAGACACCACTAAATTGAGTACTCTGTTGCGACCCAATTTGTTTAAGGGTTGGCAGTATCAGCAAACCACCAAGAAAAACGTTGAACGCGACGTTCGTAGGTACCTGAGAAAATACATCAAGCAAAATAATCTAACCTTCAACCAACTTGACTTGCTCTACTCAAAAGTAATGGAGAAAATACAAACCTATGGCCAGCAATGAGCTAAAGTACACCGTTGCATACCGAGATGTAAAGCATCCACGACTAGAGTTCAAAACAGGTACCCTCCTAATTATTCTCCCAAAAATAGGCTGGACACCGCAGCAGGTTCTGGAAAAGTACGGGAAATGGATAAAACGCAAACAAGGAACCATAAACACCGCCATCCAACAAACAAACGAAACAACCATAAACAAAACCAGAACTGACGCTCAGCTGAGAATACTCGTTCAGAACTACGCTGAATTAGACCAGAGAGATCTAAACACCAAAATCAAAAAAATCTACTTCCGAGAAATGAAGACGAAATGGGCAAGCCACAGCCAAAACAATAACCTGACAGTAAACACACTCCTCAAATTCCTCCCAGAAGACCTAATAAGTTACATCATCTACCACGAAACAACCCATAACCTCGAAAGAAAACACAACGAAAACTTTTGGGCACTCATAAACAGAAAACATCCAGATTACTATGCAAAAGAAGAAAGCCTACTCGCTTACTGGTTCCTAACCCAAGAAATCACAAACAAGCCTGAACTCGTTAGAAAGCAAAGAAGGTAAACCACTTGCATGTGTTTGTTGACGAATCTGGAAACCTCGGTTTTTCGAAAAATGCAACAAAATACTTTGTAGTAGCTTACATAGAATGCAGAACGCCAATAAAAATCCAAACAGAGCTAAAACGTCTTCTAAAAAATCTTCACCAAAAGAAAATATATTCGAGAAATCGAAATGAGCTCAAGTTCTCAAGAATGGATGACTACTGCAGAAAAAGGGTTCTTCAAAAAATAGCCGAATGCGAAGTTTCACTAGGCGTTGTCGTATTGGAGAAGACACATGTAAAACTAGATTTAAGAAAAGATCCAGCAATCCTTTACAACTGGTCTTTGGTACATAACATACTGCTTTCCCTGATTCCCCAAATCGTCGCTGGAAACAAGATACAGATAACCTTCGATAAAAGCCTCCCACTATGGAAGATAGACAAATTCAATTCATATGCAACAGAGAAAGCAAAATACCTACTCTATGAACAAGGAAACAGTTTCCCACCCGACTGTATTTCATTAGATCACATTGGTTCTGAAAGAGAATTCTGCCTGCAAGCAGCCGACGCAGTTGCAGGAGCGTACTTCCAAAAATATGAAAAACAAAACGACGAATACATCAAAATTATTGAACATAAAGTGGGTTTCTTCAAATATCTCTGGAAATAACAGATACGCGAACCCTATCCTATTACTCCCATCCCACATGTGCGGGCATCATCGCCTCGGATAGGCACTTACTCGCGATGACCAGTAATTAACTACTCATTATTTAAAACTTTGCAACAATGATCAGTAACAACAATTCATATTTTGCAGACCAGGTGAACTTTATGACAAAACTACTAACCTCAATTGAGGTTTTATTTATCTGCCTTTCTGTTCAGCAGTGTTTTGCTGATTCTTCGATGAAATCCTTGATCTCTTGTAGTAGGCTGGGCGCGTAGGTTGGGAGTTGGATTTTGACTTTAGAGTTATGAGCTAAACCTTTTCAGTTTTACTTACCCCTCTACAAAGCAGCAGGGTAGTTTGTTGGCTTGCTTTTTAAATGGTTTAGGTGATAGGCAGGAAGCCTGTGTGATTGGTATGAAAAAGAAAACTCAAGTGTTAGCGTTAGAAGATGATCTCTTGGTTGATTTGACTTTTCATAGTGTTCCAGCTTCGCTTCTCTGCGAGTTTGCAGAGAAAATTGTTCGACCTTACTACAAAGGGAACATGAACGCTGCCATCCAGGACCTACTCCACAAAACCCTCAAAGAACAAGACTTCATCCAATCCCATATCACTCACATCAGAAGCGGTGAGGTTTAGTGTATGGGTAAAACTGTTGAATCTTATAGGATGGCTTTAGAATCGGAAATTATTCGGTGGAACGGCTTTGCTAGAGCGTTGCGTAAATCTGATCGGGAGGCGTTTGATGAGCTTTTGGATATGTGTAGGAGTTTTGCTTCGGCGGGTGGCAATGTGACTAACCCAATTCTTTTTGAGCCTATGGTTATGTCTATTCTGCTGGGTCAACAGAAAAGGTTGCGCAAGCTTGAATATGAACTGGAAGTTTTCGAAAAAACCTAACAAGCGTCATCTATAGACCAAGCTAATAAGAAACATCAACTGTAAGTGATAAAAATGATGAAAAAACAAGCTACATTATTTCCCCAAGATGCAGTTAAAATTCTCGGTGAACTAGACTTAGAAGAAGCCCACAAAAAACTTCAAACTGGTATTTAAATCGCAAGCAACCAATACAAGAGGATGAGTATGCGTTCCGTCCATCGGAGCGAAAAACTCAAAAAGCAAAAGACTCCAAAAGGAGACAACAAGTTTGATACAACGAACGACTACTTTAGCCCCCGCTATAACTCGAAACCGTCAACTTTCTATTGAAGAACTAAAAAGCCTCAACCTTCCGCTGATATTACAAGGTGACCTTGTTACTGTTGAAAGAAGTATAGGAAATTGGAAACTCAAAACACCCATAGCTATCGAGCTAAACAAAATCTTAGAGGCAACAGAAAAAGGACTCGTCAACTACATTTTCCATTCCTGTCTAAACGAAAGCCATCCATAATTGTCTACATCTTTGACAACAAAAGCTTACTAAAACTCGCACGCCATTTTCTACGCCATTGTTCAGTCTCAAACAAAAGCTGCCTACAATACTCAGTTGGCGTCAAAAAATACGCCACTTGGCTCGGACACAGTCCAGACGCAATTATTCAAGATTTAAAGCCGATCGGAGCAATTCCCGACCCGATAATGGTTCAGAATCACTGCGGATTCCTAAACGATTACCTGGCGGAACTTCAAGATTCAGGCCTCAAACCATCTGCTGTCTGCAACTGCATTAAAGCAGCTAAAACCTTCTACCGAGTAAACGGAATCAAAGAAATCAAATTAGATGAGCCACTTAGCCGAAAAACAGCCTACAAAGACCGAGCACCAAAACCCGAAGAACTAACTGCAATGCTTGATTTATCCGCCGCACGTGAAAGTTTTATAATTGCAGCAATCTCAATAGGCGGATTTCGAGAAGGAACATTCGCCAACCTAAAATACCGACACGTAAAAGAAAACCTCGAAAACAACAGAGTACCAATCCACGTCCACGTCGAAGCCGCTATCACCAAAGGAAAATACCACGACTATGATACTTTCCTAAATCCAGAAGCATGCCAATTCCTAAAAATCTATATTCAAGAAAGAAGACGTGGCAGCCAAGGTATGCCGCCTGAAGAAATAACAGATGATTCACCGCTAATTCGTCATAGCCATTGTTCAACCCGAGTAGTAGGCGTAAGCTCCAAAACTATCAGAAACATTGTGCACAGCATCGCTGTAGCTGCAAAAATAACTCAAAAACTACCTGGTAGTTGGATGTACACCGTAAGAACCCACAGTCTAAGAAAATACTTCAGAACACAGATGAGTTCATTAAAAATAGATACCGAAATAATCAACTATATGATGGGACACACTATCGACACTTACGAAGACGTCCAGAGCTTAGGCATCGAAACACTTAGAAATATGTACACAGCTGCAGGTCTTGTAATCCGCCAAAAAACTCAGGTCAATAAAATTGCACAAATCAAAGAAATTATCCCTGCTTGGTGAGAGAATCCCGAAGAAATCCTCACCAAAGATGCTTTGATGCGGGGCAACGTAACTGAGACTCAGGATATAATAGAAAGCCATCAATTAACGATTCTAGCAGATCAACTTAAACAATTGATAAAAAAGGAAGTCTCAGAATGATCCATCAAAAAGTAGTACTTTATCCCATACGTGTAGGCGCAACCTTTCAGCGGCGCCATTCCAGTCACGCATTTATACCGCTTCTTTGCGGATTAACTTTTTAATTGCTGGGTAAGAACTGTCAATTAATAGTTTTTAAGGTCATCCATGTTTATTTGTGTGGTTGCGCCTTCAATAGAACCTCTTTTTGTAGCTTTGTAGACTCGATTACCAACATTCACAAGACTCAAAATCACTGTACACTCTATGTTTAGAACATCTGCATTTTACACTTAATACCTTCACAATCTCAACTTGAGAAAAGCTTTCTCCTTCGAGCTTTATGAATTCTAAGTGCCTAAGAGTCGTATCCAAACTTAGGTGCTTCCCATAAATTGCAGTTTTTCTTTTAATATTTTTTTAACCTCTTGCTTGAAAACTGAGATAACAAAACTGCTGCCGGTCTAGAAAGTGAACTGCCTAAGACACCACAAAACAAGACAAGGTTGCTCACTTAAAATAACAGGCAATAGAAGATTTTTGGCTATCAAAGACTCAAGTTGGTTAAGTTTAAAAAGATTAAGCCAACTTAATTAAGTTAAATTAAAATGTTAAAATTAATCATTGAAGTATCGTATTATCGTCTTATCGACTAATAGTTTTATTCTTCACACCCGAATAGGAACACAAGTGTTCAGGGAAAAAAATCTGATATCGATTTTTTATTATTCCATTTAGCTGTTTCCATACGTCCCATTTATATTTAACCTCGCTGAGAAGAAGATATTCAAGAAGGAAAAAACAATTGAAGCCTTATAGAGCTTCTAGCGAATTTAGTTATCTTAGAAAATGGTTTCCGATTGCTCTTTTGATAGGTACCGTCTGTGGGGTGGGCAGTATTCTTTTCTCTGAAGCAATTAGGCTCGCAAGCTCATTTCTGCTTGGTGATATTACCGGGTTTGTTGCTCCTTCATCACTCGGAGAAGGTGGAAGCTTGGGATTAGTATCTTCTCGTGTTTTCTTGATTCCGTTGGTTACTACTGTTGGAGGGCTCTTGAGTGGTATAATCGTCTACGGCTTTGCGCCAGAGGCTGAGGGTCACGGAACGGACGCAGCAATAGATGCTTTTCATAACAAAAAAGGCGCGATTCGATCCAGAATACCTATAGTTAAACTTGTGGCATCAGCAATAACGATTGGATCTGGAGGAAGTGCAGGCAGAGAAGGCCCCACAGCACAGATAGGAGCAGGCTTTGGCTCCTTCCTTGGAAAAAGACTTCATCTCAGCTCAAAAGATAGAAGAATCGCAGTTGCAATCGGAATAGGTGCAGGTATAGGTGCCATTTTCAAGGCCCCGTTTGGGGGAGCAATAATGAGTGCAGAGATCCTTTATATTGGCGACTTTGAGGTGGAGACGCTACTACCAGCTTTCATAGCTTCAACCGTTGGCTACAGTATATTCGCGTCTTTTTCAGGATGGACGCCCGTATTTGGTTACATGAATCAAAATGCTTTCAATGACCCGCTTGATCTGCCCTTTTATGCAATCTTGGGTATACTCTGTGGTTTAGTTGGTATTGTGTATGTCAAAGGGTTCTATGGCACGAGATCTCTTTTTCAGCGTCTAGCAATACCGCGATTCTTGAAGCCAGCTTTAGGCGGATTTATTGTGGGTATTATTGGAATGTTTCTCCCGCAGGTGCTCGGTATGGGCTATGGTTGGATTCAGATAGCGATGAGCGGAAACTTTGTTCTGCTTCCTATCATTTTGATTCCAGTAATTATCGTAGCTAAAATTGTTGCCACATCTCTTTCAATAGGTTCAGGAGGGAGCGGAGGTGTCTTCGCACCAGCTATGGTGATAGGCGGCTTATTAGGCGCAGCACTCTGGATATTGCTAAATGGGCTTTTGCCAAATTTCGTTCCTGTCACTGCGGGATTTGTTATTGTGGGAATGATGGCGTTTTTCGGAGGCGTGGGCAAAGTGCCTATTGCCGTTATGCTAATGGTTAGCGAAATGACTGGAGGATTAACTCTGCTGGTTCCCTCAATGATAGCCACTACTATTGCATACATAATCACAGGAAAGAATTCTATCTATAGAAGTCAGGTTCAATCAAGAAGTGATTCTCCAGCCCACAGAAGTGAATACTCAATTCCACTGCTACAAAAGCTCTTTGTTAAAGACGCAATGACTAAGAAAGTCCTCACAACTACCCTCACCTCACCGATTTCAGAGGTCGCTGAGATAATGGCAAAGAACGGAATAAAAGGAACACCCGTCTTGGATGACGAAGGCAAACTTTTAGGTATTATCACACTTACGGATGTTCTTAAAATCAACATAGATAAGAGAGCTTCAACAAGGGTAAGTTCGGTAATGACAAAAGAACTTGTTACAACGCTTCCTGACGAAAGTCTTTATGCTGCTTTTGGCAAAATGGCGAATAATCAGATTGGGCGCCTTCTAGTCGTTGGGCAAGAGGACAGAAAAAAACTGATAGGCATAATCACGCGAGAAGATGTCTGGCGAGTCTATAACATAGAGATTATGTCAAAACTGGAAGAAGTGAAACTTTCAGGAAGCATCTGAGAAAAAATCCACCCACTCATGTTCATGTTACGACAGAAGAAAAAAAGTTTTTCGTTGCCTTGCAAAAACTAATCGATAATGCTAAAATTGGAGCGTTAACTATGGCTGCAGCAATTCATGAAGCTGAACATTAATCGGCAATTACAGTTGAACTAGGGAGCAAGATGTTTTGAACTATCTTTAGAAACGCACTAATCAGTCTTAGCTTCAGGTGCTTCCACCCGAAATGCAGTTGCAACTGGAAGCATACCGGAAGTTCTACCTGGAACAGTTTGTTAAGATTATGGGTGACGCGAGGAAAAGAGAGATGCCTGAAAAAAACTTTTTGCATTTTTAGACCTCTAACTACAGATCTGTACAAGTCCATTTTTAGCTATTCTCTTTTTGTAGAACTCTCAGTAGTCAATGTTAAATGTTTTAGGAAAAGATTTGTTTGGGCGGTATCTCCAATAGACGTGGTTCGTGTTGGAACAAAGAAAAAGACTAATTCACAAGTCTTTTAACTCACACCCGTTATTCTATTAAGACAGATGCATTATAATGTTTAATAATTTTCAAAACCCTACGCCGCCACCTAGGGGAAAAGTCAAAGCAAGTCAAGTTATACCCGCCGTAATTATAATCGTTTCAATCATCGGTGCTCTCTACTTCTCAGGATTCTTCGACGGCATATCTGTGTCACCATCAGACGTTTTAACACCAACAAGAGATATAGTGGGAACATGGAAAACCACTTTCTCTACTAAATTTAGTATTGCTACTGACTGGTCAACATTTGGGCAGCTTGAGGATGTAGGCTCAGAAAACCGTACTATGACTTGGACGATAACGGCCACAGACCAAGAAAACATCGTAAGAGTGCAGGTGGAATTTAGCTATTCCAACAGACAATTAATATCAGACTCGGGATACACACCGGACGCTTCACCTATGGGCTTAACCGGAATAATTAATGGAACACAATTAACCCTTACCAAAGCTGATAGCGGTCCCATAAAGCAAATTGGTTCAGTTGGCGTATTCACCTTTACTACTCACAATATGGAAGGAACATGGCATGACCACTGGAGCGGTGTATGGGATCAAAATGTCTACACACTAACCAACGGCCTAAAATTAGCAAAACAATAAGCACCCAACTTTGCGCTTTATTTTGTTGTTAACCTCGATAAATGCTCATTCAAGCAAGGATAGAAAACAGAAAAAACATGGAGAACGTGGGTT
The DNA here is from genome assembly GCA_963741005.1 of Candidatus Bathyarchaeota archaeon. Taxonomy (GTDB): domain Archaea; phylum Thermoproteota; class Bathyarchaeia; order Bathyarchaeales; family Bathycorpusculaceae; genus Bathycorpusculum. Next base: position 1,466,941 of record CAVUGQ010000006.1, read on the forward strand.
TTGCTGTGACATCTTATGGTTCAGTAAAGTAATTTGAGGCAACTTCTTTAGTATTAAATTTCTTTGGACAGTTGTTTGCTGATTATTTAGGGGGTGACAGAAAAAATAGGTAAGTTTAAACCAATCTATGGCGTGCAGTACTTCAAGATGGCTAGTCTGCAGCCATAATGTGAATACTGCAGCAAGTACTATGGGAAAATCTATCGGCAAGAACATTTTTATACCCCAGTATCCTGCACGCCCATTTTTCCGTACCTATGGGCGGTATGGTTTCATGGAGTTAGGGTGATTTTTCGTCTAAAGTAGCTAATTAATTCTCATATTTTGATGCATTAAGAAGATGCTTTATCCTTGAATTTTAGAAAATTTTTAAACTCACTCTTAAATATAACTGCATAAACTACATTGGTAAGGTCGGAATCATGGTAGAGCAAAAGTTAACGGTAACTTTGCTTACAGGTCGCACAATTGAGCAAGGCATTGGTAAAGAGAAAGGTAAAGCTTCAAAAGAATACTTTGACGCTTGTTCAATGTGTTACATGGATGCAGACGACATGAACAAACTTGGCGTTAAAAATAACACTAACATTTTAGTATCCACCCCCGACGGCTCAGTCGTGCTTAAAGCCGTAAGATACCCTCGTTCCGCGACCCCTGGTTTAATTTATATTCCTTACGGACCCTGGGCTAATGCTATATGTAGCAACAAAACTACCAGCATTGGAATGCCCTCCTTTAAGGGAACTCCTGCTGAAGTTTCACCAGCCCCTGAAATGCAGGTTCTAAGTATAGAAGAACTTTTGATGAAGGAATTTGGGCGATAAAAATGACTCTGATTAATTCAGTAACATGTCCAATCTGCGGCTGCTTGTGCGATGATATTGAAGTAACAGTTGAAAACAACGAGGTTGTTAAAGTAAAAAATGGCTGCGCTATTTGTGAATCGAAGTTCTTAGGGTATAAAGGAAAGCATAGGCTTAAAACGCCGTTGATGAGAAAAAACGGCAAGCTTGTTCCAGTCTCAATGGATGAAGCAGTTCATGCAGCCGCGGAAGTTCTTGCAAACTCAACATACCCAATACTTTATGGTTGGAGCTCAACTAGTTCCGAAGCCCAACGTATCGGCGTGGCATTAACTGAGGAAGTCGGCGGAATTATGGATAACACAGCCGTCGTATGTCATGGGCCTTCTATTTTAGGTGTTCAAGAAGTAGGTGAACCTACGTGTACACTGGGACAGATTAGACACCGTGCAGACTTAATTATTTACTGGGGATGCGACCCATGGAGTGCCCACCCACGCCATCTCGAAAGATATACCAGCTTCACAGAAGGTCGATTTGAAAAAAGCGAATGGAAAGCATACATGCAAAAATTGAAATCTCAATCTGGTCAAAAGAAAGTTCAAAGTGTTATGAGAATGGAATCTGGACGTAATGAACCAAGACCTCAAACATGCGGTGTTCCAGGGATGCCACAGACAATGGGTAAAAAAGGAAGAAAATTGGTAGTTGTCGATGTTAGAAAAACCATGTCTGCTGAAATGGCTGATTATTACATCCAGGTGGAACCCAACAAAGACTATGAACTATTACAGGCCCTAAGAGTTTTAATTCGTGATGAAGAACTCGATGTAGAAAGCGTGGCTGGTGTTCCTGTAGAATACCTCAAAGAAGTTGCTGATGCCCTAGTAAACTGTGAGTTCGGCGTTATCTTCTTTGGCATGGGTTTAACTCAAACTGCTGGAAAATTCAGAAATATAGAAATCGCGATCCAACTGGTTCGGGATTTGAACCTAAGGACAAAATTCGTAATCATGCCTATGAGAGGACACTTCAACGTAACTGGCGCCAACGTGGTTTCTGCCTGGCAAAGTGGTTATCCATATGCGGTTGACTTCTCATTGGGTTATCCACGCTATAATCCTGGTGAAACATCTTGCATGGATGTGCTTTTGCGCGGGGAAAACGATGCTTCGCTTGTAATAGCTTCTGATCCAGGTTCAAACTTCCCAAAAAAAGCTGTCGAAAACATGGTTAAGCACCCATTGATCGTTATTGATCCCCACATGAATGCTACATCAATGCTAGGAGACATAGTATTTCCTTGTGCGTTTGTCGGAATAGAAGTTGAAGGTACAGCATACCGTATGGACCACGTTCCCTTACCCCTAAAGAAGTTTGTTGAACCCCCAAAAGGAGTACTGTCAGATGAGGAAATCCTGACGAAAATCCTAGCTGAAGTCAAAGAAATAAAATCTAAAAAAACCTCAAAAAAGGCGGATGCTTAAGAAATGGTTGAACTGATAATAAAAAACGGCTTCGTTTTTGATCCCATTAATGGGATTAATGGCGAAAAGATGGATATATCCATTAAAAATGGGAAAATTGTTGAAAAAGTTAGTCCTAAAGCCAAAGTAATTGATGCCACTGGCTTAACGATTATGCCCGGGGGCGTCGACATTCATACTCACATTGCGGGCGGAGAAGTAAATACTGGTAGAATCGTTAGACCCGAAGACCACATTAAAGATGTTGTAAGCAAAACCGCTACGACAAGGTCGGGAACAGGCTACTCAATTCCCTCCACGTTCGTTACAGGTTACCGCTACTCAAAGATGGGCTATACTACCGTAATGAATCCGTCCATGGCACCTCTTGGAGCAAAACACACCCATGAAGAATTAAACGATATTCCCCTCTTAGACAAAGCATCATTTCCTTTAATCGGGGACTGGTGGTTTGTGCTTGAATACTTACGAAAAGGTGACATAGAAGGATGCGCAAGACACGTCGCTTGGATGATGGAAATAACAAAAGGTTACGCCATAAAAATAGTTAATCCAGGCGGATTGGAATCTTGGGGTTTTGGGCATAACGTTCATAGCATTGACGATCAAGTGCCTAACTTTTGCATTACCCCCAGAGAAATCATGTGTGGCTTAGCTAAAGTTAATACAATGCTTAACCTACCTCATTCTATTCACCTTCACACAAACAATCTTGGTTTGCCAGGTAACTACGCAACCACATTGGAAACTATGAAGGCACTTGAAAGCGTGCCTTCCCCTAACGGCAGACCAGTAGCCCACATTACTCACTTACAGTTTAGCAGTTTTGGAGGCGACGGCTGGGGCAATATGAAATCTGCGGCAGAAGAAATCTCAAGTTACATCAACGCTCACAACCACATAACTTTTGACATGGGCCAAGTAATTTTCACTGACACTACGACTATGACAGTCTGATGGACCCTTCGAATACACTCTCTACCAATTGAGTGGCCACAAGTGGGTAAATAGCGATGTGGAAACAGAGACCAGCGGAGGAATCATCCCATTCCACTACAAGAAGAACAACGCTGTTAACGCAAAACAATGGTCAATCGGATTAGAATTGGCTTTACTCATTAAGGATCCATGGAAAATGTTCATGACCACAGACCATCCCAACGGTGGGCCGTTCTTTGCTTATCCAAGAATTCTCGCTTGGCTCATGAGCAAGAATGCACGAACAGCAACTCTGAATCATTGCCACAAGAAAGCCCAAAGAGCAAGTCTTCTAACCTCAATTAACCGTGAATTAAGTCTCTATGAGTTAGCCATAATGACTCGTGCAGGACAAGCCAAAGCTTTAGGTCTCAAAAACAAAGGTCACCTTGGCGTAGGTGCTGATGCGGATGTTGCAATCTTCAACATTAACCCTGAGACAACTGACATAGCTCGTAAATACAAAACAGTGAGGAGAGCCTTTAAACACGCAGCTTACACGATTAAAGACGGACAAATTGTTGTTAAAGATGGAGAAGTCGTAGGGAATGCCAGTGGAAGAACCATGTGGCTAGACGTCCAAACAAAAGAACCCTGCAAAATTGACGAAGACATGAAGAGTAAATTCAAGCAGTACTGGACAGTTGAATACGATAATTACCCAGTGTACGATCACTACATAAAAGTAAAAGACAAAATAATCGTAAAGGCGAGCGTATAAAATGATAGTTCTAACTCCACTTAGAAAATTCACGTTCCCCGTTAATGCTGAATGTATTAGCCCAGACATATTCATGGGCAAAGACACCGCTGAAATAGCAAATCTGCAACTTTTTGAGGGAAACAAACCTAAAAAATTGGGTGATCTCTTCATAATAGAAGAAGCCAAAGCAGCCTCTCCCACTATAACAATAAACGGTGACGTAGGTGAAGTCCGCAAAATAGGCACAGGCATGAAAATAGGCGAAATCATCATCAATGGAAACGTCGGCATGCATCTGGGTGAAAAGATGGCAGGTGGCAAAATCACCGTAAATGGTGACGCATACCAATGGGCGGGCAGTGCAATGAAGAAAGGCTTAATTGAAATTCACGGAAACGCTAGCGACTATTTGGCTTCTCCTTACCGTGGAACCACCGAAGGTATGAAGGGTGGAAAAATAGTTGTGGATGGCGATGTTGGAAGCGATTCAGGCGCTTATTTGCATGGCGGATTAATCAAGGTAAAAGGAAACAATGTCGGTCAATTCTTAGGATTCCACATGAGTGGTGGAACAATCCACGTTGAAAAGAATGCTAGTGTCCAGAGTAGGCGCTAACATGATGGGTGGAAAAATCATCGTTTCCGGTGTAGTTGAGGAAGTCATGCCCAGCTTTACTATCGATAGTATAAAACCCAAAGTTAAAATCGACGACACCGAATCAGCAGCTGGACCATTCTACGTATTCCTTGGCGACCTCGCAGAGAAAGGTAAGGGCAAACTCTTCGTTTCAAAAGCTAACAATCCACAGTTAAAAACCTACGAGAAATTTCTTTAATCTCTGCTATCTCTTTATTGGTTAGCCAAACACCATATCCTTATCATCACTTAAATTAAGCTGTTCGGAAAGTGACAAGTAATGGTTCGCCAAGTTGATATTATAAAAATTGATTTGACTGCTGGAAAATCTAAAAGAATTGCTGACTATGTTGCAGAGGAAGTACCTTTTCATTTGTTTGTTAACTCAACTTTTTGGGCAACCATCCTTTGCTCCCCAACAAACCTAAAGGAACTCGCAGTCGGACACTTGCTTTCAGAAGGCATTTTGAAGTCAATTGAGGAAATAGAACAAGTGACTTTGAAAGAAAAAGAGAACACATGTATCGTTAAACTAACACCCAATGTTAAAGTTGAAGACAGGGTGCGGATTTCAAGGCTCCATACGCGCGTTATTGCTTCAGCTTGCGGCAGTAGTTCACCTTACCAGTACAAAGGCGTAACTCCCAAGGTTGAATCAAACTTGCAAGTTAAAGCTCAAGTTATTTTTGACAGTGTTAACCAACTCAACTTTAAGGCTGAAGGGTTCAGACAAACTGGAGGGCTTCACGTCGCAGCAATCTACAAGAGCGATGGCACATTAGTTTCACTGGCTGAAGATGTCGGCAGACATAATGCCGTTGACAAAGCAATTGGAATGGCTGCCTTAAGCAAGGTTGATTTTGGCGTGTGTTTTGTGGCTTTGAGCGGGCGTATATCTGGTGATGTAGCGTTTAAGGCGGCCAAGGTAGGTTTACCTATTGTAGCCTCTTTGGCGGCTGCGCTTTCTTCAGGAATTGCAACCGCGGAAGAATCAAAGGTTACTTTAGCTGGTTTTGTACGTGGAAAACGCCTGAACATTTACACTGTTCCAGAGCGAATAATCATTTGAAACCTATTTTTTCAGCTTGCAGTTCGCTCCATGACTTGTCATCCATTGCCCTTTCAGCTAGCAAATAACAGCGGTTTTTCTCGTATATTTTAGCTTCCAACCCATAATTCCAGGCTGCTTTCAAAAATGCATCTTTGATATCTGTTTTTAATTCGGGTTTACCACACCGCTCAAACAAGCTCAGTAAACTTTTTGCTTCATACTCTCGATTTACCGCTGCCCAGAAAACTTGACCTTCCTTCTCGAAATCCACTGAACAACCTGAAAATATTTTTGAAGCTTCCAAAAAGTCAGTGTTATCCCTTTTCGAGGAAGCCGCTAAAATATCTACAATTTTCTCAGCAGTCACAACACCTAAGTTTAATCTTAGATTTTCTATAAATTTACCTTTCCCATGACGGGGTTGCAGACGACATAAATCTTCTTGGCAGTTAATATTTACAAAGCTGCATAAGTTTGGGTCTAAAGTCTTTATTTTGCCAAGCGGTGAGACAAACAGCGTCTTTAGAGAACCTCTTATGATGTCATCTGGGTGAGACCGGTCTAATTGACAGAGGACGTTGGCGATATCCAGAGTTTTTTTTCGATCTAAAACCAAAAGGAGCGTCTCGAGCCTTCCGTTAGGCCACATTGGAACAGCAACATAAGAATCGTTGACTTCGCTAAACAAATATTCAGCAACTTTTCCGTTTAACATGGGCACATCACAAGGAACAGTGATACAGGAATCACTTGTAGCGAATTTTAGTCCAGTTAAAATAGCTATTATAGGTCCGCTCAGGTTCTTGATTTTTAAGTCTGTAACAATCTTTGCTTTTTGGATACGGTATTTTTCTAAAACGTTGTGGTATTGGAATATCCGTGATTCGTTTTCATTAACGACAACTATTATTTCTTCGACGATATCCTGAACGTGCTCGATGGCATGAATCATAAGGGGCTTCCCATCAAGCTCAGCTAGAGCCTTATCTTGCCACATTTCCTTAGTGGTTTGAAATCTTTTGGCTTTTCCTCCAGCAAGGATAATTGCCGCTCGCTTGGTCATTTAGCTATCTTGCTTAGTAGAAACAAAAGCAGTTTATCTATTTTCTTGAGGATTAATCATTTTTAGCTTGTTTGAAGATGATTCTTGACAAGTTCTAGAAGTCTGTTTCCTTCTTCTGGCAGGTTAATGTACGGTATTTTATTTTTTTGTAGTTTATTTTTAGCAATCAAACCTGTTATCGCCAATATTGGTGGCACAGCTTCCTTTAGCGTCTTTTCTAGGTCTTCAGGATCCTTTGCAGTGATAATTTTTAGGATTTCAGGCCTTTTTGAAATGAAACTACGAAATCCTTCGATAAAAATAATGTCTAATTTTTCGTTTTCTAAATATTTTAAGACTTTGTCTAAATCATTTAGGGACGTATTTGTTTTTTCTACTATTGCTATTTCTTTAGGTGAGATAGCTACAGTAATTTTTGATCCAGCTTTGCTGAATCTCCACGTATTTGTGCCTTCTTTGTCTATAGTGAAGCCTTCTTGGTGAATGTGTTTTATTGCACCAACTCGGTAGCCATCGCTGCTTAGATGTGAAATTAAGTATTCGAGCGTAGTTGTTTTTCCTGAACCACTTATTCCTACAACTGCAATTACAACACCCATTTAACAGGTTGCCTCTTTTGAAGAGCTATTTGTGGGCGTTAATAAACTCGGTGATTTAGGTTTATGTCTATTCTTCTTCAAGCTTTACCCAGATTTTTCCAGCTTTAATCTTCCAATCATACTTTGTTAATTCATACATAGGCTCAATATCGTATTTACCGGTTTTAAGGTTAAAACGCCAATCGTGGCAAGGACAAACAATTTCAAATCCATCGAGAGTTCCGCCTGAGAAACTGCATGCCATATGTGGGCAACGGTTATTTATGGCAAAAATTTGGCCTTCTTGTTTAATGAATAGAATTGGCGTACCCTCCACTGAAACGAGCTTCATTTTGCCTTCCTGCAATTCTTTTTCGTCAAGAACAGGTACAAATTCATCTTGATTTTCCATTTCTATCTTCTCCTGCAACCGTCTAGCTTAATTATTAAGTAAACCAACATTTAGAACTTGCTCTGTCTTTTTAAGACGTTGAGTAATTGATGTAAATCGGTGATTCGATTACTTCAAGCCAGCTAATTATCACTTTATCTTGATAAAGTTTAGGTTCAGAGGCTGCGTTGAGCGTTTTCTGGCAGCAAGCACACTTAATTGGCAGATCACCTTACAATTTAGTATGATGTTCCAAATCAGAACGATGAAACCTGAAGATTTCCCTTTTGTAACCCAATTAGCTAATACCATGGATTGGAATATGGAAATCGAAGATTTTCAATTTAGCACTTCGCTTGAGCCAGGCGGTTGCTTCGTACTTTTTGACGGACAAAAACCAGTGGGGATTGCTACGAGCAACAGTTATGGTAAAGTAGGTTGGTTTGGGGATCTCATCGTGAAAGAAGAATACCGAGGTAAAGGCGCAGGGAGCCAACTTGTGAACCACTCAATCGACTATTTACGGGGCAAAGGTGTTGAAACAATCGGATTATATGCTTACCCAAACCTTATTGAATTCTATGGCAACTTGGGTTTTCGATATGATGAAGATTTTTCTGTAATGAATGCCCCCAGTCTAAAAGCATTATCTGCCGAAACTATAGCCAGCGTTGGAACTAGACATATCCCGAAAATAGCTGAGTTTGACCTTACCTGTTTCGGTGGTGATAGAAGAAAGCTGCTTGAATCAATCATTCTCAAGAAAGGAAACCTATGTTATTGCTTTTCCAAGGATGAAGAGGTTACTGGATATGTTGTTGCTACAGTTTATGAGACAATGGCTTGGGTTGGACCATTGGTATGCCGAGAGGGTAAGGTTGACGTCGCTGTTACGCTGCTAAAGGGGGTTCTTAGTAAATTAACAGGTTTGCGAGCTTACGTAGCGCTACCCAAAAAAGAGATTGCTCTGGCAACTACTCTTTCAACCGCAGGCTTTAAAGAAGATTTTTCTGTTATACGGATGTTTTTTGGAACGAATGCCGCAAGAAATTGTATATACTTGGCTGAATCTCTAGAACGAGGATAATTTATGGAAGATTATTGTAGACTTTTGCTTGAGGATTTTTTGAAAACTTCCTTCTCAACCGTTAAGGTTTTGGTTGAAGGAACTGCGGCTTCCAAGGGCCAAAATTGTAACCGAAAAGTTACTTTGTTTCGTTATGTTAATGGCAAAAAAGTTTCTTTTCCTTTCTCCGATGAACGGTTCTATCTGCGTGGCTCGGTTGAATATACTAACCCGCAGTTAACAGTTGAGGAGGTTCAAGGAATTATTGGCACTCGACTGCTTGAAACCTGCGCCAATTATTTTTATGAGCACGGTTTACGTAAGCCAGATAATGACGATGTAAATGCGCTTTTTGAGTATCTTAAGAAACCCCCGCAAGGTTACATCGTACCTTTTCTACTAAACACAGATGACGTAGAGGCTGACCGATACTCAATGAATCCGCTTAAACAATCAATCGTTGATAGTGGTCAGAGCGCTTTTCCAGTAGCCTACGTTAAAACTGACCAGCTTAAAATCGATGAAGCATACCTCAAGAAGTATGATGGGAGCTTAATATCCCAAGAAGAAGCCGTACTTATAACGGAAAGCCTTGAGGATAGTAATGGTTCATACTTAGACCTGGTAGATTGCATCAAATACTACCAGCTAAAGGATTTGTCAGTATTCTTTGGAATGGATCTCACGCTATACACATTACGTATGCCACTTTCAACTCTGCAGACCGAGACCAAAGATGGCTTGTTGCATTACATAATTCAAGAAAGTAACCGTGACTATGGTTCTATTGAGGAGGCGTACACCTGCATGGGTCGCAGCATGAAAAACCGCACAACCCTTCTGACAGTTCCGCATTCGAAGAAAGGTTTTGGTTCAAAACGTGCAGCCAGAGGCAAACTGCACTTTGAAAACGGTAAATTGCTCGAAGCAGTAGTCAAATACAAGACTACCCAACTCTACCCTAACGCGATGGACCCTCAAGACATAGCTGTTGCTGTGTGCGATGACTCCTTCATAGTGCCCGGCGAAAAACTAGTCGATTACAGTTTTGCTGAAACGCCTTCTTCACCCCAGTTCTTCCTATACTCTATTGGTTCTCCAGAAGATGCAACTTTATGGCATGGTATCGGGGCATTTGCCGCGCCACAACTACTTCAAAGTTATCGTTCCGGTCGAATAGCTTGTCGAGAGGGAAAATTAATAAAAAATCTAGCCGAAAAATACAAGATCAAAGTAGATGTTCCGTTGCAGTTTAATCTTGCACCAAAAAGTATATGGAGTCATCCAATCCACCGCAACATCGACGCTAGTATAGGTAGCGTAGAAGATCTTCCAGATTTAGTCCATCGAGGAATGAGGATTGAGTACCTTCCAACTTTCAAGTAGGAGCAAATTTGCGATTTGACAGCAATAGAGTACGCTTTTTTTAAAGTCTTGCGTTTGTTTAGAAAACTCCCTTTTAACATAATTAGTATTGGTAGTCGTAAAGTAATTTTCTCTGAATACTTCAAGGACTTCGAAAATGTTGAGGCTGTAACGGGCATTTTTGGCGAAAAAACCCATGAAGTTCTAAGTCACCTCAAAGTTGAGATTAGTTGGATTATGGGTTACATGTTCGTGGATGGCTCGGACGGGCATTTGGTAATAAGTAAAGGTTACCTCAACGAAGGTGACAAAACCGATATTTACCTTGATTTAATCCATGAATTGTGCCATGTTAAACAGTTCATGGAAGGCAGAGAACTCTTTGACCCACGTTATGACTACGTTGAACGTCAAACAGAAATTGAAGCTTACCGTTACTGTATTCAAGAAGCAAGAAGGATAGGGCTTAGCGAAGAGAGAATTTGCTGTTATTTGAAAACTGAGTGGATGAGTGAAGCTGATTTTAAAAGATTGGCAAAATCTGTGGGCGTCTCATGTTTCTAATGCTTCATGGTAGACTGTGAGCATTTTTTTAGCGTATATGTCCCATGTATAGTTTTCAGAAACAAATCTCTGTCCGTTAGAGCCCATTTTTTCTCTCAGTGCCTTATCCGTGAGTAGTTTTAGCAAAGCATCTGCCAAAGCATCGATGTTTCCTCGGTCTACCAATAAACCTGTTTTTTTGTCTTGGAGGGCTTCATTGACTCCACCTATGTCAAAAGCAACCACTGGTTTACCTGACGCTTGCGCTTCAAGAAGCACTATTCCTTGTCCTTCCTGAATGGAAGGCAAAACAAAAACGTCAGCGCAATTGTAGACTGCTGGGAGTACGTCATCTTTTAGGTTGCCTATGAACTTGAAGTTACGTGAAAGGTTGGCTGCCTTCAATGAATCTGACAGTGGGTTTCTCAAAGGCTCCATCTCCAACAATCAAAAACTTTGTGTCAGCTTTGTTTTTAACCACTTTTTTGGCTGCTTCAACCAGAAAAGGCAGTCCCTTCCGCGGAATCAGACTGCCCACGAATAGTACGCATGGTTCATTGCCTAAACCAAATTGCTGCCTGACTCCATTATTGTCCATAGGTTTGAATTTTTCTATGTCAACACCGTTTGGAACAATCCGAACTTTGTTCTGTTCAATGCCATAATATTTCTGGATTTTTTCAAGCGAATAATTACTTATAGTGACAACTATTGAGGCGTTTTTCGCTGTTTCCTCTTCCAGCTTAGACAGCCTATGCATAAAATAGTTAGCAACCCTGCCCCTAACTGAGAGATACCCGTTTTTCTTCGCCAGTTCATACTCATCAGCGAGAACGCCGTGAATCGTGTGGACAAAAGGCTTCGTTATTCCCCGTTTCTCAAGCGATTTGGGAAATCCATACCCACTTACAGCGTGAGCCTCATAAACATCTGCATTGATAGCGTTGACTTTCTTGTTGAGGCTTCGATTGAAAAACCAATTGTCCACTGGAAAAAGAAAATCCGTCGAATAGCACGGAACAAAGTTCGCGCCATTAATGCTGGAGGGTTTTTTGAAACCTGCTTTAGTGCCGCTGTAAACGGTAATATCTGATTCGATTTGTAGCCGCTTTACAGTTTCCATTATGCGCCGCTCAACACCCCCAAAGTATAGGTGGGGTGGCTGGGTATTGAAGACGGCTAACGAAAACCTCTCCATGCGGTACACTTCTCGGCTTATTGTTAGGCGTGGTTTAGGATATAAGTTAGCAGGATTCTGCTGCTGTTAATTGAGAATTTAGTTTTTGGTGTATTTTTTTATCTTGTAATTTAACATGTATCAATGGCGTATAATTCAAAATTAACCCAGTTACGGCTATTAAAGCTATGATAAACATTGCTTAATGTGACTTAGGCAACTGCTTTTTGCTTGTCTAAGCGGAAAATAAACGTGTGATTTTACTTCTATCTTAAACTTGGTGGATGCCTTCAATAATTTCCATAATACAACCCTGCTAACAATCTAAAAAACGGTAAAGTTACGCTATATAAAAAGTGTTAGAAAAAGAAAGTTGCTGGTAGGCTAAGTTAATTAAATTAAAGTTCAACATTAAAGTCAAGCGATGACTATTGGCAGCGCATAACTCTAAGTTCAAAATGCTGAGAAGGAAAGCACCACAAATAATTGCTGCAACAATAATCATTATCCTTGCCGTTTACATTTCTTTTGAGTTTTTAGAAGATGTGTTTGTTAAAAGTACATCTTTAAAGAATACAGTAGCTTCATGGGGGTACCCAGGGCTTTTTGGTTTAATGGTTCTTGAATCCAGTTCTCTGCCTGTCCCAAGCGAGGTAGTGCTTCCGTTTTCTGGTTACCTTGTCTCGACAGGACAACTTAACTTTTGGGTAACCGTTTTAGTTGCAACTATCGCAGCTATAATTGGTTCATTGATTGATTATTACATAGGATTGAAGGGTGTTGAAGCTCTTGCTAAACGTCGGGTTCTAGGGAGAGTTTTGTTTTCTAAAGATCAACTTGCATTAGCTTCTAGATGGTTTGACAAATATGGTGCTGTAATAATTTTTCTAGCACGATTAATCCCTGGAATTAGAACTTTAATCTCTTTTCCTGCAGGAGCGGCAAAGATGCCTGTGCCCAAGTTTCTGGTTTTCACAGTGGCAGGGTGTGTGCTTTGGAACAGTGTTCTAATTTACGTGGGTTACTATTTGGGATCAAATTGGACAGAAGTCGCGAGCATTTCACATTATATTATCATTGCTGTAATAGCTGCCTTGATAGCGCTAGTTGCTGTTTACTTATTAGTGCGAAGTAGAAGAAGAAAAGCACGCGCTCAAGCGCAAAAAGTAGAAAGTATTAGTTGACTATGTTTATTTTCGGTTTAACTTCACCTTTTATTCCAAGTGCTTTCGCTTCTTTTATCTGCAGAATGCAATCGACATGAGATGCTTCATTTAACACTTTATAATCAATTGATCCTAGGAATGCTGCATCGATTGAAACAGATGAGTTAGAAGCGAAAATGCCCACGTTCTTCATGATAATTTCGCCGGGGTTAGGCAGGCAATCACAGTATTGCGTGATATCTTTAGCAAAACTTACATATGCAACTTTGGTTGGTTTGAATGTTGAGAGTACACCTAAGGCGGCTGATGCCAGTGCCTTGCAAAGGTTGCCTTTATCAACGAAACTTATAGCTTCCATGGGGCAAGCGTCAATGCATACTGGGCAACGCGTGCAAAGTGGCGAGGTATTTCGGGCTTTTCCCTCGATAATTTCTGGAATGTTAGTTGGACAAGCTTCTTTGCATTTTTTGCAGCCTACACATTTGGATGAGTCTATTTCTAAACCAACTGTTCTGTGCTGACGAAGCTTTCCCAGACCCGGCGTGCATCCCATGCCTAGGTTTTTTATGGCACCACCGAATCCGCTTAGTTCATGACCTTTGCAATGAGAGATAACAATCATGGCGTCTGCTTGAGCAATGGCCCCTGAAACTTCAATTTCTTTTAGGATGCCTTTAGTTTTAATAGTTTGAAAGTTTTCGCCTTTTAGTCCATCTGCAACAATGAAAGGTGCCATGCTGAAGCCATTCATCAGAGATGTGTTCATATGGTCATAGGCGTTGTTTCGTTGAGCATGGTACGCTGTGTTAGAGTCGGTGAGAAAGGGTTTACCTCCCAAGGCCTTAATTCTTCGGATAATATCATGGACGAAACATGGTTGCACATAGTAAGGGTTGCCTAATTCGCCTACATGCAATTTAACAGCTACGAGATCACCCTTCTGTATACAATCAAAGGTCCCTGCTTCATCATATAGGTGATTTGTCTCCTCCAACAAGTTTAAACTAGTATTCCATGGAACTAAATGGACAGTCATAACTATTCCCATTAACTTGATATCAGTAAATAGTATTTAAAACCTTAAAAAACAATTATTTTATTAAAGCAAGACTTTTTTTTAAACAATAACCGAAAAGTTGCTGGTTAGAGTGCAACTGCTCACATTGAATGTTGATGATTTTGGCTGTCTAATACTTTTTTCCAAAACTAAGCTTTTTTTGAATTTCTATGACATCCACTTCTTTATCGACCAGGATGTTAATCCAGAGTTCAAATTCAGCTTTTGATATTTCTTTTTGGATTACGCCTTGTTGGTCTCCTGAAAAAAACTTTGATGTTCCCGTGGAAAACAATTTCACGTAGAAAATTCTATCAGCGATAATTATTTTGGAGGAGCAGCCAACTAGTTCACCCTCACCGTAATTGATTTCATAGGTCATTAATCAAGAGCCTCTCTGAAAGCGTGGGTTAATGTTTACTTAAAATTTTCGCACGAAAATGACCAAACGGTTAGTTGCTGAATTATCTTTGATCAATTTCAAATCTTGGGCATTCTTGACTTACTTTTCTTTGTCTTTGGGGTTGTTCGACTTTTTGTGATTGTATAGTAAGTAACCTGAAGCTAAAACAATAATTACAATGGTCACTACAGCTGCGATTGCAACAGTTGGGAAAGGCGAAACGTTAAAAGAAACTGTTTTTTCAGCTAAATTGCCTAACTCATCAACAGCATAGAGCGTCAAACGGTGGGCTCCATTAGATAACGCTGGCAAAGTTACATTGCCAACAATATCTTTCTTACTTTGTCCATCCAGACTATAAGCTAAATTAGAAAACGCTTCATTTATCGTAAACGTTAGTTGAATATCGATTACGTCGTAAGTTTGGTTTTGAGGAACTAATATCTCAAGAATTGGAGGAAGTGTATCAATAGAGAAGAAAACGGCGTTCGAAGAACCCATGTTTCCCAAGCTATCGTTCGCATATATTGTTATGTTATGACCTCCTTCAGAGAGACCTAAAAGGTTAGTTTCTGTTTTTATGGTAACATTTTGATGGTTGTCTAAACTATAACCAATCCATTGGTTAACTCTGTTAACCTTGAACGACAGCGTTACACTTGAGTAAGTTTTGTTTTCAGGAGAAGTAATTTGAACTTTAGGGGCAACAGTTCCGTACCCAATCGGCTTATACTGCTCGTTCACATTCAGCCAGTTTGTTCCATCAAAACCGCCTATAGCATATAGAACATCATTCACTACTGCTACTCCCAAATATGCTCTTGAAGTAGGCATCGATTCAGAAATGCTCCAAGAATTGTTCTCAGAATTGTATGCTTGAGTCTGCCCTGTAAATTTCCCTATAGAATAGCCGCCTATATAGTATATTCTTGCTGGAGCCATGTACCCTTCAGTTATCCCTGCTGCCCCATAACTGACAGTGTTGGGTAAATTTGCAGCTAAACTCCAAGTGTCATTTTGAGTGTAAAATACTCGTGTGGCATCTGTTGTTAGAGTGTTCTCAAGTGATAACGATTCTAGCGACCCTCCCATAACATAGATTTTATCATTGAAAACGGCTGAAGCGTACCCCTTAACGGAAGTAGGAACTGGCGTTTTTGTGCTCCACGAGTCGCTAGTGGGATCATAGACTTCATTTATGTTGGTTTCATTGAAGAAGGGTGTTATGCTTGAGTATTTTTTGCCTCCGATAAGGTAAATTTTATCGTTAACTACATTCGCGCATAGGTCTGCTCTGGGTGTAGGCATTGATGCCTTTGTTTCCCAAGTGTTGCTTACAGGATCGTAGACTTCGTTGTTTCCAATATATCCATAGCCAACAGATCCTCCTATTACGTAAATTTTGTTATGGTAAACTGTGATTGCGAACCCGCTTCTGGGTGTAGGCATCGGCGTCTTGCTTGTCCATTCATTTGTTTGCGGATTGTACTCTTCAGTTGTGCTGACTGGTAGATCGCTTCCTGTTAAGCCTCCTATCGCATAAATTTTTCCGTCAACAACAGCTACTCCAAATCCTCCACGAGTAGTAAGCATAGGCGCCATAGTGGTCCAAGAAGACTGTGTGTCAACTCCTTTTGTCGGGGGTAGATTGATTGCTGGCAGAATGGTTAATGCGATAAGCATGAAGATCACAATTTGAATATGCTTATTTATCAACGTACCACCAACAAGTTTACTTTAGTATAAAATAGCGCTTTATCCTTATATTGCTAAGGGTAAAGGCATCTTTACTAATATTCAACAAAAATCATAATGGCTCCTATTAGGCTTTGAAATGAGGAAAAGTTAATGGTTCTAAGAAGCATATTTTCTTGGAATCAATTTATTGTTTTGCAATGTTTTGGTTGCTGTCGATGCATCAGAAAATTTGGATATGGCTTTGGATTTTGGTTTTGATCTGGTGGAAAAATACTGTGCTGCAGTTGGAGTTTTGATTGTTAGTGAATCACCGGTGATAGGCTGTTCCATTAAGAACCGACGACTGTTTCTGGTAGAGCTTGGTTGTGTTTGCTAAGGATATTCAGAAGTTTCATTAAGAAATTTTGAGTTAAGCAGATTGCTATTACAAAAAGAAAAAAATTATATTATAGCTTTGATTTTGGCGCAGTAGAAATTCCCGTTCTGACGTACAAATGCAGGACATTTTCCGCTGTAGCAGTTCTCTAGCCATTGGCATGGTGCTCGAACCTCATGTATTCGGGGCATGTATCCGTGTGAATTGACCATTTCTTGGCGGGTTTCTCTTTTAGAAATTTGTTTTATAATTGCTTCCATTTTAAAAACACCTTCAAGTTTTTCTAACCTGTTTGAGAAGTATTATTGCCAGCTTCAGGTTATTATAAATGTGTTACAGTCGTTGTACAACAACAAAAGCATATAAGCTCTAACAAGCCTCAAAAATCTTGACTTGAATATACAAAATGTTATTTAACAGTTGGCAGCTTTCTTGTTTTGGGTGCCTTAATTGGAGTTCAAGGGACGAGACATCATATCAATCGAAGACTTTTCGCAGCAGGAAATCAACCATATCTTGGATGTTAGCAAAACCATGGAGCCCCTTGCCAAAAGCGGTTCGACAATGCTGATAGGCAAAATCCTCGCTACTTTATTCTTTGAACCAAGCACTCGCACGCGGCTGAGCTTTGAAACTGCAATGCTGAAGCTAGGAGGGTCCAATATTGGTTTTGCTGAAGCAGAAATTGCGTCTGTCAAGAAAGGGGAAAACCTCGCGGATACCGTTCGCACGGTTGAAAATTACGCAGATACGATTGCTCTTAGGCACAGTTTAGAAGGCTCGGCGAAGTTAGCAGCTGAATTCTCCAAAGTTCCAATAATTAATGCTGGCACAGGATCCGAGGAGCATCCTACCCAAGCATTCATAGACCTCTACACGATGCGTAAGGAGAAGGGCAAGATAGATGGATTAAAAATTGCTTTAGTCGGGGACTTGCGATATGGACGAACTGTTCACTCACTGGCCTATGCACTAGCATTATACAATGTAGAATTGTTCCTTGTCTCACCTGAGACACTGCGAATGCGAAAAGACGTACTTCAAACAATTAAAAGCAAAATCCCAGTAACAGAAAATGCAAATCTCGAAATCATAATGCCCCAAATCGACGTCTTATATGTTACTCGTATACAAAAAGAACGCTTCCCGGACGCTGCAGAATACGCCAAAGTCAAAGGTGCTTACAAGATAGACCTAAAAACCCTGAAAGGTGCAAAAAAAGACATGATTATCTTGCATCCCCTGCCACGGGTGGATGAAATTGCTGCTGAAGTTGATGGGACGCCGCAAGCAAAATACTTTCAGCAGGTCTGGAACGGCATCGTTGTCCGGATGGCGCTGTTAGCGTTAGTGCTTGGCGGGGTTAAATAGCTAGGTCGATGTGAATCGATCGAATGTTGTTAGCGTGCTCATGGAGCCACATGAGGGGCATTTGTGTAAAGTGCCAAACCAGTTTTTCTTGCAGTTGTCGCAGAAACTGATTAAGCGGTTGTAGGTGAAAAATTCTATTGATTGATTCTCCATTAGGCGTTGCGATAAATTCATCAGGGCTTCCGGTGTATATTGGGCATCTTCAAGTTCGATGATGCTGAGGTTTCCGCCAGCATTCAACCCTCTCCATCTTTTTGCTGTCTCGAGCATTTCGGTTTTTATGCTAAGTAATTCAGCTGCTTTCACTTGGAAACGTTTAGCAGTTGAATAATAGGGTTTTTCTCTTGTTCCTGAAAATTTCACTTTGGCAACACCATACCGTTCAACGTCCAATTGCGCCAATCGCTCAGATGCTTCTGAACTGCCAAGTATGACTGGGTAAAGCCGTTTGCCGTATTTTCTGCCGATTTTCTGTCTAAACGCTAAAAGATTCTGGATTGTCTCTTCTGCAAATTTGCGGCTTTCTTCCGAGTTGATGTTTTTCTCGGTGAAGGCTTCCGTGGATTCTTGAAACCCGGCTAAATTAATTATTCGAGAGCAGTTTTCTAGGCGGAAATAAGTGTCACCGTCTGCTTTTTGCAGAAGAAAAGGCAATGAAGTCTTGCCGAATTGTTTGAGGGAATTATTCTTTATGCTTAATGCCCGAGCTGCTAGTTTCAAAGCGTTCTCGCATTAAATCGTAGAACTTGTTTTTATCCTTCTCACATTCAAGTGCAATTCTGGGTAAATTTATAGTTACGCAACCTAAACAACCAGTCCGCAACGTGTCGGTTTCCCAATCACCAGTCAAATCAGCAGCGAATTTAACACCGGAAGATGAAAAAGCCACGTTTTCACTCTCCTTTTTGGTCATGTTGGCAAAATAGGGAATACCGCTTTTCGCTGCTAACTGATGAGCTTTAAGCAGAACCGATTTAGCGTTTTCATCAACTAAGGAATCATTATTGATTTTTATTACTATCCTTGGGCTAAGTAAAGGTTTACTCGTGCTTTCTTCGGCAAAAACATCGATGATGAGTAATGATACAAGTTGGCTTTCTTTGGTGAAGTCGCCGTATTTACCGTTTGATTTGCCATTTGGACCGATCGCTTCTTTTTCCGAGGTATATTTATTAATTGAAAGTTCAAGACCCAAAGTAGCCTCAACATGTTGATTGAGGTTTTGAATAAACAAACGCAAGTTCTCTTTTATCTTTTCAGCTTCGTTTCCCCTAATGAACGGAGCGAGAAAAACATTGAAGTAGTTGAAGGTTTGAGTGCGGTTAGTTTCTTTGCTGGTGTGTAAAATTACGTTGAATGCAATGGATAATGCAGATTTTAGGTCCTTAGGCGCTTTCATTGCGACTTGGAGAGGGTTGTCGAGTTTGACGCCGTGTTTGAAGAAATAGCGTAGGTCGTGGATTACTTCGTTGGGTTTCAGTATCCATGTGCCTAAGCCTTCTATGTGGAGGGCTCCTGAAAGATGTGCGTCAGCGATATCTCTTGGAAAAACGTTTAGCAATGTATATTCACTCAAAACGGTTTGACCTGCTTTGCTAATCGTTGCTTCGGAGTCTTGTGGGCGGTCTTTTGATTCGATTAACACGGTTACTTCATGGATTGGCATGCCGACTCTTGTGAGTTTATTGCGATAATCTTCGCAGCCCTTTTCAACCAAAATGCCATTCACAACCTCCCTTATTAGCGAGGCTGTGAGATACTTTGTTTTCGATTTGACAAGTCGTTTTTCAGTTTCTTTAGCTGCTTTTTTGGCAAGTTCTGCTGGAACCTTAGCTTCTTTAATTAGTGAATTAGCTATTTTGTTAACATCAAATTCTTCAAGAGTTAAATGAGAAGTGCGAACAACCATACCCCGTGGTTTAACTGCTTTCTTTTCCACGCGGTCAGCAACGTCAAGCACCATTTTGCCAAGGTCAGTTAAGAAATATTTTTTTGATTCGACATCTGCCTCAACTAAATCAGCTTTCAACAAGAATTTTAAGTGATAAGCAAACCTGCCTGCGTCTCTGCTGGGGTTCATTTTAAGTTGGTTCATGAGTTCAGTATAGGAGAGGGCGCTTTTGTCAAAGAGTAGGTTTAGGATTTGTAGCCGCAGAGGTGAAGAAACGGCTTTAAGCACTTTGACGCCACGGGCACGAAGCGGTGGTGAATTAACCATACTCTTTTTTTCTCCTTAATTCCCAAACTTGATGGTGTTCTACCTATTATTCAATGGAGAGTTTAAACTTAACTAAAAAGAGCCCTTGGTTTATGGTTTTTTTTGGCAATCAGGAAGGGCAGGGTTGCTGTTGGCTTATGCAGTGGATTGTGCCAAAGCCGTAAACTAAGTCAACGCATTTGATTCCAACCACTTTTCGTTTTGGAAACAGTTCCTGAAGAATGGCCAACGCTTTTACATCGTTTTTGTGGTCAAAGATTGGAACCAGGACTTTTTGGTTGCCTATATAGAAGTTCGTATAGCTCGCAGGCAGTTGTTGTTCTTCGTCGCTGACAATATGGGGCATGGGCAACTTGACGATTTTGAATTTTTTCCCATCCTGGTCAACGGATTGACAGAGTATTTGGTAGTTTTCGTTTAGAACGTTGTATTCTGGGTCGGTTTTGTCTTCTTTGTATGCGCAAACAATTGTTGTCGGGTTGACAAAGCGTGCTAAGTCGTCAATGTGGCCATCGGTGTCGTCACCAAGGATGCCTTTTTTAAGCCAAATAAAATGGTTAACCCCCAAGTAGTCTGAAAGAAATTTTTCAATCTGTTTCTTATCCAGATTAGGGTTTCTGTTCTCGTTAAGCAAACATTGCTCAGTTGTGAGTAAGGTGCCTTTGCCGTTAACATCTATTGAACCGCCTTCGAGAACTATACCTGGCTTAAAATATTGCAAAGCCATTTTACAGTTGATGATTTCTGGGATTTGCCGATCTTTAAGGAGTGTCTCATATTTTTCTCCCCATGAATTAAAGTTCCAATGTAACATCGCTAACTCATGACTCTTATTCTTAACAAAAATCGGCCCATAATCCCTAAACCAAACATCGGCATAATCAAAAACATAAAAATTAACTTTGGACAAGTCAATATTCGCTGCTTTGAAGAGGACGGTTGCTTTCTTTCTTGTTTGTGTATTTTTCACAAACAGGTTGACTTGTTCGCCTGTATGGATTTCTTTGATTATGTGGACGTAAGTTTCTTCGACTTTTTCAACTCGGTTGGGAAATGTCAAAGGATCGTAAGGCCAAGCGAGCCAGATGGCGTCGTGTTTTTCCCATTCTGCAGGCATAATATAGCCCAATTCTCGGCATGTTTTGCCTTTGCTGCTCATTTGCTGTTGCCTCTTTTGCAAGTGTCTTTAACGAGTGAATTGTAGGTGTCTGGGCGGCGGTTCTTGAGGAAACCCCAGCCGTCTTGAATTCGCTTATTCTTGCTCAAATCAACTTTAGCAATTAATAATTCTTCTTTTGTTGTGCTTGCCTGGTTGAGGACTTTACCAAAGGAATCACATACAAATGAACCTCCCCAAAACTGCAGTTCACCTTCTTCGCCGACTCGGTTTACGGCGACAACGTGGACTCCATTGGCTATAGCGTGAGCGCGTTGAACAGTTTTCCATGCGTCATGCCAATCACCGTCTTCGGAAGTGTAGCCCTTAACGTAGCCGATTGCAGTTGGATAAAAGATAATTTCCGCATCCTTTAATGCACAAATTCTTGCGGGTTCAGGAAACCATTGGTCATAACAGATGAGTACCCCAATGCGGGCAAAAGGTGTGTTGTAGACTTTATATTCTGAATCACCAGCTTCAAAATAGTCTTTTTCGTAAAAAAATGGGTCATGGGGAATGTGGGCTTTACGGTAGGTACCCAGAAGTTCACCGTTTGAATTGATTACAACAGCTGAATTGAAGAATTTGCCATTCGATGTTTTCTCAAACAGGGGTGCAATTATTACTAAATTGTGCTTTTTGGCTAATTTAGAAAAAAGTTTTGTGGATTCGCCAGGAATAGACTCAGCCAAATCCGCAACATCTGCTTTTTCTTCCTGCGGAAAATACTTGGTTCGATACAGTTCTTGCAGACAAACGATTTGGGCGCCCCTCTGGGCTGCTTGCTCAATTTTTTCCGAGGTTTTCCGCATATTTTGAAGGATGTTTTCTGAAACTTTCGTTTGGATTAGCCCTATCGTAACTACTGCATCTGTTTTTTTCTTCAGTGAAGATATGTTTGGATCCAATTTTGCAGAGGTAATAATTTATTCCATCCTTGTTTTCAAATAATTTATAGGCTGTTGGTATTAACTTTTTTGAAAAATTTTTTGAAGTTTATGGGTTTAAGCGAGTTCTTGAAATAAGGTAAAATAGAAGTTTGGAAAAAGGTGAGCTAGAAAACTGCTGTCCAATGTTATGGTTGTTTTTTCAATAAATCTTTTTTTGACCCAATAATTAAGTTATTTTCTACCCCAATTTTTTGTCCAAAAAGGATTTTTGCGAGATTGATAGCGCTTGCAGCGAATTAAATTGCTTATAGTAACTGTTTCTATTTTTCGCTTAATTCTCTTACTTTGATGTGTTGTTGAGAGTGAAGCTTGTTTGTTTTGATATCAATCCAAAAATGAAAAATGTCTTCATTATGCATCTTGTGGCTGTGAGGTTCAGGTTGCACATGGGATACAATCATACTAAAGCAAACATCAGAAATTAGCACTTCAAAGTCTCCATTTGCAAGAAGTTGTACTGTTACGTGACTTTCATTAGTTGGCAGATTTCCGTAAGTTCCCTCGTTTTCGATGTTTAATTCTCGTTCGAGCCAAAGCTCCAATAATTCGGTGTCTGGTCGCTTGGGTTTTTTTATTTCTTTGTGGATGTAGCCTATATACTCTTCTGGAATCGTTAATTCAAATACTTTCAAAGCAAACACCTAAAGGTATCTTCCAAGAATAACGCGAATTCTGAATAAATATGTTTAGACAAAGTTTCTATTTTCTTACTTAGAGAAACGTAAGTGGGGCTTAGTTATTGTTTAACTGAGGTAGCTAAGGCACATAGAAGCCGGATGACAGAAGTTAGTCAAGAGATAAATTGCGTAGGCAAACTCAAACAGATAGTTAACTAGTGAAAAGAATCAAAATTTAATCCAATTAGCCACAGTGATCCAGGCAAATGGCAGGATACTCTATTTCAGAAAGCCGACTTGGGTGGTTGAATTACTTTTTAGTCTTCTCGATTCCGCGGCAGGTATAACATTTTTTAGTTTGGACACAGACTATTCCGCCGCAATTAGGGGACTTCCATTTTTCCTACTCATTTTTCAGGAATTTCTCGATACCATTTACTTTGATATAACTCAGATTCTCAATAGAACTCATTACATATTTTTTCTGTAACCATGATCAAGTTTTTTGAGTTGCACAAGGAAAATCTACAGTTTTGCTGTCTTTCGTTTTGTTGGACATTTTTATTGCCCAGAATTATTGGGGCTCAGTTTTATTTAAATATGTCTTTTAAAGATATACCTGCTAGAGATACTGAACATATGTCAACTTCAACACTCAATACCAAAAGCCTTGTAGTAGATTTCTCCCGATTTTTCATACTGACCATACTCTATGAAGGTTCACAGCATGGATACAGAATACTAAATACCTTCAAAGAAAGAACAGGAAAGGTGATGAGCCCCAGCTTAGTATATCCGTTCCTTTGTCAACTCGAAAAAAAAGGTTATGTTACTCATTCAATAAAAACAGTGGGAGCAAAGAAAAAGAAAGTTTTTGAACTTACTAAAGAAGGCTTGGAGCTATGTAGGATAATTTTCAAGCGATTTTCAGTACTTGTGTCAGTTGCAATCGAATCGACTTTAACCATATGCACGAATTGCGGATGCAAAATATACGAAGGTGGACACAAAGAAAATCTCAAAGGAAAAGAACACGCTTTCTGTTGCATCCATTGTGCACAATCCTATAATGATGAATTATTGAATAATCAAAAAACTTCAAGAAAGATTCAAAGAATGTTTTTGACATAGAATCGAAAAGCTTTCGATAAATGAGAATTTATCTAAGGCGTCTATTCGCTCAGCTCTACTAAGTTGTTGTTATTCTAAGGTTCGTCGGGTTTTTGCGATAAAGATAAGTGCTGATTCTGTCTATTTAAATTTCAAGCTAAGCTGGGAATCTTATCTTGAAGCTATATAACCCCTCCCATTCAAGATATACAAGAAACATAATTGCATTAGTGTTCATTGCTTTGGCCTTATTTGTTTTTGTTCCAACCTCGACGGCTGCTTCTAACCCGCCTTCAATCGAATGGCGAAAAACCTACGACGGCTTGCAGACTAATTCTGTCATCCAGACTTCGGATGGAGGCTACGCCATGGTTGGCACCGCTTGGTCTTCTGGTGGAGACACATTGATAAAGACCGATTCGTCAGGAAACGTGCAATGGCAAAGGGCTCTTGGCAATGCTGTGTCTTTGGTCCAAACCAGTGATTCCGGTTACGTCCTGTTTTGTAAAAACGGTGACGTAGTCAAAACAGACGCGGAAGGAAATATTCTCTCAGTTTTTTCCGTGGCAGCAAATGGAGGTGCCCGTCAAGGAATCATAACTGGTGATGAAACCTACATTGTTGTCGGTAACAGTATCAGAGAAGACCAAGAGAACTATGTCTGGCTTCGCAAAGTTGACGCTCAAGGCAACATTCTATGGGACATGAATTTTACAGGCGGTTTTCAGGTTTCTGCTGTTGTAAACACTGTTGACCGCGGCTGCGCGTTGGCAGGCAACTGGAAGAATAATTTTTGGTTAGCCCGAATTGATACAAATGGCAATCAGCAGTGGAGTCAAAACTACGTTTATGGTGATCCCTTGGATCCTCATTTTGTTTATTCCATAGCTAAAACTAAGGATGGAGGCTTCATTCTTGCCGGGACAGGAAGGTGGCAATCTAGTGGCGGTATGATTCCTTGGTTGATTAAAATAAATGCTCAAGGTTATGAACAATGGAACCTGCCCTACGGTCAATACCCCAGTGATAGCTTTAGTTCGATTGTGCAGACTTATGACGAGGGCTACTTGGTTGCTCGACCCAGAACTGCATCGATTATGAGGACAGATTCCTCCGGAAGCGAACTCGGGCAAGAGCAACTTGGCACTTCGGCAGTAATATCGCCCTTAGGCTATCCCGCCTCATGCTTAATCCCCACGAAGGATAGCGGATACGTAATTGCAGGATCAACTTCGGGAAGCGCTTTTATGATAAAATTTGCTTCAGAAGTAGACCTTCAGACGCCCGTCGTTAGGATCTTTAGTCCACAAAGCAAAACATATGACACAAGTGACGTCCCGTTGGCATTTGCAGTAAATGATCAAGCTTCCATGCTGAGCTACAACCTCGATGGTCAGCAAGCTGTAGCAATCACTGGAAACATAACTCTGACTGGATTAACTGCAGGTGCTCACAATCTAACAGTCATCGCTAGGGATTCTGCAGGACTGGTTGGAACTTCGGAAACAATTTCTTTCACTATAGTAACTCGCTTCCCAAGCGAAATAGTTTTCACGGCGATAACCATTGCTGTTGTCGCCAGCGTCAGTTTTCTGCTTTACGTGAAAAGGAGAAGCCTCTCTGACTACAAGAAAAAAGACCTAAAGAGTTTAGTGAAGAAACAAAATCTTGCTGCACTCACACAAAACAAGATAGTGTGGACAGTAATCATAATTAGCTTGTGTTTTGTCTTGGTTTTTGTTCTGTTTTTCTTTCCCTATGTCTTCTATTCCTCTTCCTCTCTTCACGCAAACGGGTCCTTTGAAGTGGGTGTGAGCTATGTTTACGAGCGAGATAATGTCGAGCAAATCTACAGTGAAGTATCCCACATCAAAGATTTAGGTTTCAAAGTAATTCGAGTTAATCTCGTATGTGATTCACATATCCCTAGTTCTTATTTGAACACTCTCTCAGATGTGTTCTTCAGTGCTATTAGGCAACTTGGCATGAAAGTTGCCTTGATAATCAACGAACACAGCAGCACCAGTGACATAAATTACTACCTTGACAGATGGGGTAAAGGTTTAGCGTACGTTCAAATCCTCAACGAACCCGACGTAGCCTCGTCATGGGAAGTTGGAGCCTTATTCACAGACGATGAAGCAGGTTCAAAATTCGAAGAAATCTACGTTATAGTTGTGCAACACCAGCTTGCTGTGCAACGCTACACTAATTTTTCCCCAGCCTTCATCGCTCGCACTAACCTGCCTATCCAATTCAGCGAAAAGTTAGACTTCGTAGGTTTTGACGTCTTCATGGATTCGTTCCTGACTCTTTCACCCAACATGATAGAGTTTCTTCATAAGATAACGAATAAAGATGTGGTCGTTGCCGAGTTTGGCATGTCAACAAACAAAGACGTGACGCAGAGCGATTACATCATTAAGGGACTGAATCTTTTCAGGAACATGGGGCTTAAGGGATGCTGGATAGTCTACTGGAACGATGCGGATAATGATTATGGAATAAGGGGCAGATTAGCGGAACAGAAAGTAGGTGAATGGATTGCTCAGAACTCTTAAACTATCTAAACAAGTCTTCATCCATGGCTTAGTAATAATAATTGCTTTAGTAACCATTCAATTGTTGCTGGATGCTTACCAAAAAGCATTCCTGATATATATGCCGCCCATCGGGTTTGCAATGTTTCTAGTGACTATGTTCATCATCCAACCCATTATTCTAGGCGTTTTGAACATAATCGTTCTCCACCGCTTATACAACTGTGAAGGCTGGCAGATAGGCTTCTGGCTCAATGGTTTTTTTCTCCTATTATTTTTCTCCACAATAAACCTCCTGATACAAATAACTGCGGGGACACCGTTTTCATTAGGCATCGGAATAGTCGAAGTCTTCTTGCTCTCCTATCCATTTGGGTACCTGGGAAAATTCAGCAACCGCGGCTGCAAGAGCCAAAGCAATCAACAAACACCCACAATATAACCTAACCCGATTCCCAAGGATTCCCTAATTGTTTCTGGGTTTCAATAGTGGAATGTTAGCAGGTTCAATGTTTTTGGTTGTAATAGGTTCTACACACTGGGGAAATGCCATGAAAGTTAATTAAAAATCGGAAAAAATTTATATCGTTGACATCGTTGCCTTATGAAATGTTGATAAAATTATGAATTTTTGGAGCGGTATCCCAACGGGCGATAATCCACCTGAACTTTTAAACATGGTTATTGAAGTTGCAAGTGGTTCACGAGATAAATATGAGTATGCCATTAAATGGGAAGCTTTCGTACTGGATAGGGTTATTCCTTCGTCCGTGGTGTTCCCCGTTGAGTATGGGTTTGTTCCGCAGACATGGTTTGATGATAAGGGCCCTTTAGATATTATGGTTCTTAGTTATGCACCTCTGACTGCGGGTTGTATAGTTAAAGTTCGCGTTATAGGCGCTTTAATAATCGAAGACGAAGAAGGACTAGATGCAAAGATTCTTTCCGTGCTGGTTAACGATGCTCGTTTTGAAGGCTACCATGACATAATCGATGTGCATAAGCATCGACTGCAAGAGATTCAAGAATTTTTTGAGACCTACAAACGACTTGAGCCTCACAGATGGGTAAAGGTTAGAGAATGGCAAAACGCGCGGGAAGCTCAGAAGATCGTAGAATACTCAAGAGAAATGTATCGTGAATTAAGTGAGAAGCCTCCTGCAAACCATAAATAACCATCAGAAATGTCGTATATAGTTGCTTTTCTCCTTTTTTATCATTTAATTTATTGTTTTGCCGAAAACTGTTTGCTACGTGTAAGGGCACCTGCGGATGATTGAACGGTTAGAGCGGTTATGCAATACTGACTCATGATCTTCTATGCTTAGGTGTATTTTTCGTAGCTGGGAACCCTCTGGTTCGAATATTTGTAATCAATATATAAATCCTTGAGGTGTTTTTTTAGTGCCACAAACTTTTTTATAATTTTATCGCTCTTGGATAAATTGTTTTTTTGATTCTGCGTTTATATAAGTTTGAAGACAGACTGATAATTGAGAGGCAAAATCAAATAAGTTTAGTGGACAAATACAGGTTTAGTATAGTTGATATAAGTTGAGACATGTTTGATTGGAGGTGAATGTCTTGAAGGATAATGCAAATGTGAGCATTCAAATTGTGCTTCTTCAATCCATGGGCACTGTCAATTCGACAAAAACCATTCAAGCAAGCATTACTGCGGAAAATGTTATACTGAATTTTAAAGAAACACTAAATAGGTAGAGTAGCTGTCGCCAAATAACTTTTTTGTGTCCAGAAGAATACTCAGTTATAGTCACATCAAAAATCGAAGAATCCTGCAAACTAGTAGAAGTCGGTTTCGAATTCGTAAAGCAAATGAAAGGCGAAATATTCAGGAAGCGACAATTAATGACCAGACTATATACAACTAATGGAAAACATAAACAACTATTTATTAAGCCAATGCAGTGACAATATCTTGGTTTACTGGGGATACATAATATGAAAATATTCATTGTTCAATTTCCCTTCGGTGTAGCAGCCTTTGACGAAAGCAACGGCTTAGTAGAAAAAGCGTTGTTTCCAAAAAATGCTCAGGATGCAGCAAAAAGCTTGGTTAAAACTGAGTCTGGAAAAATATCTGACGAGGTTTCTTCTTTAATTTCGCTTTTGGCTAGCGTGGGTTATGACGTATTTGTTTTTGAATCCGCCAATTTGGCAGCGGAAGCCCAGAAGAAAATGAAAGTTAACGTTGAAGTAGCAAAGCCAGCAGAAACTGCAGTGCTTCATTCACGCATGGTTGAAATAGCACTTGAATCAGGATTTGCAGAAGATGAACAAGAACTAAGCACTTGGAACCGCAGTGTTAGCTTAGAACTTGCAAAGATAAGAATTAAGGGCGCTTCAGAAAAACGAGATTTAATTGTTGCTCAAAGTATTCAAACCCTCGATAGTTTGGATCAAACAGTAAACCTATTCATGGGCAGGCTAAGAGAATGGTATGGCGTTTATTTCCCTGAACTTGACCGCTTAATTGAGAAACATGAAACTTACTCGCGTCTTGTCACGAATTTAGGCAATAGAGAAAACTTTACAGTTGAGAATTTAGAGAGAGAAAACATTCCTAAGGAGCGAACGCAATTGGTCGCGAAAGCAGCTGAATCATCAATGGGCGCAGACGTTGCCGACTCCGACCTTGAGATGGTGCAGGCTTTAGCTAAGGATGTTCTTAATTTCTATTTATTGCGCAAAAATATGGAAGAATACGTTGACCAAACGATGGAGGAATTAGCACCTAATGTACGTGCAGTTGCAGGTGCGCTCCTTGGTGCACGGTTAATCGCCATGGCAGGTAGTCTGCGAAACTTGGCGATGAGACCAGCTAGCACCATACAAGTTATAGGCGCAGAAAAAGCTCTATTTCGCTCCTTAAAAACTGGAGCTCGACCACCAAAACACGGCTTAATCTTTCAACACACTCTGCTTCATGATGCAAAAAGGTGGCAACGTGGAAAGATCGCAAGAGTCATCGCAGGTAAACTTGCCATTGCAGCTAGAATAGATGCGTTCGGAGCAGGTCACTATATTGGAGACAAATTAAAAGCTGACATTAACAAACGCTTAGAGGAAATCCAGATAAAATACAAAGACCCGCCAGCACCAAAAGAAGTCAAACCAAGACCCGCAGGAGCAAACTTTGTACGTCGAGATCAGCATTCAGAACGACCGCCTCAAGGTGGATTCAGAGGTGGCGGTAAAAACTTCGGCGGTGGCGACAGAGGTTCAAGACCGCCACGACGCGGCGGTGGGGGCGGAGGACGCAATTTCAGTTACGGCGGACGAGACAGAGACGATCGACGCGGCGGAGGCGGCGGTCCAAATCGGGGACCAGATAGACGTGCACCTCAAAGTTAAACCGCACCCAAAATTCAAAGAAATCTATCAAGTAATGCTTGAAGACGGTTCGCAACGATTAGGTACACGAAACTTAACCCCGGGGTTGAGGGTCTATGGCGAACGACTTTTTAAATTTAAATATGTTGAATACCGAGTTTGGGATGCTTTCCGAAGCAAACTTGCAGGTGCAATAATTAAAGGAGTCCAAAATGTGCCTGTTGAACCGGGTTTTAAGGTGTTGTATTTAGGGGCTGCTTCAGGAACCACACCCAGTCATGTCTCAGATATTGTTAGCGAAATAGGTCACGTCTATTGCGTAGAATTTGCACAACGATCCCTAAGAGATCTCGTTAACAACGTTGCAGCTTACCGAACCAATATTTCACCCATGCTCGAAGATGCACGGCAACCCCAACGTTACGCCATGTTCATCTCAGGCAAAGTTGACTCAATCTACTGCGACGTAGCCCAGCCCGAACAAGCTAAATTGCTCGCAGACAACGCCGACGTTTTCCTCAAACCAAACGGTTGGGTCATGCTCGCCTGCAAATCACAAAGCATCGACGTAACAATGGATCCCAACGCAGTCTACCGCCAAGAAGCCAACATACTAAGAAACAGAGGCTTCGATGTAAAAGAAATTGTTGACCTAGAACCATACGACAAAGCACACGCCATGATAGTTGCACAGCACCTCTAAAACTCGGAATTAAGAAAACTCAAAGAAAAAATTGAAAATAGCCTATAGAACCGGAAAAAAGTTTCTTATTATCTCAAGTCGGTTTTTTCTGCTCGGCTTGCTTTTTTTATGTTCTTTGATGTTTTGGAAAAGCATTATAGCTTAGAAAACTAAAGCCTTCATTGTTTAGGAAGAATATCGGATATGTTGGTTGCTGGTGTTGACGAAGCTGGGCGAGGATGCGTTATCGGTCCATTAGTTGTTGTTGGTATTGCGATTAGAACTGAGAACCTGCAGTTTCTAATTGAGATAGGGGTAAAGGATTCCAAGCTTCTCACCGCCAAAAAACGTGAAGAACTCTACCCAGAAATTATAAAGGTAACCCAAAATCACCATATCATAAAAGTTTCACCTGCCCAAATTGATAAAGTCGTTCTAAGCAACAGAGTACTTCACAAACTCAACAGACTTGAAGCCCAAACTATGGCAAAAATAATTGAAGCTTTAAAACCTGATGAAGCCTACGTTGATGCGGCAGATGTTTTAGCAGATAGGTTTGGATATCACATTGGCGAATGCCTCAAACGCAAGACAAAAATTGTATCCCAACATAAAGCAGATAGGACTTTTCCTGTAGTGTCAGCGGCATCTATTATTGCTAAAGTGGAGCGAGATAGTGAGATTTCAAAGTTAAGATTGAAACACGGCGATTTTGGTAGCGGATACTTAACAGATGAAAAAACAATGGTTTTCTTGAAGCGACTGCTAGATGGCAAAGATGACTTCCCGAGTTTTGTTAGGAAGTCTTGGAAACCTGCCCAAAGAGCAAAAAGTGAACATGGAACAATTCAACAAAAACTGGTGTAAGAACTAAAACTATTGTGTTTTGTAGTGTTCAAAGAGATACAATTTATAAACATCTAGCACCTTTCTTAATAATGTACGGTTTTATTCGGCGGTAACTCGATGAGTGAAAAAGACGTAACTAAATTCCTGCAACTTCTAGGTTTATCCAAAAGAGAAATTCAAGTTTATATGTTCCTCGCAAAAAGTGGTGTCCAATCAACCAGCTTCGTAGCTAAGCGACTTAAGATGGAGCGTGTTCAAGCTTATCGTACATTTAAGAAACTTCAAGAAAAAGGTTTCATCGAAGCAACTCTGGAACGCCCAACTAGGTTTACTATAGTTGCTTTTGAAGGCTTGGTTGATAATTTCATCAATACAAAAAAGAACGAAGTCGTCAACCTGAACGATCAGAAAAAAGATCTTCTGACGGCTTGGCAATCAATAAGTGCCCCAGAATCAGGGTACCCGGTGGCTAAATTCTCAATCATAACAGGAAAAAAGAAAATTCACTCCAAAATGATTGCCATGATTGAAGAATCAAAACACCAAGTCACAGTGTTAACCACTGCTCCGGGCATAATTCAGGAAGACATTGCGGGAATCTTTGATGCAACTGTCGCTCCATCCCAAGAACGTAATGTTCAAGTCCAAATAATAACTGAAATTGTTCCAGAAAACCTCAAAACTGTAGATAGAATTGATCAAAGTATCGCAGAAAATAAACTAAACATTGAACTTCGCCACGTAGGCATGAGCTCCAAGTTTTTCCCGAGGTTTCTAATCAAAGACGAAGAAGAAGCCATCCTATACTCACCTTTTGGAAACGAAGCCTCTGTTTTGTTCCTTGAAGATGAAGGATTATGGATAAACGACAAGATGTTCATCTCAGTTCTAAAGGCGTTTTTTATCCAGATGTGGCAAACCGGTATTGATGCTTCAAGACGAATAGAAGAATTGAAGAGCGGAATCCCGATCGGCGAAACTCTTGTCATTAAGAGCGTTGAAGAAGCATGGGGTAAGGTAACTAAAGTTCTTGATTTAGCAAAGAAAGACATTATAGTAATTGCCTCTTCGCAGAGTATTAATCGACTCGCCGAAGGCGATCCTATCGTAAAATACTTTAGAAAAGGCTTAAAAACCCGCATAATGGCATCTATCGATCTAGATAACCTTGAACCAGCACAGAAACTAGCAAAGAACTTTGAAGTCAAACATGTACCAATTAGTTACATGACCATGATGTTAGTTGACGAAAAACACCTGTTCATGTTTAAGATGCCGTCGCTGAGCGATAATGCTGCCGAATCGGCCTTTTATTTAGCAGACACATTTTATTCCAGTGACCCCGACCAAATTGAACGAGTAAGCGAAATGCTAAACGACATCTGGAAACGCGGTATTGACATAGCAGAAATTAGCAGTCAAGCAGGAACAAAACTTCCGACAGTGGAAATTACGGCATCTGAGACAATAGCTAAAACAGTTGATAAAATGCTGCAAAACAAAGTGAACTCCATTTTAATCACCCAACACCACATACCCATCGGCGTAGTCAATGACAGAGATCTGTTAAAAGAGATAGTCAATGAACGAAAAGATCCGCTTAAGACTCTAGTAAAAGACATCAATTACACGCCACTCATCGTTCTTGAAGGCGACGAATCGATGCTTACAGCTATGAAAATTATGTGCAATAAAAAATTCAAGCGAGCAGCAATGGTTAAAAATGGACAATTGATCGGCATGTTAACTGAAGAAGCAGCAAAAAAAGCGTCACTGCAAGCGAAACCTAATGCCTAATAATTCATATATTTGCAATCTTTTTGAATTTTTGAAAAGTAAATTTTAAGTAATTTTACAATTATGCTAAAACGGGGTGGGTAATATTATGTTTTAAACGGGTATTGCTAATTCCAGTTTATCTCATAATTCAACTTTTAGCCAAAGGCATTACCAAAAAGAAATACTCAGATAATTACAACTCTGAAAAAACAAGATATCAAAACTGCTCTATTTTATTTATTTTTAAGTTTCAGAGTGATGTCTCCGCTCGATGCTTGGTTAAATTTAATCTCCGATTTAAAATTACTATAAGAGCAAAAATCTTAGTCAACTAAATAGGAACAAACTTGGCAGCAAAATAATTTAAACCGATGATATAACGAAAACCTTGGGAAACAATTATTAACAAAAATAGTCCTACCCTTAGTGCGAGGCAAAATCCAATTGAACCTAAAAGCGCCAATGATTATTGTAAATTTTAAGACTTACTTAGAATCTACAGGTAAAAGAGCAGTTCAACTCGCTCAGCAAGCTGAAAAAGCCGCCAAAGAAACAGGTACCAACATTATTGTAGTTCCACAGTTTGTTGACCTTGCTAAAATCGTTGAGACGGTTGAAATTCCAGTTTTTGCCCAGCATATAGACCCAATTAAACCCGGAAACTCTACTGGACATATTCTTGCTGAATCAATTAAGGAAGCTGGTGCTGTAGGAACTTTGATTAATCATTCAGAGAGGCAATTGAAACTTTCTGAAATCGACTCTATTATTGCGTTAACAAGAGAAAAAGGTCTTGTTTCATGTGTTTGCGCTAATAATCCCTCTGTAAGCGCGGCTATAGCTGCCTTGCGACCAGATATTACTTCTGTTGAACCCCCAGAGTTGATTGGTTCAGGGATTTCTGTTTCTAAAGCTAAACCTGAAATAATAACTGACACTGTCAAACTTGTCCAAAAAATTGACCCCAAAATGACTATTCTTTGTGGAGCTGGTATAAGCACAGCCGAAGATGTCTCAATAGCGCTCAAGCTTGAAACTCAAGGTGTTCTTGTCGCAAGCGGCATAGTAAAAGCGAAAGACCCATATAGTGTGTTACGTGCATTTGCCGACGCAATAAAACATTAACTGTGTGAAGATACCTTGAAGGTTGAAGCAGAATGCGAATCATGCCTGCTTTTTCGGGCACAAATACAAACTTACCAAGCAACCACAAATCCAGCCTTGCGTTTTAGATGTCTAGCAGAAATCGTTAAACTGCTAAGTCGAGAATTTAAGCCTACTTCTGTTGCGGCAGATATTGGCACAAAAAGAGACCGAATAATCAGGCAATTAACAGGCAATAACGACCCATACAAATATAGCAAGAAACTGGCAAATGAAAAAGCCTTGAAAATGCGTCCTCATGCAAAAAAATATGTTGAATCAGGAATTAATCAGCAGGAACGTTTCAAGAAAGCTTGTTTATGCGCGATTGTAGGAAATATTATGGAGTTTGATATTCCTGGACACAAGTTTACTTTAAATAATTTAGCAACTTGTGTTAGGGAAGCCGCAAAAGACTTGGTTATTGATGATTTAGACAAGGTTTATGAGCTGGCTAAAAAGGCAAAGAGCGTCTTGTTTTTGGCGGATAACGCTGGTGAAATCGTTTTCGATTCTTTGCTGGTTGAGCAACTCAAGAACATGGGGTTAAAAGTCACTTACGTCGTCAAAGGTAGTCCCGTAATCAATGACGCCACAATGGAAGATGTTGAAATATCAAACATCGATAAACTCGCCGACGAAGTAATAACCACAGGTTGCGATGCAGTCGGTTTGCAGAAAAAAGAAGCATCTACGGACTTCCTAAAAATCTATGATGCCGCCGAACTTGTTTTCGCCAAAGGTATGGGGTACGCTGAAACCCTCACTGAATACAAACTAACTAAGCCTCACTTGCTAATGTTCCGAACAAAATGTGTTCCTGTCGCAAACTATTTCTGTGTTCCACGCGATAAGAACATAGCAAAGTTGATGCCGTAAAATGATTTTGCCCTCTATAACTTTTCAAAAAGAAGTTTTTTCCCGCTTTAGCAGCCTTTTAGAGAAGGAGTGGCTGATAACCAATGGGTTGGGCAGCTATGCGTCCTCATCTGTGCCAGGAATTAATACGAGAAAGTATCATGCATTGCTTGTTGCTGCTTTGGATCCGCCTGGAAACCGTTCGGTATGTCTCTCAAAAATTGATGAGGATATATTAGTGGGCAGTGATGTTTTCCGTTTAGGCGCTAATGAGTTCCATGATGCGATTTATCCAGAAGGATATAAGTTGATTGGACAATTTAAAATCGAGTCGTTCCCAACATATAGCTACGATTTAGGAAAAATCCAAGTAATTAAAACAATCTTTATGCCTCAACACAAAAACGTAGTTGTTGTAACCTACAAAGTCACAAATAAAGACAATTCAGACATTACAGTCAGGCTTTATCCTCTTCTAACTTGTAGATACTTCCACACTGTGCTTTACCAGTCAAAAGTTCCGTTGAATTTCACCCTAAAAAGCAGCGGTACGGAATTTCAAGCAGTTTTTCAGCGTCCACAAGCTACACTCCTATGTCGTATAACAGAGGGCGAATTCCAAGAGGGCGTAAACTGGTTAAACCACCTTCACTACCGCGACGAATTGCTGCGCGGCGAAGCTGATGTTGACGATTGTTTCCAACCTGGATACTTTGAATTGCAAGTACCTGCAGGTATCGAGAAAGAGTTTGCAGTTACGTGCGCAGTGAGCCATGAAAGCACACAAGCGAAAGAAGTTTCGGAGGCGGTTGGCGATAGAGTTGATGACATTAAAGAAACTTTCAATCAAGAGATAAGCCAAAAAAGTGCGTTACTTTCAAGTTTTCACCATCAACACTCAGAGGTTCCTATGAGTGACTGGTTAAACTGGATATTGCTAGCAGCCGACTCCTTTATTGTTCAAAACACATCTGGAAGAAAAGCAGTCATCGCTGGTTACCATTGGTTTGAAGCATGGGGCAGAGACACCTTCATTTCGCTGCCAGGGCTCCTGCTAGTAACGGGCAAGTTTGACGAAGCCAAAGATATTCTGCAAAGCTTCATGCAGTATAGCAAAAGCGGTTTGATCCCCAATTATATATCCGACAAATCAGGCATTCCCATCTATGACACCGTTGACGCCACCTTATGGTACGTTAACGCTGTGCTGCAGTACGTAAAATACACTGGCGACTTCGGGTTTGTCAAAGATAAGCTATGGGAGAAGCTACAGGATATAGTTGAAAACCACCAAAAAGGCACATTGTTTGGCATCCACGTTGATGATGACTCTTTGCTTATGCATGGTCCACGGCTCACATGGATGGACGCCAAAGTAGGAAATGTTGTAATTACACCTCGAACAGGAAAAGCCGTCGAAATCCA
Organism: Candidatus Bathyarchaeota archaeon; assembly: GCA_963741005.1. Lineage (GTDB taxonomy): Archaea > Thermoproteota > Bathyarchaeia > Bathyarchaeales > Bathycorpusculaceae > Bathycorpusculum. Next base: position 1,503,538 of record CAVUGQ010000006.1, read on the forward strand.
AGCGCTGTGGTACAACACTCTGCTAACCATGGAGCTGCTCGCTAACAAATTTGAGTCTCCCATTTTTGCCCAAAGGTACGCTGACATGGCAAACCAAACGCAGCAAAGCTTTAACGAAAAATTCTGGAACCCAAAGGAAAATTGCCTATTTGACGTAGTTGACGATAAAGCTTCCGACTCTTCTATTCGCCCCAACCAAATTTTTGCTGTCTCACTCGACTTCACCATGCTTGACCGGGAAAAAAGCAAAAAAGTAGTTGAAGTAGTTAACCGCGAACTTGTGACGCCCTACGGGCTGAAGACGCTATCAGTAAGCGACCCCAAGTTTGTTGGCAAGTGTTCAGGTGACAGCAGAAGCAGGGACATGGCTTATCACAATGGGACAATTTGGCCTTGGTTACTGGGTCCTTACGTGACAGCATACCTGAAAGTCAACGAATACTCTGCAACAGTAAGGCAACAAGTACTGGAAAACTTAATTCTCCCTCTATTCACTACTGGAATTCACCAAGGCGGCTTAGGAACAATAAATGAAATTTACGACTGTGATCCACCCAACGAGCCCAGAGGATGTATATCCCAAGCATGGAGCGTTGCTGAGCCGCTGCGCGCTTATGTAGAAGACATATTGCAGGTTAAACCAAAAAAAGCTAACGAAATTTTAAGACTTTAAGATTTTATTGTTTTTCTAAAGCTTTCTGTGGCTGTTTCAGGCGTTACTGTGTTTATATATACTCCTGAGCTTTTTTCGAAGCCTGCCCACGTTGACAGTTTCGGATAAACCTCCAAGTGCCAGTGATAGCTATCTTTGGATTCGGGATTTATTGCTAAGTGAAATCCATAATTGTAGGGTGGATCGTTAACTATGTCTTTTAAGGCTTTGAGGGTTGATTTAAGAGTTTTTGCAAACGCAGAAACCTCAGATGCGGTTAGGTTTAAAATGTTTGGAGCATGTTTTTTGGGCAGTATCCAGAATTCCATTGGGTTAATGCTTGCATACGGTGCCAAAACAACAAAATCATTATTTTCAGAAATAAGACGAGGCCCATTGGTTTCCCGCTCAATGATATTGCAGAAAATACACTTTCCATTCTCAATATAGAAGGCGCTGCTGGCTTTCTGTTCCTCTTGAACAGTTGTAGGAACCATGGGCGTCGCAATTACTTGACTGTGAGCGTGAGATAGAGATGCGCCTGCTTCTAAACCATAATTGCGGAAAATTGAGACGTAATTAACGTATGGTTTAGCGCTTAATTCTCTGAGCCTATCAATGTAGGCGTTTATGACCAGTTCCAGTTGAGGTAAATCTGCATTTGCTGGGTCTTCATCGTGATTTGGCGATTCAACTATGACTTCATGTTGACCGATTGCACTCCACAAATGTTCGTTTTGAATAATTTGTTTCTCATCCTCAGGTTGTTTAGGTGGACTGAAAGCTGGGAAAAGATTTGGAATAACCCGTACAAGCCAATTTTTAGGTCGTTCCCCAGACAAGGGATCTTGGCTGCGCTTTACTTTGTTATTTTCTTTTTGATAAAGCATTATGGCTGGAGGTGTCATGTTTTCGTTGCCAACGCACATTGGGCAAACCGTTGTTTTGGTAGCTTCTGGTTTGGGTTTCGCAAAGTCTGTGGGTCTTCGGCTGCGTTCTATTGCGATTACGACCCAGCGGTCGAGCAAGTAATCTTTTCTAAGCTCATTGTAAGGCATATAAAAGAAAAATGGTGCTGGAGCATTTTAGGATTTCTAAAGGTTCTGACTTCAGAATTGAATATTGTCTTAGAGTGGAGTTGGAAGGTTTTATATCCCGTACATACAATAGAAAGCAATGGTTCTAAACCGTTGAGAACATGATAGACCAACCAAGTTCAAAACCTCGTTGGAAATGCTTAATGGGTACGTTGAACAAGTGGCGAATAGCATTTTTGGTTCTATCACTCACATACTTTGTTATAATCCTGTTGAACTTGACAAAACAACCCATGAATTGGGATGAGGTTGGTCACTTAAACCGTGCACTAGAATTACAAAACGGTTTATACAATAATTTTGTCCGCGATTCATTCTACCCACCGCTTTTCTCCATCTTCACCAAGGTTTCATTCGATTTATTTGGCGCAAGTCTGTTTTCAGCTCGACTAGTTTCAGCTGTTTTTAGCATCCTTACACTTTGGGTTGTTTTCGAGTTAGCCTACACAATGTACGGAAAGAAAGCCGCTTTACTTTCAGCTTTTCTCTTGGCAATTATGCCTGGTTACTTTTGGCTCTCGCGATTAGCTCTGCTGGAAATCATGCTTGTTTTCTTCTTTATGTTGTCTCTGTTTCTATTTTTCCGCTGGTTAAACACACATAAGAATTGGTTTTTAGTTCTAAGTGGTTTAGCATTGGGTTTTGGGTTTTTGACCAAGTACCAGGTGATTGCAGTATTGCCTGTCATGGTTACCGTCATGCTGGTTTTAAGATGGGGTCAACTTAAACGGTTGTTCTCAAGGTTTACGTTGCTTATTATAGCGGCAGTGGCTGTGATTGTTCCCTGGCTTGTTATTGTTTACAATGTACTTGCTTCATATGTTTTCAGTCAATGGGTGTATGCTTTGCAGATGGGTGACCCTGAAAGATCACTCTACAGCCTTCGCTTTCCTACACCAATATTCTATCTGGTTGAAATGACTTGGCCTTACGTTGATGTTCACCCAATTTCCTTGTTGTTTTACATTGTAGGATTAGCTGGTTTGGGCTTGTTTGTTTGGAGGAGAAAGCGAGAAGACAAATTTGTTTTAGTTTGGTTCATCTGTGTTTTCGTATTTTTCACAGCAATATCAAACAGAGAATGGCGTTATGTCTTGACTTTGTTTCCAGCATTGGCAATTTCAGCTTCAGCGCTTATCCTATTTGTTTTTGATAAGCTGCGCGGCACATGGATAAATACCGTGAGAGTAAATAGGAAGAAAACTGCTAAAGTTGCTGGGGCATTGTTGATTGTATTTTTGTCTGTAGCGGTAGCTTACAGTGTAAATGACATCTACTACAACGTCAGGCAAACCGATATTAAAATTGAAATCGAAAAAGCAACCGACTTTGCATTAGCCCGCGACGCCTCAAACCAGTCAATAATGCTTCTTTGTCCTTTCAACTACTTTAGCCAAGACATGGTTAGCTTCTACTTGACGAGTAGAGGAAACGGTCAAATCAAAACATATCAATACCCGACACGAGCTGTTGACACTTACACTCCCGTCTTCAACATCACCGAATTCATTGACCTATGCAGGCAGGATAACGTCAAATACGTATTCACCTACGAATACGGCGGCACAGTTCCCTACTTCAACACAACACTTAACCTAGAACAAATCTACATACAACTTTATGCTTCAGGTAATTTTAGTGAAATAACCGATGAAGCTACGTTCGGTTCTAACCCACGAAGAATCTTGATACTTACATTCCTTGGATAATCTGCTATGCACAGATTGGAGCAGAAAAGTGTGCATATTCGTATATTAAGAAAAATATTGGCTTTATTCGCCGTTTTGTTTTGTTTTGCCTTTGCCGAACCTAAGTTTAGCTGTCAAAATTTTCTCTGTAGCAAACAGTCGCGAAGCAATGTACATAATGACAACTGTGAAGATGGCAACATAAACTATGCCAAAAACAACTGTTCCATAGTCGCCTGTTACTACCGCTTTTGCAGCAAGAATCGGATGGCTGTATGGGATGGCATAGAAGACTGCTTTTAATGCTAGAGGCAGTGAATTCACATCGAGGTAGATTAATGCCATTGCAGGTATGAAAATCAATGGGTAAACGTATCCGACTAAAGCCTGTGCACCTCTTACATTCTCGCTAAAAGCAGACATCACAACCGCCAACGCCAAAGCTGACAGCAAAGTAAAGAACAAGCTTATCCCCAACAGAGCATAGCCACCTACTGAAGGAACCAAGCCTAAAGCGACTAAGTCAACGCTTCCGCCTGCAGCACCCGCAATACCGACAGATAAAGAACCTATCATATAATTGTAGCCAATTAGAACGGTGACAGCAGCAACTCCGGCAACAATAATTGTGCTTGAGACTTTTCCCATCAAAATTGCAAACCTATCCACTGAAGTAGTCAACAATGTCTCCAACGTTTTTTCTTCTTTCTCCATCGCAACACTTGTTGCAGCAATCTGCATTGCATAAGTCAACATAACCATAATTGTAATGGGCAAAGCAATCGATTGTGTTAACAATAAACTTGCAAGCGCACTCACGCTGATGCCTTCAGTAATTGTGCCCTTGATAATGCTGGATTGCACTATTGAAACAACATCTGGTGAAACGGCCCGGTTAAATCCAGCGACGACAGCATCAACAGTTGAACCGCTAACACCACTAAATATGCCCCCTCCACCATTAAACACACCATAAGTATTGACGACACCTGTAGCATTCCATTCTCCAGCGTTATGTCTAGTCAAGTTATCGCTAAACCCAGCCGGGATAACTAAAAAAGTACTGCTATTGTAATGTGTCAGCATCCCTTGGTCAATAACATTCTGAGGCGAAGTATTATTGACAACTTGAACGTTTATTGAGCTGTTTAAGTAGCCGACAAAAACTTGGCTCCAATTTCCGCAGTCATTATCAATTACTAACAAAGTCGTTCTTTGGGCCTCTGTCTGCGCTGTTTGTACAGCATAACCCATAACTAAACCCAGAACTGGAAACATGATGAGGGGCAGGACTATCATGCCGATAAGAATTTTCGGATCCCGCATTAGCTCTTTTAGCTCTTTGATCAATATGGTTGTGAATCCTTTAAGCAAAGCCAACCACCTTCGCAAAGACTTCCTCTAAGTTTTCGCTATTATATTTTGTTTTAAGGGTTTTGGGTTCTCCTTCAATAATCAATTTGCCTTGATTCACAAGTGCAACGCGGCCGCAGAGATATTCAACTTCAAGCATGTTATGGCTGCTAAGTAGAACCGTAACGCCATGTTCCTTAACGTATCGTTTAACAATCTCACGAATATGATATGCATACAAAACATCCAAACCACTTGCAGGTTCATCAAGCACCGCCAACTTTGGATGCGTCATAAGTGCTCGTGCAACCAACAAACGCCGCTTCATGCCTTTACTGTAGGTTTTAGCCCTATCTTTTAAGCGATCCCCAAGGCCGCAGATTTCTACAGCTTCGTTTACGGTAGCTTCTAGGTTTGTTTCTGGTGTACTCTGAAGTTTCGCCATGAACTTGAGGTACTCTAAACCTGTAAGGTTAGGGTAAACACCCGATTCCTCAGGTAAATAGCTGATGATCTGCCTTGTCTTTTCAGGCTGCTTAGTGCCGTCTTGACCAAAAATCGTTATCGTGCCTGTTGTCGGCTTAATCAACGTGCAGATAATGCGCAGGGTCGTGGTTTTGCCTGCACCGTTGGGTCCAATTAGGCCGTAAATTTCGCCAGGTTTAATGTTAAAACTTACTCCATCGAGCGCTCTTACTTGACCAAACTGCTTAGTTAACAAATTTGCTTCTACAGCGAAACTCAATTTTTCTCGCTCTCTCAAATTTTAAGATTAGAAAATTATTATTTAAGTTTTAACATCCCTCACCAAGCTTCTCAAGGTAATCGAGAAACTTTTGCATATCATCTTTATCCATTTCCACCAGCTCACTGCGCTCTGCCTTAACATATTTTCGAAAAGAATCTAAACATTGAACGGCGCTGACGTTTCCTTTAAAAGTCCTAATTTGGTCACGTTCAATCTTGATGCGATAGAGCGTAGCGACGAAAGTTGCAAAAACCACTAAAGTGTTGCTCACAATAACAATTAAGGAGATGTCAACCATGGAGGTCACATTTTCTTTGTTGAATAATAAAAGAAGGGGTATTTTCCCTTTTCGCTATTGTGAAAATTCCTTGTTTTCAGGCAAGAGTCTTAGGACGCGAAGTATTTTCTTGAATTCTTCCTCTTTTAGCGATGCTCTGCGACCGTTAGCGAACATGTCTTTTACTGTATCTACTACCGCGGCTACAACTTGATCATCTGGGCCATTCCCAGTTATCTCTGTGATTTTGTGTTTGATTATGCCTTTACCTGATTGTTTGCCAATGGTTAAGCGTCTTGTGTTACCGACTAGTTCAGGCGGATAGGGTTCATATGTCCATGGATCATTGAGGACGCCATGGGTGTGGATTCCTGATTCATGCGCGAAACCATAGTCACCCACGATTGCTTTGTTAGGCGGCACTGTGAAACCTGTTGCGTTGCCAATGAAATCCGCTGTTGCCTTAAGTTTCTCAGTTTTGCCCTCATATTTTTTGGTTCCATAATGCAAGTACAAGTTCAACAATACTTTTTCTGTCTCTGCGTTGCCAGCCCGTTCGCCGATTCCCAGATAAGTGGAGCTAACGTAAATTTTGTCCCAAACTCCCGAAGCAGCCTTAATTGCGGCCATAGTGTTCTCGACGGCGTTGCCGAAATCGTCATGAGCGTGAATCTCAATGTCGCGTATTCGAGTCTCCTTCTTGATTGCATTTACTTTCGCTGGGATACCGTTAGGCAAAGGTGCATCTGTATCAGATAATCCAATTCCAACTGTGTCACAGATGCGGTAACATTCTGCACCAGCATCAGATACAGCGTTGATAAAGCGTTTCTCAAATCCCCAGTCTGCACGAGTGCTGTCTTCGCCATGAACAAAAGTTCTTAAACCGCAAGTCTTGGCAGCATACTCGGTTACATCAACTATGTTGGCTAAGATTTGCTCTTGGGTTTTTTCTGGCCATTTAGCCTTAAAATGAATGTCTGAAACAGGATGTGAAATACCAACTTCTTGAAGTCCACATTGGACTGCACTGTCGATGTCTTCTTTGACTGCTCTGCACCAACCTGAAACACGTAGGTCAAGGTGCATATCACCGATTAGCTTTGCTGCTTTTTTATCTGGTTCCTGAAAATGAAATAGTTCGATGCGTTCGACGCCTACCTCGCTTAGCATTTGGGCTATTTTTGCGGAATCTTTGGGTCCAACTGCTAAACCGGGCATTTGGATACCATCGCGAAGTATGGAGTCATCTAGTACTGGGTTCCGTTTTTAGGGGTTTGAGTTTGAAGAAGTGATCTTTTATGTCCATTTTTGCTCTCTCTGTTGGTTTAAGTTTTCAAACGCATTTTTGTAATGCTAATTAACGCATATCTGGAATTGATAAATATTTCTGTATACTTTATGAAAGATTGTTCAAATGATTATGAGACTTAACTATAGAATGTTTTGTCTTAATGTCAATAAAACGTTTACATTAAAAACACAATTAGCGGACATTGGCATATAACGCCTTGAGCGTACCTGAAACAAACAAAACATTCAATGACGAAACCTTTCCAGCTACAACTGTAACTGAAGCCAACGAAGCCCTAACTATAGACAATGACGCAAGCGAAGTGCGAACCACAAAAATCTTGCGTTCCCCATCAAAATTAATCAAAGACAAACCTGTCAAACTTGCCCCAACTTCTCCATAGAGCTTGGTAACAGCATTCCAAATCGCATCCATAAACTCCCGCTCGCTAGGCAATCCGTCACATTCCAAACGCAATGCAATGTAGCGGCGTTTAACACGCTTCAAACAGTTTTGCCTTCCTTAACCAAACTTATACCAGGAGCAATAAATCTTGAACTAAGCTTCTCTCTATTACGCATAACAATCGCATTAGGATTAGTTGAAATAGCATCTAAAGCCTGTGCCTCATCAAGTCCAAACAAGTAAGCTAAACTTGCTAAGTCTCGGGGCATGCGCAAAAAATTCTCAACATCAACACCGCTCGAAACCACAATTGGCACATGAAACTCGACTGCAATTGCAACTTCACGACGCAAGCATGAAAGCAATCTAACACGCCCTGGACCTTCCAACACAAGCAGAGATTTAATATCCACTTCTAAACCTGTTAAACTGCAGCTGGCTAGTTCAGCTTCAGCCCGATCAAAAAAGCGTTTATGATAATCAAGGCTTGGAAAGTTAATGAGGTCTACACGTCTATCTTTGGCAGCTTGACGTGCAATTTCTTTTGAATCGCATATGATGCAAATTACTTCGAATTTTCGCCTATACTTGCGTAGAAAACGCATTAGGTCTTCTTGGGTTCGGGGTTTAAAATCTGCGCGCAAAACAAAGTCTAGACCTGTTTTAGTGCATACGTCTTTTAACATAGCTGCCTCAGTTTCTTGTAATCCTTGAGAAAACGGAATACTAACGCAGCGGTAACCCAGTTGCGCTGCCTTTCCGATTAGCTGTTGAGCTGTTTGGGTATCTTTGGGGTTAATTCGAAGGTGCAAATCAGTGAAGGTTCGGGTCATGGCAGCAACCCAGTTTGCTTAGAAATATCCATTATTTCTTGTGCAGTTTTATTTTTGAAATGGATTTTTAAGTGTATAGGGTCGTTTTGTGTAAGCTTGGTTGCTCCCAGAAAGGCAGATTGTTTATCGAACCTTAGGTACAGGTTGCCTTTTTCAAGGTGAAGTTTGATGTCGCGGTCTAACTCTTCCTTATCTAGTGCGCCAAGTTCTTTACCAATTTTTTCCAGCACTTTTAGAAGCAGTTTTTTATCTGTTAGTTTAGAAGTAAAAAGAATGATGGGGTTTCCATGATGTCCCGTGCAACTTTGTATTTCAAAAATTAAGGTTTCAGAGAGTTCAGTTGGTAAGAGGTTGCGTACAGCTGTTTGGACCTTATCTGGGTCTTCGGTTGCATGTGCGAAGACTCGTATGTCCATGTAGGCTATTGGCGGTTTAGTAGACATTAGGCACCGGGATTGTGTTAGGTGTTTTGGCTTTTAGCTTTTTTGTTTGAATACTGGTTTGGGTTTTGTAGATTTCGGTGTTGCTTTTGCATATGCTTTTATGCAGTCTACGTTTTCTTTGTGCGTAGATTTGCGTTTGACATCAACCCGTAAGCCAATTTGTTTGGCTTGCTGGATGTTTACGCCTGCTTCTTTGAGTTCATTTGGACTAAAGCCTTGACCGATGCTTTGTTTACCGTTCTGTTTAGTTATAACAATTTTAAGGTGATGCATTTACTTGCCTCCCTTTATTTGGTGGTCGCCGTGTCTTCCTGTGTTACCAGTTCTGCGGCTTGGACGTGCTTTTTCTGATCCTCTGCCGCGGTGATGAAGTCCTCTAACGTTTTTGCCTGCACTGGTCATGCTGCGGAATACTCGGCTTGTATGTTGAGGTTCTGCAATCCAACCGAGGTCTTTGTCAGATTTTATAGTTGGTGCATTGGGGTCGACAAGTATAATTTCGAACCATTTATGTTTGCCATCTTCGCCTACCCAGTAGCTGTTTAAAACTTCCAAGTTAGGGAATCTTTTGGCGGTTCGTTCTTCAGCTATTAATCGGATGCTTTTTCCTGGCTTGAATTTAGCGACACCCATTCGTTTGGGTCGTCGTCCTGCTTTAGGTCTAAGTTTTCTTAATCCGCCTCTGCGGACTTTTGTACGGGCGACTACGATGCCTTGTTTTGCTTTGTAGCCTAGTTTTCTTGCGCGGTCGAGTCTAGTTGGGTGCTCGATGCGTAGAACTGTTGGTTGTTTACGCCATTGTACAAGACGTTGGCGCATTAATTCTTCAACGAAGCTTTTTTCGGGCTGAGCCCATTCTTCAGCTATGTATTTGTATGCCATCTAAATTTTTTCTCCTATGTGTATTGTTTGCTTACGGTTCAGTCCCGAAGGACCACATCCCAACGGACACGGTTGTCCGCCTGCAATTTCACAACATAGTAATCTTGCATGAAATAAACCTTTCCCGCGTTATTGAATCCAAAACAGCCTACTATACTTATTAAGAGCTGAAAAAAGGTCTACAGGAACTAAACTTCTGATATTGGCTATAAAATAAAAAGGCAATTATTTAAAATTAATTAGTAATATTTATTCGAGAATTATTCTTGCGTCAACGGTCTTTGCGCCTTTTGGGTATGCCATTACTGGGTTGAGATCTAGTTCTTTGATTTCGGGGTTTTCCATGATGAGACATGAAACGTTGCATAGAATTTCTGTGAGAGCGTTAACGTCAGCGGGAGTCGTATTTCGGTATCCATTGAGAAGCGGAAAGGCCTTAAGTTGAGTAATCATCTCTTTCGCATCATCAGCATTGATTGGAGCAACACGGAAGTTCACATCTTTTAGCAGTTCAACAAATATGCCGCCTAACCCAAACATTACAGTTTGACCAAACTGCGGATCTTTGATTGCGCCCACTATGACCTCTGTAGACTGCGGGGCCATTTCTTGAACTAAAACTCCTGCGATTTTTGCATCTGACTTGTATTTTTTTGCGTTTTCTACTATTTTTTTGTATGCAATGCTGACTTCTGTAGAGGTTTTGAGGTTTACTATTACTCCTCCAGCGTCGGATTTGTGGATTATGTCTGGTGAGACAATTTTTAAAACGACAGGGTATCCGATTTGGTTGGCTTGTTCTGTAGCTTCTTTTTCATTTTTTGCGAGGTTGAACTTGGTGACTGGGATGCCATATTCGATGCAGATGGTTTTTGCTTCGGTTTCCAGAAGAGCTTTTCTGCCTTCTTTTTTGGCTTGGTTGATGATTTTTGTCGTTTGGTTCATGGGTTATTCTTCCAATTGCCTGTTGGTGTATTGGATGTTTGGTTGTTTAAAAATGGTTTGTTGGATTTGGATTTTTCTTTTTTTGGCCTAGTTGTATTTGTGTTGAACACGTCATAAATACTGTATAGTGAGACATAATATTTAATAATAATAAAAGCTCAAAATACAAAATAAGCGACTAACAATGCCAAAACTCACTCTCAAACAAGAAATCAAAGAAAAATTTGCAAACGCCAACTCAAAACTACACTCAATTAAAATGCCCAAGCATATCTTACAAAGCAAACCAACTGAACCCAAGCCAGCTAAAGAGAAAAAAAAATTAGTACTGCCGAAAATAAAATTTAAACATAATTCAAAAAAGGAAAATCCGAAAAATCCGGAGCCAGAAACAACTCCGACAGTTAAGTCATTGCCAAAAAACATGAAAATAATGGATAAATATCCACTTTACGAGCCTTTTTCACAAGTTTTTATTATTCAAGACCCTAAAACGGGTGAACATAAATATGTTCTAGACGAGCTTCAACTTGACACGATGGAACGTGGAATATACAATCGCATCCTTGAAATGTTGCTAGCTGAAATCGTTTCACCCAAGGAAGAAATAAAAGATCCGAGAAAATTCTTTGCTGAAGAAGCCAAAAAAATTGTCGATAAATACCGGATCAGCATGGGCTGGCTTCCCGATGTATCTTGGTACAAAATTCTTTATCATGCCGAACGAGACTTAGTTGGTTTTGGTAAAATTGACTCGTTAATGCGTGACCCCAACATAGAAGATATTTCCTGTGATGGAGTAAACAAACCTGTTTACATTTGGCATCGAACGTTTGAGAGTATTGAAACTAATCTCCAATTTGAGAGTGACGAAGATCTTGACAATCTTGTAGTAAAGCTTGTTCACATGTCAGGTAAACATGTTAGCAGTGCCTTCCCAATTGTTGATGCTTCACTTCCAGGAAAGCACAGATTAGCCGTAGCTTATAGGCGAGAAATTACACCTTTTGGAACGGCTTTTACAATTAGAAAATTCCGCGAAGATCCATATTCAATAATTGACCTCATCAACACAGGAACATTTTCAGAAGAAATGGCCGCCTACCTTTGGGTTTGCCTTGAAAATCGCGCATCAGTGATGGTTCTTGGAGGAACTGCTGCAGGGAAAACCACAGCGTTGAACGCTTTAGGTTGCCTTATCAAGCCAGGGAGCAAAATTATGACCATAGAAGAAACTGCGGAACTTAATTTATCCCACGAAAACTGGGTCTCGCTCATATCTCGACAAAGTTACGGTCTTGGTGGCAGTAGTGTAGGTGAAGTTGCTCTCTTCGATTTGGTAAAGGCTTGTATGAGACATCGTCCAGATTTAATGATTGTAGGTGAAGTTCGAGGTCAAGAAGCATATGTTCTATTTCAAGCTCTAGCTACAGGTCACGGTGGCATGTGCACCATGCACGCTGAAAATGTTCAATCAGCTGTTAGGCGACTGACCCAAAAACCTATGGATATTTCGCCAGCATACATTCCGTTAATGAACATCATTATGTCTGTGCAGCGTGTTCATTTGGTTAAGAATGGCGAAAAGAAAGCTTACCGCCGAGTCCTCTCAGTTAATGAAATTGTTGACTCTGAGAAAAACGTTAACCCCTTCAAATGGGATCCCATTAAAGATGAGCAAACTGTTGATTTGGATAGCAGTTTTCTATTCAGCAATTTCTCGGAGCGTCTTGGGATAACACGAGAACAACTTGTAGATGAGATGCATCGTCGAACAGAAGTATTGCATTGGATGCGCAAAGGCAACATACGAAGCTACAAAGAGGTAGCCAACATAATAGCCGAGTACTACGCCAGACCAAAAGAATTCTATCGTAAGATCCGTGACAGTGAGGAGGTTAAACCAGTTGCCGTTTCTAGATAAAGTTGAAGCTTTGTCTTTTCGACTCTTTGGGCGTTTTGCACCTTATTTCTTGAAGAATGTCTTTACTCAAGTTAAAGGTTCTTTGGAAAAGGGACGTGTAAGGATCTTTCCTGAAACTTACATCTCGCTTATGTTCTTTGTTGCCATTTTGACAGTTCCTGTTTCTGTTGTTGCAGGAATTACTGCTTTACTCTTCAATTTTCTGCCTCTTCTGCTTTTAGTTCCTCTTCCGCTTTTCGTTATCGCCGGCTTTATAGTTGTACCTATGAACAATGCCAGCGATAGCTGCCCTTAAGTCTAGAGCGTGAAATGCCTTTCGCTGCAGCTTACATCAGCGTCATGTCGTCAGGCGGTATAGCTCCCTATGCTAGCTTCAAACGCTTAACCAAAGTTGACCTTATGCCTGCGATGAACAAAGAAGCAAGAGACATCATAAAAGATGTTGAGATCTTTGGTGTTGATCCGCTCTCAGCTCTTGATATCGCTTCAAAAAAGACGCCTTTAGATATATTCAAAGATTTTCTAGGAGGATATGCTTCTACCGTCATAATAGGCGGAGACATCGGTCACTATCTAGAACGCAAGGCAGAAGACATTTTCAGAACTCGTGCCCTTCGCGTCAAAGCGGCTGCGGAACGTCTCGGAATGCTTCTGGAGACCTTTATAATAGTCATGGTCATGATGTCTTTGTGTTTCTACATACTCTTTGCCGTAAATGGTATACAAGGCGGAGCTAGTGCAAGTACAGACATATCACAGTTCTCAGGTATACTTATGTATACTTATATTTTCACGCCAATGCTCTCTATGCTCTTTGTCTATTTAGCCCATAGTATGCAGCCTAAAACCCCTCTCGTTGAGATGCGCCCTTATAAGATCTTTGCAGTATCCAGTGTAATAGCAATAATTGTATTCCTATTGCTCACAAACTTCCTTGGGGCAACCCAACTTCCAATCTTCTCAACTTTGATAGCTTGGGGTCTTGATTTGCCAGTAGCTCTATCCGTGGGATTGTTCATTTCAGCAGCTCCAGCGGCAATCGTATATATGAGATTAGCAAAAGAAACGGTCCAGCATGGAGCAAGGTGTAACAAGTTTCCTTCGAGATCTCACTGAAGTGAGAAAAACTGGGTTATCCCCCGAAAAATGCATTACAAGCCTATCAAAAAGAGATTATGGAACCTTCACCAAGGAGCTTCGAAAAATTAGCTCAGAGATTTCCTGGGGCATACCGATTAAAAACGTTATGTCGGATTTTATCCGTCGTACTCGTAGTTGGATGGTGCAGATCGTAATGTTCTTGCTCGTTGAAACCATTGACGTTGGCGGCGGTACAATTCCTATGATTGAGTCCTTAGCGCGCTTCAACAATTTAACCCAGGAAGTGGAAAAGGAAAAGAAAATGTCGGTTCGACCATACGTGTTCATGCCTTACTTGGCTTCGATTTTGCTGGTAGCAACCACTATAATGATGATGGGTTTAACCACAGGTATAACTGTGCCAGGTGCAGACGTAGTGGCGGCAGATAACACTTTGATGACTACGGTATTCATGTCATCTGTTATCTTCAATAGTTTCTTAATAGGAATTGTTGCGGGAAAAATAAGCGAAGAATCAATTGGCGCTGGTTTCAAGCATGCAGCCATCTTAGTGATAATTTCGGTAGTCGCTGCTAAGTTGATTCCACAATTCATAAAACTTGGATAAGGAGCGATGAAAATGCGAAATAGCCACAGGAATCTACGGAATGATAAGAGGGCTGCTAGCCCCGCAATTTCAACGGTTATACTAACAGCCGCCGGCATAGTCATGATTTTAGTAGCGATGAGTTATGCAAATAACATCTTGAGCCTTAAGATGGCTCAGAATGAATTTAGTACTAACCAGCAATTCATGCAAACAACCGGGAAACAAATTGACGATGTTGCTTGGACAGCTGGCCGTTCACAGACAATTGCCTACTCATGCAAGTATGGGAACATGAAGTTTCAAGATGCAGCGCTTAACTATACGTTCCAAATCCATACAAGTTCAGGATGGACAAATCTGACTTTGTCTGGAAAAACAGGAATTATTCTCTACAACATGCCTGTAAGTTCGTATTCTTTGGGTAACAATTACTTTCAACGGCTTCCCTTTGGCTCCAATAATTCTTTTCTTCTGTCTGGAGCCTCAAGACCAATAACACAAGTAGTATGCGAACAAAAACTACCAATGACTGATGGCAGCTTCATTCGAATCGCTTTAATCCCAACTATGAGAGTGCTTACTTCAACAATAGCATCAACGAATTACTTCAAGTTCTATTTGCCTGACCTTGAAAACGGAACAAACCTCTACAGGTCCCAATCAATAACGTTAACAGGGAATGGCATCATGAAAGTTGTCAAAAGTGGCGTTGACCAAGTAAAAATCTGTGTTAGTTACCCAAAATCGACAGATCCTGGATTTGACTCTTCATTTTTCAATTTCAAGAGCACTACTGTGACTCTAAACAGCACTTCCACTCCCAGAATGATGCCTAACTCAGTTGTTGAATTCTACGTGGGTAAAGTGGTCGTAGCAATCGGACAAGTGTAGATTTTGGAGGCTCAAAATTGGCGCATATAACCATCGAATACATGATTATGATTCCAGTTCTGGTAATGCAGATTTTCCTTTTTCCTTATGCTGCCAGTGCAATCATGGCCACTTATGGGGATTCCCTCATCACTATGCAACTGCAAACAGTAACAGGACACATGACCAGTTCCATACAGCAATTATACTACACCATAAATCATGGGTCATTTTCCGATGGTTTTATGAAGGTCAACCTGGACGTTCCCCAATTAATCCAAGGACATGCCTACACAACTACTCTTAGTCATATGACTTCTACAGATACATCCTGCCAAATAATGAAAGTCACCCTCCAAATTGTAGGTGGTTCGACGCAGACTTCAAGCTTGGTCACGTTGGGATCAAACGTCAATTGGCAAGAAAACTTGGTATTCAACAGCACCGTCAGTTCACTTAGCCTAGCAGCTAACAAGACTGCAAATTCTATCTGGATATCCTTCGGAGGAACCTAGATATGGCTAGTGCAGCAGTAGACCACATGATTTCCCTGACAATATTCATGGCTGCCGTCCTAATTTTTATCGGTCTCTTTAGCCAAACCATGCAGACCGGCATTAATTATGAACGCCATAGAGCTCTCTCAACCAAAACAAGCGATCTATTAGACATGATTCTACTCAGTCCAGGCATGCCAACAAATTGGGGACAAACGGACACCCCAATTATAGGTTTTGGACTGCGAGATTCAGACTACAGCCAATACAAGCTGAGTTCTTTTTCCCCTATGCGTCTGTATTCTACCTCTCTATCACCTGTTTACTATCCTAGAACTAACGCTTACTACAGCAATGCCACTGCTGGGTTTGGAAGTTATCTTCTTTCGCCATCCGCCAAGAGCCTCAACTACTCTACTGCGTCTAAGCTTTTGGGAATAAACGGCACTTATGGCTTCCAACTGACTTTGACGCCTACGATAACAGTTTCGGTAGAAAAAATATCTGTTGGGGCGCCGTTAAAACTTTCAGTTAGCGTTGCAGGAACTAGTTCTCAGATTGCCAATGCGCCAGTAAGTTATAATCTTTTATTGGTAAATCATAATACAAACGATTATCCTTCATATTCAACTGTAAGTGGTTCGGCTTCCACTGACTCGGCAGGTTCAACAGAACTGACCTTCTCAGGTATCAATGGTGAGACTCAAACTTACGCATTAATAGTCTACTCATACCTCAGCGGTCTTAAAGGAACGGGTTATTACGTTCACATGCCTACTTCCGTAACCAAAAGCATTGTTCCTTTGATCGATAGTTTTCAAAACAGAAATGTACTACTTGCACACGGAGACTCGGTTGGTCAAACTCCAGAGTCATCATACTCCGAGCAAAGTTATAACGCATCATTTGTCATTTTAGCAGAAGACTATTCCATGCGGGGGTTATCATTAGACCAACCCACTTCGACTGGGACTTTGGTTTATGGTGCAGACCTTGAACAAAGTTACGCTTCAATAACCGTTCCCAACAATGACGGAATTCTAATTGTAACCTACAAGAACACCTTAGGTGAATATGGAGTGGTTTTAATGCCTTGGGGTCTTGGTTCTATGGGTTTTCCATTAACATTTGGAGGCAGTTCTCAAGGCAGAGATTGGGTTACAACTGATATTCGTCAAGTTTCCATTGGAGATATCTCATATCAAGCTAAACTGGAATTATGGAGTCTGCAAGGCTACCAAGGAGTTGGCTAAATGATTCGTACAATCGAAGTCCTATTTGTGATTTTTATTCTATCTACCTCATTTATAGCAGTATCATATTTTACAGTGTTACCGCCGCCAAGAGATGTTTCGCCCATAAACCTAAGACGCCTCGCATTCACAACCTTGCAGACTCTTGATTCAGACTATGACTTAAGCCGAGCCGCTTTTGACACCGATAAC
The DNA here is from genome assembly GCA_963741005.1 of Candidatus Bathyarchaeota archaeon. GTDB lineage: Archaea > Thermoproteota > Bathyarchaeia > Bathyarchaeales > Bathycorpusculaceae > Bathycorpusculum. Next base: position 1,520,581 of record CAVUGQ010000006.1, read on the forward strand.
TCTACGGTTTGGAGTGGATTGCAGGTTGCGCTTTCGGCTTCACTTCCGCTTGACATAATCTATAATCTAACGGTCTATGACACTAACGATGGAGACGGACAACTATACAACTTCGTTAAATCCATATCTAACACAGAAAATCCGAGCGCAACCAACGACGTTTCTACCTACACTGTGGCCTCTTCAAATGTGACTTTCAATTTTGCTCCTGAGAAAATCGGGGAAGGTAGCAACGGGGGGACACTTTATATCTTGAACTGCAGTGACGCAAATGGTTGGTGGATTACTGGCTACACATCTCAGAGCCTTGCTCAAGATTTGTATAATTTGTTATCGCCGTATTTTGTTAACACAATCATGGTGCAGAACACAAACCAACTTGCTCAAATATTGAACGGAACCCCTCTACATTCAGAAAAGGTTCAAAATGCAGTGGTGATTAATACTTTTGGAGAAGCTGTCCCAATACCATCATCTTACGCTTCTCAGTACTCTGCTGACTATGCTCGGTACCCTTACCTGTTAGGTCAAAAAGTTTGTGCTTACAATTGGACTTGGGCTAGTATTGTTGGTTATCCATTTTACTATGTTTCAAATACTGGATACTTTTCAGGTTCAGGTCCAAGCGATCAAAACGCCTGGGGAATTTTTGGAATGAAACAAATTGGAGTACCGGGAATCAACGCGTTTCTGAGAGGTATAGATGGTCAAGCATATCAGATTAATAGCAACGGAATAGCAAACGATGTTGGAGTTGTGACGTTTACTATCCGAGCTCTTGATTCATGCAACTACTATGGGATCTATCCCTCGTCATATCAAACATCTGCAAGAGCACTTTCCAGTTCTATTCTGCAAAGCTATAATCTGAATATTGGTCTTAACATTTTCAATCCTGTTGGGACAGACAATCCAGGCTCAATATACAACCATTATGCTTCGGGTTCAACTAACATTACAGGGTCTCTTTTGGCTTTGGGTTTAACTAGAACACCCGATGTCCGGGTTACATGCCTAAGCTTGCTATCGTATTATCAGCCCCGGTTGTACGCTTCAGAGTACACTTCGGCAGGAACTTCGAGAATAGTAATTTTACAGTTAGGTTTGGTGGGAAGTGGATAAATTGAACAATAAAGGTGCGTTTTCAATAATAGCCGCTTTGCTGGTTGCCGTAGTTTTGATAGGTACGGTGATGGTCGCTTACTCTTCTATCCGTTATACCCCAGTTCAGGGGCAACCTCAAATTTTAAGTGCAGTAGATGAAACCAACCAGATGCTGAAGCAGCTTTTGGGATTTACAGTTGGCTATTATGGTTCAGTTCTGAAAGTTACTGGCAACGTGACTTATGCTCAACAGTTAGCTAGAAACTATCTGAATAGCGGTCTTGCAAATGTGGCATATGTTAAGCCGGAGTGGGGGGTTTCATTGAATGCGACTAATTTGAGTCTTAACGCCAACTGGTTCACTAACAAAAGTTACAGTCAGGGAAATATGCAAGTGACTTATGACTTAAATGGATTAGGTATTTCGGGCGTTAGCTGTAATGTGTCAAGCCGATTAGAAGTCCAAATATCAAACCCTACCTCGCCAACTCAAGCTCAATTTAAAATATTGTCGGATAATGGTGAGCCAATAATCAATCTTGGAACTAACAACATAAAGTTCTATCGCTACGTTTACGGAAATTTAACTTGGGAACTATCAGCTCCAACCAATGTAATATCACATGCAGATGGGACCTACCTTGTTGATCTCCCTTCAGACATGTCTAGCAACTCTTACGTGGTTCAAGTGGAAGATGCTCGTGGACTAATGGTTCTTGCCTCCTCCTTTTCTCAGTTCACTTCTAAATTAACTTGGAACTCTGGTTCTTTTCAAACAGGTTTCGACTACGTAGATGACGCAAATTTAGGTATTGGGTCTCATAGCGATTATTCTGCACAACAAGTTTATCCAGATGGAGTGTATGACACTCTAACTGAAGCGGTCTCTGGAACATTTACAGTGGACAATTATCCGATCAGTTGGAATCCTATTGGATCAACCAGTAGCGTATTTGGTTCCTTGACAGATTTGCAAAGTGATAATGGCGTTTACATGCAATTGCGAAGTTATCCGACTGCTTTTTCATCTTCATACAATACGATAGGTTTTGACAACCAAAACACTGCTATTCTAACTTCAACAGCCAATTCAATATCATGGTCTCATACGACTGGTACAGGTAATGATAGAATCTTACTTGTAGCTGTAGACGTAATTCGAAGCTCCATTACTCCCACAACGATTAACAGTGTTACATATAATGGAGCAGCCTTAACTCAACTAGCTTCAGGTCTTTATAATAATGACCCGAGGGTTCGCAGTTATGTATTCTATTTGTTGAATCCATCTCCAGGATCTAACACAATTGTTGCAAGTTTCGCGTCATCAACCCTCGCTGTAGGTGGCTCTGCGACATATACAAATGTTAATCAAACAACACCTATTCTAGCAAATAGCACCGCCTCGGGTTCGGGAACAAGTCAATCTGTAAGTGTAACTGCTTTAGGCGCTAACTCCAAAGTTCTTTTTGGTCACTTGGGAACTTCCAGAACATCTTCCTACAGCATCACTGATTCACAGACAACCCGCTGGGCTCAAACAAGTCAACTATACAAGAGTTTTGGAAGCGATAAATCCGTTTCAAGCGGTTCAATTTCTACATCATGGACCACATCTAACACTGCAAGTTGGGTTGCTATTGCTGTGCTTCTGCAACCTACACAAGTCGGTACAGCATTTGCATGCGAAACAGAATTTACTGGGTCATCAGATACAAATAATTGGAATAATATGTCTTGGGGTATCGACGCTGCAGCCACTGCAAACGGCGTAAGTGCAACATACCAATTGTACAATTATAGAACAGGTCAATACGCAACTACTGGCGATGGATATTTAACAGACATTCTAGGAACCACTGACAACACAAAAACCCAAATCATGACTTCCAGCTTAACCGATTACAGAGACCCTTCAGGCAATTGGAAAATAAAAATTAGCTCAACTCAAACAACAACAGTGCAATTTGACGTTAAACTAGATATCGTAAAATACAGTGTCAATGAAGACAATTACGTTTTGAACCTTGAGGAACAATGGCTAAACGTTAACGCTACTAACATTCGACAAGCTTTATGCATTAAAACAGGCACCATGGGCATTGAACCTTTGGTAGTGCAGGTCTGGACTGGAGGTTCTTGGAAGAATCTAATGACGCTTGCTCCAAACTTCTTTAACAATGTTTCCCTCGCTCCATACATAGACTCAACAACACTCGCCATCCGCTTTGTAGGAAGCAACGACACCCAAGATCCAACACCAGATAACTGGGGCATCGATTCAGTCTACATAAAAGATGAGCCAAACGTCAACTTCCTAGTAAACCTCCAACAATCAACATTTACCATTGAGGTTCTGCAAAATGGCACAATGCGGTGGCTGGGCCAAAACCTGCAATTAACCACCCAAACCTTGCCCATTCCGCCAATTCCAGTGAAAGCAATCCATGTTAACCAAACTATTAATGGCGTAAATCAGGAGGTTCCTTTCCAGATTGAAGACTGGGCTTCCAACTACCAAATTCCATTAGGTTTAACAAGTAACGCTACAATCTTCAGCAACAGGCAAATGATTGTTTTCCTATTGGACAGCAAAGTTACAGACTTTACAGTTTGGTGGGATGGACGCGATATAGCAACTCAAACCCCAATGACATTCACTAACAAATACTTCACCAACGACAACACACCGGCAAAAACGTTGAACAATGGAAAAATAACTCTCCTATTCGGAAGTTTCAATGTCAAATCAACAGTTGCTGGAACAAGCACATTTAGTACAGCGACTTTCATGCGCATAAATTCGGAAACCAGTACTTACGGTGCTGGATTATCATATCTTATACACCATGGTATAGTCCGTGATATTGTTCAGCAAGAAGCAGAATGGGGAACTGGTGGTTCAGGTATTGGAGGCGCTGATGGTTGCCCCAATCTTTATGCAAACATTATTCTAACACTACCGGCAAACACAAATTACTACACATACCAACTAAGAATAATGTTTATTGATTCAACTCAAGCTCGTTCAATTACAGATTTATCGCCAATTCAGTTGACAACTTCAGTAAGTTCGGCGCAGATACAAACAGAAAATGGAACCTTAGCAGGTTTTCCACTACTTCAAAATGGTACCGGAACATTCCTTAACTATGCAAGTGGCGGTTGGACAGCACATCATTTTAGCCAATTCATCTCAAACGATGGAAAAGGTGCCGGGATAATGTTCACTGACACAGCTAACCAGAGGCTTTACGCGTTTGACTCTTTTTCCGGAAGCACTTCTAATGGCGCTTTGAAAGTTAGTAGTGGATTGCTTGAATTGTCGCCGGTGAGTTCATCACAGGTTCAATTTACTTATGCCTATGATATTGCCTGGCGAGGTGCGGTAGTAACGTTTGATGGTACAACACCCGTTTGCAGTTTGTATGATGGAACCACTCCGATGGGTCTTTGGATATTAGCCGAGTATCCGCCTACCTTGACAGTAACAACAAAAAGCTGAACCTGAAAAACGGTTTACTTTCCTTGGCAATAAAGAAATTGCCTACAAAATCTTATTAGCCTAAATCACCAAACATGCTACTTCAGCAAAAATCAAAGGGTGCACCAACAATTCAAACACTGCAAGCGATCCTAACATGGGCAAGCGTATTAGTTTCACTAGTTATTCTGATCTATGCTTCATGGTGCGACCACAAAACCCGCGAAGTCAGCAATCGAGTTTGGCTAATTTACGCCCCAATAGGGCTGTCGCTTACTTTGTTCGAACTTGTTTTGTTTGAGGCTTCTCAGTTGCCTTTTTATGGCTTAAGCTTTGGTGTAACAGTGGGGTTAGCCTTTCTGCTGTTTTATGTTGGCGGGTTCGGTGGTGCAGATTCGAAAGCTTTTATGTGCATCGCCCTTGCTTTGCCATTTGCTCCTTTGGCTTTGTTTACACCTCTGATAGCTGAATCAATATCGCCCACTTCACAAATTATGTTTCCAATAACTATCTTTGGTAACGCTGTATTATTTGCCGCAGTTAGCTGCATTTACATAATTCTGCGCAACTTATTTTGGCACAAGAAAACAAAAATAAAAATGTTCCAAGGGACCCTCGCATCAGAATCGATAGCCAAGAAGTTAATCGTACTAATTACTGGTTATAGGATGAGTGTTTCGAAAGTTAAGGAAAAGTGGCATATTTTTCCTTTGGAAGACATTGAGGATGACCCGGTTAACCTGAAACGCAAACTGGTTGTTGTGCCTCATGATGATGAGGGTCGAGAAAAGATTGTTGAGCGATTATCCAAAGCTGCTCAGGACGGTAAAATATGCGATTTTGTTTGGGCGACTCCTGGGTTGCCTATGTTGATTTTTGTTACTTTAGGATTGATTGTTGCCTTGTTTTTTGGGGATTTTGTTTGGTTGCTTGTTAGATTTATTTTAGGCGCCTAACCCATACAATGATTATTGTAGGATATCTTTGCTTCTTTTTGAATAAGAAATAGATGCGGTAACCATTGAGACTGAGCCGAAACCGACAAACGCAAGAGCGATGCTTCGATATGGATAAGCCACGCTCATGCCTTGATATGAATAAAAGAACATGGCTACTGCAAACAAAGTAATTGCAGCTAATAGCAAACTAACCTCGGTTTTAAACTTCAATTCCCTTCTCTCTCCCAATATGTTGAATTCATATTCTAAATCAAAAGGTTATTTTAGGCTTTTGGAAATACACCCTTATGGAGCTGCTTTATGCCTTTACTTGATTGTGAAAGGGAATTGCAAAGTTTGCTTCAAAAACATCAGCTTAAAGCATTTAAAGTAGTGGTTTTGCCAGATTTCTTTCTTGATCGCCTCATAAATTTGGATTGGAATGTCTCCGAGTTTTCTAGATTGATGGCTGATGTAACTAAGAGAAAGGGCGGTAGTATCGATGGTGTTTCTCAAACTGACTTGCGGGGAGGTAACGCCATTAATGTTGCGTCAGCTTTGGCTAGTTTAGGCGCTGAAGTCACGCCGATTGTCTCCACAGGCGAATTTGGTCTGCAGCAAATAAAATATCATTTTAGAAACAGCTCGATTGATACTTCACATATAAAGACGGGTGGCAAAGCCTCAGTGACAACTGCGATGGAATTTAAGAGTGAAGGCGAGAAAACAAATGTTATGATTCGCGATTTGGGCGCACTTGCCGATTTTGGACCTGAAAATCTTGATGAAGGAGACTACTCGTTGATTGAGGCTTCGGATTACGTATGCCTTTTTAATTGGGCTGGAACCTTAAAATTCGGAACTACATTAGCTCAAACAATTTTTGATAGAGTGAAACAGAAAGGCAAAGGCAAGACATACTATGATACGGCTGATCCAAACCCCAATGTGACTGAGATTTCTGATTTGATTGAGAAAGTCTTGAAAACTAATAAAGTAGATATTTTGAGTTTGAATGAAAACGAAGCAATAACGTATGCAAGCTTACTTGATGAGGGCTTGAAAGAGGAGAAGTCGCGTTTGGAGTTTGCTGAGTTGGCGTTGGAGGCGGCAAGGGTTTTAGCTAAATGGTTGCCAGCTAGAATTGATTTGCATACAACAGCTTTTTCTGCCACGTTCGAAGGCAAGAAGGAGGTGGTGGTTCCAGCGTTTAAGGTAAAGGTTTTTCGTGCAACTGGTGCAGGTGATGCTTGGGATGCAGGAAACATTTTAGGCGATTATAATGGATTGTCTGACGAGAGTCGATTAGTGTTGGCTAATGCTGTTGCCGCCTGTTACCTTTCAGATCCAGATGGGGTGCATCCAACTAAAGAAAAACTCTCCTCATTTCTAAGAAATTATCTTTAGGATATGCCAAATTATTTTAAGCTACAACCTCTACCATGCTTGTAACGATTAACTTACAGGTGCATTAGATGGCTAAATTGTTCGGAAGCTCAGGTGTGAGGGGATTAGCAAACATCGATTTAACGCCTATTCTTGCTTGCAGGGTTGCTTTGGCAGTTGTAACTCATTCAAAAGCTAAAACGGCTATAATAGCGCGCGATACTCGTGTTTCAGGAAAAATGCTTGAAGACGCCTTGGTTTCAGGTTTGCAGTCCACAGGCACGGATGTTTTGATTGCGGACATTGTTCCCACTCCAGTTTTAGCTTACGCAACCAAAGCGTTGGGCACAGACATAGGTTTCATGTTGACAGCTTCACATAATCCACCCCAATACAACGGAATCAAAGTATTCAACAACGAGAGCCTATCCTATACAGATGCAGACCAAGAAGCAGTAGAAAAAATTGTGACAGACGGATCTTTTACTAAAGCAGATTGGCAAAGTCTTGGTAAAACCACCCCCATTAATGCAACTACTATTTACTTAAGTGCGGTCCAGAAAACCGTAACTCTGAAAAAACGATGGAACGTTGTCGTCGATCCAGGATGCGGCGCCGCATTCAGTGTTGGTCCACAAATGCTCAAAGCCCTTGGATGTAAAGTGACTTCCCTAAACGCTCAACCAGATGGGTATTTTCCAGCTAGAAAATCTGAACCAACAGCCGAATCCCTTCAAGACTTGGCAAAAACAGTAAAAACTCTCCATGCCGATATAGGTGTAGCTTTTGATGGTGATGCTGACCGAGTGGCATTTGTTGATGAGAACGGTGTTTTTGTTAATTTTGATCGATCTTTAGCAGCTTATGGCGCTTTTGCGTTGAAGCGAAGCGGTGGCGGATTAGTGGTTACTAACGTTGAAGCATCAATGTGTGTCGAAACGATGGCTGAAAAATACGGCGGCAAAGTTGTTCGGACTCGTGTAGGCGACATTTATGTTTCTGAAGCTATAAAACGAGATGGAGCAGTGTTCGGAGGAGAGCCCTGTGGAGCTTGGGTGCATCCGCAGATTCATCTTTGTCCTGATGGACCCCTTTCAGCAGCCCTTTTCCTTAAAGCCTTAGAAGATGAAGGTAAAACTGTTTCCGAGTTCATCAGTGAAGTTCCAGAGTATTTTACATTGAGGAAAAATATTGTCTGCAAGAACGAGCAAAAGTATGTGCTGGTGGAAAAACTCGGTGCCGCCCTTAAGTCTGGGTTTTCAGCGTACACAGACTTTTCTGCTGTTGATGGCGCAAGATTAGCTTTGAATAATGGTTGGTTGCTGGTTCGTGCGTCAGGTACAGAGCCACTCATCCGTTTAACTGTCGAAGGGGCATCCCAAGAGGCGGCAAAAGATATAACTCAAAAAGCCACAGCACTTATAAGTAAACAAGTAGAGGTCCCGTAACATGAAAGCAGTACTTTTAGCTGCAGGTGAAGGTATCAGACTCCTGCCCATAACGGCGACTCGCCCCAAACACCTCATCAAAGTCGGCGGAAAACCAATTCTTCAATTCTGCTTAGAAGCTGTTAAGCGAGCTGGAATAGATGAAGCTATAATTGTTACCCATTATATGGCCGACGCTATCCGTAGCTACTTTGGCGAAGGCGAAAAACTCGGCATAAAGTTAACTTTTGTAGAACAAAAAGCGATTTTAGGCACTGGAAACGCTGCAGAGGTCGCTGAGTCATATTTGGATGGCGATTTTGTTTTAATTTATGGGGATTTATTGTTCGGTCAAGACACGGTGAAAACTGTTTTATCTCATTTTAAGAAAGGAAAAACAGCAGCAGTTATGGGTGTTATTCCAGTTGACAAACCTGAAAGCTATGGAATAATTGAGCAAGAGGCAGACGGAAAAGTAAAGCGAATTGTTGAAAAACCAGTCGCGGGGAAGGAACCATCGAATCTTGCTAACGCAGGTGTGTATGTTCTTTCAAAAGAAGTCTTTGATAAAATTAAACAGACCAAGGCATCTATTCGAGGCGAATGGGAACTCACCGATGCAATAACAATGCTTGCGCAAGAGGGCAAAACGGTTTTGGCAGCGCAACTTAGCAAGGATGATTGGTTTGATGTGGGAAGGCCTTGGGATTTGCTTGATGCAAACGTTTGGGCGCTTAAACGCCTGGACCACAAAGTGTTGGGTACGGTCGAGCAGGGTGCGCATTTGATTGGTCCGGTGACTGTAGCGGAGTCGGCGAGGGTTCGTTCAGGGGCCTATATTGAAGGACCTGTATTCATAGACGAAGAAGCCGATGTTGGACCCAACTGTTTCATAAGATCGGGTACAAGTTTAGGAAAAAAAGTTCGTGTTGGAAACGCTTGCGAAATCAAAAATAGCATACTCATGGATGGTGCCCATATTGGGCACCTATCGTATGTCGGCGATAGCATTTTAGGCGAAAAATGTAACCTCGGAGCTGGCACCATAATGGCCAACTACCGCTTTGACTCTGGCTCAATTAAAATGATGGTTAAAGACCAAGTCGTTAACACGGGTAGGCGAAAACTTGGTGCTGTTCTCGGTGATAATGTCAAGACGGGAATCAAATCCTTGTTTATGCCAGGAGTAAAAGTGGGTGCAAACACATGGGTCGGAGCAAACTTCATGGTAGAACGTGACTTGCCCGCAAACGCTATTGCTACACTTAAGCAAAACAGTGAAATAAAACAAAAAAAATAACAAAAAAGTTGCGTCTTTTCAGACATATTTTGTTATTTGATATTTTCAATAATTTCAGCAATTACGATCGCCAAAATAGCAAGCAATCTTTGGCAATAAAAGAGTTCTCATTAAGGGTTCTTTGACTATTTTAAGTAAAATTTTATTTACTAACGACCAGTGTACAGTTTACAAATCAAGCAATATGAAGTATTTTCATTTGGAATCTCAGTGGGTCTTTTTTTTTTACCTTGAAACGCGACGATCCATTGATTCTACAGTTATCAGTTCTGTTCTATTTTCTTGTTTATGCTATGTTTCTGTGCCGGCGCTGGTACTTAGCATTTGAACATCTCCCACTTGACTTGTATCAGAGTAGATGCCAACTGTAACTACGTTTAATCCTCCTGAATATGTTTTGGTAAGAGCTAACTCTATGTACCAATAAGGAATCAGTGCGACACTGTTTCCGCGCGTATGAGGCACTAACTGTACAGATATCGGTTGGTCTTGAACTTGGAAGCCTGTCACTTCTTGACCTTCAATTGTCCACTTCAATGTTTTAACGTAATTCTTCGCTAAATCTATTGCCAGTTGTTTTGAAGTTGAAATGTCATTGCTTCCTAAATTAGTACTTCCTACAGCGAATAAGAAATAGCCATCTGTCAGAGTGGTTAAGACGTTGTTTTGGAAGGTCATCGTTAAGCCTTTGGTTTGAAAATCAATTCCATTTTCAGTGTACATCCAGAAGAATACAACTATACCTGGTGAAACGGTAACCTGCAACTTTACGTTGCCCTGAGTTATCTCTGTGTTTTCTAACTTGACAACAGCGTTTAAGAGGTTAGTCATGTTTGTTAGATAATGGTCGCCTGAGAATGCTTGGTATCTTGCTAAGATGTATTTTGCGTTTTGCAGAATTTCGTTGGGTTGTAGTTGGGTGAATATGGGTGAGCTTTCAATTAAGTCGAGTTGGTATCGTGAGAAATGGTTGTCTCTAAACCGGAAGTTAACGTTGAGATTGCTTGTACCGCTGGTGAGAGAGTACTGCATTACCTCTTCAGCAACACCACCGAAATCAGCTCGCCACTGTAATATGTTGCTAAGCAAAGAAACTGTGTAGGCTCTATTGTCAATTTGAGTTACGTTTCGCAAAAAACTAGGAACTTTGTCAGTGCCCACCCCATAGGACAGCAAATGTTGGTTTTCATCTAACAGCAACTTTTGCGTGTTGGAGAGCTGGTTTATGTAGGTGAATTCCAGAGTTGTCATGCTTGCCATAACTAAAACTATAACCAACAACGCCGCTGAAACGGCTTTCCACTTGAAAGAGGCAGCACGACGTTTAGGTTCGGCTTCATGGACTTCTTCAATGCCTCTCATGGCGTTTATAGTTGCTAATCCAAAAGATGAGAGTTTATACTGGTCATTTTCCATTTTGGCGATCAATTCACCAAGACTTTCAAGATGATATGTCAAATTTGGACTAGAAATCCCAAGTTCCTCAACCATCTCCATAAAAGTCATCGGTTTATTTCCAAGCATTCGAAGAATTTTACGTCTAACTGGATGCTTTAGCGAGCTAAACATTATAGAGTAAATTTCGTCTTCATGCGAGCCAGCCATGTCCAACCCCACCCTACATATGAAGTATTCAAGCTATAATATTTAGATGCTCCACTCTGCTGCATTACCATCGCTGATCCATCCGATGTTTTAGCATTCTATTTTAGAACCTTAGGTGCACAATTCAAACAGAAAATAGCATTTAACAAGTGTTTTAATTAGAAGGTTACTTGAAAAAGGCAGTTCTAATTCTTGTGATACTGAAACGATGAAAAAGATCAAATTATCTCAATCTTTTTAGGTGAATAGATGCCATAAAAGTTTGGTTGAGAAAGGTGGGAAATTGTTAGAGGTCACTGTGACTTGAGCTACAGGACAAATGAAGACTCGTTTATAATGTCTATTTTCTAATCCTATAATTTATTGGAATTGAATGCTATTTTTCTATGACTTTTCTAACAGCGATTTCAATGTCTTCCGTTTTAATTGTTTTTCTTTTGGCATAAGTAGCATACTCAAGTGCTTCCTTTGCAATCTTAAGGCCAATCTGCTCGAGAATTTTTGCAAGTTCCTCCGCTGCTTTTTCGCTTACCCTGTCTGCTCCAGTTTTCTTACATAACCTATGCATTGGAGCTAAAGATATTTCTAATTCGTTCATATGAACTTTATTCACAGTCTCTTTTTGTTTTTAAGGCAATATTAAGCTTTGTTATCTTTTAAGCAATTCTCTAGCAAATTATAAATACAAATTGTAATCATACATTAAATCCCGAGGATATTTTAATGGTGAAAAAAGCAGTTAAAAAAGCAACAAAAAAAGCCCCTGCAAAGAAAAAGTAAAACCTCGGCATAAGCACATTCACTTCTCTTTTTTCTTTTTAGTTATTAAGCAACAAACACACTGACAAATAATTTTGGCGGATTTGGAAACTGGTTGGGATTTCACCCGTATAACTTTCTCTTTTTTCTCCTTCAGAGACTTTTTTCTGGCGAGTACTGATTGCTAAACTCACGCTTTTATCCACCAATAACGCTGGTGACCAAAAACATGATGTATATGAAAAGCAAAATTCCTCCTTCTCGCAAACCAATTTTATTGGTCGATAAGAAATACGACAAGAAAAGGTTAGCAACCAAAGAAAAAATAATTAATTCAGAAAAAGTGGCTAAACTAACACGAAAAGGTGCGGCTATCAAAGTCAAACCTAAAATCAAAGTTACATTCATAAAACAACTTCCCAAAATATTGCCTAGCGCAAGATCTGCATGACCTTTCTTGATTGAATCAAAGCTAGTGATTAATTCAGGCAAGCTTGTTCCAATAGCTACAATGGTTGCGCCGATAACCACCGGTGGAATACCCACGCCCAAGGCTATGTATGACGCAGTATCAACGATAAAAAAGGCACTAGCAACAACTCCTACTGCTCCTAACACCGCTATGGCGACGTATTTTTTCAGTTTACGGCTTTCCTCTCCAATACTTGATTTATCTTTAATGGTTCTTGTTTTGGACAATTGATACATATTGTAACTGAAAATTGCTAATAGAATAGCGCCAATAACGTAGCTTGCAGACCCTATGTATAGTAAAGCCAGGGGAATAACAGATGCAACCAACAGAGTGAAATATAGACCGCCTATTTCCTCTTTCGCCATAGCTGGAAGAAACTTGGCATTGTCTGTGTATTTTAAAGCTATAAGTACAAAGATTATTCCAAGCACTAGGCATATGTTCGCTATGTTTGAGCCCAGAATGTTTCCTATTGACACTCCCACATTTTCTGGTTGTAAAAATTATGGCAAATATGGCAACAAATAGTTCGGGCAAGGATGTTGTAAAGGCAACAAGAATAAACCCTATGGTTGTTTTTCCCAAGCCTGTGGCACCAGCTACTTTTACAGAGTACTTAATCGTCACAGTGCTAGCTTGGCTTAGGGCAGCTAAGGCAGCTATAAGAAGTAATAGATTGCCTATCCACCCTATTTCCTCAAACATATTCCAGCCCTCACATTACGTATATTTCAATTCAATTATAATTAATTAATATTAGAAACTCTAAAAAACGCGCTATTTCAAAACATTATTTACTATGGAAAATCTTATAGTTGAAATATGAGGCAGATTAGAGTCACTCTTTTTTTGTATAATCAGTATTATGGTAGGGTAATTTATAATTACCTGAGCCAGGTGAAATAGGAGTTTCATTGCCTTTCACCCTTGTACCCATTGTCATAATTGTCTTGATTTTAATTTTATTGATCAGAATTTGGCTCTGAGGTCAACTTTTAAAGCGCTCGCCCATTTTCTTAACTCTTACATCTTGCTTCCGCATTCTTTAGACTCTATTTCAGAGGCTTGTATGAGTTCTTTCAGTTAAATTTGTTTTATTTAATTCCCGGTTATAAATAGGTCCAGGCTTGATTTGAACCCTCCATCCACAACTTAGGAAGATGTACGTGCTTTTTCTTTGTAAATCAGTATGGCGACCCATAGCATTGACAGTGTAGCTATAAAGAAGATTGGGTAGAGAATGAGGTCTGAGATTTCAATCGATGTCAGTCGTGCCAAATCGTAGAAAATATAGATGATGAAAGTCAGGAATATGCCGTAACCAAGAGTTCTTTTCTGGCGAACCGCTATTAACAACCCAACCGCCGCGATTGCGCCCTCTATGATTATGGCAACATATTGCAGCGGAGATACAACATTCTCGAATGTTTGAACGTAGAGTCCTGAACCGACTAGCAAAACCTCTTCACCGCTTTGGACACCTTTGATGAAGGTTTGTTTGGTTGATGGCTCTGTTTCTCCAAGTTTAGGCCATTGGTAGTCTATCCAGCCTTCTCCTTTTTCACTCAAGGCTATATCTATAAACAGTTTCCCAATTGGTTTTCCTGTTACATCCACCAGCGCGCTCATGTTTTGACCTTCACCGGTCCTGTCGGGCGGATAAACAAGGCGGAGACCATCCGTCTTCCAGACAAAGATGTACGCGTCGCCTTGGACCCATTTGGTTCCGTTCTGTCTGAACTCAGAAAAGGCAGCTTCACCCTTAACTGTGATAAGATTGGCGGCATCTAAAACAAGTGATTTGATTGTTTCTTTTCTGGTAGTCTGCTCAGTTTGATTAATGAGGCCTATTATTAAAAATACAGACAAAACCACAAGCAAGGCCGCAAACACCAAATGTTTTTTTTCCATTTTAGACCAGCTTACCTTATATGATTTGACAATTTAGCCAATCAAACTTAATATTATCAACTTAATAGGTTTTATCTGTATTTCATGTGCTAAAGGCGGCACGTTTATTCGTGGCGAGCGGGGAGGGATTTGAACCCCCTCGCAAGTGGAGATATCGCCCGAAGACTAAACTATTAATTTTTTTTGAATAATTAGATGTTCCACCTTTGAAAGTTGGTAATCTACCAGTAAATATCTTGATGTTAGTCTGAGAGTATCAAATAATTTTCTAAAGGACTTGTACACTTGAAGCCTTAAACGCTATGAACACTTCTGTTCCTATATTCAGATTCATTTCAGCAAAAGACCTTTTTGTTATCTGAACAGTAAACAGCTTGCCAATATCTACGGTGAGCTTAACAAGAGAATTTAAGTCGCTTATCGAGGATATTGTTCCTTTAAGGACATTTCTTGCGCTGGAAATCACTTTAGTTTTAGATAAAATTATATCATGCGGACTTATAAAAAATCGAATTTCACCGCTTTTGTCGGTGCTAGCCTCAACAAGTATCTCGTCGCCTAAATCAATAATTGATATGCCTTCGCCTGAATTTTTCGCTGTTCCGCTAAAGGTATTATCAACAGCGGCGAAACTTGCAAGGTTTTTTGAAATCTTTCCGAAAATCTCGCTAGGAGCGCCTACTTCTGTAATTCTTCCTTCGTTTATTAGCGCTATTCGAGTGGGTAAACTTTCTGCTTGAAACATGTTATGTGTTGCCATGACTATGGTAATTTTGAGTTGTTGGTTCACTGCGGCAATCACTTCCTCAATTATCGCCGCGTTTTTTGGATCCAAATTTGCGGTTGGTTCATCAAGTAGTAGCAATTTTGTTTGCAGCACTAATGCCCTAGCCATAGAAACTCTCTGCTGTTCACCCCCTGAAAGCTTTTTGGCAGGACGCTTTTCGAAACCTTCCAACTTCACAAGTTTTAAGGCTCGTTGAACTTCTTGAGCTATCTTGTCTTTGGGAATCTTTCTGATTTTTAGTCCGTATGCTACGTTGTTGAAAACGTTGGTATTAAGGAGTAAAGTCTTTTGGAAGACGAGAGTACTTTGCAGTCGTAAGAGTTCCAAATTTTTTCCCGTAACCTTAACACCGTGGAATTTTATTTCTCCACCATCATGCGGCAAGAGAAGAGCAAGAACTTTAAGTAATGTACTTTTTCCTGAACCGTTAGGTCCAAGCAAAGCAAGAATTTCTCCTTCTTGAACCTGCAGATTTATGTTGTCAATTACAGATCTATCTTTGAAGCGTTTACTTACATTGGTTAATTCTACAAGTGTCGTCATTTTCTGCAATTCCATGGTTTTTATTGAGGCATCCTTCCCCACAATGTGAGTATTTTCGGGTTTCTAGCTAAGTGTACAATTATGTTTATGCCAAAAACTAGCAAGAGCAAAATTACTGTAAGTGCGATGGCGGTCGCAAACTCACCTCGAGCAGTAAGAGTCGAAATATCCGTTGTTAGAACATCGGTTGAGTGGACCCCTGCACCTACAATGTTGCCTCCAACCATCAAGGCCACACCGAGTTCAGCGATTGCACGGTTGAAACCAGCTATATTTGAAAATAGAATACCGCTCAAGGCTTCTCTCATAATAGTTACTGACGCTTGGGAACTGTTGGCGCCAAGAGTTTTTGCAAGATTAAACATATCTGGATCGACAGCTTCAATGGTGCTAACTCCTATGCTAACAATCAAAGGAGTGATTAGTATTGCTTCGCCAAGCATTATTGCTCCTGGAGTATAAAGAAGCCCAAAAAAGCCTAACGGTCCAGCCTTCGAAAACGTGAGAAACAGGATTAAGCCTAAGGCAACAGTAGGCAAACCTATCATTGCTGTGAAAAAACCTTTTACTATTGATTTACCAGGAAAGTCTTTCAGAGTCAGCAACATCGCTATTGGCATTGACCATAATACTGCAAGTATAGTTGCTACACCAGAAAAAAGGAGGGTCCGGTAAACAGCGCCGTATACTGTTGGGTCGCCTGCGAATATTAGCTGAAAGGCTTGGATTATTCCGTCCAGTATTTGATTCAACAGATTTTCCTCTAGGGATAAAGTTCGGGGTGGTCATCTTGGAATTGTGTTGGGCATTCGGTACCATTGAAGTAGGCGTACTGTTTTATCCAGTTGACATCGGGTTGAGGACTGCCTGTTATCATTGGTTGGACTGCACCTGAGAATAGAGTTTGTGTATAGTTGCCTGCTCCGTAGTTGCTTATGACTTGTTGTCCTGTGTCTGAAACTAACCATTTTATGAAGTTAATGGCTTCATTGTAGCTAGTGTCGCTTATTTTTTGTGGATTGACTGCGTAAACGCTGTAGACGTTCAGTAGTGAGTAGTCTGCTTGTACCAGTGAGACTTGTGATGAAGAGACTGCTCCGTTTTTAAAAAACTGAAGGTATGTTCCTAGGTCTGAGACTGTGTATGCGTTTTTTTGGTCAGTTATTACTAATGTTGCGCCCATGCCTTGTCCTGTGCTTGAATACCATGGTTGTTTGGATATTTGGGTCCAGTTGAATCCTGCGCTTTTCCAGAGGCTTTGTTCTTTTGAGAACGTTCCTGAGGCGTCGTTACGGGAAATCCAAATTGTTGACTGCGATGTTTGGCTGTTGGCGTAAGCTACTATGCTTTTTAGGGCTTCTGTGGCGTTTTTGCCCGAGATTTGAGCGGGGTCGGAGCTTGGTCCAACTATTGTGAAGTAATTCCAGGCGACGATTTTTCTGCAAACTAGAGTACCATTAGATAGGTAAGGGTATTCTGATGATGGCGC
The DNA here is from genome assembly GCA_963741005.1 of Candidatus Bathyarchaeota archaeon. Taxonomy (GTDB): domain Archaea; phylum Thermoproteota; class Bathyarchaeia; order Bathyarchaeales; family Bathycorpusculaceae; genus Bathycorpusculum. The sequence goes on from CAVUGQ010000006.1 coordinate 1,537,789, forward strand.
ATGTACAAGGACAACATCGGCGTCGCCTGCGGATGCACTTGCTAATGCGAGTCCTGTTCCTTGGGGAAGAATTGAGATGTCGACTTTGTGGTCTGATTCATATTGGTTTTTGATTTCTGTTAGTAATCCTGTATCCCAGAGGCTTGTGGTTGAGGATATTCTTAGATTCGGGGTGTGAAGAGAGTTGTAGTATGTGAAAGTTCCTGCGATTACTATTATTGTGGCTATTACCGCTACTGTTAAGACGGTTTGCCATGCTTTCATTTTGTTTTTCTCCTTTTCGTTATGTGTGGTCATTCATATCGATTAGGGTTTATAAGTTTTTGTAAGTGCAGAATCTATTTGCAATGCGGGCAGACCAAATTTCTGGGGCACTAATGCATATTTTTGGAATACTCTATGTTTTATTTGGTTTAATGTAGAAACCATGGAATTAACATAACGGTGAATATTCAAGAAATCAAAAAAGAACCTCAGATCATGCTATCCATACTGAAATGTTTAAAAATTGATTTTTCATTTTCCCCGCTTTTGCCATTCCAGTTTTCCTTCTTCACGAAACCATTCAAACATGGTTTCATTCTGCAATAACAATACCTTATCAGCGTATGTTCTCATCTTACTATCAGCAATCATTTACGTTTATGGGGGTTGGCTGAGGGTTTGATCTTGAACTCCGTCTGAAGTGGAGATGTCACCAGCAAATTCCCTTTTTTCTGGTTAGGCTGGGGAGTTAAATTTTAATGTGTGCCACATAGTATTAATAACGTAACAGCCTTATTCTTAATGATGTGAACCCCTTTGCTTTTTGGACATAAAAATAGATTCCAAGTAGACATGGGCGATTTACAGAATGAAAAAGAGCCCTTGTCCAACTTTTTGCAGTCAAACCTCGATGTATCCGTTGCCCCAGTTGAAAATAAACTGATTGTGAATTCAGAAAAGTTGTCTGTGTTGGAATTGCATCAGGTAGTGGCAAAATATGTTTATCGCCATAACTTAAGCAGAACTCACTTTGTCTCTGTCCAAGATAAAACCGTTAAAATCAATAGGTTCAAGGGCTCTAAGAAAAAAGAAAAACACAAGAAAAGCACACCCCGTCAAAACATTACCCAAAGTTGGGGACTATAAAATGCGTTTCGTCTCCATCACGTTATTTTGGGTGAAATTGAACTCATGAAGGCTTGTGCCAGAGGATCTTGAGTTCTTCTCCATATTTTAGGCATTCTTGTTATCTGGAACCACTGAATTAAAATCAAGTAGTATTTGCTAATTGAATTAGGATAAAACTTCTGGGGTATTGCTGACCTTTTTGGATATCAAGTTAACCCTGACAAGCGTTGTAAAGGTTACCTTCCGATGTGTGATTGTATAATTGCTGCAACAGCCGTTGCCAACTAAGCAACCATTTTGTCAGCGAACCCCATTTTGACGCAATTCAGGTAACAAAATAGAAACTATATCTAAAAAACCCCAAAATCTTGGTTAGTTTAGCCCCTCCGCGTATAGTCTGGAATGGGAGCTGCTAGCATTATATATAAACGAGCAGAAAAAACTGTTTCCGGTTGAGAGGCCTCTTTACTGGCTCCGGGGGTTTGGGACTTGAACCTTCCATAAAATGGAGATGCCACCCACATTTTTCTTAGCATAATTGATCTTTTGATTGAAAATGAAGTTTTAGCTAGCGTGCTCTACGAACTATTACAGTTTAGTTCTCTCTCTGTAAGCCGTTGTAGATAAATAGTTGTAATACAATTTCATGTACCAATCAAGGAGAAAAAAAAATTGTCTGTAGCGCAAAGAAAATACTTCACTGAAATCGCAGCGTTAGCAGATAAAACTGTAGCTGTAATTACGACTACTGGAAAAGTATTTAACGGTACACTCATCGGCATTAACCCTGATAACATGAGTCTATGCTTAGCTGACGCCAAAGAAGATAAAGGAATCTTGGTGCACCGCATAATATTGAATGGAAGCATCGTTGCTCAAATATCAAGCGCAGAAAAACCCTTCGACCTCAAAGCCCTCTCAAATAGACTGGATAAAGTCTTCCCAACAATGGTTAAACTCTACGAAGATAAAGGATTTATCTGGGTCATGGATAAAGTAAAACTGACCGACCGTGGTGTCACGGAAGGTTCAGGTCCAGCCGCCGATCGCGTGCAAAGAGTCTACGAGCAATTCATGAGCGAAGTCAAAGCCTAAATAAACCAGCGCAGTTGCTGCTCCTCTTTCTTCTTTTCTTCTGTAATACTTCTTACAACTCCAAATGACTCAAGCATCTTTTTAATTTCGTCTCCACTAGCTTCCAGCCCAGACAAGTCTACATCCAAGAACAGATATTTGCCAAGAGTAATCAACGCGTATTTTGCGGCGTTTACGTCAGGATTCATTCCAGGGGTATCAATAAGCAGTGAAAAACCCTTCATATCCCTAATCCTTGCCATTCCAATGGATAAACCCGCAATGCCAAACACGTGTCCAACCATAACTTTTGTACCTAAATCAAGCACCTGCTGCATAGTCTCCAAATCGGTGGCTGTACTATAAATTCCTGGTATCGGCTCAGCTTCATCTTTTTTGAAGCCGCCAATCGAAATTACAAAGCGACAGCCAAATTCTTGTGCAATATCGAGGACTTTACCCACTAACTCGTATTGCCCCACAGTAGTCAATGCTTGAGTGTTGCCATACCAAATAATCAAGTCGCGCTCGCCATCTCGCTTAGCATAATAAAGTTCGTTTATGGGGGTGCGTGCTCCGCCATCACCAGTAGTTATTGCAAAATCCTGAAAAGATGAAGAAAAAATTTGGACAAACCGTTTTGCCTTCAACTCTTTAATTAAATGAATCGCTACTATGTTAGCCACAAAACCAATGCCAGGTAGTCCTTCAATTAAGATAGGGTCGTTTAATGTTGGTCTTTCGCTTATGTCAATCGAGCAAACCATGACTGTGCACTTCGGTGTGTATTTAGAGGAACATTCCGATATAAGTATGCCTAAAAAGGTTATGTTTTTTATAAACGAGCAACGTTTAATGTTTGGGTTTCATCTTGAGCTTCGAAATCAAAGAAAAAGACTTGTTGGGCAGAATAGGCAAACTAAAAACCAAAAGTGGCACAATAGAGACACCGCTGCTGTTTCCAGTAATCAACCCCAGCATCCAACCTATCCCACCCCAGAAACTCAAGGATACCTTCGGATTCCAAGCAATCATAACTAACTCTTACATCATTAAAAAAAGATATGACAACAAACCCTTAGAGTTGGGTTTGCACAAATTCCTAAATTATGACGGTGCAGTCATGACGGATTCTGGCGCTTATCAAATTCTTGTTTACGGTGACATTGATGTTTCACAAAAAGAAATTGTAGCTTACCAAGAGGGCATCGGCAGTGACATTGCCACAATCCTTGATATTCCCACAGGCTGGAAAGTAACTAAAGAACAAGCAGAAATAACTGTGGCTGAAACCCTGAAGCGTGCAAAAGATTTTTTCAATATCAAAACTCGCGATGACATTTTATGGGTTGGTCCCGTTCAGGGGGGAAAACACCTTGACCTTGTCGCTAGTTCAGCAATTGAGATGGGCAAGTTGCCATTCCAAATACATGCGCTTGGAAGTCCAACTGAAGTTATGGAAAGCTATCGCTATGATGTGCTAGCAGACATGATTTTAACCGCGAAGAAAGGTTTACCTCTTGAGCGTCCATTGCACTTGTTTGGTGCTGGACACCCATCCATGTTTGCTTTGGCAGTAGCGTTGGGTTGTGACCTCTTTGACTCTGCAGCTTACGCACTCTACGCTCGGGAAAATCGTTATATGACTGAAAATGGCACATGGCGTGTAAATGAACTGGATTATTTCCCGTGTAGTTGCCCACGCTGTTCTGCAGAAACACCAAGAGGCTTTGAGAAAAAATCAGCCAAAGAACGGGAAGTCTTCCTTGCTGAGCACAACTTGTACATGTGCATAGCAGAAATTAAGCGAATCAAACAAGCGATTAGGGATGGTCAACTTTGGGAACATACTGAAATGCGAGTTCATGCACATCCAGCGTTGCTCTCAGCCTTAAAACATCTGCGCAAACACGCTGACTTCCTTGAGAAATACAGTCCAACAGCAAAAAGTAGCGGCTTCTTCTATTTTGACTCAGTGGGATTTGCACGACCAGAAATTACCCATTATCGCAAACGACTAACCGAACGGTACACGCCGCCCCAGAATGCAAAGGTTCTTTTGCCTAGTTCCCCAAACCAGAAACAAACCCTTTCACAAAGCACCTGAATTTAAGAAAATCAGGCAGCTATTCAGGAGTATAGGAAACGTGCTCTCTGCTCAAGTTCATGTTTGCGTTTATTCGGCTCCGTTTGGCTTGGTTCCGTTGGAGTTAGATGAGGTTTACCCCTTGTCTCAGCATGAGGCTGCTCATCCATTTGATTTGGAAACAATTAATTATGTTGCAGACCAAACTGCCGAGTATATTGAGCGATCACCTTACCAAAGTGTTGTATTACTAAATGATCCCAAACATTGGCGTGACATCGTTGGCAAAGCGTCTCAAAAAGCCTGCAGCACAAAGGGTTTAGAGTTTGATTCTGTAGATGCGAGTGTTCAGAGGAGCAAAGAGATTTTCAGCCGTTTAGAAGCTATCTTGCGGGAACAGTTGAGTAAATAAAATCTTTTAAACTATAGAAAATATAGCGAAACTGAGTTGCTCTTTTTTGTTTTTTAAGGCTTGCAAGTTAGTTTTGGGTAACTTTTTTTTTTATCCCTATATGCTTATAGGCGCTTAACGTGCATTTAGTAAATTAGCCATTAAAAATTCATGGAGATGTATGTATGGAACCTCTGTATGCTGACTTCCATATTCACACGGTCTATTCGCCAGACTCTCTTGTTCAACCCAAGACACTTGTTGACATGCTGGTCGCACATAAATTCATCAAAGTTGCAGCTGTGACAGATCACGACAGCGTAAGAGGTTGCAGAGCAACAGTTGAGTTAGCCTCCGCTTATCCAGATATATTGATAATTCCAGGCGTTGAAATTAGTACGCCAGAGGGTGACTTGTTGGTTTTAGGAACATATGAATTGCCGCCTAAACCTTGGGTGCCTGAAAATGTTGTAGATTTTGCAAAATCTTTTGGCGGAGTCTGTATTGTTGCTCATCCTTTCAGAGAGTATGGAATGGGTGAACGTGCCAGGAACTACAAAGTTGATGCAATCGAAGTCCAAAATGGGGGCTCCAGTAAAGAAGCTAATAATCAAGCTAGAGAATTTGCTAAAAGTTTAGGTTTACCTGGTACTGCGGGTAGTGATGCACATCAAGTGTCAGAATTGTTTTGTGTTTACAACAAAGTTGAGGCTTCACTTAGTTTGGAAGCGGTTTTAAAAGCTATTAAGAAAGGCTTGGTATCTGCACATTTGATCTCTGGGTCAATACATTTTTAAAACAGCAAATTCATTTTTAGTCGTTAACATTAACAGATAGGATTGATCCTGATTGCAAGTTGGATTTTTAGGTGGAGCTAGAGAAGTTGGCAGAATAGGCATATCTGTAAAAACTGAGAAAACTCAGGTTGTTTGTGATTACGGTGTTATGCTTGATAATGAACCAGGGTTTCCTATGCATATTCCACCGAAAGAGGTTGATGCTGTTATTTTAACTCACAGTCATCTTGACCATTCCGGTGCCATCCCTATTTTTTTCATAAATGATAAAAAACCGTTATACACAAACAAGCTTAGCTTGGAGTTAACTCAACTGCTTGTTAAAGATTTCATTCACCTATCTGGATATTATTTGCCTTTTGAATATCTTGAACTCCAAACTATGATGCATAACAATAGGCACTTGGATTTTGGTGTTGAAGAAACTATTGGGGATATGAAGATGAAATTGTTCAACGCTGGTCATACCCCCGGAAGTTCTCAGGTATTGCTTGAAGCTGAAGGCAAACGGTTCTTGTACACTGGCGACTTTAATTTGGAGGAGAGCAAACTTTTAGCTGGTGCATCCATGGACTACGGAGATTTAGATGCAGTGGTCATAGAAAGCACCTATGCGGATTCAGATCATACTGAACGCTCAGACTTGGAAAAACAATTCGTGGAAGCATGCACTGAAGTTGCTGAAGCAGGCGGAACTGTTTTGGTGCCGTCTTTTGGTGTTGGGCGTTCGCAGGAGATGGCTACTGTTTTGGCTGCTCACCATTTTGACTACCCTGTAACTTTAGATGGAATGGCTCGTGAAGCAAGTCGAGTAATTATGAATTACAAAGAATTCCTCAAAGACCCCAAGCTTTTCATGAAAGCTATGCATTCAGCTGATTGGGTGGAAGGGTGGAGAGACAGACGTCGTGCACTTAAAACGCCAGGAGTAATTATTTCAACTGCAGGTATGCTTAAAGGCGGACCTGCAGCATTTTACGTTTCAAAACTTGGTAAACAAGCAAACAACGCTGTTTTCTTAGTTAGCTACCAGATTCCAGGTACACCAGGTCGCGAACTCATGGAGAAAGGCGTATGTACCATCGATGGACAAGTTCGAAAGATTAAGGCGAAATACCATCATTTTGATTTTTCCTCCCATTGCGGAGCTAGCATGCTTAAAGAAGCCTTAAAACGCCTTGGCGGCAATCCTAAAGTCTTTGTTGTTCATGGAGCGGAAGGCAACTGTGAACTTTTTGCAAACTGGGCGAAAACAGAGTTGGGATTGGATGCTGTGGCTCCCAGAACTGGAGAAACCTACCAAATTTAGGCGGCTATAGCTAATTACTAACTTAGGGTAAGAAACGTGACTGAGCAACCAAAACCTGATGTGCCAAAATCTGAAGAGAAAGAGCAAGACAAATTCAAGTTTGAAATAATCTATTTGGTTCCAATACTTGCAAGCCTTATCTTTGGTTTAGGGTGTGCTTATTTGCTTGCTCCTACAGAGACAGGCGGTATTCAAGCGGTACCTATTTCTGGAGATACACCTGGAGCGTCAATTGGAAACGGACTCTACTTTGTCATATTAATTGCGTTAGCTGCCACGGTGTTTTATGTTCTGATTAAGCGAAAAAACAAACGTGTGATCAAAGGTTTAATTGTGCTTTCTATGACGACTGCTTCGCTGCTATTGTCAGTAGTGTATTTGCTTGCACTTTTTCCATATTTCGACGGCGTTTACTATGTCATAGTTGCTACAGCTGTTGGAATAACTATTCTTTTTGACCTAGCTATCTTCCGTTTGGGCAGTGTTGCTCGAAATGTCGTAGTCGTATGTTTGGGAGGGGCACTTGGGATTTTCTTTGCCAAATATGTCCCAATGTCTAGTGCAATTGTGCTTCTAGTATTCTTGGCTGTTTATGACGTTTTTGCAGTTTACAAGGGTCCAATTGGCAAAATAGCGAATTCATCAGGTCTTGACTTACTTCAGGGTCTAAGTTTCTCATTTAAGGATATTCAGATGGGTTTAGGTGATTTGGTATTTTACTCTATGATGATGGGTGTTATGGTTTTTAGTTTTCCACAAAGTATCCTACCTACATTAACAGCGGTAGTCGGCATTTTGGCGGGTTCAATTATAACCTTTTTTGCATTGGAGAAAAAAGGTATATTCCCCGGTTTGCCTTTTCCTATCTTGTTGGGATTAGGCGCTGGGTTAATGACTGCGTTGCTTTTAGGCTTGCCTTTTCCTATCTTCGGGTAGTTTTTTATTGGTCAATTACGGTTTTGCAGTAATAAAAGTTTAAAGCTTCCTTCAAATCTTAATCGAAAGGTGTTTGTACGGAAAAATCAATTGTGGCAATTGTTAAGGGCGAGCGTGGGTTTGACCCAGTTTTTAAAGCGTTAGATTTGATAGATTACCAGACAGCTTTAGCCGGTTTCAAGAAGGTTCTCATCAAAGTCAACTTCATCACAACCATGAAATGGGATACGGGCGCCACAACCGACCCCATAGTTGTTGAGGCGATAATACAGCGGCTAAAGAAACTACCTGTTGAAATTTTAGTTGTGGAATCCGACGCGACCTTGACGAACGCTGACAAAGCTTTTGAAGCTACAGGTATGAAAGAGATGTGCAAACGAAATGGTGTAGAATGTCTAAATTTACGTCATGTAAAAGACAAAGTTAAAATCAAAATCCCAAAAGGTGAATGCCTAAAAGATATAACTGTACCCAGAATCGTGACTGAATCCGCAATTATAAGCGCAGCTAAAATGAAAACTCACGTGGCAACAAAAGTGACGTTGGGAATGAAAAACATGTTTGGGCTTCTTCCTGACAAACTCAAAATGAAATATCACGCTAAAGGAATTAGCAAAGTCATAGTAGACATAAACACCGTCATAAAACCCAACCTGACTGTAATCGACGGTTTCATTGCGATGGAAGGCAAAGGTCCCGTTGACGGCTCTGCGGTAAAAATGGATTTAATAATTGCGGGAAAAGACCCAGTCGCCACCGATTCCATTGGAGCACGAGTTATGGGAATTGACCCACACGAAATTAGCCACATTCGAACAGCCCATCAAAAAGGCTTAGGAAACATCGACGACATAGCAATCGTCGGCTCAAAGCTTGACGACGTGAAAAGGGCGTTTAAAAGAAAATAATAAAGCAGGTAAGTTCAGCATAGTTGAAAATTCTTGAATTGCAAATTACTATCTGGTGGAAGAGCTGTTAATTTGTAAGAAGATTTATTTGTCAGATAAATGTTTTATCTGATAGATGAGTATGTCTGAGAAAGTTAAAGTTGGTATGCGCGGTCAAGTGGTAATTCCAAAAAAACTTCGCAAGAAGTATAACATTGAAGAGGGCATAATAATAGAAATCAATGAAACAAGCGAAGGATTGCTCTTAAAACCCTTTAACCCTGTAACTGAAATGAAGGGATTTGGGAAAGGTGTCTTTGGAGATCCAGTGAAATACCAGAAAAAGCTACGCGAAGAATGGGAATCCCAACAATGAAGATAGCGTTTGATACTAACGTGTTGATTTATTTTTTTGAGGGCATCGAACCACAAGCAGGTAAAGTAGAAAAAATCTTGAACACATTCATGAAAGGTCAAAATGAAGGAATAGTCTCAACTATTGCAATCGCCGAGGTCTTGACAGGCTTCTATTTGACAGGTGACGCATTAAAGACAGCTAAGGCAAAAAGGATGCTAAGCGATTGGACACTTAACGGTTTCAAGATTATTCCAGTAACTTTCGAAATCGCTGATTCAGCAGCCAATCTACGAGCAAAAAGAGGCGGAAGACTACCTGACGCCTTAATCGCAGCCACAGCAATTAACCAATCTGCAAGTATTGTTTATTCTCAAGACAAGGGCTTTCAACGCTTTGGAAAAGATATCAAAATCTCTGAATTAATCTAACAAGGTGGGGATATTGAAAAAAATCTTGCTATTCTTGCCCGTATCCTTGTTCTAGTCTAGCATGCGTTTTTTTATATTCATATTCGTGGCGTTCTTTTTGGTCGCCAAAAACGATCAGATGTTTATCCATGTCCGCTTGGTTGAGAAAAATACAGGCGCAGTGAGGGCACTTGTATAGTTTATTGTTGTTTGTTTCTTGAGCCATTTTTTTCGCCTAGTGAATGTTGATGCGGATTTTTTTGCCGTCGAGTTCTGATTCATGCCATTTTGCTTCAATTTCGTTGCAGGCAACGTGTAAATAGACTTTTCTGGCTCTGACCAATCCCGCCATCTCAATTAAATATGGCTCCAAAAGTCCCATGCTCTCTGTATCCAACTCGGCAATGTGGACAGACTCCAACGTTTCAGTGGGAACAAATCCCATCTCTTTGCGCAATGCTTGTACACGTCGCGCCAAATCCCTCATAATGCCTTCGCCTAGCAATTTATCGTCCCGTTGTCCGCTAAGGAACACTGTTATTATGTCTTCTTGGCTTGAAACCCAGTTTTCGCCTCCAACGTATTCGGGAATTGAAGCAACGAATTCGGCGACTTTAACGTTTGTTTGTTCTAGTAAAAGCGATTCAAGATTCTTTAGTGCTTGTAGGGTTTTTTCCGGTGCAACCACTATTGCTTTAGCCAGTGGCCAGCGTCGTTTTAGTTTGCCTTGTTGACGCGCTGCATTTGAGATTGAGACTACCTTCAAGAGGATGTCAAATTCGTCTTCCAAGGCTTTATTTAGCATTTTTTGGTTTGGAGTGGGCCATGAAGCCAAATTGACTGATTCCTGTAAATCTGGTTCTATTTGTCTGTAGATTTTCTGGTAGAGTGCTTCACTTATGAAAGGTGTAATTGGGTTGAAGAGCAGAGTCATTGTTTTTAGAGTGTGGTGTAGTAGAGCGTAGATGGTTTGGCGTCGCTCAAATGTTTCAGGCTCGTCCGTCCATAGTTCTTTGCGAATCATGGGCACGTAAAGTCTGCTTAATGTTTCAATGACGAAGTCATCCAAAACCGCGACTGCGCAGTTGAATTCGCTTCTTTCAAGTTTGTTTGTGTATTCTTCGATTTTTATCTGTAACTTGGACATGAGCCAAAGGTCAGTTGCTTGAAGTTTGCCTTTCTTAAATGCCCATTCTAAAGTGTATTTTTGTGGGTTGAACTCGTCGAATGTGGCGTTTTGGAGGAAGAATCGGCTTAGGTGGTAGAGTGTTGAGAGGACTTGGTAGGGTCTTCGGGTAATTTCAGCTAAGTCGAAGCTCATAAAGTCTATGGGTGAGCATTTTCGTATCATGTAGAATCGGCATAGGTCTGCGCTGCTTTTTTCGAGAAGTTTGTTGGTTTCTATGACGTTTCCAAGGCTTTTGCTCATTTTTCTGCCTTTGGAATCCTGCGTTAACCCTTGAAATAGAAATGCTTTGTAGGGTGCAACAGGTTTTCCCGTTAGAATAATGTATTCTAAAAGTAGTGAGTTTGCCCAACCGCGGGTTTGATCGATGCCTTCTGTTAAGAAAGCTGTTGGAACAAACTTCGCGTATTCTTCATCTGTGAAACGAGCGTAAGGTGAAGCGCCGCTGTTGTGCCATGTATCTAGCACAAAGTCTTCTCTTCGCATGACTCCGCCGCATTTTTCGCATTTCAGTGTGATTCGGTCAACCCAGGGCTTGTGTAACTCAAAGTCTTCTGGAATTGGCTCTTGAGAATTTTCGATGAGTTCTTTTTTGCTTGCGATCAGGCGTTTGTTTGTGCATTTTTCGCAGGTCCACATTGGTAGAGGTGTGCCCCAGATGCGTTCTCGACTAATGCACCATGGTTTTCCCTCTTTTAGGAATCCAAGAAAACGGTTTTTGGGTTCTTCAAAGAAATACTCAATTTTTTCTGCAGCTTCGAGTACTTTGCTGTTGATTTTATCCGTTCGCAAAAAGTATTCTTTTCTTGCTAGCCAAACCAGCTTGTGATGGGAACGCCAGCAGGTTGGGTATTCATGTTTGATTTTTTTGACCTTTACAAAGGCGTTGCGCTTGCGCAGTTCCTCGATAACCATCATGTCTGCGTCGCGTGCAAATACTCCTGTGAAGATGCCTGCGTCGTTTGTAAATTTGACTTCATCATCGAAGGGGACAAATATGGGTACTCCTCTTCGGTTTGCAGTCCAAAAGTCGTCTTCTCCGTTGCCTGGTGAGAGATGAACTACTCCAGTGGCTGTGTTAACGTCAACGAAGTCTTCTGCAACCACTTTGTGAATTAATGAGTGTTTGGTTTCTAGTTCTGCTTGTTTGGGAATTATGTCTTTGAATGGGTATTCGTAAGCGGTTCCTTCCAAGCTTTTGCCAGTGATTTCTTGAGTTATTTGGTAATTTGTGATTTCAAGTTCTGCCATGACTGCTTCAACACGTTGGCGAACCATTATCCATATTTCTTGTTGGACTTGGACTTTGACGTATTCCGCTTTTGGTTGAACAGCAAGCATTGTATCAGTTATGATGGTGAAAGGCATTGTTGTCCAAACTAAGAAAAACTCGTTTTGTGTGCCTGAAACTTTGAATTTGAAGTATACAGAGGGGTCTTCGACTTCTTTGTAGCTTCCTTCGTAACCCACTTCAGCGCTGCTAAGGCTGGTTTGGCATCCAGGGCAGTAAGCTACAACATAATGACCTTCTTCAAGCAGATTTTGATCCCAAGCCTGTTTAAGATAGAACCATTCACGCTCTATGTAGCTGTCTTTGTAAGTCCAGTACGCCTTGTCCTGGTTAATTGCTATTCCCAAGCGGCTGTCGGCTTCTAGCCACATTTGGTGATAACGCATTATAGCTTTTTTGCATTCTTCTATAAAGCGTTCCATGCCGAATTTTTGGATAGACTCACGCTTGTTTCTTACTCCCAAAAGTTTTTCAACTTCGAGCTCCACGGGCAAGCCTTGGCAATCCCATCCAGCCCAAAACGGCATATAGTATCCTTCCATGGTTTTCCATCGGTAACGAATATCCTTCATGATTCGTCCCCGTGCATGACCAATGTGAGGTATGCCGTTAAGTGTTGGTGGGCCCTCCACATAACCTAAAAAGCCTTTAGCTGTCTTTTCCAGAAGCTCGAGTTTGTTTCGGATGTTGTTTTTTATCCAGAATTCACGCATTTCAGATTCGAGTTCAAGCGGAGAATAATTTGTCGGCAAGCTCTGGTTTTGGTCAGCTTCAGTTGGGGTAGTCAAATTCATTACCGTAACGCAAAATACGCTTAAAGACTATATAAGTAAACGCATCCTCCAACAATAATAGCTGCACAAAACCCGCAAGGTCACTGGGGCAGGGAAGAGCATTTTTTCTTACATATCAACCTTAATCTATAGCATATAGAGTTAATTTCAAACAAAACAGACATGAGCTTAAGGGGTTAGTGTGAAAAAGGCTTTTTATTGTTTACGGAACTTGCCACATAGCACTGTAGATACATCGGAGAGGTTATTGCAGGGTCTCTTAGGTAACAAGGGTTCGAGGTAGGGTTGTTGATGCAAAAAAGAAGCTTAGGATTAAGCGATTAAGGTTTCTGCTTAGAATTATTTTACCCTTTCAATAACTAGAAACTGAAGATGAAGGAATAGATATTGCGAATTTTTCTCCTTTGCCAGGTTCTCCTTCTTCAGTTATAGTCCAACCGTACACATCCATCATTTTCTTAATTAAATATAGTCCAAGACCGCTGCCGTTTCCAGTTGTGAAGCCAGCCTTGAAAAGCTTTGACTTATTAATTTCAGAAATGCCAACCCCATCATCCTCATAGAACAACCTCACCCCATCCCCTTCCTTAGTATAGTGGAGTCGTATTTGGGAGACTTTTTGTCCATGTTTTAGTGAGTTGTCGATAAAGTTGTAGAACAGTTGTTTTAACAGTGAATCAGCCACAACCACAAGCCCCTTACACTCATTTTCAATCTTTACTTTGCCCAGTTTTGAAATAAGTGCAGTAGCTTGATTGAAGCTTTCAAAAACATTTTCTTTGGAAGGTTTTTCAGCGCCAATTCTCTCATAGAGATGACTAAACTCAAAAATCTTGTCAGTTGATTCAAGCGCTGAGTCAATGTTGTCAAGATATTTTACCAAATCAGGTTTATGGTCTATTCGCTTTTTTAACAAATGCACATTAGATTTTGCAGTCATCAACTTGTTAACCACGTCGTGACGTGTCAAACTACCAACCACGCGCAACTTTTCATTCATAACCGCAATATCGTTCTTTTTCTCTCTTAGGGATTCTTCCATTTCTTTGCGTTCAGTGATGTCAATGCATATTCCACTCATGGTCAACGGATTTCCTTGACCATCATACTCTCCTTCTCCTAAAGCATTAATCCAACGGATTTCTCCATCAGGCATGACAATTCGGTATTCATTGTTCAGAAAAGAATGATTCTTCAATGACTTCTCAATGTAAGCTTTAGCCATCTCTTTGTCTTGGGGGTGCAAAACGCTCTCCCAAATAGCAAAAGAAGTCACTTTATCTTTCAGATTAAGACCAAAGAGCTCAAACATTTTTGCAGTCCAACTAATTTCACCAGTTTTAATATTCCAATCCCATACCCCAGCATTAGCGGCACGATGAGCGAGCTCCAAACGCTTATTCGCAAAAATAATAGCCTCTTCAGCTTTTTTGCTTTCAGTTATGTCTCTAACAATTCCTGCAACTGCTATTACGCACCCCTTTTCATCTTCAACAGGATTTAAGATTGTACTTATAATCAATTCTTGACCTTGAGCAAACATTTTCTCCTCAATAGACACACTTTTGTTGGTGTCGAATACTTTCTTAATGTTTTGTGAAAAATGAACCGCGGTCTCCTTATCGTATACTTCACTTATAGACTTGCCAATAATATCTTTAGAAACTCTTCCCAAAACGCTCGCTAAAGCCTTATTCGCAGACAGATATTCTAAGTCTTTATTTAGCAAAAAAATTTGATCACTAGAGTATTCGATAATACTTTTCAGTTTGTTTTCTGAATCCTTCAGTGCCATTTCAGCTTTCTTGCGATCGGTTATGTCGTTATAGATTGCTATGATGTTACCGTTTGGAAGTTTGTATACCCAGTTTTCACGCTATGTGCCTGGATCTTTCTCGTCTTTGTAGAGAGTAACTGGATAATACTCTGATTTTCCACTTTTCCAAACCCGCTGAAAAACCTCAAAAAGACCAAAGCCCTTGACTCCGGGAAACATTTGAGTCACACGTTTGCCAACAACCTTGTCCCTACTTAGTCTATCAATCTTCTCCGCTGCAGCGTTGTAATCCCTGAAAACAAAATCTTCCCCATCATCAACCGCCTCGTAAACAGACACCCCACTTGGCATACTAGAAAACAACTGCCAAAACCGCTCTTCGCTCTGGCGCAACTTCTCTTCCGTATGCTTGCTTTCGGTAATGTCTTGGAATGACCCGGAGACTGATTTGACTTTGCCGTTTTCCCAGTTCGCCTTACCACGCGAGTGTACCCAGCGTTTGTTCCCTTTCATGGTGGTGATTTCCCATTTCTGGTCGTAAGGCTCGCCATGTTCCATGGCACGTTGGATAGCTTCATTAGCCATTGACCTGTACTCTGGGTTGATGAAGTCAATTCCGTTAGGCACTGTTGGTTCACCGTGTGATAGATCGATTTCTAGGATGCGGAAGGTTTCCTCTGTCCAACTTTGTGTTAGGTTGTTGACGTCAAGTTCCCAGCCGCCAATTTTACCAGTTTTCTCGGTTTCACTTAGCAAAAACTTGCTTTTTAACAGATCAGCTTCCATCTGCTTGCGTTTAGAGATTTCTTTGCCAAAACCAACCATTCCGACAGGTTCATTTTTACTATTTAAAAGCAACGTGGTTGTTAAGATTATCCAAACTGAGGACCCATCTTTTCTTATGCCTTCCCACTCACCAGAAAAAACCTTCCCCTCTCGCACAGTTTCAAACATAGTAGAGGTAACTCGCTCGCTCTCTGCTTGTTTAACTATTTTAGTGATATTTTCTCCAAGAGCCTCATTGGCACTATAACCAAAAATCTCTGTGGCACCTTTATTCCAAGAAATTATTTTTCCCTCAAGATCAGTTGTGATAATTGAGTCAGAACTATTCTGCAAAATCAATTCACTCTTACGCATTTCCTCTTCAGCTTTCTTGCGTTCAGTAATATCCCGAACTAACCCAATCACTTGGATTTCTTTATCAACAGCTAAGGGTCCTAATGTTACTTCGACGGGAAATATGTTTCCGCTCTTAGTTTTATGGTTGGCTTCCATTGTAATAGTTTGCCCTGCAAGTATCTTAGGCCACAAATCCTTTATCGCGTTTTCTGTTGCGGTAGATGAAATGTCAGTGATAGACATTGAAAGCAGTTCATCTTTGGTGTAGCCGAGTTTTCTGCTTGCCATCGCATTTGCATCGATAATTTGACGGTTTTTGTCGTGGACGATAATTGATTCAGCAGCCTGCTCCATAATAGTTCGGTAACGTTTTTCGCTTTCTTCTAGAGCTAATTTTGCATTAGCTTTCTCCAAGGCTTGGTTTATGCCGTATGCAAGTTCTCCGTAGACGGTTTCGGGGTTGCCTTGCTTGTTAAAGTATCCGTCTGCGCCCAGATTTAGCGCTTTGATGGATACTTCTTCTCTGCCTTTCCCAGTGAAGAGTATAAACGGAATTTCGTTGTTTAGGTTACGCAACTCTTTTAGGAACTGCAATCCATCTTTTTGGGGCATTTCATAATCAGAAATTACAGCATCATAATTACAAACGGCAAGTTTCTTGAAGGCTTCCTCCACACAACACGCGTAGTCAATTTCAAAGTTGCCCATATCCATTAAAATCTGCTTAGACATCTCCAACATTGAAGAATCGTCGTCAACATGCAAAATACGAATAACTGTATTTGCGTTGAAAGCCTTCAAACTAGTCAAACATTAGAACCCCAATATACTAGAAGTTATGGTTGGCGTGGACTTATTAATAATTGTGAATTCAAAATCAATGGAATAACCCACTTGTAAGTAACCAAAACTTACCTTAAGATTTAACTCTTTTATTGTTCAATTTAAATTATAGGTGCAAACTTGTTTTGGCATATCAAATGCTTAGAGAATAAAAGAGACCGTGATTACTCTAAAGGAAATATTCTATTATTATTGATACAGAATAGATCAGCAGAGCCAAGTGAAAAAAGGGCAGCGCCTTCATTCCGGAATTTGCACTTTTTTCCTTCAGTAATGTGTAATTGCCAATTGAGATTAACAGAAAACCTATCACAAAGCCGGCAAAGGCTATGTTTCCTAAAACTGTAAGAAAGACTGCTGCAGCCACGAAATGGATTATGCTAAAAAGGAGTATCCAGTAAGTTGTTCCTTTCATTCCAAACATTGTGGAGATTGTGTTTAGTTCTCTGGCTTTGTCATTAGCGACATCAATAATATCGTTAACTCCTAAGTGTGCAATGGCTAATGGATAAAAGAAAAATGCGAAGAGTAACACTCTACTGTCTGGGCTGCCTATGCAAAGATAGCCAGCGACGGGAAAAAGAGTAAAATCTATTCGTCCAATCAGCTGGGCAAACGGAAATTTCTCGTTTCGTTTTTTGAATTGATAGAATACTTCGAGGGAATAACACAAAATCATTATAGCAAAGACGTAAAGTGAATGGGGAAATGAGAGAGTCATAATTAGAATCGTTGTTGAGGTAACAAGCAGAGTAAAGAGTAGAAGTGCTTTGCGTTGAGAGATTAAACCTTGAGAAATAGGTCTTCTCCCAAATATCCTCCAATACTTGGTCAACTTATCAAATTCAATATCTTTTCTGTCAATATCATGATCTACTATGTCGTTTAAGACAAGTCCAGCTTCAAAACCCAGAAAACCAATCAAGGCGGCTTTAAGTACTAGTACCCAAGAAAACCCGCTGTAGTTTTGCAAAGCAAGGAAAAGTCCAGCGCAGAAGAGTATGGGCCAGACAAAAAAGAAGTGCAAGCGTGTAAGATCGATGTATGCTTTGATAGTTTCTCTCATTACAAAGCCTCATTTTGCTTTGTTTATTTGAATGGTTTTAATTATTAAGTTGTTCTCATAATAAATTGAAAAAGTGAAAGATTCCTAATGGGCACTCAAAAGATCCTTGGAATAATACGTATTCACATTGTTATAGGCGGTTTTCTGGCGTTTTCGCTTGGGGCGCTTTTAGCATTTGTTGGAGGTGGGAGCTTTAATTTCATGTTTTTTGCTTTAGGATATGTTGTTGTACTTTTAGGTGATCTATCTTCACATTACAGCAATGATTATTTTGATGTCGAAGTCGACAAATGTATTGAGCAGAAAAAGTTTTTTTCTGGCAGCAACATTCTTGTTGACAATCCTGATATTCGTTCATTATAATCAAGGCTTATTTCAGTTGCTTTGCTGATAAGCTCAAATGTTTTGGCAGCCATACTTGTTATTTTGGGTGCGCCCATCGAATTTTTAATAATATTTTTAGGTGCGAGTCTTGTGGGATGGTTTTATTCGGCGCCGCCATTACGTTTAATTTCAAGAGGATTTGGCGAGTTCGCTGTAGCATGTGTAACTGGATTTGCAATTCCTGGTTTAGGTTACTTGGCGATAAGAGGTCACTTTGATCCATTATTTTTCTACTTCACTCTTCCCTTCATAATGTATGGGTTAATACTTAGCCTGAGCCTTCAGGTTCCTGATATTAAGGTTGATAGTAAGGCAAACAAAAGAAATCTTGCAGTCCGTCTGGGTGAACGTTGGGCTTTTTTTCTTATTTTTGTGATGGCTTTGTGTGCTGCATTAACGTTTTGTGTCTATGTATGGAAAAACGCTTTCTCATTGGTTGACTTTAGTGTGGTGGTTCCTTTTTCAATTATCCCGTTAGTTTCGGGGGTTCTGGCTTTTGCAGGGTTGCTTTGCAAGAAGAAAACGACTCATTTTAGCACGTTAAATGTTACTTCACTGTTTGTCTTTAATATTCTTCTGATCTCTTATCTGCTGGTTATTTGGTTACTATCGTAGGTTGGTTGGAGTTTTTGGATTCTGATAGTCAGTCTTTTCAAATAAGTTTCTTTAGAAATTCTTTAGTCACCGAAAGCTCTAAATGTTCTCATCACCGTGTTTTTCCAGAAAAGGGCCGGTAGATCAGTTCGGTATGATCGCCGCGTTCGCAACGCGGAAGCCGCGGGTTCAAATCCCGCTCGGTCCACTTTAGCATCCGCCCACCCAGATTTTGAAGAAACTTTAACTGTTGTCCTCAACTTGAAGAAAAATGGATTAGCTGAAGACACAGTTGAAAGATATGGTAGACGACTAAGATTTTTTTGCAGAAATACAAATATAAAAAATCCCGAAACCGTTAAAAACTTTATTTCAAACCAAGAGTCAAGCAACGCAAACAAAGAAGCATTAGCAAACGCATACGACCACTATGTGAAATTTTACGGATTAACTTGGATTAAACCATTCTACCACAGAGAAGAAAGAATACCTAACCGTACCAACAACTGAACAAGGAAACTCCATAATCTCATTCTTCAAACTAAAATACGCAACGATATTTAGCATACTAAGAGACACAGGATTAAGGCCAATCGAATTCTACAGACTAACGCTAAAAAACATAGACTTAGAAAAAGGAGTAATCTACCCAAAGACAGCAAAAAACGGAGCAGGCAGAACTTTAACAATCCCAAACCAAACTTTAGCAATGCTCAAAAACTACATAGCTAAATACAAAATTGAACAAACCAGCAGATTAACACCAAATAGGCGAAGACTATGCGATATTTGGGTGCATGGCAGAAACGCCACAGCAACTAAATTACAGCAACCTGAACTCAGGAAAATAAGACTATATGATTTAAGACATTATTTTGCTACCATGCTTTACGCAAAAACAAAAGATATTCTGTTAGTAAAACAACAATTAGGGCACAAAAGAATCGAACACACTCTAATCTACACGCATCTAATCAACTTCAAAACAGACGAATACACCTCAAGAACCGTACAACTCGGAACACCCACAACACTAAAAGAAATATGCGAATTAGCCGAATCAGGCTTTACCAAATTCACCGAAATAGATGGATACCAAATATTCAGAAAAGCAAAATAGTCAACCGAAAATCTACTTAGCAATTGATCATCAAAGTCAAAAACAACTCCTTGTTGAAAAACCAATGAATGCATAAACTTCAAGCTAATTATCAAGAATAAATTTGGAAATGGAAGGAAATCCTTTGATTATTGCTTTACCAATTTTTTATTTATTTGTTAATTCCCTTAGAATACTGTCTGACGCTTCCCTCACTGATTGTTTAAAAACTATATAACTTATCCCCCTCAAATCAGTAGGTAAAGTTGCATCATTTTCAACCAAGCAAAGTACATGCTCCCGCCCAATTAAACCAATTAAATAGCCGAGTTCGAGCATTACATTCGGGTTAGGTCTCGTTAGACTTATACGCTTCCTTTCGGATTCAATGACAACCATAGCATAACCCACATCAGAAAATTCTGAGAGTTTTTCTAGTATTGTCCTTGAATTGCTCGGTTGTTCAGAAAGTATTATTGGCTCATAAGAAAATTCTAGCAGTAATCCGTTAAGTTCTAGAACGTTTCGAGAGTTCATATCGCCTACAATTATCACTTTTTTATTAACTTTAGTGATGATGTTTTTTTGTGTATGTGGAGGGCTTCGAGCAAGGTAGCCTGAGTTTGCCAATTGTTGGATTAATGCCAAGCTGAAGATTCTCGAAACTCTCTCTCGCTCCTGAGGGTCATTGATTGAATATAAAACACGCGAAATATCAGCTTCGTTCTTGATCAGACAAGTAATGAGTTCAAGCGCAGAGGATAAAGTAACAGTATCTAAGTTACTAAGAGCGCCTAGAATAGCATTGGCGCTGTTCAAGAATCTTTTATCTTTTAGATAATTTTCCAAACTATATCTTTTGAGAAGCGAGCGTTCTATTTCACTTACATAAGTAAATTTAGCCAACTTAGTTCACCTTCGATACAGGGATTTTTTCCTTCTCCCATTCCTTAAATTGATTATGAACCCCAAAAATAAACAATACTATGCCTCCACAAATTAACAATAGTCCAACAATACAAAAAGGCAATAGCAAAGAAGAACTGGGGGTAAGCAGAACTCCGAGAAAGACTCCCCCAACAAGCATTAATAGAGAGGCAATAAATTGAAAAATTTCGACCACCTTAAGGTCATCAGAAGGTACATACATCACTTTTTTTCTAACTATGAAAGACTCTGAAGGATCAATCCCTTTTGCTTCAAGGGCTCTATTAATTTCTTCTTTTTCTTCTGCCATACCTTCACTTGGACCAACACTTAGATAGTTTTAAATATAAAACTAATCCTTCAAACTGTTATTTAAGAAGTGATAAACACCAAGATTTTAAGTAAAAAATGATCAGGGAAGCGTTCGCTAAAGCTTTTATCTTCTTTTTGACGCTTCGCTTGCGCATGCGCGCTCGCTCCACTCTTGCCGAACGAATATGCAAAAGCCAAACGGTACTCAAATGAAGCACCTTAGCAAATCTCCAATTACCCATCGTATTGATGCTTTTTCAGTTCAGGCGCAAGAAACCAAACAATCTCACCCTTCTCCTTTAGAGGCATCCAAAAATTAGTTTTATAATCGTTCTTCATTGGATTGTGCTGAAAAACCTCAGAGCCAAAATAACGAGCAGGCTCAAGCTCATGCTTGCATAAAGGACAAAGCAGTTTACGGGATTCATAGGTTATATGCAAGCGTCTATAACTTAAAGTGCCAAACCAAACAAACCCGCGAACGCGGCTCTTAACCACACAAGCTGAAATACTCATTTAGCGAACCCCCTTTCTAATTGCCATGTGCGAGAGTTGATACCATGCAGTCGCAAAAACAGACCTACGCTCATCAGTTACCTTTATGATGTAGCGGTTCTTCTCAAAACTCCGTCTTACCAGATTTTCAAAGCCATCACAAGAAGCACAGAAACGGTTGTCCCCATGCTTCTTAATTAATTTGCCACTACCCACGCGATAAACCTTCTCAGTTTTTGAGCAATGTCGGCACTTGCCGTAACCCCCTCAATAAAACCCAAAATATGGGCATGGGGAGACCAATAAAACCCGTAAGGAACACCCTTCTTTAACGACTCAGCATAATCAGCATAGCGGAAACCGTGGAAGCAGAAACCACCATTAATAATGCCCACTTCAGCGACTATTGACCGATATTTTTTGGATCACTTCTCATGTTCAAACTCAGCCAAATTCGAATCTGATTGAGGTGGCGAGACTATGACATGTTGGGGCTCTCCTAAAGGTGCATGATAAATGCCCTTTTCATCCTTCCCACCGATAGAAGCCTTCTCAACACGCTGAGAAATATGCTCAGATTCTCGCAAACATGCACCTTTCAAATAACAAACGGGACAAGCGTAACTATGACACCAAGAATGAACCATGTGAACATAAACTTCTCCCGCGTGACTTACACAAAAAAGGTCAGCTTGAGCATGTAATTCAACTCGATTACAAATATCATGTCTTCTCCATTGACCACACTTACTATTAGTCTTCTCACCATGACCGACAACAATCCAGTTGCCATGCTCAAAATGAAAAACATGAGAATTGCCCATATCACCGTTCATTTGCTCATAAGCACAATAATCACGCCACTTAGCCTCGTAATTCTCATACGGGGGAAAAAAATCTTCACGACTCAATTCTTTTTACCCCCCAACTTTATCAGGTGACACATGTGAATCATCTATAAACTCTTAAGGCTAAATCTTACATAAACAGTAAAGGAAATTTACCAATTCGGAAATCCACAATGAACGAACATAATGACGATAACAAAATTCAAAAAGAAATAGACGATATCTTTACCAATTATCATAAAGAAATTAAAGAAAAAACAGTCAATTTTCGCAATAATTTAGAAGACAAATACTGCAAAAAAATATATGATAAACTTCTTTCAGAAGCACCATTAAAAAAACAACTTATCCGTCCAAAATTCAGATACAACGAAATATACAATCTTGTAAAAACCGAGATGACGAAACCAACATTAAATTTACATCTCGAACACCTAGAGAAAAAAGGATTCATCACTAAAAAAAGCTTGACCAAATACAAAACATCCTAATCAAATAAACATTACAACCGAACCAAAAGTAATCCAAATACGAAAAACAATCTTGGGAAAAGAAAAATTAGAATTAATAGGCATTACAAATCTAAAAAAAGGAGTTCTTTATCTACCGCCAAACCTTAAACTTGGACCCCCATCGGATATACCACCGAACGAAAGATTACATTATAAAGACTAGAAAACGCTACCAACAAGCAACACACCTTAACCGAGCGACAAAACACGCATTAAGCAAACGCTTTTTGGTAAAAAGCTTGGCAAAAAGGAATTACTCTATGTTTGCACAAGAGTGATCAGAAAGCCTTTTTTTGGCACCCCAAGACCCAAAAAAGGTTGAGACTTACCAAGCTCCTTTTGTCCCCAAAATTTCAAAATACCCTATACCTGAAAAGGGAGGTACGTACTCAAAGGTCATCTGCAACGAGTTGTGAGTACCATTATTACTCAGAGTGTAGAGGTCAGGGTCTTGCAGATAATATTTTTTAATCAATGAAATATCTCCCCAAAGCAAATCAGTTGGAATTGTGATATTGTAAGAGATAGTTTTTTTGCTATCTCCAAGAAAATAGAGCTCTACAGAATGTCGATTAATATCGGTAACATTGAGTAGGGTAACTAATGGCGTACGCTCTGCATCCCAGTTAGTTTCCACAGTTATGATGAAGGTTTTATTTCCAACTGAAAGAGGATAAGTAAACAAGTTGGTTTCTTCTTCTTGATTTACTTCTAAACGCGTCAATAATATTCCAACTGCAAATGAAATGGCAATCAGCGAGATTGCAACAACTATTATGAGTTTTCTGTTCATAGCCCTCTGAAAACTAATGGTTAAACCTGAATAAAAGACCGATTGTAAAAAATCTCATATTTGAATGCAACAAGCAAAAACACCTCAGGTAGCGAGTACACCTCCCTATAGGGCACCCTCCTCGCACCTAAGGACTCTGTTTTTGGCAAAAACTAAAATAGTAAAAAATGAAAGGCTCTATCAAAGCTTTCTGATTGCTACTATGATTCCAACCAAAATCGCTAAGACAACTAAATAGAAAGCAAGCCCCACATTTGCACTGTTTGCAGCACTGAAAAGCAAACTGGATACTGCAAGGTCAAAAAGGACTCCCAAAGATAAGAAAGCAGTTTCAAAGTTACTCAGACCTCGATATTCCACATAAGCAAATATTACTAACATTGCTGTAAATGTTATGAATATGCCATGAGCACCCCCTATAAAAAGGGGATAAGAAATAATTCTATTGAGTATTGAGGTTGTGATTAGGAGCAGGGGTCCCATTTTGTTTCTTCGAATAATCCAGATTAAAGCAATAATGTTCAGAACTGCAAAAACTGCGGCGTCAGCAACCGCTATTGTGTAATCAACGGCTAAGCTGAAACGAGCGTAGGGTTCACCCCCTACTGGGCGGTTCGTTGTCCATAGAATTATCGAAGCAATTTCGCCAATAATTGCTATTGTAGTTAGAATCAACAGAATTTTATGCCTTATGTCTTGCATGGTAAAAAAAAATGAATACTTGAATATAAGATTTGAGTGACTTCTAAAAGCTTATAACTAGAAAATAACAATAGGAAATCAGGGATTAAAATGAGTAAACAACCAAACCCCGAGAAATTAGATAGGCTAATTGAGGCGGGTTCAAATCCCGCCCGTTCCATAAAGAGAACTAGACTAAATTGGATTGATTTTCAAAGAATCTACTGGCAAAGGAAAGTTAAGATTCACGCGACCATTTTGGCATAATTTGTTTTTTTTTATCTCTGCTGCCAACCCTTTTTTCCTTTATTTTTTGTTTGGTTTTCTTTCTTAGTTTCATTTTTTGCTTTGTTTTTTGCTTTGTTTTTTATTTTCATTGACTCTCCTACACTGACATGCTGTCCTTCACCCTTATCCGTTTTGCCTTCCCCGCCTCTATTAACTCTAAGCAATCTTTGAACTCATTTCGGTTTAAATCCCGCCCGGTCCACCACTTTTAACGTTTCTAATGCTGTTTCGGCCATTGACTATTTTCTGTTTTTTAGAGCATCTCCATACCTAACTATTCCTTGTAACGCGATTAATTTTTATGTGTAGCTGTTGTAGTGATTGGTTTAACTTTGGTGTCCCCATTTGGCGTTTAAGAAGATCTTGCTTGTCAAACCTTCAGGAAGAAAAGGATTGAGTTTTTCTTTCGATATGATACCTACCGGTTTAGAGTATATTGCGACCTACCTCAAAGATGCTGTGGATCAAGTTCACATAGTTGATATGGAACTGGATAACAGAAAATTCGAAGACATCATCAACTTCTACAACCCAGACCTAATTGGCATCACATTGTCTGCAACTGAACATAACATAGGTCTACGCCTCGCAAAAATTGCTAAACAGAACAATATACACACTGTTGTAGGGGGATATCATCCGACAAGTGTTCCTGACATAATGCTTTCCCACCCCCAAATCGATATGGTTATCCGCGGAGAAGGCGAGGTCACAATGAAAGAACTTGTAAAAATCGGTACTCCTGAGGGTGTTGCAGGAATCTCGTACAAGAAGAACGCCAAAATAATCCACAATGCCCAAAGACCCCAAATTGAAAATCTGGACACAATTCCTTTTCCGGCTAGGCATTTGAGGCAATACCCGTACAAAAGTCAAGACCGCGTAACAGATTGCGACGTTATAGTGATGTCTAGGGGCTGCAACGGACTTTGCAGTTTCTGCTGCGAACCAAGCATGAGCCAAGGCTGCCTAAGAGTAAGATCACCAGAAAACGTCCTTAACGAAATCATAGAAATGGCGGAATATCACAAAAGAAAACCCGTAAACGTAATGTTTGCTGATCCAAACTTTATAGGTAACCCAAAACAAGTCGATCGTCTTTGCGACTTGTTGATGGAACGCAATCTAAACATGGAATTCTGCGCCCTAGTTAGAGCAGACGCAATGGCAACACACCCACAACTTGTAAAGAAAATGTGTCAAGTAGGTATACGCAGGTTTGAAATGGGAATTGAAAGTCCAAACGTCAAAGATCTAAAGTCAACAAAGAAAGGTGTCACCAATAGGGTTCATGGTGAAGCAGTTAGGAACATACGTGAAAACGGCGGCAGAGCCGGAGGAACGTTTGTTATAGGACTGCCTAACCAAACGGAAGAGGAGATCAAAACCTTTCCAACTTACGCAAAAGAAATTGGCTTAACAGGAGCCGCCTTTGGTATCGCAACGCCATTTCCTGGCACCGACTTCTACAAAGAGATAGATGACCAAAGCCTAATCTTCGAGACCAACTGGGACAACTTTGACGAAATGCACTCGGTGTACACTACCAAGTATCTGACCAAAGAAAAAATTGAAGAAATGGCCACTTACTGTATGGCAAAATTCTGGAACGTGGACACATTCATTGACCATGAAAGGATCTCTCAAACACGAACCAAACAAAAAAAGCCAATAGTAGATTTTGTTAACGAAAGAATAACAAATCTCGGCTTCATGACCAATAACGGAACAGAATTACAAAAAGACAACTTTGAAAAACACATAAAAATATTTCTTGAGGCTTACATAGACACGCGAGTAGAAGCGTATACCCGAAAAGTCGGAATTCATGAAGTCTTAGAAATGACTCAGTTCCTCAAAATATTGGGACCGCAAAAAATTCAATGTACACTAAGCTTAGACGACACCCATACTAGCTTTATATTCAAAACAACTAAAACAACTGTTGAGTACATACGAATCATAAGAGGAAGACAAGCTGACGCCACCATAACTCTTGATGTAGACTTAAAGTGGCTAAGTGAACCCGCCAATTCACGTATTATTGAGAGAGTTCCTTTGGTGTTCTCACGTAATTTAACTGCCAAGAAACTATGGAACACGTTTAGGCTTTTTGCCGCAGTCGGAACAAGTGCCTTAGCGTGGAATCTACAGAAGCTGAAATCTCAGAAATCCTAAAAATTACTGTTCTATAAGTGGGTCTTTTAGGCTCTATAAACTCTGCGTTCAAATCCCACTCAGTCTGCGATTTTAATTGTTCAATTGATGTTTCAAGCGCCTTTTAGTCCAACACGGGTAACTTTTTCTCAATTCAAAACTAAGGGTGATGTTAAGAAATACAAAATTTGCAGCAATTATATTTTCTTTTTCGGTATATGACGGTACAATTTTACAGAATACTTCTATCTTTACAAATTAGTGAGAAAACAAAATATTCTTTGATCCTTTGATGAGTTAAAAATTAACTACCCCGCCAATTGTCCTACATGCTATGAACGAATTTTTTTGATTTTAATGCTAACAAGCGGCTTGGCAACAAGAAGACGGTATTGAAAAAGATTAAAAAAGTTGGGGATGGTTGTTAATTTTTAATTACCTATCACAGTTAAGCTAGCAGTTTCGGGTCTGTTGCCTAAGTTGAAGCTGAGTTTGATCTTTGACAAAGGTTGTTGTGCAATCTTTGTCTTGTGCTCTATTCTGTGTTTGGTCGAGAGCACCAACAGAGTCTTGGGTCTGATCTTGTGTTCTATGACGTGTTTGGTCTGGAATGCCATCACAAGCACAGTCATTTGTACAGTCACGATCTTGAACTTGATCTTTTACTTTGTCGCGTGTCTGGTCTGCTGCAGAAACTGAGAGAACAAACGTTGAAGCTAAGGCGGCAACTATTATCAATCCCAGGATGAAGGTTCCTTTTATTTTTGAATTCATTTTTTTCACCTCATCATTTATATCAACTATCCTGAAGTTAAGGATAACTTTGGGTAATCCATTCCAAAAAATGAAACACCCTTGCGAACAGAACTTTTCAGTTTAGTAAAGTGGCTTGACTGTTTTTTCTTCTCCGTTGCTTTGTTGGTTTAAATCTTTAAGAATCAAGGTGGCGAAACTTTAAGCGGAAACGCCATTTAACAAACAACAATCTTTTCTTTTTTTTTATGTTTGATGTGAAACGCTCGTTCCAAAATGTTCCTTAACTACAAGATACAACATACTTATACACCGATTAAAATGATAAAATCCAAAATCGCAGCTCTTGCACTCCTAATGATCATGATGGTGACTGTTCTCCCTACACTGTTCTTTGTAAATGGTCAAGTAAACACAACTTTGGGAGAAAAAATGGTTAATCTAGCCGAGCAAGCAGGAGACAGAATTCAGAACCTATTCACTTCAGTATATGCCAATGAAAACTCAACCGCAAAAATTCAAAATATTGGCCTTTCTGAGCAATTCGAGAGCAATGTTACGCAATATCAGACAGAAGGCTTAGACAACCTAGAAGAGGCGCAAGAAGCACTAGCAAATTTCAACAATGAACAGGCTGCGGACTCAGCACTCAAAGCTTTGACCTTATTCAGGCAGGTTTACAGCTCTTTAAATGCTATCTTGGAAGTAGCAGGTCTGCAAGAAAATTCGCTATCTAGTAACCAAGAATTGTTGGATGCAATAATCCGTGAATTGCATGGGATAGATACACTTCAAAACCTCCTTTCGACAAATGCATCTCAAGAAATCATGAGCATTCTTGGAACTGCAAACGAAACTTTACTTCAAGCTAAAACAGAGTTGCAGGATGGTAAAGATAACGAAGCAAAAACTCTCTATCTTGAAGCAAGACAAAACATAACCCAGATCTACTTGTACCTAAAAACACAAGCCGAAGAATCCAACACATGGCGACTTAGCGGATACTCCGAGAAACTTCAGCAACGAATACAAGAGAGATTTAGATACGGAGCCAACAACGGGGTTGACTTTACCTCGACTTTAAAGGCTCTTGGTTACCAAAGCGAGAGCCAATTCATGCAAGCACTGCAGAATAAAATACAAAACGCCCAATCTCAATCAGGCATTCAAAACGCCATAAATGATTGTTTATTAATCAGCCAAATGGTGCAGGAAATGGAACAAGGACTCAACCGAGAAATAAACCAACAACAAGGGAAGAATGGAATAACAAACGGAGATAACGGAGCGGGCAGTCCAACTGGAGGAAACAGCACCATTGGCGGCGGGAACAGTGCCAGTAACAGTAGCTTGGTTGGTGGCGGTAATTACATTAAAGGCAGCAATAGCCCAATAAAATAGGGCTTTTAATTATTTTTTGAGGATAACTTGATTTTCAAGTCCAATTTTTTTCACTTCAACTATTTCCATTTTCTCTAGTCTTTTAATTAATCGCCAGAGACTAGTTCTGGGCATATCTGGGAATCGTATTCGTATTTCGGCTTCGAAAGCTTTGCCGTCTTTTTCAGCTAAGAATTCAAGCACTGCTATATCCTCATTCATCAAATGTGGGTTAGCTTTTATCGCCTTTTTGATGTTGGGGCGGCGTGGACGTTTAAACATCACCAGTGCAATTATGAAAATTATAATCAATGCCGATATTATGGTAATCAAGTGCTCTATTGGTATTATTGAGTTTCCTTGAGATAATTCGGTGGGGCTTGGGTTCTCTTGATCTGGTGCGACTAACTGCAAAAGATAGCTTATTTCCCATTGGCCAGAGCCTACAGACAATGATAGTTGGTTGGCAGTTGTATCTATTGCAGTTGGCGTATGACTCAGATAGATGATGGTTGAATTAACAGGGAAACATACAGAAAGGCTATATGGACTATTCAGAAGTAGCGTCCATATGTCGTTTTCTTTGCTAGTAAGTGTGTTAGCATCATATTCAACCTCAACTTGAGTGGCTCCCAAGGAGTAAACCACTAAATTCTTGTCGGTAATTTTGTAATCTACCTCTAACTGGTCATTGTCAAGAACAACTAAATTTTCCACTTTATCTGATAGCAGAGTTATTGTTGCTTGAGGAGAAAGTTCGTCTATTTGCAATGTCTGCTCTACATGCACTAAGCCGTCGCGATAAACCCTTACATTGGTTGAGTAAACATCAACGGAAGATTGAACGGTCGCAGAGTAAATCATCAATATTGATAGCAATACAATACAGGATAGGACTCCCAAACGCCAGCTGCAGAGTTTCATAAATAATTCACATTAATGTTAGCCGTTGTCAAAATAAGTTTTATGTTCATTAGACAGCATTTTTTCCAATTAAGAAAAGAAATGCTGGTCAGGTGATAAATGAACGTCAGATGGCTGTTAAAATATGCCTAATGGTTGATTTTACCGTGGAAAATAACTTGTTTCAATCTTGAAACGGTTGTTTCAGTGTCCCTTAAGTCGGGCATATTAATACTTAATTTACGATGACAAATGATGAAAAACAAAAAATTAAACCTAAACAAACTCAGTACGATACTAATTATCCTGCTAATAGTTGGATTAGCAGCGCCTCTATCTACTACACTAGCAAGCAATGGAGCCGGTTTAGGACAAGGGGAACAATCTGGTTTAGAAAACAGCAGCACTATGGCTCCAAGCACTAATTCCGATTTAGATCATATTTTAAACGTCTCTGACAACGTGAAACAATACATCCAAACCGACGTTACACCGAAAGGGCAAATGGAACAAATCCGAGCACAGGAACAAACAATATTTCAATACAGAAACATGACTATGCTCATGAACTGCACACGAAACGCCACAGTAACCTTCACAGAGGAAGAAGAAGTAACGCCGAAGATATTTGGCTTGTCAGTTGACCCAAATCAGACCATGACGCTTGCGATGAACCTGACCAAATCACCGCTTAACGGAGCTATGGTAAATGAACGATGCCTCAACTTCTACTTGGGTATAGAACCGAACGCCGCATTGGAACTTCACGCTCAAATAAGGCTTTACATTAACCAGTCAGATATTAGTCAAAACTTGCATGGAGAAGTTAACTCTTCAAGATTAACCTGGATGTACTGGAACCAAACAAGAACAGAATGGGAATCAGTTGAAAGCTACATGGACCAAAACGGTTACTTGGTATGTGACACGAACCACTTTTCGACATGAACAGTGGCTGAAGTAGAACCAGTTGAATCAACCGTTACACCATCGGCAGAGGTCAGCAACTTCCCAACAGAATACATCATAATTGGAGTAGTTACTGCAATAGTAGTTATAACCTTAGGAATAATTGCCTATAAAAAACGAAAATAGGCAAAAACATCTTCTTTTTTTTAAACTCACAAAATATTTCAATGTTCTAACAGGGACACTTGTCGGAAGTAGGTATGTACTTCGTGTAGGTAATACTAATCATAATAGTAAACGTGAAGACTTTGAGGTTCTAGTGAGCGAAGTGACATGACTAGGGCAAAACTTCGTAGATTCGCTTTTGAATTAATATTAAAATTTGCGTACGTTGGACGTCACTTATTTTTACATAAAAAAGTCAATAAAAGCAGCAAAGAAGGGATTATCGTAGGCTGGCGTCGTTGGGGAAACCTCGACTCTCCCAGTACCCCCGATAAGTCTCATCGTCTGAGAGTTCAATATGTGTTATCCACTTAATCCACTTGTATCCATATTGGCTTTCAGCAACCAATATAAAAGGAAAACCCCGCTCAGCAGGAATCTCTAACCCATTCATCTTATAAGCTAACAAAATATTTTTGCCAGTTATATATTCAATCGGAAAAGAAGTAGAGTAACCATCAACCGAATACAAAATAACAACCTTGGTTTCTGACTGGACACCCACTTCGTTAAATAAATCTTTGAGTAAGATGCCTTCCCAGAGAATCTTTACACTCCAGCCCTCTACACAGTTCAACGTAACAACCTTCTCATATTTTTGATGATTCAAAACCTCGTCGTATATGTAAACTAGTGGGTTATCGACTAGCCCTGTGATGTTTAAGGTGTAGGTGGTCTTGTTGATGTTTTGTGGTCCTTTTATGGAGTTTTCCCTAAAATCGTTGATTTTTGAAAGGTCTTCACCCTGATACTCCTGAATTTCGCTATCAAGCAAGGGTTTGGGCAAGGTGGATAACCAGTAAGCGCCAAACAAACTTACAGCCAAGACACTAACAAGGAATAAACCAACTATGGTATTCTTGTGTTGGCTAAAAACTTCCATCTTTCTCAAATAGAAATGCTGATTTGCAATATTTATAGTTGCCCAAAAAGATAGTAAGTTTTAACGCAACAAGATTTTACCAGGTCAGAATTTTTTCAAAACAAATGTTCGATAAGAATTCGTATTCCTATAACTATAAGTATTAGCCCTCCGACGATTTTGATTCTTTTTCCAAAAACGCGGCCAAGACCACATCCGAAATAGAAGCCTAATAGTGAAAGCAAGAAGGTTATGAGTCCAATAGCCAGAATTGGTTCTAGAATTGAGGTCTGGAGGAAGGCGAAACTTAGTCCAACCATCAACGCATCAATACTTGTTGCAACGGCTAAAATCAAGATGGAATGTATCTTGAGATTTTCTTTTTTAACCTCTTTTTCTTTTTTTGTTGAATCGTAAATCATTTTTGAGCCGATGAACGCGAGTAGACCAAAAGCGATCCAATGGTCTACACCCATTATTATTTCTTTGAAACTCAAACCTAAAAACCATCCAATCGCTGGCATCAACATTTGGAATCCTCCGAAAAACGAAGCCATTAGCAAGGCAGTTTTTTTCCTCTGGCGATCTATTGTTATTCCTTTAACTATTGATACTGCAAAAGCATCCATCGCTAAACCTACTGCAATAAAGACTACTGTGAATAGATCCATTGTATCACCAGGAAAGGATTGCATGAAAAAGCAAAAGCGGCGATATAGGCTTTCCCCTGGATAAAAAAAGATTTGGAATTCTTCAAGGATTTTTCTACTGTGATTTCTTCATGGGGATTACTCATCGACGATCATTCTATTATCCAACTTAGCATATGCTACTGACCAGGGTATACTGAAAAGCGTAAAAGGACAAGTGGATAACAGAGTAGCGCGTTTGAACGTTTGAAGGGCGAAAATAACCTAAACTTAATAGTTAATGACGTCATTAAATTGACTCAAGATAGGGTACTGATGAAGCATAGTCACAGACCAAAACAAGATTCCATATCGAACATACATGAGTACAAAAGTATTGCTAAAAACAAACTTTTGCTTTCCATGGTAATCACTGGTTCTGTAATGGTTATTGAGGTTATTGGAAGCATTTTTACGGGTAGCTTAGCGTTGGGTAGCGACGCAGGTCACATGTTTACTCACCTATTTGCCTTAGCAATCAGTTTTGTAGCCATAGTGATAGCAAGCAAAGAACCCTGTCATCATCGAACATATGGGTTTTACCGAGCAGAAATTCTTGCAGCACTCTTCAACAGCATTTTTCTTTTCGGCGTCACGGCATACATATTCTATCAAGGCATAGAACGTTTGCTAAATCCTCAGCCCGTTTTAGGATTTGAAATGCTCATCGTAGCTGGGCTTGGTTTAGCTGCCAATGGTTTGAGCATCTTGATTCTAAGAGGAAGCGCTAAAAGTGACCTCAACTTGGAAGGTGCTTTTCTTCATATGTTTGCCGATACAGCATCTTCGGTTGTTATTATGATTGGTGCAATTATTGTTTCGTTAACAAATTGGTATATTATTGATCCTCTATTGGGCATTGGAATTTCAGTTTTAATTTTTGTTTGGGCATGGAAATTACTTAGAGACTCTGTTAATGTATTGCTGGAAACTGCACCCAAGGGCATGGATATTGACACGGTTAGCTCTAAACTAAAGGAAAGCATCCCTGAGATTACACAAATTACTGATATGCATATTTGGGAAATCACTTCTGGAATGTATTCATTAACTGCCCACATAGAAGTTGGCTTGAGCGATAATGAGAAAAAAAGTCAAATTCTCAATAAAATAAGCAAGCTATTGGATGAAAAATACGGAATTGAACATACAACTATTCAACTTGAACCCTCAAGGTAACTTGAAAAGAACCGGCAAAGTGGATTGTAGTCGTGATCAATATTCCTCCTCTGCTACCTACGTTTACTATAGAGTTTGTGGATGGAAGGTTGATTTGTCTGCGGTTTGTGGGAACAATTTGAACATATAGTTTTTAACCTTTCAAATTAAAGGGTCAAATACAAAGTTTCATAGACGAGTTTTTACGTGCTTATCTTGATGCTTTACCTTGGCTTGTTACTCAAACAGTGGAGCAAGTGAAAGCTGAAACCGAGAAAAAGCTGGAAGAAGACAAGAAACAAATCAATACTAACTGTTGTTTGAAATATCCGATTTTTTGCAAGTTTGCATTGGGTGTGCTCTTTTTTTAGGTGAACCCAAAAAGTTAATATTAAAATGAGACGACTATTATCTAATGGTATTTGCCAAGACAGCTGCAGGTCTATATGTTGTTTGGGGTTTGCTTCATATTCAAGCTGCTTACGATGCTTTTTTGCTGGGAACAAGTTTTAATCAGGGTATAATTCAAGGAAAAATTTTTCAGGATGCATGGAACTTGCTGTTTTTTGGTCTCTTCAGTATTGTAGTTGCAAGTAGATTTAATTGGAAAAACAGTCGTTTAGGATATTGGCTTAACATAGTGGTTGTTAGTGTTGCGGATATAGGTTTTATCATATTCGTCCTTATTCCGGGCAATATGGCTTTCTTTCCTGGAATTTTGGGGCCGATCTTTTGGGTGTCAGCAGTAATCTTTTCTATCTTGGCCATTAAAAAAGAGCCAGTTAACTGACCTGTTTAAGAAATTTTATGAGATCTATTTACCGCAAGAAGTTGTATTTTTATACTCCAGATTTGTGTATCTTTAGTAATTTAAAGGTGAAGCCTAATTAATTCGGCTGATGTTTTGGCGGTTGGATGGGCAAAGGCTCTAAGTGGCGATCAAAAACAGTTCAACTTGTTTATTGATAAAATGCTAGATGGCTTTGCCTACCATAAAATTGTTGTTGATAAGTTGGGTAAGCCGGTTGATTATATTTTTGTTGAAGTTAATCATGCTTTTGAACGCATGACAGGTCTTAAGAGAGAGCAAATTATAGGTAAGAAAGTAACAGATGTTCTTGTGGGTATTGAGAACGACCCGGCAGATTGGATTGGCATTTATGGTAAAGTTGCTTTGGCAGGAGAGCCCTTTCAATTTGAGAATCATGCCGAGCCTTTGGACAAATGGTTTAGAGTCTCAGCTTACTGTCCTGAGAAAGGATATTTTGTCGCTTTGTTTGAGGATATTACTGATAGGAAGAAAACTGAAGAAGCCCTAAAAAGAAATGAGGAAAAATACCGTCAAATTGTCGAAACAGCTGAGGAAGGCATCTGGACTGCAAAACCAGACGGCACCACCACGTATGTAAATAAAAAAATGGCTGAAATGCTTGGATATACACCAGAAGAACTAGTGGGCAAGGTTGGAATAGACTTCTTGGCAAAGGGGCAGGAGCTAATTGTTAAGCAGACACGAAAAGAACTCGATACAAAGGAGCGGGTTCAAAGAGAAATTGAGTTTCTACGTAAAGATGGAACTATTCTTTGGACAATCGCAAATACGGCTCCACTATTCGATGAGTATGGTAAGCATGTTGCAAACATTGCGATGCATACTGATATTTCTATGCGCAAGGAAGCTGAAGAGGCGACTAAAAGGCAAGCTGAGCTTATTGATCTTAGTCCTGACGCTATAATTGTTAGGAAGTTGGATGGCACTATTACTTTTTGGAGTAAGGGCGCGGAGAAACTGTATGGTTGGAGCAAAGACGAAGCCATTGGACAAGTTATCCACAAACTGTTAATGACTGAATTCTCACAACCCCTTATGGAGGTTCTTAAAGAGCTTAAATTGGGCGGCGAATGGTCAGGTGAAATCAGTCATACATGCAAAAATGGCGACAGAGTGGTTGTGCAGAGTTATTGGTTGGGCAAATTTAATGCTGAAGGCGAAATTGTGGAACTGTTGGAGTCAAATGTTGATTTAACTGAACGGATTCGAATGCAAGCTAAGCTTGAAGAGTCCGCGGTTGTGGTTGAAGAGTATGCTAATCAGATGGAGGAGCTTGCAAACATAAGAGCGGAGCAGTTGAAGGAGGTGGAGCGTTTAGCCGCCATTGGGGCGACTGCTGGTATGGTGGGGCATGATATTCGTAACCCTTTGCAGTCTATAATTGGCGATTTATTTTTGGCCAAAACGGATTTGGCTGCAATTCCTGATGGTGAAGAAAAAAACAACATGCAAGAGAGTTTGTCAGAAATTGAGAAGAACGTTGATTACATTAACAAAATTGTGGCAGATTTGCAGGATTTTGCTAGACCTCTTAAACCTAATTTGGAAGAAGCTGATCTGAAACTTATTTTTGACCAATTATTGAAGAAGAACGGTTTGCCCGAGAATATTATATTCAGCGTTAAAGTTGAAATTGATGCGCGGAAAGTTGTGGTTGACTCCACTTTCATAAATCGCATTATGAACAATTTAGTGAATAATGCGGTTCAAGCAATGCCTAAAGGCGGAAAACTGACTATACATGCTTACAAGGAAGCAAATGACGCGGTTATAACAGTTAAAGATACTGGCGTTGGTATTCCTGAAGCTGTGAAAGGAAAATTGTTTTCGCCAATGTTTACGACTAAGGCGAAAGGTCAAGGGTTTGGATTGGCTGTTGTTAAGCGCATGAGTGAATCGTTAGGCGGTAGCGTGGCTTTCGAGAGCCAAGAAGGTAAAGGAACAACTTTCATTGTACGTTTACCCCTAAAGAGCTAAAAGGTAACTGGAGCTTCAAATAAGTCATATTCTAATACTTGTCGAATAACAAATATTGTTCGAGATGCACGCTCGATAATTCTAACATAATTGATTAATACTAAGAATAACCACTAAAACTATCGGTGAAGAAGTTGGTTCTACAGAAAAAGAATTTTCAGAAACCGGATGAAACTCAAACTATGCCCAACTTAAAGGTGGAGAACATCAGAATAGGTGAAATGACAGTATCGAAGCAAACTTATCAACCTGGATGGAAATGGTCACAAGACATTAAATCGATCGCTAAAACTGATTCTTGTCAAGTGCATCATTTCGGGGTCTGTGTTTCAGGTAGGTTGCGTGTGAGGGCGGATGATGGTCAAGAAATCGAGTTCGGTCCCGGAGATGTATCCGACATTCCACCAGGGCACGACGGCTGGGTAGTCGGAAACGAACCTGCAGTCTTCTATGCCTTCATATCTAAAACAACACCGAAGTAAACTACTCGCTCAGTAAAGGGCGAGCATCGCTTGGCTTCAAATTTTAGTGACTTTGATAGCGCTCACAGGACAAGCGCTTTCCGCATCTTCTGCAATAGCAATTTTGTCATCATCAAAACTGCCAGTTGATTTCCCGTTACCTATTCCACCTCTAACTTTTGACTTACCTTCATCATCAGCTTCGAAATGGTCAGAATCCAGAGTATAGCAGGATGCGCACCTTATGCAATCTTCCCTGTTAACTTCAATTTGGAACTTCAATAAATAACCCTCGAGATATAATTACAACTTGGCTATATCAACTTAAATTTATCCTTTATTGATTTTTCTTGATGCTTGAAAAAAAGATTTAGAAATGCATCCGAATAAGAACATGGGATGGTTACGCAAAACCAGACATTTGTTGTTACTTGCTGACAATCACAAATTTTTTTATCTCACTATAACAGGTGATTTTACTTGGTGAAGATTAATGGATTATCCGAATGCGAAACCCAGCAATCTGCAAAAGAATTTTGACAAAGTTAAAAGAGGATCCTTAAGACAACAACCTATGCCCGTGTCTTTAAGAGAAGTATCCATTGAGGAGCGACACAAAGAAGCAAAAAACCATTATTGCTAATTAGATACGAATAAACCCAAAAAGAGCAAACCATTAATTGACTATAGTTTGACAAAGTAATTTTTCTATTTTTTTGAAAATGGATTCTCATAAACAGAAGCGCGATGTCTTATATTGAAAATAAATGTAATTTTTGCTGGGTAGCGTAGTGCGCGCTAAAAATAAATTATGAATAACTATAGTGCAAGTGGTTATAGAGGAATTAATTCTGGATTTTAGAACTGCGGCAGTTGTTAGTTGCTGGCTATCTGTGGCGTTGATAGCGTCTGTTTACATGTTTGTGTTTGGGAACCAAATTGGAGATATACTATTTGGAGTTTTTCTCCCAGTTGGAGTGTTGGTTTTAATAGCCCTTATAGTGACTCTCTATGTAACTTCGAATACTAAATAGGATTAGTTAGCTTGCCTCTTGAAATCTCCTAAAAACTCAATTGTGAAGAATCAAAAGTTTTGTCCTTGGTAGAGTGTTAGTGCGCGATGAGGTGGTGTTGAAAGCAGTCGCATATTTTTATTAGCGTTTTTAGCAATGAATATTTTCTCATATTATTTCTTCTATCAGTTTTGGCAGCTGGTATTATTTTTTTAATCCAACTATCAAAGTTGAAAAGCACGCAGGTAGAGTTATGAAAGTTGAAACTTGTCAAGTTCATCTTTTCGTGCTTTTACAATTTCAATAATCTTTTTTCTCAGCGGCTCCCCAACAGTATCTTTTGGAATTTTATCCAATCTACTGGATAATGCAATATCTTCCAATATTTTACTAATCCATTTTTGAAAGTCTGCTCTCTTAAAATGAAAACTAACTGACTTTACGTCTACAACTTCAAGTTTCTCGACGAATTGTTCTAGACTTGTTGCAGCATTTTTAGTCGGTTGATCGATATCAATATAAAAATTGAAACCATCCTCATTTGACACCGTCCTCAAAATTCTTTCAACTGCTAGGTGTTTTCTTTTATTAGACAAATTTTTTGACATAAAACACCACTCAATTACTCTAGCAGTACCATCCACTATATGGGTGTTTGGCTTGCGTTTATGTTAGCCCTTCAGTTTAATTTCTTGATTATTTATTTGACAACTGTTTTTCTTATAACATCCCTGCATCCGAATCCGTAAAGTACAATCGGTCAAAAAATAGCCGCACACGTTAAAAAAAACAAAGCACCATAATATTCATGGCAGCATGATGAAAATGCATAAATTCCTATTATCAATTAGTATTGCAGGAGTTGATGTTTTTTGAAGAAAATTGGAGATTTAGTTCACGAAGCCGATTGGAAGCTGGAGAAGCATGTGCCTGTTATTGAATGTGCTGACTCGGTGAAGGCTGATGAGCTTTTCGAAGTTAAAGTTACCGTTGGCAGAGAAGTTGCTCACCCGAACACTACAGAGCATCATATCAGTTGGATAACGCTTTTCTTCCTGCCTGAAAGTGAAAAGTTCCCCTATCAGATTGCACGCTATGAGTTCGGAGCCCATGGCGCTTCAGCTCAGGGACCAAACACAAGCACTGTGTATACTCATCATGCGGCGACTGGTTGGATCAAAACAGGTAAGGCAGGAACTTTCATAGCAGTTTCAATGTGTAACATTCATGGGCTATGGCAGTCTTCGAAAGAAGTTAAGCTCAAATAAACTCGGTTCTTGACGACGTAAATTGGTCCGCCTCTTCTCTTTCTATTTGTCAATGTTAGATCCATATCTGTCAGCTGCTTGACATTGAAATCTCAAAAAATGATTATAATTGTTTTTCAATGGTGCCTGATTACACTGACAACACAGATGTTTTTCTTGTTTCAAAATAAAAGAAGGGTATAGTTGCTTATTTTACTGCAACTTTTCGTTTTTGTTTTGGTGCTTTCTTGGGCAGTGTTATTTCCAGTACGCCCTCTGATAAGTTGGCAGAGACGTCGTTTGCCTTTATTTCTTCAGGCAACTCTAATGTTCTGAAGAATGATTCACAAGCTCGTTCCCTGCATAGGTACGCTTGGGTTTTTTTGTCGTATTTCCATCCTGCAATACCTGATATAGTTATTGCGTTGTCTTGCACTTCGATTTCGATGTCTTCTTTTTTGAAGCCGGGCATTTCCGCTTTCAAGAGGTAGTCTTTTTCGCGGTCTTCCAAGTCTACTGCTGGAACTCGTGTTTCGGGAATTACGGATAACATGTTTGCCCAGTTTGCTGGGAAAAGAAGGTCTTCGAAATCGTCTCTAAATCTTGCGAAGGTATCATCAAAGGCTTGCCAAAGATCTGATGGTTCGGCGGGTGCGAGGACTGTTGTTTTTTTGAGGGTTTGCTGATTGGAGCGGACTTCTTTTTCGTTACTGCTACTTCAGTTTTTTTAGAGGGTTCTTCAGCTTTCGCTGATTTTTTGGTTTCGCTCATAAAATTCGCCATTTTAAAGGACGGAGCACACGTTATTTAACTCTTTGTGGTTGTAAATGTGTGCCAACATCTTGTGTAAACTACCTTTTCCATTCCTCGATTATCTCGAGGTCAGCATCATGAATGATTTTCGAAGATAGGAAAACATTTTATCTCGCCATTCTGTAAGATCTGCGATTTGCTCGTCAATAAATTCGGACGGGAATCTGAACTAAACCTGTTTTTCCAAGTCAAGGATTCTGGACTATCTTGTGTTTGCTAATTAATTTAGCTGCTTATGTTTTGAGTCCGTCGAGTTTCTCGGTTAATTTCTCAAATATAAGGGCTTTTTTTTCGCCACTTAGGTGAAAGATGACTTTAGAAATCATTTCTTGGGAGATTGTGAAGATGTAGTTTAGTTTTATGATGCTGTCTTTTATGGCGCCTTCGCTTTTGGTTAGCGGTATTCCTTTCATATTCAGATTGCTGGTTATTCCAGCTATCACGACGTTTCCTAACTCTTCAAATAGAACAACCGCTGGCCTTGTCTTCACTTCAGCAGTATCTGTGAATTGTACACTGGCAATTATGATGTCTCCTGCTCTAAGCATCTTGCCAAGCCTCATCTTCTGGATTGTCCCATAGTTCTTTCATTTTAATCTGCTGAATTCTATGCAAAAATTCGTCGTATTGTGTTCTTTTTTTTGGTTCTTTTGCCAGCATTATTAAGTTTGAAATAGTTTCGTTGTAGGTTTCTCTTGGATACTTTCTTATGTTTTTTAGTTCTTTAACGATTGATTTCTTGAGCTGGATAGTGGTGGCTTCTTTCATTATATATCTACTATACCTCATTATAATAAATTATATATAACTTTCTCGTCACGCTGAAAAAAAGAACGATTATTTGTGTTAGTGAAACATTTCAACATTTGGCTTTGCGTTTGTGGTAGACTAACAAGCCAGCAGCCACCAAAGCCACAGCGGCGACAGAAACAGCGCCTATGAGCATAGTTGGAATAGGTTCTGTCTTTGGCGGTTCTACAACAGTATTAGTTGGATGCTGAAGTAAAGAAGAAGAGATGGAAGTGGAAGTTTCAGGTATGGCTAGGGTTTGGGTGTTGGTCCAGCTGCTTTTTTCCCCCTCAAATACATATGGCATGATCCCGGCTGAATATGTGCCTCTGTGTCTACTTCCAATCATTGCCTGCAGTTGAAAATCTGCTTTGGCATTGGGAG
Source organism: Candidatus Bathyarchaeota archaeon (assembly GCA_963741005.1). Taxonomy (GTDB): domain Archaea; phylum Thermoproteota; class Bathyarchaeia; order Bathyarchaeales; family Bathycorpusculaceae; genus Bathycorpusculum. Next base: position 1,578,711 of record CAVUGQ010000006.1, read on the forward strand.
GAGTAATTATGTGACTATATGGGTAAGTAGTGGCTATAAAATATCCATCATACTCATTGCTAGAAGAAAATGATAAAACCGTGTAGTTAGAGGATGGTTGAGTTGGATAGCCATCTTCAGGAGTATAAATTTCACGCCAATTGCCATCACTAGTTTTTGTTCTAACATTTAAAAAAAATGCGTAAGTACTATTTCTATCAAAAGGTTGATTCTTTATTGTTAATTCTATAATTGATTTATTCGCTTCTGGAAGTGAACTAATAAGTTTTACAGTAAACTCTGGAACCATCGGCTTAGGATAAACAAGATTTGGAGTAGGCGATAGTGTTGCAATTGGGGTTGGGGTAGGCCTTGAAGTTGGATTTGAGGATGGGGTTACTATTGGGTTTGGAGTAGGTGTTTGAGCTGATATCTGTTCAGGTTTTGTTATAAATAGACTTGAGATTACAAAAAATAGAACAAGTAATAATGAGACTTTTACTAGTTCTACTCATGCTTAGATGTTATAACTTTTTATGTTAAATGGCTTTTCGTATAGGTTTCTTGTCTAAGCAAAGTAAAGGTTTGAGACTGTGTGAAAAGTCTGTTCTAACTCGCCCGTATGCCGTTAACCTCAAATAAGCGAAAAAAGCCCTATTTTCCCTTTTTTCGTATAAATAAAATTAGTTGCCCGCACCAGCACGCAGGGCAATAACAATCGGCAAAATCCAAAAAAATTTGCCGACAATACATCAGTAACTATTTCAATTTCAGTTTAAAATCGTTTCTAACTGATTTTATTTTTATGAAGTGTTGGTCAAGTGTGCATAGTGTCAGGTCTCTTCTGATGCATATTGCGGCGATTAGTATGTCAATTGTTGGCAGGGGCTTGCCTTTTTGGAGTAGAGCGACAGAAATTTTTAAGCTTTCATTGTAATCGTCAATTGTTGGATAAATTACATCTAAATCCTTGAGTTCTAAGGCTTTTGGGAATTCAATTATGTTGAATATGGTTGTTAAGCCTTTGAGGCTGGTTTTACTAATTTTTAGGTAGTTTATGAGATGGTTTGTGTCGTAGACAATCTCTTCCATTCAAGATCACTGCTTTTTCCGTATTGTTCAGTTGCTTTCTCGAGGGTTATATTGGATAAATCTATATTGGAGTCTTTGAGCATGTCTACTAGTATGCTTGAAGGTACAACGCCTCCTTTGACTGTTTCCATTTTGTTGATGTAGTCTGCTATCGACTTTCGTACAACTTCGCTCCATTTTATTTCTGCGTGTTTCTTCATCTTTTCGCATAGCTCTGGAGGAATTGAGATAGTCATGTTTGTCATGATAGGGATTTAAGTAAATATGCATATTTAAGTATTATTACTATATTATTGCTAAAATGCTTTCCGAAACAATCATCTTAAGCATTTTTTCAAATAGAAGAAGTATCAAATAGAATCTATGGAGTCTTTGTTGTCTAAAAAAGGCACAGGCTTATAAGATCACTTAGTTTTATCCTTTTTAATCGTAAAGAACTAAAATATCCAATCTAAGGAAAAAAGGATGGATATCAAAGAAGTGACTAAAGATCGCACAGAAATGACCAAAGAGGAAGCTTTCAAAGACTACGGCAACGTTCATCACAGTGTCAAAAATGGGTTAAAAATCAAAACTCCAAGACCGTCTAAGAAACTAAAACAGTGTTCCAAATGCGGTAGAGTAGGGGACAAAATGACTAAACATTCGCTAACAGGAGAACATAAACCCCCTTTCATATGGCTGTGTAGGCAACCCTGCCACGACGAAGTGCACAAATTCGGCATAAAAATGACAAAAGAACAAAAAGCAGCGCTAAAGCAGAAGCCACCATGCAGCATACAATTCCCAACAGAAAACAATATCGTCAACCCCTACACAAAATTGATCGAGCCTAACTCGCTTTACGAGGAAAAATTCAAGCAGTCTTTCAAGCGGATAAACTCTGAAAATAAAGAAACATAATAAAAAGCAACGAAAAACAAACACACCTGAAATCAAATAAAAATCAGACATTCCGAAATAAACGGTCAAATTTTTACCTCATAAAGCAATTATGAGTAAGGGTTCCTAAAACGAATAAGAAAGTAACATTAGTTTTGATGTTTATTGTTTCAGTAATTTTAACAGTTTACACTTCAAGTGCCCATTACGCGGCTTCCTTTGTCTATGAGCTAGAGGGACATTTTTGGCCTAACACTTCAGGTGGCTCATTTATTCCTTTGCCCTATCTGCCTTCTGGCTAGTTGGTCAAATGTTTACGTCTCTAAATCAAATCTACACTCAACACTACACCTATGTGATAAGGTCTGGGCGCTAATCTATGTGACTGTTGCCTTATGGGTGATGGTTTTCTGGCAATCCTGGAAAACAGGGAAATCATTCAAAGCAACAAAAAGAATAAATCATGACTTTTAGGGGTCACAATAATTTTTGTTTTATGGTGCAGGGGTGGGATTCGAAACCTCTAAGCAGTGGAGATGTCACCTGCAAAACCCTCTTTTTTTTCTATTTCACTTAACAGAAATATATCAGCAAAATTTCTTCTCAAGCCGAGATTGACATTGAACCCAGCAGCCGATCCAAGTTAAATAATAACCTCAAGTGGTTAATGGAGTAGGTCAGGTAACAAAATTGAAGCATAGAATCGGTTTAGTCTACTTGCCAGGAGCATTGCCCTGCTTTGAAACGTTTGGAGACTTACCAACCGACATAGTAGGCAAGAATGGTTTAGTTGGAGATAAACCAGCTTCAGAAGTCTTGGAAATGATGATTATTCCTGGCGGCAGCCTCGTTGAATCACGATCCGTCAAAGGCGGCGTCGAGAAGGAAATTTTGAAGATGGCTGACGCGGGCAAGTTTGTTTTGGGTATCTGTTCGGGTTTCCAAATTTTATCGCGTGGAACTGACATCGGTCGCTTGTCGCCCAAGCCAATTTTCCGAGACGGAATGGGGCTGCTTGACGTCGAGTTCAAACCGATGATCTGCACGGACCAAGTTAAAGTCAAAGTTGTCGAGGTTGCAGCGCCTTTTGCGATGACTGAACTGAATTACGAGGCGTTTGTAACAAAGTTCAAGGACTTACTATGACTGCGAAAGCGCGACAGCCTATTTCGAAATAAGGTTTCTTGGCACGCGCTAATAACCTCTTGATTATCTCCACAAAAAGATCGGGATTCAGCTATGGAATTGGATGGTTTTTGAGTTGAAGAGGGTTTCTCCTTGTGGATTCAATCCAAGAGCTGGAAATTAGAATTTAACTCTCCAAAGAATATGAGACCTACAGGAGATCGAAGCTACAACCTCTGGCGTTTTGAGCAGTCGTTATATCGAACCCTCTGTGAATGGAGAAATCACCCACAACATCTTTTTTTTTAAAGACAATCTTGTCGCATTTTCGTTCTGATTTTAGTCTTCAGGTTCTTACTCTATAAAACGGGTTTTCGACGCCTTCTATAAAAGACTAGCTAAAACTGAATAAGTAGAGAATCTGGTAATTCTTTATATTGCGCACCACAACAAAATCAGTTTAATGAACATTAAGCTATTTGCGTTTGTTGGCGGTGTGATTCTTCTGCTCTTGGTTTCTTTAGTATTGAACCAATCCCTACCTATTGCAATAGCAAAAGGGACAGACACTAACGTTTACGTTGGCATCGATGTCGCTTATGACAATGAAACTATCAAAGCACTAATTGATGAAGTTAGCTCATATACAAACCTCTTTATCGTAGGCTGCACGGCAATCACAGAAAACGAAACCCGCCTAAACAACATATGTCAATACCTCTACGATAAAGGAATGTCATTCATAATCTACCAAGACGCACCTATCGGGGTCTATCAAGGAGCTCAACCAACCGTAAATCAGACGCGCCCCTTAAATGTAACGAACTCGCCTTTTCCACAGTTACCTGTTAATTTTACAGGTTCACGTCAACCTTCCAACTTCACAAGACCTTTTCCTACCAACACGGTTTCTAATTGGACACAGATTGCAAAAGACCTATGGGGTACTCTTTTCTTGGGGATATACTATATTGATGAACTGGCTGGAAGACAATTGGACCTTGCCAGTGGATGGGTTGAAGTGAAAAACGCTACAAACTACGCTGACGCTGCTGACCAGTTTAATCGTGAAGTAAGCAGTTCAGTTGATTGGTATCGGAACGGTTATTCGGATGGAGCTAACATTACATTGTTCAGTTCAGATTATACGCTCTATCAATTTGACTATGACGCAGGGTACGATGTAATTTTGGCGCAGTTAGGCTGGAATTACAGTCGACAACTAAACATTGCCCTCTGTAGAGGTGCAGCCACAGTCGCCAACAAGGATTGGGGTGTTATTGTCACTTGGGAATATAATGAGCCGCCGTATCTTGAATCGAGCAGTAAACTCTACGAAGACATGGTTTTAGCGTACAATAACGGGGCAAAATACATTGTTATCTTTGACTCAAACAAAGCTTATACACAAAGCATTCTGACACAAGACCACCTCGACGCAATCAAACAGTTTTGGCAATACACCAAGGAAAACCCACATAGCAGCAGTTCCAGCGATGACCGTGTCGGTTTTGTTCTCCCAGCGGATTATGCGTATGGTTTTCGTGGACCCACCGATACCATCTGGGGGTTGTGGCAGGCAGATTCGTTCTCAATGAACCTGAGCATAAACGTAGGCAATAAGCTATTGGAATACGGGGAAAAACTCGACATTGTGTATAATCAAACGCAACTTGAATCGTGTGGGTATAGTCAGCTCATTTACTGGGATACTTAGAATACAGACCTTTTTTGAAGTGCAGGGGGGATTCGAAGCTTCTGATAATCGAGACATCACCCGTACAACCCTCTTTTTTATGCTTTTAAATTTTGGCTGATCCTTTAGTTGCTTCCCTTTCAAGGGTTTGCTTCAATTTCCAAAGTAATCCGACCATTCTATCTATTTTTGCCCGACTGCTTCGGAGGGTTATGTGGCAGTTGAGGTGTCTGCCTAGAAGTTACCCGCCAGCCTTTAACTTCACCTCGCTGTCCGCCAAGAACGACTCATCTTTTTTCGTAGCTTAGGATCAGTTGTGGCAAGGGGTCTTTCAAATCGAAAACCTGTGACCAATAGTTGCTGATATTAACATACGCTTGTTCCTTGCAGTCAAACACTAAACCTAAATCCAAGAAGCTACTACGAGATCTGAGTAGAACTAATGGTAAACTCATTTTTTTATATCAATATTCTGTAATTGATGGTTTCGTTCCAGAAGAATAATTTATCGTAACGACTTGTTACTACATTGATGTACTCTGGATCATCATAAACGATGTCCAGATTTAGACCGTATTGGTTTATCAGATTGTTTGTGTCGTTCCAGACTTTATTGGACAATTCGTCAGCGTTCCAGATTCCCCATATTGTGTCGTTGGAATTTCGAAAACCAAAGCCGTAGTCCTGGGGCAATACATAAGCTACTTTTCCTTGATTAGCTCCTTTGTCTTGTGGATTGGTCTTAACATAGTTCCAGAAGTTTTTTAACGCTTGAAAATGATCATCAGTAAGTATCCCGTACTGGGTAGAATTTGGGTAATCAAAAACTACTGTGTACTTTGCGCCTGCTTTGTAAGCTAAAGTCAAGTCACTATACAACCGTTGACCTGACTCTATGTAAGGTACCTTGTCGTACATCCAAGTAATTATGACACCCCAGTCTTTATTTTGAACCTCTGCTGCTCCTCTGCATAGTGAAATTGCAATTTGTCTGCTCTGGTTCCATACAAACTCTGCGAAAACCGTTTTGTACCCGCCTTTATAGTCAAACCAGTAAAGACCATAATCTGAAGTATATATTTTAGGATACAAGACCTTGCCGAGAATATCTAGATGTCTGCCCAGGATGTCCACGTAAACTTGGGATGCACCGCTGTAGTTTTTTACGCCAAGGTCAAAGTCACTTTGCACTATAAATCTTTCTGATCTGTTGTTGAATGTGGCGTTATCCAACTCTTTTCCACCTGGTTCATCAATTCGGTACACACCTAAGAATTTGTTACCGTACTTTTGTTCTGCGTTTGTGGTCCATTCAGTTAGATTATATGTGTATTTGGTGGTGGCTGTGAAAAGGATTATGAAGTGCAAGTCACCCTTGCTGCTGATGTACTCACATGATTCGTTCAGTGTTGTCTCGTTTAGGGATATCTCAGGTATGCCGATGATGAAGAGATTTGTGTACTTCTGGACCTTATCCACCAAACTTTTCAAATTATTCAGGTTGATTTGGGAATCTTCTAGATCATTACTGTAAGCAAATTCGACACCCACATAAAACTCAGAAGAAGAACCCTGTTTGATGAAAGGATTATACGCTAAGAATAGTGACACGGAGAAAAGCAATATTAATATGATGGCCGGCATTGCTTTTCTAATGTTAAACGGTTGCTCAACTACCCTATCAGAGCAGGTCATTAATTATAGTAAAACGTAAAACGGATTAAACTGTTGTGGTGGTTTTTTAAAATACAGTCTTTGGCAAAGGTTAGTCTGGCAGAAGGTTATAGTATACTTTTTCTATAACCGCCAGGACTCTTTTTAAGACCAGAATATTTTCCAAACCCAACATGCCTGTAGACCATTTCGGAACTGCGCTTAGCCACCAAAGAAAACGACTTGCACAAAAGCTTCAGAACCCACGACTGCTAAAAATCCACTTCCACACCTTCAGATACTGGAAAGGAACAATTCTATATCACGAAACAAAAGACATGTACTATGTAATGCAACGAATTAGCAACAAAAGCATCAAAAACACATTACTCTACGTCCAACTTCAAGAAACACTATTCCAAGGCGAAACAAAACTACATCTAAAAAGTAGCCAAAACAGAAAAAGAAATCTGCAGTCTATTAGAAGCAGGCTTTGAGCACGTCACAGAGTTTGACGGCGCAAAAATCTTCAGAAAACGCAAACTTTAGCAAAACCATCACCCGAACGGACCCCTAAACGTTTTGCTTATATTGGTGCAGAGGTGGGATTCGAACCCTCTATGCAGTGGAGATGTCACCCGAAGAATTAATTATTAATAAGTTTTATCAAAAATTTGATGTATTCATTAGAAAAGGTGATCTTTTACAATAAACATCTTGCTGTTGACGCGTTAGCTGCTTGATTGAGTTAAAAGTAAAAGCTAAATAAAATAAAGTAGAAATAGTAGGGTTGAGGGGAAAACATTTAAGAAAATAATAGCGTTGTTCATAATTGTTTGCCTTTTATTGAGTGTTCCTTTTTTAATCTTTAACAGTACATCTGCGCAAAGCAGTTCAGATGGAACATTGCAGTTGGAATATAATGTTTGGGGGACTTATCTTCGGGCAGATCCCTTCATTTATGGGCCAACTAGTGGTCATTCAGTTGGGTCTCCATTAATTGCTGATTAGGAGGCTAACGGATTGCATGGTGGAGATTTGATAATGATAAGTTTTGAAGGAATATTTTTCCCAGGTTTTCTTTGGGATGGTGACACTATCTGGAATGTGACTCAAGACAAACTTGTAATGGCTGGTGTATTCAGCTTAACAAATGAACTGGGTCCAACTAGCGATCTAAATAGGGTTCCAGGAGCCATTCTCATGTACCCAAATAATGATGGTACTTCTACACCTTTACCTGTTGTAACTCCTATAACCAATTTTGGACAACAACCCACAGACATTCCTGAGGACTTTAAAATAAGTCCCTATACTGGAGTGACTGTAGAAATTCCTCTATCAGCACGATACTTATTCATCTGTCATCCAGACTCATACTATCCCGACAACAGTGGCTCCATTACTGTAAAAATAGAAAAAGACACTGATGGTGATGGTCTTGCAGATTCATGGGAGATTAATGGTATAGATATCGACAAAGATGGAGAAATCGATTTGCATCTCCCAGCATTTGGTGCTGATTGGCAACACAAAGACATATTTATAGAAGTTGATTATATGGGGTCCAGAGGTAATCATGATCACCGACCAAACCAAGATGCCATAAATGATGTAATTTACTCTTTTGATCAATTTTCATTTGTACCCAACCCCGATAACGATTTTGGTGTAAATCTTCATGTTTTTGTCGATGAAATGCTACCCCACGCTGACACAATAAATTGGGCGGGATTTGATCAATTAAAAAGTGCTCATTTTGGGACTTTGGCAGAACGAACCAACCCAAAAAATGTTGAGGCTAAAAAAGCAGCTTTCCATTACTGCATATTTGCTCATCAACAGGAAAACACCACTTCTAGCGGCAGCGGCGAGCTTCCGGGAAACGATTTCATGGTTACTTTAGGCGCTTTCACAGATTCCGTGGGAAATCGAAACGAGCAAGCAGCAACTTTTATGCATGAATTAGGACACAACCTTGGTTTAGCTCATGGCGGGGGAGATGACATCAACTACAAGCCAAACTACATTAGTGTAATGAACTACCTGTTCCAATTGGACAGGTACAATACTGGTCGTCTTCTGGATTTCTCTTCTAAAACCTCTATTGTTCTAAATGAAGATAGTCTAAATGAGACTAAAGGAATAGGATCATACAACGAAACTGTTTGGGTTTCTCCTAATGGAATTTTGTGCACTAATGGCGGGGATTATGAAATTGATTGGAATTTTGATGGTAACTATGTTGGTTCTGTTCAGGTTAATGTAAATAACCATGCTACTTTAGGCTATGTGAGTTCTTCTGGGGAAAACCTGACTGATTTTGATGATTGGGCGCATTTGGTTTATAATTTTCGCAGTACTCTTGGTTTTGGTGATGGGCAGCATCCAAATTTGCCTGATGAGATAACATCTGAGCTTGATACTGCGATGCGAGCGGAGGCTTTAACTCTTGTTTCTTTGCCTACGTCGACACCCCTACCTCAAAAAGGTGAAAATTCAACTCTGATCTATGTGGCAATTGGGGTTGCCGCAGTTTGTGCAGGGGCAGGAATTGTTGTGTTCCTCAAAAAAAGATGATAATTGCTTTATCTGAAAAATTTGAGTATGGTAATGTTTCCCTTTTCTCATTTTTTTGATTTGATTTTGATCTTATGTTTGTTTGACAATTCGGGGCTGATATGCGCCTCTTTTTTGTTTGTCTTAGGTGTGAGAGAGGCACTTACACAAGGAGGGAAAAGCAGAGAGTAACGAAGAAGAGATGTTGTTAGTTAGGGGTAGTAGAATTTTAGGAGAGAGCGAGAAAGGTCAAATTTTGTTCTACGTACAATTTTAGATGAATCCGTTTTGTTTGCACGCCTTCTCAATGTCTATGAATATTATATTTTCGGCGTAGTTTTGGCGCAACTTGTTTAGTATATCTTGGAGGTCTTCTTTGCTTATTTTGCTTGTTCTTATTTTTTCTATTAGCCAAATCAAGACCATTTGTCCGTTTAAAAGACGGTTGATAGAGAATTCTACATTATCTTTCACGTTTTCTTTGTCAGATTGTACCTTAGCCAAAACCACACACTTTGATACACAATCGATAAACAAACTACTCATTCGTTGGGATTTAATCGTTTGGGAACGAGCAAATTTTCTCCGTAAATAGCTTAAAGCTCTTGAAATCGCGGTTTAATACTGTAATAGTTGTTATCGTTGGCACGTTAACGTTAATATGCTGAGAACAAACATAGCATCAACAGATTGCCAGATTGCTAGAGGAAACAATAGACTTTTGGTTTTAATTAAAAAATAATAAACTGTATTTTAGATCACTGACCTAAGTTTTGAGCTCCATAATCCTTGATATTTTAGTTTTTGGCTTAAACTCTAAATTTCGCAGTCTTGACAAGGGTTGACTTTAAATAAGGTTTTAACCTTCAGCAAGTAGTAATTTTTTGCTTAATCTCAAATTTTTTAAAATGATTGAGGCTTTAGTTTTGCCGTTCAATAATGACTCTAACTAATGAGCATATACGTAAATATCTAACTAGTAACAAAGTTATCTTGGGAAGGCGGCTGGTTATAATGAGCAATTTGGTAAAGAGTGGCCCGAATAATAATGAGTCTGCTTCAAAGCTTATCGATGCAAGAATCCAGGATTTAGGCGACTGGCGCGGAGAAACGCTTGCCAAAGTGCGTGGACTCATCAAGGAGGCGGACCCGGCAGTAATTGAAGAATGGAAATGGGTTAAGGCAACAAATCCTGGGACTCCAGTTTGGTCCCACAATGGCGGCATCTGCACAGGCGAGACTTACAAGAGTGTGGTCAAGCTTACTTTCTTCAAGGGTGCTTCGTTAGAGGACCCCTCTCACCTGTTCAACCAACATGGGACTGTCAGGCGCGCCGTAGACATTCATGAAGGCGAGAAGGTTGACGAGGAAGCCTTCAAGACCCTTATCCGTGCCGCTGTGAAACTAAACGCGTCCAAGTCTCATAAGTGCTGACTTCTTGGATGGTTGTACGCGCGCGTTGGATTCCAAGAATACTTCCTTTATCCTTTTTTAGTAAAGAACCTTGAGTGAGCCGTTTTTAGAAGTAGACAAGACATTTTTCTCACAAGCAATTACTAAAGGAATGTTTGAATAATTGATCTATTTTCACAAAATTCAATCCTCATGAATGCCATAGTTAGTTAAGTGATGGGAACTTTTATGAAATTAAAATATTGTTTCAGTAATTATTCTTTTAAGAATTGTTACACCATGTTTCATTTTGAGTTTTTTCTCACCTAATCTTTGGCGGTATTGTATTGGCACTTCAACTGTTCTGTAGCCTTTTTTCTGTACTAGATTGTTTAGTTCTACTTCTATGTCAAAGCCATTCGATTTCAATTGCAGATTCCTAAGTATTTCTGCTCGAATAACACGTAAACCTGTTAAGGGGTCATGAAGGTTTATGTAGTTTAGTAGATTATTACTGATTGCAAGTAGTTTGTTTCCCAAATAGAATCGGTTGAGCAAGGCTTTAGAGTCTAGTTGATTGTTGAATCGGTTTCCACAAACCATGCCTACATCTGGATTTTGTTTTAGAATTTTTATCATTTCAGGAATATATTTTGCTGGGTATGTATAGTCTGCATCGGTAAGTACAATATATTCTGCATTGGGGTTTGTTAGTTTTAGTGCTTTTGAGATGGCGTCTCCTTTGCCAACTTTGTCTTGGATTGCAGTTTCTGCTCCGAGGGTTTTTGAAATCTCTATAGTTCTGTCGTTACTGTGACCATCAACTACTATGATGTGAGAGAAATCAAGTGTATCTTTTAACTCGGCTATTGTGAGTCCTATGCCTTGCTCTTCATTTAAAGCTGCAACAATCACCTGAGTAGAACCATAGATGCTACTATCTTCCGTTATGGGTAGATCTTTAAACTGTAAACTTTCTCTGTTGATTTCAGAGTAGTTTGGAGTTTCGAAATTCTTTAAGAGCGTCATATTTTAGTTAAATCCAGTTACGTTAATATTAAATTCGAATTTCTAATTACAAAAAAAGAAAAAAGTGGTTATCTCCAGAGTTTCTTGCCAGTAAATAGCCAAACAAGTAACAAAACTACCGCTATAACAAGCAGTATGTGTATCAAGTACCCAATGCCTGGCAAAGCAAAGAAACCAACTAACCAAAGAACCACAAGAACAAGAACAATAGCTAATAAAGTGTTCATCATAAATACCTTCTATATACAAAGGCATGATCCTAATAGTGCTTAAGGCTATGTGACTGTGTGACCACAACCACACACGCATAATAGATGATTTCAACAACATTTGGCAAGTTAGAGTGTGTGTATTTTGGGTGCTATAGAAGAAGTAATCAATTTCATTACTGCTGGAAGCATAGGCGGTTTACCGCCAATTGTTTTAATGATTATTCCATTCGTCATCGGACTTATAGTGGGTTATCTAGTCCATAAAATGCTAAAGATCGCAATTATAGCTGCGATCATATTGGTCGTGGTTGCTTACTTTGGGTTTTTCGGTTTAAGTCTTGGTGCATTAAGTAACATTGCAGACACATACGGTCCAATGGCAATACAATACGGAGTACTTCTAATGGGCATGCTTCCGCTAGGAATAGGACTCATTGTTGGCTTTATCATAGGTTTCATATTCTCATAAAAACTTTTTTTCTGTTGAAATTTGGCAAACCCGATGAATAAAGATCAAAATAACGCGAATTTTTGTCGAGCTAAAACAATCAATATTCAAGAGTGCACAGAAATAAAGCGTGAACCCCCCTATTCGATAGTTGAAGAGAATACCAGTAGACATTACCAGGAAACGTTAAAGTTAGGTTTGAGATTAAGTCGCGGATTATTTTCAAACTTGGTAGGTGTGAGGGCTCCGCTGTTTTGTGGCCATAAATTAACTTACAATTGCAATCTTAAATGTAAAATGTGTCCTTTCTGGAAAAAATCCAATATAGATTTGAGCACAGATAATGAAAAAGCGGTTCTTAGGCAAATTTATGATTCAGGTGCTTGTGCAATCGCGTTTGAAGGCGGAGAGCCGCTGCTAAGAAAAGATTTAGGCGAAATTCTTGCTTTCTCTAAATCCCTACCTTTGCAAACGAGCTTGATAACTAATGGAACGCTTCTTGAATACAGAATAGATGAGATAGCACAATACATCAATGGCGCAATCTACGTTTCGATAGATGGTCTAGAGAAAACTCATGACTCAATTAGGGGAGTTAGTGGCTGTTTCAAAAAAGCGATTCGAGGTATAATTGCAGCTTCAAAAAAGGTTTCTGTGATAATTAACACGACGATAATGGCTGAGAATGTTGATGAGATTGAAGATTTAGTGAGGTTGGCAAAGGATTTGGATGTAAAAATATCCTTGGCAGTTGCTTATGAGTACTTTGAGGCAGAGCCAGCTACTCCTGTTAACCGTGAAATTAAAGATATAGCTGAAAAACTTGTAGAGTTAAAGAAGAACGGTTATCCTCTTATGAATTCAATTAGCTATTTTAAAGTAATTGCAAAACAGAAAAAATGGACCTGCAAACCTTGGCTGACAGTTAATGTAAGTCCTGATGGGTCTTTGGTTTTGCCTTGTTATGTTCGGAATGGATACGCGAAAACTGTTTCCGTTTTTGAAACCAGTATCAAAACTGCGATTTCCAATTTTAACTGGAAGGAAACACTGAAGTGCCAGGATTGTAGTCTGCATTGTTATGTTGAGCCGTCTCTTGTGCTTTCCTACGATTTTAGCGCCTTTTTGAATTGGGCTCTATGATAAAAGGCATAGAACTTCTAACTTGGCTGATTAATTATTTAGTTTAAAGAAACAAAGTACTGGTTTTAGTACTATCTATCAATGTATGTTTTATTTTTTTATTGCTAGTTTTTTTGCGATTGAGTAAGTGGAGTGAGTAAGGTGAGCGCGAGGATAGACGAAGTAGAAGAAGAAAAAGAAGTAGTATTTGTTGAAGAAAGGGGAAAAAGATTAAAATTTAATTTTAATCTTATACACAAACCACGACAATGCCACTGCATTATCAAACACTTCTACCCTCCAAGACTTTTTGACTAACCCCAAATCAGAACAACGCTAAGCTCCGAAAGTTCGCCATCGACTTCACCGTTAGCTCGTTCTTGTATTGTAGAAGTATTGGGGTATTTTTCCATACTTGCTTTTATTGTATGTTTCAAATACGGATTATCAGAATAGCGCTAAAAGTTTGGAGGGCTTGACAGTTAACCAAAAGCAAAAAATCGCAATTATTGTATTTCTGGTTTTGAGTATCAGTAGTTCAATAGGTCCATCTTTTAATGTAGCCGCAGATTCAACATTAATCACCTCTATTCCCGACATAAATGAAAGTGATGTAAACGATGGCTACGATTTTCAAACAGTATCATTCTACAAAGAAGAAACAAACATGAAAATCGTAGTTTCATTCTACGCCACTTACGCTTTTACCTTTCCATCTTCATTTTTCTGGATAGTCGTAGACACAGTTCCAGGAGGAATTTCTGAGGTTAAAATGCAGTGCACAACAACTAATGTATACATTGATGCAAACCCAAGCGGAGCACATCTTTACTATGGACACCCCACAATTTCAGGGAACACCTATACAATTATCTTCAATTACGACACCGTGTTCGGAGGAACTAACGTTATTTATCCAAGATTATATAGCCAGGGTTCAAGCGATACTGTAAATCAGTTTACAGTAAACTGGCCAACACTGCACTACCTAGTACACCACAAGCAAAAAGCCCAGCTAATGCAGCAAACGTGTACGATATAACACCTTCACTGACAATCTATCCAACCACTGGCGCAGATCAGTACGAATATGAACTATACGACTTAAGCAACTCCGACTTAATTGAAAGCACATCTTCTTCATTAGAAACAATTTCAATACCAACTCTTCAGTATGATAATAGTTACTCCTGGAGAGTCAGAGCACACAATGCAGCTGGTTGGGGTCCATGGAGCAACTTATGGATATTTAACATGATCGAAACCGTTATTCCTGACGGCGCCTTAGCCTCACAATCCGACCCTGACGAAATCGAAGTACCCAACGGCAGAGACTTCCAAGCCGCATACTTCTACAAAGACAACGAAAACCTCAAAATAATAATAACCTTCTACGGCGACTACACCTTCTTTGAAGACAACCTAATCTACTTCATGATCGCCGCAGACACAACTATTGGAGAAATCCCAGAAATAAGAATCAGATGCTGGCAAACCTATGTGTCAGCTGAAGTTAACCCCAGCGGTGAGGTTCTTTATTATGGGGCGCCTGTCATTGAGGGAAATAAATACACGCTGACTTTTCCCTACGATGCAGTTTTTGGCGGATGCTCAACAATTTATCCATGGATCATAAGCTACCCCGCTCCAGGCGAAACATTTGACAGAACAGCCCAATTCACAGTAAACTGGCCAAAGGAAACTGAAATTACAGTCAACTGCAATCCAAACATGGTTGATATATCAGAAAATCAAATAATTACTATAAGCGGGCAATTAACTCTAAAAGACCAAACCACCCCTATAACAAACATGCCAATAGCACTCTCATACAAAGCAGTGGAAGACTCAACCTTTGAACCTATAGAATGCTCTCTTACAACAGACACTAACGGGCTCTTCTCGTTCGAGTGGGCTGTCCCGCAAGGAACACCACAGGGCTACTACATAATCAAAGCAACCTTCATAGGAGCTATCGGTTATGCCCCAAGCACGGCAGCCACTAGCAATCAAATGAATCTTTTTGTAGTTCCAGAATACCTTTTTGGTGGTCTTATTTCAATAGCCGCATGCTTTGCAGCGTTAATGTGTTTCAAAAAGCTTCAACGTAATCCAATTACAAAATAACAAAAGTCCATTCACTATATTTATTAATTATTTATTTTGACTTAAACTCTACATCTGAGGTTTTGATATGGGTCACTTCTTAATATTGAGGCTTTGACCTGTTTAATTTGTTTGTTGATGTTCTTTTCGATGGAAATGAAGGCAAAGTCAGAGGCGTTAGTACTCGAAGAGGAAGTTTAAAATTTAATCTTTCTCTCTCAATTTCTAAAAACTACTTACTCTTACTATACTACTATGCACTATGCAGTACTGTACTATACTCAATTAAACACACCTAAAATAACACGGCACGACAAAACAACAAAAGAGAATAATGTCAGTTACCCACTCTATCTGTCAACCTATCAGCTATGTCTCAATGTCAGTGTTCGGTTGTAGTTGTGGTTCTACAGTCACAAACCATTAAGTAGACAATGAGTCAAAGTTATAGAAGTGGTGATTAGACAAATGAGGTTTTTGCGTAATAACAAAGGTGGTTTAGCTGGGTGGCTTTGGTACGCTATTGTAGTAGTGGTATTAATAATAATTCTTGTTGTTGCTTTGAGATTTCTTTTTAACATAATATAAGGCAAGCTGAAAGAAAGATAAAATTTCAATCTTTTCTTCGACTACCAGTTGTTTTATCGCATTCTCAACAGAATTTTTAACAATTTTTTCCGAATCAACTTTATTTTTAGAAAGACGTTAGGTCTGACAGTTTTCGTTTTCTCAATTTTTTTGTCGCTTCTGGATCCACTTTTTCTAATTCTTCGATAGTTGCCGCTTTGATTATTCTCGTGGAAACAGGCGGATCCAATTTGCGTAGTTTGGCTTGAACGTTTGCAACAATCTTATTTGCTAGTTCATTAGAGACTCCGACTTTTTTTAGAGAATTAACCATTCTTTGAAATTTAAAATCTTCAATTTCACCTGATTTTTGTTCAACGCTGATTGATTGGTGTTTATGCACTATAGAAGGCAAAGCAACCACCAAAGATGCCTTGTTGCCTCGGATTGTCTCAAGTGAAATCAAATCCGTGATAATCGTTATTACTCTATGTTCTTCATCCACACCTCTAACTTCAATCTTCTCGATGACTTCATTATTTTCTAAGAAAATTTTTACTAAATCACCTGAAACTAAGTTAGAAGGGATTACTCTGCACTCTATTGGTATAGCCACGTAGCCTTTGGGTATAGTCACGCTTAGACCTTGTTCCTTTGCCGATATCGCAAAGTGGATAACTTTTCGTTCTTGATCTAATTCAAGTTCTACGTCCCCTATACCCCAATCCGTAATCAAACGCCTCTTTACCCTGTTAGTGGTTTCTGCGATTGGAAGGTCAGCGGGCAAGGTGAATTCTCGCTCTGATAATTCAGTTTTCAGAGGATCAGTAACTCTAGGCTTACCCACTATGTCATGTATTAGCCGTGAATTAGGTAATTTGACCGTGGTGTAAGCTGTTTTTCCTCCTCTAATACCATCTAATATGGATGCAGCGCTTTTCCTCGGAATCTTTTCGGCTATTTTATCGCCAGTATTAACACCCCAAACTATGAAAATGCTTACTGCTAAGATTTCGATAACACCTCCCAAAGTGGGTTGTTCCAAAATTGCTAGTAATCCTCCTGAAAATCCCAAAAAGCCCAGTCCAAACACAATGCCAATAAAAGATGATAATTTCTCATTTGTAAAATATCTGTACACAGTTGACAGCAACAATACTGTAAAAAAAGCAATTGTTCCAGATACCAAACC
Organism: Candidatus Bathyarchaeota archaeon; assembly: GCA_963741005.1. Taxonomy (GTDB): domain Archaea; phylum Thermoproteota; class Bathyarchaeia; order Bathyarchaeales; family Bathycorpusculaceae; genus Bathycorpusculum. The sequence goes on from CAVUGQ010000006.1 coordinate 1,595,765, forward strand.
TCTTAGGAGACCAGAAAGGCTTTCTACAACAACTTCAGACATGCCTAATCCACTACAAACTTAGCATTTATAACTACCACATAAAAATCTAGCCTTAATTAAAAAGCCTTTACCTATTTGCTTACTGATGAAGGGTCAAATTTTAAACTTAAATTTTAGTCCAACCAACTTGATTCATCTTTGACCTCAGGGATTAGAAATATAAGTTAACGCTCTTTTGATTTCGAAAGGAGGTTTAGAAAACTTGAATCACTCAACTCCAGAAATCCCTAAAACCAAAAACACTTAATTCTCACAAGAAAACCGAGCAAAATACGTCTGTATATTCGGAGTTATCTTTGCATTTAGTTTCGTTTTTCTAATTTGGGTATTAGGACCCAGCTTAATGAATTAAACATTAGGTAGAGCGTGTTGGGATTAATGTTTTTTCCCAAGATTTACTGAGGTTTTTTCTTAGATTTAATGTGTTCTGTAAATTTTGTTGAATAACAAGGTTCATTGTTGGGCATTCATCAATGCAGTGGCCACAACCGACGCATCGAATATCTTGAATGATCTTACCTTTGATTGCTTTGCCTTTGATATCAATAGACATTGGACATGTCTGGTTGCATTTGTTACATTGTATGTATTTTGTGTTGTTAGTGTTTATTTTCTGACCGGCTATTCTGGCAAACCCACTTAGTACCGTTCCCAAAGGACAATAGTAGCAGTAGCCTCTACCAATGAAGGTAATCCAGAAAAACAAAGACAACATAAGCTCTCCAGCAAGATATTTGTATGATTCAATTTTCGTTATGATATCGATATTGGGTGTGACTGCTATTCCAAGTAGGTATAATGCCCAATAGGCGATAAAGAGTAATGCAATTCCTAGAAATACCCATCTGAGCAGATTCATAAATCGGAGTGTTCTGGGCTTAATTCTTCTTGGTTTTCCAACTAATGGAATTGCGGGGTCAAAAACTTCTGCGGCAAATCCGTTGAAAAGACAGATTGAGGAGCATTGGAATCGTCGTCCGTAAAGTAGCGTTCCAATTAATACTACAAGGTTAATGGCGGTAAAGAAGGTTAAAGCTGATAGGATTCCGTTACTTCCCCATGATGTTATGGTGCTGTGATATAGTGCTGAGTTAGTGTTTAGTAATTGCAGTGGTGTAGTTGTCCATGGGAGGGGCATAGCGTAAAAGTACAGGTCATAGTTGTTAGCTAGCAGCGGAGTAACAACGTGTACTGTTAAAGCCGCAATTATAAAACCAATAAGATTTGTTTTCCTCATGGTTGTCCTTTTTGAAGCACCGATTATTTTTATGGTCAAAAACGAGCCGATTAGAATAAAGGCTGTCTTAATCCAGTTTTCGTATACTATCCAGACCCATGTAATAATTGAGGCAATGTTTTGAGGAGCTACTCTCGCATATCCATAGTTAATGCCCGCTATTAGAATAGCAAGAATAATGTATATTCCAAGAATAGTTTTTAGTAATTTTAAGTAAATTGTGCTGTTTTTTTTCCATCAGCAAACGATTCCTAACTTTTTATGTGTAGTGTCTAGTTATAAGCTTTTTCAGGTTCTTTTCAAACGCCGAAATACTAAAACTATACGAATTCGTATTAGCATTCTGACCATTTATCAATAATTCAATATCTTCTCTGTTAATCATGGTTTCTTGTTCATGGCTGACTAATCTAAATAGCTGTCTGGACTCAACAGAGGCCATGATTTTAGAAATATAACCTAGAAAGTATTTGAAAGATTCCTATGAATATTGGAATATCTGTTCCTGCGTGAAATAGAATAGACCCTAGTACGCTGTTTGTGCGTTGCATAGTATAACCCCAGATTAACCCAAGTGAGAATGTGAAGATTACTAGAATCCAAATAAAAGGAGTATAAGCGTTGAGTCCTACTCCGGCTACTGAGTGACTTAGAGAGAAGATTATCGCTTGTAAAAGATTGGATGTTTTTAACCCGAGTTTTTTCTCAAATTTCTTTAGGAAAAGTCCTCTATACAGTAATTCTTCTCTAACTCCATTCAGCAATACAATAGGAAGTATCCAAGGCAACCAGCCAACAACTTTTTCTAAGGTAAGATTTTGACCTTGAAACAAATATTGAGCCGCTGGAATAGAAGTAAATGCAAAAAAGAAAAACCCGGCTAACCCAATTATCAAACCCAACTTAATCTTTCCTTTATTTAGAAATAATGAGCTCAGAGTATTGCCCGAAACCCGAGTTAAGAGAATAATTGTGCCTACAATTATTGAAGCACTCACCAACATATCTAAAACTAATCCACTCATAGTCCCGGAAGGCATATTGATTAAAAAATCAAAGAATATTGCCAAAGAAGCTATGAAAAAAGCAAAGAAAATTTGCCAATAACTTTTCAAACTTTTGTGGCGTCGCAATAGAATTGCAGTTAACAAAAATGCCAAGGACAGCGTAATCGTATATGCAAGTGTTAATTCAACTGGCACTGTTGAAAAAGGAAAAACAAGCAAACCTGAAAGCGAAGGTAAGCTAATACCGCAAAATTAGCAAAAGCACAAACAAGTAAATGCGATGTTTCAATCTCAAAGTGTCCTCTTTTTATTTTCAAATCTATTTGTCAACCTATTATTTAAATTGAGATAGAGTCGGCTTGATTAACAACGAAGTCGGCATAGTCGTCCTATCCAAACCAGTCCCCGAAAACCTAGTAAGCACCTACGCAGACCTGCCTGCTACTGGAGAGGTCGCTTTTTTTTTATTTCTACTGAGATAAGAATTGGGAGAACCTGTAATCTTTTTTAACAAGTTATTTCTGCGTTGTAAGTGTAAAAGGGGCATCAGTCATAAGTAAGCAAACAGAGATGTCAAATTTGCGTTTCTTATCATCAAGGTCAGGTTTAGCCAAAACTGTTGTTGTCATCCTGATAGTTGTCGTCGTTTCAGTTGCGGTAAGCTCCTACGCCGCAACTCAACTTCTTTCCCAAAATGGCTCCCCAACGCCCACTGCGTCGCCCGAGCCAACAGTTTCACCTATGCCCGTTTCTCCATTTCCTACAGAGACCGCGCCAATACTGAAGCCAACTCCTACAGATTCAGTTAATCTAACACCAACACCGACCCCTGAGCTGACGATGCAAGAAAAAATACGCAACTCTGTCATGGATTATATAGAGTCTAACCATTCTGAGGATGTGCAGTTTATGAAGGATTTGGTTTGGACGGGAGGAAGAGTTACGCCTCAAAATTCTCTTGGGTCAGAAACATTCATGTATTTTAGCCAAGGCTGGAATGTTTCGATTAGTTATCTCGTGGTTCCAAACGCAATTTATAGCATTGTGGCAGACTACTCAACCACTTCCATCGGCATTCCTTACAGAATAATCTGGAAAGGCACATGGCAAAATGAAGTCATTAACGAAACAAGCTACATCTTCGCTCAGTAAAGACAATAAAAGAGGGATTTTTTGGCATAAATTTCTATCTGAGAACGGTAACTCAACAGCCCTGTAGCCGACTTAAGCCCGGGTTCACTCCAAATTGACTTGTGCGTCAAATTTATTAGTGTAGAACAACAAAAGCATGAACGGAGAAGTGCTCTTTTGATTTCATAATGAGGTTTAGAAAACTTGAATCACTCAACCTCCAGAAATCCCTAAAATCAAAAACATTGAATCTTCACAACCAAACCGAGCAAAATACATCTGGATATTCGGAGTTATCTTTGCATTTAATTTCGTTTTTCTAATTTGGGCCTTAGGACCTAACTTGAAACACTTCACCGACACCCTCATTCAACGAAACGACTTATCGTGGTACTATTGGAAACTGCCTATCCGAGACTTCTGGGGCATGAATATCGTCTGGGTAATGTACTTTGTTTGGGTTTTCCATTGAAGGTGTATACTCAAATGGTGCAAGAATAATTGGAGTGGGATCCATCGCAAAAGACGTAGCAAAACTTTCGAACTTGTCATTATTCTTGGGATAGTTCCATGGACCTGCACTGACTATTGGAGTTGCCAACATAGCTAAAATCATTAATGTTATGCATATGCCTAAGATTTTTCTTTTTATTTCAATCACCTCCTTTCCATAATATTTTTAGTAGGATCGTCATTGTTGGTGTAGGTTGTTTTTGCTTATATTTTCTAGTAAGTCTAAAAAATTGACTGTTTTTTCTTGTTAGCTGTGTTGGTGTTGTTGGTTTTTGAGTGTAAGGATGGGTGAGTAATCTATGTTAGTCAATACTTATGGTGAAATAAAGACGATCTAATTTAGCCAGATCTCTGAGAATAGAATAAGCTGTGGTTTATCTAAAGTTAACTTCGCATATAGTTTGTGGAAATGCCCTATTTTTTTGGTGTTTGTGCTTTTTAGTATGCGTTTTTTTTGCAGCATAATCTTTAACAATTTATGTTTGTTAGGTGTGGTTAAGTTGGGTAGGATGAGTAAAGCTTCGGAAATAGCTAAGGTTTCAGCGAAGGGTAGTTTTCATTTACTTTGGGGTCTTGTGGTTTCTACTCTTATTTCTTCGTTTGCTACGATTTTTGTTGCTAGGTTGTTGGGGTCTGATCTTTATGGTCTTTACGGAATTGTGTTGATCTCGCCTGCTCTTATCGGAGTTTTTCGGGATTGGGGTATAAACTCAGCGATGGTTAGGGATACTGCTCAATATTTGTCGGAGGGTCGAGGAGCAGAAGTTAGAAGCATACTTGTTTCTGGAATAATCTTTGAGGTTGTTCTTGGTATAGCGTTATCCGCTGTTTCTTTTGCTCTCTCAGGATATGTTGCTGTAAACGTTTTCCATCGCCCAGAATTAACATCTTTAATTCAAATTGCTTCTATAACTATCTTGGCTAACGGACTCATCAACTCTGCTACAGCTGCGTTTACAGGTATAGAAAAGATGGAGCTCAACAGCTTTATGCTGATTTTTCAATCCATTATAAAAACAGGTCTCATGGTGGGGCTTGTGGTTTTGGGGTTTGGCACCTCCGGAGCAACAGTGGGTTATACTGTGGCTTTGATAGTTGGCGGGTTAATCGGAATAGCCTTTGTGTGGACTCAGTATAGGCATCTGCCTAAATTAGGCGTTTATAAACTTGAAGTTAAAGCCTACCTTAAGTCTATGCTGTCTTATGGTGCGCCCTTGTCGGTTTCCGTAATTCTGAGTAGTTTTCTTGGGGATTTTTATGCTTTTTTGCTTCCAATTTTCTACGTTACCGACAACTCTGTTATTGGCAATTTTGGTATAGCGTCAACTTTTGTGGTTTTAATTGGGTTTTTTGCAACCCCCATTACTATGATGCTGTTTCCAGCGTTTAGCAAACTTAATCCGCAAAAAGATAAGGCAACGCTTCAAAATGTTTTCCAGTATTCGGTCAAATATGGCTCACTTTTTGTTATCCCCGTAGCGGCGCTTGTTATGTGTTTAGCTGAACCGGCGGTTTCAACCCTGTTTGGACAAACATATTCTTCGGCACCGTTGTTTTTAGCGTTGCTCTCCTTTACCTATTTCTTTCCAGCGTTTGGAAGTTTAAGCGTTAACAATTTTCTTAGCAGCCAAGGAAAAACCACGTTTATTATGTATCTTACTTTGCTTGCAGTTGCCATCGGCTTGCCCCTGGGTTATATCTTGATTATGCAGTTTGGGGTTTTAGGGCTCATTGTGACTTCACTGGTAACGGGGATTGTAACCACTATTGTTCCAGTTGTTTGGGTGAGAAAAAACTATGGGTTAACTGTAGATTTGGGTTCATCGGCAAGAATTGTTTTTTCCTCCTTAACTGCTGCCATCGTAACTTATCTTTTTGTTTCTGAGTTGGGTTTCTCAAGTATACTTCGATTAGTTATAGGTGCAGTGTTGTTCGCTTGTGTGTTAGTTGGTGCGACTTTGTTGACTAAAACCATAACCAAATCTGATGTAGAAAACTTGAAAGCGATGTCAAGCGGATTAGGAATAGTTGGCAGAATATTTAGCACACTACTAAATATCTACCAAAAACTCATGGAAACACTCAAACTCTAACCTTCCCATTAGTATTTTACAAACGCTTGCAGTATCAGAAGTGAAAATGGCCCTTGTCTAGAGTTGAATTGGTTTCTTCTGAATGCAGGTGTATACTTCTCGCTGAAAAGAACATTTTTGCTCAACCAAATAATTCTGTAGGTTTCTGGGGGTGGCGAAGGAATAGCTATGCGTCTTGGATGCTTAGCGGCGCCATCACCGCAGGATCCTACAACAATACGCTTCAAGTTTTAGCGCCCGCGTATGGCACTAAACTACGCTACTTCGTAAATTATTAGCCAGAGCCTACTCAGCCCCGTTTCTTCTCCATTTATTTTAAGACTAAAAAAGGGGAAAGAGATGTTTGAATGATTAAGGAATTAGCTATGGCTTTTTTCTAAGTAACAGTACACCGACTATGGCTATTGCTGAGTTTATAGCGATTCGGTAGGATGTAAGGACGTGCTTTTAGATATAAGAAGCAATTTCTAAAACTAAATTTGAGTTTTCACACACTCTCAAATGGGTTCGGAACCATCAATTGACAGACAAGGGTGAAACAAAAGAAAAAGGCACTATAATCGCTTTTTTTAAAAAAAGCAGCTGGGTGGGATCTGAACCGTAACGAGTTCAAACTGCAAACTTGAAAGGCAAACTTGGATAAGACCGCGCGAAAGTGATTTTGCCAAAGTTTGTATGACGCAAGACTGAGTCGAATTGACAACCGTTACAGCTTATACCAATTACTAAACAAACGTTGTCTGCTTCATTTAAACTTCAGTAAACATTCTGGTTTTGCGTGAATTCACTTTTCGAGAGTTTAATTGGCAAGTCAATAGTAAATGTTGTTCCTTTCCCAACTGTACTTTCTACAGCAATTTTTCCGTCATTCAACTCCACAATCCGCTTGCAAATAGCCAAACTCATACCCATTCCCTTCGCCTTAGTAGTAACAAGAGGCGCAAAGAGCTTACGTAAAACCCCTTCAGGCATGCCAATTCCATAGTCAATGAAAGATATTTCCATATTCTGCCCCTTTAGTATGTTTTGTATTTTTATGCTTCCTTTTTCTGGTGAGGCTTCTATAGCGTTTTTTATTATGCTTGCGAAAACTTTTTCCATACTTTGTGCATCAAGAAACATCTTGACGTCGTCTGTCGCGTTATTTATTATGTTTAAGTGATCTGGAAGTTGAATGTTAGCTAACGCATGCAGGACAAGCGACTTAGCAGTGCATTGTTCTGGCTGCAAATTTAACTCGCTTGAATAGTCTACTAGACTGTTGATAATTCTGTTTGAATCTTCAATTGCGTTCTCAATAATTCCAATAACCTCTTCTCTTTTTGCTTCTGAAAGTGGTTTGTCTTTCTTTTTAATGAGGTATATTCCGTTTTTAATGCCTGCTAAGGGATTGCGCAGGTCATGTCCAATTTGTCCTGCCAGTTGGCCTATGGAAGCAAGTTTTTCTGTTTTAACAAGTTTTTCCTCTATCTTTTTCATGTCAGTAATATCGTGAATTATGCACACTATGCCTATGTTATGTCCCATTTTGCTTTTTACAATTGATGCTGAAAAAAATATATTTGACTTTGCGCCGGATTTATTTTGGAATATTAGTTCGCGATTTCTAATTATCTTCTTAGTTGTTAATTCGTCTATGATGGTTGTGCAAGTTTTTTCTTGGTTTTCTGCACATAATTTTGCTATTGATTTACCTATCAATTCCTTTTTTGTATACCCTGTGAAATTCATTAAACGCTCATTCACTCTGAGAATCTTTCCGTTTACATCCGCTAGAATAAGTGAGTCAGGCATTGTAGTAAGGATGTTTTCTGTAGCTAAAGCAGGATTCAAACTAAACAGGTAATACTTCCATATTGCGTAGCCCACAAAAATGCTCACAAACATCGTTGAAACATTGCCTGAAGGTGGAATATTAAAATTGAAGTATGGTGGAATTACATTTGTAATTATGTTTACAATAAGGGGTATTGCAAAACCTACTGTCACGAGTTTTATCGGTTCTTGGGTTATATTTTTCCTCTGTGCGATAATAGTATTTTATGCATACAAAGAGGGCCAGAACACCAAGTATCACACCCCAAACGTTGCCAAACATATAGAAGATTGGGTTTGATGGAACACTATAGGTGAAGCCGAAAACTTCAGAAATTATAGGTCCCGATACTAAACCAGTTGTTAAATCAAGAATAGATAGGAAAACTGCTGGAGCATAAATCACCACATAGCTTGCTTTATGGTTAAGTAACTTATTTCTAGTAAAAACTAAGCTGAAGTGAAACAGAAGCGCTAAGGTGAAGGGCCACAGGAAACTTGTTTTGTTCCAGAAGTATGCTTCATTTGTGTTGACCGAGTTATACATCAAGAAATCGGTGAGTGCCCAGTAAGATGCGAAAAGAAAAGTGAGTGTAAAGAGTTTGTTTAGTTTTTCTTTTCGGTTCAGTTGGTAAACAAGTATCCCTATGATTAGGCATAACGTGCTTGAAAGCAGTAAGAGTCCCGTGTATATATTCATCTATTCTTTTCCCAACTGTTTACTTTCGGGTCATATCCTTCATAATCTGTTTTGAGATTTCCAGATTAGAGGGTCATCGTCAACATGCAAAACACGAATAACATTTTTTTTGTTTGTAGTAGCTAGATCAGTTGCGTTTACCTCTATCGTATTTTGGTTGAGGGTTTGTATTATCCATACGCCACACCCAAGCAGAGGCTGTTGGAGTATAAGGCAATTATGAATCCTGAATACAATGCATCGCGTTTGGATGATTAACTGATAATTGGAGGTTCACAGCTCTGGGAACTCGCATATTCTTTTTTTGCAGATTAAGCTGACTTCGTAGAGAGCTTGGGCAAGATGGAGCAAACAATCAAAGAAGTTGGAGCGATTTTTGATTTCGCCAAGTTGTATGAGCAACTGGGCGTTGACGAGCTAACGTATGTTGATGTTGGAAAGGCAGTGGATGAGGCTTCCGCTCTTTTTCCAGACTTAATTGTCAAAGTGACTAATGATTGCCATGGATTAGTGGTGTTGGCGGATTCATTTCTAAGGCAACTCTTCTACAATTTCATTGACAACACAAGAAAATACGGACAAAAAACCACCACCATAAAAGTACACTGCGAAAAAGCCTATCAAGACAGCCTAAAATTGGTTTATGAAGAAGATGGGATGGGTATTTCAGCTGAGAATAAGCTAAATCTTTTCAGGGAAGGTTTCAGTGCAGGCGGAAGCACAGGCTTCGGACTATTCCTAACCAAAAAAATGATAGATGTTTACGGCTGGGCAATTGAAGCGACCAGAGAACCTGGAAAAGGAGCCAAATTCACAATAACCATACCAAAACTAAACAAGAACAGAAAAGAAAACTACCGTCTTACCTAAAAATAAGTAATTTTTCTAAACTTTTCCCATTTTCAACAAGGCAAAAACTATAACCAGAAAACAGATTTTCCGCATATCTCAACTTTGTAAGTTGAACAAGTCAATTCAATTTTTTCCTTCTAAATAGTTTACAATTTTATGGTGATGTAATTTGATTAGGCAAAGTGTTGTAGGCTTCGTTGTTTTGGAGGATAGTAAAATCGTTCAGGATGACGATATATTCCTTGTTGTTAAGGTAGTGATGGCTAGCGAAATTGTGCATAAGTACAAAGATGGCCTGGCGTACAAGTCTGCTGATGAGCTTGAGAAGGCTGCGTGGATAGCTGAGGGTAGATAAGTAAAAGCATCAAGTTGCTTGTATCCTACTTTGGTTTTTGACTGCAGATTTTAACTTTGGATGATGAGAAAATCTCCTCAAACCATTCTACTTCGTCTGTTTGCTTCGCATACTTAACTGTTACGATACAATATAATTATATACTTCTCCTTCCTATACCGACATGGACATTTTAAGTCGTTACACCAATTTTAAGGAGAATTAAGAATGCATTTAAAAAAATTAACCATAATAATATTGATCGTTGCACTTTGCTTCAGCTTAATTCTTGCAATATACGAAAGCTCCTTAAACAAACAGCAGATCAGCTACCCAATAGATTCCACGGTTTATACAACACTTGAAAAAACAGTTAATCCTGTTTCTGTGTCTTCAACCGCACCCAAACTTTTTCCCTACGAGATTTATAATTTTTCACAGTATGGCTATGGTGTTTGGCAGACCAGTGATGGGTTTGGCTTTGAAAAAAGGCTAGACATTATGTCACCTGCATACACCAACACGTCGGCTACAAATACTGCAAATCTTTTGCGTTTCTTTACTATAACTGATATACACATCACTGACGAAGAAACTCCTGCTCAGGCAATCTACCTTGGATACAAAGGCGGCATTTCTTCAGCATATTCACCTACTATGCTATATTCAACTCAGGTTCTCGACGCAGTCACCCAAACAATAAACGTTCTACACAAACAAAAGCCGTTTGACTTCGGCATCTCTCTGGGCGATGTTGCTAACGCAAATCAATATAATGAATTAAGATGGTACATCGATGATGTTGACGGCAAGAAAATAAGCCCAGATTCCGGCGTTAAGGATGATCCAGTTCCGGGGCCTCTTAATGATTATCAGGACGAATTCCAGGCAGCAGGACTTGATAAATCAATCAATTGGTATCAGACTCTTGGCAACCACGACCATTTATGGTTAGGTACATCTGCAAACGATTACATCCGACAGACCAGTATCGGTGAAAATATACTCAACTTTGGCAATGTATTCACCAACCCTCTGGGCATAAATAGCCGTGGGTTCTATATGGGCGCAATCGATGGCCGAACACCTTATGGTGATATAATAGGTGCAGGCCCCGTTACTGCCTTCGCAGAACCTCCGAAGGTGCTTGCAGCCGACCCAAACCGCCATTTACTTTCAACAACGCAGTGGATGAGCGAATTCTTTAATACATCTTCAAGTCCGGATGGACACGGATTTAGCCAATCTAACTTAGAAACGGGGTTTGCCTGCTATAGTTTCGAGCCGAAGTCGAATATACCAATCAAGGTCATTGTGCTCGACGATACCCAAAGAGACGATGATCCCAATGTTGGCGGCTACGCACATGGTTCCCTTGACCAAGAACGCTATAACTGGCTGACAAGTGAACTTGATAAAGGCCAGGCTGAAGGCAAGCTCATTATAATCGCTGCACACGTACCAATAGGTGTTGAACTGCCAAATTCTTTTACCGGTTGGAGCTCAATCTCCCCAGTATCCCAGGAGACGCTGATTGCCAAACTTCACACATATCCCAATCTCATCGCGTGGATCGCGGGACACCGCCATGTAAACACAGTTACCGCCCTAAAGTCGCCTGATCCCACCCACCCTGAACTTGGTTTCTGGCAAATTGAAACCGCTTCATTAAAGGATTTTCCGCAGCAATTCCGCACTTTCGATATTATCCGCAACAGCGACAACACTGTTTCAATCTTTGCAGTAAACGTTGATCCAGCAGTCAAAGATGGGTCGCTTGCTGCGACGTCGCGTTCTAACGCTATCGCAGCTCAGCAGATATTCAAAAATAAAATGGATACAACGCCCACAGGTTATTCATACAATGCAGAACTTGTTAAACAATTAAGCAATGAAATGCAAGCTAAGATACAGAACTTCGGAATAACCATACAAAAATAATTATTTTCTATTTTTTTGACTAAAAGTTAATCCCAAAGACTCTGTGAGAGTAAATCTACGCTCCCAAATCGCGAAGACTTTAATCGTAAAGTTTTTTGCTATTCAAATTAAAGTATCAAACACTTAGTTTTCATTTTAATTATACTTGCCACCAGAGAGCAAAAAAAAGCGGAATACCAGGGTACAATAACTAAAGATTGAGAGTAGATGCTAAATGGGGGGGCCTTCAAAGTCCAGAAAAGAAGCAAAAACGCCACCGTAGGCTGGATGTAAATGATCTGTTTTTAAAATATAGTTTTCACGATATACTCCTTTTGAAAAAACCTGATTAGCAGTAACATTTAAAACCGTTTAACCTTCAGCTTAAAGCATAAACCTCAAAGCGACAAACCACTACAGCATGTTTTGGCATAAATTCAAATTTTGGAGGATTCCTAAAATGTCTGTTCTATTGTTTAGAACATACTGTTTCAAAAATTATATGTTTTGTTCTAATGCATGGTGCTAAATTCAAAGTCTTACCATGTAGATGCAGAAGTGGTTAAAAATGGAAAATAAATTACAGATCAATAGAAAAAAATTCTTAACCGTTACAGTATTAGCTTTGTTCTTGTTATCTGCAACGGCTATTTCAAGTGTAAGTGCACAGCTTGATTCAACTCGAATCCCTGATCAAACCTCAACTGACGCCAGCAGTGAGTTGATTAGTGAAAATCCAACTTTGTATACTGCTCAAGAAGACATTACTGTAGCAACAGATGATAATCCAATTTTAGATAGAGCTCAAGACAACAGTACAGTTTCCACCGATGATTCAGCTTTGTATGATTCTGCAAATAGTGAATCAAATAACCCGAATCTTGTTTCAGCTCAAGCGCAATCTGACGACCTGATATGCATTATAGTGCTTGTAGCTGGCGTTGCAGCAATCGTTAGCCTTGCTATATTTGTTAATCGACGAAAAACAAAGAATTCAAAGTAAACAAAATAGAAAAAATACCCTTCTACCTCTTTTTCTTCTTTTATCTTCTTTATGTAAACAGATATTGGTTTATAATTTTGAATACGCGCGTTTCCTGATTGCCTTCGGAAAAATGCCTATCCCAAAATATGTCAAGTTAGCCCTAAGATGCCAAATCTTAAATACAACTTGGCTTAGCTGACAAGCTAAGAAAGGGGTCAAAATGAAGTTTTACGAAAAGTACGCGTGGGTGATATTACTAGCTGTTGGGCTGCTATGGTTGGTGGTTGGAATCGTTGCTGTGTTCCAGCCAGAAGGAATATTTGAGGCAGACGCCCAAGCTGTTACAAACATGCCATGGAGTGAACTCAAAGCTTCGAGCCCAGTGGCGGCTAACTTTGTTATCTTCATATACGGGCAAATGGGTCTGCTCAAGATAAGTTGGTCATTGTTCATATTAGCCATAACTCTAACGGGTTATCGTAGGGGAGAAAAATGGGCTTGGTATATACTGTTATTAGCTCCTATCCTTCTGGTAAGCGATGCAGTTTTCAGCGGCGTCTTCATCGGCGACATCAACCAAGTACTACAGTTTATCCCAATTACAGCCATAACGATGCTTGGGCTACTTGTGCCCTACAGGATATTCTTCCCAAAGAAACCATCGGATGTGCAACAATGAACATAAAACTGGTACTAAGTGCCGCGTTTGCATTTGTAGCTTACTTTTTAGGCATTATAGCCGACGCGAACCATAATACGGACAGCCTGATTTATCCCGCCGCATGTTTTTCCAAAATATTCCTCTTCTTGGCTGCCATTCCACTCGCTAACTCTGCTGGAAAAAGCATCAGAAAACAGTTAGGCTCAACGGGGATTCCTGGTTTAAGATTCACAGGTTGGATTCTTTATGGCGTTGCAATTGTTCATTTTGCGTTTTTCTTTATGTGGCCCACCATTGCAAGCGGGAACACCCAGCTTCCAGACGGACAAATCACAGTGGATGCTACGATTTTTCTTATGGCGTCGATGTTCATGATAGCCGACGCTTGGAATTCATATAAAAGCAAAACCGGAGCGCAAGTTTGAAAATGAAAGCAGCTATTTACGAGAAATATGGATCTCCTGAGGTTTTAAGCCTCAAAGAAATAGAAAAACCAGTTCCTAAAGACAATGAAGTGCTGATAAAAATACACGCCACAACTGTAGCGGCGGGAGATATTCGAATGCGAGGCTTCAAAGTCCCAACGAAATTTTGGCTCCCCATGCGGTTTGTTTTAGGTTTAACAGGGCCAAAAAATAAAGTCCTTGGGATGGAAGTGTCTGGGGTAGTCGAGACAATTGGCAGGGGTGTAGAAAAATTTAGGGTCGGTGATGAAGTTTTGGCTGCAACTGGTTTTGGCAGGGGGTATGCCGAGTATATTTGTCTTCCAGAGACAGACGTGGTGGGAAAAGTAGTTATCCAGGTCGCAAAGAAACCGGCAAATTTGACCTTTGAGGAAGCTGCAGGCTGTCCCCATTGGCGCAATGACCGCGCTGGCCTTCCTTAGAAAAGCAAACGTCAAGAACGGAAAGAAGGTCCTTGTGTATGGAGCTTCGGGAAGCGTTGGCACTTATGCCGTTCAGCTTGCTAAATATTACGGGGCACAAGTTACTGGCGTGTGCAGCGCCGCTAATTTGGAGTTGGTCAAGTCTTTGGGGGCGGATGTTGTGATTGATTACGCCAAAGAAGATTTCGCCAAAAATGGTCAGAGGTATGACTTGGTTTTTGATGCTGTAGGCAAAATTTCGCGTTCACACGCTAAAGGGTCGCTGACAGAAAACGGCGTTTTTCTCTCTACTTGGGGAGACCCAGGCGCGGAGCCAGATGACTTGTCAACGCTTAAGATTCTAATTGAGGCTGGTAAACTAAAAGTGGTTATTGATAGAACGTATCCTTTGGAGAAGATTGTCGAGGCACACCGCTACGTGGAAGCCGGACACAAAAAAGGAAACGTCGTCATAACTTTGCAGCATAGCTTGCCCGCTTAGTTGAAAGATTGGCGAAATGGTCAACTAAGAGGCGGTTCAGATACTCTCCCTAAACAGGGCGGCCTCCAAGAGTTGATTACGTTTTGCGCCAAAGATAGAAAGCTAAAGATATTATGACGAGTTTCCATGCTGACCAGATTAGGAAGGCAACGTTTGGCTCAAAAATAACCCCTAGAGCAAGCGCGCGATTCACTACCGAAACGGCAATAACCAGAGGCGGTGCCCACTTTAATTTACTTAACAACCCTAAGACACAAACAGCGTAAACCACCGCGTAGCCTAAAAGAATGGCGCTTGTTATCATAACGGCACCACTTTGTCCCGCAAAACTTGCAATCAAACCGCCGTATACTGACAACTCTCCTAAGGAAGGGTCCCACAGAAAAAACGCCGCAGCTAAAACGTCCCCAGCAATGTTGAGTATGACCAGAACTATCAAAATTTTGGTAATTAGGTTAGAATGCATTAGCTTTGAATCTTTGGTGGTCATGGCTTTCTTTTACGTCTTTTTTCCTTATTTAACACTTGTCTCCGAACCTGCGCGTTCCACATCATAAAAACAAGATCTCCGGGCACGCCGCGCTTTTTTTACCCTGCTGATATTTTGCTATGAGGGATTCCATGTCAAGTTTCTTCCGACCTTTTAAAGTCGCTTTGAAGGAGTGAGTTCTAATATTTTGTTAGAATTGACCCGCTATTTAATCTGATTGGTAGGAAAAAATAATAATTATCGCTAGATGCATAAGTTCAGATTTTTCTGAAAAATCAGCAAAGTTTAAATGTTTAGAAAGGTTCTTCCACATTCAAGGTAATTTGTATGAGTAGTTGTATTGGGGATACCTGCAGAATTGATGCAGTAATATCGATGGATGCGAAAGGGCAAATTGTTCTTCCCAAGGATTTGCGGGAAAAGGCAAACTTCAAGCCAAACGACAAAATAGCAGTAGTGGCTTGCGAAAAAGACGGAGAAGTATGCTGTATTATGATGTTGAAAGCTGATAAACTACAGGCAGCCGTAACCAAAACGCTTGGTCCATTACTCAAAGGAGTAACTAAACAGGAGAGTTAATTATGAAAGAAGAAAAAGTTAAGAAACTTGTTAGAAGTCGTTATGCAAAGGTCGCTAAAACCAACGGTTCATGCTGCGCTTCAAGCGTCAGTTGCTGTTCAGCTCCCACAAACGAGCAAGTAAGCAAAATGATTGGTTATAGCGAAGAAGAGATGAATACTGTTCCAGAAGGAGCAAATCTCGGATTAGGCTGTGGCAACCCCACTGCTTTGGCATCTTTGAAAGAAGGCGAGAGAGTTCTGGATTTGGGTTCAGGTGCAGGCTTTGACTGCTTTTTAGCAGCCAAGAAAGTAGGAAAGCTGGGAAAAGTAATAGGCGTAGATATGACTCCTGAAATGCTCGATAAAGCCAGAGTGAACGCAAAAAAAGGCAAATACACAAACGTTGAATTTAGACTCGGAGAAATCGAAAATCTACCAGTAGCTGACAGCTCAGTTGACGTCATAATCTCAAACTGCGTAATCAACCTCGCCCCGAACAAGAAGCGCGTCTTCGAAGAAGCATTTAGAGTTCTCGCCCCAAAAGGTCGATTGATGGTTTCGGATATTGTCCTCTTAAAAGAGCTACCTAAATCCATTCAAAAAAATGTTGAAGCATATGCTGGATGCATCTCTGGAGCAATACATAAAGACAAATACCTTGAGCTAATGCGAAAAACTGGATTTCAAAAAGTAACTGTTATAGACGAAAAAACATACCCATTGGAATACATCATAAGTGAATCCACATTGAAAGATATAATCAAAATGGAAAACATGACTGAAGAAGAGATAAAGCAAGCAGCCAACATTGTGGTTAGCGTAAAAGTATCTGCAATAAAAAAAGAATAGACGTGCAAGACTAAAATTTTAGGGCGGGTTCTGACGAAAAAGTCTTTGGGTGCAAACACTATCGTTCCCACAACACCTGTCTGGGTTGTAGGAACTTATGATAAAGAAGGGAAACCAAATGTTATGACTGCAGCTTGGGGAGGAGTTTGTTGCTCCAAACCACCATGTATCTATGTATCTCTAAGAAAAGCGACGTATACTTATCATAATATTGTGGAGCGGAAATCATTTACAGTGAGTATTCCATCCGAAAACTACACCAAGGAAGCTGATTATTTTGGCATGGCTTCAGGGAAAAATGTAGATAAATTCTCAGAAACAAGGTTGACTCCTGTGAAAAGTTGTCTTGTTGATGCGCCCTACGTGAAGGAATTTCCTCTGGTTTTAGAGTGCAAGCTTCTAAAAATAGTTGAAATTGGGCTACACACAGAGTTCATAGGCGAAATTGTGGAGGTCAAAGCTGATTCTGACGTGCTTAATGAAAAAAACCTTCCAGACATTGAAAAAGTGAAACCGATCGTATGGAATATGGCAGGGATGACTTATCATAAAGTTGGGAAAAGCACTGGACAAGCTTTCTCTATTGGTAAAGAGATATGAGCGCGCACTGTGATACGTAGTTTAAGTAAACCTATTATCTTTATTCCAACCTTTTTTCGTCTACTCCATTCCCATTTGCTGTTTGTTTAAACTGCATCTGAACCACACGGCAATCATCACACCAAATCCTACGCATCTTAGAAACAGATGTACCCTGGTGGTAAGTACAAGGGAATTGAAAACTACGATGCTGTCTCTTTAATTTGAACGGTTAAAAGCCTTACGACTAGCATGGCACATAGAAATTGGCATCTTGAATTTGGTTAGTGCTTGTCTGATTGGCGTAAACTCTCTGATCCGTACAGCCTTTTGTATAGATAGCCAATAACTACTCCAACAAAGAGAAACCTTGGCACGTTAAATATTACGCCGATGAGCAAATAATAAAGGCATCACTTGTCCTAATACTTGCGGGAGCTTCGAGCAGGAATATGGCAATGACAAAAGCGATGAAGCTTAGTACCACGGATTTTAGAATTGGATTCTTTGTTGGAATCTTTCAAAAAATCGAAGCAAGAAGAAGCTAACGAAAAATCCTATAATCAGACTAGCAGGCAAAGAAACCGAAAAAGGTTGATCAAAAAAACCATAACAACTTAGACTACCGAGGCTATTGCCAAAAGGTAAAGATAAAGGCATCAGGGATAATGTGGATTAACCATCAGTTTCAGGCGGACGCATAGTCTACATTGACGACTGTAACGGAAACTGGGACATATACATGACCGCGGTCTTTTTTGCTTTAGCTGGACCTACTTCTCCTAACTTGTCTCGAGTGGGCGCTGCGGGTCCAAGCGGTTCTCAAACCGGATTAGAAGCTTTTTTCCTGTCACCAAGCTCTGCCGCAACGATTACAATTGTCGCAGTAGTCGTAGCTATCGTCGCCTCAATTACTCTTAAAATTTACTGCAAACGGCACAAGAGCGAAATGCTCGCAGAGAAAAACAAAGAAGTTAGGTAAAGTAGGCGTTGCCCGCTTTTTCATTTGAAGCTTTAACTCATTATGTGGGTAAGACCGGCATCCATGTATGTTTGTATTGTAGATCGATACCGTAGAGTCGCGTCTTCTTCTGGTGCCCCAACTATATAATACCCGCAGCCGAAGGCAACTGAGTTTCCAAAGTGCCCAAAAATTTGTGGATAGGGTGAAATCAGAGTTTTTATGTAGGTTCCACTTTCTGTAAATAAGTAGACTTGACCGGCATAAGGTATTGTGGTAGTTTCAATCTCACTGGCAACTTCTACGCTTTCTCCTGGTGCTCCCACGAAAACGTAAGCGTCATTTGCTGCTATTGAACGACCAAAAAATCCTGCATTAGTTGGTTTTTGGGTGCTTAGGCTTGTTACTTGCTCACCGTTTGAGTTATAGCAGTAGACTTTTCCGGCTAAGTTTATTTCGTCAGTTGCTGTGGTGGCAGGATAAGTAAAGCCTGGTTCACCTATCCAGATATCGTTGCCTGCTGCAGCAATTGACCAGCCAAATAATCCCCATGAAGCTGCATCTGGATTGGGTATTGTTTTCTCCAGCGCGTATGTTTCTGAATTGTACAGATAAACGTTTCCGGAGAAAATAGCTCCATTGACTGTTTGATCTGGAGCTCCGACAACAATGTGATTACCGCAAAATGTGAGGCTATGGCCAAACGGATCTCCATAGGCTCTCTCGGGATTTTTCTGCTCCAACTTCGTAATGTACATGAGGCTAGGTATCGAGTAAACATAAACATCACCTGAAAACTGCTGATCACCGGAGTAAGCGCCTACATCACTGATGAGCATTTTATCGTCACTAATAGCAATAGAGAGCCCAAATCCAACATGAGAGGCCTCGGGTGAGGTGAGGGTTGCAACGACTTTTCTTAGATTGTTTAGGCGGTAGATGTCAACTTTACCTGAAGTAGAAGCATAGTCCGGGTTTCCTATGGCGACATATCCGGTGCCTAAGGCGATTGTGGAGCCCGCTATTGTTTTGACTAATACTTGGGCTTTTGCATTGTACACATAGAAATTACCCTCACCAGAGACAAAGATATAATCGCCTCCAAACGCAACAGTTGCGCCATACATTCCCCCTGCTATACCGCTACCGCTAATACAGGCAAGGGGATTTGGCGATGCCAAGGTAACGCTCATCGGCGATGGTTTTGCAGCCTGCGTTTGCGGCAGAATTGTTAAAGACACCGATAATAAGAGAAAACTCATTAGGATAGTTGACAATGCTTTTTTCTTAGAAAAATATTTGTTTATTTGCATCTTTCTCCCTTCACCCGTTTTCAGCTATAACTTCAGATAATTTAGTATTGTGAAACCATAAGAACTTAGCGGAAACCACTTTTGCGTGGAGAGATATCGCATAAAGCAATTATAACAACCCCAAAATATCTTCGGTGCGCACAAGAAAGGAGGGAATGAAAGAAAAGTGTTTATGTTTTAAAGGTTGTGTGCTATAAACAAAAATAAAAAATGGAAAGGGATATTTTATTGTGGGGGCGGCGGGGGTATATGATATTGCTGAGGCGCTGGGTTTGATGGTATTTGGAAGAATGCTACTAGTATTAGTATCCAAGCGACGAAAATCAAAAACAAACCGACTATTACTATTGTAAGAAGCGCACCGATGAGCAGCAGCAATCCTCCTGTTCTAAACAGTCCAACTCCGGATTTGGTTGCAAGCGAATCAAACGCTCTACGGATGTAGATGGCTTCAAGCAGGTAGAATACGAAAGCTACTATAAGAAATAGAATGAATCCTCCGATAATTGCTAATATACCTGATGAATCGCCTACTTCTAAGGCGGCTCCAGTAAAAATTCCGCCGAAAATCAAGGATACCAAAGTTACTCCGGAAGCTACGATTCCAATGATTCCAAAGATTACTGCATAGAGCGTATTTGTCCAGATGCTTTTGTCATTGTATGCGGCTGAAAGATTTTTCATTCCTATAAGCACTAGTATTATGCCAACAATGCTTAGAAATGGAACTGGAATTATCAGAAATATTGAGCCAATGCCAGCCATATTTTTTCCTGATTCTAAAGACATTTTATAACCTCTATGGCATATTTTATTTTGAACAGCATAAAAGCTTTGTCACCAAGCAAAATTGGATACCATTGGGTTGAGAAAACCAACAACTGAGTAAAAAACGCCTAGCTTCCTAAAGAAGCAAGATCGAAGTATGCCTTCATTGAGTTGAGTGGAGACATTTCAGTGAAAAATCAATTATACCCTCTTGTAGGCGATAGAAATAAAAAAGATATACCTAACTCCAGCTATGTTAATTTAAGAATTATGTTGGGGATTCTTGTGATAATTATGCTGCCCATTGATTTTTGGTATTTTGTTTAAGCACTGTTTTTCTTCTTTGAATTGTCAGCTTGGGTCTGTTTCGAGCGATTGGCGTTGGCTTGTTTCTGTCTTGAACTATTGGCGGCATTTGCTTTTCTTGTTATACTGCTCCTGTTTGGGGAGGTTGTATTTCCTTCTGGTCTGTGTTGTTTACGCAAAACTTTCACCTAAATCATATAGTGCTTTGTTCTTAATTTGTTTTACATTGAGTACCCGAAGTGTGTAATTTTGAGTTTTGCTTCACTTAAATAACTGCCAATGCTTTAGAGCATTTCTCGTATGCGTCATTATTTAAAATAGCTCTGAAGAAATAACGGTTAATTATGGGTTTTTTAGTTGTGCTTGTCTGATTGGTTAACCTCTCTGATCTGTCCAGCTTTTTGTATAGATAGCCAATAACTATTCCAAGAGCGAGAATCCTTGGAATGTTCATTACTGTGTCGACTAAAAGGTAAACATAGGCATTGCTTGGATTGCCAAAAGTTGAAAGGACTTCGATAACGACTAAGGCAACAAAGCTGAGAATCAAGGCTTTTAAAATTGGATGTTTTGTTGGAATCTTGTCAAAGAAACGAAGTAAAAAATAGCTGACAAAGAATCCGATAATCATACCACCGACCAATGCTTCAACAAGAGCCAATGGAAGAGAAGAAATTGAAAAGGCAGCCATATACTCCGCAGAGATGGGAGACATGGACATTGCGAAGTCAATTATCCAGAAGGCTACACCTCCCGCTAAGGTCAGTTTAATCAGTTTCTTGGAGAACTCGTGTGACATCTGTCGCTTAGTTCGATCTGTGACTGGGGGTTCCATGGTTTTTTATCTATCCACTTGTAGGAGACTTGGAAGCAACTACGGCTGGATTGGGTCCTTTGTACAGCTTTTTGTATAGATAGCCAATCGCTACTCCAACAAAGAGAAACCTTGGTACATTAAGCATTGTACCGAAGAGGAAGTAATAAAGGGCATCATTCGTCCCAAAACTTGCCGGGGCTTCCAGTAGGATTGTGCCAACGACTAGGGCAATAATGCTTAGTATTACAGATTTTAGAATTGGATTCTTTGTCGGAATCTTGTCAAAAAAACGAAACAGGAAAAAGCTAATTAAGAATCCGATAATCAGACCAGCAGGCAAAGAACCGACCCAAACCGTTTCCGCGCTCCATCGCGCAGCTCTATAATCCGCTGTGATAGGAACCAGGGAAGTTGCGATGGAAACTGCCCAGAAGGCTAATCCGCCCACGACCGCCAGTACTACTATTTTTCTCCAGGTTTCTTTTGATTGGGTCATTTTTCTCCCTCTTTACTTTATCATAGTCATTCTATTTCTGTTCTTTAACAGCCATAATTAAAAGCCATGCAGTAAGAGAAATTTCCGCAATGAAGCTGATCGCATTTCCTGGGTATGCTAATATTTTGTAGTCGGGGAGAAGGAAACCCTGTAAGAACCAACTCATGTTGCCGAAGAAATCAAGGATCAGCAGTAGACCTAAAAATTTAGGAAGGAAGCGCGATTTGTAAACTAAGTAACCGAGGGGAAGTAACCAAGCGCTAAAAAATATCTGGGCGATTAGAAAACCATTTGTGTATAAATTGAGAGAGGACATCGCCATGGCTTGCAGTTGACCTGTTTGAAATACGCTTAAGTAATTAGCGCCGCTCAAAAACTGAAGGGCAGCAAATAGATTTAGCGCATTGAGGCACTCTACAGCGACACCGCCCAAGTTTAATAATAAGAGTAGCAAAGCTAGGTTTTTGTTAACTGGTTTTAACAACACGTATAGTGCCCATGCCGTTAAAACAAAAAACACTGCAGATACTAGCTCAGTTACAAAACCTACCCGGAATAGTCCCTGAGAAGACACAATATTATTGGCTGTGGCCATTGCGTCTCCGGATACAATAATATTTCCGCGAATATACGAGGCTAAGACAGTAGTTAATATGAAAATGAGGTAAAACAGCCCCGCCATTCTTGCGGTTTTCCGTGGCGATAAATCTGCGATTTGGTTTGTGGTCTCGATTTCTGCGTTCTTTTTAAATAAATTCATTTTGTGCCCCTCTCTTTAGGTTAGCGCTTATCAGATTGTTTTCTTTATAACGTTTGTCATAGATTTAGCGCGCTTGCTTGTTCTGATATTGAGTTTGAAAATGTTGGTGATATCGCTTTATCCGGTCTTCCAAGATTTTAAGCTACTTCTCGTTTAAAAATCAACTACACTCAATTCCCACTTACCATTTGTTTGTTTAAACTGTATCTGAACCACACGACAATCCTCACACCAAATCCCCAGCATATTTGCGACAGATGTGACCTGATACGCCGCGCTTTTTTTGCGCTGATGGCAAATATAAGGGAGTTGAAAATTGTGTGTTTGATCCTTTAGTTTGAACGGTTAAAAGATTTATGACTAGCGCGGCACATAGAAAGCGGCAGTTTGAGTTTGGTTAGTGCTTGTCGAATTGGCGTTGGGTTTGCTGAGGTTTCTTGCTTTCTTTGGACTGACAGTTTGGTTTAGTTGAATTCTTTTCTTTCGAAGAGAATCAAGCCTAAGATTGCGGTAACAGCGAAGTATATTGCCATTATAGCGAGTCCTTCAGGGATTGTAGAGTTGTATGTTGTTAGGGTAGCTCCACCTCCGCCTGGACGCAGACTGGTTGTGGTTATGTGGGCTGGATAGGGCGATGATAATACGTTGCCGATGATTTGGGAGCCATATGTTAAGATGAACCAAGGCTCAATTTGAACAAGTCCAGCGACAAGTTGTTGTATTAGTGTGAAAACGAACAGAAATAGTATAGCTGTAAGCAAGATAGACATGGAACTGCTCTTAAATAGTGAGCTAAAGAAGAACGTGAAACCAAGAACTGCAACTAAATAAAGTAAAGCAAACAACAGTGACTCAACGAATTGAATAGGCACACCTGAGAAGTAGTATAAGCCATTTCCTAATGTGACAACTGTGAAGACGCCAAGAATTGCAATTGACGCCATGAACGCTGCAATCCATTTTCCTATGTAGATGGATGAGCGCCTGATGGGGTTTGGCACTCCAAAGTAACCTGTTTTGTTTTGGAATTCACCAGAAATTGCGTCGCCGCCAAAGAAAATTCCGGAAAGAATAATCACAAACGTAACTGAGGTGCCCCACCAGCTACTGTAGAAGCCAAGCTCAGATGTTAGAAAGCCAGCTGGACGGTAATATGCCACAAGAACCGTGAGAAGCACACTTATCAGTGCTGTTATAATCAGCATAATAAAGAAACGGCGGGACCTTATGTAATCAAGAAGAGTGTACTTGGTGATTATTCCAACTTGGGCAATGCTGTTTGGTACAACATTTTTTTTGGATTCAAAGTTTGTTTGTGTCATATCTATCACAACGTAGCGGTTATGAGTTTAAGGTATACATCTTCAAGTTCAGATGATGCAGCTTTGTAGCTGACTACGCCAATTTTGAGTTTGATTATGTCTTTTAGGAGGCGCTTTTGCACTGCTAAACCTCCTTTGAAGCTTATCTTGAGGTCTTTGTCGTCTATTTTTTCTGCAGCAACTACATCTGGCAGGGCGGCAATTTTTTGTGTTACGATCTGAGTGTCCACTGGACGTACTAATTCAACTTCGACGACGTTGTTTCCACCTGAGAACTTTGCTGTCACATGGGGTAGAGTGTCGTAAATGATTAGTTTGCCGTGGTTTATCATGGCAACTTCGTCGCAGACATCAGAAACCTCGCTTAGTATGTGTGAGCTCATAAATATGAGACGGTTTTTGGTTTTAAGCCCCTTTATGATATCTCTAACTTCGCTCATGCCTCGGGGATCAAGTCCCGTAGTGGGTTCATCTAAAAGAACCACATCTGGGTCACTTAGCAAAGCGGATGCGATGCAGATTCGCTGCTTCATGCCCTTTGAAAACTTACCAACACGCTTGTCAATCCATTCTTCCATGCGCAATTCCGCAGTAACTTCTTCCACTCGTTTCTTTCGCTCAGCACGCGGAATCCCCCGTATCTCCGCAATCATGGTTAAAGACTCTCTTGGTGTAAGAGACGAATAAATTTCTGGAGTTTCAATCAGTGTGCCTACGCTTTCGAGTGCTTTTTTCTTGTTGGTGTGGACGTTTACGCCGTTTATGAGGGCTTGTCCTTTGGTTGGTTTGATTAGGTCGGTGAACATTTTTAGGGTGGTTGTTTTTCCTGAACCGTTAGGTCCAAGGAAACCAACGCATTTTGTACCTTCAATCTTCAGGTTTAGGTCTGAGAGGGCGGTGAATGCGCCGTATTGTTTGGTTAAATTAACTGCTTCAATTGATGGCACGTATTGTTGTCTCCAGAAAACTGTTGTGAAGCAGCTGCTTAAAAAGGTACGCAATGTCTTATTGCACTAAAAATATCCAATCCTTCGCATCCACTTCAATAGTTAGGACGGGATCAAACCTTGAGCGCACGCAGACCATACTTAGGCTTGTACGTACAGTCTTTTGTATAGATAGCCAATAACTATTCCGGGAATGAGAAACCTTGGTACGTTAAGCGCTGCGCCGATGAGAAAGATATACTGGGCATCACTAGTTCGACTTGCGGCAAATGTCATACGACCCTTAAAGAAACTCTTCAATCTAAAGGCTACACGATTGTTGACGAGTTTGGTTATGCGGGTTTCAACACTAACAAGTTTCTCAAATATTTTGGTGGAATAAACAAAGACAGACCCAACAACGAAGACCTCAAATATACAAGAGTTCGCTGAGAAGCTGAAAGTTTAAAAAACTAAAAAATGGTTATAATTATTAAGCATGGTGAAAAGAAGTGAGCAAGGTTGAGAACGAGTTAAAAGAAAAGATTGATGAAATAATCAGGCAGAAAGCAGAATCATCTATAACTGATGAACTTTCAGACTCAGAACATGGGTATGTAGATGCTCTGATATGGCTTAAAGAAGGCTCAATCCAGCTAACTAATGAAGGCATTGGAAAAGAAATTCTGGAGCGAACCTATGCGGACAAAGA
Organism: Candidatus Bathyarchaeota archaeon; assembly: GCA_963741005.1. Lineage (GTDB taxonomy): Archaea > Thermoproteota > Bathyarchaeia > Bathyarchaeales > Bathycorpusculaceae > Bathycorpusculum. The sequence continues at coordinate 1,621,281 of CAVUGQ010000006.1, forward strand.
CCCCAGTAAAGAATACTGCGATGGCTATGACTCTGCACTTAAATTGGTGTTAAAAATGTTAATTGAATTGAAAAAATAGTTAACTCAAGAAATGCCATTTTCCTGTTATGTTTATACTTTGAATCTGTTGTTTGGTCAAGAAACGAGATCGTGTAAAAAATCACGCAAACGACCGATTAGATGCTTAAAGAATTACCCAATTCTCTTATGATTTTACTTTTTTCACTCTTTTATTTTCTGACAATAGCTACAATTAGAGCCTCCTTTAGATTTGCTCGTTTTGGTTTAGTTTTTCTGAGAGTTTACTTCCGCATGGACCGCAGAGAAAGCCCAATGAGTCATTGAAGGTTGTGACTTGCCAGTCTGATTTGTAAGAACAATACTTGAAAACTTTTCAAAGTTATCAAACAGGCGTGAAATAAAAATAGGCGTTAGAAAAATATACTTTAATTGTTCAGTGCATTTAGCATTTCATCAATAGTTAGGATTCTTATCCCCCTGAAATGTTTCAATGCAAGCAGATGTTTATCGCCAGAAATAATGTAGTTAGCTTTGCTATCGTAAGCCGCTCGCACAATAGCGTCATCATCAGGATCATCCTTAACAGCCTTGAACTTGGATTTCACTTGCACTATTCTTGCAGAGTTCTTTAGCGTGTTAAGAAAAACGGTCACATCCTTTTCACTCGTGTACTTTGCTATCTTGGGGTCATCTATTACCTCAAGGAACTCTTCGAGGATAACTCTGGATAAAACTAGTCTGTTGCTCTTTTACTAATTTATTGAAGAGATCCCGTGGCTTACCGGCCTTTATCAAGGCTGAAACCAAGATGTTTGTGTCAAGGACTACTTTCATTCTTGATTTGGCTCTTTGAAGGTCTTTTCTTTTGCCTATGTTCGTGGATTATTTCGTTTATTTCATCGTTTGACAGTTCGCCGTATTTTGCAATTCTTTCATCGACTCTTTTGTACATGGCTTGTAGCTCTTTTGACAAGTCAGGTTCTATAAGCTTCTTTAGTATTACAGAGTCGTTGCATTCATAAACAAGGAATTTAGTTTTAGGTTTCAAGCCCATTCGCAACCTTATTTTTGCTGGTATAACAACTTGACCTTTTTCACTGAGAATCGTAAGATCGGCCTTTTCGCTCCGAGACATTAGATTACCAAATATTATCTTACTTTCTTACCTAAAAAAGATATCTTTTTACTGATAATAAATGGAAAGACAAGAAATATGGGACCTTTGGGAGTTACTGGGTTTTGGTTTAGTTTTTCTGAGAGCTTACTTCCGCGTGGACCGCAAAGGAAGCCCGCAAAAGGTAGAAAGCTAAAAATATCATAACAATTTTCCATACCGACCAGATTAAGAAGCCAAAGTTTAGCTGGAAAATAACTAAAGCAAGCGCTCGATCTACGATTGAAATTTCAATAATCAGAAGTGGCGCCCACTTTGATTTTCTAAACAATCCAAACGCAGCAATGGCGTAAACCGACGCGTAGAATAGACTAATGGCACTTGATATCACAAGTGCGCCATAGTTTCCTGAATCTCCCCTCTCTCTTTCTTAATCTAGATATTTAGAATGTTGCTTTGAAGGTCGTATCTAGTTTGGTATAGCCATGAGCTATCTAAGCCAATAGCAGGTTCATGTTTTTTCATTCGTTTTCAATTGAATTTTAATTTAAAGAGTCAATGTAAAAATTAACGCTAATTCACGTTCTTGCTGCACCCTGCGACTGCCTCTTCTGAAGGGAATAAGTTACATTTCTAACGTTCACTAAGACTAAATAGACGGGGCAAAACTCTTAGAGCCCTTTTTAGTTGAAGGCGGTTTTGTTGTGTCCATAGTACATAAGAAGGCGCCCGCTGCGGCAATGCTCATTATTCCAAAAGATATGCCGACGGCTTGATAAGATCCGAAAATTATGAGCATTGCTCCGGCTAACGCGGCACCAATTGCGCCACCCACGCTTGCAAACACAGACCTCATCGAAATCATAGTAGACCTATACTCGGGCACTTGATCCAATATAAGGCAACTAAAGGCGGTAAAGGCTGCTGCACCAAACCAAACATGAATCATATCTAGCGGGAAAGCTATCGACCATGCCGGCATAAAGAAAAAGATGATAATTAAGAAGCCATTGATAAGAGATGTAGCTAACGCAAGAATTCGAGCTCCAATCCTGTTAACAAAGCGGCTTATAACCAAGCTAGCTGCAACATACATCAATGATGCCACAACGATGATTATGGCAGCGTAGTCTAGAGGTAACCCGAGTTGTTGGCGGTAAAATGCGAATGAAAATGTTCCAATTGTTGCAGAACTGCCAAGTGCTCCTCCAATTAAGCAGAAAGCAGCTGATCTATTCAAGAAAACACGTTTGAAGCTTCTCAAATAAACATTCCCTCTCAGGGCAGTTTTATGTTTGTTCTGCGTTTTTGGCATAGCAATAAAAGTCAATAACAATCCAAAGACCGAAACGGGCATAACAAACAACAGAAAATTAAGCCGCCAGCCGCCTAAATTGGTTATCAAAGTAATTATGGGACCAGATATAACAGCAGCAGCGGCAGTTGCAGCAACTAAATAACCGACTGTTTTGGCTTTTCTATTAAAAGGCAGAAATTCTCCAACAAAAGTCATCCCCATAATAGCTACTATGACTGTTCCTGCTCCCTCTATGGCGAAGAAAATCCCTAACACCCAGAGTGTTGGTGCTAAATAACTACCGACTGCTGAAATAATAATTAGCACAACGCCCCCAAGCAATAACGGTTTATGGCTTAAACGAACAGTCAAAACTCCTATCACTAACGCGAAAAGAACTTCGAATAGGCTGTTGACCGTTACTATCTGGGTAACAGCTCCAACAGCAGATGCTTGCAAGTCGGGGGAACTCCCTGGGAGAAAATATGTTGGGAAAAATGTTTTTGCGATGTCTAAAGAAAGCAAAGCTGCTATTTGTCCTGAAACAGTAATTGCAAAGAAAGCAATTGTGAGTGCAGGAACAAAAATTTTTCTTTCCGGTTCCACTTTTTCTTCAGATTTTACATCGCTGGACTGTAACAAGCTACTCCCAGCTAAGTATATTTGCTCTCTCCTTAAATATTTTAGAACTTGTCGTAAAATTTTTTAGCTTTTGCTCCACCTATGAAATGTTTAAGCCTTTGTCTAGCATTTTCTTATCTGGTATTATAGGCTCCGGGTTGGCATGCTGAGAAATAAAATTCTGTTACAGCCCGTTCTCGTGGGCAGAGAAAGAGAAATAGGAGAGCTACGTCGCCATTTGGAAATGGCTATAGAAGGTAAGGGAAGAACAGTTTTTATTTCTGCAGAAGCTGGAATTGGAAAGACAAGATTAGTGCAAGAGTTTCTAAATGATGCAAAACACGAAGATACAATATCAATAACTGGTTGGTGTCTTTTTAACGCGAAGTCCCCTATTTTCCGTTCATAGAAGCTTTCAGTAATTATTACTCAGCCCTTAAAGACCAGAACGAGAAAGAAGAGTTAAAACTCAATCCATGGTTGAAAGGAATTACAAATCCTGATTTGAGTTTGCATCTCCAACACTTGTCACCACAAGCTATCAAGGATCAAACATTTCTCGCCATAGCGAAAATAATCCGGCGCATAGCAGCCCAAAGGCCAATAATATTGCTTATAGAAGATATTCAATGGGCTGATTCTGCATCTTTAGCATTAATCCACTATATTGCAAGAGCATTTAATGAATCAGAAAAACTCTTATTATTAGCAACTTTTAGAAGCGAAGCCCTCACTAGTGACTCTGAAGGCTATCCTCACCGAATAATTGAAACTTTGTCGATGATGAAGCGCGAAGACCTTTTCAATGAAATTAAGCTGCCAGGTCTAGACAAGGGGAGCATTTTAAATATGGTGGAAAGCATGCTAAATGGTCCTTTGCAACGAGCTTTGGCTGAAAAACTGGTGGTCAAAAGCGAAGGCAATCCGCTTTTTGTGATAGAATCAATCCGTATGTTGCTTGAACAAGGAAAACTCGTCCAAGAGAATAGCAAATGGTGTCTCAAAGCCGAAGAAATCGAAGTCCCAGGCAAAATAAGAGACATAATAATCCAAAGACTCTCGTGCCTAAATAACGCTCAGAGAAGAGTTATTGATGCAGCCTCCGTAATTGGTGATGAATTTGAAGCTGGACTGCTGAGTGCCCTTGTGGACAAAGATAGTTTAGACGTACTGGAAACGTTAAATGCAATTATCCAATCAACATCAATCATTTGTATAGATGAGAATAGATTTAGATTCGATCATGCCCTCTCACGCGAAATATTATATGGAACGCTCCCCGCTCCTCTTAGGAAAGCATACCATAACAGACTTGCGGAGAAACTTGAAGCTTCAAAGAGCGCCGCATTACGGGTAAGTGATTTGGCATATCACTATGCAAAGGCTGGAAATAAGGAGAAGGCAGTGAAATTTGCTTTAGCTGCTGGAAAGAGCGAGTTAGCGAAATGGAGCAATGCACAAGCTATCAAACACTTTCGTTATGTTCTTGAGAATATTAAGGCGGAGGGTAATGCTGAAGACAAAAGAGCAGCTTTGGAAGGCTTGGGAGAAGCGTTCGAAGCCAACAGCATGTACGGTGAAGCGATAAAGACATTTGATCATCTTGCTGAATCTGAGGGTAATGGTGCGGCACGGTTGCACGCCATAAGAAAAGCTATGGACGCAGCTTTCCTTAAAGGTGACATTCCTGACCTTCTTCTGAAGTATGCCAGAAAGGCCGAAGAGATGACTGTTGATGACCGCTTGGAAATGGCAAGAATTCGCAGTAACAGAGCAAGAGCCATAGGCTGGTTTGGACGTGGGGACATAAAAATGGAGTTGTCAGATTACGACTCAGCCTTGCAGATATTTGAAGAAGAGAACGCTCTCGAAGACGTTGCTGAAGCTCTATGGAGGAGCGGTATTGTTTGCATGTACTCTATGGATCTCTGGAAAAAAGGTCTTGGTGAACTTCTACGTTCAATCTCCATTTACAATGAGATTGGCTACGTCCGAAAAGAAATGATAGCCACCGTTTGGGCTGGTTCTGGTTTCGTAGAGTGTGGACTTTTTCAATATGCTAAAAACGAACTTGCTAAAGTGCTCAAGATGGGGGAAAATTTGGACGCCTTTGACACGTTAGCCGGGGCTCACTATCTCTTGGGCAGTATAGCCGAGATTAAAGGGAGACTTTCAGAGGCAATTTCACAAAGCTTGAACGCCCTAGAATACTGCAAAAAAACAGATGCAGATTTCATAGAGGGTTACGCTCAAGCTTCTCTTACCCGTCTATACAGTAAATTGGGTAATTTGGATTGTGCAGATGAGTACTTCAACAAAATGGCAACTCTTCCTCCAGATATCCTCTCACAAACAGTGCTTAATAGATTAGTGTTGATATCTATGGGCGTGTACTTTGCCGCAAAAGGAATGTGGGAGGAATCAAATCAAGCTTTTGAGAGGCTTATAGGGAAAGTAAATCCTAGCCTTGGATATGTCGCGAGAACCAATTATGTTTGGGCGCTTGAAAAGCAAGGGTGCATCGATGAGGCGATGACTCAACGGAAAGAAATTCAGAAATTGCGAGAACAAATTGTTGAAAGGTTCTGGCACACTGATATTCGATCGAATCTGATGCTACCAAGGAAAGTTCATATTGGAGAGAAGTTTATCATCCGCCTTGATTTGATTAACGTATCTATGAATCACGGTACATTATTTAAAATTGAAGGCTTGCTTCCTCATAGCTTAAGAGCCAATTCTATAACTGATTCTTGCTGCATACAAAACGGTTCGGTTGAGATGAATCAGAAAAAAATAGGTCCTTTTCAGGTTGAAACAATCAAACTCAGTGCAGTATTTTCTGAATCTGGCGTTTACAAGATTGAACCGTTTGTATTGTATGTTGATGATTTGGGGCGTACAGAAAAAACCGGAGCTATACCGATCACGGTAACGGTTAAACCTGATCCTTCTAAGGCCAAATTGACCAGTTTTCCTAAATTTGGAAACGGTAAATTCATTTTCAGATCTGAAGCTGCAGAAAAAGCTTTCAAATATCTATTGCTTCTTTCAAAGAAGACCATTTTATCCACAAACTTTCTGAAGAGAAGAGCGGTTGGAGAGGCTTGATGGAGATTGCTAGGAATGCAGACATAACGACATACAGCATGTACGGTCGACACGGTAGGGGTGGAGAGACAACTCGAGAGCTGAGGCTATTGGACTCTGTTGAATCTCGACTTTTCTTTGGTGAGAGAGGGAGGACGGGGCGCGTTTTGAAAATGAGAATTCGATATGAAAAACTGAAGTAAATTGTCGAAGAAGAAGGAACCAGTATGTAAATTAGTGCGTTGGCGGTATAATGCACGCCTCCTGAGCTTAAATATTTTGCAAAATAATAGACAAAAATGCATATGTGTTTTTTTCAGCTCTATAGAAGCAGTGGAAGCTTGGTGGAGGTGAAAAAATGAAGAAAGAAATTTTAGCCCTTGTTTTTGGAGTACTTATAGCATTTGCTTTTATATCTCCTGTTTTAGCGCAAAATCCACACAAGATGCCTGTTTCAGTTGTGCTTCACGAAAGTGTAGTTGACTATTCTACATTGGTTGTATGGACATCGGAAGGTGGAATAGGGCACCTCGATTATGTGCATGCGCAGGGTACCTTAGACATCTATGTGAATGGAGTTTTGACTTATGCCAACGTGCCGTACGATGACATAATAAGCGGTAACTATAACCCCAAAACTATGGTGGGAAACTGGAAGTACAATGAAGTATGGACATTGCCTGGTGGAACGCTTGTGGGAACAGCACATTTAACTTCGATTGGCGGAGACCTGTTAAGTTTCAAAGAATGGAAGGCCGAAATCTTGCTCCATGGGACTGACTCCTACAAAGAACAAATGCTCAGCATGTCATATGATTGGATCGTAGGCGTTAACTTCCCCATCTATGAAGGATATTGGCTAACCCCATAACACAAAGTGCCATATTCTTAAAGCTCCCTTCTTTGTTTTTATTTGAGTCATTTTCGAAGATATAGAAAAAATACACAGACAGAACAAGCGTCTGAAATGTTTGAAAACTAAACCAGCCGCCAATTAAAGAAAGAAAGTGTAAAAATTCCGCATAAAACTCTTTGGTGACTGAAAATCCTTTAGGGTTAAGCCATTGTTTCTTGCCTATTCTAAGTCTGATTCTGGTTGAAAAAGCTTCTGAAAGCATTGTTTCGAGACCGTGTTACATTAGGTGGATCAGCATTGATTTTGTGTGCTATTTTGTAGTCGCTTATCCCTTAACTTGCGAGCTGCAGAATTATTCGTTCTCTTTCGGTTAGGCTCATTGTTCTCTTTTCAGTAATAATACCATAAAATCGTTACTGTCGTAAATAGGATAATAATCTATTTCAGTTTTTTAGAATGCTCTTGTTTTGAAATTCGCCCAGCTACTCTGCCCAAAGAAGGAACTACTCAAAAAAGTGGAAAAGACACTGCAGATACATTTGGCGTCAGAGGTTCGGGTGCTTCTTGGCAAGCTTCTTTTGGCATGGCTCTAAACGAGGCAGATTTGCTGTTTTCTGTTCGCCTCAATCATTCATTGGCTGCTGATCCGCCTTGCCATTGAGATATACGGAATACAACAAACTCAGCTGACTTCACTGGAGCCACGCCGATCAACATTATTATTCTTCCATTGTCTATGTCGTTTTGTGTCATTGTGTTGCGATCACATTTCACGAAGAAAGCCTGTTCCGGAGTTGTTCCCATCAGGGCGCCGTCTTTCCACAGAGTTGTCAAAAATTGTGATACTGTCTGGTTTACCCTTGTCCAGAGTTTCTCATTATTGGGTTCAAAAACAACCCATTGGGTTCCCTTTTCAATCGATTCTTCAAGGTACAAAAACAAGCGCCGAAGATTGATGTATTTCCAAAGGGGGTCACTTGAAGTTGTTCGAGCGCCCCAGACACGGAAACCTCGACCGCTAAATTCTCGCAAACAGTTTACCCCAAGGGGATTTAGCGTATCTTGTTGGGCTTGGGTGATTTGCTGTTCTAGACCAAGAACCCCCTCTATGACTTCGTTGGCGGGTTCTTTGTGAACCCCGCGTTGCAGGTCGGTTCGTGCGTAGATGCCGCATATGTGTCCGCTGGGTGGGATAGACAAAATTTCTTTTGTATCAGGCTGCCGGATTTTTATCCAAGGATAATACAGTGCAGCATACGATGAGTTGTACATAGACCACTGCTTTCGAATCGCGTCCAGATTCACACATTCTTTTGGGTCAAGCACTGCAAAGCGATTCTTCAGGTGTTCACAATGCTCAATCATAGCATTATGAATTTTTTGGTTTGCTCCATTGGGAATTGCCAAGATTTTGATTTCGTCGACTCCATTAAACGCCCAAAGCCCAGTTCTTTGGTTTGGTTCACTGGAGTCTTTGCCTATGATAGTTTCATCGGAAACCCCCCCATCTGTGGCGGCAACACGATTTATGTAGACTCGTTGACCACCGTTCTGAAAAAACCCTTCGACAGCATGAGGCAAATAACGGTAATCACCATAACTTGTGTCCAAATAACCACCGAATACCCTTTGAAATTCGGAGAAGCTCGTAACAAGTGTGGGTTGGTTAAGAGGACCTTTCTGAGTTAAACCTACCATGCCTGTTGTACTGGTGCTTATACCTTCGATAGATTTTGCACGTATTTCTGTTTCTTCAATGTAAATTCCGGGTGACAAATATTCCGGAATTGGCTATTCCTCTGGTTATTGCTATGTGAGTTTTTTCTTATAAAATGTAGCTTAATATTATAACCCATGTTTCTTAACCCGAAGATATAGTGGGCGTAGGACGAACCCTAATAATGACTGACAGAGAGAGGATTTGAACCTACACTCCAGTGGAGATTTAACCCGCAAAACCTTTTTTTTCCAAAGTTTTCAGAGTCTCAGCAAACCCAACGTCATTCTTGCAAAATAGTGGGGCCTGTTTTCGTTTACATTCCGGTCCCAATTTGACCCCAGATGGACTTGAACCCCCTGCAAAGTGGAGACATCACCCGAACACTTAATTATTAGTTAGGTTTTTGAAATTATTGATATACCAAAAGTGTTTATGTAATTATTGAATAAAAGTCTTTCACTACCTTAGCTATAGCGCACCTGCTAAAATAATTAAAAATTGGCTAGTTTTGACTAATTTTTAACTTTCTCGTTTATTTTCTAAACTGCTCCAAGGATTAAGATGTGATTGGTTAATGACACCCACAATTCTTTAAGTTTGCATAAGTTCACTCAATAAACAACACTTTATCTAAGTTTACTGGAGGTGAATTTTTTTGAATATTTTCGGACATAAAGGCAAAGTTCCATTAAATGAAGATGTTGTAATGAAGTGCCAGTGTGGATTGTGCCCTGTGCAAGCAAAAAGTGAATGCGCTAAACCAAAGATTATGCTAGGAATGGAAATGAAGAAGAAGATGACTCCTGAGATGATGAAGAGCATGACAATGGAGCAGAAAGCCGCAATGATGCCAAAACCAGAGGATATGCCTGGACCCTACTGCACAATCGGGACTGCAGCTTGCAAAGACCTTGACAGAAGCAAACCCTGCATATGCAACACATGCCAAGTCTACAAAGACTATAGCCTTGCTACGGGAAAGCCAGTGGAACATTTCTGTTTCAATGATAAAGCAATGTAAAAAGCTTGGAATAACTCGGGTGCTTGAATCAGGTTCAAGATAGACCGAAGATCCTCTTATTTTCTGAAGGAAAGAAACTAATTTTTAATCTTTTTCTCTCTGTTCTTCTAAACTGCTCCTGACGCTAAAACCTAATGGTTGATTTCACCCGCAAACTCTTTTTTTCAGGTTTTTGTTACTGTATAACAGCAACAACATATCTTTAAACCCTTAACAAACTACTTTCCAAAAGGATGTAAAATTTTGCCTGGAACTGTTGACATAGTGCGTGCCTTACACAAGGCACTGCGTCAAGACATTTTACAAATTGATAATTCAGTCCTTAAAATAGCCCATAATGGAGGAGATTTCGCTCCTGTTTTTGATCGGCTTCACATTTTAGGTGAGGTTCTGAATTATCATGCTAGAGGTGAAGAGGCTGCTGTTTTTCCCGCAGTCGATAAAGTGGCGCCCCTTGTAGCCACGCCTTACCTGATGGATCACCGTGAACTTGACAACATGGTTCATGGTTTAGGAGCAATCCGCAAAGCACCTGACCCTTTAACAGCAGCTAGAGCAACAGCAGTCTTAGACTCACATCTCCGAATTCATTTAAACAAGGAAGACGCGTATCTTTACCCAATTCTCTGGGAGCGAACAACAGAGATCGAACAGGTCACCATAGGTAGATTAATGTCGCAAAAAGTGCCTCAGGATAAATTTCCCCTGCTTATTAAGTGGCTTTTCCCATTACTTGACCTTGACGACCAAGTTACGGTTACGAAGGGTTGGATAAGTTTGATGCCCCCTCCGGTTTTTGCTACAGTTAAACCATTAATCGAAAAGGCAGTTGCTGAAAACTGGGTAGAGTTGACTCGGCGAATTCCTGAAATAGAACACAAGTAAATCTCTTAGACTTTTCAAATGAAAAGTATGTTATGGTGGGGGAGGGGGTTAAACCCTTGTCGGGCGCGTGATTTCACCCGAATTTCCCTTTTTTCTCTTCAAAGAAAAGCTTCTAAGTTATTCATTTGTTTTTAGAAGTAAATATCCCAGCAGATTGAGCTGTAAACAGTCAAAAGGTACCTGCAAAAAAGGGATGAGTTTAAACCGATTTAGTACTTTGTTTCTTTTCTACTTTCTTTGTGTTTCTTAGAAAAACTAAAGCTGCAAAGGCAACCGCAACAATCACCACTACGCCTACACTAACATAAACTAACCATAACGAATCTGAAGATACCGTGGAAGGTGTGGTGGACACGGATGAGGATAAGTTAAATTGCTGTGTTGAAGTTTGAACTAAAAGAGAGTAGCTTGATATTTTTGCCGCTAATTTAGGTGACGCATCAAATTCACTGACCGTGAAGTTCGCAGAGTTATTTGGACTTAAGGGATCCTTTAAGATAACAAATCCCACCGCAACTACAATACCCGCACTGTTATAGTAAGTTCCAACTACCTTGATGTCTTTGGCCGTTTGAGTACCACTATTAGTTATTGAACCTGAAACCACGTAACCATCGTCGTTAACAATACCGTTAAAGGTAACAATCGAGGAAAGACCGGGATACTCAATATAATTTGTTGGAGGATGATTAGAAACATTGAAGTCAAAAGTGAGAGCGTTTGGAATAGTGTTTAAATCGATTTTGCCAAAATCAAGATAAAAAGGTGCTTTTTGCTCTGGGAGAAAATCATTTACATAAGCCATTGTGGTGCCACTTAAAAATTGTGACCCATTAACCGCAGAAACTACTACATCCAAAGAAGCATTCCCCAAAACATGATTGCCAGTGTTTTGCACTTCACCAACTATAATAAAATGACCACCTGAACTAATATAACTACTATAACTCAAAACAGTAACGCCAGTGTATGCTGCTTGAACAAAAACGTTCGAACTCGGCACTAAGCTAAAAACAAATACAGTGCAAACTATTACTGCGACAATGTGAGTTTTATCCATGCGAAGAAGCACCATTTAATCCTTTAGCATTCAAGAACTATTAAAGGTCTTTTATGCCTGCTAGCGCGACAGGAGAATATGTGCAGACAAGCGTTGTTGATGCCAACGGTAACTTCCGTAACATCAGAGCAGCAACCATGAATATAAGCGGGACCATAGGAGGATTTGAACCCAGCACACAGGAGATGCCGCCCGAAAACTTGACAATTAATCGTTTTTTTGATTTATTGGATATACCTATTAAGAAATGGGACGCTATCAATTTTAAACTGCACTTTACAAGTTCAATTTAATAACACAAATGCATAATTCAAACAAAACTTTGGCGCAATTTACGCTTTTTGGATATAATTCCTGAATAAAAATGCAATTTACTTGGTTTCGTTAGCTAAAAGGACTTACAAATGTAGAAAAACCTTTGGTTTACAGTCGTCCTAAACCGCAAACACCTTCTCTTAACAGAATACTCAAAAGAAAAATCCTATTTTTAAATCCGAATACAAAAATGGACATATCGTCATAACTTTAGGACATAATAACAATATCTGACATTTGAATGTGTGATAGAGCCTAAAAATACCTAGGTGTTGTCCAAAGACGTGTGTTTCTGCTTTTGTCTTGAATTATTTAATCGTTCTTCAATGCGTCTTTTTCTCTCTTTGTTTTCAAGACTAGACAATGGAGCCATCGCTAGGTCAGTTACTCCTTGCTTAATTTTCTTTGATAATTTCATTGAGTATTTCACCTTTATCTTCAAGATTTTAGCTTAGATCTGTTGAAACCCCGTGAGTGTTATCGTAGTTCCGCATTTGCCGCAAGCAACAATTAGCTCCACTAGTTCATTATTGACGACTTTGGTGTTTGCGATTGTATAGTTTTTCTCACTTTCGTCGTCAGGTGAGAGTGTCATTCCACATTTGGGACAGGCAAAGGAGCCGTTACCTTCAATGGTTAGTAAGTTTACGGTATATTCTTGGTCTTTGTATTGTTGTTTGTTCATCATCATTTTTTATGTCTTGCCTTCTTTGGATTTTTAATATCGAAATTGCCAATTAACCATTATGAATTAGTAATCAGTAAATAATGGAGAAGAATCAATCAAAAGATTGCTGAGATGGAAAACGAATAATCTATTTGTGGTTTAGCTTGAGTTATTTTTTTTTCCTTGTAATTTAGGGGCTTTAATGTTGAGTTGTTTGATTTGGGTTTGAAAAGAAGCAAAGAGATCTTTTCAGTTACCTTATCTTTAGAACATATTAAAAATATAAAATATTATTTGATTTCTCTTACTCTAATTCTGCCAATTGCGAAAGACCTTTTGCCCATTACAATGTTTTTTTCTTGGAAAACATTTTGAAAAGGGTTTTTGCAGCTAGATTGCCCATATTCCTCATGCGAGGTGTTCCAAGCTAACTGGCTTGCCCTGGCCTTTTACATAGGCTTCTTAAAATTTAGTTATTTGGTTTGAGGAAGGGCGGCTTTATTGTTTGTTGTTGATCCATGTTTTTATTGCTTCTTGGACCGCTTTGGATAAGTCGCCTTTTTTGCCTCCGAATTGTTCTACGGTTTTTAATCTGAGCTGTTTTTCTAAGTCGTCTGATATGTCTACGTTGATGCGGCCCAATTTTAGTCACTTGTTTTTGCTGGTTGGATATTGTTGTGATAAGCGAGCAGCCAATTTTTTGTTCGATTTTTCTGTTTGTCGTGTTTTATTCCTTTAAGGTCCGCTTATTCACACTAATATATAAGTGCATAAACACTTATAAGTGTATGTGTTTAAGTGTATGAAAATGCCCATGTGTCCAGCCACGGTCGCTGTTATAAAGTAAAAAGGTGGCACCAACCCCTTCAAAAATCTAGCCTTGGAAGAAAAGAGAGGTCTCGATTGGCTTATCATCAAAACCTATAAAGAAAACAAAATTTATGGGTTTGATTCAAAGTTGTCAGTTTAGTGAAAGTCCTTGGTTCTCAAGTGCTCAAGCAACTAATGCGCAAGCTTTGAGAGGCGAGTCGTCTGTGGGTGGAGCATTGTTGTTTGACTTTGAGCTTCTTCTATTATAGGCAAAGCTTGTGTGAGTTCCTGGAAATACTTTAGAACATCGATGCCGCGTTGAGTAATTGTAAAAACTATACGTTCCTTTTTGATAATACGTTTCTCTATTAGGTTTTGTTTGATTAGAAAGTCCAAGCACTCATTGAGTATACTGCAGTTGATGTTAGCTTTGTACATTATGTGCGTCAACTTTAATGGTCCCTTGTACGCCAACGCGTTGAGGACGTCAATGTGCATTTCTAATTTTGATCTTCTCATCTTCGAGCCCTTTCCATCTAAGTTTATTGTATATCTCTCCATGTTATGTGAATGAGGGTTATAAAGATTTGCTATTTTCTATTGTTTAATACGAGCAATTATGCTTTTTATCAGCAAAATCGCTCTTATTGAGAATAAATGAATTAAATGACACATAAATAAGAATAATTATGATTAAATTGTGATGTGTCTGTGATTGTCCCGCCAAATGTTAGTAATGAATAATCTACCAAAACACTCCAAATTTAGACCCTCAGAGCGGAAAGACGTCCGTTTTGGGAGTCTTTTGTTGGCTTGCCATTGAAGTGGACGTTGTTTAGGGTATACGTTGGATCTTTCAAATCTGTTGGGGTTGTAGTCCGGTTTTCCTTTGTTGCGGTGGAAATGCGGCAAAGCTTATTTGGAGTCTGTTACAAAACAGTTCTATGGGTCGGTAATATATGCAGGATTTAATTCAGAAAAAGCAGGAAATAGTTAGAGCGCATATGAGTCTAATGGCAGAGAAACAAACAGAAATTATGGATAAAATGGAAAAATCACTTCCAGATAAGAAAGACGACATTAGATTTCGCTTCAAAATGTTTGAGAAGATCAACATGGGTTTTCTTTTGAAACATCAAAAAGATCTCCATATGACGGGTTCTCAGAGGCTTCAATTAGCAGAAATATGGTCTAAAAATGCAAATAATCTTTTGGTTGCGCTAAACAGTGATCCTGGATATACCTCACTGATGGGTAATTATGATGAGTTGATAAAGACTATGTAACAGGAAATAGACTCAATCAACCAGGAAATGACCAAGGCTGAGGATGAAGAGAAAAAACAAATGCTTCTAAGACGCAAGGGTGCAGCGATACAAAAGACATGAGTTTTTTTAGCTGCCAGGCTTCTAAGATTTTTTTAAGAATAATCTTGTGTTCGAGCTTTAAATGGGGTTGAGGATTTTAGGGGTTATTCAAAATCCGGGGGTCTGCCTCTTTAACTGCAAATGGTGAACTGAGTTTTTTAGAGTATTGCTTATTAGAAAATGCTGTGCCAAATATGAATTATGCAGGCTTATAAGAGGCGGCGGGGAACCGCCATTGTGGATACTTCAAAGGGAATACTTGTTGTTAGTCATGATGATCGAACTTTTTATTTGCCTGGCGGCGGAGCAGAAAGAAATGAAAGCTACAAAGCCGCTGCAATTAGAGAATTAAAAGAAGAAACCAACCTTGAAACAATTACATGCAGATTTCTTTTTATACACAACTCATTTAATGCCAACCACGAAGTCTTTTTAATAGAAACCTGTGGATTTGCTAAGCCTAGCAGCGAAATTAAATACATAAACTACTTCACTGGCTCAAACTTGAAAGTTTCAAACACCACCTGGGACATACTTCAACTCTACCGTGCAGCCAAAGCTGCAGAGAAAAAATATGCGTAATATGCCGAAAATATAACTAAAGCGGATTATTGTGCGTTTGTTTATGGAGAAGTGAGTGTGTTTTTCTAGATATACTCTGATTTTAGAAATATGGTTTATATGCTTTTTTGGGGGGTTGCTTGGTTTAAGGAGCGATTGGGCATAGATGGCAATAAAATTTGGTGGGCTGCAGGGGTTGTTGGGTGGTTTTTTGGCGGCTTATTTTGTTTTGTTGCTTTTCTGTTTTAGCGCTTCAATGATTCTTGATATCGTTTGGTTGTATGTTGGGTTAGCTAGTTTGGTTTGTTGCTGTGTAGGTTTTTTCGGTTTATTTTTACATATTAATTATCGTTATCATGGAAAATATTTAAAAGATGTGCCATGCGATAATCAGCGCTATAGTGAGGAGGAGAAGGCAAAAGTTATGCATCTTAGTTAGAGATTTTTTTGCATGTCTACTTCTGTCAGGAAGGGACTTTGTAGATTTCTCTCTAAATATGTCCAGAAATTTTAGGTAATTTTTTATTGGTGTTTATTATGGGAAAAAATCGTGATCGCCTAAGCTTAGTTGCAGCCATTCTGGAAGCTGCTAATCCGGGTGCAAGTAAAACCCACATAATGTTTTCAGCCAACCTGAGCTTTAGTTTGCTGGAAAAATATTTAGAGGTTGCCAGCCGCGCAGGTTTTCTTCAACTAAATGGGTCAAAGTACTGTTTGACTGAGTTGGGTCAAGAGTTTTTGAGGGAGTATAAGCATTTTCATGAGCGTTTCGATCGGGCGCAGAGGATGTTGGATTCTTTGGTTTCTGAGCGGGAGCGTTTGGCGAGTTTGTGTAGTAAGTATGGTCTTGCTGATTCGGATAGGTCTGAGTTGGATGCGGAATAGTTCTGTTTTCGATATATTGTTGTTTTTTTCATAGCGTCTTATATCTTAATTTACCATTTGTTTGTTTGGTGCAAAATATGTTAATCAAATTATCTAGCCGACCAGAGCAGCTCAAAGTTAGCCAAACAACTACGCAGGTTATTATAGCTGCCTTAAACGAGGAAGAAGGCATTGGCCTTACAATTGCTGAAATGGTGGATGCACTTGATAATCCTCAGGTGATTGTTGTTGATGGGAAAAGCACCGATCGAACCTGCGAGATTGCTAAAAATCTGGGCGCCACCGTTATGTGCCAGGATGGAATTGGAAAACGCGATGCATTAAACAAAGCGCTTGGGTTCATTGAGGCGCAAACGGAATACGTAGTATTAACCGATGCTGACTTTACATATCCCGCAGAAAAAGTCCCCGACATGATTAAGTTGCTTGAAAGTCACCCGGACGTTGGCATGGTGTGCGGGAATAGATTCAACGGCAAAGTCGACTCCAAAGCTCTTCGCCCAGTATTCGCCATAGGCAACAAACTAATAGCCTTCGTACACAGCGTGCTAAACGGAATAGATCTACAAGACCCTCTAACAGGCCTACGTGTAGTTCGCGCGCAGATCCTAAGAGACTGGACTGTGCAATCAAAAGGCTTTGATATAGAAGTTGAATTAAATCAACAAGTAGACCAAAGCGGCTACAAAATCATTGAAGTGCCCATCCAATATAGGCAGCGTTTGGGCGAGAAGAAACTTGGCTTAAAAAATAGCGTTGAAATCTTCAAACGCATGATGCAAGAAGCACTCCATTAAAAAAGCAGTTTAAGCCATTGGGATTTAAGAGAGACAGCTTTTAGCTAAACTTTATGAAAGCCACGAATTAGGCAATTCTATCAATTCAATTATGAATTCAGAGTAGTCTATTGTTGAATTTTGTAATGGAGAAGAACAAGTGAACGTTTACATCAAGCATTTAATTATCCCGCTAATTGTAGTGCTGATGCTTAGCGTATGCATTCTAAGTGTCCCTCAGGCATCTGGTCAAACCGACCAATCCGCCTCAAAACTTCAGGCCGCCACCACAGCAGTTAATCAGGCTTTTAACGCTGTTTTGGATGCTGAAAAAGCAGGTGCAAATGTTACAGATTTGCTTGTCCAGATAAATACTGCAGAGGGCATCTTGGCTCAAGCAGAAAACTCGTATCGAAGCGGAGACACAAATACGGCAACGAATCAAGTTAACACAGTACTACCAATTGCACACCAAGTCACAATCGCCGCACAAAACGCTAAACAAGATGCAATAATGTCTAATCAAAATAACTTTTGGTTGACGATAGCTTTTTCAGTAGTTGGCATGATCATGTTTCTTGAGGTTCTGGTTCTATTTTGGCTTTGGTTCAAAAGAAGATACATTAAGAATTTGTCTGAAGCAAAACCTGAGGTAGTCGATCAATGAAGCTTGGAGACTACAAACTTATCTTTGTTGCCGTTGCGTTAATTGGAGTTTTGCTTATTGCCTCCCCCGTAATTGGCGGCGCTATTCGTCTTCCCGAGGGTGAGCAGTTTTCTGAGCTTTATCTTTTAGGTCCCAGTCAAATGGCTGAAAACTACCCGTCAAACATAGCGGTCGGAGAGAACTACTCCGTTTATGTTGGCGTAGGAAACCAGTTGGGAGCTTCAGCGTACTATGTCTTGTATGTGAAGCTTGGCAATCAAACTGATCAATTACCAAACTCGACCACTAGTACTCCAAGTCCCCTTGTGCCCTTATACGAATATCGATTCTCCATTCCAGACAGTGCAAATTGGCAGAGTCTTCTAAAGTTTTCAGTTACCAATGCTGCAATCCAAGCAACCAATTCACAGATCAATACTCTAAAAATTAACGATGTAACGAATAACGTAGATAAGCCTGCTATATGGAATTCAAATAGCACCACATTCACATATCGACTATTCTTTGAATTATGGCTCTACAATGATCAGGCAGGATCGATTGAATTTAACAATCGTTACGTAAGCCTTCAATTGAATCTTACCCGAACCCCCTAAATTCCTCCTTAGTTAGTAAAAGGTTATGGCGCTTTCCCAAAGAAATTGGGCTGGACATTGAGTAGAGCTTAATCACAACGTGGAACGGAATTGTGTTGGCATTGCAGAAATCTCAATCAATTATCGGGGAGATTGAGCTAGAAGAAACTTGGAGTTAAGTCTGGCGCTGAAATAATGAAACGTATACTGTCAGAAACAACCATTTGAACTGTGTTTAGCTTGCTATTATTTGTTCTTCTTGTTGAGGTATCACAATTAATTCGACTTCATCTTGCTTTTCAAATGGTTTGCTGGTTGGTTTTTGGAGTTGTATTGTGTTCTGATGCCTTGGTAGTCCTATCCAATACAGGCTCCAGCCGGCCATGAATACTATGGATAATAAGGGTGCTGCTATGAGTCTTGCGAGTTTGTTGCGGTTCTTTCTGTTGGTTGGTGTTGTCATATCGATGCCTGCCTATATCCCTGTCACTTAATTCTCTATATAGCCTTTATGAATTGATAATTCAGCTATTGTATTTTTGCGCACCTAAAAACAGCGCTTTTTTAAGAATAAGGTTCTTCGAGTTAAGTTGTCACAGGTTGTAATTCCAATAAGACAGAGTCAGTTGAATTTAGCAGTCGTTACGTGAGTCTTCAATTGAATCTTACCCGAACCCCCTAAATTCCTGTTGGTAATTTTTTAAAAAAATTTGTCTGCTAATTCAAAAAAGTTGTGCTGTCATCTTTCTTCTTAATCTGGGGTTGGCGAGCACCTAAAATTAATTGCGAACAACTGTTATGCAAAAAAGGTTAGAATCTTGTTTATGCCAGCTTCAATTAGGCAGTATGATGATTCATGTATCATGTTTGAGTTCTTCGATTAGGTTAATTGTTAGTTTAGATAAAGGGTGTTGTATCGGGAGAAAGAAGACACAAGGATGCATACGACTTAGGAGTTACTGTTCATGTCTGCTTCCTTTCAGGAAGGGATTTGATAGTGCCATCTCTAAATTAGTTTTGAGTTTTTGTTGTTGGTTTGCTTTGGTTGTTATGTGTTATAGAGGATCCAGCCGATGATCAATATAATTGCGAGTATAGGTGAAAATAAGGTTTTTGCTAGTTTGTGGCGGTTTTTTCCGGTGGTTGATTTTTTCAAATCAATACCTTCCAGATATGATCTTTCTTAATTCTTGATATATAAGTTTTGTGAATTTGTTGGTCCAATAAATAATATTCGAAAAATTTGATTAATGTAGAATTCGTATAGACACCGTTTTACCTAATGTAGGAAATCATTTGGGATCCTAAACCTACTACGTTTTATACGTGAAGCTTGCCAACGCAACCGACCAGTTACCCAACACCCCCTTGGAACCTCAACCCCCTCGTGCCCCTGTACGAATACCGATTCTCGATCCCAGACGGCACAAATTGGCAAAGCCTATTGCAGTTTTCAGCTTCCAAAGCCACAATCTCAGGAAATAATTCAAAAATCAATACCCTAAAAATTAACGATGTAACGAATAACGTAGATAAGCCTGCTATATGGAATTCAAATAGCACCACATTCACATATCGACTATTCTTTGAATTATGGAGATACAACGTTCAGTCAAACTCGATTCAGTTTGATGGTCATTTTGTCTTCCTAAATTTGAATCTTACAAGAATATCATAACTAAATTTTTGTATAAGCAGGAACGTTTGCAGTCATGACTAAAGTTGACAAGCATGGTATTCCTTCAACGCAGGTTATCATAGCTGCGTGGAATGAGGAAGAAGGCATAGGGCTCACTGTTGCTGAGCTTATGGATACCCTTGACAGTCTTCGTGTTTTGGTGGTTGATGGACGAAGCACTGATCGAACTCTTGAGGTAGCTAAGGATCTGGGTGCAGATGTTCTTTTTCAAGATGGTTTGGGTAAAGGTGATGCAGTAGCGAAGGGGATTGCACATATCGATCCAGCAGTTGATTATGTTGTGTTTACAGATGCGGACTATACTTACCCCGCTGGTTATGTTCCGCAGATGATTAAAATTTTAGAGGATAATCCTGAAGTGGGCATGGTCTGTGGCAACCGATTCAATGGATACCAAGAAAAAACAGCCCACAGCAGCATCTTTTACATAGGCAACCGACTCATAGCTTTCACCCACAAACTACTAAACGGAATCACATTAGATGACCCACTGACTGGGTTACGTGTTGTGCGTGCGAGAATTCTTAGAGGTTGGAAAGTTAAATCCAAAGGCTTCGACATCGAGGTGGAGCTTAATCAACACGTGGAGCGGGAAGGTTTTGGTATCGTGGAAGTTCCAATTAAATACCGCGAAAGATTAGGCGAAAAAAAACTGGGTGCTAAGAATGGCATCGAAATTATGAAGCACATACTCTTTGAAACAATCTATTGAAAACAAGTAAAAGGTTAACCGCTTGATTATTTTCCCCTTATTAGAATTCCATGACTTCAATTAATTTTTAATCGAACTTAACGCTAAAACACGTAGATAATTCTTTGGAGCCAAATAGATGCGCATTCAGTGAATTAGGAGCATTGTCGAAATATGAAAACTGCTGATAAAAAACTTAAAGTGGGCGTTGTGGGATTAGGGAAAATGGTTTTGCTCCATGCATCTCTCCTTAGTGTTTTGCCTAATGTTGAACTCGCTGCTTTATGTGACAAGAGTTGGCTTATGCGGAAACTTGCGAAAAGCACACTTAAAGGACTTTTAGTTACCGATAAATTAGAAGAGATGTCAAAACTCAATCTCGATGTAGTCTATGTCACAACACCCATTCCTTCTCATTATAACCTTGTGAAAGAAATTTATGCTAAGCAAATTGCTCGTAACGTGTTTGTTGAAAAGACCTTAACTTCAAGTAATGCTCAATCTGAAGAATTATGCAGCCTGGCGGATAAATCAAAAGGGCAAACTATGGTAGGATACATGAAACGTTTTTCAGTAACATTTCGCAAAGCCAAAGAATTATTGGATCAAGGTGCATTAGGTTCATTGCAGTCTTTTGATGCTTACGCTTATTCTTCCGACTTTTTTGGTGTACAAAGAGATCCAATTTCTGTTGCTAGAGGCGGGTTCTTGAGGATTTAGGTTCTCATGTTTCTGATTTAGCTCTTTGGTTATTCAGAGATTTACTTTCCTCAATAAAAGTATTATCATCGACAAATCCAAGATCTGATTCTGTTCAATTTGAAGTTGCTGGCTCAGATAATTTAACGGGCAAATTTGATATTTCCTGGGCCAAGGAAGGCTACCGAATGCCTGAATTTGGATTAGTAATTCACGGCACTATGGGTGTTCTTAAGGTTGACGATACTGAGTTAGCATTTACTTTACATAATCAACAGTCAAAGAGTTGGTATCGACAAGACCTTGATGATCATGTTCCATTCTTATTGGGCGAATCTGAATATTTCCGGGAAAATGACAGTTTTATCAAGTCAATACTTCATAATGACAAGTCAGAACCGAATGTCTATTGCTAATGCATCGTTGGGTTCGAGTTTAAGGTCTTCGCCCAATTCTGCGGCGGCAAAGTAAGCATCATTTGTTACGTCCACTATTTTCATGTTGTTTAGCATGAAGAGTCCGAGAATTATTTGTGTTAATTGGTCTTGAGGCATTCCATTTTTTAGGATGTTAACTATTTCAGAGATGTGCACAACCGTTGTTGTTACCTGTTATTTGCCTTGTGAGATGCTACTGACTATTTTTTTTGCTTGTGCTTTCATGGTTTCTTCTTTTTCAGTTAGCTGTTTTTTTGGTCTGTAGTAGGCGTAGATAAAGATGTTTGCATCCAAGAATCTCATATTTGTTCCTCAGAGCTTTTCTTTTCAAATTCACTCCAACTGCCAATTGATTTAACGCCTAAGTCAACTTTGTCAAAGTATTTGGTTAAATCTACGCGGCGCTTGGGAACTAGCCGTAAACAAGCAGATAAACCAACGTGCGCGTAGACAAAAAGCGCCAAAACAAGGCAAATTAGTCTTTGCCGATCAGTTAGATTTCTCGAGGTCCTAACGCATTTATCTTTATGGTGGAGGATTTTGTGCTGTCATCGTTCTCTAAGACATGGATATGGCGAGCACCTAAACATAACTTTGCCCTCGGAGAGAAAGCAGGCACAATTAGTCGCCATTTTCTTGATTGCTATTGCGGTTATTGTTGGGGCGATTATTGCTGTGCTGGAACGACATAGTATTGAAAAAAGAATACTGTTAATATGTCAGTAATGATTCGATAATAGTTTAATCTCTATCTTTAGGTGGTGAAAGAAGTATGAGTAAAGATCAAGCGATAGGTGGAGCAATTCTAGTTGTCTGCGTAGTCGTCGCTGTAGTATATTTAGTTGCGCTGTTTGGTTATCAACAATTAATTCAGCCTTGGCTAAACATTGGCTCAAGCGTTGATGTGAGATTCTGGCTCATTGCTACACCAGTATTCATAGCGTTCGTAGCTATCTTGTCTATAGGCGCATGGATAGGCTATACAATGGCAACAACGCCCCCTCCAAAACCAATCGAAGAAATCACAACCGAACAAAACAACAACGACAAACCCCAGCCAGCACAATAAACTCAAAAAACTATAATTCTTATTTAATTAATTCCTTTTTTTAGCTCAAAGAAATTGTGTCATAAATATTCTCAATAAGTTGAGATTGGTTCTTTTATAGAGGAACTTCGCGTAAAATAACGCATGGAATGTTTTGTTTTTGAAGAAGTCGGAAAATGAGTTCTGTTAAGTTTTCATCGCTTAACTAATTTTTATTTTCCTATGAAGAGCGGGGGATTTTGATGTTCTTTTCGGAATAATCCTTAATGCTAAGTCTTATGATATAAGTCTTAATGGTATTGAATTATGCAAGGGTGGTCGAGAAAGACACTGGCTTGCAAAGCCAAAAACGCTGGGTGAAACACCCAGCCTCTTGCTCCATTATAAACAGAAAGAGGAGCCGCCTACAGTCAAGGTTTATTTTGAGTGGATTGATCCATTAGAGTTCTATACTGAGTTGACGACTTTAGGTTTCGAAAGTTCAGATGCGGTTAAAATTATTTCTTGGGTCGATTTGATTCATAGGAAGGATAGGTTTTTCTTTTTGGGAAAAAAGCCTATTTTGATCAAGGCTTGTCTTGCTTGCAATGGCAGTGTGCTTCTTGGCGGTGGCAAATATCCGT
Organism: Candidatus Bathyarchaeota archaeon; assembly: GCA_963741005.1. GTDB lineage: Archaea > Thermoproteota > Bathyarchaeia > Bathyarchaeales > Bathycorpusculaceae > Bathycorpusculum. Next base: position 1,644,786 of record CAVUGQ010000006.1, read on the forward strand.
CAAGGCGTGTAATAAGAGATTTTTTTAAAGTTAACATTACTTCAATTAACCATTCAAATAAGGTTTATCGTAGATTAATTTTAGAAGAAAAGGTTTGAGTTTGCTAGATGAGATTTTTCTAAGTGCTTGTGTCTTGAAACTTGATTTCAGAATAGACTGCAGTTTAGGGTTGAAAGTAACTAAACCTGGTGCACATTCGGAACTACTGTATATGTTTCAATTCGTTGGTTTGAAGAAATAATTCTTTTTTGTTTATGAAAGCCTGTTGTTTGCCGTTGGCTAGTTATATCCATGTTGTTTCTATTTCTTTGATTTGTTTGAAATGTGGGTCATCTGAGATGCAGACTGCTTGTAATATGGATGCTGTGGCCCTGCATTCATGCTGTCTCCCATTGATAGATTATGTTTTTGTCTTAGTTCGGCGGAGATTTGCGCTATTTGGTCATCAACAGGGATTACTTCAAACTCTTCCTTTAAATGAGCCACTTGAATTTTCGCCGTTTCTCGACCCTCCCGTTTTATGGAAAGATTGTAGATTTCGTGGACAACTATTGCTGAAACGTATCTTTTTCGCGCCCTATTTGCTCTTATCTTTTTAGGCAGCAACTCGTCTTTGGAGTAGTAAGAGTCTACGAAAAACCTCGTGTCGTATACTGCCTTATTCATCTTCATGTCTGAGCTTGTCAAGTCCTTTTTTTTACTTCCTCAGGGGTTCCAAACTCGGAATACGCACCCAACATATCTCAGAATGATTTTTTGGGTTTGAAAAGTATGCTTCTCTTTGAGTTTTTTATGTATTCGCCAACTGACAGTTTTCTTTGATGTACATAAACTACGCCAAAATGGTTACTGTCAGCAGCTCGAATTTAATGTATCATCCTTACGCAGGAACCTTTTCGCCGATTGAGTTAAAAAGGCAGAAGCGCCTATTCTTCTGCAGATCAACATGAAAACGTTTGAGAAGCTCAAGGACACTTTGGCGGAGCACAAGCAAGAGCTCAAGGACAGATTCAAAGTAGAGGAAATAGGGCTCTTCGGTTCTTATGTTAGTAAAGAGCAGAAGAAAAAAAGTGACTTAGACGTTTTAGTTAGTTTTTCTGAGACAATTGGCTTATTCATGTTTGGGCGGCTTGAGAATTATTTAAGTGACATTTTAGGTGTTAAAGTGGATCTTGTGATGAAAGAATTCCTTAAACCTCGTTTGAAAGACAGTATTTTGAATGAGGCGATTTATGTTTGAGGGATTTTCAAGTCTACATAGAAGACCCCATTATAATTATCGGTAAAATACAAAATACTTAAAAGATGTATCATTAGATAACGTGCGGCATAGTAGGGAGGAGAAGGGCAAGAGCAATGCATCTTAGTTAGGGCTTTTTTTGCATGTCTACTCTTGGGCACCCATAGTAGTCGCATGGATGGGTTCGTTTGGCGGCAAAATGTGGTAATGAATCGGTTCGTGTTGAATTAGTGCAGTGCCTTTAGATTTTTCAGCCTTTTCGTCAATACTTTTTTTGTCGGTCACTGCAACCAATGCAGGTAAAGTAGGTTTTTTGTCATCGTTATTTTTTTCCGCAGCGGAGCTTAGGGTTTTTCTCGCAAGAGAGCATCCATATTTGGGTAGCAGCTAATTTGTTCTCTTAGGCTAGTTGGGCGATTACAGAAAAATTATTTAAAACCACAGCCGACAAAGCGAAGAGGGATATGAGGTAGCCTGAATTAACGACTTTTTTTACAAAGGGCGAAATTTCGTTGCTAAGTTTTGCCTTAGTTTCAGCCTTATAGAATAGTAGCCCAGTGATTGTTATGGCTGTGAGTTTTATGGCGCTAAAGACAAGCAGGTTTGTTTGCGTAAAATTGGAAAGTAAGGGGTTGGTTTCTGTGGCTCCGAGAAATGCTATGCCAACTATGGTTGTTATCCAGTCGAGTGTACGATTAAAATTATTGTTGTGGCGAAAACCAATGCTTTTCTAACCAAAATAGCCATGCCTCTTGCAGTTTTCCTAACTTCTATATGGTGTTTGTTTCAGTTAACTTTTCTCAATGGTGAACTGCATTACAGATATGCAGCTGTACATTAAATTTAACATAAACCATGCAAAACTGAGGCTTCATATCAGAGTTTTTGAGCCCTAAGCTTCAAGGTGCGCTGTATATGTGCTGTACAACAAGAAGAAGCAACAAGGGCTGCAGAAGTAGACTGTTTGCCAAATTATTGCAGACAATAAAATAATTGATTTATCAATTATTCAATTTTGCTGCTTATTTGTTTACGCAGGAAACGAACTTAGATGCACCAATAGGAGGATCCCTTGGTTGACTTGATTAATTCTAACGGTTTTTTTTAAAAAGTTAGTATATTCAGTTCAAGTTGCACCTGTACTTCATGGCTCATTATTTTAGCTTCATTCTTTGAAGAAAATCGCGCTATTTGTTGGGTTTGGGTTTTTTATAGAGTTGCAAATGTTGCTTTTCGCATTGGAGTTTATGGTGTAACTGTGGGGTTGAAGGGGGAGTTACAATAGATTATTAGCTCTTAATACATAATATTATGTAGATGAAGTATCATGTCAATTCAAAGAAACTTGAAAATAGCAGTAGCAGCAATTATTTTGATAACTCTAATATCCTTTCCTTCAATATCTCTGGTAGTTAATGCAAAATCCAACAACAGCATAAAAACAGTAAACATAGATGTTTATTCAGATTCAAAATGCACCCAGCAACTCACTTCCTTAAACTTTGGAAACATAGACTCAGGCGTAACATTAACGAAAACAATTTACATAAAGAATACAGGCAACTCTCCCATGAGTCTCTCAATGACGACAATAGATTGGACCCCAATTGTAGCAGAACTCTCAATAGATTTTTCCTGGAATAGAAACAATTATGTCTTACCTGGGGGCAAGTCAGTATCTGCGGAGGTTACATTAATAGTGGCACCCAACACAGAAGGCTTTACAGACTTCGATTTAACGTTAACATTCACGGGAACACCCTCTAAATAGCGAGAAAAAAACAAAACTTGCTTAATCCATTAACAAATCCGACAAGCCTTTGGCGAGACTTGGTATTATGAATTGGCCCTTTTCGACGTTGCCCAGCTTATTTGAAGCAATAGTACAAGCCACTGATAAGATAAATCAATGCCAAATCCTAACAGCCAATCAACACTTTAGAAATCTCCCAGAAACCATCTGGATAGACTAAGGCACGTTCAGAAAACAAAATTGCCGCTATTGAAATGGTAACTAACCTTTTATCAACAACAAGGTGGCGATATCTCCCGCAAAAATCATATTTTCTTTCAAAATAATTCCACCCAACATAATTGTTGAATACAGAAAACTAACTTCTAACATCGAATTCTGCCCAAAGTGGATAGTGGTCAGAAATGCGATACGACAGCTGATTTTTTGTGAGGTTTAGAGATGACATAGCATAAGGGACGAAGTCAAAAATGCCGCCGGTAATGTATTTCAAGGTAAGATCTGGAATTTCTTTTTTTTGAGTAAACCAGGCGATTTGATCGTAAAAATGGTTCAAGTCTGGCTTGGCTGGATTACTGAATATGGTTCTGGGGGCATTTAGAAGTTCTAGAGGCACAGACAGCCCAGTAGATGTGAATGCCTCATAAAGGTCGTCGTCTTTTCTGTCGATATTAAAGTCCCCTAAGGGGATAAGGTCATGTTTCCAAGTTTGTAGTTCCTTTGCCCAATCGTGAAGCCACTCAGCAATGGCTTTTAATTCAGGTATGCGTTCCGCCGGTGCCTTGCCGTATTTCACGTGGAGAGTGCAAAGAATGAATGTTCTACCTGCTGAGAAAAACTAATTGCGTAGGGGGTTCGAGCAAACTGAGTCTTCATTGCGTCGGATTCGGTTGCTTGCAGTTTTTCTTCAGGAATAACAATTTCGCCAGCAAGCCCAGAGAGTTTTACTTTGCGGGTGTCAAAAATGAAAGCTAAACGTTCAGTGTTCCCAACTGTTCCTTTGGTTACATCAGTCATGATAAACATCCAGTTTTTTCCTAAAGCCTTCATGCGTGACGCAGACACTTCAAATTATCTCTGACTTCTTGAATTGCAATTATGTCAAACCTAGAAATAATATCAACTATACAGCGTAAGGCATGCAAATTTCGTTTGGGCTAGTCCTTTTCCGTGACTTCCCATTTCTCTGTCAGGTCACCGAATGCCCGCAGATTCCATGTTGCAATCAGAATATTTCGGTCAAGGAGTTTTAGCTGGAACCTTATCGTCAAGAGCTTTTTTTAGCCCTTCTATTTCTATTTTTATATTCTCAGGCGGATTATCAAGCTCTAAAATTCTGCATTACCTCTACCGACTAAAATAAGTAAAACTTAGATAATAGAGTTTAGGCAAATTTTGGCAATTGCAAAAATAAAAAAAGGTTCATTTTGGATGACTTTAAGATGTAGAAGGATGGCGTTAAAGGGAGCAATTGTTTATAAAAAAGTAGAAAATTTTTCCCCACCAATATTAATTCAAAGTGAATTCTTTAAGCAAATTTGTTCAAAGCTCTTATAAACACTCAAGACATAATACGCTTGGTGTTTTAAATTGTCCAGTTTTGATGAAGAAATCAAAAAAAAAGAAAGTAGCAGATAAACTGCTGTCTTTGATTTTAAGCGGCTGTTAAGGTGTTAAAGCGAAGGCTATGGTGCGTGAAGCGTCGTATTGGCTTTGACGTGAAAATCCATTGATTGCCCGTGCTGCAACGTATAATTGAACGGCAAAAGCGGCGCTTGGACATGTTCCCAGTAGTTTAGCAACTGTGTCTTTATAGGTGAAAGCAGAAGCTGCGACTGGACCTGAAGTGCTATAGACACCATTTGGTCCTTTGATGATTCCAAAAGAGTAGTCTGCCATGAGCGTTGGATGAGAAGCAACATAGGCTATCTGGACAAAATCGGTTTTATTATTGAATTTAAGCATTCCACATTGGTTCGCTGCTACGCCTGCAACAGTTGGCATATCTATGGAAGCAACACATTTGCCATTATCGACTTGAATCTTTAGAGATTTAGTTTGTAAAACCACTCCGGCTGCATTTGTAAAGTCAATTTTGATTGTATGTAAGCCATTGGTTAATGATGCACTGTCCAATATCATTCCCAAGTCAGTGTTCATGAAAAAGTCGCCTAACTGATGGATTGCAAAGTACCCAGGTTGATTGTTTATAACGCTGGTGATGAAATGGGTTGGGATTTCATATTTACCATTGATTGTGTTTAGCTTTAGATCCCACCATGTATCAAATCTCAAGGTGCCATCGGCAAATACCCGATAGAAACGTACTCCGCTTTGCCAGGCTAAGAGTTGATTGATTTGCAGTGACAGAACGCCTCCGAATGGAACGTTCTTGGCAAATTGGTAAGGGTACAGTGGCTGTGTTGTTGTGTCAACTTTTCCAGCGGGATTAACAAGGTTCCATGGCACTAGGCCTATTCCTTTTAAGAGTCCTAAAGTTGCAAATCCGCCCAAAATGTTGATGAGGTCAATTTCCTGGTCTGAACAAATCAATATATGCATGGTGTCAACGCAAGCGACGCTTGAAGGACGAACTCCCACGGCGTCAGGCAGATGCCGAACACTACCCGGATGAGGCATCGTGTCCACGAGCGTTAAGCGGTTTGCGGGGTCACGTTCAGGCAAGATAATGGTTGTTTGCGCAGAGTCAAGCCATGTGAGGAAAAAAGGATTAGTCAACCCTGAAGCAATCGTCACTGGAACTCCTCCTTGCAGTGAATACCTAGTGATTCGTCCGCCACCTGACTGCTCACTTATGTAAGCAAAGGCGAGGTCCGAAGACACTAACAACCCAACTGGATTATTTAGCCCGTTGAGGAGAACCGTTTTCTGCAGAGTATTCAAATCTACTCTTATGAGTCGCCCTGGATTTGCGTATTCTACAACATAAGCTTGATGATGAGTCTCATCAAGAAATATTTGCTGGGGCGCTACCAACCCTGAAGCTAAGACAACTGCGGCTGGACGGTTCGCATTTGTTAAGTCTACTCTAAGCAAACTTCCTATACGTTCTGTTACATAGGCGGTTTTCTCGTTGCTGCTTATGGCGATGTCTTCTGGGTTAGTGTAGCCTTTTCCGATTATGTTATAGGGACTTGCAAGTTTGTAGGTGACCCACTCAATGGTCATGTCATATCCGTATTGGACAACACGGATTTTTGCGACGTTTCCATCTTTAGTTTTAACTGCAAAAACGTCGTTGTTAACAAGCTGATTTGATGCATCATTGTTGCCAGTTATTGAAGTGTTACCATAAGTTAAGGCCTGCAGTGCAACCGGAGTTAAAGTGGCAAAATTAATGTTTCCCAAATTGACGATGTTAGCTCCGCCGGCTGGAACCATCTGCCTTTTAACTTGGTTGATTTGTTCCCACCAAATATCACCCGGACCGTTCAAGTTTCCACTTAAGGTCCCTGTTTCACAGTCAAAAACCCATGTCCCTTTAAGTACGGCAGTTCCTGAAGATAAAACTAAGCTAGGACGAATCATGTCCAAGAGACTGACTGTGCCTTTGGTGTATTCTACAAATAATAGTTGATTTTTTTTGGAAAGAAAACGGCACCCAATAGCGGCGCCCACTCCACTCAATAATTTAGTTGTCATAAGTAAAGCCTCTAAATATTGCCATAGGTCACCCCAATAATTAAGTCTTTTTACGTCATATGCCAACAAAATACAGCTTATTCTTCTATCAAAAAATGGACGCTCCTTTCCTATCGCTTGTGGAAAAAATAGATGCAAAGTTGCTGACTTTAGACCAAAAACTTGTAAAGAAACTCTAAGGCACAAAATACTTCAACTTCATGGAATACCCAAAAAAAACTTGTTCAGACTAGCTGATTTCTTCTTTTCAGTCTCGATTTGGCTATGCTGGAAAACAAAAAATCGCACAAAACAACTGCAATAACATGAGATACAATTAAATGCTATTAATCACATTACAATTGTAAGGCGTAAAATAATGGCAAAAGAGAAAGAAACGTCAAGTCTGCTTCCGAATCGAAGACTCAATCGTGAACGAAATGGAGAACATAAGAGACAAAACCGGCGTCCCAGTCAGCACTCAAATCGAACTCCGACTAAAAGGATTTACCATAACCAGCGTTAGAAAAGAAGGCACTCCGCAAGGAATTTTGCAGTGGTATGAAAGTTTTCACCAAAACGAAAACTACGCAAAAAACCTTGACCAAACAGTCAGTAGAATGCGGGAGCTGAAACTTCACTAATGGTTTGTTTAGACACAACTTTTTTCGCAGACCTATTTCGGAAAGACCCAGCTGCAGAAAAGAAACTCTACGAACTCGCAAATGGTAACGAAATTGTTTCCACAACCGTCATGACAATTGCGGAGCTCTATTACGGTGCCTACAAATCCAGGAATATAAGTGAAGAAATAAAAAATGTAGCAGCAGTTCTCAACAGTTTTCTAATCTTGGAAATGAACCAAGAAGGCGCAAAAATATTCGGAGAAATTTTGAGCACCTTGGAAAAGCAAGGTCAAATAATTCCTGACAGAGACATCCTTATAGGCGCTATTTCTTTATCGAAAGGAGAAGAAACCATAGTTACCAGAAACGAAAAAGACTTCGATAGAATCCCCGGAATTAGAGTTCAAATATACTAACCATAATCAATTCCAATATTAAAAAAGAGTTAAGTGCCCTTGAGTTAAACCCAGAAAACTCGACAAGTGCGTGACCCGCCAAAAAAACATAGTGGTATCTATAGTTTTTGTTAGTTCCAAGAATTGCTCTTTTGTCAAACCAGCTTCTGAAATAATTTCAATAAGTAATTTGCGTTTTATCTCTTCATGTTTTGGAACAGGCACAGCTACTTCATCTTTCATAAGAATTATATGGCTTCCTCTTTGCCGAGCCACTCGAAAACCAGATCTTGCAAGGGGGCTCTAACAACTTCACGCCAAGAGACTTCAAGAAACGAAGCAACCTCCCACATTTAAAGTGTCTATGAGAAAGTTAAGTGAGCAGTTTTTTGCTCTGTCTCTTTTTTTGCCTTATTCTTGAAATTGCAATATACCTTTAAAAACACATTAACCATTATCAGTGCATACTACAAAATTAACCATTGAAACGTGGGCTACATGCAACCTGGACTTTCAACTAAAACAAGACTGGCGCAAGCTCTAAATGAGCATAGATTAGCGTTAGCCCTTAAATTCTCAGTCATCGTTGCTGTGGTCATTGCGTTTTATCTGCAGGATTTGAATTTGGTCTTTAGAAACGCTGTAAGTGATGAAGCAACTTACCATATTTTGGCTATTCCTTTTCTCTTTGGATATTTGCTGTTTCGAAAACGCTCAATGGTTAATGCAGCCCTAAAACAAGAAAAACAAAGCATTTCATCTTCATTCTCAAAATACTTTACATTGTTAGTTGGGTTTTGTTATGTGTTACCGCTGTTTTGGCCTATTGGTCAGGCTCCTACACATTCACACCCATAGAATACCACATGCTCACCCTGCCAGTGCTCGTAGCAGGATTAACACTTATTCTGTTTAATGGGCAAACCCTAAAACAACTTGCTTTCCCAATAGCTTTTCTCTTCTTCCTAACACCTCCACCAATCGAGATCCTCTACAGCGTTGGCTCAACGCTCTCCGACCTTAGCGCCCACACCTCAAACGGCATAGCAAACCTCTTAGGCATCGCCTCCACAATATCAGCCCAATACGGCAGCCCCATAATAACAATAACCCGAGCCGATCAAACAATTATGAACTTTAGCATAGACGTTGCATGCTCGGGCGTCTATAGTCTAACCGGCTTTGTCATTTTCGCAGTTTTCATAGCCTATATATCTAGAGGCAAACTCTGGAGTAAACCCATAATCTTGCTACTAGGCATACCCCTCATAATCGCATTAAACATAATCCGCATAACAACAATTCTCGCCATAGGCAACAGCTACGGAGACCAACTAGCACTCCAAGTTTTCCATGCCTTAGGCGCAACCGTGCTCATGTTCATAGGTACACTTATCATGCTAATCATAACCGAGAAATTCATCAAAAAACCCAAAACCCAACAAAAATGCCCAACATGCACCCCCACATCAACCCAAGAATTCTGTTCCTCATGCGGAAAAATAAGCAAACTACCAAAAACAAAACTCACCCGAAATGACATAGCAAAAATCATCAGCATCGGAATAGCAATTGCTTTACTGCTAAGTATCCAAGCACCAGTATTTGCATTAACCGAAGGACCAGCCCAAATTCTAATCCAAACCCCAAGCGGCCTTCAACCAAACACCCAAAGCCTACCCCTTCCACAAATAGAAGGCTACAACCTAAGCTACGTCTACCGCGACACAAACTTTGAAAAACTATCAGGCGAAGACGCCTCACTAGTTTATGCCTACGGCTCAACCCAAACAACCAAACCAACCATCTGGGTAGCCGTCGAACTCGCCCAAACCACAGGCCCACTTCACCGCTGGGAAACCTGCCTCATAAACTACCCCATCAGCCAAGGACTCCAACCCAAAGTCAGCCAACTTGACCTCACCGACATCCAAACCCAAGCCAACCCACCCATAGTTGGACGCTACTTCGCCTTCCAATACCGAAGCACCAATCAAACCCAAGTTGTCCTCTACTGGTACGAAACAGCAACATTTAACGTAAACAACCAAACCCAACAAAAACAAGTAAAAATAAGAATAGTCATCTATCCCAAATCAACCGATGAAATTACACAATCAGAAGTTATACTTCTACCCATTGCAAAATCCATAAACGACTATTGGGCACCAATAAAAACCTGGACCACCATCGCCTTAACAATTAGCCAAAACGGCTTAGCCCTCTCAGCCACCTCAATAGCAATTCTAATAGCCCTAATCGTCTACCAATTAATTCTCATACAACAAGAAAAAGCCTCACTACTGACACTCTACAACAAACTCCCAACAAATAATCAACAACTCATAAAAGCAGTTCAGAGTGCTAAAAAACAAGGCAATCCAACAATAGAAGGCATCGCAAACCAATTAACAAAACAAACCAAAAGCCAAATCTACCAAAAGCAGCTAAAACAAGACCTCGAAGAAGCAGAAAGAGTCGGATTAATCAAAGGCATATTGATAAACCAGGAAGATAAACCGGCCATAGCCTGGAAGAGCCTACTACCGGAACCAAACATCTTTACATCCATCCCCATCATTTCAAGATTATTTAACACAAAATATAGTTAAAAATCAAAATCTACAACATTTTCTATTCTAAATTAACCTATATTCACTAACAGCCAAAATAGATAATTCCGTAGAACTGCGTAGTGAAAGGCGTTTTCTACTAAAAAAGAAAAAGGGGTGTTAAATTTTTTCGATAGTGATTCGAACTATGGCCTCAACATCAACTAAGCTACGGATCGACTTTGGAATTGAAAGACGGTAATCCCTGCCGATAGCGCCTTCCATCACTATCATATTATTGTCTGCTTTGGTTATAGTTACAGTTTTTTTTGGTATATTATTCACCTACGGTTCTGTCGATTGCAAAGGAATCATTACGAAAGGGGTAGTGCTGTTTCCGGACCAATAGAGGGGTAGTTTGCCATCCCAGCCGATAGCATAGAGGTATTGAATGTAGTCGGGAGTTAACTGGGTCTGTATTAATTGTATTGCTTGAGCTGTGGCATCAGCAGTTAATATTGTGGCATTTGCATTTGCAGTAGCAATTGTTACTAATGCTGTTGCGTTTGCGGAAGCTTGGATAACTTGTTGTTGGGCTTCGTATTCAATTTGCTTTAATTTGTTTTGGGCTGCTAATGCGTTTTGTTCTGCGGTAACTTTAGCTTCGATAGCTTGAGTGAACGATGGTGAGAACTGGAAGTCAGTTACTGACACTGAAAGCACATCTATACCATAAGCGGAGAGTTTGCTTTTAAGGATATTTAAGAATGAATCTTTGACAGATTCGCGTTCTGTGATTAACTCGGTAGCAACATATTTGGCGGTAGCTGCTTTCAATGCTTCTTGGATGTTTGGTGCAATAACTCTGGTTTCATAGTCGTTTCGTAGGTCTTTGTAGATTGTTAAGACTTGTTTGGAATCTAAGCGGTAGTTTACTGCAACAGTGGTTGTTACTTCTTGAAGGTCGCTTGAAGCGGTTGATTCGGTGGCTACGGCTTTCTGAATTTGAATGTTGACTAAAGCTATGTCTTGCCCTATGGGTGAGATCCAATGGAATCCTTCGCCTTCAATACTTACGGCTTCACCCCAATTAAGTAACACGCCTTTGTATCCTGCAGGAACAGTTCTTACCATCGCAAAAAGAATCCCGGCAACAAGGACAGCTATAAGGACTATCGCGACAATTTTTGTTAAAGTAGAGAAATTCTTTCTAAATGCCTTTTTTTGAATTGGTTGGTTTTCAACATACATTTTTTATACCACAATATAGGTATATATATTCCACTTAATAGGTATATTGCTAACAAATTAAAGGAATAAATATTCCTTAATTTAGAAAAGTTTTATACGAAACCTTCAAATTGAACCAAAAAGAAAGAAATTCGCAATGACTTGGACGTTAGATGATGGGACATTTGTCGGTAACCTTAATGGAAAAGCTGTGACCCCGCAGACATTTGAAGATCTACACGGGGTCCTACAGGGAACGGGAGATTACAAAGGATGGACAATAATACTCCAGGGAGATAAACCTACACCAGGTCCTACACCATTCTACTGGAAAGGAACAATTGTTGTTCCTTGAATTTTGGTCAGCAAGTTAACTCCCACCCATTTTTTCCCCCAAAAATCAAAATCAAGGTTAGCTCAAGTAGAGTACGTCAATCAGCATAGAGGACTTGAAATTCTAATAAAAGGGGGAGTAAGCGTTTGGTGGGTCAAAGCACGTTTTGGTGCAGATGCGTCAAATCATATTTTGTTAGGGCTAAGTAGCCTCCGCGTCCTGCCAACGTTGACCTGGTCCAAACGAATCCTATTTTGGAGATTATACTTCCCGTTTTAACCTGTATCTTTGTTTTTTGTTAAAGGGCTTTTTATCTTGTTTTTTATACTTCGTAGTTTAAAATAATTTAGTGCAAACAAAACAATCGTCGTTTGCAAAAGGGGGTCAACTGCTAATGAAGCGCTTGATCTTTTAAGTTATCTCGATTAAAGAAAAAAGCTTGAAAACTATTAAGAATCGTCAAATGTCCCTTGATTGTTGCCTTTGTAGAATCTTTATTTCGTATATCACTCGAAACATGTTAAAAGGCGCTAAAAAAATTATAGAAGTAAATAAGAATAAGGCGCTCTTTCTTAGGCTTCTCGTTTTTGCCCATGGTTTTTTGTTATGTGCAAATCAAGCTCATCCTTAGTGTTGAAGGATTTTCTACAAATAGGACAAACAAAAGCCTCTATGTCCTCCTTTTCAATTGGTTCATGATCAGGTAACGAGTTTTCTACATCTGGCGAGGGCGGGGCAACTTCATATTGTTCTGAGCTATTTTCTGGACCCGGTTTAATGAAGGGTAAATCTGATTCAGTCATATTAAATCAGTCAATGATGGTTACTTCTTTTCTTTAAACATATGTGACTGTTATCCAACAGCAACAATTACAATTCGTGTGTTCAGTAAATCGAAATTCAATGGTGTTTTAGATTGTTTCATACTGTTTCAGTTCTGTTTCAGGCAACTACCATAAGCCTCCATGACCATATCATTATAAGGTGATAAACAAATGAGCAAAACAAAAATCTTAGTAGCATTGGTCGCAATAGCGGCTTTAACTTTGGTCGCGTTTGGGGTGGCTTCAGCCCAAATAGCCGCAAACCAACCATACACAACCACAAACCCCAACCAGGCTCCCAACAATGGATTCCTTGGCTGGATTGGCAACTGCTTTGGCTACGGGGCAAACCAAGCCTACAGCAACGGGTATGTAGCGCCTCAAGTCCCAACAGACGGATCCGCTCCAGCCCCTGCTCCCTATCAAGGTGGTTATGGCTACGGATACGGCTATGGTCCCTGCTGGGCAAGATAAATAGAACCAAAATTCTTGCTCAAAGAAAACCCCTTTTTATTTCTAAATTTAACTTTATTTACCAAGTTGACTTGGCTTGTTTTGTGTAGTGTTTGGCGTGCTTGCAAAGTCAAGTTTGCAAAGGGTTATTTTTGCTTCTTAACAAGCCTTTTCTACCAACTTGGCTTTGCTGAGAATGGGGTTAACAAGTTTGACAGGTTTCTCCTGTTATCCTTTCCGGAAAAACTCGCAACCCCAACCCACGTCCAAACTCTTGAGAATATCTAGAATTTAACCAATTTTACTCTTGTAGTAATTCAGTTCAATTTAACCCTCCTGTTTGCCGTTTGTTAGTTTTAGCAGTGCCTTCTTTAACAAATTGAACCTAAGCAACTCGTATGGTTAATTTATCTAGGCCTTGTGATGCTTGCGGCAAAAACATAGGTGGCGGGTTTAGTTGCTGCGAAAAAGCCAGATTTACTTCTGCTTCTACTGTTATTACAAACTTCCAACCATTCAGGGGACAATAAAAAGAGAGTGCCCTATGTGCGGCAGAAAATTCGAGTAAGAGTAAAATGTTTAGTTATTTAAAATTCATAAAACATATTATCTAAATTTATTAATAAGTAAACTAAGGATTGTAGTCACAAAGCCCTCTCCCTTCTCCCTTAGGGTGTTTCCAATTATTCCCTGTGACTACAACCCTTCCTTAACTAATTTTGGCACCCAAAATTATTCTTTTAAAAGTGATGCAGATGTTGCCGACTTACTTTTGATTGATTCTTCTTAGTCTTGGGCATTCGTCGCCTAGGCACCAGCCGTATCTTTGGATGGTTTGGCAGCTGTAGGGTCTAACTTCGTTTTTGTCTGCTTTGTTTGTGAAAAACCAGTTGACTTGGTAGCGGGTTATTGAGTCGTCAAAGTCGTTGAGGCACCTGAAAAGGTCAATTATGCTCTCTGGACTGTGGAACCCAAGTGAATATGCTTCTTGGAGAAGTGCAAGTCGCTGTTGATGGCACATCTCCCCAGAGTTGAGGGCTTTGACAAAACAAGGCCTAATTCCCTCTGAACTCTCGAAAGACAAGGTCTTGGGAATATATTTGACTCTTTTTTCTTTGAGTGCTTTCCTAAATTCCCTAGCCTTATCCATTGCTGACATGATGTTTTTTTGTTTGAGCCCATAGAGTTTGAAGTATTCAACACTTCTAACTTTATACTCTTCCAGGTTACTGTTAACTATGAGGCATTCTTCACTGGATTTTTCATGAATTGAAAATGGGATACGGCACATTCGATTAATATCGCCTACAACCGCATAGTCAATAAAGCGGTAATCGTGGTCCTGTAAAAGTTCAAGTTGAAGCTGCTTGTAAACTTGTTTCCAAAACTCAAGCTCCCGATTAATTTCATAAACAGAGTCAAAGAAGACATGTACATGGTAACCCCGCCGCGTTTTAATCACAAGGGGCTTAATGTTTAGGGTGCCAAGTTGTTTTAGAAAGTATTTTACTTCATCTTGCAGTTCTGACTTTCTTTTTTGAGTTTCTGCCTTGGTAAGTGAATCGCTTTTTTTGCAGTAATCAAAGTCGAAAAATATCTTCTCTATACCTATCGGTTGTGCTTTGCCTTTCTCAGGTTGAACGCTTATGAATGCCGGTGCCTTGTTTTGGGTGCATTCCTCAATAAACGAAAATATGTCGTTGGGGTTGTCGGTGAACCATCTTTCAGGGTTTCCTAAATCTCGTCCGAAAGAACCGAAAAACTCTACAAGAAACTGTTCTTTTGTAATATGGTTCTCCATCGCCCTTCCCTATGCACGTCTTAAGGTATTTACTATTCGTCTCTTTTGCTTATTGCTTCTTGTTTTTGGTCTTGCTGTATGTCTCGGTAAATGTTTTTTGCCAAAGATGAAACAACCGTTAAATCAGAACCTGCCACACTCTTCACAGTCGGTATTTTCACCAATCTTTCTGCCCTGGTCTGCGGCACATATTGAACTGCAATTTCTCTAAAAGTGAAGTTAAGTTTTTCACCAGAAGACCACAGCTCATACATTTCTACCCTTATCAGGTAGTTTCCCACCTCAATTCCTTTCATATCTAAAAAGTGTGGATACTCCAAGCAGTCGCCCATAAGTGAACTTTGGGAGATCCGAAGTAGAGTTGAATTAAGCAGCTGGTCTTGAAAATATAAATCAAGATTTATTTTTGAAAATGACGCCTTAGCAGGTTGTAAACTAAACTCAATTTTAAGTTCTAATTCGTCTTCTTTAGTAGTAACTAAGATGCGGTTAATTGTTATCTTTTTTGCAGGCTTGTTTTCTTCATTTTTCTTAATAATATTGAATTGAAAAGAGAGGTCATCTAGCTTTGATTGTTTTGCCTGCTCAACGTTTGACTTCATTATCTCTCTTTTCTTCTGATTCTTAGATAACTTAACCATCACTTATTCAATAACTAAGTTTTAGTTAATAGTATTTTACTCTATTCTAAACGGTTGGTCGCCAGAATACTTTTTCAATACATTAATAATCCCGCTACAGAATGGAGCATTATTGAGCCCAAGGTTGTAACAAAATTTAGCATATCGACTAGTTGCAGCCTTTGCCAGAACCTTAAGGCCTACTCTTCTCTGAAGGATTTAATATTTTAGAAACCGCTAAAGACTGTGTTGAAACAGAATGTCAGCCAAGATTTCTTTGCGTCGCTCTTTGCGGTTCTTCTTTTGGTTCTTCACGGCTAATAAAAACTATTTTAGCCCTAACATAAAAACCTTGTTAATTCTGACTCATGAACAAATTGGCTTAAATTACAAAGACAAGGTTTCAAAAGTCAACCAACCCTATTTCTAATGATTAGTTACCTAGGATTCATTTAACTTATATTGCAACTGGGTGACACCATCTTTTTCGGCTGCTTAACGCCTTTGGTGGTCTTGCGGCCATAGCAATATGCTTTCTAGCTCTCATAGCTTTCAAGAAACGCAGCAGTCTCCTACATTTTCGCTTTAAACAAATTCAATTAGGACATTTTTTAGCCAATAGCTTTTCTTGTTTTGTTTAGCAATATGTGACTAATGGCACTTGGAGTTTTCGAAAAATTGACAAAGAAAAAAATTATGCGTTTTCGGGGGCAAAGGATACGATTAGATGTGAGTGTGGAGAGGAAATCTTGATTTTGCCTGATGTGAGGGCAACGGGTGCTGCAATAGAAGGTCATATTGCGTTGCATTTGAAGGGAGTTAAAGGTCCAGTGTATAGGGCTGCAGATGCTGAGCGTCTTCGAGACTTCTTAATTATGCAGGTTTTAAGAGTAGCTGGAGACTCTGAAGACAAAAAAACCAATAAATAATTTCGAATTGATTTGTCTTTTAAAGGCAACTTTTCTTCCCAAATAGAGGCCGGTTTTATCATCTGATAAGTAAGCAAATGATGATTACTATGGGGATCCATTCGCCATCTAAAATTAACCCTGCGGTGAACCTGTTGCAGTTTTTTCTAAAGAACAGCCAAATTGTCAAATATCCAAATAAAGCTCCAAATAGCAGCGCCGGCACGTAACCAATAAGTACGCCAACTACCAGGCAATAGAGTGGCAAAATCAATCCAAGGCTATTTATTAGTATCAAGAGCTTTTTCGGTTTTGTCCCGTCCCAACCTTATAGGTATTGTCTCTACTCCACAAGCTAAATCGCCATTCTTATCCAACACGTCGCAAAGAGTCGCGCCCACGAATACTCGAATAAAAATGAAAACGAAAATAACTACAATTACTTCAATTTTAGTTGCAAAAAACGGGTCGGGAAGAAGAGCTCCTGTTAGAGCCCAACTTAATGCAACTACAAGGCTCTTGACGCCTACAACTTCTTTAAGCCTTGGGATTGACTTCGAAATTTTCACACTGTAAATTACGCCAATCACAACTGGAGCACAAAGAATAAAGAAATCCAAAATACTTTCCCATAAACCTATCAAGAAACCAAAGGTCATTGCCACTATTGAGAAAACTAAATAATAACCTGTTGCTTTAGGCAAAATTTCAGGTCGATTAATTGCATCCTCAGTCTTATCGGTAAATTTGTTTAAACCATAGACTGAAAAGGTAACTAGAAATGCCGCAAGAAGTAAAGTGGGCATAATTGTGGTGCCGTTTAAAAAAAACCCAAAAACTACTACCATTACTCCGTTTAAGGCTAAGAGAAGCGAAGATGAAACCATGAACCTTACGAGTTTTAATATTGAGCTGTAAGTCTGCTCTAAAACAACGTTTCCAAAGTCCGCTTTCAGGTTTGCTGATTCTATGTGAGAGTTATGATCTTTCACTTTTGCCCTCTCAAGGCAATATGGATTTCAAATAGTTATGAAACTTATGAAGTCCTAATCTATATTCAAAATAAAGATCCACAACTATATCGATCAGTTAAAAAACAGGAATAATCAGAGCTGCCAAAAAAGAATAATGGTTTAAATTATAAATCTAGCCTTATTCTTTGACTACCCTTAATTGCATCTTCAAAAAGACGCTCACCCCAACTTATTGCCTCAACACTATTGGACCGCAAGTCCATATTATCATCATAAGTTCCAGAAACATCAAAAAGTCCAAGCGAGAAACTGCTCTCAGTCAAAGAAAGAGCAATCTTCAAATCATCCTTTATAAAAACTTGTAGTTTATCTTCAGACAAATATTTCCCCACTAAATCAAAATCAACAAAACTAGAAATTCTATTGAGAACATCGCTGCTGACTATTAACTCAATTTTGCTTCCCTGCTCAAGCAGTTGCCCAAACAAAGATGCGAAGTCCGGGTGGAATATTGGAGATATTCCCTTTATTTTTTTGGAGCTTTTGATATTTTCTATGAATGTTTGGTGGACAATGCCTAACTCTAATGCTTTAGTTTTTACCAATTGCGCATCTTTTAATG
Organism: Candidatus Bathyarchaeota archaeon; assembly: GCA_963741005.1. Lineage (GTDB taxonomy): Archaea > Thermoproteota > Bathyarchaeia > Bathyarchaeales > Bathycorpusculaceae > Bathycorpusculum. Next base: position 1,662,760 of record CAVUGQ010000006.1, read on the forward strand.
CGCCAAGACTTTGAAGAAGGTGGGTAGGTATATCATCTACATTATGGGATAACCAAAAATCCTTAAACTTTTCAACAACTTCGCCAGTTGAAATGAATTCTTTGAGATTTTTTGCTTCGATGATGTCAAGTGTCGATAATTTGTATTGCCCTTGAGCCTTTGTTGTTAAGTTAAGGTCACCAAATTCTTGAAGAACATGAAGAATAGTGGTATCCCGAGTTTCGGCATCAAACCTGAGCTCAGATATTTTTTTTCTCCGTTTAAGAGGCTTAACGATATCTTTAGCTTAAGTTCCGATCTAATGGGTGACAAATAGTCCAATTGAACCAACTCATATGTTTTGTTAATCCGTATTTGCATGGTTGTTGTTGTATGGATTGCTAATTGACGCATGAATTGCCTATGTGCCCCAACGACCTATTCTGTATATTCTGATTAATGACTGGAAAGAATTTTTCAGAGAAAACCAAAAAACCACATTCTGTAATTTACTTTCATAATAAATAAATTGCTCAACCAATGCTTAATTGAATTCAATTTATGTGATAATTTGAATTATTGTTGATAAAAAGCATAATTGCTTGAACAAAGCATAAGAATGTTTATAACGCTCTCTCACCATCTCTAACAAAATGGGGAAGAATTACAATGAGACGTAGTCATCTCGAAAGATACCTTGACATAATTAATCTACTAGCGCGATATTGCCCTCAAAAACAGACACATATAATGTATCACACTAATGTTAATAACATGTCCTAAAAGAAGACCTAAGGTTCTTAATTAAACAAGCCTTAATTGAAGAGCAAACAACTAAAACAAAAAGAGTAGTCTTTAGAGCCACCCAACGAGGTCTCAAAGTGGTAAAATACTTCCAAAGCTTCAAACAAATCTCACCAATCATTAAATAGGAAAATATCAATTAAAAAAATCATTTTCTCCAAACTAGACTTCAAATTCCGGCCGTTTTTCAGGAGCAAAAGAACGATTTAATGATTTTGGCTCCAGCAATAAATTTTCAAAACAATTTCCCAGCTGTCACCCCAAAAAATATTCAAGGAATTTGCTGAATTGAGCGGAAATACAAAATCAGATTGCTACGTAATTTAAATAATCTATCCATTGGATTCTTGCCTTTTCAAATGGAAGATTACGTCAAAAGCCATAAATTCAAAGTAGAGCAATTCAAGGATAATTGGATGATGAGCACGCCCCTTTGACTTTTTTGTGATCCAATAAAGAATCTAGGTTGTTAATCCATACACAACCTATGTCCCTATAGTTTTCCTCATACACTCATCACCTTGAGATTGTTTGGATTTTCCAACTGTTCATTTGATGAACAGATTGATTTTGAGGTTTTGCTTAGACAATATTTATTAAATTATGTTTAGAGACACTTATTGTAGCTTTATGAGTCAAAATAACAGTCCTATCAAGGGTTTACCGATAGTCATGTGTGAGTGCGGTCAAGAGATACTTATTGTTCCGGATCTAGATGAGATGATTCGTTGTATTGAGACTCATGCGATGATTCATAAGGGAAAAGAAACAGATCCTAAGAAAGCCAAAGCAGAATATATTAGAATAGAGGAGCAACTAACTCAAAAAGTCGTCATAAAAATTGCAGATTGGGCAAACACGGACGTTTAGCCTCTCTTTGCCAAAAATACCTTAGGCAAGATTTATATTTTATATATAGTGACTAAATTAGAAGGCACACGTCTGCTATGCCGACAAGCATGCTCATGCATTACGTAAACATCACCAAACTACTTATGGAAAATAATCATCAAACAATCAATCAAATAAATTCTTTCTTTGCAAACCATAACCCTGTCAAGTTAAAACAAGATCTAGTTTTTCTTTCAGAAAACAAAATCTTAACCAAAACCTCCACAATTGAAAACTAAAATTATACAATCGTAAAGCAGGGTATTGGTCTTTTAATGTTCTTCAAAATTGTCCTTCAAAATCAATCATAAACTAAAACGTTAGAGCACACCCTGAAAAAAGAGCGCGCCGCAAAAACTGCTATGAAGCAAAATACCAGGCTCAAAAAGCTATACCTTCTTTACCCCACTCAACATTAGTCCCCTTCTCACGTGGATGCAGGTTGCTATACCTTTTCGCTTCACAATCGCTAAAAACATGAATTCTGATTCATAATGAAATTCATAGCACTAATAAACAAATTAAGTAATACTTATGAAGTTGAGATAGGCGAAGTTGAAACACCTTAATCTCGTGCATTCTGAAGAAAATAAATCTGTCGTCGTCAAGACTTTCATAGAAGAAAGTGCGGACGAAACCGATTCAAAGTTAACAGGAAAATGGGCAGAAGCGTTTGGCAAATCCCATTCGAACTTCCACCTGTTGTTCTCTAAAATGTTGACCGCGGTAGCTTACTACAAAGTTATAACAGACAAGAACGGAAAGCCCCTTCATTATGTTTGCTTAGAAGCAAATGATGCATTCGAAAAAATAACTGGAATGGAAAGAAAGGACTTCTTAGGCAAAAAGGCACATGACTTGTGGCTGACAAATGGAAGTAATCTTCATAAAGTGATCGATACTTATGGACGTGTATCTTTTGCCCAAGAGTCGCTCCAATTTGAGTACCAAATGGATCCGATGAAGAAATGGTACGACATTTCAGCTTTCAGTGTGGAAAAAGGCTATTTTGTCACAATATTTGCTGACATCTCCGAACGTAAGCGAATGGAAGAGGAACTCCGTGAGGGAGTAAAATATAACCGTGGTTTAATAGATGTTAATCTTGACCCTATCGTGATTATTGGGCATGATGGCAGAATATGTGACGTTAATCGTGCAACAACAAAAATTGTCGGGCGAACTGCCGCTGAACTTATCGGTACAGATTTCACTGACTATTTTATTCAGCCAGATAAGGCACGTTTAGGTTATGAGATAGCACTCAAAGAAGGCTCTATTCGTAATTATGAGTTGGAAATAAAAGGTAAAGGCGAGACTACAAAGCCAATTTTGTACAATGCCTCAGTTTATCGAAACGACAAAGGTGAAAGCATCGGTGTGTTCGCCGCTGTTCACGATATAACAGAACTCAAGAAATTGCAGCAAGAAATTATCAAATCAGAGAAGTTTGCGGTCATAGGTCAGTTGGCTTCTATTGTTGGGCATGAACTTAGAAATCCATTAGGGGTAATTAAAAACTCTGTCTATTTTCTTAATATGATGCTCAAAGATACTGCCGACGAGAAAGTAATTAAACATTTGAAAATTTTGGATAAAAAAGTCAACTCTGCAAATGACATCATAGGTGATCTACTTAATTTAACAAAGCAAAAAGTACCTATTCTTCAGTTGGCTGACTTGAATAAAATAGTTGAAACTGTTCTCTCCAACATCATGGTACCCGAGAATGTAGTACTGGACCTCAAATTAGGGAAAATTCCTCAAATGCTTTTTGATAAAGAGCAAATCCAAAGAGTATTGCACAACCTAATCATTAACTCAATTCAAGCCATGCCTGAAGGCGGAAAACTTGAAATTCAAACAATAAAGAAAGACGAAACATTGAAAATATCTGTAAAAGACACAGGCGCAGGTATCTCAAAGAAGGATTTAGCCCATCTCTTCACGCCTCTTTTCACTACAAAAGCTAAGGGAATCGGTTTAGGATTAGTCATTTGCCAGCAAATCGTAAAAGGTCACAAAGGAACCATCGAGGTTGAGAGTAAGGTTGGTGAAGGATCAACATTCATTGTTTATTTACCTATTCAAGCAGCAAAGAAAATTCTTAAACAACCAGTTTTCAGTGAATCCAAGACTTTAAAAAAAGGTGTCAAAATTCAAGAATAAAATTAACGTCTTAATCGTTGACGACGACGTGGATATGGCAGAAACCTTATGCGACATTCTAAAAGCTAAAGGACTTCAAGTTGAAATCGCCCTCGACGGATACAAAGCAGTCGAAAAGGCTAAGGTGAAAAAGTTTGATCTTGTTCTGATGGATATTAAAATGCCGCGAATGAACGGAGTAGATAGCTACAAAAAGATCAAAAAACTTCAACCAAAAAGCGTAGTTGTTATGATGACTGCTTACGCTGCCCAAGACCTTGTCGCTGAATCCCTCAAAGAAGGAGTCTACGGGATCTGGTATAAACCTGTAGAAATCGAAAAAATTATCACCCTCATTGAAAATACCCCCAAAAAAAGCGCTTTGCTTTTGATTGTTGATGATGACTTTTCTACATGTGAAACCCTGATTGACATTCTCCAAAAGAAGGGCTACAGATTAATCCAGGTAGGTAGCGGTGAAGAAGCAATAATGGCAATCAAAGAAAGCGACTTTGATTGTGTATTCATTGACGCTAAAATGCCTGTAATGAATGGCCTTGAGACTTATCTTGAATTGCGTAAGATTAGACCGCATATTAAAGCAATTATGGTTACAGCTTACCGTCAAGAAGTACATGAAATTGTAGAAGAAGCCTTTAAAAACGACCTTTACACATGCTTATATAAGCCCATGAATGTGGATGAATTATTGATGATTGTTGAAAAGGTACTTGTTGAAAAAACAAATGTTGAAAATATGCAGATTGGGATAAATTGAAAATGCCGAAAAAAGTAAGTATTTTAATAGTTGATGACGACGAAGAAGCCCTTGAGACATTAAGCGATATTCTTCAGGAAAAAGGATTCTACACTGAAACCGCCAAAACTGGAAAAGACGCTCTTTCGAAAGCAAAAAAACGTTTCTTTAACGTTATCCTCTTAGACATCAAACTGCCCGACATGAGCGGCATAGAAGTACTCAAGGATCTTAAAGAAAAGTATTTGTCCACTATGACCATAATGATAACTGCAAACGCAACAGTGCAAAATGCAATAGACGCCAATAACTTTGGAGCTAGCGCCTACATCTTAAAACCAATAGAACCGGAGGCCCTTTTCCAAGCAATACAAGACTGCCTTAAAAAGCAAGATATATTTAACCTTCGAGTTAGCCAAGGTATGCGAAAAATACCTATCAGCATATCCCTCTCAAGTCGGATAATACAACTAATAGATCAAGAAGCTTCTCTGCAGAAAAGGACGAGAAGCGAATATGTAGAGCTTCACTTTGAAACCTATTTTTCAAAAAAAAATAGCTGATAATAAAACGCTACACTTCATTTTAAGGATAGAAAGAAATACGAATAAAATTTATTTCCAAATAAAGGCGTGTTTGCACTATTTTCCCATATTTTTCAGCAAGTTCTACTTCTTCAAGTGTGTCAGTCTTTCTCATTCTTATTTTTAGTTTAACCGTGCTTGTTCACCTCCACTTGTCACCGGTGGAATAGTGATCTTCGGCTCAACCGGATCAACCTCTTTGGGTTCTTGGCCTGTCGAATGAGTAGAGATGCCAGGTTTGATTGCTTGCAGTTCCCTCTCTAGCTTTCTTATCCGCTCCTGCTGACCAAGAATAATACTCAAAACAAAAGGCTCAAAGAGTATTGGATTAGTTGCATTGCCAAGCCTAAGTTTTATTTCTTTTAGCCACTTATTTTCAAAATAATTAACAAAGAATCGATATAAAGACTTTTGCAGAAAAGAGTCGTCTGAGATCAAATGCGGTGCTTTTGTTTGCTTCTAAATGTTTAGGATAGAGATGGTTTCAAATTTGTCTCGTTAAAAGGAAAGGAAGCAGACTATGTGGCAGCGTATTTTATTTTGTTAGTTCCAAGAATTGCTCTTTTGTCAAACCTGCTTCTGAAATAATTTCATTAAGTAATCCCCGTTTTATCTCTTCATGTTTTGGAACAGGCACAGCTAATGTATATTTTACAAGGATTATGTGACTCCCTTTTTGCCGAGCCACATGAAAACCTGCTTTTGCAAGGGCTTTAACAACTTCACGCCAAGAGAGCAGAGGGAGCTTCGACAATTACTTCAGCCTTTTCACCCTTAACTTTTCGACCTAAAAGTTTAGTTTTAACTTCTAAGTAAGCTTCTATAGCTTCCTTTACGTTTTTGAGGGCTTCTTGTTTTGTTTCTCCCTGAGTTGCAACTGGAAGCTCTAAACATTTAACTATAAAACCGCCTTCCTCGGCAGGTTCAAGAAGAACTGTGAACTTACGCGTAACCATGAAATCACCAATGAATAGTTAGAGCTCAATACTTCAATATATTTCCTTGGTTCTCAAAAGAAGAGGATCTGGCTAATTATTTAATTGCATTATTAGCCTTATTTTTTTTTCTTTGCTTTTTTTGAAAGGAACTTTGGGTAGCTGGATAATTGTCTTTAGAGTTTTCTTGTTTGGGAATTTGGTGGAGGATAAGGTGTTGGGTGTTTGTGTTTGGTGTATGGACGGTTTGGGTGTTTTTCTATCTATTTTGTGTATTTCGCAGTATTGTGTGTGCTATAGTGTAGTTTTTATTGTTAGATGTAATAATCATTAAGCAGAAGGCGTTGCTTTGGAGTTTGAGAAGATTTAACAATTGAAGTTGAGCTAAAGGAAATTAAGAGTTTGCTCTTTGAGATGAAATAGAAAATGGATGTTTTGCTTGAAGGAAAAGAGACTTCGGCAATGATGGTTCTATCTGAGAAGTCGCTTAAAGGTTTTCTTTTAAAAGAACTTGACATTTACACAATTAAAGATGTTAAAGCCAAGGTTCACTGCTTTTGAAAGGAAAAATAGTTCTTATACCTTTTCCGTTTACCGACCTAACGTCAACTAATCTAAAGGCCTGCGCTTGTTCTTTATGAAGGAGAAAAAGATGTTGTTGTAGCGTTTATTTCCTCTCGAATAGGCAAACTAAAACCTATCGACATCGTCATCAACGAAAAAAGTGTAGAATTCAAACAAACAGGACTCAAACTTTGCTCAACTATAAAACTTGACAAGATCGCATCAATATCAAAAGAGCTTATTGTAGGCGAAATCGGTGAAATTGGATCTAACCTCAGAAAAGAAGTTAACCGTAAAATTACGGAAATCTACAGTCTTTAAGGTTAAATTTTTTCTTTTGAGAAACTCAAAATTGCTTAGGTGTTAGGTTAACCTAAATCTGGCTGGTTGTGAAGTGTTGTGTTTTGTTTATAGAAGATTAAATGCGGTTTTCTAGATATATTGCTGTTTTAGAAATATGGTTTAATTGCTTTTTGTGGGGGTTGCTTGGTTTAAGGAGCGATTGGGCAGGTATGGTTGCAAAATTTGGTGGGCCACGTGGATGGTTGGGTGGTTTTTTGGCGGCTTACTTTATACTTTTGCTTTTCTGCTTTAGCGTTTCAATGGTTCAAGGTCGCGTTTGGTTTTATGTAGGTCTTGCAAGTTTGATCTGTTGCTGTGTAGTTTTCTTTGGTTGGTTTACACGTATTAATTATCGGTTTCATAGTAAATGTTTAAAAGATGTATCATTAGATAACGAGTGCTCTAGTGAGGGGGAACAGGAAAAAGTCTATGCATCTTAGTTAGAGAGCTTTATTCATATCCGCTCTTGGGCACCCATAGTAGTCGCATGGATGGGTTCGTTTGGCGGCAAAATGTGGTAATGAATCGGTTCGTGTTGAATTAGTGCAGTGCCTTTAGATTTTTCAGCCTTTTCGTCAATACTTTTTTTGTCGGTCACTGCAACCAATGCAGGTAAAGCAGGTTTTTTGTCATCGTAATTTTTTTCGATAGCGGAGCTAAGATTTTTTTGGCAGTTAAAATTTTCTGTGGTATTTGTGGTTTTTGGGGTGTGTTTAGTTGTGTTTGTGTATTTTGGTTTGGTTTGTCTTATTGGTTCTTTAGTTGTATACCTTTGAAGCCTTTTTCTTTATGGTCAAAATAATGTTTGAAATGTTTAGTCCAATATCATGGAGAAAAGTAGTGGTGAGTTGTGGGTTTCACAAATTTTGAAGTTAATCATAACTCTTATGTATTACATTGTATTCTGATTATTTGTGATGATTAATGTCTGAACAAAGTAACGTAGTTACTCTGCGTCTCTCGAAACGTGCACTTCAAAGACTTGAAGCTATACGAACCATTGAGAAAACTGACCGTTCAACATTGTTCAAAGAATTCATCGAAGATGGGTTGCGTAAAAGAGCAGTAAAACTCTACAGCGCAGGCAAATTAAGCGCTGGACGCTCAGCAGAAATCTTAGATATTTCGCTACGGGAATTTTTTGAACTGCTTGAGCAAGAATCCGTCTCGGTTAACTGGGATTCTGCAAACGTTAGGGAGTACATGAAGACAAAATACGGAGAATAACCATTGCGAACCGTGGTTTCTGATGCAGGACCGCTAATACATCTTGCCCAAATAGGTCAGCTTCAACTTCTAAAGAATCTATTTCAACATGTATCTATAACTGCCAAAGTTAAGAATGAAACAGTTGATGAAGGAATTAATCGCGGATTTGTTGACGCGCAAATTATCGGCAAAGCCATTCACGATGACTATATAACGGTTGAAAATGTTTGTGAGCATCCATCTGGATCCATAGAGCGGTTAGTGAGAGGCGAAAATATTTCTCATGCAGATGCAGAAACTCTGCTGATGGCTAAAAACAAAAATGCAGAACTGCTAGTTGACGACAAAGTTGTTGCAGATCTCGCAAAAATGTATGGAATCAGAATTTGGAACACCTGGACAATATTGCTAGACAGTCTTGGTAAAGGCTTGATTGAAATACAAGATATTAATAGTGCAATAGATGAACTGGGCCAGAAGCGACATAAATTAAGTGAAAAACAAGCAGAGGAAATAATAAAAGCAGCAAACACAATCGCAACCTGCAAGAAGAAAACTGACTAACTAACAACGACTTTTTAAACGTAAATATCAAGCTATCTGTGATTTCTGAGAATAAGAAGAACCCCTTTGAAAGAATAATTATAGTCTTTGAAGATGTAGACCCTACTACTCAAAAATTATTCTATCATCACAGCGTCCTTGATGTTCTTGAAGTGTAAATCTCCAGTTAAAACTCTAGCGTTTAATCTTCTAGCAGTAGCTAAAACATAAGCGTCTGCTAGCCCAAAATCTTTCAGGGTCTTTCTCATTTCACAATGCAAAAGCCCCGCCTGCACTGAAAGTTCTTTATCTACATTCACAATTTGTGAGTTGCTGGACACAACGCTGCTTGCCGCTTCGATATCTCGTCTTTCTCGGGCAACTTTGCTAATGATTTCTGCAAGCGTTATGGCACATGTGTAAACTTGGTTATTATTTTCATCTAAGATTTTGTTAAGTTTAGCACCGTATTCACTGCCAACTAGATACTCGACCCATGCCCAAGCATCAATTACGTAGTTACTCAAGGGAAGATTTCAACTCGTCTTCAACTGTGAAGGATGCCATACCTTTTAAGATGCCGAACCCATCTTTTCGGTATTTTTTAATTGTGATTTCGACATATTCGTTTTCTTTTATTTGTTGGAGGTCAACTATTTCTTTGGGAAGAGTAACAACGATGGAGCCACCAACTTTTCTGGTTTTGGCTAAGCATTGAGGCATATTATTCACTGTTATATTTAATTATACTTTTGTTATACTTAAGGATTTTTTTGACTCTGCGAGTTTTTTGGGTGAATGTTAGTTATGTTTGTGGTTTCAGGCCTGTTTTGTCCTCTATGTTCTTTAGTTGTGTGACAGATAACGGCTTGCACAACACAGAAAAGCAACAAGACAGCGTACAAACTATGAAGGGCAAAAACACAGCTAAAGCAAATGTGCAGCCTCAAAAACACTGCAATACTTGCCAACGCCAAAAATCCGAACACTGCGCTAAATGCCACGGTTCCAACAATTACAAACCCAACTTCAACGATGGAGTCATTTCAATAGCGGCTAAGACCAAAACAATTTAAATAAATGATGTGTATACATTATGTATATGGGAAGGCTTAGTATGTCAAGGCAGATTTCAATCTCAAATGAAGTTTATGAACTTCTATCAAAAAGGAAAGGCAAAAAAAGTTTTTCGCAGGTTATAAAGGAGAATCTACGCTCGGAGGAAACAAAAGTGGACATCATGAGCTTTGCAGGAATCATGAAAGAAGACAAGCAGAATCTTGAGTTATTAAAATCTAAAATAGCAGCCGAAAGAGAGGCTAATTACGGAAGAGCATTGACGTGAGTATATGACTTTCATCGATACAAGTGTTATAATAGATTTCTTAGCGGGTGATGAAAAGATTGTTTCCTTAATAAAGGAACTAGCTGAGAGAGAAGAAATCAAAACAACGACTATAACAGAGTATGAATTACTCAAGCATAAGACCGAACTAAAAAGGCAGGTCGCGGAAAAGTTTTTGTCAGCAATAATAGTTTGTCCTTTCGACAGAACCTCCGCCAGAAAGGCAGCTTTACTTTTTGAGAAGCTTAGCAAAACTGGAAAGATGATCAACGAAAATGATTTATTTATAGCAGGAATTTCATTTGCCAACGACGAAGTTTTGTTGACGCGTGACCAAAAATTCGGTAGCATAGATGACGTAAACATAAAGATAGTTTAAATTTTCAACCACAAAGACTACTCGGTTTTCTGAACTTAGAATCCATTAATGTTGATGAAGCGATAATAACTCAAGCTCAATCACTCATGGAAAAATACCAACTAAGCCCACGAAACTCAATTTATGTTGCCTTAGCACTTCGCAGAAAAGCAGCAAGGCAGAGTACAAAACCATGAAAAGCAAAAACACTGCTAAAGCAAACGCGCAAACTCAAAAACACTGCACATAGATAGTTGCCCTAGTTGCTGGACGATCTTTCTTTGACGCTTGCTCATAACCTAAGACGCCAACTGGAACTCCGCCAGCTCCACAAACTACAACGTCATGGGTGCCCTTCGTTACAAGTCTACCTGGATAACAGTCAGCGGCAGTTTCTAAATTGAGATATTGAACGTCAGGTTGACCATCAACAACAATGGCGTTGTTTGGTTGTGGACCTACGCCTGGATCCGCGCTTGCACTGCCATAAACTACTGGAGTAGTCACTACTGCTCTTGGCCTCCTACAAATTTGTGAGCGACAGAATCATAGATTCCAACGCTTGTCTCTTGGGCTTTAGGTTTAATTTGGTCTGCTTCACGTTGCTTCATAACGGATACAAAAGTTTTCGGCTCAGCCTTATACAAAGTATCTTTAAGAAAATACAGTTCGTTAAGGCTGTGATCTTTGAGGGTTTCAACAGTTAATTTGCCCTGGCTATCACGCACTAAATCAGTGATTACAGCTTCTTTCTCTTCTTTTTCTGCAGATTCAATCTTTGTTTTGATGAGAACTAAGGCATCAGTTGAATCTTTTAGTTGCGCTTTAACTTGGCTAATTTCGGTGGCTTGAGCTATGTTTTTAGCAAGCAATCCTTTGTATTCGTCTTCGTCTAGTAAAACAGTTTTTTTAGTTTCGTCTGTCAATTTGTTTTTTTCTCCTATTGTTTACTTATTTTTTCCTCTCTTGCTCCCTTCGGGAGTGCTCGTAGGCATTTCGTCACGCTTTGGCTGCGTGAACAGCGCTGTTTAGTCTCTGCACTGAAGGAAGAGAATCACACGGCGTGAATAGAAATTTCAGAAAAAAACTTAAGTAAAGATCTCTGTTAAGCTGTAGAGGTCTTTGAGGGCCTGCCGATTCTTCAAGATAACATCGTCTTTGCTGTCTTGAGTATCAGTGGTGGCTGGCGGTGGTGGGGAGGCATTTTTAGGCGGCAATTCGTGACCTTCGATAACTTCCAAGACGTCGGCGCCATACTGCTTATAGAGACGCTGCCCAGCCGTCAACAATCCAGCCTCTAACATGCATGTGCACACGGGACAATCCTTCACCGTTCTTTTCTCAACCCACACCTTTGCTTGTTCATCAGTAAATTTGGCTTTATCAAAATGGTAACTTACTCCTAAATCAGCATCCTGCACTGTGATAACTGGCTTCTCTAGATCTTCGACGCTATCAACATTTATGCCACAGTAAGGAGAAGGACACCTACCCTTTTCAATCGGCGCAGCCAAGTGATCTATGAAGATGTTTCTTTGCACAACATCATAATGTTGCCCCTGAAACTCACCCGGCGTTGGATCATTAAAGCATGTGAAACCGATGCTGTTATCTTTAATTTCCATTCGGCGAGCTCGGTCAATAACTTCTTTAGGTGTACGATCTTTGAACCAAGCCACATCAACCTGGATCCCGCGTCTACAAGGCCTATTGGTTTTAGGATCGTTGAGGTCCTTGCGAAAAACAGGATTCATCATTTTCCCGTTAACGTCCTCTACACTGTCAAGGCTGCTGGATTTCGGATGCGCCAACACCTTAACCCATCTGCCATCCGCGGTCCAAGCGGCTTTCTCCAATTCATCCGCAGACTTATACGCAAAAAACGGTTTACCTGTTCGGCTATCTTGATATTGCTGCACAATCTCAGACGCTATAACAGCACGCATAACCAAAACTTTGTCGTCGTCTTGAATTATGGCGGCGTCTTCAAACTGGCCTGTATCAACCATGCTTAAACGTTTTTCACTCATTTCTGTTTCCTCTATTAATTACTAAGAAACTAAACCCCAGAACGCCGCAAACTCTGAATCGGGCTCTATATGTTCCGTACCTGTACGTTCAATCTCAAAATAATGCGGGCAGTTAGGATGTTTAGGAAGCTCCGGAGTGAACTGTCCTCGATGGTAAACTTGGCCTACATGCAACGCACACCACTCGCAAGTATTGCGTGTAATGTCCCCACTAATCCTTAAATCAGACGCGCCAACGGAGGTAGCAATAACTTTTAAGGCGCCATTATAAGTGCCAAACTGCACCTGATCCGCTAATAATCCGATACGTTCCAGAAGACCTTGCTCAGAATTCCAGAAAGGCACAGCCGCATCAAACAACGATTCAAAGGTGCTCATTCATTCACCCAGGTAGCTTTGCCTTCGCTAATCGCTCAGCTTTCTTCAAGATGACAGTGAAGTCTTTTGTGTAGCGTGTTTTTTGGCGTTGAAATGCGCGTTCTTGCTCTGGGCTAATCTGCAAAGTGGGGTTTTGGAATTTGCCGCGGACGTAATCGAGGGCTCTTTCTTTTTCGGTGTTGCAATAGAACTCTACTAAGGTGAGTCCTTGCTGCAAGGCTATTTCATGTGTCATATGTCCATCGAAAACCTGCTTAATGATAGGCTTGAGCAAATTGCGCATATTAGGCAACTGCGAAACTGCATCCTCAGCATCCATAGAACCAGATGGATTTGACGCTGCGATACCAGACGAGTTACTTGGAAATTGACTGCTTGAAGATGGCGGTTTACTTAAAGAGATAACAACTTCGCCTGCACCCAACGGCAACGCCGCGAGATTATTATCAGCCCGTACCTCATCCACAGTTTTGTATTGCATCCGAGTTTGGTTTGCTTGCTGCTCAATCAAATCTGCCCGAGCTTCATCAAGCTTGGATAACTCAAACCCGCTATTCCAAACTATATCGTAATCAACTACAACAGGGTCAGGTTGATCCTTTACTACCGTAACTTTGTGTAGCATACGCTTCAAAATTGAACCCACAGATTTAGGCGCTGAATCCAAATTCGTAGTTACAGTTTGACGTACAGGTTCAAGTTGATCGATTACCCAGCGGTTCAAATCATCTAGTTCACTTTGTTCCCCGCTAATTTTCTTGTAGTATTGCTGATCATTCTTCTCAGATCCTGTGAGCGCTCCAGCTTCAGCACCTTCCAAGATTGACTTGGGAATGCCAGTGGCTTTAGCGATCTGTTTTGTGTTGGTGTCAAAGAACGGTTCTGGGTTAAGCGCTGCGCCTTGGGCGCCTTTAAAATCAAACTCCATGCCCTCTAAAATGCAGATGGAGGTGCGGTGGGTGATGTTGCTCCATTCTTTACTGTTTGCCCATGCACTCAACTTCTCTTTAGAAGTCTTAACACCAGCGATTTCTTTTGGAAATTTTATAACTGCAAAGCCGCCGCCAGTACGGTAAACCCATTGACCCACACCCCAACGAATATTACGTCCACAGGTGAGGTCATCCCAAATCAAATCAAGAATACTAATGCCCACATGCTCAAAACAACGGGTCCAATGCACACGAAAAGTCCGTGAACCATCACTAACCTGATAGACAAGAGGCAAGCCATAACGTAAACTCTCCTGGTTTGTTTCTTTGCTAAAAACGCTATAGCTATTTTTTGGGTAAACTTCAAGCTGCATCAAAGTAGCCGACTGCGACCTCTCTGTTTCTAACACTGAAAGCTTAGTGACGTCATCATATGAGCCCACAACTAATGTATTGCCATAAAGAAATTTGGCTCCAACAAAAGACGTTAAAACCTTTTTGTATTTGAGGCGCCTAAACTCTTTTTGCAATGCCCGATCAAGTTCAGGATCAGGATCTTTAGTTGTTACATCATTGATGGTGAACCATTTTTCCACGATGTCTTTAGGAAAACCCCGTTGCCCATCAGCCCCGCCAGTTAAGAAACCTGCAATAGGCTCACGGGTCGCAGCGAATAGGCGGTTGTCATCTGTGATTGCTTCCCCAAACTCCGCGCCCATCGCCGTAGAAACAGAGGGAATCCGTATGCTACAGCCCGCGACGGCATCCTCTTGCTGCGTAGGATACACTACCATACCGCCATCCCGTGTAAGCGTAATTGGATTCTCAGGATTATTCACCATAAATTTAGTCTCCAAACACCCAAGCAGGCTCAACATCAGGCTTAGCCATCACAACACTCATGATGGCATAACGTAAAGCATCAATCGCATGGTCATTTTCTTTAATTTCAGAGTTGTAAACCATCACTTCATGAATCAAATTAACGCATTTAGATGCTACAAAAATTCTGGGTTTGCCATCGCCCTGCACAACAAAACGCCCGCCAAGTTCACGTATTCCATCATCACGCTTGCTTTCATCAGCTACAGCATTCAAACCTGCAGAACGCAACATATCTATGGTTGCAGGTGAACTGCGATCACAAATTATGCGACCCTGCCCATAAGACGCAACCATTTCTTTAAGTTCTTGAATAAGCGTCTCAGTCTGCGTCCGGTTCTGATAGAATTCATCCAAGATGTAGGCGCGACCGTCTCCATCGAAGCCGACACAAACAATAGCACTCGGGTTTGTCCAGCCAAAATCCACGCCGTACACAACACTTTGTATGGTGTGAGGTTGCAGCTGCTGGCTAAACTCATGAATGGTACTGTCATAATCAAAGCTTCCAGTTCCCACCGGAGCAAATAATCCTTCCACGAAACGTTTAGCTAAGGCGCCATGGTGAGTTGCAAGGATTTCCTGCTTATACTTCTCGCCTAAATAACTGTTGTCAAGCATGCTCCAACGGTAAACTTTGCTGTCTATATTGCGTTTTTTTGGGTTCTCATAGAAATCGTATAGTCGGCAATCAGGAACCAAAGGCGGCGGAGATGTCGTCACAATACTGCAGGTAATATCCCGATTAGTCTTGCCCGATCCTCTTAACCTGCGCAAAACAACATCTTGGCTCTCAGCAAACTTGCTAATGTACTGGGCTTCATCTAACAGGACAACATCAACGTTTGCGCCTTCAGCAAACTGCGGCTCCTCCAAACCGCCAAACCAGAGAGATTGCCCATCAATGAACTGGATCAGATTTTCACTTTTATTATAAGATTCAATTATAGGGTTGCTGTCAATTGGGTGCCCCAGCAGCCATTTTGATTCTAAAGTAGGAATAAGAATTCTGCGAACCATTTTGTAGGTAGGCTCAAAAATGTATCCGACTGCCCCAGGATTCTCCAAGAGTATGCTTAAGAGCTCGAAGCACCCGCAAATCGTTTTACCCCCGCCAACACCACTAAAGACAGCTCTATGCCTAATTTTGTAGCGGTCACGGTGAAACGCTTGCTGCTTAGGAAACGGGTAATACCTCAGAGTTACCGTCTGTTCTATTTGCAGAGTCTGAGTCATCTGGTTGCCACATTCGAATAACAGTTAACTTAGTTTCTGTCTTGTTAGCGACATTCACTTCAACACCTGCTTTAGGCATCAAAGTTCTAATCATCAAAGTCCTTGCATTAATAGCAGCAGCCAACGCCTTCAAATCAGGACTTCGTGTATCCTGCAAAGCATAACCCCGCAGAATCGCAATATCACGGTACTGCACCCTGCTTAATTCTTCAACAAACTCAGTTGCCTGGTCACTATGCAAATCATTCCAAATTGTTTTGCGACTTGCAGGGGTACCGTTTTTTAGTAAAAACTCGTAAATTTCCTCAATTGTCTCCCCACGAACACGCCGATCAAAGATAAGTTTACGACGAGCCAAACGCTTGAGGTCAGCTTCCGAGAATTCCTCTTTAGCTTCCTCTGCTTCTAAGGTTACTGCTTTAGGCTTTAACCCTAAAGCTTCTTCAAGACTTATCAACAATTAAGACGCCTTGCCTTTACAGAAATTTAATAGCTAAAAAAGTTGTAATTGTCGTAATCAACACACTAACAGCAACCGGCTTAACAACACCCACCCAACTATCCGTCGTATTCTTATTTGCTTTCAAAGCCGTTAACTCAAACACCAACCCATTTTGTAAACCTAAGCCATCATCGCCCAATATGGCTTCAAAGATGCGGTCAATCTTCTTTTTGATTTCAGGGCACTCAGGACAATTTATAAGTGGACTTCGATGATAACCTTGCACGTCAGAATCATTACTTGTAGGATACGGCGCCATCAAGACACCTCTAGACGTTGCCTTTGAAGCTGCATAAACTCACATAAGCTAAGCGGATCAGGCTTAACTTTAGGTTCCAATGCGCCACGACCATACGGATCATTCAAAACCAAACCCTCAATAGCTTCAAAACCTTCCGGGCAAACAACCATTGTCGGAGGATCATCAGGAAAAGCGCTGCTTAACTCAGCTAAAACATCGCCATCATCAAGCGTATTAACAGATTCCTTTTTAATTCTATCAAACTGCGCATTCTGCATTATGAAGTTTCTAGCGACTCCACTGGGAGATTTTCGATGCGGCATAATAATACACTCCAAATCTACTTGCAGCCTGGCTAATGGCTAGATAGGGCGTTAGTTCGAAAGCCTCTAAACCCGCAAGATAATAGCTAGTAGCAACTTAGCAATCTCCAGCTTTTAAGCAATTGCACGCTGAGAAAACTGGTTTAGGTGCACGTTAAATAAAACAATCCAGAGAAAGCAGCCGCCCACGAAAGTTTGCATATTGGTTGCCAAAAATTTTAATAGTAAAACAAAAGTGAAGAGTAGTTGGTCAAGAAGGCTCATTTGTGATTGAAAACCTTAGAAAAGAGGAATTGAGTTTAAGTTACCTCAACGCCGTTTGTGCGTACAAAGGCATTGCAGTTGAGCCTCATAGGCATGATGAAGATAGCATTGATGTAATTATTAAAAGAACAATGCAGCGAAGCAGTGGTCAAAATGTTATTACTCAAATAAACGTTCAATTGAAGGCTACTTCACAGAACTTAATTCAAGATGGCGTCAGTTTCAGCTACGAACTTCCAATTAAGAACTTTAACGACTTGCGAATGGAGTGCGCTGTGCCAATGATGCTTTGTGTGTTAAGGCTACCTTTTAAGGAGGAGGATTGGCTTACTCACTCTGTAGATGAGTTAATTTTGCGAAACTGCATGTACTGGCATGACGTAACAAAGGAGCCAACTAGCAGCAATACCAAAAGCGTTACTGTACATATTCCATTGGAAAATACTTTGACACCAGAAAAGGCTTTAAGTTTGATGCAAAAAGTTGCGGAGACTGGGTTGCTATGATTTACACAGCAGACTTCGTCGAAATGGCAGGCAAAATAAGCCATGTTGATTTGGTAAAGTACTTAAGAGATTTGGGATGGAAGGAAGTCGAAAGCAAGCGTTCAAACGTAAAGTTATACCAACTGGTCAAAGGAGATAACTTGTATCAAGCCGACATCCCAACTAGCCGAGAATTAGGTGATTACAATTCTGCTATGTATAGAGCAGTTGAACAAATTGCCCAATCTTCAAAGAAAAGTACAGAACACGTATTATTAGAACTGCTAAATCCTCTGTCTGACATAATTCGTTTTCAAGTGAAAGAAGCATCAGTTGAGTCAGGAACAATAAAAGTTGAGGACGCAATAAATCTATATGAAAATGCCAAAAAACTCGTAACTTTTGGGTCGATGGATTATCTCAAACCTAGTCAATATCACTTAGGTAGACCTGATTCAGAAAGTCAACAACTTGTTCAAAACTGCCGATTTGGGCAAACAGAAATTGGAAGTTACATCGTTTCGCTTGTTATTCCATTCACAAAATTAGATGAAGGCAAATTGGTTCAAATGACGCTTTTTAACGAGGAAGTCGATAAAGCTAATTCCATAACAAGAAATGTCACGAACAAAATTATTACTTCAATTCAGCAAGTCAGAGAGACTATTGAAAACGGTACTTTCAGAGAAATGATGATGCCAAAGGAGGGGCAACCGCCACCACCAGTTAGTGCTAATTTTTTGGAAGCCTTGAGTTCGATTGGCATTGACAAGGAAGGCGCTGAAGTGGATATATCGATAAAATGGGCACCTACTGTCCAAAGTAACATAGCCAAAGTTGATAGTGTTACGCTAACAAATGATTATTACAAACCAATAGAGGCAGTAGTATCAATAATTAAGAACAAACGTGCTGATGAAAAAGAATTTGTTGGTTTACTAAGCAAGCTGGAAGCCATTCCTAACGCTGAAAAACGTCATGAAGGTGAGGTAACACTCGTTTACCTTAACGAAGACGAAAAGAAGTGTACTGCCAAAGTTCTATTGAAAAGAGAAGATTATCACATTGCACTTGAAGCACATGATCAAGGAAAAACCGTTAAGGTAACTGGTAGATTATCAGGGCAAAAAAGGAAAACTATTGATTACAGCAAATTTGAATTGGTTTAATCGTGACGCTTGAGTAAGCCTATTCCAGTTGTTTAATGCACATTGGACATTCCAAAAGGACTTATTTTGTACGACTATTAGTCGCGCCCTTTTTGTCTTGAAGTATCTCGCCTACTTGCATCGGCACCCTTAGGACTAAGAATAAGACGGCCAAAACATTCTTTGCAATACCCTGTCTTGTTCTGGTATGAAAGTTTGAGGCAGCATTTGCCTTTGCAGTATTTTGGCACTACAAACCTCCAGATTTCAGCTTAGGTATGTACTGCAGGGTTACGCTTAAGCGTCGTTTGCTGTTGCTCTTGGTAAGCTCTGAGTTAATTCTTGTATCTTCACTCCCCGCTGTGCCATGCCCGACACGCTTCACACGCCAGTTACCCAAGTTGCCTCGGACAAGCTGAGGATTTGAAGTAACTAGATAGAATGGTAGGTTGATTTGGGAAGTATAGAGATCCGCAACAAAGTTGAGAAGGCGCTTTCCTAAACCGATGCCCTGGTAATCAGGCAAAACCACCAATCGAGACACCCGGTAATAATTCGCCTTCATCCGTGTGTGCACTACAGCCATAAACCCCACAGGTCTATCATTGTAAGTTGCAACATAACAGCGAACACCAGCACCCAATTGCCCATTTAGATAATGATATTGCCGAAAACTTTTCCACATGGAATTATTGCACCGACGAACTTGGAGCTCAATTGTTGGGTGGGTTCTTTTTTTTTAATAAACTCCATAGTATCAGTGTTGAAGACCCAATCAACTTCTAACCAATCTATGACGTCAAAGTGGCAGGTTACAGCAACGAACTTCTTTCCAGGCGAAGCATGAACAGCTTTACTAATAGCGTATGAACCGACCTTAGCAACTTCCCGATCAACAACGCTAGTGAACTCATCAAAAACAATCAACTTCTGAGGCAGACAAAGCGCCCTTGCAACGTCAACACGCATCTTTTCTCCCTGGCTAAGACAACTGTAGGCCTTAAGCCAATCCGGAGGAGACGCAAAACCCACACTGCAAAGCATATGCGTAATCTCACTTGTTGCGAGGCCTTCAGGAAAATCATCCAGAATACATTTGCCATGATACTTAAAGCCCGTAATATAATCGTTGAGAAACAGTTTTTTAGCAATGCTACTTTTACCGGATCCGCTGCGACCAACAATAATGCCTATCTGCCAATCATCCCCCTCAATAGGCAAAGAACCCTTGAAGTGCTTCTGCAACTTCACATCATTCAAAGTGAAGCTGCCAACAACGCCTTGAGCACGAAAACTGTCAGGCTCACTCCAAGTATTATAAAAGTCAAAGTCCATTATTTTATACCTCCAAAAAATTGGGATGAAGAAAATATGTTACTTTCCGCTCAATCAAACCAGGCTCAACCTTACCAGACGCAATAAGACCATTAAGATGACTACTTAGAGCACCCTTTGATACCTTTGTTTCTTGAAGCAACTGTCCCCAGTTCATCGTTCTATACTTTCGAAGTGCAGCTAGAATTAACTCATCACAAGCATTAACGATTTCTTTGCCACAATGAGGACGAACCAAATTCTTCGGAGTTCTCTTCATAAATTCAACAC
This sequence comes from Candidatus Bathyarchaeota archaeon, assembly GCA_963741005.1. GTDB lineage: Archaea > Thermoproteota > Bathyarchaeia > Bathyarchaeales > Bathycorpusculaceae > Bathycorpusculum. Next base: position 1,683,245 of record CAVUGQ010000006.1, read on the forward strand.
CCTCACGTTATTATGAGCCTGCAACCCAAGCAAACACCTAACCTCCGGATCCTCTAACTTCTTAAAAACAAGCAGCTGTTCAGACTCAGCACGAAAGCCACCAATTATCAATTCGTAACTTTCAGGAATCAACAAAGACCCCTCACGAGGACCACCTAGATCTTCAGGAATCCGCTCCCCAACCGCAGATAATAAAGCCTCCAAATCATCCTTCTCCCCAGCATCCATAATACGCTTATAATCCGCCTCATCCAACTGCCGATTATGCTTACCCTTAAGCTTGTTTAATGTTTGGCGAAGCAGACGCCTTTGTGGATCCGACAAAGAAAGCCGCAACACCGGAGCAAAAAACTCCCCATGATCCTTACACACCTGCACACGCTGCTCACCATCACTAAAAACCCCCTGCAAATCAGTCACAATAGGATAAATCCAACCGTGTTTCTGAAGGCTTTTCCAGACTTCAGCCTTCTGCTTATTAGTCATCTTATTAGGGTTTGAATCATCGCTCTTTAATAATCGGATATCTTCCAAGAGAGGCTTATAGGCCTGGGGAATATTCAAAACAGTTTTTTTCTCAGTCATTTCTCGTCACCAAACCATTTTTCAAACCATTCTTGTAAATCAGTTAAGCGCCAGCCAACAGCTTGTTTTCCCTGTTCTTTCAACATTTTTTGCATAATTGGAGGAAACTCTTTTTTTACGTCGTCTAAAACCGAAAAAACATCTGCTTTAGCTTCATTTTCACAGAGTATGCAGCCTTCTTGAATTTCAATTTCTTCTTCATCAGCAGTAACATCTAAACTTTCACAATGGAATAATTCAGTTATTCTTGCCTTTAATTCACCTGCACTCATTCATCATTCACCTTTTTTTTGCTTCGACATCTAAGATCAACCAATTCTGCCTCTGAATCAGAATCCAAAGGCTTCGCCCTGAAAAGCTTCCTAAACTGCACCTCAGCAAACTCCGCACCCAAAATACCGTAGGCATCAGCGAAATTCTTGGGAATATACAAGTACAAACCTTCCCCGCCTTTAGCGCTAATTCTGCAAAGGGCTACAACACCAATTTTTTCCGTTTTCCATTTTTCACTCAAACTACACCCATCCTAACCGTAAGATATGATACTGCAACATGCCGTCTCCATGCCTCTTGATGAAGAACACAGAACCTAAACCCCGTAGTGTGGACCATTTACTATGAAAACCACACATCAAGAAACCTCCAATTTCTCGCAGGACACCATAACAGCGTTGTTGTCTTGGCAGGCACTGCAACTGCGAAACGCTAAGCAAACCGTGCTGTAGTGGCGGCATTTTACGCGTAACCGAAAAGGACACTTCAAACACAAACACTTCTCCTCTTGAATTTGCAAAGTCAAAGCTTAAGCAGCCTCCGAGTTTTTCTGTTCATTGGTAGGTTGCCATATTTTGCTCTATTCAGCCGTGCATCGTAAAGATTCGCGTTAAGTTTCTCAACGATTTTTGTAGTCTCCTCAAGAACAAGCTTATGCCTATCGAATACTGCACTTACTTCTCTGAGAATTTCTTTCTCTTCTTTAGCGTTCAAACTAAGAAACCTCCTTCTTACAATGCCGACTCTGCAACTCAACCAACCGCTCAACAGCAGTCTGCGCTTCCACACTTGGAACCTCATAATCAGTCTTAATTCGAAACTTACTATGCTCACAAAGCAAAGTTCGAATTGACACCCGAATCGCCTCAGCCCTATTAGGATAAAATCTTTCAGAAACTAACTCATCCAACAAACGAATGTAAGTCTCAGGCAAATAGAGAGTAATCAACTTCACACAGAGGCCTCCTTTTTCTTCAAATATTTTCTAGATCGAGAATACTCCCCAGCTTTTCTTATCTGATTTTGAGTTTTAGAATTACCGCCATGCCAAATGCAAGGCCTACCAGGAGAACACTTCTTGCATGCTTTAAGTTGTGGACTCATCGCACGTAGTCCCCAAGTTTCTTGATATGGATATCATGCTCTTTAGCCAGCCATGCAAACAGACTTCGAATAGATTGAAAAGACTTGTTTTTGATAGCGAACTTTCCGTGAGCAAGACAATGTTTTTTCACTTCAGCTTCAGAAAGAGGTTGAATCCATTCTTCACCACAAACAGAGCATTTGAAAAGATTCTTTATGCAATCTCTGTAAATGAACTGGAACCATTTCAGAACATCCAAAGCAAAGGTATCTCTAAGATAAGTGGTGACTTCATCAATTGATCGAAATTCAAGATATCCCTCTAACAAATACTTCTTCTTCATCTAACATAATCTCCAAGTTTCTTCTGTCCCTCAGCCAACCGCAAAGGATCCTCAACCTCGCCAAGCTTACCTAAAACCTCGGTAAGCCTATTCACGTTGAAAGCGATCTTCTCCACCGCCGCTTCAAGACTTACAAGTTTACCTGGCTCAGATCCCTTGCGCAAAACAGAGTAGATAGCTTCCTGCAAACGCTCCACCTGCAGCAACCGACTATTAGTAAATTTTAAAGCCTCACTGTTGCGCGCAACTTCCCGCTTCAATTCAAAACTATGTTGAGCCCCCTCACTATCCTTAAAGCCCTTACTGATAGCTTCCTCAAACTTCGTTACCGACATAGGACGAGTAACCTTGCGCTCTTTGCGAACTAGATTCTCTTCTTTCTGATACACCCGCTCAACCATACCAAACAAATCAGTTTTAGTGACACACTGCACCCCATCGATGCGAACCCCATGGTAGTCCTTGTTGCATTCAAAAGTCAAAATCTCTAGGTCGTTTAACTGCCAACCTAAATGATCCTGCACAAGATCAAACCAACGATGCAACGCAAGAAGACAAGCATCATGCGACATTCCACCTATGTCACAGGCAATATACCCAGAAATCTTGCGACGTTCACTGCCGAAGCAGACATGAATCTTCACGCCCCCCACGTACTCATCCTTCTCCCAACTCTTAACATCCTGACAAACAAAACTCCTCAAAGAAATGTTGTGTACGCAAAGTGGAACAAACCGCACCCCGTAGGTGATTTTGTTACAGTAACTTCCAACATAGGGCTGCAACACCTGGCCTTTCTCTAAGAGTTTTCTCAAAACACATCGTACTGTTATGCATTGACCACGTGTTGGTTTATGTGGAGCATGGATTTTACGGGCAATCTCCACTGGTCGAAGCTCTATTTCTGAAGCATCCACAACATGAAAGACCTGTGCCTCAACACTCCAGCGCTGTGAAGACACTAAACTGTTGCAACCTAGGTTGCTAGAGGTGTTTGTGGATTTATCAGATAAGATAACCAAAAAAAATAAGCTCCTAAGTAGAGTCCTTAATTTCTTCTGCACTCAAAGTGTCTTCTGATGCTGGAAACAGCAAAGCAGACCGCAACGCCTCAAACCAATCCTTCATACTAGGGCTTAAGGCAACTTTGAGTCTCTGGCCACAGCTACCACAATAAACTGTTGACCCCTGAGGCATTTTACGCAAAACATTGTTAGCAGCCACAATCTGCTTGAAATAGGCTTTTTCCTTCTCCTTTACTTCTTTAAACTGTTCATCACTCAATAGCGCCTACCTCCTCCCTTCGCAAAAGTCTTAGCAGGTTTCCTTCCTATGTAATCGCGTTCCTGGCTCAGCCAACACCATTTTCCCCCAAGAACTACGCCTTTTTTGCCCGCTCGCTCAGCCTCTAAAATTGATCTGCGTATCGCAAAATAATCGTTAGACTGCCCATTATCCTTCTCAAGCGCCTTCTCATAACGCTCACCGCCCCGATTCTCCGCATAAATCCAGACGATGTCGCCTTCTTTGTGTCCCTCAGTAGGCCTTGTATTGCGCTCAACCTTCTGGATCGGTGGCGCCGCAGGTGCAGGAGAAGCTACCTGGGCAGGCTGAGAAACAGCGACTTTGCCAAGCTTCACTAAATTAGCGTTAAGCATCTGTAGTTGCTGCAGATCCAAAAGTTGCAGACACATCGCCCGATGGAACCTGCCACCCTCAACAGTGATGTCGCATTGTTGGCTGTCTTCACAGACACTGCAGAAATCACGAATAAAAAGCGATATTGGACTAGGCTGCTTGGGCGCTTCAACAAGTTTCTCCTGGATAACTGCAGCAGCTGGAGCGGCAACATGCACAGGATCCGCAGCAGGCTTAGGCTTGGGAAACATAAAATACCCAATATCCTTACCGTCTTCTTTCTGGTTAACGAAATCTCCATTATACCGCCGAACAACCTCAAGCACAATCTGGAAATCTGGACCAGCCAACTTGAAGCCGAAAAACATGCAGAGACGCTCCTTCTCATCAACTTTAAAAGATGTGCTAGCTGCTAATTCTTCAGGCAACTCCTGCAGAATCTTATCACCCAAAACCTGACTCCAAGATGACTCATTGCTGGATCTGGGTTTTATGCCAAATTCTTTTCCTGATCTTTCAGAGTGTTCACTCAAAACAGAAGCCCCCAAAAACGCTTAGAGCCTGCGCTGCTAAGTCTAATTTTTCTACAAAAAAAGAAGAGGATATTCCTCTAAGTATAAGTTAGTACATATGATGGCGCCGCTGAAAGGACTCGAACCTTTGACCTACTGATTAACAGTCAGTCGCACTACCGGGCTATGCAACAGCGGCAACCTACTGGTTCTTCTTCCTCTTTCAGTTTCAATAGAGTATTTAAGTTTAGTTGTTTTAAAAATGTTTATTCCATTTGCCTGACTCTATGCTTTGCAATTTTTAAAAACCCCCTTATAAAATTCTTCATGATACTAGAATACCATTTAACAGAAAAAGTCCAGTTAAGAAGGTTGTAGAAACAAAAATTTAGACAGCCAACAGGCAAAAATAACTTTTTAGCTTGTTTCCGAAAGAGCAAAAATCAAAACAAACTCTCACTTTGCTTGATTTTCGACGACGTCAACATTTTTATGCCAATCTAACTCAAGTTTAGTTTTACATTAAATTGAAGTGTTTTTGCATTTTACTACAAAAATGTATATCAAGGATTGCGATAATTTAGCTAGAAAAGACTTTGTGAGGGGAATAAGATTTGAAAACTATGATGGAGTTTAGGTGGCATGGTAGAGGCGGACAAGGTGCTTGGACAGCCAGCGAACTTTTGGCTCGAACCGCCCTCGATGAAGGCAAATACATTCAATCGTTCCCGGAGTTTGGACCAGAAAGAATGGGTGCCCCAATGACTGCCTTCACAAGAATCGCCACGCGACCAATACGTTTACATTGCGCAATCTATGACCCAGATGTTGTGATAGTTTTAGACAACACTTTGCTGAAAAGTGTACCGGTTACCTCTGGATTAAACCGCGACGAAGACTTATTAATAATAAATTCAAGTCAGGAACCTTCGGTTTTGAAAGAAAACCTATGTGTTACTAAAGGAAAAGTTTGGACGGTTCCTGCCACCGAGATTGCTATTAGAATTTTGGGTGCACCAATCACAAATACAGCACTTTTAGGAGTTGTTGCTAAAGCTACTGATATAGTGACTTTGGAAGGGATAGAGAAAACTTTGAAAGGACGTTTTAGACGAGATTTAGCTGAAAAAAACTTTGCAGTCATTCAAGAGGCCTACAAGGAGGCAAAAGTGGAATGAGTAGTAAAGAAAAAACTTGGAAAGAAATATCTCTAGGCGGAGTTTGTTCAAAATCAAGCGTAGGATTCAAGACTGGAGACTGGAAAACTTACATGCCAGTCCGAGACCTTGAGAAATGCACAGTTTGTTTAACCTGTACTATGTTTTGTCCCGAAGGTGCAATTGACTGGAGACCCGAACTTGGAAAAGTCGAATTCAACTTAAGTTTTTGCAAAGGTTGCGGAATTTGCGCCAACGAGTGCCCAACTAAAGCAATAACTATGAAAATAGGGCAGGAGTAATACTTAATGCAAAAAATTGTAAAACAAGAAATAATGGGATTAAATGGTGATGAAGCTGTTGCTTATGCAGTAAAACAATCTGATGTTGACGTTGTTGCTGCCTACCCAATTACTCCACAGACAATCATTGTTGAGAAGTATAGCGAGTATGTCGCTAACGGAGAGGTACAAACAGAATTCGTTTGTACTGAATCTGAACATAGCGCAATGACTGCTTGTATCGCTGCGTCAGCTACTGGCGCAAGAACGTTTACTGCAAGTGCTTCAGCAGGTTTGGCGTTGATGCATGAAATGTTGACTGTTGCATCTGGTACTCGAGTTCCAGTGGTTATGGCTGTTGCTAACAGAGCGTTGTCTTCCCCTCTTAACATTCATGGAGATCAATCTGACAGCATGGCTGAACGTGATAGCGGATGGGTTCAGATCTATGTTGAAAATGCTCAGGAAGCCTACGACTCTATACTTCAAGCTTTCAGAATAGCAGAGGATTTGGAGGTTTCTTTGCCCATAATCGTCGGTTTGGATGGTTTCACTCTAAGCCACACCCTTGAAAGAGTTGATACCCTCTCAGATCAAACAGTAAAAGAATTCCTCGGAGAACGAAAAATACCAAATGTGCTGACACATGAAGGAAAAACAGTACCTTACAAACTTGACCCAGACAACCCAATGACCATGGGACCAATAGCTCTGCAGAATTACTATTTTGAGTTCAAGAGGCAACAAGACGAAGCAATGAAGAACGCCTATAAGAAAATCCAGGAAATAAACAACGAATTCGGACAAATAAGCGGTAGAAGCTACGGTAATGGATTAATTGATACCTACAAACTTGACGACGCAGAAATTATAGTCGTATGTGTCGGGTCAACATCGGGGACGCTTAAAGTAGTAGTTGACGAGTTAAGGGAAGAGGGAATCAAAGCAGGGTTGCTACGGTTGCGTACCTTTAGGCCGCTGCCAGTTGAAGAACTTCGAAACGCACTCAAGAACGCCAAAGCAATCGCGGTAATGGATAAAAGTATGAGTTTTGGTGGCTTCGGAGGTGCAGTCTACCATGAAGTTAGGCATGCACTCTATGACGCTCAGACACATCCGCCGATTGTAAACTACATTTATGGGTTAGGCGGAAGAGACTCAAATCCGCGGGCATTTAGAACGATTTTTGAAGACCTAAGAAGAATAGCAAAGACTGGCCACATTGAAAAGCAAATAAGTTATTTCGGATTGAGGGAATAAGGAGGAAAAGAAAATGACAACATCACAAGAATGGAAATTTACAGCAAAAGATATTGCATTAAAACCAGACCTCTTCCTTTCAGGACACAGAGCATGCGCAGGTTGCGGACCCGCAGCAGTGTTACGCCTAATAATGAAGGCTACACGTGGACCCACAATTGTGACTGAAGCAACTGGTTGCATGGAAGTTGTTTCATCAATTTACCCCTATACGTCTTGGGCCGTACCTTGGTTGCACACAGCTTTTGAGAATGCTGCCGCAAACGCTTCAGGCATAGATGCCGCGTTGAAGGCAATGCGCAAGAAGGGAAAAATCAAACAAGAACACATCGACATTATTGCCATTGCAGGTGACGGCGGGACTTACGATATAGGTTTGCAGGCTCTGTCAGGTGCAGTTGAACGTGGACATGATTTTCTCTTTGTGTTATACGATAACGAGGGCTACATGAACACCGGAATCCAAAGAAGCGGCGGAACCCCAACTGGCGCAGCAACAACGACGACCCCTGCAGGCTCAGTTAATCCTGGAAAACTTGAAAAGAAAAAACCTATAACTGAAATCATGTTGGCGCACGAAATGGAATATGTAGCCACCGCAACACCCTACTACTGGAAAGACATGCTCACCAAAGTCCGCAAAGGCTTGGAAGTTAAGGGACCAGCATTCCTACACGTATTCGCTCCTTGCCCAAGAGGTTGGAGAAGCGAACCCGCAAAAACTGTGGAGTACTCCAAGCTCGCCGTTGAGACCTGTGTTTTTCCAATCTGGGAAGCAGTAAACGGCAAACGACAACTCTCAATACCCAGCAAATTAATTGCCCTTGCACCGCAAAAAAAGAAGCCTGTGAAAGCTTACCTTGAAGGACAAGGCAGATTTAGACACCTCTTCAAGCCGCAAAACCAGCATATACTCGACGAAATTCAAAGTACGACTGATTTACGTTGGCAAAGACTTTTGCAGAAATGTGAATCCGCCTAAACCTTTTTCCATTTGTTTTTAAAATATGCTTATGGGTGCAATTGCCAAAGCGCCCTTTTCCTTTCTGAGATTTTTCAGTAATGTTTTTGACTGAAAGTTTGCTACCGAAAAAAGCATATATGTCAAAACACCGTTTGTCATTAAAAGTACTGGTGAACATAAACGGCGAACGTTGAAGAAAACAACGACGAAATGGTAGTTACTCCTTGGGAAGTAAAGGGTAAAGTAGACTACGAACGTCTCGTAAAAGAATTCGGCACCCAACCATTATCTCCAGAACTTCTCAAGAGAGTTGAAAGCAACACTAGTAAACTCCACCTTCAGCTTGAACGAAAAATTTTCTTCAGTCACCGAGATCTCGACACTATACTTGACCTTTACGATAAAGGCACAAAATTTGTCTTGTATACAGGCAGAGGACCAGTCTGGTCCCGTCCACATCGGACATTTGGTCCCATGGATATTTAGCCTGCATATTCAACAAAAATTTAAAACACGCCTCTACTTCCAATTAACAGACGATGAAAAATTTTTAATCAGTGATAACACAAACCTAAAACAAACCCGCAAATGGGCGTACGAAAATGCTTTGGACCTCATAGCGTTGGGATTTAAACCCGAAGACACCTTCATCATTTATGATTCAGAGGATATCGACCTACTCTATGATATAACACTAGAAGTAGCCAAACGCATAACCTACAGTACCGCCCGTAGCAGCTTTGGCTTCCAAGATAGCACCAACATCGGCTGGGTTTTCTGGCCAGCAATCCAAGCTGCACCTTGCTTTCTCCATAAAAAACTCACAGGTGAAAATGTACCAGCATTGATCCCAGCTGCCATTGACCAAGACCCCTATTGGAGAGTGACACGGGACATTGCCCAAAAACTCGGCTATTATAAACCCGCGCAAATCCATTGCCGTTTCCTACCGGGTCTTGGTGCAGGCGGAAAAATGAGTGCCTCTCAACCTGAAACTAGCATATTTACGATGGACCAACCTGACGTGGTCAAAAAGAAGATCTGGAACGCATTCACTGGCGGCAAAGGTACGGCGACGGAACAACGCAAAGAAGGCGCTAATCCCGATGTCTGCAGCATATTCCAATACTACTTCTTCCTCTTTGAAGAAGACACAACAAAACTTGTTGAACGAGAACGTAAATGTAGAGGTGGGGAAACGCTCTGCGGCGAATGCAAAAAAGATATAGCCGAAAAACTCAACGTATTTCTTAGGCAACATCAGGAGCGGCGAGAAAAAGCCATAGATGTAATCGAACAATATCATGTAAAAAGGTAAGAAGCAAATAAAACTTAGAAAAGCATGGGAAAAACCTCGCTACTTATTATTATCCCTATATACTCCAGAACCCTTTATAGTTTATTTGTCGGAAATTTTTCAATAAGAAGAACCAACTGTGCGTTCTTTACAGCTTTTCAAAACATTCTGGCAAAAATCCATGAGGCAAAAATAATGAACTATAAAGAACCAATAATAATCGAGCACCTCGCATTTATATCTGTAAAACATAATTTGTTCCTGTCAGAACTCTACCAAGCACTAATTTCAGCAAGGGCAATTGGAAAATCTACATGTGGAGGCCTAACAATCGATTATCGCGGAATCATAAATCACCAAGCAGTCTTTTTAATCACAAAAGTAAAGAAAGTTATAATGCAATTCCGAGTTGAAGAAGCGTTTCTCCTTAGAAAAAACATAAGTTTTGAAAGTTGGCTGGACACTGACAAGATACGCCGTCAAATGTCTAAGCAAAATCTTGGAGTGGACTCAACTTCTATTCAAAACCTGCGGCGCGGAATGAAAAAAATCAATTTGAAAGCAGAGGTTTTAGAGACTGCAGAGCCAAGAATAGTTAACACTCAATATGGAAGCAGAGTTAAAGTGACTGAAATCTGGGTAGCTGATGAAACTGGAAAAGTCAAACTATGCCTTTGGGGTGAACAGTCAAGCCTTCCTTCTGTAGGCGATATGGTGCAGATTAAAGGTGCATCAGTGAGAACGTTTAAGGGTGATAATCTTTTGAGTTTGGGAAGATATGGAACTTTAACTGTCCTACAGCAGCTATTGGTGAATAACGGCAAAAATTTGAGTGAGAATTCTTAAATTCAACTTTTTTTCTTGGTTCTAGCGTTAATTATTTTTTTTAAAAAAAACAAACGCACTAATTAAGCCTTAAATTTCAAAAGCAAAGTTGCTCCAGGCGCTTTCTTCAGATCGATAATGACCGTTTGTACTTTCAAATGTCATAACTCTCAATCGTCCTGGCTTGCTCCCATGAAGTCAAATGCAAACAATGTTCCTTGGACCGAACCTTTGACAACATTCTGCCGCAAGCTTCTTGCACATTGAACAACCGTCTATGGCTACTTATAGACGTTAATTTTGACAGTAGCAGCCAAGGTTTCAATGCTAAACTTAAAAGAAAGAGAAATAAGATTGAAAAATATCATTATTACAGATTACAAAGGTGGTTTATGTGTCTGCTAAAACTCAAGTTAACATAGCTTCAGCTTTCAGGCTTCTTCACCCAATGCATACCGTACTGATTTCATGTGTTGGAAAAACTAACAAACCAAACATCACGACTGTTGCTTGGGCAATGCCAACCTCAATCAAACCGCCGCTTCTAGCTATAAGCCTCGCACCTACTCGCCACAGTCACTCCCTAATCGAAGAATCAGGAGAATTTATCGTAAACATCCCGACTCTAGAAATCCTGCAGGCAGTTTATGCATGCGGTTCGCTAACAGGTAGAAGTTTTGATAAATTTAAAAAAGCTAGTTTAACACAGATGCCAGCGAAACGAGTCAAAGCACCAGCCATCCGTGAATGTATAGCCCACCTTGAATGTGAAGTAGACAGCCAAACGACGACTGGTGATCATACAATATTTGTAGGCAAAATTCTCGAAGCTTACGCGGATATGGGTGCCTTCACTGAGAGCGGCTATGACTTGAAAAAAACCCGAATAATCTATCATGCAGGCGGAAACAACTTCGCTCTAATGGATCCTAAACTCTACAAATCCTAAAATAAAAGACAACTTATAAAGCGTTAATCCAACCTTAAAGTCACTCATGACAAATAAGAAGATCAAAAAATACACAATAACTCAAAAAACGATACCGAGAGAGACCACCGTTACATTCAAAGAAGTTACAGATGAAAAAAAAACTAAATAACACTTTTACAGAAAAGTTGTTTTAATCTAATTATAGCGTGTAAACAGTAGTAGAGCGGGTATTTTTATGGTTCTTCATTATAAAACCTGTAACGACTTCGTCTTGCTTGACCTCAAACTCTGCAAATCCTAAATTTCAAATATAATTGACTAAGTAGATGTGTGCAAACCCGTTTGTATTGGAGTGGTTACCCATTTAAGCATCATTGCATTAACCAAAGTCATATACAAGTGAATTTCCATGCCCTACGACAAAGAAGAACTCGAAACATTCCGTAAGTCAGGCAAAATTCTGCGTGAAACACGCGAAGAAATGCGAAACCAAGTGAAAGAGAACATGTCAATCATTGATGTTTGCGAGAAAGTTGAGGGACTTATCCGCGCTAAAGGCGGCAAACCAGCTTTTCCCTGCAATGTCAGTATCAATGAAGTTGCTGCTCATTACACTTCTCCTCCTGGAGATAAGTCATTGATTCCTGAGGGGTCCACGGTTAAAGTGGATTTAGGCGTCCAAGTAGACGGTTACGTCACAGACACTGCGTTCACAGCCTGTTTTAGTTCAGAGGGTAGAAGTATGGCAAACACTGCCGAACTTGCTCTGAAAACTGCGATTGACAATATTCATGGTGACATGGCTCTTGGCAAAATTGGGGCTTTAATCGAGACTACTATAAAAAACCGTGGCTTTAAACCCATCAGCAACCTAACGGGGCATTCAGTTGGACGATACCTCATCCATGCTGGCACCTCTATCCCTAATGTTGCTGGATTTTCACCCAACAAAGTAAAAGCGGGTGAAGTTTATGCAATTGAACCCTTCGTTACTGTTCCCGATGCGATTGGACGAGTTGATGATGGCCCACAAAAGACTATTTACCGCTTATTAAAAGCCAAATCAGTGAAGACTGACTCAGCAAAAAAAATGTTAAAACACATCGAAACCAATTTTAGAACACTTCCCTTTGCCGAACGCTGGCTAATCGGCGTTGTACCGCAAGAACATCACAAGGTAACCTTCAAAGAATTATATGATTTAAAAGCCATAATGGGATACCCAGTTTTTGTTGAAGCGAGCAAAAAACCTGTTGCTCAAGCTGAACATACATTATTAATAAAAGAAAATGGGTGCGAAGTTTTAACTTAAAAAATGTAGTTAATTAAAATTAAAAAAGAAAATTAGACATTGAAGGTTTTTTCTTTTATTTTGACTTCTTTGTAGATTCCAGTTATCATTTGTTTTGTTGTAGGGCATTTTTGACATGGAATATCAAGTTCTTTGTATACATAGTCGCCACGTTGGAATTCACGTACAGTTTTGCTGCCGCATTTGCATTCGATTGTTGTCATTACTTTAGGCACTTCAATTTTTACTTGCGCTGATTGTAACTTTGATTGGTAGAGTAAGAATAGTGAGAGCACCAATGCGAGTAAGCCTATACCTGCTAAGACGCCTGCAGCTATTTGATCGCCTGCCAAATAGGTTTCGAAAGCTATGAACAGAGCTGTTACTGCGAGTGCCATTACAATTAGGACTATCATTGTGAGGTAGGTGGAGATTTTTTTCCTAGCTGGTTCTATCGTTTGTGTTTGGTTTTGTGTCATGTTTTTCATCCTCATTATTGTCCAACTCCGATTGAGTTGCCCACGCCAACAATTATGACTTTATCGCCTTCTTTGGTTCGTTCCAAGATGACTCCTTTGACGCGTTCAATGACTTTGTCAGTTGCATCGTGGATTTCTTTACGCATTGGAGATACTGCGTCGCCGATGTCTTCTTTGACTATTACTGCATAGTTGCGGATTTTATATTTGGTCAGTTTTTCTTCTATCTTGTATGCGTCTACGCCTGGTCCGCCGATTGCTGCACCGATGCCTTCTGAGACTTCTCCTACGAGTTCGCCTTCAAGTTTTAGGCCTGCGTCGATCATTATCAAGAGAGCGATTTTACCTTCGTTTTCTTCGATAACTGCTTCAACTGCCTCACCTGGTTTGCCGACGTTTCCGCCAGGGCCTTCTGCTTTAATGATTAGAGCTGTACGTCCTTCGATTGGAACTGTTGCCATTACACAGTCTTTAGGCAGTTTACGAATTTCGTAGCCATGCATGAGTTTTCCTGCCACTAAAGGCACCTGCGCCATCACCTATTGGTTGTCCATATGCAAATGCTTTAAGGGCGCTTGAGTATGCTTCAGCTTCTTTCATTACCATGGGTAAGATCATTTGAAGCTGCATTATTACGTAGAGGCTTAGGGTTTTTTTGCCTTGGATGTAGTAGTGGCGTACGACTTTGTAGATGAAGTTAAGTGCCATTGCTGCCTCTAGTGTGTTTTCTATGTTGTTAATTTGGACTTCGTCATTTTGAGCTGCAGGTGCCATTAGTCTGACCTCTTCTTTTAGTCGTTCGTCGCGTACATCAAGAATGTGATCAAGCTTATTCACAATCCCTGCAGGATCCATGTTTTGGGGTCCGATTGTAAAGTATTCTAGGTAGCGGTCCACGCGAGCTGAGGGGTCGTCTGTTGGTTTGCCAATTTCCTTTAATGTTTCTATAGCGGTCTTTCTACCTTCTTCCTTTATATGCCGCAGTTTATGGAGGCTGTTTTCAACCTCGCGGATCATGACGTACATTTGAATACGTTGACCATAGAAAATTAAAACTATGAAGAACACGTATGATAGCAAACTGATAATCTGTGTAATTGAATCGCTTCCGGGAATAAGACTCACTTTAAGACACCACTTCTCCAAAAACTATTAAAAGTAAGTTATAAAGCTATGCCAAATCACATTGAATTCTTTATTGAAATTAATAAGAAGTAGGTTGCCAGCTTTCCCAGGTTCACGTGGCCTAAGACCACACTACAGCTGGAAACGGAACACGGTTTAACTTCTGAGTTCGGAATGGGATCAGGTGGAACCCGAGTCCTTTGACCGGCAAACCCAACCCTATTGTTCAGCTATCCCATATATACTTTCTGTTTCTGTTTTCTAAAGAAGTAAGTTCACATGTTTTTTTCCTAAGGGAGTGACGAGTTGTAAGGGTAAACATTCATTATTTCTAGTCGAATTGAAGTTCATTTAGAATATTTTAGCGGGACACCCGTTGCTCTTGAAAACCTTACTCTTTGTCCAAAGTCTTTCCATTGAAACTAATATGTATTAATAAAATCGTTTTTAAAGAAGAACCAAATGGTTTCTCAAAAAGCTCCCAATAGTAGAAGAAGAAATATCCCCAATGCCACTTCGTCTAATGAACCAAAAAGAACCCGTTTTGATACAATCAAACAAATTATTAATGTAGTCTTCGTGTGCAAAACGATAAGTACGAGAAATTAAATTCCATAGTTTTTTGTTCTTCTTCTATGAAACAGGCAGTTAAGGTAAAATGTTAGCATGTTGCTAATTGATGATGATACGTATGTTCTAGCCTTGAGTGGAAGTATGCTGAAACTGTTCAGAGAAGAATTCGAGTTATGAAAATTAACTATCAAGAACGCCATCTTGATGCGCAGAACATAGATGATGATGTTCCATTTTGCCTTGATGCACAAAGCGGACTCGATTTGGATAAAATAAAGAAGGCAAAAATTTACCATGCAACCATTAAAGTCTTCACTGCCGAACTTACCGGTGACCTTGAACGGCAGCTATCTGAGTTGTCAATGAAGGACACCAAACTTCGCCATAGCTTACAAGTTATGAAGCAATCGGGATCTCAATTCAAGAAATTTGAGTTAATAACAATCAAATAGCCGCCAACAGTTTTTCTCTTGCTTCTTTCCAAGTGCCGATACGTTAATGAAATATATTTATTGTTGCAGGTTACTTAGTTGCTCACTGTATAGCAAGGTGGGGTCGTAGTCTAGACAGGTATGACGACACCTGACAGAATTTCTGCAACACCTACCAGAATTTTTAAGCATCTTGAACTACACTTAGAGATAGAAACAACCCTTCTCTTAGAGAAGTTCAAAGAACAACTTAAGTTAGATGGCAAGGCAGAAGAAACAATTAGAAGCAGAATGCAATCCTTAAATCAAGTTGCAAGAATCGTTAACATAAACGAACCCTACCAAATCAAAAAATGGTTAGCCAACCTAATTGAAACAAAACCATGCAACTGGAACAACAAAACGAAAACAAAGTTTTGCGACACATACACAGCCTTCTTAAACTACAAAGGAACAACTTGGAAAGCTCCAAAATACGCAATCGTAGAGAAATTGCCATTCATACCAGCAGAGCAAGAAATTGACCTTTTAATAGCTTATTGTGGAAAAGTTACCTCAACAGTCTTACAAATGCTTAAAGAAACAGGCATGAGAATTGGAGAACTAACACAGCTAAAATGGTTAGATTTAGACTTCGATAGAAAAACAGTCAACATTACCCCTGAGAAACATAGCAACCCCAGAATTTTACCTATTAGCGACAAACTAATATCAATGATAAACAAACTACCAAAGACCCATAAAGAAAACGTCTTTCAACCCAAAAAGCACATGATACGAGAATATTATTGCACACAACGCAAAGAAATAGCCGAAAGACTACAAAACCCAAGACTTAGAAAAATCAGCTTTCACACCTTCCGACACTGGAAAGGAACAATGGAATACCATAAAACCTTATACATTATGCACGTCAAGAAAATTTTAGGACACAAAACAACCCGATACACTGAAATCTACATCAACCTTGAAAGCGCACTATTCTTATCAACAACAGACGAATGGATAAGCAAAGTTTCACACAACTTAGAAGAGGAAACAAAACTAATCGAAACGGGTTTTCAATTAGTCAGAAGTGTAAACGAAACAACTGCAATATACAAAAAACGCAAATAACACGTGAACATCACAATAAACCTGAAAAGTGAATACTATGTTGTTTGGCTCAAACCTCTCAGAAGTTGAAAATAGAATATTTGAAAACTTCAAAAAAACAAAGTCAGTATTCCCAGAAGAAATTTGTTTAATTGAATCTGGACTTGCTTTAATGTTCAAGCTGACATCCATATCAAAGGATGTTTGTAAGGAATACCAAAACAAACCGAATTTTTACACTAACCATAACCTATTTGTTCGGAACAGGCAACTTTTATTGCAAGCATACATAAGCTGTTTATCATCAAGCTATGGTTCAGAATTCGTCATTTTAAGAACTGTTCTTTAAAACAACAACTTGATGAGATTGTTCAATAAGACACCTGAATATTCTTTCGATTGGCTACCTGAGGCGATTCAGAAAAGATTCTCACTTGAAGCTCAAACAAAATATGGAAAGTCTGGAAAACATGACGAGACTTACGAACCTTTTCCAGTAATCGGATGGGTTTTCGATGACAAAAAAAGAAAAAAAGTTAAGAGCGATCTACACAGGCTTTATGGTCAATTGTGCAACTATTCGCATCCAAATTTTAAGGGTTGGCAAGAACTTATAAAGCAACAAAGGGAAACTGAAATGATTGAAAGACTACCTGCCTTTTCACCTATTGATGGTGAAACGTCTGTAGGCTTACTACTTGTTCTAATGCAGCTGACTTTTACGAGTTACTTTGAAACATTTAAGATTAATTTAATCGCTTTTGCGTCTGACTTAGACTCATGGCAGCAACAAAACAAAAAAGTACTAGCTAAACTAACTCCTAAAGAATAGCCATTTGTTTTAATCGAAAAAAGTAAATGGTGGGGCTGATCGGATTTGAACCGATGACCAACGGGTTTCCCCAAAGTAGACCGCTCCAGAATTTCGTCATCCCCATACGGGTCAAGCAATCAATGCTTTCTGGAGCCCGCCGTACTACCTGGCTATACTACAACCCCAAACATTTTCTTTTAAAAACATACCATACAGAATTATAAAAAGACATTGGATTCAAAAAGCAACCTCTTATAATTATCATAGAGCTTTCCGTTCCAACCACAATAAAACAACAGAAACAGAACCAAGAAGCGCGGCGCTTCGCGCTCGCGCCCCCCGAACACGTAAAAAGCCAAACTGCAGTGGTTGTCGCTTTTCCAATTATTTCTAATTACTCTAACTCGGATTCGCAAATCCAACATATTTCAAAACAAGTACCAAAGCCTAAAAATCGACCACAAACAAGACAGAATGATAAACGGAAACCGAAAAGAGCGAAATAACTTCCACCAAAATCAACCGTTACCAAGAAATCAGCACATTCAGAATGCTTATACTTTAAGAGCAAACTAGCATCATCCGTTAACTTTCTACGAACCTCAGACCCCCCAAAGCGAACAGGAGTGTGCCGAGCAAACAAATCTTTCACCATAATTACCATCTTGACAAACACTTAGGTTTAGGAACCCAATTCGGGGAACCATCTTTATCCAAATACGGTTCCTCCCACTCATTGAGCCAAAACTGCTTTACGGAACTGTCAGCTTCGTTACCAACGTACATGACCTCTTCTAATTGATGTTGACAAATAGGGCAAATATCTCTGCTAATCCTATCTTGCTTCTTAAGCTTGAGCTTGACATAGCTACTAACGCCAAACCATGTAGTCACACGTGAACGCTTAGCTCCACGAATAAGAGTACTATGATTCAATTGATACCAAGCTGTACCATGAATTGTCTTACGAGCACCCTTAACGGCAACAATCCATCCAGAAACAGAACAGCCAGCGCCATCTTTGCCACCTTCCTTATAATATTCTCTTCGAGTTCTGCCTTCAAAACCATTACACCCTAAACACTCTAACGTATTCTTAGTACAATGACGACATTGAGCATAACCCCCATCAATAAAACCTATAACATGGAAATGAAAGGAAAGGTACCAACCGAACGGCTTGCCTTTTGCAATAGACTCTTTCTTATTGCAATACCTTTGTGCATGAAAAATAAGAACACCCCCCAAAACCCCTCGGTTATGAAGAACCTTCAGCGCTTTGGCTTTCATTTCAGCATAAGATAAACCATAATCGGTTTTTGGAACAGAGACAATTATGTGTTCAGCCACACCAAAACGCTTTGACGCTTCCTTAATGCGATACTCAATCGCAGAAGCCTCTCTTACAGCCCATCCTCGCTTGAAGCAAACGGGACATTCAGGTTTGTCGCAACTGTGAATTATTTTTTTAATGTACACATTGCCAGCGTGATTTACACCATCAAGAGAAACATGAGCATGAAGGTCAACATTCAAACAACCTTTTAACCCAAGAGTTTGACCGCAGCGACCATCTGTTTGTCTGCCGTTACCCACACGTTGAAAGATACCATTATTTGCCCAATCATCCCGAAAAGGGTTATCAGCACATTCACCAACGACACGCCCAATTTTAAACCCAAACTCGACCATTTTAATCTCTCAAACATATATGTCCATCAAAGTTTATTAAATCCGATGAGTGTACTTCAACAAATCACAAGAAGTAATAGGAAATGATTTCCGACAAACAACACAGAGGTATTGGCTTTTACCAAATGGAACGAGATTATGAAGCAAGAAATGCTATCTTCGAAGTTCTATCTGATGGACAATGGCATAGAATCAAGGAACTCAAAGAAAAAACGAACATAAGTCCAACAACATTATACAATAAACTAGAGGCACTCGAAGAACTCACCCTAATAGAAAGAAAAGAAGACATCGAAAAAGGAAAATATGCTGTACTTTACAAAGCCATTCCCGAATTACTGACCTTAATCCGCATAAGAAGATTAACCAAAGAAACCAATCAAGCCTTGGAACAACTATTAGTTGAAACCAAAGACCCGTTATTCATCTTAGATACAATCCATCTTTTTAGCCAACTGGGAGTTTTAACAGTCTTGAAATCCTTAACACTATTAAAAAAGAAAAATCGAAATATCTCTTGGAAACTGGCAGAATTTTTCGAAGAAACAGTCATTTGGTATCCATACAAATCTCTGACTTTAAACTTAATCACTTCAAGCATGAAAAACATAGACGACATAGATATGAAACAGCTCTTAACAACCCAAGCAGAAAGAAAAAATGAAGAATCGAAAATGGACGTAAAAATAATAGAAGCATTAAGGGTAAAATATATGTTAAATCTAGTAAGTTAATCCGTTTTGATAAATAGTGAAACACAACTTTCTTCGGAAGAAATATTGCAAAGAACAATTACTCTATGTCTGTACAAGAGTAATCAAAAAGCCGCTTTACAGTAACCTATATCTCAAGTCTGCCCTGCACAAGACGATTACTTAATTAAAAAGCAAAAACACCTCAGGTAGCGAGTACACCTCCCTAAAGGAAACTCACTATTAAATCGTGTTTGTTTAGGGGTTTGGGGTAGTTTACTATTAAATAGTTTTGTTGGGGTATTTGATTCTTGATTTTTATTTTGGTTTGGGTTCATGTTTCTATACATCCTTTAATTTTATTCTTCAAATTTCCTTTTTAAATAAACTTTAGAAGGTTTCAGGTGGTAGTAAATAATCTTCATTTCCAAGGGTCAAAGGTGCATCATATTCGCTTTCGTCATCTTCTTTTATTTCTTCCCTGTTTGCTCTTCTTATTTCGGCTTCTTTCTGTTGGTTCTGATAGGGGTAATACGCATACCAGCGGATAAATTTCTTAAGTCTGCTTTCTTTAGGTTCTGCTTTGGTTTCTGCTTGTTTTGGTTTTAAATATTTTACAGTGCCTTCTCTTTTGAATTCGCTAATAATTAGCTCAGGGTTATCTCTGCCGTTTAAATAAATCCAGTGCCGTTTAGGTAGGCTTTGAATTCTCTTCTTTATCTCAGGGTCGGGAATCATAGCCTTAAGTTTTCTAAGTGAGTTTTCACCTAAAGTTAAACCACATAAAACTCTTAATCTTTCCACTACCTTACAGCTAATATCGTTGAGACGTTGACCAATTGCTATATAGTGAATGTTAGCGTCAGACCTGCTTTGTGAAAAAATAGTGAATAGCTCTAGTGAATCGTCAGACATTGAATAAGTTCCAAAACTATTCTGAATTTCTTCAATAGCTATTAAGTAATGATGTTTATAATTAGGGTCTTTGTCTATCTCTTCACTTTGCATATTATAAATGAATTCCAAAACTACAGTCTCAAAAGCCTTTATGCGTCTACCATTCTTATATAAAATATCAAAAAGAATTGACTGTTTAGACTTTAAGATGTCTTCTAGCCATTTAGATTTAACATAGGAATATTTTTTGTCTAGATTTACGTGTATCGTATCCCTGAGAAATTGAACGTTTTCAATGTCGGTCTTATCATTTACAATTATCGGGTTAAAGATATCACCCACTTTAACAGCATATCCAGACCACAATTTTCTAGCCCATATTTTACTAGGTGATAAAACTATAACTGTTAAGTCAGGGTCTTTTAATGCTGTTTTAATTATCTCTGCCGTGCTAAAACTTTTACCGTGTCCACTTTCCGCACATAAAATTAAACCTAAATGCTCTTTTATGTCGGCTAAAATGCCTTCAATATTGGTATGTACCTCTTCATGTTGGTCTTTTTCCATAGGTTTTTTCATCTCTCCATATAGTTTTTTACTTATGAAGAGATTCTGAGAAGTTTATATATGGAAGCTTCGAAGTTACAACAGAAAATAAGCAAAGGTTTATATATCCTGTAGTATAATACCGAATATGACTACATCAGATACCCTATGAACTAACCTCTCATAAGGCTAGTTGACCATGTTTTTTATTCCCAATTATTTTTATTTACATGTACATCATTATAAATACTTGATATTTACCATATAAAATAAAACTATATGTAGTTACTTAAGATATGTGAAGCAAAATAGATAGGGTATTTTACATAAAAAAGCTTTAGTTAATCATTATTCTATTCTTATTCTATTCATATGTTATTTTTTACCTTACCTATTTTCTTCTAAAAACACCATA
Source organism: Candidatus Bathyarchaeota archaeon (assembly GCA_963741005.1). GTDB lineage: Archaea > Thermoproteota > Bathyarchaeia > Bathyarchaeales > Bathycorpusculaceae > Bathycorpusculum. The sequence goes on from CAVUGQ010000006.1 coordinate 1,704,445, forward strand.
TAGGCAGGGGCATTATTTTAGCCTAGCCAACCTGAGCGTTAAATCACGTAAAATCTTAAAGTTAAACGTGTTTTGCACCGCATTGAGGACACTTATCTAAACTGTCATCGTATATGTACTTGCAATATGGACAACGGAACTTTACAACCACTTCTCGAGTTTCTTTGACTTCCTTAGTATTCCTTTCTTTTTGAAGTTCAAATATACACTTAGGATGATACCATTCACCAAAAAACTCTCGTAGATTGCCATTCCATTTCAATGGTTTTTTGCATTCTGGACAGACTCCATCTTGCTTATCAAGTTCTTTTATTATGCAATCTCTGCAAAGTTTAACTTTTTGCTCAACATTAGAGATATTTTTTGTTAATTCAACTTGCTCAATACTTGGCGTGAGTTCTTTGTCACAATTATAGCATTTTTCATAAACCTCTTTTTGAATTCTTGGGACTTTTCCACTTTCATTATGGTTTAGCCAAAATCCACTGATAGCAAATAAAACAGAAACTATCCCTAATAGAAAATAAGGTGTTTCAAGGTTTGGGTTAAACGATAATATACCTATTTCTACTTTAAGATGAATAATTATTGCCATAGCAAAAAAAGTCATTCCTATAATCGCAGCCAAAAATCCCAAAGTCTTGTTAATATTCAAATTTTTTCTCTCGGGTAGTGTCTTCGTTTCTTTTACAATATAATTCTTTTGTACCTTTTTTTATTACTACTACATTCCTAATTCTTCCGCACCGCAAAATCGCCTATTTGGGCTAATTGCATAAAAAATTTCGTGACACCATAAACAAGAATATTTTTGTTTAGGGTTATGTGACATATTTAGCAACCTCAAACAGTCACATAATATTCTATTTTGCCGCTAGCAGAAACTTCTACTTTTCCATAACCATAATTCCATTGAGACAGGTAAGACTTAGCTAATTTTGCGTCAATGATATATGGCTCACTTTTATTGACCGTTAACTCTGGTGTGGTCTCTATCGGAGCTAGAAAAGTTTGACCCAATTCTTTTAAATCTGAAATATAGAATTTTCTTTGTGTAGGCTCAAATTTCAGAACTATTGAATCGTCTACCTGTTCGTTTAAGTGCATTTCGACATCCTGAGCAAACCAGCGTTTAATTTTCCCATTAAATCGCATTGGGTCAGGGTCTTCACGCAAAAATATTATTTTATATGAAGCTTCACGGCTAATATTGACTAATTTTAATGGGTCATATAACTTGAAAGTATTTCCATAAGTATCTGTGAATTCTTTCCACATCATTTTACCTGAATTATCTTGATACCAGCAACCATGTTTGGGAATATGTTTTTTATCGGGAATTGACATCTTTTAATCTCCTTGCTTCCATTGAACCCGATTCTTAAGCAGTTTAGCGTTATACCTTTCAACACGCTCTTTTTCTTCAGAACTAGCGAATTCACTTACTTGTTTAGGATGTCGAATAAATTCTATGTTGCTTCCAATAAAAGTATAATCAAACGGTCTATCAGAATGCATGACTTTTTTACCCAAACGTGACAAGATTTTTTCATATTCATCTCGGTTTTCAGCGACCTGAGATAATTTTTCTACAGTTTGAATAATTTCTTGAGCAGAATTTCCTTTAACCCAACTTGGGTCAACATTACTACCTTCCATATCAACTTTAAAAATTTCACGTTTAGGTGCATATAGCGGAGCAGTATCTTCAGCATCACATATTGTTGGTTTTTTACCACAAACAGCCTCTTCAGCTTTTTTACGTTCAGCTTCATATTGTTCCTGTTGCATTTTATTTTTTTCAGATACCATGTATGCTTGAATAATCTCGTTTTTGTGACCTAATTCCTCATTTAATCGTGATATTTCTGCATCCTTAACTGAAGTATCAATTTTTACTTTAAGCCCTTTAACCCCATCGGGTATTGGTACGTAATCAGGTTGATTATTTTCAGTTGACATTTTTATTTTACCTTAGTTTTCTTTATTGGGTTTCCAATTTGGTTCGCTGTAGTATCGCATACCTTATCAAGAACTGCAAAATTTGACTTTTCCAATTCTTTAATAATTTTTTTACTGCTCATATTTACGCTACTCCTATTACGTCTGATAGACCTAGTGGCGAAGTCAATTTTCCAGACATGACCATATCGCTAGCACTCCAAATTTTGACGTTTACATTTTCAGCGTCAAAAAATACAAAATAACCAGAAGGGTCTTTTTTACCTGATAAAGCTGTAGCTATTGGGCAAATTATTTCTTCCAGAATAATTCGATTAGGTTTATTCGTTTTATTGCGGATTAAAGCTAAACTTTCATTTAATTTTTTAGTTGAATGGATACCCGTTTGACGGTCTTTTTTATTTTTTATTTTATTCATTATTTATACACATCTTTCGTAAATCGTCATACATAAGTCACGCATTTAAATATTATTATTACAGTTAACAAATTAACATTTTACTGTTATTTCAAAAGAGGTTATATATAAACCAAAAAGATTTAAGTACTTAAATATACATATTTATGTCTTGAATTCGCTTCTTTTAAGGGCTAACAACCCATAAGGAGACTTTAAGCATGATTATCAATGAACAAAACTCAATAGATAACTTCAAACTAACTCATCTTGAACAGATTGGTAAAGATTATGAAGAGTCAACTAAGCAAATCCTGATTGACAATGGTTTTGGAAAATACATTGTCTACAGTAATCCTTCAGGTGACCGTGAATGGAAACGGGCTAGAGGAAAAGGAGTTGACTCTACACTTAAGATAGGAAAATATAGAATAGATTTAGAAATAAAATATAATGACGCAAATTACCCAATAAGAAAAACTTGGCTATTTGAATCAGGCATTAGCAGATTCCGCAACTGCCCAAACTCAGACCAATTTAACTTGCATATTATATTGGTCAATAGACCTCTGAATTGGATAACTGCTAGAGAATTAGCTATCTATTCTTTTGTTATGGTATTAGATATCTATGAATTAATTAATTTATTATTTGATTTAGAATCTTCTACAAACAATCAGCTATCATCAATTACTAACAGTCAGTATAATGATTATCTATTTCACTATCCAATCAACAATAATCTATCAGATAAATCACTAATCCAAGATATGAAAAATCATAATATAACGTGTTACCAAAACAGCACTAAAGTGAGTGAAAGCATAGGGAAAACATCGGATAGTATAAGTAAGTATCAACTTTCTTTGCCTCTCACGCATTTTTCAGCAGGTGGATAGTGAGAGAGAGTGGTTTTTCCCCAACATAAAAAAATTTAAGTTCAAACTATTAAGAATTTGAGTATAAGATAAAGTAAATTTGCATGTTTTGGATTAGTAGAACCTAGGCACATAAAAACTGATAAGCAACTTTCTTAGATAGTACTAAACAGCATGACAGATTTCAAGAATACAATAAAGAAATACTGGAATATGTTTGTCTCTGTTGGCTTTTACGTTCCAGAAAGAAAATTAGTAAACAGAGATAAAGATGCAAAACTTTTTTCGATTCAGCTTCGTGCAGATTTTGCTCACGCCATTTATAATCAAACTTTGTCTTATGTCTTCGGCGTCTATGTTACAGGCATTTTCGCTACCTTCACACTTTATTACGAAAAACTGATTTCTAAAGAAGACACTATCGGTTTCTTGATATTGTTAATAATTATTGGTTACATAGCCATATTCGACTCGAATAAAAAATATCGAGATAAAATAAATAAAATTCATGAAGAAATTGATACTTTAGCGGATTCTGATGACCCTTCCATCGGAGATGACATGTAAAAGCACATAAACTTAGCAATGGCAAAAAAGCAAGGGAGCAAAATAGCCAAAACGACTTAGTGCACTACAGCTTTGATCCACTTGAATCTGATAAAAAGTCTTTCAAATCGTCAGGATGCTGATTCTTTCTAAATTTCTTTAAGTCTTGAGGGGTAATGCTATGCTCCAAGCCAAGTTTACCAGATAGTTTTTGAAAACGGTCAGCAAGGTTTCTAGAGTCTTTCCATCCGAATAATTTACCATTTTTACTTTTTTGTAATAATGGGATTGCAAGTTTAACAGTTTCAGCATTGATTTGTACTTCACGTTTGATTTCATCTAGCTTGATTTGAAAATGGTATTCACCGCCAAAATATTGCACGAAATATAATTCTGATAACTTTTCAACTGGTATATCCTCAAGCAATAATATCCTAACCGCAATCTTAACAGGCAATTTTGCTTTCTGGTAGAATACTTTCACATCTCTAATTCGAAGTGGCAAGAAATTTTTCTTAATCTCGATTTTTTCTTTATCACTTATCAATTTCTCTCTTTGTAACGTTTGGGCTAAAGAATCGCCATAAGCATGTTTGAAGTAAGGAACAAGTTGACCTAAGTAATTAGACCTAGTTGTTGCATTGACTTTCTTCTTTAGTTGAGTAATAAATCTAAAAACGTCTCTGTCCTCAATTTCTGTATTAGTGTTATCCCTTGTTCTGAAGTATTGATACCAATGCCTGAGAGCAACTTCAGCTAACATTTTCAAATTAGGCGTATCAGCAAATTTTACCTCAAGATAATCGTTCATATCCCTCGGCAGAGACTTAGGTAGTTTAGAATATTCATCTACCGTTTTCTTAAGCTCTACACGCTTTTTTTCATATTTTTCTTTTTCTTGCTCATATATTACTAACTCGGCTTGTGGGGTCTCATTTTTTTCTGAGCGTTTATTAAGCGATTCTTGATGGTCTAATATAATGTGGTCTAAAGCTATTTCTTCAGCAATTTTTCTGCCGATAAGCCCTTCCCCATAGTTTTTTCCAAAACGATTACCTGCTAGAACGATAGTCTCTTCATCGTGCCTAAATCCTCTATGACTGCCACAGTAAAGCTGTGAGGGTTCATCTAACCATTGGTGAATCTCTCTGCCATCAAAGCCGTATCGCTCTTTCGAATGTTTACAATGTTCTTCGTGGTTTGGCATGTATCTCTATTTCTTATAGAATTAGTTTGAATTTAACGCTTGTTATAGCCAAAAATAAGCGATGGCAAAAAAAGTCCTAAGCTTTCTCTATGTATATTTTGCCGTTATTGCAGAATGCAAAGAGACAGAGACAAAACATTAAGCTGATGCTTTTCTCTCAACTGTCATGAGTATAAACCAAAGAGCAATGCCAACTGCTGAGAATGTATATTCAGAAACGCCCAAACCGCTCCATAACAGCGAAAACGCAATAAGCAAAAAGTATATACTCCCCAGAATATTACCCAAACGGAGAGATTTTACAAAAGTAGGTTCATTTTTGAAAGCTTCTTGAAAATACCATAAGAGGATAACGAAAGAAATCACGAAAGGTATCATCGAATAACCAACATTCTTTCCAAGTTTATCAACGAGTGCGATTAGCCAATTACCATAAATACCTATGAATACACCGAGTAACAATTCGCCTTTCTTACTTAGTCTTTCTCCGAATTCATTCAACTGTAGCCCCTCAAGTTAGTTAAGCCAACGTCTTGATTTAAGATTTTCCACAGAAGAAATTATTAAAAGTGTTCATATGACTTTTTCTTCTTAGCAACTTTCTAAAGGTCATAAGTCTTTTAAATGGTTTAATTTAATACAGCTATAAGATAAAAAATGTCTTCAATTAAACCATGTCCAAAACCATTCAGTTTTACGAATCCTCAAACTAAAGAAAAAGAGTGTGGAACAGTACTCAAAGAAGAGGTTGTTGAATGTAAAAGTGTAGAACATAGGGATTATTATAAAATAGCTCAACTTCTTCAATGGGATAATGGTAGATTCTCAATAAGGTTAGCTTACTATCTTAAACCAAGTGGGGCAAAAGAAAGTGATTGGAGATGGGGTTCTCAAACTACATTTATAATAGATTTAACATCGGTAAAAACCCTTAACGATGCTTTGGGAAAATTAATGGAGACTTATGAGAAACTTCCGAAATAGAACATAATTCTATAATATATTTTACAACTTTTTCAATGTTCCAAAGTTTTAAATCTGTAAAGCGTAGAAATAGACTTGAGGGAAAAAACTTGTCAAAAAAAGAAAATGATAAATGGGATATAGAAATCATTGAGGGAATAAAACCGTACACTCTACATTTAACTCTCTTCAAATCAAGACTGAATATTGAGGATGACAAAGGCAATAAGATAGCTATTGACAAGAGAGATAACTCAATAAAGATTCAGAGATGGGGAAATGTTGAATGGCATAGGGGAGAAGACGAACCAAAATAACCCCAACCACCCTAGTTTGCCAAATTGGGCTTTTTTTCGTAATTAGACAATATTTTGAAGAGTTTAATGGGTTTAAAGGGCATCCCATCGGACTTTGAAAACACGTTCAATTTACCAGTGGGGGCGTGATTTTAGCCTATTTTTGTTTTAAGGTTCATACGAAGTGTTATTCCCTATTGCGGTTACGGTTGAACCCCAAACGCTAAAAGGAGTTCTTTTCTTGGAGTTTTGCTTCGAACAATCTAGAAGTTCAACTAGTTGACGAGTATGTACATTTATATGCATGTCTGTCAAATATGAAACATTTTGACCCTTCCCACCGCAAAACCCCACCCCAACTTTTACTATTAAACATGTGGTTCCCCTTAAGGAACATACTATTTCTAGAGAGGGAAAACGAAAACTTAGCGTTTTCAACCGTAACCGTGCTTTATGACACGTGTCATACGTATGTGGCAACATCCACTCATAGCTCTGACTTTAAAACCTAGTGGCTATTTCTGCAACTAAAAAGGGTCTAGCCGTGTCTACCTTACCTTATATGAAAACTTGGAGAAAAAAAGATTAAAAAAGGATATGGAAAAGAGGTTTAACTCTTTAGTGATTCTATGGCTTTTTTCCTTAGTTCCTCATCTTTTATGCTTTGTACAGAATCCCAAGTTTCTTGAGTTACAAATCGTGCTACTTCATCAGGTTTATGAGGTAAGATATGCACTCCTTTTTCAATGAAACTAAATAGCTGTTCAATCTTTTTGTTTTGCTCTTCATTCTCTTTCTTATGTTCTTCTTTTTCTTTCATGGCTTCTATAGTTAATTGACCGAATTTCTTTTCCATATCTTCTTTAAGGTTTTTGTAGTCTTCCCGTGATTGTAAGCCGTTAATAGATAGGTATTCAAAAGCTTGAATGTAAGCGTCTTTTATGGTTTCGTCATTGTAGGAATAATTATTTTTTGCCCCGCCTCTATCGTGACCCATCATAAGATTTTTTATTTCAGGGTTCAAAGCAGGTTTAACGGCTAGTAATGCACCATTGTAAAAACTTCTTAAACTTCTTGTTTGTAGCTTATTCGCTCTCTCAGGGCTAAAGGTTTTTTCAAATAAAGCCTTGATAATTTCGTTTATGCGTCTAGTATCTATAGGTTTCAAGCCTTTGTTAATGGTTCTAGAAGTGAAAATATAGCCTTCTTTTGGCTTATCTTTCTCTTCTAAAAGTTGTCTCAAGTCGTGAAGGAATTCATAAGAAAGGCATGTAGCTTGTACAATGTTAGTTTTTTCTCTGTTTTTCTCTATTACGTAATGCTCATTTATCGCCATATCGTATAAGCCTTGAATGTCTTCAATTCTTAGCCCTGAAATGTCAACCTCACTAAAACCCGATTGGCTAAGTATTAGAAGGATGCATTTCTCGGTTAAGTTGGCATGACCATAAAGCCTTTTTAAATCGTCTAAGAGTAAGCTTTTCTTTTTTTTCTGTTACTCCTTGCTTTTGTGTACTGTCCCAATCGCCTTTTTTGAGTGCTAAAGGTAGACCGTTTCTAGTGAAAAGACTAGATGCAACCTTTAATCTGTCATGAATCCAAGAATCTTTATGTGTTCCAGCGTTTTCCATGCTTTCTTTGTATGCTCTGAATTTATGCTCAAAAAAGCATCTATCTGTTATCTCAGGGCTTGTTAAGTCGTTCATCCGTTTTCTTATAATCTCTGTTGGGCTTAAACCTACGAAAGTTAGAAACCCTTGTAAGAAGTCGGGATAATTCTCTTTCGTTTTTGGTGAGAGACCCGTTAACCAACTTGCAATATATTGGTCATTTTCGTAAGGTCTATCTTTTTTAGCGGTCAATCTCAAGCACTCTCCAATACTAAGCCACTAGCCTTTAAGAATCTTTTAGCGTCAAAACGGCTATTGTCTTCTTTGAACAGTTTAGCTAAGTCTAGGGCTAGCTGTTGCTTAGTGTTTGAATCGGTTTCTTTGAGTAGTTTAGCTAAGGCTATAAAATGTTGCTTTGTAAACAAACTTAAGCCACTCCTAAAGCTAAATTTTCCACCCTAAACAGAGCGATTAAATAGCAAGGGGTTTGTGTCATTAAACACGCCATCCCTATAGGGCACCCTCCTCGCACCTAAGGGCTCCGTTTTTGCACAAAAAATCAACACCCAGCAAAAGAATCAATGTTGTAAGTTCTATCAATTATCAGGACTGAATTTTGATACCCAAGAAAGACCATGAAACTTTAGAAAGCTACTTATCTGAATTATTAGCTTATTCATAGTTAAGGTAACTGGTGGTTGGCAGAAACCAAAGAAGTTATTTTCATATTAGGCGCAGGATTTAATAGAGTAGCAAAAGATTGGGATGGCGACTCACCGCCACTAGCAAATGACCTATTCAAAATAGTATTGAAAAAGAAGCGCTACAATCGAGAATTCTATTTCAGCCAGAACAAAGAATTATTTGACTATATTGAAAAGCGTTTCAAAAAGAATAAGGAAAAATTGGCATCAGAAGAAATCGACCTAGAGCTTTGCTTCACCTCGTTGGAGTTAAATATTAGAGAGGCTTGGTTGAAAAAAGATTATTCCGAGTTAAAAACTTTCCAGAAGGCATATTATGACCTCGAGATGTTGTTAGCAGATATACTTTGTCAGTTTGAAAATTTTGCATATAACGTTGATATGAGAAACTTTGGAAAAATCATTGTTTATGAAAACCCAACGATTATAACTTTTAATTATGATTGCATACTAGAAGCAGTCATCAAATCTGCTTATGGATTATCTCTAACTATTCCCCCTTTTGAAAAAACCTGCAATTTGGAAACAAAGAGACTGTCAGATGAACTGGTAAGCTATAGTCATTATAAGTGGAACAAGCCACTAGGATACGGTTTCAAATTTGACGAAATACAACTGCAACAAGCGGGAATCCCCAAGTTTGTCAAGGGAAAAAGATTCTATGATATTCCGAACAATGAGTTATATTGTAAACCCTTGCTAAAACTGCATGGTTCATTAAACTGGTCTAAATACTCACAACCGCCAACTAGAAGATTTCCAGATTTTTTCGAAAAGAAAAATCCCAAGTTAGGAAAGAAAGCATCAGAAATCATCTTAAAGAATGCTTATTGGTTTCTAAATTTTCCTTCTCAAGACCATAATGGTTGGATTGTGGAACCAGTGATAATCACCCCAGTCTTATACAAAGACCGATATTACAATACAAGACCCTTTAAAGAAATTTGGGAAAGAGCTAAACAAGCCTTAGCCAAAGCCAAGAAATTGGTATTCATTGGGTATTCATTTTCACCTACAGATTTCTCGACAAAGCATCTTCTAATCGAGTCTCTGATTGACAATAATTTAGAAGAAATTACCGTTGTTAACCCAGACCATAATGTCTTAAAAACAGTTGAAGAAATTTGCCATACTAGTCACGGAATCAAATGGTTCCGAAGCTTAGAAGATTACAATAACTCATTTGCAAATGTAATTGATCTAGAAAAAGAGACTATAATTCCAACCGAACAGATTCCCAAAGATACTTCTCCTCATGACGTTTTTGCGAAATGCAAAATTTGCGGTTTTGAGTTTCCAGTTGGAATAAGAACAAACCCGCGCTCTTTTGCAACTTCTCGCTTTATCGATAACGCCGCAGTATGCCCCAATCGACATATTTGTTCGTACAATAAAGAGGATTATATCTTAAAAAAGAGCTGAGAATTTTTCCAAAAATCAACACTACAAAATATTCCACGAATCAAGTAACAGTTGATAAAAGACTGAACTCATGTAAAACCTTATAACTAGTTAACAACAATAGAAATACAGGATTAACATGATTAGAGAAATAAGTAGTAGAAAATTACTAAGCCCTAAGGCAGAAAATTACTAAGCCCTAAGGCAGGTATGACGACGGGCTCCAGAAAGCAAGCACTACAACGGGTTTGCTGACTCCGCGAGGAGAATGACGAATTTCCGGAGCGGTCATAGAGAAACCCGTAGGGAATCGCTTAGCGCGGTTCTTGGGTAAAGGTCGTCGGTTCAAATCCGGCCGGCCCCACCAAAGATTCAACCGAATCCAGTTGGGCAGTTTCTTGTTTGGCCAAAGAATAGTGAAGATACTCTTTAAGGATACAGTGACGTTTTCAGGTAGCTGAAAAGAGGGTTTCTTTAAATGACACTGAAGCCGATAAGACTTTTATCGCTAATAAGACGGCTGTCTGAAGCAGAAAACGGATCTTTGTTGAAAAATATTCCAGATTCTTAGAGTTTGCAAAGTTGTCTTTTGAGAAGCAAATTATCTCACTATCAATAGACTTCCCTTTGCACCAAATAAGATTGAAGATGACGCTTTAATCGCTGGATACAGGAAAAAGACCGATTATTTTCTCCAGATTCTCAAAGATAGAGATGATAGACCCAGAAGCCTTTGCATTGAAGTGTATAAATATTGACTCCTAGTTTGCATAGTGAACAAAAAATTTTCGCTGAATTTCAGGTTGCGGTGATACGTAAGCGGAGGTTGCGATAAGAACTTCGGATAGAATATCTATTATTAAGAAAAATACTAATGTTTTTTCTCTTAATTCTAATCGCTGATAGCATTTGGTTATTTTGGAAATTAGAGTTTTATGCCCTAAAATATCATCAATTATTACAGTTAAAAAAAATGGTGTTCGAGTTTTTTGGGCAATTTCATTTATTTTAGTTTTATTATTCTTTGGCAAGAATCACTTGTAGGTTTCAATTTTTTATAATTCAACTGTTAGCAATGCTCGCTCTTTAGCGGCTTCTCTGAAACGTTGAAGATCTTTCCTCTTGGTAAATTTGGACATAAAAATCATTAAGAAAATATAGGAACTGAGAGAAATAAAGTTAATGAATTTCAAATCACAACAATATCTCTCAAGGTTGCTTTTCTCAGGGAAAATCTATGATTGACTAAAATAGGTGGCTCACTACAACCGATTATTGCGTAGATTTTGTCTGTTACGTTGCGTAACTCGCGAGCAACTAATCAACTTATAGAACCGTCATATTTTTTAGAACCAAGCGACTTAAGCAACTTGTTGTCAGGTGTTTGATATGGAAAAATCAGTTCAGAAATACCTTTTGTTTATTAAATTAAATCCCAACATGGCTGCAAAACTCTATGAACCTTTGATGGAATTTGGCGAAAAACCCATTAAAGGAGTGAAACTTGAGGAAGCATTTAGAGTCTTTGGAAAATGGGATTTCGCAATTCTATTCCAAGCTGACAATAACAGCGACGCCTTGGATTTTGTGGCAAACAAAATTCGTTTAGTAGAAGGCGTTATTGAAACTACAACCATACCACTTGCATCATTAAAGAATTGGCGCAAACAATAGTTTGCATAGTCAAGTTTTTTCTTCCAATTCTTTGTGTTGCACTTAAGTAATTCCTCAAATTGCTTTTTCGTTGAAAACTCTGGCTTCTTGTAAAAGTTGGTTCACTATAATCTAGAATAAAGTCTATCTGGTTAGCAACGTCGCGTAATTTCTGCGCTGTCACATGGGTTCCTGGAAGATAGCCGCATTCAAGCCTATACTAGTCGTGTTCTTTATCTTCACGTGCATTAAGTTTTGGAGCTTTCCGACTGCAAGCTATAAACTGCACTTCAGACCCGTACTTATAACTTTCAGTCACTATATTTATTGCAGAGGTTGAATTGTAGAAAACAAGTTTTTGCTTTTTATCTATGGTTGCAGTTGTTTGGTGACTGGTTTTTGGTGAAAACCAACAGATCAAAAATAGTAATCATTATTTTTGATTTTAGGTTCTGGAAGATAAGTTTGCATCTACTCAACCCGGATGAGCAAGCAAGATTAGACAGGGTAATTGAATTAAATGCAAAGCATCCTCTATCATCCGGCGACTTGCTCAGAATTGAACCTTACAAAGCACTTTTTTGAACTAATTGAAAAGGGTACTGTTGAAAATATCTTAGAAAAAACTGTTTCTGTAATTGGAATCAACATCCCACTTAGGGTAATTGCGCACTCATTTGTTTCTCCTAAGTGCTTATCAGATCAATAAGTTTATAGAATCAACAAAAGACAGCATCCAAAAGAGCATCTATTCTTTACTAGACAAGGTCTTCACTTGAAACAAGAATTGTAGGGTACTCTAATGAACCCACTGATGTGCCATCTGTTTTTGTGTGACCTTTCTTACATCTCATCCCGTATCTTGTTTTAGCGGCATTTTCCCAAACCTTTACAGTTGATCCGCCACATATTGGACATTTAAAATCTTTCATATATTTTCACCAAAACCAAAAAAGCCAAAAGTAAATATCTCGTTGCTTTGTTTTTCCAAGTTCTTCCGCTCTGCATATGTATTGTTAAATTGTTTCTTTAAGCCTTCCTATCGTTTTTTTCATCTTCAAATCTAGAAACGAGGAAAATTATATCCCGATAAAATCTAAATACTAAATGCAAACATAAAGCAATCTAGGCGTTATCTTTGGCTAATAGAGTGCCTAAGATAGCCTGGTGTTTATGTCCTTTTGTGGCTTCTCTCACTCTGGTTTCAGAATATAATTTACTCAGCAATCATTTCTGGTTTCGGCGTTACCTTACTCATCTTTGTTGCTATCAGTAGAGAGTTTATTCGTAGAGATTGATGAAAACACTTGAACAGCAATGAATTTTTTCTCTTAGCTCAGGTTCTCTTTTGCCAAAAGAGAAAAGCAAGTCGGTTTAAATCCGGCCGGCCCCACAAGAATAAAAAAACATATTCCAGATATAGTATTATCATAAGAAACATTTCCAAGTTTTTTATTCGGGAAATTTTCCTTCACCAAGAATAAGAATTACTTGACTTTTCTTTGAAACAGCAGTCTATTGTTGTCATCCTGCCTCCCTTCTTGTTGTTCCACACTTTGTGCATCTGAAGAAGGTAATCGTTGAATGGATGGTCTCGTCAGCTACTTCCACATTCCAAGTTTCGCTTTTGGTGTGGCCGCATTTTAGACAGACCAAATTAATTATTGGCATTTGCCTTAGCGATGCTACTTTTTGGTCTATGATCGCAATTTCTGCCCCTTTATTGCAGTATGCCCTAATTTTTTGTTTTCTTTCTTCTTGTCTTAGAGGTTTTTGGAATTTACATTTGGGACATCTCAGTGAAGGGGCCCCCTTCTTGACTACTTGGAGCAATCCCCCGCATTGTGGACAGAAGTTCATTGAGGTCACCTTAAGGATGCTTTTTCTATATACAAAAGATTTTTATGGTTTGCGACTTTCACGCTGCAAATAACTGAATTTATGTTCCATTTGGTGCAATCGCATCACTTTAGCGAGCTCCATTAGTGAGTTTGTGAACTAAAATGGAGGAAGCATCAAAACAGGTTTACCATCTCAACAAGCTAAAGCATATAAAGACAATTGAAAATTCAAACATCGGCTTTAAAGTAAGTACAGATGAGATCTCAAGCTATTTACGACACATTCTCTGGTTGAACATCTCTCTATTTGAGTTGCACATCTTTGAAAAGGCTTGACCTTCAGGGTCTATTTGATTCTCTTTATGAGAATAAGAGCTGCAGTAGCAATAATCAAAACAACAACGACAACTTCCAACGCGATGATAGGAAACTCTGGAATAGAAGGCGAAGGATTTGGAGTTGAGCTGAAAATGTTAGTTTCAATTATGCTATATGAGTAACTAGAAGTCACCGGTTGTGGTTCAGATTGAATCGTTGTTTGTGTGAAAGATTCTAGAAGTATTCCAGAAAGTTTGTCATAAATATAATTTAAGGTTGAGTTGTAATCTGAGGTGCTAATTTCAACATTTAGAATATTAACTACACGGGTAGAGCCTAAATAAATTCGGCTCTCTGTTTGATTTATCGAATAAGTATCTGGTGGCGGTATTGGGTTACCTTGATTTAGGTTTGCCGCTATGATAGGCCCTTGAGTACTTGGGGTTCCATCTTCTGTTCCTGTTTCGATGTTCCAAATTTCTTTTGTGCCGTTACCGGGTAAGGCTGTTCCATTTTTGAATTGACCCGTCGAAAACAAAGTCACCTCTTTGCCAATAACGGTAATGACTTGGAGTTGAAGGAAACCGTAATCATTGAACGCTTCAAACCCCTGTCCATTTCCTGAAAAGTTTCCATACTTGATAAATTGACCCTCAGTTACGCCAGGAGTGTAGGATACTGCAAAAACAGGTAAAACCAAGGCGCTAAGAAAAACTAATGTAAAAAGAATGGATAATAAGAATTTGTAATTTTTCATACAAGAACCTCTCAATTATTCTGAAGTGGTTTTTAACTCTTAAATTTACGCCGTCCTTCGTGCACCACAGTGAGGACAAAACGTCGCTAATTGAGCAAAAAGCGTGCTGCAATACTTACAAGGAACCATAACATCTTCTTTTTCCGCTTTCGTTTCTTCACCATTTGAAACGCAACTACATCCGCAACCACACATTTCATAATATCTCCATTAAGATAGATGCGTTTTAGCTATCTCTTGCTGCCGACTAAGCTGCTCCATTAAAACTTCCCTTATCATATCACAAGCTTGGCTAATTTTTGGGCTAGTAACACGGTAGTAGATGTTTGAACCTTCCTTTCTTGTTTTAACAATTTGTCGCTGCCTCAAAAGTGCCAAGTGCTGAGAAACATTGGATTGGCTTGCACCGGTTATTTGAGTTATTTCGTTTACTGTTTTTTCTCCGTCTTTTAAGTAATGCAAAATGGCTAATCTTAGGGGATGTGCCATCGTCTTGGATACTTCAGCCTGCAACTCATAGATTGCCATATCAAAGTTTGTCCTCATTCCAATTTCCTGTTTATTCAAATCTCCCAATATAGTTGCCTCTTTTAATCTTTTTATTAAAAAAATAGAAAATAAAGAAAGGTCAGGACACATCCTGTCCTTAACTAGCTTGCAGTTCTTGAATGAAAGCGCCGTGCCATGTGTGGTACCAGATTTGTCCGCTGTAGCCGTTAACACTTAGCATGCCATAGGGAGTTGTGCCGTTAACTATTTCAATTGTGTAGTATCCAGGAAATGTTGCAACGTCGCCAGTTGTGGTGCCTAGTAGGTATGTGGTTAAGTATTGTTGCGCATCAGTTGTTGCTTGATTTGGGGTTACTGGTAAGGTTGTAGTTGATGGTCCGTAGATTCCGCCTAAGATGCCGCTACGCATCATTCCATATTGGGTGTTCCACATCATGTTGGGTCCCATTTCAGGGTAGATACTGCCTGTGTATTTGTTGATTAGCAGTTCCAAAGCTCCATTGACGGTGGTTTTGTCGTTGACTTGAACGTAAAAGTTGTTTGTGTATTCTTCAACTTGTTTAACTTCCAAGTTGGTGTTGCCGATTGAAGTTACGTATTTTTGGGCGATTGTATTTGCGTCAGCAATGCTTAGTGTTGTTCCAGTGTATGTGTAGGGTGCATTATATCCGTAATTTCGCATCATGCCATGAAAGCCATAGCCATTGGCAATTCGACCCATCATTCCTCCGAACATTGAAGGATAGACTGGCTGGTAATATTGTGTTGAAGGTGTTGTTCCAGGTTGTGTTGTGTATGGTGGGCTGTTTGAACCATAGCCGTATCCGTAGCCTCCCTTCATTCCTCCTCTACCCATTAATCCTCCATAACCCGTATTCGGGTTAAAGGTAAATGGTCCCATGGCCACTACAGTCGAAACTAATAGGGCTGCTGCTACTACTACTAAGGCTGCAAAAGTTATTATTTTTGAGTTTTTCATTTTTTTACCTCATTTCTTCATTATGACATTATAATATGCTTGGAGCGATATGATAGTTCGCTGAAACAGTCAGTGAAACAGTTTGAAACCATTGAATCAATATTTCTTCGCTTCAACACATCATAATATTCTAATATAGTTATGTCACTCTTATAGGTCTTTTCTTCAATAAGTTGAAAATCACCGTAGAACAACATAGGAATCACGTATTTCCTGAAATAATCGATAAAACAGTTCATTAGCGAGAGAAAAAGTCTGCAGTCAATTCAAGTTAAACTCTGGAGGGTTATAGCGTTTGTTTAAATATCAGCTCATACAATTTTGGAAACACTTCAAGGTAGCAGATCAGTGAAAGGGTTGAATTAATGAGACACATTCCGATACAATTATTTGTTTTAGCATATAAAGACCCTGAATTTTTAATGATCCTCGCTGACGGACTCTTTCAAAGACAGCAAAGGAGCATCCAGTAAAATGGAAGCTATAGATGTTGCAATTCTTACAATGAATAGCGAAAGAATGCTAAAGCAATGCGTAAACTCGGTTTACAAAAATGTTCCAATCAAGAACCTGATTGTAGTTGACGGATTCTCCACTGATGCGACAGTCAGTATAGTAAAGGAATTTCAAGAAAAATATGGAAACGTAAAATTCGTCCAAGAGAAAGGAACAAGAGGCAAAGCTAGACAGACGGCGATTCAACTAGTAACCACCGATTGGTTCATGTTTGTTGACAGCGATGTCATCTTGTCAAAGAACTGGTTTGCTAAAGCGGAAAAATTTGTTAAGAATGATGTGGGTGCAATCTGGGGAATTGAAATCTGGTCGGTTCTAAAAGGAGCTAAAATACTAACACTCTTTGAAAGGATGACATTAAAAATATTCGAGCAGAGAGGCGGAACTCACGATATCCTGATTCGCCGAAAAACCGTTGAAGATATTCGAATACCGCCTCATCTGCACACTTACGAGGACGGATTCATCAAATCATGGATCGAGAGAAAAGGCTTCAAAGTGCTTGGTGTCTATGAACCATACTGCTTTCATTTTCGACCAGATACAGTTTGGTCAGTCAACAATAACGTAGGATTCGTAGTTAGCGATCTTAAGTACGCCGTAAATCGTCCGGTTCTTCTGCTTTCATATGGCTTTTACTCCGCGATCGTCATCTATCAAATTATTTCAAATAAATTCAAATAAGATAAACCGTTTCCCAAAACCTGTTTATTTTCAGGAATTAATAGACAGGGACCTGATGGATTGGCCTATGACTTAATGGTTTTTAGCCATTCCAAAAAGCCTGCGCTTACTTTCGTGGGGTTCTCGAACACGCGAACGTCCTCAGTTTGCTCCAGTTTGCGAACCTGGTCTGCCTCTTCTTTGCGCACGCGCAGTTTCATTTCTTTGCCGTTGGGAAGTTTGGTATAAACGATGCTTTCCTTGTAATCCACAGGCATAACCCAAACAGGTACGAAAGCTTTGAGACTCATTAACGCAGAGTTTGTAAGCAATGTATCTCCGATGCCATTAACCAGTTTTGCAACAGTGTTTGAGGATGCTGGCATAATCAAGAGGAATTCATATTTGCGGCTCTGCACCATACCCGCCAAAAAAGGAGAGTTTGCGTTCATTTCAACTGTAACTTTGGCAAAGTTATTCTTTAATTCCTCATCTAAACGGTAGAATTTGAGCATAGTCTCGCCTGCTTTAGAGATGTAAACGTCTATTTCCAAAATGTCCTCTGACTGCTTCTTTAAGTCCTTCATGGTTTCGATTATCTCTTGAATTTTGTCACCTGCACCCGTTATGCCCCAAGCGACCTTGCACTTCTTAACTTTAACTTCCGTCAAAACATTCACCAATTACTGTTTCTTGCAATAGAGCTCCATGTACTCAGCAAACCGTTTCGTCGTCTTCTTTAGGCTGCGAAAACCTTCCTCATCTAGCTTAACGCCTTCTAAGGTGTCTTTACTCCAAAAATTCGCGCCCAAATTCGCGCCAAACGGTCCACCTCCTACAGGAATCATGCCGTTAATTACAAAGAAAGTGTGAATCTGCCAAAGCGCCAATTCTTGTCCACCAGCACGGTCACCACCAATAGTAATTCCCATACCGATCTTGCCTTTAAAAAAATTTTTGTCCGTAGCAACAACAGAACGAGTCCGATCCATCACAGCCTTAATTTGAGCACTAACGCCACCATTGTACACTGGCGTGGCAAAAATTAAGCCCTTAGCATGCACTAGCAACTCAAAGAGTCCTTCCATATCATCTTGGAAAAAACAATTCTTGTTTGTTAAGCAAAAGTCACAGTGGATACAGAACTCAAGCCATTTACCCCGAACCGTCCAGAGCGCTGTCTCAAAGCCTTTCTCTTTTAGCATAGAGAGCGCTTGTTCTAGTACGTATTCAGTGGCTTGATTTCTTGGGCTTCCGCAGATTCCAACAATCATAAACAGTCAACTAAACTTAAGCAAGGATTTGCATTAAAGCCTTCCCCCAAAAAACAAACTTGGCTTCTATGAATTATTGTGAATGAGGACACAACAACTACAAAAGCAAAGCATCAATTGGAACAAACAACGTCGGCAAATAAAGAACTATGAGAGAAGGTGAATACGCCCAACGAACAACCGAAATCTGAAACTAAGGTTGAACCCAGAAACGTCGAAAAATAAGGTCTAGTAAAACTTGAACTAAGCGCAAAAAATTGTTTATTTTCAAAAAATAAAATGAAAGAAAACGAGAATAGAGAAGAAAAGCTTGAGGCTTATTCTTTCTCGAAGTATTCTTCAGGCGTGGGCGGAACTAATGGTAATCCTCTACGTTCACGGATCTTCTTTATGGTTTCAGCCTGCATTTGTTCTGGAACATATGCCCAACGACTGAACTGTGTGGCCCAAAATGCTCTGCCTGAAGTTGAACCGCGCAATTCATCAGCTATGCCGAAGCTTTCTGAAACTGGCATTTCTGCTTTAACGGTAATTATGTCATCTTCTGAGGGCATGTCTAGGATTTTGCCGCGACGTTTGTTTAGCATTGTGATTACAGCGCTGACAAATTCACTGGGAACTTTGCATTCGAAACTCATCAATGGCTCAAGCAGTTTTGGATCGCTCAATAGTATAGCGCAGTAGATTGGTCTCCAAGTCATAGGAATAGCTTGTGCTGGACCTCTGTGAACTGGGTCTTCATGCAAGACTATGTCTTCGAGGTTAATCTTTAAGCCGTATGCTGGTTCTTTTGCAAGCGGTGAAGTGTGAACTGCTTCACGGAATCCAGTTTTAATGTGGTCGAGGATTTCTTCAACATATTGGCGTCCTCTTATACGGTTGCAGAGTATGCAGTTTTCTTCAACTGCAACGGCGCCTTTGGCTTCGTCTGGCGCCCAACCTAGTGACCGCAAGACTTTGGTTCTCTCATCTTTGCTTTGCATGTCGCTAATTTTATCGGATTTGATTGCTTCAATGACTTCATCAGATAATTTGTCAATGGTAATCCACAATTTATTGTGCTTGTTGGGGCTTTTACCCATGATTCCCGGCCCTTTATAGTCATGACTTATTGTTTCTCTAAAGATAACGATTGGCTTACTAAGTTTAACTTTTAAGCCTGCCTCTTGCATTCGGTAAGCAGTAATTTCAAGGTGAAGTTCACCCATACCTGATAAGAGGAATTCGCCGCTTTCTTTGTTCATAACGAAGTGAAGGTTTGGGTCTTCGGTTGTGAGTTTATGCATAACTTTGTCGAATAATGGCAGGTCTTTTACGTCTTCAGGTTCAACAGCAACAGTTACGACTGGATCTGTAACATAGCGCAAGCCTTCAAACGAGTGAACATCTTCGCCTTCTTCAGCGATTGTTTCGCCAACGTGAATTGAGGGTAAGCCAGAGATGGCACCTATGTTGCCCGCTGGAACTCTGTCAATGATGACTCGATCTGTCGCCATACTCATGAATACTTGTGAAATAGTGCCTTTTTTGCTGCTGCTTAAAAGCTGAACGGTTTTCCCTCTCTCGATTGAACCGCTGAATATTCTGCCAATTGCAACTGTTCCGCTATGTGGATCAACTTCAATGGTTGAGATACACATAAGCAACGGTGCTTTAGGATCAACTTTTGCCATTCCCTGACCTGTTGGGCTAGATACGTCGCCTGGCCAAATTTGAGGCTGCCTGTATGGCTGAGCATCGTAGGGGTTTGGAAGATGTTTAACGAACATGTCCAAGATTGGTTCTGGCAAAGGAGCTCGTTTACTGAGTTCATCGACTTTTCTGCCTACTTCAATTGGGTCACCTGTGTAAGCATCGATGATGTCTTGGAAGGAGACTTTCTTCATTTTCATATGATCAAGGTTTAAGCCCCATTTGTGAAGGGCTGACCCAAATGCTACACGACTATCTTCAATTGTTACTTGCCAATCTTTTTTATGCTCGGCAGGTGCGTATTTCTCGATTAAAGTGTTAACTCTTAGGAGAATCTTTGCAAATTTCTTCTGGATTTCTTGGGGAGAGAGTTTAATTTCTTTGATCAAACGGTCA
Organism: Candidatus Bathyarchaeota archaeon; assembly: GCA_963741005.1. Classification (GTDB taxonomy): domain Archaea; phylum Thermoproteota; class Bathyarchaeia; order Bathyarchaeales; family Bathycorpusculaceae; genus Bathycorpusculum. The sequence continues at coordinate 1,725,008 of CAVUGQ010000006.1, forward strand.
ACTTTGTTGATAAATAGAATTGGCTTTACGCGTTCTCTTAGGGCCTGCATTAGAACGGTTTCGGTCTGGGTCATTGGTCCCTCAACTGCATCTACGACTACGAGTGCACCGTTGACAGCTCTCAAACTTCTTGTTACAGCTCCTGAAAAATCGATGTGGCCAGGTGTGTCTATCAGGTTGATTAAGTAATCTTTCTCCTGGTAAGTGTGGACTAAGCTGACGTTTGAGGCAAAGACAGTCATTTGACGTTTCTGCTCAAGGTCCCATGAGTCGAGGAACAGTTTCTGTCCTGCCGTTTGGGTACTGATGATTCCTGCCGCTGCCAGAAGACTGTCTGCCAGGGTTGTTTTTCCATGGTCAACGTGGGCAATTATGCTGGTGTTGCGTACGAAAATCGGGGTTTCCATTAGTTTTACAATTTCTTCTGTTTGCCTATAACGCGCCATAATTAATCAATCTCCAATTTATTTGAATTTTTCACTTGAAAGGTCTGTTTTTTAATTATTTGAATCATTATTTACTCTCTCATGAAATGGTAAACTACATGGAAAGTGAGTTTGTAGCCTATTAACTTTATGGCATGATTTTTCTGAAAATAATTAAGTTAAAAAAAATGGCGTCAAGTGAGTTTTTGCTTGGTTTTTCCTATAAAATGCCTTAGTCGCTAACAATTATTGCTTTCAGTAACGGTTTAATGACAATTCACAAGTTGGTTAAGCATAATTCACAAAAAAGAATAAAATTATTTTATTTTATAATAATTAGAAAAATTAAGCTAAATGAGAAGAAAATACTAAATGATTACGAAAGGCTTTGCATACAATTCAGCAGTACCTTTCATTTCTTTCAGGTTAAAGACTGTTTTACCTGCGATTAGTTTAAATGCAACAAGCAACAATTTACCTAAAATTGATCTATAAAAATTAGTGATGTAGTTTGAAACGATGAGGATACAAATGCACCATCTAAAAAATGCTCCGGAAAATAATGCATTATATGAAGAGTTCCTAACACCCATGATCTTCATTTATTATCGAGGTTGTTATTAACTAGTAGTATTCGTGGGGTTTTGGTGGAAAAAGATTGGAAAAAGCTGCTTCTTCACCGATTGATGAGGTTTTCAAGGACCTAAACACATCAGAAAATGGATTGACAAGCCAAGAAGCTAAACTGCGACTCAAAAAATACGGTTATAACAAACTCTCAGAAAAAAGGCAGATTCCACTCATCCACAAGTTTATCACACATCTAAAGGACCTCTTCGGTATCTTGTTACTTGTAGCCGCTTTTCTATCATATATAAGTGACAGCCCAGAACTTGCCTTGATTATCCTTGCGGTGGTTTTCGTGAATATTTTCGTCAGCATCTTCCAGGAGGCACGCGCGGAGAAAGCAATGGAAACTCTCAAAAGTTGGATGCCTGAATATGCCAAAATATTCCGAGATGGCGAACTTAAGAAAATCTCTGTCAGGGAGCTTGTGCCAGGCGACATTATCCAGTTGGAAGAAGGCGACCGCGTTCCAGCCGATGCACGATTATTAGAAGTTTTTGATTTTTGGACAAATAATGTGCCTTTAACTGGGGAATCAGAACCCCAGCCACGTGTTGCTGAAACAGCCAAAGTTGTAGAGAAAGCATACCTCTTTGCGCCCAACCTTGTTTTCATGAGCACCAGCGTTGCCAAAGGAAAAGGTAAAGCGGTTGCTTACGCCACAGGCATGAATACACAATTCGGCAAAATCGCAAGTTTGACACAGACCATCAAAGAAGAAGACAGTCCACTCCAAAAAGAAATAGCTTCCATGGCAAAGTTTGATTTCATTATTGCCTTAGTCGTTGGAGTTGTGTTCTTCACTGCAAGTATTCTTTTCCTGCATGTTCCTTACACAACCAGCTTCCTCTTCATGATCGGTGTAATGGTAGCCTGTGTCCCTGAAGGGTTACAAGTAACTGTTTCCAGCGCCTTAGCCATCAACGTGCTCAAAATGGTTAAGCAACACGTTCTAGTAAAGCGGTTATCCGCTGTGCAAACTCTGGGTAGCGTCACCGTAATCTGCACAGACAAAACAGGTACAATTACAAAAGGTGAAATGACCGTTAATAAACTCTGGGTAAAAGACCGCGTTATCGAAGTTTCAGGTTTAGGCTATATGCCAGCGGGTGATTTCACTATAAACGGAAAAACCTTAGTTGAAGAGGAAACAAAATCACTCGATAAACTCCTTGAAATTGCTGCACTCTGCAACGGCGCCAAAATTGATCCCCCATCCGATAAAAACAAAAACTGGAGTGTAATTGGCGACCCCACAGATGGAGCCTTGCTTGTTGCAGCGTTGAAGTATGGTCAAATAATTGAAGAATTAGTAGTAGAGAAACCCGTTATTGACATTTTACCGTTCAATTTTGAACGCAAATGTATGAGCACCGTCCACGAATTTAAGGGAAACGCTTTGATTTATACCAAAGGCGCACCCCGAAACATCTTGGACAAATGCACTAAAGTACTCATTGATAGCAAAGTTGAAGATTTAACTCAAGAAACAATGGATTGGATAGAGACAAGGATACACGAATTCGCCAACGAAGGCTTGCGCGTCATCGCATGTGCCTACAAAGAAAACCCTAAAGACGAATACAAGAAAGGCGATGAAATAGAAAAAGACTTAATCTTTGTCGGTTTGGCAGGCATGCGTGACCCTCCAAGAAAGGAAGTGAAAAATGCCGTTGAAAAAGCCAAACAAGCCGGAATCAAAACCGTTATCATCACAGGTGATTATGGTCCAACTGCCCAAGCAATAGCTAAAGAAGTCGGCATAGTCGATATGGATTGCTGCCAGGTTATTCGGGGTGTTGACCTTGAAGACTTAAACGACCAGGTAATCGTGGATGAAGTTAAAAAGGGCAATGTAATTTTTGCACGAGTTTCCCCTGAACAGAAACTACGCATAGTTAAAGTTCTCAAGGAAAGCGGTGAAATTGTTGCAGTTACGGGAGACGGAGCAAATGATGCTCCATCACTCAAGGAAGCCGATATTGGGGTTGCTATGGGCGCTTCTGGAACAGATGTTGCCCGAGAAGCCGCAGACATAGTTTTGCTCAACGATAGCTTTGCTTCAATCGTTAAAGCAGTTGAGTCAGGCAGAGCAATCTACGATAACATTCGCAAGTTCATCGTTTACGTGTTCTCACACAACTGGGCAGAGCTGATTCCATACGTTCTCTTCGCAGTGCTATCCACCAGTGTTTTGAAGATTCCATTACCGCTACTTGTGGTCCAAATACTAGTGATTGACTTAGCAATAGACGTCATTCCAAGTTTAGCACTTAGCAGAGAACCGCCTGAAATCGGAATCATGCAGGAACCGCCAAGAAGCCTCAAAGAAAGATTATTCACGAGAAAAATTTTTGGACGTTCACTCTACATCGGTGTAATCATCGCAATTGGAGCATTGGTTGGATGTTTCAGCACCTGGATTGCTGGAGGCTGGCACTTTGGCATGGCCTTGACGCCTGAAAGCACCTTCTACACAAGCGGAACCTACATTAAAGGAGTAACAATGACGTTTGCAGGAATAGTTGTCGCTCAAATTGGAAACGTCTTGGCCTGCAGAACTAGTAAACAATCAATCTTCAGAACCAGTTTAGCTAAAAACAAATGGATAATGTGGGGTATAATTGCACAATTTTCCATCCTTGCGGTACTGGTGTATGTACCTTTAATGCAGAATATCTTTGGAACAACCGCATTGGGCATTACAGACTGGATATACCTAATTTCGCTTGCATTGATAGTTGTGTTTGCTGAAGAAATCCGTAAGTTCTTGACGAGAAGATTCGGCAAAAAAACTGAAGACCTAAGCAAACACGATCATACATGAGTATTTTAAACAAGCCTCAAACTTTTTTTAGCACCTTGAGTTTTTTTTGAGTATTTTTAATATTTGAATTTTACAAAACCTATTAAGCAAGACAAAGAATGCTTACGCTTGAAAAAACATGTCGAACATTACTCCAGAAGCAATTTGGAGCCTAAACGAAGCTGAACTCCGCATTCTACTGGAGTCAGATACTCTTAAACCAAGACAAAACACCATCCGCTTTTACGCGCCCAGCTTTACTTATTACAAAACCAAATATTATTGCCCATCAACAAACGCGTTCCCAACAATATCTATCACGGGCAACGACTGCAAATTAAATTGTAAACACTGTGGCGGTAAAGTCCTTGAAACAATGCATTCAGCAATGACACCCGATAAGCTCTTTGAGTTAGGCTTGAAATTGAAGAAAAATGGCGCCAAAGGCTGCCTTATCAGTGGAGGATGCTTACCTGACGGTTCAGTGCCTTTGGATGATTTTGTGCCTGTAATTGGGCGATTTACGAGAGACCTAGGCTTAACGGTCTTTGTTCACAGCGGCATAATCAAGCAGGAAACTGCCGTTGCACTCAAAAAAGCGTACGTTGATGCAACATTGATCGATGTCATCGGTTCAGCTGAAACAGTAGAGAAAATCTACAACCTCAAAGTAACAATCCAAGATTATGCTAGTTCGCTCAAGGTGCTGCAAGAGGCAAAATTAAACGTCGTTCCTCATGTTATTGTTGGGTTAAACGATGGCAAACTCGATGGTGAGATGAAGGCACTTCAAATGATCCAGAAAATCAAGTCAGCTGCTCTTGTGATAATTGCGTTTATGCCCATCCACGGAACAGCTATGGCAAAAACACCACAACCCAAACCAACCGACATATCCAAAGTTGCTGCGCTGGCACGACTGATGTTTCCAAAAACCCCACTTATATTAGGATGCATGCGCCCAAAAGGCAAAAGTCGAGGGGAAACTGATATGTTAGCTCTGAAAGCAGGGGTTGACGCCATCGCTTTTCCAAGTGAAGAAGGAGTTGAATATGCGAAGAGCAAGGGTTACAATACGTTTTTTTCACCTTATTGTTGTGCTCAAATGCACGTTGACGCAATCAAACTCTAGGGCTTAACATCTTTTTAGCGATCACCATTGCCCAGACTGAAACGGCAAGTGCCGATAGGAACTCGGGGATAGCGACGTTAGGCACATAGTTAAATGTGAAAAACAGAATCCAGGGCAACGCTGCCGCAATTCCTATCACAACAGTGAAAACCGCAATTGTGCGCTGGTGACTAATCCAAAACCCAATAGTTAGGACGAAAAGAGCAATCGGCGCCAATGTGAAAAATGCTACCGATACGAGATAGTGTGTTGGCGAAAAATTCTCGTTAAACACACTAATGGCGATGAGCGCAATGGTTGCAGCCGCAAAAACAGTCGAGCCTATTTTACCTATCCAGTATTTCCTGAAGTAGTTGAATAAACCAAACAATGAGAAATTGAAAGCTAAAACTCCACTAACAAAAAGCCCAAAGTTGAAGAGCGAAGCAGTTAAGCCTGAAACGACCCCTAAGTCGCTTAGAGCGTTGTTTGTCCAACTAAATGTGGGATAGGATGCGATTGCTGTTAGGATGCAAACGAACGCAATTATTGGCGCTATTATTCCTGAAACTGCCCCTATCCTCTGGTAGACAAAATTTCGTGGCTCAGACATGGTATTACCTATTGGAGACGGCTCGCTTAAAGAATTTGTGTCTGATGCAACAAATCGCCTAAGTCTTTGCAATCGCCCCTGTCGTTTTTGTAAAGATCAACTACTATAGTCCTAAAATGCTCGTGATATCAATTGCATATTGCAGCTGAACATTGGCTAACAAAATATTAATTCACGGTCAAGGTTGAGACTTAAATGTCAGGTTTGTTTTCTCTCTTTGGCGCCTTTAGTTTATTTGGGTCTTTTAGGAAATTTTGAAGAAAATCTTGGGCATTTTCGTGTAAGTGAATAATCTTCTTTTGATTTTCTTCCTTGGTCTCCGGTTTTGGTTGAAAATAACCGTGTTCAGTCATGTAAAAAATTACGCTTGAAAAATCTCCTGCGAGGGCGCAATTGACCATTTTCGTGCCTGTTTCTAAAAGAGCATAGTATCTGTGGTGACCGTCCAAAACGGCGTATTCCTCAAATTTTGGATGCTTAATAACGATCAAAGGCGCTATTTTCTCTCCGTTTTGAATCTTCTTTTTGTACATCTCTATGGCTTCCAGGTCGACTTTTGTGTCGGCAACAAGTTTTTCAATAGGCAAACAAATCAGGTATTTCTCAGGATTAGCAAAGACGTCTATGTTGATTTCTCGTTCCTTTCTACTCAACAACCGAGTAACTCGTAATCTTAACGTATTGATAATTTCGAAAACACGTTTCGCCAAATAAGATACCTTAAAGAAATATATTAAAAAGTGGATAAACAGGTTATCTAAACGCCTTTTTTCTTGTTGATTTGGAGGCTTGAATCGGACCTATGGAAGATTTATAGTTCCAGCTACACGAAGCTTGGCGCCTTCCAAATACATCAAAACAGCTTTGTCGTTTAGGCGATGAACGAGTGGTTTATCAAGCGTTAGTGTTAGGGTCGGTTTTTTCCAATCACCTGCGTCATCAACGGTGTCTACTTTTGCGGTTATGAACTGCGTCCAATGACCAACATGCATAACCATGCCTGGTTTGATAGGTGTCTGCCAATACTTGACAAGCGCAGCTTGTGTGTTCAACGTGGTTGAGGTTTTGATTGCAGGATCATTTGTTAAGACGGTCCCGCGATCCAAATTTTCAACTTCAACGTTTTTCAAAGCTAATCCAACGCGGTCACCTTCCCATGCAAGGTCGAATTCCTCATCATGTTTTTGTATAGAGCGAACCACCGCAGTTTTGATGGCTGGAAGAACATTGAGTGTTGCATGTTTTTGAACTACGCCGCAAACAACGATTCCGAGAACTACAACTCCAACACCTTTGACGTTGAAAGCATGATCTACTGGCACCGATCCAATTGCCTGCTGTCCAGCTTGAACTTCAACTGGTTTCTGTTGAGAAGCTTCCAACAAAAGTTTTTCACGTAGAACGTTTGGATCATCTGCTATAATCTCAAATTTTTCCAGACATGTTCCTTTTATGAGGGTTTCAATTTTTTCTATAGGAACATAGTTTCTCAGGATAATGAAGCCACTTTTTATATCACTACATTGAAGCATTACAAGTTGCTCACCGAAAGTGGCGTTTATTTCATCTACGACAACTATGGCTTTTTTTGCTAAGGCACAAGCATAGAAGAGAGGCGCCAATCGTTCTGGGTATCTTGTGGGTTCGATGAATGTTACGGTGTCCTCGCCTTTTTTCAGGTTGTATAATGTTATGTCTGTTGATGTCCCTTTTTTGGCAAGGTTGCTACCGTAATCTAGGGTCATAGAATAGCTACTGTAATATTTCCCATAGTTTCAAAACCTGTAAGCTATGTGCATTTGTGGTTTGTTCTGCAAGATAATGTTATTGGTGACTCCTATGTTTTATGTTGAAATCTAGAATGAAAAATAATAATTGAAACTTGTATAATGCATGTACGAAAGGTTCTTAAGGCATTGGGTATTCTGTTAAACGGCAAGAAAACGGCAAATAAAATTGCCATTTCAGGTAACGGTCAGCTTCTAATTCGAAGTGGGTCAGACCAATAAAAAAAGGTTAAAATAGTGCAATGAAGAGGTGAAAAAAATGGAAAATATTTACGCAGCAATGCTCCTTCACAAAGCAGGAAAAGAAATAAACGAAGAATCAGTAACAAAAGTTCTCACAGCAGCAGGAGTCACAGTTGACCCTATACAAGTTAAAGCACTCGTTGCATCACTCAGTGAAGTAAACATTGAAGAAGCAATCAAAGCCGCACCAACAATGATGACAGCAGCTCCAATCGCTCCAGCAGGAGAAACAAAACCAGCAGCAGCCGCACCAGAAGACAAGAAGAAGAAAGCTGAAGAAGAAAAAGCCAAGGAAGATGCAGCACTAGAAGGATTAGGCGCCCTATTCGGGTAAATAAGCCATTAATGGGTGTATTACTATCCCTTTAACCAATTTTTTAATTTTTTAAGCCAAATCTAAAATTATTTCTCGAAGAATTTGTTAAATATTTAGGGTTAATGCTTTGGAGACTTCAGATTTTTTACTTTGTTTAATGGATTCCATCATCTTTGGCAGAAAATCAATAAACTGTTTGACAGAAGTTGTTACAACGACTCGTTTAAAGCAAGCGTTTTTTCTCTTGGTATTTATGACTTAAAAATAAGTCCTGTTGATGATAAAGACCTTGTCAACAAGCGTCATTCAAGGGAACGACCGCCAAATTTTCCTGAGTGAATTGAGGAGAAATTGTGTGTAGGGCTGATTTTTTTGGTCAAAAATTACACTTCTTGACTGCAAACTTGTCGTCGGTTGACAATTGACCTTTTTCACTAGACGTTCGTAACATAAACACATAAAAGCCGTCAAACCGAATAAAAGAGGTATGAAGAAACCGCTCGTAGGTGCCTGTTGTGTTATCGTAATCTGCAGCCTCCTCACAGTTTCGCTACTTCTAAAACCGCCCTTAGCGTCTTCTGACGGTGAGCCGCAAACATCTACGCAACCCACTCCCATAAGTATTGTGCAACTGATAGATCCCGCGTTGCAGCAAGCGGTAAAAAACGCAATTGCCTATTTAAAGCAGACCCAGGACCCTATGGGTTTGTTGATGCTTAATGTAATTTACCGACAGTTCGGCATAATAGAATTCAAAGACTCATTACAACGCTACGACAAACTACTGGCTTCCAACCCAGACCCGTGGCTGCGAATATTCCGTCGAATAGCCGACTATAACACTTCTGCCGTCCGGCCAGAGGATTTCAATTCGGTGACAGACCAACTTGACCGCCTCACGGTTCCGGCCCTCTACTCCGACCGACTTAGTTTGCCCGACGATTACCTGTCCCAGCTCATAGACGCAATGAACACCGGTTTTTCTTATGCGGAACACTCCAGTAATAGAGGAAGCTACCTGCTGACACATGCGTTACTGGCGACCATCTGGCTGCAAAACAACCACTGCAGCCTCCAACTACCAGAAGACTTCACAAGTATCCTCTACCAAAAGAACGCCGCATTAATCGGTGACGGCTCACAAGTCAACGACATTGACCTCGAAGCGGTCGCATTCCTCTACCAGGCGGGGCAAGGCAACCTTGTTAACCCTGACTTTGCGCAAAACTTTGTACAAAACATTATCGCAGCTCAGTTTACCAACGGAGGCTGGTCTGCTATAAAAGATACTCCCAGCAATACAAACTGGCACCCTTCAGTTCTGGCCCTTATGATTTTGCTGCATATTCAATATCCAGCGGCATCATATCCGCCCATGATAGCTCCTTCACCAAGTTAACGCAGATTATTAATCTTCTCTAAATTAATCATCAATAACCGAAAAATTGAATTTTCAATCGTGTAGTATTTTTCCTAAAAGATATCTCACAAAAATCTTCAATGTAAGGCGGGTTAACATAACACATAAAAGAGTATGATGATGAAGAAACAACTAAACTCTTAACGACTGCAATAAAGTTTTGGAATCTTGTAAAAAAAAGTTTCCAGCCACTCATAAGGATAAAACAGCTAAATGAAAACAAAAAAGAAGGGAAATTTGATTTGTGTTGTTTTGTTGTAAGTTGCTTATGGTCGTTTTCGGAGAACTAGTAGTATGATTACTAGTCCGATTGCTATAACTGCGATGATTACGCCAGCAATTGCGGGTATAAAGTACATGTCAGCTATTGACTCCGGAGCTGCTGTTGGTGCTGGTGTTGCTGCTGGTGCATCTCCCACGCCCATGTAGGTTGTTGCATGCGATGGACCGTAAGATTTGGATCCTGCGAAGGTTGCGAGAATTTGGTATCTGCCTGAAACTTCCGGATTAAATACAATACCATAGTTGCCATTTACGTCAGTCGTGGTGTCGCCTACGTGTATAAAGTTGCCGTTAGGATCAATAGTGTCTATCGTCACTGGAACACCCTCCGCGTCCGCCGGGTATACCTGTTGCATGAATAGGTATTCCATCCACCTGCTCATGTCTTTATCGGAAATTGCCGGAGTGCCCTTGAGGGTGAAATCGATTTTGTCATTGGTGGTACGCCTGCCAGTAGAAGTGTCGTCGGTAACTGTTCCTGTGATCATTATTTCAGATCCCAGTGTTGAAAGAGTCTGCGGGGCAGAGACTGTAGTAGCGCTTAAGCCCTTGCCGTAACAGTATATCATGTTATCCATGCTGTTGCTACTTACTAGGCGACCGTCTGCGATAGCTATGCCACCACCGAAGTCTAATATGCTCCATATTTCCGTTCCGTCTGTGGCGTTAATACAGCGTAAGTTTGGACCACGGATTAGTGGAATAGTGTACGAGTGCTCCGATGCGCTTGTGTAAATCTTGTCGTCACTGACTGCTGATATTATCAGTGGGTAATTTCCGTAGGGTGATTCTTCGCCGATGCCCAAAGCGTTGTAGACCCATAATTGTTCTCCTGTTTGAGCGTCAAAGCCTGTAGCTGTTCCTTGGTAGCTACCATAGATGACAACTACTCCATTAATGACTTGCACTTGCTGACTATAGAAGTTGTATTGGTTCATGGCTGAATAATCTCCATCTGTTTCCCATAACTTTTGGCCTGTATACAAGTCGTAGACCCACCATTTCAGCTGCTTTGTTTCTGAGAACACCATTATGCCGTCTTCCGGATACACGCCATTCAAGGTAAATCCGCCTGTGAACATTCCTGCTGTTGTAATGTTTTTATCAATGTCAACAAATGGTGGCGTAAAGGTGGTTTGCCAAAGTTGTTGGCCTTTATTTTCTGGTTTCAGACTAATACCCTTCATCCAGCCTTGTACAACGCCTTCTTTGTCGTTCTTCCCTTGAGTTCCAACGATCATCAGATCATCTTGGCGAATTGCGCGGATTGTACCGGTTTCATTGAGAATAGAGTTTCTTGGGCCTAGCATGCTGGGTATTGAGAAGTTCTGCGAATAAAAGACTCTGCCATCATGCACGATGTCCCAGTCCATAGTCATAGGGGCCATGAAGTTACCTGATCCAAAGTACGGATTTTCTGCTCCGAAATCGCCGCCTGCAGGTCTCCATTGCCAGTAGCCTGTTCCAAGTTGACTAGCAACCATAGTTCCAGCTGAAGAATTCCATACTTGCATATAATAGTTGGGATTAGCTGTATTTCCGTAGTTTACCGTGTTATAGTAGAGTATGCTTCCGTCTTTGCCATAGACCTGTGTACCGCTTGTGGACACATTAGCTATGTAGCATATCGTATTTCCTGTGTGTGCATCAATCATTTCCCACATGTTACCAGTGGATAGCGGTGTTGTCGTTCTATTCAACTTATACGGAGCACCTACCCTGACTACACTCAAATCTGCCATTTGTTTCACATTGGCTACCGTGACAACCTCTGGCAATTCAATGGGTATGCCGCTCGAGCCAAAGAATGAGGTGACTTGGCCAGTATTCCATAGATATGAGAATGTTCCGTGCTGGTTAGGCGACTCGTAGAGATAGATTGAGCCAAAAGCGGGACTTGACCCATCCCAGTCAAGAAATAGTGTTTCACCTGTATATAGATCAATTATTTCATAGCCTTTGCTGCCATGTGTAGTATAGCGTGGGGTCCAGTGAATTTTGCCATCAAGAATTATTGTTGGACTAAACGTGGTACCTTGATAGTGTGAGGTGTGACCTGCCGTATCGCCGAGTCGTTCATCTGAAAGGCCTCCGATGGAGAATGGCTTTGACCATAGTATGTGAGCACTTTCTGGTGATGAGCCCCAAGCGTAACTGCCGATGTTGCCACTTGCGCTGCCCAAAGGCCATACGTTCGCGGCACCTCCAAGCCAGTTACCCGATTCCGTGTACCATCCTCTGGACGCGCCGCTTATTGGGCGAGTCCAGTAATCGGTTGGGAGAGGAGACTCAATCCATTGTTGTGTAGGTTCTGCGGTAACTTCGAAAGTCATTATTGGGCTAACAGCGGCTGAATAGATATAATGGTCCCCTGCTGTGTAAACAGAGCCTCCCGAGGCTAATGTAGTTTTGAGTTCTTTATCGGTATATGGAAAGATAGCTTGTACTCTATATGTGCCGACTTTAGTGGGAGTGTACGTAATCCAATTGGCGCCGACTGGATCGCTATAAGGCATATCTTCGGTTGTCGTCTCATTGTCAGGATCCCAGACTTTTACTTGCATACCATACCACCCAGCTCTACCGTTTGGTGAAGAAACTACACCTAATATTTCACCAGTATCTGGGGGCATTTCCTGAGTCCAAGCAACAAGCAATATTTGTTCACCGACACCGACACCGCTGGGTCCAGCGCTAGTGCTAACATAGATATAGGAATAAAAGTTTCTTGTAGCTGCATCGGCTGCTGGTAAAGCAGCAAAAGGAACAACAACAGATACTATTAGTAACAACGCAATCAAAGAGTTCATAGTTTTCTTATTTACAAATTTCATTTTTTTTTCTTTTCCATTAATTTGTGTTTGGCAAGACAAACTTTTAAAAAGTTGCCCCCAACAAAACACAGTATTCTCACTAGAGGTATATAATATTAATTGATTTCAAGGAAAATAATACATATAACTAATTGCCTATACAATACTTATTAAGAACTCCAAGTGTTCGCCTGAACCTATTTTATGCCATGTATAGAAGTGCCCGCACCAAACCCCCAAAAAATATTTCTACAGACATCTCACTTCTAAATATCGGAGTATTCAAGATGAAAAAACCTCATTAAACCTACCGTTATTACAACCGACGTACTGGAGGTAAACAGTTATGCGTTTGCGGCTAAGACTGCTCTTCTGATTTCTTTGTTTATTCTTGTACTGTCCCTACCCTTGCTTGCATGTCCGAAACGTGTTATTTTCCAATTCTCCATGTTTCCACGTATAATTTGAGGATTGCTTGTTAGAATGTAAAAGGGCATCTTTGTTTGTGATGTGTAGAGTTCTGATATGAAGTTTAGGAGCCGTTTACCGACACGTATTCCTTGGCAGTCGGGTAGCACGACTAAGCGGCTTACTTGATAATATTTTAATTTCATTCTCACGCATACGACCGCTATGAATACAACGGGCTTGCCTTGATAAACTGCGTTGCAGCATCTGACTCCTGCACCTAGAGAACCTTTTAGATAATGATATTGCCGAAACATCTGCTAAAGGTTAGCGCCGCACCGGTTGAGAAAATTTTGGGGTTTACTGGCGGCTAGATTGGTCAATCGGTTTGTTCAGCGACCATCAGGGATTTAGGTTGGTTTCTTGTCGTTAGCAGTTTCCAAGCAACAATAGGTAACCAACCGGTTATTATACACACAGTCGCCGGGAAGCCTCCAATGTTGAAGTACTTTGTTATTTCAGGCAAAAAGGCTTCCCAGATTCCAAAAGCTAATGCCATAGCAACAGCCGTTATGATGCCAGTTCTTTTGCCGAACTGCTTGAATGTTTGGACGGCTAAAATTCCCGCAAAGAAGAAGTCGCCAAGGCCGAGCCCACGGAGTCCAATTTCGCCTGCTTGATTAAGTATAACTGGGAAGTTGGGCAGATAAACCAGAACTGGAAGACCCAGTCCAGTGAATGTACGTGCTGCTGTCACCATTGGTCCGCTAAAAACCAGTATGACATCCAGAACCGTTAACAACACTGCAAAAATTCCTACTGTTTTCCAATTAAACATGGATGAAAGATACATGATGATTAGGATAGCGAATGTGAATCCAAAGACATCCATTAGGATTGGGAACCAAACGTTGACCGTTCCTCCGTATGCAACGTTGAAGAATGCGAACAGTAGCACAAATATTGCTGGTGGTTGAGCAGCCAAATACCACCGTGTTTTAGAGACAACATTTTTTTGTTCATAAACTATGACGCCAAAGCATAATGCTGTGAGCGCAAAAAACGCAAATGTCCTATAGATCGTGTAGCCATCGGCTAGCGGACCAATTAAGCTTGCTACCCCTACAATTAAGCTTGCAATTCCAAATCCTGCTGAGAGCAACTGCACACGAATTCTGATCAGGTTAGAGAATACGAGTGCAAAGGTAAACAGGAGCATAGTGTAGGAGGATAGGAAAACTATCATGAGTACATTTGGGAACACTTCTCCTAGGTTTAGCATTGAGGTGACAGCGATGACTGAAATTGCAATGGCTATGAAGAGTACTAGAATAATGATGTCGCGGGTTTTGAACTCTTTCTGCTCAACTGTAGCCGCCAATTTGCCTTCAGCACGCTGGTTTAAGAAAATGGCAACGATTACTACAATCAAGAGCGCAGTTGGCATGGCAAGGTCAAGAGAGGGCATAAACTCCACAATAAACAAAAGAGGCTTTTATGCCTTTAGCCAAAAACACTAAAACCTTGAGGAAAAAGACGTTTAGTTAAAATGTACGTTTAGAATGGCTAAGGAAGCTAAAAGTGCCTCTTCTGTGCGAACGGTCATGGTTCCTTGATTAGGCACCATGTTGACTACAAAATCTGCGATTCGGCCAAGTTTTACGTTTTCATCTTCTGTGATTTCATGTAACCCTCTGGATGGTGCACCAAACGCCAGTAAGACACGATGGCTGCTCCGCCATTTTGTGATTATTTTGTTGGCAATATCAGTAAAGTTGTCACCAATTTTTGCCGTGGCTATCTTCAAATCAAAATGCCCATCAACCATTAATTGCACAAAAGACTGCTTCTCCACTCGAACCTTGTAACCCCAATATTGCGGGATATCCTCGTGGTTTGCATTTTGAACTTCAATCTGTTTGCCTATATTTACTACTTGTAGGGTTAATCGGTTTCCTACAGCAAATTGTTTTTGTCTCAAAAGCGCAGGTTGTTGAACACCAATATCCACAACCAACCCCTCTTTAACCTCAGACAAAACTACGCCTTCACGGTAATCGCCAACCTTCAAATGCTTGGTTTTTCCACTCAAAGGATGATGAGGAGTACGCAAAGGCGGCAAAATCCCAGCATATTCCAAGTCTGGTTCAAGCTTAAACAAACGTTTTCGAAGGTACTGGGGGGTCTCCAAATAATTGAGCAAAAGAGAAATAAAAGCCAAATCTCGACCCTGATCCATTTTGGAGCTGTCGGGGTAAACTATGATTTCATCAACTCGAAAAATCGCCGCTGCCCGCCCAATTAGACCTATCTTCGCTGTTTTCTCTCTAAGATGTGGAGTATCAGAGATTATGGATGCGGGAATAGCTATTGAAAGTCTCTTTTTTTCCATTGCTTTTGCCTCTTGAAGCTTGCTGTCTGCGTGGTGCTTAAAAGGCAGAGATGAGATATAAAACTGCGTGTTGTTTGGAGGATCATGCGATTGGTAACACCCCTTTTGGATAATATTGAAAAGATTAACGCTGTAGATAAAAGTGGTATGCTAAATTTTTGCGTAAATGCCGCGAAGCATTACCGTGAAGCAACTCAAATAGTTGAGAAAAACAGAGTTGATTATCCAAAACCGGACAACATTATTGTAGCTGGTTTGGGCGGTTCAGCTATCGGAGGCGACTTGCTCAAGGACTGGGCAAAAAATCAGTTAACAGTACCAATTGAAGTCAGTCGAGAGTACAAGTTACCGGCGTACGCCAATAAGAAAACGCTTGTTTTTATTACAAGTTATTCAGGCGACACTGAGGAGACCCTTAGTAGTTTTCTGGATGCACTAAAACGTAAATGCATGATTTGCTGTATTAGCAGCGGCGGCGCACTTTTGAAGTACGCCAAAAAACACAAAGTACCCTATCTTCAAGTCACTAAAGGTATGCCACCGCGTGCCGCGTTGCCCTATATGCTTTTACCACTTTTGTTTTACTTGGAAAATGCAGGCTTAGTTAAAGGAGTAAAAGAAGAATTAAACGAGACTTTCAGTCTATTGGAAAAAATCAGCGAAGAAAACTCGCCAGAAAAACCGATAAATGAGAACTTTGCAAAAAATACAGCCCAAAACATCGGAGAATCAGCCCCAGCCATTTATGGGTTTGGCATCTATCGGAGTGTTGCCCAAAGATTTAAACAACAGTTTAACGAGAACAGCAAATCAGCGGCCAAATGGGAATATTTCCCTGAATTGGATCATAACGAAATTGTTGGATGGGAAGGTAGAGGCGAACAATGCAAATGGTTCTCAGTGATATTTATTCGTGACATCGATGAACCGGCGGAAATCGAAAGCCGAATTGAAAAAACCAAGCAAATCATGGAGAGAGTCGGGTTGGTAATGTTTGATTTGGAAGTGCAAGGCAAAAGCCCATTGGCCAAGATGTTGTCAACCATAGTTATTGGAGACTTTATAAGCATCTATTTGGCAGTCTTGCATGGAGTAGACCCTACACCTGTCAGAACAGTTAACATTCTGAAAGATACATTAAAAATGAATGGGACAAAAGAAAAAATAATTAGCGAGCTGGAAAACTTTTAGCTTTGTTTACTATTGATTATTCGAGTTAGCTTTCTTTTTTAGGGCTGAAATAATACGCATACTGTTTGATTATGGACTTATAAAAAAAGAAGAACACAGAAGTATTTTGTGTCTACGCGAGAAATTTTGTAAATTCTTTTTCTGCAACTTCAAGCGAAACCATTTTCGGCGGACGCTTAAACCCATATGCGCAGACTGATTCTACTGCACCGTTGAGCTTCTTGTACAATGCCAATTTTACTGCTCGAACCACATCAAAGAGAACGCTACCTGCGTTTGGTGCGTCTACAGTTTGGAATTTAAGGTCAATTTTCATTGGTGCATTGCAGAAGTAGACACCACTTATCCAGAAGTAACTGTCACGTTTGTTCTGTAGGAAATCTACATAGTCTGTTGAGCCTGCGACTATTTCTGCTTTGTAGGGTATCGATGCTGCTACAGATTCAGTTTTTATTATACGTTTTGCATCGCGTGTTCGATCCATGGTGTCAACGGATTCTGTTCCTCCTCCAACATCAAGCTGATAGGTTTCGTCGATTCGAACACCGCTGTCTGAGAGTAATTTAAGCAATGTCTTGTGGAGGGCGGTTGATCCAACTTGGTCAACTAAGTCATCGCCGACAAGCGGAAGCTTTGCTGCTTCAAACTTCTTTGCCCATTCGGGGTCGCTTGCTATGAAGTTTGGTGTAGCATTAATAAAAGCACAGCCGGCAACGAGGGCTTGTTCTGCGTACCATTGTGTGGCTTTTGTGGCTCCGCTGGGAAGCAAATTAATCATGATTTCTGCTTCTGCGGCTTTAAGAACTTTAATGGAGTCTGCATCAGGTGCTTTGCTTACTTGAACTATGGCTTTTGTTTGGTTTCCAAGACCGTCTAGCAAGGGTCCTTTATGTACTTTAACCCCCGTTGGAGCGATATCACAAACTTTGGGCGCACTGTTAGGTTTGGCGAAAATCGCTTCAGAGAGATCTTTGCCGACTTTACGGTCATCCACATCGAAAGCTGCGACTACTTGGATATCTTTTGGACTCATACCAGCCAGAAGAGGGTTGCGCAATCCAAAACAGTCTTGTGGTTTCTGAAGTTTTCCATAGTATTGGATACCCTGAACGAATGATGAGGCGCAGTTTCCAACGCCGATTAATGCAACTTTAACTTTGGGCATTCTTTTTGCACCTTGTTTGGCTTTTCTATTTGCATTTGCCTTATAAAAAGCTACGCTGTATAAGCCTGATGAAAGGGAATTCAAATACAAAAAGTTAAAAAATTTTGTCGCCACCACAGTCATTCTTATTAGACACTATTCTAAATTGAATCCTAAAAGCATAAACAACTGTTTCTGAGGAACCTGAAATGAAAGCTCAACACCTTACAAGAATAGATAAAATAGAAAACCACCCCCTAACTTACACAGAAGTCAACAAACCAGTTCCAGAAAGCGACCAAGTCCTAATCAAAGTCAAAGCGTGCGGCGTTTGCCACAGCAATCTGCACATGATAGAGGGTGAACTTAGACAGTTCGGCGTCCCAGCTAAACTTCCCATTATTCCAGGACACGAAGTCACGGGCGAAATCCATGAAATTGGCAGTTTGGTAGAGAGATTTAAGCTGGGTGACAGGGTGGGTGTGCAGGTTCTTTGGAAGACTGATGGGACATGCGAGTTTTGTCGGAGCGGCAGAGAAAATCTCTGTCTAAAAAGGCAAACCACAGGCGAAACCGTTGACGGCGGGTTCGCTGAGTTCATGACTGTACCTGCAGATTTTGTTTATCATTTGCCCGACAAGTTGGGTTTTGAGGAGAGCGCAGCACTATTTTGCCCTGGTATCACGGCTTACCATGCGGTTAAAAGAGCAAATGTGAAGGTTGGTCAAAAAGTTGCCGTGATAGGCATCGGTGGCGTGGGTCATATGTCGTTGCAGTTTGCAAAGTTAGCGGGGGCAGAAACAATCGCCGTTGACACTTCCGAGGCAAAGTTAAAATTGGCTCAGGATATCGGTGCTGACCACGCCTTAACTTCTATGGAGCTTGATGATTATGTTCTGAGGGCTGGCAAACCAGAGGTGGTTATGGTCCATGCGCCGTCCCAGAAAGCCGTTGAACAAGCGTTTCGCATTGTTAAGCGCGGTGGCATGGTTATTATGGGTGTAAACGGTGCTGCTCCGATTTGTTTTCCTGAGGAGTATTCGGTTGTGGGAAGTTTCATAGGTACAAGGCAGGATATGAATAAGACTTTGAAGTTGGCATCGATGGGCAAGATAAGGGTGGATTACACATCATATAGGCTTAGCGACGCCGAGAACGTATTGATCGAGCTTAAGCAGGGCAAGATTTTGGGAAGAGCAATACTGGTACCCTAACAAACCCTCAGCGTTTGCAGTTTCAGGGCGGTTTTACCTGTTTGTGCCAATTTATACAACTATCTATTTAAAAAGTTCAGCTCATAAGAAATGCTTATTAAACGAGGGAAGGTAACTTTCAGAAGCCAGATAAAATTGGGCGAGTAGATCAGTCTGGCATGATCGCCACGTTGGCATCGTGGAGGTCCCGGGTTCAAATCCCGGCTCGTCCACCAAACAATAACAAAATAACCAAATGTCTTCTTTTTGAGCAAATGTGACTGTTTATTGTTTGTAACTATTCTCTAAGCACTGTATTTTTAGAGGTGAATTTCTACGGAAAATAAATTCCGAAAAAATAAATATTAGAAAAACAAAAATTGTTCATTTATAACTAACGTTAAAAATAAACATTTAGCGTTTTTTGAAGGAAAATATAGTAACCTTTGAAAACCCCAAAACATATTCTGAATGAAGTAACCCAACATCAATAGCCAAAACCAAACAGCACATTCTTTAACAACAAAATTTCATGTTACAGCCATGAATCAATTCGATGACCTCAGTAGGGCTCTGTTAACGAAGAAAGACGAAGAATACCAGATGCTACTGGAAGTTGCAGAAGAATACATCTATCAAGAGAGAGAAAAAGCATCCAAGAAAAAAAGCGGAGCACCAACAGAACTAGTGATTCGAGAACATCTTTTAAGAAGAGGGTTCAACCTAACTTTCAATCCGAACATAAAACTCGCGGGTTCAAATATAAAAAATGATTTATTTTTACTCAAATCTGCAATAAATCCAGATCAAAAAGAGTATTCTCCCAACGAAGTTAACTTGGTAATTGAAATTAAGAATAATGCTGTCGCCAATCAGTCAGAAATATTAAGGGAAAAATTTGATGAGTTGAAAAAATTATCTCCAGAGTTACGTTTTGCAGTGGTTATCCTATCAGAAAAAAAAGGATTCAACCATGAAGTGACAGATGAAAAATTAGGAAATGAAGGATACCTATCGTTCACTCTTGTTTCAAGGCGCATTTACCCCAAAGTCGGCGGATTGTATAGTCCCAAAGCGATTATGGATTTGCTGAAGAATAAAGAAATGAAGAAAACAGGCGACTGGGAAAAACTCATCTCCCATCTGAGAGGAATGTAAAACACTCTCTTTTGATTCGAGCAAAAAAAATTTAAAATGAGAAATAACCCAATAACTGCAATGTTTTTTGTAATCAATTGTTTCTATTTCGTTCAGGTTTGTTTTCTTGCAGCCAATCCCTGGATTTCATTAAAGTTTTTCCGGCAAACGTCAATTTCAACGCGCCTTCATACGGACATATTTCAACACATCGTGCACAGAGCATGCATTTTGATTCTGTTACATCTCCTCCTTTCTGCACATACATAGCTGTAGCTTGGGTTGGGCAAACCCTCTTGCAAACGCCGCATTTAGTGCAGTTATGCTCATCTTTTTGGAGTTTTGTTAGTGCGATTTGTTTGAAGGGTGTAAATGAACTAAACAATGCCGTTAAGCCCCCGAGGGGGCATATTCTACACCAGAAACGCCTGTACACCAATGCAAGTATGGTTACCGCGATGAAAATGGACAGGTTTATTGATGTTATGTACATACCCAATGTCCAAAATGGACCGTATGTGATTTTAGAAATATAATTGTAGTTCATTGCCCCGATTCCGGATTCAACAATTAAGCAGAGAGGCCGCATTGGGCAAACTATGCAGAATGGTTCATTGATATAGCTGACTATGCCAGCTTCAGTTCCTTGTGGACCTCCAGGAATTGTGCCGGGAATGAGTTGGGTGCCGAAGATGGAGTATGATGCGAAGATTACGCTTAATATCAAAAATACAGCGATGATGATGTATCGTGATTGCCCCAGTTTAGCGCTTGTTTTCTCTGAGAATTTTAAGTGACGCAGACGCGCGGATTTTCGTATTCTTGTCAGCAGATCTTGGTAGAGGCCGAAGGGGCATATCCAACCGCAGAAAAACCTACCCAAAATAATCGAAGCCGCAACCATCATGCCGATAACTATTGCTATTTTTTCTAAACCGGAAGTTGAGTAATTTACTTGGTAGCCTATAGGGAAACTCCAAAAGGGGAAAATGTAAGCTTGCAGTTGCCAGATGGGGCAAGTGACGGTTCGCCCGTTGGGGTAGTAGCAAGCTAAGATGGGTAAGGATATACCGTCTGGGAATTGGTTGCCTAAAATGTTAGCTCCGATTAAGTTGTCACGGGGCGAGACGCCTAAGGGATAAAATGTAGAACCAGGTTGGTTAAATGGTCCTATTAACAACCCCATGAAAACAGCGATGATAGCAACAATTTGAACGAAAAGACGCAGTGTGCTGATTTTTCTGGTTTTATCCTTGGAAAACTTGAGAATCAGGACAATGCCGAACGCAACAATTAAAGCGTACAAAAATATTATTATTTCCTGAGACGGTATCCACGACATTCCTTAGGTTCTCACCTTAATTTTAATTACTATAGCAATTACAATGACAGCTGCAGCAACAGCACCGGTTATTACTGCAATCGAATGTTGCACATAAAAAGGACCAGAGCTAGTTGGCATGGTGTAGTTGAAATGCGATATGGTCACATTTCCTGTTAGCCGATTAACAACAACTGTATTATCGGGCAAAAGGTTCCATTTAAAACCCTGAACAACGATACCACCATTTGGAATAGTGATTAGCCATTCGCTAGGATCCGTTCGTTTTGTATTGTTGAGGCCGAGATTAACAGACTGTTCGCCCTGACCCTCCACGTTGAACTTTATGCTTGAACTCCGGCCAAATTGGGGGGAAGTTCTATAGTAATAAACTGTTATGTTTGAGTTTTCAACAGAAATTTTTAAAGTTTGAATCATTGGGGAGTTTGCAAGTTTTAAGTCTGTAAAAACCCAAGTGTTATTTTGCAGCGTTGCTGATGAATAAGTGCCATTTACAAAGAAATGGATTGAGCCGTGGAGTTCTGGGATACTGAATTTATCGTTTGGGGCTAAAGTTGTGGTGGCTTTAGCTTGCGTGGTGGAATAGATTGGGAAAAATATCATGACTAAGATTAAAACGGTTGCGAGTCCAGTTAGGACTGTTTTGCAGCTATCATCCATCTCACTCACGTTTGGTTACCCTAAGGTGTTTGCCTTTAGCTATAAGCCTTTTCAACCTACGTCCCCACGGATAAAACCGTTCTGTAAGGTCTGAAAATCGACTAAATATTGAAGTCTTGCTCAGGATTAGATTTCTTTTCTGGTTCGGATGATTTTGGTTGGCTACCAGCCTCTTGATTAACTACTTGCTTGGAACCTGTGCGCTTTTTCCGCATCATAAAAACTACTATCAATAATGCAACAATAATTATAACTACGGCAATTGCTCCATAAAGAAGCAAGTTCGGTTGTCCCTCAGGTTGCTCCCCTCCCGAGTTTGTACTTGTTGGAGTTGGAGTAACACTGCTTCTCATGACATCTTTGGTTGTTGTGGGAGAATCCCATGAGAAAGGAGTTGACGATGTTCCTTGCGTTCCGTCAATTCCAACGAAATAGGTATGCGTACCGTTATTTACAGTTGATGGAACTTTAAGAGTTATAGGTGGAAACTCATATGTTCCGCCACCACTGGGAATGGTGACTACACTGTTGTTTAAATTGAAACCCAAGAATGTGTCGGTTGGCATCCAGTCGAAATGCAAACCCACATTAGTTATTCGGAGTTCATCAGCTGAAGTACTGGTGAAAAACATTACAATAGTTGTAGTTTGACCTACTTGGAGAGGTTCGCTTGAAAAGAGCGCGTGTACGGTGACTTCCTCTGAGTTAATTGCTGCAACAAGACCACTACATAGGAAAGCAAATATTACGATGGATAAAATAACTAATATTCGAAGTGATTTCATGCTGAATTCTTCCCTAAGCCTTCAAAGTTATCTTAGAACCTTTATGCTTTTTTAACTTTACCCCAAAACCCTCCCAAATTACATATTTTGTAAAAATCGATCACCACCCACTTTAAGGGAACCCACGTTTTAGAGCTTGGTGTCTACGATAGTCTTAAGTTGAGCCAAACCGTTTTGGCATTGGGAAACAAAATAAATGGATGTTTACGGCTTAGCAAATTTAGCCTTAGATTTGGCAAGCATCATAAATTTCCTTGCCTTACTCTTAATGCTAAGAGCAGTCATAAAAAACCGAAATAAACTACAGGGGTACAGTATAATAGGTTCATTTTTAACTTTTGTTTCCATAGTGGGCTTTGAAATAGCTTATTACCTCTTGGGCAACATAGTTGGTTTCGCATTAGGTTGGGCCACAGTTGCCTTTTGGTTTATAGCGTTTGTTTATAGTCTTAGACAAAGACTGAAGGGAACTTGGAAGCAAAAGGAAATGATTGATCCTTAGTCGGCTGGAAACTTGATAGTGAATTCTGCGCCTTTCCCCAATTTGCTTTTAAAACTAATTGTACCGCTGTGTGCTTCAATAACTCGCTTGCAAACCGCCAAGCCGAAACCTTGCCCACGAGGTTTTGTAGTGAATAAAGGAGTGAAAATCTGTTTTTTTATAGCGTTCGAGATCCCAACTCCTGTGTCCTTTACCGTAACGAAGACTTGACCTTGAGGATCAACCTTTCCAATAACCGTTAATGTGCCTCCTTCAGGCATTGCCTGCACTGAATTAGTTACCAAATTAATTAATACGCGTTTTATTAGGTGAAGATCGGCTGTTATTTGTGGAAAATCATCTTCAATCTGAGTCTTTAACTTAATAGTATTTGGGGGTACAACGGACTCGAAAATTTCAGGTATAAGTTCGTTTAGGCTGAAGGGTTTTTTTTCTATTCTTAAGGGTTGAACGAAGGCTTGGAGGTCGGAAACAATCTTATCCATGTAAACAGCTTGCTCTTCTATAACTTGGATGCTTTCCTTAAGGTTATTTTTACCTTCACCTTCTTCAAGAGACATAACCTCGTTTTTTGCCAGATACAATTCGCCGATAACTGTTTGCAGTGGATTGCGAAGGTCATGTCCAACCATACCAGCGGTTTGACCAATCGCTACTAAACGTTCTGAATCTTTAAGCTGCTTTGTTCGTTCATTTATTATTTTTTTAAGTACAGTTGCATTCTTTTCAAGGTTTTTCTGCGAATCTTTCTGTTGGGTGATGTCTCGAACTATGAACCATAGCCCTATTACTTTTCCTTTTCCATTAGTTAGCCGCCAGGTTCTAACTGATGCTGGAAAAACTGAGCCATCATTCCGTTTGTATTCTCTTTCAAAAACGGTTGAATGCCCATTTTGCAAAACGTTGTTTACAATTTCTTCTCTTTGTTTATGCCATTTTTCAGGAAGTAACCCTTGAACCGTAAGATTCCTTAGTTCTTTTTTTGAGTAACCAAGCATTTTAGCATAGGCTTCATTGCAATCAATCATTTTTCCGTGCAAGTCTCGAGCCATTATGCCATCCTGCGTTGTCTCGTAAAGTCTGCGAAACTTTTTTTCTGAAAATAAAAGCTGCCGTTCCGATTTTTTCTGGTCATCAAATTTACGTTTAGCCCGCTTCTTTTGTAGGGTTATGTCCATAAAAATTGAAACAAAAAAACTTTTTTTCGGGCTGTATAAGTAGACTTGATACCATTTATCTTCAGGCTCAAGGTAAGTTACAAATTGCTCAGGCATACAGCTGGTGGCTACCCTTCCAAAAACTGCAATCCAGTCTACAATGACATTTTTTATTTTAAATTTGAATTTAGTTGTGTATTTTCTTTTATGCTCATTTTTTTGGAAATTATGAAACCTGTCATAAACCTTGTTACTTTCAAGAAGGATATAATCAATAGGCGTGCCTTTTGAGTTATAAAGCATTTTATTCAAAGAGATACCTAGAGGTAAATTATCAAAGAGAGTGTTGAATTGTTGACTGGTGACATCTAATTCTTCAAGAAAAATTTTCCTTAAATCGGATTGTTTTTTGTTTTCCGAACATGTTTTTGAAGCATGATTCAATTTAGATATCTGGTTTTTTGCCTTATGCTGGGTAACATTGATATAATTTTCTATCTTTGTCCCCTAGTAATAGTTGTGTGATATGCATAAAAAACTTTCGAATAATTCAAATATTAAAAAATAAAAAGTAAAATGCTTGATCTTAAAATAAGAAACCGTTAATGCTTGAAAGAAAAATGTGGTTGAAAATAAAAAGGCAAGTGAGGGCTGTAGGGTGTTTCTTGCGATTTATGGGTAATACGGGATTTTTTAGTTTTTGTTTTAGAAATAGTCTTATGGTTGTGTTATAGATTGTATTTGCGAAGTTTGTATGCCGAATAATTTGCCGCCTGAAGCAATGGATAAATGGGAACTTGTTGAAGCTGCCCATACTCCTAAAGAAAAAATGGATGCCATGATTGAGTTCCTAAAGTATGTTCCACACCACAAAGGCACCATGAAACTGCGCGGTGAAATGAACAGAAAAATTTCGGTTATCCGAGATGACTTGGAGAATAAAAAGCGCAAGGGTACAGGCAAAAGCAGTGGCGGACCAAAACTTTTCATAGAGAAAGAAGGCTCAGCACAGATAGCGTTGATAGGTATGACGAACGTGGGTAAAAGCGCCCTCATGACAGCCGTAACAAATTCAAAAGTTATAGTTACACCTACACCATTTAGTACGCATGAGCCCAAGCCAGGCATAATGAATTACATGGATGTACAGTTCCAAATTGTTGAAGCACCAGCAGTGATGGAGGGAGCAGCGGAAGGAAAAGCAGGCGGCAATGTCACTCTTGGTTTAGCACGCAATGCCGATGGAGTAATTTTAATGGTTGATTTGGGCAGAGACTCTGTTGAACAGGTGGAGTTGATCTTGGCTGAACTTGAGAAAACCCGAGTTTTAGTGTACAAACCCAGCGGAAAAGTTGACATTGACAGGCGGCATTCTGGAACAGCTCTACGAGTTATCCTCGTGGGAAAATTAATCGATTGCAGTATAAATCAAGTGGAACAGCTATTGCGTGATTACAAAGTCCATGATGCAATCGTACACATAAGCGGCGAGGTTACGCTTGAAGATGTGGAAAACGCGATTTACGAGAGCACTATCTACAAACCTGCAGTAATTGTAGCTAACAAATTAGATTTGAAGGGAGCTCAAGCGAACCTAAGGCATCTAAGAGCGTTTGTGAATGGAAAATTACCTATAGTTGCTATGTCGGCTCAGAATAAAGTTGGACTTCAAGATCTAGGAAAAACACTGTTTGATGCATTGAGACTTATTCGAATCTACACTAAAGAACCTGGCAACAAAGCGCACGCTGACCGCCCCTTCGCACTTAAAAAAGGCGCCACTGTCAACGATTTAGCCAAAAACATCCACAAAGAACTGCTAATGAATTTTATGTTCGCGATGGTTTGGGCGAAACGGTTGCCCTTTAGCCCCAAAAAGGTTGGGATGAACTTTGTTTTAGATGATGGCGATATTGTGGAAATCCACGCCAGGATTGTCTAGTTCAAAAAAGGAAAAGATGCAATTAAATTTTTTGAAAAATAAAAAACAGAAAAATATGAAAAGATTTTGTTGGGTTTTTATCTGCTGGATTGTGCAACGCGTTCGATTTCGTTGCGTTTGGCGATAGCGACGCTTTTTATGTCTTTGTTTGCTGCAAGGACAAGTTCGTCAGCGAGGGTTTCTTGTATGCTTCGTGGGTTGTTAGCTGAGGATGCACGTGCACCTGTTGTAATGTGACGTATGGCAAGGTCGATTCTTCGTTGTGGAGCAACATCAACTGATAGGTGGTAGACGACTCCTCCGTAGCTGACTCTTGTAGTGTCTTCGCATGGGGAAGCGTTCTCGACTGCTTTAACGAGAACTTCTACTGGATTTTTATTTGTGCGCAGATATATGATTTCGAATGTTTCTTTAACGATGTTTGTGGCTTTGGCTTTTTTGCCTGCGTTTTTACCACCGCGCATCAAGCCGTTGATTAAACGTTCGACAACATTGACTTTAGCTTTGCGGAAGCGTTGGTGTTCGTGGCGTCCCATGCTGTGGGGTGCAACCATCGGAGTTAAATTTAGGTAACGTTGCAAGCCGATGTCTACGACTGCGATATCTTTGAAACTCCATTTTTGAAATAGTTTAATTTCTTTAGGTTGAGCTACTGATGCTGTTGACATAATCTATTACCTTGCTGGTTTTTGTTTACGTCCGTAGACGAGTTCATTTAGGCTAACGCCGTTTACCATAACGACCTTCCATCTGACTCCTGGAATGTCTCCCATAGCACCGCCTCTTGTTCCTCCGATGCCTTCCACGACTACTTCATCGTGTTCATCAACTACGTTGAGGGCGCCGTCTCCGGGCAAGAATGCTGTGATGGTTCTGCCGTTTTTGATGAGTTGGGTACGGACGCATTTGCGAATGGCGCTGTTAGGCTGTTTTGATTCAACGCCTACTTTCTCGAGTACGATGCCCCTGCTTTGGGGTGCGCCCTGCATTGGGTCAACTTTCTCATCTAATCTAAGCATGCGTCGGTTAAAGTAACGATCGGACCAACGGAAATTTTTTCGTTTTTTTGCTAGTTGCCTTGCGGCAAATTCGCCTCTTGGTGACTTGGAACCCATTCTAAGATATTCCTTCTTTTTGCAACATCATAGTCATAATACTAATATTTAAACAAAACGAACCCGCAGCAATCTTTTGGAACAATGGCTTAAATTGCCGTTGAACTAGAATAGATCATTAATTCAAAAGCATTGTGAATCAAAAATAAGCATTTTTCTAAAAATCATTCAAATAATTACCTCGTCTGTATGTTGATTTTATCGAGTTGTTTCTTTTCAACGGTGTTTAAGCCAAAGATACTTGACAAATCCTATACCGAGGGAAGCGTAATTTGAAGTTGAATGTGAGTTTTTCGTTTACTTCAATTGAGCTTGTTTGATTCCCCTTAAGCTTATACCCTAGAGCAACATATTTACTGAACAGGGTTTATCATGGAAAAGAAATGTCCAGTCTGCAAAAAACCTTACACCACATTTAATGCTAAATCCAAGTATTGCAGCGATGCCTGCGCTAAAAAAGCTGGCAAATCAAAGTAAAACAATCAAAAGTTAGCGGCAACCTGCAATCCCCCAAACTTTTCTCAACCTAAAAGTATGCAAAATTAAAAATATCTCAATGGATATAATATTACTAGGTGTTGCTAAAATGGACGAGTATGTTAAAGGTCCGGAACCCGACAGGTGGCATTGGATTAAAAAATGTAAACAGTATCCGCGTGTTGTCATTCAGAAACGCAGTTGGCGACCGCGTTCTGATCTTTGTGATGAATGTCAAGATTTAGAGCGAGCTTTGACGCGCAAGGTAGCTATGGTATAGCAAGTTTGTGGTTGACTGGGCGTTCAAGATAGAAGTGCGATAGATAGCACATTTTTTGTTCACGCTTATTCAATTGAAATAGATTGATTGGCAGTTACGTAAAAATTGGGAATTATATTGAGATACAAATTGCTATGGTATGCTGAAATGTTAGGGTATAGGTTGAAAAGCCACTGTATCCTCACGGATTAAGGCAGAAAAACTTAATTGCCGCTTTAACGCTAACTGAATCATCAACAAATTTTCGCCAAGTCCACAAATCAGGAGGGGAGGTGCAGTTACAAAACGATTATGCCATTCAAATAATCAACTTGACAAAGACCTACAAGTCCAAAATCCCAAACAGTAGCCGATTTAACCCCAGAACCTTCTCCGTCAACGCTGTAGACAACCTTAATTTATCCATAAAAAAAGGCGAACTCTTCGGATTGCTAGGACCAAACGGCGCGGGTAAAACAACCTTAGTCAAAATCCTCTGTACATTGCTACCTCCTGATGGTGGAACAGCAACCGTAAACGGTTTCGACGTTGCAAAGCAGCAGATGCGAGTAAAACAGTCAATCGGCACTATTTTCAGCGTGGGTGAACGAGGTTTTTTCTGGAGGCTAAGCGGTTACAGCAATCTGGAATTCTTTGCCGCAATAAACAATGTTCCTCGAAGTGGTAGGAAGCAGCGAATCATGGAGGTTTTGGAGTTGGTGGGTTTGCAGGAGAAGGCGTTTGATGTTTTCCAGAAGTATTCGGGCGGCATGAAACGAAAACTGGCTTTGGCTAGGGCTTTGTTGGCTGATCCGCCTATTCTGCTTCTGGATGAGCCCACTACAGGCTTGGACGTTACTTCATCAAGGAACATCAGGGACTTCATAAAAAACGACCTTAGTAAAAAACGCGGCAAAACCGTCCTCTATACCACACACTACATTGAGGAGGTTTCTCAGATGTGTGACCGGGTTGGCATCATGAACAAGGGCAAAATCGTTGCTTTGGACACACCTGAGGCGCTTAAGGGAATGGTGAAGAAAGGCGAAGTTGTAGACATTGTAGTCAAGAATATGTCTGAGATGCAGGTAAGCAGTCTGCGGGGTTTAGATGGCGTTTTGGGTTTAGCCTCGGAAGTGCAAGATTCCGTTCTTGGACAAACGCGGCTACGGGTTCGTTTGGAGAATGTGGATGTGTTGCCGATAGTGCTGAATTTCTTTTTCCGCGAGAAAATCAAACTTGTGAACTTCCGTCAGGAGGAGTCGACTCTGGAGGATGCATTCATCGAGTTGACAGGAACCGGTGCGAACAAATGACTTTTGCGCAAGAACTCGACAAAATCTACTACTTCATGAAACGCGACATCATTTCATTCTCAACTTACAAAACAAACATCCTACTCAGCGTTGTAAGCGCTCTTTTTGGAGCACTTTCATATGCGTTTTGGGGCGCTAATGCCTCAATGCCAAGTGTGGAGAATTTAGGCATGCCTGTAGTAACTTATTTGTTGATTGGGCTTGCCTTCAATACCTACTTGTCTCAGAGCCTCACGCTCGTTCAGCGAACGATTAACCCGTGGAGTCTGGAGGAAGTTCTGGTTTCGCCCACAGGTCTTGTTACTTTTATTGTTGGCAGTTCGCTTTGGGGTTTCATCTGGAGTACTCTTGTCATCATAATTTATTTGTCGGTAGGCGTTTTCGCCTTCGGAGTTATCCTCAGCGTCAATATAATCGGAACCATCGTAGTTGTGGGGTTGGGCATTGGAACATTCATTGGTTTCAGTATGATAGGTGCTGGAATCCTGATTTTAACCAAGCAAGGCGACCCTATCACTACAATAATTACTTTAGCGACCAACCTATTTGGAAATGTACTTTTCCCAATCTCTGTAATGCCGCTTCCGCTTCAAATAATCAGTTTCTTTGTGCCGCAGTACTACTTTTTCACCTGCATTAGACCCATGTTGATCGGGCAAGGCATCGGAGCGATTCTACCAGACCTGGCCATTCTAGGTGTAATGTGCGCCGTAATTCTCCCTGTTGGCTATGTGGCTTATGCTTGGTGCTTGAAAACGGCGCGGAAAAAGGGAACCCTATCCTGGTTTTAGCGCTTGTGCTTATTTTCTTAGTTTATTTTCAAGAATTTTTTTAAAATTAATTTCAAAAGCCGCTGCAGGGTTTTCAAGTTTCCATTCTTCGAGCACAACGGGGTTAACTTCGCCGACAACACCAACTTCCAAACCAGTAGTAATAACTTTGCCTACTCTACCTTCGATGAAGCTCGGGTGAAAGGTTTCTTCTATTTGCCATTCAACGCCAAAATTAGCCATAAAAGAGTCTAATGTGGATTTGATTTCGCTGAAATTTGCTTGGGGATGGGAAGTCACTACTGATAACCAATCTTCGTCGCGTGTTCTGGTTTCGCGGGTTTCATCGAGCAAAGTTACTTTGCCGAGTTCAAAGATTTTCTGTGGAAACTCCACTGAGGGGTTATTGCTGAGGAATTCCATGATGCTTGGCAGGAGCCAGTTGCGCATGCAGGTCATGGTCACTATTTTTGGATTAGCGAGTTCAACTATTTTGGTTGATGACATATTCATTTTTTTGAAGAGTGTTTCTTGATTGGTTAGTGTAGTGTTGAGGGTTTCTTGGTAGCCCAGTCCAACCATGAGTTCTCGGGCAATGTCTACGTATCGTTGATCAGGTTTTGCACGTCCAGTGGTTGGCAGTTCACGCCACGTTGGCTCTATGTTGTTATAACCGTATGCGATGGCGACGTCTTCGATTATGTCAACTTGATGCATTACATCCACGCGGTAGCATGGAACCAGCACCGATATGTTGTCACCTGAAACCTTTTCAACCTCCAAACCCGCGGTAAGAAGCAAATCAGAAATTTTTTTGTCGGTTAACTTTAAACCTAAAAGCCTGTTAGTGTACTCAACACTCAAA
The DNA here is from genome assembly GCA_963741005.1 of Candidatus Bathyarchaeota archaeon. Lineage (GTDB taxonomy): Archaea > Thermoproteota > Bathyarchaeia > Bathyarchaeales > Bathycorpusculaceae > Bathycorpusculum. The sequence continues at coordinate 1,756,106 of CAVUGQ010000006.1, forward strand.
GACACAACGCGGTTGTTAAAATCAGGTGTAACCACGACTTTCTCAGGGTATTCTGACTTTGCAGGGTAATTGATTGTTGCCGAGTAAGCTTTTCCTCCGCGGTCGATCAACGCCAACGTAACCAAGTTAAGGGTGTTTAGGACTGTTTTATGTGAGGTTCCAGTGACTTCAATGAGAAGATTGCGTGATTGTTCGGTAATCTTGCCTAAATCGTTCGAGTTGATAATGGGTGGGAAAGAGAGGACTTTTCCTTGGGAGTCGAACAGCATAGGGTAAAGGTGATTTTTCTTAACTATTTGACCGTACTCGATGCCTTTTGGGTGGCGCTCAAGAATTTCGTACAAGTTCATTTTTTCAGTGAATCCTAAAGGTACGAAACTTACTTCTGTTGGCTTAACTGCAGTGTATTCGATTGGCGGTTTGATTAGGTCTAAGTTGTAGATTCCGATGGAGGTTTTTTGGCGGCTTCGACCGTTAGTTTGATCCAGTTTGTCCTGGAGGTGCATGATTCCTTTGATGGTGGTATCTGAGAGGTGAATACCTTTGACTAAGGAGCAGCAAATGTAGGGGCGAATGTTGTATAATTGAGGATTAACATTGACTTCGATTGCTGATTTGCCTACGGAATACTGTTTTATTCCCTTTTCCTGGTTTAGGTAGCCTTGTAAAGCGCGGCTTAATCCTTCGACGCTCCATAAATCAGGGCGGTTGGTGTCTTTCATTTCTATGCTGACAGAGCATTCTTTTTCGTTGAATCCTTTCACTTCAGCTTTGACGTAAGCGAGAATATCGTCGAGTTTTGCCATGTCACCATTCAATTTCACGTTTAGCAAACGTTCCAGTTCAGGGTAATCTACATCAATTGTGGGCATTTATGTCACCTGTTTTTTCCGCAGCCAGCCTAAATCTTGGCTAAAAATCATTCGGATATCCTCGATACCTGCACGCATCATGAAAAGGCGGTCTACACCCAAACCCCATGCGATAACAGGCTCTTTGACTCCCAGCGGCAACGTGACTTCGGGACGGAAAATTCCTGAACCGCCGAATTCTACCCAACCGTAACCTTCCTTGTAGGCGCTGAGTTCAACACTGGGTTCCGTGAAGGGAAAATAGTCGGGTTTGAAACGGATTTTGTCTGCTCCAGCAATCTCCATCGCGAACTTACCCAAGACTCCGAGCAAGTCTTTCAGGTTTAGGTTTTCATCGATTATGATACCTTCGACTTGGTTGAATTCGGAGAGGTGTGTTTTGTCGGTTATTTCTGGTCGGTAGACGCGTGCGATGGAAAAATGTTTGCTGGGTATCTCAAATTTTCCAGCTTCAAGGGTTCGTGCACTTAGACATGTGCCGTGTCCGCGGAGAAGCAAACGTTGAGCTGCTTCGAGAGAGTATTTGTATCCCCAACCTATAGAACCTGTTTTCCAGCCGTTTTCATGGGTCTCCTTTACCTGCTGCACTATCGCCTCATCAGGTATTCTGCCCGACTTGGGATAATTAACGTAGTAAATGTCACTATCTTCCCGTGCTGGATGGTCCTGGGGCACATATAATGCGTCGAAGTTGAAGAAGCTCGTTTCAACGGCATTACCAGTCATTTCTTGGAACCCTAGTTGAACCAGCTTCGCGCGGACTTCATCAAGAAACTGAAGGTATGGATGTTTTTTTCCAGGCCAAGTCTTAGCCACGGGCGCTTCTATGTTGTATTTTTGAAGCTTTGCGGTGTGCCATTTACCTGTGATTATCATTTCTGGGGAGAGTTGGGTGATTTCTTGTGTCGCAATTTTGGCTTCGGACACAGCTTTTTTGCCCTCTTCTGTGATTTGGAGGGTTCGGGTGGTTTTGGGTTCGATTGTGAGGAGTTTTCGTTTTTTAAGTTGTTCAGTGGCTTTTTGGAGTTCTGGGCTTAGGTCTTCTTGTGCGGCTTGGTGTTTTGTGGATAGGTGTTTTAGGAAGGTTTCGTCGCAATCTTCCGGAATGGTTGTTTGATGCAGTAGTTCTTCGGTAATGTGGAGGGTGTTGTTTTGTGGCGTGTAAGTTGCCCATTTCTTCCTGATTATCCATCCAAGGGCGATTTGGATGAATTCTGGTGCTAAGTTAGCTTTTTTAGTAGCTACTTGTAGATCTGCGGTTCCGCCAAGATCCGCGGTTGCCAAAATTAGGTTGCGTTCGGGTAAGCCACCTTTGGAGTAGGTTTCGCCTTCAGGGGTTAGTTTGATGATGTTTTGGATTTTTGCGTGAATGGCAACAAAGTTTTTTTCTTGAAGTGTTAGTGCGTTGCGCATGATGGCTGTATCTTGGATTCCACAGGCTTGTATTAGTTGTTCTACGGTTGCTGTTCCGCCCATCGAATCTAATGCGCAGAGCACTTGTTGTTCTTGGGTTCTGAGTTCAGCCATCCTTTTTGCCTTCGCACGAGTGGTTTTGTAATTGGATAGTTGTCACGTCAATAAAAGCATGCTGATAGAGCTTTGATTCCCTTGCTCTAACAGGTATCTTAGGCAATTTGGATTTGTTTATCAATTGAGCTAAGTATGTTTCGTTCAATTATGCGTTTGAGGTTGCTGATTTTATCTTCGGCCTCTTTGTATGCGTTTTCTTTTACAGTTTCGTGTGTTTCAACGCTTGTCTTTCTGGCTTTTAGCTGGTCCACTTGTTCTTGGAGTCGCACTATGTTTTGATTTATCTCATCCATCTTTGATGAAGCCAATAGCTGATCCTTATTCGTTGCCATCGCCTGACATCTTATTTGAAGTTTAGCTAATGAATCCTGGTTTAAAATTTCAGTCATGGACTGCTCAGCTTTGCGGGCTTTATCCGGTTTTAATTTTAATTTATCTTCATCAAGTAACTCTTTGAGTTTCTGGAGAAGGTCTCTAAGCACAGGGTAACCAGGTTTCTCGGAAACTAACGCGTCGAAGGGCATCTCCAAATATTGATTAATTTTGTTTAGTTCATCTGGTGTTATTCCTCCCCCGCCTCCTCCAGTGGCTAAAGCTTGCATTTTAATGAAGGGTTTCTGAAAATGCCTAATTGAATGTTTTAACTCGTTGCTTAGAGATTCAATCTCACAGTCAACTAAATGGAGTTTATCGATGGGTCCCTTGGAAGTGAGCGCAATGATTTTTTCTTCAAGTACCGCTATTTCTTGTTCGATTGGTTCGCGTTCATTCTTTAGGGTTTCCCTATCATCGCCAAGCGCAACCAATTGTCTTTCTATGTTTTGAAGTTCGTTGATTTGTTGGAGAGCTTCTTCCAAGGTTTTTGTTTTAATGTATTCTTTAGAAACGTAATCATTTATTGCAGTGTATGCCTGTTTCGCACGCTCATAAACTGCTGAGAATTTTCTTCTATCCATGATGAAGAAGGGGGAGATTCTTGGGAACCAATTTTTAATATCAATCTCAGTTACCAATATAACTTTCTGAGTTTCCTGAACATATCGACTTAAACTCTCATAAGAAAATTGTTCAGGAGGGTTGAGCTTTTTTAACCTATCAAGGAACAGGCGGGCGAGCTTGTTTAGTGCTCGTGCACGATTGTAGACTTTCATGTTCCTTTTCTCTATTTCTTTTGAACTGGTGTCGAAGAGCATTTTACTAACATCTATAACCGCTTGGATTGAAAAGTTCATGTCGTCCCGTAGTTTTTTAGCTTGAGCATGTACAGGTGTGAGGATAGAGCTTGTTTGGTTTTCAAGCCAACGTTTCACTTCTTCTGAGGATGAAAACTGCAGTGGGGCTTCAGTCAATTCAGCTTCACTGCACTATTCTATTTGTTTCTTGTTTATCAATTTTAGCCCAATTCACTAACTCTTTTTTGAGTAGTTACTCTTAAGTAGGTAGGGTTGTATTGAACAATCGTTTGAGGAAAATAATTTGGACACCAAAAAACTAACATTAACAATAGTCTTCGCAGCTCTAGCAATAACACTAAACCCCGCCTTCACAAACATCTTCCTCAATTTCCCTCTCGCACCTGGACTGATTTATCAAATATGGGAAATACCCATCGTGATTGCATTCCTCTTAATCAGCCCCTTATCTGGGCTAGCAATATCCTTGCTGAACACTGCAGTACTATTCGTTGTTTTCCCAGGCGTCCTACCAACAGGACCCGCCTACAATCTTGCTGCTACACTATCAATGCAAGTAGGCATCTTTGCAGCATTAGCAATTGGCAAGAAAATTTCCTGTTCAAAAAATCAAGATAGAAACTTACTTTTCCAAGCAAAATGGGCCATAGTGTCAACAGCAATGGGAATCTTAACCAGAGTATCAGTCATGTCAGTAGTTCTCTATTTTGCACTTCCTCAACCATCGCCTATCGGATTTTACTTCCCATTAGACTTAACAATAGGATACCTACCTTTTGCCGCTATCTTTAACGCTACACTAGCGCTCTACACTATCCCAATAGGTTTCCTAATTGCGCAAAGAGTACAAAAAGTTCTACATTTAACTATACCAAAGGCAGAAAAATGCCCTGTTCCAAATTAAAAGAAAGGAAAAAGTTAGAATCCTAAGGATTGCGTTAATACCTTAGTGTTCATTTGTCCTGCCTTGAAGGTTCGCCCTGTTTTGGCGTTGTTTATCATTAGGACTGCGGGAGCGAATAGGCCATGATCGATTTTGTAGAAATCTTTGTCGGCTTCGCGGAAAATCTGCAGGAATGGTTTGCCATAGTCTTTGGATGCCATCGAGGGAGCTTGGTTAACCATTGTTTGCAAGGCGGTTTCGTCGTCGTAGTCAACGGTTAGGTAGACTGTGCCGCCATAGAGGATAGCGTCGTTCGTGCGCGCCATAGCAACTTCAAAGTCCATGCCAACAGGTGGAATAGGCGCATACCCCATAGCGTAACGGATAACTTTTGGGCTTAACCCTAATGTTTTTAGCTTGTGAATACCGACTTCAACAACTCTACCTGCAACCTGTGTCAAGCCCGCCATGCTTGCAGTCGGAGCCACAATCACAAGGAGGTTTTCTGCTCTAATGTTGCTGGCTGTCGCGACTTTTTCAATTAATGCTTCAGACGGCAAAACATTGCTTTCCAACGTGATGACAGCTTTGTCGCTGACATCTTTGTAACCTATTTCTTCAAAAACATCTTTTGGCTTAAGAGCCAATGCGCGAACTGGTCCTGAACCGATAGCTATGTTGCCGTCTGGTTCTTTTATACGCCACCCAGCAAACTGAGAGCCTAACATAGCAATCGCTGGATGATCAGAAGTAATTGTGATTGAAGGAAAAGAAATGTCATCGTAGGTTTTGAAGCCAAGCTGCACTTTTCCAGCGCCACCTAAGCAAAGTTCGGTTAGTTTTTTTCCTGCTTGAAAACCGCCTGGCGAATTTACGCCAGCGTCAATGATTGTAGCTCCTGCAATCGATTTTGACACAGTTACACCATAGAATTCTGGGTTATCAATAAGTTTTTGAGCTAATTTCCAAGCCATTTGGTTTACGCTTAGCGCATTTCCCATATTTTTTCACCAGTAGAGTAGCTTTACCTTGGAGTTTTTAAACATTAATGTTAATACTGAATTTCCTCACTTTGACGATTTAAAAAAGTTCATTTGCTTGAAAATAGAAAGAATACAATTAATTTTAGATCTTAAGAGCTAGTCGATGCATTAAACTAAAAAAAATACGAGTGTGTTTTCAGTTGCAACTTGTTGTTGGAAATATCTTAAGGTCTGTAACCACTTAAAGTACAAAGTGCCAAAGCTGCTGCAGTTATATCTGCGGTGGTTCCAGGATTGAAATTATTTCCAGCTTTTCGCAGTTTCTTATCGAACTCTATAAGGTATTTTTTACCTTCAACTGTTTCTGTGCCACCTAGCTCCAAGATTTCTCTAGCTCCAAAAGAAACTTCACGAGATTTCTCTAATCCAACTTTTCGAGTGATGAAAGTGTCAGGATATTCGGAGAGAACCTTAAGAAAAGAGTTAACGATTGCATTGTTCATGTCCTTTGTCTTTAACTGCTTCATCAAATATGGATAAGCTAAATCAAACGTTATAGGAAAATTGTTGATCCACTCACTGCAAATATCATCATAACCAGCTGCGATCCTAAAAACCTCAAATAAAGTAACATTTTCTTTAATTAGGCGTTCCTTGGAGGCTGGATCTTTAACACTAAGATCAGGTGCACCATTAAGACCGCTTGGCTTTGCAATATCAATAGCCTGATAAACATCAACGGAATCTTGGGAAGTTGTTGATTTAACAACCAAATCCATATTTTTTCTCAACTCTGAAAAGTCAAAGACAAAATTTTTATTCGTAGACGTCATACCGGCTGCAACGGCTAAAGGTGCAAACAACATAATAGTTCCCAGCAGAGTATTTCCGCCTCTCTGCCAATCATTAATGTCAGCAATACCCATTTTAATTAGTGAACCTAACCCAGCTTCAGCAATAGACCGCTTTTTTTCTGCAATTTCCATTCCATGGCATGCGGCTTCTTGAAATGATGGACCTGATGCAATGGCTGAAGCCAGAAAATGTTCACCTCTTGTTCCTTCAAAACCAACAACTAAGTTTACATTCCCAGGTTTATTAGCACTAACTTCGAGAACAATAGATAGTTCTAAGCATCTAGAGATGTATGTGGCTTTTTTTAAGTATCCCATTTAATGGGTGCACCGACCCTAATTGGTTAAAAAAAGGTTTATTAACGTTATGTAAAAAATTACAAACAATTGAAGCATAATACAAATTCAAAGCTAAAAGAGGAAAAACATGAAAGCAAGAGAGGGCGACTTAATCAAAACCATGAGCAACGTGGTTTTCGACGTTAAAGGCTTAGTTCATCCACCCAACAAAGTAATTGCTTTTCCCCGCTTCATCCCCACAGCGCAGGGCACAAGACAAGGCAAAGATACACTATATGGGAAAGTTTACAGTCTTGGCAACCGCTTCAAGTACCTACAAGAAAAACATCCAGAACTCATCGTTTTCGACCCCATTTTCGACGAGACAATGTGTGAAGTGCCTCTTGACGAAATAGCCGAACATTATCAACCACCAAAAAAGCTGGAATCACTGCACACAGGCAACAACCTAAGTGTTTTAGAAAAAAAGGCATTACGTTTAGCAACAACATTAAAGGAAAAAGCAAATATCCCATGGAGCGCAATCGGCATCTCAGGCTCAATAATGGTCGGGTTAACAAACGAAAAATCAGACATCGACCCTTTAGTTTATGGTGTAGAAAACAGCCGCAAAGCCTACGCTGCCCTAAAAAAACTTCTCACAACTGCCGATTCAGGCTTCAAACCCTACACTCGAGAAGAACTCCAGACGCTCTTCGACTTCCGTTCGAAGGACACCCAGATGAGCTTTGAAGACTTCAAAAAGGTTGAAAACCGAAAAGCCTTCCAAGGCATGTTCATGGGAACCGACTATTTCATTCGCTTTGTTAAGGACTGGAACGAAATAAAAGACCAATATGGCGATGTGTGCTACAAGAACAGTGGATACACAAAAATAACTGCTAACATATCTGACAGCTCCGACGCACTATTTACCCCCTGCACTTACAGACTTAAAGATGTCACGATTGCAGAAGGACCCAAACTCACACCAATAACTGAAATCGTTTCTTTCCGTGGAAGGTTCTGTGAACAGGCAACAGTTGGCGAAAAAATTGAGGCACAAGGAAAAGTGGAACTTGTAACAGACAAGAAGAATTCAAGGGAACACTACCGATTAATTATTGGCAGTAAGCCATCGGACTATATGGTGCTTAAGCAAGCGATTTAAAAGGAAAGTAACATCAAGTTGTTGTTGCTGTAACCATTCCCTGCACAACAGTTGCAACAATCAACTTAAACGCAACTCCAATTCTTCATCGTGAATTAGTGCAGCACTTTTAGGACTTGTTCATAGTAGCGTGGGCAATAAGTCAATGTAACCTGCCAAAAGTTACCCATCGGCGACTCAACCTCTTCTAGATTGCCCTCCACAATCACTGTTTCATCGTTTTGGGCTTGCTGACGAAACTCTTCCATATAACTGAAAATACGCGTTGCTTTTAGGGCTCCTGTGGAGCCGCCAAGAACTTCCAAAGGCTCGATACTGTAGACAGAGGGTATAAACGGTGCCTCATCATCAGCGGTGATGCGCGCTTTGAGTTTCACCCAGCCCTTCTGCTTAATTTTTGATTGCGAGTCATATTCAGATTTAATTTCGCTCCAAACCTTCACAGGTTCAAACTCTGCCTTAATAACTCTGCCACTTCTGGCGGTGTCGTCGTATAAACCGTAAATCATTTTTCGACGTTGATGCCAAACGAAATCTTTTACTTCAAAGTTCTGGAAACGCCAATCTTTACCATTCATGACATCTTCAGATTCAAACTCATTTCTTAAACCCGAACTTCCATCGGAATACAGTTGTGCCATCGTTTGGCGCATTTTAGCGTTCTCAGCCTTACCATATATTGTAAAGTCGATATCCGAAAACTTGGGATGATGGAAACCATGAAGCATAGAACCGAAGACGCCGAAATTGGAAGGTTTTAGTCCCGTATGTTCAAGAGATATTTCCAGGACTCGTTCCATTGCGCTTAAGAGAGAATCGGTTGGTCACTGCCTTGAGTAGTTCCTGAAGGCGCTTGGGGGGTTTTCGCGCCTCCATAATGGAGGTTTGGGGTACGCCAACGATTTTTATTCCAAGCATTTCGTGATTGATAAGGTACAGTGGGTACTTTTTGGTGATTAACTTCATGCCCTCGTCGTTGTAGAATTTGTAGAAGATTTCGCTCCTGCCTGTCCGAGGTGCTCTTGGATCTTTTGATAGGAAGATTTTGGATGAAGCATACTCAGCGTCGCAGACATAAGCGTCTTTTGGGTGGCTGTAGCCGAAAACTCGGAAAATCAAGCCTTCTTCGGTTTGGATTGCGTCGCGATCTCTTAGAGCTATAGTGGCCATATGTATTCTTCTTCCGAAGTTGCTGTTCCAACAACGACTTGGTAATAGACGCTGTCGTTAGATGTGGATTGGACTTTTTCGAGAGTTCCTGCAACTTTGATTTGTTGCCCTACTCTTGCGACGTTTCGGTAGCAACCTATGTTTGAGACAACTTGGATGGGGATTTTTTCCAAATCAAGTTCTGATTGGTCGTCTTGAGGTTGGTAATGGCTGATTCTGTAGATTGCTGGACGATACATTGTTTCAGTATCGTTACAAACGGTGGCGATGAAACGAACCTGAGCCAATGGTGTGTAGGTGTATTCGCTGAATTGGGTTTTGATTTCGTCTGGTTTTTTTGTTGCATTATACATCCAGATTTTGCCCTGGTATTTACCAACGAATTTTCTGGCTGCTTCTATACGGTTGCCCGCGATGTAGGTGAGTTTGTTTTCGTTCACAAGCCTTTGTATTGCATCTTCAACAATGCGAAAGTTAGTTGCGCCGTAAACGACAAAGTCTATGTCTGATTCTGGCGCATGCATCTCCAACGCAATTGAACCATGTATTCCCAAATCGCTGCATGATACACCTGATTCCTTAGAGAGTAAATTGATCAACTGAAGCGACATGGTTTGAAGTTTATCGGGGTTCTTGAGGTTCTGCAACCAAACAAGACGGTCTTTGGGAACAAAAACCTGCTCGATTGCGTCAAGCGGTGCCGTTATGAGTTCTTTGCCGCGGGTTTGGTCAAAGAAGAGGTAGTTGGGGAAAGTTTTGCGGAAGGCTTCGATGAAGGTTTGGTAGTTTTTGGCGGTGTAGAGTTTTTCAGCGCGAAAAAGTTGGTTTGTAAGTTTACTTGTTCCAAATTTCCATGTACGTGTGAGCATTTCCACGTTGAAAAGCTGTTTATAGTGGGCAGGTATGTACTTGAGGAACGCAAAAACGCGGTCATCGGGGTGTTCGTACCCAAAAGTGTTCATTATGAAACCGTCTTTTGTAACGAAGGTGTCCCCGTCCATGGGAGTCCAAATTTCTGCTTCTTCTTCCGTAATTGTGCACCGCAAAATAAGGGTGAACCGTGGATTAAAAAAGCTATGCATTATTTAAAAACCGAATGAATAATCATTAAGTCATAATTGATAGATGATAAACAGTAAATTAATTTGCACTTTAAGTTAGGAAGGCTTTTTAAAACTTGTTTGGTTAGCTTAGACATTATGTATCTAAGGGCGGTTGCAAACACACTTAGAAGCAGGCGATTCTGGATTTGGCAGTTAGGCAGTGCCTTCATCTATTCTATACCTGCTACGATAAGAATTACTTCCGGCAACGTTCACTTACCCATTCTGAGCATGTTTATGGTTCCATGGGTCACCCCATACGTTCCTGGAAACATAGTTGAGAAGATTCTGGTTAACGCATTCTTCCCCGGAGGTGCAGGTGCAATAGCGGGCGAAATCTTTTACTCAAAAATACGCAGCGAAAACTTTAGCAACCGACAGAAGTATTTGGCACGACTTGGCGGAGCATGGTTGTGGACTGCTGGGTGGTCGCTGTACCAGTTCTGGGGGTACATACAAAACGTCACAGGATCATATGGGGGCAACCTTTTCGAATCCCCACTTGTTTTTCCACTTAACTTCCTATTGGCTTCCATCGCAATCTTCACACCTGAGGCGGTGGGCTACATCAAAAAAGAACTGGTTAACGCTTATCATGGTTTTCGCCCGAAAAAAGTTAATATCATCTATTCTGCTTAAAGTCAATTATGTCTTTTCATGTTAGGCGCAAAGATCGAGAAATCACTGAGTCTAGTGAGATAAATCAGGTTCTAAAAGCCACCAAATATGTGACAATTGCCTTATGCACAAAAGGCGCCCCTTACCTTGTCGCTTTGAGCCACGGTTACGACCAAACCCACAACTGTCTCTATTTCCATTGCGCTCCCGAAGGCAAAAAACTCATCTATTCAGAAGCCAACCCCAATGTTTGGGGACAAGCCGTACTGGATTTCGGTGTTACTCAAGAATGTGACTATGCTTACAGTTCGGTTCATTTCAGCGGAAAACTCTCTTTAATTACTGACTTAAATGAGAAAAAACACGCTATGGAAGTCCTTATTCGTCAAGTCTCACTTGACCCCGAGGAAAAACTTGCAAAAATCAAACCTGAAAAACTTGAAGCCACCACAATGGGCAGAATAGACATTAATTACATGTCTGGCAAAAGTACCAGACGGCAAAAATAAACAGTATGAAAATTTTGCGGATTACGCCCAGACTCGCCGGTTTAATTGTCATGTACTGCTTTTTTTCTGTTTTCCTATTTGAAATTTTTCTGCACTCAACTGCCTAAGTAGGACCAATCAACTTGGTAAATTTTTAGATTCCCGTTAATGTAAACCTGTGAAAGCCACCCAACACTGTTAAAACGTACTACACAACCCGGATAATTAGTCAACTCTTCACTACCAACGTACACGTAAGATACATTATATTCACGAACAACCGTCTCCAACTCGGCGGTAGTGCCATTATAAGCCATGTCAATATCATGCCCCCTCTGGAACACCTCATTCAACGGCACCCCATGACCGTAAGGCCAATTAAAATAAGAAGAAACCCTAAGTTGACCCCCAATCATACTCGATGGAGCATGAATAGAATAATACGTTAAAAAAACTGAAGCAGCTGGTGTATTATCTCTTACCCATAACCCAAGCTCATATTCATTCCAACTTGCCCCAGAATAATTTGTGTCGACATTGTAAACAACTACGCTTGCCGAAGTCAAAACCGACAACAACAGCAACCCTAAAACAGCCAACCGCCACCTCCGAACCCACGCCTTAACCAAAACCACACTGCTCAAAACGGCGATTGGCACCCACGCAAACATGAAAAACTTATACATATCCCAAGGGTTAGGCGTCAGCAACAATACATTTGGAATTAAAACTAAAAACAAGAGTGTGCCCTTGAGTTCCTCATGACCCTTCCAAAAGAACGATGCAATTGCCAGCAGAAAAGGCACTCCCAGATTTAAGGGATAGTAGATAAAGGGATTCTGAGCAAAATTTGCAATCCAAGCAGCACTCACAGCAACCGTCAATGGCGGTCCACCTACTAAAATAAACGGCAAAGCCAAAGCAGTGGGTACCAAAAAATATAGGAAACTAAGGTTGAGACGCTTAAAGTTAAAGAGAAAACATGCAACGAAGGCAACATAACAACAGAAAAACGCTACATTATGGAACTGAAACACTAAACCAGTAATAACGCCTGCAAGAAGGATTCTTTTTTTATCATCCATATTTCGAAGCAAAGCCAAAACCAAAGCAAAAGCCGGCAACCCAATCAACAGCGGCCGTTGCTGCAACAAATTATCAAAAATTGAAGGCAGACCAAAAGTGCCCCCATATTGGTAAATGTAATTTTGTGTTGGATCAAATTGTCCGTTAATTAATGATGAAAAAAACCCAAAGTAACTTAGACCCCATCCAAACACGCCCAGAACAGTTGCAAATATGGCAACTTTTCGACTGTAAATTCTTGCTAAAGCATAAATGGAGAGCGCAAAGACAAGGATAAAAACAGCGTTTAATACAGGCAGAAGCGTAGGCAAATAACCATAGACTTTTTCGACGATAGCGGTATGGAAATCAACAAAGTAATGGTACGTTAGTTTTTCTCCTGAAAAATTAGGCATCTGGGGTGGGAAATTTCCATGGTTTAAGCTTTCAATTATTTCATAGTGCAGGGGGGTATCTTGCCAGTTTGAACCTGTTAAAACTACGCCATATTGGTTTCCGAACCAAACGCTTTGGGCGAGGACCGCAAGGGAGATGAGGAAAATTACTGTGAAAATGAGGAGACTTTTTTTCTTTATTCGGTTTAGTTTGAGAAAACTTGGGGGTTTTATTAGCTCACCTTTCTTGTAAACAACCACCGCATAAACTGCAGTTAAAGTCAAAAAACTAAGAAGTATTATATCGCGTGAATACCCAAAAGCCAACGACAAATAATAAACCAATTGAACAGAAACTAAAACACTAAAAACAGGTACGAACGCCCAAATTTCATGGGTTTTCAAGCTAAAAAACCTGTAGACGATTAAACCTGGAACCAAAAAGGTGAAAACCAAAGCAGAGAAGAGGGCGATGTAACCAGAAACAAACGAAGCACCTATTAAAAACAGCAACACAATTGAGAGCCAGTATTTTTGAAAAAACCCAACGTAAACTCTGTTTGTTTTAATTTTTCTCACCAACCCCTCAAGCAACTTACTAAAATAATAATTTGAAAGGTATTAAAATTGTCGCTAAACCAAACTTTAAACTCAATTAACAGAAGATTTTTAACGAATAGGTACTTTTCCTTCAAACTGTTCAACGTCAAATCCGAGAAAGGTTAATTAGCTAAAGTAATTAGTATTCTTGCGGCGCTTAATGCCCAGGTAGTATAGTTCGGTCTAGTATATGCGGCTGTCGCCCGCAGGACCCGGGTCCGAATCCCGGCCTGGGCGCCACTTTACTTTATCATTTTAATGTTGAAATTTTAGAAAGTATTTTTTGAGACTTAACCATAAAAAAATAAAACTATTAACTCGAACATCAAGAGAAGTTTTACTTGTTTTTCTAGGTGTTTAGATTTGTCAAGGCAAAACCAGGAAAAGTTGCAAAAATGAGCGTTTTAGACATTTTCATGAAGAAAAAACATATGAGAGCAAAAACAGATATTCAAACACACATGACGCTTACCCAGAAGACCCAAACCTTGGCAAAACCCAATAACTGGCTACTGGACATCATAGAGAAAGTAAACAAAAACTCAATCGAAGAAAGACAAATCACAACCCGAGCCAGAAACGACAGCCTCTGCATCCTCTGCAAAGGAGCCCGCGCCCTGTGCGGCAAAACCCGATGCCCAATAATGGTAAAAGTCAACTATTTCCTTAAAAGCGTACCATTAATGGCTTCTGAAGACATCGATGGCATGTCGCCACCGAGCGTTTTTATCGGAAGAATTGGATACCCAAACGTCTACGCTGGACCGCTTGTTCCACCTGTTCATGAGGATACAGGGATCTACGATTTGCCTGAGCGGTGGTTTGGAAAGTCAATGGATGAGATTGTTGGTTTTCGCAGCTTACTTGTACGAGGGAAACACAGGGTTAATGTACAGAAGTTTATGGAAGGAGGAAAAATTCTTGATCAGACACGAGAACTAGCTCTTGCTGACAGCTGTGTTGACATTGAGTTAAACCTTACAAAAAAACCTCACGGCTCAATTTTTCTTGATGATAATGTTCAGCCATTTGGTCCTTCAGCACCCATTCGCGATCTTCACGTTGGCAACGCACGATACGATGACAAGATTGAGAAAGCATATTATGATACGGATTTACGATCGACTCAAGCAGTAGTAAACCTATACAACCAAGGCGTTATAGTAAGCAAAATCCAGAAAGCATTTAGTGTAGGCGCCTTCGGTGTAGAAAAGAAACGACGGCTTGTACCAACCCGCTGGAGCATAACAGCAGTCGACGACATAATTTCCAAGAACCTGAGGGAAAAAGTCAAAACTTTCCCTGAAATTAACGAATATCGAGTTTACGAATCCATTTACATGGATAATGTATTTGAGATTTTAATGATTCCTGCCCAATGGAGCTATGAATCCATGGAAGCATGGTATCCAGGCACAGTCTGGAACCCAAATGGTTCAAATATCTCTATTTTCTCCGATTGGGAAGGCAACAAAGGACGAACCACTTACGCTCAAATTGGCGGTTGTTACTACTCAGCACGTCTAGCTGTCTGCGAACAACTTCAAAAAGAACGCCGCCAAGCCACAGCAATCGTTCTCCGAGAAGCCAGACCAGGCTATATAATGCCAATTGGCGTGTGGCAAGTTCGCGAAAACGTCAGAAATGCCATGCATCAAAAACCATACGTTTTCAAGAACCTTGCTGAATCCCTCCAATTCATCAGCGGCAGATTTGAAATTCCAATGCAACGGTGGATACTTCAAAGCGAACTATTAAAGAAGGCACTTTTCCAAAAGAGAATATCTGACTTCTTCAGTGGTTGAAGCATGGTAAGTTTAAAAAACATGTGCCTTTATACCTTCAATTGACCCTCTATGTTTGCCGCTGCAACTAAACGCTTCAGCTTGCCTTTCTCAAACCCAAAAACCACTGCGCCCGAGATTGAGGCAGCAGCCGTTTTCGCCGTTGCAGAGCTCGAGAGAAACAAGGGCGGCGGCTTAATTGCAAGGCAACCTGAAGAAAAACTGGTTTTCCTATCTAAAATAGGATATCCCTTATGGCTTTACCCTAAAAATGACGTGAACTTTATTTTCGACGGATTCGGCGATTCAAGCAGCAGCATTTCTTATACTGAGGTGCCTTCGGCTAAAACTTTTCTTGAAAGCATAGATGCTAATTCGACGCCACGAGAAAAGTACAGTGAATTCCTATCAAACCATTGTGATTATTTTCAGCAGCCAATTAAAGAAAAGCAATTTGTGTTTAAAGGCTTAATTGCTGACGTGAATTTTAGGAACGAGTTTAGTGTTTACTGCAAGGAGGCATCAGAAATAAATCTAGCAAATTTCTTGCAGCTTTCACCAACTCTTGATGAAAACACTATTTCCTCTTTGATAGCCGTGTTTGGCAAGCTGCAATCGGGTCTTAGGGAAGAGGTTGAGATGCTACCTGAATGCATAAGACTCTTGAACAAAATAACAAGTCAGTATATAACTGAACTTAACTATGAAGCTTCAGCCGCATCTGAAGAAATGGATGCAAAGATAAGAGCTCAAGAAGAACTCATAAACCCCAAAATAGCTAAACTAAACAAAGATTACAAAGCCAAAATTAAGAGTTTAAATGAGACCTTTGACAAAGAAATTGAAAACCTACAAAAACTTGAAACTAAAACCCAAAAATCTATCGAAAGCAACGAGGGAAAAATCAAGCTCTACCAACATGAAGCAAAAGCACAGGCCACAAAGAAACACGCAATTTACGAGAAAAGATGGAAAGAGAAAATCAAACAAACTCAAAGAGAACTCAATTATTTAAAAAAGAAAATAAAGGACATTCAGGGAAAAGTCATAAAACTGAATAGGCAAAAAGTTAAAGAAACTTCCAAGCTAATTTTTGAGCTATACGCCGAAATCAAATTTGCCCGTCAACCTTTGCTGGAACTGACGGCTTCCCGTGACTCAAAAATACTCATCTTCAAACTTGAAACCGACAAACTTCTTAAACAAGAGAAAACAGTAATCGAAGACTTAAACAAAATCATTAAGTTAAGCGAGGTAACAAGAACTAATTTTGAGGCTTTAGGCATTAGAGAACAAGGATTAAGGAGTTCGGCGTTGTTTTGTGTTCCGTTTTACGTCGCTTGCTATGAGGTGGGCGCATCGAGGCGGTATCTTTTCATTTCACCATCAACCACGATTTTAAGCGTCAATTTTTCTGACAAGCTGAAAAGCGCGTTTGGGATGTCAAAAATCAAAGACCGCCTTACTCCACGCTTCAAATCAACAACAAATCTAATCAACAATGTTAAAGCTCTTACCAAACAAAACACTGTGTTTGAAAACCAACTCAACGACTTATCCCAAAAAAACAATCTTTTAAAAAATGGCTTATTCATGGAAAAAGTTGCAGTAGGGTTAGGGTACCTAAAAAAAGAGGGATGGCTCTCCGAAAAAGATCAGCAGACTCTAAGTTGCAGATTGAAGAGTTAGTGTTTGGTTTGTTTCACAAAACTTATTGGATGCCTCATATTGTTACTTGTATACTGCTTAAGCCGTTAAGACAAGTCGAAGGCTTTGGTCAATTATGGCTGAAAAAAACGAGTACATATTGAAAGTTTCAAATCTTGGCGTAAAACTTCAAAACCAAATCTTACTTGACCACATAAACTTTAACGTCACGAAAGGCACCACGTTAGCCATACTGGGACCAAACGGCGCAGGCAAAACTGTCTTACTCAAAACCCTTCTAAACCTAATCCCTCACACAGGTTCGATCGAGTGGACAGAGAAAGTAAAAATCGGCTATGTCCCCCAGTACGTCGCCGTCTCGGACATTCCAATGTCAGTCAGAGAGTTTCTCTCGATTGGAAAGAGAGTTGACGTAGAAAAAGCGTTAAAGAAAGTAAGATTGAACGATAACAGTATTTTAGATAAACGGTTAGGCGTCTTGTCGGGTGGGCAACTAAGACGGGTTTTGATTGCTTGGGCATTAAACGATAACCCCAACGTCCTGCTTTTGGATGAGCCGACAACGGGCGTTGACATGGATAGCGAAGAACCCATTTACTTGATGCTTAACGAAATCAAGAAAACCCAGAAAATAACGATTTTCCTAATTACCCACAACATACACATCGTCCAGGAATACGCTGATGCATTGCTAGCGATAAACAAATGCGTTACTTTCTGTGGACCATCCGAAGAAATTGGGAAACCAGACACCCAAAGACAAATTTACGGTGAAACAGTCTGCGTTGAAACCAAACGAGGAGAAAACTAAACGTGCTTGACTCCACAATTTACAGTCTAGTATTATCAATCTTTGTCGGAGTAGCCGCGGGCTATTTAGGTTCGTTGATGGTTTTGGAGAAAATGGCGCTTGTCGGCGACGCACTATCACACGTTGCGTTGCCAGGTTTAGCTATTGGGATTACTTTTAATTTTAACCCCTTTCTGGGAGCTTTCGCCTTTTTGTTTGTTACAGCTGCGATAATTTGGCAAATTCAAAGGACAACAAAAATCTCTTTCGAAGCGCTTGTCGGCGCGATGTTTACTCTGGCTTTGGCAATCGGTATTTTGATTTATGGGAACAATTTGGATGCGCTTGAGGAAGCTCTTTTCGGTGACATTTCCCAAGTTAGCCTACTTACCACTAGTTTAGCAGCAATTGCTTGTGTTGTAGCGATTGGTCTAACGAAATTAATTTATGATAAGCTTGTTTTGGCAATGATTTCGGAGGACCTTGCCATTTCAAAAGGAATTAAAGTTGCGAGGATAAATTTGCTTTATCTTTTTCTAGTCTCGGTGGTTGTCGCGATCGGCATTCAGATAGTTGGAACCTTACTAGTTGGATTTCTAGTCATTGTACCTGCGATAGCGGCAAAGAACTTAAGCTCACATATGCGAGGTTACTCATTGCTCAGCGCAGTTTTCGGTGCAACTGCAGGGTTCTCAGGAGTTCTAATATGGAGCCTCTTTTTCGGTCCTTCGTCTGCTATTCCATTCTCGGGTCCTATAGTAGTTTTTTCTGGTATCATAATCTTCAGTGCGTCAATAGCAATTAACTATAGATACAAAATAACTTCGTAGGACAGATTGAAATGAAGAAGTATACTGGCAAAACCTCAACCGCCATAATACCTTACCCAGGTAACAAGATTTTGCTGATAAAACGCGATACGATTCCATTTAAAGGCTACTGGGCATTGCCTGGCGGCAGAATGGATCCTGACGAAACTATCGAACAAACGATTGTTCGGGAAGTTAAGGAAGAAACAGGACTCAAGGTAAGTATTGTACGCAAGATTGGTGAATATGTTGAAAAAGGCGTTAAAGACGATGTGGAATACGAGTATTACCCAACATGTTTTCTTGTGAAAC
Organism: Candidatus Bathyarchaeota archaeon; assembly: GCA_963741005.1. Lineage (GTDB taxonomy): Archaea > Thermoproteota > Bathyarchaeia > Bathyarchaeales > Bathycorpusculaceae > Bathycorpusculum. The sequence goes on from CAVUGQ010000006.1 coordinate 1,774,673, forward strand.
CTGAGGAGGGGGGAGAAATCAAAAAGCAAGATAGCGAAATCCAAGAAATCAAGATCTTTAATCTAAGTGAACTGCCAAAACCCTTGGCTTTTGAACACGAGCAAATGATAAAAGAGTACATAAAAAAAGGTTTTAGGCTCTAAATAAGAGCCAAAGTTTCTTTCTACATCTATTTGCTTGCTTTTTGTTACGATAGCGGCCAAATAGGAAATACCATTGCTTTTGAAAGGTTCTCTTGCTCATTGAGTAAAATAGAAATTGTTTTTCCTTCAGCAACAATTATTTTGGAGTTATTCTGCAAAGATGCTGCAATAGTATCCAGTTGCTTGAAAGTTATTGCACTATCTTTGAATTATTTTGGTGTGACTCCAAAAATAGTAACATCTAAAATGAAGATAAACGGGCCCGGTGGGATTTGAACCCACGATCTCCAGCTCCGAAGGCTGACACCTTAATCCGTGCTAGGCTACGAGCCCCTCTACATACTTTCTGGATGGAATACTTACATTTCCGCATCTGACTAATATGGGTTATTTTGTTTTTTTGGCTGGAACCACTACAAACTGTCGCTTGCATTACCATGCATTTTTCTCCTTCCTGGCTTCACTGTAGAAAGGCAAAGCTCGGCTTTCAGTTGCATTGTCATCAAAAGGTCTACGCTGTGTCACAATGGTTATACCAAAATTGGTGAAGGTATCTGTAACTCCTGGGTTGTTGGGGTTTTGTCTGCTTAACGGTGTTCCAGTAGCTCGGCAATTCAAGAAATTCACTAATTCGCTTTTCTCGTTGGTATTAGCAAAGTCCGCTTCGTCGAGCACAAGTGTCCCCTGCCATAAGTCCATGGGGCGGTAGAGGCTGGGTATTCTGTAGGTGGACATTTCAAAATATGGCTTGTAACTTAGCAGTCTTAGAACGAATGCTAAACGGTTTTTTGCCGCTTTGGCTTGGTCCACGAATGGGAATAATAGGTGCAAATTTTCCGCTTCCGGCTATATCGAACACTGGATCCGCTACAAATCGGTCAAGAAACCATGAGCCAACACAGATCCGCGTAAGGAGTTTAACGAGAGCCTCTTGCCCACAGGGATCATAACTTAACACTGCAAACTTGTCTATCTCCTCAAATAATTCTCTAAAAGTGGTCTCACTACAGCCGGTTGGAACAATTATTAGGCCTTTTTTTAGGGAGGCGTTGTTAACTGGAATATAGATGATATTTTGCCCTTTCGCGTTTGTTTCCCCAGAGAAAATTTCCTTTAGGGTTTCAAAAGAATCCTCCTTGAAACGGTAAACCAAGTATTGGGGTGCGTCTATCCGACTCCAGATTTCCTCAGCTATAAACTCCGACGTTACTACTGTAGGCCTCTGAACGTAAACGTCCTTTTCTTCTACGTCTTTCTCGATTTTGCCAAGTTTGCTACTCAACATCAATTCTTCACCTGCATGATTTGTTTTTCCTTTATTGCTTCAACGACTTCTCTAATCCCTGAGCTGCCTTTCAAACTTCCAATGTTGGCGCGATGGGTAAACTGATAATCGACCTTCTGAAGAAATTCCGACGTATCAAAAGCAGAAGTGCTGGTTCTTTCGCAAACTTCTCCTATTATGTGTCTTACTGATTCATGGCTAACACCTTGTTTTATACACATCCCGCAAAAACTCAGGGTTAGGTCGTTTCTGTAACCTGGTTGCCAATACCGTGTTAGAAAAGACACTGTTTCTTCTTGATCTTTATCGCTTAGCTTCTTGGATGCTATCGGTGCTTCAAACTTGACTTGAACATTCTTCTTTGTTTCTATATTCTCAAGTTTTTCTAGGTCTTTCTCGCTAAAACTTAAGCCATTTTTATTTTCCAGCTCTTCAGAAGGCAAAGGCTCGAAGCTGTCCAAGTCCAGCAGCCTACTCCATCTGCGTTCAACCTGGTGCAACCCAAAAGGTAACTTCACAAAGTTGCCAAAAGGTCTTTCAGGCGTAACTTCATCCTGTTTTGGAAAAACCTCAACTTGCTTTGGGCTTAAACCAGCTATTTCAAGGGTGCGCAGGCCTAACCATCGGGCAATTTTGGCTTTAATTGAAGCTTGGAACAGCACCCAGATGTGATATGATTGGTCAGGATAACGTGAGCCTTCCACCACTATGCAATTTTGCCATACTCGTGGCGTTTCAGTTTCTCCGTTTCCTTTTGGCTTTTCCAACAATGTAGCAAGTATTTTTTTTACTGCTTCTTTTGGGTTAGCCAACTTTTCAGGATCAAAGTCGAAACATAACCATTTAACAAGGTTGTTGCTGTCGAGCTGGTAAGAGCCCACAGTTATTTCGCCACTCAAATGCTTAAACAGAGTTTCGTCAGTAATGGCTTATCAATTCGACTATAGCCATGCCCAAGCTGAATACAGTAACAATCAGGGTGTTCTGCATAGAAGTCCTCAGGTTTAGCAGTTTTCAGCCAAGAAATCATTTAACGCTATTCGAACAACATCACTTATTGTTTTTAATTTAGGGTATTCTGCCTTTATGACAGTTTCAATTTTTGCTCTTTCTCCTTCTGGAACCCTTATCGCTATTTTTTCATTCATTCATTCTGGCGCTAACTGATTTTACGTTTGAGAGTTGGATAGAAAGCGAAAAAATAACGTATTAATACTCGTTTTTCTCAAAAACTACCCTTTTTTGGGCATAATAAAGAAGTAAGACTAATAAAGAGACATTAAGTTTAAGGTAAGTTATCATATTTCATTTCTGGTTGTTACCTTATGGTAGGCAAAAAACCAATAATAATCGTCAGCGTCCTGCTGATTTTAACAGTGGTTCTAAGTGCCTTTACCTACTTTAACTTTCTCGCAGTTCTTTGAGCATGAAAAAGAGGATCTTCAAAGTGACAAGTGTGACATAGAAATTATCTTTCGATTAAGTAAATAGAGTGCGATAGTTGGGGAACTGTCACCAGGGTACCCTTAGCTTTCCTATGTTGAGCTGTTGCTAAACGCGCTTCCAAATGTTTTCAAAAAAGTCCTGAAATATGGTGAGAAGAGACTTGCTATTTGTATAAAAACATGCAGATGCATTGAGGTCCTTTTGCTCGAACGCAACTAATGCATCTCTTTTGTCATAAATCGCAATGTTTACTTCAGGCATATCGATTAAGTATTTAATGTTGAAGTTTGGGAACAACTGTAGCTCCCGCAGGTTTTTTGAGAAGCTTCCATTTTCCGGTTTTTGGGTAACAACCCGGAAAGTCACACCTCTCTCTAAAGCACCTTTAATTGCAAGATAAAGTTCAATTGCCTGCATTAACCTGCGTAAAGAAGCAATGACTTCTATGCAATATTGACTATTGCCTATTTTTTGTTCTATTCTCCTTACTACGCCCTTGCTGGGAACCACAGTTAGTGAATAATCTAAAGTTTGCTCGCTTTGTTTTCTATCGAACTCTTTGAGCAGTATCCTTGTTTTTTCTTCCACTTCCATGTATTCTTCCGCTTTTTTCTGAAGCAAGCTCTTTCTAACATCTTGTAGAGGTACGGCCAAAAACTTAGAGGGCTTGGCTACTATCTTTTCTATTAATCCTCTCTCTTGTAACTCTGAGATAATTCTGTAGACATCCTGTCTTGCCACGCCGGAACATTTCGCTATTGCGCTTGCGTTACCACTTCCTAGTTTGAGGACTACCAAGTAAACCCTTGCTTGGTTACGCGTCAGGTCCATAATGCGCAGTAACTCTAAAATTTCTTCCGTAATAATTGCGCTCTACCACATATTGACTAGAATCGTATGTATGTATGTATGTATGTATTTAAAAGTAGCTATTTTCCTCTTTTTTGGTGAGATAATTACTAACCATCAATAATAGTGCGAACGCTTATCAATGAAGGGCACATGCATGCAAAATCACGCTGGCATCTAATGCGGTCGCATCAATGCCTGCTGCATAGATAAGCGTAATGATAAGCTCAGGGGCCACCGCATCATTTTTGGGTCAAGGGGAACTATGTGTCATATCTCAACCTTCTGACAAAGTTATTTTAGGCTTTTTGAGTTATCTAAATTTAAGGAGAAAAAAAACAATGAATAAAAACAAAAGTGCAGCTCTTTTGATTTCTGCTATTTTGCTAATTTCAATGGCTTCGATAGTTGTCATTCCAACAGTTAGCGCACATGACCCCCCATGGAATATTACAGCTGTTTATTGCTACACGGTAGTTTCACCTAACGTTATCGGAGTCGGCCAAACTGATTCTATCGTCTTCTGGAGCAACCTAATGCCACCTACAGCAAGCGGCGACTATGGCGATCGATGGACCTTCGAAGTTAACGTTACAAAACCCGACGGATCGCACGAAACACTAGGGCCATTTGTTTCTGACCCAGTAGGAAACGGTTTCACCACATACGTTCCTGACGCGCCAGGCAACTACACCTTTACCACCGCAGTTCTTGAACACACAATAACCGGCGAGGACCCCAACGGATATCCACCTGGCTGGGGACCTATGAATCGAGCATATTCCAATGTAGGCGATGTCTATGCTGCTGCCACAAGTGATCCGGTCACTCTTGTCGTACAGGATGACCCAGTTCCAGAATGGCAAAGTACACCTCTTCCCACAGACTATTGGAGTCGCCCAATAAATGGGCAAAACCGAGAGTGGTGGACTGTCTCCGGTAACTGGATGGATTCCAGAGGAATCAACGCAGCAAGCGCAGGATACTACTATAAAGGAGGCGGCTACAACCCCTATACCACAGGCCCACAAAGCGCTCACATAGTTTGGGCTCAACCAATGCCGACATTCGGCGGTCTAATGGGAGGATCGCTATCCGAAAATGGAGGCGTTGGCAGCTACTACACTGGAATGTCATACGAACAAATGTGGGGAACAGGGCCAGGACCCTTTATTCTCAACGGAAGACTCTACTACAACACACCGCAGTTCGCTAAACCTGATAATAAACTCTACTGCGTAGACCTGCGAACAGGGTATCAATACTGGAATCAAAATTATACAATAAGCAATGGTCAAATATACAACTACATTTCACCCAACCAATACGGCGGCATTCCCTATCTATGGAGCATAGGCCGCACACAATATGACATGTATGATGCTGTTACGGGAGACTGGATACTTAGCTTCGCTAACGTGTCGACGGGAACGGTGACCTACAGCTCGACTGACGGAAGCATATTGGTATACATACTGGGCGGTTCGGGAGCAAATCGATGGCTTGCTATGTGGAATTCCAGTCTTGCAATATGGGCAAATATGCCAAATCTGTGGTCAGGCAACAACTATTGGCTTTGGAGACCTCCAGTGGGCAGTACTCTTGACTGGAGTCTAGGTGTACAATGGAACGTTACGGAGCCCCAAATAGCGGGTGGACAAAGCATACAAAAAGTGGATAGCGATGTGGTTCTTTGCCAAGCAACATACCCGCAGGAAGATGGCACAGTTATACCTGAAGACATGGCTTACAGTGCAGTAGACGGACAAGTTCTTTGGGGACCAATCAACCGTACAGCGATAGTGGGTGCAGGCGGCTTAGGCACTGCTACACTCACCGGAATGTCTGACGGCGTCTATGTGGAATACGAAGGAGTAACAATGTCTTTCAGAGGATACAGCGCAACCAATGGAACACAGCTGTGGGGTCCAAACAAAGTCAGCCCAACACCAAATGCCTGGGCATCATACGGCGCATTCAGATGCAGCTGGGTAGGACAAGGCAAGGTATTCCTCGTAGGAATGGACGGATACATACACTGCTTAGACATTTTCACTGGAGAGTGGCTCTGGGACTTTTGCACAGGCAGCAGTGGGGTTGAAACAGGCTATGGAAACTGGCCTCTATTAACCGGCACCTTCCTTGGCGGCGAACCCGGAACCGGCGGACTTAGAATCTATGCGGTCGGCGGACATACCCATCTCCAACCACTCTACCGCGGCGCTTGAATGTACTGCGTTAATGGAAGTGACGGCGAAGAACTATGGAGCATTTCAGGATGGTTTGAGGCTGGTGCCCCAGCAGGCGCAGACGGCTATATGGTAGCAATCAATGGCTATGACAATCAGCTATACTGCTTTGGCAAGGGCAACACTGAGACCACAATTGAAGCACCGATGACCGGCGTTGCATCTGGAAGCAACATGGTGATAAGAGGTAGTGTGACTGACCAATCTTCAGGGCAAACTTGCTTTGGAAAGCCAGTAGCAGGCACTCCAGCAATCTCTGATGAGAGCATGAGTCAATGGATGGAATACCTCTATATGGAGCAATCTAAGCCAAACAATGCCACCGGCGTTACAGTGAAACTAAACGTTATCGACTCAAACAACAACTTTAGACCAATCGGCGAAGCTACCACCGATGCAAGTGGAACATACAGTCTCACTTGGCAACCGGATATACCCGGCGATTATACCATCATCGCTAGCTTTGAGGGCTCAAACTCTTACTATTCCTCATCAGCTGAGACACACTTTACCGCAGATGAACCCACCACCACAGCGACAGCAGTTCCAGTTCACGATCAACCAGCCACAGAAATGTATATCCTAGGAGCAGCAATAACAATCATAATAGCAGTAGCCATTGTCGGAACAGTTCTGTTCATTACGATTAGAAAACGCCCATAGAGATAAGCATGAAATCGTAATCATCTCCCTCTTTTATTTAATACATACATAGAATAACAGAGTTACCGCTTTGATTCATGAACAGTGTTAGCCTGCGATGGGAAGAAAGCAAAAAATTCCTACATAGCAACCTGTATTCTATTGGTTGTTTTAGGTTTTGGTATTTTAGCAGAGAAAGCAATACCTTATGTAACAACCAAGTTCATGATAAGCAATTAGCCTACTAAGGGAACTTGCGTTGAGGCTAACCAACTAACTCGCGCGACGGTTCAACTTCCAAGGTAATATTTTAGCGTTAATCCAAGTTTCTCGGCCCATTGAAGCTTAAAGGTAAAAACTGTATGAGTTGTTGGATAGCGCTGTTTCTTGGGGTATTTTTATGCTTGTTTTCTGTGCCCATTCTATATCAAGTATTGCCTTGTGTAGCTTTTTTTGTGTGTTATGCCTTGCTCGGCAAACATGCGATGCGCTCACTTGGAGTTTGCTCGCTATCTTTCGGTCTGTTAGACTTTGAGACTTTAACTTTAGAATCATTTTTTCTTTATCGTTTTTTAGAACCATTAGCAGCTATTTTGTAATAACTTGTTAATGGGTTTTGATAGCGTTTTTTTGGTAATAACCTATTAGTGCATTTTCCCCGCAAATGCTTTTTGATTGTTATGTCCAACGAGCCCCAAAGTGATTGTAAGCATGTCTGCGAGCATGTAGCCTCGCTTTTGCCCTTCCGCATCATAGAAGCTGCTGCTGGCGAGTCTTTGCCGATCGGCGGGGTTGCCATGGTCGCGGGCATCTCACGGAACATTAGACCTTAGTCGTAATAGCCGTTGTTGTTGGAAAGCGTTCCTTTTTTGCTGTTAATCGTATTCTGAAGGTGTTTTTTCGTATAATTGTTCAAGCTACAGCACGAATCACTCACTAATTTGTAGCCCAACCTAATTACGCCTAAAGTCTATTAACATTTACACGCCTGAAGAGCTGGAGGCTTTCGCAAGCAAACCTGTGGGTGTGCCGGTCTATATTGAGCATGTGGCGGGTAGATGCGGCTGCAGGAAAGCCTAAAGGAGCAAGGTGTAGATTCGCTTGTTCCCGGAGAGTATATTTTAGGTTTCTATCAGGACAACGCGCTATTTTTGCCAGAGCACTTTCGGATTGTGTGGGTTGATCAAGCTAATGGCATCTTAGCAGTCATGGCCAAAAGCAGCAGCTACCAGGCAAAGGAGTTTTGCCAATCAATCTTGTTTTTGAAGAGTAAGTGGCAGCCCAACACAGTCGCAGATTGGTTAACCATCCATCCCGATTATATTGTTTCAGTTGGACCAGCGGTTGTTCAAGCCGCCATTCCTTTTGAGAGCACAGCGTTCACGGAAAACTCGGAGATAGCTGTTGTAAAAGCCCTAAAAAAAAGTAACAGGGATCTTTCGGAAGCTAAGATATCAACTCGCCAAGACCCGTCAAGAATTAGCTGAAGCAAAAAACGCTCTGGCTGAAGCGCAAAAAACCATTGAAAACCTAAACAAACAATCGACATCAAATGTATTTCTGAAAGAATCGCCTAAAACAATGCCAATTAGCGAAGCTATATCTTTGCTTGAAGGCCTCTTGCCCAGCTCTGCGTTTTCCGCTTGTTCTTGCTATTCTTCTAACTCGTCTTGCCTATCCTGCTCGGGTGTCCTGTTAGCAATAAACTGCTGTATGTCCTCGGTTGTTTTGAAAACGTGATGTATGTCACATTAGCGTTGAAAACTCTCGGGAGTAAATAGGTCATGGTTCCAGTTTGCATAGACGGGAGCTAAACGCCTTTCCTGTTCGCCTTCGCACAGTTCCCAATAGTTGTGCCTTTTTCGGGAAGTTCAGGTAACACATTTTTTTCTAATAAATGCAGTTTCCTGTTTAAAATGTTCATTTCTTCTTATCCTCCGGTTTCGGTATCAATATGCTATTCTTGAGCTTCTCCTCTAACGTTAACACCCGAAGCTCCAACTCCTCATCCTTAAGCAAAGGACCGTAGGCTGAGACTGCTGAGACTAAAACTCTCGCCCAACCCTGCTTAGCTCGGTCACTGTTTCCCTCAGCATGAATTTTTTGGTGGGACAGGCTTAATTACACTGTCTAAAACGCGAAATAAGGTGTTTCTGCGCTCCTTTGTTGAGCGGTTTGATGTTGGTTTCTTCACAGTTTCAGCCATAACTTACGCCCTCTTCTCTCTCGCTCGTTCTCTTTGTTTGCGTTTCTCTAACAGCCAATACTCACGCAACTCAGCTGAATGCTTAAAGCTGTTACAATTGTCCATGACATAGGCTGTTTTAGTTCAACCATTTAAAAACAGAATAATAATTATAAGAAAGCCAAGTCAGAGGTTGGAAGACAGAGCGGAAAAATCCTCTGATCTTAATACTCTGCTTTTGGCTTTGCAGGTTGGCACGATCTAAATGGTGCTGGGATCCCCCTCCCGGCGCCAAAATTCCGCATAAAGAACCGCCGGTTTCTGCGGAGTTGAATTTAGAATCGCTTAGTAAAGAATCTTTCATGAAGCTTTTTGGTGTCATAGACCGCTGTCTTTTGATTCATTAAGCGCATTTTCTAAATCAGTCAAGTCTAAAAGAATACGACGGGTAATAGAGTTGAATTTTTCAGGCTTTCGCTTCTTGAACTGAGTGAACCGATAACAGTAACGCATGAGGCTATTCAAGCTTTTCTTTTTTGTTGTACTCCCATCTACGAGTAAGCTTGGAAGCTTGCGCTTAACTCTATCAGCATTCAAAAGAAAAACCTCCTGAATAATTGCGGCAGGCGAAAAAGAAAAAAGAGAGTTGTGTTTCGCTGAGAGAAAAATTAAAGGTGCTGTCACCACTTCGAAGTTATGCCGTGCTAGGCTACGAGCCCACTGTTCTGACAACCACAACTATGGTGTAGCATTAAAAGATTTATGACAATTCTTATAAACAATATCCTGTGGAGTCATCGAAGTCGTCTCCCGACAACAATCCCCCTTCTTTTTCTTCTTGGGAAATGCTCCTAAGGCATAAATTGGCAGAAGGTGAAATGTATGAACCAGAAAATAATCAATTGTCCTCACTGTGGCAAGATAATCTCAACAGACGCCTTAACGGGAAAGGAACTGCCGAAGGTCAAATGCCCAGAATGTGGCTTTCAGCGGGTATTCAAATCCGGTTTTCGAAAAACCGTCAAAGGAAAGATACAGCGATACTTGTGTCTAGAATGTGGATATCGATTTTCAAACCAGTAAATCCCCTTTTTCTCTCTTTTTTCCTGCAGCTATTGAGACGTTCAATTTTGAAACAAAAGAAAATAGAAGCTGTTTCTGCGATGGAACTGATTTCTCTTGTTGGGGTGGCTCTTAATTTTGATGCTGATTTTCATGAGCTTGAGATGATTTCGAAGAGGGCTTTGGGTGCTTTTGAATCGGAGGTTGTAGAGCGTTGAGTGTTTTAAGAAGTGAAGCCTGCAAAACCTGGCCTGCTGCAGATTACCCTGGTGATCTGTGTTTTTTTAATTGGCGTTTTAGTCGCCAGATTGTTGAAATGGAAATGAAGCGGCTTAAGGGGATGCGTAAATGATTGAGCAACAGTGTTTAGCGGATAAGATTCTTGCTGAGTTGCCTGAGGAGTTAGCAGCTGCTACTAGCTTTAAGCCTGATGCAAAAGGCACTGGTTTAGTTATGGATTTTGCAGTGAATTTGGATAAATCTGATTACCCGTTGGTGCTGGGGGTTGTTAAGAAGTTTAATGGGGACTTCATCAACCAAAAAGACAGTGAAGGCAAAGATCATGGGTGCTTCTTTATTCCTAAGCTTAAAGATCCTGTTCCAGCTGCTGAAGTTAAGCAGGAGAAAGCACCAGATCCTCCTAAGCAGCCTAGTCCAGTCACAATCTTCTACCAGAAATACTGCAGTGTCTGCGTAGATTTTGGGGTATCATGCAGTTGCAAATCTGATTCTACGTACCGCGAGTTGTGTTTAGAAGTTATGCGGATCCAGATGTTGCAGCAGCTTAATGGTAATTTGGAGAAACTTTGCAAAGTCGCAGTTTCTCAGCCTGTTCAGGCATCGGCTCCTGCAGTTGTGGCGCCGCCTAAAGTAGAGAAGGTTGAGCGGTCAACAAGGCCTACTGAGGGGCATAAGGAAGGTGATGTTGTTTGGATTTATGCGGAGAATCAGGGTGGAGAGCGTTATGAGAAGGCGCTTGAGAAGGATAATGGGCAGTCTAATGATTATTTTGTGATGCGTAGATCAATTGTTGAGGCTGAGCAAGCGGGCAAAAAAGGCGTGGTTCTTGAGGGTAAGTGGTGTTGGCTGAGTAATCAACGTGATTACATTGGTCGTAAGCCTGCTAAAATGTTTCCAAAAGGAGGCGGCCACTGATGAGCATTGAAGATTTTGAGCAGATGAAAGCTAATCTTGAGGAATCAAAGCGGAAAGAGAAAGCTTACTTCAAACGGATTGTGGCTGCTAACAATGTTTTGCGCAAAATGCCTCTAGATAGAGTGGTTTATTGTGGTGCTTGTGGTCAAAGGCTCAAAGTTGCTTTAGGCAGTAGTCAGAAGGAATGGTTTGAGATATTGCGGTCTGCTTTGCTGTTTCCACCATCAGAAGACATTTCGAGTGAAGAAAAAACTAAGGAATCTGCTTAGGAGCTTATTTTTTTGGTTATCTTATCTGATAATTCCACAAACACCTCTAGCAACCTAGGTTGCAACAGTTTAGCGTCTTCACGGCGCTGGAGTGTTGAGGCGCAGGTCTTTCATGTTGTGGATGCTTCAGAAATAGAGCTTCGACCCGTGGAGATTGCACGGAAAATCCATGCTCCACATAAACCAACACGTGGTCAATGCATAACAGTACGGTGTGTTTTGAGAAAACTCTTAGAAAAAGGGAAAATCCTTCAGCCCTACCTTGGAAGTTACTGCAACAAAATCACCTACGGGGTGCGGTTTGTTCCGCTTAGCGTGCATAATATTTCGTTGCGGAGTTTTGTTTGTCAGGATGTTAAGAGTTGGGAGAAGGATGAGTTTGTTGGGGGTGTAAAGATTCATGTCTGCTTCGGCTCGGAGCGTAGGAAGATTTCTGGGTATATTGCCTGTGACGTGGGCGGTATGAGTCATGATGCTTGTTTGTTGGCGCTTCATCGTTGGTTTGATGTTGTGCAAGATCATTTAGGTTGGCAGTTAAACGACCTAGAGATTTTGACTTTTGAATGCAACAAAGATTACCATGGTGTCAGGATTGATGGGGTTCAATGTGTTACCAAAACGGATCTTTTGGGTATGGTTGAGCGGGTGTATCAGAAAGAGGAGAATCTAGTCCGTAAAGAGCGTAAGGTTACTCGTCCTATGTCGGTGACGAAGTTTGAGGAGGCTATCAGTAAGGGTTTTAAGGATAGTGAGGGGGCTCAACATAGTTTTGAATTGAAGCGGGAAGTTGCGCGGAATAGTGAGGCTTTAAAATTTACTAATAGTCGGCTTTTGCAGGTGGAGCGTTTGCAGGAAGCTATCTACTCTGTTTTGCGCAAGGGTTCTGAGCCAGGTAAACTTGTGAGTCTTGAAGCGGCGGTGGAGAAGATCGCGTTTAACGTGAATAGGCTTTCCGAGGTTTTAGGTAAGCTTGGCGAGGTTGAGGATCCTTTGCGGTTGGCTGAGGGTCAGAAGAAACTTGGGGATTATGTTAGATGAATCAAGCTGACGCGCATTTTGCAGGATGGTTAATGTGTCCTGTCTGTTCGAAAGAAACTCGCCACTACACTAAAGACACCCATGAAAGTGCAGTCTCGAAGACGCGCAGGATCTGGTGTGAGGATTGCCGTGTGGTTCAGATGCAGTTTAAGCAGAGTAGCGGAAAATGGGAATAAATTGAACCCACGACAGAGCGTAAATGCCACCTGCTTACCCTCTTTTCTATTTGAAGGTTAGTTGGTCAAGGTAAAGGTTCTATTTTTGATTAAATAATCCTAAAAATATACTTTCTTTTTTCCAAATGATTTTGTCCTCAACCATTAAGTTGGCAGAAATATTATTTTTTCAGCTGGAAGAATCCTGTTAATTTGGTTTGAAATTATCATCGAGAGCCCGTCCTTTAACAAGTTCGCAGAGGATAAACTCTTTTCTAAGCTTTCATTTGATGCATATCTTTTTGCTTGTTTCTGTTCGTTAGACGCCATTTTTCTCATAGTTTTTTCCATAAAGCTTTGATAGTACTCTATCGGAAGGGTAGCTGTTTTTTCAGCTTTTTTAATTGCCTTAACTGCTAATCGTCCGCTTAAAGCTGCCAGATCCATCCCTACTCCACGATATAGGTCAATTAAGCCTGCAGCATCTCCAGCTAGCAAAATATTTTCTTCTCCAAGAAAAGTGGTTATTTTCTGGGTTGAGGCAAACCCCTCTTTTTTCACAATTTTGCCCTGAAGAGAATATTTCTCTTTTATGTAATTATAGAATCGATCTGCATACTCTACTGCGTTTTCATTTGCGCCTGTTCCTATGACCCATTTTTCATCCTTCAAATAAACCCACGCAAACATTAATGGACAGAACTCTCGGTTGTAATACATGTATAATTTGTTTGGGTCAAGATTGCCTTCTCCTTCAAAATAGTAGTTTATTGCTGTCCCTAAATGGTTTTTTTCTAAAGACGCGGGGTTTAGTTTGCTTCTTATTCCAGAAAGCATTCCGTCTGCTCCGATGAGGAAACGAGTGGTGATTTGAGTAGATTTTGTATCTTTCGACAGTGTTAGGTTAATTCCTTTCTGGGTTTTGGAAAAATCAATTAATGATGTGTTATCTTGAAACTCTGCTCCTTGCGCGATGGCTAGTTGATTTAGCCAGCTATCAAAAGTTGAGCGCCAAAAGTTAAGCATCTTCATTTTTCCCCCCAAAGTTTTCCCTGAGGGAGTAATCATGTCCACTTTGTAGAGTTCATTTTTACATAGTTTTTCTTTAGGAATTTTATTTCCTATTAGTTTTTCGAAGTATGAAAATTGGATTCCTGAGCAAGGTTTGTTTCGCGGGGTTTTATATTTCTCAATTAGAAGGGTTCTAAAACCTTGTTGTGCACTGAACCTTGCAGCTACTGAACCTGCAACGCCGCCTCCAACTACACAAACATCATACTCTTCCATCAGTCTCGCCTTTTCCATTATTCTTTTTAAAGCTGTGTTAAACTTTTAGACTCCTGGACCATTCAGAGATTTTCTTTCCAGTATCTTCTCTATCTTTTTGAGCATTAGATATTGCTAATTCCCCAACAAAAATGCATCCCTGCATTATTTCCTTTAAAGTTTTAAAGACTCGGTCTGATTGTGACCCGAGGCTTGTAGAAAAAAGCGCCACCTTTTTTCCAGAAAAATTGTTGTTTTTTAGGTATGTTCTTACTGCGGGTGTAATTCTCTTGTTCCACATTGGGGTACCAACAACAATGAGATCGTAGTCCCTGGGAGATTTCTTAATTTCAGCAATTTTGGTTACTCTTCCTCTTGTTGCATCGAAGCCGCCTATTACAAATCCCAACGGTCCTTTCCTTCTTTTTATGTCAATTATCTCCTCAATATCCCCGCCGATTTCGCGAGATATTTTCTCCGCTACGAACCGTGTATTTCCACTTCTTGAGTAATAGACAATTAACGATTTCATTTAAGATTACTTCCATTCTCGTTTGTAGCTTGAGTTCATTTTATAAGCTTAGTTTAATATATAAACCGTGAAGTGGAGAAAACTCCACTTAGTGCAAGCATGGTGACTTCTATGGAAAAACGCGTTCAAGAAAAACAAACTACACTGTTGAGGCAGAACCTCAAAACTATTTTGGAGCTTTCCCAAGAAGTTACCAGCAACGCCAAAGCATTATCCAGTGTGTTATCTGCTAATGGGAGCATACAGGCTCAAGAGGCAAAACAGTTTTTGGATCACTATAAAGGGCTTATAGGCGAAAAAGAGATGTTAATCTTGCTTGGGCTTTCAATGAAGGATGGGATAGGCTTTAACAGGATTAGAAACCTGCTAAGAGGGGTGATGAGTTCCAAAACTATTTCTGAGAGGTTGAAGAGGTTGGAGCAGGAACGTTGGTTAACACGCACGATAGTTAGTGATCGACCATTTCGGGTTTCATATTCATTGACTCCTCTTGGAAGAAAGATTGCGAATTTATCGACGGTAATCGGGCTAGTCATATTGTTCCTGGATGAACCAAAAAGCGCACTTGAATCGCTCGATTCAATATTATGACCAAAGTACAAGTAGACTTTGTTTAATTTGGATTATTTCACTTCACAATCCTAATCTCTTTTTCCAAAGAATTTACCATTTCCTTCTATGGGTACATAAAGTTTTTAACCGTTCAAATTAAAGGATCAAACACACATTTTTCAACTCCCTTGTACTTGCCACTAGGGCAAAAAAAGCGCGGCATACCAGGGCACATTAACCACAGATGGAGAGTAGATGCTAAATGGGGAACCTTCGCAGTCCAGAAAAAAAGCAAAAACGCTACCGTAGGCGTGATGCATGTTTTGAGGCTCATTAGTCTATTTTTTGAAGCATTTATTTGAGTGCGCAGGAAGAGGGCGCAATTTTATGCAATAAACGATTTCTCTTTGAACATAGAAAACAGGAGGGTAGGTTGTAGTGATTTGAAGTGACTGAGAAGAAAACGACTTTGTGTGTTCCTGGGGCATATTTGCCTCTACTAGAAGACATTAGATTGTTAAAGAGTGATGAGCAAAATCCCAATCGGACTACGGTTAAGCAGCGTGAGCAGATTTGGAAAAGCCTCAGTAAGTATGGTTGGACTTACCCGATTATTGTGAATAAGGATGGGGTGTTTGCGGATGGGGAGCAGCGGGCTGAGGTTCTTCGGGCACATGGGGAGTTTTTTGCTCCGGTGTTGCGGTTGTCTGTGTCTGATGTTGACCGTCGGATGCTTCGGCAGATTCTTAACAAGTTAAAGGGTACTCATAACAAGGAGTTGGATGCTGCTGAGTTTAAGCGGATTGCTGAGCTGGGGCAGAAAGAGGATCTTAAATTGTTGTTAGCTTCTGTTGGAGAGAGGCTTCCGGATGATTTGAGCGGCAAGAAGGATTCGGTGACGGTTCCTGAAACTTGGGAGCTTATTATTGAATGCAAAGATGAATCTGAGCAGCAGCGTTTCTTTGAGAAGTTGAAAGCGGAGGGTTATAGGCTACGGATTTTGACATTGTAAAAACGTGGAGTCAAGCAGACAGTTTTAGAGCTCAAAGCGTGGTTGGCTCATTTACGCTCCTGGATGTGAAGTTGGAGAAGCGCATTAAGGGATCTTTGCCGATTGAAGAGGCGCCCTGGCAAGTGGGGGTTATCGTTGGGCGTAGCGGATCGGGCAAGAGCAGCATTGCAAAAGAGTTGTTTGCTGAAGCCTACATTCGTGCTTTTGATTATCACAGTAAGAGCATCCTGGATGATTTTCCCTCTGGCCTGCAGACTGGAGAGATCACTAAGGCGCTTTCAAGCGTAGGCTTCGCTAGCCCTCCGGATTGGCTCAAAAGTTATGATTGCCTTAGCCAGGGAGAGAAGATGCGTGTTGACATCGCAAGGGCGCTGTGCCTAGATAGAGACCTGATTGTGTTTGATGAATTTACGAGTGTTGTGGATCGTGAGATTGCGAAGGTTTCAGCGTTTGCGATTGCTAAAGCTGTTCGACGGTCTAAGAAGCAGTTCATAGCCGTCACCTGCCACTACGACGTGGTTGATTGGCTTGAGCCCGATTGGGTCTTGTGCACTGATACGATGGAGTTTACCCAAAAAAAAGAAGCAGGCCGCCCGTTAACATCCAAGTTTATCGGTGCGGCTCTAATCTGTGGACACTGTTTCGGCAGTATCACTATCTAAGCGGATCTATTGCCAAGGGTTCCAGGTGCTATGTTGCGGTGTATCAGGATAAGCCTGTTGGGTTCATTGCGGTTATGCATATTCAAATGAAGTCGAGGTATTTTCGGGTGCATCGGTTGGTGATTTTGCCTGATTACCAGGGCATAGGGTTAGGGAAACGGCTGCTGAATTTTATTGCGGAGCTTTTCTCTTCTCAAACAAAAGAACTCTTCTACATTGTCACGAGTAATCCTCAGATTGTAAGAGGCAACCTTGACCGCTGGAATGTTAAGCGGTATGGGCATGTGAAGCGCAGCGGAGAAGATACCAGGATGAATAGCGAAATTAAATCTAGTGTTAGTGCCAAGCGTATTAGTATAACTTTAGAGTACAAGCCGATTATTGAGCAGGAATGTACTAAATGAGTAAAAATAGGAAAGAATTTTCCTACTGGAGAGAATATCTTTGAATGCTGACCTATTGAATCGACGAGAAACTTTGCTCAAATATATGGTTAAGGGTTCTAAGCTTCAAGTTGTAGCGGAGGAAATGACTAAGGATATTTCTGACCTAGTTGAACGTGAAAAGCAGATTGCTGTGATTCGTCGAGACTGGGGTAACCGTAAACACTGGATGACTAATGTTGTTCGTCTTCAGGATGAGTCGTTTTTGGCTGAGTTGATTGCTGGGATGAATGAGGCTATGAAACATTGTTGGATTGAGGGGCTTCGAGAGAAGAATAATGCTTCTGTTCGTGTGGCTGCTTTGCGTTCGATTATTATGGGTGAGTCAAGGGTTGGTTTGTTGTTGATGAAGGCGGGGGTTATTCAGGTGGCGCCGCAGCAGATTGAGTCGAATGTGACGATTGCGGGGACTCCGTTTGATGTTGATCCTGAGTTTAGGCGTTTGTTGCTAGCTGAGTCTGAGCGTCAGCGGCTTGAGAAAGCGGGGCAAAATGTCAAGTCTGAGTCTTGAGAAGCCTATTCCTGGCGAGAATAGTTTACTTTATTGTCCGACGCCTAAGCAGTTTGCTTTTCATGCTGGCCGAGGAGTGTATTATGAGCGGGCTGCTTTGTGTGGGGGTGGCGCTGGGAAGACTATTTGTGGTTTGTTTGAGGATATTCGGTGGGCGCTGGATTATCCTGGATCTGTAGGGGTTATTACTGAGCCTTCTTATCCGATGGTTCGCCTCAACATTATTCCAGCGTTGGAGTCAAAGCATCTGTTGGGTTGTCCTTTTCCTTTTACCCGTCACCCATACATCGCTAATTTTAGTCGACTTGAGATGCGTCTTGATTGGAAGAATGGGTCGCAGTGGTGGTTTCGCAGTTGGGATAATCCTGAGTCGATGGAGGGAGCTAACATTGATTATATTCACCTAGATGAAGCGCGGCTTATCCTGCACCTGGATACTGCTTTGTTGACTGCTAAGCGTCGTCTTCGTGGATCTGGAAGATGCAATGTTCCCATTAATCCTGCACTTTGGATAACGACGACTACTGACAAGCTTTTGAGTGTCTTGTTTAATGAGCTGGAGAATCCTTTGACTAAGAATCCTGAGTCGAAGATTTATCGTTGGAGCATTTATGATAATCCGTTTTTGCCTAAGGCCTTCATTGATGCGATTGTTCAAAGTCACACTGGAGGCTTGGCTGAACGTTTCGTGTATGGGAGGTTTGCGAATGTTGGCGCTGGAAGTTTTCCCTTTGATACCTCGGTGCATGTTCGTGATCAGTTGGATAAGCGGTTGTTTCGTGATGTTCGTTACGGCGTGGATTTTGGTTGGACTAATCAATCGGCGATTGTTGTTTTGGCATATGATTATGATGGGCGTGTTTGGGTGCTGGATGAGTTCTATAATGCGCAGTGTTCCGCTGAGGATTTGATTGCTGTTCTGCAGAAGTTTTTTGTGTTGTATGGGCGAGGGGAGATCCTTGTGTGATAAGTCGGAGCCTGAGTCTATTGTGAAGATGCAGAAGGCAAGTTTGCCTGCTCAAGCTTATCCGCATAAGCGTGAGGATGGGATTCGCGAGTTGGGTGCCAGGTTTCCTAAGGCGGGGGATGGGTTGCCCAGGTTGTTCATTTCTTCTCGTTGCATAAACCTAATATCAGAACTTTTGGAGTACAAAGTCGATGTTAAAGAACGTGACCATGCAGTTGACGCTCTTCGTTATGCGTTGAAGTTGCAGGTTACTGCGCCTCTTAATGCGTTCAAGTTTGGGTGATCTGATATGTTTAAGTTCACAATGGGACAAAAAATAGAGAAGCTTGATTTAAACAAGAAATCATTTGCTCCTGTAATTCAAGCAAAACCAAGCGTGCCTATTTTAAGTTCTATTCCTTCAGATGACGAAAGTGTCCCGTTTGTTCGCAAAGACGTCTTTACTGAGTATGCGAAGCGGATGGATGAGCGCTGCTGTAAACATGAGGATTTTATAAAGGAGTTTCGCGAAGAACAGATAAAAGAGCGTGAGCGTACTGATCGTTTGGTTAAGTCTACACTTGTTTTTGTGATCTTACGCTTTGCACTATTCTTGGGCGCTATTGGCTGGGGTATTTTCAGGTGAAGCTTTCTAAGGCGTTTTAGTGTTAAGGCGCCGGATGTTTCTGATTTGCTTGGGGAAACTGAGCGTTTTCGCGAACAATTAGCACTGCTTGGTTGTCCAAGTTGTAGCGAGAAGGCTTTGAAGCTTGTTAATTATGTTCAAGGATCTACCGGGTGGAGTTCGAACTTTCTTTTGTACACCTGCGATACTAGGGGCGAGCTTAACAGTGATGGCTTTCGTGTTGAGTTAACTGAAAAGAAAGAGGATGACCCTCAGGAGAGAGCCGAAGCCTAAACAGAGAAAGGGGATTAAGAAGTAATGCCTACGGGTTTTAAATCTGCGTTAGATGGATAAAGAGGTTCTTTCAGATTAAGGAGCTTAGGAAACGGTTTGCTGCTGACGTTGGGGAGTCAACAAATTATGATTCTATTGCTCTCTCAACTTTGAGGGATCCAACTACCCGAGGGCTTATTTGGCAGTAAAATTGATGATCGTGAATTATTGTTTGCTGTTCAACGTGAGCCCGCTGCGTTCCGCATAGTCTTTGGGGTGGCAAAGGATACGCTTGATAATTGGTTCACCATCGAGTTAATCGGTAAAGATGATAAAGGAGCAACTAACGAGAAGGTTCAGAAGGAACTTACGCGGTTGCAAGCTAAATGGAAGTTCATTAAGCTGTTAACGTTGAAGCGTCTTTTCGGCTATTCTATTCTAATTAAGGGGTACAAAGATGACGCTGCTAAACTTGAGAATGAATTAACTGATAAAACAGCGCAAATTGCCTATATTGAGCCGTATTCGAAGCTTGAGATTAACCGTTTCATAGATGTGGATGATCCACAAGATGAGCGGGATGGTTACCCACAGTTTTATGTTATGAAGAAATCTGCAGGGCTTGTCAGTAACCAGGTGCGGGTTCACTATTCACGCGGTATTTTGTGTTCTTCGTTGGTTGTGGATCACCGCTATTTAGGCTGGAGTGTTCTGCAGGCCTTGTACGATGACATTACGGGTTACCGTTACATGCGCTATGGGTTTTATCAAACGATAATTCGTTATGGCAGCGGTTTTCCTGATGTGACGTTGATGGGTCCTGAAGCTGACCAAAAAGCCATAAATGCTTTCATTGCGTCGGGTCAATTTGATAATTTGAATGGCATGAAGTATTTTGTCCATAACGAACAGCAGAAACTTGAATTCAAAGGGTTTGCCGCTGCAACTTTGAACCCGATTAATTATTATCAGATTGCATTGAGACTTTGAGTATGGGTTCGGGTATTCCTGAGCCTGTTTTGAAGGGTAGCCAGGCGGGGGCAATCACTGGATCGGAGATTAATGAGCGTGCTTACTTTAAGGTGATTAGTGATGAGCAAACAGATTTTGAGCAGGTTATACGGGATCTTGTGGACTCTATTTTGCTGTATCTGAAGTTAAGCACTGAAGAGGAGCCGTTGGATTACAAGATTGTGTGGAAGCCCAGTTATGAGCCTACTCAGAAAGAGAAGGCTGAGCTGGACTTTCTTGAATGCGCAAACTGCTGAAAAAGAATTGCTCTGCAAAACTGTTGATGAAGTCCGCAAGGATCGCTTTAAACTGCCTGCGTTACCTGATAAGGCTGGAGCAGTTGTTATTGGATTAGCGAAGCCAGCTCAGCCTCAAGGACAAGGAGTTAACCCGTTTAATCCAGATGGAACACCCAAGTCTCCTCAGCAAATAGCCGACGAAAAAGCTGCTTTAGATGCTCAACAAACAGGTCAACCTCAAAGTTCTCCTGCTAAACCTGCTGTGGCTCATGCAAAACAAGAGTCTCCTCCTATACCTGGAGCCGACGCTTCTGAGCCTCCTGCAGCAACAACAACGGAAAAGGCTGCTGCGGAAAAAAAAAGTAAACCTGAATCCGCTGAGGAAAAGAGCATAAGCCGCACGTTGCCGATGCTTATGCGGGAGCTCGGGCAAAGCGTAATGGATGGTAAAATTAACAAGGATGAAGCGCTCTCACGAGGGCGAAACATGATAATTGAGTATTCTCGCCTTGAGGATGAACAAGCACTTCTATGGGTTAAGCATCGAGTAAACTTTCCTGGTGTAGCTATTATTCCTCCGGAGATGCGGCGTAAACTTGACAGTCAACATAAACGTTTCTTGACTGATCTTGAGACGATTGTTGCTGATGCTGATACCTTCTATCAAAAAGAGAACTTAGTTCCAGCCGTAAACGGCGGCGTTTTAAAGTGACTGAGCAAGCAGTCGATGGGGTTGCTGTGAATTATTGGGAAACCCAAGATGGAATCCTGGATCGTTTTAGTATGCTTGCGGAAGATGTGCAGCTTTCGACTTTTAATGGCGCCGTTAAGGTTTATGGGATTGCTCTTGGCGTAACTGATTTTGTTATTAGCGGAGATCTTAAGGCGACAAGTTGTGAGTGGTGCACAAATCACGTCGGCGTAGTTTACCATCGAGGCCGTTTCATGCCAGATTTGCCCAGGCATCAATTTTGCCCTCACTTTTATGACATTCTCAGAATTGGAGAGCCCCCAAATGCAGCACAGCAAAAGTAAAATTTACAGTCGGAGACAACTCTTTGCGAATTACAAATAAGATTCCTGAATACCAAAAATACGACATAGGCGAGTGGACTTTTGGCTGCCCAACAATCGTTGTTTGTGAAGGTGAGCAGGGTAAACTCAAAATTGGTAAGTTCTGCTGTATCGCGGATGATGTCAGGATCCTCTTGGGTGGCGAGCATAACTATAGGTTGGTTTCGAGTTATCCGTTTGATAATTTGTTGATTCGCTTCAAAGAGTTGGGTCCAACTGTGAAAACTAAAGGCGACGTCGTTATTGGGAACGATGTTTGGATAGGGTACGGCGCCATGATTTTGAGCGGAGTCACTATTGGAGATGGGGCGGTTGTTGGCGCTGGAGCAGTCGTCGCTAAAGATGTGAAGCCTTACGCTATTGTAGCTGGGAACCCTGCTAAAGTGGTAAAATACCGATTTACTCAATATGTTATTAGGCGTCTTTTGCGTGAGAAATGGTGGGATCTGCCCTGGAATCAATTACGTGAGAAGATTCCGTGGCTTATGAGTTCTTCTGTTTAGTTATGCAATAAATTTCTTAAGTATTCAACATGTAAACAGTTTCTTGAAGGGGAAATCTATGAGTAAAAATGTGAATGCTGTTTTTCCTGTTCCGCTAGATAAATCTATTTTGGATGATCTTGACAAGTTGCATGGTCAGGCGTTGAAAGATTTGAAGGCAGATATGGCGACGGCTTTGAAGAATCGTATAGCTGTATTATCTCGATTTGTTGATGCTTGAGATGGTGCGGCGTTCACAAGCTCAGATGCTTTTTGAAGTGTTTGAGGCATTATATTCTTCGCCTATGAAGCTCACGCAGTTAATGTATAAGACAAATGTAAACTGCTCTGTTCTCTCTAATTTAGTTAGGATTCTTGTAAATAATGGCTATGTTCAGGTTCCTTATCGTGCAGAGAAGCATCCTTTGAGCTTAAAAAAAACAAAGAAAAAACCTAAGTACCCAACTTCTTTTGGGTATCCTTATACTTTGACGAAGGAAGGTAAAGTGTTTTTTGAGCGGGTTGCTCCGGTTATGAAGGAGTTTCAAACTCTTGTTAACGTGGTTGATGCGCAAACTTATGCTTTAGAGGCTCAACGTTACTCGGTTATTCTGCAGAAAGGTTCTGCCATGCAATAAACGCTTTAAGCAAATTTATCGATACCCTTTCTTTGCGGAGAATAATGCTTGGCTACTATTGGGATTATTAATGGTGAGGTAGACTCTTCGAAGGCGATTTCTGAGACGGATGATCAGTTAGTTATTCCTGCGATTCTTGCGAGGGAAGCTGTTTTGCCGTATCCGAAGGGTAGGGCGTATCGTAGTGCAAAGGAGCTTGAGGATGCCTTGTTTACGTTTAGTAAGGCGTGGGTGACGGCGGAGAAGCATCCCGAGCCATTAATCAGCATAGTTACCGATAGGAAGCGCCAAATCAAAGGCGAATTAACTGACATTGTATTTGACGCTGACGCTGTGAATCCTGCTGGAAAAAAGAGCCCTGCTGTTCGAGCTAATGTGCATCTTTTCAAGAAGACTCTCACGAAGAACCTTTATAGAAGACGTAAAGTCAGGTAAACGTAAAGATGTAAGCGTAGGCTTCACCTATGACACTGTGCCAACTACGGGTGAGTGGCAGGGCGAAAAATACGATTTTATCCAAGAGAATCTTCTGATTAATCATGTTGCTGTGGGTGTGCCGGTTGGGCGTATGCGGGCTCCTTTCATCGGGTTAGGCTGCGACGCCGTTGACTTTGAGGTTCCAGAGAGCGATGCGATGACTGTTGAAGAGATAGACGCCAAAATCAAAAGCCTTCAAGAAGAGAAGGATACACTCGACGCTGAACTATGCGTAATCTACTCAGAGCGCAACGATAAAGAGAAGGAACTGCAAGCTAAAATTCAAGAGCTCTACACACAATTTCCTAAAACAGACCTGAAGGTTAAGACCGACGCTATCTACGCGCAGCTTGATGAGTTGTCCGCTCAAATAACGCTTTTCAGAAAAGCCAAAGTTGAAAAGGTAGTTGGTCAAGAACTCGAAGGCGTTTACCCAGATGGAAAAGTTGAAGGGGCAATATCAGCTGACGGAGTAGAGGCTTCAAAGACTCCGTTTAACCCAATGATTTTAGCGAAGCCCGAAATTACGTTGCCAATAACGCATGAAAACACATCTATCCTAATCCGCAAACTCAAACAGATAGCCCAGTGGTAAATATGATTAAAACATAACCCAACAACCAAGAATTTATATCGATTTGGCTATCTATTGCTTTGAGAATTGAATGCCTTATACACCTATACATTGCAGTGTAGCCTATCTGGCTAGACAATTCAGACCCCAGTTGAGTCTCCCAGCTTTGCTTGTAAGCACAATGGCTCCCGACCTAGAAATCCCATTCCTATTTGCCGCAACATCTGGGCAATATTCCAGACTTGTTCTGCACAGTTTCTTGGGTGCAATCACACTGGCAACAATTCTATCGGTTATTCTCGTAGTTTTTGCGTATCCCCCAGTAGTCTCTTATCTTTTCAAGATAGATTACAAAACCGTCAAAGATAGATGTCGCTTTTCTTGGAGCGTGGTCGCGATTTGTTTTGCGGGGAGTCTTTCACATGTTCTAATTGACTCCATGCACCATGAATATAATCCGTTGTTCTATCCATTCACTTACAGTTCTTATGATGCTTTTGTATTCATGAATGACTGGTCTTTAGCCTCGGTGATTATTCCGATAGCGTTTCTATCTCTGCCTAGTTTTGTTTGTTGCCAAAGAGATCAAGAAGGGAACCAAAAACATTTGGAAGAGGCTACTCGTAGAATAGGACTTAGGTTGTTTGGATTAAAATTTAATCCCCCCCACCAAAGCATGAATAGTAATGTTTGATATCAACTAGAAAATCAAGGTTTCTGAAGGTAGATTTTAATGGCGGATAATTGAATTAATGTGGCTACCGCTCCAAACGATATAATTTCTGGGACAGCAATCCCAGCACTATATACATTCAATCCCCAAAGTATGAATGAACTTAGACCTACTATGAACGCCAGTAATGCTAACAACGATTTCTTTTCAATAGCATTAACTATCGATGCAACCCATATTGACAAAAAGAACAATACTGACACCAAAACGTGAAGGGAACCGTATACTTCGTCGAATGTGGCTACAAGCTGAAGTATTATGGCTGAAGCTACTAGGCAGATGCTGGTGTACTTTGCATGTTTCTCAAAAACGGTTACCGCGTATATTATTACAATAATGCCTGTAAATAACAAGCCTAGATTAAATATTGGCGCAACTCCGCTATTAACTGAATGTCCAAGATCACTTAGAGCGTTTCTTTGCCAACTAAACCAAGGGGCTAAGGTAGTTGAAATCCAAATAGAAAAATAAGTTACAAAAGGGGCAATGATTCCTAACAGCGCATAATTTTTTTCCTTCGTGAAATTCATCCTCTTCATACTCTTTGTTAGGTTTTAGTTAGGTTTAAGATAATACAATTATGAATTTTAACTAAAGTAATCTTCACTTTTTCAATAACTAATTATTCTAAGTCAATACTGCTCCACAATTTGCACATTGCGTTTGGTCTGCTTTGTTTCTTCCGCCACAAAATTTACAGAATATCATAGTTGGAACTGTTCCCTTAGCAATAGCTTCTTGAGCTAATCGTTTCTTTTCTTGGCGAGCTACAGTACTCAAGCATCGCTCAATTGTTTTCAGCGCAGACTTCCCAGATGATGGAATAACCTACTGGGACATACTTGACATAATAAGGTTTGATGGTGAACCTGAAGATGAGATAAGGTTCACTTATTATCGCTATAAGTACAAAGAGGGAATTAATCTTCGTGGTAAACCGATAAAGCTAGGCTGGAACTTCGCTGGTCAAAACTCATTCTGTGAACCAATAAGCAAAGTTAAGGAACTGCTCGGAGAACTCAGAAGCGCACATCCACAAATCTGCTTAGAAATAGGCTTAAAATGAATAGCCTAAACTAGAAATACTAGTTACAGACCTACTGATTTCTATGAAATTACTCTTCAAAGAAGCAATCCAGACCTGCTTCAATCCACCAGAAAACCGTTTAAAGAAGCTAAACACATGGGTTGAAAACTCAGACTCAGTAAGAGACACAAAAGACCCAAACAAAAAACTTAACCAGTATGATAAAGCAGAAGAACTTATCACATTCTACACCTTTGCTCCATTGGTCTTGAGTCTCGATAGAGTAGGGTTAACCAACAGAATTCTATCGTTAGCTAGGGTAAGTGCATATGAAGAGAGCGTGGAAGAAGTAGCTCTCGAAAAACAATTCACCCCACCAAAAGAATACCTTCAATGGCTCAGAAAACAATGTGACAATCACCCCATTAGATATATCAGGGAACAAGCAAAACTGCGCAAGGAAAATCAGCCATTAGAAGGAAAAACGCATGTTGACGCATTCATACAAACAGACAAACTGATTATCTTCTTCGAAATCAAGTTCACCTCAGATATATCATATGACACAACCTTCAATCCAGAAAGAAACCAGTTGGCAAGACTAGTAGATGTTGGATTAGAAGTCAATGAACACAATGGCAAAGAAGTGCTGGTTATTCTGTCGAGTCCACGTAGATTCTTTGATAGCAAGAGTAGACTATACTACTACAAAATTAAGGATTACACTGACCCAGCAAAGATAACCAAAGACATCGAGTGGAGAAACGATTCAACCATAAGAGATAATGTCTTAGCTGTAACGTGGATTGCTCTCGAAGACCTTATAGATGTGCTCTACAAAGATTTTGAACATGAAGATAAGAAAGAAGCATTAGAGTTCTTCAAAGAAAGAAACCTATTGATAGGGAGTACATAGCTTAAGAAAGGAAGATGAAAAAACGAAAGGAATATCATTGAAATGTCAAATCTGCGAATATGACGCTCTTCTGGACAAACAGATATTCTCATCAACAGATGCAGACTGGCTTCCTAAGACAAGGTATCTTCAAGCATATGTCAAATACCTAAAAATAGTCAAACTCTCAGAAGCAAAAAAATACAAAGGTCGATGGGGAAATTCTGGAAGAATTAGAGACCTGATAAAAGATTGCTTAAATGACATGCAAATGGCACTCGAAACGAAATACGGTAAAAGAATACTTCGTGACCATTCTCGAAATCCTTCTTGGGACACTTGGATGCATGAGGTTGCTGAAATAAGAAATCAAGCAATTCACAAAATGACTGTCTTTAGAATTGAAGCTGGTGCTGGAATATATTATCTGAGAGCAGAATTGAACGGAAGAACAACAGAAACTAACAAAGAAGCATTACCTTATTTGAAAGAGACGCTAGAAAAAATAAAGGTGAGATTAGGAATAACAGAAGTATAAATCAAGCATAGACGTGCGTTTACTTGTGTAAAATTTCATCAACTCTTCTTGTGTGCACATTAACAATCTCGATGACCTGTTGCCTTCCATGCATAAGTCCAGTAAAGTACGCTTTGAAAGTTTCAAGTTTCATGTGTTCCATATTCTCAATCAAATATGTTTTTGATTCTTCTGGGAGATTTTCGTAGAACTCCCTTAGTTCTTTTTCTGATAATGACTTGTGTATTTCTTTTGACACATTCTTACCTCAGAAGGGTAATTTGAAAAGAATGCGTTAGTTCAGTGTTTTTAAGAAGAGTTTACTTTTTGTTAGTAACTTTGAAAAAAGGAGAGGGTTGGTGTGGGTTACATCAGGTTTGGGGTTTCAAATCTTTATCTATGCAATTGGTGTAAGAGAGTTAATATGGCTGAATTCTTTAAGAAAAATGAAGAAGAACGAAAAAAAGAAAATGAATGGCTTTATCAGTTCAAACCTAATTTTGAAAGCACTTTAGCTAAGATAGAAAAACATCAAGAGAGGAAACTTTTCAGCCTTGAAATCATTGCTCTTGTACTTATTGGAGCTTTTTTGGTAAACTTGCTCAGTACTTCGCTTTTCGACCTAACGCTCTCTGGAACGTATATAGAAAATGGAAGAGCGATTTTAGATATTATTCTTTCTTCGGTTTCTCTTATCAGCATAATAGGCGTATTTATTTTTTTTAAGAAACAATTGCTCAAGTATAAACCTCGTACCCCTGTATTGACTCTAATAGTAAAGCCCGAAGACATCAAACCGTTTATAGCCAAAAAAAGATTCGAACTCATCATGCAATTCTTAGATGATGCCAAACTGACGAATTTTAAAAAGTTTTCCAACGGGTTTTTTGAGAGTTTTAAAGTAGATTTTGGTTATATTTTTGGGAAAGCTGTTGATAAACCTATTAAAGAATATGAAGAGAAATCAGAAGACCCTCTACATAATGACTTAGTAAAAATGACAAAGGATTATGACCTCTCCGATATGAGTACTACTGGTGTTAAAGTAACTTTAAAGGTACAATTGATTCCGAGAGTGGTCCATAGTTACACTCAAGAAGGAGATAAAACAGCATCCTATAGCTTCTATTTAACTTTCCATCTAATAATATTAAATCCTGAACACTGTAATTCTGGCGAAATAGTGGAGTATTATTACGTTTCAAAGGCAAGTGAAATAGTGAAGTTTGCAAGTTATTCGATTGACAAGGCATTTAAGAAAAACGGTTTGCCGTTTGCTAAGGAACAGTTTATCGAGTAAAATAGGGACAGATTTCTTTGTTAGCATTGAAGGGTTTGTTGACCTTCAATTCTCTTTTAACAATAGGTGTAAACCCGAATTCAGGTTTAACTATGATATTTTATAGACTTTGCATATCCCTTCAAACTTTTGATGACGACCGCAAAAAGAAGAGGGGTTGGTGTGGGTGACTTCACCACAGTGTGAGGAGTTCAAATCACATCCCATGCACCCCATTTAGAGAAAATAAAGCCGGAATCTCAAGCTTACATTACATGCGAATCATGACCGCTTTTTCTAATAAGCAGAATGTGACAGAAGAAAATGAGGTGAACTGAAATGAATGATGATAAAGATGATAATGACAACCATTCTGACCAACTAAACCCAAACAATGACGCATATTGGGAAAGTCGTGGTGAAGACGAAAGACCAGACGATTGGGAAGAACGTTCAGAGGAAGAATAAGAGTGAACTGAACATTCAACCAACCCCTCTTTTATTTAAACCCAATAAGTAATATTATTAGGGAGAGAGAAGTACGGAAATCAAACTGACGGATAAAGAAAGAGAAGAACTTGACAGATATTTCACAAATCCAGCGTTCCAGATGACTCCACGTCATGCACTCTATACAGCACATAAAATTAATTCATTAAGAAGCAAAGAGGAAAGAAGAAAAGAGATAGAGAAATTTGCAAGAGATGAAAGCTTTCTCTTTAACTTCACACATGACTATTTCTTCTATAGATTAGTGAAAAAAAATGCAATTACAAAAGAAGGATATTGGGGCCAAGTCAAAGAAATTAGCTATCTAATCCTTCTTGACCTTCTACATCCAGAAAAAGCGACACCTACTGAATCATGGAAAAAACCAAAGCACTCAGCATCAACTGGGAATTCTCCAGAGTGGTTAGGTGAACGTCAATTAAGAAGAATAAGAGAAGACTATCCAGAAATGTTCTATACACCGCATGATTGTCGCCAAAACAAGAAGGACCAAAGACAAACCCGATACTTAACAGTGTTCAGTGACTTTCCTCTCGAAAAGGATGAATTTTGGTCAACGGCTAAGGAAATGCTAGTAGCTCAAGACATGGCAAGAGCGCAAATTATTGATATCGGTGACCTTATGAAGGTTAGACAAGTCATGTCTGGATTGCGAATGGTTGACCCTGAAGACTTAATCGGTCTCGAAAGTTTTTGGCAAATACAAAAGAAGTGCCTAGAAATACTTACGGCTAAATATCAGCAGTCAACCCACAACAAATGGCTACCGATTGTGTTGAAAGAAAGAACTAATCTTTTGGAGCATATGTATCAATTTATTGACCAAGCAGTTGCTCTTCACTGGTACAGGAAAATTAAATCTGAACCAAAGAAAGAGCTACTATTGAAGGAAAAAAGACCATGGGTATATACTGAAGAAGATGCAAGAAAAGCTGTAGAGTTAACATTCAAATGGTTTGAAAACTCAGCCACAGCAACAGACCTCATTTCAAAAGGTGCTGAAACTTATGTACACCTTGGAATGTTCAATGTTTCTCTGTGGCTTTATGGCGAATGTCTCAAGCAACCTCTGTTACAAGTATCAGAGAAAGGCTTTTGTTATTTTAGAATCGCTTGTGTCTATTCACAAACGAAAGAGTGGGAGAAATGCTTTGATTCCCTGATGAAAAGCTTAGCAGTCTACGAAGAACAAGGCAACAAATGTAAAATGGGTGTTACATGGGGTTATATCGCTGAAGCAAACCATATGATAAACAATCTCCAAAAGTATGAAGAAGCAAAAAAAGAAGCAATGAGTATTCTAAAAATGGCTAACACCTCAGATGAGTCATCGACTGAGGCATATCTCGACATTGCCGACATTGCACAAAGAACAAAAGACGGAAAGTGGGAAGAAGAAGCACTTAGCTTAAGTTTTGACTCGGCATCAAAACTCGAAGACCCTAAAAAAGAAATGTATATTGTTCAACGCTTAGGTGACATAATTGCTGGGAAAGACACATCAATAGCTGAACAAGAACCTAACAAGCTTCATCGACCATCACAATCTGAATGGGAAACTAGCTTAATCCATTTCAAAGCAAAAGTACCTAAAAGTTGATTGGTCCTTTAATATTCGCTACAAATTTTAAGTGAATTCTAAATACCTAAAAAAAGTCGGCATTATTAAAAAAATTAAACTATTATTGTTGAGGTATTCCACATACTTTCGAAAGTTCTTCTAAATGCGTCACAGCTTTCTGTTTTTATTAAATAGGTTGGTTTTCTTCCAGCATCCTGAATTGATTGTCCCATTACCCAACAATCACTATCTACAAAGAGCAATCTGTCGTGACAATCGGCATTTACTTTTACTTCAAAGTTAACATTAGGTTTACCTTTGAATTTTCTTGCCACTGTCAGAAAATTCCTTTGAGTCTTGTTTGTTAAAATTCTAATTTTAACGTTTGTAGGAATATTGTCCAGATATAAATTCAATGCTTCTTCGTCAACCCAAGAGGAAATGAGGAAGACCTCGGTTTTCGATTGGTCAATGATTTTCTTTATGCGTCTATAAAATTCATATGCATCGCCTTTATTGTATACGCTCTCTTGCAATTCTGTAGTGTTGTTTACTTCTTCTATGTTGAGGTCGCTAATACTACCATCATTCCAAAAACCGAAAGTCGCCCCACACTTTGAACATTTGTTATTATTTGCTATGCTTAACCGCAAGTCTTTATTGCTATTGTAAATACCTTGAGGTTGTCCGCAGTTTCTACATGTGGCAATTAGTTCTAATTTGCCGACCTCCGTTGGCGGTAACTTATCATCAAAATTAGGCTTAACATCCATCGGTTCATCCCTATCACACTTTGAGAATATTGCTTCGGTTACGCCCTCTTTGATTACCTCTAATAGACTTAGATATATTATTGTACCTTCTGAAATTGCATAGCTTTGCACAAATTCTTTCGGTAAGAAAAGAAATCTCAGTTGTTGTAAGGTTGACACACCGTAATATTGGTATATGCCTACATCGAAAAGGTAATCCTCATCAACCTTTCGAATTAACTCTCCTTTCTCATTTAACAAACCTATGATTTTGCCATGCACTTGATATTTAGGTCCATATACCTTTACGAAAAAGTAGCGCCAGACTGAATCCTCTTCGAGATTAACCCCTAAACTATTTGAGTACTCATTTCTGTAGAAATTGTTCTGGCTTTCACCAAGCACAACTTGTTTTACGATTCTGTAAGGCATACCAGTTTTATTATATCAAATCGTTTATTTGGTTTGCCATTATTGAGAAAGAGGCAGTTTGTTGGACTTAAACTGCCTCGGTTTCTCATCCAATCATATTCGGTCACACCTAGACCTTATAAAGAAAGCAAAAAGAAAAAAGGAAAGATTAAGTGAATTGGAAAGTAGCAGAGTATGTCGTTATTGCACTACCAGTATAGTAAATCTTAGAATCCACATTATATGATGATTGTCCATTAATCCAACCTAAATCTATAGTTGTATCTTTCGCAACGACTGCACCTTGATAGAGTATTATGTGGATTTTAGCATTGGTCGCTGTGTTAGTTCCAGTATTGACAACAGAGCCATATGCACGTAAATAAGAATCTTGGAGCAGCGGTCTATTATCTTCATATTTCATGTTAACACCAATTAGTTTGGCAGATTTTAGTGAAGTTATTTGACTATTAAGGCTTGATATCTGAGAATTCAAACTGTTTATGTCAGAATTTTTTTGGCTAATTTGGCTATTTAGGCTATTTATTTGGCTCTGTAGTTGGCTTATGGTTGATGAATCACCACTTGAACCAGAAAGTTGGCTTTGTAGACTTTGAAGTTGACTTTTCAGGTTTTCATAATCTGCATTTGTATGAGAATGGTCGTTCACATAAGCGGAGTTTGAAGCTTGTAAAGCCGCATACGCTGAATCGTTATTGCTACCATTGCTAAACCCATTAAAGTAAATAACTGCTCCAACAGCACCCATTAATGAGACTACACATAATATGGCTAATATTATTGCTATATTTCGGTCAACGACTTTTTTCTGACTCATTTTAAATCACGATAGCTTTCTCTTTTGTGATGTTTACAGATATAACACTTTTCAAGCAAGTAAAGGCTAAAATATCATTTTCAAACGATTGTAAGCACAAACGTTAAAAACAATACAATATGAAATAGATTACTGGTAATATTCATGACTTATCCACCACCGCCACCACCAAAAAACAGCAATACAGCCCTTAAGATAGTAGGTGCAGTAATTGCGGTTGTTGTTATTTTAGCTGTCTTCATTGTAGCTTTACCTTTACTAAACAATGCTGGAAACAAATTTGCACAAACCGTTAACCCACCAAACGCTGTTGTGACAAGCACAAACATAAGAACAGGTAATAGTGGATTAGATTACATAGCCTATGTAGATATTAGCGTACACAATAATGGTGGTGCAGGAACAGTTGTAGTTTGGGCTAAAGTTACTCAAGGCTCTAACTCATGGACTAAATCAGAATCAATATACATGGATGAAAAAGGCTCAAGGGATTTAACTTTAACATTCAGCGAAGCAAGTTTTTGGAGTTTAAACGATATACACTCTACCGTATGGGTTGAGAATTAGATGGTAGTAGACATAAAGGTATTCGCTTATACAGTTCCAGCAATATGCATAGTTATGGGTGCTCTACTAATTGTAGCACATACAAATAGTGATGCAACTACTTGTGGTGGAAATCTAAATCTTATTAGGGATTTGAATACAAGCATTATATTTGATTATGAGATATGCCAAAAACTTTAGAAGCTAACTTTTTTAGAACTAAATCTTTTAAGCATCTTCAGAGTATTAGCCTATTAGATTTGAACTAATAAAGTAGAAAGTCGCAATTATCCAGAGAAAATTAAAATTTAATACACACACAAAACAACGAAAAGACTTTTTTCCAAGCTGTTTTTTCTTTGCAAGGTTATGCAATAGCATTTTTAAGCATTTTTTGTGATAACTCATTTCTTAATACAAGAGGAACCTAAATGGCAGAACAACCTAAAGATTCAGGGTCAGCACCAAACGTTATGCCTTTGGTTAGGATGAGTTTAGATGAAGCCCTCGACAAAATTAACGTTCTTGAGGCAAGCACGAAAGCTTTGGATGTGCAGTTAAAGCAGGTGACTGAGGAACGCAATCAAGTAAACAGTGTTCTCACCGCGCAAGTACGCGCCTCGTTTCTCAACAAGGCTCGAGCGTTAACTCAGATTCCAGAGACTTCTCTCCACAAGATGGGCAACGACGAACTGGAAAGCATCGTGAAGCTTGCTGAGCAAATTAAACGTCCAAACCCCAAAAGCATAATGTTTAGTGCAGACTCAAACAGAAACGAAGGTCTCATAGACCTTTATGGCGAACGAATGAAAAAATTTGGAAGTAGATAAGCATGGGACAAGACATAGTTTACCCAAACAACACAATAATTGTTGAAGACAACGGACTCATAATTGAAGAGTTCGAAGTCGGCGCCAACGCAACCCCCGCAAAGATGCTTCCTGGCAACTGGGTAATTTACGACACCCTTGCAGGAGACATCAAAGAGGCAGGAGCCAAAGCACACGGAGTCATAGGCTTACTTATCGAAAAACCAGACGGCGCCCTAACTGACACTTACGCAGTTGGAGATCAAGCTCGCGTAATCACCGGTGGAAACGGCAAAGTCATGGTTCGCAGAGAAGCCTCAAGCTGGAAACATCGTTCCAGGAACAGCCCTGGTTACAGCGGCAGATGGCCAAACTACTCTACAAGCAGTGGGCGGCGCTGGAACACAAGGAGACGTCATCGCAGTAGGCGCAGTAATACTCGCGGACTCAACAGCAATAGCTAACGTTGTGGCTCAAATCCAGAAGTCAAATGAGCCCATGGCGGCAACTTAGGAGCACAAGAAAATGTCACCACAATTTAGTATGAGTAGAGTTGGAGCAGACACAGCGCAACTGCTTGATTCAGATCTTCAATACATCGAAACCCAAGTAACCGAGGCTGTTCGCCAAAAACTTATAGCGCGCAACCTGTTTGCGCCTGTTCGTCTTCCTGATATTGGCATCAAAGAATGGACTTCCTACGACCTATCAGATATGAGTCAAGCACGTATCGACATGGACGGTTTAAACAAGAGCTTTGATCGTACAAAGAAAACTGCGAAGACTGTTTTTGTACCTATGATTCATAAAGAGTACAAGCTTTTGTTCCGAGACATTGCTGCTTCACGTAGAAGTGGAATGCCTATTGACGTTACTGAACCCCAGAACGCAGCGGTCCAGGTTGCGGAGGAAGAAGACAAACTGTTGCTCACAGGCGAATACACCGGTTGGAGAGCATTGGGAATTGAAGGCTTAGCAACCGCTACAGGCAGAAACACTGAAGCATCAGACGGAGCATGGTCAACCGCAACAAACATCATAAAAGACGTATCCGACGCCATCGCCGAACTTGAAGCAGACGGCCACAACGGACCCTACGACATGGTAGTAAGAAGCGCATTATCCGCAGACCTACGACTCTTAATTGCCAACACAGGAATAACCGCTCGGGAAAAACTGCTTGGACCAGGATTCATACGCGAAATCTTCGTATCCGACAACCTCTACGCAAGCAACGGAGCAACCACAAGCGCCCTAGTAGTGGAACCAGGCCCAATGAACTTCGTAGTTGGCATCGAACAAGAAGTATCCGTCAACAACTTTATCGACGAAGACATGAACACCAAAGGCAAAGTCTGGGAAATCCTAACACCAAAAATTAGACGCCCAACATCAATCTGCGAAATCACAGGAATCACCGCGTAAGCGATTCAATTTTCCCTTTCAAAATAGCCTCTTTTATTTGTTTTATTTCTGTTCTTTTAGCTATTCTATTGGGATTTGAACTCTATACAAATTGGATATATCACCCGAAGACTTAGCCATTAATCGTTTTTTTAATTATTTGGATATGCCAAATTTGAATATGTACGTTTTCAATAAATATGTTGCTGTTTTTGAGTGTGAAGTAGCAATAGAGTCAAGTTTCAGGTGTGAATATAGACCTAAGCTAAACATATGAGTTACTACCTAGGAGCTCACCTTTGTTACAGCATTATTGGACTGCCCGTTCTTACGCTTATTCAAAAGGGTTAAAACCAAACCCCGGCACTCACATTAAACTGTGCGATCCGTACATCTAAAATTTTTTTCGCAGTTAGAAAATCAACCTCACCAGATCTTCTTTCCTTTACGCTATTATAAATTTCAGCAAATTTTGGATATTTTAATAGAATCAACAAATTACAAATCTCAATTACTTCATGAAAACTAACATTCCATTTCTTGAATTTTTCCTCATTATACGTTTGGAAAATTCCAAAAGTAATATCGCCCTTTTTGCCGCCGTAATGAACGTACTTTGAAAGATCATAATAAACCCGCTCAACAGATTTTTGATAAGAACCACTTAAATTAGGTATATCGACACTTTTGGCTATGCGATCCGTATCGCCTTCAAATAGCTTAGATAGTACACTTTCATGACCTGAGAATCGCATAGGAAATGAGGTTTCAAGCCACCGCTCTTTTTTAGCGCTAAATTCTAAAAACTCCCTATGTGCCACTCCTTTGTTTATTGCTAATTTTAAAAGTTCAGAATCATAGTACAAAGAGCACAAAACTGTATCAAGGTATCGTCTTAAGAGACCCATAGCTGGCTCATATTTACCATGAACAGCCAAAAAGGCAGAGGATTCAAGGTCAGACATCGTTTGCTCTAAAGTATCAAAAAGAGTTAAACATGCTGCGAACAAATAAGATTCTAAAACAATGGACTGATTATAGAAGATTTGTATTATATGGTATAGTTCGGTTTCCTTATTGGAAAAAGTCTCTTCTTGAATACTATATGCCCTTTTGTTGCTATTCGCATAACCTTGAATTACCTCATCAAACTTTTCTCGTTCATATGCTGCCCATTCATCCTCTGCGCGTTCCT
Organism: Candidatus Bathyarchaeota archaeon; assembly: GCA_963741005.1. Classification (GTDB taxonomy): domain Archaea; phylum Thermoproteota; class Bathyarchaeia; order Bathyarchaeales; family Bathycorpusculaceae; genus Bathycorpusculum. The sequence goes on from CAVUGQ010000006.1 coordinate 1,810,945, forward strand.
GTTCTTCCTTTAAATGTTCATCAAAAGCGATGAAATTTTCAATATCCCTTCTTGCTTTTAGTTCTGGCTGATCAATAAGCCGTTTAAGGTAAATATTGGCATAAGACTCTGAGAAATAGCCAGGTTTCATCTGCGGTCTTGGTCTCTCATTCACCCGACTAATCTCAATTTCAAGGTTTTTAGCATTGAATTGATACTCTATGGTGGTTCCTTTTTCGTCTATCGACACTATTATTTTAAAAGGATAATCCATGAATAATCTGAGTTGTCTTTTTTGCTCAGGATTCAACTTTTCAGCTAAAATTCTATATTCTTGAACGTACTTCATGAGAAAGTCGTTAATTTCTTCATCAGAAAAATTGACAGTAGATTGATCTTTTGCCATGATACCTCTCTCTTAATTTAACGTATGTCATCGTGTATATGATTTAAATTGTTTATTAGAATATGGAGAGTAACTCAATCAAAGAAAAAATGGCTTAGCTTCAACAACTCTTCTTTAATATTAATAATAAGTTACGAGTGTGTCCTGAGTTATACAGATGAGGTACTACCTAAGAGCACAACTATAGGGAAAAGCAGTTCTAAACACTTATTCTTAGGGCTTGGGGTTTTCTTCGTTTAAACGCTTTGCTTAAGGGTTAAGATTATATTAATTTTGGTTGTTTGTTAAAATAGACTATCAATTTTAGGCTTTTTTGGTTTTAATAATATCGCCTTAGCCTTTCCATATTTTTCTATTTGATTCTTAACAAAATACGAGGAATGCATGTTAGGTAAGCCATAAATGGGTGAGTGGGAAAGAGACTTATGGGTAGGTATCATGAGTCAAACACCTTCGCCGTCAATTGCCGAACAGCGGACGAATGAACGTCTCCTATTTTATGTTAATAAAATGTCACCGCCAACCAACCAATACGTATGTTGGATTGACGTTATGGGCTCTCAAGGAGTTATGTTACGATCGCTTAATGTTGCGTCTAACTTCCTGCTGAAACTGCATATCGCTGCTCTTCGTGCACACGTAGAGTTTCCTGTAGAACTCTATCCAGTTATAGATGGATTATACGCTTGCTCACCGTCACAACGCCAAATTTTGAGTTTCATTAATAGGGTGTACTCAATGCTTGCAGTTACCTTCATACTTGAAACAAACCAACTCTACAAATTTCAAATTAGAAGCGGCGTAGCGTTTGGACCGGTCGTGACAGGAAAGCAAGTGCTGGAATGCTCTCAGGCAACCTACAAAATTATCCTGAACACACCAACTCAATCTTTCTCGGATCCCCACTGACACAAGCATATCAGGCTGAAAAAAAATCAGCGCCCTTTGGTGTTGCCCTTCATGAATCAGCTAGAACTTTTTCACCCGTGGGAGAGAGCGTACTTTCGGGAAGTTACTTGAAATGGTGGAAGATTTTTGCCCGTCAAAATGATGATTTACTTGCCCTCGAACTTTACGCATCGCTTAAAAAGCATTACAAGTGGTGTTTAGCGCATACTGTTATGCTGTCCTACGAAAGACAGGACATTGAGAGGCATCAAGCAATTTCGGATGAATATTTCTCAGAATGAGAAGTGGGGCAAGTGGTTAGGCGTAACTATTAGAAATCACGTCGTCGCTTTAGTGTGTCTGGTGCAATGGCTATGCAACTACATTTGAACTCTGAAAAATTTATAATTACTTTGGGTTTGAAGGGGTTAAGTTTTATGCAAGGGTCTTGGGTTGACACAATGCGGGGCTGATATGCGCCCCATCTGTAGTTGTGCGACGACAATTAACTCTTTGGCATGTTTTATGCAATAAAACTTATTTGGGTATTATTCTGTTTTTGTGGTGAGGTTGTTGGTTGGTGTTGTTTAGGGTTAGTGGGACGGTTCATAGTTTTCATTTGAGGGGGAAACGGTTTTTTCCAGGTGAGGTAGTTGAGCTGTCTTCTGAGGAGATGGCGCGTTTGAATCTTGATTTTCTCGAAAGATTGGAGGCTTCTGCTGAAGTTTCTGTTGTTGATGTGCCAGCTGCAGTTGCCACGGTGGATCCTGAAGTTAAAGCTGAACCATTAGAAGTTCATCCTGAAGCGAAAAACAAAGCTAAACCTAAAACTCCGCCAAAGGTTCCTCTGTAAATGACGCGTATTCGTGTTTGCGGAACAGTGGATTCTGCACTTGCCAGGGAAATAGATCTTGAGCATAAAGAGCGGTTACGTCTATCTCATAAGCAAGGATTAGAGGAGCCAAGTTATAGTGATACGTTGCAGGTGCTTTTGAAGAAGGGTCTTATTCGTGTTAAGCCTGTGCAATAGGCTTTTTATTGTTTATAGTTAGACTCAGCCTGAGGCTTACTGTTTGACTGAGCAAGTCGCGACTATAGTGATCGGGCAAACTTTTGTTGATGTATCCCACGGCTCATCTAGTTACGCCAACTGTTGACGACATCGCTGTTATGCCTCATGATAATTTGGGTGGGCGTAGTTGGTGGATCGACACTATTGGCGCCGTCAATTTTCGTTTAAACATTAGCAGTGCAGATGGGGGTTCTGCGCATGAGTTTGGGTGGCGTCTTCTCTCAGAAACATATGAACCTGCTGTTGGGCGTTATGGTATTTTGGTGTCGGTGAAGAATCTGTGTTTAATTGATCTTGCGGAGACTTCTTTTGATGCGCAGTTGGATACAATGATTAAGGCAGCTGACAACATCATCAACACTACCCTCAAACGGTGTGGCGCCACAACTCCGTTGGTTGCTCCGGACGATATTATTCATGACATCAGCAATTACTTGGCTGCAGGGTTGTTTAAGCAGAAGGATGTTCCCGATGAGAAGGTGCATAGTTTCTACACGGTTGGCATGAATCTGCTAAAAGAGTATGTTGCATCAAACTACCCTGCTGATGTTGCTCCTGGAGATGGGGTTCCGGTGACTAATCAGTCGTTGGCTTACGGCGTGGGGCTCGCAACCTAGATGTCTATTCGTATTTCTGTTAAAGCGCAGTATTCGCGTGTACAGGCGTATTTGAAGGCGGCTCCTGGCCGTGGAAAGCTTGTTCATAGGCTTTGGCAAGAGCAAGGCAGCGATGTTACTGTTGGTTTTATGCAGGGAATAGTTCCTGTAAAAACAGGTTTTCTAAGGGACAGTGTTGACGCAAAGTTTACAGCTAACGGCTTTAGTGTTTTCCCTAAGGCGTCATACGCTAAGTTTGTGGATCAGCCTACTAAGCCTCACCGTATTTTTCCCAGGGGAGCTCGTGTTCTTAGGTGGTTTGATGGTGGGCAACCGATTTTTTCAGCGTTTGTTCAGCATCCTGGCACTAAAGGATCCTTCTTTGTTAAACGTACTGCTGAGGGTGTGAGGAAGGTTCTCAAAGATCTTTATGTTATGATTTGGAGGGAAAATAATTGACTCAGGATGCGCCATCAATTAAAGCAGCTATTCTCGCAAAATTAATTGCGGCAGCGGATCTTTCTTCAGTTAAGAAGTGGTTGAAGGCTGAGCCTGTTCCTACTCGGTATCCAACGTCGCCTTTTGGGTGGGTAGAGTATAATGGTGGAGCGCGTAAGCCGTCTTCTGGGTCAAAAGAGGTTTTTGACGATTTCTTTGTGGTTTTGGTGGTTAAGAGTGCAGATCCAGATAACAACGAGGATACGGCGATGGGTTTGGCTAAGGCCGCGGAGGTTGCTCTGGAGGCGGATCCTCAGTTGAACAGCACAACTTTTGATAGTTATGTTAGTAATCGGGAGAAACAGAAGGTCTTCGCGTCTGATTACGATATTGTGGCTATTCGTTTGACGGTTCATACTTGGCGGTTTGCCTAGATTGAACTGCGATTGGGAGCTTCGAATGTTCAAGTACCTCGTGAATATCCCCTTCCGCTTACTAGATAGAATTCTGAAGTTTCCAGAGCCAAAATTTGCTCAAACTCGAATGTTCCAGCATACTTACAGAGTTATGCTTGAGGTCTACCGAGTGGATGTCCAGAAAGGGGTCTTTGATGTGCCCGACGGAAACTTTGAACGGTTCCTCTCTGTAACTTCGAAACTTATTGCTCAGATTGCCGAGCGCGACCGTTACTATCGAAAGTGGCTCGGGCTCACCTACCTTCTTGCCGAAGCAGAAATGAAAAGCCTCAACCTAACACCGGAGCAAATTATCAAAGAAACCTGGGATCAATGGCGCGATGACCTTTCTTTTCTGCCAAAAGAACACTTCACGAGTCATCAACGGGATTTCCTTGAGCACATATTAGCCCATCGATCTCTACAATATTTCGCTGAGCTCAAAGCTATGCAATAAGGGTTTTAAGCATTTTTTATGGTAACTTGATTTTGTTGGAGGATTATTTGAAAAATGTCTGCATCCCCGGTATTGGGTAGAAATGCCCGGTTGCTAAAAAGCGGTGTAGCAATTGGTTACGGCAAAAATATTAGTGTGAAGGCATCTGCGGAAATGATTAAGGCGTACAGTATGGATTCTTTGACGCCTGCGGTTACTGGTGCTGGTAAACAAACATTCACTTGGAGCATGGAGCGATTGTTCACTGATGAAACATACATTTCTCTGCTTATGGCTGGGACACAGTTTGACTTGATTTTTGCACCCGAAGGTACTCCACTGAATAGTTCAGCGTATGAGACATGGAGTAACTGTACGATTTTGAGTTGTGAACGTACTGCAAGTGAAGACGGCGCTATCCTTGAGAAACTAAGCGGCGAAGCTGAAGACGTAGAGTTCCCAGCATAGAGGCTTAGTCTTGCCTAATCGTCAACCACGCGAGAATCCAGTGGAAGTCCTGAATAGGCCTGAGAATGTTGAGCGTGTAGAAAAATTCAAGGCGATAGCTGAAGCAAAGGAAAAACAAGTAACTGAAGTATCTGTGGCAGCTGCGAAGATCTTTGATCCTGTAGCTCTTTTGAAACGGGCTTCTGAAATTCATGAGTTTAATCATCCAACTCTTGGGATTGTCAGGTTTGGGGAGTTAGTTTTAAACGACTCTGCGGTTCTTGAGAGATGCAAAACTCCTGCAGCAAAAACTGCTATGACTTTGTATTTGATGCTTAAGAAGGCGCATCCTGGTCTGCCTGAATATACACCTGAAAACATACTTGATTTCTATAGTGTGTTTCCGTTTGCTGAAGGTGCTGCTCTTTTGCAGTTCATTTGTGAGCAACCCAGTTTTTTACCGAAAGAAAGCTTGAAGAGTGGATTGCCGTCCATGGCGGAGCCCAAGATTTAGGCTATGTGATGAGTACGTTTCCGCGGTATGGGTCTTTTGAAGCCGTCGGGGAACTGACCATTACTCGGTTCAAGTTTTTGGTTGCTTGGGCAAGATGGAGCGAGAAGAAGTTGAAGCAGCATGGTTAGGGAAGACATAGAGATTGGCATAGTAGCAATCGACGAAGCAAGCGGTATTATAGCTGCTGCTGGCGACAAAATTGCGGGTAGCGTGCAGCAGGTAGCGGATTCCCAAAACGAGTTAGCGGCTGCGGTTAGTAACACGTTGCCTCCTTTAACTCAAAGTGAACAGGAACAGTTGGATAATGCTGGAGTTGCCGTACAGTTAAGTACTGCCCAAAAAGATCTGCGCACAGCTCAGGATAACTTGAATGTTGCCATTAGAGGATATGGAACGAATAGTACAGAAGCGGCTAATGCTCTTCGTGAGTTGAATGCTGCTCAATCAAATATTTCTACGCTTCAAGCTCAAGTGGGCGCAAATACTAAGCAGAATACGGCTTCTATGCGTGACTTCACTACTGGAATTTCAGGTGTTGCTACGGCTTCTTTTAGTTTATATGGTGCCTATGACCGTGTTAATGAATCTGAAATCAGTTTAGATCGCTCAAATTTGATGGTTAAAACCAGCACTAAAAGCGTTGAAGATGCCCAACGTACCCTTTCAAAAGCGATCACTGAACATGGAGCTAACAGTCAAGAAGCATCTTCAGCTTCAGATGCATTAAGTATTGCTCAGGATCGTTTGGTGCTTGCGAATGAACGGGCTCAGCAAGCTCAAGAGAACGTGAATAAGTCGATTATGGCTGGAGCCTTGCAGATTATTCCCACGTCAATAACGATGGTTGATAGTTTAGCTCGTGCCTGGAAGAATTTTCCTGACGTCAGCGCATTACTTACAAAGATTTCATCTGGAGTGGCTAATGTAGGAATTTCTGCTAAGACAGCTGCGATTGGTGTAGATGGCTTTCATGGGTGGGCTTCTTGTTGCTGATACACTTCTTAGTGCAATTCCTGAGGATATGCGTCAGATTGCTGGAGTATTAACGGCTTCTATTGCCGCAATCGTGGCTGCAACTATTGCGTGGATGGCTTTTCAGGGAACTATGACTATGGGTGTTGCAGTTCCAATTATTCTTGCAGCTGTTGGCATTGGTATTGCTGGGGTGAAAGCTGCGGTTGCTATGGCGGAGGGCGGAGTGGTTGATCAGCCCAACTTATGCGTTGATTGGTGAGGCTGGACCCGAAATCGTTATGCCCTTATCCCGGTATGAAGCGGACAAAGACTTGGTTTCTGCACAAACTCAAGAGGCAACCGTGACTAAGCAACCCGACATAATCTATGTTTATGTTACAAATTATATTCAAACGGAAGCTGATTATGACAAGGCCAGCGAGCACACGATTGAATCGTTGAATGAGGCTTTGGCGCGTCGGAGGTCTAGTTGATGGCGTGGACGTTTGGCGGTGTAACTTTTCCGTTTGGTCCTACTCAAATTGTCTTATGTGAAAACAATTAACAAGGAAACGATGCCGCAGTCTGGAGATGATCCGGTGGCTATTGTTGATGGGACATCTTCGAATAGTGTTCAGCTTTCTGGGTCAATTGCGGATCCTGCAAAAACGGATGCTCAACTCTGGAGCGATATTTTAACGCCTATGATTGCGTTGATTGGAACTTCAATCTCTGTCACATCCACAAACGGGAGCATCGATGGCACTTGGCTTGCTTGAGAAGTTTGAGCCTAAAAGAACCTCTGCTAACCCAATTTACGAGTACACGATGGTGCTAAGCAAATACAGCACGCTCGTGGTGCTTTAGGAGCTTGATTTTATGGGGCTTTGGGTTATCGAGTATTGGGATACGGACACATCGACGTTTATTCCGTTTAAAGCCACGTGGGATCAGACTAATGAGGAGCTCGACGGAGACTGCTACGCAACATTCTATTTGGCTAATTCAGCAGAGAACCGCGCTTTGATTCAGCAGGATCTCCTGGTTGCTGTTTGGTTCGATGACACCCTCGTTTTCAGCGGAACCCTATCTGGGGGAGATCTGGGAAGTAAACGGATCAAAGCCGTAATCTATGACACTGTCATGTTGACGTTGGATGAAGCTGAACCCATAAGTGGAGTTTATGATCAAAAAGCTGCTTCAACAATAGCCGCTGACTTGGTGGCTGGAACAGGAATCACTCTTGGTGATTGTCCTTCAACACCGGTTAGCGTAGTTTTCTATAACGCGAATCGCCTTGGATTGCTTCAAGTTTTTATCTGACGCCTTAAACTTGGATCTCTACTCGACAACTGGAACCCACATTAATCTTGCAGTAAAAGGCGAACGGCGTAGTTTGGACTCCCAATTCAATATCAGTTAGCAACCGTGGCTTAGATCGCTCGAAGCAAAGAACCAAAGTGATAATTCGCGGTATGGACTGTTGGGGTCATCATATTTTAGGGGTTGCTGGGTCTGGAACCAAAGTCAAAACCTTCAGCAACAACTAACGTAACCGACGAAGCAACCTTAAACGGCATGGCTGCCAAGAAGCTAGCTGAGCTTAACACTGACAGTTCAGGCGCTCCTGTTTCTGTTTTAATTACTATTGGGAAAGCCTACGCTCCTGGCGACTCGGTGACAGTGGTAAATGATCAGTATTTGCTCAATGGGACTTACCGAATAAAGCAACTCAACAAGACGCGTACCCAAGTGAAGCTTCAGCTGGATAAGTTCCGTAAAAGCCTTGACCGCACAATTGAGGATCTGCGTAGTTGGGAAGACCAGGGCATCTATTTGCCTGGCTCAACAAGTTGGAGCCTCAACCTTCAGGGTCTTGTTGGCTTATTCCACTTAAATGAAGGCGAAGGCACTGACGCCAAAAACAAAGCGCCTGTTGATGCACCCATTGACGGCGTTATCACTGCTGGCAGCTGGGAAGACGGTCCAATTACCAAAATGCTCACGTTCAATGGTTCAAGCTCAATGGTTAGTTTGGGTGACGCAAGCAAGGCAGGAATCAACCTTACAGGCAAACTTAGTTTTGGCGGGTGGTTTAGTCCTTCAGCTGCAGACTCAACTGAAAGAAATGTTTGTCATAAAAGTGGTCAATTTGGTTTGCATTATCACTCAAACACAGGAGTGGTCACTGCTTCAATAACCATAGGGAGCACTGTGCACTATTTTAGCTCAGACGCAGGGGTGGCTACTGTGGGTGCACGGTTGTTTGTCATGGTCACTTATGATCGCGCTCACGTGCGAATGTATGTGAATGGTTACCTGCATAAAGAATGGGATCAAACAGGGAACCCTGATTCATCTGCAAACACAGTTTTTCTTGGTGTGTTCTTGAAGGGTGTTTTAGCTGAAGTTATGCTTTGGCAGCGAGCGTTGGTTGATCAGGAGGTGCTTGAGCTGTACTTTTTTCCCCTGCTTCGAGTTGTAGGCAAAGGTGGCGGTCATGGCGAGAGCCCAACAAATGACGTTGTCAAGTTCAAGATCATAAGTGTGGGGTGGACAGGACCAACATGACATTCAACGATGGCGAAGACTACCCGACCGTAATCAAAGACGCTGTTATCAAGATCTACAGCGGCGAAACCCTCTTTGAAACATTGGTTAGTGATACCCTGGGTGAAGCTGAAACCCATCTAGCAACAGCTGGAACATACCGGGTGACAATTGAGCATCCAAACAGAGAAACAATAGATATGGAAATTGTTGCTTCTGAAAATAATTATCACTTGTTTTTCCAGTTAGCCAATGAACCTCGCAGACAAGCCCGGACAACAGCCATAGAAAACATGGTTCTAACCGCGAAGGGTGAACTTAAAACTCCTGACGGCAACGAAACACTGATTCTTACAACCGTCTGTTGATAATGAGACTCTTGTTGAAGAAACTATGAGTTTAGATGAGCCTGAAGTCTCCATTGCGGCGACAACTTGGCTTTTGATGGTTAAAAAAGTGTTCAATGACGAAGACTACACGCAGGGCTCCATTGATCCTGATGAGGGCAACAACCAAATAATCTCCAACGACAAAGCTTGCACCGCACGAACCAAACAATACTGCCTCTACAGCCACATGTACGCTGATGGCATTCTTCAGCAGAACAACCAATCAACAACCATGGAGTTAGCTGGACACATCGCATGTCTTTGATTTTGAAGATGTGCCTTTTGGAACAATTCACCTGCTGATGGTTTTCTATCGTGCAGCTTGGGAAATCATTGCTTCAGGAACAACAGAAGATGGAGCGAACCAAGTGCTTGATGGGCAATCGCATACATTTCACTAATAATCTTGGTGATCGCCCAGTTGACCATTACCACTACGATCAATACGGCAACATCATCGGCACGCATTACAAACGTTATCAATGGTACCTTGATGGCTCTCCCGTTGGTGGGGATCAGGGCTCATATAACGTGCCTGATCAGGTGAAAGGAACCTCGCATACTATAGCAGCTACTTGGGGTGGACCGCAATAATGCCCCAAGTTGAAGGCGCTCTTGTTGAGGTGTTTCAATATGAGGAAATTGTTGAAAGCGGAACTTCGGATGCTAATGGTGAAATAGAATTCTCGTTGCCGATTGGCACGTATTTTGTGCGCGTTTCAAAGAACGGATACATCACTCACACGTACATGATGGAATGCTTGGTTGCAAAGGAATGTCGGGTACTCAACTTGCCAATTGAGCCTTTATGGATTCAAGGCTTGCAGTTCATAGAATCCATGACTGAAACATCCAGCTGTTTCTAAGACGCCAGGTTTTGTGGAGACAATGATTCTAACGCCAAGGGTTTCGCTATTCACTGAAGATCCAGTATTTTCACTTTCAATATCAGCTGTAGCTGCTAAGAGTCCCACGACTTGGCGTCTTCAAGTGGTTGAGCCATCTGCTTCTGATGGGGGATTAGCTGTTCCTGCTGATGCCATTAGCCCAGCAATTGGCAACACTGACAGCGGAGCTGGTGTAACAGTTGCAACCATTGGCACAACCAGGCAATTTTTGCTTTACCATTACTCAAGGCTTGACAGCACTGTAGTCAATAACAATGGCTCCACAATCAGTGAAGAAGTTGGAACAACCCACAACTATACGGTTTCTGCTCAGACGCTTGGTTCACGCAAAAAGTTCCAATCATACTTTCGAAAAGCATGGGAAGCAGTGGTTTCTGTAGATGGAGCCGGAACAACCAACAAAACAGGCACATACGAAATTCTTGAAGGAAACACTTTTGCGGTCACGGCAACTGCTGATTTGGGTCACTTGTTCTTGTATTGGACTTTGAATGGGATTCCCATTTCGAATTCAGCGAGTTTTACTTTCCCAGCGCAAGAGCCTGCGTGTTCGCATCAGATTGTCGCTCATTTCCTATAATCTCAAGGGTACAAACATGACAAAACAAAATAATCTGCTAAAAAGGGAGGTGGTAAGATGACAAAAACAGAACAAAATGTAATTGACCTCGTGCTTAAAGGTGAGCATTGGAAGGATAACCTTTCAGGGCTAAAATGGACTCCAACGCTCATAGACAAGGTGATGGCTAAGCATCTGCATGAAGTGAGGCTGTGGCGTGTTGAAGATGATTTGCCAAAACTCAAAGCAGCCAAAACCATGGATGAGATAATTGCATATCAAAAGCAGAGTTTATCACGTATGCTTGACACCTCCTGCGTTGCCGCGCTTCAGAAGCGAGAAAGATCATCGAATCAAAGAAATTGGCTTCAATGTTCCTGACGATATGTTCCTAAACAATTTTGGCACAAAATTAGCTGCATTAATTCATGGCAACCAAGGCGGTATTGACGGCTACATTGTTTATGATGAAACCAACACCGCAAGAACATCCAACACAAGCTATGGACCCAACTGGTACGCAAGCAGCATCAAGCTATTGGACTATTCAATTTGGCTCAGGAACAACCGCTGCAGCAACGAAACAACTATGCAATCCAAACAGCCTTCGCCACTGCACCTGAAAGCACAAAATTTCAATGTGGACCAGGAGCTTACGCTGCAGGCACTATCAGCTTTGGCAACCTAATAACTGCAGGCGGTTCAGGAACAGTCAACGAGATCGGATTGTTCAATCTGTGCGGATGGTTAGTGGTTGGAGCGGCAATACAATGATGACTCATGATATTCTGGGCTCAGGCGTAGCTTTCGTAGCTGGAAACCCGCTCGTTGGAACATTCGCCATCAACATCTAACCCTTAAGGCACTTTTTTGTGGTGCCACAAACTTGCTTTTCTTTTCTTTGCCTTTGAACTTATGCAATAAGGGTTTTAAACAAAATCTGTCGTTTGCGTAGCAGAGGCTAATGGCAATGGATGTTCAAACAATAGTTTTCATCTGCTTTGTTTTGGGCGGGTTAACACGAACAATCTATGCTTTCCTAAGTAAAGTTGTGCAGTCATCTGATCCAGTTCAGTTTGACTTGAAATTCGCCGCTACCTTAGGCGCAAGCATAATAAGTACCATAATCCTTGCTGCCGTTGCCTTCGCTGCTTTTCCTATTCCAACAGAGACACCGTTGCTTTACGTGATTATTGCTGCAGTAACAAGTGGATACGCATTAAATGACGGAGTCAACAGGGGCGTAACTACACTACTGGCAGTTAGTGAAAGAAACGCGGTTGGTGTGGTTCCATAAACGACGCAGTTTTTATGGCGATAATAGGGACGATTCTTGGTACAGTTTTTGTCACCTTATGGAACTTTGCCTGGAAGAAAATTAAGAAAGAACTTGTGTTTGATTTTTCTTACATTTTTACAATGCTTATCTCGGCTATTGCTTCAATGGCTATTCTCCCGGTGTTCTTTATCAATAGTGCTTTGCCACCGAATAACGGATTATTCGTGTTTCTCGCTACTGCATCGATGAGTGGCCTACTCAACTTGCTTGTGAATGCACCTGTGTCATACGCTTTGGGAAAAATGACTATCCTGAAGCAAGCTCTATGCACCGCAAACATTTCTTCTGTCACATTATCAACATCAGTTAGTAAATCTAAAGCAGCCTTCACTGCCATCGCGGTAGTTGGTTTGATTTTCCTATTAGCTGGTACGGCAGTATTTGCGGCAGTAACCTACTCAAAAACCGTAACTTCAACAGGGTCAGTCACCGCTATTGGCAACATAGCTATTTTCAGTGACTCAACAGCACAGACATCTTTGAACTCTATCACATGGGGAAACATTGACCCTGGCAGTTCAATTACAACGACTCTATATGTGAAGAACACAGGTAATGTGCCAATGACTTACGCGATAGCTTCAGCAGGATGGACACCTGCAACCTACGGACAATACTTGACAATCTCATGGAATTATCAGGGACAAGTAGTGCAAGCGGGTAACTTGCAAAAGGTTGATTTGACTTTGGCATCGGCTAACAATGCACCGGGCGGAAGTTTTAGCGTAAATATAATCGTGACTGGAACATCGCAGTAACCGTTAAGCAGCGGTTAACCCTTTTTTCTCTACTAAAATAAACTCGTAAACTGTAACGATTATGTCTGGGTTCCAGGTTTGTTTTTTTGATTAGGGTCCCGTTGATTGCACAACAATACCTCACTATAACATGGAACTACGCTTCAGGCACCATACTTCAACCAGGCGCCTCACAGACTGTCACTATCACCATCAATGTCAATCAGTACGTAACTGGCATAGACACCTTCACAAACACCATCTACGTGATTGCTACTCAATTCTCGTAGGAAGTTTTTTCCCCTCTTTTTTTATTCATTTTTACTTTATGCCTTAGCGGATAGCTTTTTTGTTATCTTTCTCTACTCCCTTTTTTTCCTATCAGGCGTTTGCTATATTTTTTAAGTTCAAGCCAATAATAAGTATCGATGCAAATGATAGGCTGGCAATATTATCCAAAATCAAAGGCTATTCCATCTGAACTGCAAAATGTCATAAGCATATTCAAAAAACATTCTGAGGAAATAGATTCCACAAAACACCAATTGAATAGTAATGGTGTTCTTCGAATAATTAGAGAAGACTTGGTAAAGGCTGATTTCAAAGTTGAGAAAGGCAACAAGATAGAAGACAAAGTCAGAGTAGCAGTGCTTTTTGGAAGAGACGGCCAGCTTGAAAAGCCTTTTGATGTTGATGCCTTTCAAGAAAAGACTGGAACTGTTCTTGAGGTGGAAGCTGGGAGAGCTGTTACCAACAATCAGTTCCTCAAGGATTTATTTGAAGCATGCATGATGTATAATTCGAAGTACTTGGCAATAGCAGTCAGACAAAAATACAGAAAAAACCAAAAAGATTTTGAGAAAGTGATAACATTTTTTGACACCCTTTACGCAAGCGGAAGGTTAAATCTACCTCTTGAAGGAGTACTTATTATCGGTTACTAAGGTCAAAAAAACGCAACGAATAATGCGGGGTCCAGTAGCTCAGTCAGGCTAGAGCACCGGACTTTTAATCCGGGGGTCGCGGGTTCAATTCCCGTCGGGCCAGCTAGATTCACTTTACAAAAATGTCTTATATTTAGTTTGAATTAATCAGTCTTCGATTCAACATGTCTCATGAAACTCAAGTTAATGAGGAAATAGCGAAGTTTGTGAAAAATGCTCTCAGGAACATATCTGAATTAACTGCGGCAGAAATGATTCAGGATTCTGCTATCAACCCTTTTTTGGTAAAAGCCCTTGGAATAGACGATTTCGATTCATTAGCGACGTTCTATGTGTACCAGAGAGTCGGGCGGAGCTTAGTCACTAGCTTTGGGACAACAATTGAACGAATGGTGTGTGCATTGTCTGGGGGGGAAAAAACTGTTTGGTGGGACGTAAAAGCGGTCAAACAAGGAAAGCCATATTATATGTGTGTTAAGAGCGGTCCAAGAGATATGGACAAAGACCAAGTCAAGTATTTTGCAAGAGAAGCAAAAGAACTTGCTACAAAAGATCCCAACGCCATTGCCGTTATTGCCATGGGTTATGGTAAAAAACCTCTTGGGGTAATAGCACCTACTCTTAGGAAGGAAGGCTTAGACCCCGACAAACACACCCTCACTGGAAAACAACTTTACGACGCAATTACTGGAGAACCAGACTACCACAAGAAACTCCTAAAATTAACAACAAACGCAGCTCTAAAAGCAATTTGTGGAAACAGAATAATTGATACGATAGAAGCAAAAATATTAGAAATCGCCTCTGATTTCAAAAAGAAGTATTCAAGCGTAGATGAATTGCTCTTAGACACTTTTTGATTCAGTAGGTACTGCCGTCTCTAAATCCCTCTTCTTGAGCAACTGCATTAAATGTCGCGCTATTGCCCTGCTCAGGGGAACAGGCACTGCTTCACCAATAAACTGGTATTTAGTTGCAATATGGTCAACAAATTCCCACTCATCGGGGAAACCTTGAATCCTTGCATATTCTTTTATCGATAATGGTCGGTCGAGTTCCGGGTGACCAAGGACACTTCCCTTGAAGTTAGGCGATGTGAGTAATGTTGGTGACGGTTTATCCCATGATAACCTCCTATAGAAGCCAGTGCGTCCACCTTTCAAACTGTCTTTTTTCTTGTCTTCATCATAAGCATTCAACATTGCTTCCTTAAGAAGCTCTTTGGGTAAATCACGCCAGCAACCCCCTTCAGGAATATGCTTCATATATTTTCCCCAACATGGAAATGGGATATACTCAGGATTTGGATCATTCAAATTCTTTAAGGCTTCTCTAAGAGTTACCCATGTTTTTTTGTTCCCGGCGATAACATCTATGTTATTCGGTGACCCATGAGTTGGTAGGGGGAGAGGAAATTTTTTTCCATCTCTTGACCCGATCATAATGAACCTCTTTCTCTTTTGAGGCGCTCCGTAGTCAGCGGCGTTCAAGATGTCATAATTGATTGCATAGTCAAGAGATTCAAATTCTTTAATTATCGCCTTAAAAGCGGAGCCTAGTTTTTCGTCAGGATGAAGCTCTGCTTCTTTCTTTTTTATTCGCTCATAAAAAGAAATATGCTTTACAGCTGCTGATAATAAACCCGCAACATTTTCGAAGACAAAAAATTCGGGTTTTGACTCTCTTATTACTCTAATAAACTCATAAACCAACAAACCTTTCTTTTCCCCGACAGACAATCGCTTTCCAGCAGTAGAAAATGGTTGGCAAGGTGGTCCACCAATTACAAAGTTTGTCTCTCCTACGTTGAGCTTAGCTTTTTTTAGTATTTCCTTTGTTTTCACATCGAAGATACTTTTGAAAATTACGGGTAGCGCGGGTCGATTTTTCTTAATAGTTCTTACAACATCAGGGTTAAAGTCTAAAGCTACTCTTATGTCAAAACCTTCCATTTCGAAACCTAAGTCTAAACCCATTGCTCCAGAGAATAAGGAAATAATAGTTGGTTTCTTTAGATTTTCCATTTTAGCACTGACAAGACATGTTCAAAATCGAAAATAAAGAGTTTTGGTAGATGTTTATGTGAAAACTAAAAATATAATTCTAATTTTCACACTATTTTCCCTTATAAAAATACTTGTCTACCGCAATCCTTTAAAGCATCATCAGTTTATAGTAGACTTTTCAGACGAAATTGGGAAGGGTTCTGGAAATAAATGAATAAAGCTAACAAAGAAAATTTGTCTAATGTTATTAAAAAAATTACAAGAGACTACGCTAATAAAATTTCGAATTTCTCTACCGAATACTTCTTGAAAACAGACATTGATCCATTCAGATTTGAATTCAACACCAAGATTTGGGGTCTCGAAAATGCTGTAAAAAGAGAAATAGCCCATAAAGCTGAAATGTACCTTGAATACCTCTTTGGAAATTTTCATGAAGACTATCTGGCGAACGCAACTGATGAAAAAACCGGGTCAAAATGGAAAAAAGCCGATCGACGGACTCTCCCGGGCATAGATATAATTAATGAGAAAAAAGAATGTTACCTTCAGATAAAAAACAAGCATAACTCACTGAATTCTTCATCAGCAGACAATTTGGCTAAGAAACTTGAGGCTATTTCAAAACAAAAAAAGAACAGTATTGTAGGTTGCGGATGGGTAATAGCTGGGCCAAGCAGAACATGCAACGGTGAAGACCTAATGAAAAAGGGGGGAATGGGGGTATACAAAGGTAAGAAACTCTATGAATTTGTCACAGGAAACCCACAAGAACTGGATCAGGTATTAAAATCGTTCCCTATTATAGTAGAAGAAGAGCTGAAAAAGTACACTCTCAAAAGATTGCTTGATGATGCTTTGATAAAAATCCTAAAAGATCTAAAAAAACTAGCAAAAGATGAGAACGTGACTGTAATGGAATATTTATACCGTAAGGCTGCCGGGTAGTCAGACAATGTATTTATGAATATAAGAATAACCAGTCGGTTGGAACAACTGATGAAATTAATCTTAGATCCGGTTTTGGTAACAGAGATTCATTCAAGAAAAATTCTTTTCCAGGTAAACCTCCTAAAATGGGGGCACGATAATTTTCGTCCTTTTCCTTGGCGAACTAATATGTCACCATATTCGATCCTTGTTGCTGAAATACTACTTAAGAGGACTACTGCGTCAGCAGTATCAACAGTTTTTAATGGATTCATGAAGTTGTATCCAAACCCTCAAGCTTTGTCGAAAGCAAATCCGGTTGATCTGGAGAATATTCTCTCAAGAATTGGCTATCATAAAAAGAGATCAAAGAACCTAATCGAAATCGCATCAGTAATAACTCAGAAATTCAACGGCGAAGTTCCAAATACAAAAAATGAGTTGTTGG
Organism: Candidatus Bathyarchaeota archaeon; assembly: GCA_963741005.1. Classification (GTDB taxonomy): domain Archaea; phylum Thermoproteota; class Bathyarchaeia; order Bathyarchaeales; family Bathycorpusculaceae; genus Bathycorpusculum. The sequence goes on from CAVUGQ010000006.1 coordinate 1,827,940, forward strand.
AAATTCCCTTCATAGGCGATTATACTGCAAATGCCATACTGACTTTTGGAAATGATATTGCCACTGCCATAGTGGACTCAAATGTTATAAGAATAATTAGCAAACTATTTAGCAAACGACTTCCGAATAAATCCTCAATTAAGACTATTCAGTCTGATTGCCGAAGGACTTGCCCCTCAAGAAAATAACCAAGTATTTAACTGGGCATTACTCGACCTTGGAGCCTTAATTTGTACCTACGGTATTCCCAGGTGTAAAAAATGTCCAATCAAAGAGTCGTGCGAATATTACCAATCAGGAAATCCTTGTCGTGAAAAATAGTAAGTTTTTAAAGCTTGTTAAGAGGTATGAAAAGTGGCGTAATAAGGTTGGCAAAAAAACCTCTAGGTAATTTTACTGTAATCGAATCTCAGGGAGTCCTTTCCGAACAGGAGGTTCTCAAGGTAACAGGAGGTAAAAACCCAAGCCAAATGGGACAGCATGAATTGGGTGCTATCGGTGAACGACTTGCTCTTGAACGGATTTCCAAGATCAAGGACATAAGTGCGACTCAGTTGTTTAAGCTATACCAAATTGCCGGTATTCCTTTTGATATTATTGCCCGACATGGTGAAGAGATTTGGTTAATTGAAGTCAAAACTGGGAAAAATAGTTTTGGAAGTGTTCAGCCTATTCAAAAAAGAAGAATGGAGATTATACTCAAGAATTCTGAGTTAAGAAAACTGAACTTGAAAGCAAAGCTTTTTCAAGTTAAACTTTTGCCTTTCCCTGGAAAATATCGATTGCGAAATTTCAACACCCAATACCAAGAAAAGGGTTTAGCCCAAACATTTGAGAAAATATGCAAATCAATAAACAATTTTGCAGTCTGCAACTTGATTTAAAAATATTTTCCTCTCACAGCTTTATTTGATACTTCAAATCGCACCCTTTATTGTTCTCCTATTTGCATTTTAAGTACAACATTAACAACAAAGACTCGAAGTTTGATTTCTCAAGAATCTAAGTGATGATACGCCTTCAAATACACAGTTTTTTATTCTGTCGCCCTTTATACTCTTAAGCATTGGTTGATAGACAATGGAAATCTTAAAACTGAGAGAGGCACAAAACCATTTTGAAACTGAACGTGCAAGCACTCCAGAAGCACAACAATTGTATAAGCTATCTGGAGAGCTTATTTCACAGTTCCAACAGAAGTTCACTCCAGAAAAATTACAATCAATGACCCTTTTAGAGTATGTTGAAGGTCACCAACCGGTTAATAGAGATTCTTTTAGTTATTGGTTGGAACATACGACAGACCCTGTTGGAAGGCTCACTGCTGGTGGTTCAGGTTACGGCTTCAACGTATACTATAGCAAGAAAAAAAGCTCTTATATTATTTTGGACGGCGATGAAGCCAAGGCGGTATCTGAAGATGAGGCAACTAAGAGACTGGAATTTATCAAATCAGGGCTTCTTGAACTATTTCGCGTTGCTGGAAAAAAAGATTTCAGCGAAATAAGGAGAATCTCCAAACAACTGCCTTTAGACCAACACACTATAGCAAAAATCTTAACTCTTTATTTTCCTGAAAAATATCTAGGCTTATTTTCTGTAAGACATATGGATGAGTACCTTGACACCTTTGGACTACTAAATGATAAAATAAAAAATTCTGATGCCTTCGAAAAGAGGGAGACTCTTCTTTCATTTAAAGAGAAAGACGACGTAATGAAGAATTGGTCAAACAGAAAATATACTGATTTTCTTTATAAAGAAATTCGCAAAAAAGAGGTAAGTCCGGAGAAATCTGCTTTAAGTCTTTGGAAAATATCTCCAGGATCTCAAGGCTCACTATGGGATGAATTTAGGGATTCCAGCGTAATTTCTATGGGCTCTTGGGGAATCCCAGGTCTGAATCTATCCAAGTGGGCCTCTAAGAAAGAATTGCTTGCAGCTAACACTAAACTTTCCAACAGAGCTGCCCAAGAACTATGGATTTTTAAAGAGGCAGTAAAGCGTGGAGACATAGTTGTAGCCTACCGTATAAAATCCATCTGTGACTTTGGAATTGTTGATGGAGACTACCAATTCGACGAAGAAACGAACGCTAATTGGTGGAAAGGAGAAGAATTGCTTCAAGGAAAACTGCATTGGCGAAAAGTAACTTGGTTGAAGGTATTTGAATCCCCTTTTGACATATCAAAATACGACGATCTTTATAATGACCTTAAAAAGACCGGTACCATTCACAAAATAAGGAGCACATTAACCGATAAACTGCTGAGCCTTTTAGGAGAGAAAGAAGCCGAAGTTCGAAGGTTAGCAGTCGATGCCTCAACGAAAACGGAAAAATCATACTTCATCCTAAGAACTGGTGGCGGAGAATATTCAGACCAACAAGAAGTCAAATATAATTTTAAAGAAGGAATCCCTGGATACAAACAATTAACCAAAGCTGAAAACAATGCAAACTTCATTTATCTTGCGAGTGGCTACTTCTATGGAAAGGGTAAAATCGGTCATATAAAGAACCGTGAGGAAAATGGCGTCACATACTTCGACGCCGAAATTAATGACTTCGAGAAAATGGAACCAGTGTCCAGTCAGGATGTTAGCTCTAAATTGTCTATTCCTCTTAGACGAGAGGGAATTATGAAGATAACTGAAGAGGACTACAAAAGAATTACCGAATTTCAACCAGAAGTTGATAGTGTGTATACAATTGATGATTTCTCAAGAGAAACTGGATTTGAAAAGTCAACAATAGATCGTTGGGCGAAATTGTTGGTGAGAAAGAAACAACTCGTCTTTCAAGGGCCTCCAGGAACAGGCAAAACCTTTGTTGCCCAACGTCTAGCAAAACTGATTGCAAAAAAAACAGGTTTAGTTGAAATAGTGCAATTTCACCCGGACTATAGTTATGAAGATTTTATCCAAGGATATTTTCCTGAACCTGGAAATAGTATTCTCCAGTTTAACATGAAAAAAGGGCGGTTCCTTGATTTTTGCGAGAAAGCAAAGAATAAACCTGAGGATACACCATGCATAATGATCATAGATGAAATAAATCGAGCAAAACTGGCGCGAGTTTTCGGCGAACTCATGTTTTTGTTAGAATATCGAGACAAGGAAATACCTCTAGCAGCAGGTGGACAACCGTACAGAATCCCCAAAAATGTGCACCTAATTGGCACAATGAATACTGCAGATCGCTCCATCGCACTCGTAGACCATGCACTCCGACGGAGATTCTCTTTCATAAGACTGCAACCAGAATACGACATACTCACCAGCTACCTGAAAAAAAACAACCTTCCGGCAGACAGCCTTGTTACCGTTCTCCAGCAAATAAACCGCACAATAAACGATCCAAACTACGCAGTGGGAATATCTTTCTTCATGAAAGACCAAGCAGAGTTAAAACAATGGTTACCTGACATTTGGAAAACTGAAATCGAGCCCTACTTAGAAGAATATTTCTATGACCAAAAAAGCAAAGTTGAGCTCTTCCGATGGGACAAACTAGCCGAAAACAATCTCAAAGAGTGGACTTCGTAGGTTGGACTACGACAATCCACCAAATATTGTAGAACTCGATGAAGAAGAACCACGTCTCCTTCAGGAAAACGAGTTGGATGTTGAAACAGTCAAAACGCTGCAACGTGATCACAAACAGAAGATTTCATACGAATACAATTGGTGTGACAAAACCCACACGATAAAATCAAATGGATACATCGGTTACATACCAGTCAATGAGAAATACCTAATTAGAATAAAACCGAAGGTTAACGTCAGCAATGTTTTCGGTATGCTTGAATATGCTTACAAACTCGAATCATTTGAATTGTTACAAGGCCTAACAAAAGTTGAATCTACCGAGGATTTTTTTGAAAATTTTGTCAACATTCTGGCAAAAAGAATACTCGAGCGCAATCGTAAAGGCCTCTACAGTGATTATATAGAACGGTCAGATACTATCCCTTGTCTCAGGGGACGTATGAAGATACTTCCTACAACCATCTCTATACTTAGAGGAGCACCAGCACCAACCTGCGAGTATGAAGAGCACACTTCAGACCTTGCTGAGAACCAAATTCTTTTGTGGACGCTTTACCAACTGCGTAAATTTCATATTAACCGGGAAGAGGTAAGGAGCACCGTTCGAAAGGCATATCTTGAGCTAATTAATAAGGCGAGCCTAAACCAAATCGAACCTAACGATTGCATCAACCGTTTTTATAACCGGCTCAATCAAGACTATAAGCCGCTTCATGGTTTGTGTAGGTTTTTTTTGGAACACGTCGGTCCTGGAATAGAACGTGGTAACTACGATTTTCTTCCTTTTGTAATATATATGCCGCGCCTTTTCGAATCATTTGTTGCTGAGTGGTTGCGAGAAAAGATGCCCCCAGAATATACTGTGAAAAGTCAATATGTACTTAATTACGATACTTTTGAATTTCGAATAGACCTATTAATTACCAATGCGACTACTGGAGAAAACCTATGCGTCCTAGATACAAAATACAAAGCATCATCAACCCCGGAAGGGCACGACATTCAGCAAATCATAGCCTATGCTTATGCGATGAAAACGGAGCATGCTTATCTGGTCTTTCCTTCGGCGTTATCAACTCCACTGGATAGGCAAGTGCGCGATATTGCCGTTAGAAGCATAGTTTTCGACATAAGTAAAGATCCAGACGAAGCTGGTAACGAATTCATTAAGGAACTAATTGGTCATTTGTGTAATACCAAATAATTTAGCTTTTGTGCAGGCTTCTTAGGACTTGCTTTGATTTACTTATTTAGTTTTTCTTTTAGGTATCCATCCTGTTCCAAAATAGTAACACAAAACCCTAGGCTTTCCGCTATTTTCTCTTTCTTCTTGGGGGCCGCAAAATTCAACATAATATCCGTCTGCAGATGACACATTCTCTTATTACGGTATTTCTACCACAAGATGGACACTTCAATCGAGACATGTGTTGTGATTCTTTCCTATTGGCAGGTTGAGTTATTTTTCTTTTTTCTTCAACCATTAGTGCTGGAGGCAAAGTGATTTCTTTTTGGACACTATACATTTTTCTGAAACTATCGGAGTCTTTTGAACGGTACAATTGTAGTATATGGGTGTTAACTCGTAAGAATGGCAAAATTATTTCAGACCAAGCCTTAAATGTTTGAAAGCTAGCTCCAAACTTCAGTGAATTAGAGAATGTTAAGTTATTAGGAAAATTATTTTCTTCCATCGATAAAAAAATTTCTTTGGGCCAGGATTCTTCCTTGTAGAATACCAGATCTTTTATCCTCAGTATACATTTAGTCACTTCACAGGCTTCTTTTATAATACTCTCGGGAAATATTCCAAGAAGCTGTTTGTATGACATTTTTCTACGTGAATTCATAAATGACTGCAAACCCCAAAGGATTAATTTAATATTGTTTTGAGGTATTCCTAAGGAAATTATTTGAGGGTAGTTGTTACCTAAGATCCAAGCTCCTACAACTAAAATATCTCTATTAATATTGCTAAGATCTGTCGGATCTTCTAGCAATCCTTTATTTTGATCTGAATTGCTGAAACTTTCTGAAAAGACAGCAGTGCTCATTCGTGACTTTAAGCAACCGCTAAAATCATTAAGCACTAGATCGACTTCATCGAGAATTGATCCAAAACCAGTTGGTGATCTGACCCACTCCACCGAATTTACTCGACACATTAAAGTAAAGAAAAAAGCAAGACGGAGACCATCAGCAGTATAAACAGGAGTAAAGGCTGATAGCCTCATTCCCTTGCCGATAGTCTCTATATCAGAGCATGTCCTCATAATAGCCCCATACTGTTCAGGACTATTAGCAGCACAAGCATTACCACTTTTTTCAGTGAAAATAATCCTTCTTCCTCTTACTGCGTGAGCTCGATTAAAAAAAATAAAAAGATGAGCATTCTCCAGACTCACCTTAGAAAGCCTAGGAAGTAATGGATCCGTCGGTATTTCTGCTTCAGTCGCACTTATAGTAATGACTTTTCCTAATTCAGGTAAAGCAAGGATCAAATCAATCGTAGATGTTCCATACTTATTCGACCAACGATCACTAATTGTCGCTTGAAGAACAACTGCTCCGATTGGCTCATTAATAATCAACTTTAAGAGCCCGTCTTTTAATTGAATTAAAATATTCGTATTTTCTTTCTCAGATAGAATAGCCAGGATATTGAATGCGTTTGCTACTAAAGTGCCAGTTTTTTCTGTCGCTTTTAACCTAAGTTTTTGGCGACATGTTTTTGGATTCTTAATTAGCTCATCTATTATTTCCGGAAACTCACTCTGAAAATTCTGGCTTTCACATATTGCCTCGTAAAGTTTCATGTGCATATGGGGATAAATTGTTGAGAGAAATCGGTTCATTAAAGAATCTTCAGAAGGCAGTTAATCCCCTCCATTTTTATGATGTAATCTACGAGATTTCTCATAGTTGATACTAATTCTGGGTCATCTGTGTAAACACCGATTTCCAAGTTATCCGTAGTACTATCTGGCTTTACATTGGCAGATGTGACAAAAAGAGATCTATCGGAGCACCATACTTTTGCATGTACGATTGAGTTATCTTGGTTTAGGTAAAATACACTGCCCGTCTTGAAACGACTTTTGATAATATCTGCTATTTTTTGGAGCCTAAAATTTATTCCGCCAGGATATGTTTTCACTAAGGAGGGTTCACTTGTTATTATTATTAGTTCGGCATTTTTAGAATAAACATCTTTCAAAGCTACTTGCATTATTCCAACATCAAGAAATGGCGTTATTATAGTAAGTCTTTCTTCCGTATCCTCTGCAACGAGTTTTTGTCCATACTGTGTGTGGGCTATAATATCGCCAAATTTTCCATTCAGTTTTCTCGCCCACATAGGTGGTGCTGTTATACAAAGTTTAAGTTCTGTTCCTCTATCAATAGATGGTTTGGAATCGGATTCCGTTACCAGAGTGTCAACAGCTGCCACATATCTCTCAAAAGCGCGACCTGCTTTTGTGGTATGTAATGCATTAAGCTTTTCGGTTAAGAAACTAAACTCCTTAGCCAATCTTACTATAGATTCTATTTCAATTTTTTTCAAATCTTTTGTGAACAAAGCGTCCTTTATTTCTTCCTCGCTGCCTTTTCCACTGTCCACCATTTGAATAATGTCTGCTATGATCCTGATTTTCCTAGCTAAATCGACCAGCTCTTTTCACCTCTATGTAGGCCAGAATACTTTTAGGGCTAAAAGCAATCGTCTGTTGAGCTTTCTATTCACATTTCCACAATTCTTTATGAAGAGACATTGTTTGCATGCATTCGAACATTCCCGTGTACGGCATTCCAGCCTATCTTGGATGCCTTTGAACATATCTACAAGATTATCTCTATCTTTCATAAGAGAAGAAAAGCCACCGTTTCCGCCTTCATCGGTATCATAAACATAAACTTTCGCTCCTTCCTCCGGTTTAAGAATGTCATATGATCCATAGAATTTCTCAGGTTCAAAACCTGTATACATCGGAGCTAATACTAATAGAGCATGCTTGAGCGAATGAGCAGCAACATCTTTCAGATACTCTACATTTCCAGAATTATTGTTTTCTTCATTTAACTTTGCGATTGTATCGTGAAAACTAGGTTTTAGAACTAAGAGAAACCCCTGCGTTTCCGTAAGTCTACCAACTACATTGTTCTCCTGACCATTAAGATAATAACTAGATATGCCCGTGAATTTGTTTCCTATTCTGAAGCCGTAAGTCATCTCAAGTACTCTCATACGTGAGAACCTTGATTTTTCTATGTCTACGATTTCTTTGTTAAAAAGTAGCGGTTTTATGTCAGCCAAACCTTCGTTAACCTCGTCTATTTCGGGGTCGTCCGGCATATCGTAACTTTCAACTGCTGATACTTGAAGGGGGACGCTCATTGACTCCCTGGGAAAGTCCATTTTGTACCAATGGCTGATAGTTCTGTAAAGACGTTCAAGCTTTACAGGTGGAACTTCAAGGCCTTTAGGACAATTAGTATGATACCTTCTAAGAGAATCAACAGGTCGTTGTGGATCCTCCATTTTGAGCGAGCCAAGTTTTGGAATGAAATCATGAACACACTTACCGTCTGTACTTTGAGGGTTAGTGCAACCATCAGGAGTCCTGCTGTAATGACAGAATATTTGGCGTAAGCCCATATTTCGAATAATTCCTGTCCCGAGGTCACCGAGTAGAGCGTGTGACTTAACATTTGAAAGTTTTTGAGGTATCCATACAGGAGCCTGGTGAACTTGAGCTTTTTTGCATCTTCTACAAAGAGGCATTCTGTCTTTTGGTGGGAATTTATTGTATGACAATTTGTCAATAGTACCACATTCAGGGTTTGAACAATATACCATATCTAATGAATCGTCAAATCGCAGGGTTACCAATTTCGGAACAATAATTCTTACTTTGTCCAGATGAATGATCCTACCGCTTTCCTCTTGTATTTGTTTTTGCAGTTTCTTAACAGCCTTGGACATCAGTTCCTTTCCTGCTGGCGTCGCCAGTTTCTCGACGAGTGAGAAAGTCTGATCGTTATCTGTAGAGATACCTGAAAGGGCTGTTTGTTCAGGACTCATAACTCTAAAAACTACCCCTTGATATGAGGCGAATGCTCCTGGGTAAAGACTCCTGAGTGCATATGATAGTGATTTTGTAGTAGTCGTTGTCAACTTGTCCACCTTACCTCCACAATTACCTCTCTATCAGTAGACCGCAGGCTTGTTAGTTGATATTTCTCGTTAATCGTTTCCATAAATCTTCTAAAAATACTCTTTGGAGAAATTTCATTTTGTGCCAGATTTTCAATATAATTTACAAAGTCTTTTAATGCTGGTTTAATCTCTTGAGGAAGAACTCCTTTTGTTCCGAGTGATTTGATGCAGTAGTTTTCAATTTCTTCGAGTCGAGTTGAAATGTCTTTAAATAATCTAATATCTTCCAAACAGACGGATAGATTCATATCAGAAACTACAAAGTCAAAGAATGCTCCTCTGACATGTTTCTTACTTGCCTCGATATTGTTTCTTGTAATTGGAACAGGTTCTATATGTGCAGAAGGATCTTTCAAGGCTTCTTGAGCCTTTGAGAAGTAGTAATGGTCAATTGGCTTCCAGTTTTGGCATACTGTTACTACCAAAGAATCTCTGTTTCTACCGCCCCTTCCTATTCGTTGAAGATAATCATTGAAAGAGAAAGGGAAGCCATTGATAATTACCATGTCTACTCTCCTGAAATCTACGCCTACCTCCAATGTTTGAGTGGCAAAAATGCAATGAAGTTCTCCTCTATTAAAGGCACGTTCAATTTTGGCTCGGTTTTTTCTATCAAAATCAGTTGTGTGACCATCAATTCTTATTTCTGGGAAAGAAGGGCCTACAGTGCGTTTGGTTAGAGCGATTAAATTGTTAGATGCTCTAATTGAGTTAACAAAGGTAATTGTTTGTAAAAATTGATCCCAACCTTCTCTTTTTTCAAGAAGTTGAGAAGGCGGGGTACCCAATTTCGCCCTCATTTGGGCATAATATATTGTGCGGCCAATGGTACTATCTGTATTATAAGCATAAGGCATGATATAGATGTGATGACGTCTTATTGTTTCATCTCGGTTTTGAGTGAGATAAAAACTGTTTCTTTCAGACACGTCTCTTGGGACTAGTATCACATCTTCCGGTTTAGCATCAAAGAAGTCCTGAGCAAACTCTTTTGGATTTGAAATTGTTGCTGTAGATCCAATTCTAATGAATTTGGGTGCTAGTTCGTTGTGATATTGAGCAGCATATTTTCTAAGTATTGCCTGAAGTCTTGAAATGAAAAAAGAACAATTTATCCCAAAAGTGCCTTTAAACATGTGAACTTCGTCAAAGACAATAAAACGAGGAATCGTTGGCTGGATTAACGCTATATTTGGACTCTTACAGCGTACGTTTTCACACTTCTTTTTTATGCCCTTGCTAACAAAAGTATGCCCACAATCTTGGCAAACAGATACGGGTCTACCGAAGATTGAGTGATTCTGGGGACGCATCATTAGATCCCATATCAGTGTATCAGGATTAGTTATCAAAATATCAGGTGGATCGGAATAGACTAACTGACGATCTCTTATCTTGACAAAGTCAATTATTTCTCCACAAATGTCACATTTGAGGTTGTAACCTTCCGGGCGAAGAACACCATTGTCACATTTTGGACAAGATAAAGGTAGCTCCCAATCTTCTTCAGTACCTGGTTCGGGCTCCATTTTTGAAATGTCGCCATGAAGCAAACCTAGTGTTACTTTTCGCCCAGACAGCCGACGGTTTAAATGGTATAAGATATCGATGTATCTGTTTGTTTGATCGTTTGCTAAAGCTTTTGTGGGATAAAAAACCAATGCTTTTACTCCTTTCTTATCCCTATTCTCAATGCAGTATTGAGTAATTGGAACAAGAAATGCTTCCGTTTTTCCTCCAGCAGTTCTTGCTGAAATCACTATTGTATCTATTTCACTTGGTTTTCTCATCGTTTGAACGATAGCGCGGATAGAAGAGGCTTGAAAGAGATAAAAACTTTTGAATTTAAGGTCTTGATCAAAAACTGCTCTAAGTTTGTCATCTAGTCCAAGTTCAGTAAAGAGTTGTGTTGGAGTGGAACCTGGGGACATTTGAGGTACTTCTTCTGCGAACAAAGAATGATCTCTGAAGACTATTTTTCCTTGATACAATTGTTCTGACCTTTCTAGTCCAGTATCATCCATTATACAGTTCACCGTGTTTGCAGCGTCCCGATCTCCGTATGGATATAGAGAAGATTTCATATTTTCTTCAATTCTTACTTCCATTAAGTAGCCATACCTATTTCCACTCGGATTGTTTCTTAGACAGGGAAGTTGAAACATTTTTGGAGAATATGTTGAAAATAATGGGTCAGAATTAAGTATCCGTAAAAGCGCATTTTCTTCGCTTTCTAGCTTTCCTGATGATGTTTGTCTAATATCAGGAATTACTGAACGCGGCCCACGTGGGCTCTCATTCCTAAACTCGCCGTTTATAATAATCTTTTCATTTTCTATTGTTGCAGTGTGAATAAATTTAATTTTATATTTCTGTTTCATTAGTTTAGGTTTTGATTCTTCAAACGTCAGAAAAACTTCACTTAGATCCTCAAGTAAAACAGAAACCTTTTGCATCTTAGGCTCGATAATAATTTCCAATTTACTATTATCAATACTAGTCGGTATGTCATCAATATTCAGTTGAACTAAAGGTTTTTCGGAAATAGACAAAGTAGTAATCGTAAACTCATATTTCTTGAAAGCTCGAAGCAACTCATCAGGTGTTAGACTATATTTTTCAGGACGGTCATCAGCTATGGATTTTAAATCTCCGTCGCACCCTTCATTAATTCTAATGAAAAAAGATATTTTTGAGACTATCGGTGACTCATTAAATCGTCTGATGGTAAGTTGATAACTCATCTTGTTAGGAACGAATTTCCAATCTGGGTAGGCAGCCAGGCCTTCGTCAGTTTCTGTTGGCTGAGTATGTTCGTCTTCTTCAATATCTAAAGGCGCATCAGCTTCACGCATTTCTTTTGTCCCAAGAACGGCTATATGAGGAAGTCCAGCCATAGTGCGTGCACCCAAGTGTTGAACAAGGTCTTCCGCTTCAGTCTTTGCCCAGTTTTTTGGTAAAGGCACAGTAGTCTTACCTCTGAATATAGCGAGGTATTAATTGATTCTACATATAACGCTTGTCTAATTTTATTTAATTCGCTAAACTGCTCAACAGCAAGATACAAGTCAATTACTTCAAATACACCGGTGATAAACCTGACTTTTTTGATAAAGTTAAATTCACCTAATTTCATAAAAGTACAACATGGCGTTAATAAAAAGTCATATTGAATTAATCTTAATGGAAATATTATGTCATCTAAAAACAAAGAAAATCTCTTTGACAATTGACGCCTCGTTACAGAATAACTATATGGTTCCACAATATAGGCAAATGGTGTCTCCAAAAAATTTTGAGATAAGTTTGTTTGATTTTGTTAACTATATGGGATTTAGTAGAAACTCGGCACCAACCAGCACAATTAAATTTCCTTTAGCGGTCGATTTGCTGAAAAATATTCAAGAAGATTCGGATGAATTAAGAATATCAATACATCAAGTAAACGATGAAAGCGTTGATGACAAAAGGGAGATATCTTGGCGTATGGGCGATGGGCTCTCATTAGTACTGGCTGAAAAGCTCTATAACTTGGAAAAAAACAGAATTTGGAAAGTCAACCGAAGAGGCAACAAATCTAAACCAGACTTCAAGGGGTTTTCGGGAAATACCAAAGTGGTATGGGAAGCTAAAGGTTCTATTAACTCGCCCAGACAATCAACTATTCACCATGCCAGAGGACAAAAATCAAAAGAACTTGCGAACGCAAAGTTTTGTTCCTTTGCAACATTAAGATCAGAATCCATATCTGAAGTTCTCCTTAAAGACCCGCCGAGCCTTCCTTTAGAAGGAGATGAATTGGAGAGAAAAATTGCAAAAGCAAAACATTATGTTGATGTTTTCAATTTTATCGGTCAACCAGAATTAAGCAGATATTTCTTGTTGATGGCAGATCGTCTGAAATATGATAAATCTTTTCCCGAATATCCTGAAAAAGAGAAACGATATAGAAAAATAATTGATGAATCAACTGCTATTGAAATTAATGGCAAGAAATACCTTGGTACAATTAGACGATTAGACGGCACAGTATTTCTTTATGTTGGATTTGATGAAAGACTACTTCCAGTCTATGATTTTATTAATTTTGAAGACTACCCTAATGATATAATTTCTGATAATAGTAATGAAGAAAACATTTATAGAATATCTAAAGACGGAATTTGTTATGGTCTATTAAAAAACGTGAGTTCCATAATAGAAGAACCTGTTAAGATCCCATATTACAGAGAAAATTGGTCAATCCGCGATCTGGATCAGATGCTACATTTTGAGTTAGTTGACCATTTAAGCTATCTATTTGAGCAAGAGGGTTTCGAGATTATTAATCGACAGCATCCAGAAAGAAATAAACAATTTGACCTTGTTCTAAGAAAAAAAGTTACTTTTCTAGTTGAGATAAAAAAAGACGTTATTCTAAAGTCATTTGAACTGCTAAAAAAAATCAAAATGGAGAATACGGGCGTTTTGATTACAACTAGCGTAGTTTCTGCTGAAGATATAGAGTTTGCAAGAGTGTGGGGTATCATCGTAATCGACAGGAGAGCGCTTGTAACAATCTTGAGAGAGAAACCTGATCAAAAAAGAATTACAAATTACATCAATAGAATGACTGATTTGAAAATTGAGTAATAGTTAGAATACCTTTCTCGGGTTTTAAAAACTTGGTGGATAGGTGCAATAACTAACTTATTGAGGGCATGGGTGACAGGTTGGCAGGCTGAGAGACGTTAGGCACGAACGCGGTAGCGTGGGAGAGAGTGAGTACGTTAGTAGTCGTACGCGTTTGAGTTCGAGAAAGAGAGAGAGAAAGAAAGAGAAAGATTAAAATTTAATCCAACTAGTTCGGTTTTTTAGGTTTTGGAATTTTCAGCATTTCGAATTCATGAACCCATACAACAGTACTCGGTGTCCAAAAACCAATATTTTTCTCCCAATACATCTTTAACTCGTTTAGGTTTTCAAAGCCTTCACTCATTGAATCTTCATCGGTGAATTTGCCAAGAATCTTCTGATAGACCCGGGTTATTTTGATGTATTTTCCAGTGACCCTAGAGTAGTCTTTGTTAGCCATTAAATTGGTGACCTCACCTTCCGCACACAATTTCTTCTTTCGGGAAGTCATTGTTTTTTTGCCTTCGAGAATTTTGTCAATAAGATCTTTCTTGAATAACATAATTTTTGACACCTTTTCTTGTTTTGGATTAGAGCATTCAGAAAATTATGCTAAGATCATATAGATTTTATGAATTCAACATCAATCAAAAATCACTTTGACTTGATCCCTCTCCACTACTTCAGACAGTCGTTTCATAGATAGCTTAAAAGCAGTTTTTAGTCAACTCTTGGGTTCCCAACTAAAGTGAGATGATTGTTGTGGGTAGAACTGTTGAGTCTTATAGGATGGCTTTAGAAGGTGAAATTAGCCGTTGGAACGGCTTTGTTAGCGCTCTTCGCAAAGATAATCGTGAAGCTTTCGAGGAATTGATGAACCGCTGCAGAAATAACGTAATATTTGCTGGCAACGCTACATCAGATATTCTTGATTACAAGAAATGTTAAAGATGTTTTTGCCCAAGCAAGAATTTTGGAGTCAATTGTTCATCAGGTACCTGATGCTCAGCAGGCAAGTATATGTATACCCGAATGTCCAACTGGGAAAGGTATTGGCACATTAAAGGTCCAACTTGGGCCCAATCCAAACCACCTAACCCGCAACCAAGAGCAGGAAGTGCTATGCTTTTTATTCCTTCTTTTTTGTAATTCTCAACTATCCACTTAAGTCCAGCCTCAATATCTTTAATTTGAGAGTTATCGCGCCAATGTTTTTTTGTGGGGAACAACAAAAACCAAGTTTCTCCGTTGATATTTTTTAAGGTTAAAGGTTCATCAGCAAATTCACAATCAAACGAAAGCTCTCTTTTGTACAATACAGGCGTTCCCATTTTAAGTTCATTCTTTCGACATGAATCTTGATAGTGAACATAGACATCTGGGAACTGATACTTTGCTCTAGAAGCGACACCTTTACCCATTACACCCACAATGTTTACGCTTATCGTTAATGTCTGAGCTAATGAGAAAAACATATCACCATCAAGAACCGAAAGCAGGGCTGTAATTTCTCTAATTCTAGTTGGTTGAAAGAACATTCCAGGAACATACATGAAATATACATTTGATGGTTTTTTCAAAATTTCTTCTGCTTTTTCTTTAGAGTTATAATCCGCAAAGTAAATTGAGCGAATGTATTCAGGTCTAACAACTTGAGGAACTAAACATTCAGCCATGATTGTTCTTTTGGAGCCATCAACTTCATTCCAGTACACTCGATTAATTTGATTTAAAATGTCGGGAATAACATGTTTCTTTTCCGAACTTGGAAGTATTTCTGATTGAGAATGAGCAGCGTTCCCCGTTGAAAGATAAACATCATCTCGGTCAAGTACGCTTCTATCAACACCTACTATTGCAATCTGGTTTAATGGATTATTACGGACAACAGTAAATAACATGGGGTTTCTTGCTTGAAAATAGAGATTCGCAAAATCCCAGAGACTTCTACCATCTGGAACTTTTATGCCCTCTCGCCTTGAGACAACTTCCTTGTTATAGATCCTTTCAAAACTAAGATCTTCTTCCACAATCTTGCTATGACTCAATATTCCTTTTTCCAGAATTGAAGCTAAGTTTTTGACATGTGTAATATAGAAGAGTTCTCGAAGCACAAAGTTCTTGCGTCTTCTAAGCATAAATGTTCCCGATTCTAAATATTCGTTTAACCTATAATGTCTTTGTTTTATTCATTTGTAATTTCTCTGAAAATGTCGCCAAAGACTCTCCTGATGTCTTTGCATTTTCCTTCTTACAACTTGCCTAGCGGGTGTTCTACTATTATTAGGCTGTTGGCTGGTTAACCAACCCGAACCATTCGCAAGTTGGAAAGTTAAGAACAACTCTTCTCCAGATAGAAAGAAGACTTCCATAACGCTATTTTGCAGCTAAGTGCTATTATGATTTTTCCTCTTTCTTCGAGTTGTGACCTAAACTTCTTCAGTTTTACTTACCCCTCTACAGTGCAGAAGGGTAGTTTGTTAGCGTTCTTTTTATGTGGTTTAGGTGATAGGCAGGAACCTTGTGTGATTGGTATGACAAAGAAAACTCAAGTATTAGCGTTAGAAGAGGATCTCTTGGTTGATTTGACTTTTCATAGTGTTCCAGCTTCGCTTCTTTCTGAGTTTGCAGAGAAAATCGTTCGACCTTACTACAACGGTAACATGAATGCTGCCATCCAGGATCTACTCCATAAAACCCTGCGAGAGCAAGACTTCATCCAATCCCACATAACACACATCAAAAACGCTGAGGTTTAGCGTATGGGTAAGGCTGTTGTGTCTTTCTGGGTTGCTTTGGAGGATGAGATTAACCGTTGGAGTGGTTTTGAGAGGGCTCTGCGTAAGCCTGATCGGGAAGCCTTTGACGAGTTAATTTGTGCTTTCAGGAGCTTTGCTTCAGAGTGTAGTAATGCGAATAATCCACTTGTTTTTGAGTCCATGGTTTTGAGCATTTTGTTAGATCGGCAAAAGCGGATCTTGGCTCTTGAAAAGGAGCTGAACAAAATCCAACAGCAAGTAAGCATTCCTGAACCGGAGCAAACTCAAGAAAACTAATTGAGGGATATCTGAATGACAGCTTTTAGCAACACTGAATCACCCGAAGAATTCAAGCATCGGCTTAATTCTTTAACTGAAAAACTAAACAGAATCCACAGAAACTTGGACCAAGCTCCAAACAGAACTGAGGAGGTTGCGTAGAAGATGAAAGCAATTAAGATATCAGATCAAACACACTCTGAACTGACAAGGATTGTTGGAAAACTAACTGCTGAGTCCGGTATA
This sequence comes from Candidatus Bathyarchaeota archaeon, assembly GCA_963741005.1. Classification (GTDB taxonomy): domain Archaea; phylum Thermoproteota; class Bathyarchaeia; order Bathyarchaeales; family Bathycorpusculaceae; genus Bathycorpusculum. The sequence continues at coordinate 1,844,605 of CAVUGQ010000006.1, forward strand.
GTCAAAACTTACGAAGATGCAGTGAAAGCATTGCTTCACAAGTCGCTAATTATGCCGCCTAAAGTTCTCCAAGAGGTTGAAGACTTCATAGTGAAAAACAAGCAATTTGGCTATTACTCTAAAGAAGAGTTCCTAAGAGGAGCTGCACGCTGGCTAATAGATCATCTGAGCAGAGTACACAGCGCCGTGTTGCTTGAAGCAGACTTGAAAGGCGACTGTTCAAGTGTTATGGCCATCAGCACATCAGTTTCAAGCGGTGGAGGTGAATAAGCATGGTTAAACTAAAAACGAGAATGATTAAGACCGACAACCTTGAAGAAGTATTAAATGCTGAAAAATATGGGAGAATAGAGCAAACACGTTCTGGCAAATATGAATTGGTCTTCCCCAATAAATTAAGTGAAGAAATAAAACGATTTATGGGCAACAAAGATTTTGATATGGATGTCATAAAAGAAAGCGACGATACACTAAGGATAGAACTTACTCCTAAGAAATTTAGCGAACCTAAAAACAAAAAAATCAATTAAACGCCCTAACCCATAAACCTCCAAAAATATTCTTTTTTACTGACAAGAAAAAGAGTGATAGATGTAAAATTCAACAATAAATGTCTGAGAAAAAATAGTTAGCAACCGCTCTTTTTGAGGTTAACTTCCTATTCGATGTCTGGGAGTTTCCAGCCTTCTTTTCTTTTGTTGCGGATTATTTCTTGGATTTCAGGAACAGTTAACGCAAATTCTATGTGTCCGCAGCTCTCGCTCTCGTCTAATTCGCAGTATATTCCTTCTGGACTGAAACGTATGTCTGCTATTCGGTGGAGTTGACGATCGGTGATTCGCACGCCGTGAACGCCCATGTTGAAGTGGTCAAAGCGTGGCAGTTGGGGTTCGGGGGGTTTGTATTTGGTTAAGAGTTCGCGTAGGGCTTCTTTGACAATTTCTGCGCGGCTTTTAAAGCCGTAGGTGCCGATTAATTTGTCCATGGAGGTGACTAGGTCGTTTGGCAGTCTTAATGGTTGTGTAGTCGCCTTCGATTGGTTCTTTTTCTATTCTTCTTGGCAATTTTTACCCTTGAGTAATGTATTACTAACGTGCTTGTTTAAGTATTTTTGGCAATTATTCAGTCATAGAAGCGTTATAGATTACTATTTGGTTACAATAAAACCTTAAATGGAAACACCTGATAAACCAATTAATAATAGGTGAATAAATGAACAAAGATTATGTAACTATAAAACTCCCCTGCAACATAGTCAACGAAGTCCTCGACCCACTAGTTGGAAAACATGGCTATTCAAGCAGAGCAGACGTCCTAAAAGACGCACTACGAAGACTCTCAGAAAAATACCAAAAATCAACAAACTAAAGAGGCAGTGTTCTTGGGGAAAAAGCTACATTTGAATTTTGCTTTCAGAAAGGCTAAGTGTTTAGGCACAACGTAGTGGCCTTCTACAATTTTTGGAGCCCTTCTCCCCCATTCTAAAAAGCTTCCTAAACAAGAACACACACTCAACGGCATGGCAATATTCGATTGTACCTAACGCACCTACTATGAGCACAATTGATGATCTTAAACAAAAGTTTGCTATTTTGCCCGTTGTTGACCTGGGCGACTGCATCGCAATTCCAGGAGAACAGCTTGACCTTGATTGGATTCTCATGTTTTTAGAGGAAGGTTACCGATTTGAAGGTTCACGCCTTGATGGACACCCAGTTGTACTGGTTCAGGTTACTCCAATGATTATTGACAGCCCAGATAAGACTCATAAAGCAATCAAAAAGGGAGTGTCAAATAGTGGCTGATGAGCAAGTACAAGCAGGTCTTGTTGTCCCGTTAGAAGAATGTGTAATTGACACTAAAGCAACTTCCAGTCCTATATGTCCAGATTGCACCTCAAAAAAAGTCTGGCGCGACGGCTTGCGTTATCTTGATGGCGGCGGTGGTGTTCAGCGTTGGCTCTGCAGAGATTGCAGGTTGCGTTTTTCAATCAGTTCTAATCAAAGCAGAGCGGTTGAAACCATTGATACCGTTCAAACGAAGGAATTAAAAAGCAAAAGGGTCAAAGATAGAGTTCGCCAAATATGCGCTAAAGGAGCGAAAAATTTGACCTCTGCAACAGAATTAAAGACTGTTGCGGGAGACATAGAAAAACTACCACAGGACACTAAAGGTTTACTTACAAAGTTCATGGCTTACCTGGAACGAGAAAACTACTACATTGACGAGCATGGCGGAAGTCTTTACTTAAGACAGCTTATAACGTTAGTTCAAGACGGCGCGGATCTATTAGACTCTGAAGACGTTAAAACTAAAATTGCACGACATACCTTCAAAGACAAAGACGAAAAAGTTCACCATTGGAAGGACAGCTCAAAAAATCTTGCAGCCTTCGCCTATCAAGCCTTCTGTGAAATGCAAGGAATCCATTGGAAAAAACCAGTCTATAACATCGAAGACCCCATGATTAGAGCTCCGCTTGAAGAAGATATCGACGCATTAATTGCTTCAACAAACAGCAAAAGAATGGCCGCTTTCTTAACATGCATAAAAGAAACATACGCAGATCCAGGAGAAATTCTAGCTGCAGAATGGATAGACCTAAAAGGAAACATATTCTCTATTGCTCATCCAGTCAAAGGACACAACACAGGCGAATACGAAATCTCAGGCGAACTTTTAACGATGCTAAACACCCTTCCTAAAACTGATAAACGCATTTTCCCCACAACCTACTCATCACTTGAAACTAGCTTCCTATACATTCGAAAAAGACTTGCGATTAAACTTGCACGCCCTCAACTAACAGCAATCAACTTCAAAAGCATCCGACACTGGGGCGGAACAACAATTGCAGAAAACACCAACGGAAACGTGCTAATAGTTAAGCAACTTTTAAGGCATAAATGCATTGAAAGCTCGATGAAGTATATTCACGCAAAGAAGTTTGAACCTAAAGAATACGAAGAAACGACAGCTACAACCATTGAAGAAATACGAAATCTTGGAAAAGGCGGCTGGACAAAATACGACGAAGCCACGTTCAACCAAGTTCAAGTGCATTTTTATCGAAGACCAAAACGGTTTACGGGGCAATCAAATAACCTTTATGGTAACTCTGAAAACCTTAAGCGTTATTCTTATAAACCTACATAATATTAAACTTGTGTCGCTTCAAAAAATGTGGGCCGGTAGCTCAGCTTGGCTGGAGCGTTCGACTGATAATCGAAAGGTCGGCAGTTCAAATCCGCCTCGGCCCACCATTCTCCCTTCTCAAGAAGAAATTTTACAAAAAGTTTTACTTGGAGAAAAATATTTCATTATAAGGTGTTTTTATGAGCAAAAATAGATTAACTAACGAGAAGATTATGGGAGCCAATTGTTTTAACTGTAAATTTATAGCAAACAACAATGAACCTGTAATTTCACAGGAACTTAATAATGAAGGCGGAATTAGCCCGAAAAAAGATGAAGAAATGAGTCGAGCTGAGACCGCGGATTTAATTACGTTACCAGGCAGTTCTAAAGCCGACGCATCAAGCAAGAGATTTTGTTACAATAAAAAAATAGAAATGTACGTAACCGCTCACATGTGTTGCTCGTATTGGGATAATGAAAGAGTTAATAGGCCTTGGAAAAAACAATAAAGTAAGGAACTAAAGCGATTTTGAATAGGTGCTTGTGATGTTAGAGAAAAAAAGTGAAAAAAAAGATAACCATGACGCATGCGTAATGGCAGTAGCTGAAGAGTTGAAACGAGACAACTGGACAGTTAAAGCAGATTTAGAAGGTTATGAAAAGCCCTCAATGGTAGGTAAAAGGTACCTTCCAGATATTCAAGCAGAAAAGAAAGGTTGTTTAACGCGTATTTGTGAAGTTGTAACCCCAGAAATGTTTGAAGGCAACATAGAAAAGTACGTTGAAGTAAAAAACTACTGTGATGAATACGACTTTCATATGTATGTGGTGGAAAAAGATGGCACGCGTAGACAGATCGATCCACAATCTTTCGGAAAAAAATAGCACATATTGAAGTTAAATCTATAGGTTATAATTCGTGGATTTCAGATTTCAATTTTTGTGCGAATCCGTTTGAATTTGGTAATTCCTAAAACTGCCAACGCTGAAACTGACACCGTCAGCTTAAATAAATTGAAAGTTTAACTGTTTTTAGTCTCTCGTGATAAATGTCTTAAGTCGAAAGCCTTAATAATTGACTTGTCCAATTTTTTTTATGAAAGGGGCAAATAATTTGGGACAATCACGAATGGAGCTGTACCTTGCAATAATCAAAGTCTTAGACTGCGGGGACTCAATGCCTCAACAACAAATAATGCGTAAAGCAGGACTCAGCTGGTCTCCTTCAAAAGAATTCTTTAATTTTCTAGTTGAATTAGAAATAATCAGTGAAAAAAACAGTGGTCCTAAAGTTGAATATGTTATCACAAAAAAAGGACAAATGATATTTAACTACTTCGACTCAAACAAAGACAATTCAATATTTAGTAAAACTAGAGTATTTAGAATTAAATAGATCGCTCAGACTACAAATATAGAAATATTCAATTTCGTTGTCAATATGAAACTATAATGAAGTCACTTTTTGCTTTCTCCGGACTACTTAACACTAAAATGTCTGGGGTATTTTCTATTCATTACCAATAGTATTTTTAGCTTCCAGGCGTTGCATTTGTTGAGAACCATGCAAGACCTCGAAATAGCCAAGAAACAACTCTATGAAAAAAACCTAACACTCGTTATCGTCAAGAATAGCATTATTCTTTTCCAAACAGATTCTCACAGAATCTCAGGTTTCATTGGCGCAATAGAAAAAATAGGAGACCAACTAAATGGTGCCTCAGCAGCTGATCGAGTTGCTGGGAAAGCACTGGCACTGTTATGTATTTACGCTGGGATAAGGCAGATTTACGCGGAAGTGCTAAGCAAAAAAGCACTGACAGTTTTTGAAGATAGCAAAATAATGTTCAAGTGCAAAGAAATAATCGACAACGTTCTAGACATGGAAAAAGCAGGTGTTTGTCCCTTCGAAAAAGTCGCCGCCGATATCTCTGACCCCAAACAATCTTACGCTGCATTCAAAACATTACTGACAAATATGAAGTCCTGCAGATGACTTTCAGTCACGAACGGTTTATATCAAAGAATTTGTTAATTTCTATTAGTTATTAATGGAGAAAGTTAAAATGAGCACTGAACCTTTTCATGTAACCGACTCAAATTTTGAAGAAACTCTTAAAAAAAACAAGTTGTTTTTTGTTGATTTCTGGGCTAACTGGTGTGGACCATGTCGAGCTTTAGCTCCCACAATCGTGGAACTTGCAAAAGAATACAATGGCAAAGTCTTAATTGGCAAACTTGATGTTGACGAGAACCCCGCTACGGCAGAAAAATTCCAAGTCTTCAGCATACCCACGATGATAGTTTTCAAAGACGGAAAAGAAGCTGAAAGACTTGTGGGTTTGTGCCCCAAGAACAAAATAGGCGACACACTGCAAAAACATTTAATGTAGTTTAGATCCCACTTTTTATTTTTTCAAACATTTTTTCAAAAGTCCAGCGGATACTCGATTTGAGCTCTTTTATACGTTCATCGTCGGCATTCTTAATTATTATTTCTCGAATCAAGTCACCTTCACGAACTATGCTATAAGAAAACATTTTATCCGTAGATAATTGCCCTAACCTGACAAGCTCTTTATCTTTTTCCTGCATTTTAGCGAAGACTTTCTCAACAAGAAAATTAGTGAATGGGGGTGTATTAACGCTGAATTTTTTGGATTCGTCAGGCAGTACGTGAATTGATTGTTTTTCAAAGTAAATGATTGCTAAGGGTTCATCAGCCATAGTTTTTAGCGGTATTACGCTCTCGGGTTCTGTGTGCTGGTTGGCAGGGATAGTTTTTGGCAGTTCTGGTTCATGCTTTGGCAGAACCACTTCTTTTGGTAAAGATGCTTGAACAGGTACTTCTTTTATGTTGCCACGTTTGAAGCCTTTTTCAAGGAGAATCTGGTTAACTGCATCGATGGTATCTTGAACCTCTTTGGTTTCAGTCTGTAACTTCTCCAATTGATCTTCAAGCCTTTTTTTCAAAGCTATCATTGATTTCAATTTTTCTGAATCTTGAGCCAAACCAAACGCACTCGTCAACTACTTAGGCAATTGGTACTTATCAGTTTTAGCTTTTTAAAGTCTCACCAATTTTCTTAAGTTGCGCACGATACATTTCTACGATTTCTTTGGAAGAAGTCGCATCTTGAGGGCTTTTATCAGTGCGATATTTACCTGTGAACCGGGGAAAACGAATCGCTAAACCAGCACCTTCACGGATCGAGTTCATAGCGGCCATGTAGATAGGACTCAAAGTAACTTCTGCCCCTAAAATTTCCAAAACCACAACTGGTTCAAACCAAACATCAGCCTCCAACATCGATAGTACTCTACTGTTTTTGCGCGGAATCACATGTTTCTGGAGCATTTCATAAAGCTGCGTTAAATCTTTGTCGGTGAAGCCTGTACCGCATTTGGTTACGGTTTCAAAAGTGTCTGTTTCCTGGTTGTAGGTAGCTAACAGCAGAGCGCCGTAGGTTCCCACCCGTTTGCCTCTACCGTGAAAAGCACCTACAACAACCAAATCCACAGTATCTTTCATTTCACTCTTGTAATCACGTTTGTATTTTATCCATAGCCAACCGCGACTTCCCGCTTGGTAAACGGAGTCTTTAGCGAGGGATTTACACATTAAACCTTCGCACCCTTCCGCAATAGCCTGTTCAAAGAAAACCTCCAGTTCTTTTGGACTACGAACCAATTTTTGCGTTCCTGGCTTAATTCGTTCGCTTTGTTTGATTATTTTTTCAAGTTTTTTGCGTCTTTGCGGGAACGGTTCTTGTGTTAGATCTTTTTGGTCAACATAAAGAGCATCGAAGGCGAAAAGGGAAATTGGATAATCCTTTATGGCGGCCTCTATCCCATATTTTCGTCGGCGATGCATAAGTTCTTGAAATGGCCGCATATCTCCCGTTTCGAGATCCATAGCGACGCATTCAGCTTCAATAATTGCCTCTTTCGCATCTATTTTTTCTTTGATTAAATCTACAGCGTCTGGGTACTGGTCAGAAATATTTTCTAGTCGCCTAGAAAATAGCATAACTTTACCGTCTTTCTTGTGTGCTTGAATTCTCTCTCCGTCGTACTTGTATTCTGCAATGCATTTCACGCCGAATTTCTCAAAGATTTCTTCTGGAGACCCAAGCCGCTCAGCCAACATGGGTCTTATGGGTTCAAAAACCATAACTTGGAACTCTTTAATGCCATCTATTCCTTTCTCGACGACAATGTTTGCTACTCTTCCTAAGTCAGAGGAAATGTTGTAGGAACGTTCGATGAGTTCTCGGGCTTCTTTTCCACCGCCATAAGCTATCGCTAATGCATCAAGTACTGACATATCTGCAATGCCCAAACGCAGGTTGCCAGTTACGGTGCGAATTATCCATTTTGCTTCTTTAGGTGATGCATCAGTTAGAAGCCCACCAAGAAGCGCCATTTTAGTATCTACAGCACCAGAACCTGAGGTTTTTGCGAGTTTGTCTAGAGTCTCATAAACCCGCTCAACTGTGAGTTTTTTAGAGAAGAATGTGGATTGTTTTCGGTTTGATAGGGTTTTTTCTGAGGTATCGCCGATGTCTCCACTCTTTTGCAATTCAGCTTGGATTACATTTTCACTTTGTCCTGATGCACGGGATAGAGCTTTTATGGCAAGTTTTTCTGCTACACCCATCTCAACACCCATGAAATCTGGGTACAATTTGCCCTGCGTCAAATAGACCATTTTAGCAATGATTTCTTTTGGCGTTTTCTTCAAGAGTTCAACCAGTAAATCAGTCATTTCTAGGCGTTTGGTGGTTGCTTCGATTTTTTCGTATGAGTCGGCGATTATGGCATAGTCCATGGTTTTTCGCTTCAGAGAAATATTGCTTTGCTGAACTTTTAAACTTAGCACATAGTTTATAGTAAAAGATTTTATTACTAAGCCTTACCTATTTGAAACTATGAACATATGCGTCGTTTATTTTTCAAGAACGGGAAACACAAAACTCTTGGCCCAAGCAATCGCTGACACAGCAAAAGCACCGATTTTTGATTTATCCTCAACCCAACCGTCAATTCTGGAAAATTACGACTCCTAATTTTGGGCACACCCGTTGAAGGCGCCAGTCCAGCAAAAGAAACCTTAGCGTACTTAGAAGCCATGCCTGTAATGGAAGGTAAAAAAGCCATCTTGTTCTGCACGTATCGCTTATTCGGAAATAACAGAACATTGAATGCAATGGAGAAGACTTTGGCAGTCAAAGGTTGCGAGACCTTGCTAAAAGTTTCAAAGAGGGGTGTGAAGCCTGAAAAAGAGGTAGATTTCTTGGAAATACTTTGTGAAGTCAAAAAGGCTTTAGAGAAGCCTCAACCCTTAAAATAACTAAATATATAAAAATTAAAAAATAAAAAAGAAAATAAGAAAAATTAATTTGCTTAAAACCAGCAACTATTTCTTGTTTTTAGGAACCATCAATTAAATGGGCTGTTCCATCTGGGCAGTAAACACAATTACCTTTCTCAGCGATATCGAATCTTTTACTGCACGGTTTCATTTGTGAGCATCCGTCGCAATCTCGTGATAACATTTCTTTTCCTCCTTTTGTTATTGTGAATCTTTTTTTCAACAGCTACTATGCACATGTTTGTTGAACTGGCGTTCTACCGATTCACACATGAACTTTCAGCCATTGAAGTTCGTACATAAATACAAAGGAGTCTTTTAAACCTTACCCATTCTTAAGAAAACAGAGACGGTTAAGCAAAAAACCAGTAAATGACTCGATTGGTCCTAAGTGGATTAAAAAGTTCAAACCATTAAAGAAGAAGTTGTTCACCTAATAAAAGTAGTTTACCTTGAAAAAAATGGTTTTGCAGCGTAACAGTCTTAAGCGCTGACATTTAAGCTATGATTGGATGATGAGCACTAGAGTCTGAGCTTAAGCAGTGAGATGGACTCGACGGGCGAACTGACACAGATTTCCTTATATCGAGTCACATATGAGGAGACTTAGAGAGGGGAAAACGTGACGACGCTTAACCAAAAGAAATTCAAGTACACTGTACCACTCACGCAAGTCACCGAATACGTGCAAGCGCACCCAAGCGTGCAGGAATACTTGAATCAATTCATAGACAGCAAAAACACCTACTACGAAAAGTCAGTAGGTCTTGTGCGGTTTTTTAATTGGCTAAAAATAATCAAAGGAATAGAGCTCACCCCAACGGAATTTCTTAACTTACACATCAAAAAAAGGGCAACTAACGATATTGAAGAAAGACGCTGGGCGCTGCGCCTGGTCTTAGAGTATAGCCGAGATAACCCAGACTTAAAAGGCAAAGCCAAAAACTACAAGTACACAGCCTTCTTTCTGCCAATCAAACAGTTCTGTGACCACAACGAAGTGCCCTTAACATCAACAGGTGGATTTTTCCCTAACCGGGAACGCAGAAAATACCAGGAGAAACCCTTCACAGTAGACTTCATAAAAAGAATCTTAGGAGTCCTCAACCAACGCGATCGGGCAATCTGCATGTGTGAAATGCAAGCAGGACAAGCGATCCAGCAGGTTTTAGTTGACATAAATCAACAAGCCAAAAGAGTTTTCCGCCTAATTGACTCCGGTGCCGAGCGGATCCGCTTTGACTTTGAGGAACGCAAAGGCAACGGATTCCAATACTTCAGCTACATAAGCAGAGACGCTATTCAAGAAATACAGAAATGGCGCCCCCTACGACAACAAATCTTAGACCGCAAAGGCATCAAAAGCGAGTACATCTTCATAGCCGACACCGGACGCCCCTGGATCCCCAAACACTTCCACAACACTGTAAGAGAAACATGGAAACGCCACGACCTCTACACCGGACCGCTCTCAATTCGCAGCCACGGATTCCGCAAGTTCTTCGAACAAGAAGCTTCTCCACCCGAACGAGGCATAAGCAAAGCATACATCACCTTCATGATGGGACACAGCGAAGGAAAAGACTCCAACGGCACACGAGTAACCCACGCTTTAGACGCTGTCGGAGGCACCTACGACAACGCCCCAAAAGTCTACCCCAATGCCGTAGAAAAAGAATACGCAAAACTTGAACCCTACATCAACATCTACACAGGCAAAACACCAGGAGCATTAGATCTAGATCCTGAAGACGAAAAAACCCTCAAAGGCTTCCTTAAGGATCTGCAGTCAGGTAAAATAAAAATAGTGCAAGCTTAACTTATTTTTTGGGTTGTAGGCCGCTGGATAATTTTTCAGCTTAGACCTCTGAAAGACAGCGACTTGCAACCTACTTTTCCAATCAAAACTATAAGTAAACCCATACCTCTACGTTTTTGAGGTCTAAGCAAATGTTAGATGTAGAAATTAAAAAATTAAGATGCCCTTTTAATAAAAAGAAATCTGTAAATCCTAAAAACTGTAAAAAATGTACTTATGCAGATTTTTCCAAAGATAAAAAACTTATAAGTATAATCTGCCAGTAACTTCTTTCTTTTATTGGCACATTTTAAGCTTCTTTTTGCAAAACAAACGTTTAAATTGGCAATCAGGTTAAACTCTTTTAGAGGTCTAAGCAAATGAAACCAGTTAAAACCAGCATCCGCGCCAACCAAGAACAGTTGGCTTTACAAGAAGACGAAAACTCTTCAACCCCCCAAGAAGAAAAAGAACGCGAATACTTTGAGCGACTAGAAAGAAAATACGACGTCGCCCGCGAACTCCGAGGCTACTGAGATGCCTCAAATTTTTCTCCGGCGCCACGAAGGAGTCAGCTGGCTCTACCAATTCAGCTTCAACGGCAAAAAATTCTACAGCATCGCAGACAAAAACATCGTCCGCGTCCCCCCATACGAAGGCGTAAGAACTAAACTAACCCGAGTCCTCCAAGGATCTGTTGAAGCCTTCGACGGCTGCTACTGCATAGAAACCAAAACTCTGGCCCTAAGCATAACAACCCAAACCACCTTAGGAGGCAAATAAGATGACTCAAATAAACACTGATCCAGGCTTCAAAGGCAACAAATACGCAGAAACCCGCGACTTACCCCTAAAAGACGTCGCTCAACTAATCAAAAAAGAAATCCTCACCAAACACCCAGAAATCAAAGTAAGCGTCTCAACCGAATCCTATTCAGGCGGACAATCCATCAACATAAAAGTCACTAAAGTACCGTTCAAGCCTTACAGAAAAGTCGAACTTTACCCAGGAGAAAACAGTAGCTACTATACCCTCGCCTACACCGAAGAAGGCAAAGCGTTAATTGAAGAAATCAAAACCATCAGCAACCAATACAACCGCGACAACTCAGACCTGCAAACAGACTATTTTGACGTCCACTTCTACTGCACCCCCGACTACAGCTGGGAGATCCGCAGAGCAGCCCAAGGTGAACAGCAATGACAACTATTTTCTCTCCAGAAGACCTCGTTCACACTTACACTAGCAAACAAGCCGAAGAAGACGGCTTACTCTTCGACGGTGACTTAATCCTAAAACGCCCCCTCAAAAACAACCGCGGAGTATACTTCTTTCTAAAATACGTAACCTCAGACCTACTCGCTAAAGGCTACTGGAACGACCGATGCAAAAACGGCATCCAAAACTCAGAAAAAGGAATCAACGACCGCTGCGCAACCTGCGACGCCTGGATCAACCATCAAGCAAACAAATCATCCTGCCTCCAACAAACCCTCAACATCGCCAACATTTTCGATCTGCTATACCAAGCTCAGCAAATCTTCAATAAAAAAGCAGCAGACGACTACTTCGTAAGCGGAAACATCGAACTCCCCGACGGCAAAAAACAAAAAATCTTCATAGCCCAAAACGAATCAGGACGCTACACAGCAATGCTCCCAGAGGACTACTAAAATGCCTCAAACTCACCTTTTAGATCTAGATGAAAACGGCGTCGGCGTCTGCAGATTTTTAGTTGCCAATAATAAGATCTGCGGAACCAGACTAGTTCCCTCTAAACACGGCGACTACTATTTTTGCCCTAAATGTAATAGCGAGTTATTAAGATGAGAACTATGGCTTCCTCTTTTTCTTGGAGTAAAGTAAGGGCTCGAATTTGGGTTAAGGCTGAGGAACTGTTTATGATGGATCAGATGCAAACTTGGGATTGCCCCGTCACACCAGAGCGTTGCGAACTGCGGGAAGGCGGTTACTTTGACAAAGCCAAACTCATAGTTTTAAGAGAAGTCAACAGGGGCAACTAAAAATGGCACTATTCAAACGACGTCTAATCCCCCTGATACTATCCGGACAGAAAACTCAAACTAGGCGAGCACACAAGCGCAGATGGATAATTGGGCATACCTACAAAATTAAAGACCAATACTGCTCTAAAGGCCTTGGAACAATCAAAATCACCAGGGCATTCAAACAGCGGCTAGGTGACATATCCGAACAAGATGCACAGAAAGAAGGCTTCAAAAACTGCATCGAATTCATAGACGCCTGGAACACCATTAACGGCTCCTGGAACCCAGACACAATCGTTACAGTTTACGAGTTTATTTTAGTAGAGAAAGACAACGAAAATGCTATCCGCTGAGTCATATGTAAAAATGAATAATAGTTTGACTTATAACGGCGGAAAATTTGAGTAATTTCTGTCTTTTAAAAAAAGTAAAAGCGGACTTCTTTTTATCCTGGACCAAAAACCTGCTTCTGCTGGGAAGATGTTTTTGGTGAAGGCAACAGTGCGATTAATCCGGAGTTAAATTGACGTTTCGTTTATATGCCTGCTAAATTCCTACTTGCATACGTTAGTTTATGCTTGCCATCTTTAGCCTCGCGAAGGCAGAAAAGCAGGCTGGAAACTATCCGACGCTAAACCAAGAAGGCTAACATATGTGTGAAAAAACAAAAGACGAAAAAAACGGCAAAGAAGACGATTACGTCACAGTGAGAATACCCAAAGAACTCTCCCAAGAAGCAGACAAATTAATCGGTAAAAAAGGGTTCAAAAGCAAGGCAGAAATCGTTAAAGTAGCACTCAGAGAGCTACTCGACAATTACGGCGCAGATAAACACTTCCAAATGCTAAATCGCACCAGTGATGGCGTAAAAGTCAGAGACGTAAGGCTAGGCCAAGTAGCCGACATCAAAATCACCCCCGAAGGTATTTACTGCCCACTATGTGATGCAAGCAACTGTAAACACATCCGCTTTGCCTTAGATCAACCAGATATAAAAAATCTTATATGCAGAAAGAAAAAAGAAGGCTGGAAACTCCCAGACATTTAGCATCTCCATCAAGATAGTAATTTCTGTCCTTAAAAAGTAAAAGCGGACTCCTCTGCAATCCTGGCGAAAAACCTGCTTCTCTGTTGGGAAGGGGTTACTTGAATTGAGCCTAAGCTTGTTTGTGAAGTCATCTACCAAGTAGTTACGAAGGATTGCAGGTTAAGGATGCCACGCCTCCATAGGCTAAGAACCGAGCGAATGCACTATCGACCAGATAGAGGGCATTGGCAAATGTTTTCTAGCTTAAACCAGGGTATATTGTAAAACTTTATAGCGTCTCCCGCCAAAATATGCTTGGTTTCAAACATGCGAAGACTTTCACGGATGGTGAACATACTCTGCGTGTTAGGTCTAATTTTTGGTTCAGTTGCAGGAATTCCACTGTCAAGCAGTGCTTCTGAATCAACTACTGTGGATGATGGCTTTACGGTTCCACTGGAGCTTTGGAATTTTACGGTTCCTAACGCTACCGACACAACAGTTGGAATCCAGTGGTCAAGACCAGTGGTTGCCGAAGGCGTTGTCTACATACGAGAACTTGACGTCCACACAATATCTGACCCTAATTACCACGACCACTTCGGCTTTGGTTCACCCCAAAGAACCATACTGACCCTCTATGCATTAAATGCCGCAACGGGAGCCAAACTGTGGAATCACACAACCACCTATTTGGATTACAGTTTAACAAACCCAACCGTCGCCAACGGCGTTGTCTACATGATTACTTCAAATAATAATGGAAACGTGTATGCCCTAAATGCTCTAACGGGCGCTTTAATATGGAACCACACCACCCGTACACCGACGTATACTACATTATCCGTTGCGAATGACAAAATATTCTTTGTCGGAATTGACCAAATATCTAATACGTACATTTGCGCGCTAAACGCATCAAATGGTGAAGAAATTTGGCGTTATAATGTTGGCTATGGAGACTCACCGTTCCCTGTTGTCGCCAATAGCGTGGTCTATTTTGGGGCAAACAAAGTCTTCTATGCCCTAAACATAGATAACGGTGAGGTACTCTGGAATCAATCTATAGGCCCCAACATAGTAGCATCGCCCACCGTTGCGAATGGTGTCATTTACATATCCTCAAACAACTATGAGGATGACAGCAACGTTTACGCGCTAAGCGTTGTAGATGGACATAAACTTTGGAATAAACCTATTTCCACCGAGATGTTAACAGCCCCCACGGTTAACAACGGTGTGGTTTATTTTGGCTCTGGCAACTACTGTTATGCACTAAACGCTGCAAATGGCGTTAACATATGGAACTATCAAACAAATGATCTTTTGGTAGCGTTTCCCAACATGGAGTCACCCATCGTATCTGACAAAGTGGTTTATTTTCGCTCAGGCGATACCATCTATGCCCTAGATGTTGCAAATGGAGAAAAATTTTGGAGCCATACAACCCCCCACACAGCACCACCAATCGTCACAAAAGATACATTGTACTATGCATCCGGCAACACAGTCTATGCCTTGCACCTTCCAACAGATCCCATACCAGCAAACCCCACTGTCATGCCCACCCCAACCGCTACTCCAGAAACTTCGGGAAAAGAACCACCGCAAAATCAATGGCCTATCGTTTTGGCGATTATCGCTATGACTGTTGGAATGATTGTTCTTGTCGTCTTAAAAAAGATGAAATGTTTAGATAGGTTTGCCTTCACCGGGTCAATGCAACTTAAAATACCATTAAAACCTCGTTGTCAAAACCAACCCTAATAAAAGGCATACTAAATAACTGACCAAACAGTGAGCCACAAAACCGAATTTGCCTTCAAATCCTTCAGCATAAAAAAAGAGTTCACTGAAAAACTAGAAGCTTTTATCAAAACCCATCCAGAACTCGGTTACAGAAACGTAGCTCAATTTCTAGAAGATTCATCAAGAAGACGCTACGAAGAACTACTTTCCCAAATCAAAGAACTACCAAGATTCGAACAAATCAACATCGACGAAAACGGCACCAAAATACTAGACAGAAAAATCCGAGAAGTAGTCAACATCTACATCAAACCCGACGGAATCAAATGCGGATTTCATCAAACTGACAACTGCGAACACGTCCACTATGCACTCACGCTAATAGACGTCAGAGAAACCATAAACAAACACAAACAAGAAGGCTGGAAACTTCCAGACGTCTAAGATTTGGGATTAACTTAAAAAAGCGGTAGCTAAATATTTTTTTTCTCAGCATTTATTCGGTGAATTTTACATCTATTACTCTTTCCTTGTCAGCAAAAAAATACTTTTAGAGGTTTCTGGGTTAGGGCTTTAATTGATTTTTTTGCTTTTATTTTTCTTGGGAGTAAGTGTTACTCTTAGTGTATCTTCGCCTTCTTTTACGATATCCATCTCAAAATCTTTGCTGCCCATAAAGCGTTTTACCTCTTCATTTAATTCAGTAGGAACAACCAGTTCATAGCCGCCAGAACGTGTTTGCTCAATTCTCCAATATCTTTCACCATGTTCTAGATCTTCAAGGTTGTCGGTCCTAATCATTCTTGTTTTTAGTTTAACCATGTTTGTTCACCTCCTTTTGAAGTGGCTTGAATAATGGTTTTTTACTCGGAGCTTGATTTGTTTCAATAAGGTCTTGGTTTGCAGAATTAAGTGGTCTAGATGTGTGGGCGCAGTCTTCACGGAGTTGTTTAACCATCGAATCATCTTTGCGCTTTCTGTTAAGGTTGTCCATGAACCATCTTTACTGCTTCCTTTACGAACTCCTCTTTGGTTACGTAGCCGGATTGCTTGTTTGTCTCCAAAAAATTCTCAACCTCCCCCAGGAATTTTGGCGGCAGAACTATGGAGCGGTGAAGCAGGGCTTCCATTGCATTTTCATAAGTTTTGAGTTGACCTGACTCTGCAATTAATTGTCCAACAACTGAGGTCAACTCGGCGTGCAATTTATCTGATATTTTAATTGCTTTCATGTTGCATGGCTCCTTGATCGTTTGGAAGAGACGTACTTTTGCAGTATCCTAAAAGATAGTTTTGATTTTGTCCCACAACTGCTTCATAGACCGATTGGGTTGTGTAACCTGCGAAGCTAAGCAAATTCGCAGCTGAGGCATAAAGTAAAGACAAATACCTCTTAATGTCCGGGTTAGTTCCTTCAACTATGAGTTGCGCTGCTTTGACTCTGCGTTCATGCCGTTTATCTTCTGAGTGGGTGAAAACGAACTTTACACTGTTGCCAGCATGGATTTCGCTGCCTTCTTTGATTAATTGTTCAGCCGCAATGACTTGACTGACATGTTGTTTGTAGTGCTTTGGGTTTTTTGATAGATGCTTAGAAATAATTAAATCGCCAATTGGCACATCACCATCAATGAGCTTTTGCCTGTAAGCCTTCACAACGTCGAATGCTTGAGGAATCTTTTGCATAAACTCAAGTGAATTATTAGCTGAAGAAAACACTTCAATCATCTCCATTTGGGCGTTGTAAACAAACTTTGGTGTGTCGTGCTTGCGTACTTCCAATCCTCTGACTTTGAGTTTTCCGCTTTCCATAACTCCATAGTACCGATTCAAAACACCGATGTTTGGATGCATCTTGGAGGGCAAAAACACAATCCATTTGTATCGTCCCTCAAAATTGAGCGGAACCCCAATATCATGACTTACTTGCCTACACAAATCAGCGTATTCATCGAGGGTGGCATCTTCTCTTTTCAGCCACAACGAATCCACAATTCCATGAAGAACCTCAAAGCCTCGACTCTCAGAAAGTCGAGCAGCCCTAAGAAACGCATCTCTTCCAAATGCACATACCCCAATGTGACCATCCACCGTCCCAAACTTTGCATTCCTATAACCCAAATATCCAAAACAGGTAACTAGAATCCATTTCAAAGCGGTCTGTCTATTATCAAACATCTCCTTAAGCTTTGGATCTTTGGCTTCATCTCTTAACCTCTTGTAGAGCAACCGTTTGGAGACAACAAGCTTCAATGCCATAGGAACTACACCCTCCCGTTTCTCGCATATGTTGTAGTTTAGCTCTGGGATGCGTAAGTGTGAGTCTGGGCAGCACTTGCAAAGAACCGTTTCAGCAGAGATGTTGTTGTTAACCATTAAACTGGGATACATTGATGAAAAATCTACTTCGCCCACATTGTCGTGAATGCCCACTTTTGGCTCGTAAACAAAGCCGCCTCGGTCAGCAACGAGGAGTTCATAGGCTGATTTGAAGGCTTCAGGTATGCTTTTGTTTCTTGGAATCAGAATTTCTTGTTTAAAGGCTTGGTAGAATTGTAGAGAAGACATGCTGGATCCAATTGAGGATCGAGATGATGTGTGCAGTGGGGCTCTGCAGGTTCTAGCTATTTCAAATAGGCCATAGAAGCTGGCTTCATTAAGAATAAATGTGTTGCCTGCGTCGATGTGAACTCTTCCATAAAGCCGAACGGTTGCTGCTTTGTAAAATGTGCGTCCATATGAGAAGAAGGTTTTTCCTTGTTGTGCTTTAGGTACAAAAGGCACTTCATCTCTGCTTAAAATAAACTTGTCAGACACGCCGCTTGCGATTGCCCGTTGGAGCAAGTACGAGAAAAGGTATGAGTCCCCACCGTTGGTTACTATTAAATCTGGGTCAAGATCCTTAACTATTTTACTTAGTTGTAAGAGCTTTTCTGCTTCATCGCCCGAGTCGATGAGGATTTGTTTTTCGTCTTGGTTTAAAATTATGCTTGCTATGGGGTCTTGGAGATTTGCGATTTTGCCTGATTTAGCGATTTCAACTTCCAACTGCATTGTTCGCAGCGGTGGAATCGAGTAGTTTACGCTTTCAACAGAATCTTGAAGAGTGTATTTTAGGCCTGTCGGTGAGGGTTGAACTTCTAAGAAAGCAAGCGGAAAAAGATCATGAACAAAAAAGTATGTTCGGTCACCACGCAGATCGCAGTTATGAACTTCATAGGTTAGGTAATCGCCTAATTTTAGGATTTGAGTTGTTAAGGATGAAACCTTTCTGCAATCCTTGAGCGTTATCTCTAAAACCCTTGATTTTTCTGCATCAATAGGGTTCGCATATTTGTAAACAAAACTCCAATTGGCTATGTTTTCGTTTGAATAGATGCATCCGACGAGTTTTTCGAGATCTTCTTTTTTGCCTGAAACGTAGATCTTTTGTTGGAATTTGTCTGTTAATCTGATTCTTTGCCCGTTTTCACTTATGATCCAAACTGCCATTTCTCCAACGTTAGCGGGGTAAACGTCGAATATCCAGCCGCGAATTTTATGGCTGCCGCTTGATTGCATCCAAAGCCTTCTCTAATCGGCAAATCTTCACTTGCTGGGACAGTAAAATCGACATGACCATGGGTTCAAAAAGAATTGGATTTGTAGCATTGCTTCCTGCTGAGGCAAAACTTCTGCAGGCATCCATTAACGTGTCGAAGGCTGCTTTATCCTCAATTCTGAGAGCTTTTCCAAAGCCCCTCCATCGAATTATTTCATCTTCGATGGCCATGCGATAGGATTCAACAGTTTTACCCATTATGCATTAGCCTCCGCAAAATTTGTCAACGTCAAGTCTTCCAGGGGCAGCTCGGAAACTTTTGAGGGTAGGTATGGATGTTTTTCTAAAACAAATTGCCTGGAATAACTGGTTCTTCTAAGAGAAAGGACAACGTTTGCTTTGGAATTAGTTACTGCGTGGAGGAAGCTGTTTCTTGGGGTTTGGGCGTGTTGGGGATAGATTGCAATTACTATTGTTTGAGTTTCTCTAGCAAAGTTTGATAGGAAAGTTGTGACTTGGCTGAATACACGTTGGGCTTCATCTTCCGGGATGTCTTTATCTAAGAAGAATCCGGCGATATCTGAGATTATGACTAGTTTAGCGTTGTATTTTTTGATGGCATCCCTAAGATTGTGCATAATTAGTGAGGTTGCTTGGTAGGCTGTGAAGGCTCTTGAAAGGTAAATGTTGCCTAAGACCTGTTTGGGATTCAGATGATAAAGCTGTGCAAGTCGGGCTATTTGATAGAGCTCAAACGTATTGCCGCCATCAATGAAGACAACATTGCTTTGTAATCCGCCTAATTGAGTCGGAAGCTGCGCTTTTACGCACAACAATGATGTTAAAGACAAAATTGACGAGCCTTGAAGAACTGCAAAATCACCCAATGCGAACCCTGGAAAGACCTCGTTAACTCTTCTTATGTCCAGGGGAAAAATGGGTTGAGATAACGCGGGCTTGACAATTAATTTTTGACTCAATTTCATGATTCTCCCTTTTGTCGAAGGATAGCAAAAGGTAGTTTTTAGTTTTTAAAAGGTCACTCTAAACTACTCTTTCAAGCAGTGGAGAGACTCAGGTGAAAGTGAAGGCTGAGGTAGGTCGCGTTGCCCGCCTCTGAAGCGTAACCCCGGCACATATCCAACATCTCCCCGAAAGCTTCACGATCATCCCTACGAAGAGCTCTAACAAAACCGTTCCAACAGCTAATTTCTCCTTCTAAAGCCATCCTATAACACTCAACAGTTTCACCCATAATAATCACCTCAATCTTAGTTGGGAACTCAAGGGTAGACCAGAAACTGCTATTAAACTATCTGAGAAACGACTACCTAACACAGTGAAAGAAGATGAGTTAAAGTGAAAAGCTCAAATTAATGGGTATTTTAGATTCTCAGGGTGCACAGGGCTTTTGCAAAAGTAGGGTTCGCGGGTCCAGGGTTGTTAACTTGGCGCGGAGAAGAAAAAGAGTTTTTCGGGGGGGACCGAGAGAGATATTTTTCCGCGTTACGTTAATACCTGACCCGCCAACCGTATGTGCTACTTTAGATTGGTATTAGGACTCTAAGAATTATCAACTGTTAAAAACGCTAATAAAAATATGTGACTGCATAAACACTACAACAACTATCTGCTATAAGAAGTCCGTGTGTTCTTGGGTTAGAATTATTATGCATTTTATCAATCGTCATAGCGAAGCAAATAAACTGGTGTATCTGCTTCATTTCTCTTCGTCTCATGGCTAATAAAACTCAAGTCAGTAACCACTTTTCCATCGGTTTTTTTCTTATTTCTTGCATTATTGGTTACCGATGATTTTGGCAACATTCTTCCCTTAGCGATTTTATGTGGAAGGAGAATAAAATGATATGTGACTGCCTCGCCACAACAACAAACTGCAATCACTCCGAAGATGTGAATGAAGTATTAAAAACAAATCGAATATTCTTAAAAAAAAGAAAAGTTGTTTATAAAAAACCTAGCAGAATACCTGCCGCGTTAGCGGCAGGATGAATGCGTCCACCACGTAGTTCTATTAGCTCTACCTGTCGATAGGTTTGTCACCACTGGATAAGGAGGTGATAGACCTGGAGAAAGCAAGATCGTGTGCTTTCCAAGCCAACTACCACCTTATCTGGGCCACTAAATACCGGCGCAAGGTACTTTTGGGCTCAGTTGAGGTTAGGTTGGTGGAGGTACTTAAGATGATTGCTTATCAGAGTGGCTTTGTGCTGCTGGCTGTTAGAGTTCATCATGGAGATCATGTACATTTGTTTGTTTCTGCTCCACCGAAATTATGTATTCCTGAGATGGTGCGTGTCTTGAAGTGCAATTCTGCTAGATTGTTGTTTGAGGAGTTTGCTGAGCTTAAGTTGCGGCTTTGGGGTGGGCATTTGTGGTCTGAGGGGTATGCTGTTAGAACTGCAGGCATCGTGACTAGTGCTAAGATCGAAGAATATATCAACAAGGACTAAATTGGAGATGCTCGCCCCGTAAGGGGCGAGTAGTTCACTTTATTGAGACTTTTCGTTTTTGTTTTGCCGTTTTCTTGGGAAGCATCACTTCTAAAACGCCTTCTGATAAGTTGGCTGTAACTTCGTCTGCTTTGATCTCTTCAGGTAAATCGACCACTCTGTAAAATGATTTGCAGGCTCGCTCTTTGCATACGTATTCATGTTCTTTCTTGTCGTATTTCCACCCTGCCTCGCCAGCTATTACTACAAGGTTGTCTTGAACTTCAATTTCTATGTCTTCTTTTTTAAAGCCAGGCATTTCAGCCTTCAAGAGGTAGTCTTTTTCTCGATCTTCCAAATCGACTACTGGAACTCTGGTTTCAGGCATAAAAGAAAATGACTCAACCCAATTTGCTGGAAATAGAATTTCTTCAAAATCATTTCTGAACCTTGAGAAGGTGTCGTCAAATGCTTGCCAAAGATCCGAAGATGTTGCTGGAGCTAAGGCTGATGTCTTCTTTAAGGGTTTTTTAATTGCTGCTGTTTTCTTTTTTGTGATTGTTACTTCACTTTTTTTAGGAGCCTCTTCTGCTTTCGCTGGTTTTTTATTTTCACTCATGAAAATTCGCCATATAAACAATGCTGTTTGATATGAATATAATTATTTGTGGTTGTCAACAAACAACAACATCATGTCCGCTTAGCGCGACTAGATCAACAGCCCTTCAATAGGTATCATAGGAAATTTTGGTGATGTCCCCAACGACACAAATCCCTTTTTATTCAAAGGAAGAATAACTCCGAAAACCCTTCTTCTGCCCGCTGCTGAGGCATCGCTGAGGCACATATCCATCATCTCCTCGAAAGCTTCACGATCATCTTTACGAAGAGCTCTAGCAAAGCCGTTCCAACAGTTAATTTCTGATCTAAAGCCATCTTATAATATTCAACAGTTTTTCCCACAATTATCATCTCATTTTAATTGGGATCAAAGAGTTGACTAAAAACTGCTTCTAAATTATCTAAGAAACGACTGACTGGTGCAGTGGAGAGGGGAGCGGTGAAAGTGAAAAACGAAATCAACAGATAAAAAGTTTTATCCACATTCGGAGCGTACCGCGTGCGTGCTTAATATCAATCAATCTCCCTGTCTGTCTTTGTCAAAAACTATGCATTCCGCATATAGGTAGTCGATTTTGGACTGAATAGTTGCTAAATAGCAATATTCTCCAAAGATAAAGTAGCAATCAATTCAGGGCTTTAGAAGGATGGTGAAAAAATAAGGAATAGAAAGCTGTTATTGTTACTGTCTTTTTCCGCCTGACTATTTTACCCTATACGAATGGGAACAGTTTGGAAAACGGTTTGACGAAACAGTCAAAGATTACTTGGAGAAGCACTAGACACACTGCAAGTCGGCGCGCGCTCAATTGGTCACTTCTCTTTTTTACATACTTCATTGTTACCATTAAGCTTGCAAAATTGCTCACGTGAAACCATCCCTCCTGATACATCCTTAGCCTTGAATCCATTCTGCAAAAGTATTCTAGTAGCGTAATAAGAACGCTGACCTACCTCACAAAAAACATTGATCTCTTGATCACGCGGAAGCTCATTTAAACGAGACCGCAGCTGACCTAAAGGTATATTGAGCGCTCCTGGAACACTTTCCAGCTTTATTTCAACGGGTTCACGTACATCTAATAGAAAACTTGACTTAACAGAATCCCAGTGGCTAACTGGCATATCTGCTCTAAGTGCATTAGCTGCAACCATGCCTGCAAAATTAACTGGGTCCTTTGCACTTCCAAATTGAGGGGCATAACAAAGCTCAGCTTCCTCAAGGTCATAGACTGTTGCACCCATTTGAATCATAGCAGCAAAGACATCCATCCGCTTATCCACGCCCTCTTCACCAAACGCAAAAGCTCCTAGAAGCCGTCCGTCTGATCTTCGAAAAATAACTTTTATCGTTATAGGCTTAGCACCTGGATAGTATCCAGCATGTGAGTTAGGGTAAATGAAGATTTTTTCGTAATCAGTCTCTCCTCTCTGCCACAGAGTCTTTTCATTGACTCCTGTCCACGCAATCGTCTTACCAAAAAGGCCTATGACCGCTGTGCCCTGTGTACCGCGGAAACATGAGTCACGTCCAGCAATAACTTCAGCTGCTATACGACCTTGCCGATTAGCAGGACCTGCCAGCGGAATCAAAGTCCACTGACCTGTCACAAAATCTTTTACCTCAACCGCGTCACCTACAGCAAAAATATCAGGATCACTTGTACGCATATGTTCATCAACACGAATACCCCCACGTTTACCAATTTCAAGGCCAGCTTTCTTCACTAAACTAACATCAGGTCTAATTCCAAGAGCCAAAATGACAATGTCGGCGGTATAATTTTTTCCTGATTTCGTCTCTACCTCAATACGTCCAGCGTCAGCCTGCTTGAACTCTGTTACACCATCGTTCAGGGCAAGGTTCACACCATGCGCCTTTAGATGAGCCTCAACTGCTTTTGCCTGTTCTGGGTCTATTGGTGGCAGTACTTGATCAAGCATTTCAACAAGGGTCAAATCAAAATCTTGACGAATTAAGTTTTCAACTATTTCCAAGCCAATGGAACCTCCACCAACAACGACAGCCTTAGCTTTTGCATTTGCCGTTTGGAATCTGGAATTCCTAACTGACTCTGATAGAAGTGCCTTTCTTTGTTGTATCCATTCACGTATTGCTATCGCATCGGGTACTGTTCTTACATGAAAAATTCCTGGAAGATTTATTCCTACCAGAGGTGGGTGAACTGAAGTTGCTCCAGGCGATAATACTAATTTATCATAAGAATGGGTCGATGTTTGACCAGTCTCTAAATCACGCAGTATCACGGTCTTTTCTTTTCTAAAAATCTCGATAGCCTCACAACGGGTGCGTACATCGATCATGAACCGATTACGGAAGTAATGCTCGGTTGCCACAAAAAGAGCTGATTCTTTTTCAATCACACCTCCAATATAGTAAGGTAATCCGCAGTTGGCATACGAGACGTATTGTCCACGTTCAACCATGAGAATTTCAGCTTTTTCATCTAACCTACGCAAGCGTGTTGCACATGATGCTCCACCGGCCACTCCACCAATTATTATTACTTTCAAAACATAATCACCTTATTAATTAGAACCTCAATTTTTCTTAAATGGATTAGAACTTTTATGTTTTTCTTATTTATTTACGTTTGTTCACCTCCACTTGTCGCCGTTGGAATAATGATTTTTGCTTCAACCGGATCCTTCTCCTTGGGTTCTTGATCTGTCGAAGGAGTAGTTGTGTCAAGTTGAATCGTTTGCAGTTACTTCTACTAGCTTTCTTATCCGCTCTTGCTGACCAAGAATAATACTCATGGCAAAAGGCTCAAAGAGTATTGGATTAGTCGCATTGCCACCCGCCGAAGCAAAACTCCTACACAATATCCATAAGCTCCTCAAACGCTTCCCGATCAGGCTTACGCAGAGCCCTCTCAAAACCACTCCAACGGTTAATCTCATCCTCCAAAGCAACCCAGAAAGACACAACAGCCTTACCCATACACTAAACCTCAGCGTTTTTAATGTGAGTGATGTGGGATTGGATGAAGTCTTGTTCTCTGAGGG
Source organism: Candidatus Bathyarchaeota archaeon (assembly GCA_963741005.1). GTDB lineage: Archaea > Thermoproteota > Bathyarchaeia > Bathyarchaeales > Bathycorpusculaceae > Bathycorpusculum. Next base: position 1,869,346 of record CAVUGQ010000006.1, read on the forward strand.
TTTTGTGGAGCAGATCCTGGATGGCAGCATTCATGTTACCGTTGTAGTAAGGTCGAACAATTTTCTCTGCAAACTCACAGAGAAGCGAAGCTGGAACCTATGAAAAGTCAAATCAACCAAGAGATCATCTTCTAACGCTAAAACTTGAGTTTTCTTTTTCATACCAATCACACAGGGTTCCTGCCTATCACCTAAACAATTTAAAAAACAAGCCAACAAACTACCCTTCTGCTCTTTGGAGGGGTAAGTAAAACTGAAAAGTTTTAGCTCATAACTCTAAGAAAGAGGAAAAATCATAAGAGCACTTAACTGCAAAATAGCGTTATGGAAGTTTTCTTTTTACCTGGGGAAGAGGTGTTCTTAACTTTCCAGCTTTCCAATGGTTCAGGATGGTTAACCAGCCACCGCCTAATAATAGTAGAACACAAACCAGGCAAACTCAACCAAGGAAAACGCAAAGACTACGCCCTAAAAAACTTTGAAAAAGCCCAAATAAAAAACATAACCCTAACAACAATGTTCCAAAACAAAAAAGTCAAAATCCAGCTCCCAACCAACACCCCTAGCCTACTACAAGAAATCAAAAACTATATAGAAGAAACAGCGGGACAGATAATTGGCAAAGGAGCAAAAATAGTAATTAAAATCCCTAGAAATTCTTTTAACTGTGAAGTCCTTTAATTTTTCTATTTCACTTTTTTTTACAATCGAATAGATGTTTTGCCAGCCAGAGTTATCTCTGTAGACAATAGTGTAACCACAGCTTTCGGATCACGGATACACCAGCTTCTTTACTTGGTGTTCCCCCAATTAACAACAAGAAGGGTTGATTGAACAATAACTGAATCATTTGGGAAATTGAGTCGAGCAAAGTTGAAACATATCAATCTCGTGACTTCTGAGGAAGATAAATCTGTAGTTGTTAAGACTTTCGTAAAAGAAAGTGCGGACGAAACCGATTCAAAGTTAACAGGAAAATGGGCAGAAGCGTTTGGAAAATCCCATTCCAACTTCCACCTGTTGTTCTCTAAAATGTTGACCGCGGTAGCTTACTACAAAGTTATAACAGACAAGAACGGAAAGTCCCTTCATTATGTTTGCTTAGAAGCAAATAATGCGTTCGAAAGAATAACTGGAATTAAAAGAAAGGACTTCTTAGGCAAAATGGCAAAGGACTTGTGGCTGACAAATGGAAGTAATCTTCATAAAGTGATCGATACTTATGGACGTGTATCTTTTGCCCAAGAGTCTCTTCAATTTGAATATCAAATGGATCCGATGAAGAAATGGTACGACATTTCAGCTTTCAGTGTGGAAAAAGGCTATTTTGTTACAATATTTGAAGACATCTCAGATCGTAAGCGAATGGAAGAGGAACTCCGTGAGGGAGTAAAATATAACCGTGGTTTAATAGATGTTAATCTTGACCCTATCGTGATTATTGGGCATGATGGCAGAATATGTGACGTTAATCGTGCAACAACAAAAATTGTCGGGCGAACTGCCGCTGAACTTATCGGTACAGATTTTTCTGATTATTTTATTCAGCCAGATAAGGCACGTTTAGGTTATGAGATAGCTCTCCAAAAAGGTTCTATTCGTAATTATGAGTTGGAAATAAAAGGTAAAGACGAGACTTCAAAGCCAATTTTGTACAATGCCTCAGTTTATCGAAACGACAAAGGTGAAAGCATCGGCATGTTCGCCGCTTTACACGATATAACAGAACTCAAGAAATTGCAGCAAGAAATTATCAAATCAGAGAAGTTTGCGGTCATAGGTCAGTTGGCTTCTGCTGTTGGGCATGAACTTAGAAATCCATTAGGGGTAATTAAAAACTCTGTCTTCTTTCTTAATATGATGCTCAAAGATACTGCCGACGAGAAAGTAATTAAACATTTGAAAATTTTGGATAAAAAAGTCAACTCTGCAAATGACATCATAGGTGATCTACTTAATTTAACAAAGCAAAAAGTACCTATTCTTCAGTTGGCTGACTTGAATAAAATAGTTGAAACTGTTCTCTCCAACATCATGGTACCCGAGAATGTAGTACTGGACCTCAAATTAGGGAAAATTCCTCAAATGCTTTTTGATAAAGAGCAAATCCAAAGAGTATTGCACAACCTAATCATTAACTCAATTCAAGCCATGACTGAAGGCGGAAAACTTGAAATTCAAACAATAAAGAAAGACGAAACATTGAAAATATCTGTAAAAGACACAGGCGCAGGTATCTCAAAGAAGGATTTAGCCCATCTCTTCACGCCTCTTTTCACTACAAAAGCTAAGGGAATCGGTTTAGGATTAGTCATTTGCCAGCAAATCGTAAAAGGTCACAAAGGAACCATCGAGGTTGAGAGTAAGGTTGGTGAAGGATCAACATTCATTGTTTATTTACCTATTCAAGCAGCAAAGAAAATTCTTAAACAACCAGTTTTCAGTGAATCCAAGACTTTAAAAAAAGGTGTCAAAATTCAAGAATAAAATTAACGTCTTAATCGTTGACGACGACGTGGATATGGCAGAAACCTTATGCGACATTCTAAAAGCTAAAGGACTTCAAGTTGAAATCGCCCTCGACGGATACAAAGCAGTCGAAAAGGCTAAGGTGAAAAAGTTTGATCTTGTTCTGATGGATATTAAAATGCCGCGAATGAACGGAGTAGATAGCTACAAAAAGATCAAAAAACTTCAACCAAAAAGCGTAGTTGTTATGATGACTGCTTACGCTGCCCAAGACCTTGTCGCTGAATCCCTCAAAGAAGGAGTCTACGGGATCTGGTATAAACCTGTAGAAATCGAAAAAATTATCACCCTCATTGAAAATACCCCCAAAAAAAGCGCTTTGCTTTTGATTGTTGATGATGACTTTTCTACATGTGAAACCCTGATTGACATTCTCCAAAAGAAGGGCTACAGATTAATCCAGGTAGGTAGCGGTGAAGAAGCAATAAAGGCAATCAAAGAAAGCGACTTTGATTGTGTATTCATTGACGCTAAAATGCCTGTAATGAATGGCCTTGAGACTTATCTTGAATTGCGTAAGATTAGACCGCATATTAAAGCAATTATGGTTACAGCTTACCGTCAAGAAGTACATGAAATTGTAGAAGAAGCCTTTAAAAACGACCTTTACACATGCTTATATAAGCCCATGAATGTGGATGAATTATTGATGATTGTTGAAAAGGTACTTGTTGAAAAAACAAATGTTGAAAATATGCAGATTGGGATAAATTGAAAATGCCGAAAAAAGTGAGTATTTTAATAGTTGATGATGACGAGGAAGCCCTTGAGACATTAAGCGATATTCTTCAGGAAAAAGGATTCTATACTGAAACCGCCAAAACTGGAAAAGACGCGCTTTCGAAAGCAAAAAAACGTTTCTTTAACGTTGTCCTCTTAGACATCAAACTACCCGACATGAGTGGCATAGAAGTGCTTAAGGATCTTAAAGAAAAGTATTTGTCCACTATGACCATAATGATAACTGCAAACGCAACAGTGCAAAATGCAATAGACGCCAATAACTTTGGAGCTAGCGCCTATATCTTAAAACCAGTAGAACCGGAAGCTCTTTTCCAAGCAATACAAGACTGCCTTAAAAAGCAAGATATATTTAACCTTCGAGTTAGCCAAGGTATGCGAAAAATACCTATCAGCATATCCCTCTCAAGTCGGATAATACAACTAATAGATCAAGAAGCTTCTCTGCAGAAAAGGACGAGAAGCGAATATGTAGAGCTTCACTTTGAAGCTTATTTTCTCAAAGAAACTCCACCGAATAATGAGGCCGATGCTAAAACGCTTAACTCAATTATAAGGTAGACAAATCCTCAAAATACATGCCTTTCCAACCCAAGTGCCTTAGTTTGATATTATATTTGGATTAATATTTCTTATTTAACCAATTTTAGTTTAAATGAAAGCACTCTATTAGGGAGAAGTGTGAAAGTTCAGGATCCATTTTGTTAGGTTGAACTAAAAAATGAAGAAGGGTCTCATATCTATACTCTAACTTGTGAAGTTGCTTAAAGACGCCTTTGCTCTACTTTGACTATTTCTCATATTTCACAGAAATTCTGCTTTAATGATGATTGATTTGAAGAATTCTGCACAAAAGATCCGCAAGCTCTTAAAAGAGGTTTCTTCATGATTCTAAATTGTTTTACTCTGCCCACGTGTTCGCAATTTATTATGCCCATTCTCTCTAATTGGCACAAGTAACTGGATTCAACTGCCCGAGCGCGCTTTGTAATTTTTGCCACTTCACTAGCCGAAGCATTGCCAAGCATTATAACGGCACGTTTAGTTTTTTCAAGATGATCCGGTAAAAATCCATCAGCTGAGCCAATTGCAATCTGCATAGTTTTCTTTGGAGCAGCGTTTAAACGCAAGACTGTTTCCGTTAACAATGCTTCTACTGCAACTAGTCGTTTGTTAATTTTATCAACTTTGTTTGCAAGCATTGCACCTTCCCATCTGTTGTTCATTTAATCACCCATAGAAAAAGTACAGTTTCCATGTTTATCTGCAACTCTCCACGAACTATAGTAACTATGTGACTTATAGGCATAATGAATTATCTGAATAAATATTGTACAAAAAATATACGGTATTAATAACAAGAATATGTAAATCTTCATTTTAAATGCAAAAACATGAATTTAATACTCATAGTAAAATTCATAGAATTAATAAGCAAAATAAACCAAATACTTCTCACAAGCAGCGAATCCTGTCAAATAATATTTCTTGCCCAACTCCTTTCTCCCCAACAGGATTCGCTTGCTTGAGGCTAATCATATGGAGGAAGTCTTAAAAACTATTTCCGAAATGCAACAAAGAATAGCATCTAAACTTAGAGCCGCGGGAGCCGATTCACAGGAAAAAGCCGTTACAGCCCAAGAAGCCGACTTAGATGTCCCTGAAAAAAATTGGCTGAACTATATCGCTGGAGGTTTATTTGCTATAGTAAAAAAAACAAAAGATAAACGATATTACACTACGGCTTTTTAATATAGAAAGCAGTTGCTTGCGCAACTTACCCTTGTAGATGTAGGGTTCCACAGACATTACCATAAAAAGGATAACCCTGCTATATATTAAATACAGAAAAATGATAAAGGTTTTTGGGTTTAAATGACTACAGCAAATAGACACAGTAAAACTCAGAAAGTCTTATCAACAGAGGAACCGGCAACTGCTGACTTTCCCCGAATGCGAAAACGCAGATACAGATACTTATTTGAAGCAACGTTTGCCTCTCATAAAATGCGAATGCGGAACTGAAATACTGGTAGTGCCAAATTTAAGCGCCATGAATCGCGCCATCAATGCTCATGTTGCCGAACACAAAAAAAAGAAAAGAACCACTAATAATAGCCAAGTTTCAATTAAAAAAATCAGTCAACTGCTAAGCCAACTTACATTAATAAAAGCCAGCCAAGAAAAAAGCACCTAGATATTTGAATCCTATAGAAAGAAGATTACTGCGTTTTTGCTCTTGCTGCGCAATTAATCAGTTGAACTGCTTGATGATGCAACATAACATGACTTTGCATAGCCTTATCAGCAAACAAGAAAGAACCTCAAAACCCAAAGGAGATTCTAAATTTGAGACGAACCAAACTAGAAACGTGCTTAGTTATTCTTGAAACATTAACCAGATGTGGTCCTCTAAAGATAACTCACATTATGAAAAAAGCTAACCTCAACTTCATCGTATTGAAGAATTACTTTGCTTTTCTAATTAAACAAGGCGCGGTTGAAGGGAAATGTGTTGGGACAAATAAAGTTGTTTACGTGATTACTGATCGTGGCTTATACTTAAACAAGTGTTTTATAGAACTCAACCATGTGATTCCTACGAGCAAAAATGAATACTTTAACTAAAGAAAAGAAAAACTAAACTCTAGTGATTACAGCCCCTTTTTCAATTCACAAAAATTTATCGATAAATTACAAGGATACAACTTTCTATTAAAAAATAATATGTCTATCTTTTCAACGAATAATTCCTAACTTTAAAAGATGCTAAATAATTTGAATAAATTAAGCGTAACTGCAAATTTTAATATTTTTTACGTTTGGTATATTAGTTGCCTCAACTACTTTTTGTTTGTTTTACTCTTCGGATTCGCTCCACGCAGCATCGAAGTATCCTCTTAGTACACCAATAAGATTAGCGTCGTTAGTCCACAACGCAGAAGTATCTTCAGAATCTTTTTTTCTACTAGTTGAAATCATCGCATCCTTATTATCAAAAACTACAAACCTGCTCAAAGTTGATTTATGGAACCTAAAGTTTGCAGACTTGATGTTTATGGCTTGTCGCACTTGTTTCTTTTGATTTACATCAGAATTGTAGTCCTCAATAATTACGTTGACTGCAGCTCCATTGTGAATTGCTTTTTTAGTTTCAGAAGAAAGAAGAGAGGCGCCATGAAAGATTTCTTTGAGGGCGTCAATTCCGAAAATACTACTTTTAGAGTTGGAAACTAAATCTGCTAATTTTGCGATTATTGATCTACCTTTGGGCATTAACACATAGAGACTTTCATCTTCACTCATAGGCGCGGGTTGTACCCACTTCGCATTAGATAACTCTTGAAACTTCATTTTCATTGAAGTTATTCTTTCATCAGATTTGACTTTTTCATCAATTATCAACGAAGCCAAAGCCCCGGCAACAGGAGTAGCACGAATTATGGTTGGTTTGCCAAGAAGCTTTTCTATAAGTCCCATCTTATCGAGTGCAGGCAAAACCTTGTATACATCTTCTCGTCTCACCGAAGAAGACTTCGCAATATTAAGAACTGTAGCATTTCCTAATTGAAGAATTGTCTGGTATACTCTTGCTTGATTTGGGCTTAAACCTAAACCCATTAACAACTCAAACTTGTCTATTTGAGGCAATTATTATTAACCTCCATGAAACTAGAAGTCTCCGACAATAGTTGTTTAAATTGAATTTAAAACTTTTGTAGGTTCCTATTTAGTTAAAGAGTTGAAAATAAATCCAGAATGGACGAATAAGCTATAGAACAAATTTGTTTTAGCTATTGTTATAGCAATTAAGTTGAGCGGCAACTGCAAGTATGGTTAGTCATGTTTTTCTTTTTCCAATGCAAACAATTGGGTTAACCTGTCTATTTGGCAAATCTTGAGGAGATTCTATGCAAAATCTCAGCGGAAAGCAAGTTTTCAAGATAACTTTGTAATGCAAACTCCTACAAGGAAAGACACTTTTGAAACAATTTGTTGTGACTACACTGTGCTACATCAAAATAATATAAGTATCTTCATTATATAATAAGACTGAAGATAGTGTCATAAGGAGTGAGAATAGTGAAAGAAGGCATTAAATTAAACAAGGTTCTAACCAATGAACAGACAAATGCTTTAATCTTGAATAATCTTCCCATGGAAAATGAAACAACAATTATACTTGAAGCTTTATCCAAAAAAATTACACTTTTGGAAAACAGAAAATTCATTCATAACGCCACAGAAGAAAATATCTGCATCCACAAAAATGATTGTTACACAGCTCATTATAACATGGGTGAATGCCCCTGCGAACTCTACAGAATTTAAAAGAAATATGCAATTTTGATTATCAACTCATCTAAAACTATCCTAACGCAATTGTACCTTAACCTTGTTTGATGAATTATAGTTTGACCCACGAAAGGTCCTTTCACACCTGATGAATTTAATGATTGTACTTAACAAATCTAAGTTGCAAACAACCAATAACCACAATAAAATATGCATTTTACACGTTGATGATGACCCATCACTATTGGAAATTTCAAAACTGATGTTAACGGATATGAATGCCAACTTTGATATTGACACAGCCTGTTGTGTTGCTGAAGGTCTGAGTAAATTAGCAGTTGGACAATATGATGCTGTAATTTCTGATTATGAAATGCCCAAAAAAAATGGCCTGGATTTCCTAAAACAGCTGCGTAAGTCAAAAAGCGATGTACCCTTTATTCTATTTACAGGTAAAGGAAGAGAAGAAGTAGAAATTAAAGCACTCACTCTTGGAGCTGCAAGATACTTAAGCAAGCACGGATCACCAGAAATAGTTTATAGCAAACTAACAAAAGTATTAGTCACCTCTGTAATGCAAGCAAAATTATCTCAGGATTCAAATCAGAAATAGGCTATTATTCAAGATCTTTCTGAGAGTGTTGGTGCTGGATTAATAATCATTGACAAGGATTACCGAATTGTTTGGGCCAATAAGCTCTAAGAGAACGTGGTGGAACAGTAGGCAAACTATGCTATTCTACTTGCAACGGGTTAAGAAAAGTTCTTTGTTTACTATGCACGAATTACTAGTTACACTTGAAGATTCTCCAATTAGAAAAAACATAGTTGTAGAACCAAAGCTTACAACTGCAAAATCTTCACAAGACCACCATATTAAGATTAAAAGCAATTTAGATGAAAACACTCACAAAATTATTGAACCTATTGTGCAAAAACGTAACTTGAAGATAAAGAAATCAGACGATGCTCTAATAATTTATTAAAAATATTAGAACAATAAGATAGAAAACAAAAATTTGGAGACCATCAAAAATTCTCAATACTTAACTATTAATCGTGGGATTTAAATAGGAAATATATTTTATGGTTCCTCACAGTTACCAAACTATTAACATAAGCGCGTTTGTCATTGACTTGAAGCGTGTGGTCTTTAAAACAGGATATTTCACTTATAAGAGGCGTTCACCTATTTATTGTAGAGTAAGCACGGATTTTGATTTTAAGCAACTGGGATATTCTTGTTTATACTTCAAAAGAAGTTTCGAAAACAACAATTTTCCAGAATCGAACACGCAAGTGTTTAGCCACAATTCATACGTCTTATATTGATCTAGTAAACCCATTTATTGATGATCTGAGGTGTCTTGTTGCAGCATGAAAACAATGATTCAAAAGTTGTCAATGGCGCTGGCTGCATCCGAATTTTGCATGTTGATGATGATTCCTCATCGCTAGAGGCAACAAAACTGATGTTACTAGATCTGAACAGTGAGTTTATTATTGATCAGGCTTGCTGTGTGGATGATGCATTCAAGAAACTGTCAGTTGAGCATTATGATGTTGTTGTTTCTGATTATGAAATGCCCCAAAAAGACGGGCTCCAATTTCTAATAGAAATCCGTGGTCAGAATAATGGCATCCCTTTTATTTTATTTACTGGAAAGGGAAGAGAAGAAGTAGCCATAAAAGCACTTAATCTTGGCGCCGACGGATACTATAACAAACAAGGCAACCCCGAAATCGTCTATGGAGAACTCGCACACGGCATCAAAACAGTTGTAGAGCATGTTCGAGTTGAGAAGGAGCTGAAACGCAGTGAGGAACGGTTTAGAACTATTTTTGAAGGCGCAAGCGACGGTATTCTAGCAGTTGATCCAGATTCAAAACAGATTATTTTCGCCAACCCAGCAATGGGTGAGTTAACTGGCTACTCCTCAAATGAGTTAACCAAGCTATGCATAGCCGATATTCACCCAAAAAAGGATCTACCTCTCGTACTTAGTGAATTTGAAAAACAACTAAAAAGCGAAACAACAATAGCTGTGGGCACTCCACTATTGAAGAAGAACGGTCAAATAATCTATTGTGACATAACTTCAAAACTAATCAATATTGAAAACCGCATAGTCATGACTGGCTTTTTCCGAGACGCAACAAAACGTAAACAAGCAGAAGAGGGCCTCAAAAAAAGCAAAGCTTTAATGAACGAGGCTGAGAAAGTAGCTAAAATTGGCGGTTGGGAATTTGATGCTACCACTCTGGCTCAGAGTTGGACAGAAGAAACCTTCAACATTCTAGAAATTGATCTATCCCATGGTGCGCCAAAAGTGCCACAGGGAATTGGATTCATTAATCTTCCATATAGGGTGATGGCTGAGAAGGCAATTCAACGTGCCATCGCGTACGGCGCGCCTTACGATCAGGAGTGGGAAATTACAACCATGAAAGGAAACACGCGCTGGGTACATGCCGTGGCTAAGGCAAACTTGGAAAATGACAAAATAAAGACTGTCTCAGGATCAATCCAAGATATCACTGAACGCAAGAAAAATGAAGAGGTGCTTAAGGCAAGTAAAAAGAAGTATCAACTCGTTTTTGAAAACAATTTTGACGGAATTTTTGTTTCTAAAAGAGATGGAACAATTCTTTCCTTGAATCATTCAATTTGCCAAATGTTGGGGATGACAGAGCAAGAAGTTATGAAGGTTGGTCGTCAAGGGATTGTGGTTGATGAGCCAAGAAATGATGCTGCCCTCAAAGAACTGGATAAGTATGGTCAAGCTGTTGCTCGCCTCGCTTTTAAGCGAAAGGATGGTTCAATTTTTGAGGCTGAGATTTCCAGCAAAGAATTTGTTGACATCGATAACTCAAATAGCATTCTAATTACTGTGCGTGATATAAGTAACCGTTTGATGCTTGAAGAAAAACTAAGAACCATTGGCAGTTTCACTCGCCACGATATTAATAATAAACTTATGTCTGCTCAAGGATACCTGTTTTTATCTATGAAATTAGTTCAGGATAAACCTGAAATCCTAAAACCTCTTGAGAAACTTGAAGTTGCTTTGACTAACATAAGCAGAATTTTGGATGTTTCTAAACAATATGAAACCATTGGCAGCCAAAAACCCCGAGTTATTGATGTTGGCAAAGCTGTTGATGAAGCGATTATACTTTTTGGGAACCTAGAAAGAATAGAATTTGTTAACAAAGCCATTGGTTACAATGTTTTAGCTGATCAAATGTTATCAACTCTATTCTATAATCTGATTGATAATACTGTTAAGTACGGTGAAAAGACCACTAAAATTGAGGTTTTTATTAAGAGAAATTGTGATGGTTCAGAGAGTATTGTCTATCAGGATGATGGAGTAGGTGTATCTTCTGAGTATAAACTGAAACTTTTCGAGAGGGGTTTTGGCAAAGGCTCAGGCTTCGGCTTGTTCTTAATTAAGAAAACCTGCGAAATATACGGCTGGACCATAACTGAAGACGGCGAACCGGGTAAAGGCGCCAAATTCATCATAGTAATTCCAAAATTCAATAAAAGCTAAACAATCAATCAATTAGAAGAAGAAAATTCAGGAGAATCCAACAGTGAGTAACAAAGAAAAAAATCAAATGTTTAATTCACAAATAATTGATTCAGTCAACGACGTTATTCTAATTATTGACCCAACCAACTATCAGATAATACAAGCCAATAAAGCAGCTTTAAACCTGTTAAAGTTAGATAAAGAAAATATAGTTGGCAAAACCTGTTATGAAGTAACACATCACCGATCAACACCCTGTACGCCTCCAAATGATACTTGTCCGATGCAGGAGATGCTAAAAACACAAAACTCAACAGTAGTTGAGCATCAACATTATGATATTGAAAACCACAGAATGGATGTTGAGGTATCGGTTCACCCAATTAAAAACAAAGATGGAAAAATAATTCAAGTACTTCATATTGACAAAGAAATAACAGAACGAAAAGAGCAAGAGAGAAAAGAAAAAACCAAATCTGAAGAACTTATTAGAATCATGGATGGTGTTGGCGATTTATTGTTCGTCATGGATAAGAACAGGATCATTACTAAAGTTAACAAAGCCACATGCGACGCATTTAAGAAGAAACCTGAAGAAATAATAGGTAAGCATTGTTTTGAGATCGTGCATGGCACAAAAGAAGTTTGGTGTAATTGCCCCGGTACGAAGACTTTTGAAACAAAACAAACAATCACAGAAGAAGTGAACGATCCAAACTTAGGTATACCACTATTGATAACTACATCACCTATTCTGGATGAAATAGGCGAAATCACACAAATTATCCATATGACAAAAGACATCTCTGAACGTAAAGAAATTGAAATTAGACTAAAGGAAAGTGAAGAGAAATATCGCTCTTATACTGAAAATTCTCCTGTAGCGTTCTTTGTTGTTACTTCTGAGGGTAAATATATCCAAGTAAATGATGCTGCAACCAAACTGCTATTTTATTCCAAAAACGAGTTGCTCAAAATGGGTATTGTGGACATTTTGTTTGAGAAAGATATCTCTTCTGGGCTTAAGCAGTTTGCATCACTTATGGAAACAGGGGAAGCTCGATTTGAAATAGCCTTGAAGAGAAAAGATGGAGAACCTGTTTACGTTATTTTAAACGCTATTAGATTGTCTAATGGACGTATGATGGCTTTTTGTGAAAACATCTCTGAACGTAAAGAAATTGAAATTAGACTAAAGGAAAGTGAAGAGAAATATCAAACTACCTTTGAGAAATCTATGGATGCACTAATGCTACTTGACGAAACAGGGTTTTTTGACTGCAACGCTGCCACTCTTTCCCTATTTGGCTGTAAGTCAGTAGAAGAGTTCACAAAGAACCACCCAGCAGATTTGTCACCTATAACTCAACCTGACGGCGTACCTTCAATAGAAGCCGCCTTGAACCATATCAATAAAGCATTCAAGACGGGTATGGATAGTTTCTTTTGGATCCACAAAAAAACAGACGGACATATTTTCCCAGCAAATGTACTTTTAACAAGAATACATCTAAAGAACCGAGACGTTCTACAGGCAACGGTTCGAGACATTACTGAAAGTAAAAAAGCCGAGGATGATAAAAACAGGCTTCTTCATGATCTTAGTGAGCGTGTAAAAGAACTTAATTGTATTTACGGTATTTCAAAGATTTTTGAGAAATCAGATTTTGAATTGGAAGATTCAATGGCACAATCAGTCAATCTGCTTTCACCGGCTATGCGGTTTCCTGAAATTGCCTGCGCAAAAATTGTTGTTAATAATCTAGAGTTTTCTACAAAAAACTTTAAAGAAACCCCATGGAAACTGACAGCGGACATTATAACAAGTGGAAAAAAGGTTGGTTTTGTAGCGATTAATTACCTTAAAGACCCATCTGCTTATTCTGAGGGTTCCTTTTTGAAGGAGGAAAGACTCCTTATAGATATTGTTGCAGAGCGATTAGGGAAAGTTATTGAACGTAAACAAGCTGTTCAGCACCTTAAAGATGCTGAAGAAAAACATAGAACGCTACTTAATGTTGCGAATGTTCTTGTTCAATCTGTAGATTCGAAAGGCAAATACCTTTTTGTTAATGAAGAATGGAAAAAGGTGTTACAGTACAATGATGCCGATATGGAAAAGATCACTATTACGGATGTTGTTCGAAAGGATCATCTTCAATATTGCAAAACTGTCTTTAGTGAAGTCATGAACGGGCAGTCTATTCACGATGTTGAAACTGTTTTCGTATCCAAGGATGGTCGAGAAATTGTTGTAAGTGGAAATGCCTGCCCCGTATTCAAGGATGACAAGTTTGTTTCGACTGTTGCTTTCTTTGTGGATATTACTGAACGCAAAAAGAATGAGGAAAAACTAAAAGAAAACAGCCAGCGAATTGCGTTGATGAATGAGAAGCTTCGTGTGGTGGGCGGTTTAAGTAGGCATGATGTTCGCAACAAACTCTCAACTATAACAGGTTATGCCTATTTACTTAAGAAAAAACATGCAGACCAAGCCGACATTGTTGAGGGGCTTAGCAAAATGGAGATGGCTGTTAAAGAGTCGATGAAGATTTTTGATTTTGCCAAAATGTACGAACAAATAGGGGTAGAAAAGTTAACCTTCATAGATGTTGAGGCTAAAATAAACGAAGCAGCAACCCTTTTCTCTGGTTCTCTTCCCAAGATAATTAATGAATGCCATGGGTTAACAGTGTTGGCTGATTCATTTCTTAGGCAAATGTTCTACAATTTTGTTGATAATACAAGAAAATATGGGCAGAAAACAACCACTATAAAAGTGCACTTCCATCAAACTAATCAGAGTAGTTTAGTGTTGTTTTATGAGGATGATGGTGTGGGTATTTCGGAGGAGAATAAGTTGAAGCTTTTCTCTGAGGGATTTAGCACTGGGGGCAGCACGGGTTTTGGTTTGTTTCTCACCAAGAAGATGATTGAAGTCTACGGCTGGACAATTGAAGAGAACGGCACATTAGGTGAAGGCGCCAAATTCACAATAACCATACCAAAACTAAACAAAGACGGAGAAGAGAACTATAAAATCGTATAAACACAAATTCAAGTCTACAATGATATTTTCGAGAGCGCATAATGCATTTTGCTCGTAGAGAAAAACAGCCAATTACCCTCTCTAAAGGTCTGGTATACATAATACCTATAAAAAATTTGCAAGTAACTAATTGGAAAATGAAGAAATGAACGTCTACTAAGGGTTATTACTGCTATCAAGCATAATGTGCCTAATCTTAGGGATACTTGTATATCAACTGAATAGAAAAGAAAAGCTAAACAAACTCTTTACACTCACTTTTATTTTCGCATCTTACTGGGCACTTACCGATTTCTTTATGCGCAACTCGGTTAATTCCAACGAAGCCTATTTTTGGAACAAAACAAGTTTCCTGTGGCCCTTCACATTGGCACTTCTATTTTACTTCAGCCTAGTTTTTACAAAAAACAATTTACTCAACCATAAATCAAAATACGCTCTGATTTACAGTCCAGCTATTTTTCTATCTATTCTCGATTTAGCCACCAGTTCAATATCTGGTCCTATTATTTCTGAATTTTTTGGCTTCAACTACAGCATTCCATCAAATCCCTTTTTTTATATGGTCGGCAACATTTGGGGGGTAATACTTGGTTTTCTGTCCCTCTCTCTATGCGTAAAATATTATTATTCAACAGACGAAATATCCAACAAATATCTGATAAAATTCTTGATAGTGGGTTTTGCAATACCCTTTATTGTAAACGTGATTACAACTGTAATTCCGCCATACTTCAATTTTGAGGTTCCACCTTTAGGCAATGTTTCAACGATGTTTGTGAGCATTTTTGTAGGATACGCAATATGGAAGCATTATCTGTTTAGTTTAAACCCTGCTTTAGCAGAGGAAAACATCATTGATATTATGCCTGATTCACTTATCCTCACCGATAATCAAGGTATGATTCTTCGCACAAATCAATCGTTAGTAGACTTGACAGGTTACTCCCCTGAAGAGTTGAAAGAAAAATCAATAACGGGTTTATTTGGTGATGAGCAACAGGGTATGTTTGCGTTATCAGCAATAAAAAATGACGGGAAAATCGTTGATTTTGAAGTAGTCTTCAGAACAAAACCTGGGGAGATTCGAAATGTCAAATTCTCAGGTTCTGCTGTTGAAGGTAAACAAGGCCAGATTCTTGGCTATACTTGTGTAGTTCACGATATAACGGGACAATTGAAAATGCAAGAAGACCTCATTAGAGCAGAACGGTCAGCTTCTGTTGGTGAGGCTGCATTAATGGTGGGACATGATTTGGATAATCCCCTGCAATATATGCGAAACGCGACATACATTGCTAAAGGCGATATGAAGAAAGGTCAGGATTCTTCTTTAGTTCCAGATATTGCTAAAGTTCAGAAAATGCTCGGTGTAATTGAGGAGAGTCTTACGTATGCTGAAAACATTGTTCGTGACTTAAAAGACTTCGCAACCAACCTAGAAACAATACGAAGTCAAGCAGACATAAACAAGGTGATTGATGAAAGTCTACGGGTTATGCAAATCCCTGATGGGGTAGAGGTCAAACTAGAATTCAAACAGATACCACTGTTGAGGGTGGATGTTAATCAATTAAAGCGCGTGTTTCAAAACTTGGCTAAAAACGCGGTAGATGCAATGGATCAAAACGGAACACTCACTATTGTTACCAGACAATTTGATGACTCTGTTGAAATTGCCTTCAAAGACACAGGAAAAGGCATTCCAGACGAGTTAAAGTCAAAATTGTTCAAACCCTTCTTTACCACGAAGATTAAGGGTATGGGCATCGGTCTTGCGATTTGCCAAAAATTTGTGCAAGCACACAACGGAACTATTGCTGTGGAGTCTGAAGTGGGTAAAGGTTCAACTTTCACTATTAAATTACCCGTAGACTACAAAAAATAATTTTAACCATTATTTGAAAATAGAAACGTGCCCTCACAAATTATCGAATAAAAAAATAAATGTTGAAAATTTTTCTCTTTAGTCAAAGAGATAAAAATGGAACCGCGAAAAAACATGAAAATTATATGTTTTTGATTGCTTCGTTTATCTTTCTGAGTTCTTCTTTATTCGCCGTTTCCAATTCTTCTTTTCTCTTTAAATCCGCTAGTTCCCTATTCTTCTGGTCGATACATGCCTTGTTGGCTTGCTCCAAATATTTATCCATCAACTTTATGTTATTTTCAAGTTCACCCAATGTTGACTCAAAATCAAGCCTATTGTCAGCCGTAAATCGGGCGTTTGAAGGATGTGTTTTGTTATGTTGGCAATAGATTGGGTTTCTAAAAAACTGTAGCCAATTCACAGTTGGAGTGGCATTTAGTCGAATACGAACCCAAAGATCAGTGCCTTTTTTGCTTATTACCTCTGCTGAACCTGCCCTTTTTATGTTCGAAGACTCAGACATTGCACGCCCTCCTTTGAGTAATAACGTTATGCACCCTTAATGTTTTTGCTTGAAAAATTTATGGAGGTAGATGCCAAATCAAATCGAGGAGGAAAATTGCTAATCAAAAAGTGAGTTCTCACTTAATAATTAGCGCATTTTTGTTTGTCATTGACTTGAAATCGCACAGATTAACTGATTTGCAGAATGTACATTCTTGAGTCATTATTCTTGCTAAATTGGTTTTGAAACAAATTACTTTCTTCATCCGTAAATACCAGATCTTAAAGTTTTATTGAAATTTTTTTATACATCTGATCTGCAAAGATGAACAATTCTAATGTTTTTTTTATCTCTGCAAAGTCACGTTTCTCTTTGAACTGACCGCTAATAACTCAAAGAGATCATAAGCTCGCTATATTCTCAGTGATGGGGAATATTGGTTTTAGATCTTTAAAGTATCTTAGTGTGCTAAAGCCTTTTGCCGTTATTGCATAAAATGCGTGGGCAGTGTGATATTCTATTTGCATTCTTTTTTCTGCCATTCCCAAACTAATTAAGTAATTTAAGGTTTCTTTGAGTTTATTGCAGTTAAGGTTGGCTTTTTGCATGATATGTGTGATTTTAAGGGGTTTTCCACGTGCTAGTACCGCTAGAATATCTAGGTATGTGTCTAGTTTTGATCGTTTCAACTGTGTTGACTCTCCAGGATGTTTTTGTTTGCGTTATCCATTATTGTGATTCTGTTTTGCAAAGCTGTTGTGAGGTCTTCAATTAGTATTCCCTGTGCCCAGTTAGGCAGATCCATGATTTGATTTTTTGCGTCATCGAACACTTGTATCCATTTTCCACGGGTATCGGTCAAGTTTTTGATGTTTTGTTTATTGTTTATTTTGTTATCCTCCTTGCTTGTATACATGTTTAACAGATGGGTTAAATCTGGTGTGACTGCGGACTTCTTAAGATGGTGACATAATTGCGAGTTGAAGCTCAGATTTTTCTTTGAAAGGTTTTTCATAAGTAAGTTGGATTAGAAAGTAAAGCACTCCAAGACCCGGTTTCAGGATTTTTGGCTTATTGATAATCTATTTTTCGAAATATAATTTTCCAGAAAGTTAACTCAGAAATTTTGTCATGCATTAAAATACATAACAGCTTTAATATAATCTATAAACCAAACTTATTTGAAGGCGTTCAATGATGCATGATGGAGAAAACAAAATGAATTCAACACAACGCAAATTTAATGACCTATTGATTGAAACAGTTGACACTGTATTGAGCAGTTTAGGTGAACCAGTAAAAAATCAATTATATGCTAATTTACTAAACAATTTTTCAATGGAAAAGAATAGTATTCCTGAACGCATAGACGAGTTCTCAAAAATTTTACATCTAATTTTTGGTTCAGCTGCCTATCTTATAGACATTAGGTTCATGAATGAACTTCATACAAAATGTAGCCAACTTGGATATACACTTGAATACAATCTCGAGTTTGCTAACGCAGATTTCTCTTTTCCATCATATGTAGTCAAAATGCGTGAACAATATGAGAAGCTAAGGTAATGGGTTTACCTTTTAGGATCTGTGTTTTAGAATTATTTATTGAGTGGAGTTTAGATATCTTTTTCTTCAAAAAATATGAAAATACTTATTGATACTGTGAGTTCTGAAAAACAAGTTTGGTAACGACTCGGCTATGCAACTAATATCTGTCATTTACCCTTTCAGGCATCAAACACTTCAATAGCTGACCAAATATTTTCTTATTTTGTGTCACCACAGAGTAGAACCGATGGGTACAGCAGGTTTATGATAAATGTTGCTTATTAGTAGTATTAATCAGGAATGTGAAGGGATAATTAGTGCGACAATCAATTTCAATTAAAAAAAGAAGAGAACTGGAAAACAAGATTGTTGAAATCTTTGAATTTGATATGCAGTCTATTCCAGTTGGATTGAGAAAAATGTTGGCTGATGACCTTGTGTCCGCTTTTGAAAACAGAGTGGATGCTTTGAATCAGGCACAAACTGGCTTACAAGTTATTGCGATAACTGAAGGGAGATGTTTATGTTGAGACGATCAAAACTAGAAACTTATATTGACATCCTCAATGTGTTGGCCCGCAAAGGACCCTTAAAGCTCACACATGTAATGTACAAAGCTAACGTTAACTGCAATGTGCTCAAAGAGGATTTGGATTTTCTAATCAAGCAAGCTCTGGTTGAACAACGAACTATTGCAAGGCAACACATAGTTTTCAGTGTCACTCAACGTGGAGTAACTGTGTTAAACTATTTCCGACAACTCACCCAAATGCTGCCTATTGTGCAGGAGGCCTAGAGTTAGGGTTTCGTTGATTTGTGTTTGTTTGTTGTACAGATGCTTTTTCTGATTTTTTTCATCTTTTTTGTTACGTATCTTTTGTTGTTTTAGAAGTTTGTATGTTGTTTTGGCGCTAGCTGGCTTGTTTGTTTTTGTTTTTGTATGCTTGAGGTATGTGCCAAGGTTTATATCGGGTTTCTTGTATATTCTGACTTGTACAATAATATGTCTGCTTGCGGACATATTGTACACTTGTAGAACAAAAATGCAGAAGATGAAAAAATGATCAAAAACAAAGAAATACAAAACAAACTAACAAAAAACTTACTCGACCTAATAATCCTGCAACTCCTACAAGAACACCCAATGCACGGCTACGAACTAATGGTAACAATCCGAAAAAACTTCGGCGTCTGCTTTGGAGCAAGCACAATATATCCACTGCTAAACACAATGGAAAAGAAAAAATACCTAAACTGCTCCTGGAGCATGGACAGCGAACGGCCAAGAAAAATATATGAATTAACCTCAGATGGAAAAGCAATCCTTGACTATACCTCAGGCGCGCTAGGGGCAATCTGTAGAACCTTTGGAAAAAACACTATTCAAACAACCAATGAAGATTCAAAAGGAATAGAATTCAACGTTGCGTTCGGTCCAAAAAGAGAGTAATTTCACAAGAAATACAATCTCTGACTTCTATATGCGGTTCCTAATCTAAACGCTATCTACCACACGATTAATTCTCTAAAAGACAATAAACTACGTTAACTTCAAATTCATAAATAAAAATTAGGCACAACATCTCAACAATATCTATTGTTCTTCAGTTCTAAATGAAGTGTTCAAGTGCCACTCCGATAGTATACTTTTCAATTATTTGGATTCTACACTTTAATTTTATCATTTGGCGACTTTACCTCTTCCCACGGTGGAATAGCAATATATTTTCTCTATTTTTTATGAAAAAACGCATGAACTGAAGCTAATTATGGTCAGCCACTTGTTGTTTGAGTGCTCAATTCAAACGTCACTGATCTATTTGAGAGTCATAAAAAATAAAAAATTTTAGTAAAGAAGAGGATGATGACTAACTTCTTCTTTCATTGGAAATACTTGTTCTTTTTCTCTAAAGTACTTCAACACTTTAATGCCTTTAGAAGTTATACCGAAAACAACTTTTTCTCTTCTTAGTATTCTTTCTTCAACTAAACCATTCTTCATCAAGAACTCTAACTGCTCTTTTAGAACTTTGCAGTTAACGTTTTATTTATACATAATATGGGTTAGTTTTAGTTGACCTTTGAGTGCTAATACATCTAAAATATCTAATATAAATTTCCAGCTTAGAGCGTCTCATTGAGTAACTGTCACTCCAAGCTCAACATAATGTTCAAAGTTTGATGTTGCTTGTTTTACTACTTTAATTCTGTTTTGGAATGCTGTAACGAGATCATCCACAAGGATCTTTTGCATTCCGGCTGGCAAAGATTTGATTTCATCACTTAATGCTTCAGCCATTTTGGTTTTGAGTGTTTTTCTGTATGTATTGTTTGTTTTATTCATTTGTGTCATTCCCAGTTATTCAAACTCAATGATAGGCCGAATATATAATACGCTTATGAATTCAAAATCTATATCTGCTCAACTTGTAAGTTGTTTATATTAAAAAGAAGTCCTTTCTAATCTATTTTTCATTGATTTGCTTTTAAATGGGCTATCTTCTTTCCCAGAGCAATCTGTTTTTTTGATTTGCTCGTCAAAATTTTTTGATTAAGCAAAACGTATTAAATTTGAATTAGCCAAATTTACAGGTTTCAGAAATTTAGTTTAACCTTTGACCGATTGAGAATAATTTGTTCCTCCATAAGTGACCTTCGATATTTTGCAAGCTTAAGGATTTGGCAAATAGACAATCTTTTGGTCAGTTCACACTATCCCGTGAGCTTTACAACCAGAAACCTGAAAACGTGTTCGCTTGTGTTTCTTAACAAATGCGGAATTCCTTTAGGGCTCTCAATCAATGTGTCTTTTTCGACTTCTTGCTTTTCGTCGCCTATTTCCACAATTCCTTTTCCTTCAAGAATATAGAAGAAAACGTCAACAGGAGTTGTATGCTTTTTTAGGGATTGCCCAGGTTTTAGAGCCATATGGATTACGGATGCTTTATCGTTTTCAAAGATTTTTTTTGCTTCAACTTCGTGGGGATTTTGGAAAACTGAAACTGAGTCTACTTTGATTACTTTCATTCAGCATCAACTAAGTAATCTTGAAAGAGGAAGTAATTAGCATTGTTATTTTGTCCTTTTGATTGAACAATAATATTGTTAACTACGGATGGACAAACTTATTCCTGTTGAGGAAGCAACCCAAAAAGAAAAGAGAGCTATAGAAGAAAACGACGAGGTAGCCGACGAGAAAGAGCTAATGCAAACGTTAGGCTGAAATGAATGTTTACGTTAAAAAATTTAATTTATTCTAAGTGGAGAAGCGTTGACCAAAAACCCCTATTAGGCGAAATAACCTATCATGATTGGTGTTTATGAAGAGAACAGCTTTAGCATTAACGCTTGTTGTGTTAGTCCTAATTACAGCAATAGTAGCTGGGATTCTATTGGTTGATTTTGCAGGGGATAAAGAAGCAGTAATCAAGGTTTACACTTATCCTGTTTCAGTTGGAGAGAAAACCTACATTATTACCGTTAGAACCAATTGGACCTCTTCGCCAGAGGTTTACTTGCCTGAATTCAGTTCGAAGTATGTTTCATTTGATTTCAGGGGACCGTTAAGGGCAACTGTTTTCTTTAACGTAACAATTTCAACGGACTTAATTTGGGGAAACATCTCTTTAGTTTGGAAGTACTACGAACAAAATGCTGATCGCTACATTTTGTCTAATAATGGCACTTACAACTCTTTACAGATGACGTTCAACCATACCGCCACAGTTGAGCATTTTGAGATACGTGGAACAGAAGGAGCTTGGTGACACATGGTTTTTTCCTCTTCTTCCCCTTCACAAAATCCATCTCTATCAAATTCAGTACCAGCCACCTTGATTTGGGTTGGCTTTGTTGTGTTAATAATCACTTTAAGCGCGGGTTTGTTGGTTTACTTCAAGATACTCAAGCGTGAGGTTAATTCCTAAATGAAGAAAATATCATTAGCACTAATACTAATCTTTGCACTATTTGTTTCATCAATGGCTGGAGTGCAGTCTGCTAAGTCAACCTCAAAAACCATTACTGTTCCTGAGGACTACTCAACAATTCAAGAAGCCATAACCAACGCAAACGACGGCGACACCATATTCGTCAAGAAAGGCGTTTATGTGGAAAATCCAGTGGTCAACAAATCGGTCTCTTTGGTTGGGGAATATAGAGACGCAACTGTGATTGATGTGACAGCGGGGCTAAAGGTGCAAAGTAATTATGTTAACATAACAGGCTTGACGATATATGATGGTTATCACGGAATAACAGTCTCTTCGAATTCATGCAGGATTTCGGGGAATAAGATTTCAGATTCTCAGGTCGGCATAGCTTTGCTCAGTGCTTATGATAATATCATAGCTGAAAACACATTTCAATCTATTGGGCTCTCAGCTGCCATTCAATTAAGCTATTCCAACAACAATCTAATTCAAAATAATTACAGTAATTCATGTACTGAGGGGATTCAGCTTAGAGAAGGTAGTTCAAACAATACAGTAGTCGATAATATCGTAAAGGACTGTCAAGATGTAGCCATCCGATTGTTAGGGTCGGGTGTTGGCAAAAAATGGTATGGTCCAGACGGCAATACGATAATGAGAAATAACATCTCTCATTCGGGGGTTGGAACTACAGTTTACGGTGCTAACAATAATGTAGTATCCAACAATAATTATGTTAAAAATACCATAGTTTTCAGCTAATGAAGACTATTATCTAATATGGGGCGGCAATCGCTCAATAAACACTATCAATAGTAACTATTGGAGCGACTATAATGGAACAGACTCAACTAAAGATGGAGTAGGAGACACCCCTTATCTTATTGACGAGAATAATCAAGACAACCAACCGCTCATAAACCCCACTCAAATCCTGCCTCCACCATTCCTAAGCATACGCCCTTCAGTATCAGTGCTCCCAACGATTAATACTGGTCCAGAACCACCACAAACAGAGCCTCTCCTAACAACCTTAGTCATTGGGTCCGTAATTGTTGTGGCTGTTGTTAGTTTGGTGGTTGCTGGTTTACTGGTTTACTTCCAAAAACGCCAGAGGAGCAAGTGTCTATGAAGAAAACAATTTTAGCAGTCATAATGTTTTTTTCTTTGATTTCGTTAGCTTGTCCGCCTACTGTGAATGCGCAAATCGTTCATGCAACTCCTTCATTTGATTATTCACCGTTTACGCCAAGGGTTGGAGATGTTGTCAGTTTCGATGCTTTATGGTGGGAACAATTCTGGAATGAAAATCACGAACCACGCACTTTCTCATACTGTTGGAATTTTGGAGATGGCGCCTTCGCAACTGGAGTTACTGTGAACCACACCTATACTGCAGCGGGTACCTATACTGTTGAAGTCACTGTTGATGACGGGCTTGGGACTGGAGGCTCTAGCGCGATGGAAATAGAGGTAAGGGAGCAAACACCTGTCACCGTTCTTATTTCTTTGAGCAGTGACTCAGTCTACACTGGAGAAGAAGTCACGATCAGCGGAAATCTAACTTATAATGGCGTAGGCGTGCCAGATGCTTGGATTGTTCTTTCGAGCAAGACTTACATTGAGAACGCCATGTGGAATGAAATAGCATCGGTGGAGACTGATGATTACGGCAGGTATTTAACTGTCTGGAAGCCCTTGCGCGGAGTTTATCAGGTTAAGGCAACATGGATGGGAAATTCCACCTATCCCCAGACAAGTGTAAGCGTTAATCTTGGTGTTAAATCGTTTGGGGATTTCATTACCGAGTTTTCTTCAAATTCAACAATAACTGAGCTGAATTTTAATGCGAGTACTCGTATTCTTGGTTTTTCTGCTGAGGGATCCAGTGGAACAAATGGTTTCGTTAAGATTACTTTAGAAAAAGATCCGAAATTTGACCCTGAAGGTGTCAGTGTGATCTTAGACGGCGAATCAATTGAATATGCAATTGGGTCAACGAGTCAATCATGGGTGTTGGATATTAATTATTCACACAGCGTACACAAGGTGGTTGTATACTTCAACGGGGAAACAGAACCAGAGCCTTTCCCAACTGCAGTTGTTGTCGCTGTTTCTGTTGCAGTAGTAATCTTGATGGTTGCTGGTTTGTTGGTCTACCACAAAAAACACAAACGCTAAATGGAGTCTACAGATATTTTTCTAAATTTTAGAGCAATTTTGAGAAGTCATCGTATACTTTGCTTCTGTGGCCGACGAAAAGAATGATTACTTGGTTGATGGTTGGGTTTATTTCGTAGATGACTCGGTAGTCGCCTACTCTTAGGCTCCAGAAGTCGGATTGTTTTAGGGGTTTTCCGATTTTGTCGGGGTTTTCGCGTAGTTGTTTTGAGCTCCCGATTATTCTGGTTTGGATGTGTTTTTCAGTTTTTTGGAGTTCTTTTGCTGCTTTAGGATGCAGAAGTACCTTGAAGGTCACTCTATTTCCTCTATGGGGACGAGGGATTCTGGGTGTTTTTTTGCTTCTTCGCTTCTCTTTAGGAGTGTGTTAAAGAAGGTGCAGGTTTTTTCGCGTTCTTGGTAGTAGGTGATTATTGATTTTATGGCGTCGCTTCGGTTTTTGAAGCGACCTTCTGCTACCCATCCGTCTATTTCTTCGAGGGTTTTTTGTGGAAGTCGAAGTTGTACTTGAGCCAAATATGCCACCGTAAACAGTACTGTTTACAACTCAATTAAACGTTTTCCCGTACAATCATTCGAATTAGTCTTCTTGGTAACCTTACCCGCGAGCACCTGGAATGAGTTTTTGAAGGCTAAATTTAGTTTCTGACAAAAGATATACTCTTCAAGCACCCACGCTTCAATTTGTGTTTGGTCACGAAATCTTTGCTACTATCAGTTCTAGTTTATTTAAGAAAGTCTGAATGAAGTCAAGATTGTGTTTGGTCAAGAAATCGCGGTTTGGGTATTATTTCTTATTTAGAAGTAGAGGTTTGTTTGCTTCTTTTTTAGCTGTTCTTAGAGCTTCAGAGGGGTCAAATTTCTTGGCATTCATGCAGAATTTGGTTTTGCATTCCTGGAAGTGAATTTCTCCATCAGAAGATTCCAACATAACCAGTTTTGTTTTTTTACTCAAAAATCAACCTCCAATTATAACAGTGTTATATGTGGCTTTAAGGGTATCGATCAAACTTTAATAAAACTTGAAATTGAGCCTTTTTTGAGAAGTTTTGCGAAATATTCCCTTTTGTAACTATCTTGGTAATCTTGCGCATAAGCAAGTTATATATGAAAATTGAAAATGGAGGAAATTAAAATTGAGGTTAACAGTTTTAGGAAGAAATGCCCGATTGCTTAAAGATGGAGCAGCTATTGGTTATGGAAAAAATATTAGTGTGAAAGCGTTTACGGAGATAATTAAAGCGTATATTTCTGTTTGTCATTAAGCTGCATAACTATGTGGCTTCATTTCTGATTGTTAACAACATAACCTATTGAGACAAGAACTTTGACCACCTTATCATAATTGGCAGGCGTTAACTTACACTGACTTGCACCGTTTCAATGGGCACTGGGTCACCGTGTTCCTTCAGACCCTCAAGGTATGCCTGGATTGCTTCCTTGACATTTTTCATTAGTTCCTCCTATAAGTGAGCATATGTTGATATGTGAGCCTGGAAATTCTTAAGCTTTCCAATTCCGCAGAATCAATGCGAAGGCAAAGCCACAAATTTACGGGTTTACAAAATTAATTTAACCCTTAACAGTTAAAAGTAAGTTTTTCTGACATATTCAATCTTTGGCGATTCCCAGACATTTGTAGGATTCGGCAAGGTAATGGTATTTGTTTATGGAGCGATTTTATAGTTTTGTTTTCCTTCCTTGTTATGGTTAGGAATAGTAATTACAAATTTTGCTCCTTTGCCTGGTTCTCCTTCTTCAGTGATGTTCCAACCGTAGATATCTATCATTTTTTTGGTGAGGAATAATCCAAAGCCCGTGCTTCCGCCTGTGCTAAATCCTTCGGAGAAAAGCTTAGACTTGTTTTCCGTTGATATGCCTACGCCGTTATCTTCATAAGTCAACACCAAGTTGTCCTGGTCAGTTTTTTTGTAGGTTACTTTTATGGTGGTGGTTTTGTGTCCATATTTTTTTGTGTTGTCAATGAAGTTGTAGAACATTTGTCTTAGAAATGAATCAGCCAACACTGTTAATCCGTGGCATTCATTAATTATCTTGGGAAGAGAACCAGAGAAGAGAGCTACAGCTTCGCTTATTTTAGCTTCAACATATATGTTAGTTAGTTCTTCTACGCCTAATTGCTCATACATTTTAGCAAAGTCAAAAATATTCATAGACTCCTTAACAGACTAGCTCCATCTTACTCAATCCATCAACAACATCCGCCTCATCTGCATGCTTCTTTTTTAGTATATACGCATAACCAGTCACAGCTGAGAGCTTATTGCGAACATCATGCCTAGTCAAGTTACCTACCACTTTTAGCTTTTCATTTAAAGCTTGAATTTTCTCCATGGCAAAAGACAAAGACTCTAACGCTAAAGTCAAATCTTTTTGATCCTGCTTCTGCACTGTGACATCTCGAAAAATACCCACCATCATCTTCTTGCCGTTAAGCTCAAAAACACCAGCTTTTACTGCCACGTCCCGAAGTTCCATATTTGAGGTTATAATTTTCGTTTCAATGAGTTCTGCATTTCCCTGAGCATGTTCCTGAAAAATCCGAGAAAAATCGCCGTCACTTTCTTGCTTGGGATTCAGAATGCTTTGGTGTTTTCCAATAATATCTGACCTATCTCTATGAACTAGTTTTGTTGCTTCAAGATTACAGTCAACTATCAACCCTGTTTCTATGTCGGCAACAAAGATTGCGTCTCCAACAGCTTCAAAAATGATTTTATATTTTTGTTCAAGTTCTTCAAGTTGATTTTTGGTTTTAGCAAGTTGTTGTTGAACTTTGAAAAAAGAAGACATTGCTTCCTTGGGCATCATTTGTTGGGAGAATGAAAACTAGGAATATGAAAACATAGGCAAAAACTTGACCGAGAAGGTAAAATGGTGTTCCAAATCCTAAGCTTTGACCAAAACCTGCTGCAGCGAAAGATGTAACAGAAAGCAGGAACAGTAAATCTCCAGTTTTTCTTTTTCTAAGCAAAACGAACATTAGAATACTTAGGGTTAAAAAAGCCAAACCGATAGTAGTGCCCACTCTTATAATCGGATAATCAAATGGAAGAAAAATCGACACAGTGACAGTAATAAAGACAGCTAGAAATGCTTGGAAGAGCTTGTCAAAATATTTGTAATAGGCCAGTCCAGAGAAGGCTGTGATTAAGACAGCAATTATTATTGGAAATCCGCCTGAACCATAAAGTTTTTCGATGAAGAATATTCCTGTGGAAGGAATTATTTTTTCTATGAGTGAAAATGAGGCAAAAGCGAATGAAAGTGCAAACATCAGTTTTCGCTTGTCTTTGTCTTGATAAAACATGTATCCAAAATATGCTGCGAAAAATGCAGGTAACAGGGAAAATCCTAACCAAAGAAAGTCTAACATCAGAAAATCAGCCCACACGGTCAGACCCCTTTTATTGTCCATTCTCAAAGATGCCTTTGAGATTTTGGTGGTTTTTTTTGTAATTGCTGAGTCTTGGAATGGTGATGGTGAATTTGGCGCCTTTGCCTGGTTGTCCTTCTTCGGTTATGGTCCAGCCGTAAACATCCATCATCTTCTTCACCAAATACAAGCCAAGACCGCTGCCTTTCCCAGTAGAGAACCCTACATCAAAAAGTTTCGACTTATTAACGTCAGGCACACCAACTCCATCATCCTCATAGAATAGTTTTACTTCGTTTTCATCTTCGGTGAAGTGGAGTTTTATTTGGGTCACTTTTTCTCCATGTTTAAGAGAATTATCAATAAAGTTGTAGAAGAGCTGCTTCAAAAGCAAATCAGCCACAACTATAAGCCCGTGGCATTCATTCACAACTTTTACTCCCCCTAAGTTTGGCTTAAGAGCCGCAGCTTGATTGAAGCATTCACAAATGTCCTCATTCGAAGGTTTCTCAGCTCCAATTCTTTCGTAAAGACGACTAAACTCAAAAATTTCGTCAGAAGAAGCAAGCGCAAAATCAATGCTATCAAGATACTTAATTAAATCAGGATTATTTCCTATTCGTTTCTTTAGTAAATACAGATTGGATTTTGCAGCCATAAGCTTGTTGCCAACATCGTGCCTGGTCAAACTGCCCAATATACGCAACTTCTCATTCATGGCTTCAATTTTGTTTTGTTTTTCTCTAAGATTTTGCTCGCTTTTTTTGAGTTCAGAAATATTGCGAACTACTGCAGTTATTGAGGTCTTTCGTCCAGACTGGTCTTTCATAGGCGAAAGTCTAGCATTATACCAAGACGTCTCGCCGTTAGTTTCCAAAAAGTATTCAAATTCCTGAATTTCTCCGGATTGTTCAATTCTTTTCACAGAAGCTTGACATAATTCAGCCACTTGTAGTGGAAGCACGTCCATAAAATGCTTCCCAACAAATTTCTCTGGCGGGATGTAAAGGTCTCCTTTATGTGAAGGCTGGTGATAGTTCTTGAATATCCCATCAAAGCCTAAAACAAAGACTAAATCATCAATAGAATCAATTAGCGACCGGAAACTCTCTTCACTCTCTCGCAAAACCTCCTCAGCTTTCTTGCGTTCAGTGATGTCCTGAGCAAAGCCTACCAGACCAGTTGGAACGCCATTTTTGTCAAGTATAGGAACCTTATCTGTCTGCACCCACCTCATTCCGCTTGCGGATTCATATTGCTCCATTATGCCAAATCTAGGAAGCCCTGATTTTAAAACCTCTAAGTCGTCGTTTGCCATTCCTTGCGCAATCTCAGCGGAGTAAAAGTCAAAAACTGTTTTGCCAAGAAACTTTTCTTTAGGGATTTTCTGTGCTTCAGCAAATGCTTCATTGACACGAACGAATTTTCCTTCTGCATCTTTGTAGAAAATTATGATTGGAGAAGAATCGATAATGCGGTGGAGTTCCTGCTGCTCTTTTTCCAGCTTCTCCTCCGTTCTTCTTGCGTTCGGTGGCGTCTCTAAAAAAGCCTACCAAATATTCTCGTTGTCCAAATTTTGAAGGCTTGGAATTAACATCGCAATAAACAACTTTTCTGTCTTTTCTCAGAACGGGAATGTCTGTTGCGAGAGTTATTTTTCCTTGTCCTTGCTTTGTAAACTGGTCAATTACCCAAGGCAAATCTTTCTCTGGGTGAATGCCACTTACATTCAGTTTGAGCAATTCCTCGTAGTGAATAGCCTGTTATTTCACACATTCTGGGGTTGGCAAAAACGAAATTCTTTGTCTTAGAGTCAGCAGCAATAATGCCATCAGATGCTCCTTCAAATATCGCCCTAAGTTTCTCTTCACTCTCCTTCAATGCTTTTTCTGCTTTTTGGTGTTCAGTAATATCTAAGACCAAGCCTCTAAGCCCTGTCACCTTATTTTTGAAATACGAGGTGTTGCCGTGATGAGCGCAGGGAAAGTGGAGCCGTCTTTCCGCACGAAGGTGTACTCTGCAGGAACATAGCTGCGTCCGGATAGTAACTGCTGAATGTTTTTCGTTGCTTTTTCTCTGTCTTCGGGGTAAGAAACTGCATGATATTCAATCCTTCTCCAAGTTCCTCCTGAGAATAGCCCGAAATTTCAATTGCCATTTCATTGGCAAATACTAATTGCCCACTCATGTCAGTTTCAAAAACAATGTTCGGCAAAGAATTTGCCAGTTCTCTGTACCTCTGTTCGCTTTCATGAAGAATCTCCGCGGTCTTCTTGCTTTCATTAATATCTAAGAACATGCCCTGCACTGCAGGTTGTCCATCATAATCAACTCGATTTGCGAGTGAGTTCAGCCAGATTAATGAGCCGTCCTTTCGCACCCCACGAAAATTGTAACATGCCTCCCCTGGTTCGCCCCGCAAACGGTTTTCCATACGCCTAAAGAAAACAGCCCTGTCCTCATGATACACCAAACCCATAATTTCTTCAGGTGAAAGCGAAATTAACTCTTGCAGAAGAATACCCCAACAATTTTTCCCATAGCTTCGTTGGCAAAAACTATCCTTAGTGGAGCTGCAAGTGTAACTAATATTCCTTGAAGTGATTTCTCGACTAGCGTACGATACTTTAACTCTGACGTGGCAAGCAGCTCTCTTGATTTCTTGCGTTCACACTCTTGTTTATGGCATCTGCCAATTCATAATAAACTGTTTCTGGAGAACCGTTTTTGTTGATGTAACTGTCAGCGCCCAAATTCAAAGCTTTAACTACAACGTCTTCCCTTCCTTTCCCCGTAAACAAAATAAAAGGTATGTCTGTTTTTTGTTCTCTAAGCGTTTTTAGCAAGTCTAATCCGTTTTTCTGGGGCATTTCATAGTCAGACACCACAACATCATATTGCCCAGTTGATACTTTCTTGAATGCTTCATCCACACAGCTGGCGTTGTCAATTTCAAAGCTATCGTTTGAATCCATTAGCATTAGCTTTGTTATCTCAAGAATTGAAGGGTCATCGTCAACATGTAAGATTTTGATTGTGTTTTTTTTGTCTGAGAGTGCTAATTGTGAAACGTCTACTTCCACTACGGAATCATGATTGAGTGTTTGTATTATCCGTTCCTCAGGCTGGGATACCTATTTGGAATTAAGGATAAGAGCATTATGAATTCTAAATATTGCCCATTGTTTGCCCCAAATGTGGCTAAAATGAAAATAGGCTATGGTCTTGATTAATAAGAATTATTACTTATGAGTTACAACTATTGTAATGTATATGTCGCTAGAGAGACAGTTGGAGATAGTTTATCACATCTCCCGAGCGGGGTTTTGGATTTAAAATATTTCTCCGTCTAGAAAGGTTTTGCTTTCATTTAGTTTAACAAAAGAAGTAAGATTTTAGAACCATAAAGAGGATTCAGCAAAATAGACATGACTTCAGAATCCCTTACTAAGCTTGTCTTCCAGCGACATAAACCCGTCTTTTCTACAGTCGGATTTTAATTTAGCCTGCAAATTTAAGGGTTAACAAAATTTAGTTTAACTCATATCCAATTAGAAATAAATTGTTCTGCCATATGTGAGTTTTGGACTTTCGAACATAGTTTTGGTGCAGGAGATGGGATTTGAACCCCTACTCCAGTGGAGATGTCACCCGAAGACTTAACTGTTAATCGCTTTTTTGTTTATTTGAATATACCAGTTTTAAAATAGGCAATTTACCAATAAATAAATAACTGTTTTATTACTCTCTATAGAAAAACAATTCTATACATCGATTTTTGGGGTTTGTAAATTTCTACGGTTTATCACTTTCTTTTAGGGTTAATTAAAATATGTTAAATTGACTTGAAAAGTGCTCTAAAGAGTCCAGCTGTTAGAGGTTTTCGTCTAATAAGTAGAATACGCACTAAGAAGAATAAGTTTTCAAGGTGGGTTTCATAAGTTAGTTAAAAAATAAGTTTAACTGAATTTGTTTTTTTGCTTGGGTATCTATTACTCTTCCAACTTTATGTTACGTTTTCTCACATTTTCCTAAAAAGTTATTTTTGCTCTTTTTTGAAAGATATACTGTAATTTTTCTTTTAACTATAAAATAAAGCGCATATTGAAATTAGTGGCATTTTTTGGTAGCGCATATTTTCGTGAAAAAACAATTTCATCTGTTGTTTGCTCTTTTATTGAAAAAAGAACGTTGTTTATGGAATTTTTGTCTTTATATGTAATTAAGAGACTGGGAAATTTAAGTTTAAGTAATGGCCAGTTGTCCAAACAACGCAAAGTTTATCGGGCACCAAGGTCTTCGCAAAATTTGCGCGCGCAGAGCAAAAGTTAGAAAGAATCTTGAGATTTATTTAATTGTCTATTCTATGATTGGTTTATTACCCCTTATGGCTTTCATGGTTTCGCTCTTTTTTGTTTGAATAGTCATAATTTGAACAATTATCCCACGTACCCTTCTTAATTTTTGACTTATTGCAAAAGTGGGTTTTTGAAACAAAGCTCTTCTAAACTTATTTGATGGGTGTCATATTGAAGTTTAAGTTATTACTTAACTGAGATTCAGGTTTGTTTTAGTTGAATAACTGTTGGGGCAAAAAACCATTATGACGTAATAGTTACAGAATTGTTCTGTATGGTCATTTTTAATGAGTGGCTATCTGAAATAGTTTGCATAATATTTATCGAGTTAGCATTAAAATTGCCCATAAACCTGATCTGATAATCATCCCAAGACGCTGAAGAAGTGCCCAAGTAATCCAAGGAAAAACAATCGAGTATTCTGAAACCGTCAAATTTTAAAATAATAGCATATGCAACATTCAACGCATCTTGTTTTATCAAATAATTATCTCGATTATATAATATACATGGTTACTCTTAGGCATGCATTGTCACAGTTAAAGCAATAAGACCCAAATTTAAATATCAAATTGACACTTTAAAGACGTAAAGACCATCACATTTTAGTATCGCGTATCTCACCATATAACTGACCCAATTTACTCTCTGCAACTTTAGGATTCTTGAGTTAATTATTTATCACTAACAAAAAAGGGCAGTACTACAAATCGAATTGGCTGTCTGTTAACTGCGGATGGTGTTTATCTACCAGCTTCGAAAACATGGCTTAAGATTTCTTGCGGTATTTCTTTATCTTCATACTTTCGAATACTTCTTCGGTTAAAATTACATAAATCAAAGACAACGACTACACTGCTCCAACAGTTAGTTAAGCTTCCTAAAAATCCGTCCACTAAGCTGAAGCGCTGCTTTAGGGTTGAACTTCCGTCCTCTGGCGATTTAGGCTTTGAACTGGATTGACCCCTCCAACTCGGTGGAGCCCTCACCTGCATATCCTTTTTTCGATTAAAATTTATCGGAGGATTTGTTTGGCATTTAGTTTAAAATAGCGTGGGGGATTCTTTAAAGAGTGGGTATTTGAAGAATCTGCTTAGTTTGCCACTTGTATTTTTCTAAAACTTGCCTTCCAAAATCAGTTATCTCAACCGAATGAAAATCATAAGGAGTCAATCTCTGAAAAACACTCGGTATTTCTACGAGCAACGATTTTTACCTTTGATGTTTTTAATCGCCAAGAAAATTTCGTATTTGGTTAGCAGTTTCTTTGAGTAGCGAATTATGAATATGACGCGATTCAGATGAAAAAGTTTTTTAGTTTTTGGTTTTTCAAAACTGATGTTAATTAGAATGAATGCCGAAAAGACAAATTTGAATGTTGATTAGTGATTCATAAGTCTCAATACATATCAGTACTCCATATTTGTTTGAAGGCAAGTTTTCGTGAAAGACCAAATCTCTCTCATAGAATCATTTAAGATTCATAAAGGAGGTTTTGCAGATCTGGTTCTTAAAGAAACATATTTCTCCACACTCAAAATTCTAAAGTTCATGACTTCAACTTCCATGCTTTTGTCTTTAAATGCGGCTATGGTTGTTGTTTTTGGGTTTTTTTTGTACAGTTCCAGAATAATGCCCGATTTGCTATTGGCAGCATTTCTAGTAACATTTGGGGTTTACGGTTTAAATAAAGTCACAGATAAGACTGAGGACTCAATTAATCGACCTGAAACTTTGCCAAAAAATTCAGGCTATTATGTGGTTTTCTCGGTTGCATCAATGCTCATTGGTTTTTTGATAGGTCTTTTGGAGGGAATTATGGCTTTAACAGTTCTTTTTGCACCAATGATAATTGGTGTATTCTATAGTGTGAGATTTTCAAAATCAATCCCAAGGCTTAAGGAGATTATAGGTGTGAAGAGCCTTGCAGTTGCAGCAAGCTGGGCTTTAACAGGTAGCCTTCTGCCCGATTCTTTTTTTTCTGCAAAACTTGACGCAATTGTTATTGTTTTTACCTATATTTTTATTCGGATATTTGTGGGCACGATTCTGTTTGATGTTTTAGATAAGAAGGGTGATTTGGCTTCAGGAGTAAATACAATACCTATAAGGCTGGGAAGAGACAAAACAAAAAGGCTTTTAATATTTGTAAACAGTTTTGGGATGATTTTGTTAGTTTATTGCTTAGCTACAGGAATTCTTATTCAATTTTTGCCCGCGTTGCTTTTTGGAGTTTTATATGGCTATTTGGCCATCTGGTTTTTCTTTAAGGACAACTGCAAAAGGTTTACTGCAGGACTAATGTTAGATGCCGAATGGCTTCCTATAATCATTATCGCCGGCTTACTTATTAGATGACACCCACTGTCCACCTTAAAAAGCTCAGGTGTAGTTTCCGTTTTAGTTCAGGCTGGAATTGTTATTTCGAATTTTATGCCTTTCCCCGGTTTACCAGTTTCAGTTATTGTCCAGCCGTAGACTTCAACGAGTTTCTTTACCAGAAACAATCCAAGACCACTACCCTTTCCAGTTGTGAAGCCAAGTTCAAAAATTCTTGGCTTATTGGCATCGGGTATGCCAACTCCGTTATCCTCGTAGAGTATCTTTACCCCCTTCTCGTCTTTTTTACAGTGCAGGCGTATTTTGGTAACTTTTTCACCGTGCTTTAGCGAGTTGTCAACAAGATTGTAGAAGAGTTGCCCAAGCAGTGAGTCAGCTGTCACATTTAATCCCTGGCAGTCATTTACAATTTTTATGGTGTCCAAATTTGAAAATAAATGCTTGGCTTGGTTGAAACATTCTTCTACGTTCAGTTTTTGTTGTTCTGTTCCTATTTTTTCGTAGAGGCGGCTAAATTCAAAGATTTTATCTGACGAGTCGATTGCTGAGTCGATATCTTGGAGGTATTTGGCTTGTTTTGGGTTATCGCCGATTTGCTTTTCGAGCAGGTAGACGATGGATCTTATGACCGTGAGCTTATTGGCGACATCATGCCTAGTTAGGGCGCCAACAACATGTAGCTTCTCGTTCATGATGCCTATTTCCAGTTGTTTTTTATTCAGTTCCTGTTCAACTTTCTTGCGTACAGAGATATCTTCAATTGCTCCAAAGAGTCGGTGAATTTTTGGGTTTGCTTTATCTTTTTCCACGTACGAAAAGACTCTGATCCACCTTGTTGTGCCATCAGCTAGAATAATTTTTAGCTCGCAAGTACTCGACTGACCTGGATTTAACCCTACAACTCTTTTATCAAATATCGGGAAATCTTTTGGAGCCACAACGAATTTCCAGCTACCCTGCTTCTTTATCTCTTCAACTGAGCATCCAAGCACCTTCTCAGCTGCTCCCGTTATCCAGTCAATTGCAAAGTTGTCGCCTTCAGGTTTAATATAGGAAAATTTAACTTCCGTCATGAGATCTGACATAACTCGGTGCCTACGTTCGCTTTCAAGCAACTTTTGTTCAATGTAGAAGCGGCTAATTACCGGCGAGGCCTGACCCATTAGAGCCTCAATTAAGTTCTTGTTTTTTTGAATTTCAGTCTGAGAATTGAGCATTATTTCGGCTCCGCCAAGATAACGCTTCTTATGGATGAAACCGACGGCGTAAACAAAGCTAACTCCAATCAAGCGTTCAATGATTCTGCAAACGGTCTTGGGCTGCCTTCGCGCCATTAACGCGTATAAGCCTCCAGTGATGAGTTCTAGTTTGCCGCTGCGAAACTGCACAAGTTCCTCGGGAAGCATGTCTTTGACAGCGTACACCCATTCTCGGGGGTCTCCGCCTAATAGTTGAATAGCGGAGTTAACCATTCCTTTGTCGTTAAAGCCATCGGATGCAATAATGGACTCGCATTGCTCGGCTTCATCTATTAACGTAACGGCAACGTATCCCTTACCTATGCTCTCTTTGATTTTACTGCATACTAACACGCAAATTTCCTCCAAAGTCTCCGCCAGGTTTATTTTGCTTGAAAAGTCTGACAGAATCCTAAACTGTTCCTTTCGACTTAGTTCATTTCTTCGAGCGGCTACGCTTTGTCGTATGCCATGTGCGAGTTCTCCATACACTGTTTTGGGTGATCCATGCTTGTTGTAGTATCCTTCTGCACCAAGGTTTAGTGCTTTTATGGCTACTTCTTCTCTTCCTTTGCCAGTAAATACAATAAATGGGATTGAGTTCTTCTGAGCGCGCAATTCCTTAAGGAAGTCCAATCCATCTTTTTTTGACATTTCATAATCAGAAACCACAACATCGTAAAGCCCAGACGATAATTTATTTAACGCTTCATCGACGCAGTAGGCATGGTCAATATCAAAACCGCCCATTTCCACCAGAATCTGCTTTGAAATCTCTAGCATCGAAGAGTCATCGTCAACATGCAAAATTCGGATACGGTGATTGTCGGTGGCAGCAGTTAATTTGCTGTTTTTGGTTTGAATAAAAATGCCTCCAATGTACAACAATAAAAAACAGTTTATTAAACATAGAGCATACATAAGCAAACCAAAACAATAACTCAACTTGTTTTTTTAAATTAAACAGTTTCAGAGAAAGAGCGGGCTGAGAAGGCGCTGGCAAAATTTACGACAATCGCATAGCAAAAGTAGAGCGTTCGAATTTGCTCTTTCTACTTAATTTGGTTGCCAGAGCCTCAGCAAACCCTAACTTAATAATGCAATTCCTGATTATTTTTCGAACAGTTTTAATTAAAGTTAGGAATGGGAGTTGAACTTTATTGAAAGTGGAGGTGTCACCCGAAGAGTCGAGTTTTTCTCGACTTCACTTGATATCTCATTGTTTTTTGGTTGTTTTTCAATCATTTTTCATACGTCCATTTTTTAATTTTCTTCACTAAATATTAAATAATCATCATCTAAGACTAAGAAGTCGCATTTAGAATCTTCATTATATTATTTTCTGTTTGGCTGTCTTCACTTTGTGTTTGGTCAATTTCTGTATGTGGTTTTTTTTGGCTGGAAAAATTGAATTAATGATTTTTGCAATAGGCTTTTATTTTTGGTTCCTCTGGCTGGCACTAATTTTATAATTTTTTGGTGCTGGATGGCTGTAGTCTTTGCGTATTTCTTGATTTACTATTTAGGGTTTTAAGTGCTGTTTCTACTCTGGCGAAATAATGGTTTTGTCTTCATAAAACAACGTTCTTAAAGGCAGAGTTGTTAAGTCAATGTTGTTTAATTTTTCAATGCGTCTAATTTGCGGCGTTATGTCTTCCATGTTTATTTTGACGATACAGTAAATTTGTTTGCATCTTAAGGTTTTGCTAAAATCATTTAATCTCAGTGATGCTGTAAAAAATGATTCTCTGTTATTCCGTGCTTCATTGAATACGGTTAGAAATTTCTCTGAATCAGTTCGCATTGTTGAACGGGAATAAAAGCATCTTGACTTTCTTACAGAAAATAAACTTATGCGTTTTAGTGGTTGGTGTGTTTCGCTTTGTTCTATTTGTATTCTCTGAATATCATCTAAATGGTTTATTATTTGCCGAATTGCAAAGCCTCTTTTAAAAGGCTTTTTAGTCTCTAATCTCAAAAGCATTTCGTCATGATTGCTTAAGGCTGTTTCAACCAAGCGCCAGTTATTGAAATAATAATGTTCTATCTCTAAACTGTGCTTTTGATTGCTGACTGTTATATCTGCTTCATTGATGTTAAAAGTCGGAATCTGAGAAATTATAAAGCCACGCCAGCGAACCAACAAAAGCTATAACTCTGCTATTTTCTAAAATTCGCACATAATCGGTAATGCTAAAAAATAGCGTGTTTTGCCGTGCCCTTAGAAATAGCGATGCCATAATTACTTAAAAGAAATTAAATAAGTACATGGGCATCAACTAATTTTTCAATTTTCAAATTGTACTATTTAATTATTGGCTCAATTATCTTATGCGTGTTTTCGTCTATAGGGTAGTTAATCTTGATTGTGTGTTCATCAGTTTTTGCTGTGAAGGCTGGGTTTGGCTCAATAACTATGTATTTTTTTATTGGATGGTCTTCAAGTGCAACTAAAAGTTCAAACATTGCACATAATGCTCGGAATCGCTCCAAAATAACACATCCTTTACCCAATTAAATCCATAATAGGCAATAATATCGAAGTGGTATTTCATATCTATTCCCAAATATTGAATAATCTTATTCGTTATTCACACCCATAATAACATAATCTTCATTTTCATTTTTTTCAAACGGTTTGTCATTTCAATTCCTCGCATCATGCTTTGAGATTGGTCTTGCTTGGGACGAACTTCCTGCATGGTGAGAATAGTCCCAAGAGGCTCAAGATTACAAACGTCGTTAGTCGTATTTTCTTGGCAATTATGTGGGTTAAAATAACTGTTAGGTCTATATCGTCGTTTTTGTATGTGTTGCATATTTTTTCGATTTCTCTGCTGGCATCTTTTAGGCTTACAAAGCTGCTGATGAGTTCGTCTTGTTTGAGTGAGTCCATGACTTTTTCGGTGATAATGCCTGTGAATAGAATGTCAAAGCCTGCTTTTTTGAGGATTAAGTGAGATTGCATTAGTCTTTTGTTGTATTTTTTTATGTACAAGTTGGCGTTGACAATTGGGAAATTCGCCATTTTTCTAGAAACAACAGATGTGGCAAGCCATAATCGATGACTCTTACTAGATTGGATTTGGGATTGGATTTGGCTGAGGGTTAGGGGTTGGTTTTGGGTTAGGGGGTTCTTCTCTAATTGTGACGTTTATCGGTTTTTTTATGATTTCCATCTTGTTATACACTTCTTTTATTGTTTACCATGGATAAAATATGTTTCAAAAGGAATATGTATTTTGGTCTGTGTGTCTTCAGGGTTCTTGTTTTCTTGGTTCTCGATAAATAGTTGCTGGAGGGTTTTTATTTTCTTTCCAAAAATTGGTTGCCTTTTCAAAGTCCCTTAATTCCATCCGACCAGAAGTCCGAGTTAACTTTTAATTTGCAGAAACGATGAGGAACGCAGGGTGTAGTAGCCAAACTCCCAGCACATTTTCCGTGGTGGTGGCTTAGAAACCCTAAAATATTAAGGTGCCTCACCTCCAGATAAAAGTTGCATTTGAAGACAAACATTTGGTTTTCAGTAATATTGGGTTTCTTGTTGAATCAAGCCTATGCACATTTTGCAGATGATGTCTCTTGTTCTTGGCGTTTTCCCAATGTTACTGCTTCTGCTACTAGAATAAAAGGCGGTTGTAAACTATTGATGCTACTTCGAGTGGGCGTAAGTCTTCCATTCCTAACAGACACAAAAACCGCCATGGCAACCGTTGTTGTCCACAAACCGTTTTTGTCTCCAAGCTATTTAGCATCAGCAGAGGTGTTAACAATGTTCTTGCACAAAGATGCTCAAAGTTACTGTAACATCACAATATTGTTGGCAAAAAACATGACTGCGGAAATAAATTATCAATAAACGGCAATGAAATTAAACAAACATTATTAAAAATAATAGAAGTAAACATTAGAAAAAAATAAAGATTTTTCTAAAAAGGTTCAATCCGAGGGATTGTTCGAATCTTTATTAGAACAATATATGTGGAAGATAACATTCTAGATGAGTTTTTCGCAACTCCAAAAGAGTCAGTTCTAAGGAAATTGCATTAAATATTTCTTCAGGTTATTTTGATTCAGCAAATACTTGGGACATCTGTTGTTTAGGGTGTGTTATCTTAGTAGTGGCATGAAGGTAGCATCTTGCCTAAACACAAATGTGGTCGCGGGGTCAGTTTTTAGAAGGGCATCAAGATACAGACTGAAGTTTCTGTGGCGAATATAGTAATTAGGGAAGTTAGTTGACATAAACGACAAACACATTTTATCAGCTAAACCTGTCAAAGGCTTAAAAGTTGCATCCTTTTTAAACAGGATAGTGTTTTGGTAACGATCAAGTCTGAGGGCAAAATTGCTGTGCCTCAAAAAGTACCCTGGTTTTTCCACAGATTCAAGAGATATACACGTGCCATCTGCTAACCCAAAGGTCATTCGAAACAACGCGGCAGTTTTTTCCTGTGGCGTCTTTGTTTCTGTGATTTTTCCAATGCCATTTTGGGAAACAATGTAGTGTGAGGGATAATTAAATGCCCTAAAAATACTTGCCCTAAGGCTTCCCTGTTTCCTTTCAGGGGAACCAAAAGCCTTACTGCTGTATATAGTATTGCTTTTTAATATATCAATAGAGCCATAGCCGTGGCTATCCTCGCCATTCTTTTGCCACAATCAAGATCAGTTTTGTATCCATACTTGAATTGATTGTAAGTGTGTTCATATTCTCGGTGTGCATTGAGGGCAACCCATGTAACTAGTTGATTTATCGTCCAGTTTGGTGAAGGCGCTTGTTGCCAATCGTCTGGTTTAAGCGGATTTGGAGCAGGTATCTTATTTTGT
Source organism: Candidatus Bathyarchaeota archaeon (assembly GCA_963741005.1). Lineage (GTDB taxonomy): Archaea > Thermoproteota > Bathyarchaeia > Bathyarchaeales > Bathycorpusculaceae > Bathycorpusculum. Next base: position 1,909,699 of record CAVUGQ010000006.1, read on the forward strand.
CGCCAGTGTTCATAGAGCGCTATAACGTCTTTTTCAAAGTCATCTTCTTATTTGATTCTTGATTTAGGTAGAGTTTCTTTCTTTGGTTGTCATCCAAAGCGTCTTGATTTTCATTTTTCTGTCGTTCTGTTGTACAGTTCTCTTCAAACTAAACATATTGCTTTTTTAGACATATTTCATGTATTGAAGTGTTTTTGTGTTCGACAGTTGGGTCTTTTATGGTGTTTTGGTATGTTTGTGTTATGTACAAGGGTTTAAGTGACTTCATACATATATTACGATATGAGATATGTGTCTTAGAAGACACTGTGAACGTCTGCAAAACACAACAAATGGAGAAAAAAGAAAATGAACAATAACTATCAAAAAGAAACCCAAACAAAACTAACAAAAGGCCTCTTAGACATGATTGTCCTTGAATATCTAAATGAAGAATCCATGCACGGATACCAAATCATCACCAAAATCCGCAAAGGTTTTGGCGTCAACTTAGGACCCAGCACCGTTTATCCCCTGCTGGGATTACTTGAGAAAAAGGGCTACGTAACGAGCGTTTGGAATATGTGTACTTTAAGACCGCGAAAAATGTACAAGATTACCAACGAGGGGAAAAATGTCTTGAACTTTGCTGAAAACTCACTCAGACTTATCGTCAAAAATATGGTAACTGATAACAAAATCGGAATACAAGTAGCTCCACTAATCTACGCGAAGTCAACGCTTCAAAGAGAAAATCCAATTATGGCAGTTTGATGATTTGTAAAATATAAAGAAAAAAGGGGTTTAAATCTTGACGGATAAAGCTAAAATTAAAGATGAAATGTGTACGTGTGAGCATCTTAAAAGTGAGCATTCGTATTTTTTAGATAAAGTATGTACTAAACCTAAATGTGAATGTTACAAGTTTGTTTTGAAGGATGAAAAAATCAGCCTAATTTAGCTTAACAACACCTGTTTGCACCGTTATCGGCTCAGTATAATCTCTAATAGCCCTTTCTTTATCCTGCCAGCTGAAAAAAAACTAGAATGTAGGGCTATTAGCTTTTTACATATAATAATAATGATTATGATAATAATCACTTAGTCCGAAAGACACCATATAGACTAATACATAGTATTAGTTCAATTGATTAATGCTGGTTGCTGATTTCTCCACAAGTCTTTTCCTGACTGACCATTACATGTGTGTCGTTAAGTTCATACTTGGAGCCGTGAAAACACACACACAAGATTAAAATCTAATAGTGTTGCACATTAAAATGGAAATATTTTGATTCATGCAAAGAAAAATATTGATGGCCAAATACACGAAATCATCAGGTCAATAAAAGAAATCAATGAACACTCTAAGGACTTGTTGAAGGAAATCTTTAAGATTTTTCGACTGTTATTTTAGTAACTTTTAAGTCAAAAGCCGTTGTTATTAGTTAGTGTGGTAGTGGTGGAGGAGAATGTATGTCTCTTAGAAAGTGGCTTTTGTTTGCGGCAATAGTTCTAATTATCGTCGTTTTGCTTAATTCCCCGCAGTTGTTCTCCGCCAACGAAGAGAATGTGCTGTATCAGGTTTCCTCATTTAACGTTTTTGCAGCTGGAAATTTTGAGAGAAACATTACTTTCGCGGAACTGGCCAAGTATGGAGATTTTGGCATTGGTACATTAAATGGATTAAATGGGGAAATGATTGCGATGAATGGAATATTCTATCAGATTCCTGTTACTGGTATTCCTGTGGAAGTTAGCTTTTCAGAGAAAACGCCGTATGCAACTGTTAGTTTTTTTAATAAGGATTTTACATTTCAGGTTGAAAATGTTTCTAGCTACCCGAATTTAGTATCTAAAATAAACTCTACACTTGCAGATTACAGCTTGATCTATGCCATTTGGATACATGGATATTTTGACTTTGTTAAAACAAGAAGCGTGCCGATGCAATATAAACCATATACCACCTTGACAGAAGTTGTAAAAAACCAAACAGTATTCAACTTAAACGGGGTTGAAGGTACTGCTGTAGGGTTCTTTTTCCCTGATAGCTTGAACGGTGTTGATGCAGTAGGTTACCACTTGCATTTTTTGACCGATGATCATACCGGGGGCGGTCACCTTCTTGAATGTAGTATAAAAAGTGCAAATGTAGAGATTGCTTCGATAGAAAAGTATAACTTGTTGATCCCTTGAAAGCGGAGAATTAACTAAAAAGTTAGCACGTATGATAACTTGACATAGTATGTAGCATTCATTTTGTTGAGTTAATCAAAGTTGCTATGTGCATTTTCTTGTTCTATCGCTTGTTCTTTTAATTTAAGCTTACATGATTAGACCTGGAGATCTTTGTTAAATCTTGCAAGATTTTGGTGGTGCTGTGATGTAGTACATTGCAGATGTGGGGCTTCTTTAATGGCAGTCAAGAACCTATAAGCAATCTCTATTGTGACTATGACCTACTTAGAGTGCATTATATACTATTCAACATAACGCTTAAAGCCTGAATCCTCTATAAATTTTAGAGATGTAGTATGGCTAAACTTAAACTATTAGTTGCAATTTTAATAGTGATAATGGTTTTTTCGCTAGCATTTAATGTCTATCAGTGGAGTAACAATCTTTCCCTAACAAGTCAAAGCGAAAAAGAGTTGATGGCTACATTTTTAATCAATGATGCATCCAGCATAAACTTAAAACTACAAAATCTAGATGAATTAATTTCAGAGGTATGCCAACAATTATCTGTCACAGGTTTAACTGGAACCGCAGCTGAAAAGATATTGAGTGATCTGTATACTCAACATTCAGATGTAATCGTTAATGTTGCCACAGCAGACAAAAATGACATTTTACTTGCCGTCCAACCTAGCAATTACGATAATATAATCGGTCAGGACATAAAAAACCAAGAGCAAAACATTGAAATGCACAAAACAATGCGCCCAGCAGTAAGTAACCTGATTCATCTTGTAGAAGGTTTTACAGGAATAGTTATGGTTGCACCAGTTTTCAATACAGGTGGGCAATTTATTGGTTCACTTAGCATCGTCTTCTTACCTTACGAGCTTATCCATCCGATCGTTGAAGGCTCAGTTCAGGATGTTTACACAATATACGCACTACAAAAGAATGGTACGTTAATCTACGATGCTGGTATCGAACAAGGCAAAAACATTTTCACAGATGAAGAATACCAGGGCTATACTGAACTTCAAACATTCATTCATCAAGTCGTTGACACCCAATCAGGCTATGGCAAATACAGCTACTTTGATGACCTTGCTCCATCAAGACCACTAGTCAGCAAGGAAGCTTACTGGATAACTATCGGAATCTATAACATAGATTGGCGTTTGGTTATAGCCCACACGCTATAAACCCCTATTTTAAGTCTTTTCTCAACTGAACTTTCTGGTTAAACTATTGCTTGATTTGCTGATGAACTACCGACTTTTCTTATGAATTAATTTACGTGCCAAAGAAATAGACTGATCTAAAACCCGATATTCTTTTTCGACTACACAATCTGAAAAGCAAGTTTACTCTCTTAGCTTTTTACGCTTCCCACTTTTTGAACATATGAGGCTCACCTAGTATTGATAAATGAGAGAAAGTCGAATCATTGGTGGCACCATGCCAATGCTCTTCGAAAGGTGAGACATAGACAATCATACCAGGGGTGACTACATGCTCCTCAGTCTTTGAAGCTACAATTCCTTTGCCTTCGGTGACAATTATAATTTGTTCTGTTACATGGGTATGTAGCTTGTTTCGAGCGCCAGGCGCAAAATTAACCATCAATACCTGGATTTTATTACCTTCATGAGCTTCTTCGAGAACTGGTTGAGTAGTCACTTGTCCACCTAAAAATAAAGAGTCCCCAGACACATCGCACGCCTCTACTTGATTGACGTTAATTATTTTCATTAAACCAACAATATTCAAATTAGTCAAGCTTTATTTGAACTATACTCTTGCACCCCCCTTTGATATCAAGGATACGAAAAATCATGTACTCTACCAATCTGCAGTCAAGTTTTAATTCACCTGAATTCGAATTAATAAGTGGAGTCTGATTTCCAACATTGGTCACTCTATAATGTGAAAGCTTGTCCAAAAATATTTTAATCCATCGAATTAAGCATGATGTTTGGTGTTAGAATAAAATAATCCAACTTTAATAATCAGAAGGGTTCCTTTCTGGGCAAGAATAAAAACGGCTATTAAAAAAAAACTAAAAGTCGCTAAAACTCCCGAGCCTATCATAATTAGATTATAATTTACGCAACAAAACGCATAATTTATTTTGCAAGCGTAGTTTTTCAAAGTAATTTGATGAATTCGTTAACTAGAAGATAGTGCTTTGAAAGCGTGCGCTTCGAATTTGTTGGCTTTGTCTTTGGGGTAAATTGTCTAAAGGTGTCCGAATTAGTTGTTTTCCTTTTCTATGTGTTTTTTGTACCTGTAACAGAGGTAGTCGCCTATACAGAGGATAAGTCCAAGTGGAATCAGTAGATACGGTAGCCATGTGAGGATCGGCACTTTTAAGCCAAGTTGAAGATCAGTGTTGATTCCGATTGAGCCATCAGCGTTCATTAGAATTATCACTTTCATTCCTTGGCTTTGTTCCCATGTAAGATCCCAGTAGATGGTTGCTTCGTTGAAGGTTGTTGCGGATTTGATCCAGAATCCTTCGGCTGATGGAGGTTGAGCTGGATTACCTTGGTTCAGTATTTTTGTTGAAGGTACATCTATTTTGGCGTAGTAAGCATGGGTGTACCAATCCCATTCTGGGTCTGCGGTTTCGTAGCTGAAGTGAGTCACGTAGGTTGCAATATCGTCTGATGTAGCCCAGCCGGCGAAGACTTCTTTTCCGGAATCCACTGCTTTGATCGTCCATTTTGTTTGGGCAATGTTTTCTTCACCTATCCACCCGAAAGTATCCGTCCTTAAAGGGGCGACCCATAAGACGAAGGCGCTCGCTGAGCTTCGCACTTGGTAAACGGGGTTAATAGTGTATCCTTCAGCGTCCGTTTGGGCATTAAGGTATAGAACTGTTGCTCCGCATAAGACTGCGGTTATTTCTAAAATTAGAAGAAGAATGCTGCCTACGAAAAGAAGGGTTTTTTCGTTTTCCATTTCCCGCTGAAGCCTTAGTGTTCAAACTGATTTCTAACCCAAATTTGTTTATCAGCTGTTTAAATATAAAAGCCTGTAATGGAAAATTTGATTAAATTTGCAGGTTTAATGTGCCTGCAGGGTTAGACACTGCTGCATACCATTCAGACACTTTCATGCGGTAAATTTATCAACTTCGCTTTTAGCAAAAACGACTTCACACCTTTTTGCGCTAAAATTTGTTCTTGTGTGTTTCCACAATTCCAAACATGAGCAACGTGAATCAAAGCGTGAGCGAAAAGACATTGAAGTTAATGAAACTATGTTCAAGTCTTGCTGTTTAATAAAACTAATACAGTTTGATTTTCCGCAAAATTCATGTTGCTTGAGCTTGAAAATAACGGATAATGCGTTTAGTTCGACCTATTAAGAGACGAAAAGAATTCATAAAAGGGGAGAAGCGTTACAGATTTATATTTAATTATATCTCATAATTATAACGGATGTTTTCAAAATGACAAATAAAGTAACCAGCGGTGAAATAGCGCCAGATTTTACTTTGCCTGATGCTAACTTGAACCCCGTTCACCTGAAAGATTTTCAGGGTAAGAATGTCGTTTTAGTCTTTTTTGTTAGTGCATTTACGAATACCTGTACAAAAGAAGCCTGTTCTTTCAGAGATCTCTCCTATAGATTAGTTGATTTGGATGCTCAAATTATTGGAATCAGTGTGAATGATCCATTTACGAATAGGGTGTTTATCGAGAAGAACAAGCTTGAGTTTCCAATATTAAGCGACTATAACCGAAAGGTAATAGAACTCTATGGTTTAGAATCACATAACTTTTCAGGTCTTGACGGATATACAGTTGCTAAGCGTTCAATTTTTGTTCTTGATAAAAAAGGTGTCATTCGCTACGCGTGGATTTCAGATAATTCAGAGAAAGAACCAGACTATAGCGGAATTTTACAGGTTTTGAATACTATGTAACTATTTTTAGCGCTTGCTAATGCAAGAGATCATGTTGAAGCGCTATAATATGTCGTTTAAGTTAGTAATTTGTCATTTGAGGATTTTTTGTTTTTTGTTAGGTGGTGGAAAATTTTATTAATTTAAACAAATAAAAAAGAAATACCCCTCATAAAATACAAACTAAATACTTTACTATGAAGAGTAAAAAAGAACAGAATACTTACCTCTGCTCAAGAAATTATGAGAATACTAAACGAAAGTTGTCTATTTCATTTCAACTTCAGTAAACATTCTGGATTTGCGTGAATTAAGTTTTCGAGAGTTTAATAGGCAAGTTAATGGTAAATGTTGTTCCTTTCCCAACTGTACTTTCTACACCAATTTTTCCGTCATGCAACTCCACAATCCGCTTGCAAATAGCCAAACTCATACCCATTCCCTTCGCCTTAGTAGTAACAAGAGGCGCAAAAAGCTTACGTAAAAACCCTTCAGGCATGCCAATTCCATAGTCAATGAAAGATATTTCCATATTCTGCCCTTTCAGCATGTTTTGTATTTTTATGCTTCCTTTTTCTGGTGAGGCTTCTATAGCGTTTTTTATTATGCTTGCGAAAACTTTTTCCATACTTTGCGCATCAAGAAACATCTTGACGTCGTCTGTCGCGTTATTTATTATGTTTATATGATCTGGAAGTTGAATGTTAGACAGCGCATGTAGTACGAGCGATTTAGCAGTGCATTGCTCGGGCTGCAAATTTAACTCGCTTGAATAGTCTACTAAACTATTGATAATTCTGTTTGAATCTTCAATTGCGTCCTCAATAATTCCAATAACCTCTCCCTTCTTTGCTTCTGAAAGTGGTTTGTCTTTCTTTTTAATGAGGTATATTCCGTTTTTAATGCCTGCTAAGGGATTGCGCAGGTCATGTCCAATTTGTCCTGCCAGTTCGCCTATGGAAGCAAGCTTTTCTGTTTTAACAAGTTTTTCCTCTATCTTTTTCATGTCAGTAATATCGTGAATTATGCACACTATGCCTATGTTATGTCCCATTTTGCTTTTGACAATTGATGCTGAAAAAAATATATTTGACTTTGCGCCGGATTTATTTTGGAATATTAGTTCGCGATTTCTAATTATCTTCTTAGTTGTTAATTCGTCTAGAAGGGTTGTGCAAGTTTTTTCTTGGTTTTCTGCACATAATTCTGTTATTGATTTGCCTATCAATTCCTTTTTTGTATATCCTGTGAAATTCATTAAACGCTCATTCACTCTGAGAATCTTTCCGTTTACATCTGCTAGAATAAGTGAGTCAGGCATTGTAGTAAGGATGTTTTCTGTAGCTATTGCGGCATCAAAAGTAAATAAGTCATATTTGACAACAGCGTATCCAACAAAAATGCTGAAAAACAAAGTAGCTATGAATCCGAGATTTGGAATGTCTATGCCAAACATTCGAGCAATCATGTTGGTGCTAATGAATGCGGCTATAGGAATGGAAAAGCCGATCATCACATTTTTTCTCAGTTGCCTTTGCATCGAGTTTTCTGCCTTGCGATAATATTTTAAACATAAAACAAATGCCAGAATTGGTAAAGCTATGGTCCAAATGATGGAGCTATAATAAACCACTGTTCCCGAGGCAACGTCATTGTACCCCCAATATTCTATGACTGGAGAGCTGTTTATTAGGTTAGTTGATAAATCGATGAGCCAAAATGCTAATGCTGGTAAAAATAGAATTAGGTAGTTTAGTTTGTTTTTTATCCATTTGTTTTCCGTGAAAACCAGTGCAAATGTAGCTACTAGAGCCACGAAAAAAGGCCATATAGTTCCCATCTTGTGCCAGAAATTAGCGCTAGTAAAGTCGGTTGCTGTCCACATCATGACCGTGGTAAATGAATAGAAAAAGGCAGCTAAAGCTGTTAAAAGGAAAATTTTGTTAAGAGTTGCTTTTCTGTGAAATGAATACACTATTATGCCTAGACAAAGGCAACTAATACTTGCAATTAACGAAAGCAAAGCAATTATATTCATAGATAATTATCCGTTCTTAATCAAATTTTTCTATTAATAATGCATCATACGTTTAATCTTGGTTATGATTCATTTTCACAGAATACAAACATGTTCTAAAAATGTATTTAAGAATTATGAATTGTTAGTCAATGGCGCTTCTTTAAGGTATCTGGCGAGTTATTTCTTTGACTTTGCATTTAATAGTTCTATTTGGAGATGAGCAGGGTACTCTAAACGCGAAGGTTGCGATGCAGTGAACTTTTATGTAATTTATGACTGATAATAATTAGAGGCTGACTAAAGTAATTTAAAAAAAGAAAGGGTTGGATTAGTTTTTTTGGTCATTGTGGAGGTGGCGGGGGAAGTGGTTGCCCTTTAGGAGTAAACAGTTTCCAGCCAAGGAATGCTAGTACAGCTCCAGCGCCTAAGTCACATAATGTTCCTAAGAGTCTAAAAGCGGCTTGTGCAGTTAATGGTCCAATATCAGCTAGATCGTAGATTGCCCAGAAGAAGAATGAGCCTGCCCAGAGTAGCAAAAAGTACACCAACAGTTTTTCCTTAGTAAACATGGGGAGCAACTTCTTGCCAAGAAGTTCGAATCCAAGCAAAGCTAACATAACGCCTGCTAATAGCTCAATTATGTTGATGAATACTGCAAATCCGTTTAGCGCCGAGTACAAGTGAGATGCATAGTAGATTTCGGAGGCAATGCTCCAGAAAAAGAATGAGCCAGCCCAAAGGAGAACAAAGTATGCTATGATTTTCTCTTTTTCTAATAATTCAATTATGTTTTTCGCAGAAATCATTGAATTCACAGAGTAGTATTGTATCTTGAATTGTTTAAAAATTTTTTCTATAAGGCGATGGATTTAGTGTTAAAGATGGAGCTAAAGAAAGTAGATTATTTTACACTAAATAGCCCTACGATTTCGATAACCGAATTTTTTGCCTGGGTGAATACTTTTTTTAATTGTATGTTATTGGGCTTTTTTCTTTGATTTTCTTGTAGCTAAAAAAGCACCTGCCAAAACAATTGTAACTACTAAAACGACTATTCCGATTATTAGCCATGTTAGGTCTTGGGTTTCCATTGGTTCTGGTGTTGATGTAGGTTGTTCAGAAGGTGTTGGAGTGGTTGCGTCTGTTGACATTGTGCTTGGACTTGGGGAGGGTGATGGATTGAGTGTTGGAGATGGTGATGGAGATGGTGAAGGTGAAGATAGTTGGATTTGGGCGTATTTCAAATCTGCGTTAGTTGCATCATAGTAGCTAATGTGCGGATTATTGTTTTGATCTATTGCCATTGAAGGATAGTATCCAACGTCTCCTGCTGAGTCAATGACCTGAAGGTTCCAGTTTGAATCTGTCCAATTTGCGATCTTTAAATTGCCGTTAGTCTGGTCAAAATAGCTGATTACTGGATTTCCAGATGAACTCACAGCAATAGATGTGCCGTAACCGCCTACGTTTCCTGCAGAATCTACAATCTGAACAGACCACAATGAATCTACAAGTGTTGCATACTTTAAGTCGTCATTGGAGCTGTCGTAGTAGCTTAGATATGTGATGTCGTTTGAGTCTAAAGCAAGAGAGGGATATCTTCCAACTACGTTTGTGGCTCCGCCCGTGTCTACTGTTTGAATTGCCCAAACTGAACCAGATCGTGTTGCGTATCTTAAATCTCCTTGATAATTATAATTTAGACCTATGTGTGGATTATCGTTTGAATCAATGGCGATTGATGTTCCATAACCTGTGGTGCCTTGTCCATAATCTACAGTTTGAATTGTCCATGATATTCCATCATATTCAGCGTACTTTAACGATTTTTTTGAGTAATCAAAGTAGCTTATGTGAGGATTATTGTTTGAGTCAATCGCTATTGAATTGAACCAGCCAACAGTTCCCTCAGAGTCTACTGTTTGAGTTTTCCATGATGCCCATCATAATAGGCATATTTTAGATCTCCATTGGTTTGATCAAAGTAACTTATGTGAGGCTTTCCCATTGAGTCTAAAGCAAGAGAAAGATAGCTTCCAACGTCGCCAGTTAAATCCACCGTTTGACCTTGCCAGCCTGAACTTGTCCATTTAACATATTTTAAGTCGCCTTTTGTTTTGTCATAATAGCAAATTTGAGGGTTTCCATTTGAATCCAAACCAATTGAACTAATGTTGCCTACATCTCCGGTTGAATCTACAATTTGAATATTCCATGTAAGACTTGCTTGGCTCTCAATTATTAAAAAATAAGAACTAAATAATATAATCGCAAAAATTATTGCATAAAATTTTCGAGTGAACCTCCCATTAACTCCCTCCAATATCTACGTTTAGCCCTATTGTTGACAGGAACCTTAAAAGAATTGTGCAACAAGAGCCCCTCACCAAAAAAGTTACTCTCTTTTGCGGCAGAACGTAAATATTACGTTTATAGAGATGAAGACTTTGATTTTTCCATATTTTTTGAATATAGATTAAGTTTTTGAGCCATTATCTTGTGTGTGTGCTAAACCCAATCACCCATTTAGCAGAGTGCGCTCGCATCTTTACTGATGGAAGGGTGATTGATTTTAAGCCGTATTGATTTATCCTAAAAGATACGTAAGGCGGTATGGTTCTTCACAAAGCTTTGTGCAGCAAAGATTCGCAAGTAATTATTGAAATGTTTATTGATGATTGTGAACTTACTTAGAAGATCAGACAAAAGGATTCTCACGTTTGGTGCTTGTGCAAAAACAAGCCCCGATGCGAGCGTGCTTGTTCACTAACCGACTTTGCTATTGATGTATAGAAAGAAGCTGAAAAATAATTTGTTATCTCGAAGTTAAGCCAAAAAGGTGGTTTAAGAAATTTTCTGATATCTGTTTAAGGCAAGAAGATGTGTTCTTATATTCCAGATTTGTGTATCTTTAACAAATTAAAGGTGAAGCCTAAATATGTCAACCGACGTTTTAGCGGATGGATGGGCAAAAGCTCTAAGTGGAGACCGAAAACAGTTCAACTTGTTTTTTGATAAAATGATGGATGGCTTTGGCTACCATAAAATTGTTGTTGATAAGTCGGGTAAGCCGGTTGATTATATTTTTGTTGAAGTTAATGATGCTTTTGAAAGAATGACAGGTCTTAAGAGAGAGCAAATTATAGGTAAGAAAGTAACAGATGTTCTTGTAGGTATTGAGAAGGATCCGGCAGATTGGATTGGAATTTATAGTAAAGTTGCTTTAACAGGAAAGCCCATTCAATTTGAGAACCATGCAGAGCCCTTGGGCAAATGGTTTAAAGTTTCAGCTTACTGTCCTGAGAAGGGGTATTTTGTCGCTTTATTTGAGGATATTACTGATCGGAAGAATGTTGAAGAAGCCCTAAAAAGAAGTGAGGAAAAATATCGTCAAATTGTTGAAACAGCCGAGGAAGGCATCTGGACTGCAAAACCAGACGGCACCACCATTTATGTAAATAAAAAAATGGCTGAAATGCTTGGATATACACCAGAAGAAATAGTGGGCAGAGTCGGAATAGAATTTTTAGCAAAGGGGCAAGAGTCAGTTGTTAAGCAGACACGAAAGGAACTCGATACAAAGGCGCGGGTTCAAAGAGAAATCAAGTTTCTGCGTAAAGATGGCACTATTCTTTGGACAATCGCAAATATAGCTCCCCTATTTGATGAGTTTGGAAAGCATGTTGCAAACATTTCGATGCATACTGATATTTCTATGCGTAAGGAAGCTGAAGAAGATTTACTTGAAAGTGAGAGAAGGCTAAACAGGAGTCAGAATATTGCGCATCTTGGAAGTTGGGAACTTGACTTGGAAAGAAATAAGTTGTTGTGGTCAGATGAAATTTATCGAATTTTTGGTTTGGGACCTCAAGAATTCGATGCAACATATGAAGCATTTCTGCAGGCGGTGCATCCAGAAGACCGTGTAGCCGTGGACTCTGCATACTCGGAATCTATACGTGAGGGCAAAGACACTTATGAAATTGAACATCGAATTGTTAGAAAATCAACCGGTGAAATAAGGGTCGTCTACGAAAAATGCAACCACATTCGAGATGAAACTGGCAAAATCATTCGTTCAATCGGTATGGTTCAAGACATCACCGAGCGCAAGAAAGCTGAAGAGGCGACTGAAAGACAAGCTGCACTTATTGATCTTAGTCCTGATGCTATAATTGTTAGGAAGTTGGATGGCACTATTGCTTTTTGGAGTAAGGGTGCAGAGAAATTGTATGGTTGGAGCAAAGATGAAGCCGTTGGACAAGTTATCCACCTGTTGTTAATTACTGAATTTCCACAATCACTTAAGGAGGTTCTTAAAAAGATTAGATTGGACGGTAAGTGGTCAGGTGAGCTCAGTCATACATGTAAAAATGGCGATAAAGTGGTTGTGCAGAGTTATTGGTTGGGCAAATTTAATGCTCAAGGTGAAATTGTGGAAATGTTGGAGTCAAATGTTGATGTAACTGATCGGATTCGCATGCAAGCTAAGCTTGAAGAGTCTGCGGTTGTTGTTGAAGAATATGCGAATCAAATGGAGGCGCTTGCAAATCAAAGAGCGGAACAGTTGAAGGAGGCGGAGTGTTTAGCCGCCATTGGTGCGACTGCTGGTATGGTGGGACATGACATTCGTAATCCGTTGCAGTCTATAACTGGCGATTTATTTTTAGCTAAAGCTGATTTAGCTTTACTTTCTGATTGTGAAGAAAAAAACAATATACAGGAAAGTTTATCGGAAATTGAGAAGAACGTTGATTATATTAATAAAATTGTGGCTGATTTGCAGGATTTTGCTAGACCTCTTAAACCTAATTTGGAAGAGACTGATCTGAAACTTATTTTTGATCAATTATTGAAGAAGAATGCTTTTCCTGAGAATATTATGGTTAGTGTTGAAGTTGAAGTTGATGCGCGGGAAGTTGTCGCTGATTACACTTTCATAAATCGTATCATGAATAATTTAGTGAATAATGCGGTTCAAGCTATGCCTAAAGGTGGAAAACTAACTATAAATGTCTTCAAAGAGGCAAATGACGTGGTGATAACGGTGAAAGATAATGGTGTAGGTATTCCTGAAGCTGTGAAAGCTAAATTGTTTACTCCAATGTTTACGACTAAGGCAAAAGGTCAGGGGTTTGGTTTAGCTGTTGTTAAGCGCATGAGTGAAGCGTTGGGGGGTAGCGTAGTTTTCGAGAGTCAAGATGGTAAAGGAACAACTTTCATTGTGCGTTTCCCCTCAAAAGAGCTAAACGGTAAATGGAGCTTCAAATAAGTCAGCTCTCTATTACTTTTCTATCAACAAATGTTATTCGAGTGAAAAATAGTGCAATTTTATTGTTGAGTTAAAAAGTATTATTTGCTACTTTTTGTGGTCTAATTTGTGCTGCAATTGCGCTTTTTAAATAAACAATAATTATTTATTCGAGGTGAAGTTGCTTAATAAGTGAGTTGGTGGGTGCTGTGGAAAGAGGGGAGGCAATAGCGCTCTTAAAGGAATTTGCAGTTAACCGAGTGGTAAATGCTAATTGGGTTTCTCTGGTTAATGGAAACTCTGATTTGTATGAAATACATATCAAACCTGAAAATCATCAACATCATTGCTTTAGAGTTGATTGTGAAGAAACATAAGTTAGCCCTGAAAGAAGTTAATGGAGTCTTTATTATTCACAGTGACCATGATGGGTTCAAGAACAGCCAATTATAGAAGTACCAAACGATTCAAAAATTCAAAGTTGATGCTCAGTTGATTAAAAGCACAATTAAATAATAATTGCTTAGAAAACTTGTATTATTAGATTTTAAAATTGGGTTGCCCAGCTTTTTTGGAGACAGTTAGTTTTAGATAGTAATCTGCATGTATACCTTTGAGGAGTATCGTTGAAGACTCTGATAGTCTGTGTCTCAAAATACTATGGAAACACAAACAAGATAGCTAAAGATATGGCCTCTGTTTTAGATGCTCAACTCATTGAATCCAGCAAGGTTGATGTGGCTTCTATTTCTGGGTTTGATTTGGTCGGTTTTGGTTCTGGGATTTATTTCGGAAAGCATGATCCAAGCTTGTTTGAACTTGTCGCTCAATTACCAAAAAGTAGTGGAAACGCTTTTGTGTTTTCAACCCGAGGTAGAAACAGATTCTTTGAAAAAACCTACCATAAACCTCTAAGGGAGAAACTTGTTGAGAAAGGTTTTAGAGTAATTAGTGAATTTTCGTGCAGAGGGTTTTCTGATTACTATAGAATTTTCAAACTATTCGGCGGAGCTAACAAGGGGCATCCAAATAGCAAAGAGTTAGAAAGTGCCCGGGCTTTTGCATGTTCTTCAATTAAAAAAATGCGCGAGATTTAGCGTTGGAACAGAGTACCAACTCAAGAGTAATGCTTGGAGTATTGCGAAGATTGGGACAAGCAGGAACTTGATTTTGCGTATTTTATGCCTGAAAAATAGCATGCTCGTCAGAGCGCCAAATGGTCCAATGAAGGCAAGCAGTAAAAGTTTTGATTCAGGTATCCTGTAGCCTCTTTTTTTGCTGTTGAATTTGTCTATTCCAAAGGCAAATAAGCTAATAATGTTAGCAATCAATAAAAGGATCTGCAGAATTATCTTGATCATATGTTTTATACCTGTAGTTTAGATAAATATTGTGTTTAGGCTATTTTTTATTAGTGCAGTTGCTTGCCGATTAATTTATTCCTTTTTAAGACTAATAGAATACGTAAACAGGTAAATGGTTTAAAAGCCAAATAGATTGGATTTGTCCGAACCCTGATAAAAAAGAGGAGATATCTCGCTTAAAACTTGCCATTTCTATTTGATGTTTAAATGAAATTATTTGGATAATAGCGATAATACATGGTGTGCTTGTGTGCATTTTTCGGGCTATCGTGGAGGCCTGTTTTTCATAGAATATGCTTGGCAGACAAAACCGTTTTTCACATTAGCTAAATCTTAATATAGAATTAAATATTCACTCATTAACAGCGCAAAAGGTTTATTTTAAGAGGTAAAATGTTTGAAACATAGCCTTAGTTCTTATGCTGTAAAAATTGCAATCGTAGGTGTTGACTCTGGTGGAACATCTTTTGCCTACTCTTTAATGATTTACTGATATGTGAGTAAATATGAAGCAAGAAAATCATAGTATGCATGCTGGAATGCAGCACGAAATGCCAAAGGAAAGTATGAAAGGAATGCAGCATGGCGGCTCTATGCATATGATGCATACTGGAATGTTCAAGAAACGATTCTTTGTCTGCCTTATTTTCACAATTCCAGTTCTTCTTCTCTCCCAAACCATTCAAACATGGTTTCACTACACAATTTCCATCCCCTACCAAAGCTACATCCTGCTGATTTTAGCCACAATAATTTACGTTTACGGCGGCTGGCCCTTCCTTAAAGGACTAACCCAGGAGATAAGAAAGCTGCAGCCTGGAATGATGACGCTAATAGCAACGGCAATCTCTGTTGCCTTCTTCTTTTCTGCAGCCACAATATTTTTTCCAGTTGGCAACGACTTCTTCTGGGAACTAGCAACATTGATTGATGTGATGCTTCTTGGACACTGGATAGAATCTAGAAGCGTTCTTGGTGCCTCAAGAGCACTTGAAGAACTTGTAAAGATAATGCCTACAACGGCACACGTTGTAATCGATGGCAACATCAAAGACGTCCCCATTTCTGAGTTGAAAGCAGGCGACCTCATTCTAGTTCGCCCTGGAGAAAAAATACCATCAGACGGCGTAGTAATCGATGGAGAATCCTATGTTAATGAAGCATTGCTAACTGGAGAATCTAAACCTGTTCATAAAATGAAAGAAGACAAGGTTATTGGCGGCGCCTTAAACGGAGATGGAGCAATCAGAGCCAAAATTGAGAAAACAGGTGAAGAGACATATTTGGCTCAAGTGGTAAAACTCGTAAGGCAAGCACAGGAAAGCAGATCAAGAACCCAAGACCTTGCCAATAGAGCTGCTGCCCTTCTCTTCTACGTAGCCGTCACGGTAGGGCTAATAACATACGTAGTATGGTCCGTGTTTGGGAATGCTCAGTTCGCCCTCACAAGAACAGTTACCGTCCTGGTAATAGCCTGTCCCCACGCCCTTGGACTAGCAATCCCTCTAGTTATTGCTCTCTCAATATCCATAACTGCTAAAAGCGGCATCCTCATCCGAGATAGAAAAGCCTTCGAAATGGTCAAAGATGTGAATGCAGTAGTTTTTGACAAGACAGGAACTCTCACGACAGGTCAATTTGGTGTGAGCGATGTGATTTCGTATATTTCGGAAGATGCCCTTTTACGGTTAACGGGTTCAATTGAGAAGAATTCTGAACATATAATCGCGAAAACAATCGTAGATTACGCTCGCAAAAAAGAAATCAAGGTTCCTGAAGCAACTGGTTTCAAAGCCATTCCTGGCAAGGGTGCAGAAGGAACAGTTGGGGGTAAAAAAGTGATTGTTGGAAGCCCTAGTCTTCTAAAGGAATTGAAAATTGAACTGAACGACGATAAAGTTGTTGCGTTGCAGGAAGGCGGCAAAACCGTAGTTTTCACAGTGGTTGATGGAAAGCTTGCGGGTGCTTTTGCTATGGCTGACAAAGTACGGGAAGAGTCTCGTGAAGCCATCAGTAGCTTGAAAGCTAATGGTGTGAAAGTTTACATGTTAACCGGCGACGCTGAAGCGGTTGCGAAGGGGGTTTCAAAGGAGCTTGGGATTGATGAGTATTTTGCTCAGGTTCTTCCAGACCAGAAGGCTGACAAAATTAAGTCCTTAAAAGAGAAGGGGTACCGTGTTGCCATGGTTGGCGATGGCATTAATGATGCTCCAGCCTTAGTTACAGCTGATGTTGGTATTGCTATTGGCGCTGGAACAGATGTTGCCATTGAGAGTGCAGACATTATTCTTGTAAAGAATGACCCCAGAGATGTACCTAAAGTAGCTGACTTGTCCAAGAAAACTTACTCCAAGATGGTGCAGAATCTTTGGTGGGCTGCAGGCTACAACATATTTGCAATACCCTTGGCCGCAGGTGTCCTAGTCAATTTTGGAATAGTTATTGATCCAGCGGTAGGTGCGATTTTGATGTCTTTGAGTACTGTTTTAGTGGCAATCAACAGCCAAACACTACGAAGATATGAGCCTAAAATCGAAATGTCAATAGTAAAGTCACCCAATTATCAACACGAGATGGGAACAAGCATGCACTAATTCACCACTCTACCAAAGTGCAGGTACGGGTGTATTAGATGAAGATGTAAACGTTGTACAACAATTCTCTTTAATGTAATTTAGGGAAAAATTAAGGGATTTTCCTTTTTTTAATTATTTAATTATATTTTTTTGTATTCTTCATGCTTTTCTAGAACTGCATCTATCTGGTTGTTTACGAATTGTTCTGTGTCACCGTGCTTTATGTAGTTGTCATTTGATTCATAATTTTGTTTTGAATGAATTCACTTTGTAATCCAGTAACAAGATCTACACCAATTTCTAAAAAGCAAAAACCATTTATTTTAATAATGTTGCTATAATCAATTAACAAAGTTGGGTATGGATATGAAGGTTTTGCGAAGTTTGGAATTTTGGGCGGCATTATCAATAATTATTGCAACTATTGGATTATTTATTGCGGATTATGTGCGTTGGATTCATTTTGGGTATTTCGTTGGTCCTTTTCGTGCTAACCACTGGTTTGTCTGGATAGGCACATTATACATAGCTTTGGTTGTGCCAACCATAGCCATATTGAAAAGACGTTTGCCAAACAAATTTGGGGCTCTTTTCAGAATTCATGTGTTTGGAAACTTGCTGGCTTTTCTTTTAGTGTCTTTGCATTTTTCAGGTCAAATCAGTAGACCAGCTACAGCTTTTCCACAACTAGGAACGGGATTGGCACTATACATAATTATGAGTTTGCTTGTCGCCACTGGTTTTACTCATAGATTTCAACTAATACCTCAGATTAAATCTCAAACTAGAAAATTTGTACACGTTGGATTAACTTTTTCGTTCTACCTGATAATTGGAATTCACATACTGCACGGCTTGAATTTTATTTAGCGAAATAGAAAGCTTGTGCAATAAGATATTGAAGGTTTTGCTCAAGCAACATATGTCCTTCGATAAATCTATTTATTTTTAAAGCTTTTTGTGTCAAACCATAAAACTAAGAATACTTAAAACTAAACAGATTGAATTGAATAAAAAAATAGTTGAAATCCTAAGAACAGTACCTTTTGAAAATGGTTTTCATTTCTATGAATCGCTTGGCAATTTTACGCTGGAAACTGCCACAAACCTTGAGAGTTTTGAAAAGAAGCTTCAGATTATAGTTGCTGATTCTGTGAGTTCATCTTCAAAGAGGGGACTTCAAGAAATGGATAAAAGACACCTTAGGAGACAGTGTGTTAGCCAAAAGAATAAGTCTGATAAAGTTTACGCTTCCAATTGAGGATTTGCGAAAAGAGATGCTTGCAATTTTGCAGACACGTATAGCTGAACTTCGACTAGAGCTTTCTCATCTTCTCAGACATGATCATTCGTAAGTCAAAGTAAATAACCCACATATTTTTCCTTTTTTTAGAAACTATACGATTTGTTTGGGGTTTCCCAGCTTTATCCACAAGTATTAAGATGTGAATTATTTTTCACTTCCACTGCACCCGAGAGTCACTTCTCAGAGTTTAAAAGCAGTTTTTTGTCAACTCTTTAGTTCTCTAATTGAGTGAGTTGCTTGGTATGGGCAAAACTGTTGAGTCTCATAGGATGGCTTTAGAAGTGCGTGCCTTTAGCTGCAGATTTGGCATAGTTTAACTTTCTTGCTCTTCAGTTAGAAGTGGCTCATAATAAAATCTCTAATGGCTCTATGGCTCGCCATGAGTTCAACGAGTTTTTTTGTAGCTTGTGTTATTTGTGTATCAAATAGTCTTGTTATTACTAGGGAGAGTACAAAGACGAATGTGCCGATTATTATGCTTTCAATGACGTTTATTGTGCCAAGGTACCATACGATTAGATAGGTGACTGAGGCACTTATGAGTCCCATGAGAAAAGATCTTATTATAAAATAAAGTCGCTGCAACCAAGTAGAAAACAACAGAACTTTGATCACTGCTCTTTTTTCAATCTCACATTCAGCTTCAATGTTATGCTTTGTTCCTATTTGGTGAAGTATCTTTTTTGCGTAATGAATGTCTGATAAATACAAAATTTTTTTTGCACAGTTAGTATCTGATAAATTCGAAGATTTTGCGTCTTCAATCTCTGACAAAATTCTTTGTGCTATTTCATCTATTTCGACTTCTACTCGGTCTACTTTGGCATCTTTAGTTACCATTACCATTGTTTCACCTAAATACAATAGTGTCTTGTTACCAAACTGTCTAATATGATCTTTACCTACTTTGCAGTTAAAATTTAGGAAAACTGAGTTGCTTTCAAAACTACGAACCTGCAGCATTCTATGTTTTCATATGTAAAACAAACTCAAAGTGAACTGCTTGCCCAATAAAGGGTTTAGCATCACCTGATATTTCTCTACCACAAACAATAGAACAATAATTTCTTTTCTTAGCTTCTGCTTTTCTTTAATCAATTTGACTGTTGTTTGTTTTTTACAAGTATTTCCATTTTTGTCCAGTTGCCACATTTGGTGCATCTCAGGTAGGTCCAGCCTTCACCGTTTTTTCTTACTCCGTGTGGACTAAAGAAATCGGTGAGGAATGATATTTCGAATTGGTTGCCGCATTTTGGGCAGCGGTAGGCGGTTGTTTTTTTGTGCCACAAAACAAGTGCGAATAATCCGCCTAACACTATTGTAATCCAAAGATACCAGTATGTGATTAGCAGGTTAAAGGCGGTAACTGAAATGATCACACGTAGATCCCTATAACGATCAGTGATGTTGTCCAGTCGCTTCTTTTGGGCTTACGATAACTGGTCATCTAAGTTCTACCTATCTAAGTGCTTTTGAATTACTTCGCATATTTGGTCTGGGTTGTGAGAGGAGAAAACAAACACTTTCCCAGTTTTAGGTGCAACTGCTACTGCGTCTCCAAAAGATGTTGTGTACCCTATTGAGTCATCGGATCCGTATCGGATGCCTATCCCAAAATATCGTCCAAAATTAGCTTTGGTTCTCTTGCAATAAGTAAGTTCGTATAGGAGGAAGGTTTTCTTGTTGAAGAGGCCATAGACAACTGTAAGACTGTCTGAACTTATTTGGATTCGAAGACCGCGATAATTCCAGATCAAAAAACCTATGAAGGCTAAAACACCCCAGCTTATCACAACCGGAAGCAATACTGTCAACTGATAACCCTTCAAAAAACAAAATCGTAAAAGTTATCAAAACTTCTAATGCAACAAACATTGCCACTATTCCTTTGACGAGCTTCCCCATTGGCACCCATTCAGTGTATTCTACAGTTTGCATGCCTAAAAAATTGGTAATCAATAATTTAATTTTTTTTAGTGCCATCTGTAGTTTGAGACATCAAAGCGTTGAATGTCTTTGAAGGTATGGGTTTACCTGCTTTGTACATTAATATTAAAATAGGCGATATTTTTCACTTTCACAAAGCCCTTTGCTGTTGGGGTAGGTAGTTTTTCCTTGTGTTTTTTTATTCCCTTTTAGTGATAAGCATAAACCAGTGATTGTTATGATAAAGAAATCTCAATTATTAGCAACCGAGGATGATCTTTTGTTAGATTTAACGTTTCATAGTGTTCCAGCTTCACTTCTTTCTAAGTTTGCAGAGAAAATCGTTAGACCCTACTACGACGGCAACATAAACGTTGCCATTCAAGACTTACTTCATAAAACTATCGCAGAACAAGACTTCGTTCAGTCTCATATCACTCACATTAGAAGCTGCGAGGTTTAGATTATGGGTAAAACTGTTGAGTCTTATAGGATGGCTTTAGAAGGAGAAATTATTCGGTGGAACGGCTTTGCTAGGGCGTTGCGTAGGTCTGATCGGGAGGCTTTTGATGAGCTTATGGATATGTGTAGGAGTTTTGCTTCGGCGGGTGGCAATGCGACTAATCCTATACTTTTCGAACCTATGGTTATGAGCGTATTGTTGGCGCAGCAGAAACGCATAAGGGCTATAGAAAAAGAACTGGGCATTAGGCAGCACGTGGCTATCATTCCTGAGCCCGAGCAAGCCCAAGAAAACTAACCGTGCATTAAGACTCGGAGGGTATTTTGATGACAGTTTTTAGCAACACTGAATCGCTTGAAGAGTTCAAACTTCGAATTAATTCTTTAAATGACAAACTTGGGAAGATTCATGAAGGCTCGCAGCTCACAACAACAAAGACAATAGTTAAAATTTAGTAGTGTTTATATTAAGTGTAGTTAGGAGGTGTAATTTAGTATGACAGAACAACATTTTGATGTTAAAGATCAGATAGATAAGATAGGTGAGAAATGGAGTGAGTTCCAGAAATCTTGGGCAAGCAACTTTAAAGATATAGATTTTGAAATTTTGGAATGGAATTTCGGCGTTGGAAAAAACGAAAAGGAATACATCGTTGACTTGAAAGCAAAAGTCGCTATCAGAGAAAAAAAGAAGGAGTAACCTTCATTGCTCTTGTGAACCAAACATAATTATCGTCAGCTGACTTACTAAGAATCTCTTTTCTTTTTAATTGGAAACAAGGCAGGATTTTGTCGCAATAAGAAGTAGCTAGATATCGTTAAATATCTTGATAAACAATTTAATTTTAGAGTCACAGGTGTAAGAGTTAGTTGACTTCTTTAAGGGAAATTATCGATATATTATTCAACGAGATAAAAAAAGCTCTGAAAGAATACGTGCATGAATCAGAGGCTGAGATTAAGAAACGCTTCAAAAACCTTTTGATCACCAGCATTATTATTGGTATTTTGCTATCTTTGGTGATTTCTTTTCTAGGATCTGCTTCCCTGTTTATCCTAATCGGTTCGCTAAAGTATCTTATGACGTCTATGCCCGCGTGGAAAGCTTGGTATATAATAGGAATATCGTCAGGTGTTGTCGGTGCAGTGATTCTTGTAGTGCTTTTCTTGTTAATAAGAAAGCAGTACGGGTCTTCTAAGCCAGTACCTCAAACAAAAGCTGAAAAATAGCATTGTTAGAAAAAAAGGCTAAAACGTGCGCTTAGCTATTTTATTGTGCTCTTTTGTATTCTTCGTACTTTCTAGGACTGCATCTATATGGTTCCACTTTGGTTTATCGTTGATTATTATTTATTTAGTAGTATTTGTTTATTTAATTTTTTATGTCTATTTTAGGTGCGGTGCCTTTTTGTTTTAAAGCTTAATTTATTTTTTGGTGTCTATTTTTTAGGTTTTAGTTATTTAGCGATATATGGTTATGTTATGAAATGCTTTATAGTAATAGATTAGATACTGTGCTAGAAGGAGAGGTCGTTAAATGCGAGAATCAAAAGCAATATTTGAAAATGAAGAAGCAGCACTATTGCTAAATTATTTTATTGCATACAAAGAAATAATTAGCAAAAATGAAAACTCTGCAGACAACCTAATTAACGATGTAATTACTGACAAGGCAATTGCAGAACCTGAACATATAATTCTAAAATAAAAAGAAAAATTTTCTTTATTAATTTATATTGTTAAAAGAAAAAATAAATTAAAAATTCTTACTGCTGTTCATTTGTTTCTTTAGTTGCTGCAGATTCTTTGTGTTAGACGTATTTTTACCCTTTACAAAGAGCACAAAAACGACTACTAAAACAGCGACTACAACAATCGTCACAACTACAACAACTATTAGGGTATTATCATTTGGGGTGTTTTCAGTGTTGGCTGCTAAAGGAATGTTAAGTGTCAAAGGGTGACCATCATAATTCAAAGTTTCATTGGTCTCTGGGTATCCTTGTTTTATTATTTTGAAGGTGTAACTTCCTGCTGGT
Organism: Candidatus Bathyarchaeota archaeon; assembly: GCA_963741005.1. Taxonomy (GTDB): domain Archaea; phylum Thermoproteota; class Bathyarchaeia; order Bathyarchaeales; family Bathycorpusculaceae; genus Bathycorpusculum. The sequence goes on from CAVUGQ010000006.1 coordinate 1,932,716, forward strand.
GCATTTTGGAATGAAACGTAGCCAGTTGCGTTTGAGATTTGCAGAAGTGTTTGTGTTCCTGCTGGTTGAACTATTGAGGTGACAAGTGTGTCGTTTAGGGGGGTTCCCTGTTCATCTGTTATTTTGAATGTTAGAGATGTTGGAGCTGGGGTAGGTGTAGGCGTTGGTGTGGCGGTTGGTGCTGGGGTAGATGTGGGGGTTGCAGTTGGAGTTGGCGTTGGAGTTGCGGTTGGGGCTCGAGCTGGTGTGACAGTTATTTGAGTTGTTCCTTGTGCACTTAAGTAACCAGTTTTTGAGCCGCTTGCTATGATGGTGCAGCTTGTTGTTGCTGAGAAGCTGGGGGCTGTGAAGCTTACGTTGTATAAGCCGTTGCCTTGTTCTGCTGTTGATAAGAATGTTCCTCCGTTATTTGATGTAAAACTGATTGTAGCTCCAGTTATTGGGCCGCCGTTAGCGGTTACGTTAGCTATTATTGTTGATGTATAGGCGTTGTAGATGCTGTTGGGGTTTGCTGTTAATGTTATTTGTAGATGTGAGTAATCAATTAGACTTGTTGATATTGATGTTTGGGCGGTTGTGTATCCTGAGGCTTGGGCAGTTATTGCTGTTGTGCCTGGGGCGTTTGTTACAGTTAAGTTTCCTGTGGCTTGTGTTTTTCCAAAAGGAATTGTTAGAGTTGAGCTAATAACACCGATTGTCGGTTGTGACGAAAACAGGTTTATTATGACATCAGATTGGGGGTCTTTTGCTGGTCTACCCTGAGCATCTTGTAGTTGGACCTGGATTGCTTGGTATGTTTTGTTATCTGCTGGAAGAGTTACTGGAACGCAGAATACACTTAATTTAGATGGAATAAATCCAGACGTGCTTATTGTTTGATGATCCCATAGAAGGTCAGTTGCTACTGCTGTTATAGTTGCGGAGCCTGCTTTGTAAGTGGTGTTAAGAGTCCCCAAAGCATATGGCTGGAGAGCTGGAATGGTTATAGGATCAATTTTGCAAATGCTTTGATCGTTTGAGGCTAAGGTAACCATTATATCTGTTTGATTTAACGCGACAAAACCAGTTGCGTTTTGTAGTTCTACCGCAATTTGTGCATAAGAGTTTTGGTCTGCGAGAACTTTAGATGGACCTACAAAAATTTTCAATTGTGTAGGATTGGTTGCGAGTGGTGTTGTTGTAATTGATACTTGGTTTGGCGTATATCCTTGAGCTATTGCAGTTATAATTACTGAATCCATTTTACCTTCTGTTTGTGCAGCTGTTGTTGTAGTAAAATTGGTTGTGACAAAGGTTTGGCCTTCAGGAATTGTAACAACAGGAGTTACTGTTCCAATGCTTGTGTTGGAGCATGATAAAGTAACTTGTATGCCTCCTTGAGGGGCTCTTGCGGGATTGCCGCTTGAATCCTGCAGCTGTACCATTATTGCTTGGTATTCATTTCCATCTGCTGGCAAGGTGGATGGAAAGCCATAGACTGCTATGGCTGATGGAATGGGGCCGATGGTGGACATGGTTGTTTGTACTGTTGCAAAGCCCGTTGCTGAAGCCGAAATCGTTGTTGTTCCAGGGCTAAATGTCGTGTTGAAATTTGCTGAATCATAAGTATTTCCTTTGAGGATTATTATGGATGAATCTACGGTTCCTATATTTGTAAGTGAGGATGACAAGCTTATGGTTGTATTCTGCAATGCTCTAGCTGGTTGTCCAGCGGAATCTTGTAATTGTACAAAAATACAGTTGTATGTATTGTTATCTGCAAGAACGCTTGTGGGTCCTGTGTAGATATAGAGTTTGGATGGATCGCTTGTTGATGCGAATGAAGAATTATTTTGGTTGAATAAAACCATAGTTAATACTAAAAATATAGTTATTATTGCTAAGGTATTTGTTTTTTTGAACATTTTAATTCCTATTCCTTGTTTTATTTAAATCATTATTAATTTTGTTTCTTTTTATACGATTATTCTTGCTTACTCTTCTTTGGTCTTTACTAATTTCGCAGAGTGCACACGTAATATTTGATACTTCTAAGTGGCAATGGGGTTCCTCGTTTTTGCATAAGTTAATGCGGCAGTCTGTAGCAATCGGAATTTTTCCTTTCGCTTGAGTCATCAATACAAAGAAGTTGCATTGCCCGTTTTTAACATGTTCACATTGGGTTTTTTTTTGTTCACCAAAAAATGTAAAGTTAGATAATATTTCTACTAATGTTAGGACTTCTTCATTTTTTAATTCTTCAATTTTGTCGATGCGCCTGTTCAGTTGATCTACTTCGCTTGTCATCGAATTTAACATCCATGGTTTAATTGAGAGGGTTCACTTATATAGTAGGTTTTTACATTAGTCGATGATGAAAAAACAAAATTTACTCGATTTGAGAGCTATTTAATGCATTGACTATTTTTTAAAGTATAGGTGGAGCTAATTTTGATTTTTGTGTTGCTTTAGCCGTAATTAATTTTCTGATTCTTGCCTCATTGCCGTAAACTGTTCTTTGGGAAATGCCGAATGCTAGACCAATTTCATCTTTAGAAATCTTTGTCTTCTTTTTGCTGGCAAGATAGAGGGCGCCGGCTGCAACTCCGATTGGATTTCCACCGGATCCTTTGATTTTCAGTAGGGTTTTTTCAGCAGCAGAGATTATTTCTTTGTTAAACGTTACTTTATATGCTTTTTCAAACAAATAGTCTCTCGCAGTCTTTCTTTGAGTCGTATCTTTTCTTTCATGAGTTAGTGTCTTGTTTAGTATCCAAGTTTGTCTTAGAACCAATTTTTTGTCAAGAAGAAGCTCTTTTGATATGTCTGTTATTGGTCTCACTTTGTTATACTCTTTAAGAACTAAGTGTATTAGTGCGGCTACTGTTGCTCTTTTGTTCTTTGAGAGTCTTTGGGATTTGGAAAAACAATTGTTTTGTTTTCTAATCGTCCGTGCAGCTTCTTCTCTGTAGGGAAAATTAGGCATGTTTAATTGACAAGAAACGGCTCTTAGTGTTGTTAGCCACTCTTTTAGGGTTTCAGAGTCTTGTTCATTCCAATTTGAATGCCATTCAGGTGTCCATTGTGAAAAACTCCTGAAGGTCGGAGTATCATCTATTACTAAGCCGCATTCTTTGCAGATTTTTTCTCCATTTAAGCCTTCTGGATAAACGACTGTACCGTCGCATTTTTCACAACTCAAACTTCATAGTTCTCCTTCGTGTTAAGCAGGTTTGATATTTCCGAAATCGACATGCAATTACTTACTCAAAGGAAAGCGCTTATAAGACTTGAGAATTTGAAATTCATATATTTGACAGTTTTTAACAACCAAGTTATTAGAACGGTTATTATCTATATCTTGAGTATATCGTTTTTAAATTTCAAGCCTAAGATTTTATCAAAATATACATAATATTAGATTTTATCACAGAACAAAATTATTGATTTGTTTCGACAGAGTAGTAAAACCTTTCAATCGTTGACCAGGATGAGATAAACCCGATCAAGCGGGCCATATTGCAAAAATTATTTTTGTTCCTCATAAGATAATTGCTAAACAATTATTCGATTTGCGAAAAGATAAGCATTGATCCATTCATCTTTTTTACTGTAGATCATCTCAGAAGCCAATGTTTGATGCAAAACATTACACATTTTTTTATTTTACCCGAATACTTTCAAAATTATATTTAATACTTAGTAGTAATTAACACAGTTTATAAGCACAGTGCCGGAATTGAATGTTAAATGGAACTTCAGGTGGAGGTGCAAAAGAAAAAATGAAAAACTTTAATCGTAACTTAAAAGCTATTTCACCAATATTCGCAACCCTAATTCTAATCGCCATAGCAGTAATCGCAGGTGTCGTTGTTTACATGTTTACAAGCGGAACCTTAGCAACTATGACTGGAGGCGGAACAGCAGTACAAGAAAAGGCAGGGGTGCAAGGCGCAACCGTAGCTTCTGGAGGAACATTCACTGTATATGGACAAGCTACAGGAGCAGCTGATGTCAAAATTGTAAGTGAACTTTTCAAAGATGCTAGTGGAAATACAATTGGCGTAGCTCAAGTCACTGAAACTCTAACAAAAGATGGTGCTCTAGTGCCAATAACAGGAACAGCAACCTTTAACGTAGCTCAAATCCCTGGAAACGTGTGCACTGTTACTCTAGTTGGTGAAAATGGTGGTAGCTTCATTTCATCGCAAGTATCAATGACTTAAAACAGTTGGGCTTTATTTTTAGCCCTAAAGCCTTATTTATTTTTTAAAAAAACCTAGCAGAATACCTGCCGCGTTAGCGGCAGGATGAATGCGTCCACCACGTAGTCGTAGTTCTATTAGTTCTACCTAAACGATAGGTCTGTCACCACTGGATAAGGAGGTGATAGACCTGGAGAAAGCAAGATCGTGTGCTTACCAAGTCAACTACCACCTTATCTGGGCCACTAAATACCGGCGCAAGGTACTTTTGGGCTCAGTTGAGGTTAGGTTGGAAGAAGTACTTAAGACGATTGCTACTAATCACGGTTTCCAACTGCTGGCTGCTAGGGTTCATCATGGCGATCATATTCACTTGTTTGTTTCTGCTCGTCCAAAATTATGTATACCTGAGATGGTGCGTGTTTTGAAGTGCAATTCTGCTAGATTGTTGTTTGAGGAGTTTGCTGAGGTTAGGTTGCGATTTTGGGGTGGGTATTTGTGGTCTGAGGGCTATGCTGTAAGGACTGCAGGCGTTGTTACTAGTTTGAAAATAGAAGAATACATCAACAAAAATTAGATGTGGATGCTCGCCTCGGAACAGTAGATCAAAAATTATTCTCATGGTGCCTCCTGAAAGATTAGCTCGCTATTAATTGGCTTCTCCAAATCTGGCAAAAAAGAAACTACCAAGAACACAGCCAAGTGCAACCTTAAAACGTCAGCTGACAACGATTCATACTGCCTAAAATTAAGCTTAACCCACAAATTATAAAGCACAACCGCCAGATAGAAGTATAGCAGCCTAGCGCTGTAACACCTAGAAGTTGTCTTTGCCAAGAATTTGCGAATCATCCGATAGCTATTCTCTATACCCCAACGCTTTCGAAACACTTGCCTGATCCTCAAAGGCTTAAAACTTGTATTCGTCGCAAAAATAAACAGTTTAACCTTTCCATGAAAGTCTTTGCCCCTAAAAGTCACAAGCCTAAACGTCGCCTGATCACGTTTTCGTGTCCCATGCCTTCTAGTTGTGTAGAGCCGATCTTCGCCTTCCTTTAGCCCCTGGATACTAGCAGGCAACTGAATAATGTAACTAAAAGGCAACGTGTTTAGGTAGTTTATGAGCGCAGTGCTAAAGTAGCCTCTGTCGAAGAGAATCAACCGTATTTTCACGCCCAGCGTAAGTATCTGATTTATCAACTGCCTAACGTGCTCAAGTACGCTTAACTTGATAATGGGCTCAACAGCTAGAGTGAATCGTTGATTGTCTAGTAAGACACTGGCAGTTGCGAACTTGTAGGCGTAGTATGAACCTTTCTTTGGTTTAGTACCTGTAACGCCTTGCGTTTTGGGGTCGCCGTAGTACATTTCATCATGTAAATCTATTGCTAATGTGAGTAATCTTGAGAAGGCGCTGCATCTCTTCATCTCCTGTAAAAGCGAAAGGTTGGCTTGAAGAATTCTTTTTGGTTCTTGGTGTTTAAGGTGGTTGCGCACTGTCTGGCTGCACAGGTTCAATGTGTTAGCTGATCCTTCGACGTAGCCGTTGTTTAGAGACGCTAGAAGCGTGACGCGTAAGATGTTTTCTGTGTTTCTGGCTTCTCTAATCAAAGAAAGATTGTGCTTGGCTCTTAAAGTACAAATATGCCTTAGCCTTATCCCTCTTGCGAGGAACGGCTCCAAAACTACTAAAACTATTGTTCTTCAAAATTATAGCCAAAAGAACATAGGGAGCCGTGCCTCTAAAATTTTGATCTACTGGGAAGAGGCGAGTAGTTCACTTTTTCAAAAAAACAATCAGGTCTTTTAAGCTTATATTTACACCCTAAAAATGTTATTTGAACAAACTATTTTAACAAATGGACTTCTTAATACGCTTTTATGAGTAGCTTTTGACTATTCTATTTTAACCCTTAAGCAAACTGCTTTGAGCGTTAAAATCTGTGATCCCTCTCAAATGAGAACGTGTTTAGAGCAACCTTTCGATAAAGAGTACAGTTTTGCTAGCGCTTTAACCACTGGAACTTTCACAGTTACTTAATAATTAGAATTAATGGTAGCTTCACATCCCCAAGTTTTACAGATTAATAAGCGTTTTTTCCCGCTAAATTTTTCCTCTATTTTATTAGGGATATTATTGTAGGTCATAAAAATAAGGGTACGGAATTATTGACTTCGTCTATAAGATGGCTCCTTTAAGGCAAATAAATTGTTAAGAAATCAGAAATAGTGTTTAACTAATCGAATTTCCCAATAATTCTTTTTTATTGAGAATAAACATGGTTTATTAGTAAACTTGTTTAATAAAATCCTGTGGAACATTAAGTAATGTTGATTCGGCGTCTTGAGATGGTCGAAGAAGATTACTATTAGATTACAATGTTGGGTGCTGTGATTGAGGAAATTTGGTGTTTGGTCGCGTGATAAGCGTGCGCTTAGTCCAATATTTGCAACCGTTTTGCTAGCCACGATTATAATTGTTTTTGGTTCCGTAGCTTACTATTATTCAAGCAACATCACTCAAACGGCTACCAACAATTATGTAAGTACATTGTCCACTAGCCAGCAATCCATTGCAGAACGGCTAAGTTTGGAAAATGTTAATTATGATTCGCAAACTAAGATTCTGACTGTTTTTATCATCAATTCTGGGAGTGCAAATAATGTTAAACTTGGTTCAGTCTTCATCTACGATGGAACGCATACAATTGTCGGTGGTAGTCCTTATGACCTCTCGACCAATTCAAATTATGCTCTAAAAGACATTGATACTAACGCATTAATTCCGAATTACGTCCTTAATACTGGAAAAGAAGCATATTTTATTGTAACTTTAGGGGTTGGTTTGCCTTCTGGATCAATCTATACTATTCATCTAGTAACTCAAAGCGGGAGTAGTTTTGACTATGATTTCAACACCGCATAGTTTTAGAAGAAACAAGAAAGGCATTGGAACTGTATTCGGAATGGTTTTTTTCCTATTAATAACTATGATTGTTTTTGCAAGCTTCATGGTAATTCTTAACCAAAACACAAGTCTAGAACAAACGGTAATTCAAACAAGACAAATGGATAACGATAAATCAAGTGAAGCGCATTCTATAACTATTACACAACAAGATGCTATAACACCGTTTGTTGCAGTAGGCGGTAGTAGTGTAACTGTAAAATGTATCCTCAAGAATACAGGTACATTACCTGTTCAAATCGAACGACTTTGGGTTAAAAACCCAACAACGCAATTAGCCAATTTTAAGACAATTGACCCTCTGGCAGACGCTATACATTTACTTCAACCAGGTCAAACAGAATCTTATATTGGTATAGTCACACTTTCTAACCCCGGTAGTGACCCCTCATTTTGGTTCGTGACAGCAAGAGGAAACACAATTTCACTACAATCAAACGGAGGCTCCGTAGTAATTAATAATAATTCGCCTGAAACAGGTGCCCTATTGCTAAATTGGGCTGACATGCAGGCTTATGATTGGAACCTTGTTGATCATAAATCGGACCCCGTCAAGCCTGGAAACAATGCTATTTTTTCCCAAGCTACCACAATACAAGGTTCTACTGTTCCTGCTAATCATTATCTCCTAATAGCTGCTACATTTACAAACATGGATCCACAACAACGAACAATAGTTCTAACCTCGGAAAGTAACATTTACGGTCTTGTAGCCCAAGACACATCTGGTAATCCACACAATGTTGTGGATTTTGCTGGGAAAATAGCGACAGTCAGCGGAGTCGGTTCAAGTAGAACTTATTCTTCCACTTTTACAAATCAAGAGTTGAAATATAATACGCCAACCACTGTTTACTTTGGCTTCATATTGCACAGCATATCTACTGGTGGTGCCGAAACTATGCCCTACAATATGGTGTTGTACGGCTATTTCCCTTCCAGCGGTATTCCTTATGGACAAAACATTCCATTTGTGACGATGAAATTTGTCCCCTCTTCGGTAAACGTCGTAATCAAATCTATCCCGTCGAGTATTTCTGCTTCTGTCACAGTTAACGGAACCTCGTACCCATTAAGTTCATCGTCACCCTCGCCATTCAGTTGGTTCCCTGGCGAAATTCACAGTATTATTTTCACCCCCTTAGTTCAAAGCGGAAATACGCAGTACACTTTTCAAGATTGGATGTCAAACTTTGTAAGTAGTAGTACAAGCGGGACCTACACCACTCCATATACAGGCGACATTGTTACTGCAAACTATAAGACTCAGTATCAGGTGAGTTTTAACGCTCCTGCTTTGTCTGGTGTTGCTTCGGCGACTAAGGTGTTGACTGTTGGCTCTACTGATGTTACTTTTGGTATGCTTCCGTATCAGAATTGGTTTGATAGCGGGACTGCTTACAGTTATTCTCCCACAGTTGCAAGTTTAAGTCCTGGAGTACAGTTTGCCTTGACTGGTCCGTCTCCATCTTCTATTAGTGGTGTTACTGGAGTTACCGTAACAGGTACATATAAGACTCAGTATCAGGTGAGTTTTAACGCTCCTGCTTTGTCTGGTGTTGCTTCGGCGACTAAGGTGTTGACTGTTGGCTCTACTGATGTTACTTTTGGTATGCTTCCGTATCAGAATTGGTTTGATAGCGGGACTGCTTACAGTTATTCTCCCACAGTTGCAAGTTTAAGTCCTGGAGTACAGTTTGCCTTGACTGGTCCGTCTCCATCTTCTATTAGTGGTGTTACTGGAGTTACCGTAACAGGTACATATAAGACTCAGTATAAATTGACAGTAACTTCTGCTCATGATACGCCTTCTCCTGTTTCTGGTTCTTGGTTTGATGCTAATTCTCAGGTGACTGAGAGCGTTACTACCCCTGCTGATATTGTTGGCGGTACGCAATATCGGTGTACTGGTTGGAGCATAGGTTCTGGCGGTATTCCTGTTGCTGGCTCCACAAATACTGTGACATTTACTATTACAGGTCCTGCTACTATAACTTGGAACTGGCAAGCTCAATATCAATTGACCATTTCCAGCAATATTGGCGCTGTTAGTCCGATATCTGGAAGTTGGTTTGACGGTGGCTCCTTAGTTGCCATTTCTGTTGTTGCTCCTACCGCTGCAGTTGGTGAGCAATATGTTTGGAATGGTTGGGCAGGATCAGGCTTAGTAAGTTACACAGGAACTAATAATTCACCTTTTATAACAATAAATGGTGAAATTACAGAAACTGCTTATTGGTATCATCAGTATTCGCAGATTTTGAGTTATAGTGTTGTTGGTGGTGGTTTGCCTTTTGCTCCTACGGCTACTGGAGGTGCTCTTGGGGTTGTTTATGCGCCTTCGTTGACGGTTACGCCTACGGCTTATTGGTTTGATGCTTCTGGGTCGATTGTCTTTAGTACTTCTACTGGTGGAGCTGGTGAGCGTTGGGCTCCTAATCCAGCGAGTATATTGGCTACGTCTGCGCACACTCAAGTTGTAAGTATGTATCATCAGTATCAAATTACTTTCCAATACACAATTGCCAATACTCCAGCTGGTACTCCGACTAATCCAACAACAAGCTACACCAAATTTGGAACCGCTGGAACAACAACCATAGCTAAACAGGCTTCACCTTCTAGCGATTGGGTTGATGCAACCTCACCAGTTACTTATACAAACCCAATCTCAGGATCAAATGAACGCTGGAAGATCTCTCCTGAAGCTTCGGCTAATCCATATGTTGCCATATCATCTGTATCAGGAACCACTACTGCGAATCCAACGTACTATCACCAGTATCAACTAACGGTCACAGCTAACCCTGCAGGCGCATTAGAAGGTTCCTTCGCAATTCAATTCACTAAGTTCGGTTCAACGAGCAATCCATCACAAAATACACAATGGCAAGATTGGGCTGATGCAGGAACAACCGCTACCGCAAGCAACCCCCAGAGTCCTTTCATCGGCTACACCTTTAGTACTTACACCAATAACCCCACAACAATGAATACAGCCCAAACAATTACGATAAACTACACCCCACCTACCATTTTCTCAGATAACTTTGAAAATAACTGGTTAACACAATGGGCAGCTCATAACACTTATTCATCGATTTTAACAGCTCAATCTTACTCCCCTACTCATGCAGCCCGGCTCAGAGGGGGGAACAATGACAATCAACAGGGAAGTATGACATTGCAGATTAGCACAACCGGGTATACTTCCATACAATTAAGCTATTGGCGCATGTTTACTCAGGTTCGATCAGTATCTACTATGACTATAGAGTGGCAAGTGGGTACAAACGGTGGCTGGCAAAACTTAGAAACCATTTCTAGCACGATTCCTTGGGGACAAAGTAGCACTTTCACTTTAACTGGTGCAGATAACCAAGCTACTATCCAAATAAGATTCTCTCTATCGGGAGCACGTACCACTGACTTATTCTATGTTGATGATGTCTTAGTTACAGGACAACCATAGAAAAATTTTGCTAAATTTCTATCATTTTCTTTTATCAATTAATTGATAACCTAATGGGTGAGGAAACTGTCGAAATCAAGATTGGATTTAAAATTGCTTTGAGGCTACCAATTGAGTTGTTCTTTTTGTCTCTTAGAGAATTAATCGTGTGGTAGCTAGCTTGAAGATTTGGAAACGCGCAAAGAAATCTGAGCAATCACAGTCCCTAACGGAGAATGTTTAAGTTATAGATGAGGATATGCCACGTCCTGCAATGGAAAACGTCTAGATGCCATTGTTTATTAGTTTTTGATGAAATATTATAAGACGTTATCTGTTAATCGGGTGAGGGTTAAAAAAGACGTTGAAAGTTTGCTGTTTTCAATTGGTTTGTTGTTTTGTTTGAGTATCAAGGGATCGGAGTTGGAAAACAATTGTTGAACTTCATAGCTGGTCTTCTCCATTTGTGTCTTAAAACTAACTTAGTTAGTGACATTTGAATATCCGTTTAAACACGACACAAATAAGACCATCTTCGACTTTTCTAAATTTTATCCGACTTTTTGTATTCTTTTCCACCTGTATGAACTCTTCCAGTTTAGATTTATCATTTATCTGGAAACTATGAATTAGAATGTCTCAATCAACTTATGGCAAAACAACGATTTCTCCGTGAGTAAGAGCGCTCAGGAGGTTATGTTAGAATTCAAACACTCATCCGAAGCGATAGGTGCTTGGTTGAACTGCATCTTTGAGTTAGAGGTTTTATCTCAAAAAACAAACTTTTTAAGACTACAAGAATTATGTTGATTCGTAGCTGGGAAAGATAACTATTATTTTTTCGCTCTCAAATTTTAGGAAGTCTTTGTCTTTTGTTATGAGTGTTTCGTTGTTTGCCAAAGCTATACCCGCTATTATAAGGTCAAGCTCGTTAATCATCTTGCCCTTCTGAGATAACTTTTTGTAAGCATTAACAACTTCCTTTACAACGTAATCCTCAAAATCGTAGATAACGAATTTTTCAAGTAATTGTGATACAAAACTAACATCGTGCTCAGTGACGCCGCGAAGTATTTCATATTTGCTGATAACTGTGGTTGCAATCTCTTCTTTTCCTATATACGATTCAATCAGATCTATGGTTTCTTGTTTTTTTGTTGAGGCGTCTACGATTATAGAGGTGTCAAAGATGACCATCTGAACCACTTATTTAGTTAAATTTTCTTCCAACGGCATTCTTTCTGGTGTTTTCCAGGAAATTAGTTATGTTTTTCTCGCTTTCTTCGCTTAAATTCTCTTGTGTTTTGAGGAAAGCAAGTATGTTTTTTGCATCTCCTTTAACTGTGCGCTCTGAAAGTAAAGTTTTTAGAAGTTGAGTAAAAGACGCTCCATTTTTTATGCGTGATAGTTCAAAGTAGACTTCGTCAGATACGGATATTATTCGGACCAAAGATTTCACCAAAAAATAATGTATATATACATGCATATATATTTTGCCCGTCTTCATTGAAAGATACAAAATTTATAGCTCAATTTTTGGGTCAAACTTAAATTTAAGTCTTTTTCAAAGAAGGATGAAGCCAAATTCCATGAGCTCTAAAAATATAATCGATTGTGATTAGTGGATAGAATATTTTAGAGTATTCAAATCTGGAGAAATTGTCAAGAAATAGTGCCTAATTTTTTATTGTGAATTTGAAGTTCTCATAGTTTATATTGTCTCTTAGAGAATTAATCGTGTGGTAGCTAGCTTGAAGATTTGGAAACGCGCAAAGAAATCTGAGCAATCACAGTCCCAAACAGAGAATGCTTCAGTTATAGATGAGACAATTCCTGGTCCCGCTGTAGAATCTCCTGTAGATGTTCCTGAGGCATCAGAAGTTCAAGAGACATTCAAAGAGCACTACCCTCTTTTGTTACCCTTTTCTTATGCCGCAATTGTTGAAAACGAAAAAAATGAAGTAAAATATTCACTTCTTGAACCAACATTAACAGAATTAGACGAAAAATTGTTAACTGAATTAAAAAGTATTCTGTGGGACGAACTTTCTATTAATGCAAAAGGCTTTAAAAATAAGCAAGACGCTGAAGAATTTTTAGAGTTAAAAATTGTTGATACGGCGATAAAATACCGTATAAATGTTGATGCCAACACATTGGGTAAATATCAGTATTATATTACTCGAGATTTCTTAGGTTTCGGAAAAATCGATGGCATTATGCGAGATGAAAACATTGAAGACGTCTCTTGCGATGGAACTAACTCTCCGATATTTGTTTGGCACCGAAAATATGAGTCAATTCCTTCAAACGTAAAATTTGAAACCCATCAGGAATTAGAAAACTTTGTCTTCAAATTAGCATACCTCTGTGGAAGACACATCTCCATTGCGCAGCCAATCCTTGACGGAACCTTAAATGATGGAAGCAGAGCTCAAGTAACATACGGAACTGAAGTAACTCCTAAAGGCAGCACCTTCACTATCAGAAAATTCAAAAAAACTCCCCTCACAATCATCGACTTAATAATATACAAAGCCCTCTCTCCCGAAATAGCCGCTTATTATTGGTTCTTAATAGAAAATCGACACTCAGTTATGATAGGCGGAGACATTGGAGGAGGAAAAACCTCGATGCTAAACGCCATAAGCCTATTTATTAGACCAACACTAAAAATTGTGAGCATAGAAGATACACAAGAAATTCGTTTACCCCATGAAAACTGGGAAATGATGGTTACAAGGCAAGGCTTAGGTTCAGGTGCAGGCGCAGTTGGTGAAGCCGGAATCGGCAGCATCAGCATGTTCGACTTGCTCCGAGCTGCTCTAAGACAAAGACCCGACTTTATCATTGTCGGAGAAATTAGAGGTGAAGAAGCTTATGCACTATTCCAAGCTATGGCAACAGGACACTTAGGTTTAACAACTATACACGCAGAAGATGTGGCAGGTGTTCTTCATCGACTTACAACAAGACCCATGAACATTCCACAGACTCAAGTTGAAAACTTAAATGCTATCTCAATCGTGCGAAGACTAGTCGTAAACAACATTTCACTTAGAAGAACAATTAGCGTATCCGAAATGTTGGGTTGGGACAAACAAAAAAATGATTTCGCAACCCAAGAAATATTCCGATGGGACACAAAAACAGACACATACCTAAAAGTAGCAAGAAGCCCACTACTAGATAGAATAGCTGATCAATGGGGATACTCCCACGAAGAAATAGATCAAGAGCTACAGATGAGGCAAACAATCCTCGAATACATGGTTAGAAAACACATTCGCTCCTACGAAGAAGTCTCCAAACTTGTCTTAGATTACTTCTCTGATCCACAACAAATATACCGAAAAGCAAAAGTGAGCTAACAATGAAATTTCAACCCTGGGCAACCGCATACAACCTGTTAAACAAGAAACTAGAAAGGATCTATCCGCAATTTCAAGAGATCCACATTCAACTCAAAAAAGGCGGAGTACTGATAGCATTTAAAGCGTACATTGCCTTCATGATATTGACTTCAATAATTGTTTTTGTTGCCGCAATACCCACAGCATTTATTCTTTTGCCACTTCTAAGCAGTATTCCCATTCTATCAGTAATGAATTTCGCATTTAGTTTGGTAATTGCAGCCTCAGCAGCGATGATAACACTGATGTTAATGTATCTTTTTCCAGGTTTGAAAGCAAGCAGTAGAAGAGGGCCAATAGACAGAAATTTGCCCTATATAAGCAATTTTTTAACTCTACTGTCAAGCTCAAATGTACCACCAAGTATTATTTTTGAATCAATGGCCAAAATTGACGCCCTCAAAGAAGTACGTTTAGAATTTAGCAATATAATAAGAGATGTTGGGGTCTTTGGCGGAGATCTCTTAAGTTCAATTCTTTCAAACGCCAAACTAACACCCCACGATCAATTTGGAGAAATCCTCCAAGGCTACGTAGCTACAGTTAGAACCGGAGGAAACCCAACTGAATACCTAAAAATTACCACAGAAGCAGTTACCAAAGAACGCATAGGAAAACTGGACATGATGCTAGAATCACTCTCTGCAATGGCGGAAATCTACATTATGATGCTTGTCGCCGCTCCCTTACTCTTCATTGTGCTCTTCGTCACCCTAGGTATGATTGGCAGCAGCTCCTTTGGAGGGTTTAGCATGTCCCTTATTCTCTACTTACTAACTTACCTTGGAATCCCAATATTGGGCGCAATAATGATGGTCATAATGTCAACATTTGAAAAGTGAGAGCAAAATGAGAGTAACAAAAAAAACAACCAAACGAATTACCATCATATCAGCAGCTGCAGCTATAGTCTTCTTCATTATTGCCTCAATTTTCTACTTAACATCTCCAATATTAGATTACATGATGGTTATAGCATTAACGATAGGTGTACACCTCCACGCATAGTGGGCATAATACATAACCGCTGGAAAATCAAAATTGAAAAAGCAACTCCAGATTTTCTAAGAGACCTAGCTACAGCATCAAGAACAGGAATACCCCTACAGGTAGCCTTAGAACACGCTTCCAAACGACTCTACGGTCCATTAACCAACGAACTGCAACATTTAGTTGCTCACATGAGTTGGGGTATGAACTTCAACCAAGCTCTAGAGGAATTTGGCAATAGAATAGATTTGCCATTAATCAAAAAAGCAACGGTGCTAATAAATGAAGCAGCAAAACATGGCGGCGATCTCTCCGAGATATTTGACTCAACAGCAAAGTACCTAGATAGCATCAACTCTTGGACTGCAAAAAGGCGACAACAAACCAACCATACGTTTTAATATTCTATTTCTCAGTCTTCATGTTCCTATTCATAATTATTATCATTTCCAACATGATGTTTACACCCTTGAGCCAGACTGGTGCAGGCAGCGCATCTTTTATTAAACCTATTATTTCGCAAGCCGCTTCAAAACGGCTATTCTTCCATGCCTCACTAATCGAAGCACTATTCGGAGGATTAATTGCAGGAAAAATCAACGAAGATTCCTTCGCCGACGGATTAAAACATGTAACAGTCTTAGCAATTGCTACTGGAATAGCATTCTACTTGTTCCTTAGCTAAACAAAACAATATAAGTATAAAAGAGATAGATCAAAATGGGCATCGCAAAACAAATGAAGAACCAACCAAAAACTGATTCAAAAAAGACAGCGGAGCAGCCAAAAGAAAAAATTGGTGCAGACAAAAATACTGAAGCAGTTAAAACCATTTCTCAAGAAGACAAAATCGAACTAGAACGAAGAGGAGCATACATAGAACCTCAAACACGCGACCTCCTAAGGAAACTGCTCGAAGATGGAGATAACGTAGAAATAATTCCCACCTACAATCCAGGCTTGGGCTTTGAATATCATTCTACTGGCAGCACATTAAATATTGCAAAAACAGATAAACTCTCAAAAACAACTTTAGAAAACCTCGCCCAACTAGGTATACTTAAAAAAACCTTCTTTGACTCAGTTTCAATATGTCCAAACTGCCAATCAACAATCCTGACCCTACATAATCGATGCCCAAAATGCAAGAGTCATAACGTCAACAAAACAAGTTTAACCGAACATATTCCCTGCGGGTATATAGACCAACGAGACAAATACGTTGATGACAAATGTCCCAAATGTGGACAACCCCTTATTGAAGGTCAATATAGAAACATGGGACGCTGGTATGTATGCCAAGAATGCGGAGAAAAATTTGAAAATCCCGAGGTTGACCTCGTCTGCAGAAGCTGCACTAAAAACTTCACAATAAAAGAAGCCCAAGTAATTGATATACCCAAATTCTCATTAAACCTGCAACGCCGAAAAGAAATTAGGCAAAACGTAGAAAGCCTAGAGAACATTCAACAACTACTGACAGATTTAGGATTTACTGTTGAAATTCCTGGATTAGTATTCGGGCAAAAAAGTGGAATGCAACATCATTTCAGTCTAATTGCTAAGAAACTAATAGATGGACAAGAAAAGGTTATTGCATTAGATCATGCAGTAAGCGAAACCGAAGTTGCGACATCACCAATAATTTTGTACCTATACAAAACCTCCGAAGTCAACGTTGACCTTCCAATTTTTGTTGCCATCCCCCAACTAAATGAAACTGCCAAGAAAATTGCACAAGGTCATGGCATTCTTCTAATTGAAGGCTCAATAGAAGAACCAGAAGTGATAGCGCGAATAAAGAGCGAAATTGAAAAAAGCTTAGAATCAAAAGAACCAACGAAAACTTTGGCGTCCGATCAACCAGAAGAAATTAAAACGCAAAAGAAATCATTCCTGAACAAATTTTTGGGAGTAAAGAAAAGATAACCTCCTAAGAAAACAGCCAAAACAGCACTCAAAGCATTTGATGCCCTGGGAAATACTCGAAGCCCTACTTTACAACACAGGAAAAAAACGCATATTTCTTTATAAAAAACCTGGGGAATACCTGTGCGTTAGCGGTAGGATTAATGCGTACACGAATTCTATCTTTTCTTTGATCTGATAGGTCTGATATCAATAGATGAACAACTACTGTAGAAGTAAATAGGTTATTTTTTTAAAGATTTTACTAGATATTGTAATTGTGGTCCGATTATCATGGTGACACAACACCCTTAAGGCCTAAGCCTATAGCGTATATCAAGTAGTGGTTAGGTTATGGCGAAAAACAAGACAATTGTAGTTTGCATGTTAACTTATCTATGGTGGTCTTATTGAAAAAAATAAATTTTATTAGCTTATTTTTGTTGTCACTTCTGCTGCTTTGCGCTTTGGCAGTTCCTCAAGCCTATGCTGCAACAGATAGAGAACTAAGTACATCAGGCACTATTAATGGGGACTACTCACAATGGACCACGGGGTCAACATACTCTTATCAGGTAAATCCGAAAATATCTATACCGCAAAGCTATTCGGAAGGTTTCTTGGGCAATACTGTATTTGAGTTGCGTAATGCTTACGATTTAAATCCGCTTTATTCAGAAGGCTACGATGGCAGAGGACAAACAGTAGTTATCGTAAATGCTTATGGCAGTCCAACAATCTATGAAGACATATTAGCGTTCGTTAAGTGGCAAAATAATTATGGCGCAAACTTACCCTGGACAACCATAGCTGAGATTAAAAACCATTTACGCATATATTACCCACTTGGAAAACCAGTTTTTAACAACGCTGATCCAAATCAACTATTATGGGCTACCGAAACCACCCTCGACGTGAATATGGTTCACGCAATAGCTCCCAAAGCAAACATAGCTTTAGTTATTGCACCAAACGACAATAATAAACCAATGGATTCTGCTGTCCACTACGCCATTACCCATCATCTGGGTTCCACGATCTCTTTGAGTTGGGGTACACCAGAGTATGATTTAACCGGAAGAGAAGCCCGCAAACAAGTAAGAATTGCTGACGGTATTTACCAGGAAGCAGCAGCTGCGGGCATAACTGTGTTTGCTGGGGCAGGAGACTGGGGTGCATCAAATGGTGCACCAATTAATAATCCTTTGTTCCCATCATCTGACCCGTATGTCACTGCAGTAGGAGGAACAAATCTGTTCATGAGTTGCTACGACGGTTTCGAGCAAGGAACAAACACTTGGGATGGAGAAAACCATGTTGGCTTACAATATTCCTATGAGATTGCAGGTAACGACTACCAAGCCATGGGAGCAGACGGATTTCTAGGATTCCGTGGATTGGAAGCTCCATTTGACATGGTTACCACAGGTGGAGCTATGAGTTCCCTATTTCCATTGCCTTCTTGGCAAAAAGGAATTACCCTAACGGATACAGACGGAACGAAAATTAAACCTACGGGAAGATGCACATCTGACGTTTCGTTTAACAGTGGAGTTTATGGCGGTTTGGGTCTAATATTTTTGAGTGCAGCTTCTCCAGGATTGCCAGTTGCGACTGTTGCTGGGGGAACAAGTTTAGGGGCACCATTCTGGGCAGCACTAACAGCTATTGCCTGTCAATATAGTAGACATAGTCTTGGATTCATCAATCCTCAACTGTACGCAAACAGAGAGGCCTATTACAGAGTTAGGGCTTTCCACGATATTACAGTTGGCGATAATACTTACCCAACAGGAAACCCGTTGAATGGGTACAAGGCAACACGCGGTTGGGACTCGCCCACAGGCATAGGCAGTCCGGATGCTGCAATCTTGGTTGCGAAAATGAATCAGTGGAGCAACTCTTGCTCCAAAAACAATAACGATAAAAGCAAAAGTAATTTCCACAATTGAAAAAAAATATAGCATAGCCGCAAATTTACCGCACGTCACTTTTTTTTGAGCCACTAGAATTAGTTCAGAATCTCTAATTACTAAAGGAAACTTTGCATTCAAACTTTTTTTCGGTTTACAATTTATTTTAAGCATTTTCTTCCTATACATGTTTCTAGCTACTGGATATCAATCGGTCAAACCCAAGCTCAAACACTTTAGCAAACTTGTTACTTTGCTACGGTTTACTAATTGAAGGAGATACTTTCATTGGCGGCAACATTTTTCAAAGCTTGGCTAAAATAAACCAACAAAAAAATCGCTGATTCCCACTTTAATAAATGAAAAGTACAATTGGTTGAAGCAAAAAGGCTTATTTAGTTTTTAAAAATTCTTGTCGCTTAGTATTTATTGATTTAATGAAGGACATGTCTTTTTCTATCCACATGGAAACTGACCAATCTGCAAGAATACATTTAGAGCCAGAAGGAATTTTCAAATCAAGATTTCTCAAGAATTTTACTTCAAGCCGACTTGTCCCTAAATTAAAAATTCTATGTAAAATATGCATAAATTCTTTTAGCCTTTGAGGAATTTCATTTTTTTTCATATTAAAATTAACTTCTAACTGAAGATAAAATTCGTTCTTTACAGTTGCACCCAACAAAGTAAGCGTTTCATCTATGGCCTCTAATAAAAAACTGTCAAATTGTCTTGAAGTTACTCCTTTTAAACTCTTATCTTCTGTTCTATCAACTTCTTCAGTTAGACTCTGAGAAATACTAGAATCACTTGAGTCTATTTGAATTAAAGAATCTTCACGTGCAATGGTGTAACTCATAATTTTTCCTTCAAATGAATTCCTTAGCAACAACGCTAACAAAAAAGAAGTTAAATAAACATATAAACTTAAGACATTTCAAATACTTATTACTAATTAACATTAAAGACAATATTTCTTCAAAAAATAATTCATTACATCCCCCTACAATTTAGAAAGCTCTCTAATATTATTTAAGAAACAAAGAAAAGAAAAAAATTATATCATTTCTTTAACTCGCGATTCAATAAATTCAGCGACTTTTTCTTCACTAAAGTTTCTCTCTTCTTCCTGCAGCTTTAGCTGATCTTTTATGGTGCTAAGCAATTTCTCAATATCTACTGGCTTAATCAGGTATGCATCTGCACTCTTGTTTAAAGCTGATATAGCATTTTGAGTTGAGGGGTATCCTGTTACCATTATCTTTCGAGTTCTAGGTACAGCGGGCTTCATGAGTTTTAGCAGTTCTACACCTTCCATATCAGGCAATCGGATGTCTAAGAGCGCAATGTTGTAGGATGTTTTGTTTGCTTTTTGTACGCCTTCTTTTCCACTTGAAGCTAAATCAACTTCATATCCTTCATCTTCAAGAATAGCCTTCATAGTAGATTGTATGGTATCATCGTCATCAACAATTAGTATTCTAATTTCATTATTCAATCATATTCACCTCCACTTTCGGATTTGTTTCAATTGGTAATGTAACTGTGAATGTTGTAGCCTTGCCTTTAGAGGTCTTAAAACTAATAGTTCCCCTGAATTTTTCTTCGTTCTCCATTGCTAAGCCTCACCAATTATTATGTTTCCCAACATGACATATGATGTTGAATTTTTTCGCATCTTAACCTGTATGAATATGTAACATTTCCTCTTTGAATAGTACTCGTTCTTTCAACTGAATTCTTTATGTTCATAATAGATTGTACCTTTGCCTGAAGCACTAAAATTTATCACTGGGAATATAATAAAGCATTATGAATTTGAGATACAGACAAATAATTCATCAACTTCAAAACCACCCAACTACTTCACTTGTTTGTTCTAACTTCAAATTGCTTCAACGATTTCTTGGTTAGCTATCAATGTTTTTTTGTTATTCGCCTCATAATTCTGGCGCATGCTATTCACGTATTCTATGAAGGTCATGTCTGTAATTATCCACTTGGATAAGGGTGCCTTAATTTTGGGCCATTTTACGTTAACATCAATTTTTGAATGGAGTGTATTCATTACCTTTATTTCAAATCTGCCTGCGCCAGATCCAAATAATTTGTGAATAATGTCTGAGAAGTCATTTATTTTTTTGGGGATTTCATTTTTGGTTATGCTAAAATTTGTTTTAAGATGGAAATAAACTGCGTTCTTGACTGGTTCTCCAAGAGACGTTAGCGTTTCGTCGATTGTTTCAAGCAATATGTCGTCAAATTCCGAATCGTTTTCTTCTTTTTCATTTGGAAAGACCCCTATTGTTAGTCCGTCATTATTTTTCTGGGTGTTTAGCAATTCAAAGTTGTTTTTGTTTGAGGTGTTTTGGCTGTGTGTATTTGTTTGAGAGGCGTTTTGGAAGTACTCTTCAGTTTCAGACATGTCTTCTTCTGTATAGTCTAAGGTTCTTTTTGGATCGTTTTGTTTTGCCATTCTGTCACCTTTCCGTTTTAGTTTTATGATCTTTTGTGTAGATAAGGTTGATGAATTTGGGATTCATTGTTTACTGTTAATGTCACCACCAATATATAAGTATTAATACACAAGATACAAGATGGTTGAAAGGCTAAGGGCCGCGATGCTTCAAGCGGGGATAACTGGGAGAGTGGCTGAAACACCATTATACCGCAACCCTTAACCAACTAAACAATACAAAAACAAATTAATATTGTTTATGAAGCAGTAATACTTAATAATGCAAGACCACCCACACCCAAACCAAAAAACAACAAATCACTCAACAAAAAACACAAAACATCAAACCCTACTCCCAAAACAACCCTCACACAACCCAACCTTAACCTTTTTCGACCTACCCTGATAAAAAACTTTATCACAACCCAAACATCTCATTCCAAGATACTTTTTTGGAGCAATCAAAGCAAGCCTTCTTCTAATATCATCTCTAACAACACTTTCCCTTTCTGTTTTCAAAGCCTTAGTCAAAAGTAACTCCGCCTGCTCTTGACTCTTAATCCCGAAGATTTTGGAAAACAAATTCTGAGTTTTTTCCTCATTATTTTTAATGATAGTAGGGAGCAAACAAACAAAATTCGAAGGATAATTACACGACTTCTCAAGATCAATAACTGCGAAGCGATAATACCCTCCCAAATCATTAGAATCTTCAGCAAACGCTTTGAGCTTAATTCTCATTTTCAGAACCACACTATAAACAAGATAACTAATAATACAAGTATAAAAATAATTGCAAATCAAACAATAAAGTTTGAAAAATAAATATTATTTACTAAAATAACAGCTAAAATTTAGTTATTTACAAGGTTTCACTAAGCTAAAAATATCTAAAAATACGCTTCTCAATCTACATACCAAATTTTTTAGCCCATTTAACCTAAAAACATCAATAAATAGCTCAAACCAACGATTGCCAAGGACTATTTTCAAATAAAAACATTTTCAAAAAAAATTTAAATACGTTTACATTCATCCACCAAGTTGTTTCAAATACTCTCAAAGATCTTGTGAGCTTTATTTTTTGACATATTCCAGCTACAGAAATATGCTTCAAGAAGCTAAAAACGAATGAGATTGCTTGAAAATGAAAGAGATGGCAGGAAACCCCGGCTCAAAAGACAAGTCTTTAGAAGCTTTAGATTTCATAATCAACTTCTAAAAGAACATGAACAAAATCTTGACAAATCAATTAAGCGATTTTGCATCGGTTACTGAGCATGTGGGAAACACAGATGCGCTAAACAGTAGAATAGAGAAAGTTGAAGAAAAAATAGGCAACTTGCAAAAGGAAATAATAAACCTAATTGGACTCTTGTCAAATTCACCCAAAGACGCATTATTGACTAGGGTAAAAAAGCAGGAACTTCCAGCAGAGATAAAGACTTCTGCATCAGTAGCAGCAGTTCAAGCTGGACCTTCTGTGACTTTGCATTGTAAACAGTGGAGAGACTTTCAATCTTTAGCGTTAAATGCGCAAACGGTGTCTTTTAGCTTTAAAGAGGCTGAGAAGGGTTTCCAGATACAAGCGCTAAAGGGCAATCAGCTGATACTTTTTTCGGGGATTCTTCCAAACTTCGTCATCATTTTTAAAACCTGGTTATCTAGGCAGCTGGGCATAGCTGAAGGAAACGTTTTAGAAAGCTTCATAGATACCCCCAAATAATATTTTTAAACCGAAAATGTCAAAGATTCTTTTTCATTATTTTATTAAGTTTTACAATTGAACCTTTTATTTTTCTAAACATATAAAAAATAATTTCAGCACAGTGCAAACGTTTAAAATATGGCTGTAGATATGATTTTTATTGAACATATATCGTGTTTGGATATATTTTGTTTTTTGTAAATCACTATAAAAGCACGAAATCTCAAGACATCATAGTGACGGATGAGGACTTATGAACATACTTAAAAAAATTGGACGAAGTTTATCCATTATAGTCTTAGCTCCTTTGTCAGGACTTGAGATTAAAGAACGCAACAGGCGACTCGAAGAGAGATTAAAGCGTTCTCAAGAAAAACAAAAGAAATTTAATTGAGCACTCAGAATTCGATGTTCTCTTTATACTTGATTTCCAAAATATTTCCGAAAGCAAGAATACTATTAATATATTAACGTTGAGTCAACAAATAGTAAAGATGCTAACTAGTGCGGTGGTGAAAAAAGTATGAGTAAAGATCAAGCGATAGGTGGAGCAATTCTAGTTGTCTGTGTAGTTGTGGCTGTTGTTTACTTGGTTGCGTTGTTTGGTTATGGGCAGTTGATTCAGCCTTGGCTTAACATTGGTTCTTCGGCTGATGTGAGGTTTTGGCTTATTGCTGTGCCGGTTTTTGTGGCTTTCGTAGCTATTCTCTTTATTGGGGCTTGGATTGGCTGGACGATGGCGACAACGCCTCCTCCAAAGCCAATTGAAGAAATTACAACTGAAGTTGAAGATAAAAAAGAAGAACCGCCTGCTTAAGCTTTAGAAATTTTTTCTTTTTTTTCACTTTTTTTTGTGTTTTTTGTTTTAGTTTTAATCATTTTTTATGTGGTAATTTTGTTTTTATTTATGGTTTTTTGTTTTTGAGTTGTATTTGTGTTGTTCTGTAGTTTTGGTACACATATTATTAATAATGTTTATTAAGACTTAATACTTAACAGTTGTTTGTGAAAAATACCATGACTTTCCCAAAAATCCAAATCACTGTGGTCGCCCTAATACTTATGGCCATAGCATTAACCGCCACAACTTACGGAGCCATCTCCGTTAACCAAAGTTTAACCACCAACGGCTCAATAAATGTAACGCCAAACTTAGGCTTATACTCAGACAGCGCTTGCACCATTAGCCTCTCAACCCTTGATTGGGGCGCCATAACAGCAGGCAACAGCATAACCAAAACAGTCTATGTTAAAAACACAGGCACTGGAACATCACTGACATTGAGCCTCTCAACAAGCAATTGGACTCCAACAGCTGCAAACGGACCCCTTACCATAAGCTGGGACAATGAAGGTACACGACTAACACCTGGACAATCAACCGCTGCAACAATAACATTGGCGTCTTCATCAAGCATAGTTGATGTAACAACTTTCAGCGTACAAATCCTGATCTCAGGCACCGCCTAAATAAATTAAATCTTCCTTTTTTATTGTGTAGTTCTTCAACAAAATTCGCAAGTTTCTTCTCTCAAAAATTAGACGTCTTGCGTTTTTCCTTCCAAAATATTTTATGTTTAGCTTTCTTTTTTTTCTCAAACACCAAAAAATATTTAGATTTTACCTTGAAAGATGCAAAACAACTTAAGGTTAGGCATACAAGAACAATATCTCCGTTATTATCGACTTTTTACTTTTTCATTCCTGGAGAGATAATGCATAAAACTTAAAAGATTGTTAATATAAAGGTCATAGCCAAAATAGGAGCATTAATGATAGATTTTGGATTAGCTGACTTTCTTGCTTCAAATCCACTTCTGTTAGGAAGGGACTTTATAGTTCAAACTAAGGTAATTTAGTTTCTTATTAATGTTTGTTGAATGTTAAAAAGTCCCATACAAATTATGTCGAAAAATAAAAAAGCCCTATTATTCATCGTTATGCCAATAACTGTCCTGCTATTGGTCTTATTGGCTGGGGCTCATACTTATTCGAATCCAAAAAAAGCAGTCCAAATAAAACACATAGTTTCAATACACTGAAAATAAATCATGTTTGCGCCAACCTTTTAATAGTATAATGCAGCTTAAACAAAATAATTTAATCAAAAAAGTTAATTTAAAAAGTAGAGTTGATTTTGATGACATATTCCGGTTTCTTGTATATCGTATTAACTAAGACTTCAACACTGAAGTATATAGTAGAGGTATGGTGATTGTTTTGGCCAAAAATGAAAAACCGAGTTTCTTCTCGACGCAAGTAATCATAGCTGCGTTAAACGAAGAAGAAGGCATAGGCCTCACAATTGCTGAACTCATGGACACCATTGAAGATTCATGTGTTCTAGTAGTTGACGGAAAAAGCACGGATCGTACGGTTGAAGTAGCTAAAAATTTAGGTGCCCAAATCTTTATCCAAGATGGTTTAGGCAAAGGCGATGCAGTAGCCAAAGCCGTTGCACACATCGATCCAACAGTTGATTATGTTGTATTAACCGACGCAGACTATACATATCCAGCTGCATACATTCCTGAGATGATTCAGATTTTAGAGAAGAATCCTAAGGTTGGAATGGTTTGCGGCAACAGGTTTAATGGCTACGAAGAAAAGACTGCGGTAAGCAGCATTTTCTATTTAGGCAACCGATTCATCGCTTTTGCCCACAACCTGTTAAACGGCGTCACATTAATTGATCCATTAACTGGGTTACGTGTAGTGCGGGCAAAAATTCTTAGAAACTGGCAAGTGCAATCCAAAGGTTTTGATGTTGAAGTTGAACTCAATCATCATGTAGAACACGAAGGCTTTGACATTGCGGAAGTTCCTATTAATTATCGAGAAAGACTAGGCCAGAAAAAACTAGGAATTAAAAACGGCGCCGAAATATTCAAACGCATAATGCTAGAATTTGTAAACGAAAATAGCAAAAGAATCGCATAAAACAATACCTAATCAATCTTAAACAACTTACTTTTCTTCTATTGCATGAAAACTAAATTTTCAAAGAGTATAAAGTTAGAATATCCTACAAACTTTGGTTCAAAATCATAGAAAAAAATTGTTAGTCTTGTAAATTAGTTAAAAAATTTTATCAAAAAACTTTTCCGAATCTATATACATCGATAATATCCTTCAACTTTATCGATTCTCATTGGAGAAGGATTTTTGATATATAATTCCTAATTCTTCAAAAACTAACAAACCTGATTTAAAGCAACAATAAGCTTGGAGGCTGAAAAAGATAAGAAACTTTTCCAAACTTATAGTTGTAACAATACTTGTCTTTTTTACGCTCGGCGTTTTTTTTCTTAGTGAGCAATGTGTTTTTGCTCAAACAGATCAAAACAAAGCAAAGTTGCAGGAAGCTAATACTGCTATCAAGCGGGCTTTCAACGCCGTTTTAGACGCTGAAAAAGTAGGTGCAAACGTAACACAGTTGTTAGCAAAACTAAATACGGCAGGAACAATCTTAGCAGATGCTCAAAACGCCTTAAACAGTGGAAATACAACAAATATTCCGTCCAATGTCGAAAATGCTGTTCAAATAGCAAATCAGGTCAATAATGATGCCATTACTTTAAGAAATGATAGCCTTGTTAGATCCCAAAATAGTCTCTGGCTAACTTTAACTTTTTCAATTGTAGGTGCTATTGTATTTGGAATATCTTTGTTTATTATTTGGCGACGTTTTAAACGCTCACACCTGAAAAAATTACTTAGTATGAAGCCTGAGGTGATTGAGAATCCATCTTGACAATATCCGGATTATTTTTATTGTGATTGGCTTGATCGGGATCTTGTTGTTTGCCTCTCCGTCAATTGCTATTTTTGTTAACCCTCCTTTAGGTGAACAATTTTCAGGGATCTATATTCTTGGACCCAATCACAAGCTCCAAGATATTCCATTTAACATCAAAGTTGGCTTACCATACTCAGTCTATTTAGGTTTACACAATGAAATGGGTTCCTCTTCGTACTACACGTATTTTGTTAAGATTCGAAATGAAACAGACTCGCTTCCTAATGCGAATCTGGGAACTTCAAATGATGTTCCTAAATTATATGAATACAACTTATTTATCAAGAATGGAGAAAATTCGGAATCCCCTTTAACGTTCAAGGTTAATAAATTAACAATTACTAATGGAGCCACTCGCCTATATAGTATAACTATTAATGGAATAACCTTTTCAGTGAACAAGGAATCAGAGTGGGACTCAGACAAAATAGGCTATTATTATAGTCTTTTAGTTGAGCTTTGGATCTACAATTCTACCTTAGGCTTTTCACAATATCACAACAGATACGTAAATTTACTCTTAAATATGACCCAATAAATTTATTTTAGAAAAAAACCTGAACAATTAGGTCAAGATTGTCTCATAAATTTCTAGGAATAACGAAGGCAAAGATTATGACCACTCGATAAAAGATAACAAAATTGACAAACTTGAACAAAACCTTATTCATGAACTTTTGGATAGTTCAACAAAATTCTGAACTCAAATATATCTTTCATTAAGTCGGCCACTATATAACAAACCTCCTCGAAAATATATCTGGTTGCGTTGAAAAAAATAGTAACATCCTGCATTATCACGTCTCCCAAAAAAAGAAAAGATATCTGGCAAACGAATATTCTGTTAATCTTGCTCTTTTAGATAGAACCAAGTTGATATCGCAGAAGCAGAAAACTTCGACACTATAAAATATCTACAAGTTTGGTTCAGTACGAATAGAATCTGGTTAGTCTCAATTTTGAGAATTCTCAGTAAAGATAAGCTATCTATATTTTAGTTCTATACGGTTTAAATATAGCTTTTATAATGGTAATCAAGAGATATCCACAAAGGATGACTTGAAATGAAAGTATTTGTTACAGGATCAGATGGAATGCTGGGAAGTGCATTGTGCCCTACGCTTGCAGGAAGAGGTTACAATGTGATAGCGACTGATCTCTTTCCATCAAATGAGGAAAGCAAACAATTGGATGTACGTAATTTCCAAAATGTAAAAGATATGGTTGAGAAAATTAAACCCGATATCGTAATGCATTTAGCCGCTGAAACAGATGTTGATAGATGTGAAGTCGAGCCTGATCATGCTTTTATGACAAATACTATTGGAACCCAGAATGTTGCATTGGTTTGTCAAAAGTTTGACATTAATTTGGTGTATATTAGTACTTTAGGTGTGTTTTATGGTGACAAACCAGAACCTTACAACGAGTTTGATGAACCGAATCCAATTAATTTGTACGGTAGAAGCAAGCTTGAAGGCGAAAAAATTGTTCAGAATCTATTAAGAAAATTCTACATTATTCGCGCGGGTTGGATGGTTGGCGGTGGACCGACAAAGGACAAAAAATTCATAGGAAAAATCATCAAACAAATAGATGAAAAACAAAAACTGAAAGCTGTCAATGATAAAATAGGTAGCCCAACATATACATATGACTTTTCTAAATGTTTGGTTGATTTGGTACAAACTGGTTTCTATGGACTTTATCATTGCACAAACAAAGGTGTTGGGTCAAGGTTTGATGTAGCAAAAAAAATTGTTGAATTCATGGGTGCAGATGTGACTATAGACCCGGTTAGTTCGGCGCATTTTCCTTTGCCGGCAGCCAGAGCTAGTGTCCGAAATGTCAAGGAACTACAAGCTTGAATTGCTTGGGTTAGACTCTACCAGACATTGGGAAGACGCTCTGAAAGAATACATTAATACCTTCTGGAAACAAGCATGAAAAACTGCAAAATATGATTGTTAACTATAAATGAACTGGGTATGATATATAGTAAAAGCAATTCTATGTATCTTGCCTAATATTCGTTTGTTAATGAAAAGCGAGCGATTTTGCATAAGACTATCATAACAAAATTTCTAATTTTGAGGTTGATTTTATGAAAATCGCTTATGTAGGTACGATGGGCATTCCTGCTAGTTACGGCGGTTTTGAAACATGCGTAGAGGAGGTTGCCACAAGACTTGCAAAAAAAGGGCATGAAATAACTGTGTATTGTGGATACAGGGGTAAAAAACCACCGGCGGCATCATACAAAAACGTCAAATTAGTTTATGTTCCCTGTCTACAAAACAAATTTCTGGATTTTCCTTTTCGCGCTTTAATTTCAACGCTTGATACATTGCACAGAAACTTTGACATAGTTCATTTTTTCGGCTCTGATGCATGGCCTTTTACAATACTGCCAAGAATGCTTTTATCAAAAAGCGTACTTACTCTTGACGGATTAGTTTGGAATAGAACAAGTTATCCAATATGGGTAAGAAAAATTCTACGTTCCACAGCTCGTTTTGCGTTATATTTGCCCCAATTACCTATTGTTGACTCAAAGTCCGTGCAAAATTGGTATCGGAAGAACCTTGGCAGGTTCCCAATATATGTTCCTTATGGAGCCAATATCGATTTAACCGAACCAGACCAAACAATTCTCGATAAGAGAAACCTTAGAAATAAGAAATACATTCTTTTCGTCGGTAGGTTGGTTCACGAGAAAGGTGTTCATCACTTAGTAGATGCTTTCAAGGGGATAAAAACAGATTTTAAACTAGTTATTATCGGTGGCAACCCATATGGCACAGAATATGAGATGTCTCTAAGAAAAAACGCTAACAAAAATACCAAGTTTTTAGGTTATATTTATGGTAGAGAATTTGAAAATATCTGCAAAGGCGCATACATTTATGTCACACCTTCCGAACTCGAGGGTACCTCTCCTGCTTTGCTCACAGCAATGGCCTTGGGCAAATGTGTGCTCGTAAGTAATATTCCAGAAAACCTGGAAACTATTGGCAATGCCGGTTTTTCATTCAAAAATGGAGATTCTGCTGACCTCAGAGAAAAGCTTCAATTTCTTCTTGCAAATCCTGACATAGTAAATACAGTTCAAACCAAAGTGATAGATCGTATAAGGAAATATTATGATTGGAATATGATAGCAGATCAGTTTGAGACAATTTATTCTGGCTTGCGGTAGTGTTAGGGCAAAAAATAGCTTATTAATAAAACTCACCTAAAGACACTATGATTCATTGTGCGTTTGGTCAAGGTGAAAAAAGGATTTGCTAGAAACACAGTTTGCGTTAAGTGATGGGTTTCTTTTTTTTCTTTGAAACCAAGTTTTGAGCGTGGAAACATAGTTGAATGGACCTATCAAAGTCAATTTTGGCTATGGTTTTGTAGTTATCTAACTGGTTTGATTTGTCAGTGTTTTTTGTGTTGAATTGTGTATGTGTGTTGTTCAGACTCCTATAATGGTGGAC
Source organism: Candidatus Bathyarchaeota archaeon (assembly GCA_963741005.1). Lineage (GTDB taxonomy): Archaea > Thermoproteota > Bathyarchaeia > Bathyarchaeales > Bathycorpusculaceae > Bathycorpusculum. The sequence continues at coordinate 1,962,993 of CAVUGQ010000006.1, forward strand.
AAAGTTAATAATGTTTATTAAGACTTAATACTTAATATGTCTTTGTGGGATGAAATACGCAAAGACTATTTACAACTATTGCTCTTTTATTAATTATATCATGCTCTTACTTTTTTGTTTATAATGCAGCAGCAGCTTCAACGGCTACTTTCGGAAATACCATTGTTGGTTATACATGGAATACTTATTATGGAACTAAAGATGCAACTATATTTCAGCTTTCACAGTCAGGCGTAATTCAAAGTATTTCGGTTTATTTTGCAAATTATGGTTTCAACGCTAAGGCAGCAATTTACACTGATTCAGGTGGTTCACCAAGTCACTTGGTCGCTCAAAGCAGCAGTCAATACGTAGGTTCAGCTGGTTGGCAAACATTTGTTGTTCCGCAAACATCGCTTTCTTCTGGATACTATTGGTTAAGCGCTTCAGCTAACAATTACTGGGCAGCTGGAGTAATGAGCATGAATGGTGCTTCAAACTCACACTGCTGGCTAAGTTCGACATATAGCAATGACTTTTCAAGTTCATTCGGATGGGCAGCTGGAAGTGATTCAGGCGTTCCAAGCATATACGCAACCTACACACCCACAGCAACACCAACTACACAATCAAGTATATCTTCGCTAGGCATTGTAACTCCAATAAACACACCAAATGTAAACAATTTAATTCCAATTGATGACGGTCAATGGTATACTGATATTTACTGGAGAAGTGCTCCCGCGGACGGCGTCTTGCTATCTACATCCGTAACCCATAACGGTAATCCCTCTTGGTTTATTCCATTAACTACTGATTGCTTTGGCGTAGACCATGCATTAACTATTTCTCCTGGCGATCACATAGTTTTTAGCTGCTGGATTAAAACCTCTGGTGCAACTTTGAGTGCTGACTATAATAACCCGCAAGCTGGTGGAAGACTTGGTATAGACTTTTACGGTTCACTTGGCGGTATATCTGCAACATCTGTTCCTGATGGAACAATGGCGACTGATGAAAATCCTTGGGTTTCCTCAGATGAATATAATACATATGTACCTTTTGGTCAATATGGTACTGATTGGACGCTGGTAACTATTGATTTTATTGTGCCTGCCCAGATTGAATATCTTCACGGTATAACAGGGCAAACAGGTAAATACGCAACTGGGGAAATGGTTACTCCAACATATTGTATTGTTTGGATGATGGTTTGGAGTGATACGCAAGGATTTAATGAAAAAGGAACTGCTTGGTTTGCCGAGCCAACATTCTACATTAATCCATAAAATTTTTTAGTCTTAATTTAATATGATGCGTATTGAGGAAGGATATTTTTCTATCTATAATATACAAAAGAAAATGTTAGTAATTGATTCAATTTGGCTGAAAAGAGCTAACAAAAATTGGATTAGTTGACGAAAAAATTTAGTGCTTAAATAAACCAATTATAGAGTAATAATATTATTTACCTAAAGGATGATCAATTAGCTAGGGTCAGAGTTTTATTAGTGTTTGAGGGGTTTTATGGAAACTTTGAAGTTTCTCTTCACGACAACGTTTTATCCTCCATACCATTTAGGTGGAGATGCCGTTCATGTTAAGTATTTGGCTGAGGAGTTAGCAAAGAAGGGACATGAAGTTCATGTACTCTATAGTCTGGATGCATTCAGAATTAAAAGAAAAGTTTTTTCAGAAAAAACATACAATGGAACGGTTCAACTACATCAACTGAAAACGTCATTTGGAATAAGTTCATACTCGACTTATCTTCTAGGAAATTCATCGTTTATAACTCGAAGCTTCAAAAATCTTGTTGATAAGATAAAACCCGATATAGTGCATCATCATAATATTTCTCTGCTCGGATACAACATCTTTAAAAAACAGCGAGAGTACCTGAATATTTACACAAGTCATGATAGCTGGTTAATTTGCCAGCAGAACGTTCTGCTCAAAAATGGGAAAGAACCTTGTCAAAGTCAAGCATGTTTTTCATGCTCTTTAAGATGTCGAAAGCCCCCGCAAATTTGGAGACATCGAAAGGCGTTTAGTGAGGCAATTAGAGAACTCGATATGATAATTGCACCTAGCAGTTTTATTAGCGATAGAATAAGTCCAAAAACGAACCTAAAAATGGTCACCATACCAAACTTCGTACCCCAACCTCCTAATAAAATAGAGCAACCAAATTTTTCTAATTATTTTCTTTATGCAGGAGCATTGGAAAAACACAAGGGTATAATAAACCTAATTAATGTTTTCAAAGAAGTTGAAACTGATGCAAAACTTCTAATCGCTGGAACTGGGAATTTACGAACACAAATTGAAAAGTTCATAAAAACGAACAATCTGGCAAATAAAATTGTCTTGTTAGGTTGGGTTGACTATAATCTTATGTGTCAATTGTTGAAAAATGCTAATGCTATCCTGGTTCCCTCTATTTGTCCAGAGAATTGTCCAATGATTGTTTTAGAGGCGTTTTCAGTCGGCACTCCTGCAATAGCTTCAAACATCGGTGGTTTGCCTGAAATACTGGATAAAGTTGACATTAAGCTGCTTTTCAATAATTTAGGTGAACTACAAAACATCCTTTCAGGTTTTTCGAGAGATAAATATTCATCCAAAAAAATAAGAAATATATATGAAAACAATTTTTCGCCTGAAACCTATCTTGCTAAATATTTTAAGGCTGTTGCGGCAATTAGAAATAATTAGTTTAACACATACATTTACGATTTATTTTTTCAATTTCTTTCTTAGAAGCATATAAACGACATCTGGAGAGAAACTTTAGTAATATTAAAAATTAAGGAAATAAATGAGGCATAATAGTGGAGAAGAACCTTACCAGTTTTGATGGCAAAGAATCGAGTGAAGTGCCATTCGTTAATCCTATGATAAGTGTCATTTTAGCAACGAAGGGCAACAAAACGGAATTATTAGAGCAATGCATACGATCTTTGCTAAGACAAACTTTTAGAGACTTTGAAATAATTTTGGTATATAGCGTTTATCCTGAATCAATTAGAAATCTTATTGAAACAAACAAGATTTTAGCTTTGAAAGAACCGTACCCAACATTGGGCGCGGCAAGGAATTTAGGAGTTAAAAATGCTCGAGCAGATTTGATTTCCTTTATTGATGATGATGCTGAAGCTCCGGTTGATTGGTTGCAGAAAGTATATTCGATTTTTCAAAAATATCCATCGTTATGTTGCTTGGGAGGACCGCATTTTACTCCACAAGAAGAATCATATAAGAGTCCTCTTAGATTTGTCGAAGGAACTTTTTTGGAAGCCCATTTGCAGACAGCTTACCTTGACCGCTCAGCAGTGGGGAAAATTGCAGGTTGTAACGTAACATACAGGAAAATAGATTTCAGTAAAATGGGTTATCTAAACGAAAAAGTTAAAACATGTGAAGATTGGATGTTCCATTTGAAATTGATTGAAAATGGTTATTCCTTGCGTTTTGACCCTGAGGTAGTAGTTTTACACCATAGACAAGGATTAAGACACTTGTTCACGGCAAACTCAAATGCAGCACCTTTTTTCCTGTCTTGGAAAACTTTAAAATATGCACGGCATGAATCACTTTTCGCGTCATTTTACATAACAAATTTTGTTTGCCTTTTCTTGCTTGCTACACTGTTCGTCTCCATAGAGGTTTTCGTTCTCTCTTTTGTTTTTTTGCTGCTAAGTTACATTTTGTTCACAGCGCTTCGTACACATACTTACAACTGGCGAATTATCTATTATCCACTAGCGATCATTCTTTCTCTAGCAAGATTAACAGGTTTCTACTATGGTTTGTTAAGAAGCTTCGGACGGAAATTAAAAAGTAGTCTACATTGGAATAGAAGCGGAACAGGTTCTACCAAACAGGCTTGAAACTGACAACTTGAATATTTTTCTCAAATATACCTTATGCGCTCTTATTACAAAATCAATTTCTTAAATAAATTTTTCATACATTAAAATGACCTTAACATTGAATTCTACCTTATAGTAAACTCTGTTATGTCAAATGAGAACTAACCTCTGGGTGTAAAGCTTGGAAAAGAATAGACTATTACTATTGCCGTTCTTAATTGGCTTAGTGCTTATGATTTGGTCCTGGTACTTAAGTTATCCCATATCAGTTATTTCTTCCAACGACTTTGTTTTCAATCACATTTCTATTTTGTATTGGTTTAGTTTACCATTATTGTTGGCATCAATGTTCTTGATGGCTGTGACAACTAAAAGTAACTTTCTGAAGTGGATACTTTCAATAGGACTTGTGTTGACGTTATTTTCAATTTCTTACTTCTACATTATGATGCCTGGAGCAGATTCACAATACTTTAGAGGATTAACAGAATACTTTTTCAAAACAAGAAGTTTGGATCCTTCTCCACTAAATCTCAACTATTACCAATGGCCTGCCTTTTTCCTCTTAGCAGATATTGTAACTTCAGTAAGCGGTTTGTCATTAGTTAATTATGAATTTCTTCTATATGCAATCATAGCTTTCCTGCTAGCCACAGCACTTTATATATACGCTTCCAAGAAACACAAGATGAATGGGTTCCTTACAGTAGCTGCCTTCTTTATCTCAATAACATACTTCATAAATTACCAATCGGTTCCCTTTTCGCTCGCTCTCGGACTTTTATTTGTCCTTTTAATGTTTGAACCTCATAAAAAGAGTGCTGCTTCGACGGTAATTATAATAGTGTTGTATGTAAGTCTTTTACTTTCCCACCTTTTTGTACCTGTGTTCTTTGTTTTGTATTCGTTATTACGTAGCTTGTTCGATAAGAACAGGCAAAATAAGAGGTTCTATAGAAACTTTGTAGTATTTTCTTTAGTGAGTTACTTAGTGGTGCAAATAACAATAGCAAATTTTTCTTTTGAACAAGTCGTTAGAAACATCTTAGACACGCCTGTAACTTATTCTGATATTGTTTTGCAGACAGTTGGGTCTTCCTTTTCAATCCCGATTGTTCAATTTTTTTCCAGGGTGGTCACAATTACAACAGTAGGATTGTGCTTTGGCGGGTTCCTTCTCTTGATACTCAAAAGAAAAATGGATGTTATTGACAAAGCCATTCTCATAACTGGAATAGTTTATTCTGCTTTGGGCTTTGCGCTAAATACTCTCGGATATCGCGCAATTGCAGTAGTTTTCATTCCTATTTCTTTAGGAGCAGCATTTTTGTTCAAAAGCAAACTCAAACCATTCATTGGAGGACTATTTTTGATATTGCTTATTCTGTTCCTATTCGTACCACTTCACCAATCTTTTAACAGAGAAATTACATTCCAGACAAGAGAAACATATTTAGCGGATAACTTTTTTATTGATCATTACCATTGGGAAAAACCCGGTTTCGTTATTGCAGACTTCAGGACAATGGCATACCTGCAATCGAAGCTGAACCATTATGTATATATCTACGATTCTTGGGAGCAGTCAGGTGGCAGAGGAGATGGTATACTATTCACTCCCCAGTTTGCAGGTGAACCATTTGGGAATTACAGTTCTGTGGAGAGCCTTTCTCAAGGGGAAAGATTAGACATCGTATATAATGACGGTTTTTCATACGTGTTAATAAAAAGCGGTAATTAATGATGATTCTTTCATATATTTAGGCAATTCTAGTAAAAACTCAATAAAAATACGTTTTGGGAGTCTAAAGAAATGGGAACTAATGTTAGCGTCTTGCTTACAGTAAGGAATGTCGAAAAATATATTTCTAATTGTCTAACAGCTCTTTTGAATCAAACTTTTAATGATTTTGAGATAATTATAATCGATGATGAAAGTAGTGACAACACGAAAAAGTTGATTGAAAAATTCACGGACAATCGAATAAGATACATTAGAAACAAGAAGTGGCTTGGGCTGTCCCAAAGTAGAAATAAATGCTTAGAGCTTGCAAATGGTAATTATTTTTTCTTTACCGATGGCGATTGTGCAGTGTCTAAAAACTGGATTTCAGAAGGGCTGAAATATCTGAAAAATACGAACAACATTGGTATAGAAGGTAAAACATATTATGTTTCCAAAGAATACAAATCAACTCGTTCAGATGATGTGGTTGAAAATAAGAAAGGAGGACTCTTCATGACTTGTAATATTGCATACAATAAGCGAGTTTTCAAAATAATCGGAGGTTTTGATGAAAGACTCACCTTTCATGAAGATCGAGATCTAGCATTTAGAGCACTTAAACACGGTAAAATAGTCTTTAACCCCGAAATGATTGTTTACCATCAGAAGAAAACTTTTACCCCGAAGCAATTCTTAAAAAACAGCAATATAATTAGAAACAAAGTCTTATTATACAAAAAATTTAAAGATAACCCTTCTTTCATCTGGCGAATTGTCAATCCAACAGAGTTAGTTTCAATATTTTTTCCACTTTTAATATTCACAAGCTTTTTTAATAATTCATATAAATCTAAAGAGGACTTTAAAATATTTCCATTTATTTATGTAAGAATAATTTATGAACGCTTGCAACTCTGGGAAATGTGCACAAAAGAAAGAATTTTTTTGATTTGATTGAAAAAAAAGAAAAGACTTGGCAGCACTGAAAATTTGACCCTATGATATGCAAGAGTAAACCTATGAGGCAAACAGAATTAACCTACATTTACTATCATGCCTTAAGAAAATAGGGAAAAGAATAAATTTGGAATTTAGTCAAACTTATTCATTATTAAGATGGCAATAAAAATGGTTCAACCGAAATATAGTGTGTGCATAACAAATTATAATTCTTTTGATACTATAAGAGATTCTATGGAGAGTATCTTCAGTCAATTGGATTGTAGTTTCGAAATTGTCGTTTGCGACAATTGCAGTAACGATGGTTCAAGAAAAGTTCTTGAAGAATATGCTTCAAAAGGAAAAATTAAACTAATTGTTGAGAAGTCAAGCCGAGGGAAAGGAAGACAGATAGCATTTGAAAACTCAACAGGGGAATACATAATTTCAGGTATCGATACAGATGACAGATTGAAACCTGCTTTTCAAGAATTTCTAACGATATATCATAGAGACCATGAAGGCTACATGTTGTCTGCTTGTACAATCCACATAATTCCAAGACAACTCGTCGAGGAGATTGGGGGTTGGAGAGATCTTAAGTGGGGCGAAGATATAGATTTTCATAAACGTGCAAAATCCCTCGCGAGACAACATGAATTTGAATATCCCCTTATTCTGGTCGAACGAGGATTTAATAAAAGAGGCTTCAATTATAGATTATCTGAAAGATATAATAGTTCTCAATGTGCTTATAGAATTGGCAAAAGTGTTTCGGATCAAGTCAAAATGGTTCCGCGTAAACGTTATAAACCTATGGTGTTAGCTGTTGCGTTGATAGCAACATTTGTCTGCAAATGTAAGCGCGTCCAGAAGTTCAAATATACAATTAGTGCACCAGAAAAGTAAATTAGTTATAGAAAGTTTTACATTTTATTTCTTATTTTTCGTTCTTTCACTTCGGTTTTTTGGTATTTTACGCTATATTTCCTTCAAAAAGTACAATAGTTTTTAGGCAAAATTCTGCAAACAGCATTTACAGGCAAGGCAGCTCTTATTCTAATCGCAATCTTATTTTGCAAATAGCTTACTTTCGCAGATGTAACATCTTATACTCATAATAAACTTCAGGCAAACTGCAATATTATTTTGGATCTACCTTAATATCAATAAATAAGCTATAATTTACCTGAAATAAAAAAAGGGTTTAGAGATTTGATTCTCTTAATTTATTGTCAATTGGGGATCGGCAAACCAAGCTTGACCTGAATCCGAAGTTCCATATGTAGAGCTATAGACCTGCATAAAAGGAACAATTGCTGATGGTGTGACCCATTGTCCTGTTCCGTAATTATAGTTGCCGGCATATCCATAAATAGCTGGATAGCTTTGAGCAACAGTGAAACTCATCTCTATTTTGGTCCAAGTGTTTGTTCCCCAATGTACATAATTCAAATACGTATTACTGGGATAACCACTTGTAGTTGTCCAAACAGCGCCGTTTGGGGAAACAGAACCACTTATGGCACCGTTTGTTCCATAGAAGTCTATGCCGATTCTTGCACCACTATTTAGGTCCCTGTCGCCATAGCTACTTGCAGTAGTTTTTATCCAGCAACTAAATACTATGTGATCGCCTGGTTTTACATTAAGGTAAGGTCCATTTACTTCACGAGCGTAATTATTTGTTGACCACACTGGATCTTGCCTGATTGTAGGAGCTTCATTGTAACGCACATTATAGTCTAAGACATCATTTGATACACCACCCGCAGAATACCACATTCCATTTGTCGCATAACTCCAACCCTTTGGGATTGGCGCTAAATTAGATGTTTGTAAAAGAGTTGTTGGCGCTAAATTAGATGTTTGTAAAAGAGTTGTTGGTGTAGCTGTAGAAGTTGGTGTGTAGGTTGCGTATATGCTTGGAACGCCTGAATCACTTCCAGCTGCCCATCCGAATGAACTTGAAAAGTCATTGCTATATGTCGAACTTAGCCAGCAGTGTGAGTTTGAAGCACCATTCATGCTCATTACTCCAGCTGCCCAGTAATTGTTAGCTGAAGCGCTTAACCAATAGTATCCAGAAGAAAGCGATGTTTGCGGAACAACAAATGTTTGCCAACCAGCTGAACCTACGTATTGACTGCTGCTTTGAGCGACCAAGTGACTTGGTGAACCACCTGAATCAGTGTAAATTGCTGCCTTAGCGTTGAAACCATAATTTGCAAAATAAACCGAAATACTTTGAATTACGCCTGACTGTGAAAGCTGAAATATAGTTGCATCTTTAGTTCCATAATAAGTATTCCATGTATAACCAACAATGGTATTTCCGAAAGTAGCCGTTGAAGTTGGTGTGTAGGTTGCGTATATGCTTGGAACGCCTGAATCACTTCCAGCTGCCCATCCGAATGAACTTGAAAAGTCATTGCTATATGTCGAACTTAGCCAGCAGTGTGAGTTTGAAGCACCATTCATGCTCATTACTCCAGCTGCCCAGTAATTGTTAGCTGAAGCGCTTAACCAATAGTATCCAGAAGAAAGCGATGTTTGCGGAACAACAAATGTTTGCCAACCAGCTGAACCTACGTATTGACTGCTGCTTTGAGCGACCAAGTGACTTGGTGAACCACCTGAATCAGTGTAAATTGCTGCCTTAGCGTTGAAACCATAATTTGCAAAATAAACCGAAATACTTTGAATTACGCCTGACTGTGAAAGCTGAAATATAGTTGCATCTTTAGTTCCATAATAAGTATTCCATGTATAACCAACATTGGTATTTCCGAAAGTTGTTGTTGCTGCTTGACCTGTGGGAAGCGAGAACATCGATAGCATACTTATGATGAAAACTGAGCTGATAAATAGGGCTGTGAATTTTTTGAGTTTTATAGCATTGATGTTTTTTCTGAAGTTGTTTGTACTCATTTTTTTTCTCTCTCTTCTTGAATCTTTAAAACTATCTCTACTACTGATTCATTTTTATAACTATTGGAAAAGTTCATTTCTCAAAATTGTCAATTTAAGTTCAAACATGCGAAGATAATTTAACAAAGTTTGTGAAGATAGCTTGTTGAACATTTTAACAACATGTTCTTCTTTCTAATTTTCAAGGACTAGTAAGCCATTGAATGCTAATGCCTATTTCATAAATATGTGTACGAGTGTGGGCGTTGCTTGTCAAAAGAACATCTTTTTAAAGAATTTGAGCCAAAAACGTTGTTTTATTTAGAAATTAGGGGTATTTTTTCTAAGGTCAGCTAAAGAAAGTTTCTGAATTAAGAAGTTTATTAGATCTGTCGAAAGAACGTAGAGCACTTCTTTGGGAAAAAATGATAGTTTGTTGAAGTTTAAACTTAAGCTTTTTAAATTTAATTAAGTTAATTGTTAATCAATGTAGAAAAACGGTGGTTTAAGCGTGTCAAATGAGTGGGTTATCGTTTAATCTTATGGAAATGTTATGGGAGTTAGAAAATACTTTCTTGGTGATTTGATTTCAATTGATAATTGTTATTAATAGCTACGGTAAACTTTCATTAAAAATGGACTTCATTGTTCAAACATTTAAATTGAATTCAAATGAAGATTATTTTTATGCTTTTAGAAGGTCTGATTCTCGATTTGCTGAAAAATGGGAAAAAAATCAAGTAGACTTGGCAGCTTCTATATTCGGAAATTTTATGCATTTCTTTCTAATGTTTGTTAACAACCCAAAAAATATACATGATGGATTAATGAAGCGTCTTTTGCGAACGAAAAGCAAAAGAGTTTTACGCGTTGAGGGTTTCGTATCTGTTCTTTCGGAAGCCATTGGCGAATATTTTGATAAACCAGCTAGAACCAATGAACTGTTAAATTTTTTGAGAAAACTTGCCTCGCCAAAAATTTTCTTTATAGATGAATCTGTTAGTATTCGAATTATTAATTTAAAAGCTCTTAAACTTTTAGGAACTGTTGTTTACGTATCTCAAGATGTTGCTTATGATCGTTACAATTTTAGAAATAATGTCATAACAAAAACGCTAATGTATAAGTTGGAGAGTGGTGCAGTTGCACTATCAGATTTGGTTGTTGCTTGCAGTGAAAGGGATCGAGTTAAATATTTAGAAATGGGAGCTAAAGAAGTGATTTTTTACCCTAATATTTACCCAATTTCAGAATTTAAACCCGCATCCAAAGACCCAGACCCATGCATAAGCATAGTTTTGAAAGGTTATTGGGGGTCAAAAGTTAACAAATCTCTTGAAGAAATCTTGAAAGCATTATCACGAATAAATAAAAGAATTAAAATCAATCTAATTGGTATAGATTCGCAATACGTCCCCAAAAATTTGGAACTGTATCATTATGAGTACGTACCAAATAAAATAGATTATCTAACAATTCTAAGTAAATCTTGGATCGGTATTAACATCGGCATTCATTTAGGAGGTACGAATGAACGGAAATATGACTATGCAATGGCTGGGCTAGTGATATTTTCCGATGCTTTCGGCTCCAGAGGGGATTTTCTCCCTCATGAATATACTTACGTTGATCGTCAAGATTTAACCGCCAAAATGGAACAAATACTAGAATATGGAAAAGAACTGATTGAAGAGATGGGGTTAAAGAACCGAAAACAAGCTATTGATCTAGCTGAAACGCAAAGAAAAAAACTTTTAACCAAAGTTAGTGAATTAGTAGATCTATAATCATAGCTTTTTTGTTTTCTGTAATCAAGGTTATAGTATCAGTGTTCTGGAAGGAGGAAGATAGTTATTGTTTGCTACGTTAGTTTCAATTGTTATCGTTAACTACAACGGTGAAATTTTCCTCAAAAAATGCTTAACCTCTGTTCTTAAAACTAATTATCCTAATATTGAGGTAATAGTGGTTGACAATGGATCCACAGATGGTAGCTCTCAACTATTGAGAAGCTTCGCATTTGAATCAAGAATTAAGGTCATAATGAGTACGACTAACTTGGGTTTTGCAGAAGGAAACAATGTCGGAATTCAGTTAGCAACAGGGGATTATATTGTCTTCTTGAATAATGACACTATTGTGGAACCAAATTGGATTACTGAATTAATTAGCGTATTAGAGTCGGATTTCACTATTGGAGCTGCTCAAAGTAAACTATTATTAATGGATACTCCTTCACGATTAGATTCTGCTGGTAACTTTTCAAATTTTTATGGTGATACATTTGCTCGTGGTCTTAGCGAAAAAGATGAAGGTCAATATCTTTTTGAAGAGATTTTTACATGCAAAGGCGCATCAATGATAATTCGTAACAAAATCCTGGAAAAAATTGGTGCTTTCGATTCTGATTATTTCACATATTATGAAGACACAGACCTTTGTTGGCGAATAAGATTGGCGGGTTACAAAATTATGTTTGTTCCTGCCTCTATTGTTTATCATAAAGGTAGCGGAAGCATTCCAATAGTAGGTGATAAATCGTTTTTTTTTCAAGTCTATTTAATGAAAAGAAATCGTATTGCAACTCTACTGAAGAATTACGAAATTCAAAATCTCATAAAATATCTATGTCTATCATTAGTTTACGAATTATCCCGAATAGTAATAGTAGGATTTAATAACTTACTAAAAGGTAAGAGCCCTGCTTATTCGAGAGAAGCATCAAGGGCAATTCTTTGGAATCTGAAACATTTTCCAGATACATGGAAGAAAAGAGTTTACATTCAAAGCTCGGTGAGACGAGTGACTGATCAGGATATAAAGTGCAAGATGCAAGCCAAAAAATGAAAAAAGCAATTTTGCAATATTATTGTTTATAATCAATTATAGTAATTGACTCTATTGCTAACCCACGATTAAACAGAAAATAAGCTGGTTTTGGAGGTTATTTTTGTAAAGAAAATTAAAGCAGAGTTTTTGGACTCTTTTATTTTGCGTTGCGAAAAAACACGTTTTATTTCGGTTTTTCTGAACTTCAACAAAAACGTTATCAAGAATGTGATAACCAAACAAGTAGACTCAATTAAGCAAAACAAAGAAGTTTTTGATTCTCAAGATGTTGTAAATGTTTTTTGTCCACAGCGTAGACTGCAGAAACCCGAAGAGACTGTACTGAATAAGTTAAGACATAAGTTGCCTGACATGAAAATGCTTGATGTCGGGGTGGGTGCAGGAAGAACTACACCTCATTTTGCAAGTTTAGCGAAAGAATATGTGGGAATTGACTATTCAAGTAATATGATTAGAGCGTGCAAAGAGAAATTTTCAAATTATCCAAAACTTCTTTCTTTTCTGGCTATGGACGCTAGAGATTTGACGATTTTCTCTGATGGTTTTTTTGACTTTGTTTTATTTAGTTGGTGTGGAATGGATTACGTGAGTCATGAAGATAGGTTAAAGATTTTAATGGAAATACGTCGGGTCACTAGACCTGGCGGTTATTTCTGTTTTCAAACACATAACTTGAATTATCAATTGCGTAATTGTTCAATTCTTTTTTCAAAGGATCTCGGTCAATCTCTGTGGAGTTTAATATGGGTCTTGCAGATGCGACTTTTAAATAAACGCGAGGTTTGGGAACAAATTAGGAGTCCGTCAAAAGATAAGTCACATGTTTTATTTAATGATGGAACCCATGAGTTTAGGTTGAAGACATATTTCATTGCGCCTATTGAACAACTTGAACAGTTGAAAACATCTGGATTTGATGAGACAAAAATTTATGGATTAGACGGCTTGGAGATTAGCGATCTGAACAACACGACTGAAACTTGGTTAACTTATCTTTGCAAAGCTAATTGAACTTTTTTGTTTATTCTAGAGCGATTAATTCATGATTCAATTATTGGGAGCTTCTCTCAATTTTTTAACAATCAATTTTTGTAAATTTATCTTAGTCAGATCCTAGTTTTATCACTTGTAGCGTGTTTTTTCTTTTTTATATATCTATTAGAGAATTTTTAGTTTCGCTTTTGCTTTTCAAGTATATTTAGAAACCATAAATCCTTTATATTGTTTAATCTATGAGGATATTTCACCAGAGGTTTAGTATTTTGTTAGACCAGATTCCGTTGTATAAAACTCAAAACACTATAGGGGTCGAAGTATTGGCTGGGATTCGTGAAGTGCTTGAGTCCGGTTGGTTAACTTTAGGTCCTAAAACAATGGAATTTGAGAAAGTTTTTTCTGAGTATGTACAGTGCAGATATGGCATAGCAACTAATTCTTGTACCTCTGCGTTGTATATGGCTTTAAGCGGAATTGATCTGAAAAAGGGCGCACCGGTTGTGGTCCCCGTGAATACTTTTGTGGCCACTGCAAATGTAGTAAGGCTGTATGGTGCTGAACCAATATTTTGCGATGTAGATGAAGAAGGGGAAATTGACTCGGCGAAAATAGAGGCTCTTCTTGAAACTAATGACAAGATTGATTGCATTATTCCAGTCCATTTGTATGGTTTTCCTTGTAATATGCAGAATATCAGTAGGTTAGTGAGAGACTATGACTTAAAAATGGTGGAAGATTGCGCTCAGGCTCACGGAGCAAAGTTTGGAGATAGGGCTGTTGGCAGTTTTGGTGATGCGGGCTGTTTTAGTTTCTATGCAACAAAAAACATAACAACCGGCGAGGGGGGTATGCTGGTTACAAATAGTTCTGAAGTAAGTGAGCGCGCCTTTTTAGTGAGAAATCACGGTCAAAATAGGACACCTAAAGAAAAAATCAGACATTGGCGATTTGATGTGAATGATCTGGGTTTCAATTTTAGGATGAGTGAAATTACCGCCGTAATGGGTTTAATACAGATGAAAAAAATTGATCAATTGACCAAATCTCGACTGGAATTAGCGCACAAGTATAAGGTTGAATTGGAAAAGATTGATGGTCTAAAAATGCTTCATGACCCTGACTCTAATGGTCTCCAACATGGCGTTTACCATCTGCTTGAAATTACAGTTGAAAAGCAGTATCCTTTGAATAGAGACGAATTATACCAATTTCTTCAAAGTCAGGGTATAATAACTGGAGTTCATTACACCCCTCTTCATTACTTTTCATATTACCAAAAAACTACAAAATATCGAAAAGGCGATTTTCCTTGTGCCGAAGTATTGTATTCAAAAATTCTTTCGCTTCCGATGTTTCCGTTCATGAAAGATGAGGAATTTCAAAGGATAATTAACGCGCTTAAAGCAGGTGCACGCTCAGTCTAGAAAAGAGTTTTCCTTGAATTTCGGTTAAGGTATTTAATTGTGAATGGTTGAATTGGCATGAATATTCTATTCACAGGTATCATAAACGAGCCCTCTTGGCCTGGAGGAGAGCCTAGAGTAGCAAAACTGTTGGCTTCTATTCTATCTCAACGCGGAGATGATGTTTCGGTAGCTTTTTTGCCGCGAGATAGACCTTACTGGAAAATTTATCCATGGTCTCCTCCCCATGTTATTGTGGATTCGGTTGCTGTAAGGCTTTACCGCCGTTATATTGAAAAAGTTAGCCCTGATATTGTTATGTCTTGGTATGATTATGACATTTCCGCTTTTTGGGGGAGCATTCTTTCTGGAACACCAACGATTGCTCAGGCTCAGACCCTTTGGCCAGTTTGTCCAAAAGCCGACCTTTTTAATATGATTTTGGAATCTCCTTGCAAGGGACCCAATTGGATTTGCGGACCATGCGTCGTAAAACAAGGCCTAACAACGGGGGAATTTACCGCAACTTCACCTTCAGCGTTAATGCCAAGTAAGCTATTCTCAACTATGCAGATAAACAAGATCAATAATTTGAAATCAAAACTTAATCACGCCATAGCAATAGTGAGCGATAGTTTACTATTGAAGAACATTATGGGGACTTTAAATTATAATCTCGGCAAAATTCATGTGATATACAACGGTGTAGATTTCAAAACTGTTAAACCTTTATCAGCTAAAAGCGAGAAGAAAACAGTGCTCTTTTTATCTAATAATATTTCTAAACAAAAAGGGTTTCACCATTTTGTTCAGCTCTCAAAGAATCTTAAACCAGATTTTCCAAATGCGCGGTTCCTTTGGATTGGTCAAAAGACTTTTCACGGAGACACGTTTGAAACTATGGATTATATTTGGGATGCACAAGAATTGCAGGGAATCTTTCAGTCAAGTTATTTACTACTCTTGCCCTCGTTATGGCCAGAACCAATGAGTTACTCTGTTCTGCAAGCAATGGCGCTTGAAAAGCCTGTTGTTGCTTATGACGTGGGCGCTAATAAAGAAGCCATTGTTCATAATAAAACCGGATTGCTCGCCGAATGGGGAAATGTCGATCAACTCACTTCTAATGTAAGATCTCTTTTGCTTGATGAAAAACTCGTTAAACAAATGGGACAGACTGCTAGAAAACGTGTTGAAGAAAAATTTAACATAAAACAAATGTCAAATAATTACATAGGGCTTTTAGATGAAATTGGAAGCATAAAAAATTGAACTCGATTTTTACAAAAATTCGACCTCAAGGCTGTCTGCAAGTTTTTTTATTTAAAAACATTCAAAGTACTGGAAAATCTTGTTTAAATTAATTTAGAGATTTGCGTGTGAAGATTATGGACAAAGCATTGAAAATGGGTCAGACTTCAGCCAGTGGCAGTTTTCAGTTATTCATTGCAAAACTACTCTCCACTATTGTGCTAGCTGTTGGGACAATAGTAGTGGGATTGTATATTCTCCAAAGCGATTATGGACTTTACACAATTGCCTTGATTCCGGCGGCAACAATTCTTCTATTTCAAGACTGGGGTGTAAACACCGCTTTGACTAGAGTTTGTGCACAAAATCGAGCCGTTAATAGTGGGGCAAATTTGCGTAAAACAATTGTGTATGGTCTATCGTTCGGATTGTTAACCGGGATAATATTGGCAGTGTCGCTATTGTTGATGTCCAACATTATCGCGTCATCAGTATTTGGCAAACCTGAATCAGGGATTTTGATAGCTCTCGCATCCGCCAGTGTGTTATCGCTTTCCTTGAGCGGCGCAGTTCAAAGTGTGCTAATAGGATTTGAACGCATGGATCTTAGTAGTTATTTAGTCATTTTCCAAGCTGTAATCCAGGGTGTAGCATCTCCACTACTAGTTATTTTGGGATATGGTGCCTTTGGTGCTGTAATTGGCTATACATTAGGAACACTTGCAACTAGTATGATTTCCGCCTTACTTTTGTATTCACAAGTATATAAAAAACTTGAAAGAATATCATCAATAAAGACTAGCTTTAAAGAAACTTTGAAGCCTTTGCTACATTTTGGCTTTCCTTTGGCAGTTAGCAATATTCTGAAGGGAATTCAATCTCAATTCTATTCTTTTATGATGGCTGCATTTTGTACTACCGTTTTAATAGGTAATTACACAATCGCGACTAACTTTTCTCTTCTAATAGCTTTATTTACATATCCTTTGAATACTGTATTATTTCCTGCTTTTTCTAAGGTGAACCCGCAAAAAGAGCAAAATCTTCTTAGAACTATTTTCTCCTCGTCTGTTAAGTACGCAGGTCTAATAGTAGTTCCTTTTGTGATGGCCCTTATGGTTCTTTCTCAACCGCTTATAGGAACTCTGTATGGGGACAAATGGGTTTATTCTTCTAGTTTTCTCGCATTAGGTTTGGTCGGCAATTTGTTTATCCTTTTAGGAACATTGAGCGTTCCCAGTATCCTTTCAGCTTTAGGAGAGACGAAAATGCTAATGAAAATGAATCTGATTAGTCTTTTCGCAGGAATTCCGTTAGGTCTAATTTTTATTCCGACGCTCGGCATAATCGGATTAATTATTAGTAGTATAGTTGCAGCTATGCCTTATCTTTTCTATGGACTGTACTTTTTACACAAACGTTACCATGCAACTGTGGATATCGTGACTTCAGTCAAAATCTTTCTTACTTGCTCCACATCATCCTTAATTGTTTATCTTTACTTAACCGTTATAGTTGCTCCAAATTGGCTGAAATTAGCTACTGGTTCAATCTTTTTTGCTATTGCTTTTTTGGTTTCGGCTCCTCTTTTTGGTGCAGTCAGTTTAACAGATATTAATAGTTTGAGAGCAATGTTTTCAAATTTTGGCTTAGTGTCAAAATTATTGGAAGTCCCTCTGCAAATACTTGAAGCCCCTCTGAGCATGAAGGTTTCAAAATCAAAGAAAAGGAAATCCACTTAATTAGTCTGGTTATTTGACTTATGAAGAAGTTGGGGTCGGAGGTGCAAAAATTAATTTTTTAGGTAGGGTATTGAATCAAAAAAAACTTGAAGAGTATCTACATTTGGCCAAACTTAGCGATCGTTTGAGCTTCATACCTAAAAATGCAAGTAACTTTTCGATTTCAAAATTGAAAAAGGTTGGCGGTGGAGTTAGAAGTGATGTCTACGCGTTCGTTCTGATTTATACAATTAACGGCGCTAAGCAGGTTTGCAATCTCATTCTAAAAGTCTTTGATGAGAATATTCATCCGATCCTGAATATAGATTTTCATAACTATCTTGTTTGCGAGCGAGAATTTCAAGTTTTGAAGAATCTAGCTCGGGTTGGTTTTTCTGTTCCTCAGGTGTATCTCTGCGAGAAAGACTCTGTTTTTATTGGTGCTCCTTTTATCTTGATGATCCAAAAAAAGCCTATTCATAAACGTCTCGTCAAGTTTGATTGTTTTGCTAACACTCTTGCAAGTCTTCATAATTTGAATGTGGCGGAATTAGGAATTGAAGCCCTGACTCCCCCCAAGGATGGATATGCTTTCGCTAAATTTTGGCAGATTCACATAAATCAATTATTGAAGTATAGTAAGCACCATAAAAAACTCAAGAAAGATTTTGATATTGCGGTCTCTTGGCTTGATTCGAAAGCTCCCGATGTTTATTGTCCTCGTTATTCTCTTCTACATGGTGATTTTCATCCAGGAAACGTAATAATAACCGATAAATCTAAGTTAAGCGTGATAGATTGGGAGGGCGCTGAAATAGGTGATCCTGCATTTGATGTCGGATATTCGTATCATTATGTTAAATTATTTTCAGATGAGACAAGTCTCGCTCTAAAAGAGAAAACTGCAGATCGATTTGTTTCAGAATATATTCGGAATTATCAAGGCGAAATTCGTTCAAGACTTGAGTTCTACAAGGTACTCGGGGTTCTAAGAATGGCTATCTATCTGAGTTCATCTATTTCAAATCCCGTAACTTTTCATAAGCACTACGGTCCGTAAAGCTCTTTTCGTATTTCCATTTGCTCGTTGGCCATTTGTCGCCAAAGTGGCTGGTTGCGAATTCGAGATGTCGTTGCTTCAATACTTTGAAGAATTTTTAGAAGCCACTTTGAGATGATAACTTTTTCCATGCAAAAAATCGTCAACGACAGGATTATCGTTCAGAAAGCTTTGGAAATGTCCTCATACTAAGACTTAATGCAACGCAGCAATTCTTGTCGGAGGTTGCTGTTTGTTCTTTTGGAATTGACTGGGCTGCTGATCTTCCTACTTGATATGTGGATTGGAACACTCTTCTCTGATAACTCGGATCTGACTTATCTCCCAAGCTTAGCCTGTAGTTATTGTTAAATACTTGAAAAAAAATATACGTATCGGTTGCAAAAATTGAAGGTAGGTAAAAGTAAATTATTAAATTTTCCAACAATTGCTGAAATAAGAGGTAACCTGTCCTTTGTCGAAGAAACTAAGCACATACCTTTTCATATTAAGCGCATTTACTATCTTTATGATGTTCCCAGTGGGGCAACTAGTAGGGGGGCATGCTCACAAAACTCTAGAAGAAGTCATTATTGCGTTGAGCGGTAGTTTTGATGTGGTGTTGGATGATGGTGCAAAGAAGAAAAGATTCTTCCTCAACAGACCATTCTATGGCCTGTATGTTCCTTCTGGTCTTTGGAGAGAGGTTGAGAATTTCTCTTCAAACTCGATAGCCTTTGCTTTGACGTCTGATTTCTTCAATGAAGAGGACTACATAAGAGATTATGAAATTTTCAAGAAAATGGTCGCTAACGGTGAACTGTAAAATTTTGCACGAAGCCTATAAAAAGATCTTTGTAGGCACTTGAAGAGTTCCGAAATGACCTATAACTATTTGACATTGGTCTCAAGACAACCTTGTCGCCTTCATTAAACGAGAAGAACTTAATCGACAAATAAAGGTTGATTATATTAATGTTCTAATCTTTTAGAAGCTATAGCGTTTGTAAGGCTAAAAGTCACAAAATTTTCGTGCCTTTTAATATACTTAATTAGATAATTTACAAACAAGAAAATGGATGAAGATAAAAGGAAACTGATTTTCTTTTGCAATTTATCAATTTTGTGTTTGTCGATTAAAAGGCAGAGATTGGAGATAACTACTTCATTTTTAAGTTAAGTAAGATCAAAAATGACGAGAGAATAGTAAGAGATAAATCAATTTAATTAGACTTTTTTCTTAGGCAAAATATCATCGGAGCGGGTCAAGAATACTTCACAACGCAAAAAAAGTAATTGAAATACGTGTTTACAACTCAGAACTCAAAAGCCAATGGGATGATTTTGTTTCTAACTCCAAAAATGGTATTTTCTTATTTTATAGAGACTATATGGAGTATCACTCCGATAGGTTCCAAGACCATTCATTATTGTTTTATCTCGATAACTGCTTGGTTGCATTATTTCCTGCAAACATTCAAAACGACACTTTGTATAGTCATGCTGGTTTAACGTTTGGAGGGGTCATATCAGGGTATGATATGAGCACCGCTGTCATGCTTGATGTTTTCAGTTCTCTTGTTAATCATTGCAGGGGTCAAGGAATAAAAGAAATAGTTTACAAGGCTATCCCTTACACTTACCACTCAGTTCCAGCGGACGAAGATTTATACGCTTTATTCTACTTCAAAGCAAGTTTATTCTCAAGAAACGTTACAAGCTCAATTTATACGCCGTTAAAGCTGAATTTTTGTGAAAGGCGGCTACGGGCGATCAAGAAAGCAAAACAGAATAATTTAACTGTGAAAAGAAGCTACGATTTTAAGAATTACATGCAGATAGTTGAAGACGTATTGAAGGAACGATACGCAGTGAAACCAGTTCACACTTCCCAAGAAATAGAACTCTTGGCCCAAAGATTTCCCAATAACATAAAATTGTTTTCCTCCTTCAAAAATGATAATATGTTAGCGGGAGTAATAATATATGAAAGCAAAAATGTTGTGCATGCTCAATACCTGGCTAATTCGAACGAAGGTCGAGACTTTGGAGCCCTGGACCTAATCTTAAACTATCTAATCAGCGACTTCTGTAAGATACCCCGATATTTTGATTTTGGAATTTCTACCGAGCAAGCTGGACAACTCTTGAATTTTGGTCTAATAGACTATAAGGAAAGTTTTGGTGCAAGAGCTATAATGCACGACATCTACAAATTAACAATTGAGAATCTGAACAGGATAAACGAAGAGGGTTAGTAAATATGATACTCTTTAATGATTTTAAAAAAGAATATTCAACAATAAGTGAAGAAGTTTCACAGGCAATCCAAAGAGTTCTAAGAAGCGGCTGGTACGTGCTTGGGGGAGAAACGGAAAAGTTTGAAGAAGAATTTTCAAAGTACATTGGAGCAAGATTTGGAGTGGGTGTTAACTCCGGTTCTGATGCTCTATATTTAGCTGTTAAAGCTCTTGGAATATCAAATGGTGACGAAGTAATTACTGTGTCTCACACAATGATATCTACTGTTGATGCAATCTCCAGAAATGGTGCAAAACCTATTTTTGTTGATGTTGACCCAGAAACATATCTCATGGACACTTCAAAAGTGGAAGCTGAAATCTCAGACAAAACACGAGCAATACTCCCAGTGCATCTTTACGGACACCCAGCAGACATGAAGCCAATCATGGAACTCGCAGAGAAACACAATCTGTATGTAATCGAAGACGCATGCCAAGCTCACGGCTCTGAATACAATGGCATAAAAGTTGGTGACATAGGTAAAATTGGATGTTTCAGTTTCTATCCCACCAAGAATCTAGGTGCCTACGGCGATGGAGGTATGATAGTTACAAACGATGAAGATTTAGCAAGCAAGTTAAGGAAACTGAGAAACTATGGGCAGTCGTCCAAAAAATATCATTATGATTTTGTAGGCGTTAACAGTCGATTAGACGAGTTGCAAGCAGCTATCCTTAGAACAAAACTGCGTTATCTCGACGAATGGAATGAAAAGAGACGAAAACTCGCTAGGCTCTACACCGAGCTTCTGCAAAACTCTGAAGTAATAACTCCAATAGAAAAGGAATACGCAAAACACGTATATCATCTCTACGTGATACAACACAAGCAGAGAGACAAACTGCAGCAATATCTCCTTAGTCAAGGGATTCAATCCTTAATACACTATCCAGTGCCTGTTCACGCCCAGAAAGCTTATAACAGATCTGAAAAGCTACCAATTACAGAAAGAATCGTTGATGACATCCTTTCTTTGCCAGTGAGTCCTTGGCTAAACGAAAGCGAAGTTATAGAAATATCAGAAAAAACAAAGTCACTACTCGCAAAATTAAGGTAGCACACTCAAATTGAGCTAACATACTTTCTTAAACGAAACTATTGTAAACTTTTTTCGCTATTTTTTCTTGTCAAATTGGGTTTAACTATAAATATTAAAAAATGAATAAAAAGGGGAGAATATGTTAAAAAAGGTTCGCTTCAAAAGAGTGCTCGCGCTTCGTTTATTCAGCCAACGAATTAGGATTTTGTATTACAAACTGATCTCAGAAAACCGTTACTGCGGAAATTCACCCAAACTACTTCAGCCAGTCTTGTTTGCAGGAAATGGGAAAATATTTTTTGAGCCGAACATCAAATTAGGGTACACTGATTCCCCCTTCTTTTACAATGGATATATATATTTTGATGCAAGAGGCGAAAAAGCTGAAATCAGAATAGGAGAAAACACCTGGATTAACAATAACGCTTGTTTAATTGCCGACAATGCCAGAATTCGAATAGGCAAAGATGTACTTATTGGGCCTTCTTTCGTTGCGGTTACCAGCGATTTTCATAATTTGGATCCTCATAAACGCTTCTCAACTGCTTACCCCAAAATGGATGTATTTATCGATGACAACGTCTTTATCGGGGCAAACGTGACCGTTTTAAAAGGCGTCACAATTGGTCGTAACAGCGTAATAGGCAGTGGGTCAATGGTTACGAGAAATATTTCTGAGAATGTGGTCGCAGCAGGTATTCCTTGCAGAGTATTAAAGAAAGTTATTTTTTAGATGGATGGACTATCCAACTTCCATAAAGTTGAGGTTGCGTTTATTACCCCTAAAAGAAATGAAAACTCTGACAGTTAAGCAGTTTATTGAATGGAAAAGCAAAAGAAAAACTCTTTTTTAGGCTACCAAAAATAACTTAACAGTGCTGTTTATATGTAAAGTCATAAAGTGAGTTCGGTTGTTTATGACTTCTATAAATTTCCTTGTAGACGATTTCAAAACAGCAAAGGAATAATTAATTAGGAAAAACGGGTTTGGCGAAGTTGGATATAGCATATTGAAAAAATACCTGTTGGGGTCCAAATGGGTGACGGAGCAACGATGAAGCCACAATACTCTTGTCCTTTGGAATGGCCAGAAGCGCACTCTGTTCGAGGTTGTTATGTGCGACAATTCAACAATCCTTTTTAATGCGGAAATTTCTAAATCAATAGGTAAAAGACAATCAGAAAAAAGGTTGGTAGCAAAAACAAAAAATGTTTAGTAACCCAGTTGAACCGGAAAAATGAGGCAATTTGAATGAATAATTTTATAGATAAATCTGCGAAAATAGACCAGAATTTCAGCATTGGACACAATAGTATCGTAATGGAAGAGGTGAGCATAGGAAAAAACGTAACTATAGGTCACAACGTAGTTATTTATCCGCTTACGCAAATCTCGGATAATGTTACAATCCTTGACAACGCGGTATTAGGCAAAAAGCCTTCTAACATATCAACCCTCACCAAAAAGACAGAAGAAGATCTTTCTCCATGTGAAATAGGTGAAGGATCAATTATAGGTACCTCTGCAATAATATACGCCGGAACAAAAATAGGAAAGAACTGCTTTATTGCGGATCTCGCTTCTATAAGAGAAAAATGCATAATTAAAGACCACGTTATAATTGGGCGAGTAGTGACTATTGAATATGAAACAACGGTGGGTGAGTATTCAAGAATCATGACTCACTCTCAAATGACTGGCAACATGATTATCGAAGATCATGTTTTCATCGGGGGGGCTGTTGCAAGCACAAATGACAAGTATATGACATCGGGGAAATGGAAAGGCCCGATAATCAAGTCTGGTGCCCGAATAGGGGGGAACGCCACAATTATAGGGGGCAATACTGTTGGCAAAGGCGCTCTAATCGGAGCAGGCGCTGTAGTAACTAGTGACATTCCTGACGGCAAAGTAGCACTAGGCGTGCCTGCAAGAGTAACAAAAGACGTGTCTTCAGATCAGTAGCTTCCAACAAAACGGAATAAGATAAGACAAGTTTGTGTTTAGCAAACTAAACCATGAACTTAGCTTCATCTTATCTCCCATAAAGTGTGATGATAGAACGTCTAACAGCCAGATGAGGAGTTGCGTAATCCAAAAAGGGTCTGCAAAGTTGACCTTTTCCTGAAAGAAACAAGCCTCAGAATCGATGCAACTTCTCTAATCACGGCCAACCAAGCCTTCAGCGTGTAGATTGGATCAAACAATAAAGGGTATATTACCAATAAATCGGCATTTTCCTTCCAGATTCTAATCTCTCTTGTTGCTTTAGATTGGATTTACAATTCTGAGGCTATATTATTGTTATAGAAAATGTAGACCTATCCAGGTCATTACACAGACGGTCCTTTTGACGGCGCCACACTACCTCAACTGATAGACCTATCGATCGATTGGCTAGGTGACCACACTCCATGCCCACCTAAGACAGACGGTAGAGAACTAGGTTTAGCATATGCAAGCGCCATTGACCATTGGCTCAACGAGTTCGACGTAGATTAGCAAAACAAACATCTTTAACCACCTTTTCTTTTTTTAATTATGCCCGTTCCAAGACGGTCAAGATATACAACGTTGAAGAATGCAGCTTCTTTGGTCGAAACTGCCCGACTTGATTAGTAACCACAAAAGTCTGAAGAATTTTTAGTTTCTGAATGCTTTAATGAGTAAACGTTCAGCCAAATTTTTTTGAACAAACCTCTGGTCGATATTTCTGAAGGTCTTTGACGTTGCCATTTTTATCTGGTCATACCAGAGGGTGCCTTCTAAGATTGTGTCTCGGATAAACCATGGCTAAACATAAAAATAGAACACAATTGATTTTGGGCTAGTAAGCACGGAACCGATGTGAGATGGCATGAAAAACATTCTGGTTTTTGCAGATTTGCATGCAAATAGTCGAGCGCTTGAAGACATAATCCCCGTTCTCGAAGACGCAGACTTGAGTATTTTCTGCGGAGACATTATAGGGTATGGAACGGACATAGATTTCTGCATAGATTTTATACTCAAGAATATAGATCTTGTTGTTCTTGGGAATCATGAAAGGTTGGCTGTTTCAGACGAAGATATAAGCAATCAGACTCCAGCGGTGCAGAAATCAGCTCTCTACAATAGGAGCAAGTTAACTTCTAAACAAAGGAAATTGCTGATTTCTCTTCCGAAAGAAATTTGGTATGAAGACCTCTATATAACACACTCGATCAACGATGAATACTTGAGGACGGATTATGACTTCGAAAAAATTTTCAAAAAAATGCGAGAAGAAACAAAATACGCTTTCTTTGGACATACACATGAACAAGTTCTAATTAGCCGAAATAAAAAAACAATAATTAACCCAGGTTCAATTACCAAAGGCAGGCGAGGACTGCAAAGAGGCTATGTGCTCATGAACACAGAAAAAGTTACTTTTGCACGTTTGGAGCCTATTTTATGAGTGTTGCCGTGACAGCGGTTGGCGGAGTAATAGGCCAGAGCATAATCAAAGCTTTGCAGAATACAGAATACTCAGCAGTCGGAATCAATAGTGAAGTATTGGGTGCTGGGCTATATGCCACAAAAAAATCCTACATCGGCCTAAATGCTAATGATCCAAAATTCATTGATCGACTGATTTTAATCTGTTGTGAGGCGGAGTGTAAAACTGTCTTTTCAGGTCTCGACGCAGAATTAATCCACCTTTCGAAGAACAAAAACCGATTGGAGAAAAATGGAATATTTCCCGTCGTGAGTAGCCCCGAGGTCGTAGAACTATGCGGTGACAAGCTAAAAACCTTTGATTTTTTGGAAAGTAATCATTTTCCGGCACCAGAAACATTTAGCTTACGAAATTATTCATTCGAACTTGATTTCCCAATTATATTAAAACCGAAAACAGGAGGACAAGCTTCCCAAGGTCTTTTTCTTGCTAAAAACCTCAAGGATTTTGAAAGATTCGTGGGTTCTGCAGATTTGGATAACTATGTGGTCCAAGAGTGTATCGAAGGTGACGAATATACATGCGGAACGATCTCCTTTGAAAACCAATGCGTCGGAACAATTCTAATGAAACGTGAGCTTCGTTTTGGTAATACATATAAGGCCTTTGTGGTGCAAGATGAAAAACTATCAAGTTTCGTGAAGAATGTCGTCGATATATTGAAGCCTTTTGGTCCATGCAATGTTCAACTAAGATTAAGAAAAGGCATTCCCTTCATTTTTGAGTTTAATGCTCGTTGTTCCGGAACAACTGCAATGCGAGCCATAGCAGGATTCAATGAACCTAAAATAATATGTGACTACCTTTCAAAAGGTGTCCAAAATCCTTTATTCAAAATAAATGAAGTTGCATTCCTGAGGTATTGGAAAGAAATAGTTGTTGATTACTCGAAGATACGGAAAATGGAAACTGATGGGTTCATTGAAAATACTATGTTTGACTTATGAAACTACCTAAATGAGGCAATTTCTACTTAAAGCAACTCTAAAAGGGATAGAACCACTCTGCAGCTGAAGAGAAAGCAAGTCAAAAATATCTCCTATGCACAATTCACTTTGCTTATCTATTCAGAAATGGAAAACCTTCCTTTGGGGACTTGAGTAGGATCCGCCAAATTATATCTGTATTCGTAATATACTTTATAAGTGTAATTTACGGATTAAAACCTAAGTGAAAATCAATGGACATATGCACGAGCACTTTCGGAATATCTGATTTCGGTCTCAACAAAGAAACTATTGATGTAGTTCAATATAGCCCAGAATACAAGACACAATGGGATAATTTCGTTTCCAACTCAAAAAATGGCATATTCTTATTGTACAGAGATTACATGGAATATCATTCTGACAGATTCCACGATCATTCTCTTCTTTTCTTAAAAAAAGGGAAGTTAATCGGATTGATGCCAGCCAACATAAACAATGATGTTCTAAACAGTCATGAAGGACTAACTTTTGGCGGGATAATATCGGATAAAGAAATGAAAACTTCTATAATGATCGGAATTTTCGAAAAATTGATTAGCCACTGCAAAGATGAGGGTTTCACTGAACTACTGTATAAGCCTATACCATACATATATCATCAAATTCCAGCGGAAGAAGATTTGTACGCTTTATTCCGAAACAATGCAAGAATAATCGGAAGAAACATAATCTCTTCAATAAAAATGCCACTAAACGTGAATTATGCAAAAGAAAGAAAAAGGACGATTAAAAAATCAAAAAATCATAATATTGTTGTTAAGCAAAGCTTTGACTTTAAGGCATTTATGAAAATTGAGGAAGAAGTATTGTTTGAACGACACGGCGTAAGTCCTGTCCATAGAGTTAATGAGATAATCAATCTCGCAGAGAGGTTTCCTAACAACATCAAATTGTTTGCCTCATTCAAAGAAGATTTGATGCTTGCAGGCTCAATAATCTTCGAGAGCAATAATGTGGCTCACGCTCAATATGCAGCTGACTCAAACGAAGGCTGGGCTGTAGGGGCTTTGGATTTGGTGTTTGACTTCCTCATCACTGAGTACTACATAAACAAAAAATTCTTTGATTTCGGATGCTCTACCGAAAACCTTGGTCAAGTTCTGAATGGCGGCTTACTCAGACACAAAGAGGGGTTTGGAGCAAGAGCAGTAATGCAGGATTTTTATCAACTATCGATTTAGTCCATCCAGTTTATAATGGATAAGACATAATGATCTTGAAGACATTAGGAAAAAATCCTTTACTTTATAAAGGAATATGTAAGAATAAGTCTATAAATACTCTGAAAACAGGGATGTTCAACTATGACGAGAATTGCTTATCATATTCTTGCTTTCAAGGAACCTGATCGGGTGGCAAGGCTAGTGAACAGGGTTCAAACAGACTCGGATTTTGTGAACATTCATTTTGATACTCTTATAGGAGTAAAAAAATTCAAAGAGTGGAAGGAGTTTATTGAAAAAAAATGTCCAAACAAAAATATCAATATTGTATCTGAATTTCGATGCAAATGGGGGTCAATCGGTTCTGTTGACGCCTATTTGAGTGCTATGGCGTATTTTGAGAAATACGATTATGATTACTTTATTCCCCTGAGCGGTGATTGCTACCCTATAAAATCGCAAGAAGACATTAAGAAGGAATTGAGCCGGAAGAACTGCGCTTTTATGGAGTTTTTCAAGTTACCATCTAAAGCCTGGTGGCAGGGCGGTTTAAGTAGAATAAACTACCGCCATTATTTCTTACCCCGTGCACGCTACCCGTACGTAAGAATAATTAGAATCCCTCGATTGAAAAAAGGAATACCCAATAATCTTGAACCTTACGGCGGACACGGGGGCTTCTGTTTGCCCAAAAGGCACGTTGGGTATATTTTACAGTTCGTAAAGGATAATCCATGTTTAAGGAAGTTCTTCAAACATACTTTCGCGCCTGACGAAATGTTTTTTGAAACTATTTTGCTGAACTCACACTTCAAGTCTGAAGTAGTTAACGAAGATATGAAATACAGTGATTTTTCCGATAACAAGCCTCACCCAAAAAATCTGACCATTTCAGACTTTGAGACCCTGAAGAAAAGTGGAAAATTTTTTGCTCGAAAATTCAAAACGGGAGAGAGTAATAACATCTTGGACCTTATCGATCAGGAAATTGACAAAACAAAAAGCAAAACGCGCACCGTTAGTTAATTACTTTTTCGTTTCTTTTTTTAGGTTCTTTAGTAGTACTTTCACCCTTTAACGTGAACTCACCCTATTTCATTTAAGAAGGTCAGAACCTCGTCGAGACGTATAATTTTAAAAGTGCTTCAGATATCTTGAATAGCATCTTGTGCTTGCCACTTTATCCAGATTTGGAAATATCTTTAGAAAGAATACTGAGCATTATAGTTAACCTTCTGGCGAATTGCAGAAAAATGATTAGACTATTTTTTTTTATAAAGAAACAATAGTCATAATAGAAATGACTAACTTATAATACTGATAGACTGCTTCGTTTAAACGGAAGAGTCTCTTTACTCTTCTTGAAGCTGTCTTAGTAAGGTTCCAACGAAAATTATGTTAAAAGCAAACAGCGTAAGGATCTCAAAAAGGTACGATGTACATGGAAAACATAACTGAGAAATCAAAGCTTGTGGTTCAAACTACAGCTTTGCTGCTTCTGTTGTGTTTAGGAATGATCGCATACCGGGTCAACTTAGAAGTTAAGGCAGATATTTCTATTGGGGTACAAAATACGTCTTTTTCAATAATTCAAATTACAGACACTCAGCATCTGGCAGACATGTATCCTCAGTTGTTCGATAACTTGACGAAGTGGATAGCTGCTAACGCAGCAAATTACAATGTTTCGATGGTCATCCATACGGGAGACATAGTGGATTATTCTACTTCCTTAATTGATTGGCAAAACGCAAATAGATCAATGAGTACATTGTTAAAAAGCAGCATTCCCTACTGTTGGACTGCCGGAAACCATGACCAAAATCCTCATGAAAACCCAAATACAACTTGGTTAGGAAACAATTATGCAGCTTTTAATCCTACTATTATGAGATCAAAGCCTTACTGGGTAAGTGACTTGTATAATGGTAAAGAGACTGCTGTTCAATTCTCTTACGGTAACTACAAGTTCCTCATCATCGACATGGAGTATTTTGCAAATTCAACTGCAATTGCCTGGATGACCAATTTAATAGCCACTCATTCTGAATACAACGTTATTGTTGGAACTCATTGCTTACTAAATACCTTTGGCGGGTACAATAATGCTGATAACGCCACCTGGGAAACAAATTTTGTGAGCACTCTTAACAAATATCCAAATGTGTTTCTTACCCTTAATGGTCATGATCACGGCGCGAATTTTGCTAACCGTAATCAAGAAGAAAACAGAACACAGATTTACTGGGACATGCAAGAAATAACAAATAACACAGGAGATCGCGTAGGAGCGGCGTCAGCAAGAATTTACAGTTTTGATATGAATAGCAAAATGGTCGCTGCAACAACGTATTTGGTGTACAATTCAACATGGCTGAATGATTCACAGAACTCGTTCGTTTTCGCACCAGTTCTCATTCAAAGCATAACAAATCCATCTTCAGCTCCAACATCCAACCCAACTCCCCTTCCTTCGATTGAGCCATCTTCAGCTCCAACATCCAGCCCAACTCCCCTTCCTTCGATTGAGCCATCTTCAGCTCCAACATCCAACCCAACTCCCCTTCCTTCGATTGAGCCATCTCCAGCTGATACTCTTGAGTCCACTGACCAATCAACTCAAAATCTTTTGCCAGCATCCACTTCAACTTCGTTATCTTCATTTACATCTAGTCCTATTCCATCTGGGAAACCAGTTCCAACAGCAAAATCACCTCTACAAACTCCCTCCCCGTCTTCAACTACACAACCAAAACCTACTCACATAATAACCTCAACCCCCAGTCTAATGCCCAATTCAAACTCACCAAAAATAATCGCAACCAACAATAGTGCAACAATCTACCTTCCATTTAGCGGGTTATTGTTGGCAGAAACTCCTTACATTTGGCCACTAATATTCCTTTCAGTATTTGCGCTTATGGTCATAAAGGAAAAAAGAAAATAGAAAACGAAAACACTATATTTTGGCGAGTTCAAAATATTGCCTCCTGAACAATGCATAAATTCTATTCTATTTAGAGCGTCCAGAAAGGGATGACATTAGCCTATTTAAAAAACTGAATTATCAACTATTATAATCTTTAGTCCAATACTTAGAGAGCTCAATTTTTGCACTTAAATGTGCATTTTGCTATAACATTCTTTATATCGACTCTTTGTCGGACTGTACTATTTTTAGGCATAAAGAGGGTTTTTATCAATTGCTCTCTTGAGACCACACTAGCTATAGATAAAATAGCGAAAACACCAACCACTCCAATGCCGGAAATATCAATGAAACTACTTGGATGTTTAATGTAAAATTCAGGATTAGCAAACCAAGCAGTGCCATGTTCAGCTGAATAATATACACAACTCCACGTTTGGAGCCAAATACAACAGCCAGTTGGGGCAAAAAAGGTGCCTATACTCTGACCATTAGTAACCTGATTAGCATTGTAACTCTCAGGAACAACAAACTCAATAGTCACTTTTGTCCAAACATCGGTGCCAAAAACAACTATTGTGTTGTCAACAGAAGCATCGACACCTAAACCCTTAGTGTCACTAATACCGAAAGAAGCACCGTTATCTCCATACATATCAATTCC
This sequence comes from Candidatus Bathyarchaeota archaeon, assembly GCA_963741005.1. Classification (GTDB taxonomy): domain Archaea; phylum Thermoproteota; class Bathyarchaeia; order Bathyarchaeales; family Bathycorpusculaceae; genus Bathycorpusculum. Next base: position 1,994,252 of record CAVUGQ010000006.1, read on the forward strand.
GATTCTACCGCCGGCTAAAACAACATCGTTCTCTATAGTCGGCTCAGAAGTCTTAATCCAAGAACTAAAAATCAGTTGGTCTCCAGCAGAGACATCAAACATACCCCTATCGACTCCCCAATCCCGCTCAGATAAAGGAATCTCCCAGGAAGGAGAACCAAATCGAGTGACATCAGAACTAATCTGTAAGGTCCTTACAGGAGCAGAACTTGCATCACTATCAGTCCACCAGCAATTATCATTGACGCCAACTAAATTCGCACCAGAAGAATCAACAAACGGAATAAAACCTAACAAACCAACCAAACAAGCAATAATTAAGTATGTAAACAACCGAATCTAACTCACCTCTTATAGAATAATTAAACAACCAATCACAAATAACTATCTGCTCTGCAACAGTAACATAGTCAAAAGACCTATTAAAACTTAAAATGTTGTCAGAAAAAACCTTTAATCTCTCAAAGCAAAAGTACTTTGATTTTATTTAAACACGGTAAAAAACACCAAAGAGTCATCAAAATCATAATATTTTTTAACCTTTAGAACTATTTATTTACGTTTTTAATAGTTCAGCTTTCATTTCTAGACACACCAAACTCGTTTTGGATAAACAAAATCCCTTTTAACAACATATGTTAAGATATGTGTAATGAAATATAATTATTCATTTCTCGCAACATGATGCAGAACTCGACGATCTCCTCATTTAGTTTCAGAATTATGCTTTTAATAATAGTAGGTAAACTTGTATTAATAAAACCACAAAGCTGTAGCAAGAATTTAAGAGTGTGCATTTTGAATTGTCCGAAAACCAAAAAATCAAAGAGTTAATAAAAGACGTAATATTGAAGACTGCAAAAGAAAAGCACCCGAAAACGAAAAGCCACCTCGTAAGGCTTGTTCAACAAAAGACCAATCTGTCAGAAGAGGTTCTTAATTTAATTAATCAGTTGGAAGATGAAGGAAAAATCCAGTTTAATTTTAAACGGGAAAAGACATCAGTTTCAAATGAACGGTATTTTTTTAACTCCGAATCAGCATGGTATTGGACCATAATGGCAGTGGCCATAGCAACCGCCATAACTGCTTTTACAATTCCACAAGATTTGTATCCTTTTGTTTATATTCGTAATGTTTTGGGCGTGATATTTGTTCTTTTCTTACCTGGATTCGCATTCGTAAAAGCTTTGTTTCCAGCAAAAGTTCCAATAGGAACGTCTTCAGAAAGCTTGGATGCGATCGAACGCGTGGTTTTGAGTGTTGGAGTGAGCATGGCTCTCGCTTCCATAATTGCCTTGATATTATACTATACTCCAATAGGCGCAGGCGCAGTCCAATATACTCTTAGCTTGTTGATTTTTACAATTATTTTTGCTACTATTGGACTAATTCGTGAGCACCAGGTAAAATCGATTATTATTTCGAATGCATCTTGAATAAATTTAGCTAAAAATTCGGGTTAAGTAACTTTAATCTTAAAGGAATGCTTTTTATACGCACAAAGAATATCTTGGACAGAGTGTTATTGATAAATTCACAAGGCGAAGGAACGATAATGCGGATTAACTTGAGAAATATAAAACGTGATTCGTCCTTAGCAATCTCATTTATTACGTCAGGAATAGCGCTACTTATTATTTCGGTTTTTTTAAACTCACAAGTACTTTCCCTAATCGGGTTAGGATTAACTTTCTGGGGTGCCCTTTTTTGGTTTATAACTCCCTTGCAATATATCGAAGGTAGCTACTTAATAACCTCCACTTTACCTGGCTACATGACAATTGATAGGATGTTAACTGATCTCAACCCCAAAAGCGAGGCATATAACATCCCTTCCTGTCCAAGAAACGTATACTTGCCAGAGCATCTCAAAGGTCTCAGAGAAACGGTGACATTTGTTCCAGCTCAAAATGCATCAGAAATGGTAATACCTAACGAAAATAAAGACAATCTACAAGGAAAAGCCCTTTTTGAAAACGCAAAAGAGCTTCTGATAAGCATAGCAAAGGATAAATTCCTAATCGAAAACCCAAAAGGTCTTCTTATAACATCCCCCGGCATAGGCTTATTAGACAAAATCGAACAAAAACGTAATACGGACCTAACAAAAATCCCTCCAAACGAACTTGACGATACCCTGCCATACTTAATAGGCGAACTTAATTTAGCCAAAGAAATTAAAATGACCACAAAAGAAAACACAGTAACCCTGCAAATCAATGACTCACTTTATGGAAATCTATACAGCAAATATAATCTAAAAAGTATCAACTTAATCGGATGCCCAATTGTCAGTGCAGCAGCTTGTGCTATTGCAGAATCCACTGGCAAACCTGACTTTGATAAAGAAAATAGATATCTCCCCAGATGGCAAAACAATAATCGCAACCTTCAAAATTGTTTGCGGGATGTTTGAGGAGCATCCGAAATCGATTTGGTCCGACGAACAAGCCGACTTGAGACGAACGGAACTGATAGACGTAGTTGGTGGTTCAATTGGGCTTATTGAATTGTCTTTTGATACTTTGATTGGTCTGCGAGAGAAAAGAATCAATTGGGTGCAGTTAGAAAAATACTCTGGAAGTTTTGGACCGAACGCAAATTTTGCGTTTCTGACGTTGCCTCCTTTAAACTTGGACTTTCTAAAAATCTCGTCAGCGATTAATAGTATGAATGCCCAAAAAACTTCAAAAGAAGCCTACAATATTCTTAAAAAAATTTTTGAATATTTTTGTTCTTTAACCATAGATGATGACTTAAAAGAAGGTATTCCAAATTTCCAAAGTGCAAAGGCTATAATTTTAGCGTATTATACATTAAACGACACTTTACTTGGCAAGTTGGTTGAAGATAAGGAATACAAGAAAGAGGGTAATCAACTTGAAAGTGCCTTAGAAACCTTAGCTAGTGAAACTGACCTCAAAGTAAACATTGAAGAGCTGCGTGTCAACATAGAGAAAATATCTCCTGAGAATGATTTAGAAGGAGCTATTGATAATATTCGAGGAATATTTAAAGAACAATTGAAGAAAATTAACAAGCTTTCTAATTGGTTTGATCGACCAAAGCAACCGTGATTGATATGAACTTTCCCTTAACACTAACAGAAATCAGTATATTGTTAGCTGTCATTGCAATAGTAATTCTTGTTACCACTGTATTTCTTGGCGTATCACCAGAATATTCAAGCAAAATCCATGTCGACAAAACACGACTAAGATTTGTAGGTATAGGATGCGGAATAGCTTTCTTAGTTACAATTGCTTTGCGCTTCGTATAAATTTCTAATCTTTATGTTACTTTTTTTAATGTGGAGTTAGAGCTTCCTTAATGGATTTAAGTTAGATAAACGAGATTTAGAACTAAATTATTTTGGCTAAATTCTTTAAGAGTTTTTTGATTTAATAAAAGTAAGACATTATTATACTTTTTTTCGTATAGTTTTTTTAAAAAATAGCCCTTGTTTTATCTAAATAACTCCATTTTTAAATGGAAATGTATTTCATAATTTTCTCAGAAAATTTATCGCTTGCGTGATTTTATGATAGATACAGGCTTTTTCTGTTCTGATGCGTCATCGCTACGGTTCTTAGAAAAATAGTTGGTTTTTCTCTCGGAGAATTTTTAGCTGAATAACTAATCTGGATTAGTAATAAATAATATTTAAATAATAAGTCAGAAAAGTCCTTAACGAGAAATTGCCAATGAAAAACAAATCTGTTTACTTAATCTCCGCAACAATTCTTTTCTTAACAATTGTAATAATTTCAGTATCTGAAGTCAACGCTCAAGAGTCCTTATTTTGGACTGATAACGCATACAGCGCAACTGGTGCAGCAGTCACAACTCCAACTTTAGTCTTGGGTACGGAATATCGAATCTTTGCCTCAACTGTTTTCTGGTACAACTACTCTGGCGGTCTTCAAGCTGATGCACAATATTATTGCACGGATAATTCAGATTGGAATTGGACTAATAACTATCCTGCACCAAACGGTCACTCTTTTTTACTTATTGACGAAACTGACGTGAATTGGGGATCATTTAGCAACGCAGATACTAATCACACATACTCTATTGCGTATATTGGAACTGGTGCGCCGATAACTTTTCAAGTATATGATTGGATAGATCAAGACATTTCCAACAACTACTGTCATATCGAGATCTATATCTACCAAGTACAACCTGCTTCAACTTCAACCCCTTCTCCTACGCCGACCGCAACACCTTTACCTACTGACAGTCCAACAGCAACTCCTTCTCCTACACCTACTGAATCACCAACACCAACTCCTACACCAATTGCCACATCTACACCAAGTCCCACAGCAAATCCGACTTCCACACCAAAACCTGCACCAACCACCACCCCCACTAATACACCCACGCCAACCCCCATTGCAACACCAATTAGCCTTCCGACAGCAACTCCAACGACTTCCACTCTTCAGGCTGCAATACAAAACCAACCAATTTCAATGATGACAATAGCATTACTCCTTGTCTTAGTAATCTACACGGTAGATATTATCATCATTTTAATAATATTAGCAATGGTCTTTACTGAGAAAATGAAGAAAAATAATCTTCAGGACATTTCCAGCTAAGCGGGCAAAGGATGGAAAATAACCATCACATACTTTGGTTGTTATCTTTCGTATATGGTGCTGCGGTGACCGACCGTTTTAATAATTATCTTTTTTCTCAATAGGTTGGTAGATAACTCTGTAATCTCCCACTCCAAAAGAAAACTGGTTCCAGTCGACCCGCAAGCCGTTTGCCAGCGAACGGGTGTTCCTCAAGAGTTTTTAACTCGCGAATTATTCTTATCTGCGATTCCTTTTCTAATGGGTTTAGTTCTTTTAAAAATTCTCTGGTGAAGAAAAGTTCAAATTTCTTCTTCATAAATTTTCAGCTCTACGAGGAGTTCCTTAAACGTTATCAGCCTGTTTTCTTGGATATCTTTCTCCCCAGCCTTGATACTTTTCATTAGTTTTTCATCATCTAAAATATCAAGTGTTTCCAAGTTCTTCAACAAGTAAACGAAGTTTAGGCACCTCATCGGCTAAGGTTTTTAGGTTTCGTTTGTCCTCGGCGGTCAAAACAACGTCACCCAACCAAATCACCATTAATTACAAGTAGCATTCTATATTTATTAAAACTTATATGCCTGCGCTAGCGTGGTGTCAGCTAAAACCAATTTGATATATCCAGGGAATTAACTGCAGAATTTATGGATTCTAAGATGGACAAGTTGAACTTAAGGTGCTAGAAGATGCCTGTTCTCAGAGAAACACAAGGATACTCACATTTGTGAAAGGCATTTTTATTTAGCTGAGTCAAAATAATTGAGACCAAAAATTTTTATATCTATTTATAGTTATTGTATTTGGTGACCATTATGCCGACAACAGTTCAAGTGGATGAAAAAACCTTACAGATGCTAAATGTATCAAAAAAGAAACAAAAGCCCGCAGCCACGACCAAGTCATCAAAACACTCATCATTGAAAGAAACAAAATTCCCTGCTCAATGTTAGGGTCAAACCCCGCGTTGAAGCCTTTTTCAAAGAAAGATGAAGCAGAATTCCATGAGCTCTAAATACATAATAGATTCTTATGCTTGGATAGAGTATTTTCGAGCCTCCACATCTGGAGAAATTGCCAAGAAATACATAGAAAGTAAGGATTTGACAACTCCAACAATAGTCATTTCAGAAATAAGCCGAAAACTAACCCGAGAAATTGAACTTGGAAATGAGACCAGCAAGGAAGAACAGATCGCCTCTAATTCATAAGAACCAAAACTCAAATAGTGACTTGGATTTTGAGATGGAAATAGAAGCCGACAGAATTGACGTAGAAGTAAAGAAGAAAGAAAGATCATATCCACAAAATTACTAATTTGCTCATTCCTTTAGCAAAACTCTACAAATGGCAAACACCAAAAAATTCTCAAAATTCTGAACCTTCAACATTCAAAACCTTCATAACAACTCACTAAAAAAGCTCTCTACAAACCTATTTTTTCAATTAAAGCTTTTTTCAATCCAATTTATCACTGTCTACCCCCTAAAATTGCAACTTTACTGCAAAACAAACCCAACAAAATGAATAATAGATTGCTAACTATTGAGTCTGGCTCCATAAATCTTATATTAGTTTTTTCCTTGCTACAATCAGCACCTCTATTATGAAGTAGTGGATGCGAGTTTATGACAAATTGCCCTAAATTCTCTATTTGGCCGGTTTAGATATAAGTCTTTTGTTTATTAAGAAATACGATTCAGGATTAAGATTACAGGTTCACATTTTTTAAAAAATATCTCTTTTCTTATTTGAGAATCCAAATTACTTTTTAGCCAAAAATTATTCAATTACCTTAAATAGTTAGCACTTTGTTAGATGTTCAATAGTTAGAAAAAGATGTTTTGCAGACAGAATTTGCTGAGATTTTGTGTGTGTTAGAGCTTTCAAAGTTAAATGAAGTTTTCAAAGTTCTATTGTGGATCTGACCATTTTCTTTCAGCAAATCAATTGCCTCTTGCTGCTTTTCAAGGAACACCAGTCCCTTCTCTGTTGACCGATAAACATCTTTTCCATTAAAAGTTGTTCTTTTAAGAAGAGCTGACTTTGAAAGAAATTCTATATACTGGTTTAGTTGGCTAAAACTGAGATTGGCTTTAAACATGATATGTGTTTTCGAAATGCCTTTTTTAGCAATTCCTATGATTTCGGCCATGATTACAAGTCTGTCGCGTCTTTTAGACGAATTCTCGATTATTTCCTTAGTCATTTTGGTTCCTCTTCTAGATTATTGTTCTATACGTGGGTAACGCGATTTACAATATAAATCGTGTTTCATACGCCTTAATATATCGAACTCTGTAATATGCACTCAACACATAAAAAATAACTTTTCTAACCTTGTTTCAACAAATTAATTGCACGTGCGTAATATGCTTGTGAATCTCAAATACTACTTTCAATCAACTCTGATTTTCATAAATAAATTAATTAACTCAATTTTTAGCAAAATTCCTAAAACCCGCTATATTACATCTTTGGTTTCTGAATTACAATCTGCTTTTAGGATCAAACAGTCTTTAGAGGATATTCTCTTTTAGGTTTCCCCAATTCCTCATGCAAAGAATCAGGATTTGTCAAGTATTCTCGCCATATCTTGTAGAGGCAAACAAGACAATACCTCTTCCCTTTCTCCAAACCCTCAACTATCAATTCCTTGTAGAAATCACCGAAAAGGTTGTCATTAGCATTTGAAAAGAGATGTTGAAATTGCGCCCATTCAGAATCACACAATTCCTTTTCCTTAATGAAAGGAGCAAGTTCTCCACACTCAGAACATAAAAAATGTTCATCTTTTGATTCATTACAAACCGTCAGGCAGTGAGCACATAAATGTTGAATTGTAAAACTTGAATCGATAGCTTGTTGTTTTTCAATTGTGACAACTTCAAACTCGATATCTACTCGGGTCTTAGACATGTTGCAATAAGGGCAATTTGTATCTACATTATATTTTTTAGAAATTTTGCCCATATCTTTCATTAATTGCATGAGAATATTCCTAGAGGATTCTGCTTTTATATCTATTCTCTCTACTTAGTTATTTTTACCGTAAAGTTTGGCAAACTAATCGAATGCAGAAATATCTATAAAATAAAAGTCATATTTCTTATCAACCAAATATTAAAAGTGAAGCTAATCTGAAAAGCCAACTTTAGACAATTTACCCTTCAGATGTGAACTATCTATTTGTGCAAACAAATACTATTTCTTTATAGATTGCTTGAAACGTGACGAACTGCATGTGTCTTTTTAAGCAAGTTTTGTAGATGGGCTAATTATGACAAGAGTTTTGGTAACAGGCGGGGCAGGATTTATTGGCAGTCACCTAGTTGACCGCATAGTTGAAGAAGGATACGACCTTAGAGTTATCGACAACTTGTATAGCGGCAAACTTGAAAACATAGAACGCCACATAAAAAGCGGCAAAGTCGATTTTGTTAAAGGTGATATTCGTGATGCTCCACTGGTTAAAAAAAGTCTCGTTGATGTTGACGCGGTTTTTCATTTAGCAGCACTAATAAGTGTACCCTTCTCAATTTCTAATCCTGAATTAACATTTGACGTAAACCTCACTGGAACACTAAACTTACTTAATGCTTGTTCAGAAAAAAAAGTCAGCAAATTTGTGTTTGTTTCAAGCTGCGCAGTTTTCGGTGACACTAAAATTCTGCCAGTAAACGAAAAAGCATCAACAAATCCCATCTCACCATACGCTGAATCCAAGCTTTTAGCAGAACGAGATTGCCTAAGCTTTCAACGAAGAGGGATTTTACAATCGGCGGTTTTGCGCTTCTTTAACGTTTACGGCCCAAGACAGGGCATGAATGAATACAGCGGAGTAATAACCCGCTTCATCAACCGTGCCAAACAAAAGCAATCTTTGACAATTTATGGTGACGGATCGCAAACAAGAGACTTCGTCAACGTAAACGATATTGTTCAAGCCCTAATAGCTTGCATGAAAAACAACAGCGCAAACGGAGAAATATTCAATATTGGCTCAGGGAAACCCACATCTATTACTGAATTAGCTAAAACCATTTTAGAGTTAACTGGACAAGACTTAGAAATACGCCACGAACTTGCTCGTGCAGGCGACATTAAAGACAGTTACGCCGATATTTCTAAAGCCAAGAGACTTCTAAATTATGAACCTAAGACTACTTTGAAGGATGGTTTGTTGTCTCTGCTATAACTTTGTAAATAGCTTAGAATTTTGAAAATTTACATATTTGTATATTTACATATGGAGCTATTATAATTGCTTGACAACTGTTTAACACCTCTTGAAACTTGCACAGCAAATTCTCAAATAGCATTTATTGTTTTTTTTATGTTAACTATTACATGACTATTCTATTAGCGCTATCTTGAATGATACATTATTGTGACTACTATACTGAGACAACAAGTGTTCATATAATCAATTACCATATTAAAAATACAATTGATGATCAAATGATAAGCTGTAGTAAATGTAGCCTAGTTTTAGTTGAGCCAACCAAAAAATTGGACAACTCAGTTTTTTGTGTGGAAGAATACACATGCAAAAAGTGCCACTCCACATACAAAGAAGCATATTATCATTATCAAGAAAATAGCTTTGTCAAATTTCAACAGTATTCATTCTCATCCAATTCCCTAAATCATGTACTGCAGGAATCTATACCTGTCTGAACAAGCAAGATTTTTTAAGAGAACATATGCTTTTCTTTCAAGAAATAGTCAAAAACACCTAAAGAATTGAGAAAACGATAGCGGATTATACTACATCGCTTTCTAGCTGGATCAATTCAATAGTGATATCTTGGACGCTAAAATGGAAAAATATTTGAAGTCGTCAGGGTTCTTGATAAAGCAACCAAGAGAAATAAAAATCAAAGGCAAACTTCACTCGTTTTAGTTACCTACAATTCATAACTCCTATATTATAATTTAAGTTAGATACTGTAGTGGGGAACAACTAATATTAATACATAGCCAATCCGGTGAAATAGCTGTAGATGTAGCTGATATGGCTTCTTCGAAGGAAAAAATAACTATTCATATTTTATATGTTGACGACGATTCATCAGTGCAAGAGATTACAAAGCTAATGCTGCAGGATATTGACGGTGGCTTTGACATTGACCACGCTTGCTGTGTAGACGAAGGTTTCAGCAAATTAGCTGCGGGGCACTACGATGTGGTGGTTTCTGATTATGAACTGCCCCAAAAAGATGGCTTACAATTCCTAAAAGAGTTACGTGAACAAAAGAATAACATCCCCTTTATCTTGTTCACAGGGAAGGGTAGAGAACAAGTCGCCATACAAGCACTAAACCTTGGAGCAGATGGATACATCAACAAACAAGGCAACCCCCAAACAGTCTACGGCGAACTCGCATACGGTATTCAAACAAGTTTTGAACATAAAAAAGCTATTGAAGGTCTGGCAATTTCTGAAGACAAATTCCGAGCCTATGTTGAGAATTCCCCCGTGGCTTTGTTTGTTGTTGATTCCAAAGGAAAATATGTTGACGTTAATGATGCTGCCTGCAAATTGCTAAGTTACTCAAGAAAGGAACTTTTGAAATTGGGTATTGTTGATCTTCTTTTTGAGAAAGACATTTCTTGGGGGCTTAAACAGTTAAGTTTGCTTAATGAAACTGGAAAAGCTCGTTTTGAGGTTGAATTGAAGAAAAAAGATGAGTCGCCTGTTTTTGTTATCTTGAACGCTGCAAAGTTGCCTGATGGGAAACTGATGGGTTATTGCGAAGACATCACTGAACTCAAAAAAACTGAAGCACAACGGAAGGTTTTAGAAAGAAAAATAGGCGAATATTCGAAACATTTGAAATGCATGGTTGATTTGAGAACTGTCCAGCTGAAAGATGCTAATGAACGGATAGTCAAGTCTGAACGCCTAGCCGCTATAGGCGAATTAGCTGGCATGGTCGGTCATGACCTGCGCAACCCGCTAGCAGGAATCAAAAATGCAGTCTACTACTTGAAAAAGAAAGGCACAGACATTTCTGAAACTAAATCTAAAGAAATGCTTGAAATAATAGATAAAGCCATTGACCACTCAGATAGCATCATCAACGACCTGCTAGACTACTCAAGAGAGATACATCTGGAACAAACAAAATACGTAACAAAAATTCTTGTGGATGAAGCTATTGGCATGATTCAGGTTCCAGAGCGAATACAAATTATAAATAACGTTCCGGATACGATTTGGATTTGGGTCAATGCTGATAAGATGATGCGAGTTTTCATAAATTTTATCAATAATGGAATTGACGCAATTCCTGAGAAAGGAATAATCACAATCACAAGTTGCCAAACAAGAAACTATATGAAAATCAAGTTTTCTGACACAGGCAAAGGCATACCTGAAGAAACTTTGAAAAAACTCTTCACACCTCTGTTCACCACTAAAGCACAGGGTATGGGTTTTGGCTTATCAATATGCAAGCGAATCGTAGAATCGCATGGAGGCACCATAACCGTGAAAACAGCCATAAACAAGGGAACAACATTCACAATTGCTTTACCCATCAAACCTAAAGGATCAACCTAAAAGACAAAATCAACATAACTAGCTACTAACACAACAGACATAATCTTTAACAAAGTAGAATTAGGAGAACTAACAATAACCTTCTCCCCAAGGAACTTAGGGGCGTATCTCTAAGTGAAAAATATTTATCCGTTGGACAAATTAACTATGCCAAGGAGCAATCTTTGGTGAAGATTTCAATTATTCTGGAAACTAGACCTGAGATAATAAAATTTTCACCTATCATACGTGAATGTGAACGTCTGGGTTTAGACTACTTTATTTTGCATACTGGACAGCATTATTCGTACAGTATGGATAGAGTCTTTTTTGAACAGTTAGAGTTGACTTTGGCAAAACATAATCTTGACGTGGGTTCTGGTTTGCATGGAAAACAGACAGGTACCATGCTTATAGGTATTGAAGAAATTCTAATTCGAGAATCTCCTGATGTAGTGTTGGTTGAGGGTGACACAAACACATTCTTGCAGGAGCGTTAGCTGCCACAAAACTTGGTATTACAGTCGGCCATGTTGAAGCTGGATTACGCAGTTATGACCGGAGAATGCCCGAAGAAACAAACAGAGTTTTAACTGACCACTGCTCGGACTACTTGTTTGCGCCAACAGACAAATCAAAAAGAATCTTGCTTAGTGAAGGCATTGCGGAGAAACAAATTTTTGTTGTAGGCAATACAGCCGTTGATGCGGTTAACCAGAATTTGAAAATAGCTAAATCAAAAAACAAAATTCTAACTGAATTGGGCATTTGTTCAGGCAAGTTTATGCCTAGCTACCTCGCACAGACAGGAAAATGTAGACGATAAAGAACGATTTGTAGGTTTAATCAAAGGTCTGCAGCTAGTTCAGAGTGAATTTGGAGTTCCACTAATTTATCCTATTCATCCGCGTGCGAGAAAACAACTTGAGTTATTTAAAATAAACAATAAAGGGTTGACTCTGGTTGAACCTTTGGATTACTTGGGTTTTCTAAATCTTGAAAGTAAGGCCATGCTGGTTTTGTCAGATTCTGGTGGCGTGCAGGAGGAGACTTGTGTCCTTGGTATTCCTTGCGTTACGTTGAGAGATAATACTGAGAGGCCTGAAACAATAGAAGTTGGCTCAAACATGTTAGCTGGAACTAGTCCTGAGCGAATTCTTGAAGCAGCAAAACTAATGATAGATAAAGAAAAAGGTTGGGTTAATCCGTTTGGAGATGGAAAAACCGCACAGAAAATAATTAGCATATTAACAAAAAAATAGCTTGAAAAAATTGAAGAGCATGTATCAACGTATCAATCCAACAAGTTGATCCCATAATCATTTCCAAGAACAAATATTTTTCAAACTAATCGGATCTTAAAAATCAAGTAATATTCTTGGTTTTAAACAAATCTGAATTAATGATCCATAAGAGTTAATTTAACAATTATTATAATTCTTCAACAAGAAAAACTCTCACCCCAAAAATAGCCTAACAAACTGGGAGTTAAACTAATGAAAACGCAAAAAACTACCAAAGAAATTCGTACACTCCTAACAAACGCCAAAATGGATTTTGATTCAGTAGTGAATAAAGCGCTAAATGACTATCTTTCAAGAATATTTCACAGCTGCCCATTTACAGAAGAGTTGTGCACCGCAAAACAATGCATAGACTGCGCCGTATTCAAAGAACCTCATAAATAAAAAAATCAACTTTGAGGTTCGCAAATTCCTAAGAAATAATCTAGAATCTAAGCTGAATTAATAGTTTTTTAAAGTTCTAATGAATCCTCGATTTTAGACCACTTACATACATCCTGACAATAAATTGAGATTGGTTTCTTAATTATAGAAGTCATCTATTCTTTACGGCAACATTTTAATTGATAGCGGCTTCTAACCAATAAACGGGTCGTAGAAATTGAGCACTGAATCTAAAAGTTCCAAAACAACATGCGACAAATTCACCGCAATTAACGAGCTAGCTAAACGCAGAGGCTTCTTTTGGCCATCTTTTGAGATTTATGGAGGAAGCGGCGGCTTTGTAACTTACGGTTCACTTGGCTCACGTCTCAAACAGAACATTGAAGCTAAGCTAAGAGAATTTTTCGTAAAAAAGATCGGAATCTACGAAATGGAATCATCAATAATCGCTCCAGGAAAGATTTTTGAATCTTCAGGTCACGTTGACCATTTTAAGGAACCAATGGTGGAATGCCAAAACTGCCATCAACGTTTCCGAGCAGACCATTTACTTGAAGAAAAAGGAATCTCATCAGCCGAAGCAGAAAAAATGACTCTAGAACAAGTAGCTCAAGAAATTGAACGTCATAACGTTGTTTGTCCTGATTGCACCGGCAAATTCGGTGAACTACAACGTTACCTAACAATGTTCCAAACCACCATTGGACCATATTCAGGATCGGTTGGGTACGGCAGACCCGAAGCTGCTCAGAACATTTTTGTTGAATTCAACAGACTATTTACAACTGCAAGAGAACGTCTTCCTTTCGGATGCATCCAGATTGGGCACGCATTGCGCAACGAAATTTCACCACGCCAAGGCTTAATCCGCCTGCGAGAATTCACAATCGCAGACTTAGAATTCTTTTTCGACCCTGAAGAACCCAGCTGCAACCTGATAACCGAGGTTGAAAACGAGGTTTTGCCCATCCTGCTTTGCGAAACAAGGCTCAAAGAATGCGAAGACACAACAAACTTAACCGTCCGTCAAGCCCTAGACCAAAAAATAATACGGTCTGAGTGGCAAGCCTTCTTTATGGCCATGGCAAAACGACTTCTAACTGAACTAGGTGTGCCTGCAAATAAGCAGCGTTTCATCGAAAAACTCACCTGGGAAAAAGCCCACTACAGCAGCCAAAGCTTTGACCAAGAAGTTTTAGTTGACCGTTGGGGCTGGGTAGAGGTTTCAGGACACGCTTACCGAACAGACTACGACTTGAGCTGCCACATGAAAGCCAGTGGCGTAGATATGACTATCTACAAAGAATACGCTACCCCTATCGAGAAAGAAGAGTTAACAGTAAAACCAATTATGGCAAAACTCGGTCCATTTTTCAAAAGCGAAGCCGGAAAAGTAGCTACAGCACTTGCCAAGGTTCCAGCGCAACAAGTCGTGGACGCAATTAAAAAAGACGGCAGCATAACTGTAGAAAACTACAAAGTTTTTCCAGAACAAGTGGACATTAGCCAACAAAAAACAATTGTTCGCGGCACACGATTCATACCATACGTTGTGGAACCCAGCTTTGGCTCAGATCGACTCTTCTACGTGGCTTTAGAATACGCTTACAAAATCAAAGACGACCGAGCGATTCTGAGTTTCCCAAAAAGCATAGTCCCCATCCAAGTTGGCGTTTATCCACTAATGGGCAAAGACGGCTTAGACATCAAAGCCAAAGAAGTGCAAAGACTATTGACAAACGAAGGCTTCATGACGGAATACGATGAAACAGGCTCAATTGGCAGAAGATACGCAAGAGCCGACGAAGCAGGTATTCAGCTAGGCATAACTATAGACTATGATACATTAAACGACAGCACCGTAACCATAAGAGACAGAGACTCTTGGCAACAAATTAGAATCGCAATCAAAGATCTGCCTATGCAATTGCACAAATACTTCGAATGCAACTATACCTTTGAACAACTAGGAAGCATAATAAAAAGTTAAGTAGCTAGCTTTTTTAATGTACACCTAAATAGTTACATGCTGAATTAGGAATAATTATTGGGAGGAAAAAAGTTTGGTACTTCCAGCAGAAACTGAAGAACGCGTGAAGCGTAGAGCGTTAAACGCTTGTCAAGATAATTTACGTAAGGTTTTAGATGTCTCAAGAAAAATCCCGCAAATAGTTGAATATTTTGCTAGTGGCGACAAAGAAAATGCGCGTAGACTCTTTAGCGAAATTAAGTTAGGTCAAGAAGAAGTAATTAAGGCAAGACGCATGGTTTCTCAAGAACTTGCAGAAATAGGAGCCATCCTTATTGCCCGAGAAGACTTCCTTAGATTCACTAATTTATCAAGCGAAATAGCCGACTTCTCAGAAGGCATCGCATATTACCTAGTAGAAATCATGGAGCACAACTGGATCATTTCGCCAGACATAAAAAAAGACCTTTTAAAACTATCCCTTGCCGTTTTAGATTCATTACTTAAACTCCGCGAAACAATGCTCGTTCTAAACTACGGCTCACAAAAAACCCTTGAACGCGCCAAAGACGTAGAAATCGCCGAACGCATAGTCGACGAATTATACCGCGCATTAACCATCAAAATGCTCAGCAGCAAACTCGATGTCCCAGTCACTTTGCTACTAAGAGACGTTCTCCAACTATTAGAAAACTCCGCTGATAAAGCCGAAGACGCAGCCGACACAGTTCGCATGCTCTCATTTATCATGTAATCAAGAGCATCATAAATGCAAAAAATCAAAGTTGAACTCATCGATAACTTTCTAGTAGTATGGGATTCAAAAGAAGGATCCGAACTCTACAAAACCGCTTACTACGGCAAACCAGTCGGTATCCCTAAACCAAAAATCCCAGAGTTTGACGTACCTCTAATTTTGGATTTAATGGAAGGTCTCTACCTTGCCGAAATTGAAAGAATCCAAATTTACGAGAACCCAAACCAAACCAATGTTAACCTAAAGAAACTGCGTCAAAAAGCCAAGCAACTCTACGATGGATTCGAAGAAAAATACGCCGTTTACCACGATCTTCGCGACAGCGGCTTAATCGTTACACCCGGAATAAAGTTTGGATGCGACTTCGCCGTCTATAAGTACGGTCCAGGAGTAGAACACGCACCTTACATGGTTACCGTTAAAAAAGCAGGTTCAGACATCTCCGCTACAGAAATCGTCAAAAACGGCAGATTGGCAACAACAGTGCGAAAACGCTTCATCTTTGCAGTTCCAGATTTAGCTTCCAAGGAGATTAAATATCTAATTTTTAAATGGTTTAAGGCTTAATTCGCAATTATTGTTTGGTTCTGGAATTCTCCTAGTATCTTTTGGTGCGGGTAAACCTTTGTTGCGGAAAGCGAGCAACCTTCTTCCAATGTGACATCATCTCCGATTACTGAGACCGCCGTGATTTTTGTTGGTTTCTGGCAACTCGAGTTCACAACCACGTGCCTGCCAATTATGCTATCATACACTTCAGCGTTCTCACCTATTATCGCTCGATCCATTACTGCTGAATTAGTTACTACAGCGTTCTTACCAATTCTGGTGAAGTTGTCAATGCATGAATTCACGATTCTTGCCCCATCCTCAATCTGACAGTGCCGCCCAATTAGCACGGTGCCTTCGATCTCAATTTTTTTCTGCTTAATTTTCAGAATGATTTCTTGCCGACTTTTTTCTGAATCATTACTGTCGCCCTGCACCCAAATAGGGCTCTCAGCGTTTAGTCTCCCACCGAAATTGTGTAGGGTTGAAAAGCCGCCTCCGAGAAGTTGCTTCATAGCGTCTAAGTAACTTTTAGGTGTACCTACATCAAACCAGCTACCCTTAAGCGTGTAACCATACACTGGGCGACCGGACTCAATAATATAGGGAATAAAATCGTAGCCGAAGTCCAAGCGATTCTTCTCCTTCATGATTTGTTGAACGCTTTTTTCCTTGAAAATTTTTCTCATTTCAGGCGACAAAACGTATAGACCTGTGTTTGCAAGGTTGCTTGGAGCATCTTTCGGTTCAGGTTTTTCAACAAAACGTAGTATGCGACCATCTTTACCGATGTCAGCTATGCCTAAGCCCTCAACATTGTCCACTTCACGTAAAACTATAGTTAAACAGGAGCATTTTTCTTTATGAAAATTAATTAGGCTTTTAACACTTATATCAAAAATATTATCGCCTTGCACAGCAAAAACAGGGTTATTTAATTCATAATATTCCAAATTTATCCGTGCAGAGTCAGCGCTTCCTAGATCAGGCACATTGGGCTGATACTTTATGTGAATTCGAGGTTTAATGTTGTATTTTGCGCTAAATCCTATTCCCGACTGAAAATAATCAAAGAGATCTCGGTAATTGGTGTAGCCCTTGACGCCAAAGATAAAATTGCGTATTCCTTGACTCGCCAAAGATAAAAGAGAAAACTCTACCAGAGGCCTGTTAAGCAAACGCAAGCAAGCTTTACTTGTTTCTGCGGTTAACGGTAGAAGGCGTGTAGCTTTGCCGCCTACAGGAATAATTACTCTGATTTTTTCAGGAGCATAATTATCTCCAACAAGGGGTGCGTAATGGTCACTCAAGTACTTCACCAAGTATATATGAATATTGCGCGGTCAATGTTTTAAACTATTTTATCTCCCCAACTAATAAGTTGGCGATTTTTTTAGATTTGGCAACCTTACAAGATGAATACTCACGCCCAACGCAATTGCCAACAACACAATTTGCACTATAAGAATCTCATCGAAAGCAATGAAAGCAGAGTAAAGAATTGCACCCCAAAGAATTGCCATCGCAAAAATTTTAGTTTTCAATGGGATCCCTTTGCCTTCTTGATAATTTCTTATGTACTTCCCAAACCACTTGTTATTCAAAAGCCAATTATGCATTCGCTCAGAACTCCGCAGATAACAAGCCGCAGAAAGCAGAAGAAAAGGCGTAGTGGGCAAAATAGGCAAAAAAACTCCAATAGCACCCAACACCAGCGAAAATGTGCCGGCAAAAAACAACAATGCTCTGATTAGCTCTTGTTTACTAGTTTTCGATTTAATACGCTGCTGATCAGATTTCTTCATCAATTTCATTTCTCTAAACACTTATCATTAATAAAAATCATGCGTTATCTCGCTATACAAATAAAATTTTTATAACTAACCTTAATCAACTAAAGTATCCTAACAGGTTAGAACTACATGAACAAACTCGGCGGATTCATAAGGCTAATTCGGCCAATCAACTGCTTAATGATGGGCTTCGCCGTCCTTGTAGGTGCAGTTCTCGCCAACCCCCAACTTGCCAATCTCAACTGGCTAAACATTCTATTTGGCTTCATAACTGGATTTACCTTTTGTGCAGCCGCCATGGTAATCAACGATTACTACGATCGCAAAATTGATGCAATCAACGAACCTCAACGTCCCATTCCCAGCGGCACAATAAAACCTACTGAAGCCTTGGCTTTTGTAGGTGTTCTTTCCATAGTGGGTATTGTTTTCGCAGGTTTTGTAAGTGTTCTTTGCTTTGTTGTAGCAGCAGCAGCTCTGGCTATAACTGCAACATATATCACCGTAGGAAAACGAAGCGGGTTACCAGGAAATTTCTTAGTCAGCATCTGCGTAGCCATCCCATTTATCTACGGCAGCATAACCGCCATAGAAACAGTTGGACTAAATGTGATGCTTTTTGCATCAATGGCTTTCCTATCAAACACCGGCAGAGAAATCACAAAAGGGATAGTGGACGTAAAAGGTGACAGCGCGGAAAGAGTAAAAACGATAGCAGTGAGATTTGGAGAAAAAAACGCAGCGATCGCTGCAGCAGCATTCTACATTTTTGCAGTAACTCTTACCCCAATTACATGGCTCCTTGGTTTAGTAGGCATCTGGTTTATTCCACTTGTCTTAATCACCGATATCGGGCTAATCATTTGTTCAGCCTTATTACTTCTTAATCATTCACGAGAAAAAGCACGCAAAATCAAAAAAGCAATCCTATACCTATTCTTGATAGGATTACTAGCATACCTCTTCGGAGTCATAAAATAAATAATTACAACTTAAACACCAAATAAACAAACATTTACTAAAAAAAGAAACTATCAACCTACCAAAAAACTTCAACTGCTGCTTGAATAAAAACTTCTCCAAATATCTACACCCAAATTAAAACGCTCACAACTACTTCAAAAAAATAATAACCTTGGATTTAGCTTTTTTAATCAAACATCACCAACTCACCCCAACATCAACCGCACCCACAACCAACAAAAACAAACATCCTTGTGAACGAAAAAACCTTACAGCACAACCAAACAACCAACAAAACCAACCAGAACCCCAAAAACAACAAATTCAAAGACCCAAAAGAAGTGGCACAGAAAACTCACACAATCACGCAAAAAAATTTCACATATATATCAGCATGTTAGCAAACATTAAGTACATGGCGCTGAATCAGTCATCAAGAGGATATTTACATGTCTGAACATTTCGCAAAGAAATGGGAAAAACCAGTACAAGGAGATTCATTCGGCAAACAAATTCGCCAAACAATCCAACCTTCACCAGCACTAAAACCCGCATTAGACAACGCATGCAGAAAACTTGATCTGCAAATCAGCAAACTAGACCAAGCAAACGAACGCTTCAACCAAAAAGACAAAGCACTATTCGCCAAATTAGTCAATGCATACACACAACATGACCAATCACACGCAAACATATACGCTACAGAACTAGCTGAAATCCGCAAAATGGGAAAGCTAATCATGAATGCACGACTAGCACTGGACCAAGTAGCATTAAGAATACGCACAGTAACAGAACTTGGCGACGTAGTTTCTGCATTAGGACCATGCATTGGCGTTCTACGAAGCGTTAGCGGTGGATTATGCGGAGTCTTGCCTGAAGCAGAAGGCGAACTCGGCGACATCGGCAACATGCTAAGCGGGCTGATGTTTGAAGCAGGATCAAACGGTGGAATGTCACTAAACTTCGATACAGTAAACGAAGACGCATCAAGAATTCTAGCTGAAGCAGCAACCGTTGCAGAACAAAGAGTCAGCGCAAACTTTCCCGATCTACCACCAGGAATGCCAGGCGCAGCAAACAAATCAAAAGCTTAAACAAAATTAACCCTTCTTCTCCCAACTTTTTCTTTTTACTTTATTGTTTAATTTCCAAAAACTTTTTCTAAAAAACGAGAAACATCAAAATTGTCCAATAACAAAATAAGATCTTGGCTTTGGTGTAATTATTGCTGTTTTAAGTTATTCAAAATATTGAAACACCTCTTTTTTGCATTGAAGCCTATAATTGCGAAAACTGCAATACATGCTTTTAAGTGACAGATTTACTTACACTTCAATAGTCTTGACTTTTTAGCAAAAATTTTTAAACATTTAGCTAGCACTAACTTTTTGGTGGCAGCTAACCTTGGATAGAGAGCAAGCTTTGTCAATGCTAAGAGAGTTGGTTTCTAAGGATTTGGTTGAACCGTCATTTTTGTACATTTCTGAAAGGATACCTAACCATTATCAGATTCAAATAAAGTGTGATTACAACAAAATGGAACTTGAAGAGTTCGCAAAAAACCATGGTTTAACCAATGAGGAAGATAAAGAAAGAAAATACTTTGTAATTTTCAAGCCGTAGATAGCTTGCTAAATGAATGGGGCTTCTTGAGTTTCTACTCACTAGGCTAAAACTTCTAACAGCTGGGCTTCTTTGAATACGTGAAATTCAAAAAAAACAATAGCTAACTTATGAAAGAAAAATATTGCTGGGCACATAATTTTCTTAAATTTTTATTAGAACAAACTGTTTTAACAACTAGATATTGATTTTTGGGTATTCTTTCTTACTCTTTCTTCTCTGCTTCAATTTTTTTTGTTTGTCGAAGGTTTAATTTCTTTTTTAAATTCGAAATAGTCAATCCAGATTCCCGATATTCCAGAACCTAAACAAATTATTCCAGTTACAAAGGAGGCTATTACGAAAGGATGGTATGAATAAGTAAAAGTTGGGGCACCTGAGAGCTTGACTGAATAAAAAATTAACAAGACGTCCAACATTAAAAAAAATAAACCCAAACCAACTAAACTATAACCAAAAATTTTGAAACGTCTAACCATGATTTATTCATCAACCAATTAAATTGAGTTTAAGTTATAATACTTTGTTTTTTTTTAAGTTAGATCCAATCTTAAATAGACATTGCGCGAAGAAAAAATTAAGCAAATCATTAGCTAACAAAAAATCTTCTGTTCTACTTATTAGACGAAAACATCGAATAGCTGGACTTTCTATTAGTTGAGAAAGTTAAATAAAACATTAAACCAATTTGAAACCGTTAATTAAACGCTTAAAAAACCCATTAACGCCTAATTCTTTCCAATAAACAAAAAATGCCTTAACCGTTAATGCTTTTAGCATATCATTTGGGCAAAAAACCATTATGAAGAAATAATTACTGAGCTGTTCTGTGCTGTCATTTTTAAATTATATTTATCTGAAATAAGTTGCATGGTATTTAGTGAATCAGCATTAAAATTGCCCTTAAACCTTACCTGATAATCATCCCAAGTCGCTGGAGAAGTTCCCAAGTAATCCAAGTAAAAACCTTCAATTATTCTTAAACCGTTGAATTTGGAAATAATTTCATATGCAACATTCAAAGCAACAGATTTTTTCAATATTCTCAAGCTCAAGGTCACATAATCGTGGTTGCTTTTAGGTTTATTGTAACTTAATACACACTATTGACAGTGACACTATTGCTATTTTACTCCGACCCTATGCTCAGTTCCAGCATAATAAAGAAACACCCTAAAACAACAAAGGTCAATTATAACCAAATTAAAACACAACATTAACTAACTTATGAAACTTGCTTGAGGGGTAACTTTTTTTTGGTGCTGTTCTACTTATTTGACGAAAACGATTAATAGCTAGACTTTTAGACCATCGCCGAAAACAAGATATCAAAAATTAATAGCTAAACTAACTTGTGCATCAATCATTAAGCGAACGCAAAATTACATAACCGTTATGTTCTCTCATATACATTTCATATCTTTTCAATATGCCGTTTATGATATCCCTTGAAACGCTGTCTAATTCGCATTTAATTTTTATCTCATAGCCACCAGTTAAAACATGAGATACCTGTGAGCCATCCAGACAAACACAGCTTAAGACCTCTGATTTTTTTAGGGCATCACGAATCTCGCTCAACACTTCCAAGGCTTCTGATTTGTTCATAGGGAACACACATTACACATCTATAACAGGTTGTTCTAATATTTATGCAGGACTTTGTACACGGCGTCAAATAAGAAATTCCCAATAATAATTATTAGAACAGAACGTTCTAACAACTGGACTTTTTAGAGCTACACAAGTTAAACAAAACGTTAGCCAACTTATGTTTTAAGAAAACAAAACATACAACTTAAAAAGGCGTTCTTCTTCAATAATTAAGAAGAATATTTATCAGTTTTAATGAAATTCTCTGATGCACCCAATAAATTACAGTATTGCCAGGAAGTGCCAGCTTTTTTATTTTTAATACAAATAGAATAACTGGCGTTAAAGTCGTTGCAAAATTTACATAGCAAAGTTAGCAAACTATCTCTCCTTTCTCCTTAAACAACGAGTACGGTGTAAGGCTTAAAAGGGATATTTCGAGAAACAGAATATATCAAAAGACTGCACATTAGAGATTTAGTTAGTTAAATAAAACGTTAACTAACTTAAGAAACTGCTTGAGGGTTTACTTTTTTTTGGTGCTGTTCTACTTATTAGACGAAAACGGCTAATAGCTGGACTTATATTCACCCTGCAATCTCATATTGGTCAGAGGGGTTTACTGGTTGAATGGGAACTGCGAAACAGACCTGGAATATGCTTTACGCGGAAAAGCTTGGAAAGTCTATTGGTTCCTCCTAAAAACTGGAAGCCCAGTTGGTGTCCGTGAAGTTCAAAGATCCCTGCATTTCAGTAGCCCAAGCATTGCTTTTCATCATCTTGAGCAGTTGCGGGAATTGGGCTTGGTTGAAAAGCAAGAAGTTAGCGGTCACTATGTTCTGGTTGGCCAAGTAAAAATCGGTGTACTCCGCCACTATGTAAAGCTAGGGAAATTGCTGTTTCCACGTTACTTCTTCTATGCCTTATTTTCAACGATTTTTTATGCAGCTTACCTCTTGATTATGGTTCATAGTTTTACCCGAGATAATGTATTCATTATTTCGTTTGGTGCTATTGCCTGCGCGATTTTTTGGTATGAGGCATATCGCGTATGGGGAATGAGACCATTCTAAATGTTAGTACACATTGTTCGTATGCTTAGTATAAAATAAAAAAATTCACATAGCCTATAGAGAGGAGAAAAGAAATACATGGTACAGAAGGAAGTTAAGAAGAAGACAAAAATTTACGGAACAGTTGCAATTTTATCAGCTATAGTATTAGTTACTATGGTTTACGCTATTGGATCACCCCAGATACTTTACCCGCCATCCCAAACTCCATCAGTTTCGAGCATGAAGACATTTTCATCTATTGACGAACTCAAAAACTTCCTCACATCCAATTCGCAGGGAGACTCATTATATGGTGGTGGACCTTTAGACCAAAAGTTTTTCGGATCAACAAGAAATCCGGTTCCTGAACCGGTAGCACAGATATCTGGACTTGGCTCAACCACAGCCTCAGAAAACTCCTACTCTATGGATACTTCTTATTCAACTACAAACATTCAAGTCGTAGGCGTCGACGAAGCCGACATCGTGAAAACAGACGGCCAATACATCTATACCATCTCAAACAGTCAAAACATTGGTGTTTACTACTCTTTTGATGGGTCTTATTCCCAGGCAAACAAAGCAGTTTTTATTGTGAATGCTGACCCACTGAACGCCAAAATCGTCGCTAAAATCTCCCTTGATAATAACACTGAGCCAGCTGGTTTATTCCTAAGCTCAGATAGTAACAAGTTAGTGGTTTTAGCGAGTAAATACCAGACTTACTCATACAGCATGGGACTACGCGCAGCAGACGTTATGCTCGCGCCTTTTCAAAGCGATGTTTACTCTTTCATAAACATTTATGACATTTCAAACAAAGCTGCCCCAGTTCTAACACGAAACTTCACTGTTAGCGGAAGCTACTTTAACTCTAGAATGATTGGCAACTACGTTTACACTTTAGTCAGCCAACCAGCAATAGTTTACAATAAACTCGTTACACTACCAGTTGTTTATGAAGGCAAAACAGAATTCGACCTAACTCCAACCGCTGTATACTACGCCGACTCAACCCAGTCCAGCTACTTCACATTCACCAGCTTCTATGGACTCGACATCTTAAATGACCAACAACAACCCACAAACATAACCGTCATGATGAATGGCGCAAGCACAATGTATGTTTCACCAAACAATATGTACGTAACCTATCCAACATGGACCGAAACAGGTCAATACACATCAATCTACAGAGTAAGCATCAACGTATTACAGCTAAACTTTGAAGCAAAAGGCAACGTTCCAGGCACTGTCATAAACCAGTATGCAATGGATGAATACAACGGCAACTTTAGAGTTGCAACCAACTGGCAAGAGTTAGACTCCAAAATCAACAACGTCTACGTCCTCAACCAAAACTTAACCATCATTGGTAGACTAGAAGGTCTTGGCCAAAACGAGAACCTACATTCCGTCCGATTCATGGGCAACAAATGCTACCTTGTAACATTCAAGCAAACCGATCCCTTATTCGTAATTGACCTTAGCCAACCAACAAACCCAACAGTTATAGGTGAACTCAAAATCCCAGGTTACAGCGATTACCTTCATCCCTACGACGAAACACATTTAATTGGAGTAGGAAAAGAAGCCATTGAATCGCAACAATACGCTTTTGCATGGTATCAAGGCTTAAAACTCTCACTATTTGATGTCAGTAACGTGAACAATCCAGTGCAACTATCCAATTATGTTATTGGTGATAGAGGAACCGATTCCCCTGTGCTGACTGATCCTAAAGCATTTCTATTTGATAAAAGCAAGAATCTTCTGGTAATTCCAGTGAGCTTGGCAATAGTTGACAGCTCAACGCTTGATCAATACGGTCAATTAGAAGCTTCAGCATATGGCCAAACAGTTTGGCAGGGAGCATACGTCTTCAACCTAACCCCTGAAAACGGCTTTACACTAAAAGGTAACGTAACCCATCTGGATTCAACATTGTTAAACAACCTAGAACAATTAACAAACAGCTATGACTACTACAACACACAAAACCAGTGGATTGTACGCTCACTCTACATCGGCAATAAACTCTACACAATATCCAACAGCGAAGTTAAACTCAACAACCTTACCGACATGACTCAAATAGCCCAAATTATACTCCAATAAATCCACTATTATTTTCTTAGAAATTAATAATTTTATTAATTCATAATGCAAGTTTTCCGCTTCAAATATCCTGCTTGAATTGTCAAGGAATTGTTTGGTTTTTTAATGGTAGGTTATGTCACCCACGAAAACACAAACCCCTTTTTCTTTTTTGTCTCTATCTTCTCTGCAATTGTTGCGATTTCCTCCTTTATTTCAGTGCACCAACTTTCAATATTTGCTAGCACATCAATAAAGTAAGTCTAAAAAGTGAATGGGATTTTGATTATCCATGCTTAGTTACTTTTTACACTATCATTTCTTTGGGGTGTTACGCCTATTATGTTAATATTCCCTTCATCACTACGTTTTTAGAATTGAGAAGGTTTAGTGGCTACACATGAAAAGTCACTGATATTTCTTGGGGAACCTTAGCCCTTAACGTTGAGGAGCCAGAAACGAAAAACAAACCTATTATCGCCTTAGATTTAGGCGAACTCGATGTAACTTATAGACGTTCCAAAGTACTAGACCGCAAGGACATTTTGGAAATCACAGAAGGAGGTAATTGGGAGCCTGTGAAAAGAAGTGGCAGATTTTTCAATGCAAACTACCCTCCAGAAGACGTGTCACAGGAGGAACTGGAGAGGTTCTGAGGAAAACCAACTCTAGAAGACACGAGAAGGACGAAGTCGCTGAAAAGAAAAGTATGAGCAGAACATCTTGTGATTGCGTGCAGATGTAACCCGCGACAACTCTTTTTTCTGTTTCTCGCAAAGCTGGATATTAAGCCTAACCTTCGAGAATATCCACTGCTCAACGGTAAGCAAAATGGTTATGAACAAATAAGGCTTCACGCTCTATTGAAAAGCAAAGAGCGTTGATGAATTTGGCTGAAAAAGAGAGGAAGGCACTATGGGTCTCCACAATAGAGTATTAGTTACTGACTCGGGGGGTTGTCGCGGAGATTTACTAGTCATTAGGAGCCTTGGAAAACGTAAAATCGGTACTACCCTAATGACCCAAGAAGGTTTAGTGCCATCAATGTTTTCGCGTTGGCGCCCGGAATGCGTTTATTGTCCTTCTCCGACCGACAATTTAAAAGGTTTTGTCAAAGCCTTACTCAGGAACGCAAAAACTGGAAGATACCTTACCCTTTTCCCAATAAACGATTCTTCTCTTTTGCCAATCTCAGAGCACAGAAATCAACTTACTCCACATTTGAAACTTGTCCTTCCAAGCCATGAATCCGTGTTGAAAGCTCTTGACAAATCCCAGACTCTAAAAATCGCGGAAGAAATAGGAATACCAACACCTAAGACTTTTCAGGCAAGAAACAGAGCTGAAGTAATCAACGTTTCAACCAGAATCCAATACCCAGCTGTAATCAAACCCAGGCGTTCTTTTGTTTGGGGACAAAACGGAAAGGCCAATTACTCGAGGCCATTCTACGTAAATTCCGCCTCGGAACTGATAACTTCTTATGCAAAAGTTGAAAAAAACTTTCCTTCACCATTAATTCAAGAATATGTACCAGGGTACAACATTCAAGTCGCGCTTTTGTTTGACCAAGGCACACCAAAAGCAGCTTGTCTAATAAAAGAACAGCGAACCATACCAATAACAGGCGGGAATAGCGTTTTACGGGAGAGTATTCCTCCTGACCCAACACTCCTCAGATATGCCTCAAATTTGCTTAAAAGGTTGGATTGGCATGGAGTAGCTGAGGTAGAGTTTAGGATAGACTCTAGGGATTTACCCCAAACTCATGGAGATAAACGTCAGGCTCTGGGGGTCGATGAATGTTGCGATACAAAGCGGAGTGGATTTCCCTTATCTATTATACTTGCTGGCGAAAAGCGAACAAATACATCCCGTGTTCAAGTACAAGATTGGCGTAAAATTCCGTTGGTTAGATGGCGACTGCGAAAATCTTATTTCCGTGCTGAAAGGTGGCCCAAAACAAGTCAACATGGAACCTTCCAATAAGGCAAATGCTGTTTTGCACTTTCTCCAGTTTTATGAACGGAATATCCATTATGATGGTTTTACATTGTTTGACCCTCTGCCATTCTTCATGGATGAAGCAGTATTTGTTTTGCATGCTTCGGGATCTATAGTTAGGCATGGTCATATTACTAAGGAGGGTGGTCGTTGGTTGCGTTGGGCGATGATTGAGGCAGCTCAGGTTCATGTTAACAGGTGTGATACAGCAATAACTCATGCGTATCATCGGATAGCTGAGAAGAAGGGTAAGCAGGTTGCTGTTACTGCGGCTGCTCGGAGGTTATTGCTGTGTTGTTATTCGGTTTTGAAGAATAAGCAGCCATTTTATGATCAGGCCTAAATGTTTCCTCGTGGATTTGTTGTTCCCAGGTGGTGGACGTTCACCCGATTGAGGAGGGTCTGGATGCGAAGCTATAGTGCTCCTTTGGTGGGCGGATAGGCGCGTGCCCTTTGTCAATCAGCGAGGAAGGAATGTAAGAATAGAGGAGAAGAATGAAAAGTGTTCTATCTAGTAAATGGGTAACACTTTCTATATTGGGTGAGAGTGTGACGTTTGGAGCGGGATTGGGAGAAGCTTAGGAAATGGATTGTTAGGCGACGTTTAGAGGGCATGCGTGTTTCTGAGATTTGTGCTCAAGGGAAGATAAGCCGCAAAGTATTCTATTTTTGGTGGAACCGATACGTGTCTGAAGGCTGGATTGGTCTGCAGGAAAAGCAGAGAGGACGACCTCAAGGTCTAGCTCTTAACGATACTTTGAAACAAAAAGTGATTAAGTTAAGAAAACGATACGAATGGGGTCCTAACAAGATTGCGGGTCATCTAAGCCACAAAGGCTGCACTATTGATCATAATCAAGTGTACCAGATTATCTGCCAAGCAGGCTTAAACCACCCAATAACTGAGCCTAGAAAGATTTGGGGTACCAAACGTTTCGAGCGGGAGCATTGTAATAGTTTGTGGCAGGCTGATTTTAAACTCTGCAACGACGATAACTGGATGATCAGCTACCAAGATGACCATTCACGCTTCATAGTGGGGTCGGTTAAGATTTATAGTCCCACTGGAGAAAACGCGATGCTGCTGCTTGATAGGGCAGTTAGGCGGTTTGGGGTTCCAGCTCAGATTCTTACGGATCAGGGAACGCAGTTTAAGCCTGCTAGAGGCGGGACTTCAGCGTTTGATTTGCATTGTACTGAGTTGGGTATTGAGCATATTTGTGCGAGTGTGCGCAGGCCTACTACTTGTGGCAAAATTGAAGCTTTTCATAAGGCTTACGAGGTTGAGTCGCATTTGTTCAAGGAACATTGGAGCTTTATACGATATTATAACTACACAAGACCACATGAAGGAATAAACTATTTAACTCCAGCAGAAATATACCTAAAAGACAAAGTGTTACCCAATTCTTAGATAGAACAGAGAAGAATGAAAAACGAAAGACTAAATAGTTGACTTCACATAGGCGCAAAAACCTCCTTGCTTTTTAGCAGGCGGGATAGGCATCTTAGCTGAAAGTAAAATAAGATTCAAGTGAAATTAGTTAAAATTGTTCGATCAACGAAAGCAAAACAGGTTTTACAGGGTGTTTCAAGCTGTTTCTTAATCTGTTTCAGTTTTGTTTCAGGCAACTACCATAAGTTTCTATGCACATATTACAATATTGTGATAAACACATGCAAAAAACAAAAATCGTAATAGCCCTGGCCGCAATAACGGCATTAACTTTGGTCGCGTTTGGAGTAGCATCAGCCCAATTAGCCACCAACCAACCAGACACAACCACAAACCCAAGTACAACTCCCAACAATGGGTTCCTTGGTTGGATTGGCAACTGCTTTGGCTTAAGAGCAAACCAAGCCTACAGCAACGGATACGTGGCGCCTCAAGCTCTAACCGACGGCTCCGTTCCAGCACTAGCCCCCTATCAAGGCGGTTATGGCAACGGATACGGCTATGAACCATGCTGGGCAAGATAAACAAAACTTAATTCTTGCTCAGAGAAAACCCTTTTTTAATTCCAATTTTATTTTGCTTTATTTAGTCTTTTATGCTTTGGGCATTCTTAATTTAGGCACCAGCCGTATCTTTGGATAGTTTGGCAGCTGTTGAGTCTAATTGAGATTTTTTCTACCCAACGGGTGAAAAACCAGTTAACTTGATAACTTGTTATTGAATAATCAAAATCATTAAGGCACCTGAAAAGTTCAATTATGCTCTCAGGACTATGAAAACCAAGCGAATATGCTTCAGAAAGAAGAGCGAGCCTCTGCTGATGACACATCTCCCCCGAGTTCAATGCTTTAACAAAGCAAGGTCTAATTCCGTCAGAACTCTCAAAAACTAAATTTCTGTCAACATATTTTGTTCGTCTTTCTTTGTTGGTTTTTTCGAGTTCTTTTGCTTTTTTTCTTGCGGATTCAATGTCTTTTCGTTTAAGTCCATAGAGTTTGAAGTATTCGATACTTCTAACTTTTTCTTCCTTCAGTTGATTGTTGACTATTATGCATTCTTCACTTGATTTTTCATGAATTGATAAAGGAATACGGCACATTCTGTTTATGTCTCCCACAACTGCGAAATCAATGAACCGGTAGTTGCATTCATTTAAAAGGTCAAGCTGTAGCTGTCTGTAGGTTTGTTTTGAAAAAACAACATCCTCATCTATTTCGTAAACGGAGTCAAAGAAGATATGAACGTGATAACCTCGACGAGTCTGAACAACCAGTGGCTTAATGTTTAGGTCGTTAAGTTTCTTAAGAAAATGCTTTACTTCTTCTCTTAATTCGGCTTTTCGTTTTTGGGTTTCTGCGTCTGGAAGTATTTCATTGTTTTTGCAGTAGTCAAAGTCGAAGAATACTTTCTCTATTCCTAAAGGTTGTGCTTTGCGTTTCATTGGCTGAACGCTGATAAATGCAGGTACCCTGTTTTCAGCGCATTCCTCAATAAAAGGAAAAAGGTCTGTTGGATTGGTAGTAAACCATCTTTGTGGGTTTCCCAAATCT
This sequence comes from Candidatus Bathyarchaeota archaeon, assembly GCA_963741005.1. Taxonomy (GTDB): domain Archaea; phylum Thermoproteota; class Bathyarchaeia; order Bathyarchaeales; family Bathycorpusculaceae; genus Bathycorpusculum. Next base: position 2,024,491 of record CAVUGQ010000006.1, read on the forward strand.
CGACTGAAAGCGCCAAAAAACTCCAAAAGAAACTCTTCCTTTGTTATATGATCTTCCGCCGTCTTCACTTTTTCGATATTTTCTGAAGACGTTAATACATCTTCTTCCTTCGCTTGCTTAGCTTGTTGGAAAAAGCTTTGGCATTGCCAATAAAGTTCTCTTGTTACCCAAAGCTTGTCATCTCTTTTTTCTTCGAGAAGTTCAGCCTTAAAGAGTTCTCCAAGAGCCGAATCAAAATCTTTTTCATCAATCAGAGTTACTTTTAGAATTGCCTGCCTACAGTTTGGTTGCTAAACCAGTTTACTGCTAAAAAAAGAGATAATAAAATCACGGCGATCAGCAAGGTAGCTGTTAAGGTGGCGAGTTTTCTGTTCAAATATGCTCAACCAATGCTAAATATTCTTTAGAAGAACGTATTTAACGTTTAAACAGTAGCCTCTGAAAATTGAAAAAGTAGAGAGAGATTTTTTGGTTTTTTTTATCTATGATAGAGACCTATCAATTCACCCTTTGCAATAGTGTGTCCTTGCATGGCTTTTTCAAGATCTCTCTTTGTTGACTTTGCGCTTAAAGTTAGTTGTGCGTTCAATGCGTAAACCTTGAAGAAATACCTATGTGTTCCAGAAGGTGGGCAAGGACCAGTGTACCCTGGTTTTCTCATACTGTTTAGTCCCTCTGTTCCGGGAATCGAATGCTCACCTATTTTGGTTGTTGAAGGCGAAATGTTCCACACCACCCAGTGGTCAAAGGTTCCGCCTGGCGCGTCAGGATCATCTACCACCAAGGCAAGGCTTAATGTTTCTCTAGGAATCCCGTCTATTGTTAGAGGAGGGTTGACGCCTTCGCCGTCGCAACTATATTTCTTTGGCATTGGGCGGTTGTGATCAAATGCTGAGCTTTTAACCATTAGTTCTTTCATAAAATTCCTCTTAAAGACAATAGGATGTCAGCTAGATAAAGTTGATTAATAAAACCTGCTGTAACAAACCACACTTAAAAATAAATTTATAGCAAAAACAATTTTTGGTTCTAAGCTGTCACAAACTAATTTACGATGATTCGGCAAGCGCTTTTAAGGTTTGTTAGGTTAGTAAAAAATGATGACAACAGGACTAAACTTCAGCTTTTCTCAAGAAGTCCTTTGCAAAGTTGATGTTTATTCGATAGAAAACTGCTGAAATAACTAAAGAAATGACGCCGCTGATAGCCACACTGATAGCAAGATTAGAAGTATAGATAGAACCTCCCGTAAACAGCGATAGTCCGACTGACACAACTAACGGCGCCAGTACAGATATTCCAACGATACCGCAAACAACTAAACCTATTATTGACCATTCTTGACGAACCATTCTTGCTCTGCGAGTCTGCGAAAAGTCGGGACCTTTAAAACCGATTGTAAGTGCAACTATTCCAACTGCCAAAAGTACAAAGAAACCTTCAAGGAAAGCAGCGATTGTTTCTATCAAGTTGGGATGATAAAACACTATACCAACACTACCACTTATGAACAAAACAATTATTGAAAAGAACGTTAAGAAAAATGTTTTACTTTTAACTAAGCTTTTAGCTGTAATTGGCGATGCGTAGATTCTCCATACTGACTGTCCCTCTTCGCCAATCATAACTTCACCAAGTAGCATAGCCATGAAAGTGGCAGGCAATAGAAAAATTATCGCTGAAAAAACAAAGTTACTCTGACTCGATACCGCACTGCCGCTCATGCCAAGCGATTGTGTAAGAGGTAGAACTATCATAACTATTGGTACAATAAAAACGCTCAGCATTTCGCGACGCCTAGTAAAAGCTCTAAAATCTTTACGTATAATTGCTGCTTCGACAGTAGAGAACCCAAGTTTACCCAAAAATCCTATTTTAGGTGCGTAGACACCACTTTTTTGAATGGTGATTGCTGGAGGCTCGTAGAGCCCGAATCGTTGATTTAAAACTACCGCCAAATAGTAAAGTGTGGCAATGAATAATGCTGATGAAGCTGCATAAAGTAAGCCTTGTAAGTATAATCCATTAAAAATGCTTCCTATAGTTAACGCAAGCCAAATGAACGGGACAAACCAAGCCACGCTTTGAATTTGTTGTAGTGTTGTGAAAAATGTTAGGGCTCCAGTACCATAAATTATGTATGAATAAATGGTATAAAAAACTACGAAGAAAATTAGAGTACCACTTAATCTTACCCATATTGCTGCTTTCCCGCTTGACTTGTAAACTGCACCGATAAAACGCATCTGAAGTAACCTTAGGATTTCAGTGCTGGAGCTTGCCAGAAAAGCAGTTACAAGCAGCACCCAAGAAGTTATAATTGCCTGCAGAACAAAACCATTGAATGCTCCAAAAACGATTATTCCAGAACTGATGCCAAAAACTAGCGCTATTGGCATGCCTAGCAGGTTGGATAAGATGGATGCCATCGTTTGTTCTTGCCATGTTATTGGTAGCCAATACATCACTTGACCTGTTGCCCTGATACCAGCAACCTGGATTTGCTGAAGCAAAGTAAATACAAAGCTGAAGACTAAGACGATTGTTGGTAATGTAACAAAAATGCTTATTGATCCATCAAAAAGTGAAGGTAGATTGGGAATGTCTTGATTTGAATAAATTCCCGACACCACTACATTAGCAATTAAACCACTTACGACACCAATTATTAGAGCTACCCAATATGGCCAATAAGCCAAGAAAGTCTTTTCTCTATACATTGTAGTCTTTATTCCTCTGATTAATCGACCAGATTTACGTTCTACCCGCAGCAAAAAAAGGACGTTTTTCCAATTCATCGCAGGAGTTCCTCAACGATTGCTCGTAAATCTCCAGTGCCTGTTAATCTGAGGAAAATGTCTTCTAAACCCGAGTTCGGCATACTTGCCCTAGATCTCAATTCGTTCATAGTGCCCAAAGCTAAAATATTTCCTTGATACATGATGGCGATGCGATCACATAATGCCTCCGCAATCTCCAGAACGTGAGTTGAAAAAATGGTTGTAACTCCCTGCGATTTCAACTCTTGCAGCAAATCTTTAACGATTCTTGCGCTTCTCGGATCCAAAGTGTTTAGGGGTTCATCAAGAATCAAGAGTCTGGGTTTGTGAAGGAACGCTGAGATTAAACTGATTTTCTTCTTCATGCCGTCTGAATAGCTGTTTATCATGTCGCCTTCGCGTCCTTCAAGCTGAAGAGCTTTAAGGTACTCAATAATGCGCTGCTTCTTCTCTAATGTTGGCACATCGTAAATGTCGGCGATAAAGTCGAGATATTCAATTCCAGTCAAGAACTCGTAAATATTTGGGGACTCAGGAACGTAACCTACCTGCTGCTTAACTGCCACGGGGTCTTTTAACACATCTAATCCTAAAACTCTAATTTCTCCATTTGTAGGCTGAACCAAACCCATAAGCATCTTCAATGTGGTGGATTTTCCTGAACCATTAGGACCCAAGAGCGCAAAGATTTCACCCTTCTCAATCGTTAGATTCATGTTGTTTACAGCTACTATTTCGTTGTAGCGTTTTGTCACATTTCGAAGGTCAACTGCGTATGAACTGCTCATGTTATAGGTGCCCGATTGCAAATAGAAAGCATCAATATTTAAGGCTAATGCGTATTTTTCGATTCCTCTTAACTGTTGATTACTTAAACAAAAATACAAAAAGAAGAAAAGAGGAAAAATCTTACTAATTTTTACTTAAAATTTAACTCAAAACTTATTGGAACCGCTTCGCCCCATGACTGCCTAATGGGGCAAATCTTTTGAGCCATCCCGTAAACTGTGGTCGCTTTCTTGCGTTCCCGTTCGTTGTCATTCTCTAAGCCAACGTTCATGTTGAAATGGACGTTAGTGAAAATCAGTTTCTCCATACCCTCAACATTCATTTTAACATTAGCCATTGTCTCCAAATTTTTAAGTCCCAACTGACTGTTTTTTGCAATCAAAAGAAACAGAGTATTAATGCATGACGCTAAAGCAGCTGCAAAAATGTCTTCCGGTGTACACATTCCTTCTTTTCCGCCAAACGATGGTGGTGGGCTTACTGACACTATTTGTTTGCCTTTTACGGTTAATCCACATTCGTTGCCTCCGTTCCAAGTGGCAGTTCCTTCAAAATTTAATTCTGGCATAAGAACATCTCTAAAATAATGTTTTGAAAGGGTAATTTATTGTTTGCGATTTTTGAGAATTATTTTATTTTTTTCAAATATGCTTAAATCTGCCTAGAGTTTCATTTCTAAAAAGAGAAAACGTTAAAATGCCCAACAACACCATCGAAACCAAACAACTAACAAAAACTTACAGTTCACTCAAAGCGGTTGACAGTTTAGACATTAAAGTGGAATCAGGTGAAATATTTGGGCTTCTAGGACCCAATGGAGCTGGAAAAACCACCACTGTCTCAATGCTCTGCACGATTCTAAAACCAACTTCTGGTTCAGCAACAGTCAATGGATTTGACATCGTTCGAGAAGCAAACAAAGTACGAAAATCCATAGGCATAGTTTTTCAGGAACCCAGTGTTGACGACCGCTTAACGGGCAGGGAAAATCTCTTCATGCACGCAAACCTTTTTGGTGTTCCAGCATCAGAACAGAAAGAACGTATAAATCGAATCCTAAAACTCGTTGAGCTAGAAGATAGGGCAAACGATTTACTTCGTACATATTCGGGAGGTATGCGTCGTAGGCTTGAGATTGGACGCGGTTTAATTCACTATCCTAAAGTGTTATTCTTGGATGAACCAACTGTTGGATTGGACCCGCAAACTCGCGACCACATCTGGAAGTACATAAAAGAACTCAAAGAAGTTCATGACATTACAGTGGTTTTAACCACCCATTACATGGATGAAGCGGACAGGCTCTCAGATAGAATCGCTATAATGGATAATGGAAAAATAGTTGTTCTAGATTCTCCCTCTAAACTCAAGGAAACCCTTGAGGGCGACGTAATAGTAATTACAGCAAACAACATTCAAACATTATCAGGACTCGTCAATAAATGGTTGGGTCTAAATCAAAATCAAATCGTTGACGGTGCTTTGGAGATCACCGTCCGAAATGGTAAAGCAGTCATGCCCCGCATAATGGAGCTTGCAACCCAAAACAACATTTATGTAGAGTCTTTGCTTCTGCGTCAACCAAACCTTGAAGACGTATTCCTTCACTATACTGGCAAATCAATTCGGCAAGATTCAGGTAAAGAACTACATGGTATGGCAGCTATCCAGAGGAGAGCAATAAAATGAGTGAAATTCGAGGAGTTTACACTCTCTGGTTACGGGAAATCAAGCGGTTCCTTAGGGATAGAACAAGACTGGTTAGCATGTTTATTCAACCCTTGCTTTGGCTCGTTATATTTGGTGCCGGATTTGGTTTGAGGTTCACAATTCCAGGCTTAAGCTACCAGCAAGTTATTTTTCCAGGAGTTGTTGCTCAAACATTACTTTTCACTTCAATGTTTATGGGAATAAGCGTGATATGGGACAAGGAATTTGGCTTCATGAAAGAAATACTCGTTTCCCCTATATCCCGTTTCAGCATTTTTTTGGGAAAAATGTTAGGAGACAGTTCATCTGCGTTTCTTCAAGGCATAATAGTTTTTTTCGTTGGCATTGCACTAAGTATTTCGATAGATCCTCTAACATTCCTGTTCGCGCTGCCAATTATGGTTCTAATAACTTTTGGTTTAGTCAGTATTGGTTTAACCATAGCCAGTTTCATGGGCAGTCTTGAAAGTTTTGGCGCCGTTCAGACATTCATTAATTTGCCCTTATTTTTCTTGAGCGGTGCATTATTTCCACTTAAAGGACCAGGCATAAACCTTCCCGCTTGGCTAACTACTGCGGCTGCTTGGAACCCATTGACTTACGGTGTTGATGCATTAAGAAATGTAATTTTAGGAGCATCATGGACACCTCTTCAAATTCAACCCTTATGGATAGATATCGGTATCTTAGCGTTGTTTGATCTAATAATGATTGCAATTGGAACTTGGGCATTTAGCAGAATGAAGTAAAAACAAGTTACTGAACTGAAAGGCTTTAAATAAAATCTAATATTATATTTGAAAAATCAGGCTTTTTTTTATTCTCTATTGGTCATTTCATTAATTTGTTGTTCCATCGCGTGTCCACGACATAAAACAATTACTTTCTTTAGGCCTGAAACTGTTTTAGCTGCATCGCGCAAGTCAGCTGAAAGTTTGAACGCAATTGGACAGAATGGGCTTGTTGGAACAAATTCTACTGTGACCATGCCTGGCTCTGTTTCTTTTACACTTTGAATCATCTGCATTTCCTCAAAACTTTGCCCTGTTTCGGGGTCTTGCACTTTGCCTACTTCAACACGAACTTTGTCTTCAAGCTCAGTCATTTCCTCAACCTCTATTTTCGCGAAAGAATATGAAGTTGAAATCCCATATAAACTGATTGATAAAGCCACAGTAACATTCAATTTGACGGTGATTTGACTTGACATTTTTTGAATCCTGCATATTCTGAAAAATAGGTCAAAAACAAGCACCAGCAAGCATAATCTACGAAGACGAAACCGTCATGGTTTTCCTTGACATACGACCCTTAAACATGGGATATACGCTTATAATACCGAAAACCCACTACGTCGATATTTTTGATACCCCCGAATACGAGCTAGGCCAAATCCATAAAATCGCCAAAAAAATGTCCTTTGCAATAAGAAAAACCACGGACGCAGACGGCATCAGCATTATCCAGCAGAACGGTAAAGCTGCAGGGCAAGACATTTTCCATATCCACGTTCACGTAGTACCCCGGTTTGAAGGACAAAAATTGCCACCATTCAGCGATCTCAAAGAAGTCGAAAGGGCCAACTTGGATGCGATGGCGAAAAAAATAAAACAGCAACTCTGAGGTAGCATTTTATAGATTTGTGTTTTCAATTGTAAATATTTTTCAACATGGAGTAGCTACAAAAAAAACAACAGGTTTTTTCTCGTTTGATAATTCATTCTGTGCTAATTTTCAAAATGTGTGCCGATGTTCAATAGTAAAGAGTTACATGTAAGACTGCAGACTTGGGTTTTAGAGTTTTAGATTTTTTAGCTTGCGATTGGATTGTTTGATTGATTCTAAATATAATGAATTTTGCCGCTTTTACTGGCGCCACACCGATAAGAACATTTATTCTCCCATTATCAATGTCTTTTTGGGTCATGGTTGTCCGGGTACAATTTACAAAGAGCATCTTGTTTTTTAGATTCCAATAATATTCCACTTATCCATTCTTGAGTAAGGAAATCATCAATGGTTGATTTCATTTTAGCCCGTGTGCATCATTGGCGGGTTCAAAAGTTACCGTGCAGTTCCCTTCTTGGATTTTGTTGGACTTTTTGTATCTTGCTAAGAGGCTTCTTAAACTGCGCAAGTCCTTTTTTCAACAATAGTTAAAAAGCTTCTCTGTAGCTCTTTTTTAAAACAGGCGATGAGAGAATTAAGAAAAAATTGCTGCATAAACCCAATTTCAAAAAACATCCCCTCTTCTACTTCATTTTTAGCAGCTACGATCACAATCGTTATTTCTCTAGTTGCTTCACCAGCTTCCTCAATATCGTCAAACCAATGCAGTTCCTTCCATGGTTCACTTTATAATATGAAATTAGATATCGTTGAGGATAATAGCCAAAACATAATTCCCTCAAGCATACAAGTAGGACAAACTCAAACAGTCACTATTGTTATAGAAAACGTCAACAACGCACCAAAGTAAAAACTCATTTTCAAGCGTAACCGCAACCCTAAAATCACAAAATAATCACTTCTCTGTAAATACACCAACCTACAGTTTAGGAACCCTGGCAACTGGAACAGCAACAGCAACTTGGAAAATAACCGGTGTTTCGCAGGGGTCAGATACTCTATTAATTTCAGCTTCAGCAAAAAATACGCATGAAAATTTACAGTTTTCAGATAATTATTCACCTAGTTCCTCAATCAATATAACACCTAATTCAAACCCAGACTCTACACCAACTCCTACTCCAACACTAACAGATTCACCCTCACCGACAACTAACCCCACAACTACCAATACACCTACTCAAACTCAGACAGCAACTCACATCCCAACCTACATAAGAACACCTACACCAACTTCGAACTTGCATCCTACAGTAGCACCAACTACTCAACTACCATCCAACACCACATTCTCAACACCTCAACCTGAACAAAACCCACAACTCCGTCAAATCCAACAGCATCTCCAGATCAACTTAACTCCCCAATACTCTACATCCACCCGCCTATAGCCATAATTGGTTATTTCTTCACGTTCTCTTTTGCTATACTGCTATTCAAGAAAAATTATTTAGACAAAAAAATCACTAAAATAGCAGGTATCCTCGTTTGGCTCTTCACATTTCTAGGCTTATTGACGGGAATGCTGTGGGCGCAACTGGCTTTAGGAAGCTACTGGTCCTGGGACCCAAAGAAATAATGACGCTTACTTTGTTCCTAACTGTTTCTGTCGGGCAACTTTCTTATTTTGAAAAGAAATACGCAGCAACAAAATGGCTGGTGTTGATATCCTGTGCTTTAGTTATCTTGACGGGACTGAGTAGTTTCATACTTGCTTGATTTCATCTTAACTCTAACTTTCATTTTTTATGTTGGAGGTCTTTTTTGTGCATATTGGTATCTGCGTGGTTTGCCTATGCGAGTTAGGATGTTGTCTTTGACCAAGTCGACTAGTGCGTGGGCTACGGCGGTGCGGTCGTAATGGAAGCCTTTGCGTGCGAGTTCAGTGTGGACGTCATCTAAGCCTCGAGGTTGGCTAAACCAGTTTTCTTCCCAGAGTTTCTGGATTACACCCTTGCAGGTTTCGGCTCTAGGTAGAGATCCATGGCGCTCTGTGATTTGCGTAATGTTGAGGTTTTTTGAGTGTTCGGTGACGGTGGTTAGGATTTGGTTGACTGCGGTTTGGATTTGGTCTGGTTGTGCGTCTATTTCGAACTCAATTTCGCCTATTTTCATCTTTATGTGTATTGGTGGGTTTTGCTGTTTTTCTGTCAAGTTATCACTTGTTGTATATTGAATTGTGCAAGATGCACATGCACAATACTTAAATATTTCACCAATAAAGATATTGAATATTGGTGAATCACTTGATTGAACAATATACAGTCACTAACAAATATAACTTTCCACAACCAACCATAGACTCAATCTTACCACACCGCTTCTTCGAACAAAGCCTACAATCACTAAACAAAGCTCAACAGCAACCCACAGAATTGTGCCAACAAATACCACAATTAAGGCCGTTCGAACAATACCCACACCATCTACAGTTAAAACCTACTCCAATTACCCTAAAACCAGATCACCAAGAGACAATAGTTGCTGCCGTCGATTCCTCAACTATAAAAATCGGAGAAACCTCAATGGGCATAGTCATTGCTATCCGCGGGGCAACAACTTGGAAACAAAATGGCTGCTATAAATACACACGTCTGGGACCATTTATTTTCCACATAACCGAAGATAACAAAAACCAACTCTATACTACTCTCGAACACGCCTATTTCAGCACTACTTATGGTACTTGTCATCAAGCTACCCCAAACATCATGCAAATGCCCATGCGACTTGCGAGCCTACTTGAGCGTTGGCTACAAACAATGATTTCAAAAACCTTGAGCAAAGGAGTTCTTCTTTTTGATGGTTCACTAACTTGTGGTACCCCAGAAACCCCTACCCAACGTCTTAGAGAAATTCTTGGATACGCAAGAAAAAACCTAAGCACTATTCTAGCATTCTCAAAAGCCACAACACTCAGAGCAAACGGTTTGCTAATAACCGAACAACTTCCAAATCGTGATCCACCCTACCTGCTTGAAACCACAGGTTTGCATTCTAAGCCACCGATGATGTTGTTGGGCGACATTTACGTGGCTCGACTCAATAGAGCTAATTTAGCTTTCAGGCTAGATGTTGACAAGGAAATTCCCTTGGAGCAGCGATTAAATGCTATTCAGAAACTTTTAGGCAACGACCTCTATACCCAAAGCTACCCCGAAACTCTCCGGCTCTCACACATCCTATGCACATTCACAGCCAACGAAGTCTTAGCTATCAAGCACTTCATCACACGCAAACATGGCATCCAAATCATAAACCGTCCCGACATGCACAAAGTCCTCTTTGGATCCTACGGGTACAAAGGAGAAAACTAAATGAAACTCTACAAGAAAGAAGGCAATGTTTTGCAAATCATAAGTTTTCCAGCCGAGAACGCCGAAAAAGGTGATTACCTGCTTGTAGAAGATATCGATGCCGCCAAATCATTAATTGCGCAGGTTATTGATGTGCAATTTGCCGCTGTTCCAGGTGTACTTGAAGAACTCCTGCGGACGCTACCTGGTGGAGGCGACTCTTTACATGGCGAAGATATTGACCCTATGGAAATAGCACCACACATAACCTACATCCAAGATGCCAGTTTGCTTATCTGCAAAATACGCGCCACTTTGGAAAATGAGATGTTGAGTCCAAGCAGCAGCTGGCTACCCAGCCGTTCTCAATCAACAATTAAAAAACTCTCGATTCCCATGCTAATGAAACTGGCAAAAGTCGATGGCAAATTACCAATAATTTTAGGCGGGACAAAAGACTCCTCTCTACTGACAATTGATGCTTCGTCTATCGACGGAACCTTAAACATTATAACTGGTAAGAAAGGCTGCGGCAAATCGCATCTCTCCAAACTCTTAATGGTAAATCTAGTAGGCTACAAAGCAACAGTCATTATCTTTGACTTGAATGGTGAATATTCAAGTCTTGGAATGACCAACGACAGTAAAAGAAACATGTACTACGACAAAATTCATACATTGGCTCCTTCACAGAACTTTAAAGTGGTGCTTGATCAGTTGCCCCTAAACACAGTTATGGGAATACTTGTGAATGCGCTCCATTTGCCCGGTACCTCAGCTCGCGAGTTTAGACGCCTTTGGAAAATGCTTAAAGAACAAGGCAAGCTAAATATGCAGAATCTGGGTGAAGCAATTCGAGATTTAAATTGCAATCAGCATGTACGTGATGCCTTGGCTTCGCGTTTTCACTCCTTTGCTAACTCAGGCTTTTTCACAGATTGCCCTGTTGAAGCGACACTTCTCGATGAAAGCCTTCTTAAAGCCAAGGATGCAGGCGGCGCCGTAGTTATAAACCTAAAAAATACATCAAACATTGATCGCCAAATTGTAGTTGAATACGTCTTGGGAAAACTCGTTGATTCCCTCTCAAACTGGAAACTCAAAGCGGTTTTTCTCTTTGCGGAAGAAGCCCATCTATACCTGCGCGAAACCTACTGGGACGACATCGTAACCCGCATGCGCCACTATGGACTATTCACTACATTCATAACAAACCAGCCAGACACTATCCAAGAAACCATCTACCGACAAGCAGATAACATATTTCTCTTCAACTTCACTAACGAGCATGATTTAGATGTGGTTTCAAGGGCAGCGCGTGTAGATGCTGAGACCGTCCGAAGCATTGCCCGGGACTTACCACCCCACCACTGTCTAACCCTTGGCAAAGTAGTTAGAGACTTCCCCGTAGTAGCCCGAGTAAGAGCATTAGATATTAAAACACTTGGCGAAACTCGTTTATTCTTCAGCGATAAGAACTAGATTTCTCTAATTTTCCTCTGTTGCGTTTGAAGAAAACGCGGAATGGCGCAGTTAAATTGTAATCCTCTACCTCTTCGAATTGTACCCAACGCAACTCTGCTGCATCACTTGCAGCTTTGATTGTTCCAGTTTTAAATTGAACAAGATAGTCGATTATGATATAGTGGTATTTCACTTTGTAATGCTCATCCAGATCAACATTTTCTACAACGTCAATTAAATGTGGGTTTTCGACTTCTAAGCAGGTTTCTTCTTTTACTTCCCGGATAACTGCAGCTTCGAGGTTTTCGCCAAGTTCAACTAAACCACCAGGAATGCTCCATTTGCCTTTGCTGGGTTCATTTCCCCGTTTTATCAGTACTATTTTGCCTTCTTTGATAATTACTGCGCCGATACCAACAACAGGTTGGTCAGGATACAAACGTTTCACACAGAAACCTCAAGATATGGTGGTATTCGTGCCTTAAATTTGATATGTACTTCAGTTTTGAAAAAGTTCAGTATTTTGAATGAAGAGAAATAATTGTTGAGTTTGAACACCTTACTCATATCGTAAGGCTTCTACTGGTTTTAGCAAATCAATTTATTACTGTACCAACAGTGTCTCCATTAATCGCAGCCAACATGTTTTCAGGTTTAAATCCGTTCACGACAACCAACTTAACCTTCCTGCGTTTAAGGACTTTAAGAGCTTCAGGATCAATAATCTGGTGAATCCCAGCTTTATGCACACTTCCCTCAAATATTTTTGATAAATCCTCAATTGACAAATGATCAAGTTTTATAGCATCAGGGTATTTTCTGGGGTCTTTGTCATAAACGCCCTCTTGATCAGTACCTTTAACAAGCAACTCCGCTTCTACCCGTTCAGCAACCAACGCTGCAACTGCATCAGTTGTAATTCCAGGCTTTAAACCTCCCATAACAACAACTTTTCCCTCTGCGAGGCATTGGACAACATCATCAAGCGTTATGGCTATCTTGTTACAACCTGATTCACCTATTTTTTTGAGAAAAAGTTGCGCAAATAATCGGGAACAAGAAATAGCAATTTCATCTTGTCCCGTTACATCCAACTCCAATTTTTTAGCTATATCTATGAATTCCCTAGCCAAGGCGCCTCCGCCCAAAACAACCACAATTTCGTGTCCTTGCTGCTTTAAGGTTTTGATTATATCAGCGTATTTGCCTATTAGATCCGTGTTTATTGGTGAAGCGACAACCGAACCGCCTATTCGAACAACTATATGCATGATTAGTCATCCTTTACTGGCTTACAATGCGCAAAGGAGTTAAAAATCTTTAACGTCCCTCAATCAGTAGTTTTGACAAGTTCAAGTGATAGGAATGATTGAATGACTTTGTTGCTTGCTACCTGATAATCGTGCTTGCTTTAGCTTGTTAAGCGTTTCTTCATCAAGTTAATGCTTAGAATGAAGAAAAACACTGTAACTCCAATTATCCATACAAAACTAATGGTGATTAATACTGCTGGGTTTAATCCGAGAATTGGTTCAAGATTACCTGAAACAAGTCCTCTAACAACATTTACTATATGAGTTAAAGGCAAGACTGCCATTGCAACTCCTTGTACTGCGGTAGGTAGAGATGTTAATGGGAAGAAGGTACCGCATAAAAAGAACATCGGGGTCAGAAACAAGAAAGAGGGGAAATTGAAGAAGTCGATGTTTGGCGCTACTGAAGTAAAACACATAGCTATGGAGGCAAACATCAGTCCACCAAAGAAAGCAAGAGGTATAACTAGCAGAAATAGCGTGCTTGAAATTAAGCCGAAAGCCGCAACCACTGCTAAAACGATGGTTGTATTGAATGTGGCTCGTGTTGCTCCCCAAAGCAGTTCTCCTGCGACGACTTCTTCAACGCTGATAGGTGTGGCGACTATTGCATCGAAAGTTTTTTGAAAGTACATACGCACAAACGAAGCGAAGGTGCATTCAAAGAATGAGCCATTCATAACTGAAATCGCAACGAGCGCTGGTGCAATGAAGCTTATGTATGATTGACCTTGGATACTCGAGATGAAACCGCCAAGTCCGAAGCCAAATGCCAGAAGGTAGAGAATTGGTTCGATTAGTGAGGGTAGAAAGTTAACTTTTATGGTTTTTGTGAAGACATCGAAGTTGCGGCGCCAAACCTTCCAAACCCGGTAAGTCAGCCTTGGTATGGCTAAGCGTGCGGGAGACTTGCGGATGTTAGGATTACTCATTCTTCCCGTAATCCCCTTCCAGTCAGTTTTAAGAAAACATCTTCAATGTTGGCTTTTCGGATGGTTACGTTTTGCATTGGGTGGTCTTTTAAGAAACTTTCGAAGACCCCGTGTGGTTTGTCAGTAAAGATTTGCATGCGCTCACCGAGTTTTTCGAAGCGCGCTTCAGGAAAAACCTCTTTTAGATTTTGCAGAAGTTTTTCATCAAATTCAAGTTCCAATACATCTTCACCAATGTGTTTCTTCACGAGTTCCACTGGTTTTCCTTCTTCGATGATTTTACCCTTGTCAACAATTAGAATTCTGTCGCATAGAACTTCAGCTTCATCCATGTAGTGGGTTGTTAAAATTATTGTGACTTGATTTTTCTTAAGATAGCGTACTTCATCCCAGACCAGATGCCTAGCCTGAGGATCTAAACCCGTTGTAGGCTCATCTAAGAGTAGAATCTGAGGCTGATTCAAAAGTGCACGTGCAAAAATCAGTCTACGTTTCATACCCGTTGATAACGCCATAATTGGGGCATCCTTTTTTTCCTCTAACTGGAAAAACTTCAGTTGCTCTTGAGCTCTTCTTAAAGCAACTTCTTTGGGGATGTCAAAGTATCGTGCATAGACAGTCAAGTTCTTTATAACTGTGAAATCGGGATCTAAGTTGTCTTCTTGCGGCGCGACGCTGACAACTCTTTTTATTTCTCTGCATTGATTTTTGACGCTATATCCTGCAACAGTCAATTCACCATCGGTTGGAGGCGAAAAACAGTAAATCATGCGAACTGTGGTTGTTTTTCCTGCGCCGTTTGGCCCCAAGAAGCCGACGCATTCGCCCTTGTATACTTTGAAGTCAATGTGATCCACTGCCATAAATTCATCGAATTTTTTCGTTAACCCTTTTGCTTCGATGACAATTTCGCGAGACCCCATAAATAATCAAAGCTAGATTTGCAATCGCTAACTTAAAACTAACGTAAAGTTTGCCAGAAATTTACTTGCAATAGCCGAAACTGGGCGGGGTCCTTGCTTGGTGGTTTCACAAGGAGACTCTGCATTCAAAACAGAGTCTTACGCCTTTCGTATGAGCGCAGTTGCAGATTTGACAGAACTTGTTTTCTCTTTCAAAGCAACCTACCGCTCAGTTGAGACAAGTGCTGCTTTACATTTTAGTGTATTTCTTAAAAGCAATTCAAAAAACACCAATCTTCATTTTAACTATTTCAATTTGTATGAATTTACTTAGGGCTTAAGAATAATTTGCTAAGAGCCTTTTTAGAGAAAAGGGTTTAAAGGAACTTTACTAATAATTAAAAGGCGGTTGTTTGTGAAAATTTCTTTTTGGTTCCTAGACATTAACTCCAAAATCGATCGTGAAAAGGGCACAGTGGAGTTGTGGCTTTGGGGAATTGATTCAGCTGACAATAGAGTATTGATTGTTGACCGTAATTTTATTGCGTACTTCTATGTTGTGTTGGCTGACGGGTTAGAAGGCTCGAAGGTTGAGGAGGCAATCATGAAGGCTTGTGGTTCATCAATTGTGGCAACAGAAATTGTTTATCGACACTTCTTTGGCAAACCTGTGAAAGCAATAAAAGTCAGCTGCAAAGTGGCAACCGAAACAGTCAAGATTGCTAAACAGCTTCGAAGCGTCGAAGGAGTAAGTGACTGCCTCGAAGACGATATTCGCGTTTCCATGCGCTACTTAATCGACAACAATATAGTTCCTTGCGGATGGTATGAGGCAGATGCGGTGAAAGAAGAGAACATTGAAGGCGTAAGAGTATCCAAGATATATGCTGTAAAAACACATCCAAAACAGATTGACAAAATAGTTGCGCCAGACTTGAGGGTTTTGGGTTTTTCCATGATTTGTTACAGCCGAGAGGGTTCTCCAAAACCCGATCGAAACCCCGTGCTAATGATTTCAACCTCAATTAATAATGGAGAAAAAAAACTATTCATTGCAGATGAAAACAAAAATGATAAACCTATAATCGAAGACTTCCTCGCATATGTTTGCAAGTTTGATCCCGACATCATAGTAAGCTACGGTGCCAACTCTGTGGATTGGGCATACCTCAAAGATAGAAGCCATAAATTAAAAATAAAACTTAACTTCGACAGAGCACACCTGGAACCACATACAGGTGTCTACGGCCACGTTTCAACTACCGGAATTGTCAACATTGACTTCGCAGATTTCATGGATGTGTTCCCTGAAGTTAAAGTGAAGACTCTTTGGAGTTTTGCCAAAAATTTCGGTATAGTCAAAGACAAACAGAGAGTGGTTGAATATGTAGAATTTGCGGATTACTGGGATGACAAGCAAAAACGCAGCGAATTAATACAGTCTTGTTTGCAGAGTGCTATTTATTTGCAGAGAACCGCCGAGTTACTTTTGGATTTTGCTATGCAATTCGCCAGCTTAACAGGCCTTCCGTTGGATCAGGTGATGGCGGCCGCTGTGGGTTTTCGAATAGAATGGTTTCTCATAAAGCAAGCACAAAAAATCGGGGAACTCATTCCCAAACGAATTGAGCAACAATATCTTACTTACGCAGGCGGTTTGGTGCTCTTGCCAAAGCCTGGTATACACAAGAATATTGCAGTTTTGGACTTCAAATCAATGTACCCAAATATCATGATAACCTACAACATATCGCCAGATACCTATGTTTCACCTGACAAGCCTATTCCCGCAAGTGGCGTATACATTGCGCCCGAGGTTGGGCACAAATTCCGAAAGTCTCCTCCAGGATTCTACAAAGAAGCATTAACATACCTAATCAACGTACGAGGAAAAATTCGCCAAAAAATGAAAACTATAGACCAAAAAAGTGTTGAATACCATGTCTTGGATGCCCGCCAAAAAGCTGTTAAAATAATCACGAACGCTGCTTACGGTTATGCTGGTTGGATTGGAGCTAAATGGTACATTAAACCTGTTGCCGAAGCTGCTTCGGCTTGGGGTAGGCACATTATTTTGTCTTCTTCTCATATGGCTGAAAAAGCAGGAATACAAGTTGTTTATGGAGACACAGACAGCTTATTCATAAACTATGATAAAGAAAAGATTCCAGAGTTGGAAGAAAAAATAAAGCATGAACTAAAACTGGAAGTGGAAATCGGAGAAGTTTACTCACGTCTTTTTTTCACGGAGGCGAAGAAACGTTATGCCGGCTTACGTAAGGATGGTAGCCTTGACATCGTGGGTTTAGAGGTTATTCGCGGTGATTGGGCAGGAGTTGCCAAAGAAGTGCAAGAACGCGTTCTTGAGATAATTCTCAAGGAACAGGCTCCTAAAAAAGCAGTCGATTATGTGCGTTCAGTTATTGCTGACTTAAAACATGGAAAAGTTCCATTGCATGAACTCATTATTTGGAAGACACTTACTAAATCTCCTGACGAATACGCAATTAAAGCGCCCCATGTGGAAGCCGCAAAAATGCTCAAAGAAGAAGGTTGGCGTTTGACTAGCGGCGATAAAGTTGGTTACGTTATCCTTGAAGGAAAAGGACGTTTATACAGCCGCGTTAAACCCTACGTTTTCGCTAAGATTGAGGAAGTGGACATAAATTACTACATTACCCACCAAGTTCTTCCTGCAGCTTCAAGAATACTTTCATACTTTGATGTAACAGACGCAGACTTACTAAAAGAAATAAAAGAAACAGAAGAAATTAGAAGCCTAATGGATTACGTTTAGGCTTGGGGAATAGCGTCTTGGAACTTTATCAATTCAACATTCAAAACTGGTTTAACGGCTTCAGAGATGCGTGAGGCTACGATGCGTTTGATTTTCTTGTCAGCCGCGATATCAATGATTCTCTGAGTGATAATGCCATCGAAAACAACTGCTTCAACACCTGCTATTTGCGAAAGCTTCTCAGCTAGTTGACTTACAGGTAATCGTTCGATTAGTTCAAGTTTTTCGTTGAGCAGAACTGCTTCGAGTGTGCCAACTAATGCTTTTGCCGCTTGACTTATAGTATCTGGGACTTCAATTTTGACACGTTCAGGCACTACTACTTTCTTAGGTGTTGGGACTGGTTTGGGAACGTAAGCTCCTGCTGCTTCTGCTATTGGTAACTTGTTTTCTATAGCTTCAGAGATTTCCTTGCAGTTGCATTCCTCGATTTCTTTGCCTCTTGGAGCGCGACCAACAAACTTTACATTCGTTACTTGCATAAGTTCTTTTAAGATTAAGTCGCCGCCTCGGTCACCATCAAGCAATGCTGTTGCTAATCTTTCTTTGGTAATCTTCTTTATTGAATCTGGAACTTTTGCGCCTTCAAGAGCTACAGTGTTGAAGATTCCGCAACGCATCAAATTAATAACATCCGCGCGACCTTCGACAACGAAAATTTCTTTAGAACCCTCAAGTCCTGGTCCAGCGGGTAAATCTTCCGGTCCATACTTTTCTACTTTACCGACTTTCATGGTATCAGAGATTTCTTTGTAGACTTCGTCTACGCTGGGCATGGATTCGATATTCCATTTATGCAGAATTTCTTTGGCTCGGTCAATGATTATTTTTCGTCGTGCTTCACGTATGTCTTCAATTTTATCTAAAGTAACTCTAGCTGAACATGCGTCCAACACGGTTTATACTTTCTACACTTGCAGCGATAAGGGCCGTAGAAACGCGGTCTAAACTTGTTGGGATAGTTATAGAACCTGCAGTTCGATCATTTTTCGAGTGTAAGTCAATTTCGATTCTGCCAATACGCCCAGTTTTTTGGAGTTCGCGTAAATCTAGTTCTGGTCCAAAAAGTCCTTCCGTTTGACCAAAAACTGCTCCAATAACGTCAGGTTTTTCAACTACACCTTCAATTTCAAATCTAGCGTGTACAACGTACTTTATAGTAAATGTTTGGGATGTGCCCGTAAGTATGCAACTCCTATTGTAAGTTATATTTTATTTGATTATGTTAATCACACATATGCGAGTTCTATCTCGCAACGATGAGATTTTAATTTATTACTAGTTAAAAGTTTAGGTGCATTGTGTTTAATATTCTTATCGTATTCTGGCTATGTATCCCGCGTACTTTCCCTTTTTCCATTTTGAAGGTTTCTTAGTTGGTTAACGCTGAAAGGGTTAGGCGAAAGTTTCCAAGTTTGCATATAGATTACTGCAGCAGCCGACATAAGAAAAGTTGGAACAAGTTTATGAGAACTATAGCAAGATTTGGTAAGTTTAAGTCTCATAACCCTGAGAAATACAATATTTTAGTAAATAAAGTTGTTACGGACTTTTCAGATTTTGAGAAAGTGGTTAATTCTTAATGCGTTTGCTTTTTCTTAAAACAATCACAACTGCAACTAGGACTGTGGCAGTGATAATTACTCCAACGATTGCAATTATGCCAATTGGCTGTCAGTGGGAGGTATCGTTTGTGCAGGACTCAAGTAATATAAGAGGCTGCCGATTGAGGCGGTGAACAGTTTTCTGAAGAACAAGTTCAGCATGGCTAACAACAAGGTGAGAGGTTTAAGACAAGTTTAGTTTTACGCTTTGTGCAGCCTTCTTTGTTTAGTTCTCAATAGGGAGGCGGCTCAAAACATTGTCAAAAATGAAAAAGCAGTTTCGCTAACGTACTTCAATACCCAATTTAGGACAAAGCAGCGCGTTAAAAAGTAGATGCATAGATTATGTATTGAGTTCAACAAACAGAGTATTACCATAGTAACCGATATTTACTGCTAGCAGCAATAATAATTCTAGGGGTTTTTAAAAGCATTTCTAAATAAAAAAAAGAAGGTTGTTTTTTTTAATTTTTATGGTCGTTTCCTGAGTAGGAGTATTGTGGTTATGGCTACTGCAAGTATAATAGCAATTACCGCGGTAGCTATGTAGAGCGTTAGATCTGAGAGGGTTACCAAGTTTGTTTGAGGGATAGCGGTCGGTGCTGGTGTTTGCGCGTCTTCCACGTTTATAGCGGTTTTCGCATTAGATGGCCAATAAGAGTTAGAGCCCGCAAAAGAAGCGATAACAGTGTATTCGCCTGGAACCTCAGGTTGGAACGTAACTTTGTAGAATCCGTCTGAATCACTAGTTGTTCTGCCGACCTCATAGAAGTTGCCGTTGGGATCAATCACGTTCACGACCACGCCAACGCCGGTTGCATCAGTGGGTTTGGGCATCTGCATATACACGTACTCCATCCAAGCAGTCATGCTATCGTCAGAGACAGCGGGAACACCGTTTGGAAAACGAGGAGCTACGCGGTTGCTGGTAGTGCCTGCAGCTATATCAGTCACGGAGCCTTCGATCAGTACGCTGCTGCCATACATTGAAATCTTCGGTGATGCCTCGACTGTGGTTGTACTGAGTCCCTTTACCAATACAGTAGACTAGCTGATCATCCTCATTGAGGCTTACAGCATAGCCGTCTGAGAAGGCAAAGTTCTCCCAAAGTCCGAGTAGATCCCAGATGCGATCTCCTGTGGTAGCATTAAAGCAGTAGATCTTCCAAGTTCTGTAGAGTGGATGTGTATGAGAGTGCTCCTGAGAGCGTGCGTAGACTTTTCCGTCTAAGACCTGGATGCTTAAAGGCGTCATTTCATAGGCGCTTTCAAGTCCCTCTGCGTCAGTGTTTGATTGCCAAACAAGGTTACCGGTAGTTATATCATAAGCAAATACCTGTCCGCCGTATCCACCAGAGTAGAGCATGCCGTTTTGAATATTTGATCCGCTACTGTACATCATCCATTGAGGTTGTGAGTCAGTTGTCCAAAGTTGCGCTCCAGTTTTTATGTCAAAGCCGATGAACTGCCTTGTCTCCTTTGCTCTAAGCACAAGAACGCCATCTTCTACGCTTGCACCGCTCCACTGTAGGGTTACGTTTGCCGCTGGAGGTTTAGGAGCTATCTTCCATAGCAGTTGGCCTCGGTTTTCTGGTTTGAGGCTTATAGCCCACACTGTAAATTGCTCGTTGGGTTGGCTTGTCCCGAACTGTGCAAAGCCTGTGCCGCTGATTAGCATGTCGTCAAATGCGTATACTTGGTAGGTTGTTCCTAAGCCTGCTGGTAATGTGACATTCCATGTGTATCCGGTGGTTCCGTTGATTGTCTTTCCTATGGGTCTGTATTGCCAGTAACTGGTAGTTTCAACCTGGTCTATTAGGAACTGTGCAATTCCTGATGTTGAGAGTCCTGTTAACTGAAGGGGTGCAGAGGCGTTCCACAAAGATAGCCAAGTACGGCTTGAAGAAGGTCCACCCCAGACGTAGACCAATCGTTCACCAGTTGGTCCAACAGCGACTGTGCCGGAAGGTACGTTTTCATAGTTAAATAGCTCTGTTCCTGAGAATGGATCTACGATAGTATTGGTTGGGATTGCTGCGCCAGGACTAAGAGTCAAAGCTGAGCTTCCGGAAGTCCAAAGGTATGGGTGTACACCATGCTGGTTTGGCGATTCATACTCATATATCGTTGACGCGCCGATTGCACTTTGGTTTACTTGCCAAATCAATTCTCCAGTACGCAAGTCTCTGGAAACGATGTTTGCTTTAGTTGTGGTTGTTGAGCTGCCAAGGTTTAGGTTGTAGAAGAGTCTGCCCGAAATAATTGTTGCACCGCCGAATTTGCCTTCATATGCGCTTCCTGTGTGGTAGCTCATGGCCTCATATTCTCCGCCTGCAATGCCTCCGAAAAAGTACGGCTCTGTCCACATAACGTGAGCACTATTTGGAGTAGTGATGTATGGGAGACCCCTATCTCCAGTGATCCAGTTGCCTGAAATCTGAGACCAGGCTCGGTTGTAGGAGTTTATCGGACGTGTCCAGTATTCAGTTGGCAATGGTACGTCTGAAATTGGCTTTAGAGGTTCATTGGTTACAGTGAATGTGGCTATGTCGCTGTCGCCGGCGGCATACAATCGGTTGTAGCTAGTGGTGTTCTTCCACTGCGCCGGTAAGTGAGCTTGAACAGAATAGTTTCCTACTGTGTTGGGTGTGTATGAATAGTAGCCTCCGCCTACGGGGTCGCTTGGTGGCAACGCTATTGTTTGGGTGTCTCCATTGGGGTCGGTGATTGTAAGTGTCCAACCAGTCCATGCCTGTCTGTTGCCGACGGCACCAAGAAGATAGTCAGTCGGTGTTGTCGGCGGTATCTCAGCGGGCCATACGACGATAATTACTGGCTGACCTAACCCTACAGGGTTAGGGGCAGCTGCAACGTAAACGAACTGAGGGTAATTCTGAACAGTTTGTGCTCCAACTATTTGCGAATCAAATAACGGAATAGCAATAGTCAATGATAGAAATATTGCAGTCAAAATAGCTATATTTTTTTTTGCATTTTTATTTTTCCTTTGGTTTTAATGTTAGAAAGACACCGATTGGTTGACTGTTCTAACATATTATCCTATCTTGTGCTTGGGCTTTATAAAATTTTGGAAAGTGTACACTTGGTAATTAACGGCGTGGAGGCATTTATGCATAGAAAAAGAGTTCTTAACTTCATAATCAGTAAGCTGGTTGCTTTGAGGAAAATCTCTTAAAGAGTACCAACATTTTAAAATTTAGATTGATAAGAGACCACCCGAAGCATAAACCAAATTAAAGAGTTATCAAAAAAAGGTTGAAAACCCTTCAGCTTAAATAACAATACCAACAAAGAAGAAGATGATATCCATGAGCTTACGCTTGAACCCGGAATACGACAAATTACTTCCAAAAATGTCAGAAGAAGAATTTGCCGAACTAAAAAAATCCATACACTCCGAAGGACAGCATTATCCAATAATCGTAAACGAAGACCTAGAGGTTCTGGATGGACACCACCGGTTTCGTGTCTGTATTGAACTTGACATTGAACCAGATTTTGAAGTGCGTAAATTTGATGACAAGCTTCATGAAAAGAAATTCGTTATAGAGGCAAACCTTAGACGCCGGCATCTCAATAATTTTCAGCTTGTTGAATTAGCTGTGCCTCTGCTTGAAATTGAGAAGGTTCTTGCAAAAACAAGACAATCGAAGGGCGGTAAGAATGGTCGAGATATTCAGTTGGGGATAGCGTCAGATGACGCGGCGTCCGAAATAAAAGCTAAAGCAACTGATGTTGTGGCGAAAAAGGCAGGTGTGTCCACCCGAACCCTTGAACGCGGTAAAAAAATAATGGAGAAAGCAAGTGAAGCTGATAAACAGAAGCTGCGGGAAGGCAAAACTAGCATTTCCAAAGTCTATCAAGAAATTGTAACGAATGAAAATCCGCAGCCGGAAAAAATAGTTGGTGATTTTGCGCGGGAAGAGTCTCCACGCGAGGTGCAGAATAAAGCCGATTTACTAGCAATTTTTGATCGTTTGATAAAGCAAGAATTGTTCTGTCCCTCATGCGGTTCTTCGATGTTTGAATGCAGCAAATGCCACTTATCGTTGAAGAAGCTATTGAAACCTAAAGACCCACAGGAAACTTCAACTAAGGAGCCAGTGCCAGATTTTATTGATTGAGAATTCAAACGATAAACGAACAATAAATATAGTAAAAAAGTCCAGAACCGCAAATATTCAATACAAATGGGTAGCACTCTACAACACAACTAATGGCGTGGTATGGTTTGTATCGAAATTACCATAGTATTGATTGTTATACCTTAAATTTCTAGAGGTATACAATTAATCCCTTCAAGTCTTTTCAGCATCTACAGTGGATTATATTTGGCTGGCCGTAATACTGTTAGTTACTTTTGAACAATTATTTCCTGTTCGAACCACATTTTCACAGCTAATTGAGTTCAAATATTCAGATTGAATTATGAATATCGTGTTTATCATGGATGTTAATTTTCAAATCTGTATACCAAATATTTGCTCAATTCAGGTTTTTCATCTTTTTTTTAAAAGCACAAATAATATAGCCATAAGCACGACATTAGAGCAAGGTATACTAATGCAAAGATCTTACTCTCGTTTACTTGGCGTAGTTGGAAAACCCAACACTGGAAAATCCACATTTTTTAGTGCCGCAACGTTAGCTGCGGCTGAAATAGCAAATTATCCCTTCACAACAATTAAGCCAAACAGAGGAGTCGGTTATGTGCGAACTCCATGTGTGCACGACGAATTCAAAGTCCAAGATAACCCAAGAAACTCACTATGCCTAAACGGTACTAGGCTTGTTCCAGTTGAAATAATCGATATTGCAGGAATTGTACCAGGCGCCTGGGAAGGACGCGGCTTAGGTAACCAGTTCCTAGATGAAATCTGTCGAGTAGACGCTCTCATTCACGTAGTTGACGCTTCAGGTGGAACCGACTGTGAAGGTAAAACCTGCAAACTCGGCGAACACGACCCCGTGGAAGACGTCAAGTTTTTGGAACGCGAAATAACCATGTGGATGGTTACAATTCTCAAGAAAGATTGGTCCAAAATCGCAAGGACTGCGGAAGCAGAAAAAAAAGGCGTTTCCATGCATCTTGAAGACCGTCTTACAGGTTTAGGAATTAGACGCCAATATGTGGGTGAAGCAATAAGAGCTGCCAATTTAAACGTTGACAAACCCGCTACATGGACTGATGACGACTTTTACAAATTTGTAGACACTTTAAGACGTCTATCAAAACCCATGTTAATCGTTGCTAACAAAATTGATTTGCCGCCGGCCAAAGCAAACGTTGAACGACTAAAAAAGCTAGATTATACTGTAATTGCCTGTTCAGCCGAAGCAGAATTGGGTCTAAGACGAGCAGCGGAGAAGCAGTTGATTGATTATAGACCGGGCGATGGTACTTTCAAGATTACACAGCCTGAAAAGCTATCTGCTGGTCAAATTAAGGGTCTTGAAGCGATAAAAGAAAAAATCATGTTAGCAAATGGTTCAACTGGGGTTCAAGAAGCCTTAAACACGGCGTACTTTAAACTGCTTGATATGATAACTGTTTATCCAATTGAAGATTTAGAGCATCTATCCGACCATAATGGGCGAATTCTGCCAGACGCATATCTCGTACCAAAAGGAACAACTGCACATCAATTTGCCTATGTAATACACAGTGAGCTAGGCGACAACTTCATCTATGCTGTCGATGCTCGAGACAAACGAAGAATCGGTGAAGACGCAGTACTCAAAGATCGCGATGTCATCTCCATAGTCAGTGCTAAAAAACGAGCTTAACCTTTTTGTTATGTTCCAAAACGTCTTTTTCGATGTTGAAACACTCTAATTGCTCTTAAAAGATCAATTAAACGGAAATCCGGCCAGTAAACATCCAAGAAAAGAAGTTCGCTGTAAGCAGCTTGCCAAAGCAGGAAACCGCTCAATCGTTCTTCCCCGGAAGTACGTATAATCATGTCAGGGTCATGCTTGGTCATGTGTGACGTGTAGAGATATTTTTCAAATGTGGTTTCGTTGACTTCATCGACGCTTAATTCGCCGCTTTTCACTTTTCCTGCAATAGTTTTAGCAGCATCAACAATTTCTGCTCTTCCACCATATGCAAAAGCAAAATTCCAGAAGTAACAATCATAATTCTCCGTAGCCTTCTCAACATCTTCAATTGACTTTTGTAAGCTAGTTGGCAAAAGGTTTACTCTGCCTATAATTTTTACATGAACCTTATTTCTGTGTACACGCTCATCAGTTAGCAATTTACGGAATCTTTCTTCGGCAATCTGCATTATCTTCGTTATTTCTTCTGGGTTGCGTGTAAAATTCTCTGTTGAAAACGTGTATAATGTGACACATTTGAGTCCGAACATTTGGCACCAATCTAAAAGTTGTTCAACTGTGTCAGCGCCCTGTTTGTGACCCCACTTATCCACGAGCCAAGGGTTACTTTCTTGGTCGTTTGCCCATCGCCTATTTCCATCAAGAATTATAGCTATATGTTCAGGTTTAATTCCGTTTTTAACCTGAAGCCATAGCCATTTTTCGTAAATTTTGTAGGCACCGATGACGGACAGAACTCTTTGAAGCACTATTTGAACCTCTCTGGTCTAAAGGATTGGCACTGCATTTTGGTCGTGCACTATAGCTAAAGCCTTAATGGATTCAATTAAAGCTTATCCTAAAAAACATTAACAGACTTGGCAGAAACTTTAGAGTTCTTCTGTTATTTCTTGTTGTTTCTTAAAGAAGCCTTTAGTTGACCTGTTCACTATGTAAATTAGGAGCACGGAAGCTACGCCAATTAGTATGCCTACTATAATTGTGAATAGAAAATTTGAGAAAATTTCATCATTCAATCCAACGCGTGCTGATGAATTCTGATAATAATGAATTATTACGTTCGCTGTTCCTTCTAGAACCCAGTATGACCATGCAACTGAAACTATTAGTGCAGCATTTCTTAATAATCTTGAATCTTTCTCAAAGAATAACCGAATGCTTCTTCCAATGAGAATAATGCTTATGCCTACAACTAGCAAGGTATCGAGTCCTTTAATGAAAAACGTAGCAATTTTTGGAGATGCACCTAACCAGCCACCTAAGTCGTTGGGAAATGGGGCTGCGCTGATGTTAACGTTTGCCACACCCAGATAAACACTTACAGCGATACATAGTATTCCTGCAATTATGGTGTAGTTTGAAATTTGTATTGGAAGGGCGGGTGGTGAGTAGTCTTTTGCCCATTTATAGGCTTCTTTAGTTGCTCTATCAACTCCAAAACCTTTGAGTAAAAGGAAGCCGCCAAGAACTATTACAAAGGCAATGCCAAAATAGTAAATTGCGCCTTTATAGAGAAAATTGTCTATTGCCCATAAAATACCGAAAATTAAAACCAAAATACCCGGTAAACCCAGAGCCATCCGAGCGTACCTTGGATTATCTACAAGTAAACGAATGTATTTTGTGAAGACCGCAGCGGTTTCTTCGATTGACTCACTGTGTTTTATTACTATGCGCCTAACAGAAGAAACTGGTACTCTTGATTCTACTAGAGGCAAAACCGCTTCATCCGAATACCCATCGGTAACTAGAATAACTTCATTAGCGCTAAAAGAGCCAAGCAGACAGCTTAGCTCGGAAACTAGTTTTCGATCTGCACTTACGCCGCCTAAATCGTTGCCGGAAATAGTGGCTACCTCAAAGATTTCATCTGGCTGCTTCTCATCTTGCAACCGGTCATATAGTCTAACTGCTTCAAACATTGCGTTGGCGTCTGGTTCTTCAGGATCTTTTAAAGCTAGTGCAACTGCACCATCAAGGTTTGCTGGTCTTCCAAGTAGCGGCGTCTTAACAGCAGCTTTGACTTCCAGATCTCCATCTCTATCAACACATAAAATTAGGATACGCTTTTGCGTCTGCTGTTGCGTTTCCCTTTTAGCCATCTCGAATCTCTAACCCATTTAATACAATTAGTTGACTTTAACCTTGTGTTTTTGTTTAGTCCTCTTCTTCATCGCCCAACATGAATTGGAACTCATCCCAGTTGACTTTCTCGCCTCGTTGCAGTTTTTCACGAGCTTCTGACCCAATTTTTTCTTTAATTTCTTTTTCTTTAACTGCTCTTTGGGTTTGTTCTTCTTTCCACCTAGCTTGTTCTACTTGTCTTTTAGCATCCTCTTCCTTTCTCTTAGCTAAGTCAAATTCTCTAACTTGGAATCTTAAACCCCTATTTTGATCAATCAACTGTTTGATTTGTTCATACCAAAGAGCGTTTTGCTCTTTTGCCTTTACAAACGCTTGATGCAAAATATCAGCTTCTGCCTTGTCTTTTTTCAAAGCGTTTATTTTTTCAATCATTTTGGTGTGTAATTCTTGGCTCTTCTGGGCTAAATCAGTTAATTCTTTGTGAAAGACGTCCGCTTGGGCATCAAAGATTTTGCGTTGGGAAATTAATTCTTTGATTTTTTGATGTTTTTTATCTATTTTTTTATAACCTTTTAGCTGAATTTCAAGTTCTTTCACTTCACCTACAAGTCTTTTCTCTGCTTGAAGGTCAAGTGAAGTGGTAGAAATTTTCCATTCAATCGCATCAAGTTCTTCTTGCAATGCATGTTGGTTCACGTGTGGCACGGTCTTCTTGAGTTCCGCGATTTTATCATCTATAGCCTTTACTTCTTCCATGATTGGAGTCGCTTTGATTCTGATATGATCTCTTTGTTCCTTAAGCAACTTTACCTTCTCGTTCAAGATATCTCTTTCAATTTTCATTTGATTGATTTCATCGCGAGACTTGCGTACCTGCTCATGCAACTGGTTTCGTTTCTCAACGTACTTTTTGATTAGGTTGTTGGCTTCACCAATTTGCTTTTTTATTTTGTCTATTTGTAGATTGATGTTTCCTTCTTGGCTTATTTTTTGGTTCTCTGTCACGCGTTAGCCCCTGTAATGTTAAGTTGCGAGTTCATACTTAGCTTACTTTCGGAATTTATATTGATTTACTTTAACTTATATTGATTTACTTTGGAAAGGTTTACAATGCCATTATAATGTTGTTTTTGAATGTTAAAATTTTAAATATGTGCTAACACCATGATTGGGTGAGATGGAAACATGACCTTCAACTATGATGATCTGCTTAAGCGAGCCTGCGCTCAAATGCCTCAAGTCTCCGAAAAACGCGAACGTCTAGAACTTCCCCGATTATACATGAACACAGTTGGTATGAGAACAATAATTTCTAACTTCAAAGAAATATCAGATGCTTTAGATCGCGACCCTCAACATGTTATAAAGTTCTTAACTCGAGAAATGGCTACCGCGGCCACTTTCCATGATTCACGTGCAATTTTTCAAGGTAAATTTCAGCGAGATAGTTTTGAACGCTTGTTGCAGAGATATTTAGAAGGTTATGTTGTATGTCCAGTTTGTAAACGTCCAGACACCAAAATAGTTAAAGAGAAACGGTTATCTTTCCTTGTATGCAATGCATGCGGCGCAAAATCAAGCATTAAACAGTTGTGAGCTAATTAACATTGGAAGTCTACCTTAATATAAAAAAGGCGGGGCAAAATGTTCTCTTGGCAGTTTGCGACTGCGATTTGCTTGGGCGAACGCTGCGGGAAGGCAAAATAGTGTTCAAGATAAAAGACGAGTTTTATAATGGACGAAAAGCATCTGTTGATGAAGCTGTTGGGCTAATTAATAATTCAACCATTGTAAATCTTGTCGGTAAGAATTGTGTGGAGACTGCTATCGCCCAAGGATATGTTCATCCTGAGGCAGTGATAAAGATTGAAGGCGTACCTCACGCTCAAATCATGAAGTTTTGACCATACTTTTGGATAAATAGTGAAACTTTTTGTTTTTATTTACGCTTTCTAAAGTATTGTGTTCCGTCTGGGTCTGCGCTGACAAATTCGAATCCAGCTTCAATTAGTTTTAGCTTTTCTTCTCTTGTAGTAGCTACTTTTCCAGTGAATTCGTCTCCACCTTTGGCGAAACATGCAATCTCTAAGTTGATGTAGACTAATGTATTTTTGATGCTTCTATGTCCGAGAAAATTCATGACGTATAAGATGTCTCTTGTTTGATGGTAGAGTTGGGTTGCTTTCCAGTGTCTAAAGGTGTGATAGTGTATCTTTAGTATGCGTGGGTTTTTTAGTTTTTCAGCTACTCTTTTTCGTTGATGTGGCAGCAAGGCTTTTTGTTGATTTAGGTTGTGCATTCGTGTTTGTCGGTCTTCTTTGCCAAGCTGAGTTTTGAATCCGCATGTGAATATATATTGGTTGATTTTTGGCAAGTTTTGTAGCATTTCTGTGAGTTGCGGGGAAATTTTGAATATTCTTGGCTTACTGTTTTTTTCTGGATGATTACATACTAATGTGCGATTTTCAGTTTCTAAATCAGTCCATTCAACTTGCCACGCTTCGCCCAATCTCATAGCTGTTTCTTTTAGTGCAAGTAAAAGTGCGCTCATCTTTTTTCCTGAGCCACTAATGAGTGCATCTATTTCATCTTCTCGTGGTACAAATGGTAGCGGACTGTTTTGTTTGTAGGCTGGTCGAGTCCATTTTATTCCGTTTCTTTGTGCAAATCCATCATATCCAATCGAAAGTAATGCTTTGTAACTTTCGCTGACTTCAGCTAAAGCAATTGCATGTTTAACGCTCTCTGGGTCGCCTAGGTGTGCTCCTTTCTTAACTAAATTATGCAGTAACCCATCTCTTTGTTCTATTGTTGTCTCTCTGTATCCTTCGTTCTTCAGGTAAACAAGGTATTGCAGTATTTGTCCTTCAGCGTCTAAGTCTTTTCTATCTCCCGCAACAGTCTTGATTTCTGTTGCAGTATCCAAATTTTTCACCGATAGATTGGCGCATATTTGGCTGGTCCTATTTACTTCAGCTTGATTTTTAAACTTTTCATAAATATATTGTCTTAAACTGAATCGGTACTTGCATTCTTTGCAGACCCAACGCTGAATGTTTTCTCCATTTGATAAGTATCTGTGACCCGCTCGGTCAACTTTTATTGACCCACATTCAGGACACCTTATTTCAGCGTTAGCTTCTTGCATTTCTTTTCGAATACTAAAGGGTAAAGGGTCTAATATTGTCTCGATTCTTAGTTTTGAACGTTATTTATCGTTTAATTTGAATTTTGGATTTAAAAATAAGTTGTATTGAATCAAGTAACCTCACGTATTGCTGACTAAAATGAATGATAGGTATGAATCCAACTCTGCAATAGCTCTGAATACACAGCAACAAACTGATAGTTCTCACCTAAGGTTTAGCATGGTAAGCAACTGTTTCTGACGCTTAATTCGATACAAAAAAAGGGGAATTCCTTTGCAATCCAATTTTAGTCTTCTTCCATGCGGATTTCCTGTATATGTTACGCATGTTGGGTCGAAAAACCGAAGACGTTTTTATCATACCTCTAAAAAAGCTAAGAACCGTTATTGACATCTTCAGTCCAAAACCAAGAAAACAATATCTACCCTTTAATTATAGCGATTGAAATGTTCATGTGAAAAAAATCAAACATTTTTTTGAGAACTGCAAAATTAACATTTTTTATTAGATAGCCCTTTTTATAGACTGCTATGGCGTGAAAAAAAATGATGATTGCCAAATGTGCAAAGGTACTCTACAATGACTCGCCACCTTCCGCCATACATATGAAAACTTACTTTTTGCCAGAAATAACATCTACGCATTTCTTGATGATTTTATGGGTGGTTTAAACGACATTTCCACCCTTAAATAACAAGTTTATGTTGCCGTCTGCTTTCTAATTGTAGAGTGGTGATAAATATGAACGCAAAGCAATTCTACAGAATCGAAGTTAGCACAAGTTTGGGACATTTGATAAGGGAAAGGATGACACTGACTAAAGACGAAGAGAAAGTAAGAGAAGCGCGAAGGAATTATCGTGATGGAATCAAAAAAGCATGGGACATTTACACCCAAGACAACCTGATAGTAAAGGAAGCAAAGAAGACTCTTGACTCAGCCATAGACGAAGCATACAAATTATGCTTGCCTGAACATGGAGAGAGAATGGCACAAACAGAATATGAACAGGCAACCAAACTTTATTTTAAAACTTTATACAAAGTTCACCGCAAGTTTGCGGATACGATTGGACAAATTTGGTGTGTTTTCATGAAAGACATGGAGACTTCTCCAAGTCTAACCAAGAAAAATACTTAGAAGCTGACTGAAATCCTATGGCTCTTTGACAATCTCCAAACCTGCCAATGTAGCAAGTTTTTTATTGCTATACAGTCATGATAGATGGATGGCTCTAACTGTAATTCAAAACTGAGTCATGATAGTTTTTTATGCTGAAATCGCAATACTGTTATTCGCAAAGCTGAGTTTGTTCCTAAAATTATGCATATTGGGAGGCAAATAAGATAGATTATCAGGAAAAATCTGTAGACACAATAGGCTTGCGAAATTGTCAAATGCCTCTCTTTTGCGGGTAATGGTGGGTTAAGTATTTATTGGACAATCTGTGAAAAAAAAGAAACTACTGCTAAGTTATTAGTAGATTACTTTCCTGTAGGCAGCGGAGCATTTCGCCAAAGTTGGTGTATTACAACCAATGTGTGATTATAACAGTCACGATACAGTTCTCGATAGAAGTCATTTATTATTTTAGCTGCCAAAATAAAATGGACAACTTTTGAATGAGAATTTATATGTTAGTTCCTCCAGTTCTCTGAACAACTTTTTGTTTATCTATTAATTTTAAGCTCTATTTTTGCCTCTCTGTGATTTTCATAGATGAAGCAAGGCGGTTGCTTTCTTTGGGACTTCCTAGTTGAATTGCTCTTGATAGACATTTAAGAGATTTATTATGTTAGTTTTTTTAAGATTTAATTGTGATAGTTTAGTGTGGCATTGTTCACTTTCTTCTATATTGCCTAGTTTTTCGAGAATGCACGCGGAAAAGAATAATGCAAATGATAAGTCAAGAAGCGAAGCAGGAGTTCCCTCTTGTACTGTTACCTCGTGGAAATATAGTAGTGCTAGTTCATGGTTACCCGAGTTTTCAGCTTCTATACCTTGTTGGATGAGGGTATTGCATACTTTTCGTTTGGAGTGCGTTTTTTCAGTCATGTTGTTGTACCTTAACACGGTTTATGTAACCATCTTTTTCAGAAGGTTATAACCTTAACCTTCGCTTGCTTTTGGTAATTTCTGATTTAGAAATCGATAAACGAAGAACAGTCTTGCGTTTTAGACAACTACTTGTAAAAACAGTTGATTTATTGCTTGGAACTTTTGGCTTATAAAATTCACTCTGGTTAACTTAGGTTCTCAACTTGTTTATCTTCACTATTGTACAACTCAACCAACAGATATCGAGTTTTGTTCAACCACCCTTCTATCAATTAACCAGCAGATCATTCCTAACCTTCATAAGAGATTGCGCATAGACCTCATTTTTGATATGCATTCTTGAAGCATTTTAAACAATCATTGTAGATCTGAAAGCCGGAACTATCCTGTGAAGAGGTTATGTGTTCATCCAAAAACTTGAGATAAGCGCCAAACTTTCAGTAAAAAATGTTACTTGGCATGTTGTGAGCCCTAAATCCTTTCTTTAGTGAAGAAAGAAATTGTGCATAGGCATCTAGGAGTGCAGAAGAAGGGGTCTGGGGCTGAATTTTGGTGAAGTGAAGTAGAGTGAAGTGAAGTAGAGTGAAGAATGCAGACTCCAATACAGTTCGGAGCCTTCCTTATTTCAACACAAATTTTGGGGGATTTATTATGGCTGTGGTTGGATTGCAATATGTGCAATCTTGGTTACTCTTCAAAATTGACTTGAAAGGAAGCTTCAAGAACTCTACAAGTGATTCAAGTGTTGTAAAAACCTGTCATCAAAATATCTCCCGAGTTTTAAGGCGCGGTTAGTTTTCTTGATCTTACTCGGTTTTTAGAAGGCCTGCTATAATACTCAACAGTTTTACCTACAACAATTATCTCACTCAATTAGGGAAACACAGAGTTGATCAAAAACTGCTTTTAAACTATCTGTACTTTTTTTAGAGGTCAATATAGATTAAATCTTACTCTCATTTTTACTTACATCTCTACTGTGTTAGGTAGCTGTTTCTCAGATATTTGAAAGGCGTTAAATCTTAAACCTTGAAAATAGGTGAAGTATTAAATTGTTCGAATTCTAGCGGAATCTTTAGCAAACTTGAACCTTAGACACTCATTAAAATCATTATTGCAGTTCCTTAGTTGGCTTTCAGGCACTTCAATTTTAATTGCGTCACAACAATTATTATCGGTAAGGAAACAACATTTTAACATAGCACATATTCACCATATCATGCCTTAAAAGACTTAATCAATTTAAATCCCACAACCAAACTAAACAAGAACAAGGTAACGTAATATTCTGAGTACAATGTGTTGTGGAATAAACGATACTTTTAATCCTCATTGTCGTTTCTTTATTAGCCATTATAAGTGTAGTTTCACTGTTATCGCTTTACTTTTTGCTTCCGCCAAATAGTCATATCACTATTAATCCGTCCTCAAACAACTGGTTCCCACTCAGAAAGGAAAAATCTCCAACTAAATTAAAAGTCTCCAAAAAATCGAATTAAACCTAATATGGTCTCCTTAGCCAGACAATCGAGCATAGGGAGAAATTTTTTAAAAAAACTCGAAAAGGTGAACTAAAAATGCGAATAGAAACCGCTATCTCGATTAAGCAATAAACAGTGCTTATGACTCAACAAAACTCTCAGTCGAACTAGAAACAGAAACAATAAGCACTATAGAGTCTATTTGTGAAGATTGCTTACGCGGTACCATTCAAAAGATACTGTTGACAGACTTTTTTGTAGTAGTGCAACCCGGAAAAAAACGGAAACATACTTCAACATTTCTCTATGTACCACTAAAACCATTTATAAAGACCTAAAGTCTGATTACGAAAATATGCATGAAATGGGAGCTTGACAGGAGATTAAAATAAAACAAGAGAAATATGGGATGAATCCTTTAAGGAAGACATTTCAGGTAAAAAGTGCCCGTTGATTTCAGCATCATTTTTCTAGCTTTTTGAGGTCTTTAGGGTAGGTAAAACAAGGTCTTTTTCTCTTTGTAAAGAGGTTGAAAAACTGGATTTTATGTTTCCTTTTTGAAGTGAGTTCAACAGTTTTTTTGACATATAGTATGTATAACCCTTTTATGTACCTATTTCCAATCTTTTGATGTACTTTTTTTAACATATGTGTACACCTTGTTTTTTTTACTCGTTTTTTTACACAATTCAACACATTCTTTACAGGTTGTTTTTTGGAATGCGTAACCTATAGTTGATTGTTCGATTGAAAGAAAAAGTTAATGTCAATAAGGCGGAAAATGTCCGTGGAATCGCTCTAGGAGCGCAGTAGCCAGACTTAGGGGCCTTCAATTCAGCGTATAAAAATAGGAAGGTAGGCGAACAAAAACGAACAATGGAACTAAATAGTGAAACGTTAAAGAGAAAGCAAACTGTGCACACAGATGCCTGATGCTGCAATGGCAAAATAATTTTACAGGTGAGACTGTGTAACTGCAAATCGGTTTGAAAGCCGAAAAATTCAAAAAAATTAATTAGTGAACTGAATTAGTAACTTAAGCCAACTGTGGCCTGGACAAGTTTAAGTGAACCTATCAACTTAGAATTCATGGGGCTACATGAACAACGTTATTTATGAGAGGCTCGTTTCCAGGTTAAACCGCCGCGCAAGCTTAAACATTTTTTGTTGCTTTTGCAGGTCTTTGAAGACTTCATCAAAAATCAAGATTAGAGCAAACCGGCTGAAAACCTCTGATTGTCCTAACACTGGAGACTGAGTAACTTAAATGTGTAGTGTTTAAGAAAAGGATCAACCACTACGCGAACAAGACGTGTTGCTGGAGACTCTTTGTGGCAAAAAGGTGAATATGTCTGCGAAGTATCAACGTGGTGTGTCTATATGTAGCGGAGGCAGTTCATCGATCTCAGGTGGAGAAACGTCTGTTTTCTCGTCTTTTTCATCTTGAAACATTCGGCAACCCTCTCGCCCTGTATAGTCAAGCCATCAGTAAATCGTAGACCCATCAGGAGTCTTGACTTTCAATCAGTTTGTCATGAATTTTTCTATCCATTTAGCACAAACCAGCCGCCCAACTTCTTAGTCGAAAAGAGTAAAGCATACTGCACCTGTTCAAGAATTACAACATTATAGTCGGTTGCATCTTGCCTAGTTACACTCCAGTGTGCGCTATAACCGAACTAATCCAAACACGGTTTTTTTAGATAAAATATACGCTTTTTCTGTATATGAATTAGTTTACCTATCGTATCTTTTTGTTGCAATCTTGTAATATTCGCGGAAGTTAATGGTTTTTAATCTATTTCTAGATTAGTTTAAAATAGGTTTTTTATCTAATAGTTTTTAGACATATCTAGGTGTTTGGGGTTCTAAAACTTGGTCAGTTGCAAGCCAAGGATAAATTTTGCGCAGGCTACTTCCAGAGCCGCTGGGTGCGCTAGTAGTTCACCACCTATGAGATTCTACCCAGTTCCACCACATGTGTTGATTTTTCATTCCGCTAAACTTAAATTCCAAAAGTTCTCCATATGGACCAAAAGATTTCTTAGACATACAATTATACATCCAAATTCTGATTTGAGCTAATTTTGAATCACAGTCGATTTTATCAACTGTTACAAATATATTGAATGACCCAATTGATGCTGTTTTAAGTTCAAAGGATTCTTTGACTGGAATGTCAAAATTTACTCTGAGAAACAATAGAAGAAGGTATTTTTTTAAAGCTTTTTCGCATGTTTCAGGGTCAGTACCTGGTGGGTCCTTATACAAGATTCGGAAAGCATTTTTATCTGCTGCTGGAGAGTCTGGGCTTGTTATTCCGGGGTTCCATGATGGATCGGTCCTGTGTCTGCTGCTCCAAAAAGCGCAATTCGCTTCGAGGTCTTTCTTTGCCTCATTGACTTTATCTATAATAGGTTGCCAAGTTCGTACAATTCGAGTATATTCATCGTTTTCAGACATTACCCATAGTTTTTCTTTTGAAAATGGCGAAAAAAAGTTAAATAAAATCGAAGAAATTCTTGTGTTTTGGATTTTTTCCATTTTTGCAGTTCTATTATTCAACTGAATTTGTTGCACAAGCTTATTATATTCAGCTTTTATTTTAGTGAATTTTTCCTGGTCCATAATATCATTGATTTTATTTATCCAATGGAAGTGTTTTTTTGTTGAATCGTATACATTCTCCAACAATTCCTTCATATCTTCGGGTTTCAAATGGAATAAGTGCGTCCCATCAGATGTTAAATATTTTTTATTAAAAAAATAATATGGATTGCCGTATATCTCTCCCAGAAGCAGTCCTTTAATAAAAGGCTCATAAGCTTCAAGAGGAGTTGCGAGATCCTTTAGCGACCCTCTATGTAATGTGATTATTCCTAGACGCATCTTTTTTCTGTCATCGGTTATGTTTTTTGCTGAATGTATTTGTTCGTTTGTTTTTTCAGGTTGGGCTCCTAAATTTTCTCTTATTTCCCAACTTAAACTTAGGTCTTCTAGTACTGGAGTCCCTCTTCCTGGTGTGCAGGCAATATTTTCAGCTTTGTTTTCTGCAAAAAAATCATATACTCTTAGTGAATCTTCAATTTTTACATTTGTGAGGAACCCTAGCCACTCAATAATGTTTTTTTGAAGGCATGCAGTGCTCTTGAATGAAAACGCTTCTGCGGTTGTTCCTTTGGCTTTGGATGCGAATTTGAGATCAGGACTTTCCATTCCTTCTTCTTCCAAGATAAAATCATATCCCTCCAACTCAATTTCAAAGGCTCCATTAGGGACATCATTAAAATTGATGTATCCGTCTTTGAGTGTTCCCTTCCTATTACTCCCATCCGAGAAAGTTATTGTAAATTCTACGCTACCAAGAGACGTTCCTTCTTCATTGAATAAAGAAATTTGAAGTGGATAAAGGAACGTTAAGTTAGTTGATTTGATTTCTTTATTGTCGATTTTAGCTATAAAGTAGTATTCTTCTTCTGATATTTCCTCTTTTACGTTATCTTTTAGTGACATAACTTCCTTGCGTTTTCCTAGCTGCGCAGACCATTGCCCTATGGCTTTCTCGCCTCTTGTCACACCATCATTTATCTCATCTATCTTTTCCTCCTTACCGTTCTTTTTCCTCCAAATCTCAAAAGTAACAAGCCTGCCATTAGAGTAACCTGGAACGTCAACTAAAAGTTTGATAGGTTCTCCATAATGCCTTTTGGTTACAGACACCTTTTGATCTCCTCTCCAAAAAAGTTAGTGTTACTTTATCTTTAAACGTTTCACAAATAGTCACAGAATATAATTCAAATGAATCTGCTGATTTTGAGTAAAATAACTGATAAACTACTTCAGTCTAGGGGTGAAAACAATTTTGATAAACAGACAAGATATTGCAAAGTGTTTTCTTGCCCCGAAAAAGATGAGTTGGGTCTTATAAAAATTGGTTTTTATCGCTCTCAAGGTTTTGGTGTTCTGTCTTTGTCGCAGTAGCTGGCGCTTTGAGGCAAAACTTTGCCGCATTTTAAACATGTTCTAGTATCTTTATCATACTCGATATCAGGATTATGGCCGTTTGGACATTTAACCGCATTTAAATCTACATCTGAGCCGCAGACCATACAATAACGCGCGTCAGGTTTTTTGCGTTTTTTCAAAAACACAAAAACCCCCAAGACAACCCCGACAACGACACATCCAGCTACAGCTAAAACAATCCATAAGTTAAATTCGCCCTCTGAATCAGGCGACGATGATGTTGTTGGGAGTGGTAGTATGGTTAATGTTGCTGTGTTTGTGGTTGCTTTTTGGCCTAATGCCTCTGTCACTTCACATTGGTATGTGTATGTTCCCGGATCAGTTTTATTAACTAAAAGCTCTCGAGATTGGTCTGCTATTAACTGTTCATTTTCAAGCCACTTATAGGTGTAGGGTTCAACTCCCCCTGAAGCTGCCACAGATAAAGCTGTTGCATTGCCTGCGATAGCTGTGTTGTTGGCTGGATTGGCGGTTGCTGTGAATGATTCTACAGTTAGGGTTATTTTGTTGCTGTAGGTGGGGGAGGTTTGTCCTGCATTGTCTTTGTATTGGATATAAACGGTTTTTTCGCTGTTTTGGCCTGTTAGGGTCCATTGTAGGGTTTGGGTGTATGTTTGCCATTCTGTCCAGGTTGCGGCGTCGTTGGAGAGGCGCATCTGGGCGATGCCGGATGTTGTGTCGGTGGCGTTTAGGTTTAGGGTGACTGTGGATGTGTTGGTGGATGCTGCGCCCTCATTTATAGTAAGGGTGCCTGTGGGTGGGGTTTTGTCTATTTTTATGGTGGTTGTTGTTGGTGTTTCTTTGTTTTGGTTTGTGTCTGTTGAGTTGTATTGGATGGTGGTTGTGCCTTCAGTTGTTATGGTGAAGGGTGAGGTGTAGATGTTGTTGGTGGTGTTGTTTAGGTTGTATGTTGTTTGTGAGAGGGCGGTGTTGTCGGTTGCGGTTAAGTTTACTTGTATGTTGCTGGTGTAGTAGTTGTTGTCGCCTGTGGTTCCGGTTAGTTGTATGGTGGTTTGTGGTGGGGTGTTGTCTTCAGGAAAAGTCTTAATTAACCAAAAATCACTTCCTCCAGCACCGTAAGAAGTGGTGTATCCTGCTAGTACATATGCTCCTTCACTGTTTTTAACCATGGAATAGGCTCTTTCGTTTCCTGTTCCTCCGTAGGTTTTGTTCCACTGCATGTTGCCTGAAGAATCCGTCTTCACTAACCACGCATCATAAATGCCGCCTCCATAAGTGTATCCTGCTAGTGCGTATCCCCCGTCGTTAGTCTGTATTCCTTTACCGATTTGTTCGTTATTGATTCCTCCATATGTTTTGCTCCACAGCAAATTGCCTGAATCGGTAGTCTTAACTAACAAAAAATCATTATTGCCCGCACCATAAGAACTGGTATAGCCTGCTATAACGTAGCCTCCTTCATCAGTGTAAACCAACGAAGACCCTTCATCTGTTCCTGTTCCTCCGTAGGTTTGGCTCCATTGCATCTCTGGTGCAATGGTTGCTCCAAAACAGGCTAAACCTGCAAAACTAAAAACCAACAACCCAACAAACAAAACAACAAACAAACCCCTACCTTTCCCCAAGCTCTACCCTCTCCGCATCCCATCATTAACCAATCAACAAAAAGAATATAAGAATATACCCCAAAAACAAACCAACCCTGGTTTGACGTTGTAACACATCTAAAAGGTTGAACCTCTAAGGATTTGAGCTCAAAAGGGGAGCGTAAACCTTTCCAGGATGAGTGATTGGAAACACTGGGATATTAGTGCCAGAAAAATTTTATTGACCATGCTTTTAGCCATATTTTTCCCCCTTGATTTGCCCTGATGCTTTTTATCTCTGACAAAAGTCTAAAACTAAGGTAACTTCCCCGAGTTGCAGACCTGAACAGGTACAAATCAATTAATTTTGATTTCAATTTGGAAATCAGCCTTCTTTTCGTGAATCGATAGAGGCCTTGGGGTTGCTGGATTGTTTGTCTACTACAAAAACACAAAAATTAAAACATATTTGCAAAATTCAACCTCAAAATATAGAATGCAAGGTTCACCAAGAGCTAATATGCTTTTTCAAGTTTTCACAAGTAACTTGATGAATTCTTCTCTTTCAAGTTTGGTATCCTTCATAATTTTCAGAAGCAAGCCGACGCCAATGTTTTCTCTGGCATGAACCGGAATTACAGTGATTCTACCATCAGCATGTTTCATAACAACGTGACTTCCCTGTTTTCTAACTATTTCAAAACCAAGTTTAGACAGGGCTTTTATGACTTTTCTATATGTTTGAGGTCGCAGGCTCAATTTGTTGGGACCTCAACGAACTGCAAGCCAACCAGTTCGATTCCTTCCTTGGGTTTAAAGCATTCAGCCTCAAGGTAGATGGCAATGGCTTCTTTGACGCGTTTTGTTAGTTCATCAAGCGTTTTGGCTTGGGTGTGACAGCCAGGCAGGTCTGGTACTGATGCGACATAGATGCCATCTTCGTCTTTTTCAACGATCACTGTGAACTTCAAAATAGATCACACCACAGGATTAGTTAATAGGCTTACTAAAATCTTCTCGTCTTATCCAACTGGTTATTCTCCAAAGCATATGTAAAGCATGTGTGGACTTCTATGTAATTTGTGGCAGAAAAGAACGCGGAAATTTTTCTAGTACTGGATGAATAATTTGAATTACACCGGCAAGCATAATTCAAAATTTGCTTCTTTTTTGTTGTTAACTTATTTAGGCACTTCTATTTTGGTGTAACGCGATTTGGCGTTTCGGACAGCATCAATTAGAATAGGAATAGTCTCTATGAAGGATTCTTTCTCACTGTAAGCTATTTTCTGTATTACTTCAATGAGTACATTGACTGTTTCTCGATAAACATTGGTGACCTTCTTTAGCTTATATTCAATCAGTTCATGAGTAAATGTATTCCATACTTCTTCTTGATCAACATCATAAATTATGATGCAACTGTTCGTTATTTCGCCGTGGCATTTTGCCTTTGGATCAGGAGACAATACCACTATTAGAGGAATGCTTAAGCTGTCTACTAACTTCTGAAGGCTCAATTCCAACTTGCCGGTAGTAGTGGTTGTCATCATTTGAAACAGCCTTTTCACTCTTCTTTTTTTATTAATAGAATAAAAGCAATTTGTAGAAAAAATCTAGACGCTCTTTCAATATATAATAATCAAAGACAGCGTGCTAGACACTCACTACAACAGTCAAACAGCAAAGCAAAAACCAACACAAGAAAACAAGCACAGCAAGCAACCTTAATACAATTCAAACAATATTTTGCTTGCAGACTGATATTCTATAGTTCACATTATTCAACATCAAGCAACCAAAGGCAATAAAAAATGGATACAAATAATAGTTAACCAAAAACAAGAAATCATGAACAAACAATTGCGAATCAAACTTCAAATTCCCAAAGATGAAGAGATCACTTGGCTATCACCTCTTGCATCAAAAAATTACGCTGAATACAAAGACCAAGAATTCCTCGACGTGCTGGAAATAGAACCTACAAAAATCAAGCTATCTGAGTTCTGGCCCAAAAGTGGTCCAAGATGGTACGCACTAGCCAAAAGCTTTTCAGGAAAACTATTTCTCATCGAAGCAAAAAGCCACATACCAGAAGTAATCTCAACATGCAAAGCCAACAAAAAATCAATGACTAAAATACAAACAAGCCTTGAAGAAACAAAGAAAAACTTCAGAGTAGAGCCACACTATGACTGGATAACCCCTTCTATCAATATGCAAACCGTCTAGCCCACGTTTATTTTCTTAGAAAAAATGGGTTCGAAGCATGGCTAATCAATGTCTACTTCATCAATGATGTAGAAATGAACGGACCAAAAACAATCGATGAATGGAAAGGAGCAATCAGATTACTACATAGATGTCTGGGACTTAAAGAAAACATACTTAGCAAATTTGTTATTGACATATTCATTGATATAACTAAAATTGAAGACATTTGAAAGAAGCTACCTTTTCTCCTTCTAGATAACCTCCAGACAGCACGTAGGGTGTAATTGCAAACTCCAGAATTTCCTCTTTCTGAAAATGAATCAAATAGAGTTTTTATGGTTAAACGTTAACTGAGAAATGCTAGTGCAAACACGGTCTATCAGCTATAATATTAATATTAACTAGAAATAGAATTCTAATTGACTTAATAGAGCACAATTGTTTTTTTGGGTTACAGGAAGGTAGGTGCACACAAAGTGCTCAAGTTTTCTCAGGGTTTAGTTTTCTAATTTTATAATTTCCAATCAAGAACTTTTCAGAAATTTTAATCTGTTTTACTTACACATTTAGAAATGAGTGTTAGCTCTGCCAAATCCTTGGTTTTCAGAATAGTACATAGTTAAATGTTAGTTTGTCCTCAGCGGCTAGGCGAAAAAAATGATGATAAAAGAACTAGGAATCAAGCTTGAAAACGAAAATATGGATAGATGTAGAGCTTGTTTAAAATTTAAGACTTGTAAATTGACAAATAAAGAAAAATTGTTGATTGCGAAGAGTTTGAGGAAATCAATTACTTCTCTAACTAATTTCTTTTTGTAAACACTGCTAAAAAATTGAAAATTTAGTCTGAAATTTATGTTTCTTTCC
This sequence comes from Candidatus Bathyarchaeota archaeon, assembly GCA_963741005.1. Classification (GTDB taxonomy): domain Archaea; phylum Thermoproteota; class Bathyarchaeia; order Bathyarchaeales; family Bathycorpusculaceae; genus Bathycorpusculum. The sequence continues at coordinate 2,066,996 of CAVUGQ010000006.1, forward strand.
AAAGCATAGCAACGATTTTATGGAAGCTTGAAAACGGAAGCTGTCCTCCGCGTAACTGACGCGGTCACAATACCAGCCTAAACATGTCAACGTTAACAGCGATTTTAGCATTAAAGCGCCATTTCAAGTGCTTCAGTCAATTAACGGAGAAATTTTACTCGATTCCAATCGAGGGGCAATGTTAAAAGTGCGAAAAATCTGGATATGGTATCTTCTCATGATATTCACACTCCATCTCCCAGGTTAGACTTTTTCATGAGTTCGTTCCGAGTTGAGAGAATCTTTTGCTTGTTTTTTTCAAAACTCTCAGCCTTATCCAGCCTGTTTCTTGCCTTCGATTTTAACAATTTTTCAAGAGAGCATGCTGAAAAACTTTTAGAACGCTCACGATTGATCACAATAGCGCCTCTGTTTCTGAGTCGTTTGAGGCTGTTGTAGACTTTTGGTCTAGAAAGATGAAGCCCTTCTGCAATGTCTTTTGCTCTTTGAGACCCACTAATTGATAGATACGTATAGATTTCAGCCTCAATTCTTGAAATGCCAAGATCTTTGAGTACATTGGCAATTTGTTCCAAGTTCAGATTGATACATCCTACCGTTTAGCTTTCAAATTAACTAAGACAAAAAAAGAGATGTTTGATTTTTTGGGCTTAAGGTGCGCTCGACTGCTCTTTTTAATGCCTCAACAGAGAGTATAGCCAATTATTTTTACGAAATAATGAGCCAGCCTTTTTCATATACTGAGTTGCTTTGTAGGGAGATTGCAGTTCCTCCTTTCTCAGCATACACCGTTATACCCTTGAGATCGCCCATACCGTGTAGTACCGTTCCGCCATTAGTGGATGTTAGCGGTTGTTGCTTGACATTGTCAAACTTGAACCAGCTAAAGCCTTCAAAAGTGCCTGACCCGTAGGATCCGCATGTAATCACCAGAGTATTCTTGTAAAAAGACCATGCCTCCCCTGTAACGGTGTTAATTACCATCTTTATCAGTTCAGCAGTCGTCGTTCCAGTCCCCAAAGGACCGTTGTAGCTTCCTTGAGAAACAGCCCCTTTAAAGATCGTATAATCCCCTTGTACCTCAGGCGGATTAGAAGGCTTAATTATGCTAACTACATATGTTGAAGAGTAAGGTTCTACTGTTACTCTATGTTTAACTCCACATGCTTGTGCTGTTCCAATCAAAGACGTTGCCAGCATCGACAAACAAATTACCGCTAAAGTCATCCCCAAAAATTTTCTATTCATTTCTTCACCTCCAATCATCTGGAATTCATCGAAAACCACTTAAGGTGAAAATCTAAATAAGTGTGGACTAGGAACAAAAGTTTGTTTCCTAGAGTAGAGGTTTGATGGGCGAGGAAGCTATTAAGAAAATCCTTAATGATTTTGGTTTAACTGGAAAGGAGTCAGATGTCTACATCTTCCTTTCCAAGCATGGCATCCTTAAATGCGCTGAAATAGCCAAGGAAATGAAAAGACATAAAGCACAAATTTACCGCATATTAAAGATTCTTGAAAATAAAGGATTAGTTGAAGCTACTCTCGAAGCACCTACCCGATTTATTCCCGTTCCATTTGAAAAAGCTTTAGACTTAACAATTAAAGCTAAACACGATGAAGCAGTTTTGATGGAGAAAACAAGGGAAGAAGTTACTACCTACTGGAAAAACATTCGTCAAACCGCTCTAGCACCATTGCTACAAAGATTTGTCGTTCTTGAGGGCAATCGCAAAATTTTCCCGAAGATTTCTCAGTTAATCAAAGATGCTGAAAGAGATGTTTCATTTATCATAACATTTCCAGACTTAGTTCGAGCTGATAATTATGGGGTACTAGATATTACTGCCTCACATTCCTCAAAGATAAGATTTAGATTTTTGACAGACATATCAAATCAGGACGTCATAACAGTCAAAAACTTTCTAAAGACTACTCAAAGGCGAGGATTTGAATTTAAAGTCAGGAATCCTGACTTAGGTCCACAGTCGTCTCCAAGGATCATTATCAAAGACAGCGATGAAATGTTGTTCTTCATCACTAAGAAAGATAATCTTGCTGCATATCCAGATGAGGTATGCTTATGGACAAACTGCAAAGAGTTAGTACAATCTTTTTTTGCCGTCTTTAATGATTCGTGGCAAAATTCGGCAGACGTTAAACTGAAAATTGCTGAGATAGAAACGGGTCAACCGACTGGCCAAACGTATACTATCGGGTGTGGGAAGACTGCCAAGAAGAAGTATGAGGAAATCTTGCAAAATGCGAAAGACGAAATTGTTTTTGTAACATCTGCAGAAGGATTAAGTGACCTGTCAAGAGAAAAGCTACATTTACTGAAATGGGCAAGAGAAGGTGTTTTAGTTAGGATTATGGCGCCTATTGTGAAGGAGAACTTTGAAGCTGCAAAGCATTTGTCTGAATCGTGCTTTGTTAAACACACTCCGAGAACATATACAGACTCCACATTAGTTGACAGCACGCATCTTTTTCAGTTTAAAAGACAGCCATTGAATCATGAGAGAGTGACGCTTTCTGATTTTGAGAATACTTTCTACACTACCGATGAAGAATACATAGAAAGAGCAAAGAATACAGTCAACTACATTTGGAAAAACGCTCATGAAATTTCCGACATCAAAGTAGTAGTTTCTTTGGAAGAATTTCTTTTCTCGACGCCCCCAAGATTTCCAATAAAGGATAATCAGTATACTAAATTAATGGGCTGGATTGCTTATGCAAAGCATGAAGTAATATCTGAAAAAGAAGTGATCAGCAAATTCACAAATGCCAAGAAGGTTCCAGTTAAAGATCCCTTGAACGACATAGTCCGATATTATGGCAGTAGGGCACTGGCAGTTATTCCTAGATCAGAGACATTCGATTTACCTGATTTGGTTATGATGCCTTTTTGTTGGAATGAGTATTCTTCTTTTGGTGCAGAAAATCGGTTAATAATCTATGCTAAGGTCGACTACGCTAATGCATCCTCTTTTTTGCCTGTTGCAACAGTCGGCGACAATGATGATGGGATGGCTTATATGAGGTTAACACAAAAGGGTACGCCTTCTGCAAAAACTCAAACGGTCGGAAAGGATGAGTTAAAGGTACAATTGCAGAGTAACACACTTTTTGTGGGTTGGACGGTGCCTATTAATCTTAACCTTTCAGGACTTATGCTAGCACCTGGATGCATAATTTTCGAGGCTTATGGGAATGACAGAGCAATTATGTTTAAGTCGAAATCCCCTTCTGGTCGTTTGCAAGTCTCTACAAATATCTTTTCTGAGGCATCTGTGACTTTTTTTAATTCACAATCCCAGTCTTCCGGAACCGGAACTGATGCCTTTTTGGTCAAACGTGACATATTAACGGCTTATCCTCCTCGTTACGAGAAAAAATAAGATAAGGATAACAAAGAGAACATTATGAAGACTTAGTCTTTGATTCTTTTCTTCAATCAAAATTGAATGGCTTTATGCCATAGATAATTTTTCATTGGAATTAATAGGGTCGAGTCCAGTTTTCGATGCTTTTTATTAGCAAATATCTTCTTTTTGTTGTGTTTCAAAATCAAGTTTGCTGTTCTCTGCACGGGTCTCTTGCAAAAAGGAAAAGGACTAACGTGCCCATTAACCCAAGTAAACCAAGTAGCCCAATTGATATTGAATAGGCTTGAGTGGATGTACCTAAGAAGTTGAGGGCGGCGCCTCCGACAAAGATGCCAATGGCCACCCCAATTCCGCTTAAGCCTTGTGCTAAGGACATGACTGTACCCCTGTACTTGGGAACTTGCTCAACCAAAAGGTTTGGACCCGCTGCAAACACGAAGCCTCCGAAAAAGAAGCTGATAGATCTTACACCTATTCCTAACCAAAGATTCGGAACAAAGACCATGAGGACGTAAGATAGAACCGCAACTACTACTGCCGTAAATGCACTGGTGACCATTAAGCGTTTTCTGCCAACTGGATTTACGAGAAAGCCGCCAGTTAATAATCCAGCAACAAGAACGCCTAAGGTTAAAGTGTTTATTAGTCCCCTCGAAACAGGGGAAAGCGAAAACACATTCGCATAGAAAGCAGACCCAAAAACTGAAGATGCAAGCCATATGCTTCCTAATATGCTGTTTACCAGACAAGCCCGAGCTGAAATATTAGCCAAGATTTCTCTGAATCCATTCATGAATGGGGCTTTCCTAGAAGTTTCATGCAGTGAAGTTTTTGACGGAACAAAAAGAATCGTGAATAGTAAACATAAAATTGTTGCGGGTAACAAGAACCAAAGAAGGGAATCTCGCCAGCTTGAGACACTTCCATTGTTCGCGAGAAGACCCGTTATAGGACTTGCAACCATAACCGCAATAAAGGCTGTTGAAGCACTCCAACTAATCCTTGTAGCTTTTTTGTTAAGAGGATATAGTTCTGCAATTAGCGAGGTAGACATCGCAGCAACCATGACAGACCCCACACCGTTTAGTGCATAGAATAGTTGTGCAATTAGAAAACTTGGAGCCAGATATACCCCTAGTACGCAAACTGGAGTCGTGGCTACTCCTACTGCCAATAACGTCTTGTATCGCAGTTTTATGCTTGCTGCACTTAGCAAAAAGCCCGTAGCAACTCCAGCAAGCGAACTAAAAGCAGCGAGAGTAGCAGCCCGTCCTAAGGTTATCCCGTATGTTGAAGCTATTTCAGGTAAAACAAGTGGTACAAAAGCATCAATTATATTGACTGCAAAAACTGCGCTAAGTATTCCTAAAAGTAATAATTTTTTGGAGGACGAAAAACTCAATGTGTTTAATGGCACAACAATTATTTCTGAAAATCAGTACTATTTAATATTATCTAATTGGCGCTTAGTCTATGATTCTTCCTGCATTATGATGACGACTTAAACATCAATCAGACTCGTACGACAAGGAATAACACTTCAACAATTCTCGCAGTATCAGTTGCGGTAAAAATTCGCTGGCTATCAATTTTCACAGTTATTCAGCTACCTAAACTTAGAACAATATGCTGAGATCTTAAAAATAGCCGAGCGTTAATTATCAAGCAAAGGGCTCAGACCCGTTTGGGGGTAAGTCCGGTTCGACTCATCCTAAGCAATTTATATTGCTAAATAACTCTGATTCTACTCACAGGAGCTGAATCCATAGCCCTTTAGAAAGTCGGTTCCGAACCCATTTGGGTTTGAGACCCAGCGGTATCGCCTTTGGTGTGGAAATATAGAGATTCAAACCGCCTCAGGCTCAAATCCAAGAATAAATTCTTAGCTACTTACCACATATTTTTCAAATAGGATGCGGAAGGTGGAAATTCCAAATCTGATCTAAGCATAAGAAACTACAAAAATGCAAAATGACTAAAGGCTTCTCTTTCGAGAGACAAAGAGACTTAAATCCGTTTTATCCTAGACTATTTGAAGAATGAGATTTTGAACAAAATTTATCTCTTATTGGTTTTAGATGATAATAGGGATATTGATCTTGAAGAATACTCCAAAACAGGGCATGTGCATCAACTCAAAGGGTATGTAGAAGATTGGATACTGAATGAAGAAATAGGAATTGACACCATTAGCAGTTTCAAATTGACTGAAGAAGAAGCTAAAAGTTGGGCTTTAGAAAGACGTAAACTGGGCGAAGAATTACCTGACAAAGAAGTTTCTGAAAAAATAGTTCCTTTCGAAAAATTAGTTTATGTTGACCACAAAACTGTTCTGGTTTGAACCTGGCAGATGGGAAAAACACGTTAAACTCAAGGGGTACCGAAGAGTAGGTTTAGAACTGCCTATTTTTGGTTATTTAGAACTACTTGAAAGACCAGAAAAATAACCGCACGAAAGAGAGACGCGCTCGTGAAAATAAGGACACATACTCGTTTTGGAAGAGAAAAAAGTAACGCATAAGCAATCTAACCCATAGCATGAGCGGCCCTGTCAAAAACCGGAATTGCCCTGACAAATTGTTATAATTAGCGACTTACTGCAATAAACGCTATCTTCGTTCGCCCCGCGGATCCGCTTTAGAATTGTTGGTGGGTCCAGTGGGGATTAACACCTTAATGAGGTCGGAACTAATAGCTAATATGGCACTTATTTATGCATTGTTGCATTTAGCGAGCAGAGGGGTTGAAATCCATTTTCACTAAAAGATAATATATTTTCTTTGTTTTTTCTTCCTTTGTGGCGAGTCTGTTGACGACAGGAAATTCAAAAGGAGTTTCTTCCCACAATGGCTACATGCTGTTTCTTTCCTAGATATTTCGCTTGAGATATCAAATCGACTTCCGCACCATGCACATTCAACAGAAGCTTCTTCATCCAATTTTTTCTTATCAAAATGATATAGATTAACAGGCTGCACAATCGGAGGCGAAAATTTAGCATTTAACAACTGAAGGATTAGTACGTTCCCCATATCGTCTCCGGTGCATACTTTAAGTCCGTTGTCGGGGTTTGAAGCTACCGAAAGAAGTCTGCTGACGAATGGAAATACGAAAGTAGCCATATTAAAACCGGTTTTGGTATCCCAAACCCTCAATGTTGAGTCAGTTGAGGTTGACAGAATATACTGCCCATCAGGCGACCAAGCACAAGCATTAACTTCGTCGGTGTGTCCTGTCAGTATCTTGAGTTCTTTACCGGTGTTTGCATCCCAAACCTTCAGCCTGCTACTAAAGTTGCCTACTGAGACAATACACAGGCCATTAGGTGACCACGCAAACGCCTTGACACTATAGGTGTGTCCTGTTAATGTGTTGAGTTCTCTGCCTTTATTTGCGTCCCAAACCTTCATAGTCTTGTCTTCTGAGGCTGAGAGTATGCGTTGCCCATCAGGCGACCAAGCACACCCTATGACTTCAGATGGGTGCCCTACCAATGTGTCGAGTTCTCTGCCAGTTTTAGCGTCCAAAACCTTTAACGTTGAGTATTCTGAGGCTGAGAGTATGTGTGTTCCGTCAGGAGACCACGCACAAAACTCGACCGACCCAGAATGTCCGCTTAGTATGTTTATAATTCTGCCTGTGTCAGCGTCCCAAACCCTAAGAGTCGTATCCCAAGAGGCTGAGAGTATACGCTTGCCATCAGGAGACCAAGCACATGAATTGATCCATTTGGTGTGTCCTGTTAGGGTTTGGAGTGGTTTGCCCGTGTTTGCATCCCAAAGCCGAAGAGTATTATCCCATGAGGCTGAGAGGAGGCGTTTTCCGTCAGGAGACCACGCGCACGACCTGACCCACTTGGTGTGTCCTGTTAGTGTCATGATTTGGGGGTCAGGAAATTGAGGCTTGTTTAACCATTTAAACCATGGGAAAGTTATCTTGCCTGATTTAAGAAGTGATTGTGCTGTCTGGAAAACGGGTTAGTTGTCTGGCTCGTTGATTGCTTGCTGGAACATTAGGGCGGAGTTTTTTTGAAGAATGTGTGCGTTCCTCTTGACGAATCTTGCGAAAACCGCAATTTCCTGTTGCACAGGCCACCTTTCCAAAAACAAATTAAAGTCCGAAATCAAAGCAAAAATACTCGTGACTTCCAACAACTTCTTTTGAAGCCAACGTAAATTTATTAGATATCTCTGGGCGTCGGCGTTTCTCTCAGCCTCAACCAAATGATAGATTAAGTGCTCAATAACGTACCCACAAGAAGCATCCATCGTTAAGTCCTCTTTGATCGGCATGCTTAGCTTTCTTCCAGTAAGCCTCCTGCAACTGTTTGTGCAGGCTTACAGCGAAGTGAAAATTAACTCCATATTCTTTTCTTACAAGCGTGTTTGCCTTTTTTTGGGGTTTTTCTGCCAATGTTTGCTTTCGCCTGCTTGAAGTTATTTTGCTTGGACGGATAGTTTATTGCTTTTCCAGAAACAACCATCGCAGTCTGACCGATTTTGTGTTCAAGTTTTATTTGTTCGAATTCCATTACCCTGATTATTTTTCTTTAGCTCCCATTCAATAGATATCTTGAAGCTGGATTGACCGCTGAGTTTGGCAACAAACAAGTTTCCTTCTGCACTCATCTGAAGTCCAAATTCTGAGATAATTTTCTTTGGCGGAAACGGTTGTTTCGATAGTTGTTCACATACTCCGTTTAATGTTTCACAGTACGTGAGGACTTTTTTTTGAATCATTTCATCCAGCGACTTATCCAGCTTCTTAGTGATATTTTCTTTTATGGCGCGATAGACAACTTGTTCTTGGCTTTGATCATCCACTTCGATTAGAATCGGGTTGCCGCCCATTTTCATTTCCAAGAGTTGTTTCAAGCTTTCTCCTCTTCCTCTGTCTTTTAATTCAATCTTGATTCTGATTAAACACGTTAAATCAGAACTCTATAAGAGTATTTTAAGATATGTTGATTTAGATTAATGGTAAAACATGAGGAACAAAAATGATTTAGAAACCCGTATTAATTTATTATCTGATTAGTGAAAAAAGTAACAAGCTGTATCTGGACTTATAATCGTTAAGTGCCCGACCCTATTATGGTTGGGAGCGGCACTTCAAACGAGGTTGCTCTAAAATATGTGGATTCACAAAACTGTTCAGGTCTGCAACTCGGTGGTCTTTCTGAGCCATCATTACATTCAGTGATGGATTCTTCAGTCTGACTTATCTTAAACCTAAATCTTCTTTTAGAATTATCTGTGATCTTAGATTTGCTATTTCAGTTCTTGATTTTTCCTCTAAGTCTTTGATTCTCTTACACATGAGCATTCTCTGCGCTTGATGTTAATGAGCTGTTCTCTTATCAAAAAAGCGTTATTGAGTATTTCATTTGGGTTCTTTACTTGTCTGGGACGGGGATGCTGACCTTCTTCCCAGTTTGAGACGAGAGTTTGGGTGGCCATAAAGTTCGTATGCAAGCCATGATGTGTCTCCCTCCATTCTTGAGCGATTGCGCGCGGTTCGCACTGCTTGTCCCAAAGTTGTACCCTCGAATAGTTGTTTGTAAAGTTCTTTTGTAAATCTGAGAGCTGTTTCATCGCTAACTGACCATAAAGTGCCTTCGAGTTCTTGGGGAAAGTCGTCTAAGACGCATTTGTTTTTGTATTCAAAGTCTCGAATATATGCTTCTTGGAAGAAAGATGCGTGTTGACATCGCCCGCGCACTTTGCTTGGATAAGCCGTTGGTGGTTTTTGATGAGTTTACCTCGGTTGTAGATAGGGAGAAAAGGATAACCCCTATAACCCATCTAGAGGTATCCATTTAGAAGCAATCCTCACATACGCCAACTTGATAGTACCAGGTGCTCTTGAGGAGCGGGGGGTTATGAAAGGAAAAGCCACAGTTTGCCCTCTTTGTCTCAAACCAATTGGTTATGGAGAATTGCATGAAATGGTCGAATTTGAAGATGCGTTTGCACTAGCCAACGCTGGAATGCAAGTAGAAGGTGCAACGAGGTCTACAAGAGTAAATCTATTTCATATTGAGCCATTAACTTACAAGGAAATCAATCATGTGCCTCAGAAAATCGGTTAGGGTCATGCCCTTTGCAACACTCGGTTGGGACAAAGATATTGCACATCAGTATCAAGTTTGAAAAAACTACGTAATCAGGTAATAGTTGAAAACAACGGCAGCTCCAAAAAAGTCGGTTGGATGACTGAAGACCACTCTCTCATAAGGAGTGACAATGGCGAGGTTTGGATTCGAATAACTGATGAAAATGAAGTAGAGGAAGAATGATTCTCAAGTTATTCAAACTCCACTTTTCCCTCAGTAGAAATCCGTGCAACCTTCCAGTCGTAACTTCTATTATCCACAGCATTTTTCAATGATTCAATCACTAGTCGCATGATAGCACTTGGTGTTCTTGTTAGGAAGGTCACATTTCTAACTTCTTTTCCTTCATTCAATCCATCGAACACAACAAAGTCAACAGGGTCCATGACTGCCTTCATGTCGTATGGGTCATAACTTAACGCCTTAAAATCATCACACAGGCACTTCTTAACTATATGAGGGACTTTAGCTCTTCCTCGCTCGATAGACTTCTGCCTAAGCTCCTCTTCCTTTTCTTCAAACTTCTGCTCCTTTTCTGCCGGATTTGAAAACTGCGATGCTGTCTCTTTAATTTGAACGGTTAAAAACCTTATGTTACGAGTCGAGACATTCAGCTGGAAAAGTCTGCTTTCACAATGAGTGCATGCTATTACAGAAACAAATTAAATACAAAAAACACACAAGACAAAACTAGATCTGCATATAAGATCTAAGCGTAAACAAATTAAGAAAATCTGAGGAAGTGCGTCAATCACAATTGGGTTATAGTTATAGCTGATACGGGGCATGCTTTAGCTGCTTGTTGGGCATCAGCTATATTATTATCGTCAAATGTGTGAGTAGATTTTAACTCATCTGTTTGTCCACCAACAACGTTAGACTGCTGGTTTTTACCCGACTTAAAATGCATCCTATCAGTCGCATAACATGCCGCAGTCGAAATACAAGTTGCGAGATCAACATCAATTTTGTATTTAACCATCAAAAACACCAATTAAATCTTATTAAAATCAGTTAATTAACTTTTCCCAGAAATGAGATTCTAAGAAACTGTTAGTGGTTAAAACAAATTTTCAAATCTCTCAATAAGTTTTAAGAGAGAAAAGAGCCCGTGCTAACACCCGCACATTTCTCCCCTTTATTAGTGACTATTACTTCCAGACGCCATCTACGATAGCTCCACAATCTGGGCAAACAGAATCTGCAATTCGGTTCCTAGCGATTCTGTAACCATAGCGTTCAACCAGCAAGCCACCACAACTGCAGCAATGTGAATTTTGCCTTGTTAAGATGTAGCAGTGGATTCAGGTATGTAAAGTCTAGAGTTAAGCTATAAAATATAGGAACATTTTTTACGTCACATTTGTTTTTGTCTCGCTTGCATGATAACTAACAACCTTTCGAAATACATAAATGCTCAATCTCAGCAAATATTGTAGGAGAAATTGTTTTTGAAGAAAATTAGTGAATTAATCCAAGAAGCCGATTGGAAGATCGAGAAGCATGTACCAGTCATTGAGTGTGCAGACGCCGTTAAAGCTGATGACCTTTTTGAAGTTAAAGTAACCGTTGGTAAGGAGATTGCACATCCCAACACGACAGAGCACCATATCAGTTGGGTAACACTGTTTTTCCTTGCTGAGGGTGAAAAATTTGCAGTTCAAGTTGCACGCTACGAATACGGGGCCCATGGCGCTTCGGCTAAGGGACCGAACACAAGTACTGTCTATGTTCATCAGGCATCGATAGGTTGGATGAAAACAGGTAAGGCGGGAACACTCATTGCAGTTTCGATGTGCAACATTCATGGGCTGTGGCAGTCTTCAAAGGAAATTAAACTCAATTAGATTCGATTTTCTAACCTACCAATAGTTTCTTTCCATTTTTCTTTTTTAGAGCGTGCCCGGAAATAATTGAATAAGTATGGTTTAGAATGAACATAAAAACAGTTTATGATATTGTTTCAGAATGCGTTTAGGGAAATAGAGAGAATAAAACCAGCAGTGCAAGAAATCCAAGAATATGCGGATATGTAAGAATTGAAAGGTGAATCTTGCGGTGTCGTTACTTATTCGATTACTTGAATTGCACCGGTAGGACATTGCGCTTCGCATGCTCTGCAGACAATACAATCGCCTGCTTTGACTGGTACAGATTTTCCATCTTTCATCTTAAAAACTTCAACTGGACAAGTGTTTACGCAGACTTCGTCTCCGTTACATTTGGTATTATCAACTATTACTTTTACCATTTAACTCACCATTTACTGATTTCTATCAAAGCAAAGGAGATAAAAACATTTAGGACGTTAACAGAGTTATTTACCTATGTAATGAGGACAAAAAACAGCTTTTAAAATTTACTTTACCTTTTTTATCCACCTTATCATCTCTTCCAAAAGCCACCTCATGACGTTTACAGAAGGTTCAAGGATCTCGTGTTCATCCGGTCACGCAGGGATTCACCTCCCTTGTGTAGATTGGTTCTCAAGATACGAGACCCCATTTTCTAGTAATAAGTTTTTCAATTTAAGTACAAGCCAGCGCGCGAATCAAATATTGAATCCGCCGAGTTGCAGATCTGAACAGGTTCAAGTCCTTTTAGACCCTGTTAAGCTTGATAGTATTGCCTCAAAGGGTTTTGGGGGTCCGTCGCCAACTTTACAGACGACGGAACCACAACGCTGGACCAATCTGATTCGAGATTGCGCTCAACGTCATCAACATTGATGCGGTGTATGTGAAGAGCATACTCCATCGCTTGGTCCTGCGGGTTCTCAAGCTCAAGCATCTGCTTTAGGCTTAAATGTTCAAAGACTCTCCTAATCGGGCGCATTGAATTGCCATGGCACGAGATAGCCACATTACCAGGATTATGTCGAAGCCACCTTTCAAGCTGCACCACAAAGGGCAAGGTGCGGCTTTCAACCATCTTGAGGCTTTCACCGTCTTGAGGCGGAAAATCGTAGCTTCGATGAACTTTGGCAAACCATTCAGGTTTTTCAGATGCTATCTCAATCTTGCTTTTGCCCTGCAACGTGCCATAGCACCGTTCTATCAGGCGGTCGTCTATGAAAACAGGAACGTTGAGGTGTTGTTTTAGGACAATTTCAAGGGTCCTTCTGGCTCGCAAAAGATGTGACGTAAAAGCATAATCAATTTTTTCTAACTTGAGTTGTTGAGCTATTTCTTGTGCCTGTAAAAGTCCTTTCTGTGTTAAGTCTGGGTCACGCCAGCCTGAAAAAATGTGGTTGCTGTTATCGGTAGTCTCAGCGTGTCTAAAGACAAACAGGTTACAGATCATAACCCATTTTCACCAAAATGTCATCAGCCCCGAAGAGGGCGCAAATTCTCTTAATTCTTTTATTTTATGTATCTCGATTGAGTTGCTTGCGTGCTCCATAGTAGTTCTTACACCCTCAGTGAACAAAACTACATCTTCATCATCAACCAGATGCATTTCATGAAGTCGGTTTGCAACCGTCAATAATCTGTCTTTTTCTTCACGGTAATTTATCAAAACTGGATAAACGCCGAATATGAGTTCCAGTTGTTTTTTAACTTTAATATCACGAGTGACAGCAATTATCGGTTGTTCAATCTTGAAGCGTGCTATCATTCGGGCTGTGTAACCTGAGTGCGTCAAAGGTACAACTATGTGAATCGGCATACTTTGACATATTCTCTGGATTGCCCTGCTTACCGTATCAGAAATGTTGATAAACGTTGTATCCTCAACATTGCTTTTGACGGCCTTCTCGGTTTCGTTCGCTATCCGTGTCATCATCTCAACGGCATCCACAGGATACTGACCCATAGCTGTTTCTCCAGAAAGCATAATGGCGTCTGATCCATCTAGTATTGCGTTTGCCACGTCGCTGACTTCAGCTCTGGTTGGACTGGGTTGATTAATCATCGATTCAAGCATTTCTGTCGCAGTTACAACAAGCTTGCCCTTCTGATTGCACAGTTTGATTAGGGATTTCTGAACCAAAGGTACTTTTTCAGGTTCGATTTCAACTGCCAAGTCGCCTCTTGCAACCATTAATCCGCTAGCGGCTTCCAAAATTTCTGCAACGTTTTGAACACCCTCAGAGTTCTCGATCTTGGCGATTATTCCGCCTTCAAAGTTATTGGTCTGGGACAAGGTTTTGACGTCTTCTGCATTTCTTGTGAATGAGAGCGCTACGTATTCGACGTCATGTTTTTTTGCAAACCGTATGATTTCTAAGTCCTTCTCGGGAAAGGTTGGAACTGAAAGATGCTTATTGGGAATGTTAACGCCTTTTCCATCTTCTATGACGCCGCTGTCCAAGGTAAGAAGCCGAAGTTTTCGATCTTTCAATTCAACTACGCGTGTTCTGATTTTTCCATTATCGATGTATACTTCGTCATCAACTCTCATTTCGTCATAGAAATCGTGGTTGAAACTGACTTCTTCGCCGTTGAAGCCTACTTCCAGGATCTCTCCCTTGCTGATGACCTTTCGTTGAGATGCCTTGATTCTGATTTCTGGTCCTTTGATATCAATTATTACAGGGATATCCGCAACTTCCCGTACTGTCTCGATAACTGATTGGTATTGAGCGAGATTTCCATAAGCAGTATTTATCCTTGCACCGTTCATGCCCGCTTGAAACATTTTTTCAATCACTTGCTTTGAAGAACTAGCGGGACCCAAAGTACATATAATCTTTGTTTTCTTCAACAAAACATCGCCACGCGATCCTAGAACAACACACATTCCAAGTTAAAGTTAACGGAGAGCAATTAAGACTTGAGCCTGAAAATTTGGCTATGGCTGTTTTCAGAAAAGATAGCGATAGCTTCTTGAAATAACACGAGTCTTCTCTGCTTTGATTTAATCAATTTAGACATATTTCAAATAAAGTGCACTTGGCGCGAGCTCAAATACTTTAAGAAACATGCCTGTCTCCTCCTTGACTCACTTTGAAAATGTAGCTGTGCCTTCACAATCACAAGAAGTTATAAGAGTCTACCCCTATTCCTCCTTTATTTCAGGTCGTGTCCATATTTTGTCCAAGACAACCATAACCAAAAAGCAGCCTATAGAAAAACAAAAAAACCTAAACCTACTCAATACTGTTCAATTTGAAAATGGCTTTCATTTTTTCACAGAACTCGGTAAATTCACGGGAATTACGGCAACTAGCACTGTGGAGTTTGCCGAAAAACTCCAAACAGTACCCATTCAATCTGTAACGTTTCATTTTCAGCGTCAAGACTTTCAAAAATGGCTCAAAAACACAATTGGCGATGAAGAACTAGTCAAAAGAATTGACCAGATTAAAGTCAGGGTCCTCAAGAGGAGAACTTGAGGAAAGAGCTTTCCACAAACGGTTCAAAATCGCATTGCCGAATTACAGACAACATGCCTAAACATTCTCATGGATGACAAAAAAATAACATGCGCTTTCCCTTGAAAGTCAGATGCAATATATTCAACATTAGGTAAGTGAAAAAGATGAAAATAGCATTTTATGAAGTAGAAGACTGGGAGGAAGAATACCTCAAAAAGAAGCTGGACGGTCACGTACTTAAGTTCTCAAATGAAAAACTAAGTTTGGAAAAAATGCCCAGCAAATAAAAGATTTTGATGCCGTTTCAGTCTTCATCTACTCTAAAATAGACGAGCAAATCATTCGGGAAATTCCAAATTTGAAATTAATAACCACAAGATCCACCGGATATGACCATATCGATATAGAAAAATGCAAAAAACAGGGGATCACAATCTGCAATGTTCCATCATACGGGGAGAACACTGTTGCCGAGCACACGTTTGCTTTGATTCTCTCCTTATCGAGAAACATGTGCAAGGCATGCATTAGACGTTTTGAACAAGACTTCTCAATCGAGGGGTTAGAGGGGTTCGATTTGAAAGGAAAAACCATAGGCGTCATCGGAACTGGTCAAATCGGCTTGCATGTCATCAGAATTGCAAAAGGCTTCGGCATGAACGTATATAGCCTATGACGTTCGTCAAAACAAACTCCTATCTGAGGTCTTAGAGTTTTGAATATGTTACGCTGGAGAACCTTTTAGCTAAATCAGACGTAATTACGCTTCATGTACCCTACATTAAAGCCACACATCATCTCATGAACAAAGATACATTCAAGCTTGTGAAAAAAGGCGCCATTCTGATAAACACTGCAAGAGGCAGTATCGTGGACACTGAAGCATTAATCGAGGCTCTTGACAACAAAATACTGGCTGGAGCTGGTCTTGACGTCTTTGAAGGAGAGGAGGTTATAAAGGAGGAAAAGCAGCTCCTATACGAGCCTAAAAATCTCGAAGTCTTGGCAAGCCTAGTTAAGGATCACATTCTGCTGAGCAAAGACAATGTCGTTTTTACTCCTCACATCGCTTTCTATAGCAAAGAAGCCCTGGAAAGAATACTTGAAACAACAGTGGAAAACGTAGTTGCTTTCGTTTCGGGGAAACCGCAAAATGTTGTTTAGCCCAACGCGACATGAGATATTGACAGAATGGCGGACAATTATTGGAATTTGTCAACTTGTGCGTAACGGATATAGAAAAAATTATGGAATTATGAGGGTGAACTGTTTGAGAATTGCGTTTTTTGTGATTGAGTATCCGCCTGCAATAGTTGGCGGATTGGGAACCTATGCTGAGTATATAACGAAGGAGTTTGTGGCTTTGGGACTGGGATGTCAGCGTTTACACGCTTAACCCTGGAAACCTGAAAACAAGAGAAATCTTGGGCGGCGTTGAAATTCACAGGCCACTCCTTGTGGAAGCTAGGAACGTATTTCCATTGTTTGTGGCAGACGACCTTAAAAGATGGGGTACAAACATAAAATTCTTCACTGACATATTCGCGTACAATATGTTGTCAGCCGCAAAAATGATAAACGACGTCATAAAGAAGGAGAACTACGACTACGCCGTTGTTTCAATTAACGACTGGTTGAGCAGCATAGCAGGAATAATCTGTAAGAACGAGTTGAAAATACCCGTAATATTTCATGTGCACTCTACAGAGTGGGGAAGAAGCGGCGGAGAAGGCTCAGCAACTGTGAATCATCTGGAGTCAGAGATGGCTGAAAAGGCAGATGGAATAATAACAGTAAGTCACGCAATGAAGGAAGATTTAGCTAAGCATGGGTGGCCAGAGTCAAAAATACATGTTGTTTGAAACGGCGTTGATCCAGAAAAATACGATCCTCAAAAATCCAAGTCAGAGGATGTGCAGAAGCTCAGGCAAAGATATGGAATAGCAATAGATGAAACCATGATACTTTTTCTAGGTCGTTTGACGTGGGTTAAAGGTGTCCGGAACCTCGTTCAGGGGATGCCTTTGGTCTTGGCTGAATATCCAAAGGTGAAGCTGGTAATACTTGGAAAGGGCGAGGAGCAGCAGGACATAACTGAACTTGCGGATCGACTTGGCATTACCAAGAACGTAGAATACCGTCCTGAATTTGTGTCTGAAGAGGAGCGGATTTTGCATTATGCAGCTTCTGATTTGTGCGTTTTCCCATCAGTCTATGAGCCGTTTGGCATAGTGAGCTTGGAAGCCATGTCTATGGAAAAACCTGTTGTGGTCGGCGCGAAGGGCGTGGTTGGTTTTCGTGAGCAAGTCATTCCAGCGGTCCGGAGCAAAACGGTGTTCACGTGGATGGTGGGAGCCCAGTAGACATTGCGTGGGGCATCAATGAGGTTCTTAAGGATCCGCAAAGAGCAAAAATCTGGGGTGAAAACGGTCGCAAACGGGTGATAGAGTATTTTACTTGGAGAAAGGCTGCAGAACAAACAATAGATATTTACAAATCACTTATTGAATCTGGAAACTAAAATAAAATGTGTGTTTTAGGTATGAGGTAATGAAATTTGAAGAAAATGGGTGTGGTTACAAGTGGCGGGGATGCGCCAGGCATAAACGCCGCTATTCGAGGCGTTGTACGTATTGCTTACTCAAAAAACTTTGAAGTCATAGGCTTTGAAAGGGGTTGGGAAGGCTTACTAACAAATACGTTTAGACGGTTGACGCCCCGTTCCGTTGGCGGAATATTGCACTTGGGCGGAACAATCCTTCATACATCAAGATGCCCAGAATTCAAAAAAGATGAAGCAATCAAGAAAGCAGCTGAAACTCTTGCATTAAACAATGTCGAAGGACTTGTTGTTATTGGCGGTAACGGCTCTCTCCAAGGAGCTCTAGAACTAAGCAAAAAAACCAGCATACTAATCGCAGGGGTTCCAGCGTCAATCGACAACGATGTTTTCGGAACGGACGAAACAATAGGATTCGACACCGCAGTAAATACGGCAGTAAACGAAATTGACAAGATACGCGATACCGCTGTCTCCCTCGAAAGGATCTTCATAGTTGAAGTCATGGGGCGAACAAGAGGGTTCCTCGCACTATCTGTGGGGCTCACCGTTGGAGCCGAAATGATTTTGATTCCAGAGGTAAAATACGAGAATGAAAGAGTCTTCAAGGTTATTAAAGATGCTAAAGAAAGAGGAAAAAAGTCAGCCATTATTGTCGCAGCTGAAGGAATCGGAGACAACCGTCTACTTGCAACTGAAATCGAGAAAGCCACGGAAGCAGAAGTTAGACTTAGCGTTTTAGGCTACACCCAAAGAGGCGGCAACCCATCGGCGAGAAGCAGGCTTCTGGCAAGTCTATTCGCTAACAAAGCGGTTGAACTAATAGATGAACAACAAAAAAGCAGTGTGGTTGTGTTGCAGAATGGCAAAATAACGAGCATTGGACTTGAGGAATCCTGCAAGACAGAGAAACAAATTGATCTGAGCCTACTAGACCTGGCAAAAGTATTGACGACGTAGCGGTGGGTTTTTAAGATCAAATGGCCAAAAATAAACGAGGTGTTTTCTATGGTAGGAAATCAACCCGCGAGACTTGTATACGATAAACATGGTAAAATGAATTCTTAAATTGCAGCAATTATTCTCAAGACTGGTTCAACAGATTTTTTTTACATTAGTTAGTTTCATTTTTCTGCAGTATTTTTCGGGTTTCTTCCTTGTAGCTTTCAACGTTTGGCTGGTCGAAAGGATTTACGCCCAGTAGATATCCCAAAAAGATAACTTCTATCATCTTGAACTGCAAAAACTGCCCTATGGAATATTCAGATTTACACGGTAGCTTTATCTCCACAAATGGACGTTTGCCCTTTCTGAAAGCAGTCTTTGTCCCTTCCACTATTGCACTCATTACACTTTCCAAACTCTTTCCTTGGATTCCATAGATAAGTTTAGAGTACTCTTTTAGCATTGGCACCTTTATGTGAGAATTACTATTTTCGATGCTAAGAAACGTAGTAAACTTGTCGTATGGCCCTCCAAGATAAAGTTGCGCCATTGAATGCAGATCGGTGGAACCAATTGAGATAACTGGAGTGATCCCTATGTTCACTGTCTCACCCTTCTTGTTGAATTCCTTGCCCAAGCTTTCAGCCATTAATTGCCTCCACCATTTACCCAAAGACTCTAAATCATTCGCGAATAGAAACAAGTCAGAAATGTTCTTACCACCCTCATAATGCAGATACTGTATTGCTGCGCTTATCGCTGCAGGGTTATTTTCAATATTTGTTTCGATACAGGCTGTTCTCATGCATTTTGCGCCGTCCAATAACTGCTCAATATCTATTCCTAACAGTCCAAGGGGAAACTGACCTATAGGGGAAAACACAGAGTACCTTCCGCCAACTTTCTTGGGTATTTCTAAAACATTGAATCCTTCTCTGATGGCAATGTTCCATAGTTCTGAGTCTTTATCTGAAGTAACAGTAATGCACTTTTTGTAATCTTTTTTGTGTCTTCGTAATAAATCTATGAGCACTTCGGCGTTAGCTATTGTTTCTGTTGTAGTTCCCGATTTGCTTATCACATTTAGTATGATGTTGCCGCCTTTTTCTAATACGGGCTTGATTAGCGTGATTATGTTGTTAATGCTGTCTGAGTCTACTGTGTCGGCATATAACACCTTTGTAGCCGTCGTCAATTGATTGTATAGCTTTCCGAGAACAGCTTCTTGAACAGCTATCGTTCCTAGATTGCTGCCGCCAATGCCGACAACAATGAGGAAAGCCGGCTTCAGTAGCAGATTCTCGTCTATAACTTTTCTAACTTTGCCTAACATGAGTCTGTCATCAGGCAGGTAAAGCGAAGCCATATCACCTTCGCAGCCTCCAGAAATAGCATTCGCCATATTCCTAATCAAAGGTTTCAATCTTTCTGCAGTTTCGAGGATCATCTGTTTAGGGATCATTGAATGTTCAAAAGAAAATTCTATGTCTTTCACCCAGGACTTCATCTCCAAAACCTGGTTTACCCAAAAATCTTTGAGTACTTCGCCTTTTCGCCTAATTCTTCTTCAATCCTGAGCAGCTGGTTATAGTTACAAGTCCGCTCACTTCTTGCGGGAGCGCCATACTTGAATTCCCCTGCATCTAAGCCAACAACCAAATCCGCAAAGAAAGTTTCTTCCGTACTTCCTGATCTATGCGAAACAATAACGTTCCACCCAGCTCCTCTAGCTGATCTAAAAGCATCCAGGGCTTCGGTAACGGTTCCTATCTGATTGAGTTTCAGTAGCAGAGCATTGCAGGCATCTAATTTAATTGCTTTTTGAATTCTCTCGGCGTTCGTAACCAGAAGATCGTCTCCGACAAGTCTGAATTTTTTTCCCCAACGAAGATTTCAACTTAATCCAGCCATCCCAATCGTCTTCGCTCAAGCCATCTTCGATTGAAATTATCTTAAATTTTTCACACAGCTCAGAATAGAATTCGGTTAATTCTTCAGAAGAGTAATCTTTCTCCATGATGTTATAACGTCCCTTGTCATAGAACTCTGATGCTGCAGCGTCTATCGCCAAACCGAACTCTTTGGTGTAGCCCAGTTCTTCTATGGCTTCGGATATGAATTTTAGCCTTTCATCAATGCTTTTCAAGGGAGGAACAAAGCCACCTTCATCGCCAACTAATATCGCTGAGTTTCCGAATTTTTCTTTCAGGTTTTTCTTTAAAGTATGGTAAGTTTCCGAGCACATTCTTAAAGCGTCAGAGAAACTTTTGGCTCCGAAAGGAACTATCATGTGTTCTTGAAAATCATTTTTTATGCCAGCGTGCATTCCACCGTTGATCACGTTCATCTGTGGGATTGGTAAGGTTACACCTTTTGAATCAGCAAGCTCGGCGATGATATTCATAAAGGGGCAGGTTCGATTCCAATGCTCCAGCTTTGCATACTGCCATGCTGACGGCGAGAATAGCATTGGCTCCCAAGTTGGACTTGTTAGGAGTTCCATCTAACTCAATCATCAACTCATCGACCTCTTTCTGTTTTGTACAATCTTGTCCAACGATCTTCTTTGCTATGATATTGTTAACATTGCTAACAGCTTTCAGAACTCCCTGTCCCAAGTATCGTCTTCCGCCGTCCCTGAGCTCACAAGCTTCGTACTTGCCTGTGCTTGCACCAGAAGGAACAGAAGCTCTTGACAACCCTCCGTTTGTGAATACGTCAGCTTCAACAGTTGGGTTGCCCCTGGAATCAAGGATTTCCCTTGCCCTGATCTTATTTATCTTAGACATGATCTCGCTTCATCAAGATAATGTGATTTTGCCACTTTTATCCTTTTGACACCTAGCGCATGCTAGCGGATCTGAGAGTATCTCTTCGGTCTGGAATTTAAAATTCGATTTTGATATTAAGGTTATTTAGAGCATGTTCTCGTACCAGTTCGATTTATGAGGCTAGCAGGTTAAACTTATAACGTAAAGACCTGTTCAATATAGCTGGTTTTGGACAATGATTCAAGTTAAGAGACCTTTGCTTAAAGATTTGAACCTTAATCTCGGTAAGAGGACTAGGCTTCATCGAATCTTGTATGAGCATGGAGTGGGTAACGGAATGGTGCTTATTCTTCCAATTGATCATGGATTGGAGCATGGCCTGAGAGATTTCTTTGCAAATCCAGAAAGCGTTGATCCTGCTTATCAATTGAAATTGGCAAAAGAGGGAGGGTTTTCAGCCATAGTTCTTCACATTGGTCTTGGCTGAAAAATACATGAAGGAATTCAGTGGCGAAATTCCCTTGATTCTTAAACTAAATGGAAAAACATCGATACCTCCAGATACTTGTGCCTTTTCACCTCAAACCGCCTCAGTAGAGGATGCAGTTCGGCTGGGCGCTGACGCCGTTGGATATACCTTGTTTGTGGGTTCGCCGGCTCAAGATAAGGATTTCATTCAATTCGCTAAAATTAGAGAGGATAGCCAAAGGTTTGGTATGCCTCTTATTGTTTGGGCTTATCCAAGGGGTGAGGCGATCGAAGCTAAAGGCGGTAGGGATAGCCTTTACGCTGTTGATTATGCTGCACGAGTGGCTAACGAATTGGGCGCTGACATGGTTAAAATGAACATTCCCAAATATGACAAAGAGAGAAGCCAAAAGTACCCTAAACCGTACGACACGCTCCAACTTAACGAAATGGAAGCCCTTGAAAAAGTAATAGGGTCCGCAGGAAAAACGATGGCGCTAATATCTGGGGGAGAAGAAATGGGAGACGCCGAACTCTTAGAAAAGGTCAGAATCTCTTTAGAAGCAGGAGCAACTGGATTAGTATTTGGAAGAAATCTTTGGCAGCGACCCTTCAAAAATGCTTTAGAAATAACTGAGCGAATCAAGATCTTAATGGCCGAGTTCGCGGATAAAGAGAAACCTTTGAAAACAATGCCAATTGAGTAACCAGAAAAGAAAACTAAAAAGGGTGTTGCTAGGTTTCTCTGGCAGCTGCCTTCTCTAATGCTGTAACACCTGGCAACTGTTTGCCCATCAGGAACTCCGTTAACGCGCCGCCAGCAGTGCTGACATAGGAAATCTTGTCTGCAATCTTGAGCTCATTTAATGCTGCTGTTGTATGACCACCTCCAGCTATGGAGAAGGCTTTCGAATTCGCGATTTCTTCAAAAATTCTTTTCGTTCCGAACATGAATTCGCTGTTTTCAAATACTCCCATAGGTCCACTGACAACAATTGACTTCGCCACCTTTATTATCTTGGCATAATCCTCCACCGTTTCTGTTCCAATGTCAAATATGGAAAAATCTGTTGGAAGTTCAGAAACAGAAATCTCTTTTCTTTTACCGTTGACTTCTACAGCCAAATCTTTCGGAGTTTTGATTTTGTCTGGATACTTTTGCATAAGGTCTTTAATGCCTAATATTAAAACTGAGAAAATTTTGTTCTCTAAGAAAGCCATATTTTGTTTGCCAAGGTCAAAGCCCATCGCCACAAGGAAAACGTGGCCAACAACTCCGCCTGTGAGCACAAAATCTGCTATTCCATTGTTCAAAACATAACTTGAAATTTCAAGCGAATCATCTGCTTTTGCTCCACCCAAAATAAACGCGCATGGCTTCTCTGGTTTTTCCAGAATCTTCCTCAAGGACCTGAGCTCTTTTTCCATTACGCGTCCTGCAACACTTGGTAACACTGTTGTGAAGCCAATTATTGATACGTGCGCTCTGTGGGCTGCTGAAAAGGCGTCGTTTACAAACAAGTCGGCTAGAGGAGCAAGATTAACGACAAGTGGTTTTTTTGCTTGTTCTTCAGGCGTTCCTTCTTCAGTTTCCGCATCGAACATTCTAACATTTTCTAAAACGAGGATTTCTCCGCTCTTCAATTCTTTGATAGCCGCTTTTGCTTTTTCTCCATAAAGGTCATCTACATATTTGACTGGTTTGCCCAGAACCTTTGCAAGGATTTCAGCGTGTTGTTTTAGGGGTATAAAATCTGAATCACCCTTGCGTCCTTGATGCGCCAAAACGACAACCTTTGCCCCTTTTTCTGATAGCTCTTTTATTGTTGATTCTCCATGCGCTCGAATTCTCGAATCATCGATAATTTTCTTGGTTTCGGGATCTATGGGGGAGTTGAAGTCAACTCTGACAAGTACTACTTTATCCTTAACTTCCACATCGTCTAAAGTTAGATACTTCGCTATTCTCACACCGTCAATATAATTAAAGGAAAATTGAGTCTTAAGCGTTTTGGGGTTGGTTCAGAAACCCAGCTTTTCTTTCTGCAGTTACTCGGCACCAGAGGCATCTAAATCTGCCAAATCCTTTTACCGCCACTCTTATCATCATCTTGCAATAACTCGTTTATTTGAGAATATTAATTTAATACTCTCTTGATAAATTTTCCGACTGTCGTGCATCAATAGTAGTAATGCATAAAAGAAACATAGCGCAATGTTAGTTCGGGAAGTTATTTTGGAAACTACTGATGAGGAACGCGTGGAAAGCCATCGAACATGTTCAGAACTGAGCTGAAACCGCATTTCCTTCTCGAAAGCACCATCTAAAATATCTGTCGATTTGCCTTCTGATTATGAACAAGTCTTTTAAAGTTCTAACGAGAGTTCGATTCTATTGGAACATTTATTTGTATGTTACTGTGAATGATGTGCCTTGATCTTTCAGGTTTGAAGTTGCGGCGATTTGGTTATTTTGGCTGTTTTGCATGACGATAAGGTCTTTTGAGAATGTGTTTGGGGAGCCTGTTTTGCCGCCGATTTGCGCTGACAGATTTGTGAACGTTACGGTTCCGAAGTCTGCTAACGTGGCTTGTTGATTGTTGACTGTGGGTCTTTCTACAATCCAGTCTGCTGTTAGCCGTGAGGAGTTATATGTGAGGTTTTGTTCGTAACAGTTTTGGGTGAAGCACGCGCCTGTGGTGTCGTCTGCTATTCCGATTTGCCAGCTTCGGGTTGAGGCGTTGACGAGTGTTATAGATGCTGAGAGTTGGTCACCGGGCGAAATTGTGATGTTTTGTATAGTTACCGCATTACCGAGCAGAGCTTCATACCATATACTGTAAACAGCTTGACCTAACAGAGAGTCCTGTTCAGAACCTACTTGGATAAGCGTGGTATCCAATGCCCCACCGATGCCTATCCACACAGACGAAAACGAGTCAGAATCAGAAATGGCAACCTTCGGCACAGTCCAAGATCCACTCACAGCGTCGACGGTAGGCTGCGGCGACAGGTTATTTGCCGATACCACGTAGCCCGCCCAATCCAAGCTGACGAAAGTTTGAGTTTGAAGCGACTTGAAATAGGGCAACGCGAATATATCTACCGCAACCAGCGAAAACAAAAGCAAAGCTATCCCAAGCGATATCAGCAAAATTTCGCGGATTCTCTGTTTTTGTCCATTTCGCATATTAACTAATCTCCTCGACCTTTCGGGGTACACGCCCGCCAATTCAAGCGTTATCTAACATAGAGTTAATGGTCTAACCATATTTAAGAGCCAATTCATTGATAAGCTCACAGAACTGAAGTCGTGGTTTCCTTGCTAACTGATTGTGAAATGCGCCGTCTTCTTTGTTTTCTGCAACGCACGCGCCAACGCATTCTTGATGCTCCAACAAGTTAACTCTTAATGGCGATGAATGCATGCATAGAAGCGCGCTGGTTTGTCCCGATATTAAGTTGTTGAAGTATCTTGGTGAGACTGCATTGTCTTTTCTCCCAATTTTTTCAGATGCTTCCGCGCGCATAATTTTTCAGAAAGAAAAAAGTGAAGGTTTTTAAAGTTTAAGCCGTAGCTCGATTAGAGTTCGGCTTGTTTGCCAACAAGTTCAATAAGCTCTACCATGCGGCAGCTAAAGCCCCATTCGTTATCGTACCACGCGAAAACCTTAACGAAGTTACTTTTTTCGCCCAAAACCATGGTTAACCCCGCATCGAACACAGACGAATGCGTACTGTGAAGTACATCGGTCGAAACGATTGGATCTTCAGTATAATCCAGGATGCCTTTCATTGAGCCTTCGGCGGCTTTCTTCATTGCCGCGTTAATGTCTTCTTTAGTAACTTCTTTGCCAAGAACCGCAGTTAAGTCAATTATGGATGCATCTGGAGTCGGCACACGCAACGATATACCATTCATTTTGCCAATGCAGCTAGGCAAAACTAAACCGATTGCTTTAGCTGCACCTGTACTGGTTGGGATGATGTTAATTGCGGCTGCACGCGCTCGTCTTGGGTCTTTGTGGACGGTGTCTAGGAGTCTTTGGTCGTTAGTATAGCTATGAGCGGTAGTCATGAAGGCTTTCTCTAAGCCAAAGTTGTCCTCAAGGACCTTGGTGACGGGAGCTAAACCATTGGTTGTGCATGAGGCGTTGCTAAGTATGTTATGTTTTTCAGGGTCGTAGGTCTTCTCGTTTACGCCCAACACTATGGTGACATCAGGGTTTTCTGCGGGCGCGGAAATGAGAACTTTTTTTGCACCAGCTTGAAGATGTTTGCTTGCACCTTCGCGGTGAGTGAATAAGCCAGTTGATTCCACGGCGAGGAAAACACCAAGGTCTTTCCAAGGCAACGATGCAGGGTCCTTTTGGGAAAGGGCTTTGAGGTCTTTGCCGTTCACAACCAGTTTGTCTGCTTTGGCTTCGACGGCTCCATTAAATCTACCGTGCACTGAATCATACTTGAGCAAGTGCGCATTTGTTTTCGTGTCGGCAAGGTCGTTAATGGCAACAAAGTCAATATCCGCGTTTCTCTCGATAGCGGCACGATAAAGAAGCCTGCCAATTCGTCCAAATCCGTTAATTCCTACCTTAATAGCCACTTAAAATCACCATTCTCCACAAGTTCATCTCTGAATTATACTCAAGTGCGCACCAATTTTTTAACATACCGATTGAGCTGTCACGATTGGAGCACCATTCGCGTCTTTGCTTTTCAGCAACTTCACACTGAGCTAAGCAAAGTATCTACCAATTAGACTATTCTGTAAAAAACTCTAATTTCAATTACGGAAAATTGCTGTTTTTAGTACTGAGAAACCCTAAAAACAAACGGCAGTATCCGAGCCCAAAACATTTATTATCTCAATTAACCTAAAAGCCTCTCACAGGTTTTTTAATGAAAGTTAGTCATATGATGATTAAAGACTTTGTTAACGCAAAAAAAGACTCGACTATCAAAGAAGTCGTCACCGTAATGTTCGAAAAACATGTAGGATCAATTGTTATCACAGATGCAGAGAAAAAAATTACAGGAATTTTTACCGAACGGGACCTCATTAGAGTTAATGCACAAGATACACCGCTGGATACACCTATTGAAAAAGTGATGACCAAAAATGTTTACACTATATCAAAAGATGCGACCTTTAGAGATGCAAGGCACATTATTCTTGATCGCAAGGTAAGGCATCTACCGGTAACAAATTCAGACGGAAAAGTAGTTGGCTTAGTATCCATTAGACAAGTATATGAAGAACTTTTCGAGATGTAAACGAGGATTAGCCTATGAAGCGGTTTGAAGGCAACCCCATTCTTAAACCGATTGGAAAAAACAATTGGGAATCACGAACAGTTTCTAATGCTGCCTGCATTCGCATTAACAAAAAAATTCATCTTCTTTATCGTGCTGTAGGTAACGATAACATTTCCCGCATTGGCTATGCAACTTCTTCAGATGGCTATCACATAGACGAACGTTTGCCTAACCCAATTTTTAGTCCTTTAAACAAGTCTGAGAATGCAGGATGTGAAGATCCACGGGTGACTTTGATAGGTGATTCATTGCTTATGACGTATGTCGCCTATGGCCAATATGCATATCATAAAGTTTACCAAGTTGCTTTAACCTCTATTTCTATAAAAAGCTTTTTGGCAAGACAATGGCAATGGGGCGATAGGCAATTGTGTCTGCCTGGTATTCGAAATAAAGATGCAATCATTTTCCCTAAAAAAGTTAAAGGTGAATATATCATGTTTCTTCGTTTTGATCCTGATATTTGTATCGCACGGTCAAATAATCTTGACCTGTGGTACAAACTCAAATTTGTTATGGGTCCTAGACTGGATAGTTGGGATTCGTTTAAGGTTGGGGCATCTGGTTTGCCTATTGAGCTTAATGAAGGCTGGCTTTTTATTTATCATGGGTTAAATTATTCAAAAGTTTATTCTCTTGGTGTTGCTTTGCTTGATAAGGAAAACCCTGAACAAGTTATTTATCGAAGTAAGGATCCCATTCTGACTCCTGAAAAAGACTATGAACGTTTAGGTAAGGTTCCTAATGTTATTTTTAGTTGTGGAAGTGTCTTGATGGATGGTAAAGTGCTTATTTATTATGGTGGGGCTGATAGCGTTTTATGCGTTGTTACTTACGACCTAGCTGAGCTATTACCTAAGAAATAAAAGAGTGGCTTATCTAATTAATTATAGGTGAATTTTTATAAATTCAAAAAAACTTTTCGGGACCAATGGCATCCGCGGAGTTGTAAACGTAGAGTTAACTCCTGAGATAGCCGTAAAAGTAGGTTGTGCAATTGGAACTTTTTTTGGCCAAAAAAACCTCCTTTTAGGTTACGATGCTAGAACTAGCGGCTCAATGTTTGCTAGGGCAGTTATTTCAGGTTTAACTGCGACTGGATGTAACGTATTTTTTGCAGGGATGGCACCAACCCCGGCACTGCAGTTTGCAGTTAAAAACCACCATTTGGATGGTGGGGTCATAATAACTGCATCGCATAATCCGCCGCAGTATAACGGTATCAAGGTTATCTGGAACGACGGCATTGAAACTTCACACGAACAAGAAGAAAACATAGAGAAAAACTACTTTGACAACAAGACAGTGTTCGCAGAATGGGACAAGCTTGGAACAGATCAGGAGCAGCCTGGAATCAACAATGAATACGTCCAAGCTATAAAAAAGCATGTTGACCCAGCTAAAATAGCGCAAAAGCAATTCCATGTTTTGGTAGACCCAGCTAACAGCGTAGGCGGCCTTACAGCACCGCAACTGCTCAGGGAACTCGGCTGCAAAGTAACAACCATCAACGCCAATATTGACGGTACCTTCCCTGGACGTATGCCTGAGCCACGGCCAGAAGACCTTATGGATTTGGCTTCAACCGTGAAAGCCATCGGTGCAGACATAGGTGTAGCCTTCGATGGAGATGCCGATCGCTCAATATTTGTTGATGAGAATGGCCAAGTTTACTGGGGAGACAAAACATTCGCCATTATAGCCAAGCATTTTCTTCTCAGGAATCCTGGCGCTAAGATCGTGACGCCCATTAGCTCTTCAACACTTATCAAAGACACAGTAGACGCTTATGGCGGCGAACTAGTATGGACAAAAGTTGGAGCCGTAACAGTGTCCCAAACAATGAAAAAGCTCAACGCTAAATTGGGTGGAGAAGAAAACGGAGGAGTCTTTTATGGGCCGCATCAAAGGGTTAGAGATGGCGCCATGACAACCGGACTTATTCTAAATATTATGGCTGCCACTGGAAAAAAGCTTTCAGAGTTAATTGCAGAGCAACCGCAATATTTCCTTGAAAAGGGCATGGTTGAATGCTCGGATACAAAAAAAGAGGAATTACTGAAAATAGTTCTTGAACAAATTAAAGAAAAAAACATTAGCACCATCGACGGCGTCAAAATTTGGTTCGAAGATAAAAGTGCCATCCTGATTAGACCTAGTGGAACAGAGCCTGTCTTTAGGCTGTATGCAGAAGCGAAAAACAAAGAAAAAGCATTAAAACTAATTGAAGACTACAGTTCATGGCTTAATAAACTGTTACATACTATTCATGACCCTCGATTGTAATGGATCTACGGCACCGTCCTATAGGCGTAGAGTTGACGTGTGCCGCTCCG
>CAVUGQ010000007.1:0-9429 GCA_963741005.1 Candidatus Bathyarchaeota archaeon
AGTTCATCCAGGCTCAGACGTCGCAAGAAACGGCCACTTCTCGTTACGCGTGGATCATTTTCAGTTTTGTGGATTAGATTTCCATTTTCATCCGTTTGCTCTTCGAGACCTCGCAGTGCTTCCGCGTCCTTGACCATCGTCCTGAATTTATACATCTCGAAAATACGACCGTTCTCTCCGGCACGTTGCTGGCGAAACAGGATGGGTCTTCCGTCGTCCAACCAGATGACAAACGCGATCAAACCCATCAAAGGCAACGTCAATAGCAAGGCAATCGAACCGAAGAATAAATCAAAACCGCGCTTGACCAAAAGCTGGTAATCGCTTAATGCTCCCGCACGCAAATCTAGCATGGGAATTCCGACAAAGTCTTCAATTTCTGTTTTATATAGGGCCAAGTCAAAAAAGCCCAAAGCCACCCAAACCTTGACCGGCAAATCCGTTGTCAGAGAGACAACCTCGCTCATGCGTTGATAGACAGAGTGCGGGAGTGCAATAATAACATCGGTGACAGCAGAATCCGCTATCGCAGAGCGAATATCTCCAAGGTTGCCGAGCAGGTCAGGGCGCATTTGAAGCGTAGGTGCGTCAGCGTCATCCACGAATCCAACACAGGTCATATTTGCAATATCGGCATCTACAATTTGTTCATGCACGCGCAATCCAAGCGGTCCAGACCCTACAATCAATATCCGGCGTGGGGCATCCGGCCAGTCTTTACGCAGGCGAAACCCAACTCTCACAACAACACGCCAGCCAAGTAGAGCCAAATATACAATCAATACGAAGAGCAAAAACATAGCTCGCGAAACCTGACGGTACGAAAAATATAGAATTCCCGCCATCGAAATAGCCGCCACGAAGCTGGCAACCGAGAGAGTGGCAAATTCATCTACCACCCGCAAATATTTGCGGCCATCGTAAATTGCATATGCAGAGAGAATACTCACCCAGATGAGTGGAAAAACAACAAATAGCGAGGATGGCAGATCAACACCTTCTGGGATCGGCTGAATAAAAGAAAAACGATTGAGCAAGGGACGTAACACAGTTGCCAGTTGTAAGCCAACTGCCGCCCAAAATGCATCCAGCGCCATTGAGAGGATTGCAAAGTTGATCGAAAAACGTCTGAGCATATTACCCTAATTCTTTGAGGATACCCAACAAATCTGCCGATGCCAGGACGACAAAGCGAGGATTTTGAATGAGATAGCGTTTCCAAAGGCGGCGCGGCTCCTGCAAAAAACGGTAGAACCATTCCAGGCCCGCTTTTTGCATCCAACTTGGAGCCTGGCTCTTTCTTCCGGCGTGAAAATCAAAAGCTGCACCCACTCCTAACATGACCGCAAAGAGTTGTCCACGATGCGCTGCCATCCAGCGCTCTTGCTTTGGACATCCTAATCCCACAAACAATATTCTTGCGCCCAACTCTTTAATGCTGGAAACGATTTCCAAATCTTCATCGGGACTTAAAGTCCGAAATGGAGGACTAAATGAGTAAACTATGTTCAAACCTGAATACCTGGCACGCATCCGTTTCACGAGCAAATCTAAGGTCTCAGGCTCTCCCCCATAAAAACCAACAGCGATATTTTCTTTTGCTGCCATTTCTAATACATGCAACATCAAAGTTGGGCCATAGACGCGCTGTTGCCTTTTAATTCCTTTGAAACGTAACATCCAAACCAAGGGCATCCCATCAGGTGTAACCATATCGGCAGAGTTAATAATCCTTCTAAACCCAGGGTTGTCCCAGGCCTCCATCAGCATGTGGACATTGGCAGCACATATAAAGCGATATCCTTTATTTTGTGCCCATATCTGTATTTGATGTTTCGCAGATACATAATCTGTTGGAGTAATACATGTACCGAGAATAGAAGTTGTCATTTATCAAAATTTCCTGGTGCTGCATTCTCGTTCCAGCAACAATTTAACCAGTCTACTGTTTCTCTAATTCCACCTTCTAAAGAGTAAGGCGGCGAACCGAAGTTATTAATTGTGGCCTCCATGGGAGTGAAATAGTCTTCAGTCATGCTGGCATAACGAGATAAAGTAATTGGAAAACTGACACCAATACTATTAGCCAAACTTCCGAAGCCTGCCAGCGCTTTTAATAGCCACCAAGGGATTACCTTTACAGACTTGCCCGTTACTGCTATCGAGAAACCATTTACCCACTCTAACAATGGAATTGGTAAATCTCCTAAATAGTAAACTTTTTTGTCAACCATATATGGAGGAGCATCCAAAATCTGCATCATCTGATAAACAATGTTCTTTACATAACCATACGAACGGACAGCAGCAGTTCCACCAGGATGAAAGTAAAGTCCTTTTTTTAAAACAAGCCAAAATTCCTTTGGATAGCGCGGATGCCAGGGTCCCCAAACATTTGTGGGACGGGTAATTGTCCATACGCACTTCAAGCCGGCTGAACGAGTATCCTTCTCGGAAATAACCTTGCTCATTCCATATGCACCTATTGGCTTGTAATCTTCATCATGCATTGGCATACCAGGAGGACCAAACGCAAATTGCGATGAAGTGATTAGCGCCCTTTGAAGTTGTGGTGTCGATTTTATGCAATTTAGAATACTGGAAGTTCCTTCGGTATTGACTTTATAGTCATCGAGGCTATTTGAGATCGTATCAGTACGCGCAGCCAGATGTATTAAATGGGTAGGCTGAAACTTTTCAAAGTTACTCACTGTTAAATCAATATCCAATATGTTGCACTCTTTCCAGTAAGGTTTATGCGATGCTTTCTTGGGAGGTTTGATGTCAAGATTGATTAATGGAATGCTTTTTTCCAAAAGAGCGTCAATCAAATTTGTACCAATGAAACCACTACCACCCGTCACCAAAATACGCATCATAATAAGTGCCTTTCAAGGAAAAAAATAATTCAAAAAAACTGCCAAGAAATATGTTCAAAGAATCACTGCAAACATTTTGAAAACAATTCCTCATATTTCTTGATAATCTTCTCCATAGAAAACGTGAAGGAGAATGCCCTGCAATTTTTACACATAGTAGACAACGATCGGGAATCTATTTTTATTACATATTCCAATTTTTCTTTAAGGTCTTGAACATTTCCCGGTTCAACTAACCAACCTGTTTCTTCATCGCGCACTACTTCAGGTAAACCACCAATATTGCTGGCAATAACAGGCTTTCCAAAAGCGTAAGCTTCAATGACAACCAACCCAAATACCTCATCAACTACAGATGGAACAACTACTACAGTAGACTTACAAAATACATCTTTTTTGAATTCACCATCGACTAATCCCAAAAAGTGTATACCGGGGTGGTCCTTATATTTTTTACGTAAGGATTTATCTAACGAACCATAGCCAGCGATATCTAAATTGATATAAGGATAAAGCGCAAACAACTGTGTAAAAGCATTACACAACTCATTGATTCCTTTTTCTAATTCCAGACGGCCAACAAAAAGAAATCGGATTTTTCTATCAAACAAAGCAGTACAGCTTTTTGCGTGGATAGCTTTTAATTCAGTATTACTCCAGCCATGCGTATTAGGAATTACAATAGCTTGAGCTTGTGAAAATAAATTACTGCCAGTAATTCTTTCAATGGTAAATTTGCTTGGGGAAGTAACTATGGAAATATTTTGCGATAATCTCGCGCGGATTAGCTGATAGCCACGAACTGGCCATTTTTTGTCAAGAGCCATTTTGCCAATTCGCCCGCGCATTATTCCATCTGGACTCATACTTTCATAATCGTGGCAAGTTTGAATAACGCGACCGGGAAAAAGACGGGAGGATACAGACCACACTGCACCAGAAAAACCGCGCATCTTATTAATATGAATAATATCGGGGGATTCGCTTAGCAAAATCTGGCGAAATACACTTGCAAAATGAATATTATAAATATCTATTAGCTGCCAGATTATTTTCTGCCATGTAGGATGCATATCCTTTTCTTCAAGAGGATAAAGATTTACTGGCAGAAAGCGGTATATTTTTATGCCTTGCTCTTCTTCAATCGTATAATGTCGTGTTTTTCCCATCGTTATGACTAAAACCTTATGGCCTTTATCCAATAAACCGTGAGCAAGATGTTGTGCCATAACACCAGAGCCTCCCCCTTCCACACCATACAATGAGCTAACAATCATTATATTCATAATAATTCTATATATCTTTTATCAAGAGTTTCATAACAATTTCGGAAGACTTTTACGCCTATTTTGATTTTTACTTGTTCACCACAAAGGTGGCATTCCTATCCGTGGTTATTCCATCATTGATATTATGATAAATTGCATACTAATAATATCCAAGGTTCGGCTTTTGATAAACATTATCCCACAGGTGAACAGTAACCTGTCTGAGAGGCCCTGGCAAGCACAACAAACACAAAAAAGCTAGATAAACTATTGAAACTCCCCTCAAATGACAATACGTATTTAAGGTTCTTTTAGCATCACCAATTTGTTCCTCCCGTATATAACATAAAGTTAGCTTTAAATACTTATTGAAAAGGCCGCGTTCTAATATTTTTGGATTCACGTTCTGTAAAGCTGTCTTATTAAGGTGATAACATTGTTCTTTCAAACTAAGCAAAGCGGTGGCAGCTTGAACAAAATTTTTGCTAATCTGTTTCTCACTAAGCTGGTAGATTGCAACGGGAGCATCTACATATTCAAATTTACAAATTTTAGCAAGCCGCAAAAGAAAATCATAATCTTCAACATTTCGGATAGATTCATCAAAAAAGCCAATTTCCTCTACAAGTTTTCTACGAACTAAAACCGAGAGAAAGGGAACAAAATCATTAGCAAAAAGTGGTTCGAAAACAAATCCGCGCTCAGGTTTATTAAGATTAAAGTAAGTCTTTTTCTGCAGTACTTTTCGATAATAAAATTGTACATTCCCAAATACCACTCCAACATCTTGATCGTCAAATAATGGTAGCTGAAGGGCAAGTTTTTCCGGTAACCAAGTATCATCTGCATCTAAAAAAGCTATAAATTCACCTGATGAATGTTGAACACCTGTGTTTCTAGCCGCAGCAGCGCCTCGATTCTCCTGCTTAAGCAAAATAATCTTATCAATGAAAGGCTGTATTGCTTTATCAAGAGAATCTGTCGATCCATCATCAACCACAATAATTTCAAAATCTTGAAAAGTTTGGTTTAGTACTGATTCTATCGCTTCGCCAATGGTATCAGCGCTCTGAAATACGGGTATGACAACTGAAACAGAGATCATTAGTTACAAAACCTCAATCACATCAAGAAATTTGCCCGGCTTAGACTCAAGAGAAAAGTCAAAATCTAATCCAATCTTGAGAAAAATATCATTAAAACGGTGAACGTAAGTATGACTATCAAGTGTTTTCTTCCAACCACTAAAAGCAATTTTTTTTCTTAGATTATCATTTTGTAAGTAATAATGTATCTTATCGGTGAGTTCATTGATTGATTTGTAGCAAACGATATCCTTATCAAGCGAATAATAATTATCCAAACCCTTCACATAATCAGTAAGAAAAAAGCCTCCACATCCAGGAACTTCGAAATTTCTCCCTTTTATTTGATAGATTGCTTCACCTTTTGGAGAACCAAAATTGATTAATGAACGCATTTTGCGCCAAATACGCTTCACTCCAGGAGTGTACAAAGCAAATCTGTCTACATATCCCATCCAACCAGAAATCGATTTAACGGAAGCATTCGACAAATTAAGATTGATTTTACTTTGATTAAATATTTCAATCATTTCCTTTTGGCTCGCTCTGCCAGAATCCCATCCGTGCCCTCTTGTCAAAACATCAACACCTGTTTTCCGAATAGCTTCAATTATACTGCGTCGATTTCCGTAAGCCTGACCAATGAATGAAACATCATATTTCTGTTCAAGGTTTAATTTTCTGTATAGAAAATGATTACAAGCCCATTGACTGAGAATTACGTTGTTATATCCCATTGCTTTATATTTTGGCACAGCTTCAAAATCTGTAGTCACCACCCAATTAAAGTGCGGTGCCCAATACCGGGAGTAATTATCAAACCGCCAGTGATCATCAGCAAACCAATTCATGGTAATCACGTTCTTAGATTTTGATATTCGAGTAATTATTTTCGGATCAAGTTCGTTTTCAAATAGAAATACGAACATCAATTCTGGTTTTTCACTTTGGAAAACTTCTAATAAGAAATTGTTCATTCGCGCTTTGCCCCATTTCTTGTAAATATCCATGTAATCAAAATAAATTATTTCATTTCCCATGTTAAGTAATGAATCAAAAAAATTGTAATGTTCAAAACTGAAACCACGCTCACGTAATCCGTAATCATATTTTGGGGCCACGTATAGTATTTTCATGTTTCATTTCACCTTTATACGAAATAACCAATAGACCCATACAAAATAACAAAATGCATATATAACGCCTGCCCCAATAACTCCGTTTATTCCAAAAAAATAGGAACCCACAAAACTAAAAACTACTCCCATGGCACTAGTAACAATTTTTGGCTTTAACAATATTTTTGGACGATTGTTGTTCAACGCGGTCATTGCTGAAATTTGCCCCGATGCAAACAGCCCCCCAGACAATACCAACCAAGGTAATAAACCTGAAATTCTCTGATAATCAGGTGCGACCAAAATTTTGAATATTAAATCCCTGAACGTCCAAGCAATTATAGTAAGGATACAAACAAACACCAAACTAAGATATGTTAGATAATTTGTAATTCTCTGTGCTGATTCCACTCTCTGATTTTCCAAGGCATCGCCAACTCGTTTGTATAAAATAGGTGAGATAAATTGTATAAAAACTCCAGTTATAAATGTGATTGGATAGTATCCTAGCTGATATAAGACAGAATATAACCCCACGGTAGTAGTTGACCCAAATGCTTGTAATGCCCAACGATCTGATGACATTTGTGCCCATGTAAAAATTCCCCATGTACTAAACGGAAGTGCAAAATGGACAAGTTGATGCTCCCAGTAATTTCCATTTGTTTTATCATCTTCCACACTAACATTGCCGAAGGCTGGAACTAATTTTTGATTTAAAAAATACAATTGCGATATGAATATCAAAATTGCAGAAATTAAGAACCCCAACATTGCATAATTGCTTGACGATTCGAAGCTAACAATTAACCCAACTGCTATTAAGAACCTTAGCCATTGGCCCACTCCTTGATGCAAAGCAACAATAACCCGCTGACGAGCTGCATTCTGAACACTATCCAAAATATTATTATAGCTAGATATAAGAGCAAACAATAATGTTAAGCTCAATAATCCTATCCAATTTTTATTGCCAGTAATAATCAAGCCAAGAGAAACAACGAAAAATAGAATCAAGGTTATACCACTTGCCTTTATCAGTAAAAAGCGTGCTGACCTGAAATAGCCTTTCAATGATCCTTTTTCCTGAGCAACAGGAAAAAAACGTGCTAGTCCATTAGCGATTGGCCCCATAATAAGTTGCTGAACTAGTAATACAAAAGTCATACCTAGAGTTAATTCACCATAACTTGATGGCGTCATAACTTGTGTTATCAAACGAATTCCAACTAAGCCGCCTAAAGCCCCTAATACTTGTCCAAACCCAACCTGGAACAACTCTTTAGTAGCTGATTGAAATCGAAAAAAATATTTGTGCAATTTATTAATTCCCTATCAGCGCGAGTAAATTAGCATAAACTATTGCTTTGTCATTTCAAAAATTCCACATCCATAATAACAGCCGAAATTCTTTGCTACTTGTTGAGGCGACAACTGCACATTAATATGTAAATCACCACGATCGTCAACATATGAAAAACGATCAATTACAAATTGTCCTTCTAGTAATTTGAGAAGGAAGCGAACTGAAAAGATTCTATGGGCGTTATATTCTATTCGTTGTGGACCTATTGGAACAGAAAGATATAATTTCCCGCTATGTTTCAATAAGGCACGCAAATTTCTTAATCCGACTAGATACCCATCGTAGTTAACTGGATCGCCATACCTGCCTAAACCAAAATGCTCTAATGTATGAAGACAAGATAAAGAATCACAACATTCATACATTTCTTTATCGAGTGGTAACATTAAATTCGCTTGAATAAACTTAATATTGTGAATACGCAATTCTAAGGGTCTAATATCAATTACTTGGATTGGACGAAATGCTGCCACGTAAGTCACAAATCCATCTACCCTAGAACCTACATCAACATGAATTGTTGGGTTGTTAATGAAAATTCGATTTGCCACTAGCCAATCTTGATAAAAATAATGCCCCCGAATGGCACCGCTTTCCATAAATCGGTCATCTAGGCATAAATTTGGCAAGGCGAATGAAAAAAAATTTTTGGTATCTTTTTCCTGCTTTTTTAAGGCTATAAAATTAGAAATATAAAGAGGAATTCCTCTTAGTGCATAGAATAATTTTTTAATATCTATGCCAAATGAAAAAAAATAGTTATTAATTTTTGAGAAATATCGTTTCATAAATCAAGTGTAAATTCGATGCAATAACTAAAACAGTAGGATGAAAGTTGTGCTAACTTTATAAACATACAATATGTATAGTCTCGACCCAATTCCATATTTACATCAGTTTCATATTTTTCTTATTGACTGTTTATCAGCTGTAATTTTAGGTAAAAAATGGTCTAGGGGAATTTCCATATCAAAGTTATATCGATATCATATAAATGCTTTATTTCTTCTCGAGTGTACCAGTTATATGTCTTTCAATAGGTTTGTGAGTATGGTTGGCGATATTTCCACCCTTTGGATTTACAACGAAATCAGCTTGCTGCAAAAATTCGTCAGGTGCGATAAATGTAGTCTTTGTCGGCACAACAGACCGGCAGATTATTACAGATAGTATTCGACCCTCATCTGTAATCCACTCTATGCCATTCATGGTTCATCCTTTCAAACTAAAAGGCTAAAAATGGAGTCAACAAATTATACTCTTGCAGAGTTCGGTTATTTGTGTTCTTGCCTGTTCGCAATTCAATTGAAATGAATAAAAAAAGGTTGCTCCCGATGTTTAATTATGTTTAAATGGAAAGTTTCTTATGTTTAAACAGAAGGTTTCTTATGTTTAAATCGATTGTTTCTTATGTTTAAATTAATAGGTTCCTGGCTAATACGATGAAAGCCAGGAGAGCAGATGCATAACCTTGCGTCAGTTGACGAAACGAATAGTAGGTAAAGACTGTACTTCGAGTACACTATTCCCGCTTCGAACAATAATACTCCGCTTAAAGAGAAAGCATTTCATAAACAAAGTGTTATTTGCATTTCGCCACCCACAAGAAAAAGTACCAAGCACCCCATAAGGAATGCCTGGCACCCTGTGCATGAATATGCGTTATTTGAGCGCCGGCGCTTCTGCCTTCGAGCGCATAATTGCCCAGGCTAA
>CAVUGQ010000008.1:0-44362 GCA_963741005.1 Candidatus Bathyarchaeota archaeon
GCAGAAGGTATGACATTTATTGCTAATTTTAGAAATGTTAACGATCGCTATATTTCTGCTCAGAAAACTTTTGAGTCCGTTGAATCCGAACGTAAAAAACTAGCTTTAATGTATGAGAAAATCAGTTGATCCTCAGTTAAGGTTAATTGCCCATGTTCTAAGGATCACTTTAAAGTAGGAATATGGTGCCTTGATTTTGATTCAAAAAAAAGTTCACGATATCCCTCTTGTTCAGGTTCTAATCGCTGCCTTAAACGAGGAGCAAGGAATCGGTCTTACAATAGCTGAAATTCTATGTTATCTGAAAAATCCAAGCCTTCTGGTTGTGGATGGTAGGAGCACTGATCGAACTGTTGAAATTGCGGATAGCCTGGGCGCACATGTGGTTGTCCAAGATGGTGCTGGAAAAGGCAATGCCATAGCTAAAGGATTAAGTTATCTAGATCCTTATGCTCGATACATTGTCCTAACAGATGCAGATTTCACATATCCCGCTGAATATGTTCCTGAAATGATTCAGATTTTAGAGAAGACTCCTAGCATTGGCATGGTCTGCGGCAACCGATTCGATGGTTACGAAGATATGAGGGCGCTTAACAGCATTTTTTACTTAGGAAATCGGCTCATAGCTTTTACTCACAACCTATTTAATGGAATTGCATTAGCTGATCCACTAACAGGGTTACGTGTAGTTCGAGCGGGGATTCTTAGAAACTGGAACGTGAAATCCAAAGGCTTCGACGTTGAGGTAGAACTCAATCATTATGTGGAGCTAGAAGGTTTTAGCATTGTTGAAGTTCCCATTAAATATCGAGAAAGATTAGGTGAGAAGAAACTAGGAATAAAGAATGGCGCCGAAATTTTGAAGCGCATAATGTTGAGAATGACGTATTAGACCAAGATTACAGGTGAAAGTTTTTTGTTAATTTCTGATAAAAGGAGATTAAGAATTATTGACTATAACGTGATTAAGATGAGAATTGCTTATTTGGGAACACATCTTTTTTTGATAGAACTCTAAAATTATCCCCCTACGGTTCTGTTGATTATTCAAGAAAAAATTAATGCCTAATTTCGATAGAAAGACTTACATGGATGTGCATATAATCGGAACAGTTTGCCTAATAGATCTTGCTTTACCAACGTCTTTATTAATGGATTTTTAGAAACAATTTAACCTAGGCTGATTGAGAATAAACATTACTGATAGGTGTTCCTGTTGCTTATCTGCTCTCTTTAGAGAGGGATTTCATAGGGTTGACTATAACTTCTTCTTCAGAACTTTGAACCGAGGTTTAATGCAATTATTACCACTTCAATAACTCTATTGGTTAATGTTTTGAATATTGATCTTAAGTCGTCATTTGGAGGTTGCTAAAATGAAAACTGTTAAGATTGCGGTTGTTGGATTGGGCAAAATGGGTTTGCTTCATTCCTGTATTCTGAATACAATGCCTAATGTTGAGGTTACTGCTTTATGCGATAAAAGCTTCTTTCTCCGTAAATTCGTTCAAAAACTTTTCAAGACTGCTCGAGTAGTGGACGATGTGGAAAAACTCGCTGGTTTGGACATTAATTCAGTGTATGTGACAACACCAATACCTAGTCATTTTCCCATTGTTAGGAGTCTACTTTCCATGCATGCTGCAAGAAATATTTTTGTGGAAAAAACGTTGGCGTCGAGTTGGGACAAATCAAGGGAGTTATGCGAGATATCAAGTACTTTAAATGGTGTTAATATGGTTGGCTACATGAAGAGATTTGCGGTCACCTTCTTAAAGGCCAAAAGCATGTTAACTCAGGATGTATTAGGAGAGTTGATTTCTTTTGATGCTTATGCTTATTCATCTGATTTTTCAAATTTTCAATCGGGTTCTAAGAGGTCGGCATCAAGAGGAGGGGTGTTGTCTGATTTGGGATCTCATGTTATAGACTTAGCATTGTGGTTTTTCGGTGACTTTGGAGTTGAATCAGTTTCTTTGAAATCGGTAGTTGATTTAAAGGGTGAAGATTCAGTTGATTTTGCAGTTAAAAAACCGGGGTTAGAGGGAATGTTTCATGTTTCTTGGTGTATGAACAATTATCGGATGCCGAATTTTGGGCTATCTATTACTGGAAGTGCTGGAACTATGAAGGTTAACGACTACAGTTTGGATTTGAAGCTGAGAAATGGAGATTCTTATAGGTGGTTCAAGCATGATCTCAACGACTATGTGAGCTTTTTGCTCGGGGAATCTGAGTATTACAGGGAGAACGAATTATTTGTTAATTCAGTCCTCACTGGCAGCAAAGCTGAACCTAGCTTTGTGACTGCGTCAAAAGTTGATTATGTCATCAATCAAGTAAGAGAAAGGGGTCAAAAGTAATGTTGCCTGAATCAGGAAAGCTACTCCTAGTAGGTGATAACCCATTTCACGGCATTAGTCATCTGTCCGAAGATAGGGCAAGGGATAGAGGAGACAAAACAAGTCAAGCTGAATACGCTGCTGGGTTGATTTTAGAATCGCTCAAGAACGGTGCCAACGGATTTATGTTTTCTGTGAGTGAAACCACTCTTTCCGCTTTGCGGAGTGTCTGTGAAAAAACAGATAATCAATCATTAGCGCTACATGCTATTG
Organism: Candidatus Bathyarchaeota archaeon; assembly: GCA_963741005.1. GTDB lineage: Archaea > Thermoproteota > Bathyarchaeia > Bathyarchaeales > Bathycorpusculaceae > Bathycorpusculum. Next base: position 2,619 of record CAVUGQ010000008.1, read on the forward strand.
TTCCTTATGCCTATGAATATGTTAGGTTGGCAACTCACTTGGGAACCTTGGGTTTAGGAAAGAAGTTGGCTGGGAAAGTGTTGTTGTCTGGAAACTTGGGCGCGATCGCCAATGGTGTTCGAGGTGTTATTGGTATGGATCCTGAGGCTCTAATGAAGACTTACCTGAAATATGAAAAATCTCGAATTATGTCTATGACAGGAAAGAAACAGAAGTTAAATTCTATTTTGCTCCATGAAGTAATAACCGATATGGTTATTGCTCTTAATTTAGACTGGTTTGTGGAGTCATACATACGATTCGTCTCCGGATTGGGAATAAAACCCGGATTTGAAACTCGTAATTTTGCTTACTTGGTAAATAAATTTAAGGATTGGGATATTGACTTTGGTGGAATTGAGCTTGTCTCGTCTTTTAATAAGGTTGGGTTTCAGATGAATCCTTCAAAAACTAGCTGTGAAGAGGCATTGGCGTTAATTCCTGAATGCGATGTTATTGCTATGAGCATATTAGCCTCTGGTTACATTAGACTTCCTGATGCTGCGGAGTACATTGAAGGATTGCCAAACATTAAAGGCATGGTTGTTGGTGTGTCGAAAGAAAAGCAAGCATGTGAAACATTCAGTTTTCTCAGAAAGAGGTTTCCAGAAAAGGGTCAAATTTGATTTTGTCTTTTGTTTGTAGAAGTTGGGTGCCTTGTACTTGAGATATGTATGTTTTGATTTCATCGTGTAATATTGCGAACTGTTGCTATATTATAGAAATCGCAATATAGATATATTAGCCCGAAGCGATTTAAACTCAATATTGAAGGAAAAAAAATGTGGAAAAATAACAAAGTATTGGTAACTGGCGGGGCTTCTTTTATCGGAAGTCACCTTGTCGATACCCTTCTTAAGAACGGTGCTGTAGTTACCGTTGCTGATGACCTTTCCAGTGGCAAGCTTGAAAACTTCGAGTGCCCTCTCAAGAAAGGCGAGAAAGGAAACAATTGGCTTTCTAAAAATCTCAGTATTTGGGTAGGCGACCTTAAGGATATATCTTTTACAAAATCAGTTATGAAAGACCAAACAATTGTCTTTCACTTAGCTGCACTCCACGGCGGAAGAGGTTATATAGATTCACATCCCGCACAATGTTGCTCAAACATGATTCTGGATCAATTAGTTTTCCAAGAAGCTTGGAGAGCAGGTGTAGATCGGGTGTGTTTTGCTAGTTCCGCATGTGTTTATCCGTCCTATCTTCAAGAATCAACGGGTTCGTTTTATCTGCTAAAGGAAGCAGATGCGAATCCTTTTGTCAGAGACAAAGCTTTTGCTGACCTTGAATATGGTTGGGCAAAACTGATGGGTGAAATGGCCCTATCTGCTTATCATAGACAATATGGTCTGAAAACCTCCGCTGTAAGGATATTCACAGCATATGGCCCCAGAGAAAATGAAACCCATGCAATTATTGCTCTAATCGCAAAAGCTCTTGTTAAAATGGATCCTTATGTCATATGGGGAACGGGAAACCAAGACCGTAACTTCACATACGTGCAAGATATTGCAGACGCATTGATCCTTGCTTCGGAGAAAATCGAGGACGGATCACCACTTAACGCAGGCAGAGACGACCGATTAACTCTAAATGAAGCGGCTGAACTAGTGTTTGAGATAGCAAAATGGCGACCAAAAAAGATACACCATGATTTATCGAAACCTCAGGGTGTCGCTTCAAGAGCTGCGGATTTGACACTTATGCGTGGAAAGTTTAACTGGGAACCAAAAGTTGGTTACGCTGAAGGCTTTAGGAAAACTATCGAATGGTACTTCAAGAACAAGGACAAAACCATCGTTAAAGAAAACTTGGAACATCTGCTCAATGAGAGATAGCTCTTCAGAAGCTATTTCTTCAACATTTGATTATCCAATAAGTACAGTTAAACAATTACTTTTTAGGAGAAACAGATTATGAGTGAAATAATTATTGTACTGGAAATTATTGTGTTATTCTGTATAGGGATACCCATTTTAGTGTTTGGAACCTACGGGATAATAATTTTGTACTATAGCAAGGCAAAAAATAACCGTCCTACTGAGGTCTTTGCAAGTACCGAATATGAACCCACCGTATCCATAGTGATTCCAACTCACAACGAAGTTTCAATAATTTCCAAACGAATCGAAAACCTAATAGGTTCCAACTACCCAAAAGAAAAACTCGAGATCCTCTTCGTAGATGATTCAAACGACTCTACACCACAAATTATAGAACAGTATTCAAAGCGAGAACCCTACATTCACCTGCTCAGATTTAACCAACGTATGGGCTACAGCCCATCTTTAATCGCTGGTTGCAAAGCTGCCAAAGGCGAAATAGTAGTTTTTGCAGAAGCTAGCTCCTTTGAGAACCTGATACATTGCATCATCTAGTTAGCAACTTCAAAGACCCAAAAATAGGAGCAGTAACAGGCAAAGATATGCTTCTAAACTTGGATGAGCAAATGGGTCAATCAGAAGATTCCTACCTTAAACTGTTGGATTTGGTAAGGCAAGGAGAAAGTAATATGGATTCTACAATTTACATGAAAGGTGAGGCTGCAGCTGTTAGAAAAGCGCTCATAGATGACCTTGACAAACTAGATGCTCCTGGAACCGCAGATACCGCAATCGCCCTTTTCGTTCGAAGCAAAGGTTACCGTTTTATATTTGACCCTAAAGTGAAGTTCTATGAATATGCTCCTTCTTCAAGAGAAGACAGGATTAAACAAAAAACTATCCGAGCAGCCAACTTGATCAAAGTAATATGGAGCTTCAAAGCACTATTCTTTAGGCGAAGATATGGCAAATTTGGTTCAATAACACTTCCATTTAACTTTGCAATGTTAGCCTTTGTTCCGTTCTTAATTTTCTTGGCTGCGATTTCTCTTATAGCTTTAACGTTCTTTGAACCAGTGCTATCGCTTGCTATCTGGGGTGTCATCGGATTATCTTTTGCGGTTGGTTCAATCGTCTCTAGAAAAATTGTGGTCACTTTCTTCGACTTTGAATATAGCCTTTTGAAAGCATTCTTTGAAATATTATTCGTAAGAAAATCACATGACAAAATTGAGAAAGTCGAATCAACCAGAAGAAACAACTGAAATACTTTTCGGGGAGGCCTTTTAATATTTCAAAAATCATGCAATAACCCAGATAGGCGCTATCTTTCATGATAAGGTGGCGTTTATGAATGTCAGGTCAGAACTTTGACGGGGTAAAAGGCTTTTTTGATGGTAGTTTAATCGAATCAAGGTTTAGTTGATGAAAAAATGATGTTGAAAGAGCATAAGTCTTTACTTACCTTGGTGGGTTTAGTTCTTCTGTTAATCGTTATCGTAGCTGTGATAAGCAGTGTTTGGCCGCAACAGGAGAAAAAGTTCATCGAGTTGGGTTTGCTTGGTAAGAATAAGATTGCTGATGCGTATTTTGCTGACGCTAATTATACCGTTGAGGTGGGCGCTTCAAACAGTTGGTTTATCTATGTTTATAATCACATGGGAGCAGTGCAGTACGTCAGTGTCAGGCTAAAGCTTCTTAATTCCACGATGGAAGTACCTAACGATCAGGAACATCAACCCAGCAATACTACCTCTTTAGCCGTTTTTCCTCTTTCACTCTCTATCAATGAAACCATGCTGGTCCCATTTTCCTGGAGTATAATTGACACAGAAGCGCAAAACGGATCAACTCTTATCAAGCGTCTGATGGTTAATGAACAACCAGTTAATGTTAATGTTTCTGCCTCTGTTAATTCTTCTTTTAGGATAGTTTTTGAACTCTGGGTTTACGATCAGTTTTCTCATGAGTATAGGTTTGGGTGGGGATCTGGAGAAGAGTTTTCTTCGGCCTCCATTTACATGTGGTTTAGATTAAACTCGAGTGAAGCTTAGTAGGTTTAACATGTTCCAGATTTATTGAACTATTTTTGCTTGGAAAATAAACAATTATTGATAACCAACATGCATTTACTGAGTGTTTTTGGTTTCCAATTAATAGCGAGTCTTTCATTATTGGTATTTGCATTAAATGGTTATGTTTATCCGCCCTTTTATTCTATTCTAAGACAAATGATTAAAGCATTGACAAATATGCGATTTATAAGATAAAAGAGTATAGACAGGAATAGATTTTGTCTGTTTCAATTTGCACCAATTGCTTTGACAAATGTTTAGCTAATTTGATAGTATGTGAAAGTATATTTGCGCAGATCGAAAACTTGTTAGATATCCCGAGATATTGGACTTATAATAACGAAAAAATGTAGTGTGGACATTCAATTGAAACGAGATTACCGAAGTTTAAATAGAGTGAGGCCTGTTGTTACTGTTGGTCTTTGTGTTAGGAACAGTGAAGCAACCATAAGGGAGGCTGTAAACAGTGTGGTGGTTCAAGATTTTTCTCATGAACTTATGGAAATAATTTTCGTCGATGATGGAAGCGAAGATGCGACACTGAAAATAATAGAGGACTGTGTTTCAAAAATTGATATCAAGACTAGAATATTTCACACAAATTGGAGAGGATTAGGGTCTGCGAGAAACTTGGTGGTTAACAATGCTAATGGTGATTACATAATTTGGGTTGATGGTGACATGTTCCTAAGTAAGGATTATGTTGAACAACAGGTAAAGTTCATGGAGCAAAATTCTTCCGCAGGAATTGTAGGAGGATGTTTTGGTATATGTCCAGAAGAAAATTGGGTGGCTGCTCTGGAGAATATTAGCTATGTAGTATCTCGCCTCAGACAAAGTGGAAAGTCTACCTCGAGTATGCTTGGAGCCGGAGGATCCATTTTTCGTGTCAAAGCTATTAGAGAGGTAGGTGGCTTCAACTGTAACATTAAAGGTGCCTATGAAGATATTGATATCGCTCATAGAATTAGATCTGCTGGTTATTCTTTTCATGTAACAAACGCCTTATTTTATCATAAGCAAAAAAGGACATGGAAAAACCTTTGGAAAAGTAATTTTTGGTATGGTTATGGTCTTCATTTTTTTCTACATGAAAAACAGGGACTAAGCGTATTTCGTGATCGATCGGAAGAAGGGCTTCCGCTATTCTTTCTTGCTTACAAACTAACACGACGAAAAGTGGTATTTTTGTTGCCTCTTAATTTTGTCTTCAAGAAAATTGCCGTGATCTTTGGCTTTTTAGAAGCACATTGGGACGGTTATGGGCATAATTGAAGTTGATTTTGGAAAGACTCACTTCATAGAAGCGACTTTTCCCACTTTGAAGATAACTTTGCGATGCTGAAGAATTTTGATTGTTATTTACTTAAGAAAATGCGTTGACAATTTTGTGGATCCTATACTCCAGCTGATATTGTTTAAAGACGAGCAAATTTGGATACAGCCAGACTATTTATGGTCCCAGCGATACCTGGACATGAGCAGAGTAAAGAAAGAGTTTGATTTTGAAGCTTAATCTATCTGGCGCGAGCTAACATTAATTGCCAACTTTAACGAATGCGCTGCAAAGTAAATTACAAAGTTTGCGGCAGGTAATCACATTGCACTATGAGGCTAATTCATGAAAAACGTCGTTACTTTAGGTATCTGTGTACGCAACGGCGAAAACTCTCTAAGAGAAGCCCTTAAGAGCATCAGCGAACAGGATTTTGCGCATGAAAATTTGCAATTGATCATAGTTGATGATGGTAGCGAAGATCATACACCACAAATAATAAATGATTACATTCATAAAACTGATATAAGGACCAACGTTTATCAAATCAAAGCGAGCGGATTGGGCCCAGCTAGGAACATTGTGGTTGAAAATGCCGATGGCGAAATCATAGTTTGGGTTGATGCTGACGAAATATTAACTTCTAACTACATCAAGGTACAGGCTGAGTTTATGGAAAAAAACCCTGATGTTGGGATAACTGCCGGCGTTATAGACTTCGTTCCAAACAAATTAATCTTGAATCTTGAACTTATGCCCGGCTTGTTTTTTCATGAAACTTTCGAGGATTCGCCAACTTTTATTTGGAAAACTAAAAAGCTAGTGGGTACTGGGGGGTCAACTTTTCGGGTCAAAGCTTTGAGGCAAGTGAATGGCTTTGACAATAGGCTGACGGGTGCGGGCGAAGATGTAGATGCGGCTCGAAGAATAATAAGTGCTGGGTGGAAAATAAGATTGAACGAAGCCAAATTCTATGAGTTGCATGGTGGGCTGTCAAGCTTTAAAGATTTATGGAAGAAATACAGCTGGTACGGTTATGGCGCTGAAAAGATTTATAGAGAAAACCGAAAGCTGTTTTCACTTCCTCGGATGACTCCGATTGCTGGCATCATAACTGGAATTATTTTTTCATTGATAGGTTACAGATCAATTCGCAAGAAAATTGTTTTCTTACTGCCCATACACTATGGCATTAAGATGACGGCATGGTCATATGGTTTTATGAGAGGTCAGCTCAGGCAAGGAAGGAAAATAAAATAAATAGTGATAAGGTCAAGTCCAAGCTGAGATTTAGATAAAGGGCACATCAGAAATGTAGTGAGTACATTAAGAAGAAGCATTCTTTTCATAAATATTATCTATATTCGTTGTTTCATTTTCGAAAAAGAAAGTCTTGGAGAAGGAGTGAAGTAAACTTGCGGGTAGGCGTTTTTCATCCACCACTAAATGTTTGTGGAGGTGCAGAAATTGTAGCTATTACCCTGATTAACTCTTTGAAGAAGTCAGGTCATCAAACTGTCGTTTTAACTAATGAGCAAATTGATCAAAGGAAGATCAAAAGCATGTTTGGAGACGAAGTTAACGTTGACCAAAATATTGTTTTTCCTTTGGAACCATTTCCTACCACATCTTTGAACAATATTTACACTGATTGTTTTAGAACTATGTATATAAAACGAAAATGTGATGTATTGATCGACACGCAGTCAAATGGTTTACTTCCAGGAGTAAATATAACATACATACATCATCCAATCTTCGGCCGCCTAGCCGATGAAAAAAGGCCCAAATCAAAAGTTACCTTTTATCTTCCTTACCGCCTCTACGAAAGAACGGTTAGCACAAGAGCTAATCGCCTTGTTTTTTCAAATAGTAAATATACGACAACTGCAATCAGAAAGTTTGTTGGTATAGTTCCTCAATTATTGTACCCCCCAATTGCACAGATTTTTTTTGACATTAGAGATAGTACCCTAGACAGGGAAGATGTCGTTATTTCTGTATCAAGGATTTCTCCGGAGAAGAGTCTGACATTAATACCTTCAATCGCCAGATTAACGAACAATCGAATCCGATTTTTAATTGTGGGAATGAAACAATCAGAAAAGGAACTAAATCACATCTACTCAGCAATCGAGAAAAACAAAGTCTCCAATCGAGTTGAAGTTATTTTGGATGTTTCCAGAGCAGAACTCGTTAGAATTTTGCGATCTGCAAAGGTTTTTCTTCATCCAGCACGAGGCGAACACTTTGGTGTATCGGTAGCGGAAGCGATGGCTTCAGGATGTATTCCAATTGTGCGTGATTCAGGCGGTCCCGCCGAGTTTGTTCCAGATGATTTGAGATTTAATGGAGTAAGAGATGCTGCGAGAATTATAGATCGGGTCATTCTTGAGTGGTCTCCTAAATATTCGAAAGACATCACTGACATGGCACAGACTTTTAGCGAAAGCAACTTTTCCAAAAAATTTCTATCTATGTTTAACTCATTCATAGAGAGAAAATCTCGATTTTCGAGCTCGTCTAACAAGAATTAGTGCTGTGAGACGCAATGGTAAATGGCATCAATCTTTGTCTTTAGAGTTTCTCTTAGGTCTTTTTTGTGATCTGTTTCTTTACTATGCTTGTTTATTTGATTATTTCTCTGAATATTTTCTTTGCAAGGCGCACGATAGCCTTAAACATTAGGTATAGAATGGTGTGGTCAGTATATTGAGGCTTGGAGTGCTACATTGTAACTGTTATAATTATAGTCGGCTTGCCTTGACCAGTAACACCACAGTTGAAAACCTACTTGATGAGAAACACATTGATTGATGAATTCAGTTATATACGCTATTTGTTTTGAATCTGTATAATGGTTTCCAGTGAATGGACATTTTTCTTCTGAACTCCACGGGTAAGTTTCGCCGACCCAAACATATTGTGAACCACCAAGCAAAGACGCCATAGGCGAAATAAGATCAGTCATCCAGAAATCTGCGCATACCACAGGATTGGTTGAAACATCTTGGCCTGGATAGGATTCCCACAAATAGGGGTGGGCAACATCATAAACTATATTTCCTTTGTTTAAGATTCCAGCATTTGTTATATCATTCATAAATGCAGTACGTTCAGAAGCCTGCGTTAAACCATTATATGTTGGGAAATCCATCCAGCTAAAACACGGATACATAATGGTCCTTGTTGGGTCCACAGCGCGTATAGCGTCTATTAAGTATGCGAGGAACTGCTGGGCTTTAGCACCTGAATTCATAGCGCCCGAGTATCCAGGCCCACTTGTTGCCCATGTGCCACTATTAGGCTCGTTGAACACGTTGAAAGATGCAATTCTTGTATCTCCCTTGAAGTCAGTTGCAACCTGTACCCATTGATTTACCATAGCTTGCGAGCCAAAGTAGCCGTGACATTCCTGCGTGTTATGCAGGTCAAGGACTCCTTTAACACCTACAGAGCTAAGTAGATCTAAAACTTGGCTCATCCTTGTTTTATCGTAGTTACTGTGTGAACCGAGATAGCCGCCGCAATCGCTAAATATCATGCCTAATCTTGCTGCCCCACAGTTGTACTGTGCGAATACTGCAAGTTTGTCTGATGTCCATTGGATACTCGGAGACGGATTATTTCTGCTAAATGATAAAAGGTAGTCATCACCTATAACAGATAGGGAAAGACCACTACTTGCACTGCTGGGTGTTGGACGAGCGGTTGGTGTAGTTGTCGGAGTCGGGGTGGATGTTGGTGTAGTCGTCGGAGTCGGGGTTGGAGTTGGCGTGGGAGATGACAAAGAATATGATATTGTTCCAGCAGATTGAACAAACGTGGAGGTCTGAACAGCGCCAGTGATGCTTTGCATGGTCGGGACTAAAAGTAGGGCTGTGAGAAGAATAATGATCACGTTTTTCTTGAGGTAAAGTTTCATCTTGCCGGATTCCTGCATAATGTGTATTAAATATTAATATACATTATACATCTGTCTTTGTCCTTAATAAAGTCGTCCAATCTGAGCTTTTCTTGATACTTGTCGAACACAAGTACAAGTTCTCTTAAGCCCAATCAAATAATCAGCTACTTTTTTCCTCAATTAATCTAATCAGGTCAGGTCGTCGTCTCCAACTCCACCACAATTAAACTAAAATATTTTAGAGACAAACCAGCGCGCTGGGTTGTTGTGCCTATTTAGTAGAAACATTCATGTGGCAAAATTGCACAATAAATGCTAGGTTGATGATTTGGTCATGTGCCGGGTTGGATTAATGAAAACAACACTATGCAAAACTGCTTTTTGATTCTTCTGATAAAATTCTGAGTGTGCCGCCAGAAGGTTAGGTTTTCCCGCATTATGTGGTTGATTGGGCACTGCAGCATGTGAAATTGTCAGCAGTGTATATTTCGATATTTCTTGACGGTTATGAGGAACCTCTGCCGATTTTTGGTCTGCGGAAAGCAGGGTTGTGTGCGAATCCTTATCGATTTAACTGTGAAGTTGGTCTCAAGGAATTAGGATCCGGATTTCTAAAAGTGGGAGACGGTTTGTTTGGTATTTTCATATCAAGACGTTGTGTTAATTTGATAAGTGAATTGTTAGAGTACAAAATAGAAGTAAAAGAAAGAGACCACGCAGTAGATGCATTAAGATACGCACTTAAACTTCAAAGTTACCCTCCTTTAAACGCGTTCAGATTTGGCTAACTAAAACTAAATTGCACGCTATCTTGTCCCCAAATTGAAAAGTTAATTTTGAGGAGCAGAGTTACATATTTTTAAGTAGTATTCAAGCTTAGGAAACGACTTCTAATAAAAAGATAAACAAGAACCTACTTCAGAAACACAGACTTAAATTTTTCTCCACAGAATACTAAACGACCGCTTTCACGCTTCCTACCCAAGAAGACCCCGACGGATTATGGTAAACCAGAATTAATAGACGTAAAGGGGTTGTTATGGGATTTGGATAATGAAAATAAAGACTGGCGCAAAAGGAGGCTTTAAACAAACAGTATACCCTCAAACAGCAGGGTAAGCATAAAACCAGTGAATTATCAGGATTATTATATCTTGTTGGCGGGTTACGCTGAGCATTCTGTGACCTTAAAAGAAGAAAGGAGCTGGAAGCTTAGTATATTGAGGCTTGGAGTGCTACATTGTAACTGTTATAATTATAGTCGGCTTGCCTTGACCAGTAACACCACAGTTGAAAACCTACTTGATGAGAAACACATTGATTGATGAATTCAGTTATATACGCTATTTGTTTTGAATCTGTATAATGGTTTCCAGTGAATGGACATTTTTCTTCTGAACTCCACGGGTAAGTTTCGCCGACCCAAACATATTGTGAACCACCAAGCAAAGACGCCATAGGCGAAATAAGATCAGTCATCCAGAAATCTGCGCATACCACAGGATTGGTTGAAACATCTTGGCCTGGATAGGATTCCCACAAATAGGGGTGGGCAACATCATAAACTATATTTCCTTTGTTTAAGATTCCAGCATTTGTTATATCATTCATAAATGCAGTACGTTCAGAAGCCTGCGTTAAACCATTATATGTTGGGAAATCCATCCAGCTAAAACACGGATACATAATGGTCCTTGTTGGGTCCACAGCGCGTATAGCGTCTATTAAGTATGCGAGGAACTGCTGGGCTTTAGCACCTGAATTCATAGCGCCCGAGTATCCAGGCCCACTTGTTGCCCATGTGCCACTATTAGGCTCGTTGAACACGTTGAAAGATGCAATTCTTGTATCTCCCTTGAAGTCAGTTGCAACCTGTACCCATTGATTTACCATAGCTTGCGAGCCAAAGTAGCCGTGACATTCCTGCGTGTTATGCAGGTCAAGGACTCCTTTAACACCTACAGAGCTAAGTAGATCTAAAACTTGGCTCATCCTTGTTTTATCGTAGTTACTGTGTGAACCGAGATAGCCGCCGCAATCGCTAAATATCATGCCTAATCTTGCTGCCCCACAGTTGTACTGTGCGAATACTGCAAGTTTGTCTGATGTCCATTGGATACTCGGAGACGGATTATTTCTGCTAAATGATAAAAGGTAGTCATCACCTATTATTCCCCATGGAGAAGCATTAACACCGTTTAGCGTCGGTGATAGCGAAGAGTACGATATTGCCCCAGAAGATAGAATAGTTGTGTTGCTCTGGAACGTAGCCATGGTGCTTTGTATTATCGAGAACAAGAGTAGGAAGATGAAGAAGACTGAGAGCATGTCTTTCTTAAGGAATCGAGTCATAATATTTGTCAACCTTTAATAGATTACTTAAATCTTTCTTGTATATATTACCCGCAATACTTGTCGAACACGAAGTCAGTTTGCTGGCGATTCTTTGATTAAGATGATTTGACTTTATCATGAAAGACTACTTCCAAACTGCTACCCACATTGTAAATGTCAGAGGTTTCATATGAAAACGACTCACTGGAAACCAAGATTCTTGATTAATATGCTTGCACTACAGGTGGCAGTCGTTCTTGCAATAGTTGTTGATACTCCGTTTGTTCGGCAATTTTTAGTTCCCCTGTATTTGATTCTTGTTCCCGGCTTTGCTCTTTTAAAAGCTTTTAGGATAGAAACATCCAATATCGCGGAAACAGTCCTATTTTCAGTAGGATTAAGCATCGTTTCAGTAATGTTCATAGGATTGTTGACAAACTCGCTAAGTTTCTTACCTCAACCTCTATCAACCGAACCTCTTTTGATAGTTACCAGTATTTTTGTTCTTCTAATTAGTGTTTTGAGCAGCTTTGAAAAGAGTGGAAATCTCAGGTTTTCATTTCCTGACTTGAAAATTTCCCTTCTAGTGCCTTACCTATCTCTTCCTATTCTTAGCGTAATTGGTATGTTGTTCGTTAAGGCTTTTGGCAATAATCTCTTGGCTGTTTCAACTATCATAATAATATCAGTTTTGCTTGCATTAGCTTTGTTTTCAAAATTGCCTATTTCTCATTACCCTTTTGCAATAGTCTCCATAGCGGCTGCTCTTTTGTTGATGACCTTCTTAACGTCTAACTACATTAACGGGTTTGATGTTCCTTGGGAATATATGGTTTTTACAGCAACAAAGAATGCTTCATACTGGAATCCATCGTTTGGTTTTAGCACGGGTCTTTCAGCGGCGTATATTTGGGATTCAAACGCGATGTTAATTTCTACAGTGTTTCCAACAGTTGTTTCAAACATGGCGAACATAGATGGAACCTGGATATTCAATATCCTGTTTCCGTTGATATTTTCGTTGGTCCCTTTAGCGTTATATCAATTGTATCAAACTCAGTGGGGAAAAAAAGTAGCGTTCCTTTCGGTACTTTTTTTTATATCAAATGTGGTTTTTTTTGCTTTTCGTAATAATACTAGACAAATGCCTGCTGAATTGTTTCTTCTATTGATATTTTTGGTTTTTTTTAATAAAAAAATAAATATTAAAGGCAGATGGATACTTTTTACATGCTTCAGTTTTGGCTTGATCGTTTCTTATTATTCGCTGACCTACGTATTCATCTTTCTAATCTTTTCAATATGGATTTTTGCAAAGGTATCTAGCAAGGATAAAAAAAGAAGAATAGGCTTAGCAGCCATTGTCTTTTTTTCTGTTCTTACGTCTCTATGGTACGTATACATCTCTAGCGGACCATTTAATCGCTTTGCACTTTTCTTAGATTATAATTTACGGAGCATCTCAGAGTTTTTCATTTTTCAATCTAGAGGGAACATGATACTGAGTGCCACGGGGGCGATAGGTGCCCCATCTTTTCTCCATCAGGTAGGGCGAATTTTTTTCTATATTTCCGCATTATTTATGCTGATTGGATTAGTTAAGCTGATGGCTAGAAGGAAGAAAGAAAATATTGATTCGGAATACTTAATACTAACTATCCTGAGTATGTTTATTCTATCCTTGTCCATAATCCTTCCTAATTTTGGTAGTGATTTCCAAACGGATAAATTATATGAGATTTCGCTCTTATTTATGTCACCCCTGTTTATCATAGGGGGAATGGCTTTTTTTAAGAATGCACTTCGGTTGGTTTCTTTAAAGAAAGAAAAGAGAGAAGCTTACGGTTTGATTTTAATTGTAACAGTTTTAATACCCTTCTTCCTTTTTCAAACGGGATTTGTGTACGAGGTCGCTAGAGATCCTGTTCCCTCTTCCGTCGCGTTGAGCGGTTACAGAATGGATGACCTGACGTTGTTAGGTTTTAACTTGTTTAATGAGAATGATTTTTTTGGCGGCACCTGGTTGTCGACTTATACTTCTGCGAGTGATAGAACAATATATGCCGATGCTGCAAGCTTGTCTACCGGTTTATTCGTTGCTCTAAAGGACTACTACTTTAGTACGCAAATACTCAACAATGAAACTTCAATACTCGAAAGCCCGTCATACATATTTCTTACTCATTACGATACCAAGTATGGAATTATAGTGGATCATTTGTTTCCAAGAGTAATTTACACAATGGCAGAACTTTCTATTCTAAACACCACGAATACTCAAAATAACAAGATATACACAAATGGTGCTTGCGAGGTTCATTATTGCGGCGTTCCGTAACTCAAAAACACACTTTGAGTACGTAGCGTAATATTTCGGATTAATTAATGACAGGGTCTCAAAAAACTTGCGTCAATAAACTGTAGTTAACTTCTTGTTCACCAGCGACAGAGGATACGTCTTTATAGGCTTTAATTTATTGAATTAACTCAATTATCATTAGCAATATGTGCCTAAGAGTAGTATGAAAAATATTAAAGTACAGCAATAGCTTTGTTTCTTTAAGGAAGATTAAAACGATGAATCAAAGCAGACCACGTTTAAGTATTGGCATGCCAGTTTTCAATGGAGAAAAACACATCAAATATGCAATAGACTCAATTCTAGATCAAACGTACCCGGATTTTGAGTTAATAATCTTGGATAATGCCTCCACCGATAAGACAAAAAATATATGTCTTGAATACGAGACCAAAGACCGCCGTATCCACTACTATCGCAATAAAACAAACATTGGAGCCCCCAAAAATTATAATCGAGTTTTTTCGTTGTGCTCTGGTGAATACTTTAAATGGGCTGCGCACGACGATGTTCTGGCTCCTCAATTTCTAGAAAAATGTGTGCACATACTTGATAGTGATTCATCTATTATCTTATGCCACTCTAAAGTGGGTCGCATAGACGAAAATGGTATTTTAGTGGGAGACTATGATGACTGGACACTTGAAAACATTGATTCAAACAAGACACATGAACGCTTTAGTGACATGATCGGTTCACGCAACTCCTGCTGGACGATTATGGGAGTAATGCGTCGTGCATGGTTGGCTAAGACACCCCTTCACGGATGTCATATTAATTCAGATGCGAATTTGCTTGCAGAATTAAGTCTCATGGGTCGTGTATATGAAATTCAAGAGCATCTTTTTTTCAGGAGAGATTATCGGGAAGCGTACTCAAGTATCTATAACTCACGCCAGCCTAATAACTTCCACGCTCCTGCCCATGATTATACAATCCAATTAAGTTGGTGGGGTATAAACAAACCGAGTTTTCTACTACGCTTGCCACGTTGGAAAATTTTTGTGGAATGCTATAAATCCGTGAACCGTGTTCCATTAAAGTTTTCTGAGTATTTGTTATGCAACATTGTAATCACCAAGTGGGTTTTTCTAAAAAAGAAACTACTCCTACTTGACTTGATCAATGAGTTCAACCTCTGGCGCTTTAAGCTTCATTACGGACTAGCGAAGAAAAGCGGTTAAGCGTACGTATCCAAAAATAGTTTGGATTCAAGATGACTTGTTAGTTTCTTGCTACGAAGGTTAACAGAATTCTTGGAACAAAAGCGAATGAATAAAGAATTTAAATAAATTTTCTGTCTTAAGCATGTCATAGTTAATTCATCAAATCGTTGAATGACACTCTACCGACCTGGGTTTTTATAGCAAGAACAGTGTGACTGCGCGCCAGTGCGTTGCTAATTTAGCGTTTTCGTGTTAATTCCTGCTCATTTTGCGAGTAAAGTTATAGAACGAATTTTCTCAGCCACATCTAACCTAACCGCAGCAACAGCATTTAGAAACATCACAATCAAACAAAGCAAAGAATGAATAGTGATTCGCCGAAGACTTCTTACCTTATGATTCTCCAAGCATAGTTGCTTTTTGAGCCTAGAATTCACCCGTTCAATCGATGACCTCAACCGATAAAGCCGTTTCTCGCTGGTGGATCCATGAGTTCTGAAGTGGCGGTCAACCCTCAACAGTCCCTTCTGCTTCCTCAATTGATTCGCAGGATAAGGAATCACAACTCTCACGCCTGAGTTGGACGCTTGCTCTCTTTGGCCTTGGCATGAATACTGCGAGTCCGCAACCAAAAGCTTCATTCTCTTATTCGTCGACTTCAAAGCCTTTTCAAAAAGTCTCGGAGCATGCTTCTTCTCGTTATCGTTAGCTGGAGCTGCCACTACAGCCAACGGCAACTCAGACTTCGCATCTACTGCAACATGCAGTTTGTAGCCAAGATCGTAGGTCTTGCCGTTCCTGCCTACCCTTGCCTCAGGATCTGAAGCGCCTTTACTGTTGTCACGAGAATCACGCCTGCTGTAAGCCTTGACGAAAGTGGCGTCGAAAACCACCTACTTGCCAGCAATCAACTTGTCTTTTATCAACTCATCAACTAAGCCACTCATGATTTTCTCAAGCCTTTCCACCCCTACGCGATTTCTAAATCGCGTTAATTGTGACGGATGGTAGGGTTTTTCGTGTTCTTCGATGTCGCAAACCTCTCTCAAATTCTCATCATTCCCCAATCGTCTGAACAACTCTCTATCGCTTGGTATCTGCTTTAGCCTTTTGACCACGAGTGCTTTGAAAATGCCGATGGGTTTCCTTGGAGGTCTGCCTGCGCCCTCTTGATGGTAAGCTTCTGACAGAGTATCTTCTATGTTGTCGAGGTTTAAACTCAGCAAAATGGAGCAAGAACTTTCATTCTTCTCCATAACCGAGTAAGAATTCAATCGAATACAAATCTATTTAGCATAAAAATGTCAATCCAAATAATTTAGCAACAAACTGGCGCGCTTATGCAATGGTTATGTCTGCCCAGTATGCTGCTGCAGTTAAGCTATGACTGTGCGTTCATCTGTTTGTTCTGCTGCTCACCCTACCAGCATTTTAAAAAGTGAAAAGTGATGTGAATTTATAATACAGAAATATTATATACAATTTTTAATTACTCATAATATAATTGAATAAATTATGCAATGGAGGAATATTTTCATAAAAAAAGAGAACTTGCCTGCTTGTCGATTTTGTGCTACCCCGCTGAGACATACCTTTGTTGATTTGGGAATGCAACCCCCATGTCAAAGCGTGGTAAAAACGGAGCAATTGAATCAAATGGAAGCATTTTATCCATTACATACCTATGTCTGCGATTGCTGTTTTCTAGTTCAATTAGAAGAATATGTTTCACCAAAGGAAATCTTTAGTGAATATGCATATTTTTCTTCATATTCTGACTCTTGGTTAACACACGCCCGAAATTATGTTGATATGATTACTCAAAGACTTGAACTTAACGAAAATAGTTTAGTAGTTGAAATAGCTAGCAATGATGGATATCTCCTTCAATACTTTGCAAAAAAAGGGATCCCGGTTTTAGGGATTGAACCTGCAGCAAACGTAGCAAAGGTAGCAATAAATCATGGAATTCAAACCATGGTAAATTTCTTTACATTAGAAATAAGCTATAATCTGTCAAAAGAGAATCAGAATGCAGACTTAATTATTGGAAACAACGTTCTCGCCCAAGTAACTGATCTTAATGGCTTTGTGGAAGGAATGAAAGTATTGTTGAAACCTTCCGGAGTTATAACTATGGAATTTCCTCATCTGATGAGATTAATTGATGGCAACCAATTTGACACAATATATCATGAGCACTTTTCATATTTTTCCCTTTTAACAGTTGAAAAAATATTTGCAGCGCACGGCCTAAAGATTTTCGATGTCGAAGAGTTACCGACACATGGGGGCTCATTACGAATATATGCTTGTAATAGTGTAAACCACGCAAACCCAGTTAGAAGCAATGTAACCAATTTAAAATTAAAAGAAATCGAACAAGGGTATAATGGATTGGATAAGTACTTTACGTTTGCTGAAAATGTGCGTTCCACAAAACGGAATCTTCTCGCTTTTCTCATAAGACTAAAATCTGAAAAAAAATCTATTGCAGGGTACGGCGCACCTGGTAAAGGAAACACTCTTCTAAATTACTGTGGAATTCGCTCCGATTTCTTAGATTACACTGTTGATCGAAATCCTTACAAGCAAGGGACTTTTCTGCCCGGAACTCACATCCCAGTATTTCCGCCGACTCAAATTGAAAAAACAAAACCTGACTACGTTTTCATTCTGCCTTGGAATATTAAAGACGAAATTATTAGCCAACTAGATTACATTAAACAATGGGGCGGTCGGTTTATAATTCCTATACCAGAAGTAAAAGTATATGACCCAAATAAAAAGGAATCAGGCATCTAAAAGAATACTGGTGAAAAATCGGTGAAAGTTGTACTTTTTTGTGGCGGTTTGGGTACGAGATTATATCCAACTACAGAAATCATTCCTAAACCTCTAGTTCGCATAGGAGAAAAGCCGATAATTTGGCATATAATGAAATATTACTCATATTTTGGCTGCAATGACTTTATTCTTTGTCTGGGTTATAAAGGAGAAGAAATCAGAAAATACTTTTTAGACTATGATGAATGCCTTTCAAGTGATTTTGTTCTCTCAAATGGTGGTAAAGACCGAAAACTAATAGTTGAAAAAACCGATAATTGGCGTATTACTTTTGCAGAAACAGGGATTAATTCAAATATTGGCCAAAGATTAAAAAAGGTTCAGAAATATCTTGAGGGTGAGAAAGTCTTTTTAGCCAACTATAGCGATGGAATTACCAATCTTAATCTCCCCGATTTAATTGATTTCTTTACTCGAAGTAATAAGATCGGCTGTCTATTATCTGTTAAACCCTCTCTTTCTTATCATGCTATTACCTCGGATAATAATGGGATTGTTACAGCAATAACTCCTATTGCTGAATCTAACTTACGCGTCAATGGTGGCTACTTTATTTTTAAAGACCAAATATTTGATTACATAAAAGACGGTGAAGACTTTATGAACGAGCCATTTCAAAGACTAATAAAACAACAACAGTTATTAGTTCATGTATTCAACGGGTTCTGGGCATGCATGGATACTTTCAAAGACAAGCAACGACTTGATGAGTTGGCTGCTGATGGTAAAACCCCATGGCAAGTATGGTTACCTGCTCAATAGAAGAGGATAGGGATATTCATGTTTAAACTTAATTTATTTGCATTGAATCAGCAACCCAAGATTCTTTGCTTAGGCGCTCACCCAGATGACATAGAAATCGGTTGTGGCGGGACATTGCTTAGGATAATAGACGAAGTACCGAAAACGGAATTACTTTGGGTTGTATTTAGCGGAAATGAGCGGAGACAAAAAGAAGCAACTGAAAGTGCAAAAACTTTTTTAGCAAAAGTTGAAATAAAAAAGCTTATTATAAAAGATTTTCGGGAATCTTATTTTCCATACATTGGAGAGAAAATCAAGGATTACTTCGAAGAACTAAAAGATGATTTTCACCCTGATATAATATTTACCCATTATGCTAATGACGCTCATCAAGACCACCGTTTAATTTCAAATTTAACATGGAATACCTTTAGGGATGACTTAATTTTAGAATATGAAATTCCAAAATACGATGGAGACTTGGAGACTCCAAACGTATATGTCCATGTTAATGCTTTTGTAGTTAAGAAAAAAATGAGTCTGATTATAAATGGCTTCCATAGCCAAAAAGCAAAAAAATGGTTTAATGAGGAAACATTTCAAGCTATTCTAACGATCAGGGGAATTGAATCAAACTCGCCAAGCAAGTACGCAGAGGCTTTTCACTGCCGAAAAATTGTTATTTAGCAATCGAGTTGTCTAAACCCGTTGATTCTTGATACTTCCAATATTACTCTTTAGAAAAGACTTAGGTAGAAAAAATTACTTACTTGAGATAACCTTTATATTTCATCTCAATTCAAGATTTAGCTCAAAACCGAGTTAAGCCAAGCTAGTCTAGAGGATCGATATACAATCAATAAAGGTGATGTGTTGAAGGTTGCCATTTTAGCTGGAGGTTTAGGTGCCCGTATTTCGGAAGAGACCCAAACAAAACCAAAGCCACTTGTAGAGATTGGCGCATTTCCGATTATCTGGCATATTATGATGCACTATTCACATTTTGGTTTTAACGAATTTGTAATAGCGTTAGGATATAAAGGTGAGTTAGTAAAACATTGGATGCTTGAATACGACAACTTGAACAAAGATATAACTGTCAAGACAAATAATAGTAGTGTATTATTTCATCATAACACTAAATCCTGCAGTCCAGAATGGACTGTACATTTGGTTGATACTGGTTCAGAAACACTTACGGGTGGTCGAATCAAGCGATTAGCGCCTTGGATTGGTAACGAACCTTTTATGTTAACTTGGTGTGATGCTGTATCGAATGTCGATTTAAACTCGTTGTTAAAGTTTCATCGTTCACATGGTTGTTTGGCAACCGTGACTGCGGTTAAACCTCCGCCACGTTTTGGTACTCTTCTCCTAAATGGCGATAGAGTAACAGAGTTCAAAGAGAAAACGCAGATTTCGGAAGGATGGATTAACGGTGCTTTCTTTGTCTTGGAACCTGAAGTCTTTGACTATATTGAGGGAGATAATACGCAGTTTGAGAAAGAACCGTTAGAACGATTAGCGAAAGAGAATCAACTTAGGGCTTATCGTCATGAAGGGTTTTGGCAATGCATGGATACGATATATGAAAAGCAGGTTTTGGAAAAGATGTGGCAGGCTGGTAAGGCTCCTTGGAAAACATGGGTCGTTTGATTTCTTTTCTATTTTTTTGGATTGATGTAGCTCAATTTAGGAACATTCTTTATATAGTTGAAGAAAGCTTGAAAGAAGAATATCAACGGGAGAAAATAAAATGCGCGTATTAGTAACGGGGCATAAAGGGTATATCGGTTCTCCCTTGAGACATACTTTTATTGATTTGGAAATGTAAAGGTGATGTGTTGAAGGTTGCCATTTTAGCTGGAGGTTTAGGTGCCCGTATTTCGGAAGAGACCCAAACAAAACCAAAGCCACTTGTAGAGATTGGCGCATTTCCGATTATCTGGCATATTATGATGCACTATTCACATTTTGGTTTTAACGAATTTGTAATAGCGTTAGGATATAAAGGTGAGTTAGTAAAACATTGGATGCTTGAATACGACAACTTGAAC
The DNA here is from genome assembly GCA_963741005.1 of Candidatus Bathyarchaeota archaeon. Classification (GTDB taxonomy): domain Archaea; phylum Thermoproteota; class Bathyarchaeia; order Bathyarchaeales; family Bathycorpusculaceae; genus Bathycorpusculum. The sequence goes on from CAVUGQ010000008.1 coordinate 23,246, forward strand.
AAAGATATAACTGTCAAGACAAATAATAGTAGTGTATTATTTCATCATAACACTAAATCCTGCAGTCCAGAATGGACTGTACATTTGGTTGATACTGGTTCAGAAACACTTACGGGTGGTCGAATCAAGCGATTAGCGCCTTGGATTGGTAACGAACCTTTTATGTTAACTTACTGTGATGCTGTATCGAATGTCGATTTAAACTCGTTGTTAAAGTTTCATCGTTCACATGGTTGTTTGGCAACCGTGACTGCGGTTAAACCTCCGCCACGTTTTGGTACTCTTCTCCTAAATGGCGATAGAGTAACAGAGTTCAAAGAGAAAACGCAGATTTCGGAAGGATGGATTAACGGTGCTTTCTTTGTCTTGGAACCTGAAGTCTTTGACTATATTGAGGGAGATAATACGCAGTTTGAGAAAGAACCGTTAGAACGATTAGCGAAAGAGAATCAACTTAGGGCTTATCGTCATGAAGGGTTTTGGCAATGCATGGATACGATATATGAAAAGCAGGTTTTGGAAAAGATGTGGCAGGCTGGTAAGGCTCCTTGGAAAACATGGGTCGTTTGATTTCTTTTCTATTTTTTTGGATTGATGTAGCTCAATTTAGGAACATTCTTTATATAGTTGAAGAAAGCTTGAAAGAAGAATATCAACGGGAGAAAATAAAATGCGCGTATTAGTAACGGGGCATAAAGGGTATATCGGGTCAATTATGGTACCAATGTTACAAGCAAAAGGCTATGATGTTATAGGTCTTGATAGTGATTTATTTGATGGATGTGTTTTTGGCGACGAATCTATATGCAACGTTGTCCCTAGTATTCCTTACCTCAAGAAGGATATACGTGATGTTGAGGTCTCTGATCTTGAAGGGATAGATTTTGTAGTTCATCTTTGTGCGCTTTCAAATGATCCACTTGGAAACTTTAACCCTGATATAACATACGAAATTAATTATGAAGGTTCATTAAAGTTGGCACAACTAGCCAAGAAAGCAGGTGTTCAACGTTTAGTTTTTTCTTCTTCGTGTAGTGTTTACGGTGCTTCAGAAAATGGTGCTGTGAATGAAACCTCTAAGCTTAACCCAGTCACGCCATATGGGCTTTCGAAAATTCGTGCTGAAAAAGCTATTTCTGCTTTGGCAGATTCTCAGTTTAGTCCAGTTTTCATGCGCTCTGCAACAGCTTATGGGGTATCTCCCATGTTACGTTTTGATTTGGTTCTCAACAACTTGGTTGCTTGGGCTTACACAAGTAAAATCATTTTGCTAAAAAGTGCTGGTACAGCTTGGCGTCCAATTGTTCATATTGAAGATATTTCTCGCGCTTTTATAGCTGCTCTGAATGCTCCACGGGAGATTGTGCATAATCAAGTTTTTAATGTAGGTAGAACCGAAGAAAATTATATCGTACGAGAAATAGCTGAAATAGTCAGAGAAACAGTGCCTAACTCACAAATCGAATATGCTAAAGATGCTGAACCTGATGCGCGATCTTACCGAGTTGATTTTAGCAAGATAGCCTCTGCTTTACCTGACTTCAAACCTGAATGGACCGCTCGAATGGGTGCAAAGCAACTATACGAGGCATATGTAAAAGCAGGAATAGTTCTAGAAGACTTTGAAGGTCCACGATACAGACGTATTACACATCTTGAAAACAGCGTTTCTAACGGTCATCTAGACAAGGCTTTGCGTAGAACAGGTGCATAAGCACGGTAAGCTCAGTGTACTATAAGCAAATTATAGGTTGCCGGGCCTGCGGAAGCACCGACCTTAAACCTATAATTGCTTTTGGCAAAACACCTCTTTCAGATTCGTTACTGAAGAAGGAACAACTCGCACAGCCAGAATTACTGGTACCGCTTAGCTTAATGTTCTGCCCTAAATGCTGTCTTGTACAAATCTTGGAAACGGTTGATCCAGAAGTTTTATTCTGTCGGGACTATCCCTATTTCTCTTCGACTTCAAAAGAATATTTAGAACATTCGAAACAAAACGCAGAGGAACTTATAAAGTCACGAAAATTAAACTCAAAAAGTTTAGTAATCGAACCTGCCTCTAACGATGGCTATATGCTTAAGAACTTCCTTGATCATGGAATATCGGTTCTTGGCGTTGATCCTGCCGAAGGTCCAGTTAAGAATGCCGAAAAAGCTGGAGTTCAAACTCTTTGTACCTTTTTTAACAAAGAACTTGCCGCCAAACTTAGTCAAGAAGGATCACAAGCTGACGTTCTAATAGCAAATAATGTTCTAGCACACGTTGCCGACCTTAATGGATTTGTTGATGCCATCAGAATAATACTTAAGAAAACCGGAGTAGCGAGCATCGAGGCGCCACATATCATAGATCTAATAAACAATAGCGAATTTGACACAATCTACCACCAACATCTTTGCTACTTCTCTTTAACAGCCCTCGATAACCTATTCAGAGCTCACTCTCTATATATTAATGAAGTAAGACACCTCCCCATACATGGGGGATCTTTACGCATATACGTAGAACCAGTTGAGAATGTAGGTGAATCAGTTAAAGTAATGCTGAAAAAAGAAGTATTTCAAGGAATAAGCAATTTTTCATACTACCAAAATTTCGCTCAACGTGTTAATGAATTACGAGATTCCCTAATGAAAATACTCTTTGATTTCAAGCAACAGGGAAAAAACATTGTTGCTTATGGTGCTGCGGCAAAAGGAAATACTTTCCTAAGCTACTTTGGAATAGACTATAGAATAGTGGATTACATAGTAGACTTGAATCCTTTCAAGCATGGTCGCTTTATGGGCGGTAACCATTTGCCTATATTCCCAACAACGAAGCTATTAGATGAGATGCCTGACTATGTTTTGTTGCTAACATGGAATTTTAAAGATGAGATTTTAGAGCAGCAAAAATCATATAGACAGAGAGGCGGCAGATTCATAATTCCAATACCAAAACTCACTATTGTTTGATTGTTAATAGCTGCATTAAACTCAAATAATTGTTTCTGCCAATATCTAATAAAATTCAAAGAACATGGGTGAATGAGAGAACTGTGATAGCGGCGGAAAAGAAATTAAAAATTGGTATTGTAAGTCAACCATTTTCCACTATATCTCCAACTAATCGAAATGGTTCAGTGGAAATCATAATTTACGAACTAGCACGTCGCCTAGCAATATCTTGCGATGTCATCGTATATGCGAAAAAGAGTCATAATGAGAAAGAGTCTGAATACTTTCAAGGGGTGCTATATCGACGCATAAAAGTAAGTACGGATGAGAAGTTAAGTTACATTATGTGGAGCACCACAAAAAGACTATTGAGATATCATACCTTTAGACGGCCGTTTTTTTCTTCTAGTCTGTATTGTTTAACCTATGCTTTGCAAGTAGCAAGAGATTTAAGATCTCAGAAATGTGACATTGTTCACATCCATAACTTTTCTCAGTTAGTTCCCATAATAAGAGCACTAAACCCCGAAATCAAGATTGTCTTGCACATGCATTGTAAATGGTTAACGGAGCTTAATCGAGCAATGATTGAAAGCCGACTACGAAAGGTGGATCTTGTTGTCGGAGTCAGTAATTACATTACTGAAGAGATTCGTCGCTGCTTTCCCGAGTTAGCCAACCGTTGCCAGACTATTTATAATGGCGTCGATATCAACACTTTTAACCCCAAAAGTACAATCGGTGCGCGCAAGAAAGATGACGTTAAACATCTGTTATTTGTTGGAAGAATTTCTCCTGAAAAAGGAGTGCACGTGTTATTGAAAGCTTTTCAGAAGGTATTCATACAATATCCTCAAATACAGCTACAGTTGGTCGGTTCAAAAGAATCGCTTATCCCTGAATACTTAATTGAATTGAGTTATGATCCTATGGAAATCAATTTGAAACGGTTTTACCGTGGGAACTACAATCAACATTTGCTGGACCAGTTTTCTCCAAGTGCAAAGAGTCACGTTTCCTTTACTGGAATCATTCCAAACAGGCTAATTATCAACTTTTATAGGGCCGCAGATATGTGTGTCTTTCCCTCAGAGTGCATCGAGCCTTGCTCAGTTACGATCCTCGAGGCTATGGCAATGGGCGTTCCAGTGATCGCCACAATAGGCGGTGGCACACCCGAACTTATTAGAGACGGTGAGACTGGCTTATTGGTTAAACGAGGCGATGCTTCAGCCTTAGTCGAGGCATTACTCCGTATTTTTTCTGATGAAAGACTAAGAATATCAATGGCGGAAGCCGCACGCAAGCGAGCGGTTGAACTTTTCTCTTGGGAAAAGATTTCAAAGGATTTATTGGTTCAATACGAAAATCTGGTTGGTCGGTGATAAAGAGGTTAATTATTCTTAAAGCAGCTGCTCGTTCAAGATTGCAGTTATTAGCAGATATAAAATCAATCACCATTAACCCAACTCAACACCCTTCCAGGACAAGGCAATGCGTTAAATTAGTTAAAAGGAGGTCCCGCATTTTTTATTCTAAATTTTCAATAACTGTTATGTAGGTTTGGTAGATTGCTTTAGCGGACTAGTCTCATCACTTCTTGTTCGATTTTTGAGAAACTATCATAGCAACTATTTATGGCCAAACCTATTTGTACAGGCACTCCCGCGAATGCTGGTTCAGAGTTCTTTGAACCTCATAGGAGTAGATACAGATATAATTTCTTGCGTTTTGTTTGCAATGACTTTGTAATGTCTCTAATTGATGCATTTGGTCCAAATTCTGTGCCTCCAATGTTATCAACTATAAATTTTGACACATCTTTTACATAAGATGTTATTTTATGTTAGTTAAGAGTCTGGTTTTTGGATGCTATATAATTCTCTAACGGTAAACTGAAGGTTTTCGTCGTGGACCATCGTGGAATTGCTGCATCTCCATGTTCTCCTCCAACCTAACCTTAACCTCAGATACTGGAACTCCGAAAATCCGTGCCAATTTAGACCGAAACCTCATTGATTCAAGGTTTGTTCCAGTGCTGATTACGAAGTTGGCTTTGGTGTATTTTTTGCAAACCAAAGCCGACATTGCATCAGCAAGATTTGTATTCATTATGTGTTTTGCGCAAGAATTTTTGAAACTGCGGTTTCTGATACTTATTTTATTATCTTAGCATTTTGAATTGTAGGTCTCTTATAGTTATTTTAACGCCAGGAGTGCGTTGACTATCCTGCTGAGATCAAGATTATGTCTGCACCAGCAACATCTTCATCTTTTTCGCAAGAGTTAATTTCTGTGTCAAGCCCAATACTTGCTGTGAAGTGGACTAGTTCTTCTGCAAATGCTGCCTCAAGGCATGGTTTTACCTTACAGAGTGTTTACTTGTCTGGCGACCTTTGGGCACATTACTGTGTAAGCTGTTGTGCACGGAACACGGCCAGTTCTTATTTGGGCAATATGCAGGTATATCTGTCTCAGTTTCTCTTGTACCTAAAGTTGTTTATTAATTTTTATTACTTAATCTGTGAATTTAAGGTCTACCATGAATTGCGGCTGATATTCGTGGTGGGGTCATTGTTGGCAAAAATTTTTTCTTTGTGATTAAATACCGTGATAATAATTTATTTTATGGAAGGTAAATGGGTTAAGATTAATTTGCTTTTCATTGATTCGGTGCATGATTAAACCTTATTATTTCTTAAATCACGTTGGGACAGCGATAATAGCCGCTGAAGGGATCAGTACATTTCCTAAGAGCAATAAATAATATGTTGACTAAATAGTTAGATAACTCTTTGGTTATTATTCAATGTGTCGTCATCATTCTCCACAGAATGGAGATGGCGAGCACCTAAAAGTAACTTTTGCTTGTATTACAACATGCTAATATCAAGTTGATTATTATACATATACAATGTCAGGCCCATGGCTTTTAGTCGGTATTTGATGGCTAACTACTAAGTTGAGTGAAGTCAACTTCACCCGCCTATTTTGGGTTGGTGAGCTTCACTTTTACTTGAGATATTCTAGGTAAACATATTAAGCGCTTTTCTGAGTTTTTCACAAGCTTATCTCGTGGGACAAATGTTACCGAAAAAGTCTAAAAAACAGCTCATAAATACCTCTGATGATTACTATTTAGCTTAAAATTAGATTCTTATTCCTAAAGTTTTTTAAGCTTCTTTGCGCTTACAAAAGCAATTTAAGATAAAAACTTCATCATAATAGGAGAGAAATTAAAAATTGAAAAAAGATCTTACTCCCAAGTTCTCCAAAAGGAAGCTTTTCATAGCGTGTCTTTTTCTATGTTTGTTAGCAGCCACTGCTGGAATGGTTCACTTAAGTAAGGCTCAAATCGATCAAATTTCGCCCGATTGGACTAGCGTAACGCACGACTTCTTCGACTTAAGCCCAGCAACAACCGAACCTGTTTTAACAGCGTCAATGGTGACTGATAGAACAAACGTCACATTTGTCGCTGACCCATTCATGTTCCATGAAGGCAGTACATGGTACATGTTTTTCGAAGTAAACCAAAATGCCAATGTTATTGATAGTGATATTGGTTTAGCCACCAGCAGCGATGGTATACACTGGAATTACCAGCAAATTGTTCTTGATGAAACTTTTCATTTGGCGCATCCTCAAGTTTTCAAATGGAACGGTATGTATTATATGATTCCAGATACTTACGATCAGGATGAGGTTAAGTTGTACCAAGCTACCAATTTCCCTAACACGTGGGCTTTCGTCGCAGACCTTATCCCTGGCTCAGGTTATACTGACCCTTCCATATTTCGGTACAATGACATATGGTGGCTATTCACATCTGACAGTTCCTCCAATATGTACCTCTATTATTCTGATAATCTGGTTGAACCATCCTCTTGGCATTCGCATCCTATGAATCCAATAGTATCTGGTGATTTGAGCAAAGCTCGAAGCGTGGGAAATGTTGTATTTAACAATAACACAATAATAAGATTAGCTCAGAAAGACGATGTTGTATATGGTCAGGCTATACGTGCTTTTCAAGTCGACACTCTAACCTCAACTAGCTATTCAGAGCATGAAATATCCCAGTCTCCTCTGATCCAAGCCAGCGGTAGCGGCTGGAATAAGGATGGCATGCACCACTTAGATCCATGGTGGACCGGTACCAGATGGCTTGCGGCTGTTGACGGAGTAAGTTACAATCCAGAGGTCTGGTCGATTGGAATATATCAGTCTCCAATAGCACAATATCAGTTGACAACGTCAACTAACTATGGAACAGTTTTACCTGCGAACGAAACCCAAGATATTGGTTCCACTGTAACAATATCTGCCACACCGCCAGTTGCTTCTCCGGGACAGCGATATGTCTTTGTTGGATGGACAGGTACTGGAGCTGGTAGCTACTCAGGTTTAAATAATCCTGCTTTAGTTACAATGAACGATAATATATCCGAAATAGCTTCATGGAAGATTCAGTACTACTTGAACGTATCTTCAGTTAACGGTACAACTATTGGTTCAGACTGGTACGACTCTGGCACTAACGCAACTGCTGCACTTGACTCTTTAACAGTTGCTGGAACTATAGGAACTCGATACGTCTTTACTAATTGGAGTGGCGATGCTTCGGGAACTGCTTCGCCTTCAAACCCAATTATTATGAGCGGTCCTAAAACAGCCATTGCTAACTGGCAGACTCAATATAATCTGACTTTGGCTCAGTCTGGCGTAGAGTCAGACTTCTCTGGTAACCTGATTACTGTCAACGGCACTAGCTACAACAGAGGTGGTTTTTCAACTTGGTCTAACTCAAGTGACGTCTACACCTTTAGCTATTCGTCTCAGTTAGTTGTTGCAGTAAACAGTAAACAGCTTATTCTCACTGGGGTGAGCGGAAACAGCAGTACCTTGTCCATCAATGTTTCGCAGCCTACAACGATAACTGGAGCTTACAAGTCTCAGTACTACTTGACTTCAACTTCCACCTACAGTTCGCTCTCACCAGCAAACGGTTGGTATGATAGTGGATCAAGCATAAACGCTTTTGTTGCTTCTCCAGTTTTCGGTGGCTCTGGTACTCAATATGTTTGTACGGGCTGGTCAGGTACTGGAAGTGTTTCAGCCTCTGGCGCTACATCAGCTATGACGTTTACGATAAGTGCGCCTTCGACTGTTGTTTGGAACTGGAAGACTCAATATTTAGTATCTTTTGCTGTTAGTCCTTCTGGAATTGGAACAACAAGTCCTTCGGGAACCAATAGTTGGCAAGATGCTGGCTCAATTTCAATATCTGGCACGCCTTCTTACAACTACAAGTTTTCCTCATGGTCGGCAGATACAGGAAGTATTACCTTTGGAAATTCGAATGCTGGCTCTACAACCGCGACTATTAGTGGACCTGGAAATATAACAGCCAACTTTGCCGAATTACCGGCAGCTACTCCTACTCCCACACCTGTTCGTACGCCTACTCCCACTGCGTCTCCATCTCCTTCACCTACTCCCACCGCGTCTCCTTCACCCACCACTGGGCCTTCTCCTTCTCAGCCTCCACCAGTTGATAACAATACTGCCGCATATCTCTATGGTACGGTTGCTGCACTAGTAACGGCTGGAGCTATTGTAGGAGTCATCGTTTTCCTCAAAAGAAGAAAAAGTTAACCCTCTGAATACAATTCTTCTTTCCTTTCTTTTTATATTAATCAAAAACTTGGCTCTATTCATGAGTGAATTACCAAAGCTATATGCCCTAACTGTTAACAAGGTTGATTGATTAATCTGCAAGATTCCTGTTTACGCATTGAATCCTCTGCGTAAATAATTGTACTCTCTTGCTGATGAATTCAATCTTAAAAAACCATAAAGGAATAAGGGATATACAATTTACCATAAAGTGGTAGGATTATTGCAAGTTTCAAAAAAGGTTGATAAAACTCAAAACTGACCCAAATGCCTAGTTTTGTAGGACTTAATATGAGCCGGACCAATACAATAAGCCTAAAGTTACATATAAAGATTAAATATGCAATAACCTCCCTAAAACATAAAAGACACTATCAAGATAACTTATCTTCTAAAATTGACAGGAGTTGAGGGCATAACAGAACATATTTGCAATAGTTGTGGTTCAAAAGATATATTCACATTTTATGAAGTACATAATATACCCGTTAGCAGTTGTGTACTGCTTTCAACAGAGCAAGAAGCGCTTAACTTCCCTCGCGGGGATGTTATTTTAGGTTTTTGTCGAACATGTGGTTTTATTAGTAATGTAGCCTTTGATCTTTCTAAGGTAAATTATTCGTCTATTTATGAAGACCAACAGTCGTTCTCATCTACGTTTAACGTTTTTGCCCAGAATTTGGCAACCCGTCTTATCGAAAAGTATCAGTTACATAATAAAACCCTTCTTGAGATTGGCTGCGGAAAAGGTGATTTTCTAGCGTTACTCTGTGAGTTAGGTCCTAATTCAGGTGTGGGCATTGATCCTGCATATGTAAGAGACCGCGTTTCAAATAAGGTTTCAGATCGTTTGACGTTTATCCGTGACTATTACTCTGAACGTTATGCTAACTATCATGGGGACTTTGTATGTTGTAGACATACTTTAGAACATATTCCAAAGGTATATGAGTTTGTCAATAACGTGCGGCAACCAATCGGCAATCGATTAGAAACAGTTATCTTTTTTGAAATACCCGATGTTACTCGTGTTCTTCGAGAACAGGCTTTTTGGGATATTTACTATGAACATTGTTCCTATTTTAGCCTGGGATCACTTGCGAGACTCTTTCGACACTGTATGTTTGAGGTTACCGATCTTCGCAAAGATTTCGATGATCAATATCTGTTAATTGAAGCTAAGCCAGTAACTGAAGTATCCAATACAATTCATAGGTTAGAGGAAACCGTCAACCAAACAGCGAAAGATGTAAAATACTTTATTTCCCACTACAACAGAAAGTTAAGGCAGTGGAAAGATTGTTTAACGCGTTTTCACTCTGCTGGGAAGAGAGTTGTTGTGTGGGGATCTGGGTCTAAATGTGTTGCTTTCTTAACCACTCTTGGAGTTAAGGACGAGATAGAATACCTGGTTGACATTAATCCGTTTAGACACGGCAAGTTCATACCAGGAGCAGGTAAAGAAATAATGCCTCCAGACTTTTTGAAACAATCTAAACCTGATCTCACTATTGTTATGAATCCTATATATTGTCAGGAAATAAAGCAAATGATAAGTGAAATGAATATAAAAAGTGAAGTGGTAACGGTCTAATGTTAGAGTATCGTATGGAGCAGGTGTGAGTTTGGTGTTTCCTCCTTTGTCTATTCAAGATCTGGGTATGCTTTTGGCTGTGAGTGCGGTTCTTCTTCTTTTTACTGCTGAATTGGTGCCTTATATATTTGGGGATAAGACCTTAGTTTCAGATATTAAGAAGCTTCGGAACATGGCGTTAGTGATTGGTATATTATTCTTGGTGATTGTTGCAATAACGGCATTCAATATAATTTTAAACCTTCAGCCATAGCAAAATTAGATGAATACTGTTGTGAACAATTTGTGGAGCTATACTTCATCATAGGAGACTCCAAAACCTCTATACTTTATGAAACAACCCTTTATTTTCGTAGACGATCAGTTTGCCACAAATCAGAGGTTCACTCAAGACTCAAAAAATTTTACGTACCGCACACTACATAATTTAGTACACATCAATTTAAAATGCAATTCACAAGTCCTTCAACGTCACAAGATTCATCATTTGGGCTTTTTCTTTTGGTCATGATCCTTCAAAATAATTTTGCCTAAAACAATATTACGTATCAGAAGCCTTAGACAGAAAATCTGAAAACTTATAACAGATTCTTTCTAGAGAAGGCCTATGCAGGCCTTAAAACCTTCATAAGAAGATGAGCTGGCAAAATACAAAAGACAGGTAACCATTCTAAGCAAGGCTCATTTTATTGAAAATCTTTATTTGTTAGACAAATTAGTTATGCTGAGGAGCAATCGGTGATGAAGATTTCTATTATTCTGGGAACTAGACCAGAAATCGTTAAATTCTCACCAATAATACGTGAATGCGAGAGACTTCACTTAGAATATTTTATTTTACACACAGGACAACATTATAGTTATAACATGGATAAGCTCTTTTTTGAACAACTTGAGCTGCCAGAAGCAAAATACAACCTTGACGTAGGCTCAGGTACGCATGGAAAACAGACTGGTAAGATGCTCACAGGTATAGAAGAGATTTTGCAACAGGAAAATCCTGACGAGGTATTGGTTGAAGGGGACACAAATACAGTGTTAGCAGGCGCCTTAGCTGCTGCAAAACTCGACATTAAAGTTGGTCATGTGGAAGCTGGACTACGCAGCTACGATAGACGAATGCCTGAGGAAACCAATCGAGTTTTAACAGATCACTGCTCGGACTACTTGTTTGCACCCACACCCAAATCGAAAGAAATTCTTCTACATGAGGGCATCCCCGAAAACCAAGTTTTTATGGTTGGTAACACAATCGTGGACGCTGTGCACCAGAATCTAAATGTAGCTAAGTTCAAAACTGATATTCTAGATACGTTGAATCTTAGTGAAGGAGAGTTCATGTTGGCCACATCGCACAGGCAAGAAAACGTGGACGATAAAAAAAGATTCTTAGGGATAATCAAGGGGTTACAGCTAGTACAGAGCGAGTTTGGGGTTCCTTTGGTTTACCCTATTCATCCACGAGCAAAAAAGCAGCTTGAACAGTTTGGCATAGATTCAAGAGGGTTAACACTTGTTGAGCCTCTGGATTATTTGGCATTTCTAAAACTTGAAAGCAAAGCTAAACTTGTGTTAACTGACTCAGGCGGAGTGCAAGAAGAAACCTGCGTTTTAGGTGTGCCTTGTGTTACATTAAGAGATAATACTGAGCGGCCTGAAACCTTGGAAGTTGGCTCAAACATCTTAGCTGGAACTGACTCTAAAAAAATCCTTGAAGCAGCAAAAATCAGTAATGTCAAAAAGAAATGGAATAATCCTTTCGGCGATGGCAAAACTAGCTCAAAGATAATAAAAATCCTAAAGGACGAATTTAAAACACAAAATCGATGAAGTTCAGTTATCCTTGGAGTTGTAAAATTTTTGCCAATAAGGTGCTGAAGCATATTGGAGGGACGGTTTTATCGGTTTTCTAAGGTTTTCGTTTGCTTCTCTTTCTCTTCCTCTCCAGATCTAGATATAGTACAGCGCTTATCAAACGTGGTTTATATTTCTACGCTAACAATGAATACTTGAACAAAAGCTAAAAGTAAATCAAGTCTGGCGAAAAGAGAGAATGCAAAAAACATCAAAAAAACCAAAACGCAGCTCATTCTTAATTGCAATTTCATTTTTGGCCTCAGGAACCGCCCTGTTCGTCGTATCAGTATTTTTGGGTGCCCAAATAATTTGCATTATTGGTTTAGGCTTAATTTTCTGGGGTGTGCTTTTCTTACTAATATCACCCCAAAGATATGTTGAAGGCAGTTTTTTAATAACCTCAACTTTGCCTGCTTACATGACCATAGATAGAATGCTCAATGATGTCAACTTCAAAAATGAGGCTTACAACATTCCACCCTGTCCGAGAGATATTTATTTGCCGAAACACCTCCAAGGTCTCAAGGAAATGGTCACATTCATCCCTGAGGAGCATACTACTGGAATTGTAGACATTGAAGACCTAGCCAGAGGTAAATTCATAATTGAAAAACCAAAGGGTATTCTCATAGCTTCGCCGGGTATGAGCTTATTGGACAAAATTGAACAAAAACACGCCACAGACTTTACCAAGATCCCGGTCAGCGGACTTGACGAATCACTGCCAAATTTGCTCGGCGAGCTTTATTTAGCCAAGGAAATTACGCTGGTCACAAACCAAGACGATATAATTCTGCAGATTCAAAACTCGCTTTATCAAAACCTCTATAACCCAAAACATAACCTCAAAAGCATCAACTTGCTTGGATGCCCACTGGTCAACGCGGCAGCATGCGCTATTGCGAAATCCACCGGCAAGCCCACAATGATACGAGAAATAAAAACCGCTCCAAACGGCAAAACCACAACTGCAACCTTCAAAACGATTAGCATAAAGTTCGAGGCACATAAGAAATTGACCGAAGACAACGCACTAATCTTATTGAGAAGAAAAGAACTTTTAGAGTTAATTAACGATTCAATAGGTATAGTAGATTTGACATTTGACGTTCTGATTGATCTGCAGAAGAAACGAATTAATTGGCAACTTTTAGAAGATTACTCTAAAGATTTTGGAGAAACCTATAATTTCATAGGACAATCAATGCCTTCACTAAACTTGGACTTCCTAAAAATATCATCAGCAATAAAAAGGCAGCTTCCCAAAAAAACATCAGAACAAGCTCACGCCATCCTAAAAACTATTTATGAATATTTTGACAGCTTAAGCCTTGATGATGACATTAGAGAGAGCGCTCCGAATTTCCTAAGTGCAAAAGCTATAATTGTATCGTATTATACGTTAAATGACCTGTTACTTGGTAAAGTAGTTGGGGACAAAAATAACAATAAAGAGAAGCATCAACTAGAAAGTGTTTTGCAAATCTTGGCCAACACTGAATTTAAAGTTAACGTTGAAGCACTTAAAGCCAGCTTAGAAAAAGCCATTCCTGAGAATGCTTTAGAAAGTGTCATTAACGATAGTAGAGACATTTTCAAGGAACAATTAAGGCACATGAGCTCACTTTTTCTTGATCTGCAAGTAATAGGAAATTGTGATCAATATGAACATCCCTCTAACACCAACAGACCTTAGTCTATGGCTAGCTATTACAGCAATAGTACTTCTTTTCACCTCTGAACTCCTCAATTCATCACAAGAATATTCAAGCAGAATCCTTATAGACAAAACACGAATGAGATTTGCCGCCATCGGATGTGGACTTGCCTTCCTAGTTACCGTCATGTTACGCATCATATAAAACTTCTAACTTCAAAGTTAAACCCACTTGAATAAAAAACTCTCTACAAAGTTACTCTGGAAAACTTTTATCTTAAAATATCTACCTGTCAAGAAACCGAATCTAAAGTTGTAAATCCATAAATAAGCAATTTTTATGTCTTAAAACAACTTTTCGAGAACTCAAAACAAACATTGAACATTAAGAACAACAATATGTCTGAATATTTTTTCAATAAAAAAGTATTTCTTTTTAAATGGCGTTGCTTCTCAACCTTCTTTTCATATGTTGGATGGAAATGTACCTATTATGATCGAAAGGGTTGAAACGAAAAGGACAAACTCCGTAATGACGTTAAGTAGGCTAGTTACATCTTTTTTAGACCCGAACCAACTATGAGACAAAGGCCAGAACAGTTGGGTGCCATTAATGAACAAATCAAATATAATAATGTGAGAAAACAAAGCCACTTAATACGAGATAACTTGTTTGCGATAAACCACAAAAAGAAATCATCAGTAAAATGTTATGGTGATTAACGAACGCATAGGTCCCGACGCATAATGAAATGCAGAAGCAGATCACTATCTGGAAGAACTGAAGCCACAAAAGGAGAGGCAAGTTCACCTTGACTTTGACGAGCTTTGAAGAGCTCTTTCAGATGATTAACCTATGGAAAGTGGCAATTGCAAACGTTTGAGAACCCTTTTGATTACAAACGCAGATGCCAAGAGAACTTATCAAAGTCAACACCAACATGATAGTTATATTGCCGAATTTGGAAAAAATGGAGCGTAATAATCGCCATTGGTGTAAGAAAAAATGTGAATACAGCATTAAATGGAAAAATCGAGTAACTTAAGAAAGATTTTTTTAGTTGAGAAAGATTTTGAATATAGAAAATCAAGTTACTAAAAACCATTAATATTTCAAAAAAGTCATTAATTAAATACAAATATAGGTTAATGTATGCTTAAAATCAAGAAAACGAAAATTAACCGTGATACATTTACAGTGCTCATGATAGGTCTAGCCCTCATAACAGGTCTAGTCATGATAGTACTCTCAGCACTGAATAATTCATCATTTCTGGCTATTTTCTAGGCGTTTCTATTTCCTTCTGGAGTATGTTGCTTCTATTCTTTACTCCGACGAAACATGTGTTCATCTCCTTGTTGAAAGCTTCTGCAAGTGCAAGCGGAAGTAACATTGAACGCTCCCTTATAGAGTTTGATTTAGGTGAAAAGGGAGTCTATTTACCACCCCAAAACCTTCGAAACTTTGAATCTAGCCTCGTGTTCGTACCTAAAACGTTTGGCATGGCGCTCCCTACATCTGATGAAACAACCGATAAGTTGTTCTCTGAGAAAAAAACGGGGTTATTCTTTACTCCTCCTGGACTTGCTCTATCAATAATGTTTGAAAATGAAATCGGGTTGTCTTTCAGAAAAATTACTCTACCTCAAATGCAGAGTGTGATCAAGAGCCTTTTTAACAACTTGAAATTTGCCGAAGATATTCAAGTTCAAATCCAAGATGGACTCATTACCTTAGAAATAACTGGCAGCATATTCAATGCGCTTTGCCTTGAAACCAGTATTAGTCAACCACGAACGCACGCGCAAATCGGATGCATTATAGCGAGCGCTTTTGCATGTGCATTTGCCAAAGCCACAGAAAAGCCGATAACAATCCAAAAAGATACGCTGAATTCTGATACCAGAACTCTAATTATAGAGTATCGTATGGAGCAGGTGTGAGTTTGGTGTTTCCTCCTTTGTCTATTCAAGATCTGGGTATGCTTTTGGCTGTGAGTGCGGTTCTTCTTCTTTTTACTGCTGAATTGGTGCCTTATATATTTGGGGATAAGACCTTAGTTTCAGATATTAAGAAGCTTCGGAACATGGCGTCAGTAATTGTTATTATTCTTGGTAACTAGTGTTATTACGTATTTAGCATAATTTTGAACCTCAAACTGTGACGAGATTTTATATAAGACTATCGCAACCAATTTTATTATGCTATTTTTTAAAAGACCGAATACTGCAAGATTGTTGTGTAATTTGTTTAATTATTTGGGCACATGCAGACCAGTTTTAGGTTTAAATTATCAAATCTAATCAAATTTGTCTCCCTTATGCGTAAGCGAATCTGAAAGTATAAGATTAGGAAAGGTTAAAGCAGTAAAAACGTTGTCTTTTAATATATATTTAATTCAAATTTAACTCAACAAGTAACAATAGAATGAAGATACATGAAAAAACTGCAAATTATGCTGGTCGCTTTTCTAATTTTGCTATCAATCTGCGCATTCGTGAGTACTCAAGCTGTTAAAGCTGCTACCATTAATCCAGCCGTTAGTGCTGCTTCGTTTACGCCTTCTAGCCCAATTACGTTGGGTGGTTCCGTTACGGTTTCAGCGTCGGTTTCTGCTCCTTCAGGAGCCTCTACAGCTCCTACAGGTAATGTACAATTCATGGTTAAAATTGGCGCGGCTGCCTATACCAATTTTGGTTCTACTGTGGCGTTGTCAGGTGGCTCCGCTTCAATATCATACACTCCTCAGACTGCAACGACGTATCATTTCGAGGCAGCATATCAGGGAGACACTAACTATAACAGTTTTACAGGTGCCGCGTCTGGAACCTTAACCGTAAATAAAGGTACCGCTACCGTAAACACTCCCACTTTGAATCCTTCCTTCAGCATTACTTATGGTAGTTCGATTACTTGTTCTGTTACTGTTTCCGGTGTTTCTGGCGGGCCGAATCCTACTGGGAACGTTAGATTCCAATATTCAACAAACAGCGGTACTTCTTGGACTAATTTGGGTTCAACTGTGGCTTTGTCTGGTGGTTCTGCCACTTCCACGTCTTATACTCCATCAGCTTCAGGTAGCAACTATCGGTTCAGAGTATCATCATATGCTGGCGATTCAAACTACAACAGTGTAAGCACTGCTTCTTCAGCAGTTGCTTTAACAGTAACCAAAGCGACTCCGACTACGGCCACGACTCTGTCTTATACTTCAAGAACGTTGGGTCAATCGGTGACTGATACTGCCACTGTTTCGGCAGTTGGTTCAGGCACTGCTCCTACTGGTTCGGTTACTTTTCAAGTTTCAACCGATGGTGGAGTCACATTTAATCAGTATGGGGCTGTGAAATCTTTGTCTTCTCGTTCTGCCACCTCTGATGCTTATACCGCTTCCAACGTTGGCTCATTCTATTTCCGTGCCGTTTATAGCGGTGATACCAATTATTTGGGTTCTCAAAGCGGGAACACTGCTGAACCATTAACTATCACAAATACTGCTGCGAGTGTTAGTGCTGCTTCGTTTACGCCTTCTAGCCCAATTACGTTGGGTGGTTCCGTTACGGTTTCAGCGTCGGTTTCTGCTCCTTCAGGTGTCTCCACAACTCCTACTGGGAACGTTCAATTCCAAGTTTCGATAAACGGTGGCGCCTACTCCAATTTTGGTTCTCTAGTCGCGTTGTCTGGTGGTTCCGCTTCTGTACCGTACACTGCTCAGACTGTTACTACCTATGGTTTCCGGGCAGTGTACCAAGGTGACAATAACTATGTTTCTGGTACTACAGGTGCTGCCTCTGGAACTTTGACTGTGAATAAGGGCACTGCTAATGTTCCTGCTCCATCTTTGAATCCTTCGGGTTCTACTACGGTAGCTACTTCTGTTTCATTATCTGTTACGATTTCTGGAGGAGGCGCTGCTCCGACGGGATCTGCTACTTTCCAAGTGAATATTGGAGGCGGAGGCTGGAGTACTATTGGTTCTGCAGTATTTTTGACTAGTGGGTCTGCTTCTATTACTTATGTTCCTCAGAAGGTGGATAGTTACCAGTTCCAAATAATTTACAGTGGAGACAACAACTATAATGGTCCAACTAATAGTTCTGTTGTATCTTTGACGGTGAATTCGGGTTCTGCTGCTCATTTAGTGGTTTCAAGTGGGACTTCTCAGGTTGCTGGTACACCGTTTACCTTAACGGTTTCGGTTAATGATTCGTATGGGAACATCGTTACGGGTTATACTGGAACTGTTAATTTCACTTCTTCGGATTCTGGGCCTGGGGTTAGTTTGCCAAGTGATTACACGTTCCTATCGGGGGATCATGGTACTCACACATTCACTAATGGGGTTAAATTGAAGACTGCTGGTTCTCAGTCGATTACGGCAACTGATACAGTAACTAGCTCGATTACAGGTTCTCAACCTGGCATCAAGATGAATCCGGCTGCCTTGGATCACTTAGCCATCATTGTTCCAGAAACTGTGACGGCTGGTTCAACTTTTGGAAGTGTCAATGTTACAGCTTATGATGCCTACAATAACGTGAAGACAGATTATACGGGCTCGGTTTATTTCACTTCCGCAGATTCTGCGGCGACTTTGCCTTACAGCTCGTTGAGTAAGTACTTGTTTGCTATCAGTGATAGTGGAGTTCACACGTTTTCGGGTTTTAATTTGAAGACTATTCCTTCTCAAACAATCACTGTTACTGACGGCTCAGTTTCTAAACAGAGCGCCTCGATAACGGTGAATGCTGGTTCAGGTATCCACTTTGTAGTTTCTGGCTTCCCCAGTTCCACCACTGCCGGCGTCGTTCATACTGTTACAATAACTCCTAGAGACGTGTATAACAATTTGGTTACGAGTTATACAGGTACGGTTGCCATTACTTCAAGCGATAGCCAAGCGGTATTGCCTATGAATGCTGGTCTTACAAGTGGTGTTGGCTCTTTTACTGTTACTTTGAAGACTGCTGGTTCTCAGTCAATAACTGCTACAGAAACAGTTACTAGCTCAATTGCCGGATCCCAAACGGGCATCACGGTTAATCCTGCTGGTCTGGATCATTTTGTATTTATTACTGTTGGAAATCAAATTGCTGGTTCTGCTTTCAACATAACTGTTACAGCTAAAGATGTGTATGGTAACAATGTTATAGGCTATGTTGGCATGCCGTTTTTGACAATTTCTGCTGGGTCAATTAGTCCTAGCACAATGGATGCTTTTGTTAGCGGTCTAGGGTCGACTTTGGTTACGGTAACAGGCGTTGGTTCAGACGTTACTATTACGACTACTGATGGGATTCCTTCTGGGATCAGTAACTCATTTACGGTATCAATTGCTTCTACTCCAACTCCTACTCCAACATTAACACAAACAACAACATCAACACCAAAGCCAACAAATGCTCTAGCAACTCCAACACCTAAGCCATCGCCGTCTCCAACTCCACTAGGAACAACTGTGAAAGCTTACACAGACAGTGGCGCAACCATTGATCTTGCAATCAATGGAAACGTTACTAGCTCTCAGATTTCCAATGTTACGATTACAACAAATCATTCTCCCAACTCAACCATGGTATCTTTCACTGTAACAGGCGAAAGTGGTACGACAGGTTTCAGCAACATGACTATTCCAAAAACCGTCATATCCTATGCGAAAATTCCGCTTGTATTCATAGATGACCAACAGGCTTCATACCAGGGGTACACTCAAGACTCAAATAACTTCTACGTATGGTATATAACGCAATTCAGTACACACAAAGTAATAATCCAATTCATATTTCCTTCAACATCCTCGGCAATTCCATTTGGGCCTGTGTTCGCCATCGTTATAACTGTTCCAGAAATCATTTTACTCTTCACTGTAATAGCTGTCCGACGTTTAAGACGAAAACCTGACAACACATAGCCAAATGCACTAAAAAATTATTGATTATCTAGTAACACGTTTTAGCATTTTTAGTCACTCGAACTTTAGCAAGCAAGCATCCATATTGGACAAATGCCCTCACGCTTATAGTCTTCTTTTTTAACCCAAATATTATTACAAATTAACAAAGGCAAAATTCGCTCATGTGATTTTCAGTAGCTTCTATCTAAAAAATAGGCAGGGTGTCCGCATTTAGACAAGCATACTTTATTTTTCCAATCATCAAAGAGTATCTTGGCCAAAGATAATGGTAAATCCGACCAGCGATTAAAAATATTCTTTTAGCTTGTTCCTGAAATAGTAATGGTGTTGCTGAAATTTGTGATGCCAATTATGTTTGAGGAAGCAGTTATCGTTATCGCTGCTGGGGTTGATTGACCGGCTGAAAGTTGAGCGCTTTGTTTATCCCAACTGACTGTTAGGTATGTATTTGCTTGCGCTGGGGTCCAATTGGTTATTGATAGTTCAAGTGTTAATGTTCCTGTACCAGTGTTTTTGATATAGATTGTTTGACTTATGCTGCCCCCTGCTGTTAATGATCCCCAGGATATTGCAGTCAAAGTGTTTGTGCAGGCACTGTTTGAATATACAGATATGTTTGGAGAAGTTGTAACAGTTCCTGAGGAGTCGAGGTTTTGATTGACTGTTATGACTGCTAGTGTGCTAGCTCCCTAGTGAAATTGCAAATACGATTAGTATTATTGTGGAGATTTTTTGTATTTTGTGCAATGCCATATTGTTCCCAGCTCTCTGACAAGCAACAAGTATTAAGACTTAATAAACATTATTGGTTTTGTTTTGTCTACTGAACTGAACACCACCAATACAAAACACCCTCTGTGAAGCATAAACACGTCAATTGTTAACACAAAACAAAACAATAAAACAAAAACGACACACAACTATTTACGAAAAAAGCTCAGATAAATTGTACAGCTGTATATTAGTAATAATAGTCAACATTCTAGAAACTTAAGTGTCATCTAAGCCTAATTCTCGATGAAAGATGTTCCGGCAAAGAAATATGCCAAAGGAGAACTTGTATTTTTCTTTTAGGATTCTTTAAGTGACTAACAACAATAAAAGTTCTTCTCTTTTTTGATGCAACAAAAACCCCCTTAGGCTATAGCTCACGAGCGTTGACCTTGTATTTTTTAAAAGCGATCAAACTAGCAATAACCACTATAATCTTAGCTTTCCACTGAACTGCAATCATAAGCAAACCATCAATAAGCAACTGAAACAGCGCAAAGCGATTTTTGGATGATTGATACTCCTCAACATTCCTTACCCCATGCACTGTGGTTGCTAGCAATATGATAAGCTTGGTAACTTATGACATCTATACCCTGAGAATCAATTATGTCTGTTTTGTTGCTTTCCAAGAGTCGAGAATTTACTATAGCAATAATCAAGTTTTTAATTAATCAACCGCAAGTCTGAGAAGAAACATT
>CAVUGQ010000009.1:0-25187 GCA_963741005.1 Candidatus Bathyarchaeota archaeon
TTTCTCAATGTTGGTTAAGGAATATTGGACCTTTCTTATTTTCTATTTCCTAGTCGGAGATGACAGTTTTTTTATGGAACAATGCTCACAACTTAATGTTTCTTTTTTTGTTTGGCAATCAATTACAATTTGGGCTAACATAAATATGACCTCGGGAAACCAGGACTATTTAGGAGCTTTGTTTTGGGTGATTTTCCACAATAATATTGAATTGTGAGATTTTCTTTAGGGATTCTCTTTTGCAATTAGGATAAACTGAATATGCTACGTTGTTTCATTAGGAATTACAGTAATTTTTTGTAATACCCCCACATTGAATATGCATGAACGTAATACAAAAGCAATCTAAAGCATTAGAATGATAAACGACTAAAACGCTAATTTAATTAGGGAAGATAAGTTTATTTTCAGGAGTAATAAAAAAACCATCAGTATACAGATTAACATCGTTACCCTTAAGATTAAGGTTATCATAATGAGTGAAAAATTGGAAGACTTTCTCGCAACCAAGGAAAGCGAACTCCTTGCGCTTCTCTCTATTATGCAAGAAAAAAAGCTGCAATTTATCAATGTGATAAGCGACTTTGCAGCAAAATGGTATGAAGAAACAGCTAGACAATACATAAAAAAATACTCAGAAGTTTCCTTAAATCTACCAACTCAAACTTTTAGTGATTTAAGGAAAAAAGTGAAAGGACTCGCAGCTGAATCAAAGGAAATTTCAGAAAGGGCATTTGCGCAACCAGGTATTTGGTGGCATGAAAAACTAGAGTTACACTCAGCAGTTTCTCAATATGATTCGCTTGGTAACCAACAAGTAGGTAATAAATATCCTGAAGTAATAGACAGATCTGTTCGCATTGTGCTTGGCGAACTTGGTATAATTTTAGAAGAATTTGGGTTCAACGTTAGAACAACTATCACTCATGGATCTCGCCACCAAGAATATTGGTTTCAAAAATCTGAAGAAAAAACGACTTCACCGTATTTCCCACATATGCTTGAATGGTCAAAACCGATGCAAGAAATAATTAAAGAATACAACAATTTATTCAAACAAGCATTGTTAATACTGCAGGAGATTCAAACGACAAAAGATGAGATAAGAAATAAGAAGATTATTGATCTTTGGGATTCTGCACCTTAGAAGTGGCAAATCTCATTGTACTCACTGAATGGCATTTACTAATCTAATTAGTTATTTCATTTTAGATAAAAATTTACGAATAGATGAAATGTATTAGAAAACCCCAAGCAACTTTGCTGACAAAACAGCTATACCGATAATGGCAACCAAAAAGATCAGGCCTTTAGATTTGATTGGTGATTTGTTTTCAGTTTCAGTTTCTTGAAACTCATACTCTTTTACCTCTTTTGTTGAAGAGTTTATTTGAACTTTTGCCGTCTTCTTTTGCTGCACCATTTCAACAATGTATAATTCTCCATCAAGCGATACTTTCAAAGGCAACCATTTGCCTTTATAGCCAAGTCTATCAAGAAAATCGATTGTCATTGTTGTGGCATTCTCAGCATCGAATCTAGAAATTTCGGGAGATGCCCCAGCATCTTCATTAACAGTGGTCGACATTGATCTTCCCTGAAGAATTGACCTTTCTCAATATTAGATGTTATGAATCAAAAAACAGAATTCAGAATAAATGTAGGAACTACGGAACCGAGGGATCAGGCACTTGAACTGCAGTACCATTAATCGTACTTTGGGTTTCATTCAATAGATTATTCACGTAATCCTGTAGTTTGTTAACCTCTGGAAGGTTGTGAGTGTCTACGGTTACTTGGACAATGTTTACTGCATATTCGACAGCAACACAGGCTAAAACTACACTTGCTGTAACCAGCAACAAAGCTGCAACGGTTGTCTCCAAATTCAGGATGCTCCTTTCTTAAAGATTCAAGTTAAGAAATTCATTTAACTCTTATTTCTACTGTAAATATATGCTAAAAACAAGAATATTATTTGATTACCGGAAAAATGTGGATCACAAACCTAAAAAGCAGAAATGTGCTTTAGCCAATTCAATTAAAATATTGTTTCTCGATAAGAATTGTGAGCAGCCTGAAATTTAAGAATTGAGGCGATTTTTAACAACTGATTTGAACAACGTATCTGTATTTTCCTGCTAAGAGGCACTTGGAGATTTGTTTACAGCTTGTTCAGGGGGAGTTGTGGTAGCAGCACTTGGTGTTTCTAATGCTTCATTTGAAGTCGATTTAAGTGCATTGCCTGATAGTATTTGTATTTTTTCAGCCATTGGATGAAGAAGATCTGGAGGGGGGTATGGCGTGTTCAGGTTTGAAGAAAGAATGTAGATCGAATTAAATACATGCTGGTAAATAGTAAAAAGAATCTGAGGTATACGTGTTTTAGGATTTACCTCTAATTTTTTTTTAATATCATCCGGTTTTCCTGATAAAGTAACTAACCCAGCAGTATTATATTTAACTACATTTGGCTTAGTTGAAATTGTCAAATTGAAACTGAGTGTAACCTGACTATTTTCTCTTTTTTGTTCTTCTAACTTAGCGTTAACATCAAAAAAAAGCTCATCTTTTGAGGTATACTCGCCTGTGCGTTCAGCATATAAACTATTAAGAATAATCGAAACCATTACTCCCGAAACAGAATATTGTGGGTTTACTGCTAATTCCTCTGGTATACATCTTGTAATTTTAATATATAACTTTTATATCAAAAGAAAATTAGTCTAAGATGAAGTTTGCTGATCGCAGAAAGCTGGGACAGAAAAATCGGCTGCAAAGTTAAAACTCTCATTTCCTTTTATATTACCTCTAGACTTCAGGACTATTTTCTTTGGAGTATCGTCTTCAATATATATTAGGTAAGTTACAGTTGTGCCAAGACCTAAACGAGAAAGTTGCTGGATGGAGAGTTGAAATTTTTCAAACTCTTGGATCTTGGCTTTTATTTTCTCAATCGCTTCAAAGAGTATTTGCATTTGCGCTTCATCTACGAAAGATATTTGAAGACCACCTGAGTTGACCCAGCAGGAGTCTGTCTCACTTTTTTTTCCTTTACCTTTAGCTTTGTTAGCATCTGGAGGTTTCGATGAAGGTTGTTTAGATTGATTTCGAAGTGTCTTTTGTATTATCGCTGTTTTTTTGTACCATTCATCGTCCTTATGATCCTTCTCAAAGTCCCTTAACAAAGTTCCAAGCCATTGACTGTAATCTTCCAATAATGATTTGTTCTGTAAAATCTGATTTGATGTATAATCCACCATGTCTTTGATTGAAGTAAATTGGCGTATTTCTGTTCCCATAGTAAAGCTCCTCCAAAATGGTAGAGCAAATTAATCATAATTTCACAGCAACCTGATAATAACATTTGTCTGTAATTTTCTAAATAGACTTTTCCTAAAATTACCACATGATAAATTTAATTGAAAAGCTCATGCGGTATCGAGACATAGCAAAGCACAGCTATACCCCCCTCGTTTTTCGTCTAATAGAGATTTGATCTCAAAGATTTTTGGATAGTTGGCCTTGGGAATAGACCTTAATGTCTGTCACCACATGAG
Source organism: Candidatus Bathyarchaeota archaeon (assembly GCA_963741005.1). Classification (GTDB taxonomy): domain Archaea; phylum Thermoproteota; class Bathyarchaeia; order Bathyarchaeales; family Bathycorpusculaceae; genus Bathycorpusculum. The sequence goes on from CAVUGQ010000009.1 coordinate 3,561, forward strand.
CTCTTCTTATCGTCTTCAATAGCTATGTCTATTTATTACTGAAGGTGTGCGAAGCCTATAAAAATATTGTGTATTAATATTCACTATATTTGCGTATAAATATCCATTATATTTTAGCGATTTCTGAACTTAAAAAAATACACTAAACCGCCACAAACTGAGAGAGCCACTAATATTCCAATTAGCAGAATTGAATATTTTACATACAAAGGCGGTTCAGCCACTGAAAAATACAGAAGTGGACCATCAACTCCGAAAGCGGTGGGCGTTTCAGGCGAGGTTACAGTAATAGAATAGTTTCCTGAATTTTGAGGCTGAAAACTTGCTCCAAAAGTTCCATCAGACTGTATTTTGCAACTTAGAGTTTTATTGAAATCCAAACCAAAAATTAGTAGCTTAACTGTTGAGGCATTTGTCATCGGAATTAAAATGCCATTCACAGTTATATTTTCACCTAAACGTATTTTTTCCTTGATTAAAGAAAAATCTATATTGGATGTCATCTTAACGGTATAATTTCCAGATGTCTTCAAAATGTTATTTAAAGAATCTATAGCCTCTATTTTATATTGTACAATTGAGCCTGCCACTTGAGGAGGTATTACAGCACTACAGGTGTGGTTGAAAACGGACATACTTAAAGTGGTCTGTGTAACCCAATTGTTCAGGGAGTAGTAGCAGGTAGCAAATTCGAGACTATTTGAATTGGAAAAGTAGGATATCTCGGTTGCATTGTCAGCGAATACAGTTTTTGGAGCTACTATTTGTGAGAGAGATTCGTTGGAGAAATGAGTCTTTAACATGAATTGAACTTCTCCAGACCCCGCCTCACCTATGAGCACCAAGTGGTAGAGGCTGGTGAATTTGTCAGTCGTAGAATAATTCAGAAACATTGGTTGACCAGGGTATTCGCAGCTCGCGTAGGCTACTCCCCTTGAGCCTTCACTTTCAAAATTATAGCCGCCAATCTTACTACTAACGTTAGCATATAATCCAGGCTCCCAAGGAAGAGGATATGAGTTTATACTAAGACTCTTAGCATCATTCATTAAGTAAAGTCTAGCTTCATACATGTCTAATGTGGAGGGGACTTTGACATAGAGTTCTATGTAGCTGGCATTTGACATTAGTTCATAAGCACAAGAGGTATGGAAACTTGGCAATCCATCGTCATTTTTGCCCTCAATTAAGGCTGTATTCCACGTGTCAGTTCTGAGATTTTCTATCACCATAAAGGTAGCTTGTTGACTTCCTTCACTCTCTCGCAAATCATTTTTTATAACAAATGAATAATTACCTGATAGTTTTGGCACAAAAAATGGGTCATTAGTTGTTGTTCCCAAATGTTCTGGAAACCCCGCTGCTTCTGTGTGTGAACTTTCTAAGCTTCCCTGTGGATCAAAAACGTAAATATCATAGTCGGTCTTAGCTGCAGAAGATGTGTTAACCCATGCTCCATAACAATAAACATGATAGTTATGATTAGCTTCAAGAGGAACTACAACAGTCCAGTTCTGGCCAATTTGAATTTGACTGTTGTTCATAATAACAGGAAAAAAGGGTTTATCAACATATGTAATATTTCCTTGACTTGAATTAACGAATGTATGCACATAAGTGTTATAATCATAAGTGGTTGTCAATTGCAAGCCTAAACACCCGGGAAGCAAAAGGAAAGTTATTACTAATATTAACGTTAGAATTCTGGAGTGAAATTGAACTTTAATGAGCATTGCTAACCAGCTTTAAGCTTGGTTCTTTAAATGGACAAGATTAAAGATAATAGTTGTGAAAACGAAATATTGATTTCTAATCTTTATTTTTGGCATAACATTTCTTTGTGGAAAGCGCCAATAAGACACAGAGTGTTATTTCTTTCTTAGAAAGAGTGCGTTTGTCTATTTTGCATTTTAAAAGTGTTGTTGACACACACTCATATCAGAGATTTAAAATACAGATTGCTAAATATTAACGCAGCACTCGATTATAAGTATTGAATCGTATTACGTAATATATATAAGATGAGTCGAGTGTAATTTTTGCAATAGGTGAAAAACACTAAATGATCCGAATACTAAAAAATCGCCGAGCATTGAGCACAGTAATAACAACGCTCATAATCTTAGTAATATCAATTCTCCTTGCAAGCGTCCTAACTTACTTTGCCATAAACGTAGTCAGTACAAGAGTTCAAGAAGAAAGCCTACACGTTTCAAATCAGCACATTTGGGTCGATCAAACAACAGGTAACGCATTAGGTGCAATAACTATAGCTAATATCGGCGGACGCGACGTAGTCATTAGCAAACTCTCAGTACGTGGACAAACAAGCGCATGGGGAAATGTATACACCAATTCAACAGCTCTAGCCTCCAGCGGCGACATAGATTACGAAACAGCCTCAGCACAGACAGGTTTCACAGTAGCTTCACAGAATTTGGTGCTACCATCAGGCTCAACCATGGGTATAGTGATTACAGCACCAGACAGCATCACCCTCAACGACATCGGCCTATCAGTAAGCATAGCTGTTACCAGCGCTCAAGCCGTTTACTATAGCGAGACAAATATACAAGCACACACATAAACTCAAAAACATCTCCCGAAGAACACTTTTTTTATTTTTAATTGTTTTTGTAGAGCGTATTTTTTTTTACGCACAAGATTACTTATTCAAAAATCTTGTAATTGCTCTTCAAGGAGTAAAAAAATAATGAGAAACATAATGAAAAATCGTTTAGCTCTAAGCACAGTCGTAACAACGCTGATCATCCTCGTAGTTTCAGTGCTGCTCGCAGGCGTCGTCACATACTTTGCAATCAACGTAACAAGCACAAGAGTTCAAGAAGAAAGCCTAACTGTTTCAAACCAGCACCTCTGGGTTTCTGGAACTACTGGAACTGCGTTAGGCGCAATTACGGTTACTAACACTGGCGGACGCGACTTAGTCATTAGCAAACTCACAGTACGTGGACAAACAAGCGCATGGGGAAATGTATACACCAATTCAACAGCTCTAGCCTCCAGCGGCGACATAGATTACGAAACAGCCTCAGCACAGACAGGTTTCACAGTAGCTTCAAGGGATTTGGTGGTACCATCAGGCTCAACCATGGGTATAGTGATTACAGCACCAGACAGCATCACCCTCAACGACATCGGCCTATCAGTTTCATTCACCGTCTTCACCTCACAAGCTATGTACTATAAAGAAACAAACATACAAGCAGCAGCATAATCACAGGTTAAAACTAATTAACCTAAGACCCCCCCCTCTCTTCTTTTTATTTTAAAAAAACAGTCCATCTACCCATCAATTATACTGGAGTAATTCTGTCTTATCCTCTTTTTTTGAAAAACAATATGTCTATTGTTTTACGCACAAACGACTTAATCCCATTTTTCCAATGTTCTACAAAATAAAGACTTATGTGCGAGATGATAACATGAAGATAGGTTTGCGCCATTTCAAAATTGCCAGTAACAAATATGCCATGGCCGTACCTGTAACTTTCTTGATTCTGCTTGTTTCAACTCTCAGCATTGTCTCATTTACATATTATTTTTCGGTTGAAAAGGTGAATTCGCAAGGGCAAACTCTCAAAGTTTCAACAGCCAAAGACAGCCTCATTTCGCTGAACAATGAAATTATTTCGACTTTGGGGCAGCCTGGATCCTCAACCACGTTTGATTTTATGGATTCGGGCGGATTATTAAATATCCAACCTGCCAACAACGTTCTAACCCTAAGCATTAATGATAGCTCTGATATTAAGGAAACTATCTTTAGCACTTCAATCGGTAAAATAACCTATCAACTACCCTACTCAAGCACTTCACAAACAGGCTTATACCTCGAAGGTGACAGCCGAACAATAACTAACCAAAGTGGCAGTTCCACAAGCCAACTCTTCATAGCAAACGGCGCCCAACACCCTGAGATCCAGCTGCAATATCGGCCAATCGTTACTTATTCTGTTGCTGGATCAGAAAACGGGAAAATTATCAACAACGTACGCGTCTATATCGTTAACTTGAATTCTTCATCGGAGATATCGCTGCAGGGTGAGCTTCCTCTCCAAATCTCTTGCACAAACACTCTGCTTGAATCAAAGACCTACGAGGTTTCTAATAGTGTAGGTAATTTGGCGTTAGATTCAGTTCTAAATGGTGCAAGCAACAGCGTTTCCGTACCAATTTCAAGCAAAGCCGAAGGTGCCATTATTCATTTTGAAACTGTTGTTTCTAATGTTTCAATTCAGAGGTGGATCCGCTAAGTGCCGTCGATAATTCCAGGTTGGGTATATTCAATTTTTGCGGCGCTCATAGTCGGCACAATAATAGTTTACGCTTGCAGCATCGCCACTTTAAATGTAAAAAACCAAGCTAATATTCAACAATTAAAAAACATCGATGAATACGTGGCAACTCAAAGCTTATTATTACTGTCACACACTACCGAAAACAACCAGAACACAACTCAATTTCTAGACATTCCGTCATCGATTGGAAACCAGCGATTCTGGATACAGATAGCCAACGATTCTTCAGGTGCATGGGTCGAATCAGGGTTTGGAACCACCCTTAGTTCAAACAACCTCCAAATGAATATACCCGCCGATTTTGATGCCTCTGGTTACTTTATCAGTGGTTCAGGCAGGGCAAAATTGCAATGTCAGTTTGAAAACCAAATTGCAACCTTAACATTAACCAGTGAGTGATAAGATGAAGATAGGGAAAAAAACTAAAGAAGAAATTCAAGAAAAACAGGAAACTCCCGACGAAGAAATGATAGCTTATTTGGGTATCCAAGGTTATCAGGTGCCTGAAGGGTTCACCCAAATTGAAAGTTACCCGCTAAACCCACCTTTCTCTTACGCTTGGATTTTTCAAGATGACTCTGAAGGGAGCTACTTCTATGTTGTAGATGATTTACCTATGTCGCGAGAGGAGAGAGAAGCCTACAAACGCTTGAAAAATATTCTTGAATACGAACTAAAAGCTCCTCGAATAGACGAAACACTGGTTGATTCTTTCCACCGACAACTTCCAGTAATACTAGAAGACCACAAGGGAGCTTTCGGCGATACAAACCAAGTTGGATTAAGAAAAATCGAGTATTATCTTGAAAAAGACTTAATTGGATACGGAAGAATCGATGGGCTCATAAGCGATCCAAACATCGAAGACATAAGTTGTCTTGGCATAAACAAACCCGTTTACATTTACCATAGAAAATACGGAAGTATACGTACAAACATTGTTTTTATTGACGAAGAAGAACTTGATGACTTCATAACCCGAGTGGTACATAGGCAAGGCAAACACGTTAGCATCGCTCACCCCATAGTTGATTTAACTCTTCCAGGAAAACACAGGCTTGCTGTATCATTTGGAAAGGAAACCACTCCGGCAGGAACAAGCTTCACTATTAGAAAATTCCGCGATGACCCACTAACAATTGTGGATTTGATTATGAACGAAACAATTGATGAATCAATCGCAGCTTACCTATGGATGCTTATGGAAAACAAAATGTCCGTGATGGTTGTAGGACCCACTGGCGCAGGAAAAACGACCGCATTAAACGCCATAGCATGCTTAGTTCGGCCGGATTTTAAGATGATTTCTGTAGAAGAAGTCCAAGAAATCAACCTACCACAGGAAAACTGGGTATCCACAATTGCGCGGACAGGTTTTGGCGGAGACAGTGATGGCGAAGTCACACTTTATGACTTAATCAAATCCGCCGTCAGACATAGGCCAGCTTTGATTCTTGTAGGCGAAATCAGAGGAGAAGAAGCATACGTATTATTCCAAGCATTAGCCACAGGACATGGCGGCTTATGCACTATGCACGCTGATGATGTAGAAACCGTCATTAAAAGACTAACTCAACCCCCCATGAAAATTCCCCAAAACATTCTGTCTTTGATGAATTGTGTCATTGTCGTCAAACAAGTTAATACTTCAAGCTTAAACCTTCGCCAAAGAAGGAAATCGACGAGAAAATTCGTCAAGATCTCCGAAATCGATAACAACGGTTCACCACACGAAGTATTCAGCTGGAATCTATCGTCAGATACCTTCAATCAGGATTTAGAAAAAAGTTATTTGCTCAACAAAATCGCCCAAAATCTCGATGCCCCTCTAAGCATTGTTCAACAAGAGTTTGAACGTCGAAAACAAATCTTGCTTCAAATGGTCGAACAAAACTTGCGCGACTTTAGAAGCGTACACAAAGCGCTGAACAGCTCGCTTAACCTTGAAACTTTGGCTGTATTAAATGAAAAATCAAAGGAACAATAAGAATGAAGGCTTCTGGAGGATTCCTAGGAAAAATCTTCGGCTTCTTAAATAAGGCTACGAGTGAAGAACGCGAGAATACTGAGCAGGAACTGCCCTTTGCTGTAATGATTTTTACACTCATGGCTGCAAGTGGAATCTCACCTTACGAAAGCTGGAAAAAAATGCGTAATCTAAGTTTCCTTCCAGCTTTCAAAAAGGAAGCTGATGAAGTTATCCGTCAAGTTGAGGTGCTTGGCAAGGACCCTTTAACGGTTATGCAGCAAAGGGGGGAACAAACTCATTCTAAACTCTACCGAAACTTCCTAGGCGGCTTTGTTTCTTCTGTTAGAAGTGGCGGAAAACTGCCGGATTACATGAAAAGTCAACTAAAATCGATATTCGAACTTCGTTACATCAACTTGAACCGTTCGATCGAAAGAATAGCTGCGTTAGTTGAAGCTTACTCTGTGATGTTAATCGTTGTATTGTGCACGTACATTCTCTTCGTGGTTTTCTCGTCGTCTAGCATTATGGATTTGTTATCGAGTAGCTCTATCTCAATTTCTCCTGTTATTTCTTACTTAATAGCCTTTGTCGCCATGCCTGTTATGTCTGGAATTTTTATTTTAATGGCGCATAACATGCAAAGAAGCGCCTTCCCTAACCTCAAAGATCTTTATAAAAAAGCTTTAATCTCCATAATTCCAGTGTTCGCCATCATAGGTTTTTTCGGAATAATCGGTACAGATGCCCTAAAACCCATCGGATTGCCAGAAATCGCAACAATAGGGTTGATTGCAGCATCTTTTCCTTTTGCCTATCAATATTACAGTATCTCAAAAATAAACTACAACGCTGAAGAATCTATTCCTAGCTTTATTCGGGACATCACTGAGTCACAAAAGACAGGCCTTTCACCAGAAAAAAGCATTGTGCAAGCAACCAAACGCAAAGATTACGGATCCTTCTCTAAATTCCTTGATTTAATCCGTAGTCAAATCGAATGGGGCATCCCTTTGAGAAGAACTTTTGACAACATGCGCAAGAAAATCCGAAGTTGGTTTGTTATAGTAAACTTTGCCATGATGGTAGAAACTATCGAAATCGGCGGCAACTCGATTCAATCACTCGAAATTCTCTCCGAGTACAGTGAAAAAGAACGGGAGATGCAGGTTAACCGCAGGGCTCTTTTGAAGCCGTACATTCTTCTCGCTTTCATGTGGAGCGCATTAATTGCAGTCACAACAACCATTGTGGCTCTAACAACGTCAATGATGACAGGCGTCGTTAGCACAGATCTTTCTTCAGTTGCCCAGATTGCGATGCAAGGACAGCTAAACCTCTTCTCGGTTGGCATAATTATTCAATGTTGGATTTCAGGATTTTTTATTGGAAAAATTAGCGAAGGCAATTTTGGTGCTGGATTCAAACATTCAGCATTGCTGGCTGCAACCGCTTACATATCCTTAGTAGCATCTCAAGTGTTGCTCTCAGGTGTCTTCTCGATGAACCAAATAAAACCAATGACTTAAGGAGGATAGGGTTTGCCTACGAGCACTTTTGACACTTTTTTCGCTTGTACCATCATTGTAGCGGTAGCCTTGATTGGTATGGCGTTTTTAGGTTCAACGATGCAAACCAGAATAGCTAGCACCCAAGACACCAACAAGGACAGCTACCTCAAAGCAATAGCTGACCACATAGTAACAAACCCGGGGATACCAGTGGATTGGGGAACTAGGAGTGTCTTGCCAGTTGACTTCGGATTAACTTCAGACTTCTCTCATAGCGCTTATGAATTGGATATGGATAAAATCTGTAGATTAAACAATCTTAACAATTATTCTTTATCTTATCTTAACCTGTCAAATTCTGCTAGACTAAACGTGGCTTTGGGAATAAAGGTCTCCCAACTTATGACTGTTACTGTTCTGCAATTAAGCAACTCTACTGTCGGAAATGATAGCTCTTTCACGTTTCAGGTTTCAACAAACATTGATTCAAAGCCGACGAGTTCAAGTTTACACTGCTACTTTGCCGCAGGCACCTACTTAACTGAAGTTAACGCCTCTATTTCAGATGTTGGAGTTGGCCAAGTTACCATCCAAATTCCGACATCTGAAGTGGAGGACGCATTCCTTATAGCCTTCGCAAGGGCTTCTATCGACGACCGAATAACGTCATATGCAATCTACAACTTCGTCCGCTCAACCCAAGAATCAATTCCAAGTAGCATAAATTTGGCTTTGAACCCTCTCAATTATACTTTAAGTCTCAACAATACAAGCTTAGGGGTTCTGAACGGTTATGTTTTATCCTATTCGTACCAGCACAATCTGCCTTCCCTTGAGGGTTCACAAGTAGCAATTCCAAAATTGCTCGACAAAAGCCCACTAGTTATAATTGTCGAAGGCACAAATGGCACAAACCATTTCCAGGAATGGACAACTTACCCACAGATCCCCTTGAAAATCGGCGCAAATTTTAATGGTTCAGAAGAGAACATTTTCAGTTACATGGTAACTATCAATGGAGTCCTCTATAGGCTCGATTTAAGTTTGGGAGATCTGCCACAATGAGATTTTTGAGGAACAAGAAAGGGCAAGTTCGAGTCATAGAAGCTTTTTTTGCTTCAATGCTAATAATGTCATGTTTAGCGCTCATCCCCCCTCAGACAACGCCAAAAAGCTCAACGATTAATCTTGCTTGGAAAGCTCAAAATGTCCTTTTAACACTAGACAGAGATGGGCAATTGGCAAGTTTAGTGGACAACTATGATTGGGCGAAACTGGGCCAATGCATAGAATCGGCTTTGCCGCTTACAACATGGTTTAACTTGACCGTTTATGACAAAAACCAAAACATACTAAATGATTTCCCGATTTCAAATGGTGGTTCAATCAGCGCCAGAATTTTGTCAGTTGATTATGTCTGCGTTAGCCAGAAAAGTTCCTTTTCGGTTTACACTTTGCAGTTACAGTTGGCAGTGATGAATTAAAATGGAAAAACGTAATTTCAGATCCAACAAATCTGGGCAAGTGATAATCATTACAGCATTGGTTATCTCCGTGCTTTTTTTGTCTACTGCGATTTATGTAATTGAAGTAGGGAAAGAAGCGCCAACGGTTGAACCAAACCAAAGCAACGTTTTTTTAGATTACAAGCAACAAATTACAAATACTATGATTAGTGCATTATCAAACGCAACTGGTGGTAACAACCCAAATATTTTAGAAACTGATTTAGCCGAGTTGAAAACCGTAATCCTTGCAAATTCATACACAACCATGTTAACCATTGATTATTCCACACTCAATTCGAGTGGTTACAAGAACGGACTCTTGATTTCTTGGAATAACAACGGCCAAGGTGTTTCAAGTGCTTGTGCCTCTTTTGTTTTTGCAAGCTCCAGCCAATCAGGTAATTCCAACATTGAATATACAGTAAATGTGACCTCATCAATGAATTCTAGCGGCACCTGCAGGCAAATCAACGATGCCTTAAAGCAAGTAAATTTAACAATTAACGTTATGAACGAAGGTAAAGCAGCATTAGCTCGAAATTTCACTTTTTCTTACCAGAACGGAACGGACTGGACAAGAGTCGATTCCCCAACCGTCATCAGTTTTGGCAACGGAACGTACAAAACAACCTTTAATGCAGAACAATCCCAATCAAGCAATCAGATAGCTGTATCGTTATTATGTCAGGACCAGCGAGGCATATTTGAAGGAACAAACCTAACATGCACTGATACATCTGTTACGATGAATGCTGTCCCGACAGTTTCTGTTACTGTGAATGCTGTCCCGACAGTTTCTGTTACTGTGAATGCTGTCCCGACAGTTTCTGTATCACCAACTTCCTGGAGTATGGATATTGGACAGAGTGAGACATTTACTGCTTCTCCTTCAGGCGGTTCAGGTAATTACACGAGTTACCATTGGTATGTCGATGGAGTAGTTCAGTCTGGTGCGACTGCGTCAACGTTTAGTTATTCACCTGGGTCCTCGGGGTCTTCCGAGATTACTCTGACCGTTACTGATAGTTTAGGTACAACTTCGACTCAGTCTTCTGCTGCATCAGTTATTGTGAGTGCTGCGCCGGCTGTGAGAATAACGCCTGTTGGTCCTCTCACGTTGGATGTCGATCAAGTTCAGGTGTTTATCGCAACAGCTAGTGGAGGATCTGGTTCTCTTTCTTATCAATGGTATTTGGACAACTCCACCGTTGGCAGCAATAGTACAAGTTATTCTTATACTGCTACAGGATCATCGCACTCAGTTGCCTGTAGAGTGCATGATAACGCTTCTTCACCAGTTACTTCTAATGATTCTAACGCTGTTTTGATGACGGTGAATCCTGCTTTGGTTGCTCCGTCTGTAACAGCCTCTTTGGGCACAATTAATCAGGGTCAAACCAGCAATTTGACCTCGTCTCCGGTTTCCACGGGTACCTCTCCTTACACATATCAGTGGCTTCAGAGGACTCCTGAGTCTGGTTCTTACTCGGTGATTAGCGGTGCGGTTTCTTCTAGCTACTCTTTTGCAACAATAAGTTCCACAGTGATAGGCTCTTGGAGTTTTAAACTTCAAGTTATTGATTCTGTTTCGTCAGTCGTCACTTCGTCTATTGTTTCTGTTACTGTGAATGCTGTCCCGACAGTTTCTGTATCACCAACTTCCTGGAGTATGGATATTGGACAGAGTGAGACATTTACTGCTTCTCCTTCAGGCGGTTCAGGTAATTACACGAGTTACCATTGGTATGTCGATGGAGTAGTTCAGTCTGGTGCGACTGCGTCAACGTTTAGTTATTCACCTGGGTCCTCGGGGTCTTCCGAGATTACTCTGACCGTTACTGATAGTTTAGGTACAACTTCGACTCAGTCTTCTGCTGCATCAGTTATTGTGAGTGCTGCGCCGGCTGTGAGAATAACGCCTGTTGGTCCTCTCACGTTGGATGTCGATCAAGTTCAGGTGTTTATCGCAACAGCTAGTGGAGGATCTGGTTCTCTTTCTTATCAATGGTATTTGGACAACTCCACCGTTGGCAGCAATAGTACAAGTTATTCTTATACTGCTACAGGATCATCGCACTCAGTTGCCTGTAGAGTGCATGATAACGCTTCTTCACCAGTTACTTCTAATGATTCTAACGCTGTTTTGATGACGGTGAATCCTGCTTTGGTTGCTCCGTCTGTAACAGCCTCTTTGGGCACAATTAATCAGGGTCAAACCAGCAATTTGACCTCGTCTCCGGTTTCCACGGGTACCTCTCCTTACACATATCAGTGGCTTCAAAAAGATCCAGATAATAGTTTCTTACCTATTTCAGGCGCGACGTCTGATAGTTATAGTTTTGTTACTTCTAATGATACAGCTACGGGTACTTGGAGTTTTAAGCTTCAAATAACTGATGCAACTGGAGCACAGGTAACTTCGACTGATAAATCGGTAACCGTGAATTAACACATAAAAATTAAAATAAAGCTAACAAGTAGACGGAAAACACAATGAATCAAACTAAAACCGAAAAGACAATGATTGCGATACTAATCATAATTATTGTATTAACCGGGAATATCAGTTCCGCTCAAACTTCTTTGCCCATTAAAGTTAACAACAACACATTAACGAGCGTTTCTATAGGAAACGTGATTTGGGCAAAAACCTATGGAGGTGCAGCTGACGACCGAGTTTTCTATGCATTGCCCACAAACGATGGCTATTTAGTGGTTGGTTCATCTAGGTCTATTGTAGTAAACACAACTGTTGGTTGGGTTCTAAGACTCGATGGAAATGGTGATGTTATCTGGAATAAAACTTTCCTTGAAGGTTGGGGAACAGAACTTCGATACGCAGTTAACATTACAGATGGTTATTTGCTGGTTGGAAATGAGTTTTTTGCATCGGGACAAGTCAGAGGATACGTTGCGCGGATAGATAATCAAGGTGATCTGCAATGGATGAAAATTCTAGACCAAGGGAAAACTAGTAAGTTGTTCTCTGGTATGACAACCATTGATGGCTTTGTGGTTTTTGGATTGAGCTCACAAAGTTTTAGCGGGAAATCTTCGGTTTGGGCGGTAAAACTCAATGTTGACGGAAACGTGGTTTGGAGCAGAACTTATTGCGGATTTACTGACAGTGCAGCAAGATCAGGCGTGCTAACGCAAAACGGAGATTATTTGTTGGCTGGTTACACAGATTCTAAAGGTGACGGGAAATATGATTTTTACCTCATAGATCTCAATGATAGAGGTGACATTGTATGGAACAGCACTTATGGTGGCGAAGGAAGCCAAAAGGCCTATTCAATAACCAAAGCCAAAGGCGGTTACTTGGTTGTAGGTGATATTCAACTAACTAACAGTGCAACTGATGCTTGGGTACTAATGGTTGATCTGACAGGAAACGTGCTTTGGAACAAATCTATCGGTGGGAAGGACACCGATTCAGCTGCGTACGTAACAACCTCAAAGGATGGCGAATACTTGGTCGCTGGTTTTACTTTTTCCTTTGGCGCTGGAAACAGGGATTTCTGGTTGTTCAAAATTAGCGATTCCGGGAAGGTTTTGTTGAGTTGCACACAGGGCGATAAAGGCTTCCAAGAAGCTTACGCTGTAATCCAAGCAGACAACGCCTATGTAATGGTAGGCTGGACTGACCCGATTGGTCAACCGGCTTTAATCGGCAAAGCTACCTACGATTTCTATATTGTGAAACTCGATGTTTCCCAGAACAGCAGTGTCCCTTCAAATTCTCAGATAAACAATTACGTCTTAGTGATGATTGCTGTTTCATTGATAATTTTGGCTTTTCTTATAATGATGCGAACAAAAGGAAAGAATAAAATTAAAGTTTAGAAACAAAATTTTTATTGGGCCAACTTGGAGAATAACACTTGGAGTATATTAACGAAGGCTGTGTAGTTAGTCCAAATTGCAGCGGTTCTATATTTTCTCTTTGAGTCATCTTTCTCGTCGATGTCTTTTTCTTGGAATGCAATCATTACTTCTTTATTATCAGATATCATGAAGCAGGGCAAGTTTTCATTGTCAGTTATTTTATGGGTTTTGCTTAGCCATTTCATTTGACCTAGGAAGTAAGCGCTTTTTAGCGAGTCGTCAGTCAATAATGTAACCTCAATTTTGTCTAATTGACTCTTCATTTGGTCGGAGAAATCATTGTAATAGAGATCTGAGAGGTAATCGGCTGAGGCGAATATTTGGAATTTTTGCTCAGTTTTCTCTAGCAATTCGTTGGCTTTTATGATGATTTGCTGTTCTCCTTCGAGCATTTGGAAGAGTTCTTTTTTGGCGGTTTCAACTTTGAGTTGAGGCATGGATTGCCAGATTTCTACAAGATTTGTTTTTTCCTGCTCTAGAAGTCTAATCTTTATCTTCTCTGCATCGACAAGCAAGTCTATTGCTTTATCAAATGGAACAGCTGTGAATTTTAATGGTTTCTCAAAAATAGAGAAGACAATACCTTTCTTTTCTAAGTCTCGAAGGATTCTGTAGGTTTCTGTTCTGTGAAGTGAAATGGCTTCAGATATTTCCCCAGCTTTCATTTTGCCGGACCTTGCAAGATGCAAATACACTCTGATTTCATTCTTCAGTAGTCCGAATCGTGAAAGTGTTTCTTCAACTGTCGATAATTGTTTGTCGTATGTCTGGTCTTTTCTTGCCAATTTCCAAGCTTCAGTCTGTTTGTCGTAGACTTCTACTAGCTCTTGCTTATCTACCAATAGAGACATTTTTACCTTTTCACCGATTGCCTGTTGATTTAGAATGACTGAGTATTTTCTATATATAATATAATTATGAAACCAGAATTCATATTACTAGAAAGTACGTTATGATTTGTCGAATAATTTAGGTTTCAAGAGCTTTCGTGGAAGCGTTAGCATAAAGAGCTCCAAACTTATTGATCAAATCCTTCTGAGTATACACTGAAGAATGTAATTGGAAATACTTCCCCATTTGATCAGTCTCTACCCCAATGCCTATGACAATTACGCCTCTGTCTAGCAAGCTTTCAACTGATTTCTTCAAAACTAAGGGCATCTCATCGTACCCATATGGCCAACCATCAGAAATAACAATTAAACATCTTTGTTCTTCAAAACGCTTAGCTAACATTTTGCCTGCAACCTGAATTGCATCTGGAATGAAGGTAAGACCTTCGAATTTTAGACCACCGATTCTTGCCCTAACTCTCTTTGAGTATGATTCAGAGCTGTCTTTTAACACATGTAACTTGTCGCTAAAAGCAAAAAAAGTCCAAGATGACGCATCCAACATCAATTCTTTAGCCGCTTCTGCAACTGCAATAGCTAAGGCGCGACCATATTCACCTTTGACTTGCATACTATTGCTTACATCAAATAATATCGACCAAGCAAAACTGGGTTTAAGATACTCATCTAAAACGAATACGTCAGTGGCTGGTTTGTTACTAGCCAAAGATTGAATAACTGCTGCTAAATCAAGTTGACCCATCTCTTGGCGTGGGTCCTCATCTAGAAAATTAAAGGCTGACCTTAAAATATCCAATAATCGCCGACTTGCTCCTTGCACAAGGTTTCTTGCTCTCAGATATTGAGTATAATCTTCTTCTGGGAAAGAAACCGATTTAAATTGTGTAATAGCTAAATACTGCTTGATTTTGGACAGAATCTTCTCTTCCCGCTGTTTTTGATATTGATCTGAATTAAAAGCTTGTAGAGCTTCAGAATCCTGTTCCGGTTTCCAAAGTTGATCAAGGTTATCAACACTTTGCATTTTGCCTCCAATGAGTGATAGAGAAGAGCTAAAATATTCTTGGAAAGGAGGAGTATTTAACCCAAAGTCTGTGTAAATGCTACATGGTCCTAAGCTTTCGGTATGACGAAGTGAGGGTGCTTCCAAAAATGGACCTAAAGGATCGAGTAATCCCAAGATTTTATTGTAATTGTCCTTAAAAGTATTCTCTGACGCTTCTTTGTTGTTAGCCAGCTCGTCTAAGAAACTTTCTTTTAATTTTATTAATTCGGTTACTATTTGATCAATCAGTAAATCTTCTTCAGAATGTGAGTTCGTTCTAGGGTAATCTATCCAAAGTCTTCTTAACAATGATGTCATAACTCTTGTTGAAATCGTGTAGATTCTTGAAGGCAATTTGATTTTTTGAAAAGCTAATGCATTTGCATACGCCGTGTCGATTAAAGAACTTGGACATTTGACTTGAAGGTAGGCAATAACATATAGGTCAGTAATAAGCGATTTTACAAATGATTCAACGTTTGATTCCGATTTATTCGAAAAACTCTTCTTTTCTGAAAAAGGCAATAATGTATGAGTAGACAAGTGAAAAATTGATGCCCGAAATAATCGTCCAATTCTAACTTTTCCTGCAATATTATTATCGAAATCATAGCCCAAAAAGTTAATCGAGCCATTTTCTAAGAACTTAGGAGTGGGAAGCTTTATGGTAAATCCAAAGTCATCAGCTTTTAAAAGCGGCTGGTCGATGTTGAAGTCTTCAATTATTTTTACTTTAGTATCGTCTTTCTGAAGTGAAATTGCCCATGCATAGTCAATTAAGCCCAAGGAAATCCCCTATTACTTCGTAAAAACTGCTTCAAGTATTCGCCTAACATCCGCTTGAACTTCAACGTTGTCACTTGTTAGGCCAATTATTGTTTCTTCAGCTGCACCCATTGGAGTGTTACCGTCATAGACTAAAGTTGCCCAGTTGATTAAGTCGCCCAACGATGGACCATATGGTAAATCTCCGCCTTTGTACTGTCTTCTTAGTTCTGCACCTGCTTGAATTATTTTGTAAGCGATGTCTTGGTCGACTTTGGTTCTTTTTCTTAACATTTCAACTTCATGTGGAGAGATTTTTTCACCTACACTTAGGAAATCGAAATTTATCCACACTGCCATTCTGCGGCGCATAGCTGCGTTGAGTGGTTTTGTTCCTGAGAATTCAGCTGTCGCGGGGTTCATGCTAATAATCATATACCCGTATTTGTGGCGCTCGATGACTTCGCTGTCTTTTTCGTTTAGCACTAGGTGTCCTCTTGTGTCGAGGACTGGGTTGAGTCTTGTTGCAACGTCCTGTTTCATCATGTTGGCTTCGTCAAGGTACATTATGCCGCCTTTTCTTAGCCACTGAGTCAACAATCCGTCTACCCAGTTCTCTTTGCCCAGACCGATAAATCGACCGATAAGGTCGAAACTACTGGTGGATAAGCCGCAGTTGACTTCCCAAATTGGCAAACCCGTCAATTCCGCGACAAGATAGACTATATGGGTTTTTCCTGTTCCTGACGGACCAATTAAGCTGCATTGTTTGAAATAGTAAAGCGCACGCACAATGCGTTCTACGTAGTTGAGTCCATGGTCAAGGTATTCTGGTGTGCCCTTGGGGATCATGTTGTCCAAATGTGCGAAGCTGAAGTTTGGATGAAGGTCATATCTCTGAATATTATATTTACTATAAAGGGGTGAGGTGGACATGGGACGTTCTTTATCCAACGAGACAGTTACCTTGAACTTGTCCTGTTTCAGAGATGAAACCTCTTGAACCCTACTTGCTTGAGATTTCTCTCTTAGTCCTTGATGGCCATAACTCAATCAGCGCTACCTCTGAAGTGTTTGAAATTGAAGTTAAGCAACAAATAAATGTTGTTAATTACTACTCAATACACTGGACAAATAAAATTTAAAAAATGATAAACTACAAGAGCATGACCGTCTATTGATTCTTGTCAATCGAAATGATCAGGGTCAACATAATCAGAGAAATTGTCTGCATTATTTGTGACATACAAGTGTTTATTTGATAAAACGTGTAAGAGGGAGTTTGATAAACCTTGACCCAAGAAACTGTCGCTAGACAAGAAGCAACGGAAGTCACAATCTCTCAAGATGTTAAAGCTTCAGAAAAGAAAAAGCAGCTAAGCATTCAAGAATTAATTGAATCTCTAAAAAGCACTGCAGATGACATAGGTCAAATAAGCGAGTTAAGTTCAGAAGAAAGGATACTAGTCGCGCAGTTTTTCTCATCATTTCTTAAACTAATGAAACCTCTAACTTCCTCAATCGCAGTTAACCAACTAGTATTACCACCTCAACTAAGTGGTACTGTTCAAGCCCATGTAGACCCCACAGGACATCTATCATTACTATTCACTGATGGCCATCTAGAGTTGAAAAATTTGAGCGAGGAAAAAAATCGAGACTTAATGATGATTGTAATTAGCGATATCTTACCTAAATTCAAGAACCTAACAACTTTTCAGAAGCATAAATTAGAAAGCCGCATAAAAATGCTCTCAAGTGTAACCAAGGAAATCCAGAAAAGCTCTGAAGCATTGTCTGTATCTTTGATCTAAACCGCGCGTCTGCTAACTGCTCCAACCTTCTTTTCACTCTTAAAAATATCTGTCTGAAAGAAGAAAGCCAGATGAATTTGCTTCCTGTTGTTTTCTGCATTTTTTATTTTGGTTGTTGTTAGCAGTTTTTGAGTGTACATCCTATTTTGGTTGTGTTTGGGTTTTGTTTTTGTTCAGTTTGGCTTTCGAGATTTGTTTGGTTATTGCAAAAGTAAGGTACTTTTCCATGTTACTTATTGTTAATCGAAAAAATTAGTTGATTCCTTCTCAATGATTGCTAATTGTAAAAAAAGAAGGTCGAGGGTTTGTGAACTATTGCTTGTTTGTTTATGTAAATTTGGTGCCACATTAGTCACAGAAACGGGTACCATCGAGTTTTTTGCTCAACACTTGGAATATAATTTCAATCCTGATTGGACTTAGCAATTACTGCAGAAATTGATTGAACCGGTTGGTTTTCCACAATCTGGACAAATTGTTTGTCTTTTTGTTATTTCATCTGAGTAGACTTGGGTGGTTTCGGCTTTTGTTTGATGTCTACGTCCATTTTTTTGGCTCTGGTTGCAGCTACTTTGGTGCTTTCCCCTCGTGGCCTCGATAGTGCATAACCCCTATGTTCGTTCCTGTCATTTTCACATATATACTGTGGCATCAAGGCATTTGTGGAAGTGCCTTTAGCTTTGTCTTGAGCATGCTCGAATGCCTTTTCATGTTGCTTATACAAATTTGGCGTCATTTCTTGGAGTCGTTCGCTCATAGCGTCTGCACCATGTTGAATCAATTAGGCTCCGCGCCTGTCTTCTCCACAATTCTCTTTTCTTGCAATTATTTATTGAAATAAAGTTTGTTTTGTTGCCGTCATTGTATATATCACAGTTGAAGGTATATTGAAATCCAGCCACCGTACTGTTGTCTTGATAATTTCGTGTAAATGATTGATGTTTGCATTTTTTTGTCTTCATTATTTTTAGAGGTTTAATGCATCTTTTGCATTTCTCTCCAAGAGGTGGTTGTTCAGTTTTGCATTTTGGATATATTATGGTATATTATTGACCAAACAATCTGTGCGTAGGTTTTGTTACTTGCAAACACAAATTACTCTTTTGCCTAAACAATAAGTAGGTTATTCGCATGCAAAGAAAGCAACCTAGAGTCAGCTTCCCTAAGTGTAATTGTTTCAACAAACGGATTTTGAATCCAATGCTGACAAAAATGAGGTAATAGAGAACGCTAAAAAAAATTACATTATTGTTAGTAATTCTCTTTTTGGCGTTAGTGTCTTCAATGGATAATCAAAGCGCATACTTTGCCTTGGCAAATGACCCAGCTAAGCTTTGCCTTTTTGCCGGGTCACCTAGTGTGCTTGCGGATAATAGCACGTATCAATGTATTTTTGTTCAGTTACAAGATTCCAACGGAAAGGTTGCCAGAGCACTACAAGATATAACAATCGGTCTTTCATCATCACTTACAATAGTAGGAACAGTAGACTCATCCATCACTATTCTAAAAGGCGAGACATTTGCGTCAGCGAACTTTGCATCTACATTCTATCCGGGAACAACCACAATCTCAGCTTCAGCAACCGGCTTTCCAACCGTATCCTCAACCATAACTACAGTTGGCCCAATACCATCCACAATAGCTGTCTATGGATTCCCAGCCACTCTACCAGCAGACGGTAATTCTTACCCTGCAATAATGGTTCAACTCCAAGATTCAACAGGCTCACCAGCAAGAGCCCCACATGGAGGCGTAGAAATAGCATTGACCTGCTCAAACACAACAGTTGGCACGATAGACCAATCAGTCACAATTCTTGAGGGCGAGACTTATGCCGTAGCTAATTTTAACACAACCACAATAGCACAAACAGAAGCAAAAATGGAAACAGCTACTGTAACAGCTGTATCTCAAGGGTACGCTTCAAATCAAGTTACAATAACCACAACTCCAATTGCTTTGAACCCAACAAAACTCAAAATATTCACAGGCCCCCCCAGAGTCTTAGCCGATCAGAACTCATACAAACAAATTGCTATTCAACTACAAAACGCTACAGGCTTTGCAGCAAAAGGATCTGAGGATACAACGATAAACATCGCATCCAGCGACTCAAGCATATGTCAAATAGAATCAATAAAAATCTTAACAGGACAAAATTATGCACTGGCAGTCTTGAATACAACTTACAAGGCAGGCAACGCAAATATAACTGCTGTTGCCAACAATTTTCCTTTGACCTTCCAAATAATTAGCACTTCTGGTTTTATTGCATCAAAATTGGCAATTTACTGTCTTCCAACTAGTCTGCCCTCAGATGGCAACATATACCAAACTATCCAGGTTCAACTGCAAGATAGCTTAGGGAGACCTGCAAAAAGCGCTGGAGCAGAAGCTAACGTAAAACTTTTCTCATCTCAACCAACAGTAGGAGCGGTAAATTCCATGCTAATTATTCCTTTAGGAAAATCAACAGCTTCCGGAAACTTGACCCTGACCTATACAGCCAGGTAATACAACAATCACAGCCCAGGCATCAGGTTACACAACAGGCCAAACAACCCTAAGCACCTACCTTATCGACTCTTACGTCCTTTCTGCCTCAGCAGGATTAAACGGTGCAATAACTCCAAACGGAACAATCTTTGTCATGCTAGGTACCAGCCAACGATTCAACATGACAGCTAACATCGGCTACCATATTTCAGACATCAGCGTAGACAACCAATCTCAAGGATCAGCTGCCTCATACACATTTAGCAACATTATCCAAGCTCACACAATATTTGCCAACTTTGCAATAAATCAATACAACCTAAACGTAACCCAAACATCCAACGGCATAATTGAACCAGAAACAAGCGTTATAGACTACGGAGACACCCCAACCTTCACTATCACACCAACCGAAGGCTACTACATCACAAATATAACGGCAAACGGCCAATCAATTCCAGTTGTCTCCTCATCAGGCCAAACCTATCAGTTTGGACCAGTTACAGCTAACGGCTCACTGAACGCCACTTTTGCAATTAGAAAGTTCACGATTCAGGTAAGTCACACTGAAAATGGTACAATAACACCTGGAAAAACAACGGTTAGTTACAACGACAGCCAAACATTTACAATAACCCCAGATATCGGCTGCCACGTAGTCGATGTTCTCGTTAATGGAAAATCCATAGGACCCATAAGTTCTTACGTTGCTCAAAACATTCAGAGCTCTATTACTATTTCAGCAACTTTTGCCTCTGACCCTACCCCAATACCTACTCCGACACCAAGCACAACACCCACGCCAAATCCATCAACTCAAACTTCAACAATTATGGCAACAAATGAAAAGGGCGCAAAGATAAATCTCTCAATTAGTGGCAATATAACAAGCCAACAAATAACAAACGCAACAATAACACCAAATAAATCATCCAAAACAATCGCTGTCTCTTTCACTATTTCAGGAGACAAAGGCGATACTGGATTGGGCAACGTTACAATACCTAAAAAGGCAGTTAATTTCGGAACTTCTCCCATAGGCTACATCGACGGCATAAAAGCTGTTGATCAGGGATATTCTGAGGATGATGAAAACTATTATGTATGGTTCACTACCCATTTTAGCAATCATGATATTTCACTTGTGTTTTCTTCTCCGATTTCCAATTCCGAGTTATTATCTCAAACTACTATCTACATAGTGTCAGGTGTAGTACTTGTCATGGTTATAATTTCAGGAATTGTTATTTATAAAAATAGATATTATCTGCAAGATAAATTTGAAAACATAAAAATCTTTTAGTAAAATCCTATGAATGTCAATAAACTAGAAATAGAAGACCACGTTGCTCTGAAAAAAGAACTATCAGAAGCCATGTGCGTCAAGTTGATGAATAAAAATCTTCACAGAGCCTGAGTTTTTATTCAGTTCTTTATTTCTTTTTTTTGGTC
>CAVUGQ010000010.1:0-11027 GCA_963741005.1 Candidatus Bathyarchaeota archaeon
CTATTATTATTCATCGAAGTATGGCTGTTTATTTTTGCAAGCGGTGCTTCTTTGGTGGGCAGACATCTACTACTTCTCCACGCGGAAGGGGTTTGTTTTCGATGCCTTTGAGCTGGGCCTAATCTTTGTGGCGATGGTTGACAAAGGCGTGATAAACTTTGATCGGTTGCTCTGGTACTCTGCAAGAAGGGGAGTCTATGGAGAAGTACTGATTTTCTTGTAAGAGCTTATGAAGATCAATTCGATTGTTGGAAAAAGTATCACTGGGCATGTTCTCTTTGGCAGGCGTGAGACTTTTAACACAATTGCTAGTATTATTGAGGTGCAAGAAAACGTGATTAACACCGCTAAGACGATAGGAACCACTGCCACATTTGATTCTGCGCACATTAATGGATTGCTTACTAAAGGATTTGAAAAGGTGAACGAGCATCTTTAAGTAGTTTGCCAAACAAGTGTGAAAGGTGAACAAAATGGCTAATTATTTGGCCGAATTCATCAAGAAATTGAAGCCATATCAAGGAAGCTTGATTAGGGTCAAGACTGTAAAAAGCTTTGAACCAAAGGCCAAAGAGTACTTGAATAAGTTATCCAAAGAAGGGTGGATAGAAAGGATAAAGTGGGGCTGGTATTGGATTCCAACCGAAATTACAGACGTTTGGGATTTTTTAGAGAAAGATAAAAACTTTAAGGTTGTATCAGCCCAGACTGCAGCTTCATTTTGGAACAATGATTTTGTTCACAGGGAAATTTACACCTTAAAGGTTGAGGATAAATCCTATGGAAAGGCATTGCAAGCATTCGCCGTGAAAAGAGGCTGGAATTTTGAAGTCGAGTATTCGAGGGATTTATCAAAAGTCAAGCACCGCAAAGTCGGAAACTTGCTTGTAGAGGACATCGAAGACAATGTAATCGAGTGCTTGCAGAGATGGGCTTTTACAGATGCGTTTGCCACTTTGTATGAGAATAAGAACAAAATCGATTTAGGCAGATTGTATCAAGACGCTTACTGGAAAAGGGTATCAAAGACAAACATCAGAACCAAACAGGTATTGGAATACGGCTTTCACCAAATGGAGGAAGCTGGCGGAGTAAAGTTTCCACATAGGGAAACTAAATTGGAAGACAGTTTCGTAAGAAGGGAAATTGACGAGGCGGTAGAGAGGGTGGTTGAGCTTGGTTAGGCATGTCGAACTAATGAACCTTAGAGAGGTAGAAATCGGCAGGATAATCCGATACATATCTGATCAGACCGTTATCTTTGAGAACCCGAAAATGAAATCGTTATCGGAGGCTATGCTCTCAGGGCGTTCACCTCTTTTTCGAGATATACGCGAAATTGCGATTTCGTCCTCAGAAAGGCGGAAAAATGGAATTTAGATAGGATTCAAAATTTGCTGTCCAAGGATATGATTGCAGATACTTGCGAGAAACTTGATACCCACGGCTTTATGAGATGCATAAAGCTCCTTAGTGCTGGAGCAAAGATATCGATCGATTTCATGGAGGGTGAAGTCAGAGGAAGAACAGATGAACAGGTTTTCTTTGTTACAGAGGATTTCTTGCAAAACGCCAAGAAAGTAAGAATAGCCATAGCTCAAGAGAAATTTGAAATGTACGTTCCGGACTATACCGATTATCTGATTCTCAAACTCATGTCCGCAAGACCCAGCGACATAAGAGACATTGCTACATTGGTGTGGAAAAGAGGGATTCCAGATGACCTTAAAGAGGAAGCAAAGAAAACGCTAGCTCATCCAAAGATAATAGAAAAAAATCTATCGATTATTATTTCAGACATTGCCGATAAGCGGTTCTTGGACTCATGGAAAGGAACGTTCGTCACAACAGAGTTCACTGAAGCAACTAAAAAGAGCGTCCTTCAAGAATTAAAGAAGGTATCTTAGCACTGTATAGCTAACAGCTGTTCATTATAGCTAATAGTCAGTTTCAGTCTATACTTTTTTGGCAATTGATTGAAAGTCTTCTCTCATGTAAACACCTTCCGGCGCTTACACGCTATTTCGTTAGCAATTGCCTGAACTGTCTTGGGATAGTTTTTGGCGTATTTTATAAGTTTGGAGATTGACAAATTGGTTGACCACTCCCCGACATCAGCAATTATTCTATCTTTCGGGACACCGTTATAGCGCCACATATAAATGAAGTCTAAGATTGTTTTTTCAGGGTCGGAATATCTTAGTGAATCCTTGCTTGAGACCCCAAAACTAAATAGTAGTGGTTTTAGCTTCATAAAGCGGACCTTTTATTAGTTCTTCCTCTTGAAAACTTTTAGGCATAATTGATTATCGACTGTTTTTAACATAAAACGTTTGCCAACCTCTTGGCTTAACTTATATTATTGCATTGCAAAGTTAATAATTCAACGGAGACTCGCCTAATGACATTTATTCCGAAACCTCAAAATTCTAACAGAAGGCTAAAAGAAAATGAGTTCACGCCAATTAAGCCTGCTTTTCGGGATAGACAATACGGTAGTGAATTTAACAAGTGGGAATTCAACATTCTAAAAGAATTTGCTTACGCAAAAAGGTCAGCGACTCCATCGGTATCTGGTACAGTTATTTATGATGGCAAACTTGGCCGAAACCGATTTTTGATTATTCCGGCAGCGCATTTATCGCAAGATTACATCATATGCGAATGCCCTATTGGCATGAAAATCCCTGCAAATCTAGCATACGTAAATGTAACTGGCCAAAGGAGAGTTTTTCATGATTACTGGGAAATAATGGTTGATGACATAGCTTCAGCTAAAATCAAGAATCCGATTGAGCCCGAAATTGATTTCAAGGAATTTCAGCAGCAACTTTTTCTTCAATGGGCAGGGATTTTTTCACCATTAAGAGATTTGCTCGCTTTTGAATTCGTTAGTTCCCCGCGAATGCCAAATTTTGGTCAAGCAGGAGGATTGAATATTACACTTTACGACGGGACCGACCGCAAACTATCTAGAAAGTTATTTAAGTACTTCTATGACCTTATGCCGCCAGATATTGCTCTTGGCAAATCTGGGAATCTCACTGTTCCTGAATTAGCTGCCGAACAACCGTTATCACCATTCACATGGCAATTCCGTAGTTTTGATGCAGATAAGCCGTTAAATCAACATTTGGCAACTTTTCTTGAACGCAGAAAATCAAGAAGGTTTTCCGAAATTTCGGTGGGATTAGGGAGCAGACGTAGCCAACCGCAGTCTCTTTATGATCCACCTTTTCGGTTAGTTGATCAACCGACGTTGCTGGCAAATTCTGCCGAAATGCGTAAGATGTATTTTGATCCACCCCTTGAAGTTACTAAGTACATAGTAACAATGCAAATGTTAACTCCAACAATAGGAAAAACTCAAGATGACATAGATAACACGCTTGAACAAACAAGTCAAAAGATTATAAGTATCGCTGAAAAGTTTGATATGCCTCAAGAAGTTCAGCAGCATCACATATTTGATGCTAATTATTATGGTAAACCTCAATCAACCCTAAGGTTAGCATTGGCATCAGCGCGTTCTCAAGAAATCGATTCAGTCGATAATCAGATGGTTTCTAAAGCATTTGATAATTTTTATCTCAAGAATCTTGAAGAAATTTTTGAGGCGTGGGATGATCTTTTTACCACCAAAGGGGTAGAGTTGGCATCGCTTAATGAATTTGACAGATCAGTTCTCAAATTTATTAATGATAAAGAAAGCAGCGAATTTGGGGTAAGTTTTGATAATTTATCCGACCGTTTTGCTCCGGAAGACCTAGATTCTTCTCGTAGAGTTAATTTGTTGCAATCGATTCAACGTTTGCGAGAAGCTGGAAAAATAAGAGAATCAAAAAGTCTAGTTTACCGAAGCGTTCCATTTGCTCAATAACCGGATTTAGCTTCATAAATTCTATCGGAAACTATCATACAACGATTTATCGTTTCTTTCAATGTCAATGGTGGAACCGCAATGGGGGCATTTAATGTGGGCAATATCATTAATTTCAACAACACTATTCTTAGTTACAGAGATTTCTTCGCAACAATTTGGACATACCATTTGATTGTCTGTCTTAGCGTTCGTTAATGGAGAGTACTCTTTGCAAGTAACAGTACAGTCAACTAAGTCATCATAGCTTACTGTCTTTTGCTTCTTACCACAGAATAAGTATTGGCGGTTCCAATGCTTACAACTCATAGCATCTAACCCTTATGCAGTTAGGTTTATCTGCTTAAAATAATTTTTTGACACTTTCAGTGATTTTTTAAGAACTAAAATTTTTTGTTTTCTTTTAATCATAGTTATGTTAAGTTTAGTTATTTTAAGTGAAACCTCAGCGAACCTTTAACCTTCAAAATAATTGTTTATCCTCTAAATCCTCTATAAAAAGCTAATCAGACTTAGTCTGCCCAATCTTCGTGAGTGCATTTTTCCTTAATGAAGGGAACTCATTGAGGCCAAGGCGCCGCTCAAGATTATGCCGATAACGATAGTGTCTGGGTAGTTGTTGTTGACCGGACGAAAAAACCACTGTTCATCAACAACTACTGAGAACTACTTTTGCAAATATACGATAGCCACTTTGTCATCCTTGCTCTAGCGGTTTACCTATCCTGCTAAATACTTCAATTGCAAAAGAGAAAACAAAGCGCTCACCTCATAATTTAGTAGTAGAAGAAGCAAAAATTTTTCCGTTTTCTTCTTCTTTTAGAAGTAGACCATGTTTTGGTAGAGAGCAAATCAAGCGATACATGGCGCAACAATTACCTTGAGCAAGTAAAAAGCGACATGCAAAGTATGGTATAGCAACAGCAATCTTATCAGTCGGAAAGCCTCCGAGGGGTGCAAAAGTCAAAGGATACACAATCGACGAATCACTCGGAATAATCATAATAACAACCCCTGAAATGGCTGCTTCAACACTTGCCATGCTCTATGACATCTACCTGGCAAACTGGAGAATAGGCAAAAAAACACTGAACCTGCAAGCAATAACAGATGACAAAGACATCCTTTTCCATATCGAAGACAATATGAAATGCTTGGACGATTGCAAAAAAATCAATGATAGCATTGACAAATCACAACGGGAAATTCACAAATCAGTCTCCGCTATCGTTAGTAGGGTGACTGATAATAATCGGTCGATAGCTTTACTTATTTCTAAGCATCAACAGTCGCCATGCGAGCAGGATAAGGCTTCTATAGAAACGCTTTCTTATAGCTAAATCTCTGTTTTGGAAGCCAAACATTTTTTGTGATATATTTTTCAGTATGCTTCTGGAGGTATTCTATTCTTATATTGTCTCTTAGCGAAAATGGCGTTTGCTTGATTAAGTCAGTTACGTTGATGCATTCGTTTGTTTGGCTGATGTATTCAGGTCCTTTATTGAGGCTACTTTAACTCACCTACTAAAATAGTCTTTAAAAGTTGCAGATTGTCGTTGGCTTGTCCGTTGTTAAAGAAGTACCAGTAGGGTTCGAACTCTATTATTTGTGCGCCCAAGTGTTTTGCGAATAATGCGTGCTCTGCAAGTAAGGATGCAGGCATATCCATTAGATCCTTGCCTCTTGTGTCCCAGTACCAGGCTTGAACTGATCCGCCCCAATGCTCAAACGTCTGGCTAATTTGCATAAAACCCTCTGATGGCTCAGCGTCTCCCGAGTTGGTTGAGAAAGACACTACTGCTATGTCTTCATAACCCTCAAGGTAAGTCTGTAGCATTGGGAAGGTTTCGATTCTCCATTCAGTCCAAAACAGCTTTAGATTGTTGGTTCTGCAGAACTCAAAAATGCTCTTGATGTAGTCAGTGGGGAAGGGTTGGTCTGGGTGTTCTTGGTGCCAGCTTATCACTTCTGCAACCCTCAAATACTGAACATTAGAAGCCGCCATTGCCGCTGAAATGTCTGATGTGCTAAGCATAGGCGTTGGACTTGAGTCATCTCCGCCACCAAAAACATCAAGCATTAACGGGATACCCTCGTTACCTCCAAAATTATTGCTGATCCACGTGATTTCTTCAGTCCAATTAGCATTGCCTTGATACTCGGGAAGCATTAGTACCTGGTAGTCTGGGAGCAGGCTAAGAATTTGGTTATACGTTGAATTGGCATCCGGCAGGTGTCCCCAAGCATAGTTTTCTCCTTTTTCGCAAACATGAAAAACAAGCGCTGGCAGGCTTTCCTGATTGCCTTGCATGAGGTCGTTTACTTGTTGTTGTAGCTCTTCCGCTTTAGAATTTAAACGGTTTATTTGGGCGTTTGCAGAAGCTAATTGGTTTTGAAGGCTGGCAATTGTTGATTCATAAGAGTTCCTTTGGTTAGCTTGGGCAGAAATATTTGATTTTAAAGAGCTAACCTGATTTGTCAAATCTTCAATTTTCTCATTATTTGCCGATAATAGATCTGCCTGCTCTGAATTAGTTGAGGTTAAATCGTTGATAATTTCTTGCTGATCTTTTATTTTATCATCAGTTTCAGTCGCAAAAGACGAATACACTGCAAATATGCCAATTAGGCTAGCAGCCAGAATACAGTATATCAGAGCTAATACGAATAGCGAGCGTTTGCTTTGTATTGCCTTCATTTTTTCCACCCTAAACCTCTTACATTCGATTTGACTTCTCCCATCTGTGGTGCACATATGGATCATATGTTATCCATTACTCTATTAAGATTTACGGTAAACTACCATGCAGAGGATACCCTTGCCAAAAAGCTACGTTAACGTAAAACTCCCAGTCGAATTGGCAGACGAAGTCGATAAAATAATTGAAAAGAAGCTCCTGGGATACAGAAGCCGAGGCGAGTTTGTAGCAGAAGCCGTAAGAGATAAACTAATCCAGGTCAAAAAATCCTAACCTGTCATACAGACTCTCTCACCACTTATTTGAGGCGTGTTTTGTCATAGACTCTAATTTTGCCTTTTTATAATCTGCGCTATACCTACATTAAAACGCATAAAGGACTTTCTAATGCATCTGGAATAATAGTAGTAGTCGTCTAGTAGCACTAAAGGACGACTACTTCTCGGTTAATGTTACCGGGGTACAACAACGAGAAATGGCCTAAGTCTGTCCAGGGGAACACAGTTATCTCCAAGCAGTCTTAATGCTTCTTGGCTCCAAACGTCCACTTTATCTCCATCAGCAATTAATATGGGCAAGAGTTGCGGATAATTCTTAAGAAAACCCTTAGCCTCCTCAACAATTCCCGCTTCCTCATCAAACCAAAGTTTTCTGATTTGCCATCTTCAGCCACAAGCTTTTGCTTGATTCTTGCTGCAAAAACCAAAACCTCTCCCAATCTTGCTCTAGCGTTTAGAATTAGTTCAGGTGTTGGTTTGTACCAGCCTGTCTCAAGGCAAATACCACGACTATAATACATTTCTTGGACAAGAAGCAGTTGAATACCTAAAAACTTACTTTGACATGCGTAGACACGGCAGCCCAACAGGCAGAAAACATCCCGAAATCATCAACGATGACTCACCACTAATTCGAGATGGACAAAGCAACACCGTCAGACCCATAACCACCGGCAGAATTCATTCGATCGTCCACAACCTCTACGTAAAAGCTGGACTAGTAACCGAAAAACCCAGATGCCGACGCTATGACCTACGCGCACACAGCCTACGAAAATACCTCCGAACTCAGCTAGCATCTTTGGACATTGAAACGGACTACATCGAATACATGATGGGACACACAATCAGCACTTATCATGATATACGCATGAAAGGCATCGAATCCTTCGTGGAGTCTATATTTCCGCAGGCTTAAGCATAAAACCAAAGACACGCCTAAACAAGATTGAAATCCTAAAAGAATTTACTCGTTCACTAGGACTAAACCCCGACCAAATTCTCTCAAGAGAAACACAGCTACAATCTAACTTAACTATTTTCCACCAGAAGCAGTATGAACAGTCGCAGATTATGCAAATTACAACCGCTCTTAAACAACAGCTGATTAAGGAGCTACGTGAGAGTCAATTTGAAAATAGTACAAATTCGCGCCTGGGTAGATATAGCCCGGGAGATATTCTTACACTGATTAGTGAATACTTGTTTGTTGTTTGAGCTCCATTATGATTGCTGATTTTAGGGCTTGGTTTAGTACATCGACTTTTCTTTGTTCGCCTTCAATGACAGTTCTGTGTGGCATGACTAAGGCATCTTTTGATAGCACTTCATCCGGGTTTAATCCCAATGATCTTACAAGTGTTTTTAATTGGTCAAGTTTTGATAGTACGGTTAAGCCTTTTTATGGTTAATATTTAATCGCTTAATAGCGGCTTTATTAATTGTTTAACAATAGTTACTTAATTTCTATTTAGAATTTTTCTCTTAATCTAAAGCATTGGTTAAGATTTTATGTAGTCGGCGTGCTTCCGCCCGCTTCGTTTTTCTTCCAAGAAAAGCTCAGTAAAAGAAGTGTTAAGCATATGGAACTTTGGTAATGTACATGTGGTAAAAGGTTAGCCCCTTTTAGGGGCGATGGTTCAATATTAGCTTTGGTCACTGTCTAAAATAGTTGGTTGAGTTGTTATTAGTGTTGAATTTAGAGTTTGTTCAACGATTTTTTTGGTCTTCTCAAGTTGAGCTTTCAGTTCAGTATCAGCAGTAACATTAACGATGTTAGTGGTGCATATTTGAGTTAACCAATGATTGATTAGGACCAACATATTTGCGAAAGGTGTGTCAAGAAAAACAGTCTCTTTGTTTCTTTTCAAAATTGTAGTCTCAATAAACGCCACGTTTCCATGGGTTTGATCAAGTTTAATGGTCCAAAGTACGCGATACCAGTCGTTAAGAAAAGGTGGAAAACATCCTTCTAATCTTGAAATATATTTTCTATTTAGCTCACTTAACCATTCTCGTACATCTTGATCGTTTATTTGTGCTAATAAGGGCAGAACATCAGGTTTTGATTTACTGAGGATATCGAATAAAATAAAAGCGGTGTTTTTTCCACACAATTCCTCAACATAATTTGCTAAAGTCGAATAACGCTTAATGAATTCACTACGTTCTATTTTAGAGAAATCATCTATCAAATTTGCTAATTTATCTTTTATTTCCTGATTTTTTAGTTTTTCCTCAAATTCGCATAAAATCTTTATAAATTGTTCTTGTAATTGCGTTTCAATTTTTGGCACTTTTTTTCCTCCATTTATTAATTAAAACCTCTGCTCTGACCAACTGTTAAACAAGTTTGTGATGTACCTTGGTCAAGGGGTTTGGTCAATCCAAATCTTAAGCTACTTGCGGTATCAATAGCTGACACTTGCATCACTAGTGCTGTTGTGTTGTTCTGAGCTGTATTTTTATACGCGATTGTTGGAACAGCCTGAACTATGCATGTTTGCTCTCGTACATCCGACGCGAACTCTATGAGTCCCCTAGGAAGTTCGAGTTGCCTTTCTATATTATCAATAGACTCTTCTGTAATGTTTTTTGGAAGCATCTTAATTATAAACGGTAATTTTTCAACAATTTCTTCACCGTTCATGATTGCTAAGGGCATTTTAGGTTTGTGAATGTTAAGAATTGTTGCTTGTTCAGCTAAGTTTTTCGACATATCGGAGACTACATCAAGTAAAGATTTACCTATTAATGATGAGAATTTAATCCTATTTTCAAAAAATGAATTCATTAGCTTTTCAAATTGTGAACTATCTGTGTCAGGATCCATTGCATTTTCATATAAGCTCTTTAGGTAGAGGTCAACGGTTTCATTTGATAGCTCTAAAGTTTTTTCACAGAGGTAGTCTAAGGTAAATAAATAATCGTTTTCAAGAAGCGCTTGGAGAACTTGTTTCTTTGTTTGAAGTTTAATTTCTTTATTATCTGTCCAATAAAAAGTGGTTCTGCGCTCAAGATCACAAATTCTTGCTGCTTCTGCCCTATTTGTACTGTTTTTTAAATGTTCGAAGAGCTTTGAAACATCTCTGCCTGTTAGCATGTTTGCATATTTTTCAACATAATCTTGCAGCAAAATTTTCACCTGTGTAATGTGTTACACTGTGTAATAGAGTACACGCGTTGAATATTTATATGTTGCTTCTTTTTAATGGGTTGACGAGGGGTTAGGGATGGTATCCTGCGCTGATGCTGACATATACCTTAACGGGGCTAGAGCAAATTTTGACCAAGCTTTAGCTGATGTATTGGCAGATATTAAGTCGCAGTTATATCCTTCAGCATCTTTCGCAATTGAAACGCCTGGTCTTTTCTTTTACAACAAGTATGGCTACCCTACAACAATTTCAACAGAATCATGTAGGCTTACAGAGTTCGACCCTTTCATATTTGAAGCAACATTCGGGAGGGGAGTGGCAGGCACTTATAATTTGCCAACCGGAAGAATATTCGTTAAAGAAACGAAGTGGTGCAGACATTCCTTAATCCATGAAACCCTCCATTCTGTTTCTACATTTGCCGAAGCTAATAATTGGAGAAGAGGCATGTCCTACCTGTTCATAAATGAGGGCTTGACTGACTTATTAGCAAGTTTCATTTCTTGGAAGCTTCATAATGATTGTTATGTTACATGGAAAAATAGGCCTGCACTTGTAAAATGTATTCCGTCATCGGGTTATAATAAAATGGCGCGTATATGGTACACTTTTTGTCGTTTTATGCCATTTAATTCCATTGTCGAACTTTATTTTAATGACAAAAAATTATCGTGGACTGACCAATGGGCTAATTTTCTTAATGAAATAGCAGAAGCAGGCTATACATTTAACGACCCTCTTAGTCAGCGCAGTCAAGTAATATTAGAAGACCGTTTTCTTTTTGAATGCAAGAAAAGTTTTGGTGAAAATGAAGTAGAGCGCATTTATGAAGAAGATTCATATGATTTTGATTATGATAAACTAATTATTATTTGAGTTAGTGCCATGTTGCTAAGTTCTCAATTAACCTTTGGATTATGGGGTTGGTCAACAAGTGCTCGCTCACTTATAGCTTGTCTCTCACTTTATTGCCGAACGATACTGCAATTAGTGTAAGTTCGTACAGTAACCC
>CAVUGQ010000011.1:0-116590 GCA_963741005.1 Candidatus Bathyarchaeota archaeon
TCACGCTCAAGCTTGCTTACTAGATTTGACACAAGAAACCAAATTCTTTTGATTGATTAAACACACTCATTCTTGTAGGGATCTCTAATTTCTGCCTTAGAAGTTGGATTTAATAATCGTGTTACAATACTTTAGAAACAGAATTGCAGGATTTCCAAAGAAGGGGATGCAGCTAGTTAGGCTTAGCGTGGCCGGTCTGTCTGGTCTGTGAGACGGGTCGTAGGCTAATTTTGCGTCACCATAAATCGTCTTTCAAGTATAGAACTAAGTGCGAGCTTTCATGCTTATGTAGTTTAGAGCTAGTTTCTCTTGTTTTCTAGTGGGGTTGAGCCCGTTGAGTATTCGTATGAATGCTTCTTGCAGTTTGGCCAGATCGTTTTCTGGTATCTGGAATGCAAGTTCACCGTTCCTGTAATTAGTCAGTATTAAGTCGAGGCTGTCAAGGTATCTTCTGTTTTTAGTAATGTTTTCGCGTTTTGTCCTGAATTTCTTGAACCATCCTGACACTTTGCGGTTTGTCAAGCGGTCTATGCACATATTTCCTACTTGCAATCTTTGGCCATCACTGTTCCTTATTACTGAAACGTACTTTATCGGATGATTTCCGCACACATCGCACCTTGTCCAAGGCGATGCCACATAATAGTTGATCAAACTGTAGGTTTTGTTCTCATATTCGAAGGGAAAAAATTTTTTTAGGTACGCATCGAAAATCCTCCCTAATTCAAGTAAAGCATCATCAGTTTTTGTCAATTTGCCTGAACCTACTAAATTTATGTCAACGGAAATCTTCGCTTCAAATAACCCTTTGCGAATTCACGATCATACGATAATTCGGCGCTTTTCACAATTTGACCCTCAAGCCTATCCAAAGCAACCTTAAACGTATCTTCCACACCATAACCCTCAGCTGAACTGAAAAATGCGCCTTTCTTTGTTCTGAACTGCAGTCGACAGTGAATCAACTGGTCACCCTTGAAGTTTGTGCCATGTGTTTTCATGTAGACAAATAGGGTGCCAGCTTCTAATTTTTCCCCGTATCTGTTGGCGAAGGACTCAAAGTCACCCATAATGAAGCCTCGTTGTTCTTCATCGATTTTCACGTCTTTAACTGAAAACTGGACAGTGAGGTTTTGTACTGGCTGTTCCATTTGAGCTAAAGGTTCAAGGAAATCTAGTTTAGTTATGATGCCGACTGGTCTTCCTTTGCTGACAATTATCAACGAGGAAATGTTGAATTTGTGCATTTGCTCTTCAGCATCTCGCAATTTGGTCTCGGGCAAGATTGTGATTACAGGTTTCACCATTAGTCCCTTCGCCGGAATGCTTAGAATAGGAACTTTCTGACCTACTCTTTCACCAGACTTTTGCGCATGTCTTGGCTGAAAGATATTCTCAATAATATCATAAATACTGACAATTCCCACGAGTTTTCCGTCGCTGACTATTGGAACATGAGAGATTCCCTCGCCTCTAAAAAGGCTCAACACCGCCCCTAGCGATTCGTCCTCTTCGATGACAAACGGCTTCTTAGTCATTACCTCTTCAACCCGAATATTGCCCCATCGCTCATTTACAGCTCCATGGATAACGTCCTCATCGGTGACGAAACCTAAGAGTTTCTCTTCACTGTAAACTGGAAGTTGCCTGATCTCGCTCTCAATCATTAACTTAGCGACTTTGCTAAGAGGATCCTTTAGGGTAACAGCAGGTGCTTGGCGCATCAAAGTTTTGACTTTGGTTTCTGAAGCAGCAAGACTGGAGCGTATTATCGATTTGCGAGAAATAACCCCTTTGTAGCTGCCATCGCTATCTATTACCGCTAGAACAGGCGGCGTCTCTTTTTTAAAAAGTGATAGACAAGAAGAAAGTGTATCGTTCTCATGTACTTCTAAGAAACCTTTTGAAAAAACATCTTCAACAACTTTATTCATAGAAAAAACTCCAATATTATCATTCTCATAGCGTAATTTAAGCTTTAGAATGAAAGTTGCAGAACTTCTCTAAGAAGGGAAAAAACTACATGCATAATCGTTCCTCCTGCAACCGTAGCAGGCATAGGTTTGGCTTTAGAAAATTGGGGGCTTTTCGCCGGAGCTTTGACTCTAACGTTTGTATATTTAATTGGACTGGAGTTGGGTTCTAGCGTTATGCTCAGAATTAGAGGGGTATCGCCTAGACACTACTATCAGAAAGGGGAAATCAGAATAAAATTCGCTTACTCTATAGCAATCCTGGCTGTACTCTTTGCCATTTTAAGCGTTATAGTTTTTTTCCTAAATCTCTAATTGGAACACTTACAAGAAGTCTGAGAAATTAAAGCTGCAATCAAACCTATTTTTGCTTTCAAAAACGGTCTTCACCTAATGGTTACTTTTTCTTTTCCTTATTTGCTTTTCTGAAGTACGCGCTCTTTCATCCACTCTGTAACCTAATAAACAAGCCCTGTTTTAACAAAACGGAAGGTTAAGCAGCACTCAGTAAAGTCTGAGACTAAAAGGTAGTCTCAAAAATTTATTGATTGTGAACGTTTAATGTTCCTTGTGGCTTTGCCGATTTGTAAGAATACAATCCAAACAGGAACATGATGAGTGCTGCAACTATAATGCCTATTCCTAATGGAACACTATAGCTTGTCTCACCGAATTTGAAAACTCCTAATACAACTATAAGTCCAAAAACTCCTAACACAACTGCTAATGCACAGAGTGCTGGGCCACCAATGTAACCTCCAAACCCCATGTCTTTTCACCTTATCTCTTGATTTTGGGATTTTCTTTCCCCAAAGACTCTACCATAGTTGATTTTTCTCTTTGTATTACGAAAGCGATTTTGACTACTGCTCTGTATTCAAGAATTTTGTTGTTTTCTACTTTTGCAGTGCACCGTTTGACGTAAAGTGATTTGATGTTTTTTATTGTTTTAGCTGCTTCTGTTAGGGCGTTTTTTGTAGCGTCTTCCCAATTGTTGGGTGAGCTGCCTATTAATTCAACAATTTTTACAACAGTCATATCTTTTTTTCTCCTTTATGTTTTGTTTTATCTCCATAGTTTTTTGCCAGTGAAGAGCCATACGGGAACCAAGAGTACTGCAATTACTAGGAGTATGTGTATTAGTGAGCCTATGCCTGGCAATGCAAAAAAGCCAACTATCCAGAGTATTGCAATAATTATGGCTAGCGTTAACTATGTATTTATGACAAGTTTTCTATCTTGTTAATTGTCGTGGGTAGAGTTAAGTATGTGTGACTGTGTCTCTACAGCAACAAGTAGGTGGCGATATGATTTGGCTGTCAAACTCTTAAGTTAGAAGTGCTTCGCCGGCGTGGTTGTATCGAAATTGGTTAAAAGTGGTCATAATTCTCTTTTTGATTCAGAAACTGGTTTGCTGTCTCGACTCAAAGTCGATGTTTTGAAA
Source organism: Candidatus Bathyarchaeota archaeon (assembly GCA_963741005.1). Lineage (GTDB taxonomy): Archaea > Thermoproteota > Bathyarchaeia > Bathyarchaeales > Bathycorpusculaceae > Bathycorpusculum. The sequence continues at coordinate 3,418 of CAVUGQ010000011.1, forward strand.
ATTGGTTTAAGCATCGAAAGCGGATTTTTAACCATTTTTGACCTTTTTGGGAGCAAGCATGCGCGCTATATTATGCATTTGTTGTTGCATGAGCAATCATAAATGAAACAGTTATCCTTTTCTCGTTTTTACAATCGAGTGCCTGCAAAAATGATTACATAGCAAAAACAGCTAAGCCGTCACTAATAAAAAAATGTGATTCTGATAGCTGTCTGCAAAATGTTAGTTAGTCGTGAACAATCTGCCCAGATGTTTTGAATAGTTGAATACCTGTTATTTCTTTGGTAAAAGTTCAGCAAGCTCAAAAGTTGCCACGCACACTGAGGTGTCTGCGCCTCCATAATAGATCAGGACTTGGTCGTCAACTATAGCTTGTCCACAACTGAAAACTACATTGGGAACTTTTCCGTATCGCTCATAATCCTCTGTAGGCGTCAGAATTGGTTCTTCGGAGCGATAAAGAACTTCCTCAGGATTATTCTTGTCTAGTAATGCAGTGCCTAGAGAGTAAACTCTGTCTGCACTCACGCCATGATAGATTAGAAGCCAACCCTCATTTACTAGAAAAGGCGGTCCAGCAGCTCCCACTTTCCAGGAATCCCAACCTTTCACACGTGGACCCAAGATATATTTTAAGCCATGCCAACGTCGCAAGTCGTCAGAGCGTGCGATGCAAAGGTCAGGTTCTAACCTGTGAAACATTACGTAGTCACCGTTGAACTTTTGGGGAAACAGAACTGCATCTTTATTGTGGATTCCTGGGAAAGCCAAAATCCTCTCGCCCCATTGCCACCTTCTAGCTAGAAAATCTTTAATGTTTATTGATGTTAAGGCAATTTGGTAGACTTGATGTTGAAAATGGTTCCCAAATGCAGTGTATGCCATAATTAGGGAATCGCCAAATAGACTTAGCCTTGGGTCCTCGCAACCTTGATTTTCCATTTCATTGGATGGGCTGAAAACAGGAAGGGGTAAACGTTCATCTATGTTGTAACCATCCGAAGAAGATGCTAATCCTATGCGTGAAATATTATCGGTGCCCATTGCTCTGTATAGAATGTGGACGCGGTTGTCAGCGGTAAAGACGGCAGCATTGAAGACCAATTGTGATTCCCAAGTATGTGTACCTATAGGCTCAAGTATAGGATTGTGCGAGTACCGTTTCATTTGTTATCTCTCCAGTCGTGTCTTTGTTTTGAAGTTACAGGCCGCTTAACTCATCTAGTATATGCCTAACGGATATCAAACCGATTAGTTTTCCATTTGCGTCAATCACTGGAAGATGCCGAATCTTAGCGGATATGATTATGCTCTTTGCTTCTTGAAAATTTGAATCTTCGTTAATAGTAAAAGGGTTTTTAGTCATGATTTTTTCTATCGGCGCATCCAAAGGCACATTTTGCGCCACGACCCTTATAACGTCTCGTTCGGTGAAAATGCCTATACATTGCTCCGCATCATTGATAACGACTATGCACCCTACGTGCCTTTTGAAAAGGAGTTCAATTGCTTCTTTAGTCGGAACGTTTCCTTTTGTAGTTACAACATCTTTCAACATTAAATCGCGGGTCATCATATAGGCCAATCTCCTCTTTTTAAAAGGGGATTCCGAACTAATAAGTAAAATGAATTATAGATTCTCAAGAAGATGCCAACCAAACTTTTGAATCTATTTTACTTTGATCTTAACAGATTATTTTATCGCTTTAGCTCTTCGAAGTTTAGACGGGCTTGGAGATACGAAAGGGTTGCTTCAGCGCCTTTGTTTTGATTTAGTCCCTCAGGTGTTATGCCGTCGCAGCAACTTCCGTTTTCTTGACTGTACACCCTTAGACCTTGCAGGTTTCCCCCGATGAACCATTCAAAGGCTTTGTAGGCTGCTAGGAGGTAGCTTTCTTCTTTGGTGTTTCTAAAAGCGGCAATTGCTGCTTCTGTTGTGCACGCAGCTTCAACGGATTGTTGGTCATAGATTGCTCGGTCAGATCCTTTTTTATACCAACCGCGATTTCCTATTGGAACAAATAATTCGTTTATTGTTTGGGTATTTATTAGAAATTTCATGGATTTTGAGGCTACTTGTAGGTACCTATCTTCTCCAGTGGCTTCGTAGGCTAAGAAAAGTGAATGTGGTAATCGTGCATTGCAGTATGTAAGATAGGATTCAAACCAATTCCATTCCCGTGAAGATGCCAGTTTAAATTGCCCATTTATTTGATTGGCAAGTGATATGATATTTAGTTTGATGTTTTGATCTTCTGGATAGGCTTTATGGTAATGAAACAATCCGATAATTGAATATGCTTTTGCTCTTGGTGAAGTGAAGCTTGAAGTCCAGCAAAAGAGTTTGTCAAAAACCTCTTTGGAGAGAAGTTTTGTTTCTTTGGGCAATTTTGAGTTTAAGCAATATCCACATGCCCAGATTGTTCGACCCATGCAATCCTCCGAACCTATTTCATCTAGAAGCTGGCGATCATAGCTGAGATAGTTGTGCATTTTGCCGTCAGATCTTTGCATGTAGAACAATAAGCTCAGATAGGTGTCAATCAGTTTCTTGACACTTGGATCGTTAAATAACATGAAGTAATTTGTGGTCGCAATAAGAGCTCTTGCATTGTCATCTGTTGTGTATCCTTCTTTTTTATTAGGTGTTGCGTATTTCGAATGTTGGAGCATTCCAACATCGTCAGTTAATGTCCTGACAAAATCTAGTTTTATTGGAAGGGTTGGCAATTTGAGCTCACTCGTTATTCTCAGTTACTTCATTAATGAGGTTTATGTATTTTCTTGCTACGTTTTTCCAGAGGAAGCGCCGACTATATTTGTAGGCTCTTTTTTGGATCTCACAACGGAAGTTCTCGTCTAAAAGTCTATTTATGCCTTCAGCAACCGAAGCCGAATCCTCAAATCTGCAAAGTATACCTCTATCGTTAGACAAGACCTCCGTTGCGTGGTAATATGGAGTAGACACTACAGCTTTTCCAGCGCCAAGAGCGTAGATAAGGGTGCCACTGCTGATTTGGTTAGGGGAAATATAAGGAGTTATGTAAATGTCGGTTGCTTGAAGAAACTTGATAAGTTCACGTTTTGTGATGAATCTGTTTGTGAATCGGACGTGTTCTTCCAATCCGAGTTCACTAACAAGCCTCGTTAGTTCATTTCTGTATTTTTCACCCTCATGTTTTCTAACCTCAGGGTGAGTTTCTCCAATGATGAGATAAATTATTCGTGGTTCTTTCTTTATGACCTCGGGAAGAGCTCGAATAGCGTATTCAATTCCTTTTCCGCTGCTTATCAGGCCGAAAGTGGAGGCAACCAGACGACCCTTAAGACCAAGTGATTCCTTGATTGATTTGTTGTTTGTGCAATCAATACTTGGGCAACCATGCGGAATGACAACGCATTTCTTGCAAGGTATTCCTTGGCGTTTTAGCATATCGATTGCAGCATGCGCTATTACAACAATTGATTCACTTCTTTCAACTATGTATTTTAAGATTTCAATCTCTTTTTTATCAAAATTAGGTTGAACGGTGTGAAGAGTTGTGATTACAGGCTTCTTGACATTTTCTAAGAAAAGTTTAAGGTGTTCGCCATAGTCGCCTCCATAGAGGCCAAACTCGTGTTGAACAATTAACAGCTGGATATTTGAAGAGTTAACGTATTCGGCTGCCTTAACATAGTCTTCGGCATTATCTCGATCAATTTTGAATTTGACTCGCCTATCGTAATCGTAAAGCGCGCCTTTTTCATTTATGGCAATTATAGACTGCTTAAGCCCATCCAAGTCATATATAGCCTCACTTAGGTCTTTTGTGAAGTTTGCAATGCCGCATTCTCTTGGAGGGTAAGTGCTAAAATATCCGACTTGCTTTTTGCTAATATTCAAAACAGTTTTCTGAAGCATCTTAAACAAACTCACTTTTTCTAATGTTAAATCAATCAAAAGTCCCTGTTCTGCAATTCAGGAAAGTTGAAGATTTCTCAAGATCAAACCGATTTTCAGTTTCAACTATAAGGTAATTGACGAAGTTTCTAGTTGAAGCTCTGAATTATTGCTTTGTCTGTTTCAACACTTAATGTTCCGACCTTTATGTCTGTTTCGTCTGCTTGCAGCTATTTCTAAAAAGCATGAACATCATACGATTTGGTTTATGATCCTTAATTTTGAGAAGAATTAAAAAGAGATTTACAAAATATGTGAAAGCATTATCTACCTTATTTAAAACTCAAGTTGTGACTGTGAGGAGCTAGTCACTGAAGTTAATATTCTATGGTAACTATGTATAGGTTTACCAATCCTGCGAAAGTGAACCTGTTTGAAAGAGAAATTAAGTGGACAATGCCCTTGCGGTTATTTTTTTGGTACCTTCGATGAAGTAAGAGATGCCATAATCAAAGTAAGATTACATTTTGAATTCTATCATAAGAATTTTCTTCCTTTTGGAATTACTGACGCTGAAGCTTTAGCTATGCTAAAGAAAGGAATATTGCGTGGAAAAAATCTAGTTTGTTCAAACAATGTTTGTCACATCAAGCAAAACTAAAGAATTGCTCAGCAAATTACTTAATTAGTACTGTAAGAGAGGCATTGCAAATTAGTTAGTTTCACTTTTTTGTTACGCGTTTTCAGATTTTAATCTTATCTGTCTGATAACTGCTTTTTTGAAGATTTGAATGGTTCCGCAAGGATTGCAAAGATTACAGTTACTGAGACATCACAAACGTAGTTCTAAATAAAAGGATGATGCGGTCAACCATCAAACTAACGACTAGACGCGACGAAAAGATCTTGGAGTTAGGTCAATTACCTAATTCTCTTGCGGAACAAGCATCCGGAATCATTAGAGAGAACGTTGGCAAATTCAAATCACCTTTTTCAACTGGGTGTGCTAATGCTTTTCAACTTCAAGAGCAAGGAATGCCCACATCAGAAGGAAAAACCCGCAGAAGAAAAAAAATAACACAAAAGCGCGGCTTATCAAGGCACATTTATTTCGAAGGTGCGCAGGATTTGGTGTGAGGCTGTCGTGTGGTTCAGATGCAGTTTAAGCAAACAAATGACACATTAGAATGGCGCTCAATACTTGGTGGAAAGAACAATTGAATAAGGATTTTAAGATGAATAAGCATCTGGAAAAAGAGTTTGGTGAAGATGTAGTGGAAAAACGTGGGTGGCATTGGGTACTTACAAGCTTTGCTTCCGAAGCCTGGGGCAAAAGCAAAAGAGAAGTTGAAGAAGGCCTAACTAAGTGTTGGAATGAATAATCAAGATAGAATACTCCCTTTTTGTTAATATCTTGTTATTTTTTCTGTGCAGTTAGTTACTTTCGCTCCGAAATAACTTTAAACTATACTTGTAATAAATAATCAAGAGTTATTCAATTTATTAGCTAAGGGGTTTATGAGTGAAGTCAAAAAAAGTCGGTTCAAATCTGCAAACGTCTTCTGATGTCAAAGTTGCAAATGAGTTTCCAATTGTTGGGATTGGCGCTTCTGCAGGCGGCTTAGACCCAATCACAAAACTGCTAAAAAACTTGCCCCTAGATATGGGTATGGCTTTTGTTGTTATCCAGCATCTGGCTACAGGACAAGAAAGCATGCTGCCAGAAATCCTCTCCAGATCCACAAAAATGAGAGTTCTCCAAGTAACAGACGGCATGAAAGTTGAAAAGGATCACGTTTACGTCATCGTGCCAGGAACAACCATGACACTAAAGAATGGTTTTCTAAAACTTATTCCCAAAGGCACGGCTCTTAAACCTATCAACGACTTCCTGATTTCTTTAGCCTCCGAGCTAAAAACTCAAGCAATCGGAATTGTTCTCTCAGGAACAGGCAACGACGGAACCGAAGGCCTGAAGGCAATCAAAGATGAGAACGGAATAACCTTCGCCCAAAACCCTGAAACCGCCCAGTACCCTGACATGCCCAAAAACGCCATAGCCGCTAACACTGCATTTTTTGTTCTTCCGCCAGAAAAAATTGCAGAAGAGCTAACAACACTTGCTAAACACCCTCAACTTAGCCAACTCCAAAAGATTGAGGACACAAAAGAGGGGTCTGACCTTAAGAAAATCTATATGATGCTCAAAGTTGCCTTCGGAACTGACTTTACACATTACAAAGAAACAACCATGAACCGACGCATCACACGCCGAATGGTCATCAACAAAACCGCAGACCTCGAAACCTACATAAAATATTTGGAGACCCACCCAGTTGAATTGCAGGAACTTTTTGACGACTTGCTAATTGGCGTAACAAGTTTCTTCCGAGAACCAAAAACTTTTTTGGCTTTGAAAGAAAAAATGTTTCCAGAAATCATCAAGAAAAAGTCTCAAAGCGAACCCGTTCGCGTTTGGGTTCCAGGCTGCTCAACAGGCGAAGAAGTCTATTCCCTCGCAATAGCGATCCAAGAATACTTGGAAGAAAACGTCATTCTTGATGTAAAAATCCAGATTTTCGGCACCGACGTGAATCAAAAGAATATTGAGAAAGCTCGCCAAGGAACATACCGCAAATCCATAGAAGATAATGTTTCTGAAAGCAGACTAAAAGAGTTCTTTAAAGGTCATGATGACAGCTACCAAATCGCGAAATCAATAAGAGAAATGTGCATATTCGCAAAGCAGGACATAACAAACGACCCGCCTTTCTCCAAATTAGATCTCATTGTCTGTCGAAACATGTTGATATATTTTGATTCCCAGCTCCAGGAAAGGGTTGTACCCATTTTCCATTACGGATTAAAGGACGGGGGTTTTCTAATTCTTGGCGAATCTGAAAGTGCAGGCAAATTCCAGAATCTATTTGAAGCCCTCACCAACAAAGGCGTAATCTACAGAAAGAAGCGAGCGCAGCCTCAAATTGGGCTAAGTCATGAGGTGTTCGCCCCCTATTCAGTCAAGATCGCCATCAAACCCCAGAAACTGGATGCAACGGTGTTGCTAAAAGATGAAGTGGACCGTCAGTTAATGGGTGAGTATGTCCCACCAACATTGTTGATTAACAATAAATTAGAGATTTTAGCTTTCCGCGGACAAATTAATCCCTACCTTGTCCATGAACAAGGTCCAGCAAGCTTTAACTTAAACAAAATAGTTATAAAGGAGTTCAGGGCAGAGGTTCAAACCGCAATTTATACAGCAAGAAAAGCAAACAAACTTTTCAAAGCAAAGGTGCAATACACGCTTGAAGGGCAATCGCGAATAATTAACTTGAAAGTCAAACCTCTGAAGATGCCCCAATATGCAGATCCTTTCTTTCTGATAACCTTTGAAGAGGCTAAAGTGGATTTACGCCAAGAAACCGAATCTTCACATTCACAACATATGACAAAAAATTCAGAGAGTGTTCAAATACGAACGCTTAGAGAGGATTTGGATGCATGTAGATTGTCTATGCAGATTGTTAATGAGGAGCGTGAGGCAACCAGTGAAGAGTTGCGTGCCGTTATGGAGGAATTGCAGTCAAGCAATGAGGAGCTGCAGAGTACAAACGAAGAATTGCAGACATCCAAGGAGGAGTTGCAGTCAAGTAATGAAGAGTTGCAGACGCTAAATGAAGAGCTTAAGAACCGCAATCAATCATTAAATCTAACTAACGATGATTTACTCAACGTATTAAAAAACGTTGAATTGTCAATTCTCATTGTAAACAATGACTTGCAGATAAGACGTTTTACGCCATTTGCTCAAGAGCTCTTTAAAATTAAGCCTTCAGATGTTGGACACTCAATCACTAACTTTCATCTGGGGCTTTCCCCTGAAGAATTGGAGAAAGCAATCCGCAATGTAACTACTAAATTTGTGGCAGCTACCCAAGAAGTTTCAGGTGGGCAAGGTCGTGTTTATGAAATGCGTATTCAACCCTACTTAACTGTGGATAAGAAGGTTGACGGTGCGGTTTTGTCTTTGGTAGATATCACTGATAGGAAACAGTTGGAGAATGAGCAAAAACGGCACGCTGAGAGTTTAGAGCAGAAGGTCAGCGAGCAAGCTAAGGAATTGATTGATGCTGAGCGTTTGTCTGCTATTGGCGCGACAGCTGGCATGGTTGGACATGATATTCGTAATCCATTGCAAGCGATTGCCTAGCGACGTGTACTTGTTGAAGTCTGATTTGTCTGTGGTTCCTGAAGGCGAAGTGAAAGAGGGTATGAAAGAAAGTTTAGAAGGCATTGCCAATAATGTTGATTACATTAATAAGATTGTTGCTGACCTGCAAGATTTTGCACGACCTCTTGTCCCTCGAGCGGAAAAAGTCGATTTAAAACTCATAATTGAAGAGTTCTTGGCAAAGAACAGGTTGCCCGAAAATGTTAAAGTAACCTTAAAAGTTGAATTTGCAGCTGAAAAGATTATGGCTGACTCCACTTTCATAAACCGTATTATGGTCAATTTGGTTAATAATGCTGTTCAAGCGATGCCTAATGGCGGCAAACTTGTCATAAAAGCCTACAAAGAAGCAGATGACGTTGTAATAGATGTCACGGATACAGGAACGGGTGTTTCGGAAGCCTTAAAAAATAAACTGTTTACGCCGATGTTCACTACTAAAGCGAGGGGGCAAGGCTTTGGCTTGCCAGTGATTAAACGTATGACTGAAGCTTTAAGCGGCACAGTATCATTTGAGAGTCAAGAGGGCAAAGGAACAACTTTTACAGTGCGTTTGCCGCAAAAGAGCTAAACGGCCAATGGCTTTAGAGAAATAAATGCTTGGCATATTCTTGAGAGTGAAATTGCCGCTATTAGGGGCGATGTTGGTAGGTTAACGGTTGCTTTATCTGCGGCGCTAAATATTGAGGGAGATGCTAAGGATTCGGCTAGTAAGATTTCTGGAGGCAAAGGACATGTTTCTTAGGGCGTTTTTGGCTGTGAAATGTTGCTTAAAGCAGTTACCAAAACGCATTTGCACATTGGTAAAGAGTTGAGTTAAAATGTCACACCGTTAAGATATGCGGTAAATCTATGTTTGTTTGTGTTGGGCTTTTTGTTTTTGGGGAAGTATCGGGGAAGGTTTAGAAAATAGGGGTTTTTTTTGGGTAATTTGATAGTTTTCTTTTCCGTTTGGGTTAAGCTTGGGAATCGTTATGACGAATTTTGCGCCTTTTCCCACTTCACCAACCTCTTCGATTTGCCAGCCGTAAACATCCATAATCTTCTTAATTAGATATAACCCAAGACCACTACCTTTCCCCGTGGTGAAGCCGGAATCGAAAAGCTTTGATTTATTAGCTTCAGGTACACCCACTCCGTTATCCTCGTAGAACAGTTTCAATTTGTCACCCTCTTTGGTGTAGTGCAGGTGTATTTGAGTGATTTTTCCCCCGTGCTTTAACGAGTTATCGACAAGGTTATAGAAGAGTTGCCCAATCAATTCGTCAGCCATCACTTCTAGCCCTTGGCATTTATTAGCAATCTTTATTGCGTTCAAGTTTAGAAATTGGGCAACCGCTTGGTTGAAGCATTGAGCAACGTTAATGTTTGTTGGTTGTTCTGTACCTGTTTTTTCGTAGAGACGGCTAAACTCAAAGAGCCTATCGGATGAGTTAACCTCGGATTCAATTATATCAAGGTATTTGGAGTATTCTGGGTTGTCACCAATTTGCTTTTTAAGCAAATATGTGCTGTTCCTTATGGACACGAGCTTGTTGGCAATATCATGTCTGCTTAAGGCTCCGACAAAATGGAGCTTATCGTTCATAGCGTTCATTATCAACTGATTCTTTTTATGATCTTCTTCAGCTTTCCTACGTTCACTGATATCTACAGCTATCCCCCTTATTGCTGCGACTTTATTCTGAATAATATTTGGAGTAGCCCAAACCGACACGGGAAAAACAGTACCATCTTTCTTAATCAGAGTGTATTCAGTGGGGCCAACATTCTCGCCAGACATCAATCTCTTAATATGCATTGTTGCTTTTTCTTGCTCATCTGGAACAACGAGCCGAGTGATATTGAAGTTGTTTGCTAATTCATCTTGACTATATCCAGTAATCTTGGAAGTTTCTCTATTGACAAATACAAGGTTTCCGATACCATCAATCTCAAATACCAGCTCGGGCAACGATTCTGCAAACTCGCGATATTTCGCAATACTATCCTTTAGCAACTCTTCTTTTTTCTTGCGTTCAGTAATATCTCTTGTTAGCCCAATTACCAAAATCTTTTTATCAATTGTTATAGGTCCTAAAGAAACTTCAACTGGAAAGATACTTCCGTCTTTCCGTTTTTGGTGGCTCTCTAGAGTCAATGCCTCACCTGCAACAATCTTTAGCCAAGACAAAGTGTTCTTTTTGTTTTCCGGTATTTCGCTTTCGATGTCGTCAGTTGTCATCCCAACTAGTTCTTCTTTTGTGTATCCTAAGTTTTTGCATGCTCGTTGGTTAGCATCTATGATTATGCCTTTTTCGTCGTGAACTAGAATGGCGTCTGATGCTTGCTCCATAAGGATGCGATAGCGTTTCTCGCTTTCTTCCAAAGCCTGCTTTGCTCTGTTTCTGTCGACCACAAGGCTAATGTTGTGAGATAATTCTCCGTAGACTGTTTCGGTGTTGCCTTGTTTGTTTTGGTAGGCGTCTGCACCAAGATTTAACGCTTTTATTGCGACTTCTTCTCTGCCTTTCCCAGTAAACAAAATAAAGGGGATTTGGTTTTTTGATTTACGCAACTCCGCTAGAAACTGCAAGCCGTCTTTTTTGGGCATCTGATAATCAGAAACCACAACATCAAAATTTCCAGTTGCAAGTTTCTTGAAGGCTTCCTTCACACAACAGGCATGGTCAATCTCAAAGCTGCCCTTATCCATAAGAATATCTTTTGAAACTTCTAGAAAGCAATCATCATCGTCAACATGCAAAACACGAATGGTCTTCGCTCTGTCTGAAGAACCTAAATCTACTGCTTTAACAGTAGTGTGATTATTTTGCTTGAGTCTCTGCAAAAGATAGTTCCAGCTAAAATCAACTGTTTAGTTTAATAATATAGCCTTTATGAATCCTGAGTACATAGCGAGTTTTCTAATTTGCAGCAGTGAGTAAGACTGAGAAACTTTAGTCCAAGAAATGTGTCGACTTGTTTTCCTTGGTTGGTTTAAGTGTGTGTGACTGTGTGGCTGTGGCTACAAGTGGATAGTTGAAGTAAAAAGTTGAGGTAGCTGTTACTGTTTATTGACAGTTACACATCTTAAAATGGACTGGCAAGTTAAGGGTAAGTAAGTTTTTTCAAATGAGAGTTCTTGATTTTCTTTTCGTTGTTGCTGTGATTCTTGTCTTACTGTGGCTTCTTGGCTTTTTCATCTTCAACCTTGGTACCATCATATGGGTACTGCTTGTCATTGTCGTCATCATAATACTTTACCTACTACTTACAGGACGCAGAATATAGTAGCCACCAAAAGCGTACAAGCATCACCATAAGCTGCTTCCCAACTTTTTTTGTAAAGAATAAATTACTTTTGTTTAAGTAGACTTAGACCTTCCGCTGCGTTTGAGATAATTAGAGTGAGCTAAATTTTAGAAGACCTTGAAATATTTTTAGGTCAATTTTCAAGCCAAATTGCAACTTACCCGTTGAATGATTGTTTGTGTTAAGATAGGCATAAGCCATCCTTATTACATTGGCTGGGTGGGAATACTTCTTGTTTTATATCCTTGAGTTCGCTTATTCTTGTTTGAACCATTTTTAACAGTTCTTGCCTTAGCTTCTCTCCCGAAATTCCCCGCTCTATAAAACTCATTTTGCTGGCTAACTCATTGTCTTTTACTGTATCTTTTATCCAAGCTTGGAAATCGCCCCGTGGGTAATGAAACAGAATAGATCTTTCATCTATGTCGTTCAATTTGGCTGCAAAATCTTGAAGGCTGATTGCTGAAGTTTTTGTGTAAACTCCCTCTGCAATGCAAAAAAAGAAAGCCTTCTCCTTTGGCACGTTGGACAAAATATTCGAAGCGTCTTGATTTGTAGGATTCTTACTCATTTCTAATCGCCTTTGTACATTAACCTTCGGGAGGCTAGCGTATATCAGTTTGTTGTTGGGTTTCGACAGTTACAATGGTGCATACAATTCTTGACAAAAACAAGTGTTTCAGTTTGTATTCCCATATGCCCTAAGAGCATATGGCTTGTTGTTTGCTGGTGTCTAATAGCAGTCACACATGTTTAATAAAAGCGCAAGACATTATTTTGCAGTGACTTTTTATGAACGAAGAAGAAACTGAAGGTAAAATTGAACAGGGAAAAGGCAAAGTCCGCGAAGGCTTAGGCAAAATGACTGGCGACAAAAGTGAACAAATTAAGGGCAAAATGGAACAAGTCAACGGAAAAGTCCAAGAAGAAGTAGGCAAAGCAAAAAGAAAAGCCTAACAAAGCTTAAAACCAACTATTCAATGCTTCAATAATCAGCCGAAATAAGATTTTCAAAAAATAAAAATACTGCTAATTGGAAAGCAGATAACTTCCCCTTTTGGGGTGTGCTTCACAAGTTTTGGGGTGATTACATACAAACTAACCAATTGTATAAAATGAACAATCAATCTGATAGTGGTAGCTCCAGAAAGATAGCTTATCTTAGCAGCTATCCGCCAAGAGAATGCGGAATAGCCACATTCACAAGGGATTTGATAGATACTATTGAAGAATTGTGCGGGTTTAATCCATCGGTTCTGGCGATAAACCAAAAGGGCGCAATTTACAATTACGAAGGCAGAGTAAAAATTGAAATAGAGCGAGAATACAAGGAAAACTACATCCAAGCGGCACAATACATTAACTCATCAAATATTGACCTTGTTAATCTCCAGCATGAATTCGGACTTTTCGGAGGAGAAAGCGGCGAATACATAAAACTCTTTTTTGAGGCCCTCAAAAAGCCAGTTGTAACAACTCTTCACACTGTTCTGCCTGATTTCAACCCAAAATCTTTGGAGGTCTTAAAATGTATAACTGAGGAAAGCGCTTCAACCGTCGTTATCTCCTACTCGGCAATTGAAATGCTGAAAAATCAGGGAATAAATTGCAGAAACATCAAGGTCATACCCCACGGTTGCCCAAAAATGGAATTCGAAGATACTAAACAAGCTAAAATTGATTTAGGTTTAAAAAATCGGTTGGTCGCTTCCACTTTCGGGCTGATTAGCAGCGGCAAAGGTATAGAGTACGCAATTCGCGCTCTCTCACACGTTGTAAAGAAAGAACCAAGAATATTATATTTGATAATAGGGCAAACTCACCCTGAAGTGATAAAACAAGAGGGTGAAAAGTACCGAAGTAGTCTACAAAAGATAGTTAGTGAACTAGGGTTAGAGGAGAATGTTAGATTTATCAACAGGTTCCTTTCTAAACCTGAATTAATCAAGTATCTGCAAGCTACAGATATCTACTTGACACCGTATATTTCTCCTTATCAGATAAGCAGTGGCACACTTACATATGCTGCGGGGGCTGGAAAAGCCATAGTATCCACGCCATACTTTCACGCCCAAGACATATTAGCTGATAATCGAGGCATATTTTGCAAATTCAAAGACTCAATTTCGTTAGCAGAGGGCATCATTGAACTATCAAATGTCAAAGTCCGAAAAGCTATGCAAAAAAGAATTTACAAGTACAGTAGGCGTTTTGTTTGGGCAAATATAGCTCAAGAATACGTTAATCTCTTCAACAGGATCCTTAAGATGGGTTCGGATTTTGGAGGTGCCCCTCATATGTCACAAAACGAATGTATAGACCAAATTGAAGGCGAGGGGCAAGTATTTTAACCCTCAATCGGCTTATTGAGCCGATCTAAGGTTCTCAGGCCGTTAAAAGCCGAAAAACAATATTAAGGTTAATCTGGCGACACAGTTGAGGCTTTTTTCAAATTTATCAGTAGCATCTGCATCTGTAGATCCTTAGTATTTCGGTGGGTTCGATGGCTAAAACTACGTATTTAGATGAAAACGATCGTAAGCTTCTTTTTGAAACCAACAAAAGCTATATGAAGCTACTAAGCTAATGGGTGAACTCATGGAAACTATTGACGTTTTAAGTGATCCAGAAATGATGAAAGCTATCAAGCAAGGTCAAGATGACATTAAAGCTGGAAGAGTCAAGGATTTACGTTCCATTTTAAAGGAAGAGCAAGTTGAAGCCTAAGTACACCGGTTGTTTTGTCGAGGCAAACTGGGCGTTTCTATAGAAAGTTAGAAGGAAAAGAAAAAGTAATCGTAAGAGAGTGCTTAATTAGTTTACAAGATTATGCTTATGCGGGTAAAAGGCTTCACGGACATAGACCTATTGGGCGGTTTAATTGGCAAGGTAGATGGCCGCTCGCAAAGAGGCAAAGAAGACATACCTGAATCAGGCTTTACTCCCGACTGGATAATAACATACGCCCTCGATTCAACCATTAGGTCGTGCCTAAGCGAATTGAAGATACTTAAAGGATTACCGTAAGCTTTCGCCAGAGCGTCAAGCTTTTTCTCCCTTTCCATTTATTTTACTTTCACAGCTTAGCGCGTTGAATATCCTTTTTTCTTTTTTTGATTTGATTGACAACTTTTTTTGTAAATTTTCCGTGTTAGCTCAGCCTTAGCATCGCCAACAATTATCTCCCGAGAAAACATCGTTGTTCTAAGAAAAAGCTTAAACTAAATTTTAAACGAAAAGCTTGATTAATTTAGCTTTCAATAAGAAAGAAGAAATATGCGTGAGATCTCCTCTGGAGTGTCACTTCAAGCCTCTTAAGCTTTTGATCAAGATTTTCAACAAAATAGCCTAATAAAATTGTTGACAAAATTCTTTAGGCGTCATTACTTTGCCTTTCAGGTTTGGCAGTCTCTCAAAATGTTCTTTGTTTTCAGTCAGCAATACATCACAACTAACCATCAGAAAAGAGGCGGCTATCACAACATCTTGATATTCTATCGGTTGACCCTTTGAAATCAAATACGCGTTTAATTCTGCCACAAGTTTAGCTACCTCACCGTTCAATGGAACCCAGCGGAATTGACCAAGAACTCTTTCTGCTTTCTTTATGGCAGCCTTGTAGTCCTTTCTTAGATAGGATCCTGTCAGAATTTCTGAAACACTCACAGTGCTTATGAATGCTCTATTGGCACTGGTTAATTTTTTGCAAAGCTCAATAACGTCTTGTTTTCCTCTATCTACATCTACAATTATTGAACTATCAAAAAACACGTTTTTTATTTCTTCGTCAGTTTTCTTGTTTTTCTGGGGCAATTTCAAGGAACCAGCCCAAGGCGCTTAAATCGACTTGTTGAATCGGTTCGCAGAGATGTTAGGAGCTTTTCGAAATCTACGGGTAGAAAGTCCGCGCAATCGTTCCATGCTTCTTCATTTGCTTTCTCAATTACGATTTTATTGCCTTCCACCACCTTCATCTTGACCTTATCTCCTTCCGTTATCCCCACTGCTTCACGTATTTCTTTTGGTATTGTAACTTGTGAATGCCTCGTCACAGTGACTGACGCCATATTTTCTCACTGTTGATATTTAATGTCAAACCTACTAATAAGGAATTACTACAATATAGTAGGAAAAAAATTATTTGTTTATAACATGAGAAAATCTTGAGCAAGTTTCCGAAGGGGAACTCATTACCCACAGTTCCTGAAAAGAATTTAAACTGAAATCTAAACGAACACCTTGGGAAACCTTCCTCTATCAAGTAATTCGTTTTAATTTAGTTTAAATTGTTTTCAAGTTTTGGAGGCAAGGAAAAAGACTGGCGCGCCTAGGACCAGTCTCGCCATCAACTATGAGAATCGCAAGGCGTAGCAGTAAGAGTTTTTTTGGGGTTGTGTAAAGTTTCTGTTACTTGAGCAGAAACGTTACCTAAACTATACTTCGTTGTAGAGCTTACAGCTTGGACACTTTAACGCAACATTCTTGAATTTTCCTTCGATGATAGTCTCGCCTAGCTTTGCTCCACAATTACCACATAGATAAGTAGTATTGCCACCCTTGCTTTTTATTACTGGCAAGGTTTTAGATGCAAAAACGGTTAGAGTTCCCTTTTTCGGTTCGGGTATAGTTTTTAATTTTCTTTTCATTTTGTCCACTTACTTCGGCTTTTATTGGTTTGATATGGATTATAAGTTTATTGCCTTCTGGTTTTTTCGATTATATGTTTAGCAACTAAAGGCTTAGCAATAAGGGGAAAGCTTGGATCCGGTTGAATCGTACCTTCGGCTTATCGATAATTTTAGCGAAGAGATCAGAATTTTGTCTCGTGAGCTTGAAAGATTAGCTAAAAGTGATGAAGACTTTAAACTTTTAATGACAATTCCGGGGATTGGGTATTATTCTGCCCTTCTAGTGACAAGTGAGATTGGCGATATTGGTCGTTTTCAGTTTGCTGAAAAGCTTTGCAGCTACGCTGGTTTGGTGCCGTCTACTTATCAATCTGGAGGAATGGTTCGTCATGGAAACATAACTAAGGAAGGTAGTCGATGGCTGCGTTGGATTATGATGAAGTGCGCATCTACTCATGTTAGTAAGTATGATACTTGGATTAGTCGTTCGTATCGTTGCCTTGCTGGTAGGAGGGGTAAGAAAACGGCTAGGGTGACGGCTGATAGGAAGCTTTTGGTGGTTTGTTTTTCGGTGCTTAAGAATAAGCGGCCGTTTTATGATCAACCTTAAACGTGTTTCACCGTGGAGAACTGTCCCTTGGTTGTGGACGTGTTGTTGATTGATGAAGGGTTGAATGTGTTGCCATATTGCCTCTTTGGTGTGGGCGGATAGGTGTTTGCCTTTGTCGTCAACTTGTAGAGAGTGAATGAGTGGAATTTGGAGGAAGAAATGAAAAGAAAGAGTAAAATAACTAAACTTCACATAGGTGTTCTTTTTAGTTTGAAACTCTTGGTGGGACCAAGTTGATGAGCTTTAAGAATAAAGGCCGTAACTGCTGGGGAAATTGTTTTGCAGTTGTTTGTCTGGCTTAAAAGAGGTTTTTTAAAAAGTGAGAACAGGCTGAGTCTAAGCCTTAACTGCGTTCACGGTCCATAAAAGCAATGTTTTGATCGCTAAATGATCTTTCACCGTTTTGATCATGCAGCTCATTGCTTTTTTGCAACGCTGTTATGTCCAGCCCGTTAAAGCCAGGTTTTAGTCACGTATTAATTTTCAGCTGTTTCAATTAATACGTTCCATGCCTTAACGCATTACTTAAAGCGTGCTTCTCAGCCTGTAAATATGGATTTGTGGATGCGAACTATTAAATATTGCGACATTTATGTCACAAATTACACTATATATGTATCGTTTGGTGCAATTTAAAATTCTAAACAATAGTTGCCTATTTCATGATGAATAAGTTTTAGTGAGATCCAGAATGTCCAAATTGTTAAAACCACTGCTTCCAAGAACTCTGGAACTGCAAAGCCAATCTGCAAGTTGGCGCCAAACCCTATTATGGGTAGACCAAGAATAGCCAACAAAGCCCCAATTCCAAACAAGAGGCTTGCTTTTCCAATTCTGCGGCTCTTTTCTTGCCAACCAATGCATATTATCCCTAAAGGAGTCAAAAGCAGATATCCCAACGCAACTAATGCGTGAATAATAGAGTAGTTTTCTGTAAACACTCCAACCAAAGATAGAGAAAAACTACTTGCAATGATTAACAAAACACCTATCTTCAACCCTCTTGTTTTGCCAAGATAGTTTCTTAATCCAAAGGCAAATAAAAGGTTAAACACACCGCCAAAAATAAGAGCACTGTTGAATAGCCATGATAGTTGACCTACACCTATGTCACTTAAGGCGTTTTTATTCCAACTAAAAGACGTATCAAGCATAGTTGATGCGGCAATCATGATGAGTGGTAAACTGGAGCCTATGAGGCCTGATATTCCAGCAAGGCGAAGAAGAATCGAATTTCCACTAGTCTTTTGATTCATAGTTTTATGATGTACTGTGTTTAGTTCTATTAATTTTTAGGCGACTTGTTTATGAATCAATGCTTGCAGATTGAAAATGGCAAAGGCGTTTGTGCAAAACATCCCACTGGTGCTTTTTTTGTTTAGTTGTTCTTATAAGCAATGTTGCACTGTATAGAGCATAACATTTTATTGAAATGGTGATTGAAATGACTGAAAGATCAAGAATTGTATTCATTGGAAACAAAATGCCCATGGACTATGTTCTAGCAATAATTACAGGAATGTCAGCAAGCAACTCTAAAGAAATAACTTTGAAAGCCAGAGGACAAGCAATAACTACAGCAGTTGACGCAGCCGAAATAACAAGAAATCGCTTCCTAAAAGATTTGAAAGTGAGCAAAATCACGATAGGAACAGAAGAAATGCCGGCAAGAGAAGGTGAAACTAGATCGCGAATGGTTTCAACAATTGAAATAGTTCTCACAAAACCATAGGAAACATAGCTTTCCATATTTCTAATTTTTAAAGATTAAGAAATAGCCTACATAAGCCAATGGGCATACTTCTTTTCTCAGGTAGCCTATAGCTAGAAAAGGGGCTTATAGCATCAAATTCCTTTCTTTTATCGCTTGATTTTTTTGGCGAATAACTTACTTTTAGGGAAGTCAAGATAGAAGTATTTTTAACCCTATAAATTTCACTTGAAGAGCTGCTATGAGGTTAATGTGCCTAACTCGTTTTTGTTTAGTTTTTCTAAGAGTTTACTTCCGCATGGACCGCAAAGAAAGCCCCATGAGTTGTCGAAGGCTGTAACTTGCCAGTCTGATTTGTCTTGGATTTTGCAGAGTATACATGTGTCTATTCCAAAGTTGAAAGTTAACCTTGTGACTGACTTTGTATGCAAAGCCAGTTCTTCAAGACTATTGCTTGGGAACGAGTTCCCGAGTTTCTTGACTTCAGAGGGTGTCTGTTCTTACTTTTTGTTTTCTTGCAGGTGTTATTCTTGATCTTTTTTGATTTTTTGAATTGTCTGTTTGAGCCCCGGGATATTATGTTTGATTGTTTCCCAGATTGTTTCAGTGTCCATTCCAAAGTATCCGTGAATTAGTTTGTCTCGCATCCCTGTAATTTCTTTCCATGGGAGTTCCGGATATTTGGCTTTCAGGTAACTAGGAAGTTGCTTGGATGCTTCTCCAATGATTTCGATGCTGCGAATTACGGCGTTAAGTGTTTTCTTGTCTTTAATGAACTCTTCATAGGTCATGCACGCAACGAAGTTTTCGATGTCGGTTATTTCCTATAGAATGTCTTGGCAAGTAATCCCGTATATCGTGGTTCCTCAAATCATGATGACTTCCTGTAGTATGTGTTCGCCTATGTGAGGTTTGAGTGCTTTTTTGGAGACTAAGTCGACTTTGACGCCTAACAAGTCTGAGAGATAGTTTTCTAGCTTCATGAATTCGAATAAGCCAACGGGCTCATCAAACTCCACTAGAACATCCAAATCGCTGCTGAGATTCTGTTCGCCTCGAACATAAGAGCCAAAAACACCTATAGTTTTCACTTTAAACATATCTTTAAGCTCAATTTTATGCTGTAAAAGCGCAGTTTTGATGGTTTCAACATCTCTCATAGTTTTAAAAAATGCAGACTATGAACTTAAAGCCTTTTCACAAAACAGCCAAACCCGCCATGTTAGTTTCAAATTATAACTGATAGGAGAAGAAACAAACTTCTTCAAGCTTTCTTCTTCTTTCAAGATTACTCCTATATTAGAAAAATCTGGCGGATCCACCACACTTACAACAGTTACAACAGGTTTTTCCCACTCCCTTTCTTTTAGTTACCCTAGAGAGATAATTTTTTTATCAGTTGGAAATATGTGTTGTACCTGTTGTGACTGTGGTGACTTCAACGTATGCAACTGTTTTTTGTCTTTTTTGGATGTTCTTATTGTGTGATTGTTTTTGGTTAGTTTGTTAAGAATATTTTTTAAAAATAGAACGTAAGGATATGTGTGGTGGAGTCTATTCTATAGAACAAAAGAGCATATCTTTGCGAAGTACTCTTGAAGCCAAATTTGATCACCAAAATTCAAAGACCTTTCAAGATTAAAGTTGCTGAATGGCTGTTGAATGGATTATTTCTTTTTCAAAGTAGAAGAAAAAAAATTGTGTTTTTTGCAAACAGCACAATCTTTTTTTCTTTCAAACTTGTGGTAACATTGTCGTACTTTCCGAGAAGAATATGCTTGAAAATTTTTGTTTGTTGTTTTTCAACTTATTGCAATGCTATGTTGTATCAAGAAAAAAGTGGTTAACGGGTAGAAGAAGAAGCGCAATTTTTTCAATCTTCTTCTTCTCTTGACTCCTTAACTTTCTTATGATAAAGTTAAGGTAGAAGTTGTTGTTCACCCTAAAATTTCACCTAGAACAACAACTTCTCTTTTTGAATTTTTTGTTTCAGCTAAAGATTGTTTCTAAGTTGAAAGAACAACAACGAACCATTTTTCAACTGTTGTTGACTTTATGAAAGACTTCTGCCAACTTGTACTGGCTGGTTAGCCCGCGGTAGAACATGGTCTTTGCGACCGCGTTGTTGACTGGGCGAATCCTGAGCTGCTAAAGAACTGGGATTAGCGCCCGTATGAGTGAATGCAGCCTGAAACCAGCAGGAAAATAGAAATGAAGTATGTAGGAGTAGATATTGGAAAGAAAACGTGCCGAGCAGCAATTATGAATTCTAGGGAAAAATTGTAAAAGAGCTTGATTTCTCCAACAATTCCGATGGAATAGCTAGCTTAACTCTGTTGCTGTCGATGGATGACCGAGTCGTTATGGAGTCCACTGGGCCTTACTGGCTGGACCTATACAATCAATTAGATGAGTTGCATATTCCTGTGGTGTTGGCGAATCCGTTGAAGACCAAAGCAATAGCTTCTTCAAGGATAAAGAGCGATAAGGTTGATGCTAGGATACTGGCGCATCTTTTGAGGACTGATTTGATTCCAGAGTGTTATGTTCCGCCTAAAGATATGAGGGAAATAAGAAGCTTGGTTCGTCATCGATTGTCTATTGTTAAGTTGCGTACGATGGTTAAGAATAAGGCTCATGCTTTGATTGATCGTAATAGGCTCAAACATGAATTTAGTGATTTGTTTGGCAAAGCTGGAATGCAGTGGCTAAAGTCTGTGGAGTTGTCTGGGCTGGATCGGTTGATGCTGGATAACTATTTGATGCATTTGGAGAATTTGGATTTGCAGATTGAGAGAGTTGATTTGGAGATTACGTCGAAGATATCGCAATTACAATTTCAGATGACAAAAACTTCGACGACTTTAGAAGCAGCGGCGAATGGGAAGACTTGAGTTTGATACAAAAACAAGAATGCTACGATCTCAGATGCAGGAAAAATACTTTTCAAATAAAATTTTCTTTTAACCAAGCGACCAAACAACAAACCGTAAATATCGTTCAAGCAAAAACCTACTCAGGATTATTCAATTCGCAGTCAAGAAATGCGCCCAAAGAACCTAAACCCCAAAGAACTGTAAATTTGCCCACCCTCATAACAACACAAGACTTTGAAGAATGCGGCAAAGTTGCCAATTATTTGAAACTTAATCCCAATGAAAGCAATTATGAAACTGCAAAACATACAAGAATACCTGTATTAAGAGTCGCAAGCCTGAGAGCTTATCTTGAACAAAATGGATTATCTGATAAACCTGCACACACCAGCACTATTCACAGTCCAAGGATCACAGCAACCCACCTAACCAACTCGCCAAACAATTCACATAATGAAGATCTAATTAAATGGCCATATTGTAGTAGCTGCGTCGCCAAAGCTTTTCTTAAATCTCATATCCAAAAACAGCATCCAAACAATACGACAAAAAAAACCAATACCTCACCGTAGACACAAGCAGATAATTTTCCCACTCGAGAATCTAAACTTTTAGAAAAATGTGATAGTTGCGCTACAAAATATCTTTAGAAGATTATGACCGACATGATGGACTATGCACTGATTGTTATTATCATAAACTTAGTGGAGCTGTAACTCGTAACGAGAGAAACGCCGGGTTGCTCGGAAAAGACCGAACATACTAAATTCTAAATACCTTCATCATCAAAGAATAGATCTTCAGAATCCCTGTTATCGCCCGAATCACCTATGTCATCATCTCTCGCTGCTCAACAGTTTTCGCAAACCGCAACACCTTCATCGTTTTCATGTTCACAGTACTGACAAGGCAACGAAATCATAACTAAAACTCCAATCTATAGCTTAAACGTTCCTACGATGTTTCGTCTGTGAGTTCAGGGGTCTCTTTATGCTCCAATCTAAGTGTATCATCTATTTTTCCTATATTCTGTCGCATCTCTAGAGTTGCCTTATTGAGTATCCCAATGGGTTTATCAAATCTATTAGTAAAGAATTTGTCATCTAACTTTGCTGGGGCTTGTTGAATAGTCAATAGTCGCTCCTTCAACTCAGCGATATCTTCTTTTATTGAATAAAACCCATGAATTCTAATGAAGTAAACGATAAGTTGAGGAACGGCAGAATAGCCAGCGATCATAATATTTTTGCTTACTGCTTCTGGTATTACTTCGTTTGTGAGACTAACAACTGAGTCAAGAATTGCCATTACCCGCACAAGGTAAAGTGTTGGCAGGGTCAATATACTTGCAAACCTCATTCATTTTGTTAGCTACAGATGTTTTAATCTTCTTTCTCAGAGCTTCTCTATCCTGCTCGGAAGTTTTTTCATCAAGCAAATTCTCCATGTCTTGAGTCGCAATTACTTTGGAGTCGATTGCAAGAATCTTGCCATCGTTGAAAACAACTCCATACTCAACGACATTTTTTCCGATAGGAACATTTTGTCGGACAAAGCCGATTTTCATAAGTTCCTTCATCATGTTTCGAAGAGTATTCTCGCCAGACTTGCCTTTTTCGTAGGAACCTATCATTATGTTGTACATTCTGCGAGTGAGGGCTTCAGTTTCTTCATATTTCTTGCCTAATGTTTCATTTTTTATCGCCTGCTGCCCAATATTTCCAATTTGAGTGTTAACATCTGCAATCGAGGAACTTAAGGTCATTGTATTTTGGCTCAAACTATTTGCAACTTGATTAAGCATATTTGCAGGAGCAGTTACAGCGGCGGTAGTAACATCGAAATTGTTTTTCATTTCACCCATAGATTTTTGCAGGCTATTCATTTTTGCTAAGACAAAAACAACTAAAATAGACGAGATTGAGGCAATCGCTATGATGATTTCTTCCCACATAGGCAACCCGTACTGCTGTTGGCGGATTAACTATATCTAATTAACTACTTCTTTCAAATGATGATTTCACTTATACAACTTGAATTGTTTGGAGGCTTAACTTTCCTTGCAACTTCAAGTTAATAAATTATATTAACCACTTCAACAAGTTTTGGCAGTAAAAGACGCGAACCCTATCCTATTACTTCCATCCCACATGTGTGGGCATCATCGTCTCGGATAGGCACTTACTCGCTATGACCAACTATTCCCTACTCATTATTTTAAACTTTGCAACAATAATCGTTGTTATTTAAGATAAGGGTTTAGTTGAATGTTTTATCCGAATTTCGCCAGCACTTGCCTTCCTAAGTCGGATATTTCAACGGTGTCGAAATCGTAGGGGGCCTGTCTTTTTGTCGGCTCAGGTATGTCGATGAGCTTGGATTTTAGCAGGTGCCGCACTGCGTCGTTTAGGCCTTCAGGCATCAAACCTGTTTTTCTGTGTAAGAGATCCACCGTCACCAAGAGACCTTTCTCAAATTGGGAAAGGACTACAAGAACTCTTTTGGCTGTCGGGTCAATCATGTCGAAATCGTCTTGTTCAAAATCTTCAACCATTCAAAAACACCATTTATAACAAGGGCAGTCTCACATAAAAACAATTTGAAAAAGCCAACCTTTAGAGGTTCAAGTTTTACTTACCCCTCTGCAGAGCATAAGGGTAGTTTGTTGGTTTGCTTTTTAAATGGTTTAAGTGATAGGCAGGAACCCTGTGTGATATGAAAAAGAAAACTCAAATGTTAGCATTAGAAGATGACCTTTTAGTTGATTTGACTTTTCATAGTGTTCCAGCTTCACTTCTCTGTGAGTTTGCAGAGAAAATAGTCAGGCCATATTACAACAGTAACATGAATGCTGCCATCCAAGACCTACTCCATAAAGTCCTCAGAGAACAAGACTTCATCCAATCCCACATCACCCACATCAAAAACGCTGAGGCTTAACGTATGGGTAAAACTGTTGAGTCTTATAGGATGGCTTTAGAATCGGAAATTATTCGGTGGAACGGCTTTGCTAGAGCGTTGCGTAAATCTGATCGGGAGGCGTTTGATGAGCTTATGGATATGTGTAGGAGTTTTGCTTCGGCGGGTGGCAATGTGACTAACCCAATTCTTTTTGAGCCTATGGTTATGTCTATTCTGCTGGGTCAGCAAAAGAGGATCTTGGCTCTGGAAAAGGGGCTGAACATAAACCAGCAAGCCTCAAGTATTCCTGAGCAGGAGCAAGCCCAAGAAGACTAAGACTACCCTTAAAAAAATAGAAGGTATCTTGATGACAGTTTTTAACAAATTTGAATCACTGGCAGAGTAAAAAAATACAAAAATCAACAATTCTAACAAAAAGGTCTAAGGTACCAAAATTATTTTCATAATTTATAGTATTCATTACATGCTTTTTAAGACGAACTTTTTCCAAACTCTATTTTTGAAGTTTGATTTAATCTAAAGTTTTGAGGTGGAGCACTGATTTTTTCTTCAATTTCAGGTTGACAATCCCTGCAAATAGCTTTATCGAAGTTCTCAACTGAAAATTTGAATTCAACATAAGTTATTGTCTGTTTGCATTCACTGCAGAAGTAGATTTTTTTGGGTGTGGCTGTTTTTTGGTGCTCAAGACATAGTGCTTTGCCAAAGTGGCTAGTTGAGTATTGATGGATTTCTTGGCTTATTGGTTCTTTACAGATGCTACAATAATTGCTTGTCATTCGATCCAAACTGTTTTTATTTCCTTGATTTGGCTAAAATGAGGATCATCTGAAAAGCAAACGGCATTTAAAGACAATGCTGTGGATGCAATCATGCTGTCGCCCATTGAGAGCTTGTATTTTTGGCGCAGTTCCGCGAAGATCTCTGCAATTTGGTTATCGACAGGTATTATTTTGAATTCTTGTTTTAGGAAAGCGACTTTGAGTTTTGCGGTTTTCTCTACCTTCATTAGCTAAGGAAAGCTTGTAGAGCTCATGTATTACTATGGCAGAAACGTATTTTTCACGTCTAGATTTTTCTTTCCGAATTTTCTCCAATAATGCCGAATCTTTGGAATTATAATATTCAATGAAGAAGCGGGTATCGTAGACTGCTTTATTCATCTTCGTCCCTGAGTTTGTCGAGTTGCTTCTTAATTTCCTCAGGTGTTGCAATATGTGAAAATGCTCCGGCCATGTCCCAAAATGATTTCTTAGGTTTCAACAATATGCCCTCGTCTGTTTCAACTACTTCAAGCCTTGTTCCTTCTTCAATTTTGAACTTTTTACGCAACCTTACAGGGATGGTTGTCTGACCTTTTCTTGTTACTACGACCTCAGATTCCAACTTAAAAACTCGCACTACATTAATGACCTCTTACAAATTAAGCATTTCCATTGAGAATCCAGCAATCATATTTTTTTGGGGTTTTGTATCGAACCTTAATTGGTGCTGAAATACAATGTTATGTAGCGACTTTCTGTTAACGCTGTTTTTGACCCAACATCTTTTTATTATAGTAAAATAACTATAATATTATAGTAAATATGGTATAATTGTTAGTCGTGAAGAACAATGGATAACACCACAATTCGAATCTTAGATACGATTTCATCTAGCATAGGCGATTCTTTATCAATAAACCAATTAACTAACCGAATAAAAGACCGTTATGGTTCTGCTTATTACGCAAATATTTACGAGAAATTGCAGAATCTAAAAAGCAAAGGCCTGCTCAATATGGAGCCAATCGGACGATCTACGAGCATTAAACTGAATTTTGAAAATTACCTTTTGATAGACACTCTTTCCGAAATGGAAATAGAAAAGAAAATAGAATTCCTATCCAACAAAGTGAACCTATTCGCCTTCTTTGCCCAGATGGATAAATCCCTAAGTGAAAAATGTTGCATAAGGTCGATCAGCGCAATTAACCCGCTAGAGAACATTAAACTAAACCGAGTTGAACTACTCACTCTACTCAATCAAACTCCTGATTACCTCAACCAAACAATAGAGCTCAACAAGACCACGCTAAACCTACAAAGAAAACAAAACTTGAAAATAAACAACCTAATCTTAGATCCAAACGATTTTTTAGCCCTGTTACCCTCAGATGAAATTAACCCCCTCAGAGAAGCACTAAGTCAACAAATCACACTCTACAATCCCCAAGCGTTCTGGAGCCAAATCAAAGAAGTCGCCAAAAAGAACCAAATCAAAACACTGCACACACAAACTAAACCACTTAGCATCCCTGAATCGGACCTAAACTTCAACCTTAACAGGTTTGGATACCGCGAGTTTGGCACTACCTTTGTTGAGGGCAAAAAAGTCTGTATTGAATACATAACAACCTCTTTACTTCTCAGAGAAGAGGCAAGAAGGATAGATGCTGCAGCGGTTATTCTTGCTAAAAACAGTTTTAACAGCAGCATGCTGGCGTTTCTTAGCCAAAAATACGAGGTATCACCCAGGTTAATAGGAATACTCGAAGTGTTGCGACAAACTAATCTTAAACCAGAAGTTGACAATACAGTAAAAATCTTAAAAGCCATAAACCCACAAGAACTTCCTGCAGATGAAGAAAGTATAAGGCAAAAGCTGGAACTATACAATGCCCTGTGACAAAAGCACTCTCTTTGACTTTCTAAGCGTACTAAACGAGGACTTGACTAAGAAAATTACTCTGGTTGCTGCAGGCGGTACAGCCATGACTCTACTTGACCTAAAACCATCAACCATAGATATTGACTTTAAAATTCCAGGTTACGACAGAGTAGAATTTGAACAAGCTCTGAAAAACAATCCGCCCGGGTATAAAGTTGATCGATGGACTGACGGCTGCGTGTTCTGCCAGACGCTTCCCAATGATTACCTGGAGAATAGTGTCAAAATAAAGGAATTCAGCCACATTTTGCTCAGGGCTCTCCAACCAGTCGACATAATCGTAACCAAAATTGGGCGGTTAAATGCAAGCGATATGCAGGACATAGAAGCCTGCATTCAGAGGGCGAATGTCTCAGAGGCTCAAATCAGGGAAAAGGCTTTGCTGGTGTTTCAAACATACGTTGCAACCGAAGAAAACTATATTTATCATCTAAATCTGGTGCTTGACAAATTCTTCAAAAAGTACCCTACTCACAGTAATAATAGCTCACCTGAATTTATAAAGGACACAGAAAATACACTCAAAAAAGGAAAATTTGTTAAAGTCAAGGATTTTGCCCAAGAGTATGGACTACAGTGATCTCTTATAAAGAGAGTGCTAATATGCACGGGTAATGAAAAATAAGCGATAAAACTTTATTCGGTCAAAATTGCTTCAATAGAAACAGGGAATGTATTCCCTGACATTAAATAAAACCCCTAAACCGTCAGCAACCGCCTTTACCTTAACCAAATCCACTTCAGGAAGCCGAACTGCCGTAACCTCAACATCAAGCAACAGTTTAGCTTTCGAAATAAAATCCAACACAACTATGTAGCCTTCATGAAAAACGGGTTTGCAGATTTCGTTGTAGGTTTCACTGTCACCAGCATTCAAACTTACACTAACTCTATTAACACCAGCAGCCTTCAACTCAGCAGCCACATTCCTACCTGGGTTTAACATGTAACCATGCCCGTTTGTGTCCAAACGAATTTGCAAAGGTCTACCATAATTATGCTTTACCCACTTTGTAACCTCAAGCAACACATCCAATCGCTCCGTAGGTTCCCCAAAACCGCAAAAAACCAACCCATCCCAAATCCGCATATGCAAAACCTCCACAAGATCAGCAAGAATTTGAGAAACACTTGGCTCAGAGGTAAGTCTAAGATCAAAACCACCCACACCACGCTTATAACGTTTGAGACAAAAATAACAACTATTAGAACAATGGTTAGTTATGTTTAGATAAAGCGTGTTGTCTAACCAGTAAACGGTTGTAGGTTTTTTATTCTGAGCCATTGTTCCAAACCAAAAACCAAACGTGGTTAACCTATAAAAAACTACACCTTTTTGCCTATTGTAGGTTGAGACTTCCCTTTTCTATCATAGAATATGAGTGTTGATGAGTCCACTACAAGATAATTAGGCATCGAGGGCGCCAGCTTCATCTAGAAGGGAGACAAACTCATAGTAGGTTATTCCCAGCGTGGAGACGGCTTGCCTAAAAGTCATCTTTCCAGCCCTCGCCTTAGCTGCAACTTTGTTAAATTTCTCTATTCCAACAACCCCAAATCGACCTTTGTAGAGGTTCGTCACCGTTTCTTCCTCGAAAGCCTCCATTAATTTCTCAGGTGAAACTTCAAACTTGAAATTTCCAGCAAAATATACTCTTGTGTTACCCTTAAGCTTCACTCTCTACTGCACTTGCAGCTTCAAGCTCTCGCAGGTACTTGTAAACGGTTGGTAGAGGGTAGCCTAAGTGTTTTCCGATGCCTTCTGCGGTTTCGCCTCTATGTTTTGCTAGGTGCGCGATTATCTTTGCTTTGTTCGGATTCCCTATTGCTCGAAGGATTGAAAATGTTTTCTCAGACATAAAGGTCAGTTAATAAAATATATAATGCCAACTATAAGCATTGTGAACTAAGAACTAACGGTTTAACCCAACAAACAGATAAACATAGTTCACATTGGCACGGGCTTTTATAATCATCGCAGAGAACTACACATCGATTAATTGCACATATTTGGACAAAGCAATTTTTTATTCGAACATTTCCAAGATCTCACAATGTTAATTGCGGATAGACATAATTTTTGCTGGATTAGTTCTAACATGAGAGGTCTTTTTGAAAACTAACGCAGCTACCGTTGCCACTCCTAAAACTAAAGCTACTGCAAGTGCGATTTAGAGTCCTTCTGGAATTGTTGGTGATATAAGAGTCTGGGAAGAAGTTGGGTTTGCAGTGGTTTTCTGCGTTGTTTGTATTGTAGCTGTAGGTGTTGGAGAAGGTGACGGCGTAGAAGTTGGTGAAGGAGTAGGAGATGGCGTGGGTGTTGGGGTAGGAGTAGGAGTTGCTGTTGGGGTTGGTGAGGGTTGAATGTTAGAACTGATGAAGAGTGTATGCAGTGTGTCTGTGACAGCGTTTACTGCAAGGTTAAGAGATTCTCCAGCTCGGATCCAATAAGGAGAATTTGGGTTGGGCGTGTCATAGTTGTTATTCATCCAGACACAATTGTAGGTTCCACCCCCATCGAATGTAGTGTCAAAAGCAAGGTTTCTGGAAGCATCATAAGCAGATATTGTTGACAGGGCGCCATCGAATAATAAGTATGAATTGTATGTGTCAGAATACGAGTTTGTTCGGGTATTAACATAACTTTCATAGTTAGAGTGTATATTTCCAGTTTCTGCTCCCCAATCAGTACTTGCCCCCATTACATGGGCAAAAACAGCCACATCCGCAATGTAGTGGCTCATTATTCCCGCAGTTAACGCAGCACCCGAAAAGTTCCCTGCATCTAAGAGGTTTAAAGCAATTTGATATTCTTCAGCTGCTCTATCAGCTGCAACATCATCCTGCAACGAACCATTAGCCCAAAAATAGACATGATGCTTTATCGTGTCACCAATATGACCAGCAACAGAAGTATTGTTGTTGTCTGGAAGTTCAGTTCCATAAAGATAAACCGTCAAGTTATCAATGATGTACTGTTTTTCTTGGGTTGGCAACCAATCTAAGGCATGTTGAGCAATCCAATCATGTGTTCCATAATCTGGGTGAGCTGGATCGGCAGAATAGCCGCCGTTACTCCAAGCTTGAACTGATCCCACACAAGAGGCTACAAGTGAACTAAGAAGTAAAATTGCTATTATGGAGATTTTCTTTTTCATTTAGAACAATCAGTGATTATGAGAGATATATTAGATTTTGTTAGATATGCTATTTGCCAAACTATCAGGTTTTTTCAGAGTGAAACGTGGAAAGTTGTACTGATTTGTAGGTAAATTAGCTGTTGCAAAAAGTTAAATTCTTTACGCAACGTCAATGATGATGTTGACAAGTGCTAAGGCGGCAAGATGATGATTCTTATGGATAATCTGAATCCTCAGCAGCGGGAAGCTGTGAAAGAAATTGAGAAACCCCTTCTAATAATAGCAGGTGCTGGTTCAGGCAAGACTTTAACTGTTGCAAGTAAAATTGCCTATCTTTTAGAAAGAGGCGTTAAAACAGAGGAGATTCTTGCCTTAGCTTTCAACTCAAAGGCGGCTGAGGAGCTCAAGAACAGAGTCATTGGCATGGTTGGGAACGCTGAGGATTTGAGTATTTCAACGTTTCATTCTTTTTGTAACCAGGTCCTTCAGGATAATATTCTTAGCACTAAACTTAACGCTAACTTTAAGGTAATTACTGAAACAGCTCAGCTCGTTTACTTGACTAGGAACATCAACAGCTTTGGCATTGAGTACCTTGAATTCAACCACGAACCCTACACCTTAGCTGAAGAAATGAAAAAGTTCATATCAAGATGCAAAGACGAATCCATCTCACCGGAAGACATCCAACAATACATCAAAACCAAGGAAAAAACCGAGTTTGATGAAGAAGCTCTCGACGACTTGAACTGTCTAAAGGATATACTAAAAATTTACAGGTCCTATGAAGACTACAAAACAGAAAATAACATGCTTGATTTTGGAGATATGCTCTGCGCGGTTCACAACCTACTAAAAAATAAACAACTGATCCTAAAGAAATATCGAGAAAAATTCCAGTATGTTATAGTTGATGAATTCCAAGACACCAACTACATACAACTACAGATAGTCCATTTGATCGCAAGCCAGCACGGCCACATAACCGTTGTAGGAGATGACGATCAAAGCATTTACCGTTTCCGAGGAGCCTACCTAACAAACATAGCAGAATTCAAAAAAATGTTCCCCAACTACGTTGAAAAAGCATTAGAGCACAATTATCGCAGCACCAAAAAAATCGTAGCAGTCTCAAATAAACTAATAGAAAACAGCCCCGAGAGAACAATAAAAAAACTCTTCACAAACAACCCAGATGGGGAAAAAGTAGCAGTCATCGAAACTCCAAACGACACATCACAAGCAAACTATATTCTTGAAACCGTCAAAGAACTCCTAAAAAAATACCCCCTACAAGACATCGCGATATTGTGCAGGCGAAGAGCGTCTGCGGAACCAATAATCAAAGCATTCAGAAAACAAGCCATACGCTTCAACTTTGTTGGCGAAACAGGCTTCTTCCAAGAACCCATCATAAAAGACGTCACCGCATACCTGAAAGTCATAAGCAACCCATTAGAAAGCAATGTTGAAGTCGTTAGGATTCTAAACAGAAACAACTATGCCATTAAGCAAATTGAGATATGCAAATTCAACTGCTACGCAAGTGAAAATGAGCTTTCACTCTACGAGACCTTTGACCACCTTAGTAAGATTGATGTGGATAAATTCAAGTTTCTCCAAGTCAAACAAACCCTATCCGACTTAATAGGCGGCAAAACGAGGCTTCGAACACTCGACCTCATCCACAGCCTGCTTTTTGAGCGGGGATTCTACAAATACGAAATAGCAATCCAAAACAACCGAAACATAGTACTCCTAAACCAATTCTACGAGTTCGCAGAAGAATTCAACAAAATCTACCCCAACAATGACATAGAAGACTTCACAGAGTACCTCTCCTTTGCCTCAAACTTTGAAATCGAAGAAAAAAACCTCGAAGAACAAGCAATAATCATCTCAACCATCCATGGCGTCAAAGGCATGCAATATCCTGTGGTTATAATTCCTGATCTTGTCGAACGAAAAATGCCTACGATACATCAGAAAGACAAGTTCGCCATACCGCTGGAACTGCTTAAGGGTGTGCAATCAAGTTTTGATGAAAAGGAACTTCATCTGCAAGAAGAAAGAAGACTATTTTATGTAGCATTAACCAGGGCAAAAGATAAACTAATAATTACTTACGCTAAAAGATACGGCGAAAACAAAACTGATTCTAAACCCTCAAAATTCCTCAAAGAACTAGACTACCAACAAAACGAAAACATAGCTTTCCAGCAAGCCAACGCGCAAGAAATATCTGCGGAATCTGCAACAGAAGAAAATCAAACACAAACACGCCTCATGAAACAAGTAATATCCAGTCTGGCAAATGGAAAATTCAACCAAGCCCTCGAAAACGTGCTCTTATACGCTAAATCCACCAACAAAAACCTAAACGTCAAAACCGAACTTATAGACAAACTAAAAGAACCCGACTACTCAACACTCCAACAAGCCCGCGAAGAGCCAGTTACAGTATCCGAAAACCACGTGTTTAGCGTCTCACAATTTGTCGGCTACAAAAAATGCCCCAGACTCTACCAATACCGCCACGTTATGAAGATTCCAGAGAAACCCAGGTATTACTTTGATTTTGGGTCTTCATTGCATAGTATCGCAGAGCAATTAACCCGGATGCAAAAAGACGGCAAAAACATCAACGAAAATGTTGCGGGTGAGCTTCTGGCGAAGTTTTGGGATCCAAAAGGTTACAAATCAAAAATTGATGAACAACGCGATTATGCGGAAGCCAAAGCCATTTTGAAGGTTTTCCTCGAAGAACAAGCCGAGAGCAAAACGGAGATTGTGGATATTGAACGGTGGTTTGAAACCTCCATTGGCGACATCAAACTGCGAGGCCGAATCGACCGCATCGATAAAGAAGGATCCAGCTATACAGTTGTGGACTACAAGACAAGCAAAAAGGCTTCGTCTCTAAATGAACTCAAAAAGGATTTGCAGCTGCTAGTTTATGCACTTGCTGTCCAGGACATTTATGGCACTGGTCCGATTGAGGGTAGGCGACTGGTTCTTGCGAACTAACGAAAAAGTATTTTTCGAACCCGAAAAACAAGCCATAGAAGCCATGCGAATAGAGATCGCCGAGATGGCGGCAAAAATCAAGGCAGCCTCATTTGAACCCAAAAAAGGAAGCTGGGAATGCAACTACTGCGACTACAAATGCTTATGCGACTAAACAAATTTGGAAAGAAAAAAATATGAAGAAATGCAAACGTTGTGGAAAAGAAATCAGTGAACAGGACAGCGAAAGCTACGATGAACTGTGCTGGGAATGCTGGGACGACCAACTAACAGAAGAATCCGACAGCATGTTCGACGAACTAATTTAGAGAAAGGTATTGTTATGTGCGCGCATCAGAAATAAGACAGTCGGCATTCTCTTCTGTCGCCTTAGGAAGTAATCCTTTCCACCTAACCCACAGCCATACCAATATTGTCGTTAAAATAGTTGACGCCACGATGAGCGCGAGATACCAGCCCATATCCGCTGGACTAAATACGAATATGTTAGTTTGAGACATCACAGTGGCTATTGTATTTGGCACGATAAATCCTGCGCTGAGGATCGCTAGAAATGCAGCGAGAAGCGTGACCCTATTGTTAAGTATTGTTAATCTGTTGTTGAGTAACGTCAACTGATTGCTGTATTCCTGCATCTTGTTATTCTTTTCTTGGAGCAAATTATTCTTCTCTTGAAGCTTGTTGTTGAGATCTGCCAACTTGTTATTCTTTCCCTGGAGCACATTATTCCTATCCTGGAGCAGGTTGTTCCTGTCCTGCAACTGATTGTTGTGTATAGACTGCAAACATTCAAGCCCAGACGCAAGAACATCAGACAGGTGGTCCGCCAAGCTTAGATGGTCACGCACTTCTCTTATCGACAGGCTTATTTTGTCAAGAATTTGAGCGTCATCAGACACAATGTCAGCGTCACCATAGCGAATTGAATTTAGAGTATCTGAAGTCCCCCAGAGGCAGGAAAGATATCTTACGAGGGTGAGCTTCATCTGGTAGATCTGATCGCCGACTGCTCTACGTACAATGCCTTCATCATTGAGGTCTCTAGTCAAGTCCTCACTCCACTTGTCAATTTCCTGAAGCTGCTCGAAATTCCTCTCGTTGTTTTCATCTAGGATTCGGATGAGCAACAACGTCAGCAAATCCTCCTGCTTGAGTTGCTGTGGGAGTCTCTTCAAGAAAGGTTCCGCATAACGGTGCAAATTGCGGAAAACGTGAGTTTTGTTGATACGTATTGTCACTATGATGTTCTTCTTTAGAAGCATTAATACTGGATTTATTGTGATGTCAAGACCCTTCACGTAGATTGATGGAAGGAGCAAACCCATTTCAGTGTCATAATCCTCGTAGCCACCCTTGAAACGTGTTTCATCCCCCAATCTTGTAAGCAGTTGCGTTATTAGCAGTTCTGAAAAGCCGATTTTGGTCCCTGCTTCTACGGTTTCCCTTTCAAAGTCTTCAACCTTCAGGTCTATCCACGCGATAGATGCCTGTTCTAGTAAAGGTAAGAAATCCTCAATTTTACTTGAACGTTTGCTCTGTGTGCCGCTTTTTGTAAGGGTGAAGCAAAAACTAAGGTTTTTCTCTTCAGATAGATCACTATCCTTATTCTGCAAACCAGCTACACCTCTGTCCCGATCACGTAATAGTGCGTGAATTAATAAGAATTATCTTTCCATCAGCAATTCGTATACTCGTGGATTTCTTTAGGTCTCGCATACGTGCTGTCAGATCTTAGCACGCCGCTTTAATTGAGAATTCTCTTTTTCTCTTGAATGTGCCAAGCAAAAAGCTATGCAGGACAGATAATTAGAAAGTGTTAAAATTCCAGCTTTCTTACCAAGTGTAGGAACCGCATTTTCATTGAAAAATTGTTACAGACCTTAAGATTTAAAGGTTAACCCCCAAAAAAACAAAGGCTAAAATGATTTTTCTTTTGTTTGGAAAAATCTATAGCCCGTTATATAAAGGCGGAAAAAACGGTTTGAAGGAGGTTTGTTTGTTTCTGGTTTAGTTGAGTTTTTTCGATAATTATTTTTCTTTTGTTTTTGAAAATAGAGCAATATTGTATGGTCTTCTGAAGCTATCATAAGTAAATTTTATATATGGTGTATTAAGATACATTGTTGTGCTTGAGTAGACCTTCTAATCATTTGAAAGGTTAGCAAGTTAGCTTTGACTGAGGAACAAAAGATATGAACCATTATAATTTCAAAATAAATTTTTCTCCATCAAGAAAAACCCAAAAATTATGCGTATTATCCTTAATTTTCATTTTATCCTTCATGACAATAGCGGACGTTATTAAGCCCGCACAAGCAACCACATGGACCGACATCACTCTACCCTACAATATCACAGAACCTGGCAACTACCGCATCACTGCACCTTACGTTGGAACAAACACAGGTGGCTTAGTGATTGAAGCCAGCAATGTTGTGGTAGACGGACAAAATTACGCTGTCTCGCTTGAAGCAAACCAAACTTTAATTCAGGCGGCAAACCAAACAAACATTCTACTGCAAAACATAAACATCACAGCTTCAGCTAACGGTTACAGTTGGGTAGGCTTTGATTTTTTGGCGTGCACTAATTTCACGGTTCAAAACAGCAATGTAGCTAACACATCGTATTACGGAATGCAATTGTTGAATTGCAGCGATTTTAACATTTTAAATTGTAACATTGCAGATGGAAGTAACGAAGGAATACGCGTTTACAGCTGCGATAACTTTGATTTAAACAACTGTAACATAACCAATTCTGGATCTGACGGGTTATCTCAGTATCTTTGCAGTTACTTCAGAGTTACAGATTGCAACTTAAACGGTAACTACGAAGGCATTTACACTGAAAACTCTACTTCATTTAACATCACAGGTTGCAATGCAATATCCAACTACCAACACAACATATTCCTTTATGAATCCAATAATTTCCAAATATCATCCTCTAACGCCTCAGAAACTCAATATAACAACGGTTTATTCATTTACGAATGCAATAATTTCTCAGTAATTGACACATATTTGTTAAATAACAATTGGAACGGCTTTAGCGCCGATCTTTGCAACAATTATTCTCTGCAAAATGTCACCAGCACAGGAAATGGTCAAGATGGCTTCTGGGGCGGAAACGGTAGTGACATTCTGGTTGAGAATAGCGATTTTAGCTATAACCTGCAAGGTGTATACGCATATTACTTGAATAGCACCAGATTCTCCGGAAACGCTTTTAGACAAAACGGCTTAAACATAGGCGCTTACTGGGGCGGTTTCCAAGCGTACAACTCAAACTGCACAGTAGAAGGAAATTATTTCAGCAGCAATTACGACGCTATAATATTTGAAGTAGACAACGAAACAATACCTTACACACAAACATTCACAAACAATGTATTCCACAATAACACCTACACTTTCTTCTTTGACTACGAGCTCCCAATCAGTAGAAATGACGTAAAAATCGTTTTCACAAACAACTTAGTCAACGACACAACAAACGTTGACCCAGCCGGTTTCAACGCCACCTTTTCAGGTTCATATTTGCCCTTCAACAGCGATTTGCTTAGCTTAAACGGTACAGTGCAGCTTGGAACAAGACCCTACAGCAATGGACCACTGGTCAGCGGAAACTTCTGGGCAAAACCAGACGGTTCAGGCTTTAGCCAAACAGGAACCGACGCAGACAAAGACGGTTTTGTTGATTCCGCCTTTGAGTTATTTAATGATGCCGCTGTTGGGTTGGCTTATGATTATTATCCTTACAGTTTAGGTTTTGACATTAACACTTGGGTTCCGATAAATCTGCCCGCTGTAATTACGCAGCCTGGAAACTACCGGGTAGCTTCTTCATGGAGCGGCAACCAAACAGCCATAACAATTCAAGCTGACAACGTAACGGTTGATGGCCAAAACTACCTAATTGAAGGTGGAGGAAATGGTGGAGATTTCGGTGAATCCATTGGAGTAATGATTGATTCTGCTTCAAACGTGACTTTAAGAAACATCAATGTTGCCAACAGCACCTTTGGGGTTGCCTCATTTGCAGAAAACTATACAATAACAGATTGCAGCTTCAACTATTGCTTCGCAGGTTTATACGCCATTGGTGGAGGCCCCCTCACACTTACAAACGTAGTCATGAATAACAACTATGTGGGAGCATTAATCCTCTCTGCGGACAATTGCAACATTACGAACTGCACATTTAGCAACAATACTTTGTTTGGTTTGTATATTGGCGAATGTACTAACCTAAAAGTTGAAAATTGTAGCCTAAACAATAACGGCAGAGACGGCTTAACCATTTTTGACAGCATAAATTTTGAGTTTTCAAACTTAACCCTGAACGGTAACAGTTGGGGAGCAGAAATTTTTGGGGTAGCCAACGGTACAGTGCAGCAATGTTTGATCCAAGGTAATAATCAAGGTGTCTACTGCGAGTCAATAGACAATGTTACCTTTACAGCTAACACTTTCAGCGATAACGGTTTAGTTAAAGGTGTTTACTGGGGCGGTTTTGAAGTAATGGATTCTAACTGCACAGTAGCCAACAACCTTTTCGAAAACAACTTTGACGCATTAATTTGGACCGCTTCAAACAACGACACAACAAACACGCTTGTGCACGACAACATTTTCCACAATAACACCTACACTTTCTTCTTTGATAATCAAGTCTACAGTGGCTTTACAGGGCAAAAACTCTACTTCTACAACAACATGGTAAACGACACAGCCTACGTTGACCCAGTATGCTTCAACAACACGTATTCAGGCTTAAACCTTCCATTAAGCAACATAATCCTAAACCTTAACACGACACTGCAATCAGGAACACGTATTTTTGGTAACCCAAGCAGAATCGGCGGCAATTTCTGGGCTTACCCCAACGGCACAGGACCAAGCCAAACAGGCGTTGATGCAAACCACGATGGCTTTGTAGACTCTGCTTTTGACATTTTTGGCAGCTTCAACGATTCTTCGCTTGGAGCAGTCTATGATTATTTGCCCTACAGCCAAAGCTACACTACAGGTTTAGTCTTTACTGTTGGAGCAAGTCAGTCTTTGGCGGCAAATCAGGTTTCCTCTGTGATTACCGTGAGACTTGAGGATGCTTATGGAGCTTTAACCTCTGGAATAACTGTTAATTTGTCGTCTAACTCCACCACTGGCAGATTCTACAGCAACTCAGCTGCAACAACACAGATTACCAGCGTCACTATCTCTGCTGGCTTAAGCACTACAAGCTTCTATTATGAGGATACAGCTGTGGGTACACCTGCCATAACCGTTACCGGTTCAGGAGTAACCTCAGCCACAACTAACTTTGACATCAGCGCTCATTCGCAAACTGTTGATCATATAGCAATTAGTCCGCAAGGCATCAGCATATTTTCTGGCGGCTCTTTAAGTTACACAACCCTTGCTTTTGACCAATTTGGAAACAGCTGGGACGTAACTGGTAATGCACAATATTCAGTTGATGGCGTAACAATAACTGGAAATATCGTGTCGGTAGACGCGGCAGGTAACCACATTGTTACAAGCTCCTATGGCGGCAAAACGGCATCCACAACACTCACCATTAAAGCAGGTCCACTTGACCACTTTGCAATCACTACACCAACCAGCTACACTTCAGGCTTGCCATTTACAATAACAGTAACCGCTCAAGATGCACAAGGCAACACTGTAACTAGCTTTAAAGGAACAGTCTCTTTGAGCACAAGCATAGGCACAATCAACCCAACAATCAGCGGCACATTCACCAACAGCGTGTTGACCTGCTATGTGACACTTACAGGCAATGATTCAGCAACAATAACAGTTAACGACGACGGCAGCCACGTTGGCACAAGCGATACCATAACTTTTGCGTCAGGTAATGCTCAAACAATACAAGCCACAAAAGGCAACGGCGAAACCATTGATTTAGTAATCAGAGGCAACATAACAGCAACCCAAATCTCAGGCATAACCTTAACCTCAAACCAATCCTCAACTGAAACAAACCTTTCTTTTACACTACAAGGACAAAGCGGCACATCAGGATTCACCAACATAACTGTACCAAAAAGCCAGATTCCATACGGGTCAGGACCAATTGTTTACATAGATAACGTTGCAGCACAAAACCAAGGTTTCACAGAAGACAACGAAAACTACTATGTCTGGTTCACAGTTAACTTTAGCACACACCAAATGACAATATTGTTTAGAAGTATTCCATCTCCAACACCTACTGCAACGCCAAATCTATCATCGATGAGTCTAAGTGTTTCAGTGATAGCAGCTATGATCTTGATTGGTTTGGTGCTTACTGGGCTACTTGTGAAAAGAAAGAAAAGCCAAAACCCCACGTCTTCTCTTAAAAGAAAAAACTAACCACAACCTTTTCTTTTTATTTTTTTATACTTTATCTCAGAGCTCTTCAATTTTTTGTCCTAACTAAAATAGATTAAAGGGAAAAATAGTTTCTCTGCTCATAAGTATCAGCTGAAAACCTGCAAAATAGCCTAAAACTTAACGTAGATACACACGTCGGTTTGTTTAAACAAGTGAACATGCATTTGACGTAATATATGCGATAATAATGATTGAACAAAGTGCATGGCATATTGGTTCTGCCTATTTTGTTGGCTTTGGAAATGCTGCGAAAAGAATGTGCAAAGATAGCAAACTCGGATATTCTAATGGTGGCGATTCAATAGAAAAAGACATAATCCCATCCAAAGAACTTGGATTATAAACAGCACTCGCCAAATATGGACAAAAAACCCCCGAGGTAGGATTCGCAAACTACCAGCTTTTAGATTTCAAAGAAATCATTGACATTGTTGAATCATGTAATTTAGCAGAACACGGTTTCAAGTGTTAAAAGGCTGAAATATCTCTTTAGAAAGCAGATATATATCAAACTTTTGAATTGAATCTAATACTTCGGGTAAAAGCTCTTAGTTTTGAACCAATACAGAGGTTCTTAATTACTGATTCATAACAGATAAATCAGTCCCAAACTGACATATCCATAGTTGATATGAACAAAAACTCAGAAATTCCATGTTCAACATGTCATAAGTGGAACTCAAAAGCAAGAAGTTTCTCTTGTAGCCCATACATATGTCAACCACTCTCAGAGTGGCTTTTAGAAAACACAAACATAGCATCCACGGAAACTATACAAATTTTAGCAGCCCCAATGCAATATATCGTTTAGAAATTCCCGAAAGCAACTTCAAATATTTCAGACATCATTTTTTTGTTTAAACTTATATAGTTAATGTTAAAGCATAAGACAAAGGTAATACATTTTGCGCTTTATACCCAAACTTCAACAAGAACAAAGTATCATTTGAGTAGCTTCAAAAAACGTCCTCCCAATTTCATGTATTATAACCTATTTGAAGTTCGGTTTTGTTGACAGCATACAAGCAAAACTGTGCGTGATGGTTAGGCACTTGCTAAAAAAATACAGTTACCCACCAGATAAACAAAATGTTTTCTTTACCATCCAGAGGTTGCATCATCGCCAGTTTGATCTAAAGCTTTCTTTTCTTCTTCACCAACATCAGGAATATCTACGTGTTTTTTTCCTTCAGTGATTATTTCATGTTTCTTTTTTCTCTCTTGAATGACAAAGTCGCCTTTCTTATTATCTGATAAAAAAATCACCTCCAAGATAAACTTAGTAAAGTATGCGCTAAATTATAATGGAGAAGTCGCCATATTAACCTGTGTGATTGTACACTTGCAACTACAAAATGCCCTTCCTATGCTTTCAAACAGGAATAACTTCTTCGCGACCAAGGAATTCGGATTCATATGAGAGGGCAGTTTTAATGTCTTCTTTCTTGAGATCCGGGTAATCATTTAAAATTTCAGCTTCTGTTACCCCATTTGCCAATAGTTGAACAATCAGCTGCACGGTGATACGGGTACCCTTAATGACTGGT
This sequence comes from Candidatus Bathyarchaeota archaeon, assembly GCA_963741005.1. Taxonomy (GTDB): domain Archaea; phylum Thermoproteota; class Bathyarchaeia; order Bathyarchaeales; family Bathycorpusculaceae; genus Bathycorpusculum. Next base: position 44,406 of record CAVUGQ010000011.1, read on the forward strand.
TTGCCAACCATAACTTCAGGGTCTATCTTTATTCTATCCATCGGCTCCATTCAAATCACCTGTTTTACATACCAGCAACTTGAGGACATTTGTCTACTCTTGATATATGAGCATATGCACTTGCATAATACCCCAGAACTCCCCATGGCCTTCAAATCGTGCAAGACATGATTATCCCGATGATGAGATAATCTGCGAGAACTGTGGCGCTTTAATGGATGAGATAGACTATTCTGGCGATAATAAAGACTCAGAAGACCTCTTTTTTGACGACGAAGGACTAAAAGAGGACAAGTAAAACCTCTAAAAATTAAACTGAAGCACTATATTTTTTGCTGCTTCTTCTTGACCGATTGGAATGGGCACTCTGACTGTGTAGGTTTGTGGACTGGGAAAAGTAAATGCGGTATAACTGAATTTTAGCAACAATGAATCCTTGCTATTTTTTATTTCAACTCCCAGCAATTTGGCACTAAACAAACGCCACGTATAGAGCCTGCGATTCATGTAAATTCCACTTCGAGCAACGTACGCCTCTTTAATTCCGTTCTCATTTTGTCTAAGTGAATACCAAGCTGAGAAACGCCATGTAAAACCAACTAGACCAATCAAACCCAACATAACCAGAAAAACAACAAAGCCTGCCTCGTTATCCAAAAACCAGAACAAAAACCCAAAGAACAAAGCAAAAGCTGAAATAATCAAAAACAAACCTTTCTTCTCACTTAATTCCTCAGCATATTCTTTTCGTGTGTATTCTTGCCACCTTTGGTCTTCATATGTCCAGTGAACAAACAAACCCTCTCCACGCAAAATCTGACCTAAGATGTTAGCTTGCTGAAAATAAAATGCAGTTGTGACTAAACCTAAAATTGTAACAAATAATCCAAAAAAAGCTCAAAGACCCCGCAAGAATAGCTGCGATTTTTTCTGAAGCTCTTGCCCCTCTTAGAAAGTTGGAGATTGATTCGTTAGCTAACGTTTTGGCAGTTGCTATAGAGAGGCACCTTACTTTCTATGATGCGTCATACGCTTACTTGACGGAAAAGGAAAACCTTAGATTAGTCACCCAAGACACAGACTTGCTAAAGAAATGCAAGGTTGCAATTTCAATAAAAGAAATGAAGTAGGGCGTATGTGGGAAACCAATAGTAGGATTCGACCGAACATGACATCTGAAGCTAAACTGTAAGAAATTAGAAGTCTGCTGCAGAAACTAAGCAAGAAAGTCGATGGGTTAAATGACTTAGTGGAAGAGAGACTAATAGGTTACGAAGAGCCAACTAACGAAGATGTTGCTGTAATAAAAGAATATGAAGCTACCAAGAAGACTGGAAAGCTGGCTTTGGTGCCTTTGAGCGATTTTTAGTATAACCCTGATATGATGTGATAGTCTGCGAGATCTGTGGAGCCTTAATGGATAAAGTAGGGTTACTCTTTAGAATGTAGAAATGAATTTTTTTTGGAAGTATTAAGTTTGGCCTTAAAGGGTATAGCAGCTACTCGAATTCTCCGCCACACATAGGGCTTTTATAATCATTAATTAGATTATAATTAGAATTAACTTGTCAATTTATTACACTTGCAGAAAATGTAAAAAAGATTATTCAGAAGATCGTACTTGCACAGAAAATTCTGCAATGAATATGGTTCATTACTTCTATTATCGTTCAAGCGGGTTTGAGAGATTATGACGGAGAAAAAAACAATACCGGAAGTTATGAATCAAGAGGAATTGGTTTCAGAAAATGTAGATGAACATGGAAATCGATGGGTAAAAAAGTATGTTGGTGGGGGTGCCGATTTTGTTAACTGGTTAGAGCAATATAGAGCAGTTTATGGAGAAAAGAATGTAGAAACAGAAGAAATAGATGCAAAAGGGTTTAGTTGTTTTGAGATAGGTAAGGAGAAAATGCTTAGAATTTGGGTAAAAGAAAAGAAGTAATTGCTGTGATCGATAAAAGAACATTTATTACTTCTCAATAACTCAAAAACACTGAATTTAATTCTGAATTGCTAATGCAAAGATGGGTGTCCCTTAATTGTTTATTCTCCAAGTTGTAGAAAAGTTGCGTCTTTCATGTTAAATTGCGTTATTTATGTTAAAGCGTCAAATTGGTTATTTGAACTGTCGGAGACTATTGACGCAGCATCCTAAACATTGGTTTCTGAAAGTTAAATTAAAGTACAAATTTGTTGCTTAATTGCTTATTTTTTGGATAAAACTGCCTATATTTGACTGTGTATATTATAGTTAATTGTAGGTCGGGAAGTACGCTTTAAAAGCGATGCATTAAGGCAAAGAGCGCATCGATTAAAACAGCTAAAAATCGATACGCGGCAAAGACTATGCTTTGATGGGCTGGACAGCATGTTGCATAGAAACTTTGAGCAGCATGGTCAAAACGGCGAAAGATCATGCAGCAACTAAGACAAGGTTTCAGTGGGCCGCGAACACCATTAAGGCTTAGACCCGACCTGCATTTCTTTATCGAATTTTTGAGGGATTAGTCTTTGCGTTTTTTCTTTAGTCAAGCGCTGATTCGAGTAAACTATGTAAGCACCCCTATCCATGTAGATTTATGAAATCCTTGGGGAAATTCGTAACAATCATATTGATTGGCGCCTTCGTTATACCGAGTTTCACTATAATTAGCGAAACGCAGGCATCGGTAGGAGGAAACATCGCTTCCAATACAACTTGGATCAAAGCAAATAGCCCCTACTCGTTAACTGGAAACGTAACCGTGGACTCTGGCGTAACTTTAACAATTGAACCCGGCGTCACCATACAAATTCCCAGCGATTGCACGTTGCAGGTAGACGGCATTTTGGTTGCCAGAGGCACAAGTTCAGAAAAAATCATTTTCACAGGCGGAGACGTTTCCCTCTATGGTAGCGGTTCTGGCAGCGTGATTGAGAACGCAATTTTAAATCCAACTAATCTTATCATTGGCAGTTCAGCCACAATTAATAGCAACACCATCATTGGGCGAGGCTCAGCAAACAGCTTCGAAGCAGTACTAATCAATGGTGGAGAACCCAGCATCTCAAACAACCTTATTTATGGAGCCGACAGCCAACGCGGAATGCGCATAACCGGCGGATCCCCAACAATTAGCTCAAACGGCTTAATGGGCATGATAATTAGCGAAGGCAACAACGTGGGCAATCCAACAATTTCCCACAACACAATTGAGGGAGGCATCTCATTGGCACAAAGCGGCGCAACCATAACAAACAATCTAATCACCGGATTTAAGTACGTCAACTTCAACGGCGAAGTAGAAAGCCTATACAACTTGATTTACAACAGCTGGCTTGGTAGCGGCATTAGCATTACAGCAGACTACACAAATATACAAAATGGCAAAGGCGCAGTGATAACAGACAACGTCATCACAGGTTGCTTAGATGGATTTCCATTTTGCAAGGCGGCACCACAACCATACAGAGAAATCTAATCGTTAACACCACAAGAAACACACTTCACGTAGCATCCAACGCCATAATCAGTGATAACACAATAAGAAACAACCAAAAAGGAATAGTAGTAAGCAACGCACCAACCTTGACCGTGACAAACAACAACCTGGAAAACAACGGCGAATACAGCTTTTACCTCTATACAGGCAACAATATTGATGCAACCAGTAACTGGTGGGGAACAAACAACACCCAAACCATCGAAAACAGCATTTGGGACAGCACCTTTGAACCCTACGACGGCACCGTAAACATTAACCCAATTCTCACAGCGCCAAACCCACAAGCAAACCCAAACTCCATGACGTTCCCAAGCATTAACATGCCAAACAGCGACAGCTCAGATAGTAACCCCTTCCACATCGGAACCAACAGCACCGTAACCGACGTAGACTTCAACCCAGAAAATGCAACACTCAGCTTCACTATCAGCGGCCCAAATGGCACCGCAGGCTCCACCAATGTCACCATAGCCAAATCTGTTATGCCAAACGGCGGCACCCTCAAAGTCACCATGGACGAAAAACAAATTAGTTATAACCTTGCAGACAACGGTGATTCATGGAATTTAGGCTTCACCTATATCCACAGCACACACAGAGTAACCATCACTTACCAAGTAAACCAAACCCAACCCACACAAACACCAACAGCAACTCCCAGCGTTCCAGAGTTATCTTGGTTGATAATTTTGCCCTTGATTGCCTTAATGCTCTCAGTTGCAGTAATACTTAGGCATCGTAAAACAACTTCGTTGAATAATTAACTTCTAATAAAAACAAAAACAAAAATAAAGAAAAAGAAGTTTGCGGATGATATTTTTCACTTAGTAAGAGTTCAACTTATCTCGAGAGTTAATCTCCCTTTGGAGTTGGAAATTCCACTACGAAAGTCATAAGCTTCAAAAATGAATCATCAATTTTCGTACTTGAATTCGAGGCAAGAATGACGATTCCTTTGTGTTCTTCTATTTTCTTAAGCAAATAATTGACTTTAGTATTGGCGTACCTGTCATGAGATTCTTTTACTTCTGATCTTTTTCCGAATAAAGCATCTGCCTCATCGAAAAATAAGACTACCTTTGAATCTTCTGTCTCTTTAAAAATTCTGTTCAGATTCTTCTCTGTCTCTCCAATATACTTGCTAACCAACATCGAAAGATCAATCTTGAACAAATAAAGTTTCAACTCGTTTGCGATAATCTCAGCTGCCAGTAACTTTGCAACTCCAGATGAACCTGAAAACAGAATATTAAGACCCTTCCCTTGAGATTGTTTTTCGGCTCCCAACTTTTCAAGAGTTTTAGAGTAATTTTTTGCGTACTTACTTACTTTACGTAATTGTTCTTTTTTATCAACAGGCAAAACTATATCATTCCAACTGTGCCCAGGAACAATTTTCGTCATAAATAATACATTGAACATATTTTCATTAATGTGTTTCTTCACGAAAAAATTCCTTCGATCTGCGTGAATTAAGCAAAGATTATGACCCATTGAACCCTTCCTAAATTCCGAGAGATCAAATACTCGCATAACAAGTTCAATCTTCACCCGAAGTGGGTTTAACTTGGTATCAAAAGACTCCTCTAAAATTCTCAAATTTTCTACAAAAACAGGAATAGACCGATTGCGACCCCAAATAAAAAGAACAATCGCCGATTTAGCATTTTGAGAGAGTAAAATTGATTCCAGAATGGCAAGACTTGGATGCAGACCGTACTCAACAATTACTTCGTAAAGATTCGGATCTTCAAGCTGATCAGTTACATCAAGTTCCAAGTTCAAGCTTATTAGTTCAACGATTTTATCTGTTGCAGTACTCTGCACATTTTTCTCCTTTGCCGCTTGTTCAATATTTGGGCTATTTGGAGAGGAAAATGTGTGGACAAGCATTTCAGGATTATATTGGAAAACAAAACACAAAGGATTAAGATCGATTGCAGCTTCAGAGGTAGACCTAACCAAAAATAACGCACCTCTAATTTTGGATCCGCTTGAGATTAAAACAACCAAAAGATGTTCCCCCAAAAGTAACTAAATGAATGAAATCTAAAATGAAGGTTCAGTTGGCTCAGAAACGCTGGTATCTCTTTCCCAACCCTCATTTTCCAACTTTATATATTGGATTGCAACAGCATTTCCGTTAGCATCTAACTCTGGCAACGCTTGATATTCAGAAACCCAACATCGATAGACTTTATATGCTATAGTCAGTTGTCCTGCTTCATTGTAGATTTCAATTCTTATGTCCTTGCGAAAATTCTTAAGCGACACTTCACTTCCAAATCCAGCGCCAAAGTTCCACACTTTGTTAGCCCAACTTTCAAACTCCAAATCATGAGTGACTCCGCGTTCCAACGTAATTGCCTCATACTCGGTGCGACCTGGAGACTTTCGGCTCGAACTGGGATCCCCTCCTGATCTATGTTTTATTACTTCAGTGGTTCGCTTCAAGGCCGACATTTTGCATAAACCAGCCACATATTTCCCATCCCATTTTAGCCTAAACTTAAAATTTTTGTAGGGATCAAAACGCTGTGCATTAACACCAAAATCAACCATCAAATCACCACTATCAATTATAATATTATGAGGTTGAGCTTTTATCATTATCGTCTCACACACAAAATCATCAAAAGACTCCCAGAATAAAAAAAGGAGAAGTGCGGCTGATATCTCAACCAGTGTCTAAATCCGCCAAAATTATTTGTTAGTTTGTTTGTTGCTTTATAACTAAATAGAAAAAAGAGAGGTTTGCGGGTGATGTATCCAGGGGAGGGTGGGTTCACTTTAACTTCTCCCTCACTAATACCTTGGACAGTCGTTTCTCAGATAGCGTAAAAGCAGTTTTTGGTCAACTCTTGATTTATAACCTAATTTGTGTTGATTGCGACCAATAGATGGAGATTAACCAGAAGTTCTTCAGCTTGGTATCTTAACACTCCAAATAATATTCCTCATCGGCTTCTCGTTCAAACTGCATAGGGCTTTTTATAATCATTGAAGAGATTGTAGTTAGAACATAAATTGCCGATTACTTACTTATGCAGAAAATGCAACAAAATTTACTCTAAAGACGAGTTTGCGCAAAGTAGATTCTGTCAGTCATGTGGCTCTTTTCTAATTCCCAATTTTAGAGTGCAAGATCAAAGAACAATGGCAGCTAACTCAGATAATTGTGTCAAAGAAAAATCCGCTCTAAATAGGGCAGCTGAAAGCCTTAGACAGCGGATAGGTGAATCAAAAGAGTATACGGTTGTTTCTGAAAAAGAAAAAGAGGAACCAAAGAAACCCTCGTTTGAGAGTTGGATATGGAGCTCCGAGTATGATGAAGCCTTAAAATTCGAAAAGACACTAACCGAACAATACAAGGACAAAAGCCTTGAAGAAGCAATATCTGGAAAGGTAGTTTCCAACGACCAGGGGGATTGTTATGAAATCTCATCTTCATGCACTTCTACTTTCAAGAAAGCAACTTACGAAGAAAGCAAACGAATCATTATTTCCGACCTTAAAGTGCTTTCGGGGATAGGACCTGTAAGTGAGCAATTACTAAAAAACCAAGGCTACGCCACAATTGAAGATTTAATGCGTCATCCACGATGGAAAAAACAAGCCCTCGAATACATGAAAATAATCGATAACAAAGAAGTAGACTACATACAGAAAATGCTCTGGCAACGGCTACCAAAATCCCACCCACTGCTCCACTACTTAGCAGGATTCTGCCAAGACCAAGACTTCGCCATAATAGACATAGAAACCCTAGGACTATCAGAAAGACCCATCATCTTACTGGGCATAGCAAAACCAACAAAAGACCACATTTGCACAAGCCAATTTCTACTAAGAGACATAGCCGATGAACCAGGCGCCATCTGGGCATTAATCTCCAAACTTGAACCAAACTCATCACTCATAACATTTAACGGCAGAAGCTTTGACATTCCATACATCAAACAAAGATTAGCCTACTACGGATTAAACGCGCCCCTAGAAAACCCACACTTTGACATACTACACTTTACTAGACGAGCTTTAAAACACAAATTACCCGATTGCCGACTAGACACCGTTGAGAAATACATCGGCATAAAAAGAGACATAAACATACCAGGCGCATTAGTTCCACACTTCTACGAAACCTATTTGAAAACCAAAAATGTTGGACCGCTTGTGCCCATAGTTGAACATAACAAACAAGACCTGTTAACACTTGGAAGCTTATTCTCCAAACTCTATGAGGAATGGAACCTTGACAGATGACCTTATAAAATCGATAAAGCGCATGTCATCTTATAAAAAACAAATCGTACACATAGAAAAAACTCCATCTCAAGAAGCAAACTATGCAGAACTCGAAAAACCACTTCCACAAAACATCCAAACTTGCCTACTAAACAGAAAAATAAAATTCTACTCTCACCAAGCCCAAGCCATAAACAAAGCCAGACAAGGCAAAAACGTCGTAATCGCCACCCCAACCGCCTCAGGAAAAACTTTAGCATTTAACATTCCTGTTCTTGAAGCATTAACCAACAACAAAAAAACAACCGCACTATACCTCTACCCCACAAAAGCCCTCACAAACGATCAACTCAAAGTCCTAAAAGAACTCGAAAAAGACACATGCATCAAAGCAAATGCCAACGTATACGATGGAGATACACCCCAGTATCAACGAGCAAACATACGAGAAAACTCAAGAATTATCTTAACCAACCCCTATGGACTCCACCAATACCTACCTTGGCATTACAAATGGCGAACCTTTTTTGAAAACCTCAAATTCATCATAATCGATGAAGCACACGTCTACCGAGGAGTCTTTGGCTCAAACGTCGCCATGGTTATCAGGCGGCTACTGAGAATCTGCAGTTATTATCACTCAAACCCACAAATCATACTCTCCTCAGCAACAATCGCAAACCCCACAGAGCACGCCAGCAAACTTACAGGAAAAAACTTTGAAGTTGTATCAATCGACGGAGCTCCAAAAGGCAATAAATCCTTTATCTTCTGGAATCCACCGTTCATCGATGCAGCCAACGAAATCCGCCGATCAACCCACCAAGAAACCAAAGACATCCTAACACTCAACATCCTCAAAAACCTACAAACCCTCTGCTTCACCACATCAAGACAAATGACTGAACTCATAACCAGATGGACCAAAGAAGAACTCACAAGCCGAAAAAAATCACCCAATCTCATAACAGCTTACCGCGCAGGCTACCTACCCCAAGAACGACGCGACATAGAAAACCGACTAAAAACCAAACAGCTAATCGGCGTAGTCTCAACCAACGCACTAGAGCTGGGAATCGACATAGGCTCACTTGACTCAGTGATAATTTCTGGCTACCCCGGAACAGTCATCTCCACATGGCAACAAGCAGGACGAGCAGGAAGAGGCACTTCCGACTCAATTGTAACTCTAGTCGCATTCCAAAACCCACTCGACCAATACTTCATGAAACATCCAGACGACTTCTTTGGAAGACCACATGAACAAGCCATTATTGATCTTCACAACCGATACATCTCTTTAGGACACATAATGTGCGCATCAAGCGAACTACCAATAACTGAAACAGACAGACAATTCTTCCCTGAACTACTATCAGAAAGCATCGGCGCTCTTGAACAAGAAAACCTAATCCGAAAAACACCACGAGGATGGGTCTACTCTGGAACAGCAAGAACAACCGAAGTTGTAAACCTTGAAAGCATCTCCCATCAAACCGTCACCGTCACCTGCAACGGAAACCTACTAGAAACCCTCACCTTAAACAAAGCCTACGAAGAAGCCCACGCCGGCGCAGTATTGCTCCATCAAGGAGAAACTTACATATCAGAAGAACTAAACCTCGAGCAACTAACAGCCAAAGTAAAACAAGAAAACCTCAACTACTACACAGAAGCACTAAAAGACGTCGACATCGCCATAAAAAAACCATTTGAAGAAAAACAAAACAACATCAAAATGGGACTAGGCGAATTATCCATAACCGAAATTTACCACACCTACCTAACCAAAACATATGACGAAGTTATAAAAAGACAACCCCTCACTCTACCGCCTCTATCATTTTCAACCGTCGGCATATGGTTTATCGTTCCCCATGAAATTAGAGAAGAAATTGAAACCCAAGGACTTGACTTCGCCGGTGGCCTACATGCGGTTGAGCATGCCATGATTGCAATGTCACCAATTTTTGCAATGTGTGACAGATGGGATATCGGAGGACTATCAACTGTTCTGCATCCAGACACGGGAGAACCAACCATTTTCATCTACGACGGCTTTGAAGGAGGCATCGGGATCTCAGAAACCCTCTTCACAACCATAAAACCGCTATGGGAAAAAACTCTACAACTCATCGAAACCTGTGAATGCAAAGACGGCTGCCCCTCATGCATATATTCACCAAAATGCGGAAACGAAAACGCGCCCTTAGACAAGAAAGCCGCAAGTATCATCCTAAAACAACTTCTAAACCTTAATGAACAAAAAAAAACCCAAAACCCCACAAAAATAGCTTTTGTGGCCCTGTAAATCATGCGGACATGATAACTCTGATAATGCATTTTAAGACAAGTTTAATTGGTTTGGACTTGATTCAATATTATGCTTCGTTTGTGCTTTGATAAAGGTACTCTTCTCTTAAAAGGTGAAGCGGGAACTCCATACGGAAAATGGGACCCAAGAGTGGGCTGCTACAGAATTAAGGCATACCATTACCGAGACGTTTTAGAATATTTGGCTGAAAGCAAACTGCAAGTTGAAGATGATGTTTCAAATTTGCCACCACTTGAACAGCTCAAAGGTAATTTTGTGCTAAGGGATTACCAGAACGAGGCTTTGAACAATTGGTGCAAAGCACGCAACAGGGGAGTTCTAGTATTACCCACGGCAGCGGGAAAAACTTTCATCGCGCTAAAAGCAATTCAACAGATGAAAGTTCAAGCACTCATTGTGGTTCCCACATTAGACCTGATTGATCAATGGAAAAAACGCATCAAAGATTACCTAACCACAGAAGCAGGCGTTGTAGGCGGAGGCGAAAACACTCTACACATGGTAACTGTTACAACTTATGACTCAGCCTACATACAAGCAGAACAACTAGGCAACAAATTCAAGCTAATAATCTTCGACGAAGTTCATCATTTAGCCTCCACAGGCTACATACAGATAGCTGAAATGTACACTGCACCATACCGCATGGGCTTAACAGCAACTTACGAAAGAAGCGATCAAAGACACACTTTACTATCACACCTCGTTGGCGACCCAGTCTACTCAATTGGCATCCAAGAAATTGCTAGACATCTTTCACCATACACATATGAGAAAATATCAGTTGAACTAACACCAAAAGAACAACAAACCTACGAATCCCAAATGAACCTTTTTAGAAGCTTTCTTCAGCAAAGAAAAATTACCTTAAGAAGCGCTGCTGACTTCCAAAAATTCATAATGACTACAGGAAGAGATCCCAAAGCACGTGAAGCACTCCTCGCAAGAAACCGAGCCATAAAAGTGGCAGTCAACTCAGAAGCAAAACTAAACGTGCTAGCCCAACAACTTGAAACCCACAAAAATGAAAAAATCCTGATTTTCACTCTCTACAACGACCTAGTCTACAGGATTAGTCAACGTTTCCTAATTCCGGCAATAACCTATCAAACTCCAAGAGAAGAACGCCGAGAAATACTAGCAAACTTTGGAAACAGCAAATACCATGTGATCGTCACCTCTCAAGTTCTAGACGAGGGGGTGGACGTACCTGATGCTTCAGTAGGCTTAGTTTTGGGTGGAACAGGGAGCAACAGAGAATACGTCCAAAGACTCGGACGGCTACTCAGGAAAAAGGAAGGCAAATTAGCTCGACTAATTGAGATAATTTCCAAAGAAACCATAGAAGTGGGTACAAGTCGCAGACGCCACCAAAAAATACGAGGTGCAGCATAAATGCTTCCAAGCAACTTGCTTTCAGTCTGGAAAAGAAAAGGCGAGATTCTACCCCGCTACGCCAAATCTTCCAGCAGCAACGATGAAGCAATAAATTTTCTCATAGAAGCATACAAAACACATATTGGAGAAAAAAAGAAAAACCTAAAAACCTTAGTCACTGAGCTTGAAGACAAAGGCTACGAGTACCGCTTTGTTAGGGCGCTGTCTTTGTTACTTGACCGAAAAAGCACCTTTACTTGCCAATGCAAAGTTGACCCAGTTAATTTGCGGAGAAAAATATTTCAAGCCACCGAACAATTTGGCTTGCCTACCACTTCTGAGAACCGACAAAAAATCCTCGAGATCATAGCTTCCAAAATGACTCTCGCAGTAGAAGATATCGAGAAAGATTTCTACTCAGACTTGGATGGCGAGTTAGTTCTTGAAAAATTTGTGGCACCTTCAACATCAGAGCTGTTGGGCGAGTACAATTTGAGCTTAACTCAAACGCTGCTTTTTGATGCAACAGAGCTAAGTTTCACAACCTCGGGCAATTGGCAAAACCTCTTCCACGCAATAAAGAAATTTGGTTTGATCTATGAAGTTTACCAAGATAACGGTTTATGGGTGAAAATAGATGGACCAGGTAGCCTGTTTAAGCTGACTAGAAGATACGGGGTAGGCATAGCCAAGCTGCTGCCCATCATCGTTTCCAACTCCGAATGGACTGTTAAGGCGAAGGTTCTTTGGAGGTTTACAAACGAAATCTGCGACTTGAAACTTGAAAGCCAAAAACATTCCTCACTGCTAAAAAAACAGCACTTGCCAACTCTGAGTTATGACAGCTCTATCGAAGAGGATTTCGCCTCAAAGTTTCAAGCCTTAACCACCGGTTGGACGGTGAAAAGGGAACCTGAACCCATAACTGCAGGAAAACAAGTAATCATACCTGATTTCTCTCTTGAAAAAGCCGGCATCAAAATTTACTTAGAAATTGTGGGGTTCTGGACAGAAGAGTACTTGCGGCGAAAGATAGAGAAATTAAAACAGGTGGAAGTGAAAATGCTGCTTTTAGTCAACGAAGCTTTAGCATGTGAAAAACTATCTGCTTTGGAAAAACGACCACAGATTGACTTGATTTATTACCGCGACAAAATTCCCTTAGCTCCAATTCTGCGATATCTACAAACAAAATTTGAAGATGTCAAATCCAAGGAGATTGAGCTATTGGAGGGGTTGTCTATTAGATTTACTGAACCAGTGGTTGCCTTTAGGGAATTCGCAGCTAGAATCGGCGTTTCAACCGAAGCCGCAAGAACATTCTTAGTTAACAGTCCACCTTCCGGCTATGTTGCCTTAGCAGATATTTTGGTAAACAAAGAAAAACTTCAGCAAATCGACCAAAGAATCAGAGTAGCCCTTGGGCAATCGGGCAAAATGCCACTTAAAGAAGCAGCAAGAATCATCGAAGAAGAAGGCGTAGAAGACTCAGCTAATATTTTGACAATGCTGGAATACAAAATTAGATGGCGCGGAATCAACAGTGAACAAGCTGAAGTCTCTAAGGATCCTAAGAATTCTGTCAAATAAAAGTTTAAAAAAAGATTGATTCACAACACTTACGACAGGCACGGCAGGTTATCCAACTGCTTTTTATGTATTCTAGCCCAAAAATTTTTTTGTTGTCAAAAATACCTGCCGTGATTTCCGTGACTAGATTGGAGTGATAGATCGTTTTTAGAGTCACTTGGTTCCAAAGATAGCTTAATACAGTTGTTTAAAAAGTCTTGTTAAAAGTTAGTTTTCTTCTTGCTTGTTACTATTGCGTTTGATACTTTTAGTATTTCCTCTGCTTGTTTTTCACTTAGTTTATGTCGTTTCTTGCCAAGTTCGTTTATTGCATTATTAATATCTTGTACTTCAATGAAGCCTTCACTAAGGCTTTCCAACAATATTGTCCATGTGTTCCAAATTCTAATTCCATACATTTTTGCGAGATCTGCAACAACTTTATCATCAACTAGCAGTTCTGCATTTTTGTTTTTAGCCATCAGCAAAGTTTCTGCATCCGCTTTTGAAATATTTTCGCCTATCACTAGCCGCTCTATTGATCCAGACAGATCCTCTGAAACATGTTCAGTTGTTATCCATCCATCTTTAATAGCTTTACCGATAATCTGGGCGTCAACAAAACAATGATTAATTCCTTCATCAACTGTTTCATTCTTAACTTTGGCGGTTATAGATACGTGTTTAAATAAATTCGTCAAAAGTTGAAGTTGACCTATTTGAGCAAGATGAATTAGCGGTCCTGCATCAGAAACCACGATTCGCAAAAAGTTATTCTCCGTATTTTGACTTCATGTATTCCTTAACATTTGCAGAATCCCAGCTAACCGAGACACATTCATGCTCAAGCAGCTCAAGAAACTCCCGTAGCGAAATATCCAAGATCTCTGCTGCGAGCCCAGCGCTTAATTTGCCTGCGCTGTAGAGTTTTACTGTTCTTTTGCGCAACCCATCTTCGATGAACTCCTTAAACAAAGATGAGCGGTCAGTTTTCTCAATGGCTCGTATAGCTTCAAGTCTTTGTAGTGCACGTTTTGAGAGACGTAGAGTAACTACGTTACTTTGCTCAGACATTATTCATCATAAAAAAATGGAATACAATGTAATACATAAGGGTTATGATTAGCTTATAAATGCAGGAAAACAACAACTCACTACAAATATTATCAAATTACCTATTGCAAAGGGCGGTTTCTTTGTAGCCTTGCAAATCGTGTGGACATGATAAATCTGGTGATGCGATAGTCAGCGAGAACTGTGGAGTATTAATGGATGAAGTGGGAGCTTCTGGCGATAACAAAGACTCAAGAGACCTATTCTTTAATGATGAAAGGATTTAGAAAAACCAGAATCAACCGATGGTAGCCTTGTCGCTTCAACAAACTATTGGAAACTAATTAAGAAACATATTTTATGTTAAAACCCTAAAACGTTACCATTGTTAGGGAATAATAATGGTTTCAAAGACAATTTGGTTCACTGTTAAAGAAAAGAAATGGAAGGTCGGGTACTTTGGCAAGTTTTCTTGGACTGGTGAAGAGGAGCTCTGGGATTCAGATAATTGCACAGTTAATCTTGCAAGAACTCTACAAAATAAATGGTTAGTTGTTATTCGGAGCAGTCAAATCAAACGTAGCAGGTTTATGAGAAAAGAAATTATGATTCGGTATATGCTGGGCTTTGAGATCTTGGAAAAACCTTCAGAACCAAAAACAGAGAAGTACACTGCAAGAGATAATTTTCCAAACAGGCGAGAGGGCCCTAAGGATCGGTGGGTCTTGCAGTTTGATGATAAACACTGGATCTGGGAGTGGGCACGAGAAGGTGAAGACATTACCAATTCAACAATTTACAGCCTATATCAGGCTATAGTGAATGAGTTAGAAAATCCTTCGATTGATAGAACTAATATTTTCGATGCATACATAGATACACAAGACGATAGGGTGATTCCAGTTGTATATCAGCCAAGTGTTGACTCTTTGAAGAACTTCGTTCGTGAGGTCCACTGTGCAAAAGGACCTGCCAATTTGGACGGGTCTTATGAAATTGAGGTCTCTATTCTTTTCAATAACGAACGACTTCGTCAGCACGGGGTCTTGAATTCTATTTACATTCTAATACGCCAATTGATATATCGCAGGGTGATGGATCTCGAGTCATTTAAAATTCTTGTCGGGAAAGATCAAGTAAGTGATCGATTCACATTCGAGGGGATATATAGCAATGATCAGGGTTTGAATGCAGATTCAATTCACGGCGATAAAACTCCTCCGCCTGCGCCTCAACATCTAATCAGGTATTATTTTGAAAACTGTAACCATCCCGTTGTATTTGTAAACACCTCAAATCATGCAATGGCCGAGCACGACACAAACAATAGGATTTGGAAATGGGAGTACATCCCATGGCTGAAAGATGCACCAATAAAGCTTGGTTCAAAGACGAGAAAAGAAATTGAGCAAAGTTTCAGATAACTATTAAAATTATAGCAAATCACTGTAGACTTACCGTTCAAATTAAGGAACCAACTTAACGTGTCGTCCTGAAACAAGGTACAGGATAGTTTCTCTGTGACTTTTTCAATTTCTTATTTGAGGTTAATCCCATCTTTTGTTCATTTAAGCAGGTAAGTATTGTTTTCCAACTATGTGTTCTATACACCTAAAACCTATCACAGCTATTATTAGTAATGCGCTAACTCTGATTGAAGCTGGAATCATGGTTACCGTCTATTGCACAGATGTTGAGATATTTTCTTTTTCATTCTGAGAGTCTGGTTTGAACACTTCTCCAAAGTTAAATTGTTAAGTTGTAAATGTCTATACTTTACGGAATTTTTGTTCTGATGGTCGTAGGAGTTGTTGATTTTTTGCACTGTTTCCTGTTTAACAATTCTTATATCTGCGTAAACACATAGGCGTTTTGGATGATTTTTAATGGGTGAAAGGACTAAAGAAATTCTTTTGAAACCAACTCTAAAAAAATACCTCATAACGTGGAGTCTCGATCTTGGTCGGACAGAGCTTGACAAGATCTCGCAGCATCCGGAAGTTCTAAACAAAGGTTTAAAGTACGTAAAAAGTACTACAAAAAGAAACCCGATTAACATCTATCGCATAGGTTCGTTGGAGGAAATTTCTCGTTTTGTCCGTCCAGCACGCCAAAGATCCGCTGAATCGGCACACCCTCAAGGCATCGCAATTGCAGAAGCAGCATCCATCGAAGAAGCAAGAAAAATGGTTGACCTACTAGTCGAAGGTCTCGGATTTGGCTTCGGTTCAGTTCCCGTGAAAAACTATCTTGAATATGACATTAAACCATTAATCGAAGTCACCGCAGGAGGCAAACCATAACATGTCTGTCTTTAACGTTGTAGGAGTTGTAAAATATGGCAACATGGTGCTCCAAGCATCAACGGTTAAATTTGAAAAAAACAGCAAACTAGTACTTGCACCCTTAGAGAAGAACATGTATCCACCAAAGTCACTAACAATAATTGCGGACAAAATCGAAGTTGTTGACTACGCAGAAATAACCTATGAATTTGATGGACTACCCGGATATGATCCTGACACCCCCGCCCCTCCTCAAATTGGAACAGTTGGAAACGGTGCAAACGGTTCATCAGTTCCTGGGGAAGGGAGTTACCCACAAGCTACAGACGGCGGACCAGCAAATCACGGACCAACAGGAATTAAAGGCATAAATGGTCAAGATGCACCAGAACTGCAGATATTTGTCGGCGAAATAGCCCAAATTCATTCTGACGCAATCAAAGTAAACTTCAAAGGTCAAGATGGCGGCAAAGGCGGAAAGGGTGGAAACGGAGGAAAAGGCGGAGATGGCCAAAAAGGCGCAGCTTCACAGGCCAGCGATTCATGGTACGATGGCGACCAATGCGATCGAGAACCAGGGAAAGGCGGAACCGGCGGAAGAGGCGGCGACGCAGGATTCCCAGGAAAAGGCGGCACAGGAGGAAACGGCGGCGTAATAAAAGTATTTGCAAAAGCAGCATCTTTACCTGCAGCTCAAGGCTGGAATTATGTCGTTAAAGGCGGAAGAGGCGGCGACCCAGGTGACCCAGGAAGTAAAGGCACAGGAGGAAAAGGTGGACCACAAGGAACTAAAAATGATCCATGCCCCGAACGACAGGAATATAGCGGATCCAACGGCCCCGACGGACAATCCATGGACGACGTTGACCCCAATTGGCAAACAACTTACAAAGGCAAAGACGGCACAGATGGAGAAGCAAATACGTATGAACTTACTGGAGTACCCAACTAGGAGGATGATGATTGAATGATAATAACTCAAATATTCACAGTACAAGGAAACACTGACGTTGACGACGACATCATTTTCTGTCGAAGACTCGTATTTATAGGTCCCTCAGCACAGCTCGTAATTAAGCCCAAGAAGAACGCTCCGCCAGGTGCACCACGCATTCTAAAAATTGTGGCAAACGTTATCGACTCAACATTAGCAGGTGGCTCAGGTGAAATAACTTACAACCTTGACGGCGACTACTTCCCCGCAGTTGAACTACCCTTTGGTGACAGTGGAATAGACCCTGAGACACAAGCAAAAACAGGAGATGATGGAAAACCAAGCTTCAACCAAGGTCCAATTCCTCTACCGGATATCGCATCACCAAACTTTGATCCGATTTTAGATGCACTGAATTTGGGAAATTACCCCAAGGCAACCAACGGCGGAGACGCCGCTGCAGGAGGCCGAGGCAACAAAGGAGTAAATGGAGCCAATGCCCCCATAGTCGAAATTTGGACAACAGAAATCAACGGAAAACTGGTACTAGACCTCAAAGGACAACAAGGGGGAATAGGCGGGAATGGAGGAAACGGACAATTAGGTGGAAACGGTCAAAATGGATCCACAGCTGTTGAAAGCACCGACACAACTTGGTTAGGAGTTCCAAATCCTATCTGTAAACAAGGACCAGGACTAGCCGGTGATGGCGGCAAAGGAGGCAACGCGGGTTGCGGTGGCGATGGCGGTGATGGCGGAAACGGCGGAACTGCAAAGCTATTCTATACAAGCGCAGTAAACTTGGCAAACGTAACTACAAACCTCCAAAAAGGAATAGGTGGGACAACCAGGCGGTTCAGGAAATCCAGGAAAAGGCGGCAAAGCAGGAAAACCGGGCTCCAATCTCCTAACAACTTGCGTCCCTGCACTGAATTCTGTAGACGGCGCCAATGGCATCTCCTGTGATCGCGAAGGAGACAAAAGAGGCGGCATTGCACAGCCAGGAGCTGAAGGATTAGACGGTCAATACTTCAAGTACTCGATTAAAGCCATACCACAAATGCCAGGACTCTGGCCATAGAAAAATAAACTCGAAAAAATGGCCGCTATTGCGGCCTCTCTTTTTATAAATTTTTGATATCCTTGATTTGAATCAAACTCATAACAATATTTCTAAATGAAACCGTACCACTTATCGCGTTTTCTGCTTCTTGAATGGTTATTTCTCCGCCAAGGACTGTTCTCAAATCGTCTAGGATCTCTGGGCACGTTGCGTTGACTGATTCTTTAAGGGGTTCGAATGGCACATAGAATGAAGGTTTTCTTCCTTGCCGGGCTTCTTCAAGTACGACTGGACACCGTGAAAGTGAGTATGCCCAGAATCTAATGTAGTGGTTCGCGTTAGCGAAATCTACATGTTGGGTGTGTGTTCTTGCAACGAGCTCTCTGTATTCTATTTCGAGAGGCGAAAGTGAATATTCAAAGTGCCCGCGAGTTCTCATATAAGTCCCTCGAAGCTGACGACCCGCGCATTTAGTTGCGACTTTTTCAAATACTCTGCGGAGCGCGATTAGCGAGTTAGTCGGATCATCACCAACGTGCAAATTTGTTCTCATCAACCTGTCAAGATCTGTGTTCGTTTCGGCTGCCATTTGTTTAATTTTTGTATAAGGTCTTGTTAGGAGGCTCATGGTACTGCGTTTTAGGCTATCAGCGAGGGCCATCGCGAAGTAAGAATGTGCGGTTTGCAGGAAAAAAAGTGCTGCAGGCGGGAAAGATAGGTTTCTTTTTGCTTCTTCAAGAGCTGCATCTCCAAAGTTGAGTTGATGATGAATTCTTGCAGCCCACACTTCAACTTCGTAAGTATGCTGCTTGATATTTTCAACTACATCCCTAACAGCGTCTGATCGCATCCAAAGATTTTCATACTCTAACAGAAGATGGGGAAGGATTTTGTATCTAGCAGCTTCTTCAGAGTCAAATACTTTTGCAGCAGGTATCCAAAGTATATCAACAAATTTTCGTCCCAGTTTAGTTTGAACGGCAATTCGCTCGGGCATCTCTTCCGGTTTATCCCAGATTGAAATCAAGTCTACATCTGACACTTCAGGGCAATCTTCGTCAACGAGCGGTTTTCTCACAAGGATTCCAATAGAGCTGGGTTCTAGTAGCACGCGTGCTTTTTCTATTGCTTCATACAGGGATTCTTCGAGGAGTTCGCGTTTACTTTGTGAAAGATTACTATTGTCCATCATAATCTGACGTCTCCAAAATTCTTTTCTGGTACTGGTTCAAGGCCGTGAAAACCGTGGCTGTTGTAAACAAACGACGTTGGTCTTTGATGACTGCATTTATAGCCCTTCCATCTGCGTTCCACGATTGTTGATTCCATGGATCTTTGGTCCATGGATAAGGAATTCTTAAAATGTGATTTGCCGCCCAGCTCCCATCAAGGAGTTGATTTTCAATAAGCCATTTTACTCCATTTTTTGTCTGGGTGTCAAAAACTATTTTGGGCGCTGCCAATAACCCGTTTAATGCAAGAGCCGTCGAAAAGGCCCAACCGGACTCTTGATCTTTCGAATCAGTCCAGCTTCCATCTGATAATTGTGTTTGAGCAATCCATTTCTGCCCTTTGTAAATTACGCTGATGTCAGTTTCGTTTCCCCTTTTATTGAGCGCTTTAATGCATTGTGTGGTTGCATAGAGTTTTCCGGTCCACCAGTAAGAATTCCAGTAGCCTTCGGAAATTTGGCCATTTCTGATGTAGCTTAACACTTTGTCCACACCTTTTGACGAACGATTTTCCATTAGAGCTTGAGCTGCAACGGCGCTAACGCACATTTGAGACGAAGCCCAACCCTCAAATGAAACGTTGTCACCGATCCTCATGAAACGTCCAACGGCCCTTGGAGCTGCGTAAGTTCTGAAACCACCGTCAAGAGGACTTTGATTGTTCAATAAGAACTCTAAAGCACTAGGCAGCTTATCTCGGTTCAAATCATCAAATTTGGAAAGAAATAGAAGACACCAAGAAGTTGAATCTGCATCTGACGGGACACCGTAACCATAACTCCAACCTCCATCCAAATTTTGGCATTTTAGAATGTTTACCGCCGCTTTCCTAAGAAACTTTTTATCTTCTGGCTCTTTTTCAAACGAAATTAGAGAATATCCGACATAACCTGAAACCCAAAACACACTCTCCCCGGCTAAAGTGAGGAAGTCAGACCAGAGACCATCTGCATTGAAGCTTTCAACAAGGAATTTGCGAGCACCCTGAATCGACTTCGACAAAGCTTCTAAGGCGTCAAAATTCTCTTTTAGAACCATACTTACCTTGCATTATATAGATATACTACATATTTATTGAGTATGGTGCCCATAAACACGTTTCTTTTTCGTTAAAGCACGGATCTTAAACGTTTTACATTTCTGTTCCTTGAATCATTTATTATATATGCATAAGTCTCAAGTCAGAATTTAGGCAGATTTTAAATGAGTTTCATTTTGCTATCTATACATGTTATACCGCTGGTATTTGTGCATAGTAACCTTTATCTGCAAAAAGTATGAAAGTTATACTGTGAGAACATGGTACGAGAAAAAACAGACATAGCAGTTGTAGGAACCAAAGGTCAGATAGTTATTCCTCAGCACTTCAGAAAAGAACTCGCAATAATTCCAAACACCAAAATAATTTTGTACCGAAAGGATGATAAACTTGTCCTAGCAAAACTCAGCATTCCACCACTAGAAGAACTAAGAGAGCTTTTCAGCGAAATCGACCAACAAAACAAAGGAAAAAATAAACCCGCCGAACAAGAAATACTAGACGACATTCAAGCTTACAGACATATGAAACCAGTAACCAAAGGCACATAAAATGGTTCGCGTCGTCATTGACACCAATGTTTTTGTGTCAGCTCTTATCGATGACGGACCCCCTCGAAGACTTGTCGCTGAACTTTTGGATAAACACATTGTAATCCTGTCTAGGCAAATTCTTGCTGAACTAGGAGATGTATTGTCAAGAGAAAAGTTTACTGTTACAAACTCTCAGGTTGACCGGTTTGTTTCAAGTTTAGTTCGAATATCTAGGATTGTGCCAGATAAAACTCGGTTTAAAATCGTATTGGAAGACCCAGATGATGACAAGGTCCTCAACACAGCATACGCTGGGCAGACAGAGTTTATCGTTACAGGTGATCGTCATCTTTTGGTGTTGGGAATATTCAAGAAAACAAAAATCGTAAATGTAAACCAAATGCAAAACATCTTGAATGAAAAACAAAACCCAAAACATTGAAGAAAACACATTGGACCAGAAAAAATGAAGCTTGTTTTGTTTGATCCAAACACACTTTTCGAAAACTGTATTAACAAATTCTCTGCCATTATGATTTTAGGGTGAGTCATTTTGTGGCCTTGCAAAGCGTGTGGACATGATAACTCTGATGATGCGATAGTTTGTGAGAACTGTGGGGCATTAATGGATGAAGTGGGTGATTCTGGCGATAACAAAGACTCTGAAGATTCATTCTTTGATGATGAAGGGATTTAGAAAAACCAGAATCAAGCGATGGTAGCCTTGCTGCTTTAACAGATTCAATGCAGCCACTGCAGGTAATGCAGGTTTTTTCTTATCGGAACTTAAATTTTTTAGACAGTTAGAATTATCTGCATTAGCTGCATTACTGCATTGCTTTGATTGTTCTTGGTTTGGAAATTGAAGTTTGGAATTAGAGGGATGTAGATATGTGGTGTTCTTGGCTTTTTTAGATTGAACATGAAAACTTGAATACCCAACTGAAACAAAGTCATCTGTTACCTGTGGAAAAATAGCTATGATTTGCCATACACTCTTACCTCGACCGAATGCCATGCAAACCTAGAAGCCTCTAACAATTATTTCTTCAATTTAGCTAGTTAGGAGAAAAATAGGGTTTACCTAAAAAAGCACAAAATCAAAGCCCTAACTCTTTTACTCGTTGCTCTATCTCCTGTATCGTTCTCGATTGTTCCCCACAATTCTTTAAACTATTTTCTAACATTTTTTTATCTACATGGTAGAGGGTTCTAATTATTTCATCTTGAAGAGGCAACCATTTATCAAGTTTAATTCCGAATTTTGCTTCAAGATAACGTCTCTCTTTTGGAAAGATCTCTTCAGGTCCTTCTGGTGTGTTTAATCTATAGACTTCGTGGAAAACAAGTTCATAGAATGCCATTATATCTTGGCATCTTGTTAAATGAATAATCTGGTTAGACCAGTTATCACCCCAAGCATATCCTCCAGCAGGATACTTGAATTTGTTTTTCCACTCAGAAGTTAGAGGTTCAAAAATCTCAAATGTAACAGGTTTATGTTTAAAATACCGCTTTTTGATATGTTCTGTTACTTCATCAATAATCTTAATCTCTTCTTTGTTTGGTTCCAAAATTGTTCCACTCCTCAGTTTATTTACTAATCATTTTTAATCGCTTTAATTTTTATTTGCTTACCGATATTTGATATCTCCTATCGAACGCTCAAAGGAATTCCAAATATATTTTCTTTCCTTGCTAGAAGCAAATTATTTGCAGGTTTTTTGCCTGTCCTTGCGTATGCGTTGTGCAATTTGGACATTTCGGCATGGCTTTAAACTTATTAATCTAAAGGAAAAAGCCTAATATATACCCATTTAGGCACCACGTTCTAAGCCACAATTTGCAAGTCTGAAAATTCTTAAGGTGCATTTTTCTGAATGCCTACTTTAAAGTTCGCTATACTTGCTGCAGGTGGAACAGTAATGACCCTGCTTGACCTAAAACCATCCACAATAGACATTGACTTCACAATCCCCAGTACGGATGGAGTGGAATTTTAGTGCGCGTTCAGATAGTTTATTCTATGGTTGCGTGTCTACGTTTCAAATCTGCTTCCGTTCGCCTCATTCTATGCATTAATTCGACCACAAGGCTATCTAGGAAGACCATTGTGTTGTTCTCAAAAATGCTTCCAAGAGGGGTAAGCACCGCTTTTTCTCCTTTGAGCTGTCTAGCTAGATAATCCTCCTCGACGGGCTTTGCTGACTTTGTTCTCCCTATTACCGTGACGGTCAGGTCGGTAAGCTGCCCAAGAGGGGACTTGGGAAATGATGTCACAGCTACCACTTTGGCACCTATGTCTTTAGCCGCTGAACACGCCGTTAGAATCATCTTTGTCGTACCCGTTCCTGATATCGCGATAAGCAGATCTCCTTTTTCAGCCGCAGGTGTAATGGTTTCTCCCAGAAAGTAAACGTTGAAGCCCAGGTTCATTAATCTGAGTGCAAAAGCACGAGCTACAAATCCACTTCTGCCCATTCCAACAATGAATATTTTACTATTTTCAGCTTTAAGAAGGATGTCGATTAGGCTCTCGACTTCTTTCATATCAAGCGAATTCATGGCATCATTAATACAATCGACAATCTCTTCAGAAGCCGCCTTGAGCCACTTCATTTCTTGCTTTCGATCACCAATAACATCAGTTTTTCCACAATTCTTTTCTTCTTTTCCCATAGACATCTCCACACTTCTGCTTCACAGTACAAGCGCACTGAGAATATACTATCTATACATTTTTATCTGAAAAATCTTTTGGAGACACTGAGCCAGTAGACGAATATAACGGTTTGCATTGTCCAGTCGCGAATAATATTCTGGAGTAAATCAACTTTAAAGACCTGTGAAAACTTTTCTCTTGACTCTATTGATTTACTCGTGTAAGCCCTTTGTCATCCTAACTGATTCCTAACTAAAACGTTAAAAGCTCAGGAGAATTCACAGTTGAAGAAACTGAGAAAAACGCAGATGAATTTGCAGGCATGGTAAAAGATTCTCATGGCCCAGTAACGACCTGGCTTTGGGTGGCATACATAGCTTTAGTCATATGGGCAATAGCCTATATTATTCAACACGCAGCGGAGTTCGCAACTTTCCCTTAATTATGTTAAACGGTATCTCAAGAGAGCGGCAAAACCTCCTAAAACTGAGAGCTCTGCTTTTTCCTTCGACTCTGAAGATATCACCTCAACCCTTGCGTTTGTCTTTGAAGCAAAATCCTCCAAGATATCCACTATGTCCTTCTCATCCACCTCATATTCAACAGCGTGGCACCTCTCACATGGGCTCGAAATCATTTCCTGCACAGCTTGAATCTTCTTCCCCTTATCCACTATCTTCGCCCTTGATAATTCACATTTTTTGCACATTACAACAATTTCAATCATGTCTGTATTATCTGTCAATAGTGCAACTTCCACTTCACCATTCTTAAGCGCGTTCAACACCGAATCTAATCCATAAGTAGCTAACCCGTCTTGCTTGCCAATACTTGCCAGGAGACTCTGCACGGTTCTCTTCTGCTCTGGTGCACACATGTTCTTTAGTTCCTCAGATGATTTACCAAGCACCTCTCTCACAGCTTCCCTGCCCGCAGATTGTGCATCAACGCTGCCCAGAAGCGCATTCTTTAACTTATAATGAAGGAAATCGCCCTTCAAGAAATCGTCTTTCGTTGTGCCTGATCCTCCAACTATCATCACCGTAACTTGATGGTTCTCAAGAAAAGCCTTGGCTGCATGTTCCGCAATCCTGTGGAAAAAGTATGTGATTGACATGTCGCGTTCTCTTTCGTACCTTCTTTGACTCGATCCGCCCTTTCCTGACTTTCCATGAATCCCCGACGTAATATTTTCGATGAATTCGAATCTTTCACCATTGAGTATTCCAAAGCTAGCTTCCTTTGAATCCATGGCAATTAGCCCCACAACTTTTTGATCTCTTAGCATTTCCCTAAACGGTTCTAAATGAAAATGGTTGTCAACCTCGTAAAGATAGGCCATAATCGGTTCTGGTGGAACGATCTCTTCGACCCTCAAAACTTCGCTTTGCGTCTCGTTCGCGACGAAAGTTCCAGCAAATATCGCGAAACCATTTTCAGGAATTTCATTCCGCAGCTTTAGACGCTGGACTACATTCTTGAGGGCATCTTGAAGGCGATTCCTAACACTAACACTCTCAGATTTCTCGGCAGCAGAATCAGACTCAGACTTAAGGATTGCAACTATCTCATCTATTGATTTCTCCCTAGGTATATAGAGCGAGACGAACTCCCTTCCCCTACCCTCTTTTTCAGATAGCCAAGCTATTAGTTTCCTTAGTTTGTGCTGTTTCACAGAATTAGTGGTTGCCATCTGACATGCTTGAAAATGCACTACTTTTTCCGATACCATTTAAAAAACCTTAACATTCAGTTACTGTGAAGACGAATTTATTGGTTCCTAAGAATTAGAGCCAATTGTTTTCACTCTTAACATCTGGTTTCTTAACGTGTACTAAAAAAAGATTCCAAGATACAGTTACTTGCGAATATAGGTGTACTATAGGTTATATGGTGCAATTGGTTAATAGAAATGAAAGAATTTGGATGAGATTTTGGGAGGAAATTAAGATTGTCTGAGTTAGTAATAACAAAATTGGTGCTTCTTGATGGATATCGGTTTGAGGTAGACTTTGATGTAGGTGGTCTTCCTAACATTGTTGTGGATGAAATGAAACCCATTGGGGAAGGTTTGGGGCCAAATCCCACACGACTGTTCTCAGCTGCAGTTGGTCATTGTCTTAGCTCTAGTCTTTTGTTCTGTCTGGGCAAAGCTAAGATCAAAGTAAAGAAACTCAATA
This sequence comes from Candidatus Bathyarchaeota archaeon, assembly GCA_963741005.1. Classification (GTDB taxonomy): domain Archaea; phylum Thermoproteota; class Bathyarchaeia; order Bathyarchaeales; family Bathycorpusculaceae; genus Bathycorpusculum. The sequence continues at coordinate 70,404 of CAVUGQ010000011.1, forward strand.
CAGTAGTCAAGGCTGATGTTGAAAGAAATGAAGAGAGTTACCTTAGAGTTGCAAGCTTAGATGTTCAAATTCATCTTGAAGTTAATGAGGAAGACAAGCTGCGGGCTTCGCGGTGCTTGAGCTTATTTGAGAACTATTGCACAGTAACTCAAAGTATTAGGAAAGGAATTGAAGTAAAGGTTAAAACTATGTTTTCATGAATTCTCTTTCTCTATTAATTAGTATGCAAAAATTGAAACTGCCAATAGTGAGGTTATGGTTGCGCAATCAATTCACTGTATTTCCAATTTATCCTAAGCAAAAGCCTTACGCGTTAGGTATAAGACCTTCAGTGATTATCTCAATATGCAGAACAAAAATGCCTATAGCAACCATATTTTTAAAAGTTGAAGATCCGCATTATTCAATTAGACTCTATGAGCACCTCCTCAAAATCGACTTGAAAGGAAGCTTCAAGAATGAACTCGAAGAAGCACTGGAAAATAAACAATTCTCAAAGAAACAATCGGAAAGTTACTTGGAATATTTATTCCGCTGCACATATCCATAAGTGATATAGATTCAGTGCACATGGACGAGACTGGAAAAATCAAAGTAAGCCTCTCTCATCATCGAGACATTCTCATTCCGCTTGAACACAAGGAAGATGCAAAGAAACTCGTGGATAAATTGAACCAACTAATATCAAAAACTGAAACGTAGAAAATCCAAGAAATTAAAGCCAAACGGAACGCTGAAAGGGAGAAAATACAAACACAAAAATTAAGGGACAGAGCAGGAAGAAAACGGTATCGCAAGCGCTCGGACGCGGAACGAAAAGTCTAAAATAGGCGCCTTTTAAGCGATTGCTTATGTCTTCATTAGTAGATATTACTCTTGGTTTTGCCAAAAACTGTTTTTTAATACCGCTACTCAAACTTTTTTAATATCAGAATAACTTACACTTATAGGCGAGTACTTTTGCTTTTTGGACACAAACAAAAACCCCAAAATGAACTCAAAGTTGACTTAGGCGATTTACAAAACGAAAAGGAAAACTTAACCAGTTTTCTGCAATTGCACCTCAAAGTTACAGTTGTCCAAGTTGAGGACAAGTTGAGGTTGAATTCAGAAAAGGTATCTGCACAGGAACTTCAACATGTGGTGACCAAGTTTGTTTACCACCGAGATCTCAACGACACTCACTGGGTCTCCGTTGAAGGTGCAACCACAAAAATTAACAGGTTTAAAACCATCGAGAAAAAAGAGAAACATGAGAAAGAACCACCACACCAAACCGCTGCACAAAGCTGGGGACTATAAAGAAAACAGCGGCAAATTCGCCAGTTATTCACAGATTCTAACAGCAAAATAAACCTGCGTCTTCAAGTATTAAAGCTAAAACTTAAGAATCGCTATAGTAAATGCACAAATACTACTCTTTTTTGGTGCGAGGTAACCTGTTGTTAGCCAACTTGTTTAAGATCCGCTGCCTTTTTAAGAGAAGAAAACAGTATTTGTTATATGCAAATCGGTTATATTTTTCTTTGTAGTAATGCTTCGATGACTGAGTGTATGCGAAATAAACGCTTTAGTTGTTCAGGCAAACAAGTTAAAGCATATAAAGAATTAGAAATGAACACGATAATTTTTTTGTTCAATAATGAAACAGATACTCTTCTTGGCCCATTCACTGTTGTTCAGGGGCCTGAAGATTTGGAGAAGGGAACCTGGTACAGTAGCGTGGAAGAGAATAGTTTTTCCGAAAACATCAAAGTTGAATGGGAAAGACTACATGAACTCAAAAACGCTACCGACAAAATAACCTTCTTGAAAGAAACAAAAGAATGTGCCTTAACCGATCTGCAGACTCAGGAATTGCTCTCAACACTAAAGGAAGCTTCCTTATACACTGAATCGAAATCTGAGTAGGAAAAAGAATAGTTACTCATTACAGAAACGTGTTTTAGGCCAAACCAACGTCGCCAAATCCATTATTGATGCTTATGCTGACCAAACTGGTGCTGATAGTGCAGGTTGTTGAGTACCATAGAAAACCTTTTTGTTCACTATTTTAGTCTGAAAACTATGCTCAAAGTTATCGAAGTTTCAAAAACACAAAAAGTTTAGAAACCACACAACCCTATCATACTTGTGGAATGAATGGAGAAAGTCTGGGAAGAACTTCAAAAAATCGAAGTTCAAGCGGAACAAGTTCGAAACGAAGCCGAGAAAGACGCAAAAGAAATCACAAGTCTATCTATACAAGAAGCAAATAAGCTTCTTGAAAACAGCAAAAACTACGCTCAACAAGAAGCTCAACAACTCTATACAGATAAAATTGAGCAAGCCAAACGCGACCGCGATCAACGACTAAAAGTCAACAAAGATGACATGGAAAAACTTGTTGAGCAAGCAAAGCAAAGGATAGATGCAGCCTCGTCTAAGATTGTCGCTGCTGTGATCGGGGAAAAATAAAGTTGACACAGACAACACACTATGCAGGCGTTTTAGTTAAAATAGGCGCAGAAAGAGGAAAGTTACTCAACGAGAACAAAATTAAAGCCCTAACCGAAACCAGAAACATCACAGAATTCACAACTCAACTTCATGAAAGCAGCTATCAACAACAAATCGCCAAAGTGTCACCTCTGCTAACAAGCAAAAAATTGGAGCGAGCATTCACTGAAAACCTAATTGAAACCTATATCAAAATAATCAAAAATTCGCCAAAAAATTCGAAGACTTTTCTCCGATTATACTTATTGAGGTTTGAGATAGAAAACATTAAAGTGCTAATAAAAGCAGCTTACGCCAAACTAAGTTTCGAGCAGAAAATTGACAAAATCTACATTTCATTTGAGGAATTTTTTAAGCATCGTGATATTATTGAAGAAACGGCTAGAGGCTCGGATTTAAGACAAACAGTGAAGACCCTTAAGGGTACCGAATACGCTTCGGCCTTGAAAATGGGGCTTGGAAGCTATGAGACGGATGGCTCAACTGCACGATTTGATGTGCTCTTAGACAAGTACTTTTACGAAGAGCTCTACTATGCTTATCAGAATCTCCCCAGAAAAGAAAAGCCGCATGCTTACCATTACGTTAGCATGGAAATTGATGGGTTCGTGTTGTTAACGCTTTTACGTGGAAAAGCCTTGCACTATAAACCCGAGTGGCTGCGATTGGCTGTACCTACTAAAAAACTAATTTTGTCCGAGGAAACAGTTGAAGCCATTGTAACGGCAACGGATTTTGATTCAGCTCTTAAAATTGTCCTCGAAAGTCACTACGCCCAATTCTTTGTTAAGACGCAATCTTCAGAAGAGGTAATTGCTAAAGCTAAAAAAGGCTTTGATAAAGCATTGTTTGTACAAGCTAAACAAAGCAGGTTTACAGAGATTTTTAATGTTGGTATGGTTCTCGCTTTTTTGATCCAGAAGGAAGTTGAAGTGCACAACCTTATAGCCGTAAGCTTGGGTGTAGAAGCAACGTTAAAGCCGGAGGATATTCAGCGTCAATTGTTGCTCTAAGGCTAGTTTTTGGTTAGGACGACTTCTGTGTAAACGAATTTTTGTTTAAATGGCGAGAACTCTCTCCCATTGCCTTGGTAGAATTTGCTAAACCACTCATAAAAATGAAGTCTCATCGTGTGAATGAAAACAATTAACCCTTCAAGTGCTAATACGAAAATGTTACCTGCAACGATGATCATGCCACTTAAAATTAAAGTCAAGACTGAGGTTGAACCGACTAAGCCAGCGACAGTGTAAACTACAAGGATAAGCGCCCAATGCGCCATTAGCAACGCAAGAATCCGTGTGTAAGACATGGTGTTGCTGAGCAAGCGGGTCACCAAGTCTCCACTTTCAAAGACTCTCTGCCCAAACGAGACCTTTTCACTTTGAGGCTTGACAGCATGCCAAGAAGGCCTTGCCAATGCAAACAAAACTGGCTTGCCAAAAATCAGAACAACTAAGGGAACAATCGCCAGCAGAATTGGGCCTCTAAACCACAAACTAAAATCCAACTGGTAAACAGCAATAATATAAACCGAGCCAATGTAAAATGCAATTTTCGGCACCGAAGTCAACACAGCATCAATCGCATTCTTTTTATACAAAAAATTTACCATTTCCAAGACTAAACCGCTCACTATCTGAAAAACTCCTATGAAGAGGCTAAAAATCAGAAACATCAACACATTATCAAACGGACTAAACCATAAGGGCGCAAACAATTGTGTCCCAAAAAACTCGCCGAACAATGTTCCAGCGAAGATGGCGCCGACTCCGCAAGCTGCTAAAATCCAGCAAACATTCTTGATTGCTTGCCCCTTTTTGATGAGCTTTCCAAGTGTTAATCCACCGATTAGTAGCAGTAAACCGTGTCCTATGTCTCCGAACATTAACCCGAAAATTAACGGAAAAGTAATTGCGATTATAGGTGTCGGATCCAACTCGTCATAATTCGGTAAACCATAAAGCTTGGTGATTTCCTCAAAAGGCCTTACAAAACTGTTATGTCTCAACTTACTGGGAGGATCTGAATTAGCCGAAGATTCGTTTTCCAGAATCAAAGCCTTCCCTTTCAAAGTAAGAGAGATATTTTTGGTTAGAGTATGAAATTGTTTCTTGGGCACGAATCCTTTGAGGGTTGCTAGCCTTCCAGACTGAAGAATCTTCCGCTCCGCCTGCAGCATAGCAAGCATGTTCTCTGTACTTTCTTTCCATGAGGTGAGTTTATTACGGTTTTCCTCAGCTATTTTTTTGAGCGCTAATAAAATCTGCTTTTCTTTTTCCTTTATCTCCTTAAATTGATTATTAACCTCTTTTAGTGCCAAGGGTACGTCATGAGGCAATCCCTCTGGAATTTGGAAGATTTCGCTGTGGTGTATCTTGAGAATTCTCTGGATGTCTGCGAGATGTTTGCTAGGCATGGCAAAGCACATGAAGTCAGTTTCTTTGGTTAAGTAGCATCGGTGGATAATAACTGGAAAGTTTGATAAGGCAACTTTGAGTTGGCGCAAGTTTTTATGAGGGGCACTAGCAATTTCAAAGTGGATCACTTTTAGTTCTTCCAAGGCTGCAAGGTCTGTACCCATTTTATCTATTGTCGTCAGCATGTTTTTTATATGGTTGAGATCAGTTGTTTTTTCCTGCAGGCTCAACATGGAATTATTGAGTGTGTCAACGTCTTTTTTCAGCGCTAAGATTTGTTGTGCAGTTGATTCTTGGAGAGTCTGCCAATTATCTCCATTAACTCGTATTTTGGTTGGTTGGTTGGCTCTGAAAATATCTGTGAAACTCGATTTTTCGGTAATTAACTTTTTTGCTATTTCGTTAACGATAGCTAGTGATTCCTCAGCTTGCTGAATGCCCTGATTATATTGGGCAATGCTTTGGTTTTGATTTGCTTGTTCTACATGGAACTCTCCGAAATTGCTCACTGCTTCCAGTGCCAATTTAATGTCTCGACGAACGCATATTATTGAAGCAGAAGTCATTCTCTCTGGTCGGAGCATGCTTACCTAACAAAATGTTGATTAACCAAAGAATTAAACTTTTATTAGGAGAACCGAATGCTTGGTTTAGTTATCGGCGACAACGACATGGTTACTGGTTTTAGGCTGGTCGGCGTTGAAGGAAACATAGTTACCTCCGTTGATGAGACAAAAGAAGCCTTAGAAAAAGCGTTCATGCGCAATGACTTGGCAGTCATAGTTATCAGCGAAGAATTCTCACCTCAACCCCAAATACATGAAATAATCGACAAAGTGCGCCGAGAACGCATCAGCCCTTTAATAGTGGAGTTGCCTGGCAGCAAGGGTAAAGAAAGCGATATCCGAATGTCTGACTTAATCAGCAAAACCTTGGGCGTTAGAATGTAAGGCGAGCAAAACATGGAAGTTAAAAATGGTCTTGTAGCGATCGCAAATGAAGTTTTAGGTGACGCACAGAAGGAAGCGGAAGCCTTAATTCTAGCCGCTGAGGAAGAAGCAAAAAAAGCGTTAAAAACAGCCAAAGAACAAGCAGATCAAAACTACTTGTTAATTATAAATCAAACGAAGATCAAAGCTGAAGCTGAAAATAAAAGAATCATTTCATTAACAGAGGTAGAACTTAGAAATCGACTACTGCAAACAAAAGAAGAATCTAGTTGACATAGTCTTTAAGAAAGCATTTCAGCAACTCGAAGATTTTGTTAAAACCGAGCAGTACTATGACTACCTCCTCAAACTAATTGAGCAAGCCTCCAAAAGAATCAACTCAAAAAACTTATTCGTACAAGTTAACGCCAAAGACAAGGCTTGGCTGACCGAGGGCAACCTCAAACCCTTATCAACAAAATTACGTCTTAATATAGAACTTATAGACCAAACCCAAGAATTTGTAGGTGGTTGTAGAATCCAAACTAAAGATGACAAAGTAACCTTTGACTCTACAATTGACAATCGACTGCAGGAGCTAAAATCAACCCTACGAACTGAAGTAGTAAAAATACTATTTGCGGAGTCGACTTAAATGAAGACTGCTAAGGGTAGTGTAATCCGTGTTGCAGGACCTGTCGTGGAAGCTAAAGGCATGGCGCAAGCGTTAATGCATGAACTCGTTGAAGTAGGAAACGAAGGTTTAATCGGTGAAATCATCCGTTTGGAAGGCGAACGCGCCACTATCCAAGTCTACCAAAATACATCAGGACTAAAACTCGGCGAGGAGGTTATAGGCACAGGAAACCCGCTTTCAGTTGAGTTGGCTCCTGGTTTGGTTGGGAACGTTTTTGATGGAATACAAAGACCCTTAGAAGTATTAAAGAACATTACAGGACCGTTCATAAAACATACACGGGCAATACCCCCTCTTTCAAGAGAAAAAAAATGGCCCTTCACTCCCAAAGCCCAAATTGGGGACCAAGTGGTTAGCGGTGACACCATCGGATCAGTAATAGAAACCGACCTTATTGAACATCTCATATTATTACCGCCTAACCTTCGAGGAAAACTAATCCAAATCGCACCCCAAGGTGACTACTCGATAACAGAAACAATTGCAACAATCCAAGCAAATGACACGAAAACTGAATTATCAATGCTGCAGAAATGGCCTGTCAGAAGGTCCAGACCATACAGCCTGAGGCTTCAACCTTCCACGCCTTTAATCACAGGACAACGTGTAATTGATACGCTATTTCCAATAGCCAAAGGGGGAAGTGCGGCTATTCCAGGCGGCTTTGGAACAGGAAAAACCATAACTCAACAGCAGCTTGCCAAATGGTCAGATGCAAACTTAGTAATCTACGTAGGTTGCGGCGAACGTGGCAACGAAATGGTGGACGTTTTAACGAGTTTTCCAAAGTTAACTGACCCAAATACAGGGCATCCACTCATGGAACGAACCATACTTATAGCAAACACCAGCAACATGCCAGTTTCCGCACGTGAAGCAAGCATTTACACAGGTATAACCATAGCCGAATATTACCGGGACATGGGTTACGCTATTGCGTTAATGGCTGATTCCACAAGCAGGTGGGCAGAAGCACTTCGCGAAGTTTCGGGTCGGTTGGAGGAGATGCCCGCTGAAGAAGGTTTCCCGAGCTATTTGCCGTCGAGGTTAGCTGAATTTTATGAGCGCACTGGTGTAATGGAAACATTAGGCACAGAAAAAAGGGTAGGTTCAATTTGCGCGATTGGTGCAGTTTCGCCTCCTGGAGGAGACTTTTCCGAGCCAGTTACTCAGCATACCAAGCGTTTTACCCGAGTTTTTTGGGCATTGGATCCTGAATTGGCAGATGCACGCCATTACCCTGCAATTAATTGGATTCAAAGTTACAGCGGCTACATCTCCGAGCTTGAAGGATGGTGGTTCAAACAAGGTTTTAAAGACTGGACTATCTACCGCGAAGAAGCCATACGCATACTTCAGATCGATGATGACCTAAAGAACATAGTTAAACTGGTTGGTCCAGAAGCCCTTCCTGATAAGCAACGCTTGATTCTGGAAACAGCAAAAATCATCCGTACTGCCTTCCTTCAACAGAACGCATTGGACCCTGTTGACACTTACTGTTCGCCTGAAAAACAATTCAAAATGCTTAAAATAATGGTTGACTTTCACCATTTGGCTGAGCGTATAGTAAGTAAGGGTGCGCCAATCTTCAAGATTACCAATTTGCCTATAATGAAGGAAGTTTTGCGCATGAAAACTTCAATACCAAACGACAATATTGCCCTTATAGATGATTTGGATCGTCAGATGCATCAGCGATTTGAAGAGTTGGAGGCAAGTTTGAGGTAGAAATTATGGCTGCAGGCTTAGAGTATAGAGGCGTCGCGTCCATTTCAGGTTCAATAATAATAGTTGAGAACGTACGGGACGTTGGTTTCAACGAGCTTGTCTCCGTAAAGTTGCATACTGGCGAAACCCGTGTGGGTAGAGTTACAGAAGTAACACAGAAAGCCGTAATTGTCCAAGTTTTCGAGGGAACCACGGGTATGTCACTTTCGGAAACGCGAACTCGCTTTCTTGGTAAACCATTGGAAGTGCCAGTGTCAACTGAAATGCTTGGGAGAGTGATGAATAGTTACGGCGAGCCAATCGATGGACACCCTAGGTTTTTTAATGAAGAGAAACTTGACGTAAATGGTTATCCGCTGAATCCGACTGCACGAGAATACCCAAGAGAATTCATCCAAACGGGCATCTCAGCAATCGACGGTTTAACTAGCCTTGTACGTGGACAGAAACTTCCAATCTTCAGCGGTCCAGGCTTATCACACAATGAACTTGCAGCTCAGATTGTTAGGCAAGCACAGATTCGAGGAGGCGGAGAAGAATTCTATATTGTGTTCATTGGAATGGGACTTGAACATGATGACGCAGCCTTCTTCCGAAAAAGTTTTGAAGAAACTGGCGCGATAAAAAACGTGGCGATGTTTCTTAATTTAGCCGAGTGACCCGCCTGTAGAGCGAATAATTACGCCTCGGGCTGGTTTGTCTTTGGCTGAGTACTTGGCGTTTGAACAGAATTCACATGTACTCGTACTCATGACTGATATGACTAACTACTGCGAAGCTTTGCGTGAGGTTAGCGCGTCCATGGAGGAAGTACCCAGCAGGAAGGGCTATCCAGGATATATGTACAGTGATCTAGCAAGCTTGTACGAAAGAGCAGGCAGAATTGTGGGAAAAAAAGGCTCTATCACCCAAATGCCCATCCTAACTATGCCAAACGACGATATAACTCACCCAATTCCAGACCTAACAGGCTACATCACCGAAGGACAAATAGTCCTCTCGCGTTCTCTGGAAAAACAAGGCATCTACCCTCCCATCAACATTTCAACAAGCCTTTCACGATTAATGAAAGATGGCATAGGAAAAGGCCACACAAGAGATGGACCACGCGGACATAGCAAGCCAATTGTACTCCGCTTACGCACAGTATCATTCAGTTAAGTCTTTAGCAACCATCATCGGCGAAGAAGGCTTAGGAAGCAAAGATAAGGAATTCCTGCGTTTTGGTGAACGTTTCGAGAAAAACATGGTCAATCAAGGAAAAAACGAGAACAGGACTATCGAACAGACGCTATCGATTGCCTGGGATACACTAACAGTTCTACTGGAGGAAGAATTAACAAGCATCCATCCCGAATATATAAAAAAATATCTTCCAAAAGTCTTAAACGAGGTAAAATAAATGTCCCTGGACAACGTTAGCTCAACAAGAATAAACCTCATCCAAACAAAGAAGACTCTGAAACTGGGACAGTCAGGACGAGACATACTGGAACGCAAACGCGACATTCTTCTTCGTGAGCTAAGAAACAGTATCTATGAGGCTGAAAAGGCAAGAGAAGAATTATCCGAGGCACTTAAAGGTGCTTATCAGAGCTTAAAAGTGGCGGAAATGGCTAAGGGTTCAGAGACGGTGGCGAACGTAGCTTTAGGCTCAAGTTTGGAGGTCGTTTTCCAGTTGGATTACCGAAGCGTCATGGGTGTAACTGTTCCGATTGTTGAATTTCGAAGCGAAAAGGAAGCCAAGCCCGATTATGGTTTTGCTAACACGAGCGCGGAACTAGATAAGGCTTTCAAGCAGTTTTATGAGGTACTATCTTTCATAGCTGAATTGGCAAAAGCTGAAGGCACAGTTTTTCAGATTGCAAATGACGTGCGAAAGACACAGCGACGAGTGAACGCATTAAATAACGTACTTCTCCCCATGTACCTAAAGATTGTCAAACGGATTGAGCAGGTTTTGGAAGAGAAAGACCGCGAGGAATTTGTTAGGACAAAACGTATTAAGCACATGATCAAGGAGCATTAGAAAAATTGACACAGAAATTTGAAAATATTAAAAAGATTCTAATTCCCACAGATGGGTCAGAATATAGCATTCGCGCAGCAGAGTATGGACTAAGTATAGCTAAAATGCTCGGCGCCGAAGTCATTGTACTTTACGTATTAGACACAATAGTTTTGGATCAAATAGTCAAAGTAACCGAGCGAGAGACTGCTGACCGGGAACTAAAGCAGGACGGTCAGCGGTACATTAATTACATTCTTAATTTAGCAGAGAAGCAAAGCATTAAAGCTGCTTCTTTGCTTTTGAAAGGACGACCATTTGAACAAGTTCTGCAAATAACCAAGGGTTTAGAAATAGATTTGATTGTGATGGGTACTTATGGGCGGAGGGGTGCGGAAAGGATTCTTATCGGTAGCGTTGCAGAACAAGTGATTGAATATGCGACTTGCCCTGTTCTTGTAATAAAATAAACTCGAAGGAAAGAGATATGTCAAATAACCCCAAGTTAGAAAAAGACTACAACGATTGCAATTCAAATATTCAACGCAAAGCTCAAGAAGAAATAAAAAAAATTAAAGAAAAAATAGAAAAAGTAAAAAAAGAGGCAGAGGAAATAGGCGAAAGTTTAGAGACTGAGGTCAATAAAAAACAATCGGAAGAGTAAGAAAAAAGTTAATACCGAGTGTGCGTTTGTTTTTATGGAGATGAGGCATTGAAACCAAGATTACTAATTCTTTTCTTACTTCTTCCATTAACGCTTCTACCCATCATAGGTATAGCCGCAGCCTTTACGGTTACCACTGTTCAAGCGCAAACCGCCACAGCTGGACCATATGACAGGATAGGTATAGCAATAAGCGCTGCGGCAGCTGTTGGTATAGGTGCACTCAGCGCAGGTCTCGCAATTTCTGCTGTTGGAAGCGCCGCTGTTAGTGCATTAGCAGAGAAGCCTGAAACTTTTTTTAGGGCTTTCTTGATTGTAGCGTTGGCTGAAGCACTAGCGATTTACGGTTTAATCATGGGCATATTACTTTGGCTAAAACTATAAGCCGCGCATTAGGTCCCACTGAAAAGTACACGATAGAATGAAAAGGTCTGAGACGAGGTTTAGTGGGCGCTCTTTATTAGTTTTAACATTTCTTTTTTTAGTTCGTCAAATCTTTACCTAAATTCCTCTTACGTGGTAAGCTCAAAATAATGCTCGAGAACTTCTGAAAGGAGGTCGTAGGAGAATTTGTCAAATGCGGCAGCCACTGGAGTGTGCAGAGGTGCGGCTAAAACCCTAGACAAAGACTGGGGCGTCATCATTACCTGGTCAGATAAGCTGGAACCTTTCGTAGAGAACCCTGACCAACTATACAATGATATGGTGATCGCATACCAAAATGGAGCCAAATACATCATTGTATTCAACTCTCCAGCCCAATTCCCCCAGCCAACGCAATATGGAACTCTAACTGAAGAGCACCTTGAAAAAATGCGTCAATTTTGGGACTACATCCACCATGAACCTGCAGTGGGCCTCTACCCAGCTAATACTGCCTTTGTTTTGCCCAAAGATTACGGTTATGGTTTTCGTGGACCTGCAGATAAAATATGGGGCAAATGGGAACCTGACCAACTCTCCTCTCAAATATGGGTAGAGTCCAAAATCTCTTAGAAAAACAGGCTCTATCAATAGACATAGTTTATGAAAACAGAATTGACTCTCAACCCATAAACCTCCCATACAATAAGCTAATCTACTGGAACGGTACTGTGATCCAAAAATAGAAAACCCTCCACGGTTACCCTAATTTTCTATTGGAAATCACCCAAGAGTCCTTTTTTAGTTTAAAAAAACAAATGGTGAAAAGATGGGGGCTGAGTAGGCTCTGGTAAAATTCAAGAAATATCTAGTGTTTGCATTTGCTCTTTTAGTTTGCAACAGAGAAGCAACTCAAAACTTTGGGAGACCATAAATTATATTATTAATATTTCTAAAGATTTAGTTTCGGGACAAGACTGCATGTTAATGAAGAAAAAGATTAGGGTTTTTTGATCATCCCGTGGCTTAACCACCAGATGAGCCCTATAGTTGCAGGAATCGCAAAGATCACAGCTATCCAGACAAGTATCGTAACCATTGAACTAACCACATAGTCCAGTGTCCAACTCGAAATTGCAGCGTTCCAGTTTCCATCAATATAGACTTTAAGAGCAAAAGCGATGAAAAGCAACGGCGACACTGCTCCACCTGCTCCTCTTGACCGTGAACGTTTCCCAAAGAAATGATACTCCTTCTTTTCTTCATCTGGCAGTCTTCTCCACCATTGCCAACTCAAGATTGCACCGACCGCCACTGGGATTCCAATTAGGACAAGCTCCCAAAACATAGCGTGCAGAACAAAGCTTATCAAATTACCCATTGACCACAAACCAAGATTTGCTGGCACTAGACCTGTTGATTGGGCATCTGCCACAAACCAAAGAAAGACATAGACAGCACCTATAACCGCCAAAATACCAGCTACAACAGCCACCGCAACTATATTCCAGTGTTTTCTTACAAATTTCTTTCCAACAGAACTCTTTTCTACTTCAACTTCAACAGTCATCAAATCCATACCCAGCACCTTTGGAATTAATAAGACCTAAAATAAATATTAAATTTTCCACTACTTTGATTAATTGAAATTATCTTTTCTGTATCAGAGAGGTCAAAGGTCTTTCCATTATTTGAATCCCATAGATGAAGGATTTTCAGATTTCAACTAATCATTAGAATACTTAAAAATCAAAATAACAACATCTAACTTATACTCTCTATCAACTAGTTTTCGGCAGACTTTAGCTACCGATTTAATTTTCAGAAATTCTTCATTGTCGCCTAAGCATGAATAGAGCTATCCATAATTCTACAAGTGCAGTTCCACACATTGTTAGAGCTGCAAATGCATGGCTAAATGAAAACAGGTACACTAATGCGTAGGCAACTTCAGGTACAACCACAGTCAAAAGCCCAACAAGGATCTTTTCCAAATCATTGATAACATCAGCTATTCTGCTTTTTCCAACTGAACGTAAAAAAATCAAAATCTCAAAGATGCTTGCCGAAACAATTGAAATCACCATAAAAAAGGGAATCAGAACTGCAAACCACGAAGTCGGCGGCTTAAAAAATGAAAGACAAAGCAAAGCAATAGGAACCGGAGAAAAAGTCAACATAGTTATCAGAGCTTTTGCAGATACCATTCTTTGGGAAGTAATCGGCAAGGTTTTAGCGTACTCTATTCCTTTGCCCTCTGAATTTAAAAGCGCAAGAGGAATTAGTAGAGCAAAAATAGCGCCCATAGAAGTAGCAACCAGCACCGTTGAAGCCCTTAAAAGTTCAACATTCGAAGCCAAAAAAGCTACAATCACCGTTTCAAAAATGGGCAGGACAAAAAAGAATGCTGTAGCAGGATTTCTTGAAGTAACCCGCATATCCTTTAGTACATAACCTCGCAAAGGACTACTAGCCTTTATCTGAAAATCAATAGCTCTGGATCTTTCAATTTTTACACCAGCTCCTTGAGCGATAAGCTTCACCGTGCCCAAGCTCCATTTAGCTGAAAACCAAGCACCTAAAGTATAAAAAACCATGGCGGCCAAAGCCCCCAACAAAGTTAAAAGAGGAATTATAGAGCCTGACAACTCTGAAATTAGTAAGCCAGCCGAAAAGGGGTAGATCAAACTGAGCAGAAAACCCGCTAATGCATTAGTACTCTGCAACACATTATCCAAAATTGGCAGAATATAATAGGGTACACTCAAAAGTAAACCTACACTCAAAAGCAGGCATCCCCAAAGTAAGACAAACAAACCGCGAAAAACACTTGTCCGCTTAGATCTTCCACCCCGCAAATAATTCTTATGAAACACCCTTGAAAGCCACAAAGCTACGGTGACAGCAAAAACTGAATTTATCAAAGAAGCAACAAACATTAGTGCAACAGCCAAAGGAGACAAAGTGAGATACGCAACCAAGACTACCTGGCTTGCAACAGAACCCACAACCAAATAATCAACTGACCGCACAAAAGAAAACAATGTAATCAACGAAAAATCATTTGATGAAATAGGCAAAGTTGACAGCAAAACTGAAGACTCAGCACCTACAAAAGAAGAAAGCGTCTGAATAGCATACAGGGTCATAAACCCAAAAGTTATGGCCAAACTTAGAGAAACCGAACTACTCAAACCCAACGACTCTGAACCAAACAAAACTGAAACGAAAGGAATTATCGAAACTACAATATTAAAAAGAGAAATAATGCCTTTATCAAACTTGGCAATCCGCAACGCCTTCTTGCTTAACTCAGAATCATCAGCAGAATCTTTGTTAGCGTCTTTTCTTCCAAAAGAACCCCACCACATTCGATTCCTTTCCTGCGCTAACGACCTGTAAACCACTTCTCTATACGGTAAACTGCTAAGACGCCAAGCTTCAATGAGCTTCATTACCAAAGAATGCCTCCCGAAGCATCCTCGATCTATCAGCAACCGCAGACTCTTCATTAGTCAACTTCAAAAACACATCCTCCAAAGAAGATCCACTACCATCAGTTTTACTTCTCAACTGATCCAGAGTTCCCACAGCAACCAATCTACCATTATCAATAATGCCAATCCGAGTGCAGAGCTGCTCAGCAATCTCCATTATATGCGTAGAAAACAAAACCGCCCCACCCCTCTGAACATGCAAAGACATCAAATCCTTCACAACACGACTACTCTTCGCATCTAACCCATTCAAAGGCTCATCCAAAAGCAAAACAGGAGGCTGATGAATAAAAGCGGCAATCAACGCCACTTTCTGCTTAAGCCCCATCGACAAAGTTGCAATAGGTGAATCAAAATATTGTGCCAAATCAAAAACATCCGCCAACCTCGAGACTACTCGATTAGCAGAAACAGAATCAACTTTCCTCATTGACACAACAAACTCAAAAAAATCCCTCGGAGACAAACTCTCATACACAATAGAGTTTTCAGCAACGTAACCAATCCTTGACTTCACAGCAATAGGCTCCAACAAAGGATCAAAACCACAAACCTTCACATCCCCCAAAGAAGCCGACACTAACCCCATTAAAACCTTAATAGTCGTTGTTTTCCCAGCCCCATTGGGACCTAGCAACCCAAAAACTTCCCCAGGCATCACTTGCAAACTCAAATTATCCAAAGCTAAAAAAGACCCAAATCGAACAGAAACACCTGAAACCTCAACCAACGGCTCTATAGCTAACTCTCTAGACAAACCAACACCCAACTTTCAGTAAATAATGTCATCTCTAATTACCGCCACTTAATCTTTGTGAATCACAAATAAACATCAATAGAGGTTACATTATAAACTTTACAAATACGAAGTCTTTACATCTTGGGTACGTCTTCCTAAAATTTACTTTTATGGATAAGTAAAATTTGATTTACAATATACAATCAGCGTTTTTATAGAAGCGCCAGAATTAGGATAGTGGAGCTGGAAAGATTGACTTTTGTTAAAGTTGCTGAACCCTCAGAGATTCCTTTAGGGCAAATGAAGAGTGTAAAACTTGCAGAAAAGGAAGTTTTGATAGCCAACATAGACGGAGTTTTTTATGCAATTGGAAATAGGTGCACACACAGAGACGGTGAGCTTGCCAAAGGCACCCTGGAAGGCAAAACTGTAACATGCCCGAAACATAAGTCAAAGTTTGACGTTACAACCGGTAAGGTAATTTCGGGTCCAAAGGTTCCTTTAATTCATCCAAATATCAAAGATGAACCTGTGTACGCGGTGAAGATTGAAGGCAAAGACATTCTACTTGAATCTCACTAACCAAAGCAACAAGATTAATCAAAAACATCCACATTTCTGAATTGGACACCATTATAGCAAAAGACCATTTAGAATCTAGTTCTTTGGGGGAGGCAAACGTACTATGAAAGTTGTTCCTTTCTTCTCTTTACTTTCAAATGTGAATTTGCCGCCAAGAGCTTCAGTCATGCGCTTTATCACGGCTAAACCAAAACCTTGACCCTTTGATTTAGTGGTAAACATTGGCTCAAACAACTTGTCTTTGACCTTTTCCGGTATGCCAACGCCAGAATCCTTCACCGTTATTAGGACATCATTTACATCTTTGAAAGCATTAATTGTTAGTTCTCCACCTTTAGGCATCGCTTGAATAGCATTATTAACCAAATTGACCATAATACGGCTTATGAAAATAGGATCAACCAATATCTTTTCAGCTTCAGCTTCAACTCTAACGGATACCTTAACATTCTGAGGCACCCCGTTCTTTGCCAACAAATCTTCAATTATCTGCTTCAGGTCAACTTCTTCAATTCGAGGTTTAAGAGGTCGGGCGAAATCTTGCAGATCAGCAACAATCTTGTTAATGTACTCAACATTTTTCTCTATACCTTCCAAACTCTCTCCTGCAGACCCTTTTTCCGGACGTTCAGGCATACCTCTGAGTTCTTCTTTCAACAAATAAACATCACCAGTTATCGCTTGCAAAGGATTTCGAATGTCATGACCAACCATACCTGCAGTAGCACCAATTGCAGCAAGCATTTCTGAATCCTTCAACTGTTTAGTCCTCTCTTCAATGAGCAACTCCAAGTTTCGGTTGTTTTCTTTAAGTGCCTCTTCAGCTTTTTTGCGACCAACAACTTCCTTTTCCAAGTCTGCTTTGGAGGCGGTTACAGTTTTGAGGTCAGTTGCCATCTGGTTGAAAGACTGAGCTAATTCTGCGAGTTCATCTTCCTTTTTTGTTTGAATCGAATAATCAAGATTGCCTGAACCTATGCTCTTTATTCCCTTTTGAAGGTTCGAAATCGACTTCAAAGCATGACGATAGGTTATTAGATAACTTAGCAGGAAAAAGACACCAAAAACTCCCGATAAAGCAATGACAAGCACTAAGTTGGTCTGTCTTAATTGATCAGCTTGAGTGCAAAGATACTCTGACAGCTGAGAAGCGTCAAGACCAAAAGTCTGATGCGCCGTGACTGTTAAGTTCCAATTATTCTGAAATTCAGGTAAAACTCTTACACTTACATTTCGAGGTGCAGTTTCAAGATAATCTACTAGATTAGTGAAGCTTAAATTCAGCTGAGTTAAGTCGACGTTTATTTTGTTGACAAGAGTTTTTTGTTCGAGATTAGTGGGGCTTAGTTTTGAAAGGTTGCCTAAAATAGAGCAGCATTTGAGTTCCATAAAGTCAACTGTTGAGGTTGTTGATAAAGAAAATATTGACTTGAAAGAGTATTTAGTTTGTCTGACCCTGACTCAATGTTTCCGGAAATCTGCTGTTGACTTTCTATTTGCACTAATTGTTGATTTGTTCCAATGACTGAGGCTGCAATAATAAGTATAACTAAGCCGAAAATGGCTGTACTTATTATGAATTGGCTTCTAATTCTCACTTAATCCGCTCTTTGAAACAATCAAGTACTTGTACTAAATTGAGTTCTTAAATTAGCATAAAATAGAGTTTCTACCTTATAGAGATAGCGAATCTCTCCTTATGAGAAAACCTAAAAACTAATACTATTGCAGTGCTTTAGTTTTATATAAATGCAAACCCTTAAAATCATTTTAAACAAATAATGAAAAGAGGCGTAAAAACATGAATAAAGGTCGGCTTTATGAAGAATTAATTCCAATTGAACAATTATCTTATAAAGGGTATAATACTCCTGAACTTGCAAATGCTAAAATAAAAGAAATTTTGGATGAAGTTAAAAAAGAAATGCCGCTTTTCACCGAAAAATGGGTTAATACAGAATACGATAACCCTGATTGGAAAGCAACCTGTGAAGCTATGAACGAGAGAACAGTCGAAAGAGAAAAATGGTTTATTAAATGGTTTGGAGAACAAAAATAGCGAAGTTCTAAAAAAGCGAAACTAAATCTTTTTTTCTTGGATGTTTTGAGAAAAAAGTATCTTGGTGGTCAATATGTACCAAGATGACTTCTCCGCGTTTTCTGACCGACAATGACACAAGCTTTCGGAATAAGGGATAGAAAGTCTACTTTACGTTCTTTTTATTTCCATGCCTTTTCTATGTATTCACTTAGCATTCTCTTTGTGTTATAATAAGAAGCCAGTGCTATAGAATTTTTTTGCATTTCTATCCATTTTTCGCGGTTACTGTAAAAAGTTGGCAATACTTTTTGTTCTAACACGTTATATAACCCATGAGCATCTTGAACATCAGTTTCATGTTGATAGCCAAAAGCCCAACCTATCGCGCCTTCTTTTGTCTTGAATTCTTCATCTATCCATCCGTCCCAAGAACTAACATTTATGACTCCGTTTGAAAGGGCTTTCATTCCGCTAGTTCCTGACGCTTCATTAGGCGGCCTTGGAGTATTCAATAAGACATCAACACCTGCAATCAAAGTAGGGCTTATTTCCATTCCATAGTTCTCGATAAAAACAGTTGGAACCGCTCCATTAATTATCTTGCTTTCCTCATGAATCTTTGTTATAGCTTCTTTTCCAAAACCATCTCTCGGATGAGCTTTTCCCGCAATAAGAAATTGAATTTTTCCAGAACCAAAGAGTTTAAGTCTCTCTCTTTCAGTGAAAATCAATGTTGGTCTTTTATATTCAGCTATTCTTCTAAACCAACCTAAAGTTAGTTTGTTTCGATCTAAATCTATTCCATATTCGTCTTCTATAAAGTCCAACAAAATAATCTTGTTCTCTATATGAGCCTTCCATACCTCTTCATTAGGTAATCTCGAAGCGTCAACTAATTTCTCAGGATTCTCTTCCCAACCAGGAAAGTGCCTGTCAAATAAACCTTTAAAACTTCCACTGGTCCAAGTCCCAAGATGCACAGCATTCGTAATATAATCAATCTTTTTATTAGGAAACATTTCTCTGGCAGCTTCAGCATTTTTCTTAGAAACACCATTCTGATAATCACTAAGATTCATAGCAAGTTTTGTCATGTTCAAACAATTTGATTGTTCGCCGAATTCTCTAATTTTGCCTAAAGGAAAAGAATCTCTCAGAATACTCTCCACCATGCTCATAGGAAATATTTCGTGACCTGCTGGAACCAAAGTATGGGTAGTAAAGCTGAATTTTTGCTTTGTTTTGTTCTCATCCCAATTGTTTTTATTTGCTATTTCTAATGTTGCAAGCGCTGTATGACCTTCGTTCAAATGATACTTTCTTATGTTGTAACCAAGTTTTTCTAAAAATCTAACTCCACCGATTCCAAGCACAACTTCTTGTTTAAATCTATGACGCTGGTGCTCTTCATAAGTAGTAGATTTACCCATCCAATAGCATGTCTCGCTGATTTCTCTATCTTCTGTTGCATTCTCGCTAAGTCTTGTATCTAGAAAATATATCAGAACTTTACTACTATTTCCATTTTTAATAACATACTCTTCTGCGCCAATTACTACATCTCTACCTTCAATTTGCACCCTAACTTTTTCATGTCTTTTACGCAAGACACCAAAGGGATTTGACCTTTTTAGAGTCTCTTTTTGTTGGTGATTTACAATTTTTTGTTCAAAATAACCTTTGTGATGTCTCAACGATATGCCAACTAGCGGAAAATTAATTTCAGCTGCGCCTTTTATTGAATCCCCCGCTAAAACACCAAGTCCACCACAACATGTGGGAAGTCGAGCGTCTACACCAATTTCCATCGAAAGATAAGCTACACTACTCTTATATGACATGAAATATGGATGTAATTACTGCAAAAATAATAAAGCTTTACATAGCTTTATCAAAAAATGCTTTTGATTGTTTTCTGAGGTATTAGTTACGTTTTCTTAATTCAACCAAGTTTTCATTAATGATTATTCAGACTTTCTAATGACGGTTATAAGAACCCGGCTTAAAAAAACTTTTTTGGTGTAGCCCTTGTTTTAATTTTTTCAAGATTTTTGGCAAAACCTTTATTGTTTACTTTTTTCTCCATCTTAGTGAGGTTATTCTTATTAAAGCCAATAAATCGCTAGATTGCTTGGGTTTGTTCTGTCCCGAACCTGTCTTCAATACTAGATTACAATTGGATGAAATGAAGGTTGGAGAAACTCTAGAAGTCACAGCAGATGATCCGGCCGCAAAATCTGACATCGAAAACCTTGCCAAAAACTTAGGTAACGAAGTGCTGGAAAGCAAACAAGAAGACGGCGTAACCCGAATAATAATTAAGAAGTTAAAATAGTCCAACGAAGGGTTTATTTTGGAAAACGATAGTGCAAGAAGAATTTATATGGATTATTCAGCTGGAAAGCCAGTTGACCCCCGTGTAACTGCGGCAATGTTGCCTCTCTTTAATTCAAGCTTTGGAAATCCTTCCTCAGTACATACTTTGGGACAGGAAGCCAAGCAGGCACTGCAAAATAGCAGAGAAATTGTCGCGAAATTAATCAACTCAGAAACCCCAGAAGCCATAATTTTCACCTCAGGCGCCACAGAGAGCAACAATTTAGCCATTAGAGGAACCGCTGGCCGAAACAAAAGTCGTGGAAACAAAATCTTAACTTCAAGCGTAGAGCACATGTCAGTTGTCAACCCTTGCAAGTTGATGATTCGAAATGGATTCCAAGTCATTTTCCTACCTGTTGACAAATTTGGAATTTTAGATTTAGAAAAATTAGAAGCTGAGTTAGATGATCAAACTACACTTGTTTCGATCGTTTACGCAAACTCAGAAATAGGTACCATTGAGCCGATTAAAGAGATAAGCAAAATTGTTCATGCGAAAAAGGCTTTTCTTCATATTGACGCTACTGCAGCTTCTGGTCAAGTCCCAATTGATGTCCAAGATGAAAATATAGACTTACTAACTATCTCAAGCAACGACATGTATGGACCAAAAGGCGTAGGAGCACTCTACATCAAACCAGGCACCACAATTGAACCTGTAAATCAAGGTGGTGGCCAGGAACGCGGATTACGATCTGGAACTGAAAACATACCGGGCATCGTTGGGTTTGCTAAAGCTGCCGAAATCGCCAAAAACGAAATGGCAAAAGAAAGCCAAAGATTGACTTTGCTGCGAAACAACCTAATTAAAGGTCTTCTCGAACCCATACCATATTCCTACCTAAACGGACATCCAACCCAAAGATTACCCAACAACGTTTCAGTTAGATACAGCTTCATCGAAGGCGAGTCAATACTTCTAAGCTTAGATATTCTGGGCGTTTATGCATCATCAGGATCAGCTTGCGCTGCTAAAACTCTACAGCCCTCACATGTTCTGCTTGCTTTAGGCTTACAACCTGAGGATGCACATGGTTCCTTGATGGCGACTTTGGGAAGAGAAAACATTCAAGAGGACGTAGAAACATTAAGAAGCATAATGCCTGATATTGTTAAGAGACTAAGAGACATGTCTCCTCTAACTCCTAAGGAGTTGAAATAAATTGTATTCTGAAAAAGTGATGCAACATTTTAAAAAACCTCAAAACATGGGAGAAATTCCAGATGCCGACGGAGTGGGTTCAGTTGGAAACCCCACCTGCGGAGACCTAATGACGATGTACATAAAAGTCAAAGACAACCGCATCGAAGACGTTAAATTCAAAACCTACGGATGCGGAGCAGCCATAGCAACAAGCAGCATGACAACAGAACTTGCCAAAGGAAAAACAATCGATGAAGCCATGAAAATTTCTCGCGCAAGCGTAGCCGACTCACTTGGAGGTCTCCCCCCAGTAAAAATGCACTGCTCAAACTTAGCAGCAGATGCACTTCACGCAGCTATCGAAGACTACCAAAAAAAGCAAACAGGCAAAAAAGAGGTGGAATAATGAAAAAAGAAACTGCAAAATGCAATTGCTGCGGAACCGAAATCACTGAAGAACCCTGCCAACTTGCAACTTACACAACCGAAATAGACGGAAAAAAAGTTAATTTTTGCTGCCAAAATTGCGCACCACAAGAAAAGAAGGTGATAAAAAAATGAGTCAAACCAAGAAAATAGCATTAGTCGTTCAAAGCGGAACAATCGACAAACTTTATTGCGCTTTCATTTTAGCTTCCACATCTGTAGCCATGGGTTGGGAAGCACACTTATACTTCACATTCTGGGGGCTGCAAAGTCTAGCAAAAGGAGCTATGGAAAAAGCAGTTCTGCCAGGAGATTACAAACATCTAGAAGAAACAATGCGAAAAAATCTAGAACGCATGAAATACCCCTCACCTTATGATATGCTCAAACGCATAAAGCAATCCGGCTTATGCACAATCTATGCATGCACACCAACTATGGAAATGTTTGGAATTAAAAGAGAAGACCTAGTTCCTGAAGTCGACAGCATGGTTGGCGCTGCAACCTTCCTTGACATAGCCGCCGGCGCAGACGTTTCAATGTTCATATAACCACCTGATCTGATATTGGTACACTTTAACTACAAATCAGGATCGATTCACCACACCCAACGCAGGTTTTTCAACTCCTTTTCTATTTGTTCACGCCTCACAAAATTTTTTAAACAATTTAAAATACATGCGGTGAATGCGGTGGAGATCTAACAATAAGCCTTGTGCAAACGAGCCCCTGCTTTAATATAGAAAAATCCGAAATCAAAACAACCAAACCCAACTGTCTCCTCGTCAAGCGTGAAAAGATATATTACGCCAAGGCAACTTTGAGTTCTTTCGCAACTTCACGACCTTCGCAGGTTAAGGCGAGCTTCTTAGTTATTAAGACGAGAAATTTTTGTCTTCCAATTTAGTGACTCGTAATTCATAATAGTTAATTAATAAAAGTCAGGTACTAAAAACCCAAAGAAACTATTAACCGAGTAATGTTAATGGAAAAATCAGAACCAGAAAGTAACATCACACAAAATAATTTTAGTTTCCACAGAGAGCGGCAGCTCTTTTGCCGCGTCCAAAATGTGGAGTAACAAGCATCCAAATCGGATAAGAGCGCGATAACAGCTTTGCAAAAAAAATTGAAATACCAAGTATTAGTAATTGTTACAGTTTTGTTTTTGTCCATGCTTACTTCTTGTTTGCAGGTTAGTTATACCAGTGCCCAAGTAAGTTCTGATTCAACTTCCAGCTCAAATAATCTTTCAATAAAACTAAATTATGAAGGTTTTAGCCTTACAAAACATAAAATGTCTGCAACAGAGCTTCAGCAGTATAAAAGTGGAGCTGGAGTTTATCAAGAAGGTACTAACTACAACAATATCGTTAATAGTCACGGGACAGGGTTAAGCCCGCCGACTTCGAGCGAGTGGGTGGGCATCGCTAAAGATGCCTACGTTGTTGACAGAATTACCGCTCAGACACCACCTGCCGCGGTAGATCAAACTGCATCAATATGGTTCCCACCTATTGGTGATCAAGGTCAACAAGGATCATGTGCATCTTTTGCAGTCGGATACTATAGCAAGACCTACGAAGAGGCCAAAGAACATTCATGGAATTTAACTGATGCAAGATGGATAGGAGGACCCAATAATGGCAATATATCGATAGATTATCAAAGCAAAGTTATGAGCCCAGCATTCCTTTACAATTTAATTAACAGCGGTACCGATGGTGGATCAACCATTGAAGCGCCAATCGAATTAGTTGACAATGTTGGAATTTGTTCTTGGCAAAATATGCCTTATTACTGGCAAGATTACCTGAGGTGGCCGTCAGAAACTGCCTGGGCTCAAGCGCCGATATATCGTTCAAACAGCACATTTGGCTACCAGTACTTGTATGTTAATTCAACTCAGGGCGTTACAAGTTTGAAAAACTGGTTGGCTGCAGACAACTTGGCAATTTTAGCTGTTGATGCAACCGATAATCTGCAGAACTTAACCGGTATATCAACTCAAGATTTGCTTACTACAGATAACTACATAGACAAAATTCTGGATCATGCTGTTACAATCGTGGGGTATGACGATAATTTCACTTATATGGAAAATGCCACGTTACACTATGGCGCTTTTAAAATTGCTAATTCGTGGGGAATAGGCGGGTGGGAAAATATTCCTGATGGATGTTTCTGGATTTCTTATGATGCCTTGGTTGAGCTTTCAACCCCCGACAATCCTATGACTCTATTTGGGGACTTGGTGGGTTACCAGCCGCAGATACTGGCAACGTTTAATATTGCTCATATGGTCAAAAGTGATTGCAGAATAACTTTCGGGTTAGGATCCCCAAATGCACCTATTGTCACAAAGAACTTTACTGACTTTGTTTTCGGAGGCGCTTTACCTTTTTGTCAAAACAACATAATGTTTGACTTAACAGAGTTTAAGGATTACATTATCTCTCCATACAATCAACAATTCTTCATGAAAGTTTACGACGCTGGACCATATAATGGGGGAACTATCAGCACTGGAACAATAAACTACTTCGCCATAGGAACCACCTATTCACTTCAAGCACCCACCCAAACCAGCAATAATCATTATGTAAACTTAACTCTAACCTATTCCTTGACGCCGACAACCTTTAACGTTTCACCCTTATCCGGTCCTCCCTCAGGTATAATCACACTTGAAGGCACAGGCTTTGCCGGCAGTTCCGTAAACATTTCCTACTTAAACCCATTAACCAATGATTGGATTCCAATGGCAGATAACCTGACAATACCGCCAGGAAACTTTAGTTACATCACTCATGCTCCAGACTTATTGCAAAACATCCCAGCAGGCGACAATTCCCCGCTCTTTAACAACATAGTTTTTCGAGCCCAAGACAACAGCAACGGCATTTCATACAACACAACAATCCCCTACACTGAATGGCGACGAGGTCTAACCCAAATAGGCAATTCCATAGCATCAGGATTATACGGCAACAACACCGACCTCTCATCAACGCTATTTGTAGAGAATGCACAATCAATAGCTATTTCAGGCAAATGGTTCAGCCCTGGAAACGCAACTATCCTTTGGGACGATACAACAATCCTGGGCACAACACCCATAGATACAACTGGATTATTTAATGCAAACGTGCAAGTGCCAAATACAACCGCTGGACCACACAATCTCACAATTAACGACGGCAACTATGTCTATTGCATAAACTTAACTCGATTGCCAAAAGTAATCGATAATTACACTGATTTGTGGCATACAGAAGACTTCACAGTGAATTTAACACCTGATTACAATGGCAACGAAATCTACTACCGACTCAATTACGGGTTTGTCTGCAACGTCTCTACTGATGGTCAACCCCTCATAACCACCGAAAGCCCAAACAACACGCTCGAGTACTGGAGCACCTTGAACGTTTACGGAACAAACAGCATGGAGTTGTCCCACATAATCTTAACAGACATTAAACTAGACAAAACAATGCCTCAAGCATCACTGCAAATAAATGGCGGTTCAGCATCCACAACTTCAACCACAGTCACCTTGACCTTAACTGCCACCGATTCTACGTCAGGCGTCACCCAATTCCGATTCAGCAATGACGACACATGGAACCAAGCTACATGGGAACCATTCACAAATAGCAAGAGTTGGCAACTAACCAGCGGGAACGGTGAAAAAACAATTTATTGCGAAATTCAAGACAACGCTGGTTTAAGCACAACTGTTACTGTTTCAATTGTTCTAATTAAATCGAAGGTTTCACAAACACCAACTCTCCCACCAATACCAACAGCTACGCCATTAACAACTCCGTCTCCAACTGCAACTCCAACATCTGCAATCTATCCATATGACTTCATAGGACCGTTGACGCCCGGTGCAATACGTGCCCCAGCACCAACTATATCATACACGTCTTCTCCAAGCTCCACTCAAATGCCTATATCATATCTATCATCGATGAGTCTAAATGTTTCAGTAATAGGTGCAATAATCTTGATCTGTTTAGTCCTCATAGGGCTACTATTGAAAAGAAATAAAAAAACACGATACAAAGTCAATTGACAATGCAATATTGTGGATGCAAATCATCAGTATTTTTTGTTTTTAACAATAGTCTATCTGAAGCACTGCTACTGCTTTCAGTAAAACTGTTTTCTTTGCGATGGTTATCTCTTAGCCATTAAGAAAGTAGGTAGTTTTGAATATCATTTTCCCCAATTAAAACCTCCCTTTGATAGTTCTTGCTCGCACACCACACAGAAACGATCAGCTGCAGTTTTCTTCAAATAATAGCAAATCTACATAGCTTATACTTGAGCTTTGAGGGATAAAATTGAAGAAGTGTGGTTTGTGTGGAGAAGAAATTAAAGATGGTAAATATTTCACAATCTATCAGTGCAAGGGAACTGAGAGCAGACTTGTCCTTGTAGCTTGTGAAAGAGACTTTAATGATAAGGCCTACAGAGAGATCATCATGAAAATCTCAAGTATGTAACCTACTTTTTCTTCTAAAAGAACAAAGCTAAAATGGCGACAATAATCACCGTTACGCCTGCAACGACAATTGCCTCAATCGCTAATATGTTAACATCTCCGAAAATGGACACTGGCGAACCCGAAGGTGAAGCAGTAGAAGAAAGCGAAAAAATTTGTGTTGGGGTCTGAACTAAGAGAGCATAGTCTAAAATTTGAGTCACTCTTTTAGGTGTTGCATCAAACTCGCTTACAGTAAAGTTCGCAGATTTGTTTGGAAGCATAGGATCCTTTAAAGCAACAAATCCTACTGCAACTACAATGCCTGCATTGTTATAGTAAGTTCCATATATTGTAATTTCTTTCGCTGTTTGATCGTCATTATTTGTTATTAACCCCGAAACAACGTAAACGTCGTTAAGAATACCATTAAAACTAACATTTAGGGCAAGATCTGGATACAGATTATAATTAGTTGGAGGAGCATTAATAGCAGGAAAGCTAACAGTGCTAAGATTTGAAATAGCGTTAAAGTCTATTCTTCCAAAATCAACGTAAAAAGGTGCTTTTTGCCCTGGGAGAAAGTCTTTTATTTAGGCCATAGTGGTTTCAGCAGCTATTTGTGATCCATCAGAAGCAGAAGCTATAACATCTAAAGAAACTGAATCTAAAGCATGGTTGCCTGTGTTCTTCACTTTTCCAACAACAATAATATTACCCCTGCTATCAACATAACTAATATGACTCAAAACGGTAAAGCTAGTATTTGATGCCTTGACTAAAGACGCTCGAATTCAAAACTAAACTAAAAACAAAAAATATGCAAAATACAGATGCCACAACTCTTAACTTGGCCATGGAAACAAAACACCCTTTATTCTTTTAGTATTAAAGAACTATTAAACACCTTTTACACCCTATTCTAAAGAACCCAGCCACCCACCCCTGGTTTGTTGTGCCTATCGCCCTCTTGAAGCATAATCGCTAGTAAGTGAGCTGAAAGGATTCTTTTTCTCTCTGCTCTCAGCAGTATCTTTCATTTCTTCAACGACCTGAACTACACTTGCTTTGGGTAGCAAGTTCCCCAAAACAATGGAGCGAGACAATAGCTTAATCTGTTCCCTATAGGCGCAGTTCTTAATCTCAACAATTGTCAACTCCTTATCAGTCACATAAAGCTCAACAACGCAGTCTTCAGGGTGTTCTTCTGGAATTCCCCGAACAAGTATTGCATAATAATCATATTTCCCCCGTGAAAAGAGACTTCCATCTGAATCAACTATTGACCAATTCAATATACCCAATTGCTCCCTCACCCATAAATTTTATTTTTTTCAGTAGAGTGTTGACGTTTTTCCACTTAATTCAATCGCGTAATGTGTTTTATATAATTTAAGGTGTCTACTTAAGTTTGTCCAAGTGAATTGCTTTAGCCAAAATCTTCAGTGGATATTCTGTTTGCCCATTTACAACAACAAAACCTATAGAGCAAACATTTCAGTTATTAAGTAGAAGGAGGAAAATGTATAGGAATCCTAAGTAAAACAGTTTCGAAACTTCTAAATGCTAAATCATTTCAGTCGGAATCTCTTGATAACCTCGCAGAAGCTATGCAGGTGGCTAAGCTTTTGAGAGTAGGCAAGTTTGATCGTTACTTTAATGTTGATTTCTTGGCAGTTGGCGGCATGGCTTTCTTGGACAGGATATTTTTCGATAGCAGATTCCTACAGGTTCTTCTGCCTGATGAGTTGCTCGCCGTGGCCGCCCACGAGTTCACTCACCTAAAAAAGAGACATGGAACAAAAAAGTTCTTTCGCCTAACAGTCCCTGCAGCAACAGTTGGAATCCTGATAGGAGTGTTTGTATTTTTCAACTTTTCAATAGTCACCACAATTCCAATAATTGGCAGTCTAGGAAACGCTGTATCAGGTTTGTTCGCTGCAATATTCTTCGGTTTCATTGCCCTCGTTGCAGGTTTATACATCAATGCAAAATGGCTTCGCCAAAAAGAAACCGAATGCGACCAAAGCTCAGTAAAATTCCTAAACGACGAACCAATGATATCAGCTCTGATTAAGTTAAACAATCTTCGACCCAGAAGAATGCCTCGATTAGAACGGTGGCTACCTAAAGTCTACCCTACAATTGAACAAAGAATAACAGATATCCATACAGCAGCTGAAAACAAGAAGAAACAAACTTCATCTGTTAATTCAACACCTAATTGATTTGGACTAAAGAATAAGGTGGTAGAGGGTACTTTAACTGAATTTCGGTATGCTTCACCACACTTACCACAGATAATCTCAAGTGCCCAAAATTTTTAGGCTCAGCTAATAATAAAAAAACGAATTAAAAATACCTGAGTATCTATGGTGGCTAGTAGCTTAATCAAACGTTTATTTTGAAGAAAGTCTTTGTTGGCAGTTCTCAATCCTACATTTTCCGCATTTAGTCTGCCTTCGATGATGATGCGGCTGGGCTTCGCCAGCTACTATTTGTGCAAACCTTTGAAGGTTAAACTTCATATATTGCTCCAATTCGTTTGTCTGTAAACCCTTAAAGGT
This sequence comes from Candidatus Bathyarchaeota archaeon, assembly GCA_963741005.1. Lineage (GTDB taxonomy): Archaea > Thermoproteota > Bathyarchaeia > Bathyarchaeales > Bathycorpusculaceae > Bathycorpusculum. The sequence continues at coordinate 99,585 of CAVUGQ010000011.1, forward strand.
CTTAATTGTTTCTCCAGTTTTTCGGTCTTTAACGTTAATGATCCATGCTTTTTGTGAGTGAGGTATCTCAAACCAAGTTCTTAACTCAAGAGAATTCTCGCTGGCAAAAAATGAGTTCAAATAGAGCAGAGTTTGCAATTTATGATCAGGATAAGGCTCAAAAGTCTCAAGATATTTGCTCGGGTTGAAGGGAAATTTGGATTCTTCCACGATTAAAGTTCCATTACTTCTGTAAACTTTATCTGCTCGCCCAAAAATCAACATATTCGCTTTAGGGTAATTTGGAAAACTCAAGGGCACAATTAATCTGGTGTTGATGGATTCATAGGCGAATTCAACATCTCTGTTTAGGTCTGCTACTTCCGCGCTAGTTGCTGGAACCATTTCAAATTGCTCTTGCCTCTGATGAGCTTTGGCACCCTCGGTTGTCGCCTCGGTTGGGGGCGACTTTATTCCTTTCAGGGCAAGCGGTATTTTAAATTAGCAATACCCCATGGAACCACAAAAATCTGAGACAGTGGAAACGATGCTCAAATTGCCCTGGGATACCTTGACCTCTATCATACGCCGACTTCTGCAGTCAAGCAAATAAAAGCTTTAGCCGGAAAATGCCTGAGCATGCAACTATTCAATGTTTCTTTACCAATCACAGAATTATCTATTCCCAAAAGCCTTAGACCTTTTTTCTCTTACCCTCACGGCTGGTATTTGCGGAGCCAATTTTTTAAAGTATCGGGAACAACCGTAAACTTTTCCATAATGATTGCAGTAATGGCGAGAATAGCGGGCGATCTCATTTCTATCTTCAGAAATAGAGTTTAACTGTAAATGCAAGTCATCTTATTCAGAAGGCAGACCAAGCAGAACAAACGTCTCATTCCACAATCGCCTCTGCATTGACTCATCATAAGAGGTGGGGCAAGTTACAGCTTCTTTCTTCTTCGCAAAACATTTTCCACTAACATCTCTCAACTCGTCGGACGAGGCTAAATAGACTGTTGTTTCTGCCCCTTTTTTTGCATTGATCTGCATTGGGCGAACCATCCTAAACATGATAGACGAAAGTAGGCTTCCACTATTTTTCCCAAGATTAGTAGCTACAAAACCCGGCATCAAAACATTTGCTGTTACTCCAGTTCCTGATAACCGCCTAGATAACTCATAAGTAAACATCATAAGCATCAACTTTGCATTGGAGTAAACCTGCATTCCCTTGTAATCTCTAACGCTTTGCAAGTCATCGAAATTAATTTTGCCATTCTTTGCTAATCCCGAACTTACATTAATTATTCTAGACGGCGCACTATCCTTTAGTACATCTAGTAATTCATACGTTAAAAGGAACGGCGCCAAATAATCTACCATAAATGTCCTTTCAAAACCCTCAGACGTAACTTCACGCTTACTGAATTGTCCACCAGCGTTGTTGACCAATACATCCAGTCGATTGTATTTCTTCTTAAAATCCTTAGCAAAACTCCTTATTGAAGCCACGGACGACATGTCACAAATCATTAGGCTAACAGAGTGGTTGCCTGTCTTTGTGATTATTTCATCCAGGGCTTTTTGGCCTTTTTCTCGGTTCCTTACAACCATTATTACTGTTGCATCCATTTCCACCAATGCTATAGCTGTCTCTTTTCTTTGCCTATCCCAGAGTTACTGCCAGTAACAATACAAATCTTACCAGACATCGCCAAATTACATCATCAATATTCAATATATGAAAAACCAAATAAAAAACTGGTCATTGAAGCTCTTCGAGAATCGATTTCAAAAACCGGTTTTCTGAATTTGCAAAAAGTACCTCACTAATTTTTATGTTAAATTGTTGATATTCTATTTGTGCCTAATTACTCCAAGAAACCAGTACTGACTGATAGTGATGAAGAATATTTAATGTTACTTGAGGTCTGCGAAGAATTTGAAAAGCAAAAAATCAATAAAACAGATCGTGAGAAATTTGGAAATCCGGCTGAAATAGTTTTTCGCAATCACCTCCTGACAAGAGATCTTAACCTTTCAATGATTCCATATGTTACACTTCAAGGATCTAACATCAAAAATGATTTGCTTCTTTTGAAAATCGGTGTTGACCCAAAACAAAAAACCTACCCTTCTGATCAAGTAAAAATGGTTATTGAGGTTAAGAACAACGCTGTTGGCGGAAAAATTTTTAAAGATGGAAGGCGGGAAGACCTAAACAAAGTACTGCGCTTTAAATTCAATGAGCTTGAAGCAACTACAAATGTGAGAAATTTTGCTGTTGTAGTTCTTTCCGAAACACTACTTCCTCCAGGAGGTCCTTGCAAATGGCGTTTTAAGGAAGAAATAATAAGAAAAGAAAACTGTAGAGTCTTTACCTTAGTTGCTCGTCAACTGTATCCTTCTGGCGGACTCTACATAAAATCTAACATAGTTGAAATGCTGCAAAAGAGACAGATGAAAAAAACTGCAGAATTTCAACGGCTAATCAACTACCTTAAATGCTTGTAGCAAGAATTATATAGCCAGACAAAAGTAAACTAAAGATGAGAGTAACACTAACGTTATTTGATATATTGACCATGAATATAACTGAAAAACAAATCATATATAATAAGCACGGCGTTCTTACTAATTAGATTGCGCGGATCACATTATCATTTTCTTTACCTTGAATCAGGATTTTATGATTTAGTGACTTTCTGGGCAAGAAAATGGAGTATATGAAAAATGAGTATAACCCAAACAAGTGTAAATAAAGAGGTCCCAAAAAAAAATCAGCGTTCAGTAGACGATTGCCCTGAATGCTCAAGCAAAAACCTTATTCACGACAACGACACAGGTGAAACCATTTGTGGCGACTGCGGTCTAGTTTTATATGAGCAAATGCTAGATAAAGGACCTGAATGGCGCGCTTTCACTCAACAAGAGAAAGCCTCAAGAAGCCGCGTCGGCATGCCAACATCATATTCAATTCATGACAAAGGATTATCAACAACCATCAGCCAAATTGACCGAGATGCATTCGGAAGAAAACTACCCCAATCTACACGACTGCAAATGTGGCGTCTACGAAAATGGCAAATACGCAGCAGAGTCCACTCTTCCACCGACCGAAACCTCGCACAAGCAATGTCAGAACTGGAGCGTTTATCAAGCAAAGTAAACATTTCACCACCTATTAGAGAAAAAGCTGCACTAGTCTACAGAAAAGCACTCGACAAAGGATTAGTCCGAGGAAGATCAATCAACGCAATCGCTGCAGCGGCACTTTACGCTGCCTGCCGAAAAAGTGGATCACCTAAAGCACTTCGCGAAATCTCAGAAGCAAGTCTTGTGGATAAGAAAGATGTTGCAAGATGCTACAGATTACTGTTGCAAGAGCTCGACTTTCACATGCCCGTCTCTGACCCATTGACTTACGTTTCAAAAATTGCTGAAAAAAATGGAGTATCCGGCAAAACACAGGGTGCAGCTATAACAATACTTAGGAATGCTAAGAACCAGAGATTTTCAGCAGGAAAAGATCCAATGGGCATGGCTGCAGCAGCACTATACATAGCATGTCTCCTAAATGGCGAAAAGATAACGCAAAAAGACATTGCGGAAGCTGCAGGAGTCACAGAAGTTACAGTTAGAAACAGATACAAGACATTAAAGAGTCAGCTAAAAATTCAATTACCCGAAAGAACCTAAGATTCTAAAGCAAAACTAAAATTTCTGAGCAATAATTGCGTTCCAATAAGATTTTCTCTTTCTATAAACTTGTACATTACTGTAACCGACAGAAAGCAAAATCCTCTGCATTTCCTGCAAAGGCAAAAGATGTACATTCGTTCTAGCGATTATTTCCGCGTTCTCCACTTCGTATATCCCATCCTTAATCATTTCGCTTATAATTAACAGAGAACCTCCTTTTTTTAGTATACGTTTTATCTCTTGGAAAGCCTCTCCAAGATTAGGCCAAAAATAGTATGTCTCAATCGCAGTAACCAAATCAAAGAAGTCGTCTTTAAAGCCTGTTTTCTCAACTGTGCCCTGCACGATCTCAGCACGATTAGTCGCGATAAGCTTTTTGTTTGCTTGTCTCGAGTAATCAACCATATCTGAAGAAAAGTCGATACCGTATACTTTTCCTTGAACTGCCCTTCGCGCTAGACGACCTATAGTTTTTCCTCCTCCGCAGCCAGAATCCAAAATTGTAGAATCCAACTTGATGCTCACATGTTCAAGACCCCAAGTCGTCAAGTTCCAGTGTACCTTGTTCATATTTGCAGCAACCTGCCTGCCCAAGACACCGGTGGGGTATCTATATTGGCTCCAATGATTTTCTAACGATAGGTTTCTTTCTTGGGGTCGCATGCTGCAAAATCACGAACTCATGTGTTGTTGTATTTTAAACAGAGAAAGGAAAAAGTTGTTTAGTTATGACGTAAATTGCCAACTATATTACTTGGCCCCCGTTCGGGCTTATGACTTGACCTACCATAAAGTTTGCGTCATCAGAAGCTAAGTATGCAACCAAAGAAGCTATCTCTCGTGGCTTGCCCAATCTACCGATCGGAATTTGAGTTAGAAGTTGTTTTAACATCTCATCGGTCATTCCAGCTCCTGATAGCATGGGAGTTTCGATATATCCAGGAGCGATCGCGTTGACGTTTATGCCTTGGGAGATTACTTCTCTTGCCACAGCATGGGTGTACCCCATTATTCCGCCTTTTGCAGCTGAATAGTGGGCGGCGCCCAAGCAACCGGTTATACCGCAAATCGATGCTATGTTTATGATTTTTCCCGACTTGTTTTTCAGCATTATCTTTAGAGCTTCGCGAGTACAGTTCATGGTGCCATAGAGATGCACCCCAAGCATTTTGTTCCAAACATCATCTTTCATATCGACCGTTGAGGCGAAGTTTCCGATTCCAGCGTTATTCACTAGTATATCTAATTTTGAAAATTCCTGAAGGGTCTGATGAAACATGGCTTTTACGTCTGTACTGCTTGAGACGTCAGCTTTCACAGCTAATGCCCTTCTGCCCATAGCTTGGATTTCTTTGACTACCTTTTCTGCTTCAGAAGTATTCATAAGATAGTTGACTATGACGTTGGCTCCTTCTTCAGCCAAATAGAGCGCTACCGCCTTGCCAATTCCTGAATTTGCACCCGTAACTAAAGCAACTTTTCCTGACAATTTCATATTCTCAAAACCTAATTAAATAAAAATGAGTCTCTTATCGATAAACCCTTCGGATTCTTGATATAGAGAAAAGATAAAGACAACCTTCTTCCTACTTTGAAAAAACTTGTTAAACTTTGATAGTTTAAACACATTTAGTGCCTTGGAATCTAAAAAAGATGGATGGTATTGAAAGACTGCAAAATAACAGCCTATTTTTCTTTTTGCACAACAAAGGCGATTTTTACTACTGCTCGGTATTCAACAATCTTATTGTTTTCCACTTTTGCCTTACAACTTTTCAGGTAAAGAGATTTAATGTTCTTGATTGTCAGTGCTGCTTCTGCTAATGCATTCTTTGTAGCATCTTCCCAGTTTTTTGGTGAGCTGCCTATTAGCTCTATGACTTTTACAACTGTCATTTTTAAAATCTCCAATATATTATATGCATTACTATCTTTTATTTTTTGCATTGATTAATGTGAGGGCAACAACAGCTATGTTACGTATTTGGATAAATACAAATGCTTAAGAGGTAATACCCGTTTGCATTGTTGGTGATAATTTGAGTGAATCTGATTTTCCCTATGAAAAAAAACCAAATGACCCATTTGATGATTTAACATCACCAGTTCCACCAGATGGATCTCTTGAATCCCCTGATCAGCAACCCTCCTCACTTCCTCCAATGGATAATCTAACATCAAACAAGCATATCTGTCAAATATGTGGCAAAGTTTTCAATACCAAAGAAGAATTACTCTTGCACTTGGAAACTGAACATAAAAGCCCCGAGAAGAAAGTCTAAAGCTGAAAACGAAACCTTCCTAATTATTCACTTCGCAATAGTAACGTTTGTCCACTTGAATCGCAATCAAAGGACCGAGTCTTTGAGAGGTTTCGCGAGCTCTAACTAAGGAATTAATTAGAATTTTTAAGACCTGTTCTTTGCTGTTGATATCTTGGCTTGAGCATTTGCATGTTTCAGTCTTTACTATATTTTCTGCAATAATTTGTGTTCCGCAGATTTCAGCATTTTTTATTAGGGCAGATGCCACAATTCCAGTTATTTCATCTTTACATTCTAGTTTTGTCCACACAGATTCAGCTTTGCAATCGTTTTCAGGAGCCTTAATTGCTGCTTTTAGGTTCTGTTTTCCGATAGAAAGGTTAACTCTTTCTTTCCATTTCCTAAGCCAGATATTACTCCAAACAGTGAGAGATGAATCAAATTCAACTGGGTCTTCTTTTTGTAGCTGCTCCATCTGTTTGACGTGATACAGAATATTTGTTTCTTTATTCTCACGGTTACGATAGAAGTTAAGATAATTCATGAAGTCTTGAATTGCGACTTGGAGGACTTTGCGGTCAGCTCCCAGAATATCCAATGTTGGTTCTGCTTCTTTTATCTTCTTTGAAAGCGTTGTTTCAATGAAATTCATGTTATCCTTTCCTTGTTGTTTGATTAATGAATTCATTTAACGTATCGTAATATAACTGGCTTAGGCTGACATCAACAATATTCCGATTTTTTACATATTTCAAACTCTAAAAGATAAGAGGAAAAAACATTCGCACAAAAACATAGATTTGTTAACTAAGATGTCTGATTCTCAGTTTCAAGAAAGTACTATAAGACAAATGGCTGAACGTTGAGAAAATTGTTACGGTTTTGATTCCTTAAATTTCTCGGAGAGCGATTGCGTTTTCCCATGGCTCACAACCTTGATTTCGGTATACAACCTTACACGCAAACCAATGTTTCTCAAGAGCGCATACAATTGTTCACCATCTATTTCTTTCAACTTACCTTTTGATACAAGACTCACAAGCTCCTTCTCTATCTCAGCCATTTCAATTGGATATTGCGAATTTGCTTCGTTATAGACTTCCCAAGCTCTTCCTCTAAAAACACTATCAAGAACCTTGTGAATATCTAAAGGTGCTTGTTTTTCTTCACGAATGACCATTCTTCTCTGTAATTCGTGGAGTCTTTTTCGCTTTAATACTTCTAACTCATCATCGCTCATTGAACATCACAATTCTATATTCAAACTATATAGTGATTGCACACAAACTTATTTGTTCGGTGGCTCCACTTTCACAAGTATGATTCTACAAGAATCGTTCTATCAAAAGGATACGACAACTGTTGCCAAAGAACTCTTGGGAAAAATTCTAGTTCATGAATCAAAGGAAGGCACAACCTCTGGCAAAATAATTGAAACAGAAGCATACCGCGGACCCGAAGATCAGGCAGCACACAGTTCTGGAGGTCGCCGAACAGTTAGAAACGAAGTTATGTATGGGCAAAAAGGACATGCATATATTTATTTTATCTACGGGCTTTACTACTGCTTTAATGTAACCGCGGGAAATGTACCGGAAAAACCGGAGGCCGTTCTCATTCGTACCCTCGAACCAGTAGCGGGCGAAGAAATCATGATAAAACGTCGTGGCCAACAAGTGAAGATTGCAAACTTGACGAATGGTCCAAGCAAACTTTGCATGGCAATGGGTATATCAAAAGCTCAAAACAAAGCCACTTTAACTGCTCCGCCATTGTACATTGAAGATGTATCAATAATTCACAAAAACAATATCGTGGAAACAACTCGTGTTGGCGTAGATTATTCTGGGGAGTGGAAGAATATGCCTTGGCGATTCTACATTAAAGACAACAGATTTGTTTCCGTAAAATAAGTTTCACATCTAATGACTGAAACACCGCCATGACTCAGCCAAAATTCGTCTTCAAGCTACGCGGTTAAATTATAAAGGGCAGCAAAGTAACTAACAAGACAAGAATTACACAAGCAAGCGTTGCCCCAATAGTTATGGAACAGATAGCTTTTTCACTTATCCGCTTACCCATAGCTCTTTTCAAAGTGATGTCAAAGATTCGGCCTCCATCCAAGGGGTATATTGGAAGGGCATTGAAGATTGCTAGGTTAAAGTTGACAAACCAGATCCAAAAAAAGACATTCGCAAATATTTGCCATTGAGGTATAGGATTTGAATAGAAAGGTGCTAAGAAATCAGAAAATGGCACTAGACCAGAAGCTAAGGTTGGAGGAACCAAATACATCGATAACCTTTCTATAGAGAAGGTTCGATAATTCTCTAATCGTTGTCCAGTAAACAAATCATAACTAGTAACTCCCATGATAGTGCGGTTTTCAGATACAGTTAAGTTTACTGTTGTAGAAAATCTATACTGCCAGCTATCACCCCTTGCAACTGTCACCTGAATTGTATCTCCAGCTGTTTTATTATCCAATATTGCTCTTAGTTGGGTGGTGTTGTTGATTGCTGCATTGTCGATTGAAACAAAGACATCTTTTGGAAGTAACCCCGCAGTTTGAGCTGGAAATCCAGCAGAGACATCGTTAACATATACGCCATCGATAACTGGAGTCACGCTTCCAACAAGCAATAAAACGCCTAACAGGCAAACGGCTGCAACAAGGATGTTAGCACCAACTCCACCAGCCATAACTTTTAGAGCAGAACGGGGTTTTGCTTTCTTTATTTGCTCTTCATCCACGTCCACGAAAGCACCGATAGGAACAAACAAGAAAAACAACAATCCACTTGACTTAACATTTAACCCAACATTTCGGGCAATAACTCCATGTGCGCCTTCATGAATCACAATGGCGAATACTATTGCAATCCATCCATAGACTATCGGAAGCATAGGGTTGATTCCAGGCAACAACAGAATTGATCCTGGCCCCAAATCCCTAATTACTTGACCAACCCCTGGATTAGATAACAAACCAATTAGACTGTTAACTAATAGGTAGAGTGCAACTCCAGCAACGAAGGGTACAAGAACAAGTCCAAACCAAGTAAAATACCTTGAAGTGCGAAATGAACCTAACTTGTCAAAAAAACCTGTAAACCGCTTTGTCCTAATAATAAGCATAGGAAAATTAAATTCCACTTTAGGCTGCTTTTCTTCCGCTTTTTCGCCTTCTGCATTATCAGGTGCCAAGTTTGCAATCACTCGCTATGAAAACTCAGTTTTCTAAAAAATAAACCTTTAGCGCTAGAAATAAAAAAACAGTCTCATAACACAAAAATAAAAAGGATAAAAATTCAGTAGAAATGAACGTGAACTTTGGCGGGTCCGACGGGACTCGCAGAGTTGTATAGGAGTAAGTACTGAATTTTTTTATCTTTTTAGTTTCTTTTCATTTTTAGCGGATGCCCTAAGCTTTAGGAGGGCTATTTCTTGAGCATCACTTTTACTTACCTACGTCAGCCGCTTAATCGCTATACGTTCAAGGCGCCAAAAACTAAGTCATGGGTAGAAGAGCAGTGCAAAGGCAAGTATGTGCTTAACCTGTTTGCAGGTCCCACACGATTGATGGGTTGCATTGAAGTCGCCAATGACGTAGACGATGTGCCTTGTACTCTTTTTAGGATGGATGCCTTGGACTGCGCCAAACATCTCAGGGAAAGAGGCGAGTTTTTCGATGTTATCTTGCTTGACCCGCCGTACAGTTACCGCAAGAGCATGGAGCTGTATAATGGGCATAAGAATAGCCGTTTCAAGCAGCTGCTCGATGTTCTGCCCGATATTTTGACGCCTTCTGGCTGGGTTATCACTTTTGGATATCATAGTCGTGTGATGGGTGCTAGCCGTGGCTTTAGGATCTGTGAAATTTGTCTGATTAGCCATGGTGGGGCTCAGCACGATACGATCGCATCGGTTGAGGAGCGAATCCAAGTAACGAAAGGAGAAACCAAAGATGAGCAATAAAGTTAGTTTTGTTCTAAATCGCAATCCGCCCTATATGGATACAACCGTTCCTTATGAGCGGACTAAAGCGGAAATTGAGATTCTACTGAAAAGCTACGGGATAAAGAACATTCGCTGGACCACTCTTGAAGGCCAGGATGATACTTTAGAGTTCATCATTGAAGCCGAAGTGCAGGGTATCAAGAAGCAATTGGGCGTCGCGGTTAAGCCTCCTCATATTGTTATCAAAAAGAAGCTTCATGGAAAACTCGTCGATACTGAGAACATTAACCAGGAGTACCGTCTGCTGTTTCATTGGATAAAAAGCAAGATTGAAGCGGTCGTTTGGGGTCTTAGCACAATCGAGAAGGAATTTCTCAGCGAAGTTTTGATGAAACTGCCCAATGGCCAGCAGTCAACAGTTGGCGACGTGGTCGTAAATTTGATGAGTAAAGATACGCTGCAGAGCTTGCCTTTCTGCAATTCCAGACAGAGCGAAATTCCTCACCGAGTAATTGACGCTGAAGTAATTTTGCCCTTTGAAGATAATTCGGGAGGTTCCTAGTTTGGGTTATTTCCGTATGGGTCCTCGGAACATTCTTCAGCCTTTGCTTGAGCAGGCTGCTTTAGAGCATCAGTCGCTGGGTGCTCCTGCAAAAAAGACCTTGCTTGAGATTGCAGAGTTGCTGGTTCGGTGGGCGCCTAACATGTATAGCAGCTTCAGCAGCCCAAGCTATTCTAACGAGGAGAAGACAGCTGCTAAAGCGTTACTGAAAAGGAGTGGTTTGGAAAAGCTTGGAAATTTGAGTCCACGATACAAGAAGGCCACTTTAGAGCTGATAGAGAAGTCGAAAGCTCAAGCGGATTAACTTTAGGAGCTGCGTTTTTTTGGTTGAAGCATCTGATAACACCGCCAACACCCCTACCAACAGGTGTTGCAACAGTTGGCACTCCTCAAAGCCCAAAGGCATAGAAGCACTAACATATCAGATTATCGATGCTTCCGAAGTTGAGCTAAAACCATGCGAAATAGCTCGAAAAATCCATGCTCCACGTAAGCCAACACCTGGCCAGTATTCGACTGTTCGCTTTTTTTGCTCCAAACTGTTGCAAAAGGGCTTGATCATTCAGCCTTATCCTGGAGCATACTGCAACAAAATCACCTACGGGGTGCGGTTCGTGCCGCTCTCAGTGCATAACATTAGCTTGCGCAGTTTTGTCTGTCAAGATGTGAAGCATTGGCAGATGGATGAGTTTGTCGGGGGAGTGAAGCTTCATGTTTGTTTTGGTTCGGAGCGCCGCAAAATCAGCGGATACCTCGCCTGTGACGTCGGAGGGATGAGCCATGACGCCTGTCTTTTGGCACTTAATCGCTGGTTTGACCTAGTCAACGACCACTTAGGCTTCCAACTCAACGATTTAGAGATCTTAACTTTTGAGTGCAACAAAGACTATCATGGCATCAGATTGGATGGTGTTCAATGCATTACCAAAATTGACCTCTATGGTATGGTTGAGCGGGTTTATCAAAAAGAGGAAGCCCTTGTGCGCAAAGAGCGCAAGATCACAAAGCCCATGAGCGTAAACCGATTTGAACAAGCGATATCCAAGGGTTTTGCTGACACCGAAAGATCACAGCATGCATTTGAGCTTAGAGAAGAGGTCAAACGCAATACTGAAGCGTTAAAGTACGCTAACAGTAGGCTTTTGCAGCTTGAGCGTCTAAACGAGGCGATGTTTGGAGCTCTCACCAAACTTAACGATGTTTTGGGTAAGCTTGGCGATGTAGGTAGCCCTGTACCGCTTGGGAAAGGGCAGGATTCTGAGGAGTATGTTCGTTGACAGTTATGGAGTTGATTGTTTGGGAAGTCATGAGAAAAAAAGAGCAAAGAAACGTCAAAAAGGATTACGGTTGGAATTGAAGAAATTGGGGGTTTACCCATGAGTGAGAAGAAAACGATCCTAAAGGTTCCCGATGCTTACAAGGGGCTTTTGGAAGATATCCGCCTGCTAAAATCAGACGAAGCTAACCCCAATAAAATGACTAACAAGCAAAAAGAACAGGTTTGGAAAAGCCTGCAAAAGCACGGCTGGATTTACCCAATAGTTACCGATTTGAAAGGGGTCTTTGGGGATGGAGAACAACGTGTTCAAGTTTGCAAAGACCATGGCGAGTTTTTTGCGCCTGTGCTTAGGCTTGCCCTCTCGGATCCTCAGAGACGGCTTCTAAGGCAGACCCTAAACAAGCTTAGAGGCAAGCATAACCGAGAGCTTGACGAAGCCGATTACAAGCGAATAATCGAGGCTGGCGAGAAAGAAGATTTGCAGGCGCTGTTGACGGCGATTGGCGAGAAAATTCCCGAAGATCTAGGGGGACCTCGTGAGGGCTCTATGTTGATTCCTGAAAGTTACGAGCTGGTCATTGAGTGCAAAGATGAGACTGATCAGAAAGCCAAGTTTGACCAATTGACCGCTCAGGGGTATGCTGTGAGGGTGCTGAACCTCTAATGGACTTCGATTTCTATAACACTTGGACTGAGCCTAACAGTTTCCGTGCTCAAAGCGTTGTAGGAAGCTTCACTCTTAACGATGTTAAGCTGCAGAAGCACTTCAAGGGATCCTTACCCATAGAAGAGGATGACTGGCAGGTAGGAATAATTGTTGGCCGCAGCGGTTCTGGTAAGAGTAGCATCGCAAAAAAACTGTTTCCCAACGAGTACATCACAAGTTTTGAGTACCAGGGCAAATGCATCCTCGACGACTTTCCCCACAAGCTTAGCACATCAGAGATTACCCGAATGCTTTGCAGCGTTGGCTTTGCTTCTCCACCGGATTGGCTAAAGGCTTACCATTGTCTTAGCCAGGGCGAGAAGATGCGAGTTGACATCGCAAGGGCACTTTGCCTACCCCAGAAACGCATAGTCTTTGATGAGTTCACAAGTGTTGTCGATCGTGAAGTTGCCAAAATAGGATCCTACGCCATCAGCAAAGCCGTTCGTGCCCAGCCAGGTAAACAATTCATAGCTGTCACCTGCCACTTCGACGTCATAGACTGGCTAGAAGTCGATTGGGTCTACAACACAGACACCATGGATTTCGTTAAAAAAAAAGAACCCACCCAACAATTGAGCTCCAGGTACGGCGGTGCAACAACGCTATGTGGAAAAGTTTTCGGCAATATCATTATCTAAATGGAAAGCTCGGCGCCGGGGTGCGATGCTATGCCGCCTTCTACAACCAGAAACCCGTAGCCTTCATTGCCATTGTTCACACAAGGATGAAAGCCAATTACTTCCGGGTGAGTCGCCTTGTGGTTCTGCCCGATTACCAAGGCATAGGCTTAGGCAAACGATTACTCAACTTCATCGCTGACCTCTACACTTCCCAAATCAACCTACCATTCTATCTAGTTACTTCGAATCCTCAGCTTGTCCGAGGCAACTTGGGAAACTGGCGAGTGAAGCGTGTCGGGCACGGCACAGCTGGAAGCGAAGACACTAGAATCAACTTAGAACTAACCAAGAGTAACAGCAAACGACGCCTAAGCGTAACCCTACAATACATACCTAAACTGAAATCTGGGGGTTCGTAGTGCCAAAAACCTGCAAAGGCAAATGTGGCCGAAAAATTTCCTACCAAAACAAAACCGGTTACTGCAAAGAATGCTTCGGCCGCTTCATTCTTAGCCCTAAGGGTGCATATGCAAGTAAACGAGATGCTTTAAAACAAAAGTAATTCAGCGCTCAAGTTTCAGTTAATTCAAACTTACATATGAAGTATCCTGGCTCGCTTGTATTTCTTAGAGTAAAAAAAATCGACACAACAGCGACCAAAATAATGCCAATCTGCCTAAGTGCACTTAAAATAAGGAAAATAGTTGCTCTTGGAAAGACATTCAAGCCGTTGAGGAATCTTACTGTGCGTCGCTTGTGCTGTTTACTGTTTTCTTTCGAGGCTTATAAATAACACCTGCAATGAACAGAACAACCCCAACAATGGGTAATACGAGCACTATTTCTTGGCCTCTTGCAAAATAGAGGACAAGGCCCACAAGAATTAATATTCCCCCGATTCCAAGGAGTCGCCCTTTGTTTGTTTGATAATAATCTTTCATGTCCACCACTTTTCACACCTCCTCCCTGTTCGCTTCCAACTTTGCTACTTCCATCTTGTTAGTATTTCCTCTCGTCGAAAAGTTTTTGTGCTCACAAAGAAAAGCGCCACATCAACCGCTAAGAGAACCCCTGAGATAATAAGCAGACCGTTTACGTCAAGGGTTATTATGCTTGTCTCGCTGAGAAGATATATGCCCAGGAGGGGGAAGAGAATAAAAATTCCGAAACTGTTAGCGCTGCGCACATCATTAACTCTCGAAGAAACAATCACACTGAACAGAACACTCATCACAATGGCGACCGGCATCAGAACCAAGAGCAAAGTGGCGATGTTCCAGTTTGGAAAATAATAGTATCCAAGCGTATTGAAAGTAACCTCATCAACGCCCACCATGAAGACTACTGCAGCCGCATACATTGCTACTAAAGTCGGAATAACTGCGGAGATGGTTTTTCCAAGCAATATTTCTCCATCAGTAAGGGGCGTAGCTAGAAGCGGTTCCAGACTTTTCTCCACTTTCTCCCCTACTATACTGTAGGAGGCAATTCCCAATGGAACGTACGCTGCTCCTATAACTAAAAAGAAGGAAAAGGAGGTAAGCAAATTTGGAAGCACACTTGGCGCTGAGAGTCCAGGGTTCCCCCTTAATGTTAAATACTCAAGTATCGTAGGAAACAGGACCGAGATAACAACTGGGAAGATAATAATTGAATACCAGACGTTTTTCACTCGTCTAAATATCGTGAAGTCCCTAGATGTTATAATCCATGCCTTTGAGAGTCGCATATTTATTTCCTCACAAGTTTTAGATAGGTATCTTCCAAAGTTGAGCCCATCGTATTGATTGATCGGACATGACCGCCCGTCAGCACAATAGCCTCTACAACATGCGAATTTTCCTTGTCTGGGTTTTCCACGTCGAATGTTATCGTGTCACCGCTGGTGGACAGGTTCTTAAGCTGCAGTTTTTTCAGTGCTCCCAAAACCGCATCGCTAATTTTCTGTTCTAATCTGATAACTGTCTTCCTGCCACTAACTGATCTTTCAAGGTCTTGCGGAGTACCAATTGCCCTAAGGCTCGTATTAATTATTGCTACTCTGTCGCAGATTCTTTGTGCTTCGTCGAGGTTGTGAGTGTTCAGGAAGATTGTCTTCTTCTCTTTTTTTAGTTGGAGAATGAAATCGCGGACTGTTTTTGCAGCCTCAGGATCTAGATTTGCGGTGGGTTCGTCCATGAAAAGTACTTGTGGTTCATGAATGAGGGCTCGGGCTATGGCAAGTTTTTGTTTCATGCCCTTGGAAAAGGCCCCAGCCAAAACGTTTCTCTTATCCCAAAGCCCTAACATCTCAAGAAACCGCTTTATGTTCTCTTTTCTTTGGGTTTCTGGGCAATCGTATATCTTTGCAAAAAAGTCTAGGTTGTCGTAGGCTGTCAGATTTTCAGATAATCCAACGTTATCAGAGACAAACCCGATGATTTTGCGGATTTTGAGTGAGTCTTCTTTGTTGCCTATTTCATAATTGCCAATTTTGCCGCTTCCGCTGGTCTTTGATATGAGGCAGCAAAGCATCCTGACAGTCGTAGTTTTTCCTGCGCCATTTGGTCCCAGAAAACCGAAAACTTCCCCTTCGTTAATATGTAATGTAAGATTGTCTACTGCTGTGAGGTCTCCAAATTTTTTGGTCAACCCATCTGTGTCTATCAATGAGATTACCCTTTAAGTTTAAAACCTTGCCGATTGTTCTGCTACTATAAGTCGATGGTTTATAAATAAAGTTTCATTGGTACAAAATTTGTACGGCAAAGGGAAAAGTCAAAAGAGCCGTAGCACTCAGATAATAAAATCAAGGAGCTAAAGGGGTATGGTCGAGGAACGTTTCATCAGAGCAAATTAAGCAAGCAGCACAAAGAGCCCTCATCATCGAACAGTACATCCTTAGAAGAGCATGGGGCTTATGCTATGCGGTCACTCGGGGTCGAAATAGCCCTCACTGCGTTTTTGCCCCTTATTTTTCGCGCTCTTGGAGTTGTCTCAGGCAATTTGCTGGTCGTTAGTATCGGAGTAAACTCAGGCTGTGAGCATCGTCGGTCTTGCTTTGGTTGCGGGGGTTCTCAAAAAAGCCTATGGTGCTATGTTCATCCGCAGAGAAATTGCTGAGTCATTATGGATTCGGCTATTTAGACACCCTGTGCGTCTGGCTTTGGTCTGGGTAGCGTATTACGTGCCGATTGTGGCCTCGATCTTCTTTTTGCGACTTGATGCGTTAGCCATCGAGTTCGGGTTCCTAGTTGTATCCGTTCTTCCTTTTTACTTCGTTCTAAAGTTTTCTTTTCCAGAAAAGCTGCCTCAGGAAGCCGTTGCCGTGTTGGCTGCACTCTTCGTCTGCGCGTTAGGCAGCTTTGTCGCTTTCATCTTGAATGCCCGACCAGTTTTGTACATCGTTTTGTGGGTCCCAATGATTGTGGTTTCTCTATGGGCTTGCGCGTATGCTCGCAGTCATAAGCCGTCCAATCCGCCGGAGGACATCGCCAAGTGGTAACCGATGGCCAATCCAATTCCAATAGTTCTAACGCAGAAGCAATTAAAGCATTAAACGAGCAACTGGGCGAAACCAGCTTCAAATCGTCAACTAGAATACTGATTTTGATTTTGCTTGCCATGAACAAGAAGTTGACTTCTGTGGAGTTGCGTTCTTTTGTTGGATTGGGAAAGGGCAGTTTGGAGAATCATCTGGCAAAGATGGAGGCTTCTGGTCTGATCAGAGTCCGCTCTGTTAGGTCTTGGGGCGGCGTACATCAGGTTGTGGAGATAACTGAGAAGGGATTGGAAGATTGCAAGTCGCTACTTAGTAAAATTCACAGCTTGAACATATAGGACTGTTGAAAGTAGCTATTTTAGCTATTCATTCAGTATCTTCACACCTCTCCTTTACCTAACCGAAAAATGGCTCGATGACTCTGTGTCTCTTCTATTCGAGTTT
>CAVUGQ010000012.1:0-7932 GCA_963741005.1 Candidatus Bathyarchaeota archaeon
AACCATTTTGTAGGTAGGCTCAAACCCATACGCTACAGCACCTGGATTCTCAAGCAATATCCCTAGGACTTCAGCTAAACCACAGATTGTTTTTCCTGCGCCTACACCGCAAAAACATGCGCGGTGCCTAACTCTGTAGCGGTCATTGTGGAAGAGTTCCTGTTTAGGCTCAGGGTAATACCGTATCGTTGTTTCGAGGCCTTGCATTCTCAGGCTTCCACATATGAATAATTACTTGACGTTTAGTTATGTCCGCTTCCACTTTTTCAGGCACCTTAACTATTTGCCCTGTTGACTGCAACATTTCAAAAGCGTCAAGATTAATGGTTTTCATAAGGTTTATTGCAGCTATTTTCTGAGCGTTATTCTCAGCTTTCATATACGTAAGTGATGCCTTACGATACAATTGCTCATTACGATTAACAATGGTGAGCAGGGCCTTTTTAACTTCCATAAACAAGAGGCTGCCAATCGGTTTAGTAGCGAAATCATGGTAGATTGTGCTCCTTACACACCCAAACTTCACACTTAATCTTTCAACTATTTCATTACGAAATAAGCCGTTTCCTTCGTCCTTTAGCAATTCTAAGCGTCTTTCAAGCGTTTTTGCTGCATTTACCGTCACATTTTCTAAGGTTTTTGTACATTTTAGCTCTACAAGATAAGTTTTGATGGGTCTTAAGTAGATGGGGTCTTCACTCTTTTTTGAGGTTAATTAAATGAATCAAACTCAAAATAGAGAGATTTTCAGCAAAGAGGATTTAGTTAGCACCTATTTGAGCAGTGAAGCTGTTGAAGACGGATTTCTATTCGACCTGGATCTCGTAGTCAAGCAGTCTCCTCTCGGCAAATTTGTTCTCCAGTACATCACAACAAACCTTTTAGCGAAAGGTTACTGGAACAAAGATCAAACCATCAATATCCCAAACCTACGCGATCTACTTGAGCAATCGCTTAGAGTTTTCCGCAAGAAACCATCAGACGACTATTTCGTAAGCGGAGTTATCGAGTTGCCTTCCGGGAGTAAACAGAAAATCTTTATCGCGCAAAACGAGTCAGGCCGCTACACAGTTATGCTACCAGAGGATTATTGATGTCTTCTTTTTCTTGGCGCAAAGTTCGCAAGCGCATTTGGGTGAAGGCTGAAGAGTTGTTTATGCAGGAGCAGATGCAAGCATTTGATTGTGACATTAAACCTGAGCGGTGTGAGCTTCGCGAAGGCGGCTACTATGATTTGGCAAAGCTTATTGTTCTTCGCGAGATTTACTTAGAGGGGAAGTCTGGTTCTTCTTTTTAAACAGTGTTTTGTTGAGGCTATTTTGTCTGGGCGTAAAACTCAGACACGCAGGTTACATAAGAGCCTTCGGAAGGTTGGTTCAAGACAAGCATGCAAATACGATTTTTTGGGGAAACCGTTTTGCTTTGTAGTCATTAAGCGGTGTTTTCAACAGAAGCTAGGCGACGTTTCTGAGGCTGATATTAGCAAAGAGGGGTTTGCTTCTAAGCAGGAATTTATTGATTATTTTGGGGACAAGTATGATCCAGGTTTAGTTGTGGTTGTTTACGAGTTTGAGGTTTGTACTTGAAGCTGAAAGTTAAGCGGTTTTGGCTGCTACTTTTAATTAGGTTTTTTTCGCGTCGAAACCTGTTATTCCTGTTTACGCTGTGCCCTGCTCTCTTCAGAATCCAGCATGGGCTGCGCCGTAAATGTATCAGCTGAGGATTACTGGAAACTATAAAGAAGCCCTGGCGTGTTTTCTCATAGAAATATTGGGCTGCCCAAGTCAAGAGCCTATGTTCCAATGCCAACGCCTTGATAATCTGGTAAGACAACAAGCCTGCTTACTTGCCAATATTTGTATTTGTATTGGCTGCGCCCTATTGAGATGAAAGCTACAGGTTTATCGTTGTAGAGGGCAACATAGTTTTTGTTTGATGTTACTAAATTTGTGTTTAGATAGTGATAGTTTCTAAAGATGGACCATATGCTTCTTGTGCATTCGTGGATTGTAAGGTTAATTGCTGGTTTGGATCTTTTTTTTTATTAAAAGTCATGGTGTCGGTGTAGAATACCCAGTCAGGCTCCAACCAATCTATTATGTCGTAGTGGCAGGTTACGGCTATGAACTGTTTGTTTGAGTGGTTCACTGCTTTGCTGATTGCGTAGGAAGCGATTTTGGCGACTTCACGGTCAACCACAGAGGTGAACTCGTCAAAGACAACTAAGCTTTGATTTAGAAGGAGTGCCCGTGCGATGTCTACCCGCATTTTTTCTCCTTGGCTAAGTTTATCATAGCTTTTTAGCCAGTCTGGAGGCGAAGCAAAACCAACGTTGCAAAGCGCAGTTGTTATTTCTTCTACTGTTTTTTCTTTGGGGAAGTCATCAAGAATTGATGAGTGCGTGTACTGGAAGTTTGTTATTAATTGTTCTTTGAAAACTTCTTTAGCTATGGATGTTTTGCCAGTGCCGCTGCGGCCTACAATTAATCCTATTTTCCAGTTGCCGTCTTCTATGGGAATTTCGCCAGTGAACTGTTTCTGCAGTTTTACGTCTTGAAGGGTAAAGGATGATTTGACGGCTTCTGTTCGAAAGGTTACTTCAGGAACCCACGTTTTTACAAGGTTAAAACTCGGCATTTGTACCCTTCTGAAACTAATTTATTGTAGATTGCTTCCTGGTTGATTTCGTCTTCACATTCAACGACTACTTCAAACTGTTTTTCGTAGCCAATTGATTCTTCCTCTTTTAGGTACCCATCAAGTTTGTCATCTGAGAGGTTAAGTAGATACTTGAGGTCATCTTCTTTGCCTAACTCTATTATTGCTTCAAACTCTTCTGCGTCAAGTTCGCGGTCATGGGTTCCTTTGAGTTTATTGAGAACTTGCCTTAAGAGTCGTCGGTCTACTTCTTCAACTGGGAGGCGTATCACAAGGACATTTGGCATTGCGAGCTCTTTCGCTACAATCCACCTTTGTTCACCATCCGCAATAAGCAGGTCTTTGTTTGTGATGATTGGCACAATAAAGCCAAATTTTTGTATTGAAGCTTTGAGGCGGTCATGCTGTTCCCGCGACATCTTATTGGGGTTCTTGCCATCCACTTTAAGAGCAGAAGTTGCCACAACTTCCGGTTCAGGAACTAAAATCTCTAAGGTCAAGGTCATGCAAACCTTGTCAGAAGATAAGTTGTCAAAGCTGTGATAACAACAGAAATTGCGATGGGTTTAATCAGAGTCCAGCCAACTTGCAGAAACCTTATTTTTCGCTTCCAAATCATCCAGTTTCAAAAGCATCCGATGAATCACACCACCATTAAGCCCGGTTCCGTCTTTACCTAAAAGCGAAATCAAAGCCTTGTCAACCTGCTTCATACAGGCAGTGTTAATGTTTATTTGAGTCACATAGGGGCAAGAGGGGTTTTTGTAGGCCTCAGAACAATCAGACGACTTCACTCATTGAATCGCTCCAACCAAAACTTCGCCGTAAACATGATTTAAAACTTGAGATTGAAAAACAACTTCAGGAACAGATGGATACTCTCTTGCTAAAACGTCAGAAACAATTTTCTCTGTTTCCACTGTATGCACCGTTTCCGCAAGTAGTCTATCGTGAAAACTATATTTTAGAAACAGGTTATTGGCATCACGCCTACGGTAGCGTTTTTGCTTCTTTTCTGGACTTCGAAGATTCCCCATTTAAGCATCCTACTCTCTATCTATTAGTTATTGTGCCCTGATACGCCGCGCTTTTTTTGCCCTGGTGGCAAGTACAAGGGAGTTGAAAACTGCGATGGTGATCCTTTAATTTGAACGGTTAAAAACTTTACGATTAGCGCCTGCGCTGGTTGGAGCGCTAATTTTCTCTTCAGTTTCAGTTGGATGAAAATAAAATTTACGCGTAAAAAATACTGGTTTATAAAATTAGTTTAAACTGACTTTGATTAGTGAAAAAAGCTTTCTTGTTGGCGAAATATCTAAGGCAAAGAAAGAGAATATGTGGGTTTCCAGAGCTGTGAACCTCTAATTATCTGTTAATCATCCAAGCACAATTCTCTTTATTCAGGATTCATAACTGACTTATAATCCAACAGTCTCTGCTTGGGTGTGGCGTATGGCTAATACAAACCCTCAACCAAAATGCGATAGAGGTAGAAGCAACTGATTTAGCTGCTGCAAACAAAAAAAGTGTTATACGAGTTTTACATGTTGACGATGACCCTTCAATTCTAGAGATAACAAAACTCATGTTAATGGACATAGTCAGCAGTTTGGATATTGATAATGTCAGTAGTGTGGATGAAGCCTTCAAAAAACTGACAACAGGCAACTATGATATTGTAGTTTCTGACTATGAAATGCCCCAAAAAGATGGACTTAGAATTCCTAAAAGAGTTGCGAGAACAACATAATAAAATTCCATTCATCCTGTTTACTGGCAAAGGAAGAGAAGAAGTCGCCATAAAGGCATTGAACCTTGGTGTAGACGGATACTTTAACAAGCAAGGTTCACCCGAAACCGTCTACGGAGAGCTTTGCTATGGAATAATCCAAACAGTCGACCATAAACAGGATGAAGAAGCTCTGATAAGAAAAAAGAAATTGCTTTGAAAATAGTGAAGAGCAATATCGGGCTTATACTGAAAATTCTCCTGTAGCGTTCTTTGTCGTCAATCCTGAGGGTAAATATATCCAAGTGAATAATGCAGCAACCAAGCTACTACTCTACTCCAAAAACGAGTTACTCAAAATGGGTATTGTGGACATTTCGTTTGAGAAAAATATCTCTTTTGAGCTTAAGCAATTTGCATCTCTTAAAGAAACTGGAGAATCTCGGTTTGAGACAGCTCTGAAGAGAAAAGATGGAGAACCTGTTTATGTTATTTTAAACGCTACAAGATTGCCTAATGGAAATATGATGGCTTTTTGCGAAAACATAACTGAAAACAAGAATGTTGAGGACACAAGAAAAAGATCTGTTTCTTTCCTCAATAGTGGAAGGCTCTGAAGATGCAATTATTGGAAAAAGCTTAAGCGTGATTCTATTATCAAGCTGGAACAAATCAGCAGAAAGAATTTATGGATATAGTGAAGATGAAGTTATAGGCAAATCAATCCAAATATTAGCTCCGCCTCAAGAACAAAGAAGAAATAACTCAAATTCTGAAAAAAATTATTGCTGGAGAAACTATTAAGAATTATCAAACTAAGACGTTGTTAGAAAAGACGGTATAACAATCGATGTTTCACTTTCCATTATCCTCTATTAAAAATGAAAAGGGTACGATATACTTGGTTGCTTCAACTATTGCAAGAGACATCACTGAACGCGTGAAAATAGAAGAAGCATTGAGAGGTTCTAAGAAAGGTTAAGGCTGTTGTTTGAAAATGCTCCAGACATTATTTGTACCGTGATTTGAACGATTTGCAAAACTTGTACATGCGAATACGACAAGCGCAAAAAAAGTATTAGGCTATATCAAAGAGGATCTGATTGGCAAGAGTATTTTGGATATTTTCACTAAAGATTATGCTGGCAAAGATTATGAAGAGAATTATCTGATAGTTTGCAGGGTTAGAAAAGGCTGAACCTGATGAGTTACGATATGAAAACAAAGGGTGGCACGATAGTTCCTGAATGGAGATTTCTGAGGACGATCCATTTCCAATCAGAATGGCAGAACAAAGTGGAAATCAGTCGCTGAAGAATTAGGAAAAGATATATTTGAACGTAGAAAAGCTAAAGAAGGCTTTGAGTGAAAGTAGAGCAGAGGAGGCATTAAGACATTAGAAAGTAAGTTGACGCGATTATTAACTTCAAATTTTAGGATCAAGTTATTCATGTTAGATAAAGAATCTGAAGTAGTTTGATTGGTTAATAATACCTTAGCAAGAGTTTTAGGAAAGGCTCCTGAGGAGATAATTGGCAAGATCAATAAATGAGGAGTATATCGTGAGGAAACTGCGATTCAGTTTTTCAAATAACATAAAAATGGGTTTTTGAAACCGCTAGAAAACTTTTAACTGACGAAAAAATGGTTGCTCAAGGTCATGAATTGTATATCAGCACAAGTCTGAATCCTGTTCAAGAATGATACAGGAAACGATAATAGCAGTTGCAGGAATTGTTAGAGATATAACGGAAAGCAAAAAAGCGGAAGAGGCAATTAAGTTTCAGGCTAATTTGCTTAATCAAGTTGGGCAAGCTGTTATAATGGTTGATAACAACAGAATAATTCGCTTTTGGAACAAGGCTGCAGAAAAACTTTATGGTTGCAAGAAGAACAAGCCTTGGGTCACCAGATTAATGAGCTATTAGGTATCCTTCACGCAGAGGAAGCTGAGAAAAGTTACGTAAAGTTAATGGCTGGTGAAAGCTGGTCAACTGAAACTTCAATTAAGAAGAAGGATGGTTCAGTTGTGCAAGTAATTTTGAATCGAACACCAATTTTCAAAGAGGATGGAGAATTTAGTGGCGCTGCAAGTATTACAACAGACATAACCTTGCAAAAAAATACAGAAGCTGACTTGACTTTTTCTTTAGAGTCTTTGTCGAATAGTTTATCTAAGATTCAGGAATTAAATGAAAAACTCCGAGTAATAGGTGGGTTAACTAGGCATGATGTTCGTAACAAGCTTTCAGCTGTGACTGGTTATGCGTATATACTCAAAAAGAAGCATGCGGATGAGGCGGATGTTGTTGAGGGGCTTAGTAAGATGGAGCAGGCTGTTAAAGATTCGATGAAGATTTTTGATTTTGCCAAAATGTATGAGCAATTAGGTGCAGAAGAGCTGACTTACGTTAATGTTGAAGAGAAACTAAACGAAGCAACTGCTCTTTTTTCGGGACTCTATCCCAAAGATAATAAATGAATGCCACGGGTTAACGGTGTTGGCAGATTCATTTCTCAGGCAAATATTTTACAATTTCATCGATAACACAAGAAAATACGGCAAAAAAACCACAACAATAAGAGTACACTATGAAAAAACTGACCAAGGCAACTTAAAGTTGATTTATGAGGATGACGGTGTAGGCATACCTTTGGAGAATAAACCGAGTTTATTCAATGAGGGATTTAGTACTGGCGGTAGCACAGGCTTTGGGTTGTTCTTCACTAAAAAAATGATAGATGTCTACGGTTGGACCATAACTGAAGAAGGCGAACCAGGTAAAGGAGCAAAATTCATAATTACTATTCCAAACCTAAACAAGAATGGAAAAGAAAATTATCAAATCGTCCCATAAGCCAAACGTTACATTGAACGTAAAGTCGGCTATGTACCCGCCTTCATGTTATGTTCAATTTACTCCCATTTTCCGCTACTTTGCTTAAACTGCATCTGAACCACACGGCAATCCTCACACCAGATCCTGCGCATCTTCGAGACAGGGCTGTCATGGGTGTCTTTGGTGTAGTGGCGAGTTTCTTTCTTGCAGACAGGACACATGAGCCATCCTGCAAAGTGCGCGTCAGCTTGATTCATCTAACATAATCCCCAAGTTTCTTCTGCCCCTGCAACCAACCGCAAAGGATCCTCAACCTCGCCAAGCTTACCTAAAACTTCGGTAAGCCTATTGACGTTGAAAGCGATCTTCTCCACCGCCGCTTCAAGACTTACAAGTTTACCTGGCTCAGATCCCTTACGCAAAACAGAGTAAATCGCCTCCTGCAAACGCTCCATCTGCAACAAACGACTATTAGTAAACTTCAAAGCTTCACTATTGCGCGCAATTTCCCTCTTCAACTCAAAGTTATGCTGAGCCCACTCAGAATCCTTAAATCCCTTAGAGATAGCCTCTTCGAGTGTTTGTAGAGCTTCCGCTGGAAGATACTTTGCCAAAACATGCGGGGAAGAAGTATAGAGCATCCGCTGAGGAAAAAAAGAAGGTAGAATAGAAAAAAAGCTAGTACTTTTTCGTACATATGATGGC
>CAVUGQ010000013.1:0-9156 GCA_963741005.1 Candidatus Bathyarchaeota archaeon
TAGATTATACTGATTTTGAAAGAAAGCTCAGCAACAAAACCAAGATTGTGTGCCTTAGTCATGTCTCAAACGTCACTGGCGTTATAAACGATGTTAAACACATCGGAAAAATGGCTCATGAGCATGGCGCTTTAATGCTGGTCGACGGTGCCCAATCGGTGCCTCACATGCCTGTAGATGTTGAGGATTTGGACATGGATTTCATGGCTTTTTCGGCGATAAGATGCTAGGACCCACAGGAATTGGCGTTCTATACGGTAAAAAAGAAGTTCTGGAAAAAATGAGTCCATTCCAAGGCGGCGGAGAAATGATTAGAGAAGTTGCTTATAATCAAAGAAAAGAAAAATGCGGGATAGTATGGAATGAGTTACCGTGGAAGTTTGAAGCAGGGACCCCAAACATTGAAGGCGCAATTGGACTATGCGCTGCAGTGAAATATCTTGATGAAATAGGGATGGACAACGTGTTGGACCACGAGAAACAATTAGCCAAGTACGCTCTCGAACGTATGCAGAAAAATAACAAAGTCGTTGTCTATGGACCTAAAAATCTAACCGAGAAATTGGGCATCATATCTTTTAGTATTGAAGGTTTGTCTTCGCATGATGTTGCGTTACTCTTTGACAATTATGGTGTAATGATGCGGAGCGGCTATCATTGTGCGCAGCCCTTGCATCAAATTTTCAAATTGGATTCTTCCACCCGAGCAAGCTTTTATGTTTACAACACAAAGACAGAAGTTGACCGCTTCATTGAAATTCTAAAGGAGCTCGATCAACTCTAATGGTCAGTGTCGATGATTATGTATCTCAAATTGAGGGAGCATGTGGCGCAGAAAAAGATGTCATTGTTGTTTTCAAATTTGAAAAGAAAGATGAAGCCATCGCAAACATTCTAAAAAAAGCTACAGTTAAAAATAAGATTGCGGGAATAATTTTTGAGTTAACGTTTGAGGGATTATCTTTTAGGCTCTACGTCAGCGGCAAAGTCATCTTCCGCGGTATAAAAAATAAAACAGAACTTAGGAATTACTTGGCAAAACTACTGCTTTGAACATCATAAAGGCATTGCTTAATCAAACCTTCAGAGCATATTTTGAAGCTGCGGGCAGGGGCAAATTATTACTTTAAGTATCAGCATACTTGTCTAACCATCACAACGTTTGAACCATACAATAGACACGCCATTTTTAAGTCTGGAGAACTTTTTAATCTCAAAACCTGCCTCCTCAAACTTTTTAATGATGTTTTTCTGTACATATACCCCGTGTAATTCTAACATAAAAAAGGGTATTATTCTAAGGATCTCATTAGGGACAAAAGTTAGGCAGATTTCAGCGCCTTCACAATCAATCTTGGCAACATCGGCATTACTGTTAGCTAATACTTCACTAACTTTCTTAACTGCAACTAACTCCTTCTTAGGCTGATCAGAAGCAAACACGTCAACCAAGGAATTGGCGTCCTCAATAGCTATACCGCACTGGTGTATTTCTGAAACAATATCGTTTAACTTCATGTTGGCTATTATTTGATCACAGTATTCTCGAATAGGCTCATAAATTACTAACTTCTTGGCACCAACATGCCAAAAATAAACAGCTGATTCACCTTGAAAACCACCAATATCAAGTACGACTTTGCCTCTAAAATCTCCTTTGTACTCACCATAAAGAAAGAGTTCTCTAACAATGGGCAGCATCTCAAAATTCCCTTCTAACTTGAAGCCGTTCCCCTCGATTCTAAACTTATTTTTATCCAATCTGAAAACTTTATAATGAACCAAAAGTTCCGCAATTAGACTAATAGTATTTGCATCAGCGGTTATCGTAAAAAATTTGAAATCTACTTCGAACGAATCTTCACCCACCTGTTTGACGGCATACTTCTTTAACGATTGATAACAATCTCTAACATCTCTAAACTGAGGGAAGGTAAGACTAAGATCCAAACCATTGTAAAATTTTATTCTTTTTTTGCCTTTATAAGGGAGGCAGTTAAAAGGATTGCGTGTGGTAATAAGTGTTCTCAGTACGCCAATTAATGTAACCATTAGCTAATTTCCTCTCTTACCCAAATTGTGCTCAACAGTCAATGTCACGCATTGATAGCAATTACTATTAATAAATTAATGGTCAATTTTAGTCACAATGCAATTCTACTCAGCACACTCACAAATTTTTTCCTTAACTTAACAGCCCTAAAACACAATTGGAAGAATCTTAACCGGAGTGTTGGCGAAAAGAATATTGAGTTATTTAATATCACGAAACGCAAATTAGAATTCAAGGAAAATAATAGAAGAGGTGGGGCAATGGCGCCTCTTGTTGGGGGTGGTGTAGTACTATAGTATAGATAGTTTTCGAAACAAAGAATAAACAGGAAAAAAGCACCTTCACTTAGAGATTATGAATTTTTATAAGTAAATTAATATGTGCCGAGTTGTCAATTTTAATTCCAGTGAAATTGTTTGATCTCGTGCTTCATGGTGCTGAAAGATGTCCTAAAGACGGGTTATCCTTTTGTTGAAGCAATAGCGGCCAGTTTACCAATATGCGACGAGTTTTTGATTTCTGAGGGGTACTCTAATGATGGCACTTTTGAAGTTCTTCAAAAAATCTCACAGTTAAACAAGAAAGTCAAAGTCTACAGACAAGAATGGCCTGCAGTAAGAAAATATAGCATTATTGCCGAAGTTACTAATGCCATTAGAGCTAAATGTAGCTATGAGTATATCTTTTCTATACAAGCAAACGAAGTCCTTCATGAAAAGGATATAAAATTTATTCGAACACTTCCCGAAATGTGTCCACAAATAAATTCTTTCAGTTTTCCTTTTGCTCATTTAGTAAAAAGGTATCAGTTCTATGAGGATTTTCGATTAAGATTCACAAAAAACATGGAGAATATTGTAGCTATTGGGGATGCGTGGACACTTGGTCTAAGTAAAGCATTCATTCATTCGCAGACTCTCAAGGGCTTCGCACATCCGCGAAAGATGCTAAGAAATCTGTACAAAGGAATTGAATGGACCCATACCAATTCTGGTGATTCTCCTTTATCGAGGACCATATACCTCCCAAAGCCAATTTACAGATACTGGTCTCTTTTTCCACTGGACTATTTAGAGAAATGTGAGAAACATGTGGAAATGTTTGGACTTAAAGACCTTCAAAAAGATGTAGAAGTTCTTAAAAATTATGTGAATACCCCAATAATTTTTTGGAGAAAAGCAGCTGAAATACGTAGAAGAGAATTGGGTTTCAATTACACAGAAGAGTTTGGGACTGTTCAATTGGAGAACCACCCAAAAATAGTAAAGGACTTGGTTGCAGATTCTGAACTTAAAAGTTACCAGGTTAGAACCGAAGTCTTGGATTCAATAAAAGATCTTTAGACCAGATTTTTAACAGCTTTAATTTTTGAAGTTCTTTAGAGTTCTTTCGAAGACAAGGGCCATGTTTCTTGTATATGCTTCCCAGGACAAGTTTTTCTTGACATATTCATACGCATTCTCTCCTACTTTGTATCTTAACTCCGAGTTAACAATCAGGTTTTCAATCTGCAAAGCCATGTTTCTTGGGTACGGTTGTTCAAGCACAAATCCGTTTTGACCATGTTTTATAATCTCTGAAGAGCCAGATTTGTTTGAAACCAAGACGGGTTTAGATGCGGACATTGCCTCTATGACAGCTAATCCCCATGTTATTTGTGAAGGGAAAACAAATACGTCGCATGCAGCATAAACTTCTGATAGCTCTGAATCAGAAATATTTTGCAGAAATAGAACCTGCTTTTCGATTCCCAATTTTTGCTTTAGTTCAACAAGTTGTTCTATTGGACCTGCCCCGACAAAAATTAATTTGACATTATCATAATTTTTTGAAATCATATGCAGTGCGAGTAAAGAATCGATTTGTCTTTTATCTGGGGCTATATTGCCTACCTGAAGAATGAGAAAGTCTTTTTCAAGGCTATATCGTTCACGAAATTTTTTCCCTGACGCGTTGTGGAACAGATTAACGCCGGTATGAACGATTTCGTACGGTTTCTGATAGGCTTGTTCAATGCGTCGACCGCCGATTGCAGACAAAGCAACAATACGGTCGATACTATCGACAGCAACCCTGTCCAACCCTTCATACAAAGGTAAATTGATTTTTCCTAAAGCGTTTCTTTGGTTTGGGTCTGTAAACCAGAATGGTGGCTCGTTACAACTCCATACTATAGGGGCATTAAGTCTTTTTTTCGCGAAGAATGCAGCCCACTCTGTGGGGCAATTTTGATTGTTAATTACATCGAAACCTTTAGGTATTTTCATACCTAAATTTACCATTGCAGGTAGATTATAGTAGTAATTTCGAAAACTTCTCGCTAAACGGCGAATTCCACTTCTTTTTTTAACAAAATGAAAATTGGGGTTTTTCGACAAATTCTTACTTTGCAATCCCTGAATGAATGGTGCTTTTATTTCGATTACAACCAGCTGCCTGAGGAGTTCTGGGTAGCAGATATCACTAACGGCGCAGGTAAAAATCTCAGCTTCATGCCCCATTTTCTGTAGCTCAATCGCTAGACTTAAAACCTGCCTTTCGGCACCGCCACGCCAGGTTAGCGAAGGCTGAAGTATAGCGATTTTCAATACTTATTCCTCAGGACACTAAACTACGAGTTAAGCAAAACTTGCAGTTATATAATTATCGCCCATAAACCCATTATGGTGGCGTCTAACGTTTTCTGCGATTTTTCATTTGCGCTTTGGTACGGCTGACCCAATTAAATACTGGAATAAGCGGACCTTTTAGCAGTTCTGGCAAAGCGTCTTTCAAGGGTTCATGCAATCCCACCAGAATAGCAAACTTGCCCTTCCCAGTTAGAGGCACGTAGTACCTCGCAATGGGGTATTTGGTGAATCCGTTGCTTTCTTTGAACTTGTCTAGAGAGGGATGATTGCCAAATCGACCATACAACAGCCACCGCTTACCGCTACCTACGCAGGCCTCTACGGCTTTTGCGAGAAGCGCATTATTTAAGGCTTTATCCCAGTGCTTCTGCAACGACAAAATTTGCGAGATGATAGCTATTTGGTCTCCGTAGATTATTTGGATAAATCCAAAGAGTTCATTTTCGAGGTAGGCACCTAAGAAAGTAGAATTCCTTGCCAAAAACATGTTGTCAGTAACAGATTTGAGTGATTCTCCATAATGAGGAAAACCCCTGCCTTGCCGTATAGGGGTTTCATTATAAATTTTCCATATCCCCTCTGCCTAGCTCTTCATCAGGTTGCACTACTCTGACTTTTATGTCGTTCTTTTCAGCGCGGCGAACCATATTTCGGGTTTTCTTTCCTACGGTGCTCCACCAAGCATCTAGACTGGTTAATTTAAGCAAACCCACATTGTCATTTGCTCTAATCCATGCCCTTGGTGGATCAGATAGGGGACAGCACCACGTTCGATCCAGAAAAGTGTATATGTCCGCGCCTCGTTCAACTAACTTCTTTATGAATGCCTCAGTTGTAGAAGCATTCTTCTCGTATTCTTGATTATCCTGAGCTATTTGGACAAAAAGTTTTTTTCTCAAGCGGATAGTTTCAAATTCCTGATCAACATCCAGGATTATTCTTAACGCGTCGTAATAGGGTCCTCGGCGGTTCCTTTCGCCTTTCACAAAGAGCCATTCAGGATGAATCGATATGACCGTGTTATTTTTGATCCAGTTTAGAGCCTCTGACTTAACAGAATCCAACCCTGCTTCATAGATCCGTGTATCTAAACTTGTGGTTAAGAAGTCATGGAAGGACTTGAGCGGAAAGTCCATAGGTACATTTGCCTGCTTTTGTCCGAGTTTGCGCTTCCAAAGCAGTTGCGCAGAGAGTCTGGAGGTGCCATGGATAGTGTAAAACTGGACTACTCGACTAGTTTCACGCTCCAACGTCTTCCATTCCTTATCCGGGTTGTTTGCAATGTGTAATGCGACCTCGTGTCGTTCTGGATTTAACAAATTGAGGAGTTTTTTGTCTGGAATTGTATATGGTGTAAAAAACCAGAAAGCCTTAATTTCTTTACGCGATTCATTGACCATCTTTGCAATTATATGGGCGTTCTTAAGGTAATCTTTGGCTCTTCTGCGTTTGATTCCTAAAGCTACAAAAACAAAACTTTTGATCCGCGACGGGTAAGGGTAATCAACATCGATTCTTAGTTTTATCATTACATATTCAATTGTTCATAAGGGAAAAGCTTTTAGATATAAACCCTACTCCCACCACATCCAAGCCAAATACGTAAAACCAGACTTCGACCGAGCTCAAGGATTTTTCTGGATGGCGTATTTTGTAGCTCCCAAAGATAACCCAGTTGTATTTAACTCAGCTCTCGAGCTTAACTTGATCGTCAGTTACACCCTCAGAATATCCGTTAACAGGTGTAGGAAGAGTCTTCTCGAGATAAATTAACATGTTATAAGAGTAGGAAGTGCTAGAGTTAGCAAGAAAGCTAAGCGCTACCTTCGTTAGATCATAGAGCTATCTTTAAAACTATTAAGATGTTGATCTAGAACAACCCAGGTCCGACCATAACTAAGCACTACCCATTTATAGTCCTAATTGTTGGAAGGAGTGTCTCCTTCACTTAAGGCATAGTAATTGCCAAGCGCGCGCTCAATAATAAATTTGGCTTCAGCGTGTAATAATGTTTGATTTCCCTTCGCCTATTGTACCCTGAGCCAGCGGTTATTGGGGGTTATTCTGTAGAGCATATTGTGCGGCACCTAAAATTAATCCATTTGTTAGAATACTAAATCCATTGAGTGGATATCCATTCTCATCGGCGCCAACAAGAAATCCAGATTTGGGCTCTATATTAATACGTTCTAAATAAACGCACAGGTTTCTGGAGAACGTGGTGTTGTAGACGGCAAGAAAGCCTATGGCTACTTTTGTGTAAATAATGGGTGGAACGTCAATTTCCTGATAGTTCGAATTTAACGCCATCCAATACTTGCCGTCGGGCAAGACCACCCATCCCCATTGCCAGTCACTTGAAAGTTGTGGACCTTCAGCGAAGGCCCGAAATTTACCAGTCTGAGTGTAGTAAGCTTCGTGTGCTAGATAGACCTGATTCATTAAAGTCCTTAACCTAGAATCAGTAGTGTTGACGTCAAAAAACGCGATAAGCAACACGTCCGTTGTGATTGCAGACTTTGGAACAACCACACCGTTGATAGTTACGTTTCCATTTGCAGGTGAAAAAACGTTGTCAAGTATTTTTGTAGGCACGTTTCCAAGCTCGCTAGACCAGAAACTAGCAAAACCACTACAGATAATGTAGGAGTATATACTTGTACTTCCTTCTTCGCTTGCTAAGCTTGGGACAATGGCCGCATAATTGGACCTGTTGCCTTGCTGATCATAAACGAAGTTGTTTACTCGCGCGGTAAAATTGCTGTCATAACTTCTTAGGTTATTTAATGCAACAAACAGTCTTCCAGTATCAACCACGTCAACTGTATCGGTAGCCTTGTCTGAAGTCTGATGCCATACCTTCGCATCAGTTGCTTGGTAGAACCAGAAAGGATAACTATAATTGTTTAGTTCGCGTGTTTCAAGAAACTTTAAGACTTTGTCTATTCTTGAATTGAACCCCCAATCGCCTGTTGGTTGAGTTAGGTTGAGCTTTGACGCGTCGATTAGCGCTTGAATGTAAACACCTAAATCCCAATCAGTAAAGTACTGAGATCCAGTGCTTGTCCAAGGCAACCCGGTTTTTACGTCCACACCTACACCGGGTGCATAGTATTTCCAAGCTGTTTCAGCAATCTTTTGCCAGGCCGTGCTATTCATAGCTTGAGCAGACTCTATCATGCCTGGAGGCTTGGGTTTGGGAGTTAGTGTAGGGGTAACTTTGGGAGTAGGATTCTGTGTCTTTTCCGGTCCAACCGTTGGAGTATTGTTATTTTTAGAGGGATCAGTTGGGTCAGGGGTTGGGGTTGAGGAGCCAACAAGATTCTGTCTGTCTGAAGTTGCTTGATTCCCCCTTGGCAGGAACGCAAAAACAGAGATTAGAATCCCAAAAATTATTGCAGCTACTAACAGACTTTTAGCTTTCTTGTTGAAACGCCAATTATTATAAAATAAATTTTTCTTTTTAACCTCTACACTGGCAAGTAACAAAACGGAATTTAATACACTAAGATTATGAAATTTTTTGCCAGTTACCATATACATCATAGTTTTGCGAATATCAATAATTTTTTAACACAACATCTTAATTTAAACATATGGTAGAAGTCGTAGCAATTCACAAGGCAACGAATCCCTGCAAAAAACAAAATAAATAATATCTAAAAAATAGGTTTGCTCAGAACTTTTTAGTAATATATTGTGTATGTAACTAACTAAAAGGTATGAATTAGACTCCAGAGGTTATTTTGGAAATTCTCAGGAGTGAGAACGGCAATGTCCCTCCAAAGTGATTCTCGCTTTTTTTCCCAGTACGAATCTTTATCAACTCTGTCGACCAGGTTAACGATTTTGTCCTTCAGATCAAAATAACTTTTCCAGCGAAATTCCTCTGGAATAAATTCTTGCATCCCTCCACTGTCATGGACAACAGTAATGCAGCCACTCGCTAAGCCTTCAACAGGGGCTATTCCGAAGTGTTCACCTTCCATGAGATGAACGTAGATTTGAGAGTTCTGAAGGATCTCTAGAAGTTGATTCCCAGGCAAATTTGTCTTAAGAGAATAGTTCGAGGGCAAATTCTTATTAAAGTTATCAAACCACGCTTTTTCTGCATCTATCAAACCGCCAATACTTATGAACTCACAATCCGGAATATCTAAAGCTAAACGCTTCATAATCTCATGACGTTTTGCGGGTATGAATCTTGCAACGTACACTACCCGTTTCTTTCGCTTAGACATAGGCTTATCACACCAGAATTTAGAAAGGTTTACTGGAGGATAAACCACAACAGGATCTCTGACATAGCGGTTTTTCCAGTAGCACTCTATGGCCCCCTTGGTATAATTGCTATTGCATAAAATCAGGTCTAGTTTGCCGATACCCTGTTCAACCCACCTCTTAAATAACCACAAATAAAGTTTTCTTTTAAAATTGCCACGAGCATAATCACAATGTATTTCGGGAAAATGT
>CAVUGQ010000014.1:0-112642 GCA_963741005.1 Candidatus Bathyarchaeota archaeon
CTAATCAAAGCAGACCTAACACAACTAACCACTACAAATTTCCCCGCGGAATCTGCAGTAATATCAACAATCTACACAGAAAAGACTTGGTTGAATACACCCAACCCTTAATTGACTAATTTTCTTTTTTTTTTGAGACAAAAAATTAAAAGGTAACCATAGCAAACGCCAAATTTATTTCCCTATTATCGAGCGTTTTTGAGAGATAATCTATTTTTGGTATTTTAAGATTAGTTGGTTTAACTTGTTTGATGAAACGCGCCTAAGTTCCTTTGGTTTACCTTAACAAACCGCCACCATAGACGCGCCTTCTTTTAATAGATCGCTAAGTGGAATTCCATCAAGCACCTTCCAAATCTCCTCTAACAAATTTGGCTCTTGATTCAGCAATTTCTGGACAGAAAGCTTTGGATAAAGCATGAGATAGTTATTTGTAGCCGTGGCTTGGGACTTGTTTAGAATAAATCGGTAGGGTTTACGTTTTAAGTTGCCAGGTCGGCCAATGATATTAAAGAGAAATGGTGCCGGGGGGCGATTTTCTTGAGAGTACCAGGGTACACGGTGTTTGCAGATATAACGGTCATTGATTTTTTGTTCTTTGCCCTGCAGTAAATAGTTCCAGAGAGTTGAATATTCTCTTTTAACGATTTCTTCAGGCAAGTCGCAAGAAAGGAGCAATAACTTTTGGTCTAGAATTGGGTTTCCCTTTTGATCAGCATTA
This sequence comes from Candidatus Bathyarchaeota archaeon, assembly GCA_963741005.1. Classification (GTDB taxonomy): domain Archaea; phylum Thermoproteota; class Bathyarchaeia; order Bathyarchaeales; family Bathycorpusculaceae; genus Bathycorpusculum. The sequence goes on from CAVUGQ010000014.1 coordinate 722, forward strand.
ATTTTGTTTAGGTTGAGATGCCTCGGCGGTGGGAGAACTGATTTCAGAAATTGTTTTGGAATTTGAAGTTTTTCAGCTTTTTCTTGAGTTAAAACAAAGAAATCGTTTGCACCTGTAGCTATGCCTCGTTTGATATTGAAGAAATCTTCAAGGGGCTTGTTTTCTTTATTTTGATCTGTATTGTAAGAAATAGTTGGAAACCCAGACCATTTTCTGGCGCTCTCAAGCGTCGAAACTGGAATATGTTTTGAAACTGAAGGCTTTAGCAAAGTGCCGCCGTAACTGAACTCAACGACATGATTGGAAGGCGGTATACTGTTCTTAAACCAAACAACGGCAGACGAGACTAGGGAGTCATTGAACTGGACCTCTGTTGGATTAAACCTGTGTATATGCAGAAGTGTCACTTTGCTAAGGAGATACTCTTTTACTTGTTTGCCATAGTTTACATCCATGAACTCACTTGGAATTAACCATCCTGATAAGCCATCTTTTGACATCCAGTTATGTGAAAGCATTAAGAAATAGCAGTATAGCCCTGAGTAGCCACTAGGTCTGATGCCGACGGTTTCATTTACCAAGTTGCCGAGCCGCAATTTTTCGGGGCTTGTCATTGCGTGGTGGCGAACATAGGGCGGATTGCATATGATTAGATTGAATTTCTGATCTTGTGATTTAGGGGCAGATTTAATAGTGAAATCCGCAAGTTGCAAATCCAATGGGGGCTCGTGGTCCCAAAGATCAATTGCAGCATTCCAATATACTTTATCTATTTCAAGGCCCATTGCAGATTTAATTCTGTCTCTTGAAAAAATGCTCAAAAGCGCGGAGTAGAAAACGCCTGTTCCGAAAGCAGGGTCAAAAAACTGGATGTCTGATTGAGGCATGAATCTACGAGCGTACTCTATCATCTCCATCGCTATTGAGTAAGGCGTCGCGAATTGTCCAAGCTTTCTTCTGTCGTCATGAACTTTGGCATCATCTAGGTTTCTTTTGAACCTCTAAGCGCGAACGCTCAATAATTTCGGTTGAAACCATTGCTACAATCCGAACCCAATTAAATCATCTATTCGATGTTCCCAAACCCAATCTAAGCCTTCTGAAGCCTCATACCCCAAGTATCCTGGGTTAAAGTAGCCGCATAGAAACAAAATATACCTCAAGTTCTTTCCATAGGTAGCTTGCAATTGGCTAATTTTTATGCCTTCTTCTTTTTGACGTTTGTTAGGATTAGTGAAGTCTCCTGCAGATTTTGCTTCAATTAGTAACGGAAGACTGCCGGATTTGGCCTCCTTGGGCATAATGACGATGTCCACTGGAATGTTAATCTGTTTTGTTCCTGAAGATAGTTTTACGGGAATGCCTAAATGGAAAGTAAATGTGCCAGACTCCATTTTATCAAACGTAACTGAGCCTAATTCTACAAAAGAATATTTTCGTTGTTCCAACCATTTCTTTATGGATTCAAGTTGCCTTTTTTCCTGTGCATTTCGAATAATAGGGTCAGACTGAGAACGACAGAGACGATCGGCTACCACTGTAGCTGCTCGAAAAGCATCTTTTTCGTCAGGTGAGTTTTTTGTTTCAAGCCAAGGAAAGATGTCTTTGTCAGCGAGCTTCATGATGAGATTACTAATTTTCTCTAACTCAGCGTCAATATTCTTTGCTTTCATTTTTGGAGGAATTCTATTGTTATCTTCCATGTTTGATACGAGATTTTTTGGAACTTTTGCCAGACCAATGAGTCTGTCGCGAGCAATTGGTGGGGCAGTCGCCATTCGAAGCATCTCAAGTGTGTCTGGATTCTCTCGCAGCAATTTTGGAGTAACATTTGTTAGATTGGCCGTTTGCTTTAATGCCAATTGCACCTGTTTTGTGGATTCAAGTCTAGTCTCTCTGTAGGCTTTTGGGGCAAATTTCATGAACCAATCGTTATAAAAATCAACAGATTCATTAATGTCTGTTTTCCATCGATCAGGTTTGTTAGAGTTGACGACCATTAGCTCACTTCTATCTCTATTGTATAGACTGCTAGATTCATTGTCAATAGGTTACGGTTCGACTAATAAGATTTGAGGCAAAGGATCTAAACTCAGAGACTCAGGTTATCGTGTGGAAGGGTTATAATTGTTTTTCTCTATTTCCGGCATTCTTTAGGTTATTATGTCGGTCTGGTTCTCTTGTATTCCTCGTATTTGTACAATATATCGCTTATCTGGCTACGTATGAATTGCTCCGGACTACGAAACGGTGTCCCCATTTCCTTTAAGGCTTCTTCGAGCTCGTTATACTGCTCACGAGAGACTTCTACGAATTCGTTATCGTTTTTTAATCGTTCTAGTCGGTAGCGTATAGCGTCTCGGACAAAGTCCTCTTTGTTGGCGAAGCCCCTGTCTTTGTTTTCTTCAATGAAGTTTTCCACTCTGACAATGACTTCAGACGGAAGAATAATCGACTGCTGCAACAGAGCGTTTATGGCGTCTTGATAAGTTTGCATTTTGTTAGTCTCAGCGGTTAGCTCGCCTAGGAGACCGGTTAGTTTGCTATGGATGTCGTCTGAGATTTTTATTGCTTTCATTCGATATTTCTCCTGTGAACAGAAGTATGATTAGTAGGATTAGATTTATAAGGTTTCTCATTGTAACGGAGTTAACTAAGTTAACCATAAGGGGAATTGTGAGAAATGAAAGCAAAAGTCGCCTTCACCATCGATCAAGTGGTCCTAAAAGAAATAGACGCCTTAAGGGACCTAGCAACGCGAAGCGCCTTCGCAAATGAAATCCTCAAACAAGGACTCAAAGCATACAAGGCAACCCATAAGCGACCCAAGGCGCCATTTCCAGCCGTGACCTTTGATACGGCTGAGGAAACAGCGTTAGCGAGGGAGAGACCATGATGGAGCCACGTAAGGTTTGTCCCTTAGCTGCATCGCACCCTCAACAGGAAAACAGCGATTGCCTAGGCGAAGCTTGCGCATGCCACGTAAAAATGCAAAAGCCCCGCTTAATGCAAACAGGCAACACCAGCCTTGTTGATCCAGAGAGTTTCTATCGCTATGTGGGATGCGGACTGGTGGCACACATTCCCTGGGAACTTGTCAACTTCGAAAAGATTCCAGAACCAAACAAGTAACCTAACAATAAAATGAAGAGGTGTGGGAGGGAATGGCTATTCTCGCTACAGATTCTATGAAGAGCACCAATGAAGCCAGTGTAAGTTTTGGCGAGTCGGCTACTGTAAATGCCGCTGGCAATGGCTCCCAAATCCTAAAAGCCGTTTATATCCGCTACAGAGACCACGTGTTTTTCAGAAACGTTGAGACACCAGCAGCTCAAGCAATCATACGGGAAACAATAGGCTGGGTTAAAGAGGAAAACGATGAGGTTATGCTTATCGAATGCGATAGACCTCTTCCAGAGTGCCGCAGCGGCTTTAACGGCGTGGTTGTCGTCAAAAGCTGCATTGTCTCCATGGTATCTCTAAATTTTGAGCATGTTTTAAATTGTCCACACACTTTACTAAAGAATCGAGTATGCGCTCCTAGCCAAAGAAGCGAAAAACTCACCCCTAAAAACAAACGGAAGGGGCAAAATTGATAGAGAGAAAAACGCAAAATATAGCAATCGCAATAGAGCGAAAACGTAACCTCACCGTTGATGACTTAAAAAAACTCAATCTGCCACTGCAATTCCAAGGTCAACTCGTCATTATCGAGAAAAGCCTCAACAACATCCGCCTGCAAAATCCTCTTAGCTTAGAGCTCAGCAAAATCTTAGCGACCGGAGAAATAGGACTTGCAGAATATATCATTCACAGCTGCCTCAACAAGTACCCCAACATCATTCCCTACGTCTTTGATCATCAAAGCATGGTTAAGATGTCACGGCACTTTCTACGTCACTGCAGCGGCTCCTACGAAAGCTGTCCCACATACGCCCTCAGATTCAAAAAATATGCCGACTGGCTCGGATACAACCCTGACTTAATCATCCAAGACGTCAAACCCGTCGGCGCAATCCCCGACCCCATCAAAGTGCAAAACCACTGCGGATTCTTAAGCGACTACTTAGCCACCCTCCAAGACAGCGACCTTAAGCCAGGAGCAGTTAGCAACTACATCAAAGCAGTCAAAACCTTCTACCGCACAAACGGAGTAAAAAAAATCGAACTAGACGAACCCTTGAGCCGAAAAATATCTCACAAAGACAGAGCACCCAAACCCGAGGAACTTACAGAAATGCTCGATAAAGCCGCTACCCGAGAAAGCTTTGTCATCGCAGGCATAGCAACAGCAGGCTTCAGAGAAGGCACCTTTGCCAAACTAAAATATCGCCACGTCAAAGACGACTTAGAAGCTGGCCAGATACCCATTCATATTCACATAGAAGCCAACATTACCAAGGGTAAATACCACGATTATGACACATTCCTAAACGCTGAAGCAAGCCACCTCCTCAAATTATACATAGACGAAAGAAGACAAGGCACCCAAGGAATGCCGCCTGAAATAATCACCGACGAATCGCCGCTAATCAGAAACAGTCATGTTGCAAACAGAGTCTTAGGCGTTAGCGAGAAAACCATCCGCCAAATCGTCCATAACTCCGCTGTCGAAGCAAAGGTCGCCAAAAAACTTCCCAACAGCTGGATGTATAGCGTAAGAACACACAGCCTAAGAAAATTCTTCAGAACACAGTTAAGCGCAGCAAAAATCGACGACGAAATCATCAAGTACATGATGGGAAAAACCATCGACACCTACGAAGATACGCAAAGCTTAGGCATTGAAACCCTCAGAAACCTATACTCAGCCGCTGGATTAGCCATCAGACCGAAAACTAAAGTCAACCGAATCGAGCAGCTCAAAGAAATCATACGCTCATGGGGAGAAAACCCAGAGCAGATCCTTTCCAAAGATGTCTTAGTTCGCAGCAACCAAACAGTCCAAACAGACGAGCAGATCCACAGTCATCAGCTATCCGTTCTTGCAACCGAACTTAAACAGATTATACGCAAAGAGGTTACAGAAAAATGATCTCCAAAAACAGTACTTACTCCTATATAATTTGGCGGGTCCGACGGGAGTTGAACCCGCGACCCTCGGATTAAAAGTCCGATGCTCTAGCCTGACTGAGCTACGGACCCGCAGAGATTCGTTGCGGCTGATAGAAAAACACAAGGGGGTTTTTTAGTATTTCTATTGAATTAGTGATAAAAAGAAACTATTACATGGGTGTTTGGGCTTTAAGGATTGTTGACATGAAACCCTTGATTTTATCATGCGAGTTAATAATGGTCGAGATAGTTTTTGCGCCTTTTTCGGTTAGTTTATAGACTCTTTTTCGTTCAATCCAGATTCCTTCGATCAAGTCATTTCGCTCAAGCGAGTAGAGCAATGAGTAAACTGTACCTGAGCTGGCGAGGAAGCCGAACTTGTTGTGGATGAATGAGATTACATCATATCCGCTTATAGATCCGTTTTGTAGTTCAGCCAATATTATTGTATCCATGAAAGTTTTTATTACACGTTCATGCATTTTTTTGATTATTCTGGCCTCGGATTTTTCTCCATTTATAGCAATAGTTAATGCCACCATGTTTTGCACGCATCACCATTGTTTATTCTTGTTTAGAAATATAAGTATTATTCGGATTTAGAATAATATGTTATAACAGAGATGCGAAAGTATGAATATTTAACCCAATTCGAATCCCCAAAACAATACCTCGTGAGAAAGACTCCCGAATGACTGCAAAAAGTCACTTCGCATATATGGCTATATAACAGATTAGTTCACATATTGTAGTTAACATGGAAGTGTCATCTAATCTTCATTAATTTGAAGAAAAATTACACTATTGATATACATAAACCCATACAAACACAACTCATTTTTACGTTAAAATTACCATTTTTCTACCAACCTCCACTAATTTAATAGTTAGCGATATATGAGCATGTTAACAAACGTTATTTCATATTTTTACCTAATCAAGCTACGGTGCCCTAAACGTGATTTCATGGAAATATACCTTTAAACGATTAAATGAAGAATACGAAATTGCCAAGAAAAAGAAGCAAGCTTTAGACAACCTTTTTACAACAGGCAAAATCTCTCAAGCTACTCGCGACTCTTTCACTGGCGACATCAATGCAGCTTTGGTCGAAATCGAAACACAACGACAAGACCTTGCTCAAAAGATGCAAGCAAAAACCCTCGAATTAGAAGGTCAACTAAAAACCTTAGAAACACTCCTCGCTAATTATGAAATCCAACATGTTGTTGGAGAAATAGATGAAGAAAGTTACGGTCGAGAAATAAACCTTCTCTCAACCACTCTTGAAACAACAAGAATCGAATTAGGTGTAATAAAACAAGCAATTGACCAAATTTTTCCCAGCCCCCAAACAATCCAAGCTCCCGAACCAGCTCCAATAATGGAAGTTCCAGAAGTTCAACCTACGGCGGTAGAAGCGGTCCCTTTAGAGGTCCCTGTGGAAGCTACACCTGTTGAGACAGCGCAATTTATAGAAACTTGCCCTATTGAAACAGCGCCAATCGAAACTGCACCAACCGAAGCAGCATCAATCGAAACAGCTCTCATAATTGAAACTCCAGTTCAAGAAGCTCCAGCAATAGTTGAAGAAGCTCCTGCAGTCGAAATCGTCGCAGAAGCAGCACCAGTTGAAAATCCAGTTGCAGAAGCAGCTCCAGTGGAGATAGCGGTCCCTTTAGAGGCAATAGTGGAAGCTCAAGTTGAGCAAACCACCATCGAAACCTCAGTTGAAACTGCTCCAATAGTTGAAAGCACACCAGTTGTTGAGGCAACCCCAGTAATCGAAACCTCAGTTGAAGCTCCAGCAATAATCATAGAAGAAGCTGCTCAAATGGAAGCCATTCCAGCTGAGCAAGCCTCGATCGAAGATGCTCCCCTAATTGAAACTCCAGTTCAAGAAGCTCCAGCAATAGTTGAAGAAGCTCCAGTGGAGATAGCGGTCCCTTTAGAGGCAATAGTGGAAGCTCAAGTTGAGCAAACCACCATCGAAACCTCAGTTGAAACTGCTCCAATAGTTGAAAGCACACCAGTTGTTGAGGCAACCCCAGTAATCGAAACCTCAGTTGAAGCTCCAGCAATAATCATAGAAGAAGCTGCTCAAATGGAAGCCATTCCAGCTGAGCAAGCCTCGATCGAAGATGCTCCCCTAATTGAAACTCCAGTTCAAGAAGCTCCAGCAATAGTTGAAGAAGCTCCTGCAGTCGAAATCGTCGGAGAAGCAGCACCAATTATTGAAGATGCTCTGATAGAGACTGCCCCAATTGAAGTTGCCCTACTTGAGGAAACCCCAATCGTTGAGGCTCCAGCAATTGACGTTCCGATAACTGAAGAAGCTCCGATTGTCGAAGTTACTTCAGTGGAAGAAGCCCCAATAATTGCCGCTGAACCAGAAGTTGAAATAATTACAGAAGCAGCACCTGAAACAGTAACCGCTGAGCCAGTTATAGACGCACCAATTATAGCCGAAGCAATCCCAATCGAGCAACCAACCATCACAGTCGAAGAAGCTCAATTAGAAACAGTCACGCCAACTGAACCAGTTGCAGAAGTAGCTCATGAGGAACCAGTGATTGAAGCGCCGCTCCAAACCTTCGAGGTAACAGAGCAAGTTTCAATCGAAACTACCCTTGAAAAAGTCCTTGAAGAACCAACAATTGAAACTATTTCCTTGGTGGAGGAGGCCCACATTCCAGCCCACCCTTCAGAAGCGCCCCAGCAGGCGCATTCGGAATTGATAACGGAAGCCGACAACAGCGACCAAACCACCCAAGCAGAAGAAAGCGACGAAAACACAACTGAATAAAATAAATTCGTATCTTCTTTCTTTTCTTTTTGTTTTTATCTAAATTTTTGAAAGACTAATTAATCTTTAACATTATAAAAATTATCGAAAATCTCTAAGAGGACAAGTCTATATTTGCTTTTTTCAAATCATTAATATGTTCAAGATTTAGACGATGATAACTATTTTTCAAGAAGGTTCTGCAGTAATTTAATGGCTGACCAGGCTGCTAATGCGCTAGTATGTGGGTTGTCTGGGTGGGGGTCGTTCGCGAATCGTAATGTCATTTCGCCGAAGCGCCATTTTACTTGGATTTCATGTGTATTGCGGTTGATTGTGGGGTCAGAAACTACTTGAACCTTAACCCTTGCGGGTTTAACTGTCAAGGCTAATGTTGCTGCAACGTTCATTTCTCTTGGAAACAGTTTTGTTGCTTTCTCTGCGTTTCCTTTGTAGATGGTGACTTCTTGAGTATTGGTTTTTCCCAATGCTTTAGGGTTTTTGCGTGAAGTCAAAGTAACCTCGTCGATTCCAGCTAAGGCCGCGCAAGAGAGAGCGTCTAATCCGCCGATTGCGCCTGAAGAAAAGTGGACTCTGGGGGTCTCAATGTTTAGACTAAGCAATGCACCAGTGCTCATAATAATCAAGTCAACGTTTGCCGCCAAAAGGCTGTCATAATATTCTATTACAGCTTGCTGTGATGCCGCTTCAACAACCACCTTAGGCTTAGTTACGAGTAATTGGTCAACGTTTGCCACTATTTTTATTGGAAAATCAAGTGCATCCTTAAGTTTCTGAGCCTTTGTAGCGTCAACATCAAAGACAACTAGTTCATCGCAAACTACAAGCTTACGCTCTATGGCTTCTGCAAGAACGGTGCCGATGGCGCCGCATCCTATCAACCCAACTTTCTTTTGCATCTTGGTCACTGTTAAAATTCTAATTTGATATATATTTCGGTTTGGCCGACTTTTCTGCCATCTGGTTGCTTTTCAGCGAGGACTTTTATGTTTTCAACTTTCAACGTAGCAGCTATATCGGTGCATCCTTGCTTAACGATATTTGCAGTATCTGTGTTTCCTGTGTAAATGATTAAATTTTTAATAGGTGCATTTAGTGGCAATTTCTTTTCTGCTTTGTCTCGTCTCGCTTCACTCATGATTGCAGTGATTAAGTCACCGTCTTTTTCCGCGGTTTCATCAATGAATATTTGGTTAATTTTTGGCCATGCAGAAACTTGGAGGCTTTGAAACCCCTTGTTTTCAAGGTACAAGTGTTGGTAAATTTCTTCGGTTAAATGTGGGGTGATGGGTGCAATTAGCTGCAAGATTCGGTAGAGGACTTCATAGAGAGTGTATTGAGCTGCCGCCCTGTTTACTGCACTGTAGACTTCTGATTTGTAGAGTCGGTCTTTGACTGCCTCGATGTAGTAGTCGCAGAAGACATGCCATGTGAAGTTGCGGATTTCTTCGACAGCTATGTTGAACTGGCATTTTTCGAAGGCTTCGGTGACTTTTTTTGTTAAGTTTTCGGTTTTGCTAAGTATCCATTTGTCGAGTAGTTCAAGCTCCATGTCACTTTCTTCTTGAGGCTTGTAGTTTGCTAGGAGGTTGCTTGCGAACCCTGCAACGTTCCATAGTTTAACTGCGGAATCGTCTGCCGTATTCTACGTCTTGGGCTCGATATGGTATGTCTGAGCCCGTTGCGCCTCCTCCTGCTGCCCACTGCCGCGTGGCATCTGCACCACTTTTGTTTAATACTTCAGGTGCAGCAGCATAATTTTTCAGTGATTTGCTCATTTTTCTACCGTCAGCGCCCAGCACCATGCCGTTTATGAGGACGCTATTGAATGGGCGCTCATCAAATAAGGCTAGGTGGCGTACCATTAGGTAATATGCCCAGGTTCGAATGATGTCTGTGCCGGACGGATGCATACTTGCTGGGAACAAGTGTTTCCAGTCAGCTCTATCTGGCCAACCAGCATGGACTGCGCAAGTAATTGAGGAATCCATCCAAGTGTCCAAAACATCAGTTTCGCCCATAAATTCGGTTCCATCGCATTTAGGACATTTTTCAATTCGTGGTTCTTCCATTCTTGGGTCTATTGGAACCCAACTTTCTTGCGCAACGATGACTTCGCCGCAACTTTTACAATACCAAACCGGAATTGGCGTAGCAAACAATCTTTGGCGGCTTACAACCCAATCCCAATCCAAAGCGCGGGTCCAATCGATTAAGCGGTTTTTCATATAATCTGGGTACCAGGGGATTTCGTTAGCATTCTTCTCAACAGCTTCGCAGAGGGGCAGGGTTTTCATGAACCACTGTTTTACCTCCAAGATTTCAACTTGGGCTTTACATCGATCGCAGACGCCGACTTCCTGTTGAATTTTCTCTGTTTTTTCAAGTAATCCAGCTGCCGTTAAATCAGTGACTATTGCCGCGCGCGCTTGGTTGACATACAAACCTGAATATTTGCATCCTGCTTCGCTAATTTTTCCATTCTCAGTTAAAAGACGGATAACTGGGAGTTTATGTTTGATAACCGTTTTTACATCTTCTTTATCGCCGTAAGTACAAATCTGAACCACGCCTGTGCCGAAACAGGGGTCTACCGATTCTTCGGCTATTATTGTTACCTCGCGGTTCATTAGGGGTACAGAGATTTTTCTCCCAATATACTTGCTAAACCGTTCATCTTTTGGATTTACTTCCACAGCGACACATGCTGGTATGAATTCAGGGCGTGAAGTGGCGACTAACAGGTATTCGTTACTACCTTCAAGTTGAAAACGGATGTAATGAAGGGAGCCTTCCTTTTTGATGTGGTCAACTTCTGCATCGGCAATTGCGGTTTCATCTCTAGGACACCAGTTTACTGGATGTGTGCCGCGATACATGTAACCCTTCTTATGAAGCAAAACAAAGCTAAGTTGTGTTCGTCGCCAATAATCTATATCCATCGTTTTGTACTCGGTGGTCCAATCGATGCTTGCACCCATCTTGAGTATACCTTCTTTCATCATAGCAATGTATTTTTCAACCAGTTCAATACACCAAACTCGGAATTGGTCTGGCGGGACATCGCGTTTGCGGATGTTTCTTGCTTTTTCAACCTGGATTTCTATGCCTAAGCCATGGCAATCCCAGCCCTGAGGGAAAAGCACGTTGAAGCCCTGCATTCGTTTGTATCGGGCTACCATGTCAAAGTATGTCCAGTTGAGGACATTTCCCATGTGTAAATCGCCTGATGGATAAGGCGGTGGAGTATCAATACTGAAAGGAACACGTTGCGTATCATTCCAGTCATAATGGTAAATGCCCATATCTTCCCATTTAATCTGCCATTTCCGCTCAATCTCCGCAAAATTGTAGTCTTTCGGCATAGGATGCATGCTAAATAATCCTCTCTTTGTGTTGAGAGGTAGGAAAACTAAAATATAACCTAAAAACATTATCCCATTTAGTTCTTGGGGAGCTGGGAAAGTGACCTGGCTGAGAGGACGGCTGTTTGCTGTCAACCCTTAGGAACCTGAACCAGGTAATACTGGCGGAGGGAAAAATGAGTTGAACACTACCTATGCAAGTGAATATAAAAACCCAAGTTCCTTTGGAAACCCTACGGTTTTAGCTGAAAGCGCGATTTTTGTTGCCTTGGCAACAGCCTTAAGCCTAATTGTTGTGTATACTCTGCCCCAAGGTGGCTCAATCACTGCGGCTTCGATGGTGCCGATTCTTTGGTTAGCGCTTAGAAGAGGACCCAAAGTAGGCATAGTTGCAGGCTTTCTATACGGGTTTATTCAGCTTGCACTCTTGCCATACGTTATCAATCCAGTACAATTGTTGCTCGATTATCCTCTGGCTTTTGGCATCTTGGGCTTGGCGGGTCTCTTCCAAAAATATCCCGTGGCAGGTGTAGCAGTGGGTATTTCTGGTAGATTTGTGATGCATTTTATTGCAGGAGTAGTCTATTGGGCACCAATAGAAGCTCCTTCATTAAACCCGTTTGTTTATTCAGCTGTGTACAATGGCAGCTACTTGGTTCCTGAATTGGTAATAAGCGGATTTGTTCTTTATTTGTTGCAGAAGAGTAACGTGTTGCGAGTGTACATGTAATTGGGAAAACTTGGTAGTGAAGAACTTCAAAAAATATTGGATTGCATTAAGAAGGATTTCCGAGTTATCATTCCGCCCATGATTGGTTATGATTCAGGGGTTCACCTTTTGCATGGAAAGTACTTGGTGGTTGCAACGGATCCCTGTACTGGGGTTCCTGAAGAGTGGTTTGGGTGGCTAATGATAAATTATCCAGCTTCCGACGTCGCCCTTTTTGGTGCCAAACCGGAATTTTGCACAATAAATCTTCTCGGACCAATAGGCACAAAACCTGAAGTGTTCCGAGAAATCATGAAACAAACATGTAATGCAGCCGACGAATTGAGCATAGCAATTATTCGAGGACACACCGGTATGTATGATAGCCTCAAAGGCTTGATAGGAGTCTGTACGGTCTATGGAACAGTTGAACCTACCAAGTTAATTACGCCTGGAGATGCAAAAGCTGGCGACTTGATTCTATGTACAAAGCCGCTTGGATTGGAAACAATCACAAACCTATCATTAACTTACCCAGCGTTGGCAAAAACACTTTTCGGGACAGAGCAACAAAGTATTCTTGCTTCGCAAGTTCACTTGCAAAGTTGCGTTAGAGAAGCTTCTGAGCTTGCAGAAGTGGATGGCGTGAACGCGATGCATGATGCTACAGAAGGAGGTTTTATGGCAGCACTCAATGAGCTAGCGCAAGCATCAAAACTGGGCTTTCGTATAGAATGGGAGAAACTACCTCTTAACAATGAAGTTCTAGCATTACAGAGCTACTTTAAACTCAACAACGAACAATTGCTAGCAATGTCTTCAACAGGCACGATTTTGGCGGCAGTGAAACCTGAGGCCAAAGAAAAAGTCAAAATGACATTAGCGGAGAGAGGGTTGCAGGCTTACTTTTTAGGTAGATTCATGGAAAACAAGGAAAGAATTCTGATTAAGAAAGGAAAAGAAACGCAGTTTCCACAGGTCGCGGACGACCCATACAACCAAATTTTATCTGATAAATAATTATTTTTTTAGTTCTTTCAATACAAAGTTTACGATTTCTTCGGCTATGTTAACTTTTGCAACCACCTGCAAACCTTTCCAACCTGGTTGACTGTTTACATCAACGATGCGTGGTCCATCTGGTCCCTCCAGAATGTCTACGCCGGCAATTTTGCAGCCAACTGCCTTCGCGGATTTTATAGCTATTTCTTCAAATTCTTTGCTGATTTGTGCTGTTGCTGGTTTTGCTCCTTGGCTGTAATTGGTTTTCCATCCTGTTGCCATCCTTCGCATACAAGCAACTACTTGCTCTCCGATTACGAAGGCGCGTATGTCTGAGTGTCCATGGGGGACGAATTCTTGCATGTAGATTACTCCATGGTGGAAGGTTATAGCTTTGAAGATGGTGTCGGCGATATCTATGTCGTTTACTCGAGTGGCTCCTTGTCCTCGAGAGCCGAAGATTGGTTTTACGACTATATCGCCGCCTAGTTCTTTGAAAGCTCTTATGGCTTCGTTTACACTCTCTGTGGCTAATGTTCGTGGTACAGGAACGCCTTCATCCTCAAGAATTGCCAAGATATCGTATTTATCTACGCAATGTTCGATGGCTGTGGGTGGATTAACCATATAGAAGCCTCGGCGTTCGAGCTTGTATAGCATGTCCATTCGAAAAACCAACTCCTCAAGTGAACCCCGCCCGATTGGACGAATAATCAGAGCATCCAATTCGTCAAGGATGCTGATTCCGTTGACTTTAAAATAAGGTTTGTAGGCAAGTCTCGCTACAATTCTGGGGAAAGTGAAGCATTCGTAGGGGATTCCACGTCTGGTTAGTGCTTCGCGAACTTGTGTGGAGCTCCATGCCTCCATGTTCCGCGTCATTATTCCAAATTTCATTTCAGCTCGGTCCTTGATGAGTCTTTTAGAACATGCTGAGGGATTGAGCTCTTAAAGTTTCTGGGGAAACAAAGAATCCTCGCTTGTTTGTTGTCTGCTCCAGAGTAAAACAATCGATTTCTGAATTTATGAGCAAAGAATAGTATTGTATCTATGTTTTTTCCAATGAAATCACCTATGAGTGCTCCTAAAACCAAGCAGATTATTAGGCTTGTAATTACAAAGAAGCTATCTCCTATCGAAACTGAAATTTGTATTAAAAACCCAAACGCATTGAGGGAAAGCACCATTAAAGCCCAAATTCCAAAGCCAATAAATGATGCTCTAACAAAAAAGAACGTTGCTCTTTTACCGTAATTTACAGATGGTTTATACCCGATGTAAAATGCCAAACCTATTACCGATAAAACACTCCCTAACAGTAACAGTTCTTTTTCCTCTGACATTTGTACAATATATCCTAAGGCAAAAAAAACAAGAATAGTTGCAGCCAGACTTATCCAGTAATATTTGCTCTTGAATATGCTTGCTGGTTTTTGTTGAGCCCAACCCTGAGTCTCCTTTAGTTTATTCTTTCTTTAATTCTTTGAATTGGGTTTAGGATAGATCTTTTGCTTTTTAGGCATGAAGCTTAACTCGAGGTTTTGCACTTATTAATATTTCATAGTGCTTTCAGGTAAACTCTCAATTAACCGTTATAACAACAAAAAGAAAACCTCTATTTTATTCTTTCAAGGCGTAGCGTATTAAGCAACAGAAGCATTGTTACTCCGTCATCTCCTGAAGCCACCGTAAACCATAGCGGCGTTAAACCCATCAAGCCCAAAGCGCCAAGAATCAACTTTACAACCAATGACGCAGCAATATTCTGTTTTGCAATAACCATTGTCTTGTCACTTAATTTTAGCAAGTAAGGAATTTGCGCCAACTCATCCTTCACCAACACAACGTCTGCAGATTCCAATGCAACATCAACTCCTCGCGCTCCCATGGCAATTCCAACATCAGAAGCAGCAAGCGCAGGAGCATCATTAACGCCGTCGCCAACCATCGCTACCAACCCATCTTTCCCCTTCATGTCTTCTATACACTTCAATTTATCCTCAGGCAAAAGTTCTGCGTATACATCACTAATACCCAAAGATTTTGCAGTGTCTTTAGCAATTTCTTCATTGTCGCCCGTCAACATGGCAGTTCTAATATTTTGTCGCTTCAAGGCGTTAATAGCTTTTAGCGCATCTTCTCTTACTTCATCAACAATGCATACCGCTGCTAGACCAACTTTACCAACTGAAACACAGACAGCCGTGTGGATATCGCCTGAGATTATATCAAAGGCACCTGTGCAGTCGCAGCCCATTTCACGCATAAATTCCAAGTTGCCAATGGCTACGTGTTTACCGTTTACTACTCCCACGATGCCTTTGCCTGGAACTTCCACAACATCGGTTACCTTGACTTTGCTGAGGTCAATCCCACGTTCTAGGGCTTTACGAACGATCGCCTGAGCAATCGGATGATTCGAAAACTGATCCAAGGCAGCCGCATAAGTGATAGCTTCATCCTCAGCTCTGGAAATGTCAACCCGTCTTACTTCGTGAACAGCTTGCCTTCCCAGAGTTAATGTGCCTGTTTTGTCGAAAACTACAGATTTTACATGTGCGAGTTTTTCGATGAAAATTCCTCCTTTGATTATTACGCCTCTTTTGGCAGCAATTGTTATTGCTATAAAGATGGTCGCTGGAACAGAGATGATAAATGCGCTTGGGCAAGAGACTACCAGCAAGATTAGTGAACGATAAAACCAAGTTTGAAATGAGCCGCCCAACAGGTAAGGTAAGGCTCCAGCAGTGAAAATTGCAAGCACAATTACGATTGGGACATAAATTTTAGCAAAACGGTCGACTAATCCCTCAATTGAAGCTTTTCTTTTCTGTGACTCTACCACAAGGTGGACGATGCGGGAAACCAACGTTTCCGTAGCTTTCTTAGTGACAGTAATCTTTAAGACGCCACTCGCGTTTAGAGTGCCAGCGAAAACGCAGTCCTTCACTTTTTTGGGTACAGGTACCGACTCGCCAGTAACCAAGGCTTGATCAACATGAGAGAATCCGTCAATTACGTTGCCGTCCAAGGGTATTCTTTCTCCGGGTTTAACAAGAATAATCTCGCCAATCTCAACTTCATTAACGCTCATATTTTTCTCAGTCCCTTTGCTTAAAACACGGGCGTTTTCAGGAATAAACTTTGATATTTTCTCAACCGTTCGCTTTGCTCTGCTCTGGATATATCCTTCAAAGTATTCTGCCAAACAGTAGAGGAACAATACGGTTGCTGCTTCAAATCGGTAATCAAGGAAAAGTGCGCCTAAACCTGCAACCGCCATTAGAAACTCTACGCTAAAGCGTTTCTCTAAGATCAGTTCCTTTAAGCCGACAATGCCGATGTAGATTGCTGCTGTAGGGATTGCGACGTAGTAAAGTGCCATGGATGATGTTGCGGGAAGGTTCAGGATGGGGATTGTATAGCCAAGTGGCAACCCCTTAGCAAATAAGTCCAGTAAGCCGCTTACAAGTATTGTTATTCCTAGCCAAACTGTAAACGCAACCAGCAATGGCTTACTGTGTCCCTTTGCATCTGTTTCTTTTTCCGGTTTTTCTTTACAGGTACCCATTTGTTGATCCCAGTGGTGCTTAAGAAAAATGAGGCGCCTTACCTTATAAGAATAAAAATTGGATTTAATAATTAGTGTAACATCTTTTTTCGCCAAATGACTTGGTATAGACGGTCGTCATACTTGGAATGTGTCTTATAATAAATGAAAAGCAGTTCTTTCAGCTTTTTCTTCGAGAAAAACACCTAGTTGAACTATATGCTCAGATTGGTACCCTCAGTGCCTGTATTATCTTGATTGTTTATTATTTGCTGCGAACTTGATTGAGCGTTTTTTGTAGCTGGGCACATCGAACTCAAAGAGTGAAGTTTTCCTCATTGATTTCTCTCCAGCACCTAGCATTGAAGCATTTGGTTTAAAACGTTTGTGCTATACCTGTAGCGTTTTCAATGATAGATAGACACCAAACCTGCATTTTGACGAGTCGGTATTAATAGAAACAGGGAATGTACTCCCTAACCTAACGCCACACCTAAACCGTCAGCAACCTCTTGCGCCTTTCCCAAGTCAACTTCAAGTAGCCGCACAGCTGTAACCTCAACGTCAAGCGTAAACTTTGCCTTGCGTATAAAATCTAGCACTGCTTCGTATGCGTCTGGGAACGTGGGTTTGCAAATTTCACTGTAGGTTTTGCTGTCCCCTGCGTTCATGTTAACGTTAACCTTGTTTACGCCAGAAAATTTCAACTCAGCAGCCACATCTCTGTTTGCATTCAACAC
Source organism: Candidatus Bathyarchaeota archaeon (assembly GCA_963741005.1). GTDB lineage: Archaea > Thermoproteota > Bathyarchaeia > Bathyarchaeales > Bathycorpusculaceae > Bathycorpusculum. The sequence goes on from CAVUGQ010000014.1 coordinate 17,949, forward strand.
GCAACCGTGTCCGTTGGTGTCTAAGCGGATTTGCAACGGTCTTCCATAATGTTGCCTAACCCACTGTGTAACCTCAAGTAAAACATCCAACCGCTCCGTTGGCTCGTCAAATCCGCAAAAAACCAATTCATCCCAACTTCTTACGTGTAAAACCTCGGTAAGTTCAGCTATGATTTGGGCTACGCTTGGCTCTTCTGTTAGTTTGAGGTTGAAGCCGCCGATGCCGCGTCGGTAACGTTTGAAGCAGAAATAGCAGCAATTCGAGCACTGATTGGTTACGTTCAGGTAGAGTTTGTTGTCCAGCCAATAAACTGTTCTTAGTCTTTCATTTGACATATTTCCACCAGAGTGGGTGTGCAGGAAAGGTTTAGGTGTTCGCATAAGAAAAACAATTGCCCTTTTCTACTATTTTTAAAATGCTAATGTTTTAAATAATTGTTAATACCGACCTACCCTCTTAGTGATTTTTTGCGAATTTTTGTTCTTGGTTTAGCAAGGTTAAATTTTTAACTAATTTCTTTTTAGTGCGAATAGTATTTGTTTGCCCGTATACCATTAGTAAGAGTAGTGACTGTTTGGTGTCGCTGATCTCAAGCTTTGATCCATGGCATTCAAGCCTTTGTACATGCTCATCCAAGCTGACGTTTAACCCTTACACAGGATGCGACCACCAATGTACCTACTGCTATGCATCAAGCTACATTCCCAACTTCAAAGACTGTCAACCCAAGAAAGATGCCTTGACAATGTTGAAGCGGGAGGCTGTCAAACTTAGGGGTGAAACTATCTCTATATCCAACTCATCTGACCCCTATCCAAGAGTCGAAGCGACTGAGGGCTTGATGCGGCGGTGTCTTGAAATTCTCGTGAAAAGTAGCTGTAGAATCCAAATAATAACTAAAAGCAACCTTGTAACGCGAGATGACGATTTGCTAACGAGGGTTCCAGCGACGGTTGCGTTAACTATAACAACAGATGAAGATAATCTTGCCAAAATTCTTGAACCCTTTGCGCCCTCGTCTTCCCAGCGCATAAGAGCTGTCCAAGACTTGACCAAAGCAGGCATCCCAGTTTCTGTGCGAATCGACCCAATCATTCCATTAGTGAATGACCAGCCCCAAAAACTCATTGCGGAACTTGCAAGCATCGGAGTCAAGCACATAACATGCTCAACATATAAGGCAAAAGCCGACAACTGGATGCGGCTTAACGCTGCGATGCCCCATGTGGTTGAGAAGCTTAAACTGCTATATTTTGTGCAGGGCGAAAAAATTGGCGGCAATGCTCTTTTGCCAAGGGAACTCAGGTATAAGATCCTCAAGGGAATACGCGATTTAGCAGAAGCTAACGGGATGAAGTTTGGGGTTTGTCGTGAGGGCTTAGTCCAGTTAAACACTGCAACGTGTGACGGTTCATGGCTTATGCCCAAACAAAAAGGGGGTTTAGGCTAGTGCAAAATCACGTTGTCATACTGGCTGACTTCGATTATTTCTTTGCACAGTGCGAGGAACTCCGCAACCCACCTATAAAAGATAAACCCATCGTCGTAGGCGTTTACTCTGGGCGCACCGAGGAAAGTGGAGCAGTAAGCACCAGCAACTACATAGCCCGCAAATATGGAGTCAAATCAGGAATGCCACTGTTTTTGGCTAAACGTAAACTGGAAGGTACAGAGGCAGTCTTCTTCAAAGTCGATCATGAATACTATGGCCAAATTAGTGACCGTATTATGCAGATTTTCCGTGGCTACGCTTCCAATTTTGAGCAAGTCAGCGTGGATGAAGCATACTTAGATGTTACAGAGCAGGTTCAAAATAGCTTCGAGAAAGCAAGGGATTATGCTCAAAAAATCAAAGCTGATGTTAAAAATCAAGTTGGCATTTCTTTCTCAGTGGGTATTGGACCAAACAAGCTTGTCGCCAAAATAGCTTGTGACAGCCAGAAACCCGACGGCTTAACCATTGTTAAACCCCACGAAGCTAAGGTTTTTCTTGAGTCGCTAGATGTTGACCGCCTTTTAGGGGTAGGCAAGAAAACCTCCATAAAGATGACAGAGTTGGGTATTAAAACTGTTGGTGACTTAGCCAAATTCGATTGTCAACGGCTCATCGAAGTTTTCGGCAGAGTCATGGGTATATACTTTCATAACGCGGCCAACGCAGTCGACAATGAACCTGTTCAAGAACAAGGCGAAGCGGAATCAATTAGTCGTATCGGTACACTAAAACAGGACACACGCGACTTGGAATTTATTCTTCAGAAAGCAGAAGAATTAACAGAGGATGTATATAGCGAGGTTGCTAAGAAAAATCTTAGCTTCAAGCAAGTAGCAATTTACGTGATTAGAGCTGACTTAGGCAGCAAAAGTCGTTCAATCACACTTGACCAACCATCGAAAGACAAAGAGACAATTAGGAGAAACGTTAGAGTTCTTTTCGAGAAATTTTTGAGCGAATCCACTCTTGAAATACGAAGGGTAGGCGTCAAAGTCTCAGGTTTCAGCCGCGAAGAGCCAAAGCAAAAACAGCTATCAACTTTTTTTCAAATAGGCTGATGGATTGAGAAAACCTTTTCTTTCATCGTACCTCTTTTTTATTAGTGATTATTTTTTGCTTCCAAAAAAAGCTTCCAACTGACCAACAAGCCACAGACCATATCTTACGCAGGGGCACCAACCATCCAGGATAACATCAACCAACCCCAGTTGCGCTTGGAAACCTACACTTTAACGGTTAATGATGAAGTTGAAAATCCAGTAAAACTTAACTGGAACGTTTTCATGAAATTGCCAAAAAACGTTTCTTCAAGCGATTTTCATTGTGTAGAGGGTTAGAGCGTACTGGATTGCAGGTGGGAGGGCGTCAAAATCAAAGACATTGAAAAATAGTTATATGCCACTATGTGGCGCGTGCAGTTACTTTTGGTTGTGCTAACAACAATACTACTTCGCTTTTCAGGGAGGAACTTGCAGGGGACGATGTGGTGTTGGATTTCAAACTAAATGATGAAACGTTGGATGAAGGGTGGGTTTTTCTATTAGTCTTATTTGCCAAGCAAATGCGCCTATAAAAATACATTGTGGGTAATGGGTTTTCGGTTTACGAGGGGCAAGGAGCTTGGTTTTTGGGGCGTCGAGGGTATAGTGACACCGCGGCACATGTGGAAGAATGACCGTTACCATAGTTGATTTTAAGGCTTTTTACTTTTTCTTTAAACGTTTTTTATTGTTTACAACAAATATATTGATCATAAAGTTGGATTTTAAACACAGGATAATGTTTATAAGCGTAATCTAATACTTGTGTGGCTCTTCAAGAGGTAGAAAAATATGTCACAGAAAAATGCATTAAGACACCACCCAAAATGCCAAATATCCGCACAAACCGCGGTTATAGAAGCATCGCCCGTGCCTTCACAAAAAAGCAAAGAAGACGCCAAACAAACACTTTACATAAACAGAGTATAAAGCCTAAACCGTTTCTCTTAAAGAGAATATTTTTTGCCTCAATTGAACTCTTTTATACTTGAAACTCTCCGTTTTAACGTAAGAGGCTAAACCCTTGAATTATACTGAAGCATCCCTCGCAAGAATCTTTATACTCAGACTCCACCACGATGAAACGCTGCATGAAGTTATAGAAGAATTCGCAGACCAAAAAAAAGTTAAAAGCGCCATGTGCTTTTTTCTCGGCGGTACTCAAGAAAAAAGCAAAGTTGTTGTTGGAACCAAAAGATGGCGACGCAATGCCCCCCGAACCAATGGTTATACTTTTGAAAGGTGTTCATGAATCATGTGGAATAGGTACGATCTTCACTGATGAAGAGGGTAAACCCAAACTGCATATGCACGCGAGTTTCGGCAGAAACTACAATGCAATCACAGGCTGTGTTCGTATGGGTGTGGATGTTTGGCAAATCGGCGAAGTGGTCATTTTAGAGTTAGCTGGAGGCTCCGCTAGAAGAGCCAAAAACAAAGAAACAGGCTTCGAACTCCTAGAAACCTCATAAATAGTTAACCCAGAAACCGAACTAGAAAAAGCCTAAACCCTTTGTTGTTTGCGAATTCGCCGAAGAAAGGTCTGTCGGTTGGGACATCGAACCTTCCTGTTTGATAGATCAGAGTTTGAACTTGCGCATAATCCAGAGTTGAGTTGAAAAAGGTTGCGTGTGGTCCCCAATCAAAAAGAATAATGTACTTGACATTACGTTCTTGACAGAGGTTGACAAATTCTGTTATATTAAAGTTGGGCGTAAAGGCATCGACCGCCAACTCGGGGTACTGCCATATTTGGTCTCGGGACATTTTTTGGGGCAAGTAGAACCGAAACATGTCTTGATTAAGGAGGTTGAAAGCGCAAACAAGCACCGCTGACTGGTTCTGCTCCAGATGCGCTGCTAGATAGTCCGTTGTTTCTTGAAAGTAAATGTGAATCTGATCGCGAGCGGTCATCTGGTAAGAATCATAACCAGAATAGGCAACTGCGGAGGCTATTATGGCTATAAAGAATACGGATGCTACCTTCTTTACCCTGTCACCTTTAATGCTCACCTGCTGGGGGTTCCACGCGTGAACTCTTCCATAAAGAAAAATAATGAAACAAGCTGCTGAAATGGCCAAGATTGGAAAAAGCGGCGTAACATAACGCCACTGTCTATTCGGGATAATCGTAAAAAACACGTAAACAACCGCAAACCACGTTAGAAAGAAAATGTCCTGTTTTTTTCTTCGATAAGCAAACAACCCCAAACCACATAAACCTAAAGCAAAAATTGGCAAGGAGATAGGGTGGACGGCTATATCGTTAAATGGCCAGGTCATCTCAACCAGGTAATATGCGGGAATAGGTTGGAATCGGTTGCTGTAAGCAGGTCGATCTTGGCCGCCTTCACTCATGACGTACTGAAGCGTTTCAAACTTGGTTACTCCATCATAGTGGTAAATCATTACAAACCATGGCACCACAACCAAAACAGCAACTAAAAAAATTACCAGAAACTTTACTAGGTTGAGTTTCAAACGTTTTCTTGCTAGAAAAAGAATACTCAGCACCATCGCTATGGCTGCAACTATAATCTGGTATTTTGCAAGAACACCTATACCTAAAACTAAGCCACTGAAAAGAAGTGTCTTGTTAGTATCCTTAGTAATCCATGAATAAAATACGAACATTACTATAGTGAAGAAAAAAATGAGCATGGTTTCTAGCATAGTTACTCTGGAGAGCCAGAAGAATCCAGGCATAGTGCCCAGAAGGACACTTGCGATGAAGGCGTTTTTTTGTCCGTAGGTTTTTTTTGTAAACTCAAAAAGAAGCGCAATCGCCAGCAAAGAAAAAGTAACTGCAACCAAACGTCCAGCAATTTGGTTTACCCCAAATATTTGGAAGTAAACTGTTGTAATAAGGTCGAAGATTGGCGGGTAATAACCGTAAGTCGTCATGTAATCCCAAGTTTGTCCACGAGAAAGCAGGGTTGCCCCGTATAAATGGGGCATCTCGTCCCATTGCACCGACATATAACCTAAATTGTAGAGTGCGGCCGCGGCGAAAATGGCTAGAAAAATCAGTAAAGCTGGTCTATAATGGTATTTTTCATTGAATGCAAACGTTGCATGCAATTGACGATTTAGATTCTTTTTGAGTCGTTGGCTTAGCTTCGCTTTTCTAATTGGAGGCTGACCGCTGGTGTGAATGGTTGAGGTAATGTTTTGGCGACCCCTTTTACGGAGTGAGAATTAGTTGACTGTATCTAAAAAGAGTTTGCGATAGCTCGCAAAAAGCTGCGGTATGACTTTTTGGAGAAATACACAATTCATTTATGGTATAGATTCGTTTGTTTTTCCAGGTCGGGTAAAGGTTGAATACGTATTGAAGAGTGGGGTGCCTAACAAAGACATATCGATTCTTTTGCCAGCCTTCAACGAGGCAACGCAGATTGAAATGTGCGTGCGTGAGGTTGAAAAGGCGATTAAATCTTTTTCAAAATCATACGAGATAATTGTTTCCGAAGATGGAAGCACCGACGGAACGGACGTTATTGTTGCAAAACTTGCCAAGATTAACCCGAATCTTGTACTCCTGCATTCACCATCCCGTTTAGGCAAAGGAAAAGGCATAAAAAACGCTTTGCGTTCGTCAAAAGGTAAAATCATAACTTTCATGGATGTTGACTTAGCAACTAATCTTGAATGTTTACCTCAACTTCTACAAGTTGTTAAAGAGAACGGTGGTATGGCAATAGGCTCCCGACATGTTAAAGGGTCGCGTGTTCAACGCCGATTTTCTCGAACATTGTTTAGTTTAACTTACAATTTGGCTGTGAGGTTGCTTTTTCTCGACGGCATTCATGACCATCAATGTGGCTTCAAAACAATGAGTCGTGAAGTTGCAGAGGCAGTATTGGATGTTTGCAAGTCGGACGGTTACTTCTTTGATACAGAGATGATTGTACGCTGCAAAAAACTTGGCTTTCCAGTGGTTGAGGTGGCGGTCCAATGGTCTGAGCGCAACAAGGGTGCTTCAAAAATCAATCCAGTTCGAGACGCTAAGAAAATTGGTTTTGATTTGTTAGCTTTCAGACTTAACTTGACAAAGTGATGTAGGTTTCAATTACCATTTTCCTGCGGATCCTCCACCACCCGAACGTCCGCCCCTAGTTCTCCCACCTAAAACAGGCAAAAAAATTCCTATTATAGCGAGCAATATTATTAACCAAAGGGGCATGCCATAGAAATAGTATTCCCAAAACGGCGTTGGCGTAGCTGTTATTTCAGAGGTGGATTCATAGTAATAATATCCTCTAACCGCCAGATTGTTTGGTTGGTTACTGGTCGGGATTTGTTCGCATAACGCTACAACAGTGTCATATAACCTTCACCATAGTTGCCGTCTCGGAAAGCTGGAACAAGGTATTTTTAAGAAATCAGGTTAGTTTCAATGTCATTGATGTCTCCTTCCAAACCATAGCCTACCTCAATTCGCCACTGCTGCTCATTTAGAGCAACCAAAACCAAAACGCTGTTGTCTTTTCCGCTTTTGCCAATCCCAGTCTGCGCCCCGTCATAAACATCCAAAGGCATATCATTGAAAATGTAACCTCCTAGTTGAACAATATCGTTGATTTCTTGTCCTGATCTGTCTTTGATTTCTTGTCCATAAAGGGATTGGAATACACGGACTATAATTTCAGCTTTGGTGTTAGCGTCAATATCAATAGCGTAACTCTTGATACTGTCCACCCAAGTGGAATCCACAATGCAAGCTTTGACTGGAAAAACAAAAAACATCTGCGATAGAAGCATTACAATAAAGATGAGAGTGTAGCCGCGTTTGCAGTGAACAGTCAACGATAAGAAACTTAATCGGTTATGGTGAGATTAAATTTTATATTCTAGATTTTCGCCAACCGCTTTAACCTTAAAAGTTGTTGCTTCAAATTAAGGGTCAGAGGAACAGGCTGCCCAAAGGCTTGGCAGTTTCCATCTGCTATTGCTTTGGCTATATCTTCAACGGTGGGTTCCACGACTTCAATCACTGTGTAGCCGTAGCCGATTTGGGGACCATAATGCGCGTCTGTACCAGCCACACGTGAAAGTTTGAAATGCTCCGCGGCCTCTTCAGCCTTTTTTACACTGTTTTTGAAGGGAAAAGCCCGGGCGTTTATGACTTCGACGGCGTCAAAGGTTGCACAGATCTTTTCTTTTAAGCAGCCCTTAAACATGACGTAGGGGTGGCATGCGATTGCGACTCCACCTAACCGATGAATCCGCTCAACAGTTTCCACGGCGCTGTAACCCCTCGGAATCAATTCATGAACATTAAGGGCAACAATATGACCGTCGCTGCTTGAAACTTCCATACCTGGAATAATTAGAAAATCGGTTTCTTTAGCAATTTTATAGGCGCCCTCAAGCTGGTTGTGGTCAGTGACGGCTACCGCGTTCAATCCACGCTTCTTAGCGTAGAAAACAAGGTCTTTTGGGGTTATCAGTGAATCTTTTGAGTAAGTTGTGTGAACGTGGAGATCGGCTTTTATTTGCATTAGTTAGCCTCTATTTTGGAGGCGTTTTGCCTCGTATCTGGGTCAGCATTTCTTCAAGGTTTGCTTCATCTGAGTCGATTTTTTGGAATAGCGGGATGGGTTTAGCGATTTTATGTCCTGCTTCTATTGGTTTTAAGGCATCGTTCCACTTGTTTTCTTGCACTGCGCCGGATAGATTAAGTGTTTGCCAAAGTTGTTGTGCAGTCTGCGGCATGAACGGTTCTGAAACCACAACTATTGCCTTAACAACTTGAGCTGCCACGTAAAATATTGTTCCTGCGCGTTCTTTATCGGTCTTCATTAGATTCCAGGGTTCCTTGGTATTCAGATACTGATTGCCAATACGGCTTATACTGATTAGCGTGTTGGCGGCGGATTGAAGCCATGAATCCTCAATTTCTTTAGCTGCTTGTGCCACTTTCTCTTTTAAAACCTGCAGTACAGCTTCATCGTCTTTGTCAAGTTTGGTTGGAGTTGGGATTTGACCTTCGAATTTGTTATTTATGAACGAAAGGGTTCGGTGGATGAAGTTGCCGAAAGTATCGTTGAGGTCAGAGTTAATTTTCTCCATAAATGCGGTCCAAGTGAAGTTGGTATCTTTGCTCTCTGGCCTAGTGGCGATGAGGAAGAAGCGCCAATAGTCAACTGGGAACATCTCTAAGGCTTCATCTATCCAGATACCGACACGTTGACTTTTGGAAGCTTTTTGCCCTTTAAACTGAAGGAATTCGGTTGCGGAAACATTCCATGGAAGGTTGTAGCCTTGTCCTGAAGCTAGAAGTAGGGCTGGTAAAATTATTGTATGAAAGGGAATATTGTCTTTGCCAACGAAATACAGTGTCTTAGCATTTTTATCAAACCAGAACTCCCGCCACTTTTCAGGTTGACCCAATCTTTGAGTCTGTTCCATGGTTGCAGAGACGTAGCCAAGCACTGCATCAACCCACACATAGATGGTTTTGCCTTCTGCTCCCAGGAAAGGCGCAGGGATGCCCCATTCAACGTCGCGGGTGACGGCTCGGGGTTTTAGTCCTTCTTTTATCCAGTTTAAACTAAAGTTTTTGACGTTAACAGGCAATTGTTGGTTTTTTTTGAGGTACTCTGTTAGAGGTTCGGCGAGTTTGGAGAGGTCAATGTACCAGTGTTTAGTATTTTTCACAGTAGGCTTGCTTTTACATATGACACAGTACGGTTCCACCAGTAAAGTTGGCTCTAAAAGTTTGCCACACTTGTCGCATTGGTCACCCCGGGCTTTTTCGCAGCCACAATAAGGACATTTGCCTTCCACGAAACGGTCAGGCAAGAACCGCTGGTCATGTTCGCAGTAGAGCATTTGAGTGTCTTGCTCGAAGATGTAACCGTTGTTCTGAATTTCAAGAAGGGTTTTCTGGACGAATTCTTTATGGATTGGACTTTCTGTACTTGTGTAATTGTCAAAAGAAGCATTCCATCGCCGGAAAAGCTCAGCGACTTTGGCGTGGTTGCGGTCAGTTAATTCCTTTGGCTTGATACCTTGTTTGATGGCTTCCACTTCGATGGGGGTACCATGTGTATCTGAACCGCTTACCATCAAAACATCACTGCCTTTTAGTCTATAATAGCGGGCTGTAACGTCGGCGGATAGGACTGAGCCGACAAGGTTGCCTAAATGTGGGGTAACGTTGATGTATGGCCAAGCGGATGTAACAAGAACTTTTTCAGACAAGGGTTTCACATCAACAAATCGTTAAGAGCCAACCTTATTAAAATTCCTATAACATCGATAATGAAAAAAACGGAATTTGTTTTAGAATGAGTGCTGCATATTTAGGACTCCAAATATTTTGGAGAATATAATTCGATTACGGTGCGTTAGCTAAAACAGCTTACTATGACGCTAATTGACTTTCTGCAATGTTTTTTGACTTTTCCAGATGCAACCTGCAGACGCTTTAAACAATAAAAGAAGCAAACAATCAAAAACAAACTTATCCATCTTCTTGCAAAAACAACTGCTTTTATTTTATCAGAAAACAAATTGTTTACAGTTTCCAAAAATCAAAGGAGTACTTGCATAATTCTTAGTTGGATAGATCGCCATTTTAGAGATATAAGTAAAATAAACGTGTTTTTTGTAAGCCTTAAATTTGCAGGAAGGAATACCGTGGTACTAGAGGTTTCAGTGTTGCCATATTGTCGTAGATGCGGAACTGAACTTGATGATTCTGCGCATTTCTGCCAAAAGTGTGCAACGTTCGTAGTGACATTTGCTCCTATAAAGCCTGAGAAACCTCTGAGAAATGAACCTTTAGTGATAGCTGCCATTGCATTGATCGTCATATTAGTGACGGCAGTAATTGTGAGCGTAATCATTTTTGCTCCATTCTCATCAATTAGCTTTAACCAAACAAACCAAGACAACCATTCAGGCATTACCAGTCTGAACCTAAACTTTCAAGCGAACACAGCGCAGGTGACTATAGTAACCCAAAACATAACCAACCAAAATATACTAATCAACACTTCTGCAGATGGCTCTAGGAGCATATTCGTCTCAATTAACCCGATCGATATAACCTTCACTAACCAAACAGAAGAAAATGCGTTAACAATCAACTCAAAAGTTACTGAGGAAGAGTTTCCCATAACAGGAAACCTTCACATAACCTGTACTATTTATGTTAACCGAGCCTTAAAACTAAACATTAACGTAACCACTCAAGCTGGGTCAATCTCCTTAATTGCAGAGAAATCTGTGACTTTTCAATCCATAAACCTTCACACAAATGCTGGTCAGATTCAAACAAACCTTCAAAATGTGACTATTGCAGGCAATGTGTCTCTTAATACTCATGCTGGAACAATTAATTTTAGAGTGCTTAACACAAATCTTCAAGGCAACCAAACTGTTACTTTGCATTCAAACGTTGGATCAATAGGAATGGACATAACTCAAACCAAAAAATCGCAGGGAAACCTGATGCAGATGCTGACACTGAGTTAGGTTCAATAAATATTGCTTTACAAATCGACGGTGACTTTGGAGCCAAAATCACTTCGCAAGCAAATATTGAAAGCATACATTTGAATTCGCAAAATTTTTCAGGACCATCCATTCAATCCGATAATTACCCAACAGGAAGAAGCATCGAAATAAACAACAGAACTAACTTGGACGACATTAGCATAGACGCAACTTACCAAACTTCAAATGGACCCACTGTAAGAAACTGATTTTTTTGGATCCTAAAAACATTTAAAGCTAACTTCAAACTTTTAAAAAGCAAAGAAAAGGTGAATTTTTTGTCAGAACAAAAAAAGATAACTCTCCAAGAATTAACGCAGAATAATGGGAAAAATGGTAAACCAGCATACTTTGCTTATCAAGGAAAAGTCTATGAGGTTACCGATAGCAGTTTCTGGATGGAAGGAGAACACATGGGGCTGCATGATGCAGGCAAAGATTTAACGGAAGAACTTGAGATGGCTCCGCACCGCGAAGAAACTTTCAAAAGAGTAAAATTTGTGGGCGATCTAGTTTAGAGTAGCTAAAAGATGCATTGTAGTACGCTGTCGACTTTTTCCAAAGATATCAGCAAGTTTTTTATTTTTTTTGGGCTTAAAGACATGCGTATTGCATGAAGCTTCATGATTGTTTCTGTTAGATAGTCAAAAGCCGATTTCACATCTAAGTCATTATTCATGCAACTTTCAAAATCTGATGTAATTTTGTTAATAAGTACTTCTTGCATTCCAGTTTGGTCGAATGATTTTGTCTTTTGAAAGTCGGCAATCATGTTCTTTAAGAAATTCAGTTTTTCAGTTGTATCAGCAAACTTTTCAAAGGTGAAGTTAAGTTTCTTCCTGTAATTACCATAAATCAAAAAGAACCTCAACTGGTCTCCGCTGAAGCCTTTTGATAGAAGGTCGCTTGGGTAATACACATTGCCCTTGCTTTTGGACATTTTTTTGCCTTTAACAAAAAGATGCCCGCCATGAAGCCAGTATCTCGAGAACTGTTTTCCCGAAACCGCCTCCGTAACTGCAAGTGTATAATCGTGGTGTCTAACCAAATTGTCGATTCCACCACACACAACATCGACCGTGAATCCTAATTGTTTAGTGACGATTGCTGCGTCTTGAATGTTCCATGCAGGTCGCCCGTCTCCAATACGCGTTTGGTAGCATACATTCCACTTCTTGCAGCCGTGCCAAAGCACAAAATCCCCCTTGTTCCAGGGAGTACCAGAGTAAGTATCTTTATGGAAGCGGCGTTTTTTCATAGGCCATTTAGTTATATCAAGATGAGCGAGTTTTCCAAAGCCTTTGAATTTTGAAGGGTCAAAATAAACGTTTTTTCCATCATTATACGTGTAAAAGTAAGCATTACCAGAATCGACAAGTTTAGAAATAAGATTTACCGCTTGATCCACCGCTGCAGATGCCCTCACTGGATAATCAGGCTTTTTGATTTTCAAAAGTTCAAAATCTTTAAAAAAAACTGCTTCGTTTTTTCGTGTCAACTCCTCTACGGTGAGGTTTTCTTTTTTTGCTTGATCAATAGCTTTATCTTCAACGTCAGTCAACGCCATCAGGCGCTTTACGTTGTAGCCTAAGTATTCCATGTAACGTTGAAGAATGTCTTCGAAGAGGAAGGTGCGGTAGTTTCCGATATGAGCTGGTTGATAGGTAGATGGTCCGCAAGTGAACATTTTAACATGCATGTCTTTTGCTGGCTTGAAAAGCTCAGTTTTCCGTGTTAACGTATTATAAAGGTTGAGCAATTGTTGGTTCTCCATTCAAACATTGTTATTATCTTCTTTCTCTATTTCCAACAAGGTTTTCTTTGCTTCTTCCACATGTTTCTGAGCATGGGTTTGGGAATTGAAAATGTGACGGACTATCCCTTTCTTGTCGATGATATAAGTGACTCGCCCAGGAATTATGCCCATGCTAGAAGGAACTCCGTAAAGTTCCATAGCATTGTTACCCTCGTCGCTGAGAAGAATAAACGGCAAACCATAATGACTGGCAAAGGATTTGTGGGATTCGACACTTTGACCACTAACGCCAATCACTTCAGAACCCAGATTGGTTAGTTCTTCATAGTTATCTCTAAAAGTACATGCTTCTTTCGTGCAGCCTTTTGTTTCGTCTTTTGGATAAAAATACAAAACCACATTTTTTTTGCCCAAAAACTCTGATAGCGTCACGTCGTCACCCATTTGAGATGGAAGCGTGAAATCAGGTGCTTTATCACCTACTCTGACTATCAGAAAATCACCAGTTAAGAGAGAGGCTTTTTAGGGCTATTATCCTTTTCGCAAAACCGAATTAAATGTTATAAGAGGCTTCGTGCATAGCAAAGATTGGTAAGTTTCACTTTGGAGAAAACATTAAACGTTGCCGGTCATAAGTGCCAAGCATTGTTCTACAATTCGTCTGGTTTTCCAATTGTTTTCCTGCATGGTTTGTCTTATACTGCCAACATTTGGCAAAAGATAAATGTCTTAGATTTACTAAAGAAAAAAAAGGTGCCATTTTTGGCTCTGGACATGCCTTACGGTATAAAAAGTCAATGTCAACCTAAAACCCGTAGTTCAAATGAAAACATAGCTTTCTTGGATGAGGCAGTCAAATTGGTATTTGGTGACATTGTACCAGTTCTTGTCGGTGCCAGCATAGGTGGAAACATGGCCCTTAGATATGCTGCAAAGTTTCCTGTAAAAGGTTTGTTGCTTATTGGACCTGCAAGGGTTCTTGAACCAGACTTGGTTGAGAATTATGGCAAATTTAAGTTTTCAACAACTATTATTTGGGGTTCCCAAGACACAATTATTACAAGCGAAGACATGCGGGCTTTAGCTGACAAATTGCCAAACGCAAAACTCATCGTTTACGACGAAGCGGGTCACTCTGCCTACAAGGATCAACCTGATAGGTTTAAACACGATTTACTCGAACTCTACGCAAACGCAGAGTAACCCTGTTATGGTTTTGCAGTCACCATGTAATGGTAAGGACCAATATTTCTAACATCTGCAATGGTGAAGCCTGTAGAACGCAATAGATATGATGCTTTTTCCTCACTGAATCTTATTGCAACTGGTGGACCAAACGGCATGTCCTTTTTTTTCCAGTCTAAATCAATTAGTTGCCCATTTGCTTTTATCATTTGTTTCGCGTTTTTGAGCACCTTGACTGGGTCAGAAAAATCATGTAGATCCATACTGTAAAAAATAAAGTCTGCACATTCCTTGCAGAAAACCGTGTCCTCAGCTTTTCCCACTTTAGCAACGATGTTTTTTAATCCTTCAGCTTCAGCTTTTTGCTTTAGTTTTTCAATCGCGGAAGCGTCAATGTCCACAGCAAAAACTTTTCCTTTTTCACCCACTTTTTTAGCGGCTAAAATACTGAAGAACCCTTCGCCGCAACCTATGTCCAAAAAGACCATGCTTGGGCGTAGGTTATTAAAGACAGCTTCGGGACTGTACCAGGACCGCCTCGTTGCCTCATCGAGGCTAAATCCGCCATGGCAACTCATGCTTAAAAACCGGCTGGCTCTGGTCGGAGAAGTTCTCTGATTTGTTTTTCGTGTGTTTGTCTTGTGGTTAAGGGGTAGATTTCACGGTCAGAATCAAAGAACATGGGGTCTTGTCCAATTATTTTGGAGAGTTTTTCGTCTGAGTCAACATTGACGATAAGCATGCTGCCTTGTTGCCCGATAAGGTGATATGTTACTTCAAGAGTCTTTTCCTTTTCTAAATTCTCAAAGTACTTAAATTGTAGAGGAAGCAGTTTTGCCCATTTTTCGATTGGAACGTCACGTTTGATTTTTTGGATAATTAAAAACTTCATATTTGTCCCTGATTAAAGAATGCTTGTTTAAGGTATAAAATCTTTCTTGAAAACGATTTGGTGCAAAAACAAATCACTATTTATTTTCTTAGTATTATTCTTTCTCTATTATACTTCTTGTTCCTATTTCTCTATATTGGAAATAAACCTTTATACAAACGTAGTGATGACAAGGGGTTGTAAAAAGAAGGTTGACGAAGTTGTCGTTCATGGTTCCATGAGAAAAATCGCCGGTGACAAAGAGTTACCCATGATCAAGTGCTCTTCTTGTGGTGCAAAAATAATGTTGGTTCCGAACGTTAAGCTCATGAGCGAAGTTATTGAAACACATGTTGAGAAAAATAAACAAAGAGTGAAAGATTCTAAAGCGGCACAGGAATTAACCGAATGTATACGTAACAATTTAATTCCGCAGGTACTAAAAAAAGCAAGTAGAACATATAGAGTATTTTCCTAAAAAAAGAAAATATTGGATGCAACTTTTGTTATTGCTTATTTTCTCCAGCATGTGTCATCATCTCAGGAATCTTGGCGGAAGCTATAGACATTGCTTTTTTAATAACCACCATCATTTCCTCGTTAACTTCGAATTGATTGTTTACTTTTATTATACATTTCTTTTCTGTAATTTCAGTCATGGAACCAATTCTGAACCGAATTAATTGTTTAAGAAACAAATTGACTATAAGGTGGAATTTTCCTAGGCGTTTTGTATGGGTTTTGTATTCGTAGATTTTGTCTGTTTCCTTGAATCGACGTAACTGCTGATTCATTAAAACCGTGATAGGTTTGGCGCAAAGGCTCAAAGACAAAAGCAAACTTGATGAGAACTCGAACTGCGCTGGAGATTAATGATTCTGAAAAGGATTCTTCATTTGACATTTATCCTCTTAATATTTAGCAAAAACTATGGAAGGTGTTCCGGTTTTGTTAAACAAGAACTTATTAAATATTAGTTAAGAGTTATTTTTTAGGGTTGCGTGCCCTTAATAGGCAATAACAAGGCTGACATATATGTCGATGGAAGATTTTAACACAAAAATTTACAGCTGCAAAAAATGCAGACTCTGGCAAGGCGCTAAACACGGCGTGCCCGGAGAGGGTCCCTTAGATGCTAAAGTTATGTTTGTAGGGCAGAACCCGGGAGCGGATGAGGATGAGTTGGGCAGGCCGTTTGTTGGCAGATCAGGTAAATACCTCACAAAAACCCTCGCTGAAAACGGCATAAACCGCGAAGAAGTCTTCATAACCAACATTGTTAAGCATGTTTCACCAGAAAACCGTAAACCCTTTAACGATGAAATCAGAGCATGCTTACCCTACCTAGCCGCTCAAATCACCTTTATCAAACCAAAAATAATTGTTCTGCTTGGAGCATCAGCAAAAGAAACCCCGAGAACAGACGGCATAGAATACATTCAAGTAATCCATCCATCGGCAGCAATGCGTTTCACAAAAATGAGAGATAAATTCAGAGTTCAAATCGCTGAAATAGCAAAGCGAATTCAGCAAATTGAAGTCGTTTGAAAAATAAATCATTACTCTATGATTAAATAAGTTGGAAAAAATGCTTTGAGATTCATCCTTTTCAAAAGAGGGTTGCTTTTGCGGGCTTTGTTATTTCATAGCTTGTCTGACGATGGTTTTCAATTTTTCTGGTGCAGTTGTAGCCGGATTGTTTAAGTAGATTTCATGTTGTTTGTCGTTTAGATAGTGACTACCGTTTTGGATGTGTGTATGTAGGTGAATTTATTGCTTTTAGTAAGAATGTCTTTTTGGAAACTTGAAAAAGAAGAACGAGAAGAGGGTTTTTCAAAACTTGAAAAAGTTCTTAACCTTTAGCATTAAATTCGGAGGGTTTTCGCGGTTACATGTCTTTGTTTTCGCATGATAATTCAAAATAGGTAACAATCTTGACACTTTGACGAGATGGTGTTGTCTTGAAGAAATCCAAGCAAGCTGTGTTTACCCTGGCGACCTAAAAGGTTCAGGACTCCCTTGAAAATCCCCCTGAATCGAAAATTACCGCGTATTTTCAATCGAGCTGTTTCAGCTTCTGAAATAAACCATCAAATCCATTTTTGATAGAAGTTGACCCAAGAAAAATAGGGCATTCTTGTTAGGTTATTTTTAGGTTTATCATACCTTTCGTGTAAGGTACAAACTCTCGCACTTGCTCAATCGAGGTTTTGCCAGCTTTCTCTCTTTGTTCCCTTGACAGCTTAAGCATCAGCGATTTCAGAATCTGTTTAAGTAAATCTTTACCCATCATATCTCCCGGAAGGATAACGATGTAAGCTTTTGTTTTGGTCTTCACTGAGTCCACTGGTCCGCCGATAAAACTAGTCTCTTCCCCTACAATTATACCCACCGCGACTCGGAGTGGCACGTTACGCATCCAATTGCGTTTGCCTACCACAAAGAAAGCGCCATGAGGAACAGACTCGCCCGAAGGACCGCTTTTGCTTAACTGGTCAACTTTAACCCAGTATACATCCGCTGATCCAGCGTTTTCACGCCAGGCCCGCGAATAAGAGGCCGCAAAATCTCCGGCTTCGCGAAGCGCCTGTTCACTTATCGGTTTGCCCTCCGATTTAACAACCACGAAAGGTGCACCAGTAATTTCAGCGTGGAAAACTGCATCTTCCTGCTTGGCATACTTTTTGACGAGCACTTCGTTGCTAACAGTATCTTTACCTGCAACCACCAAGAAACCGTCAGAAGTAATGAACCAACGGAATTTCTCGTACCATTCCTTGTTCTCCATTTCAATTTTGCGTTTTGATAAGGCTTCCATAATTTCGGCTGGTTTGAGGCTTTTGAGTTCTTCCGCTTCAGCTAATTCCCGTTCAATTTTGGCGAGCTTTCTTTTTGAATCCTGAAGTGCAAATAGTGCGCCTTGAGATTTATCTTTGGCCAGTTTGCCATGTTCATAGTACCTATTTGCGTTATCGAAGAGTGAATCTCTTAAGTTAAAACTGAAATGGAAACTGTCTATGCCAAGGTTTAGGGCGAGGTTTTTGCCGTCGAACGATTCAACATAAACGGCTGGTGGTTTGCCTGTTTTTTTTGCAGCCATGACGGTTGTGATGATTGTGTTCCATTCATGTCCATTTTGGTTGGCTTTTAGGAGTTGTTCTTGGAATTTTTGCAGTTCATTGAAGTGTGCATAGATAGTATCTCCGATAAGTTTGTCGTGTTCTGATTTGGCTTCATCTTCATGGCTGGATTTTTCCTGCTCAGTAACCATTCGACTTAGTCGTTCAGTTTCTTTCTTTAACTTATCTACTTCAAGGTGGTTAACTGCTCTTTCAGCAACGGTTACCCGAAGGTAAAACTCATCTAAAGCCTGGTTAAAAGTCTGGTAACCCTGGGTTTTGAAATCTTCATAACGCTTGAGTTTGATGGGTGAAACATCCAAAAATTCTCCGTCTTCACTTAAAACAATGGCTGCCTCCAAGTTGCCGCCTGAGACTGCAGTCAACAAAGTTTGTAGTGTTTCATAAATCAAACTAACTTCCTCGCTTGTTAGGACGTTGCAGTGCTTGATTTTATCGACGTTAGCGCCCAGAAGGATTTCTTCAGCGTAAACTCCGCCGACACCCAAAAAACGCGCTAAAGACCTGACGACTTCGGTTTCACCTGCATTTTTAAGTGTTTCTCCCAACTCAGTTTGTGTTACTTTAAAGGGGTTTTTGCCGCTAGAAGGCGGAAGCTCCAAAACCACGTTGTGTAAAATATTGCGGTCACGCATTTTTTTGAAGGCTAAAGCGTGAATAATTACATTTTGTTCGTTTGTCAGTATGAGGTTGCCATCGCCGAAAAGTTCCAAAACAAGCTTTAGCACGCCAGTTTTAGTGCGGAATCTTATTGTAACGATTCTTTCAAACTCAAATTGATCAATTCCCGCAACCCAAGCATTGCGCAAGTATTTTCTTAGTGCCATGCAAAATGCAGGGGGTTCGGCTGGGTTTTCTTCAGCGTAGCTGGTAACGTGTAATCTTCGGCCTGCTTCCATTACCAGCCGAAGGGGAGGCATGTCTGTTTTATGCAGTTTGAAGATTACGGTTTTCTCGTCAAGTTGGTAGATGTTGTTTACTCTGGATTGGTCTAATGTGTTTTTTAGCTCTTTGATTACTGCTGCAATATCAAAGCTTGAGAACTCTTTTTTGCGCAAGGCATCCACCAGTGGTAGGACTCTATAGTGGAGTTGGTTATAAAATGACTGTTTCTTTGAAATCCTTTATTGCATAATGCAGAGTTTGGAGAGCAGAAACGATTATTACTTAGGCATCTTTTTTAAGTAAGAACAAAATATACTCAGCCAAGGATTAGATTTACATGACACCTGTAGTTCAGCTTTACTGGTTAAGAGTTGTATTAGGAATTGTTGCAGGGGTAATCACTGGCGGCTTAGCCACCTTCGGAAACATTAGCGAAACGACTACCCTTGTAAACAGCATAACATTAGCTTTACTAATCTACTTCGTAACATACTATATCCTACGGGGATTCTACAAAAACAAAATAGAGAAACAATCAAAAATCCTCAGCACCGCCATAGGAATGTACTTCTTCAGTTGGCTAACATTCTTTGTGCTATTCTACACAATATTTCTAGTAGCATTAGGACAAATTTAATAATTTATTTTTTCTATTCTCCTTTGGGCTTGGCAAGAAAATTTGCTATAGTAGCCTGGCTCTTGTCGCTTCTGAGCGTTTCAATCTTTTCTTTCTCGCCATCATCTTTTCCATTGCTGCTCTGTGGATTTGGAACATCCATACGTGCTAGAATTCGCATACAATCTGCCCAAGCAGAAAAGAATCCCCGGTCAAAATCTCCATGCAAGCCGTTACGCATGTGGTCAAGGAACTCTTTTCTGTAAGCGTGCAAGTTTACTTTATCAGTTAAATCTATTTTTGAAAAAAATGCGTAATCGCCTGCAGAATTGTTTTTGCGTGAAAGATACATGCCATAAAGCGCTCGGAAGTATCCTCTGTTCCATTCGGTCTTCTGCATTTTTTGTTTGACTCGTTCCAGTTCACGTTCAGCTTCGGCGAATTGCCTGCTGACTAGAAGCTGGAAGTATCTTGTAACTAAGGCTTGTGAAATAGGCATACTTTAGCGTCCACGAGGTTTGGTTGCTTTCTCTTCTTCAGAGACATCCTCTATTCCGTTCTCGGTTACTTTAAGGATTTCCTCGCCTTCTGGTAAATATGGACTTGAAACTAGCCTAGCAATGCGTATTGGTCCATGAGATGCACGTCTTAAGTAGATTCGGGTGTTACTTGTGTGGCCAACGATGTTTCCACCTATTGGATGAATGGCGTCGCCGAAGAATTGATCTGGTTTTGCCATCACCTGGTTGGTTACAACTGCTACGGCATTGAATGCTCTTGCTAAAGCAATGAGTTTGTGCATGTGTTTGTTGAGTCTTTGTTGTCTTGAAGCGAGCATTTCTCTTCCCATGTATTCGCTTCGGAAATGAGCCGTTAATGAGTCTATTATAATTAGTTTGATGTTGTTTGCTTTTATTATTTCATCAGCGTTTTCCAACAGAAACATTTGGTGGTCTGAAGTGTAAGCTTCTGCGTATATAATTTTCTTAACCGCTTCTGCTGGATCTAAACCCGCAAACTTTGCCATCTGCACAATGCGTTCCAATCTGAAGGTGTTCTCAGTATCAACGTATAATGCACCTCCATTGAGTCCGCCTTTTTCTGGAGGTAATTGAATGTTGATGCATAACTGGTGGCACATTTGGCTTTTGCCACTGCCATATTCACCGTAAAACTCTGTTATTGTTTGGGTTTCTAAGCCACCATCAACGATTTTGTCTAAGGCTTTGCTTCCTGTGGTTACACGCAAGACGCTTTGGCGCATTTTGAAGAGTTCATCTGCTCGGATAAATGAAATACCAATTGAAGAGCGTGCGGCTTCAATGACTTGGAAGGCTTTTTTCTCGCTTACTCCTACAGGTTCGAGTTCGCGGCTAGTTGCCATTGCTAAGGATTCTACTGTGTGATAGCCGAGATCTCTGAGTTTTTGAGCAGTTGCAGGACCAACTCCTGGCAGGTCTTCTATAAACTGGTATTTCTTCTTGTTTGTTTCCAAGATAGTTTCTTCGCTGTTTTCCTGCTCTTCAATGTCGGAGTCTTCATTCATTAACTTCACACTTTTAGGATGATGTATGGTTAGGGATATTTAAAACACGCGAATAAGCTGATCTCACTGTCAACGGAGAGGTGATTGGAAGTGAATATGTTAGAGGCGGAGGTTTATTATGAAAGATGACTCTAATTCTGCTCCCCTAATTGCCTTTCTAGTGTGTCTAGAAAGAATTAAATCGCAATCCCTCTTCTATAAACGCATGAACCCTTTTCTTTGCTTCTTAACACCAGAAAACATGAGTCTATTCACAGATTACTATGAATTAACCATGTGTGCAAGCTACTTTGACAATAAAACCTTCGAGCTTGCCACATTTGACCTCTTTATCAGACGATTGCCTGAGAACCGCTCCTACTTTCTATTCGCAGGTCTAGAAGAAGCATTACAGTACCTGGAAAACATAAAGTTTACAGAGGAGCATTTAATTTTCCTAGAAAAGCAGGGATTCAACCATGATTTCTTGGATTATCTTCAGAATTACAAATTCACTGGTGATGTTTGGGCTATTCCAGAAGGTACAGTAGTTTTTCCCGATGAACCAATAATCCGTATTACAGCTCCAATAATTGAGGCCCAGTTGGTGGAGACTTTTCTGTTAAATACCATTAACCTTCAAACTATGATAGCCACCAAGGCTTCACGCGTGGTAAACGCTGCTAAAGGAAAATCGGTTGTGGAGTTCGGATTAAGACGTGAACATGGTATCGACGCTGGAGTGAAGGTAGCTCGCTCGAGTTATATTGCTGGATGCCAAGGAACGAGCAACGTTTTAGCCGCGTTGGTTTATGGTATCCCCGTATTCGGAACGATGGCGCATTCTTTTGTCATGTCTTACCCCAAAGAAATCGATGCTTTCAGAGCCTTCGCCAAAACTTTCCCAAATAAATCAACCCTTCTTATAGATACTTACGATGAGATTGCAGGAGCAGAAAAAACTGTTATTGTAGCCAAAGAACTCGAAGAAAATGGTCATATGCTTGGGGGTGTTAGACTGGACAGCGGGGACTTGGCAAAAAATAGCCGAAAAATAAGGAAAGTCTTGGATGACAATAATTTAGGGTATATTAAGATTTTTGCCAGCGGGGACTTGGATGAATTCAGAATCACTCAACTACTCAATGACGATTCTAGAATAGATGCATTTGGCGTTGGAACTAAGATGGGTACATCAGCTGACAGACCGTACCTTGATGTTATCTACAAACTATGCGAGACAATGATATCTGACGGCAGTTTTTCGCCTATAATGAAGTTAAGCAAAGACAAAGTTACATTACCTGGAAGAAAGCAAGTTTACCGCTTCAAAAATGACGACGGAAGTTTCAAAAATGACCGTATCGTACTATCAGATGAAGAAGTTAACGGGGAACCTCTGCTCGTTAAGGTTATGGAGCAGGGAAAACTCATTTACAGTCTTCCAACTATTAATGAAATCCGCACCAAAGCTGCAGATAATCTCTCCAAGCTTCCATCAGAGTATAAGGTCTTAACAAATGCTCCAGTTTACTTAGTTGAATTAAGTCAAAAACTTCAGAATCTTGTTGAAACCACAAAGTCTCAGTTAATCAAGAATGAGATAAACAATGGGCTGCTCTAAAATCGGATGATCTATTTTTTTACAATGCTTTTTGTAATCTCAAAAAATTGTTTTTGCATTTCCCAAAATTGCGCTAAAACAATACAGCGTTTTTTATACAATCATCATTGTAGAAGAACCCGTTAATACACTCTTTTTCAGGTTACTTTACTTTTCTTCCTTTCTTAGCGTTTAAACTCATCTTGTTGGGCTGTTTTTTATTTTGGCCAAAAATTTTGTGGGGAATTTGGCAAACACTTAATAGTCTTTTTGGAAAATCTGTATGGCTATCCAAAAAGGGGATACATTATGCAAAACCGCCCAGCCATTGTTGCTGTTGGCCGAACTAAGTTTGGAGAGCACTACGGCAAAGAACCAGAAAAACTAATTGAGGAAGCTTGGCTTGCCGCTTCAAACGAATGCAGCATAGAACGAAAAGACCTAGAAGCCTGCTACATGTCAGATTGTTTTCTTCCCATTACTAACAAATTAGGTCTTGAAGAAGGCTTTCTCTCAGAACTAACCGAGCTTCACGTGCCCATGGAAGTTACACGTTCATTTAGTGCCGCATTGCTAACAGCTTGTCACGCTATTCAAGCAGGAGCTTACAACACGGTTCTGGTTGGAGGTATTGAGAAGATGACGGATCGCTGGGACAAAATCCGAGACGACCTTATGCTCCTTGATGATCCGTGGAGTTATTATGCAGGTGGAACACCTGAATCAAACCATGAACTCATGCTTCGCGCATACATAAAAAAACATAATATAACAGGTGAAAACCTTGAAAAACTTAACATGGCTTTAGCAGAGGTTACTGTAAAGAACCATGCGAACGCAACCAAAAACAAATACGCTCAATACCAAAGGAAAATAACCGTTGAACAAGTTTTAAGCGCAAGAAAAACAGCGCAAAAAACCCTAGGACTCTATGATTTTGCCCCAATCTCTGATGGCGCATCAGCACTGATCCTTACAAGCGAATCAATAGCTAAGACAAAGACTGAGCGACCAGTTAACGTTTTAGCAGTTGGTGCAGCAACAGACTACCTAAATTACCCCGCGAGAGCGGATCTGTCACATTTCATTTCCGCTGAACTTGCGATGAAAAAAGCTTCTGAAACGTCCAAAATTAAACCCGCCGAGTTGGAGGTTATCGAAGTTTATGACCAGTCCACCGTGATGGAGATGATTTCTCTTGAAGACTTGGGCTTCTGTCAGCCTGGAACCGCTTGGAAAAGCATATACGGTTGCCAAAACTGCTATGACATAGGCGGCAAACCACTTTATGTAAACACTGATGGTGGCTTAAAGGCGAACGGTAACCCGTTAGGTGCAACTGGCGGCGCTCAGATTTTTGAGATTTTTCGTCAACTTCGTGGGGAAGCAGGGGAAAGACAAGTTCATGTTGGGAATGGTTCACCCAAGCATGGTTGTATATTAGAGTTTGAGGGCTTTGGAACTAAAGCCTACGTTACCATATTAGGAGAAAATAAGATTGAGTAGCGAGCCAATAGAAAGACGGGTTTCTTACTTGGGCGACCGCTTAAAAGCGAGTCGATGTCAATGCTGCGGTAAGGAATATTTTGAAATACGCGATTATTGCAGTAACTGCGGTAGAAAAAGCTATGGAAAAATGGATAGTGTTGACTTATTCTATGATAAGGGTAAGCTGGAATTATGTACCTATATAAATGAACCAACTAACAAGTTCATGAAACTTTCAAGTTTCGTTTATGGAATTGTTTCTTTTCATGATGGGAAAATCCGTGTTCCTGCAAGATTAACTGATCAATTGATTTGTTCTGGTAACGAGGTGGATTTAGCTAGCCTTGAAGGTAGAGACGTAATTCCCCGTTTCAGAAGACGTTACTCAGTGGGTAAAAGTGAAGTTGTTCCAACAATTTCTTTAGCTTTTACTCTAGCCGACGAGTACTATCCCTATCAAGAATACAAAGTGGTTCAACCTAGCAAAGAATATGATTTGCCTGGTATCGTCGGTTATGGCGCCTATACTTCGCGTTTCCGCATAAAAGAAGAAGGCTTGGAACGTGCTGTCCCTTTTATTGACGAAGACGCGGTTACTGCTTCGGTTGAAGCTGGAAAACTTGCACTTATCCATTCAGGTCTAGATAGTACTTGGATAGGCAAAGTATATGTTGGCTCAGAATCAAATCCGTATGCAGTTAAACCTATTGCATCAAAGGTAGCTCAAGTTCTCAAGCTTGGCGAAGAAGACGGCGACGTTCAAAGCGTTGATGCCGTAGATACAGAGTTTGCTTGCAAAGCTAGCACAAGTATGTTCAAAGATGCCTCCGCGCTGGTTAGCTATCCAAGGTCATGCATAAAATATGCTATGGTTATTGGTGCAGATAATTCTCAAGCTGCCCCTCGAGGTTGCGCAGGCGGAGAATTAGATACCTATGTTGGGTTCGGCGGTGCCTCTTTTATCTTTGGAAAAAGCGATGTCATAGCAGAAGTTGAAGGGTGGTATTCTTGCACCTCTGATACTCCAGATTTTTGGCGTAGAGACGGTGAACAGTATCCATTGCATGGTGGAAGATTTACTGGAGATCCGGCATATTTCAAGCACGTTCGCAAATCAGCAACTAAGCTGATGGAGAAGTTAAACTTTAAAGCGTCTGACCTAAACTACTTCGTTCCCCACCAACCAAATCCACAGTTTCCAGTGCGAATCGCAAAGGAACTCGGTTTTAAAGAAGAGCAGTATTTGCCTTCGATTCAAATAACAAAGTTTGGAAATACCTATTCGGGAGCTTCGCTTGTTGGTTTAGCTGCGGTGTTGGATATTGCAAAGCCTGATGAACGTATCTTAGTTGCAAGCTACGGTTCAGGTGCAGGCAGCGACGCTTACATGCTTAGAACTACAAGTCAACTGCTCGACAAACGTAAGCGACAAAAAATCAACGTTAAATTCCAAGCCGAAAATCCATTCATAGAATACGTGGACTACACGACTTATCGAAGACTTAAGACAGGAATGTAACCGTCGATAGCGCTACCAGAGACCTTCCTCAATTTATGTTTTTTTGCTTTTAAGTTACTGGGCAAACATGTAGAATGAACAACTTATCGTTAGCTCAGTTGCATGCTTGAAAACACTTAATAAATGCCGCGTAATCCTTCAACAGGCGAAGGGGCCGAAAAAATTGTTTATTGACGACATCCTAAAAGTTATTTATGCACCGCAAAAAGCATTCAAGAGAGTCTTGGCAGACCCAAAATACCTTGGGGCATTGATTGTTCTAATTCTTTTCATTGGCTTACAAGTAGGCTATGAATATTCACAGTTTTCTAAAACCTACACAGAACAAACAACTCCTACGATTGATCAGTTAGCTTCCTTCACCAATTCAACAGTATGGCGAAGTAGTCCAAATGTTGAGTTAAGTAACAATTTTGATGATTATCTAAATTACAGTATTTATGTTGCAGGTTTTGGGCTTCCACCAACAGATTCGAATGCTTACTACAGTCTATTTGGAAATAGCAGCCTACAAATGAATACCACCAACACCAACAATGTAACAGCTGCTTTAGGTAACATATTCAACGTTGATTGTGGCACAAGTGGCTTCCAGAACCTTTCAATCACCTTAAAGCAACTGCAGCCTCAAGTTGCTCCTCAAAACGCTACTTTAACATTGTATTCACTTGGAGATACAGATTCTTATCGATATGACTTAACACCTCAATTATCCAACAGTTCAACATTTGGTCAATGGAATAATCTTACTCTAACGCTTGGTCCTAACTCAGTGGGGTGGATACCCAGTGGTAACCCAACCTGGAGTAACATAACGTCCTTAAAGCTGGATTTCACTTATCCATCTAATACAGATGTAAACATCCATGTCGGCGCCTTATTCTTTCATGGACAGTACCTCACACCGGTCCAATACAATAGTACCGGTATCCTTCTGCAGTTCTTGCAGTTGTTCTCGTTACAGTTTATCTTCACTTGGTTCATATTGACAGGTATCATTTACTTGATTTGTAGAGTCCTGAAAAGCCAGGTGCTTTGGAAACCGCTTTTTGTGGCTTTTGGCTTTGCATTGGTTATTATGGTCATTCGATCATTAGTCAACTTAGCTGCAACGTTTACTCTGCCACCTGTCTATTATCCATTCGACCTATCGTTGGGAGTGCGTTTTGATCCAAACGCAGCGCTCTATTACCCCGTGGAAGCTCTGAAAACATTACCTGCAATATCAATAACAATCTTCAACAATATTGATGCAGCAACATTGCCTTTCAGAACCATAGTTTCAGGAATGTTTATGGTGTCCTATGTGTGGCTGGGTGTAGTGGGTGCAATAGTCGTTGGAGAGCTTAAACCCGAGTTCTCAATGGTAAAACGCATCATCCTATCTGCTGTTTCGTTAGCCCTTGTTGTTCTGCTCTTAATCTTCTTTGTCGGGGCAGTTTAAGCAACGCTGTAAAAGGTGTTTGCCTCAATTTCTTTCTAATCCTTTTTTAGTTAGCAAGATTTATATGATTGTAGCTCACCTTTGCAATTGAAAACCAACTGTCAGAGAACAGTTTAGAGAAGGGAAATACAATGGTTGCGATTAAAGATTTACAAGATGGCATGAAACGAGTTAGCGTTGAAGCCAAGGTAGTCGATAAAGGCGATCCTCGAGAAGTTAAATCACGTTTCAAAGACGAAACTTACCGAATAGTTGACGCCGTAGTTGCTGACGAATCTGGTAGTGTAAAGTTGACGCTTTGGAACGAGCAGATTGATCAAATCAACGTGGGCGATAACATAAAAATCGAAAACGGGTATGTTACAAGTTTTAAGAGTGAAATTCAGCTTAACGTTGGCAAATTCGGAAAATTAACCGTTGAATAAGTATTCCTTTAGGAATTTTCCCTTATTAGTACCTATCTTCATGCAAATTAAGGTCTAAAAAAAATGGTTAATCAACACAATAATTTTTTTCTTCCAACACAAAGTACAGCCTGAATTAACCTACTTTTTAGAAAAACTTAATTAGTTCATTTGTTCGGTCAATTCTTGTCGTTGTGGGAAAGTAAAGTGCAGTTTGAACTTGTAGCGCCATTCCAAATTTCGCCAGGGCAGCAATCCGCAGTAGAGCAGCTATTGAAAAACTTCTCTACAAAACCCAAGCAGACTCTCCTTGGCATTACAGGGAGCGGTAAAACATTTGTTATGGCTAACGTAATCAACAAACTGCAAAAGCCAGCCCTCATAATCGCGCATAATAAGACTTTGGCGGCACAGTTGTATGCGGAGTTAAAAGAGCTTTTTCCCCGTAACAGAGTGGAGTACTTTATTAGTTTTTACGATTTTTATCAGCCTGAATCGTATTTGCCAACCCAAGATATGTACATTGAAAAAGATTCTTCTGTTAACGAGCAGATTGAAAAGATGCGTATGCACGCCGTATCCAGCGTTGTAAGCCGAAACGACACCATAATAGTTGCCAGCATAAGTTGTATCTACAGCTTGGGCAACCCAGACGATTTCAGAACCATGGCTGCAGAACTTGAGGTTGGCAAGCCAATGTCAAGGCAGCAACTTATTCATGACCTTGTTGACATGCAGTATGAACGCAATGATATGGCCCTTGAGCCGGGAAGGTTCCGTGTAAGAGGCGATGTCGTGGATGTTGTGCCATCATATGAGACTGAAATTTTGCGCATTGAACTCGAAGTAAATTCTATCAAGAAGATAAAAGAAGTTAATCTGGTAAGCGGCGACGTGAAGACCGCACTTGATAGGTTTACGCTTTATCCTGCACGTCAGTATGTGGTGCCTGAAGAGAAACATGCTCTTGCACTTGAGCATATTAAACAAGAACTTGAAACAACATTGCCAAATCTGCCTCCATTGGAAGCACACAGGCTCAAGCAGCGAACAAACTATGATTTGGAAATGATTAAAGAAGTGGGGTTCTGTGCGGGGATGGAAAACTACAGCCGCCATTTTGACGGACGTAAATCCGGGGAGCCGCCGTTCACTTTGATGGATTACTTTCCCAAAGACTACTTGCTGATTATCGATGAGAGCCACCAAACCATTCCACAATCGCGTGCCATGTACAACGGCGATTATGCGAGAAAAAGGAATCTCGTTGACTTCGGTTTCAGATTGCCTAGTGCATTGGATAACAGACCGCTAAAGTTTGAAGAGTTCGAAAAGAAAATGGGCAAAGTTCTTTTTGTCTCAGCAACCCCAGCCGAATATGAACTTGAAAAAAGCGGTCCACCGGTAGAATTGATAACAAGACCCACAGGGCTTTTGGACCCTGAAGTTGAGATTCACCCTATTGAGGGGCAGATGCAACATTTGATGGCTGAAGCCAAGAAAACCATTGAGCGGGGCGACCGCGTCTTAGTTACAACTCTAACAAAACGCATGGCAGAAGATCTAGCTGAATATTTATGCAAGGAAGGTTTCCGCGTCAGGTATATGCATTCAGAAATCGATAGCTTAGATCGGATAGAATTAATTCGGCAACTGCGAATACGCGAATTCGACATTCTGGTGGGTATCAACCTACTCAGGGAAGGTTTAGACATCCCTGAAGTCTCAACTATATTCATTTTGGACGCTGATAAAGAAGGGTTTCTGCGAGATGAACGCAGCTTAATCCAAACTATCGGGCGGGCGTCAAGAAACGACCACGGCAAAGTCTTTCTTTACGCCGATATAGAGACACGCTCAATTAAACGAGCCGTGGAGATTACACGTTACAGGCGTAGTTTCCAGAAACGCTTCAACAACCTCCACCACATCACTCCAAAGACAATAGTTAAGGGAATATCCCAAAAAGAGAGTATAATCAAGGGTACCAAGCATCTGCCAAAGTCAGACATGAAACGCCAAATCATAGAGTTAGACGCGAAAATGCGTGAAGCCGCTGAGAAATTGGATTTTGAACAGGCTATTCAACTCAGGGATGCTATTGCTGAGTTGAATAGGGCACTGGAGCATAAGATCAAAAATATCGGGGTTACGTCAGAAAATTAGAGATTTGTTGCAAAAAGGTTCTAATCTTGCTGCATAAACTGGTTACAAACTAGAAGTAGATAGGAATTTGGTTTAGGTTATGAGAGATAACGTTTCAATCAAGGGTGCAAGAGAACACAACTTAAAGAATATTGATTTAGAGTTGCCGCGAAACAAGTTTATAGTTATCACTGGGCTTTCTGGCTCGGGAAAATCAACTTTGGCTTTTGACACGATTTACGCTGAAGGACAGCGAAGATACGTTGAGAGCTTGAGTGCTTATGCGAGGCAGTTTTTAGGTCTTATGGATAAGCCCGATGTAGATTCTATTGAAGGGCTTTCTCCGGCAATTTCCATTGAACAGAAAAGCACGAGCAAAAACCCCCGTTCAACTGTTGGCACAGTTACGGAAATATACGATTACCTCAGATTGCTATATGCACGAATCGGAATCCATCATTGCCCAAAGTGTGGTAGCAGTATCCATCCTCAAAGCCCAGAAAACATCGCCAGCCTTATTATAGCTGAAAAAACAAAAACACTGACATTCCTAGCCCCAATCATTAGGGGTATCAAAGGCACGCACGAACAAGTTTTCGAAGACCTCAAAAAACAAGGTTACACCAAAATCCGTGCAGACCAAAAAATATTCGATTCAGATAACATCAAAGAAGAACTAAAACTTGTCAGATACGAGAAACACTGGATTGAAGCAGTCATTGACACCGTTGAAATAGTGGATGAAGAACGTTCACGCATTTCAGAAGCTGTAGAGCAGGCTCTTTCGGTTGGCAAAGGTACAATGATAATTATCGACGCTCAAAAAGCTGAGGGCGAAAAGAAAAAGGAACTCGAACGCTTCGGAGACGAAACTATGTATAGCACCTTTGGAGCCTGTCCAAACCACCCCGAAATCGTTTTTGAAAGCCTTGAGCCGCGTATGTTCTCTTTCAACTCGCCGTTTGGCGCTTGCACAACTTGTCACGGTTTAGGAGAAATCACAGAGGTTACAGAAGACAAGGTTATTCCAGACAAAAATCTATCAATCATGAACGGTGGCTTAGCAGTTTACAAGGGTACTATGGAACTTAGCTGGCGTGCACAGCAGCTTGCCACCGTGGGCAAAAAATACGGCTTCGACGTTTTTACTCCACTTAAAGATTTTACGCAAGAGCAGCTACGTGTACTTCTCTACGGTGATAAAGAGCCCATCAATGGTAGTTGGTCAAACGGTGCCAATATGTGGATGCGTGATGGTTGGGAAGGTCTAATTCCCCAAACTATGAGGCTATACCGTCAAACTGAGAGTGCCTGGCGAAAAGAAGATATTGAAAAATTCATGACTTCAAGACCCTGTGCTGCCTGTAACGGAAAAAGACTGCAGCCAGTGGTTCTTGCAGTGCAAATTCTTGGCAAAAGCATAATTGACGTTACCGACTTTTCAATTGAAGATGCAGTTGATTTCTTCCTTAACTTGCCCAGCCAGTTGGAGGGAAAGGAGTTAGTTATAGCCAAACAGGTGCTTAAGGAAATCAACCAACGACTCGGGTTTTTGAAGAATGTTGGTTTAGGTTATCTTTCACTTTCTAGGGCGGCAAGAACGCTTTCTGGAGGTGAAGCTCAGCGAATTCGTTTAGCTACTCAAATTGGCAGTAACCTGATGGGTGTTCTTTATATTTTAGATGAACCCAGCATAGGTTTGCATCAGAGGGACAATGCGAAACTCATAGTTACCCTTCATCGATTGCGAGATTTAGGTAATACGTTGATTGTGGTTGAACACGACGAGGAAACCATACGTAACGCTGACTATATCGTTGACATGGGTCCGGGTGCAGGCGTCCATGGTGGACATGTTGTAGCAGAAGGCTCACCTGAAGAAATTATGGTTAACAAACGTAGTCTCACTGGCAAATACCTCTCTGGAGAACTGAGAATTGAAGTGCCAACTGAACGGCGCCAACCCATTGGCTACATTACCGTTAAAGGTGCAAAAGAAAATAACCTCAAAAACCTCAGTATCCAGCTTCCTTTAGGCGTATTGTGTGGGGTTACAGGTGTTTCCGGCTCAGGTAAGAGTACATTGATGAATTTGACAGTTATTCCAGCGCTGCGCCAAAAGTTCGGTGAAAAAGTAGACAAAATAGGCAAACATGAATTCGTAGATGTTCCAAACGTCGTGCGTAACGTAATAGTCATTGACCAAGACCCCATCGGGCGAACGCCAAGAAGCAACCCCGCGACCTACACTAAACTCTTCGATGAGATAAGACGCATTTTCGCCTCTACAAAAGAAGCCAAAGCGCGTGGTTACAAAGAAGGCCGATTTAGCTTCAATGTGAAAGGCGGCAGATGCGAAACCTGCCAAGGCGACGGGGTACTTCGCATAGAAATGAATTTCCTGCCCGACGTTTACGTTCAATGCAGCGAATGCAAAGGAAAACGCTACAATAAAGAAACTTTAGGTGTGCTCTACAAAGGTAAAAACATAGCTGAAGTTTTGGATATGACGGTGGAGGAAGCAGCAAAATTCTTTGAGAACACGCCTAGGGTTTCACGAAAACTTGAGACTTTGCTGGATGTGGGGCTTGGATACATCAAGATGGGACAAAGCTCAACTACTTTGTCAGGTGGGGAGAGCCAACGAATCAAGATCACCCGTGAACTGAGCAAACATAAATCTGGACATGTCGTTTACATGTTGGATGAACCGACTACTGGGCTTCATTTTGATGATACCAAACGGCTCATAAAAGTTTTGAATCGATTAGTGAACAATGGTAACTCTGTTTACATCATTGAACACAACTTAGACGTCATCAAAAGTTGCGATTACCTAATCGATTTGGGTCCTGAAGGAGGAGCTGCAGGTGGCGAATTACTTGCTAGGGGAACTCCTGAAGATGTCTCAAAGAACAGTGATTCTTACACTGGGGTGTTTTTGGAAAAAATACTTAATGGTAGGACAGAGACTGTTTTGGTAGTGAAGTAGCCTGCATGATTCAAATAACTTGTCCCTCTGACTTCAAAAGCTCTGATATTCCAACTGACCCTGGCGTCTACCTTTACAGAGATGAAACGGGTGAAATTCTCTATGTTGGCAAAGCTAAAAGTCTTCGTTCTCGGGTTAAAAGTTACTTTTCAGGTTCTGATCAGCCTGCTAAGACAAGGCAGCTTGTTTCAAGAATTAGAAATATCGATTGGATTGTGGTGAATAACGAGGTTGAAGCGTTGTTGCTTGAGAATAAGCTGGTTAAGCAGCATTGGCCCAAATACAACGTTAACTTAAAAGATGCTAAAACTTTTGCTTATATCTCGCTTACGAGAGAAGGTTTTCCAAGGGTTCTTACAAGCCGTAAAGTTTCGCGTAAGTTGGAATCGTTTGGGCCCTACACTGACGGCTTCACACGTCAAGACCTTCAACGTTTAGTGGTGAGAGTTTTTAAGTTGCGCACTTGCAAGACTCTGCCTGGGCGTGCATGCTTAAACTATCACATTCACTTGTGTTCTGCACCCTGCATTGGCAGAGTTACTGCTGAGCAATATGCTGAACAAGTTCAGAAAGCGCGGTCGTTTTTAAATGGAAATTATCAACAGACAATCGAACAATTGAAAACTCAAATGCAGGCAGCCTCTCAAGCCCAACAGTACGAAACTGCACTTGAACTTCGCAACCAAATTCTTTCCATAAGGCTTGTTACGGAGCATCAAATTGTGGATCAAGAGCGACGTTTTGACCAGGACGTTTTAGTGTTTAGGCATGTGGGTGAGAAAATGTTGGCAGTTCAGATGAGTATGCGCAAAGGTGTATTGCTTGGCAAAAAAGAATTCAGCGTTGATGTTCAACCCATGATTGAACAGGAATTCTTGAAAGCATATTACACCACAAACCAGATTCCAAGAGAAATTCTTTTGAACAAGCCTTGCTGGCAGGGTGTTGCGGAAAAAAAGGCTTTGGAAGAGTTTTTGTCGGCTAAGCGATGTGCGGTTGTGTCTTTGGTGATTCCAAGACGAGCGGATAAGTTGGGGCTTGTTCAGTTAGCAGAAAAAAACCTTGAATCAACCTTGGATGTTGATAGTGCACTTGTTGATTTGCAGAATAACCTCAACTTGCCAGTTCTGCCACGTTTGATCGAGTGCTTTGACATATCAAACTTGGGTACTGAGCATGTAGTTTCAGGCATGGTTAGCTTCAAAGATGCAAAACCCGACAAGAAAAATTACCGCAAATTCAAAATTAAAACCTTCAAGGGGCAAGATGATTTTGCTGCAGTAAGTGAGGTAGTTACCCGAAGATACAAACGTTTAGTGGAAGAGAAGATTTCATTGCCCGATTTGGTGATGATTGACGGTGGACCGGGGCAAGTTAGTGCAGCAAAAGCGGCTTTGCAAACTCTAGGGTTGCAACTTCCGCTTATTGGGTTAGCGAAGGAACATGAAGAAATCTACTTGCCAGACGAATCTGCCCATAGAGACTTTAACAAGAATAGCAAAATGATGCTTCTGCTTAGGAAAATCCGTGATGCAGCACACGATTTTTCGTTAGGATACAACCTAAAGAGGCGTCAGATGAAAATACGGGAAGAATTCAAACAAAAGAAGTCTAAAGAAAATGTTTGATTGCTTCCTCAAGACCTTTAAACCCAATAATAATCGTGTCAGAGTGGAAAACTATCCAAGGGCTTAGGCACTTCAATTCTGATACAACAATTATTTTTTTGCCTTTGCGTTTGGCGTAGAACATTTCCATGCAGGCGCCCGCAGAGAGTATGGGCAAGTAAACAACCATGATGTCGCATCGGTCAGCGTCATCCAAATCACGTTGCACAAAGTCAAAAGTTGGTACCTTGTCCCACCAGCATTCTTCGGTTCCATTATAGAGGACGCGTTCTCTTTTCCAGGGGTCAATAATTTCATAGCCCAGTTTGCAGACGATGTCGGTGATGTTTTTTCTGTAGTCCTGCTGTTTTTCCATCCCAATGATAGGGCCAGAGATGAACACTTTCTTTTTCATGCGGTTAACCTTGAAATTATAAATCACTAAGATTATTATTCTTTTTTTCGAGAGTTTGATTCTTGATGGATAGTCCAATGGAAGTTTCCAGATTGGGTTTCCTCTAGAATGGCTTTTTTCTATATGATTTCAACTTATTTATTGTAACTTTTATTAGTACAAAATGACGATAATTGTGTGTTGAAAAATGACTGTAGATAATTCAATACCTGGCAATGCTCATCTGCCGTCAGATAGCGAATCCTCCGCAACTAAGCTGTTCGGAGAAGGAAAAAACACAAGTGAGCCAACCAAAGAACAGCTAGAGCTAAGAGAATTTGTTAAATTGCTTGGCGAATTGCAGTCAAAAGGTAAAATAACGGGGCAGCAATTTAGGGAAAACCGTGAATTATGGATACGCCAGCAACCTAATGACAGAGACGTATTAGTCTGGCAACTAAAGCAGCTGCTAAACTCAGAAACCAAACCCAATGCGCCGAGAAGCCAACCATTTCAAAAACCCCGTAGAATGTAAAAAGGGTCACAAGTCTTCGGCGCTGTTTTAAATTTGTAGAAATGTTAGATTACCAATTTCTTGAGAGTTTGACTGATTTTTGTTTTGTGTGGTTGTGGGTTTTTGTATAGCACTTCTTTTTGTTTGTGGAGTTTGTTGCTTTTTGGGGTTGGGTTGTTTTTTTTGCTGCTGGTTGTGCTATATGGGTTTTTTGTTTCACTAGTATGTTGGTTTTGCTGGTTGTGGGTGTGGGGTATGTTGAAGTGAGTTACTTGTGTGAATTCAAAGGTTTTTGGTGAATAGAGTTTTTCTTTAAAGAATCTGAAAAAAGCGGAATAATAGGTGTTCGTCGAGGACTCCAGCTGCTATCGAAGATACAATAAGCGCAATAATGATGATTACCGCGTTTTTTTGGCTATAATTTTGTTTATTCGGTAGCTACCAGAGGTTCTTTGTAAGATGCTTAGCGTTTGAATATTTTAGTTATTATTTCAGAATGTGGCTTTGGGGTTTTGGGTTTTAACAAATCTTAAATTAGGATAACATGGAAATAATCATGCGAGTTGTGAATGAATATGTCGATGGATTGTGAAGTTTTTGAGCCAGCCGATGAACACTTTGCTCAACTTATCGTTAGAATACTTGAAGAAAGAGGATATAGTGCAGGTTATCAACTTGGTTACCCGCATAATAAAATCTTCATAAGAGTTGACGACAAAGAAGAAGCAGATAGAATTGCAGGTATAATAGGAAAGTTTATGAAAAAATTCAATTTGGCTGAGGGGGGAATTACGCCTTCAAAAATAGATGCGATACCAAGTAAACTTGGAAGTTTAATACCTCCACAACCAAACAACAAACTGGAAAAATTCGCGGTGAACAACGGGAAGAAAGTAGAAAACAACGATGTTGATCTCTCTGAAAAGTCTGAAAGTGAGGTTTACAATAGAGCCAAGCTTGAAGAATTGAGAAACAAAATCGGTGAAAAGCTTACTCAGTTAAATAATCTAATTGCGGAAAATCCAAAGGACCGCTCGAACGAGAAGAGAAGAATTGAAAGAGACACTCTGGTTTGGGTTCTTCAAAACATGCCTGATTAACTTCGGAGTATTTTGGTTTCTTGTTTCTGTCTTTTCAGAATTGTCAGTAGATGGAAAAGCATTGTTGTTGAAGCGGGATTTGTAAGTGTTTGGTGAATAGTTTTTTCTGTTTATAGAGGGAGCACCATTTTTTTGGATTGTGAGCAAAACTGATTATACGGGTGGAATGGCTCTTCATTGATTATATTTGGGCAATAGCTGCTTTGCAGGAAGGGTGATACCATTGCCAGATTATTTGGGCGACCCTTTCAGAATATCCCTGTGTTGTAAGTTTGCTAAATACTTGTTCTGTCTTATCGCTACTGTGGGGAATCATAAAATTTGGTTGAGTTTTTTTTGAATATAAATGTTCTGAAGTTCTAAACAACATGTGGGTTTGTTGAACATTACTACACTTGAAAACAAGTCTATAGCTTGACTAGGGCTAAATTTATCGGCGTTCTTATTTGATTCTATCGTTTTGATTTAGCTTGTGTTGCTGCGTCCGGTGAAGTCATCACATATATACCCTTTTTGTTTAATTCAAGTGCTTAGTTTGGGTTTTGTTTTACACTGTTTATGATGAGCTCAGTACGCTTCAAAATAGTCTTTTTCAGAATTATGGGTGTCTTATGCTATCTTTTTCTTGCCAACTGGGTCGAATTTTGGTTTGTTCTCCTTGTCCACCAAATAAGGTAAGTGTTTAGTGTCTTTTAGGGAATATACTTTTGTTCCTTTTTTAATTGCGAACCAATGTCCTTTTTCTCCTTGAAAAGAAAACATTAAACCGGACATAAAGTTCCTACTGGTCGTTCCTGAGTAGACAGTGTTGTTTTCTGTTTCAGGCAGACGTTTGAATCTCCAAAGTATGTTATCATCTACCTGTATCCATGTTCCTTCGTTGGCTCCTGCCAAGTATGCAAAGGTTCCATCAAAATTGAAGTATATTGGAATCCAATGGTAATTTCCGCTGGGTCCCCAGTCAAAGTGCAGAGTCCACGATCCAACAGGGTTCAAGGATTAATCTCCTACAACAACCAGTATTGCCTCAAACAACTTTTAAGATTATTGGATACGACCAAATAAGAAGGGTAGGTGCATTTCTATCTGCTTTTTCGGTATCCTGTGTTTGGGGCTTCAGACTAAGAAAATAGGACCCTCATATCGGTGGAGACTTCCCTCGCATTTCCCTTTTTTGATCAAAGTGGATGTTTGATGAAGTTGTTATTCACAAAGGTTGGTTTTTATTTATGTAAAGTCTTCTTCTTAAAAAGGGGTTTAGATTTGACTGATGAACTTCGAAAACGTATTCAACTATTAGGCATAGATGAGCAGGCAAAGAAAAAGGTCATCGATATTTTTAAGGAAGCTAAAGATGAGTTTCCTTGTTTAGCGTGCACTTCTAAGGATACATGCGAAAACTTCAAGTGGTACATAAAATGGTTTAGCGAATAATATTTTCAAGATTTTGATCGGTCTTCATAAATTGTGCTTGAATACTCAATGGACGAAGTAGGCAGAAAGAATAATAGAGCGTTTGCTTTTTTTGCTTCTGTGTCTAAGCATGCGCCAATATCAAAACAAGAACTGAAAACATCATTTCTACTCATCGCACTTATAGTAGGCGTTTTGGTGTTAAGTAGTCTTGTTTTGGCTACTCAATACTGGTTTGTTTGGCCTGTGATCATAGCTTGCTTGTTAGTTGTTGTCGGGTACTTTGCAGCATCAAAAGACGCTTACCAGTGTCCATCTTGCGGCAAAGCCTTCAAAATTGCCAAACTGCAAGACTTCTTTGCACCACATGGAATAACTAAAGGACCAAACAAAGAATTGTTCGATTGGAAGCTACTCAAGTGCCCAGAGTGTAATAGACGAGAAAAATGCTTCCGTGCATCGGAATAAAAAGAACAATTTATCTCCTATGACAGGTAATTGAATGATTTTAGAATGAGGTTTTTCGGTTTATGATTTCGCAAACTCTGTCAGGGTTTTTAGAGGAAAAGACAAACACTCGACCTATTTTAGGTGTAACTTTGACGGCGCTGGCAAACGAAGTCGTATAAGCCAATGAACCGTCAAATCCAACCCTAACGCCTATGCCTAGGTATCTGCGAAGTGCTTTGGTTGTTTTGCAGGAGATAATGTCTTCAAGCAAGAAGAACTTTTTGTCAAATCCCCCATATTTCACAGTTAGGCTCTCATCATTAATTTTTATGTTAAGGCCTCGGTAATTCCAGAACACCAACAACAGGATAGCTGAAACCCCCCAAGCCACCGAAACCCCGAGAATATCCTCAACCAATAATCCTTCTGTGAAAAAGAAAACTGCAAAAGTAATTAAAACAATAATCAAACTAACCATTAGATATAAGCCCTTAACAAGAGCTCCAGCAGGAACCCACTCGTTGTATTCGACATTTTCCATGCCTAAGTTATCAAACAGGCTACCAATTAAATTTTCGCCGAACCCAATTTCATAGTGTAAAGCTGTCTTGGTAATTTACGGTTGCATGATTTGAGATAAGCTTTGTTAAGCCTTCGTGATGGTCCTTCTATCTTGGATTTGATTTTGTTCTAAGCATTTCAACAAGTCTGGAAAAGAGGCTAATCCACGTTTCAGAACGACCTCTTAAAACTGGTAATGCCTTATCTATTATAGACAAATCTGTCAAAAAACTCTTGGCGTCGGTATCAAAACGCCATAGCATTTTCTTATGAACCTCCTCCTCGGGTTTAGGTATTAAAACATGATATTGAGGCCTACTATCTTGGCCTACTATCTTCTGCGTGCCCTTGAAAGTGCACCTATGACTGAAATCAAAATAACACCAATAATCACAAGAAGATCAAAGTTAGTTGTTGAGAAAGCGTCTTGAGTTGGTATGGGTTCAGCAACAAACTCCAACGAACCTATCGAGTATGCGGTCCATCCGCCGTTTTCGTAGTCAGGCGGGGTCCATCCCAGAGGGTTAGAACTGCCAGTAGCCTCCACCCAAATCCAGCCAGCATCTCGGTTGTCATTGGAAAGATCCCAATAGTAATCTGCGTTAGAAAACTCGGGAAGCCAAATCAACAAAGCAACATGGTCAGGAGCGTCCACGATAGCTGCGTCGAATCCTGCTCCAACATAGATCGTGCCACATAAGAAAGCCAGGTCTTCGCAGTCTCCAATGGCTGTTACACCTGTAGTTGGATTGAAGGCGTGCGCCATTTCATCAGCATTCCATGCCCACTCATCTTGAGCGACTCCACCTCTGACGACGCTATCGCTGTCATATCCATATTCTGTCCACTGCTGTACATACTTCAAAATGGCAACTGCCCTTTCATTTTCACTTGGATAGTCTGCCAAAAATGATTCACCTACACTGTAAGCAAGTTCCTTGTTTTCATTAAGCGTTTCAGTTGCAAGGTTGGGTAAATAACCATGAGGACCTGCGTAGTAGTTTCTATTTATTCCAAAGTTGTCATACCAATCACCATCTTGCAGACTAAAGCTGGAGGCTGGAGAACCCCTAACAGTCTGACCTATAGTTAAAATAGAGACAAAAAGAAACAAGAACAAAATGAGGCGTCGCTTACAAGACACTTGCTATCCCCAATTATCCTATTGGAAGAGTTAAGCTTGCTAACATTATAAGCCCCAAGAAGACTTCGTAGCAAAACAAAAAGACTCCGACAGCCTGCGGGCTGTTGTTAATATCGTCTAGGTCAATGCCGAAAGGTCGAAGTTTTGCGAAAACCAAATAGAACAAACCGCCGAAGAGTAAGCTTACAAAGAAACTAATTGCGACAACTAGAAGCCTTTGCACGTTGAAATAGGCGCCCACCGTGACTGATTGAGATAGGAAGAAAGGATTAACCATTGAGCCATAGACAACCAAGCCAGCATAAACAAAAAAGCCGCCCACAAAAAGACTAGTTGCCAAGGAATTACCCTTAAGGCTCTCGAATTCTTTGATTTTGGTTGTCATAAGGGTGATGCATCTAATTCCTACGTATCCAATTAGCAGGCAAATCAGACTTGAAATAAAAGCTCGAAAAAACCATAAACCCAAAGAGATTATGAAATCTGAACCGGCCAAGCTTATTCTCCCTATAGAATTATATTATTTTTGTAAATATAACTCTTTAACGGTTAAAACACTTGTAATTATTAGTTGATTTTAAATATTGAATGCTTCATTTTTCCAAGTGAGGTTTAGAGTTGAACTTACTAGTTTTCCTTGCCATTTGGGCAATTATTTGGTACATTCCAATACCGCCTACAAAATTTAGACCTCTAGCGTTTCGTCGCATAACGTCTCTAGCAATAGGATTAGTTCTTTTTGGAATCAACGTTCTTGTTCAAACCCCCCTTAGTTCATTTGTATATTTTCTATTTTTTTCAAGATTCATAGTAGCGTTATTTGAGTACTTTGTCTCGATGAGACCATTCAAAGTCGAACAATTTGACACAAGCGTTCGATCAGGTCAATTTCCCATGTTTCAGTTTAAGTTCAAACAAAAAAGAACCCTGATTGGATTTGTCTTGGTCGCTATCTTTTTGATTTCGATGCTTGGACTAACAGTGTTTGGCGAGGTTCAACGTTTAACGAATGCTAATTATTTCAACGGTTTTATTCAGCAGGGATCAAGTTTGCCTTTTAGCACAACAATTCCAGATAATATGGTTCGTTTGGTTACTCAGGAACTAGCTTTTTCGATTGCTAGGCGTCACATGTCCGAGTTTGGCAGCAACGCACAGGTTCTAGATTGTCACATAACGAAGTCTCCTGAAGGAAAATTGGTTTGGGTAGCAACGATTGGTTCGACGAATATAATTTCAGAAAACTACATTAAAGGATTCGTTGTTGTGGATGCAAATGAACCTGCTGCTGCGCCACAAATAGTACATACTCAATTTAATGTTGGGCAGGGATTATGGTGGGATCGAAATATTCCTTTCCGCAACTACGTGGATGACATGTCTAAGACTTATGGTGTGGCGTATCCTACTTGGAATATCGATACTAGCCAATCGATCTATGTTGTTACCAGCTACAATTTGGGTTTTGACTTTGTTAGAAGATATGAAACTCCACTGGCTTATGATTCTCAAGGTAACCTAGAGTATTCACCAAAAAGTATGAGCGAAATTCCAGTTTGGATGACTCAGATTTATGATGAGGATTGGCTCGAGAACATGATTGATGAGTTTGGGAACTTTCGACGTGACAACGGCTTCGACTATTTTGCAGGCGGGTTTCTATGGATAGTCCCGCCAAGTCAAGATCGTTTTCAGATGACTGAGGATACTCGTTACGTTGTAGATCCTGAAACGAAGGATGTTGTTGCTTTGGTATGTGTTAATCCCGTTGAAAACCAACGAACGCTGTCTGGAGTGTTTAAGGCCACCCGCGAAGGTGTTCTCTATTACGATCTTAAACAGTCTAACTATATTTCCGGCACGACCGCGGAAGACCTAGTTGAAGGAAGACTGCCTAAACCTGCGACTGGAGATTATTATGCTGTGATGCCTTTGCTTTACACTATTGAAGTTACTCCTGGAAACAATCGGCTTGCATGGTATGTTCCTATTTATTGGAGCCAGGGAACCGGGGAAAGTGATGAAACGATTTACCTTGCAGGTTTCGCAATAGTTGACGCCCAGGACACTAACAAAATTGTTTCAACCATAAATCAAGAAGGAATAACCAGCGAACAATTGGTTCAAAAGACGAGACTTGATTACTCCAAACTGTTTGGAGCTATTGTACCTACAGACATTAAAATTTCTGCTAGCGTTTTGAATACTTATGAGTATGTGCAAGATGGATCAACCCACATAATTCTACACTTGAATAGCGCAACTTACCCTTGGATTGAAGCTACTCCAAAAGATCTCTCTGCACAGCAATGGAACGAGCTTATATCAACACAACCGGGGCAATCAATCTCTGCAAAAATTGAAAAACGTGACGACAGATGGATGATCACAGAATTCAGCAATCAAGGCCTTCTTTAACAATGCTGTAGGCTGCGTCTGGAAGTCAGAGAACGTAGCAAGCAGAATAATTATTTTTTCAATAGAAATGCATTTTTAGGTTAACTGCTCTTCTTTAGTAAATGTGTATTTCTAAAATTGGAAAATGATGACCTTAAATGACCACTAATTCTGATAGAGTCGTAGTGCGCGGATTGAAAGATGTTGCGGCAGCTGAAACCCGAATCAGCTATGTAGATTTTAATGGGGCGCTTTACTATTTGGGATATAACATCGATGATCTTGTTGGGCAAGTTATTTATGCAGAAATGGCTTACCTGC
This sequence comes from Candidatus Bathyarchaeota archaeon, assembly GCA_963741005.1. Taxonomy (GTDB): domain Archaea; phylum Thermoproteota; class Bathyarchaeia; order Bathyarchaeales; family Bathycorpusculaceae; genus Bathycorpusculum. The sequence continues at coordinate 60,467 of CAVUGQ010000014.1, forward strand.
TAATTCATAAAAGACTCCCAAACCAGCAAGAACTGGATAGGTTTCAAACTGAGCTTGTTTCTGCAATGAATCTGCCCACCCCAGTAGTTGAAAGTATCAAAAATACCCCTAAACACTGTCATCCTATGGACATTTTGCGAACAGAAGTTTCTCATCTTGGCGAATATGATCCTGAAGGCAGTGATTTCTCTGACGCTGCAAACATGAGGAGAGCTACAAGACTGATAGCTCAAGTTCCAGTAATAGTGGCTACTATCCACAGAAGTCGTCTTAACCAGATTGTTCCAGAGCCAAAGGCGGAATTCGGCTTTGCTCAAAACTTCCTTTATATGTTCAAAGATGCAGTTCCAGATGAGAAAGAAACAAAAGTTCTTCATCGTTATATGACTCTTCATATTGATCATGGATTTAACGCTTCTACATTTGCTGCCCGTGTTACAGCAAGCACCAATTCAGATATGTATTCAGCGGTAACTTCTGCTATCGGAACCCTCAAAGGACCTTTGCACGGTGGAGCTAGCGAGAAAGTGATGGAGATGCTTGATGATATTAACCTTGAAGAAGAAATAGAGGAATACATACTCGGGTTATTGGATGATCAAAAGAAGATTATGGGTTTTGGTCACAGGATCTACAGGGCACAAGACCCTAGAACCAAACATCTAAGAGGTATGGTGGAAGACCTTTGCCACCGTGACAGAACCTTAGGCTTGTTTAATAAGTGCATCAAGATTGAAGAAATAGTTTTCGCAAAGAAAAAAATCTATCCCAACGTAGATTTCTATGCTGCTGTTACAATGGATGCGCTAGGAGTGCCCAAGGAGTATTTCACGCCATTTTTTGCTTCAAGCAGAATTGCTGGCTGGGTTGCTCATATCATTGAGCAATATGAGGATGCTGTTCTTTTGCGTCCAGAATCAAAGTATGTCGGTAAATTCAATGGTGTATTTGTTCCAATTGAAGACCGATAAGCTTTACATTTAAGTTTAAAACCCAAGTTTACCGCCCACTGGACAAAGCGTTGACACTGATCGGACTAAAGATTGAAATACGGAATAGTAACCAAAGATATTGGTTGCTCCTTTTCTATTTTCAGTTTTAGTTTTTTTGTTGCTCTTAAAACTAGGAATAACATAGTTTCATGGAATTTCTGTCTTGTTGTCACGTAGAGCTAACCAACGTTTAAACTCTAATCCTGTGCACTTGCCTTTTCCTAGCCAGTTATCACCGTACTTTTTTCTCAGTTTCTCATTGTAGGACTCAAAAGTTTCTGATTCATTTACTTCTATGCTGTTGCTTTTCTTCACTAAATTATAACTCCACTTTGATTCTTGTGAATATCTCCTCTTAAAGTTAAGTCTAACTAATAGTCTTGAAAAAGAGAAATCAGTTAATTCCAAATTGGCTATAGTGCGACAATGCGATAAACCCTTACTTTATACGCTAAACGACTGTTCGAAAGGGAGACTGAAGTTTAACAACTTGTAACAAAAGTTAAAAGAAAAAGAAAAATTTGGACTCAAAAGTTTTAAATCTACAAGTTATAGAATAAGACTATTCAGGTTTTTATATTGGACACACAAAAAGTTGATGTTGATTTAGAAAAGACCTGTCTCCTTGTTGTAAACGTAGTTGATTTTCGAACGAATAAACCAACTCCGAATGTTAATATCAAAGTTTTCAGATTAGAAAAGACACCTATAACACTCGCAGAATGGGCTGAAAATCTCAAAAATGGAACTTCTTTTAAAAAATTGATGCTCTCGATGAATACCGATAATAACGGTAGCGTAACTGGTAAATTTGTAGAGGGTTCTTATGAAGTGAAAGTCGAAAAATACAATTTAAGTAAGGTTTGCGAATTATTGCAAGATGACAGAATTCTCTTTATAGAACCAAAAAAGCATTGGTGGCAATAAATCTTAAATCTGAATAGAATAACATAGAAGAAGTGAGGGAATTCAATGATTAAGAATTCAAGCACTGAAATTATTGAACAAAATGGGAAACAACTTAAAGAGAAATATGGTGTCGAAGTCTATAACTTAATTCATGGTTTATCATGTACCAAGTTAGATAAACAACAAGGATATTTCTTACTTACGCTAATGGATGAACTTTTGAAAGCTAAATGATTTGGTGAATATCCAAAGGGGACAATTGAAGGGTTTCAAAATAGTTGAAAGGTGTCAAAGACGAGTTTGCTAAAAAATATTCTACAACAGATGCGGCGTGTAGTTCCAAAAATGGTTTTTTGGAAAAATAAGCATCAAGATTGTGCGAAATTTGATAATGGAACGTGCAAGGTTTTTCATTTTAATAACTTGGATCCTAAAGGGTCGGCTTGTCCGGATTTCAAAGCAAAGAAGCAACCGTAATGACCATCATCATCTTACTAGCTCCTAAAATTAAACTAGTGATAAGCGAAAGTCCAACAAATGCTCTATGCATATCATGTATAACCGCATAGTTGTTCTATTTCGTTTTGATACGCCAGCAGTGCTAAACATATTCACAAGTTATCGCTTAAATTATTCAATGTTTATCAGAATCTAATAAAACTATATGAAAGACACAAACTATCTGAACTCAATTAATAATTAATCCGCGTTTTAAAATTAGATTTTAGTTTTGTTGATATGTTCTATTGTTGGGTATAGTTCATTTAGAGTCTTCGAAATTTCGTCAGTAATTCCATTTAAAAAGTATGCGAAATCTTCCCTGCTTCTTTCAAACACTTTGCTTATTAAGTACTTGTTTGCCGTTAAGGGGGTTCCTTCGATCTTCTTAGTCTCTTCAATGGCATTTTCGATATTTATCTTTGTACTGCCATATAGAGTTAGACACCATTGGAGAGACTGTAAATTTCTTATGTGATAGTGCCAAAAAGTATCGCATAGGCAATATCCCGTATCTTTGCGGTTGAGAGATTCAAACTCGTTCATTAATTCTCCATTCAGAAGCATTTCATAGTATTTTATCCTGTACTTGTGAGCTTGACTTCCGAAATTCAATCCTATCCGAATATCATTAGGTGTAAATGTTACTCCAACACTTGCTCTATCAATATGTGTTCTATTATCTTGTGTTTCAAGTGTCACAAAAGGTAGCCATATTCCGCCAGTATTGGGCGTGAAGCCTGATATTTGGGCTCCCCGCAATGGGGTTGTTATTCTTTTTTCTATTTCCAGCTTCAAGGCCGGACACTTCTCATAGAGTTTATCAAAATTATCAAAATCTGAATCAACTATCTTCTCATAATTCTCATTTGCTGGAGATTGCTTCGTTCTAAGAGTTGCTATGTCATCGAATGTTCTGTTTTTGAGTTCCTCCTCTTTGTTCAAGCCCGCTTCAGTGCAAAGAAACAGCAAGATTTCTTGAGTTTTAGAATTAGCGGTTTTTAAGTCGGTTTGAGAATTGTTATTCGTTATGGAGTTATGAAAATCCAAGTATTCTCTTAGTTTCTGAGCAGTAGTGGGATTTATGTGATTTTTCTGCTCTAAGAAACGGATGACCTCATATACTCGTATATCTCTGGGATTTTCTTTCTGGAACTTTGGAAATTTTTGCCCTGTCTGGATTATTACCCTATTGAAAATTTCTGCACAAAGATGCTGGTCTATGCCTTGAGGTTGCCTACTGAATACTCTTTAAAACGATGGAGTGCCAGGATGTAGCGAATCAAACCTATCGTTTCTTGGTCAAACACTAAAACTGACATACTTACTCTACTCTAGAAAACGGGAGAGCTCTAAAAAATGTTGTGCCCATTTTACTCTTCAAAGTCAATAGGTGAGAGGCAATATATGCATAAGTTTGAAGGAAGAAAACAATGACCTGCAACTTGCTTAATTACTTGTTGTTTAATTCTGGGATTCGTTGTGCAATCTCTTCCCAGTCTCGGGGAACAGCATTTATTATGAGCTGTTTGACGATTAAAAAAATCTGAGGAGGCATAAGTGTCATCCAACTTTTTTCAGAGTTTTTACAATTTTTACTTCATCATTAAGCAAGCAAGTAGACTGGTTAAATAGGTACTTTCTCTTCTCTACAATAGAGGGTTAAATTGTATAATTCGGGTTTAATCTGATTGATGCAACTGTTGTCTAGAATTCAGTTGTAGCAGCATCTTCTCTTGAGCTTGGCAAAATTTTAATTATAAGTAGAGAATATGGTGGTCGCAGGGATTAAAAAATATGATTACTTGAAAACCCGACCTGCTACAGGTTATACCCGCAACTCTCTATTTTCTGTTTAATGTAGGCAATAAGTGTGGAAGATAAACTCATTTCTTTCTGAGTTTAGCAAAGAGTATCACTATTATCAAAGAGACCGCGATAATTATTGCACAAGCCTCAGTCAACATAACGACCGTTTGATTCCCACTCTGTTTAACACCGATCCCAACCAGAGCCCAAATGATAACCAGTGAGTATGCCACGTCTTTTCTTGTAATTAGCATGAGCATCGTAATTATCAAGGCCACAACTATTACCAACGTAGCCCAAATCTCTGGACTGAAACCGAAACCATCCCAATTAAGCGAAACCAAAGTGGCACCGACGTTAGCGATTGAAGCTACAGTTATCCAGCCCAAATAGACGCTGAATGGAAGATGAACTGCAAGTTTCTCACCCAGTGTTACTTTCGACTTCCCTAACCCAAGCCGCAGGTAAATCAAGATTAACGACGCGAGAAGCAGGAACATGAGCACAACAGAAAGTGAAAGGTACTCAAACTGCCAAAAGAAAAGCCACACTATATTAAATAAACTGCTTAATGCAAAAAGCCAACCGATTTTCTTTTGATACTCTTTTCCTTGCTGTTTGGGTAATGCTTGATAGACCGCGAAAACCCCCAAGAGTATATAGATTATTCCCCAGATTGAGAATACGTAACCAGCGGGAGTTATCAGAGTCAGGTTCGCGTCAGAGACCTGCGCAGTATTCTTGCCTCCGATGATAGTTGAACTACCTGCTAAACTGTTAATTACAACAGTCAAGGCAAAAAATATTAAATTTACATATCTTAGGACGTTTGAACTGCTAACGACCATCAAAATCCCTCAAATCTTATACTTTGCTTATAATATATAAAATAACCGAAAAACTGATAATCCGCGAAGTTTGGTAATGTTAGTTTTCAAACACCTATATTTTTCAAATTAGAGTTGGATTCGAACTATACGGTAAGGGGAGATTTTACCCGAAGATTTGACAGTTAATTATTTCTTTGGATAATTTGATATACCTGATTGTGAAAGGAGTCCTTAATCAATAAATATCTTGCTTTGACCTTTGATAGAGTTAGTTTTTTACCATTTTTTTAATGCATCCATGAATTAATGTTCTTCTATTTCAAACTGCAAATTTATTTTTTGCTTAAGAACATGTAATTCTGTTTTTAGTTATTTTATTGTCTGATTTTATCCCATTCAGTAAATAGTTCCTTTTTAACCATTTCTTCTTGTATCCGCTTTTTCTTGGAACGAACATCTAAACCAATCATCAATAGGAAAGGTACTGACAAATAAAATCCTGCCATTATGGGATTTTGGAGAAGGGTGGCTGCTCCTAATATCTGCTCGATTCGGATTCCTGAGACTACTTGAAGGATATCAGCCATGAAAAAGGCTATCAAAGTTAACGTTAAGACTACGGCATATTGAAGAATTGTACTTCTTTGTTTTCCTAATATAGCTGAAGGTATGACTGATGACAAGACGAAAATCCATGTGAAAGCATAAACGAAGACTACGGTTTGAATATTAGAATTTAGCCATGAACTGACGGTTGGCCAGAAAAAGGTGATATTTGTTGCAATTGATTTGACTGCGGTGTCGGTGAAAAGCTGATAGCTGACTGTGAGGACCCAGGATACAGCAAGATAGGTTGGGGCTAACAAAGCAGCTTTCATAGTTTATCAAGACTTAATATACAATATTCTCTTAAATAAACCTTTATATGCAAAACAAATCTACAAAAATCAGCACACAAAAGAACATAACCAGACACTAAAACAACAACAGAAAAAAACAACACCAACCAAGAAAAACAACAAAACAATCTTTTTTCCATAACAGGAGCTAGCTACAAGCTTTTTCTCTTTAATGTATAAAATGAATCAATATTGTCTTTTACTTCCACAAAACATCATACATTATTCTTATGGCACCAATCCTGATTCTGTACGTTTTACCGTAGGCTTTTAGTTTACAAATACCTTTTTTGAATTGAAGATGATTGTTTTTCAAAAGCAATAGGGTTTCTTTTAGATGGCGTTTCTGTTCTTGATCTATCTTAGCTAAGTCTTTGAGTACCTTCTACCGCTTAAGTTAGAGACTTTGCTTTATCAAAACAGAATAAAATAACTAAAAAAAGAAAAAAATGATGTTTGTTGTTTTATTTTTACGTTTTGTCTATTTCTCTGCTTTGCCGACTGGTTCTAAGCTACTTGTTCCAAAAAAGCCGCGACCTTGAGCAAAGTATATGTTTATTGGTTTTTCGTTGCGAAGAATATCTATTACACTTTGGAACATTGAAGAAGGCAAGTGCATTTTTATGATTCCATCTATGTTGCTGTCAGTTTCAAAAAGCATCCCAGGGTCGTTGAATCTAATCCACGCAACCACTTTGGCGCCATCATTAAGCTGTATTTGGGCTCTATTTGTTTGGTATCCTTGCTCACTTCCATAAATCAAAATATGGTAGCTTGTTACATTCACCAATTTATTTCACCTTAAAAATATTGATAACCAATATTAACTTATAAGTCTTGAGTCATAATTCTAAAACTCGACAATAATTATTAGCCAAACTACATTCCCAACCTTTACTTTTGCTTGAACCCCAATTTACTACTTATCTACTGGAGGTAAACTCTCAAGACTAATACACACAAGTAGAGAGCCAATAACAGGACAGGTGTAAATCTGTGAGAAGCACTCATTAGCTTCTTAATGTTCTTAGTTGTAGGGTTTGCCGAGAGCTTAATCAGGTAAATGGCGAAAGGCAAAAAGATGAGAAGTATTAGTAAGTACCAGTAAATAATCTCTTTTGTTGCTGCAAAATTAAGTACCCCGTAAATGATTGGAATGATCAGACTCAACGAGGAAAAAAATACTGCAATTTTGGCAGATTTCTCTTTTCCATATCTGACTACGAAAGTTGTGATTTTTTCGTTCTTGTCCGCCTCGTAATCTCCGATTGCCTGGAAAATGTGACTCGCCACTTGGAAGAGAAACAGCGGAATTATGCATATGAGAATCAACGGCAACGAAGAATCAAGCAGTAGTTGATTTGATACTTGCATCCCAATTAAGAAAGGCATTATTCCAGAACCGAATCCGACCGTTAAGAGATCAATCACTGGTCGTTTCTTGAAGTGTAGAGGTGGAGCAGAATAAACTATTCCTACGCCAACATAGGTCACGAACAAGAACAAAAGCGTATAGTCAACTACTGCTGTGACGAGCAATCCTATTGCAAACAAGGAAACAAAAAGAACTGATGACTGCTTTGGAGATAATTCCCCGGCAGCAACTGGTAAGTGCTTTTTCTGAGGATTCATTATGTCGCTCTTTCTATCAAAATACTGATTGAGCACAAAAATCGCCCCAGTAACTAGGGAAAAGGAAATCGCTATCGGAAGCACATTAAACGATGGAATTACAAATAAAGTGCTACCAAGACCAAAAAAGAACAGCCAACCTATCCAACTACGCCATCTGAGAGCTCTGAAGTAGACAGGGATCTCAAGTCTTGCATTTAGGGAAGCGCTCGTAGCGGTACTCCGTGCCATTCAATAACTCCGTTTTTACTCAAAATAACTTCGGGCGCATATTAAGTTTCTATTTTTCAACGCTATTTACCTACTTACATTTGCTTAACTTTTAAGCGATCAAATCAAGCCTACAAAACTGGCACGTTATTCTGCCTACGTAGAAGTCAACATGTCTAACTAGTGCTATTCTGCAAAAATTTCAATTGACAAAAGCAAAAGTCAAAATTTTAGAACTTAATAGTGAATCTTAAATATGTCACGTGTCATATCCATTATTACAAACCAAGTTGGCATTAAGAATGAAACAAAAAATTCTTCCAGCATTGATAATTTTACTAATAATAGGCTTCATTCTCGCTTCAGTTAGTTCTACTTTACCTTTTGCAGATGCAGATTCAAAAGATTCTACCTGGAAATTAAACGTAAGCGGGCTTGTCAATCACCCATTTGAGTTCACTTTGCCAGATTTGAAAGCTATGCCTCAAACAACAGTATCAACAGCATTGATCTGCGTAGATTTTCCCACAATAGTAGTAGCGCAAGGCAACTGGACAGGAGTCGAACTCTGGACACTTCTAATCGAAACAGGGGTTTTACCTGAAGCAATCAAAGTTGCTTTCTATGCAAACGACGGCTATTCAACAGATTTAACCGTAGCAACTGCAAAAAGCGATAATATAATTTTGGCATTCGCAAAAGATGGTTCACCTCTTAGTGAAGGACTACGTCTAGTGGTACCCGGACGCTGGGGTTATAAGTGGATAGCTCAAGTTGTAAACATAGAACTTGTTGACTATGACTTCCAAGGAAAATGGGAAAGCGCAGGTTACTCTGACGATGGAATCATAACCCAGTCTAGTCAGCACCAAACATATCTTTTCCCTTCATCGCCAGTGCAAACAACACCTCCTGTTTTCCCTTCAGCTTCACCTAAAGAATCACCCACACCCTCTCCAACTATTCCTCCAATCAATAATTCAACTTCACAATTGCCTGAAACACAACCAAAGAATCTAAATTCACAAAACTCCAACTTAGAAGAAACAACAACTGTAATCATACTTGCAGTTGTACTGATCGCAGTTTTCGCAATAGTCACATTATCAAAACTAAAAATAGACACTATAAAAAATACTAAAAAAGATTTTTCCTTCAAGAATTCAAACCCAATAAAAGTCAAAGAACAAGCTAACAAAACCAACAGAGATACTTGCTCTTTCCAAGAAAATTATCAATAATTTCTTTTGATGACAGGTAAGAACATATAGAGTGGCATTCTGAGACCCAACTTCAGTTTACTAATACACGATGGATTTCCTTAATGCAGAAATGGAGGTTTGAGGTGATTCCTCCAATTATTCCTGGTTCAAAGCCCTTCTGGTCTTTTTTAGCATTAGTTCCATTACTCCTAACTTAATATAATCCTTCAATTGTTGATTCTCTTAGGAAGACATCATGCATAGAAGACTCAAAGTTGTTCTTGTTGTTCTTCTAATTGTTAGCGTCGTGTTAGTTGGTTTTGTAGTTTGGGCTGAAACTCCACCTGTCCCTATGCAAGAAGCTTTCAATGCAATGCAGTCTGATTCTAGTGTTGTTGTCACTAATGCTCGTTGGCTTGTTTTTCAACCAAACTCAGCCTATGACACGATTGGTTTCATTTTCTACCCGGGAGGTAGGGTTGATTACCGTTCTTATGCACCACTCGCCCATGCAATCGCAAATGAAGGATACTTAGCAATCATCGTTCCGATGCCTCTTAATCTTGCAGTGTTAGGCGTCAATTCAGCTAATGACGTCATTGCTACTTACCCAAACATCACTAAGTGGGCAATTGGAGGACATTCATTGGGCGGAAGCATGGCGGCACAGTATATCCATGATAACCCAACTAAAATTGAAGGGTTAATACTTCTAGCCGCTTATCCGCCTTCAGGAGGTGACCTATCTGAGCTTAATCTTTCGGTGACAACGATGCATGGATCAAACGACGGTTTAGTAAGTACAAAACAAATAGATGACTCACTCAAACAGCTCCCTCCTGTTACAGTTAGAGTTGAAATTGCCGGTGGAAATCATGCACAATTTGGATGGTATGGGCCACAATCAGGAGATAGCTTAGCAACCATAACCCGAGAACAACAACAAAATCAAACCACAAACGCCACAGTACAATTACTGCAAAAGATCCAATAAACAAGAAAAGGTGAACAGCCAGCCTTCAAAATTGGTGACCAAACAAAATGAAAGAATTCTCGCTCCATTCAGAAATCAAGAAAGTGTACTCACTTCCTGGAGATCAATTTGAAGTTAAATTAGACAAATACATCGTCAACATCTTGAGGGAAAATTTAATCATAGAAGTTCAGACAAAGAATTTTTCAGCCCTCAAAGAAAAACTCCAAGTGCTAACAGAAAAACACCGCGTAAGGTTAGTCTATCCTCTACCCGAAAAGAAGTATATAACACACGTAACAAAAGATCACATAATTCTAAATAAACGTAAATCCCCAAAAAAGGGTAGGTTAACTGATCTGTTTCGCGAGCTGGTCATGATTCCGCATATGATTGGTGTAGAGAACTTTTCTTTGGAAGTTTTACTCATAGATGAAGAGGAGATCAGGTGCAACGATGGAAAAGGAAGTTGGAGAAGAAGAGGGGTTAGCATCAAAGAAAGGAACCTATTGAAAGTGAACGATCGAATTCTCTTCCAAACCAAGGCTGACTATCTCAAAATACTGCCCGAAGACCTAAAAGAAGCTTTCACCAACAGAGAATTAGCAAAAATAACAAAGATTTCAATCAGGACTGCACGGCAAATAACGTACTGTTTAAGAAAAAGCGGGGTTATTCAATTAGCTGGAAAGAGGGGAAGGGAACTGATATTCCAGAAGATCTAGAATAATGCTAACAAGAAAAATAGGGGATTTATTTATTTTTAAATATCAGTTGGCCGTTTTTTTCATCCATGATAATCGTTGTGTCTTTGTTGACTTTTTCAGATAGCAGCATTTTTGAGAGTTCATTTAAGATTTCTTTTTGGATGACGCGTTTTATTGGTCTTGCACCGAATTGGGGGTCAAAACCGACTTTAGCTATGAAGTCTACGGCTTTTTTGGTGGCTGAGATTTTTAAGTTGGTTTTTTCAAGCATTTTTTCAACTTTTTGCAGTTGCAACTCCACTATTTTACGAACTTCCTCTTGTGTGAGGGGTTGGAACATTATTATTTCATCTATGCGGTTGAGGAATTCTGGTTTGATGCTTTTCTTGAGTAACTCAAATACTTGCTCTTTGGTTTGACTTAAAATGTGCTCGCGATTTTCGGAGGTAATTGTTTCCAAGTTTTCTTGAATGAGTTGAGAGCCTATGTTGGAAGTCATTATTATAATGGTATTTTTGAAATCAACTGTTCGACCTTTGTTATCTGTTAATCGGCCATCGTCTAGGACCTGAAGTAGAATGTTGAAGACATCCGGATGTGCTTTCTCGATTTCATCAAGCAAAACAACTGAGTAAGGCTTTCTTCTCACTGCTTCAGTTAATTGCCCACTTTCTTCATACCCAACGTATCCCGGCGGAGCGCCCACAAGTCTGGAAACTGTGTGACGCTCTTGATACTCCGACATGTCAATGCGAACCATATTGTTCTCATTATTAAACAAAAATTCAGCTAAAGCCTTAACTAACTCAGTTTTTCCAACCCCAGTTGTACCCAAGAAAATGAAAGACCCAATTGGACGCTTAGGATCCTGTAGGCCAGCGCGACTCCGCCGCAACGCATCAGAAACAGCCTGGATTGCATCATCCTGCCCCACAACTCTCATATGAAGTTCAGTTTCAATATTCAGTAGCTTTTGCTTCTCCGTCTGCAGCATACGATTAACAGGAATTCCAGTCCAACTAGAAACAACCTCAGCAATTTCCTCCGCCCCCACTTCCTCATTAACCAACGCCGAATCCTTTTGCAATTCGGTTAATTTCTTTTTCAAACTCTCAATCGCTTTATTCGCTTCAGGTATTTTGCCATATCGAATCTCCGCAATCTTTCCAAGAACCCCTTGTCGGTTAGCATTTTCCTCTTCAAACTTCAACTGCTCTATCTCATTTTTCTTAGCCTGAATCTGATCAACGATTTCCTTCTCAGCACGCCACTTCGCCCGCAAATTATTCCGCTGTTCAGTCAAATTGGCAATTTCCCGATTTAATGACTTAAGTTTGACATCGTCTTTTTCAGTCTTGATTGCTTCACGTTCAATCTCTAATTGCCGAATCTTCCGATCGACATCCTCAAGTTCTTGAGGCTCAGAATTGATTTCAAGCTCCAACTTGGAAGCTGCTTCATCAATCAAATCAATAGCTTTGTCAGGCAGAAAACGCTCCGTAATATATCGTTGAGATAACTCAACAGCGGCAATTATCGCATCGTCTCTTATTCGAACGTGATGATAGACTTCATAACGCTCTTTTAAACCTCGAAGGATTGAAATAGCGTCTAGAACATCAGGCTCATTAACCATAACCGGTTGAAAACGCCTCTCCAAAGCCTTGTCTTTCTCAAAATACTTCTGATATTCCTTCAAAGTCGTCGCACCAATAGCACGCAACTCACCTCGCGCCAAAGCTGGCTTAAGAATATTAGCCGCATCCATTGCACCCTCACCACCACCTGCTCCAACGAGCGTATGAATCTCATCTATGAAAAGTAAAATTTCACCTTCAGCCCCAACAACTTCCTTAATAACACTCTTAAGACGCTCTTCAAACTCCCCCTTGTACTTTGCACCAGCAATTAAAGCTCCCATATCAAGAGAAAAAATTTGTTTTGACTTTAGATTTTCTGGCACATCACCGTTAATTATGCGATGTGCAAGACCCTCAGCTATCGCAGTTTTGCCAACACCTGGCTCCCCGATTAGAAGAGGATTATTCTTGGTTCTTCTAGACAATATTTGTAGAACCCGACGAATTTCGCTGTCGCGGCCAATAACTGGATCAAGTTTCCCCGCTCGAGCCATATTGTTCAGGTTAATGCCATACTTGTTGAGAGCATTGTAGGTTTCTTCCGCAGAGGGTGAATTAGCAGAGGCCCCCTTGCGCAACTGGCCAATTGCGGATTTGAGGTCTTTTTCGTTGACTCCACTGCGTTTTATCAAACGCGAAGCTGGATCATCTATCGAGAATATTGCTAACAATAACTGCTCTAAAGAAACAAACTCATCTTTAGCAGCGGAAGCCAATTCTTGAGCCTTTCGAATAACCTTATTAGAATTCGAAGAAAGATAAGGCTCGCCACCACTCACTTTAGGCAAAGCATCAATTTCTCTATCTATCGATAGGGATAAAGAATTAAAATTTACCCCAAGTTTCCCAAACAAAAAAGGAACTACATTCTCATCAACAAGAAAAATTCCCTTCAACAGATGAAGTGGTTCAACTGCTTGATTACTCCCTGATGAAGCGATTTCCGCAGACTTCTGTATAGCTTCCTGAGACTTAACCGTAAAATTATTCATACTCATATTTCAACCACCAAACTAAGATAAGACGACTTAACTACTCAAAACTGAACATATTTCCAAGAATTAAATCTTTAGCCTAAAAAGTTAGTCAAATAAGGTCTGCTCTGTTCTAACTGATAGACACCTTGTTCTGCTAATTAGTATAATATTAGACGCTGTCTTACCTTATATCAAGGTAATAAGATATGATTCAACAAGAAGTCAAAAAGAAAATGCGAATTTACAGTGCAGCAGCAGTACTAGTCGCATTGGTGTTAATTTCAATGATATTCGTTTTTGGCTCAACACCCGGTTTAACACCCCTCGCTAATCCGCCGGCTGCGTCAGCCTTGAAAACTTTTTCAGATGAAACGGAACTTAGAAACTACCTATTAACTAACAGTCAAGGAACGACCAAATACGCTGGGGGACCTTTAGATTCAAAGTTTTTTGGCGATAGTTCGCGAGATGGAGCATTAACAGGATCTGTCCCAAATATGGCGGCTGAATCCGCATCCCAGAGCAATTCTTATTCAACAACAAACATCCAAGTAGCAGGAGTGGACGAGGCAGACATTGTGAAAAATGACGGCGACTATCTCTATGTAGCATCCAATGATTACTCAACCAATCAAAACTACATTTACATTCTCAAAGCTGATCCTCAAGACCCAAAAACAGTCGCAAGAATAACTCTCGAAAACAACATATACTTAGCAGGAATGTACCTAAGCCAGGACAGCAACAAACTCATTGTTATCGGCAGCGAATACCAAGTTTACATACTAGATGTAATGGTTCCACGTCAAGTAATTATCTACCCCTACCTCAACGAAGTCAGAACCTTCGTCAATGTTTACGACGTATCTGACAAAATTAATCCCGTACTAACAAGAAACTTCACTTTGAGCGGCAGCTACTTCAACAGCCGAATGATCGGTGACTATGTATACGCCGTGGTCAGCCAACCAGCCTACATCTTGGAGAATAGCGCGTTGCCTCTACCAACAGTTTACGCAGATACGTCGGTCTCTGAAATTGCACCCTCAAAGATATACTATTCAGACTCTGCAAACTACTCCGACATAGCCAACAACTACTTCACTTACACAACGTTTGTCGGTTTTAACATAAAAGACAACGGAGAAAAACTAACAAACATGACAGTTTTGATGGGAGGAGCAAGCACAATGTACGTGTCCCTCAACAACATATACGTAACGTATCCAACATGGAGCGAAGCGGGTGATTACACTTCAATCTACCGAGTTAGTGTAAACAAAGATTCCTTAGCTTTCGAAACTAAAGGAACCGTAGCAGGCTATGTCCTAAACCAATACTCAATGGATGAATACAATGGAAACTTTAGGTTAGCCACAACCTCGCAGAACCAGCAGAGCAGCAACAACGTTTACGTGCTAAATATGAATTTAACGATTATTGGAAAACTCGAAAACCTATCTATAACTGAAAGAATCTACTCAGCTAGATTCATAGGCGACAAAGCATACTTGGTCACTTTTAGGCAGACAGATCCATTCTTTGTTCTTGATCTCAGTAATCCAGAAGAGCCAACAGTTGCAGGAGAACTCAAAATCCCAGGATACTCCAGCTATCTCCACATGTACGACGAGAATCACGTAATTGGCTTAGGCATGGAAAACAACACAGTCAAACTATCACTCTTTGATGTAACAAACGTAAATAACCCAACCGAAATAGCAAGATACGTTGCCAAAGGTGACTACACATCATCAGACGCACTATACGAGCCTAAAGCATTCCTATTTGACAAAGCAAAGGAACTACTGGTTATTCCAATATCGATCACCCAGTACGGTCTTATCAGCGACGGAAGTGCGATTGATCCAAACGGCAAGGAAATAGGTATAGCCCCATTACAAGGCGGCTACTGGAAAGGCGCCTACGTTTTCAAGCTAACGTTAGCCGGATTCGAATTAGAAGGCGGCATTACCCACCAAGACAACACAAGCCAACAATACTACTACGGTGACTACAACCAAAACGTTAACAGAGCATTTTACATAGGCAACACACTTTACACTCTATCAAATACAAAAGTGCTACTAAACAGCCTAACAGACCTTACGCAAATCGCAGAAATCAACCTCAAATAAATTTTTTCTTTTTTATTCAAAGAGCTAAAAAACCCTATTCTGTCGTGCTGTTGCAACTGTTGGAACTTTTGGTTAAGCATTCAAAACTTGCAGGATAAATTAAAACAATAGAACAATAATACTCTGCAAAAAATAATTCTTGTTCTCTCAACATATGATGCTAGAAAAGTTTCTGCTTTTTTATCTTAACCAGCAACTTTAATGGTTTCTTACAAATTCCTTCAAGGTTTTTCACTTTGTTTCAACACCAAACACAAATAGCTCAACTGATCCCTCCAATTGGAAAAGACGAAGGTTACAGGCAAAACTATCCGACCTTCAGCTTGTTGTCTAATATGTTTTCAACAATTCTTTTTTGCAGACTTCTCTTAGCTAATATTCCTCGGATTGAGGGTTCTTTTGCTGCCTGAAGTAAACGCTCTATATTCTTTGGATTTTGTCGAAACTCTCTTGTAAGCTTCGCCGCACATTCTACGCTCCATACTTGAGGATTTACAGAACCATCGTACATTTCAGTGCCTGGAAGCGGCAAAAAGGGAACAAACGTGGCCGAATCAGCAAGCTCACAAGCAATCTCTACATAGTTTTGCCGAGTTTGTTCTGTCTCCTGAGGCAAACCAACGATAAAAGAAGCAACTGTATAAATGCCAGCTTTTCGCAAGCCATCAAAAGCAAGCTTATGCTGCTTTAAACTGATTCCCTTACCTATTTGCCGACTCATTTTTTCATCAGGAGTCTCAACACCTATCGCCGCCCGAAGAAAATTAGCCTTCGCTAATGAAGGAATAAGTTCTGGTTCAATTAAGAGATCGTCTGAACGTGCAGAAAAAACAAAGAAAAGAGGCAGATTACGATTTTCAAGCTCATTGCATATTTTAATTGCCCGCTTTGGATTAGCTGTAAAGTTGTCATCAGTGATTTGTATTATCAAAGCCCCTCTATCCAATAGATTCTCAATGTCTTTGACAACTTTTTCTGAAGACCTTGAACGCCAGGCACATCTAAAAAAACTACTTGTTTCACAAAACCTGCACTTATGGGGACAACCTCTGCTTGTTTCCAAAAAGTAGAGTCGATCTTTAGGTGTGATAATCCACTTTTTAGCAGGCATGACAAGTGTATCTAAATCTATCAGCCGTCTGGGAGAGGTCTTTATTATCTTGCCATCTCTCATCATGAATAACCCAGCGGTTTTAACGGAAATTCCTTGGAGAATAGCTTCGCGAAGGGTTTGTTCTCCCTCGCCATATACGACTGCGTCAGCACCTCTCTCAAGAAGTGGCAGTGGCAATACTGATGCTCCATGACCGCCCACTAACAGTCTGCCGTGAAAACCATTTTTTCGTAATAACTCAATGAGAATGCTTGCAGGCTCAACTGAGCTAACACTCATCGCTGTAAGACCCAAAATGTCAGGACTAGACGAGAGAATTGTTTGAACAGCTTTCGCCGGGTTGAGGTTTGTGGCATCGATGAGTCTTACATTAGCAATATCTTCAATTGCTGAAGCTAAAACCGCTAAGCTGAAACAGCCAAAGTTTAGTGAGGACTGTTCAGGAGGCTTGACCAAAGTTATCTTCAGGCGGTGTCCCATACAAATTCAGCACCCATAAGTCTAACCAGTTCCTCAGGGTTATTCTTCTTAAGAAAATCAACTAGCCAAATAGCTGCCTCGCTTTCTACCAAGATCATTTCACAGAATTGAGGAAGAGGCGAACCTAAGCCAAAGAGGTCCGCACAGGCAAAGCATGGACCCCCGCATAATGATGCAGCCCAACATTCACGACACTTTTCTCTCTGCTCATAGGGTCTACCAGAATTTTTAATGAAAGCTTGTACACGTTCCTTTCTTATTCCCGTTAAGTCTCCAAGCTTGTATCTTTCAATACCAACAAATCGAAAACAAGGATATATTTCCCCTGTTGGACCAGAGGCAAAGAAGTTGCGTCCTGCACCGCATGGCGTACGACTATTTTTGTATCCCAAGATGCGAAGGAGGCGGTTATGAAAGCGTATGTTTATGGGAACCGTTTGGTCATGCGCTAACTTCTGGACATAATCCTCTATGAACTTACGGTAGGACTTTATGTCGCTTTTGCTCAACTGCAAACCGGATTCTTTGTTTGCTGCAACTGGCACCAGTTCAATTCTCTTAACACCTAAAGACGCTATATGATAGAAAACTCTTGAGGGATCAGCACCTCTGCAAAGAACAGAGGTTGTACTAAA
The DNA here is from genome assembly GCA_963741005.1 of Candidatus Bathyarchaeota archaeon. Lineage (GTDB taxonomy): Archaea > Thermoproteota > Bathyarchaeia > Bathyarchaeales > Bathycorpusculaceae > Bathycorpusculum. Next base: position 78,112 of record CAVUGQ010000014.1, read on the forward strand.
CCTCTTAGGAATTTTCCGCGCAAGAACCGCCACCGCCTCGCTAACCTCACTATAAGTCCCCCTGCCAGACTTATACTTCCGATTAACATCGTGAAGATCCCGATCTCCGTCTATGCTTACTTTTACATTCCATTGATCTGCAATTAACCAATCAATAATCTCATTGTTAAGACAAGTTCCGTTCGTCGTCAGATAAAGCGATAAAGTCCGCTCCTGAGCTTTTGCCATCTGTCTTGATTTCCTGCCAATTTCTCTAACAATCGCTGGACTGAGAAGCGCTTCACCGCTTCCGAGATGAATAGAAACAGCACTGTTTGGCTTCGACCAGCTAAACAGCGCTTGCAATGCCAAATCCAATGTTTCCAACTTGATCGGCGGCCTTTCTGGCATCGTGCTGGACTCTGCGCAATAGATGCATTTTAGATTGCAGGTTCCTGTGACATCTATCGCTATAGAAGAGACCGCTGGATATTTTTGCTCGTTTAGCAAAGTAGGACTTACGGTTTCTGGATCAAAGGTGATGGATCTGCCTAAGAAAGTGATTTCTTTCTTTTGCATTTAGGTTATCCCCGCTAAAACCAGTAAGTCTTCCCGCTTATCTAAAAACGATCCATAAATTCCCAGAGCCAATTCACAGTTTTTACGAACAAGCTCACATTCGTCTTCTCCGCAAACCGAAAGCATGGCCGGACATCCGCCTCCACACAAAGGCAGCGCCCAACATTCTTGACAACTTGTTCTCGGCAGATGATCAAACGCCCATTTCAAGCCTTCTTTTACCCACTCGCCTTTGTCGATTATGTTACCTAAAACGGTAAGCTCTTTCCCGGCAAGAAGAACACACGGCAACATTGTTCCATCGCTCGCCATCCCAAAAGTCCATTTTCCAGCACCACAGAAAGAATCCCTTCTTTTACGGCTAAGAATTTGAAGAACACGATTGCTAAAACGGTCGTCTTTTGGATACTTGTTTCCCCTAATTTGCTCCACCGTTTGGGATGCTATACTCTCTAATTGAACAAAATACTCCTTTCTTTGTTCCTCATCCAATGCAAGAGAATTACCAATTGGTAATCTTACAGCTTGAGCTTTGATCGCGTCAACTGGAAGCGTTGCAAGATATTTGGTTGCCTCTTCTAGAGACCATCCGTTTCTAATTACACTTGAGCCGCGCACATATAGATTTTGGGCTTTTGCTTTCTCAAGGAACGTTAGTACTTTTTTATGTGTAGGCCGATCATTTTTTGTTCTTCTTAGTTTGTCATGTACATGCGATGGACCGTCAATGCTTAAAATGACATTAAAACGCCCTTTCTTCAATATGGAAAGAGCTCGCCTTGTGCAAACCGTACCGTTGGTTGTGACCGCAAAGGAAAACAACCTACCTTTTGGCAAAGCAACATCTACTGCCTCTTCTATCGCATCTAAATTAAGGAGAGGTTCGCCACCATAGAAGTGTATGCAAAAGTGTTTTGCCCAAGGCAGTCTCTCCGGGAGAGAATCTATGAGTAATCGAGAAGTTTTAGGCTGAAGAATTTTCCTGTAATTCTTGCTATAATCAAATTTGCCTGCTCCCACAAAGCAGTATCCACAAGCCAAATTGCATTTTTGAGCAGCATTAACCATGATTTCTACTCGATTTGTAGGATAATCACCCGACTCTTGCTTGACAAGATTTTGATTCGCTAAATGACTGGTTGATTCTGAACGATTTAGGAATTTTTCCTCAAGCACGTGATTACATAGTTCTTTATTATTCGAGCTTAGATTAAGCGTCATTAATTCCGAGTTAAAAACGAAATCTTTACCTTCAAAAGTAAAAAAGTGGAGAATAGCAGTTCCCCATTTAAGCTATTCCGCATGGACCGCCATTCGCGCAGAGAAGCTCATCTGCAAGACTGTTAATTTTTGCATCAATCTCCTTTAGAGTTGCTAAGACTTTAGTTAATTCTTTAGCTTTAGCGGGAGTAACTGTTTTGACGCCTAATGCTTTGGCTGGATTAGTCTCAAGTTGTTTTCTGAACGTTACGTCTGTTAAAGCTTTGCATATGAGGGTTTTATTTGCATCTGTTGGCTTTCTTTTAATTACTGACATTCAATTCTTGCCTCACAATAAACATAGCAATGCCTGAGTATAAAAATCTTGATTTACTTCCATTTTGGCTAAGTGAAATTGATTTCAAAATTAGTTGCTGCCGCATGCTAATCATATGTTGCGATTAACAGCAGTTTGAAAAAATTTGAATGTTATTTTTAAAATTTAATCACCGCAAATTGCTGCTCTCAGGAATTAAGCTTCAAGTTTTAATTAAAAAAATTCTATGGTGTGAAAATAGTCAAGTAGTCGTTGTTCATTTTGCATGACAACTCTTTTTTTCTTACAAATAGTGCAATTGCGTGGCGGTTAAAATCGCCTCTAATCTGCAATCGATATATGTCTTGTTCTTTTTGTTCAATAAGAACTAACTTGGGATTAACAAGTTTGTTAACTCCTAATTCATTTATTAAAACTGTTGCCTCTTCCTTATTCATTTTTTTCCCACGTCAACTATGAATCGTACAAGATTAAGATTATGCAATTGAATATTAAAAACTAACGGATTGATTATGGCAAATGGAAGTACAGACAATTATTTGATAAAATACAAGAAGGCATAAGGTCTTGGGTTGGGGTAGATTGACTCTTAAAGCTCAGACAACTTACATTTTTGTTGTGAGTTCTTGGACCCATTTTTGTATCGCTTCTATATCTCTGGTGTCATAAACACCGGGTTCTGTTTCTTTGTAGGATGCGGCAAGTTTTGGCCGTTCATTTTTCATACCCTTTTTCATAATCCACGACATCGTGTTAAAATTGTATATTGCTCCAAACAAGCCTAACGATGAGCAATTAAGTTTGTATTTAGTGGCTTTTTCTTCTAAATATTTTGTTTTTGCATTTGTTGCTATTTCGGGTTTATCTAGGTTTAGTTTTTCAACAGCCGAACCACAATTGACAAACAACGCCACTTTCTTTGTGGCTAGCTGGCTCCGAAACTTTTTAAGAAAATCCTCCGTTTCACCAGTCCAGCGACCCATCTGAATCCCACTACCCACAACGATTAGGTCATATTCAGCTATAGATTTAATTTTTTCTTTTTTAGCATTCAAAACCTTGGCTTCTATGCCTTGCTTTTGAAGTGTTTGTGCAATCTCTTGAGCAGTGATTGCAACTGTTCCTGTTCTTGTGCCATACACAACCAAAGCTTTTAACATGAAATACCCTTTAATTATAGATAACCGAATGATTAATATCAGTTTTTGAAAATATTTAGAAGCGAGGAACGCTGCATAATTCGAATAGTTGGATTTAATTTTAATCCATTTCAGAGATCAATTGTAAAGTAACATCCAACTTAAAATAGAGTTCTACCAAAGGACACCTTTCGCAGTCACTATTCCGATATGGTTAATTTGGTAAGTTATTCTTTTGATCAAAGCACATGTACAGTAGCTAGTTTTATTAGAAAATAGACCTCTTTTTTATTTAATGGTCTGTTTTTTCAGGAGGCCTCGTTTATCAATGTTTATATACAGAAGTGACTTTATGCAGTTCAGGCAAAAATATTGGAACCGCTTGAATTCATATTGGTTGCCACTTCGTCTATTGTGGCGGTAATGAATCCAATTAGCACTGTTGCAGTTTTTTCAGGTCTGACAGAAGATCTTAGTCCTGAAAAACAACGCAAGGTCGTCGCTAAGGCGATGAAAATATCTCTTGTTGTTCTATTTTTCTTTGCAATAACGGGTCAACTTATTTTTCAGGTATTTAATCTCCAAGTGTACGCTTTCCAAATAGCAGGCGGTATCCTGTTGATTGTGTTTGCATTAAGAATGTTATCAGAAAAGAAAGTCTATTCATCTAATAGTCAAGATATTTCCATTATTCCGCTTGCTTTTCCTCTGACTGCAGGTGTAGGCACTATAACAACAGTTATTTTGCTATTTTCAGAAGCGAATAATTTTATTGAAGCAGGTATTGTTTTCTTGGCAATAGTTGTTGGAATTCTGTTATCTTATTTGGGCATGATTTATGCTCCAAAACTTTTTAGAGTTTTAGGCCATGATGGATTGCACGTGGTAAGCGCATTGATGGCAATTATAGTTCTTGCTATAGCCGTGCAATTTATCATAAATGGAATTATTGCAGTTATTCCCACGATTCCTCTAAGCTAGACGCCGATTGTTTTCAATGGTGTTTCATTTTAATTGCCTTTGAATTAAGAATTGTCTTGAAGGAAAGAAGAATTTAGTGTAAAAGACAGCTAAAAAGTGAGGTAGTTGAAAAAAGGGTCTTGTTCTTCGGTAACTTGCGATATGAAATAAGGTGAATTTGGGAGAATAGGTTTGTTTGTTTATAGAAGACCTAAAGTGGTCGCTAAGAAAAGGGCATACAAGGAAAGAAAAACAACGCCTTCTTGCCAATTGATTCTTCCTCTTGAAAGGAAATACCAGAAAAACAAGTTTGTAATTATCGAGAAGATAATAAGGTTCTGGAAAACACTAATATCCATTAGAATGGGTGAGCCGACGAGTGCTGGGACAAAGAGGGTTACTCCTAAGATTAGGGTTATGTTTATGAAGCTGCTTCCGATGATGTCGCCAAATGCAAGTGCTGAGTGGCCTTTTAGGAATGCTTTCAAGTCTATTGTTAGTTCTGGGAGGCTTGTGCCAAAGGCGATTATGGTTGCGCCTATCACTGTTTGAGATATCCCCACTGTTTGAGCTATTACAACGGCGGATTCTACTAGGAAATAGGCGCTGCCGACGACTCCGAGTGCGCCAATAATGGTTAATAGTGCGTAGCGTTTTAGTTTGTTTTTTTCTTCTTGTGTGGCTTCGCCATTCTCTTGGGGCATTCTCACTTTTGAGAGTTGATACATGTAGACTACGAATATTGTGATTAGTACTAGGCCGATGATCCATGTTGCTGTTTTTATGTAGATTAGGATCATTGGTATTATTGAGGAGATGAATAGTCCGAAGTGGATGCTGCTTAGTTCTGATTTGGCGAAGTCTGGGATTACGCTTAGTTCTTCTGGGGTGTTTGGTTGGTTGCGTTTTCGGCGTGTTTTTATGTAGAGTAGGATTGCTGCTATTCCTATGATGACGGATATGTTGATTATGTTTGAGCCTAGGACGTTTCCTACTGAGAGTGCTGCGCCTCCTGATAGGGCGGCTATTAGGGCGACTGTTAGTTCTGGTAGTGAGGTTGAGAAGGCTATCATGCTGAATCCGACGGCGGTTTTTCCTAGTTGGGTTACGTTGGATACGTTTAATGCGTTTTTTATTGCTAGGTTGCTTGCCCAGTTTAATACGGCAAAGGAGATTGCTATGATTATGATGTTGATGATGAAGTCTGTGAATAGTAATTCTGCCATTGTGTCTGCCTTCTTTTTTGTTTATTTATCTATCTTTTGATGAATAGTGAATTCGCTTAATGTTTAGGGGGTAATTATTTGTTTCGCAGTTTGTTTGGTGTTAGTAAGTTGTATGTGTGTGCTTGTTTGTTTTGGTGTGTTTGTGTTGTGCATTTGTATTGTTTTAGTGGATATGCGAAATGTTTAAAACATGTTGACGATAAATTGTTGGGTGGTAATGGCCTTGGAGACTTGGGTCTTTGGAGCGATTTTGGCGTTAGTGGGGATTTTGGTTACTGGTTGTAGTTTTGGAAGAATTGAGTTTGGTGTGTTTTTTTTGTTGGGTGGTTTGGTTAGTACGGGTTTGGGGTCTTTTGTTTTTGTGGTTAATTTTAAGCGTTGGGTAGATAGGCTTGATTAGTTTTTGTTGTTTGAGTTAAATTATTTTTTGGAAAATCTGTAAGTTTGCTGGCTAAATTAGAATTTAGTCCACCTTTTGGTCAATGGTGATCTCTTGACAGTAAATACAGGAAAAATAATCAATCAACTATTTACACTGATTAGTTATTTTTTGGTTATCTCTTCATTTGAAATGGGTAAAAATGTTTCAATTCTTTTGTTGGAGTTTTGATTTTTCTTTTGGACTTCTTTGAGTCTATATTTGGAGTCTGTTTTGTGTGTTATACTATTTACTTTGGATTTTTTGGTTGTCATTTCTTTTCTACCTCTAAGATTTTTTTGATTCGAAGAATTTGATTTTATTCGGACATGGAAACACTGTTTCCATCAATCCTTTATCTGAGGTGGCAGTGTATAAGCAGTTTTCGGTTTCGTATATTTCGTAGGGAGGGAGGGGATTAAAATTTAATCCAGCTAACGATTTCTTGATTATGGGCTATTTGCTATAGGTTTGAGGGGTAATCTTTTAAAGTATAATTTGCAGTAAATTGCAGGTTTGAAAAGAGCGATGATAATGGGGTCCCGTAAATACGACGAGAAGCACATGCAGAGTTTCGGTTATGGTCTCTCTAGAACGATTGCTTACGTTATAGTTCTTGCGATTATTGTGGCGTTGGTTAGTTTTCTTTTTGGTTGGAGTTCAATCGAGCAAATACCCAAATATCTCCAGCCATACAGTAATATTCTGTTGCTGATTAACCCTTACCTGAAGTATATTCAAGCGGGGCTTATCTTCGGTTTTGGTTATCTCGTGGTAAACTCTGCGAGCGGTATGGTGTACTCTTATGTTAGGCGAATAACTGAGCATGCTACTGCTGCGACGTTGCGAACAATAACTAGGATTGTTGGAATCGGTGTTTTGATAGCCTTGATGACTTCTGTGTTTAATGTGGACCCAACTGCGGCGTTAACTGTTGGGTCTTTCGGGGGATTGGTGGTGGGTTTTGCGACGCAAACCATTCTTACTCATGTTGTTGCAGGTATCTTCCTTTTGATGTCTAGACCTTTCACTTATGGCGATACGATTACGGTTTCTGCGCAGACTGGGATTGTTAAAGAAATCAAGCTCATGCACGTTGTTTTGGAGACTGAAGACAGCGAAAACGACATTCTCATTCCTAGCGGAACAATAGTAACTCAAATTATTAAGAAACGGCTACCGCATGCTAGTATGAAACCCATAAAAACTATAGTTACTCTTGATGTCCCTGCTTCAAATGTTAGTAACGGTAAAGATGTTGTGTTTACAGGCAAGCTCATCGAGGAGGAAACGGGCAAACCTATTGGAAATAGAACTGTGCGGATTCTTGATGAAGACATAGGTAGAGATGATACTTTAGCTTCAGGACTTACAGGTGAGGATGGAAGCTTTATGATTTCATGGACCGCGAAAAAGACTGATGTTTTTGATAATACTGCTGAAATTTATGCGCGGTTTGATGGCGATGAAAAATACAGGCGTACAAAAAGTCGCGTGTTCGTCGTGACCGTACAAAGCACATAGTTGTATGCTTATGAGACAACTAGCCGTTAAATCAGCAGTAAAACCTTGAAAATATCTACAGTGTTTTCCTATCCAAAATTGCTATTTGCAAATTAGAACTGTAGATAGTTATAAATATTATAATTAATTAAACAACATCTTTAAGGTTTGAATTAATATGGAAATGCTCAAAAGAACTTCAGGATTCTACGATTTGTGCGATTATTATAAAAAATAGGCCTGGATATTTCTATTCTCCAAGATGACAGCCCTGAAGCCCTTAAACAAGATTTCATAAAAAAGGACATAGGTTACATGAAAGTAGTAGGCAAAAATTTCGACCTTGTCACAATAAGGGCGAAGGGAACGACTCAGGGAGGGTCATCGTCAACAATTAATGGCCTTTTGCTAGACTCTACTAGTAAGCTACCTTACGAATACCACCATATTGTGCGGAAGGAAAATGTCAACGAGGGCTTCTTTAACGTTAAATTGGAAAAGAAGAAAAAAGGAATGTTCAGCAAAGAGATTGTAGGCGTATATTGGAGCGGTGGCTGCTTCGCATCAACGCTAAACTCAGATCCTGAAATAAACGCTGCAATCATGAAATTCATAACCTGCGAAGACGGTATGAAAATTGAGGCTGATAAAAATAAGAAAATTATCCGGGTTATTTTTTCAAGGCCTTCGGTGATTGGAAGCGGCTTAAAAGTTGGATTCAACGAAACGAAAGGTTTTGCTCCCAAAGAGACTGTTGACGTCATCTATAGGATAGCTGGGTTTACACGGTAGAGTTCTAGCAAAAAGTTAGTAGATGTGAAACCTGCTGGCTGATAAGACTTCGATTAAAACATCCTTAGCTGAACTTTTTTCTTCTCAAACAAAAATGTCCTCCTACATACTATAAGCAACCCTCAAATCATTCGCAGTAAAATGAAGAATTGGAAAGCAACTCGCTTTGGTCATGCAGCAAAGGGATAGGAGATACAAGAATAAGCTGATATTATTTACTTAAATAAAAATATGCTATCAAAAATACTTGGATTAATAGAAAGATTGGAACTATCAAGAACTTGATTTTGCGAGTTTTATGCCTAAAAAGTAACATACCCACATAAGCACCAAAAGGTCCAAAGAAAGCGATAAATAAAAGCCTTGACTCAGGAATCCTCCAGCCGCTTTTCTTGCTTTTCAACTTGTCTATTCCAAAGACTGTTATAGCGATAGCATTTATAATGACTAACAGAAGAAGTAGAAATGAAAGTTGAATCATTTTTTATCACATTATTTAAGAGGGTTTTCAAGAATTACCATGTTAGGGCATTACATTAAGTGTATGCTTGATGATTTTCTGGAAGGGTTCCATCAGTTTTTTGTTTAAAGGTATTAAAAAGACAAAGCAAAACACAAGCAGTAGAATCTATCAAAATGTGTATGATCAACAACCGAATCTTTTCGAAACAGTGTTGATGAATCCTCAAGGATGAGGTATCTGCCAATCTGTCTTTCTTATCCGAAAAACATATCAGCATAAGTTGAGTTTTTATTTAAAGCACCTTTAATGAACAAAACAAATCATGTTATTACTAGAAGATCAGTGAGGAGAAGGGGTAAAAGAGAAAGTCGAAAGCTCAGTTTCATTTTCTACCAGTCACTTTATGGACCATCTGTTTTTCTCCGTGCAGTCTACCGTCAGGTTACAATTCTTGGACTCATGTTCTTATGGGGTGCAGTAATTTTTTCTTATTTCGAACATCTTCCCGCTATTGGGGCGTTACTTGCTTCAGTTTCAACAGTCACTACAATTGGATTTTACGTTCCAAACGGAAGCAACTTTTTCACCATGAATCCTTGGGAAGCGGTGCTCTTAATTATAATGATTGTAATATCTGTAGGAGCTGGGGCATCTATATTGCAAAGCAGCATCAATACCATCGTTAAAGGTGATTTGGCCAAAATTCAGGCTGAAAGGAAGCTTCTTAGTAGACTAAAAGAACACGTTATCGTTTTAGGGTATACGCACTGGGGCAAATACGTGATGGAAAAGCTCGAGGAACGGGCTTAGATAACGTCATTGTAACTAAAGACCCAAAAACGTATGACGAGCTCCTAAGAAACAATATATTCGTAGTACTAGAACAAGAAACGCAGCCAATGATGGCTCTAAACGCAGCAGGCATAGAACGTGCACTGATCATAGTTAGTGCACATGAAAAAGACGCAGATAACATGCTTTCCATACTCAGCGCTAGAAAAATCCGCCCAGATATCAGAATAATCAGCGTTGTCCACGACCAAGCACTGGTGGAGACTGCAAAAAAAGCAGGTGCAGACATGGTCATACCTTCCTCAGTCACAGTGGGACATCTGCTCGCTCTCTCAGCCATAACAACGAACCTGGTGGGTGTAGTTTTCTCTGAGAGAATCGGGACAAAGGAAATCTCCGAATTCTCAATATTTAAATCATCACCCCTTATAGGCAAAACACTGCCAGATGTTTCAAACTGTGCAACCATTATTGGGCTCATCCGCGACGGAAAAGTCATAAAGAACCTGTTCGACCCAACACTTATCCTGAAAGAAGACGACACACTGCTAGTATTCGGAGACCCTGCTTGCACCTTTTCACTTGAAGGGCAGGCAAAAGCACAATAACCCAAATTGTGAAATGCTGAAAGGAATAAACAGCTATTTTTTTAATTAAAATTTAATGTAATCCAAATATATGTTGAGATTATTGTGTTTTTTAGAACCAACTTTTTGAACAGACTACTTTGCAGGCTTTGCAAATACTAATTACTGCTTCGCCTTCATAGACGATTTCGGTTTCAGTTGAGCTGCAAGAAGGACATTTATATTTAATTTCCATTTTTAACCGCTTTCCAAAATTTCTTGTCTTTTGTGGGAGCTTTTAAACGAGTTTGCATGTTCTATTTTCTTCTTTTCTTTGTTAAATTCATTTGTGTTAAAAGAAAATAAGGCTTATGAATCAAAAATATGAATTTTCTTTTCTTTAGTGTATGTCTTAATCTCTTTAGTAGACATTATTAGCAATATTTTGCTCCTCAGTAATCTTTGCTGAAAATAAAACCTGTCAAATATGGACACACAAAACCGAAAACAAAAAACTATAAAATGAAACTCGCACAAACATAAAAAAAGCAATTTTGCCAAAAAAGATGATCCAAAAGCTTTTCAGCTAACAAATAGATAGATGATTCTAAGACGAGTTGAGTTGAAATTTATGCCTGCTCCCACTGTAAAAAATGGTAAATGGTCTAAGGAACGTGAAAGGACAAAATCTGGAAGGTGGCGAAAGAAACGCTCTGACGCTAATCAAACCAGACAGAAGACATCGTCCCGAAAGTATGTAATCGCCATCTCGGCTGTAGGACTAATCGTCGTAGTCTTGGTTATGGGTTACCTTTATTTTCCTAACCTGTTGAGATTGCCATAGTAATCAATGTAGCATGCTTGACATCAACAAGCTTTACCCAGTGCTACAATTCTATGCTGAAGACTTTTTCAGGTGCAAGTAGATATTGGTTTATGATTTTGGAAGCACGCACTTTGTTCTCTGTTATTGAAGAGAGAAAATGTTTATTTGTTATAAATAAGGCATAAAATGAAATAGGAAAGTAAAGTTGCAATGAAGTCTTTGATAGTTGTGTATTCTTACCATCATAACAACACTCAGAAAGTAGCCCAAGCTATGGCTAAGGCGCTTGATGCACAGGTGAAGTCTCCGCAAGAAATTGGCTCTGATGAACTAAAAGAATATGATCTAATAGGTTTTGGTGCAGGGATAGATAGTGGAAAACACTACCGAGAACTCCTTGACTTTGTTGATGCATTGCCGCAAGTAACTGAAAGGAAAGCATTCATTTTTTCAACTAGTGGAGTTACGGGAGAAAAGAAACTTGCTAAAGACCATTTGGCACTTAGAGAAAAACTGTTATCTAAAGGTTACTTGGTTGTTGATGAATTTCAATGCAAAGGTTTCAACACGAACCTTTTTCTCAAATATTTTGGTGGAATAAACAAAGGTAGACCTAGCAGTGAAGACTTTAAACATGCGGAAGCCTTCGCTGAGAAGTTGAAAGTCTAAACAAAAGTAGAAACCAAACGCTTGACAACTTAACTCTGTGTCAAGTCATTCTTGAGCGATTGCAGACCTTCTTTTTTTTGGTTGTTGTGTAGGTGTGTGGTGTTTTGTGCAAGGGATAAGTGCAGGCGAGAAGGTGAGAGTGTATCTAGTATTCTTCGGCAAGTAGTCGAACTGCATTCAAAGCTGATAGAGCTGATGTTTCCATGCTTGACACCGAAGGTTCAACCGTATTGACGTACATGAACCGTTTGTCAATACGTGTTGGAGGCAGCTTTGTGATTGGTTTGAATTTGGGGTAGGCTGCTTTCCAATAATGATTCAAAACTGTAACTCCGCCACTTTTGAAAACATCATTGAATAAGTTGGATTTAAGAGGTTTTGGTGAGGAAATAGTTACCAATGACTCGCCGTTGCTTGCTTTTTTTATGCCGATTTGAGTTATTGGATCTGCGTCTTTTGTAGTTAACACTATAGCTGGGGGGTGGGCTGATTTTTTTAGGCCGAAGAATTCTGGGTCAAAATTTCCTCGCATAACCCGCATATAGACAGCCTGATATTGCTGAGGTTCCCAACCATCCATTGATAAGCCATCGAATTCTATATCAGCAAATTCTAAGGGTGTAGCGACAATGACGTTGTCAAAAACCTCCTTTTCAGCCTTTGTAGCTAAAAGATAATTTCCTTTGTGGGTCTTTTCTATTCTGTCAACTTTTTGACCCAATTTAACCGTTGCTTTTGAAGCGCTCGCAAGGATAGTTGGCAAACTACTGTTACCCTTAGCTAAACTATATGTTGGTCCTGAGTGAACACCAATCAAAGCCGAAAGCCCGGCGAAGCCCCCCAAGTCTGCGTTCTGAGAGTATATGGCCCTTGTAATGGGGGTTACCACTTTATCGATGAAGGCTTGGCTTACACCTCTCTTAAGCAACTCTTCCGAGAAGGATATTTTGTGCCATTTATCAAGACCTGTTGATTCAAAAAGTTCTGCGAAGTCGGCGGGGTTTTTTTGTTCTTCTTGATATAGTTTGACAACTTGTTTTCTTACTTTTCTGAGAAGCAAGAATGTACGGGCTAAGTTCAGCTGATATTTAGTAAGAAAGCTAAATGTAGTGGAAAAGGATTGTTTTTTTGACCTAAAAATTATTTTCGAGCCATTCCACACCGCAAAAGCTTGGGGCCCTTCAACGGGTGCTATTTGTAGTCCCTCAGATTTTATTGTGCCTAAAAGCGTTTTGTTGAAACGGTTGAAGAAGGCAGCGCCTAATTCTATGATTTCACCAGATTCATTGCATGTTTGGATTCTGCCACCTATTCTGTTTTGAGAATCGTAGATTGTTACTTTTAGGTTTGGAAGGTATTTACTTGCGAAATAGGCAGCTGAACAACCGCTTATGCCAGCACCAATGATTGCTAATTTTGTCATTTCAAATTCGGAGTTATATGCTCAAATAATAAGATAAACCTGAGTGTAGAGATGTGGTGCCTGTCAGAAGTTACGATGCAGCTTTATGGTTTCTTTACTGAGCTAAAAACGGTAAATCTAATGAGTAATTTTTCTCTAAAATATTGGGTTGATTTTTAACAAGCTGCTTAGCATTAGGCTTAGAGTAAATACAATTGCTACTATCACAAAATCCTTGGCTAAAACTTCGCCCACTTTGAAGAGTTTTTGTGCGTCTTTTTTGAATAGTGTTTGTCTTTTTTGGATTATGCGCAGAGTGATAAAGCTTGCGAGAGTCACTAATGTAGCGTAGTAAATAATTGATAGCTGAAATAGTATGCCTACTAGAACCATCAGTGGAATCATGACGTAGCCCAATATGACTGTTAAGAATAAGCCGCGTCTAAAACCTAGAATTATTGGTATTGTTCTTGAGCCACTTTGGAAGTCTGAGGCGAAATCAGCCAGATCCTCCCATAAACTGTTCACTGCTGTTGTAACGCCAATTAGCAAAATCAGTATTATTATGTCAATTGTAAACAAGTTGAAGAACGCTGCAATAATCATAACTGGAACGGCACCTACTGTAAAGTTAATAATTGGCTTATAGGCGGTTTTTCGAAGTCTGAAGGGTGGAACGGAATAGATCACTCCAAAAAAGATGCCAATGCCTATAAATAATAGCACAAACGGCATCAATGTTGCTGCACCCAACATTAGAGACAGCGCAGTAAACGTAACTGCGATAAAGAAGCCAAACTTACCCAGCTTCTTAGTGAACTTTGCCCGCACTGGATCAGACAAAACATCCAAGTCTACATCACAAATGTTATTCATGGCATCAACAGCACTCCAAATGCAAAAAACTATAACGCCCAGAAACAGCGCTACGGGCCAAATGAGCGCTTGGCCCATGAGAAATGTTGATCCGACTGAAATCATGAAGAGCATCAGTCCCCGTTCAACAGAAATAAATTGGGCAAAGCCCTTCAAATCTTGGAACATGTCCACTTAAGCAAAAAACACTTTCTTAAGCTTTTCACATCAAAGACGCGATTTCGCCCTTACTAAAAAGAGGTTTCTTCGGACAAGTTGTGTTCAAATCTTTGCGTAGCCAGACATATCTAATTTTTTAAGATAAGACAAATAATCGTGTTTTTTCCCAGTCACACATCTTTTTTCTTTTTGATTCGATGGTTCTCCAATTTTTAGGAAATTGCTGAGGTCTTGCCGGAAGATTCTGGTCTTGCCAAAAGATCAACCATGTGTTTTGTTGCTGGGTCTTGGGTTTTGATGACTGTTTTCTACTCCATTTACTTTCATATGTCTAACAATTTTGTGAATAGTTAAACGATCATGCAGTTATTGATTATAAATATGTGCAATAGTGCAAAATACTTAAATAATGCTAGACAATAAGCAAACTGTAAATGGAGTCGATTGGAATGACAGGAATAATGTTGGTGTTTGTGGTTGTATTTGTTACGGCCTTGCTATATTTTGGGGTAAAGATTGGAAGTAAGTCGATTGACTTAGCTTTGGCAGAGGAGGTGTAGGAGTTATGTTTGAATTTGTAGCTGTTTTTGTTGGAGCAGTTTCATTGTTTTTTTCGTTTGTTCACTACAAAGTTCAGAGCTCCAATAGATCAGCGAATATTAGGGCTGATCAAGATTATGGTTGCAATGATTAGTTTTTCTTTTTTTTAGTTTGTTGGGTGTTTGGTTTTTGCGGAATTTTTTGTTGTGAAATTGTAGAAGACTAAAAAGGTAGTTAAGAGGTGGATTGTAGGTTATTTTTTTTGGAAACTAGTTTTGCTTTGTCTGGTTTATCTTGTTTATCAGGGGTTATGGTTGTATTTGTGGTTGGTTTGGTGGGGTGTTGGGGTTGGAGTTGAGTTGTCGGTTGGGGCTTGAGGTGCTACGTATTTGTTGTTGTAGGCTTGGTTTGCTCTGTAGTTAAAGCAGTTGCTAATTCAGTTCATGAATTCGTTGTTGGGAGTTTGGTTGGGGTTTGTGGTTGTGTTTGGTTGGTTTGGGGTTGTTTGGGCTGTTGCTAATCTGAATGTGATTAAGGTTTAAGCAGCTGTTGTGGCTAGGGTGATTATGATTTTTGTTTTTTGCATGTGTTTGTCACTGTATATTGATATGTGTTTGGGGGCTTATGGTAGTTGGTTGAAATAGAACTGGAACAGTTTAAGAAACAATCTCAAACACCCTGTAGCTCGGTAGAAATTGAGATTTTAGATAATGTCTATATTGTGGTGCCAAAAATTAGGGAGAAAATATCTATTGATCGAAAAATTGTGTCTAAGGTATGGTCAAATTGTTTTCTTTAGCGATTTTTAACGTCATTTGACGAATGCAAATGCTTAAGGCTTTGAAAGTGGCAGGTAGCTTTTGCGGCTTGTTGTGAGGTGAATAAGCACATGATATTCATAGAGGAAGAGGAATGGGAAGAAACAGAAGACGAGGAATGGGAAGAAGAAGAATGGTAGAAAATATGCTCTTCTTTTAATTTTTATTTTTTATGTTTCAATTAAAATATTATGTATTGAGCAATACAAAAGGGCAGGATACGGGGAAAAACTGCCAAAATAACTGAAGGAAAATAAGGAATAGATGAATAGTTATGCTGTGTTTGTGTTTATCAGAGGATGTTAATAGGCAAAGGTAGCTTTGTATCAAGACGTTTTGTTTGCATTTGATCTTTATTGAGAGGAGGTTTGTGTGAGCTGGATTTTCTTGGAAGAATTTTGAGCCTGATTACGCAAAAGTCATGAAAATGGTTAATGATATGGTTGATATACTGCAAGATTTTCAAAATAAGATAAAATTGGGTGACTTATTATTTCTCGTTTGGAGTGTTTAAATCTGTTCTTAAAATGGGTTTAACTTTTGTGACAGGTTCTTTTATTCCGGCAAACTTTATGCTTAATTCTTCCAATTCAAAACTAAACTCTGATTGATTATTACGTTGTTCTGCCAAGTTACATACATCTCTAGGTTTCTTGTACAATCGCCTTTTTACTACCTAATGAAATAAAAGCTGTTTCAACAGGTAAATGTCTAAAGCGCTGTTAAGACTTTGCCGGGTTAAACAGGTATTTAAGCCAGAAAGGCTTTCGGTTCAAGCTACCGCTATTTCTCTGTTTATTCTCGTGTTTTCTCGTCCTTTACTGGCGTATCCAAAACAAGTCATTTTCTATTTCCCCAAGATTCCTAGAATGATCTGTAGCTTACTAGCAAGAATATAGAATTTTGTCATTGTTTGTAAAGTACAGAGTTGCGCTATGAATTTTAGAAGTTGTTTTTCCAATGACCTTCCCTTGACAATCAGGCAAAACTTCTGCGCAAGGGTTGCACAGACTGATGAATTTGAAATATCTATGTAATAGGGTATTTTCTTACTTTGCTAACTATCATAAATGACAAAATCGCTATATCCGATGTATCAAAGAAATTGGGGTAGTGACTTTTTCTTTAAGTTCTTTTCTATCTAAGAAAGGTCTTGCATCTCATTCTCTCTGTTGGAGACTTTTCCTTAGACTTTAACAAAGGTATTAACTTTACACTAACTACCCTGTTTTTACTTAAGAGGAGAATAGGATTTATTCTATTTTTTTTCTTCAGTCAAGTTAGAAGATTGTAGCTCTTCGTCTTTGAGGATTATTATTATTTTCTCTAGGGCAGAAGTGCTAATTTTGCGTATTCCTCTGTTTCCTCTTTCATATGTTATGCTTACTAGTTTTAAGTCTTCAAGGGCTCTTACTTGTTCGCTTATGAAGGCTTCGCTTAGTTGCAGGTCTTTAGCTAGTTGTGATACGTTTATAGGATTTTTTCTTGCTGCTTTGAGGATTTTAAGAGTTGTTGAATTAAGAACATCAACTATTTCTAGAGCTTTTTCACCATATACTACTATTTCTTTTTCAGTTGGCATATTATTACCCTAACTAAAAATTCTTTTGATGAACATACATATAAGAATTTACCAAAATCTATCCCTTTTTTGCGATACTTTTTCGTATTTTACCTTAAGTTTTGGTTCAGTCAAACTTGGATATAAAATAGGCGAACACTGATTTGGAGTGGTCAAAAAGAATATTAGAGATGCAAAGTAAAATGTTATATCCGCTATACTATAATAGAGACAAAGACTCAAGATAAACAAAAAAGATGCCATAATTTTGGTTCTATCATTAGTTATTGTTATATTTTTGTTTGCAAGCACTATTCAGTATTACCATATCCACCAATTGGCTGAGCAAGATTCTCAGATAACTTCCTTAAGATCTCAATTAGCTGTCTTCAAAAACCTGATTTAGTTACCTCTTTGGGAATTTCTTAGAAAATGAGTAACTACACTTACAATGAAATTGACTCAATAACCTGCAATCATCTTTTGATTGAAGGCACTGTTACTAACATGGGTTTAGGAACTGCTCATAATGCTGGTTTGCATGTTGATGCTGTGGCTATTACTGGTGAAGTTGTTATCAATATGACAGTTCCCATAGTTGCAGGTTCCTACGTATTTGGGGGTAATCAAGGTCATTCAGGACTATATGATTTGGGGAGTAAAGAATCAGGGTCTGCTCAAATAGCACTTTATCATAAAGGCATAATAGCGACTTGGAATGTAACACGTGTGTGCGATACCTAAGCTAGGTTACAGAGTGTTTTGGTTAAGTAACTTTGACAAAGATATCAGAGTTTAATATAGGAATGTTGGATAAAAGGCTCTTATTGTTATAGTGGTGAGCTGAGATTGTTGAATAAGTTTAGAAATTCTATAGTTATTTCAGTTTATATGTGGATTTTTTGAAAGAAGGGAAAAATCTTTCAAACACTTGGATGAATTGCTATTTTAGTGCTTCAATCTTGATGCTCTCAAGCGCTAATCCGTTGTACTGTGTTTTGTTTATCTCCTTGTCTTCCGATATGACGTTTACCTTAAAACCTGCTTGCTTAATTTTGCCCAAGTAGTCCTTTTTCTGCAAAGCGCCAGCAACACAACCTGAAAGCAAGTCTTCGTCATTGAGTTGTTCTGCAGTGAGCTTTCCTAGAAGAACGATGTCAGAAACGTACATTTTGCCTCCGCTTCTTAAAACTCGGTGAGATTCTTTGAATACTTTTAATTTATTTGGTGCAAGGTTGATGACACAGTTGCTAATTATAACATCAACTGAATTATCTTCAAGAGGCATCTTTTCTATGTCACCAAGCCTAAACTCAACGTTTGAGTATCCATGCTCTTTTGCAAGGATTCTGGCTTTAGCAATCATTTCTTCAGTCATGTCTAGACCTATAACTTTCCCTGTTTTTCCAACTTTTTTTGAGGCTAAAAAACAGTCAAAGCCAGCACCACTTCCCAAATCAAGAACTGTATCGCCTTCTTTGATATTGCTAAATGCAGTTGGATTTCCACAGCCTAAGCCAAGATTAGCTTCGGGGACAGCATTCATTTCCTCTTCAGAATAACCTATGCTTTTAGATAGTTTCTTGACGGTTTGTTTATCTAAGGTTCCACAGCCGTATTGACAGCAACTGGAATTACTATTGGTAGCTACTTTTGCGTAGACCTTCTTAACGGATTTTTTTACTTTATCGTTTTTGTTGTTCATTTTTTTTTACCTATGATTGTTAATTTGATAAGTTACCGCAATCTTCCCAAAGCTAAGAAAATTTTTTCTTAACATGCTCTTCTTTTATTCCAATAGCAGTCACATTAGCGGCATGTTACGTTTTCAATTATTTCTTTTGTAAGGGTGTCTACTAGCTCTGAGGTTAAAGCGTCAACAACATTGAGTATTCTTAGATCAACAATTGAATACATGCGTTTGGTTCCGTCCTTTCGGCATTTAATGATTCCAGAGTCTTTGAGGATTTTTAGATGACGAGAGACGAGTGGTTGGATGAGGTTTAAGTGGGGAACTATCTCGCATACGCATTTCTCTCCATCTCGTAGATATGTGACTATTTCTAATCTAATTGAATCTGATAGTGCGTAGAAAACTGTTGATTTGAATCGATTTTGGTTGTCCACGCTTGATGGCATATTTTTGTTTAAAGTTAATAACAATATTTAAAAGTTGCTATAGTTTATTCGATAAACAGTTCAAGGAGAATTTGAAATGTCGGAAAGAGAGTGGCATGGAATTCCTCGAGACAAGGTTCCTTGGTATCCCTCTATTGACTACAGCAAATGCATCGGTTGTGGCAAATGTGTAGACTATTGTAAACTTGGCACTTATGAATTCGAAGAAAAAAACGAGAAGAAAAGACCAATAGTAAAAAACCCAAATAACTGTGTAGTGCTATGTTCAGGCTGCGATGCAATATGTCCTGAAGGCGCCATTTCGCATCCTTCTAAAAAAGAATTTAATGAAAAACTAAAAGAATTGCGAAAGAACCCTGATTTTAAGCTTCATAAAAATCAATCGTAGATGGTTGAGATGAAAAAAATTCTTTTCGTCTGTGTGGAGAATGCTGGCAGAAGTCAGATAGCGGAGGCGTTTGCAAAAAAGTATGGAAAAGGAAAATTCATAGTTTCAAGTGCAGGAAACAAGCCTGCTGTAGAGGTTAATTCAGTTGTTGTCCAAGCCATGCAAGAGAAAGGCATTGATATTTCTCAAAACAAGCCAAAATTGCTTACTTTTCAAATGGCTCAAGAATCAGATTTAATAATTACAATGGGTTGCAACGATCAAGTAATCTGTCCCGGACCCTTCTTTAAGTCGACAATTGATTGGAAGCTTGAAGACCCTAAAGGAAGGCCAATAGTGAAGGTTAGAGAAATAAGGGACGAAATTGAGCAGAGAGTAAAAGGGTGACTTGAAGAAAATGAGTGAAGGTCATATTCGGGTTAGAAGCTGGGAAGAATTTAAGCGCTTAGTGAGTGAAAAAAAGCCCAAATCACTTGTGTATATTCTTGAACAAAATGCCCTCTCACCTAACAAAGAACTCTCAACTCTAAGAATAATCTTGATGGATGCCAAACGCTATTTCATATTTCTTGACTTCCCTAAAGGGCAATTCCTTAGAGAAACAGGTTTTCCTTTGCACGTGGACAAGAACGGTCATTGGAATCTTGATGAGGATGAAATCAAAGTAATTTTGAAGAAAGAGTTTGAAAAAGAAAATTTAGAAATCTACTCCTTCTGGACGACTTAGAAAGTATGTACTGAATTTTGTGATTGGCTAAGTGTATCTTTTATTGCATCAGCCTTTAGTTGAAGAAAATCAATTGCATCCTCAAAATTAAGACAAGAATTGTCAACCTTTTCAGGATTGGAACGGAAACAATGCCCACCTTTCCAGTTTATGCAAGTTTTTTTATCACAAGAAATCGGGCTCAAGAAAAATTCAAAAAAAGGGTTAGGAACTATTTGTATTTTTATGGTTTCCCATGCCGTACCAGAAGAAAACTTTGACTACAACACCTGTGAGTACGGCGGCAAGCATACGTGCTAGGACTGTTAGAGCAAACCCTGTTGTTCCTGTGACTACGTTTGCAGATGACATTTGGAATACAGTGAAGAGCACTATGCCTCCAATTGTAGCGGCGGTAAGGGCAGAAATCAATATTCTTTTGAAATTGCCTGAGTGCTTGTTTAATGCGCCCGCCATGTAGCCGATTAACATTGGACTAAGTATGTATGCTATCAGGACTGTTCCTGATCCTGGTATTCCGCGAAAGCTATTTGCCCAATATAGTCCGTAGAAGGTACCCATTAAGAATCCTGAGGCGCCTCCTGCCCATTGATTCCATAGTAAAACCAAGGACTAATGGAACACCGACTATGACGACAAGTTCCTCTATTTCCATCACAAGCCCAGTAACGATTCCAAAACCGCCGCCAACTATCGACGGAAGCTTTGAAATCAACACAATCACGAAAACGGCGACTACGGGAAGAATAATTCCAAAGATAACATCGTTCTTTGTCCATTTTTTCCAGTCAAGACTCATTAACTTAGCACCAGTTGGTAGATCATTCAATCTATAAAAATATTTAAAACTTGTTATTGATTCCACAGATGCAAAATTACACGGCAACGGAAATATTAGAACTATCCCTGACAACAGATACCCCTAACCATAACTCCGCTTCAACCTCCACAAGTGGATTAGCACAGCTGATTCATTTTTGTTTAGTCTCTCGGACATTAGGGCTCCAAATTGAGTGGGGCAGCTACTCAGTTTCTTTGGTTAGTTTTGGATAAGCCTCTCTTTTTCTGAACTTGAGATACAAATATAAGTTTTATTTTAGATTATAAATTATTTAAGAAAACCGCAACAAAGATAGTAGAGGTGTTTGTAATTGAGTTCCACGCCAAGTGAGTCTGAAAATAAAGAGCAAGAACCAAGCCCTGTTGACATATCTTCATTGGACATTAATGAGCTTGTAAAATTGTTTATTATGCTACTGAGCGAAAAAGCATGGCGTTATATAGGATTAAGGGTTGATCCTGGGACAAATAAGATAAATAAAGATCTTACAAAAGCTCACGTTGCAATAGATTGCATAATTTCACTCGTTGACAAAATCGAATCCAACGTAGATAACGCAGAGGTAGAAAGTCTGCGAAGACTAATAACAGATCTGCAATTAAATTACGCTGAACAGATAAAATAATTCAGAAGCCTTCCGCTTACGACAAGAATTAAAGCATTCATTTTCTTCCTTGCTAGCGCCTCAACTGTTTATTCTAATTATTTTTTAAGGGTTTTTTTGGTTCGCCAGGTTAAGGCGCTATAGATTGTAAATACCAACAGAACCACGAAAACCGCTGCTTTGATGATTGTGAAATCTGTTACTGCTGAGTATAGTGCGAATGCTGCTGGAAACGCTCCGATATAGAGACTGTAGAGTATTGCTGTGGGTAGTTTGTAGTTGTATTTGTAGTCTTTGAATATGCGTCTGCCAAAGTATAATGCGGCCAAGCGTCCCATGCCGTGAGTGCATTTAATGCAATTGTAACATGGCCTTAGGCAACCGAGAATGTTTAGTAAACCATAAATTAAGATCAGCGTCGCTACAAAAAATACAATGCCAGCAGTTAAATCAAATAGTAGAAAAGCGACTGTGTCAATAACAATCCATAAGAAAAGGGAGAGGTTTCCGAGTAGAACTAATTTTTTGGGGAAGAAAATTGGTCAACCGTTTTTTGGTTCTGCCATGCCAAGCCTATTGCTGAGGATGGGATATAAGGATTCTTTATCGTAAAAATCGTTTGCTGTACAGATCAGTTTCTACTTTCAACCAAATAATGTCATGATGCCATTCGAGTTTTTGGTGCGAGGTTTGTTCCCGAGTTCCCAAGTTTTACCACTTTTTATGGTGTGTCCGCTGTCTAAGGAACAAAAACCAGCATTTATTGTTTTTAGAGCTGTTTCTTGGTAGCAAAATATAGTTTTACTATCAATAATTCAATCCAAAACAATATTGATCCAATCGTTAAACGCTCAAGCAAACCTCGGTAGTCAGAATTTACAAACGCAGCCGTTGCTATCCCTGAGATCAATGTTACAACAAATGTTGCAACAGAGAACAGACTAAAGGTGGATGGCATAGTGAAATACTATGAGTTGACGCCTTATGGTTCAAAGCTTCTCACTGGAAGTGACGGTGAGTTGTGTTTGCCCGTGGTGTTTGAGGATCATGCTTTAAAATTTCAGGTTTTGCGCCGCGAGCGTTGTCGTGTGGATTGGGTAAAATTGGGGAGCCGCGGAATTGGCGAAAGCTTGGAGTTTTGATTGGGGTTGTTCGGGTGGAGTTGAATTTGGGTTTGGAGCCTTCGTTGGTTATTCATCCGGGGCAGGTTAAGGGTTTTAATTTGGATGAGTTAGAGATGGAATCTGCTCGGATTGTTGAGCGTACCAGGGTTGTTTTGGCGCAGAAATTTGGCATCGGGGATTATGTTAGATGAATCAAGTTGACACGCATTTTGCAGGATGGATAGTGTGTCCTGTATGTAAAAAAGAAATTCGTCACTACACTAAAGACACCCATGACAGTCTTGTCTCTAAGATACGCAGGATTTGGTGAAGATTGCCAGGTTATTCAGATGCAGTTTAAGCAAACAAACGACAAATGGGAATAGAAAGTGCACCTTGCTGCAGATTTGAATAATCTTCTTGACCGCATGGTCAAGGTTCCAGGAATTAAGAATGACAATAGGCAGACGATTGACACATTGATTAGCAAAGAGGTTCTTTTGTTTGTGAAGTATTTGAAGATCGAAAAAAAAGAGAGGAGTCCAAAGATCCCAAATCTTTATTTTCATAACTTTGTTTATGTAAAATAAACAACACTTCTAAGAAACACTTCTTATTAAGATAGACTGTGTTTTAAGTTGTGCTTTCTGAGGTATGTAAGTGATGGATGTGTATTCCAACTTAATGTATGGAGAAGAAAGGTCTCCCCGACGCTTTGAGACTTTGTGGTTGGGGTCACGCATCTGTCGAGGGTTGCTCTTAAACTTGTTCGGAGTTAGGATGCCGCTGTTTTGTGGGCACAAGTTAACCTACAACTGCAATCTTCGCTGCAAAATGTGCCCTTTCTGGAAAAGATCTAACCAAGAGTCTAGTACAGAGCAAGAAAAAGTGGTTCTTAGGAAAATTTATGATTCAGGCGCTTGTTCGGTTGCATTTGAAGGCGGAGAACCGCTCCTGAGAAAAGACCTGGTCAAAATTTTAGCTTTTTCCAGATCCCTGCCTTTACACACAAGCATCATCACAAATGGGACTCTCCTAGAATCCCGAATAGATGAAATAGCGCAATACATCAATGGTGCACTCTACGTTTCGTTAGACGGTCTAGAAAAGACTCATGATACAATTAGAGGTGTTAATGGCTGTTTTAGAAAAGCGGTAAGAGGCATAACTGCATCTAGATCGAAAGTTCAAGTAATTATCAACACTACGATAATGGCTGACAACATCCATGAGATTGAAGATTTAGTAAAGTTAGCCAAGGAATTAGACGTAAAATTATCCTTGGCAGTGGCGCATGATTACTGCAACGCCAAAGCGTCGGCACCCGTTAGTAACGAAATCAGCAAGTTAGTTGAAAAACTTGTCGAGATGAAGAAGAACGGCTATCCTCTTGTGAATTCAATAAGTTATTTCAAAGTCATTGCAAAAGAAAAAAAATGGACATGCAAACCTTGGTTAACAGTTAACGTAGGTCCAGAGGGAACATTAATTCTACCCTGCTATATTCGACATGAATATGTGACAGGAACTTCAGTTTTTCAAACCAGCATAAAAACTGAAATCTCTAGATTTAACTGGAAGGAAACACAGAACTGCCAAAACTGCAATCTCCATTGTTATGTCGAGCCCTCTTTGGCGCTTTCAGGAGATTTTGGGACTTTCCTGAATTGGTGTGGCATACATTAACATTTATTTCTATTCGTGTTGCAGGATTAAATTATTTTACCCCAACTTTTAGTCAGGTTATAGTGAAAAATTTAAATCTTTTCGTTCTTTCCAGATAGTTATGCAAATAGACGATGATAGTGTGATAAAAGAGTTTCATGACTCACAAACTCGTGAATCAACTAAAAGAGCATAAAATATTTCTCAGGTTATATCTCACTTGGGCTGGTAAAACTGGTCAAGAGCTTCGCGACATTAAACGCAATGATAAAGAATACTCAATCGAGAAGAGTATGATTCTTTTCCACAACTACATTATTAATGACTTGAAACTTAGCTCAAACTATGCTAATACAGCAATAGGAGGATATTTTGGAACTTAACAAAGACAAATCTTCAGATGAACGTGTGTTTAATGATACTGAAGATAATCTCTCACTTATCCTTCAGAACTTGTTTAAGAAAACTGGGTATGATATTGAGGATGGTAAATTGCATGGTAAACGTGTGCGATTCCACTGCATGAGAAAGTTTCTATCAGAAAGACTTAGTGTTCACTCAAGCGAATCACAGTGGAAACAGATAGTTGGCAAAGCTGTTGGTGAAGGAGCATACATTAGTCAAGACCAGCTTCGAGCAGTATACTTGAAAGCTATGAAGGACATCTCAATTAATGGCAATGGAAATGGCATAAAAGCTAAGAGATTAATCGAAATCGAGAATTCACTAGTCGAAAGCCAGAAGAGACTGACTGCTGTAGAAACAACTAATGATGTGCTTAGGATGAAGTTACAGGAGCTTGACACATTCGTACATAAGCTACCTGTAAAAGGTGAAGCTGTTGTTGACCCTCAGAAGAAACGTGAGCTACTTGAATTGCTAAATAGATGGAGAATCAGAAGTGACAGTGAAGCTGAAGAATACACAGAGAAACAGCGAGATATAGCGTTAGGCTCAGAGAAACCAATGACCCCTACAGAAGAAGCTGAAGTGAAAAAGCATCTGGAAGAGTACAGAAAACAACAGAGGGAGAAACCTTAATGGCTATACCTGAAGTTTAAACATCTGAAACATGTATCTTTGAGTGCATTAATAACACATTAGTCCTGTTTTAGGGTATTTGATTTGTTATTTATTGTTGTTGCGAAATATACCTTCAATTCATGCCCATTCAATGCGGATTATTCTTTCCAGTTCTTCGGCGTTTATCGGTTCGGTATTGTTTACTCTTTCAGGGATTTTAGTTTTTGTTTTCTTAACTATGCCTTTCACTTTTTCTTTTCTCATAAAATTCTCAAATCACACTTTCTAAAAGAGACTAATAAGCAAGAGTTGTTGCCTGCATGCAACCACAAAAGAATATATTATTTTAGCTGACAATTCCAAATATAGCGGATTTTTACGAGCGAAAATACGAAATCGGCTAAAGCTGAAGCTTCTAAAAAAACTGAAGTAGAAGTCACAAAGAAGAAAACGCACCCAAAGGTTAAACCTTCAAGAAAACCCACTGTAATTGCAGCAGCGCCTTTATTCCTAGAGTTTAGTTTTACTATACTCGCTGCGCTCTGCCTAATGGCTCTACCGACCTAGTGAAAAGAAAAGCTCCTATCAAAAAACTATGAGACTTGCTCTAGTGCTTTTATAATTTCCTGATAATTGGGTTCTATTGCTGGATTATTTGTTGTCCAAACATAGCGCACTATGCCGTCTTTGTCTAGAATGAATATTGAACGTTTAGCGACTGTATAGCCTTCGAGTCCTGAGAAATTTGTGAATTCAAGACCGTATTGTTTGATGATTTCGCGTTTGTAATCACTAAGTACGGGAAAGGGCAAACGGTTTTTTTCTGCGAATGCTTTGTTTGAGAACGGATCGTTTACGCTTATTCCGATTACTTGAGCTTTCAAATCGATTAAACGCGACATTGAATCACGGAACGCACACATTTCTTTAGTGCAGACAGAAGTGAAAGCGCCGACAAAAAAAGCTAGAACAACTTTTTGGCCAAGGAACTCCTTTAGGTTTCGATTTTTCATGTCAACGTCTGGCAAAGTGAAATCCGGAGCTTTGTTTCCAACCTTGATTTGATTTGTCATTATGTATTAGCCTCACTTTAAAGTAGAAAATGATCGATGCTTAAAATGTTAATGTTTTTAGCGGGCGCTAAACAATCAAGTTTCTTTTGAGAGCTTTTCCACCAATTCAACTCCTTTGGTGGTGAGCTCGTATTGACGGTACTCGTTACGGTGAGTGTATTTCGTTTGTCCTTTCACTAAGTGAGCTTTTTCGAGCACGTCCAAATCGCGCCTATTTTTGTTCACATCAGGCTGTTCGGTTCCTTCAACCGAAAATATTATATCCAGTGTCTTATCTTTTGCCAACTTGATTAGAAAAGATTTGTAGCGGTCCATCCCTTCCTCAAAATCTGCTTCTTCACGTTCGTTATCTTCTGCAGCTACCTTACTCAACATAATCTTCAATTCCGAGGACATACAAACACCGATCCAAAAACATTAATCAAGACAAATCTGATAAAATGTTGTAGTGGATCGCATTATTTTAACTTACTGCTCAAGCTTGAAAGAGTTGCTCTATTTTGGTTGAAAGTAGTGTTGTCTCAAGGTTGTACCGATTTAGTGTATATTTGATGGTTCCTTAAAATCGTACCTTTTTAATCGTTAGGCTTAATCGGAAGGTCATGATTTTCGGAATAGTCTTCTTGGTATTCTTCTTTCGCCAGTTCAACCGACACTGAGTCGTCGTGGCTATTCTTCTGTTTTTGGCCTTTTTTCTTTTCGGTCGTTTGCTCTCTTCCCTGCATGAAGGCGTTTTCAGAAGCAGTTATTTCGTCTTCATCAAGGCAAAAAGAGAAAGTTGAAAAAGCATAAGCACGCGTAAAGCAAATAGGGGACGAAAACGTAACCTTGAATAGAAGACTTCTTTGAAAGCAAAAATAGGATTGCTAATAACCTTAATCGTAACTGCCATTATTGGAGTTTATGGCATAGATTTAGGCATTCGCGTGTCAAGAGGCATTGAGCGCCCCGAAATCTTAGCTGTAGTAATAATAGTATTAGTATTATTGTGGCTTACCAACATGATATTATTGGCTAGGCATCAAAAGGAACAAGCAGAAACAAGTTTTCCCTTTTAATGTGCTATCTTGAGTATGGACATGTGTTAAGTAGTAGGGTTAATGGAAAGATGATCGTTTACGCGAGCGTTTTCCCCGCTAATTATTCATTACGAGGTCTGCACTCTTAATTGTGAAACTTTATGCCTGTGTGATTCATCAGTTTGTATAGGCGCACTTTTGCAAAGTCAGTTATTATGAAAAGTGCCAACGCATAACCCCATACGAGAGCAGCTAATCCCCAACCCATTGCTGGTAGCAAAATTCCGTATACCGTGATTATTGTGGCAGCAAATTGAGTAACAATGACGGCGAAAAGGAGCGGTTTCGCAGGCTTCACAGACCAAAAGTGACCCCTTGTCCTTGCGACAAACACAGTCAAGTGTCCTGCAACTGAAAGTTTGAGGTATATGAAAGATTGAAGCAATAGCGGGTTTAATTTCAACACAACTAAACCGATGTACAAGATCCCGAAAGTCGAGAAAACCCCGATTATCCCAAGAAACGTCGCTATCCCCAACAGAGTACGCATATCCCATTTCTCAGGTTTATCCGAATACTTCACATTATCATAAGCTATAGTCATGATTGGCAAGTCATTTAGAAGCGCTAACAAAACAAGCATCAAGGCAGTAACAGGGTAAAACTGGAAAATGACGATTGCTGCAGTCATGAAAAGCAAAATCCTTATAGTCTCTGCGATTCGGTAGGTGCAATAATTTGTCATTCTCTGGAAAATTTTTCGGCTCTCTTTAATTGCGTCGATGATAACAGAAAGCCCCGGTTTGGTTAGAACTATGTCCGCCGCTGATTTTGCAGCGTCAGTGGCTCCCTCCACAGCAATACCCGCATTAGCTTTCTTCAAAGCAGGCGCATCATTAACCCCATCACCAGTCATCCCTACAACATGACCTTCTTCCTGGAGCAACTCAACAATACGATACTTATGCTCAGGAAAGACCTCTGCAAAACCTTCAGCCTCCTCAACTACACGTTGAGCCTCGCTATCAGACTTATCCAAAAAAGCAGCGGGTAACACAATATCGTTTCCAAGGTTTACCTGGCTCGAAATTTCTTTGGCAATAGCAATATGGTCACCGGTCACCATCTTCACGCTAACACCCATCGATTGAGCAGTTTTTATCGTTTGAGCTGAATCTTCCCTTGGTGGATCAAACAACCCAATTAAACCCGCAAACTGCCACTTGTTCTCCTTGTCAGTTCGAGCCACACCCAGCGCACGATACCCTTTCTGGGCAAACTCATTAACGTCTTCTGTTAATTTTTTATTGATTGATTTTTTGTCCTCGATCAAAGCAAGAATAGCTTGAGGCGCTCCTTTAGTCACCTTAAACTGATTTCCATCTTCACCTTGAACTGTAGCCTCAGCTCTCTTAATGACGGGATCAAAAGGCTTAAAACCGGTTATTTTGATGCGGCTGATTTTGTCTTCAATAGTCGTCGTGCTCTTAGTTTTAGCTAAGATTGCTTCGTCGATAGGATCTTTATCTTCTTCTCTTGAGGCGAGCGCACTGAATAGCAGTACGTCATTTTCTGAGAATCCGCCATAAGGTTTAGCTCCTCCCATAGTGAGCGTGTTTTTGGTGATGGTGCCTGTTTTGTCTGAGCATAGAACATCCATGCTTGCCATTTCTTCAATTGCAACCAATTTGCTAACTATGGCTTCCTTCTTGGCAAGAGCTATGGCGCCTATGGCCATTGTGACTGACAAAACCGCAGGAAGTGCTGCAGGTATCCCTGCAACAGTTAAGATCAATGCAAATTGGATGATGTCTAAGATGTTTTGGCCTCTAAAAACCGAGACTATAACGATCACTGCTACGAGTACAATCGCGAGGAAAATCAGGTAATCGCCTATTTTGCCGATGGCTTTTTGAAAGTGGCTTGGAGTTTGGGCTTGCTCTACGAGTTTAGCTGTTTTGCCGAAAAAAGTCTTGGAGGCAGTATTTACTACAAGCGCGTTCATTTCGCCTTGTTTAACAATCGAGCTTGCATATCCGACGTCTGAGAGATGTTTCTCAACAGGAAGCGATTCGCCAGTAAGTGTGGATTCGTCGGCTAAAAGGTAGTCTCCATCGATCAATTTTACGTCAGCAGGAATGATGTCTCCCAAACGGAGTCGAACAATATCGCCTGGCACAAGTTTTTCAGCCGGTATTCCCTGCCATTTTCCATCTCGCAGGACACGCGCTTTTAAGGCCAGTCTTTTCTTTAGCAGTTCTATGGCATTACTCGCTTTGCGTTCCTGCCATGATCCTACTATGGCGTTTACCATTAGTAATGTCAAGATTATTGCAAAATCAGGCCATCGTTGGATAACCGCAGACATTACTACTGCAGCCTCAATCATCCATGGAATTGGACCCCAAAAATAGTGAAGAAACTTTTTCAGAGGGTTAACTTTTTTCTCCTGAATTTCATTAGGACCGTATTGCACAAGTCGTTTTTCCCCTTCAGAGGAAGAAAGACCAACTTTTTCCGCTGAAAGTTTGTTTAATAGTTCATCAATATTGACTTTCTTTGCCTCTTCAGTACTTATGGAACTTTGACTCATGCATTGACGCTCTTTATCAGTTTTGTCATTTCCTTCTTGAGTTCGTCAAGTCTTCTTTGTTCTCTTGCCTCTATCGATAAGCGAAGTATAGGTGATGTGTTTGATGCTCTGATCAGAGCCCACGAATCTGGAAAAACAATTTTGACGCCATCAATGGTGTCGATGTTCTGATATGTCTCCATTGCCTTTGTTTTTATCTTGTTGACAACTTGAAACTTCGTTTCGTCAGAGCACTTTATTTCGATTCTTTCAAAAAGCCTCGACGGCAATTCTTTCACAGCTTCTGACAGTTTCTGCCCCATTTTTGAAACGATTTTCGCCATGTACATACTATTTATTATTGCATCATCGAACCAGAAAAACTTTGGAACACAAATGTGCCCAGATTCTTCAACACCAATAACAGCTTTATGTTTCTTGGTTTCCTGCACCAAAAACGTATGCCCAACTGGTACTCGAAACACTTTTTCCCCATATTTCTTAACTTCGTCCTCTATTATGTCTGAGCATTCTATGTTTGCGACGACTGGACCCTTTTGAGTTTTCATTATATCCCTGATGAAGAGGATAGCGCTTTGCTCTGTCATGATCACTTTGCCTGTGTCATCAACGAAAATGGCTCTGTCGCCGTCGCCATCAAACGCTATTCCAAGATCTGCCTTCTCGGAAACAACCTTTTTGCACAGAGCGGTCAAGGCTTCTGGTTTCGGTTCAGGGTCTCTGTTCGAGAACGTTGGGTCGGGCCAATCAAATAGGAAAGAGGCTTTAACACCGATTTTCTTTAGGATCTTTGGAACCAAGAGACAGGCGGCTCCGTTTCCGAAGTCAGCGACCACACTTATTTTCTCTGGTTTTATTTTTTCAGCCACGAAATTAGCGTATTCTGTGTCCATTCCCTCTATTTTCTTCGCTGTTCCGGTGCCTGTTTTAAAATTTTCTGAGGCGCTTATCTCCCCCAGTTTTTTGTTCTCTTCTTCGAAGAAGCCGACTCCATCTTGATGGAAAAATTTTATGCCATTCCACTCCGCCGGAAGATGTGAAGCAGTTATGTAGGCGGTTGCTTCATTTTTCATTTTCCAGTTGGCAAAGACACAGAGGCTCGCAGGACAGGTACCAACTAAATTCGCGTTTGACCCAGTTTTTCTTAATCCTGAAACGAACGCCTTCTCAAGTTGGGCTCCATGTTCTCTGAAGTCTCTTCCTATAGTGAAGGTGCCAGGGCACAAGGTTCCGGCTGCCTGGCCTATTTTGGTCATAATTTCTTCCGTTAAATCTTTACCGTAAATTCCTCGTATGTCGTAAGCTCTGAAAATACTCATTTTCAGTCACACCACTTTGCTTTATACCAAATTGGTAAAGCCGCTCTTCGGCTCTGGCATGCCAGTGTTTATGCCGATTTCCATGAAGAAATAAGAAATTTTGGTGTCTTCAGCGAAACTGCTCATGTAGTACTCACTGTCAAAATAATATTGCCTCGACAAAAAATTCGTCGTAAACTGAGTTTTAGACGTGTCTAAAGGCATTCCACAAATAGGATCCTTAAAAGACATAGAAACAAAAGCCTCGCTATAGTAAAGTGTCACTTTCACCAATAATTAGTTTTCGTTTGACCAAAAATGCGATTTCGAACGATTTATTGTTTGAGCTCAGCTGAGAACACCGTGTAAAAAAAAGTCTTCTGCTACGAGAACTCGTTATGGCACTTGAAAAATTGCTGCATTTAATAGAAAAGCCCAGATGCTGGTGTCGAAGTGTGTCTAACTATGATTCATACCACAATATTTGTCTGGCTTCAAGGGGCACCGCAGCCCCATCAAAATAGGGAATGATGCGTGGCGTATAGTGTTCTGCTGGCCGACGGGCTGGGATACTGGCACGATAGAGATAGCTATTCTCTAATCCATCAACCTCAGCACCATCCATGACATGAATTTCGGATTCTCCGTTACCCTGAGGCTCAGCGAATAGCTGGACCTGCACTGCCTTCGGATCAAGCTTATCAAGATACACTTTTACCGTCATAATATATTTGTCACCTTCCCTCTGCACATCCAGCCCTCCGAAGTGTAATTTCTGCCAATGCGTCTCCAATAACTCTCGCCAGTGGCATAAGCTTACTGACTCATTTGCCCCGTCGGTAGAGCGTTCATGATAGTTCTGGGCAGCCTTAAGGTATAATCTATCAACATACTCCCGCAGCATTCGGTTCGAACTGAATTGAGGGGTGAGCTCAGCCATACTCCTCCGCATGTGTGCTATCCAGGCCGCGGGGATGCCTCGGCCATCACGTTCATAGAAACACGGAATAATCTCCTCCTCGAGAAGACGGTAGGTCTCTGCCGCTTCTTGGGTATCCCAGTTAAGGTCATCACCATGCTCCTGTCCATCGCCTATGGCCCAGCCAACCTCGGCCTGGTAAGCTTCTGCCCACCACCCATCCCGCTCCGATAAGTTTAATCCACCGTTTACCAGAACCTTCATGCCACTGGTACCGCAAGCCTCCCAGGGGCGGCGGGGTGTGTTTATCCAAAGGTCAACGCCTTGTACCAACTGCTCAGCCAGAGCCATATCGTAGTCAGAGAGGAAGACTACCTTGTTTTGCACGTCGGAACGAAGCGAATACTCCCACCAAGCGCGCACCAGGGCTTTGCCTTCTTCATCGCGAGGATGAGCTTTCCCAGCAATAACGAGTTGAACAGGCCGATGAGGATGGTTCAGTATCCTGCTTAGCCGATCGGGATCATGGAGCAAAAGATTTGGCCGTTTGTATGCGGTGAAGCGCCGAGCAAAACCCATTGTAAGAACGTCAGAGTCCAGTATTTGGTTGGACTGCTTTCTGAGTTGCACCGAGGCGCCTGCTCTCTCTAGCTGACGACCAAGACGTGCACGCACGTAATTGATCAGTTGTTCTGCTTCTTCCCTACGTAGTTGCCACAACGACTCGTCGGTTATCTTCTTCAAATCGTCTTTAATCGTATCCATGGTATTTAGCCAACGCTTTTTCCCGCAGGCATTGGTCCAGGTCTTATCAGCCGTTGCAGAGTCCCATGACGGCATGTGAACACCGTTGGTAACGTGGGTGATTGGTACCTCGCCCTTGGGCCAGCGAGGGAATAATGGTTGGAAAATGTGCCGGCTTACCTCTCCATGAAGACGGCTGACACCGTTGACCACTCCTGAACCCCGCATAGCCAGAAAGGCCATGTTGAGTGGTTCCTGTGAGTTCGCAGGATCCTGGCGGCCTAAAGCAAGGAGCCTGCCCAATCCAATACCCAGTTGATCCGCATAATTTGCCAGATAACGGCTGACTAGTTCTGGTGCGAATCGATCGAAACCCGCCTCAACAGGTGTATGTGTGGTAAAGATGTTGCCCGCACGAGTTACGGCCAAAGCCACCTTGAAAGGCTGATGTTCACTTAACATAAAGCTGCGTGCCCGCTCGACCACAGCTAGTGCCGCATGTCCCTCATTCAGGTGGCACACTTCAGGTTGAATACCAACGGCATCGAGCAGTCGCCAGCCACCGATTCCCAGCACGATCTCTTGTTGCAGGCGTAGTTCTGGTCCTCCTCCGTAGAGTTCACTGGTAATCCCGCGGTCAGGAGGACTGTTGACAGGGTCATTACTGTCCAGGAGATAAAGCTTCACTCGTCCCACTATGGCTTCCCAGGCACGCAACCATAAGGCGCCACCGGGAAAATCTATCTTTATCCGGAGCCACTGTCCATTCTGGTCGCGTACTGGCATGACTGGAAGCTGGCCGGGGTCGTTGTAGGGATAAAACTCGGTCTGGTCGCCATGGGCATCTACTGCTTGACGGAAATAGCCCTGCTGATAGAGAAGACCCACTCCAATTACTGGAACGCCAAGATCACTGGCCGTTTTAAGATAATCACCAGCCAGAATCCCGAGACCGCCCGAGTAAATCGGCAGAGCTTCACCAAGTCCATATTCCATGCTGAAATAGGCTACTTTTATTGTCGATTGAGAATGGGTCTGTTGAAACCAGGCCTTCTCTCCTATCGCCTCGCGATGTTCTTCCACAAGTTTATCCATCAGTCCCCGGAAAGTAGAATCGGTTGCCAGTGCTTTAAGGCGATTCGTTTTAACTGTTTGAATCATGAGCCATGGGTTAGAGGTCATACTCCATAACTCTGGATCAACATATTTCCATAGCTTGTCAGCGGCGTGATTCCATGACCAGCGAAGATCGAGGGCTAACTCAGCGAGTCCTTCTAGTCCTTTCGGCAGGGTAGGTAACAGATAATTGCTGGGTACAGTCATGATAGTCTCCTCGTTATTTATCCGTACCAGAGGCGCTTAGCACATTCGTGGGTCTTAAAATATTTTCATTTTCGTCGACAAAGCGACGAGCCGAAAGGTATCCACGAGTTATACGCCCCAGTCCGTTAATTGCTATCCTTTTCATGTTCTTCCCAGTTCCCATCCTGTTATGCCTTAAGTCACTTTCTCGGTTGAGATTTTTGCCTGTTTTTCATCGCGTTGTTTGCGGCCAAGTCTTTTTTCGATTTCCAGCACATGCAAGGTGGT
>CAVUGQ010000015.1:0-12635 GCA_963741005.1 Candidatus Bathyarchaeota archaeon
ACTATGTTGAAAAGTACGGGGGGTTTACGCAGGCTGCTTTTTGCTCGTTCTATACTTCTTTTTTCGGAAAAGTTTGTGTCCGTTAATATCGCAAACAAAGTCAAATCCGGCCTCTACTAACACGCAAGCTTCTCCTTCCGTTTTGGCAACTTTTGAGACGTATTCGACTTCATTTTTGAAGAGTTCCTCTGCAAGTTGTACGTACTTGAGAGTGTTTTCGATTCGTTTGTGGCCTAAGAGTTGTTTGACATAAAGGATGTCTTTTGTTCGGTGATATTCCATTGTTGCTTTCCAGTGGCGCAAAGTGTGGAACGTTATTCGTTGAAGTCTCGGGTTTTGGAGTTTGTGTGCGATTCGTTTTCGTTGTTCGCAATAGTTGTCTCGGTAGTTGTCAACTGGTTGTCCTGGGTTTGAGAAGATTCTTTCTTTGTAGTTTTTTGGTAATGCGTTTAGCATACCAATGAGTTTCTTGCTTAGTCGTGCTATACGAGGGTTGCTGCCTTTTTCTGGCGTGATTCTTACAGTGTCTGTTTCGAGGTCAATGTCTGTCCATTTGAGTTGCCATGCTTCTCCGCATCTTACTCCTGTTTCCTTTAAGAGTTGGAGGAATGTTGCCATTCGGTTACTGCAGCCAGATATTATTTGGTCAATTTCGTTTTCCTTTGGAATATAAGGTATTTTATGGATGCCTTCGTAACGTGGTGGTTGCCATTGTCCACCTATCATTTTGAGGAATGTTGTGTAAGCGTCGACTGCGTTAGCTTTTCTTCCTAAGCTCCATGCTTGTTTTGCTATGGTTGTTTTTACTGATTCTGGGTCAAAGATGTCTGCTCCTCGTTTCGCCATAATTTTTAGCAGTTTTGATCTACCGATTATAGTTGCTTCGCTGTAACCTTCTTTTTTCATCCACCAGGCGTATTCAATAATTTTTCCTTTGATGTTTGCGGTTTGCTGTGGAGTTACACCCGCAGTTTTTATGTTTTCTGCGGTTTCCAAATTTTTCGCCTCTAATGCGCAGATTTGGTGTTCATAATGTAAGGCATCTTCCTTATTTAATGACCTCCTCGATTTTTCTTTTGATGGTCTATCGGAAAATCTATAATCACAAGTTCTACAAAGCCACCGCTGAATGCATGTCCCATCTGAGAGATGACGTAAGCCGTCTCTGTAAACCGTATTTGAACCACATTCAGGACATTTGATGTTAGGGAAACGGGGCAACCGCAAAAAATTTCCCCCTCAATACAAAATGTCCTTTAAGACCCGACTTGCGAACGCCTGTCCTGCGGTTCTTTTTAGAACCTCATTTATTGCTG
Organism: Candidatus Bathyarchaeota archaeon; assembly: GCA_963741005.1. GTDB lineage: Archaea > Thermoproteota > Bathyarchaeia > Bathyarchaeales > Bathycorpusculaceae > Bathycorpusculum. The sequence goes on from CAVUGQ010000015.1 coordinate 1,317, forward strand.
AAATAGTAGTGATGCTTTTTGACTGGAACATTGTTTTTCCTCTTCATGTCTAAAATTACACGTGCTCTTCATCCAGAAGAGGTTTCCATTTGTTCCAGGATTTACAAGTTTAGAGTTAAACAATGAGAATATGAAACTATCTTTTAAGTTTTCTTATTCTTATTAGAAGAAGACATCAATAAATGCTTAAGAAAGAGTTAAACTCAGCATAGAAATTAAGGCTTGTTAGTAAACTATGTTTCTGAATTTTAGGCGGTAGAGCGGACTTTCAAAGGGAAAATAAGATATGGAAGCTAAGGAAAGAAGCTGTAACCGTGTACGCATAGTTAACAAGATAAGAAGGGTTTTACAGAGGTTAACAAGCGCAGGTATTTCCATAAATCGTAAATGTATCATGAAACTAAAAAGGAGGTTTATCATGATTTTTTGGCTTTTTCCCCGTTCAACCTTCTGCCCAATTCAACATAGGCAAAAGTAATCTTTTTTCTTGTTAATCTTTTTCTCCTCTTATAACCCAATTTATTAAGAATTCTGCTAACTCTCTTAGATGTAATTGAGTACCTTTTGGCGTTAAACGCTTCAGTTATCGAGTGTATCGTATACCATCCGGGCTCTGGATATAGGTCAGTAAGTAAAGACAACATTGTTTCCTCATCGTTAGGCGCTAATGAGCAAGGCGGTTTGGCGATAGCTTTCCATTCATCTTGGCGCTTTGCTTCTTCAATCTTATCAAGTGCTCTAATGCATTGAAGGCAGAGAAAACTATCGGGCGGAAATTGTTCTCCGTAACTTGTTAGCACGCCATATCTTGGAGTTGTTTTACGTTTGCAACGAACGCATTCGTAGCGCTTGTTTGAAATAAAATCTTTAGCCATTTCTAACTTAACCCTTCTAAACACTTAGTTATTTTCTTAACGATGCGTACACTCAATATAGTTTCGAATTAACTCTAAAGTAGTCATAATCCTCAATAGATTGCCGGTTTTTCAATTCTTGCCATTTTTATATAACGCTAAAATTTCTGAGCTGATTAAACACTTTGTACGATGACCAGAGCCAGGTTTGTGATTAGCAAAACCAAGCACGCAAAGGATTTCACCAATTTTTCGAGGTTTGATTGCCTTTTTATTTTTTGTATTGATTTCTTCCGTTAGATCCTTAATGTATATCCAAAAATCTGACGATAAATCGCGGGTAATTAAACTTTGGAGCACAACCTCTGCTAAATCATCATCAATTTGATGAGGCTCGACAATTTTCAAGAAACGTTTGTAATGAGCTTGATATGGATAAAACACTTTCACAAAACATAAAAGTGGCTTCCAGAATTCTAAGGCGCCTTTCGATAATTTCGGTGAGTCTACTTCGTTTGATTGCATTAATCGTTCAACTTCTTCATACTTGTTTTGTTTATCTTTATTCATTATTTCACATCTTTTTTTCTGATTTTTATGGAAAATCTTTCTTGTTGATTTTCCTCGAAAAAGGAAAGGCACGGACTATATATAAGGAAACGATAATTCTTTTTACCTTTTGAGCTTAAAAGATTTTTAACTGTTAAGCTATAAAACGTGGAATAGTAGAAGTTGAAAATTTTTTGGTTCTGTTAACTTTGTGGTCGATGGGGTTTTCTTGATCAATATCTTGTGGGTGACAGCAGGTCATTTTGAAGCAAAGACTGATTGAAGTCGAAGGCTTTTTAGGATCAAATGGGCTTCCCAGTTCTGCTTTTCTTCTTCCACAAACAAATAATAAAGATGGTGGTTACAGCAATGCGTTTTTTATTCAATTCCAGCTAATTGGGATTTTCCTTTGAAACCGAGCTGATTTTGGCTTTATTCGCTGATTGGAGGCAATTGTATTCATGATTATAGATATGCACTCTCGATTATTATTGGAATGTCAATCAGCTTATAAATATAATCGGGCAAACTGCATTGATGGTCGATCGGAAGTGTATTTTCTTTCTGACATCGAACAGAAGCAGCTCCTCTATCAGCTTCTGCCAATCGCACGGGAAGTAGGCGTAAGTAAGGAGCTGCTAGGCTGGAACTGGCATCAACCACCATTAAAACCATATTTTGATAACGTCAAATTGCCCATGTATCAAATCAGCTCAAAGCATTGCCCCACAAACCGCGACATTTACCTACGGAATGTTGAAAAGAAGTTTTGTCCGCCAAACTCGCGGATGGCTTAGGCAAACTGTTCCATGGGTATTAGTTAGTGATTGTGTGCAGAGTTTTCGGCAGAGGCAAAACTTGAGCTTTGATGCTTGGTGGCAAAAGATTAGATGGCAGGAAATTGGCGTAAAAACTGAGAATGTAATGGGTAAGTGCATGCAAGTTTGGGATTTCGTGCACAAAATGTGTGATGCCCAGTTAGCAGAACTCTCATGTAGCCAGCCATATGCAAACTAAATGGACGACTCCTAAACTTTGTCGCTGAACTTTATTCTGCCCAGACAAAATTGCCATTCTACATCTTAACAAGCAATCCCCAGATAATTCGAGGAAACATGGAAAACTGGAAAATAAAACGATATGGACACACAAGCAAGGGCAAAGGCAACACAAGAATAAACCGTGAAATAAAGAATAGCCTTAGCAGAAGGCGGCTAACAATTTCTCTTCAGTACTGTGCTTACTCTCTATAGGAGAGATTAAATTAGAAAAAAGGGGGTTAAGGAATTGTGTATTGTAGTCTATGGCGCACCTGTAGATCTAATTGCCAAGTGATGCATTAGCCAGCGGTTAAGCATCGACAAATCGCATGACTCATCGTTCACCCAGAAGTAGTTGTAGTCATGTAATCCAAAGGATATGAGCACCCACTGGTTCGCAGCATATGATTGCGTAGAGAATAAATGCGAATACCTGAAGTCCCCAGGATTGGCATTGGCAACTCTGCCAGACCAACAACAATCGCATTCTCCTATATGGAAGTCCATGAGTGTACCATACCGGCGACCACCTGCTGGATAAATAACTTGCATATAGGGATTGCTTCTCTGATAGACATCAATGTCTGACCAGCCCCATTCGTCTTCCATGCAACCGCTGTATATCCCGTCAATGCATTGTAGGTAGAGCCATGCTTCAACCATGCCTGCGGCAGGCATTTTGTACCATACGCATACTTCACTCATTGCGTTCGTGTAGGCGTAGTCTGAATCGTCGGCACCATAGAGCCACATGTGGGCTTGTGTCCCTATCTGCCCTGTGTTCCGGTTTTCATTATGTGAACTCCATCTTCCACCACGGGTGCCGTAAGACCACTGTGTTCCCCGCTCGTCTGTGTAGGGTGGGAAAGCCCAAGTCCAAGGGTTATTTGTCATTTTTGGTGTCTCGTTAGGGTCAAGCACTACATAAGGGGCCTCTTCCTTGGGAGTCAAGTATTGTTGGATGGCATCGCTTGACTTCTTGATGTAACCTTTCTGGATGTTTTCGACCTTTTTAGCGTCTACTCCAAGTGTAGCTAGAAATTCCTGCGATTTTTTGACAAGACTTTCTCTTAACTCTTTGCCTTGCTGGCGACCTTCATTTGTTGCTTTATATTTTATGGGTAAAGCGGCAAGGGTTTTTAAAGTCTCATTATGCTTGCTTATGTATGACCTAAGTTGAGCAGTTCCAATGAGATTCTGAATGTCTTTCGTACAGGCTTGGCTAAGTTTATTCAACGTTTCGGTTAGACCGCTGTTTGCAGAATTTATGCTCTTTTGTCTCTCGATGAACGAATTGACTGCTTGCAACCTATCATTTAGCAGGACTTCGTCCAAATTGGTTGCCAAAACTGTTCACCATGTATAATGTAGTAAGCTTCAATACTTAAACAACATGTTTAACGTATTTATCAGATTAATCAAATTAGAGTGCCAAAATTTATACATTATTTTTAAGTTGTTGCGATATATCAAACATGGTTTTTTGCCAATTTCTTTATCACATAATTAGTGTTATAAACTAAAATATTGACTTTAAAAAATTTTGCAGTTAACTCTTATTTGTCAATAAGGTATTAAATTCGACAATTTCGGTTTGATAACAATTATACATATCAATTTACAAAAGTTCTCTTGGTGAAGGATTAAGATTCTAAAGCTGCTTCCAGGACAGACCAATAGCTTCATAATTGTAATATATCCTCATATCTTGGAAATTCTATGGTCTTTGGGTGCTCAATTTTTCTTAGTTTGTAGAGCAGGCAATTTCAGTTTCGACTTCTGAAGATGGTCTAGTTTTTTTACTGTTGCGAATACAAGCTTGTCGTAAGGAACAGAGATTGATAATGCGAAATATACGTGGAATCATGCTCAGCCATAACAAATTATCTTGATGAGTTAGGGGAAGATTCGAGTGGATATTGCAAGAGCTTTATGCCTAGACAAGCCGCTTATCGTCTTTGATGAGTTCACAAGTGTAGTAGACCGAGAAATAGCTAGGATCAGTGCGTTTGCCATAAGCAAAGCTGTTCGCCGCTCAAAGAAGAAGTTCATAGCTGTGACTTGCCACTATGATGTGGTCGATTGGTTAGAACATTATGCCTTCCTACGTTTGGCTCCAACACCAGCGGAGAAAAGACAACAAAGTCAGTTAGCTATCAAGACACCACAAAACAAGACAACAAATACGTCTATAGAAGTGTTCAGTTAAAAAGATTTGTGTTATTTGGGTTCTAAATGAAGAGGTTTGCTGAAGCTCTGGTACTTTAAGGGGAAAAGCGCTCTCACGACAACTATGGCAGTATCTTGATTTAAACCAGAGTCTTCTCAGCCTTATTCTATTCTGCGTTACTTTTAAAGAATAAAAAAAGGAAGAGAGTTTTGATTTTGTTGGATTAATAGCCGTCTTTTGAGCGTCAGTATTGTTATGGCAAAGCCAATAGATATTGCAGTTACCATGGGATTGTTGCCACAGCAATGTACATTTCAGCGGGTGGGAGAATTGTTGCCCGGTAAGGTGATGCTGTTGGCGATTGTAGAATAGACACACTTGCCTATTTCTCACAAAATCGTAATTCAATAGTTAAGAGATAACAAAAAAGATTATCAAATGCTAACCTGCAAATAATACAATAAAGAAAGGGATTGCATAAATATCATACTAAAATATTGAAATAGAAAAATTTATTAATTAATGCATTACACTATAGAATCGTGGTTTTTCATGAGTTCAACAGCTTCAATTTCTACCAGTTGTATGAAATATGCATTGACTCATGCCTCTTCAAAGCAATCCCCGAATTTTGTCAAACCCTTTTATAGTTTGAAATCCGCCATTGGAAAAAGAAAAGTTCTTGTTATACTATGGGATCCTCATAGACCAGAACATCCTCCTCCGGCCAAGGCTGAAATTCAAAACCTGATTTTCGGTCCAAAGCCAAGCGTCAAGGACTATTTTTTGGAAAATTCGCATGGCTTGTTAGAATTAGAGAATGCAGACGTCTTAGGTTGGTATGATTCCGACTATCCTTGGCAATTATATTGGCGTACAGATCAATATGATCCAAATAATCTACAGTCAGGTGATCCTCATCTTTGGGTTGACGTTCAAGGCAAGTATGGCCAACCTGGCTCTATTCGCTATCTTGATGATGAGGGTTTTATTTCTGGGCACACTCATAAATGGGCTGAAGCAATAATAAAAGCAGGAAATCAAATCGATTTAAAAACTTATGATTCGAATAATGACGGATATTTGTCTCCAGATGAACTGTCGATATTAATGGTAATTCCTCAAAACAGCCCTTTTGGAACCCAAAGACCGGTTGTTGCGCGTCACATACCTACTGAAGAACCACTTATTGTGGACAATGTTAAAATCAACACAATAACTGAAGCCTACATAGGAGCGCCGCCTAGCCTCGGTCTAGTAGCACATGAACTATCCCACATACTTTTTGGAACGGGTGATATGTATTTTGGTTTCTTTCAACCGTATGCTGCTGGACCTTATTCTTTAATGGACCAGTCGCCACATAATCCTCCTCACCTTGATCCCTTCCACAAGCTGAAGCTAGGGTGGACAAAGCCCAAAATAATTTCCATCGATGGATTCTACAAAATTCACGACATTGAGACTACAGGCGAAATTTACATTCTTTATGATCCTTCTAGAGGCGATGAAGAATACTTCATTCTCGAAAACAGATGGAAAGGCACTTCATACGACCAATACTTACCTAAATCTGGGCTTGCGATTTGGCATATAATTGAAAATCCCAATATCTTCGATAATTTAACAACTCCGATTGGTGTTGATCCTCAAAACTGGAATGATCCAAAATGGAAAGGTTGGGCACGCAGAGGTATTCAAATGATCAGACCAATTTATGGTCCTCCAATTGATTGGTCACTTTGGGACGGCTCTATTCCCGAAACAGGTTACGATTTACTGTCAAATGATCCAAATCCAAGCCACGTAACCCTTAAGTGGGCTGATGGGACTCCTAGTGGTTTTTCCATTCTCTCAATTCCCCCTTCAGGTTCAGAAGTGACAATACAAATTAAAGCAGTTTTCCAGGGATAAGAAAAAAGGGGGTGATTGTGTGTTTACAGGCAAAACTGGAAAAATTTCTCACCTAAGAGTGAATGATCTTAATAATATTTGGGGAAGCGGAAACGATAAGCTTACTACAGAAGTCATTGTTCAGCTTGATACCGAGCCAAAAGATGAGGCATATGGATTTGAACTGCGAACAGACGACCCAAACTTGCCATCGCGCCTATCTATGCTTTCAATACTAAGAGATGCCTATATCAATAAGCTTACAATTTCTCTAAGTTTTGAAATTGATGCTGGGAAGAAATGTGGCCACCTTAGGAGAGTCGATCTATCTAAAATGACATAGATCATTTGTAGTTTTCAAAATCGATGACCTGATTTACCCAACATTAACCCTCATTACTTTGAAATCCAATTATGATAACCCTATTTTTGTTATTTAATACATTTTTTCGCTTGTTGTCTTTAACAAATTATTTAATAGCAGAAACATCGCATATATCAATTAAATGCCTTCCTGTAATGATTTCACAGGAGTAAGAGGATTGCCTGAAAACTCGAACTCAAGTGAGATAAACATTATTCTAAAAGAGTACGAGCTTCTAAGAGAAGAAATAATGGCAAAAATGGACGCAAGTTGGAAAATCCTGTCATTTGAAACAGGGGGAACATCGATAATCTTAGGATTCATTTTTGCTTATGACAAAGTTGAACTACTGCCTCTTGTCCCTTTCTTAATTCTGGTGACTTCTTTTCTCTACCTTGGACAGACTGAATCAGTAATGAATCTTGGAAGTTATATACGAACGTATATTGAACCCGATCTCAGAAATCATCGAATGACTAAAAATGATAAGTCTCCCCCATACTGGGAAGAATTTGTGCAGTGTAATAGGATGCCGTACAAAACTTTGCATATAAGTACTCTTATTTTGTTTATGGTCTTGAATTATTCAACGATAATACTTATGGCATTGCAAGGAGACAGAATAATAAATGCAATGTCTTTATCCTCAGATTACTTGCTGTTTCTTGATGTACTAGTCGGTCTCTTCAGCATCTTTGGAATAATCTATATTGTGGCTTGGTACGAATTTATCTTTAATCCCAAAAGCAATACTTGCAATAAGAAGAAGATGAGCCGAGAAAATAGGGAAGTAAGTCCTTTCCTTTTCTACATGTATCTTAATTCTTTGCTGGCTAATACGAACATAGCATGGCTCCAACAAAGTGGGCAAACTGAGATTTGCGTGTTATTTTCGAAAATCTGCTCGGGAATAAAACCATCGACCCTATTTAGGACCCAGTCATAATACTGTTGAGCTTTTTCCTTATCGCTCGCTTTTGAATAATAAATGCTCAACCAGAAGTTAAGCAAAGGCCATGCACCACTTCCCTTTCTTCTATGTAACATTCCATACATCCAACCATCATACTCATCATTCTCATACCTATGAAGCCCTCCATTCTTGACCAACCTATTTTCAAGTTCAACAATAGTCGCTACAATACGAGGGTCAGTTGGAAGGAAGATTTCAAAAGGATATACTAGTCCCAAAACTGAAGCATCAATTCTCTTGTCACTTAATTGACCATAACTTCTGAAGAAAAAGGATTCATAATGACTTTCAAGCCTTTTTCTCATTAAATTAGCAACGTCAAGCCATTTTTTGTTTGGGATTATTGCGTTGGCACATTCCAGCCCTTTGATACAGGCAGCTAGTGAATAAGTCCAATTATCCTTCAAATCAGGGAAAGTTAACCTTTCCTCCCATAAGTCATTTGTTACTGAAGAGAAATGGTCGATATTCCATTTGTTGCATATTCCATTAGCCCCCTTCTCAATTAACTCCTTGTAGTTGAGTGCTCTCTTTAAGTCATCTTTGAAGTGGTGCCAGACCGCCCAAATTACTGTACCTGTTTGGTCGGGTTGAAACTTGGGCAGCGCCTTTAATCCATTAGGGTAGTATTTCTCGCAGAACAATCCAGTTTTATCGAACTTATCAGCTCTTTCAATGCACCATGTAAAGAAATCTTCCTGAATTTGAATTCCCAGAATGTCGGCTGCCACGCAGGTGAAAGAAGCATCTCTTGCCAAACATAAGTGTAAAACTTCGCTTCCTTAGAAAAGTAGTCTTTAAAACAGTTTGCAGCGACGATGGCCCTGTTTTCTAACGAACAATCCTTGATTACTTGTTCACTGACTTCTAGTTCCTTCTTGATTTTCAATAGTTCCATTTTTATCTAATTCAATTATTAGAAAAAAGACTAAAAACTTTATCTGAAAACTTCGGAAAATGACCAGCTTGTGACTTTGACCTCTGGAGAAGTGCTTGACTGTATTATTATCTAAAGCCTTCATTTCATAATAATTAGAAAGGTAATTTCTGATTCTTGTAAGCGTATTCAAGCGGATGCACTAATAACAAAAAGAGGGTATGGTGTGGGTGACATCGCCAGCAAACGTGTTGTTCCTCCGAACTGTCAGTCTTTTTGGTAGAACTTTAGGTCTCCATTTGCGTTTTCTGAAAAGTTTCTTGCCGTCCATATCGCAGACAAATTCAAAGCCTACTTCAACGAGTCCGCAGGCTTCTTCTAGGACGCATCCGAAAATTTCCCGGAAAAATTTCGGGCTAAAAACGATACAATATAAATTGATTGGGCATAAGGTCTGTCGTCAATTGAGCCCACAGGATAAGTCAACCCAGATTTTATTTTTTGTATTTTATATGTTCTGATAATAAGCTATTTTCTAACAAGCCTTTCCACCATACCCCCAGATTTCAGAAGGCTCTAAAGAGGGGGCGGGTGAGAGTTTGCGGAAGTGCGTGAAGATGGCGAACCATCCAGCAGTTCCCTCTGAACCCGTCCAACCACGGAAAGTAATCACTTTTCATAAACTTTATGCATCCAGAATTCATATGGGGCAGCCAAGGAATAGCCGCCAGAGAGCATGATGTTGGTCATCGCAAAAGAGTTCTTAACCAACTGCATGTAGCGTTCGACGATATGGACTTCAGGTTCCATGTTGGGAAGCACCTATGGATTATTGGTTATCCATTAATCAGATAAGATTTGCGGTTAGCTTCCATCACAAGGATCCACTTGCCAAAACAATACGTTAACGTAAAGATCCCTGTTGAGCTCGCTGATGAAGTCGATAAAATACTTGAAGAGAAGCTTCTGGGATATCGTAGCCGAGAAGAGTTTGTTGCTGAATCGATAAGAGACAAATTAATTCAAATTAAAAAATAATTTTTCCTTACTTGCACAGCTAAATACCACAATTATCTAACGCGATAAAGGAGTAAGGTAATTGAAAATAATCGATACAAAGTTTGATTTTCACGCAGACTCTTATGGAAAAGATCCTGATGTATATAGCCTGACTCTCAAAAAATATCACAAGATTTTATGGAACAAACCATTGCCGAATCCGCCGCTACCCAAGCAAACATTTGAATCAGAATTTGGTTCTCTTACTCAGATTCCCAAACTAGTCGATTTTGCAAAGGATACAGGAAAAGTTCAATTTGAAATAGTTGCGCCACCAACTCAATATGCAGGCTGGATATTTTCTAGACCGAATTTTTATTGAGTTAAAGCCCCCCTACGCTTGTGGAATTCCTACGGACTTATTTTTCTCTCAAAGAGAATTTAAGCAAGCGATAGATGGCTTTTTTGCATTATGTCATCTTGGCTTTTTAGATTGGCTAAACCAGCAGCCCATTGTTCTCCAAGCAGGCAAGAACGCGTTAATCTATACAGACTCCTAAATATGGAGGTTACTGACGCTTTTCTGAAACTTAGATAATTATCTTCTTGTGAGGAAATTGAAAATAAGTTAGTTGAAGATTACAATAATGCGTTTTCCTTACTAGTCCTTTTTCTCGGATTTTCATCACCGACCGAATAAGGGGTATGAGACGCGACGACCTAAACTTTTCGCTTGAAGACCTCCAACTCCAAGACTCACTGTCAGTGGGGTGTAAGCCACCATCAATAAGCTTTCCTTATGAGATTGGAAAATTCTTAATGACCAAGCTTACGTATGCTCCACTAAGTTTAGACGCTTGCAAGGAACTTATATACCATTACGAAGCCTACGATTTGAGAAAGGTACAACAGGCTCTTAATGAAGCGATAGTCAATACGAGACAGGATATACTTAAGGAAAAATCAGATGCCTTATCCGAAATATTGGATAATATTTGGAACGACAAAACTTTGGAGCGAAAGATAAAGGCTGTTCAAGCGGGTCTTCCTTTCTCTATGGCGGCAATAGGAAGTGTCGCCGCGGGTCCAATAGGTTTAGCGGGAGGGTTTCTTGCAGGATTGGGATACAGCGTTTTGGACAAAGCTATTGATTTAGGAACAAGCGGTTTCTCGGAGCGATTCGCTAAAATATCCAGCAAAAGTTACCAAGTAAATATCTTTGATTTTAAAAAGAATTTAAAAATTCACACAAAATAGAAAAGAGGGAAACGCGGGGGGAAATCTCCACTCTGCAAGGGGATCAAATCCCATATCAAGCGTAGTTATGAAAACCTGTGGCCGAATTCACGGCAGAGGTAGCGCTGAATTTTTCCAGATTGTGCATACCTAAATCCATCGCTGCAAGACTTAACTGAGCCACACATCGGGCATTTGACAGACGGTTGTTTCTTTCTAGTCGAGACAACGTCTGATATTACTCTGCCGCAATGAGGGCAGTTTATTATTTTTTGAGTAAATTTTCTTCCTCCAATTTTTTTGCACGCCAACAAGAAAAAAGGGGGTTTTGCGGGTGATGTTGAAATAATCTCCATTTAAGCGT
>CAVUGQ010000016.1:0-15876 GCA_963741005.1 Candidatus Bathyarchaeota archaeon
ACAAGATTTTGAACCGGGATTGTGGAGACTATTTTGTTAAAACATTTCTCTACAGTACCATCAGAAACAAACCAGTGGTTTTCTTCATACCTTATTTTTTTAACGTTATACTTCAGACTAACATTTTTCGGGGTAATTTTTGTTTCAAGCGCGCTTATTATCGCTTGGATTCCGCCAGTTTTAGGGTAATAAAAATTAAGTTGATGAGTGTAACCTTCTGTTTCTATACCTAAAGATGATTTTATTACGTTCTCGACTGGAGGATCTGGTATTCGCTCAACCCAATCCAAGCCCATCTTCTCAACTGGAAACTTCCAAATTTTTTCATTATACGGTATCAGATATCTTTCGGAGATACCCGCTCCAAATGTTTGATAGAACCAGTTTTTGAGGTTACTTGGTTTTTGGGTTCGGACAATTTTTGCTTTTCTAATTAAGTTTTGGATGAAGGAGTTAAGACATTCAAAGTTCTCTTCTTTAGATAGATCAGACAGACCGTTTTCAAAAGGGTACTTTACATAGCAATTGTTATAGAGTATCTTGGTGTTTCGTCTATCCTTTACCTTGTTCTTCCCTAATAGGCTTAAAATGAAATTTAGCGATTTTTCATTTTTTGAAAAAATTACATGCGAACCAGCATCATCGAAAGTGAAACCATCTTGCTGTAATGTTCTCATTAATCCGCCACATTCTGGATTTTTTTCCAAAATCTCAAAGAACTTGCCATTTTGATTCAAGAAGTAACCAGTTACTATACCTGATAATCCACCACCAAGAACGCCGATTTTTGTGTCGCTATTAATAGATGTTTCCCGCTCAGACTCTAAACAGGTCATGAGCAGTATAACATCGATTTTGGTATAAATATGTTAAGAGAATATTTAAGCGAAAACCACAAGCAAAGTCATGAAGCATCATTTTTTTATGAAAAACAACAGGGGTTTTGACATTATGTAACCATTTTCAAAAATTCCAAAAGAAAACTGCCGGTTTACGACAAGTCTAACGAAAAGATTCTTTTGATATTGTCGGAGAAAGCTTATTTCTATTTTGATAGCGGGTCTCTTTGCTGAGACATTCTGATGGATAAACAAGTCTAATTAAGATTTCATTGTAATACCAAGGGCATAGAGAACGCAATAACGAGTTTTTTTGTATTTACAAAAGTCAGTAAACGCTAGACTCCAGTACTTATCTACATCATCGCTAAGAAGTAGGCCTCCAATAGCTAAATGGGGCCAAGCCGTTGAATATTCGAACATCATATGCTCGTAAGTATGCAAACTATCATGGATAAAAACATCTATAACTGGAAGATTAGCTAATAACTTCGGTAATTCAGTTTTTGTGTCACCTAAAATTAAAGTCCAACGTTTGAGCAACCTTTGTGGAACAAGCCATCCAGTCGTAAGCCCGTTAGGAACGTGAACATCGTAATGTTTGCCTATTTTGGGATAAAATATAGCATCATATCCTGGTAAATCCAATGAATATAAAATTCCTTGCCCATTTTTTTCTAGAGCATTCAAAAGAAAGGAAGTCGAACCACCAGGTCCAACTCCAGTTTCAACAATAATCTTGGGTTTAAGCATACGAACCAAGATATACAAAATCAAACCCGAGTCGAAGTTAATCCAGCCGCTTACTTGTTTGTCAATAGTTCTCGCTTCATCTATTTTGAGCTCTAATTCATTCAAAAAAATAGCGTCTTTTTCCAGCTCTCTATAAAAAGTGTAGAAGGTTTCTCGAGAGAAAGGCAATACTCCCCGACAAGTTCGAGCGATTATTTCCGGTTTCGCACGCTTGCCCATGCTTAACGTCAAAATTGTAGATGTTGGCTGATGAATTGTCTCTGAAAGTTTATTCTTCAAAGATCTTGACAGAGACCTTGTTTTAACAACCGTCTCTAATTTTTTTTGTAAATTTTTTCCCTCTTAAATGTCAGATAATTACCCTTTTAATCGCTACAGTACAAATTATAAAGGTATCTAATTGACCACCGACATATCCTTTTTCTATAGTCAGTACTGGTTTTAGATTTCAAAGATCTATATGTTTTATGTGCGGTGGGCAACAACCTTGCGCCATTATATGGTCTTTAGGTAATATTGTGCTTATACAAGTTCAACGTGATTGATTTATTAATGTGCGGTTTGATATCGAGCAATAACAGTGTTCCTAAGATTTTTAATATTCCACAAAATTCCCGCTGTTCTCACTTTAATTAACATTAAGTCATCTTTACCCCAAGCAGCCCAGGAACAGTTTTTAAGAAGTGGAGTAAATTTCGATATTCTTTTTCCAAATGGGGGGACCAGCATATGCAGCTCAAGAATATTCTGGAAGAATAATATGTTAGACAGAGCAAAAATCATATATCTTATTGGATAGTTTTTTAGAATGAATCGTATTTGGTTTCTGTACATATAATAGTAACTCATACGGCTTTGCTGTCCGATAGTTGCGCTCCCCTTGTGCCAGAAAATGGCGGATGGCTCAAAAACAATTTTGTACCCAGACCGTTTAACACGTAAACAAAAATCAGTATCTTCATAATATATATAATAAAAGGGATCGAACAAACCGACTTTTTTAAAAACTTCGCGTCTTGTTGCGATAACCTCAGCAGTGTCCACCTCTTTTTGAACATCGTGCTCTTCGTTACTCAAACAATTGTGACCTATTTGACGATTATTTCCAGTCAGAAAGTTTATTGAACCACCTGTAGAATCCAAAATCCTGTTACTACCGTACCTGAACCTCTTTCCAACAACAATACCTATATCTGGCGAGGTTACAAGAACTCTTATCAAACGGTTTAGCCATTTTTTATCCACAATATCATCATTATTCAGTTCAACGATAATGATTTCACCTTTAGCCGCAAAAATACCGCAGTTTATCGCTTCGCCAACACCCATCTTGCCTTTCTTGATCAGCCGCACTTTAGGAAAATCACGCTCGATAATCGCAACAGAATTGTCGCTTGAACCAGCATCAACAACTATAATTTCGTATAACGAGTAATCTAATTTCATGAGCGCTGAAAGACATTCATTCAGGAATTTTTCTCCATTGTAGTTAGAAATAATTATTGACGCCATTGGATTTGAGTTCAGTGATGGTTTTTGAATTAATTCTTTAGGAAAACCATTTTTCGGCATGTTAGTGTCTCGAGCTCATTTAGTCATTATACGGTATGGACCATTCTTTTAAGTATAACGGGCACTTTCTTTTCAAGTGCAGGTAATGGCTAATTTATGGATAAATGGCATTCTAGGAGTATTAAAGCCGACAAAAACGTCTTTAAAACGGAAAATTTTTAAGGAAAGTGACGCGGTGAAGAATAATGATAGCCCGGATTTTTATTGGAATAAGCCTTTGTGTTTTGTGTCCAAAGTATATTTTACAACAGGTCTATTTTTTATGAATCTGGCAGGTATTCCGCCAACCATCGTCCAGGAAGGAACATCTTTAGTCACTACTGCACCCGAAGCTACTACAGCTCCTTCCCCGATACTTACTCCAGGCAAAATTGTCACTCTGTCGCCAACATAGACCCAATCTTCAATGTTAACCATGCCACCTTTAGGCGCGAAGGTTGGACTTGTAATATCATGTTCAAGTGTGAAAATCCTTACTTCTTGTGCGATGTCTACGTTGTTTCCTATTTTTATTAGTTTTCGCCCGTCTAAAAAGGCATTATTGCCTACTATCGAATTATTCCCAATAGTAATGCCCCAAGGATTAAAAAACCTGCATCCGCAATATATTATTGAAGTTTTAGACATTTTAATCTTGTAAAAATGTCTGTAGCAAGCATGTCTGATAGTGTGTATGCCTATAAGTCCCGTCCAATTTGCAAATAATATTGCAAGCCAATAAGCGAGATTACGAGTACGCTTAAATTTCGGGGGGATAAACATTTAATTCGCTAAACTGTATCCAATTAAATCAAGATAAACTTATTGCAGTTTTTTTTAAAAGCATTTGGGTTTTTTGTATTAAACTGATGATGAATATCAAGCGCGTATGGCTAGCACATGGCACAGCAATAGCTAATTGCAGGCTTCCGTGGACACAACTACTGAGCTTTGCTTTTTTTAGCAAACCTGTTGTATAATAAAAGATACTCTCGACTCATTTCGGATAAAGAACAACTGAAAGTCAGCTTGGCTCTTTCTGAGCAATTCTTTCTTAAGTCGAGGTTTTTAACGAGCTTTTTTATAAGCTCAGGATATTCAGACAGATAATCGTTGACTATCAAAGCTTCTGATTTACTGGAATCTGTAGTCAAACCTCTAGCTCCAATGGAGGTCGCAAGTACTGGTAAACCCGCGGATAGGAACTCTATAGTCTTTACACTCATACCTGCCCCGCTTAGCAAAGGTACTATTGCCAAGGCTGCCTTGTTATACAGGTTTAGCAATTCTTTCTCAGAAAGAAATCCAGTGAGTATTACATTGTTAGGCTTTTTAAAATGTTTTATTGAATCGCCTACATTTCCAACAATAAAAAAATCTGCCTCGGGAACTTTAGGCGCAATTTTGTTGATTATTAATTCCGCTGATGTAATATTTGGCGGATGACCAGAACCCACGAAAATAACAATAGGTCTAACGGTTGAGAATGTTGGGTTTATAGAAACTTTAGCGATTCCATGAGGAACTACCCTTATTTTTCCTTGCGGAATTCCCATAGTAACCAATTCTTCGAAGTCTTGCTGGGTAAAGCAAACTAGAGCATCAGAAGCGTTGTAAGCTGCAATTTCTGCTTTGCGGACCTTCCGAATTAAATATCTGGAAAGTAGATCTTTTGGCTTTAGATAATTTAATAAAAAATCTGAATTTATGTCGTGAAAAGTGAGGATGAACGGCAGATTCCTTCTTTTTGATACGTAGTAGGGAATGCGATAAAGCCATGCAAACTCGCATTGAATTATATCGCAATTTTTAGAGATAATTTCAAGTTTCTTTTCCAGATTTTTTTCAAAATATGTTATCATAAATAAATAATGGAAAAGTCGACCAATTCGCGATGGCAAAACTTTTCGTAAAAAAAATGCAATTACCACATAAGCAATAGATAATCTTATTTCATAAATCGGAATACCTTCGTACTTTGCAACACGCGAAGATCTAAAAACAGGTACAACAAATTTAACTTCAACTCCTTCTGACTTTAAAGATTTTGCTAACGTCCACATGCGTACTAATCCGCCGGCGGTTGGAGGGTAGGGTTTGAATTTGCTGAATATTAAAACATTCATAGAATTTCCTTTTTCATTTGCATGCTCGGCATCTTTGTACCTGAAGTTATGAGGTTAATCTGATCATTTTAATAGTTTTGGCTCTATGGTTGCAGATATCTCTGCAAATATTGACTGTCGAGTTTTTCCGCTAAAGTGATATTTACAGGCAAGATAAATGCCGTGGACATACCATACGCAGGGTACGCCTGTAATGTGAAATTTGCGAACGTAGTTGTCTTGTAAGGAAAAGAAAACAGAATAGGATCGACAAAAACTGTATAAGTATTAGGAGAGAAATTTTCAGGTGATTTGCGAAGGAGAATTGTGGTGCCATTCAAGGATGAGATAGAAGTTACGTTTAAAGAAAATTGATTTTGGAAATCAGCCGAACCAATTTCAAAAACCCCGGTGCCATTTCCTGTCCATTGAGTAACGGTTTGTCCATTGTTTGATTGAAAGGTTAGCCCTAGAAAACCTGTGTCTTGTTTTTGGAGGTATATTGAGTAATTACCTGAGGAAATCAACGAAAAGTTAAGCAAAGAATTCCCACATTGATTGAGATTCAAGGCGTAAAACTGAGGAGCATCACTTAAAAGTTGGCTAGCTTCACTTAATGCTTCGCTTAGTGATCGCTGATCAACGATTTCTATCAAGTTAACGGCTGCCAGCCCGCCTCCTGAGATTATTGAAAGGTTATTTGACCCTTGACTCAGGGTTACAGGCACAGCATTC
This sequence comes from Candidatus Bathyarchaeota archaeon, assembly GCA_963741005.1. GTDB lineage: Archaea > Thermoproteota > Bathyarchaeia > Bathyarchaeales > Bathycorpusculaceae > Bathycorpusculum. Next base: position 5,984 of record CAVUGQ010000016.1, read on the forward strand.
CAGACAAATCCGTTTGCACCTGTTGGGCAGTCATTCAGTTCATGTGATTGTCCGTTTATTGAAAGGTTCAAACCTTTCGAATCTGGCGAACGTAATATCTTATGAGTATATTGTACTGACCATCTTGGGACATTTTAAATGGAATAACTAAACTGGATGGGTTGGTGCTGTTCGTATACGCAATGCCATCGTTTAATTGATAAGTATACTGCCACTCATATGAAGGATCAGCATTAATCCAATCATTCCAAGGAATGCTTGTCAAACCAATATTAGTTACAGAATTGATCGTCCAATCTTGCTGCGGACCCTTAGTTTGGCTGGCGTATTGGGAGGGAACAATTCTTAAATCATCAGTCATAAGTGGGACAACTAAGTCATAGATGTTTGACGTTTGTGAAAAAAGATAAGCCCCATTAGTAGTATGCAGATTTGGTAGAGGTTCTCTATCCAGATAAAAAACAGGGTTTGTATAATTGTATTTAACGACGTTTAGGTATGGTAACATTTGCTCGTAAGTGTTGAGGCCTCCAGCGACGTAGATTATATTGTTACTCGCCCAGCTTACTATATAGTAATTGTTACGAAAAAGATAGGAATCACCAGAGCGATAAGCTAAAGTAAACGCTGAGGAGGTAAACATATTAGAGCCGTTTATACTGCTCTGGGAACTAATTGCAACGTACTCAACACCTATTTCCGAAAGAAACACTGCAGCATCCTCGATTTCACCTTTTTCAATTAATGAATTGGATATGCCCACTACATAATCCAAATACCATGTTGACGATGGCCCATCGTCCCCAAAAGTATACGTTATAAGGTTATTACCCCCATAGAGAAGGAATTGAAATAGAGGGGGATGAGGAATCCATATTACACAACCTGTTGGGTGAACCCCCAAAATATAGTTGGTAACTGCTAAATCTGAACTAGCAACAGTTGCATAACTGCTAATGTCTGTTCCTCCATATCCAGTATAAAGGTTGTAAGAACTGAAGCCAAGCGTAGCGATCATGAGAAATAGGAGAATTGTTGAAAGAACTTTTATTCGGAATGTGGAAACAAATTTTATTCTAAACCGAAGCTCAAACACTTTGTTTAAGACTGAATAGATAGTGAATGAAATCAAAATGGAATATAAAAACGGCAATATTTGTTCAGGAACCCTAAATTCACCTAGTAAATTTATTGCTATCGTGCTTAACGGTCCAGGCAACTTTGAACCTAAAACAACTAATAGAGGCTGCCCCTGCAAATTCGGAAAGCTAATAGTATATAAACCAATAACCGTTGTAGCGATCATTGTCAAAATAAGACTTAGCTTTCTGCGGAGCAAATTTTCTCGCAAAAATAACAAATATCCGAACGATAAAATTGGGATAAAAAGTTGAAGTGCAAAAGAAATTGAAGGTTTATTATGCACAGATTCACTTAGCCAAGGATCAGGTTGCGAAACGAATAAGTTGGCAACTGTATTTCCGCTATTCAAAAAGAATTTTCGCCCAATTTGAGGTAAAGACCAAACTTCAGGGTTTGTGACGTTACTGCTCATATAACTACTGATTACAGGAAAACCTAAAATTAACATGAAAACAACTGCAAATAATACGTACAAGAATGGCATCAACTTTTGCTTCTTCTCAAAACGGATAACAAGATAATTAACTAGTAAGCGGGAGAAGATACGTTATTATAGCCAAAGGGTATAGAGCAACTACTAAAACCCAAATGAAAGATGAAAACAATAGAAACAGTAATTTCTGTTTTAACGATCTATCATAACCAATAAGAATCAACAATCCAAACAAAGGCAACAGGGAATATACTATTGCCATTCCAGCCCAAGCATCGAAAGAGGCTATACCAAAGAAGTATATGATTGATCCCGCTAAGCTGGCCAAAACTATAGCAAGGGTATCTTTTCTCAGGTTTCTTGGAAAACCCCTAAGAATAATGGATCTAAGGTAAAAATAAGAAGAGAGGATAGAAATGAAGCCTATCATCAATTTCGGTAAAACATCGATTGAATGTACATTTAATTTTAGGACTGAAATTGCAAACCAAAAAATCCAATAGACATTAAATGGATAAGCAACCCCCGCTTGCGGACTTTGCGCTATTGTAGGTCCCGAATTAATATATTCCCAAAAAGGTAGACCTGGCTGAGAGAAGGTAATAAAATGCAGAATTTGCCAATAAGCTATCAGGGGCAGTAGTATCGCAACAACGCAAGGCAATATAAATTCGATTCTTGCTTTTGATTTTATGATGCTGAAATCAACCATGCTTAAATCATCAATTAATTAATTGAATATATTTTTGGGCAACTTGTTCGCAATCGAGTCTCTCAACGGCAAACTTTCTGGCGCGACTACTCATCATCAGTAGAAGATCAGGATCCTTGACAAGCACATTTACTCTATCTACTAGATCATCATGGGATTTAACAAAAAAGCCAGTTTCATTTTCTAGGACATAGTCAACCGCTCCTAAAGTATCCGTAATTACGGGTTTTCCTAATGCCAAAAATTCGGCAATCTTGCTGATATTATGTGGCGAATACCAGATTTGGTTAATTTGAGGTGGCGTTAAAACCACTGCAAAGCTACAAGTGCTTGCGTAGTAAGGAATCATCTCGTAAGGAACATTTCCGGCGAAATAGACGAATTTATCAAAACCATTTTTAGAAACTAGATTTTGTGCGGCTGGAAAAGATCCTAAAATAACAAAGGCTACATTTAGCAACTTAACTTTATTAATGAGCCTACAAAAGTCGTCAAAAAACCATTTATCCCCCTTTACTCCTAATAAGATCAATGTTTTACCTCTAAATCTTTCAGGAATAAGCTTTGCGGATATTTTGGGGTTTAACAAATTTGGGTTGAAACAACCATACAGGTCAACTGGGTGATAAATTAAATGCGTTTTTCTTCCAATAGTATGCTCAAGAAACTTTTTCATTGGGGTAGTAGGAACTGTTATAACATCGGGTAACCTGGATGTAATAAGACTCAGAGAATCTTCGAATAGTTGCGAGAAAAAACGGAAAGAAGAAAATGCATTTCCAGATCGTTGAAAAGTCTTGCTTTTGTCGAAAGTGCTTGTCCACAAGCCTGCGAAGTCAAAAGCTACATTAGCATCATTGATGAATAGTCCATTAACTGCTTTTAACATCGTATTTGGCAGCTCAACAATCACAAAATCAGGATTATCGCGGATTGTCTGAAGATTTCTGAAGATTTTAAAAAAATCGTTAAAATAGTCTTTTATAAGAGAGCTAGACGACATTTGCCGAGAACCCCTCTCAACAAATAATATAGACATTTTGTCGGATGCACCCTGAGGACTTATGTACGTCACTTCATGACCTAAACGGTCCAAACCTATTGAGAGATTTTGAATTCTGTGTTGTCCGCCAGGTCCACTGGAGAAATGATCATTAATTATTCCGATTTTCATTTAGCTATTTCTCGCGACAGTGCTATACCGTGGACAATACCCTTAATGTAAGATTGAGAAGTTTGAATGCTCGACAGAAACTTACCTTTCAAAAACCAATGCTGCAAAATTAGGGTCGTATAGGTTAAGGAAAAAAAAGGTAGAAAAATTGTTTTAAAAATCGAGAATTCATAACTCCGGCTATATTTCTTATGGAATATTATTCTATTTCTTGCTAAATAATATGCTTTTAGATTTGTGTACCGACCCATGAAGAATAGTTCATTTGGAACGTCATGCCAAATTTTGGCTTTTGGGACGAGCATAACCTTCCACCCATACTTCTTGATTCTTGCAATAAAATCGGATTCTTCATACATGAATGGAAAGTATTGCTCGTCAAACAAAACTCCTTGGGCTTTCACGGTTTCCTTCCTAACCATAAAAGCATTAGGAAAATCGTCGGATTCAATAGCCATGCTGAATTTGTTTCCATCGGGCTTACCGTTACCGATTGTTATCGTCCTACTCGTTATCAGATTTCTTTTGATGCCAGCGCACCAGATTATCTGCGGTTGATTATAATAATACATAAGCGGTGCCACAACACCGACGTTCGCATGTTTAAGAAACATTTGAACAAGGTTTCCTATGCATTGGTTATCCATGGTGTTATCGTCGTCAATTATAAAAATAAAATCGCCGTGAGAGTTTTTTATTCCAATATTTCGGCATGCTGATACAAGTCGTTTCTTTTTATTACTGAAAATTGTTACGTCGGGAAATAAAGTGCTAATTTCCTTGAACGTGCCATCAATTGATGCGTCATCAACAACTATTATTTCAATATTATGGAAGGTATTATCTTTAATTGATTGTATTAATCTTTTTAATTTGCTTTTTCTGTTATGAGTCGGAATGACCACTGAGACTAAGGGAGCCTTAGCTTCTAGGCAAGCCATCCGTATTCTTCCTTAATATTATGAAGCATGAGTATTTTGATTTTACATTCATAATAAACCTTTGTGAACTTTGATATATTCATGTAAGTCTTGCCTTTTTGACCTAGTAATGAGTATTGCGATTTTTGCTCTTTTTTTTGGTAATTATAATTGCGGTACCCGCAAGGATTATTCCTGAGGCTAGAATTAACACTAAGAGATAAATTGTTGCCTCATTCAATGGACTAGACGAGTGATTAGCGGAAGGCAATGTTGTTGGTCTGTCCGTAGCTCCGCTGGTAGGTATCGGTGTGGGTGTGGGCGCAGCTTCTATGGTTAGAGAGGCGTTGGCTTGAACTCCTGACACTGATGCAGTCACATTCCATGTACCGGGATATTCACTTGTATAGACGTTCGAGTTCCACGAGCCGCCTGCATCAATGCTTATATCCCAATATGTTGACGCAGTAACCGCGCCTATAATATTGTTGTGGGCATCCCATGCCAATGAGATGTACGTTAGTCTATCTCCGGCAGTTATTATTGCCTTGTTTGGCAGAATTGTTATGTGGTCTAAAGGAGCTGGATTCACCATCACATTGAGACTTTTGCTTATATTTCCAACAGTAACTGTGACAAGTTGTAACCCTCCAGTTTTAAGAACGAGCTCGGAAAAAGCATGTTGACCGTTATCGCTATCATTGAAAATGTAAGGGTTAGAAAATACATATGGCAAAACTGCCTTAGCATCAGAGCTTGCGAAGTATAATGTGCCTTTGTAAGCCTCTATGATATTATTACTTGAATCGTAGGCTGTTACGATGGTGGAGTTAATAGGTGACCCGGCAGTGATTGAAGAGGGCATTCCAACAATGGTGAAGTAACTCAGTTGGCTAGCATCTGATTGAACGGAAATTACGTAGTTGTCATTGACGTTCGTAAATGTGTAGTTTCCAGTAACCGGAACAGAAGAGCCGTTTACTTGGACATTAGCCACGGTATATCCTGGACTTGAAGAATATTCAAATAATTTGCTTTCTCCTTGATTCACAAATACTGTTCCGTTAGCTGCTATGGATGAATGCTTGTCTGCCGAAGCGTAAATTCTATATTGCAGAGGAAAATAATTAGGCATAGACAATTCAAGATTCCAATCGAGTTTTATGATTTGGCTTCCGCCTGAAGGCGCATAACAATCCCCTATATAGAGCGCTCTATTATCTACGTCTATGCCGACCCATCGATCATTATAGCCTGAACTGTTGGTTGGTATAAACAGATCGGTCATTTCTCCTGAAGTTGCATTAAACACAAAAATTGAATGAGGCATACTGTTAAATCTAGCACATGGTTCCCAGAGAAACAAGTCATGGCTTAAAGCGTTAACTGAAGGATGATCTTCACCCCAATTCCCATCGATCAATGAGTCATATTCTCTCCACACTCCTTGGCTGTTCATATACTCGATTCTGTACGTTGTGACCCCTGTATCTTCATCAGACAAAAGCCCCACAGCTAGGTAATCTGAAGATGCTGTCAAGTGGGCAAAATATGCGTCAGGACCTATGTTTGTGCCAGTTTCTTCGAAAACTTGTGTCCAATCTTGAAGGTTTTTGCTTTCATAAAGTCTTGTATGGATTGTTCCGTTGGCGCCTCCGCAAGGATAAGTTGATAAAACGTATACTGTATCGTTGAAAGTCACTATTTGGCTTTCGCCTGATGAACTTATGTTAGCTACGGGTATTACGCGATACGCTGAAGTATTTGTAGATAGGGACGCCGGAACTGCCAATATATTTACATTCCCGTCCATCGAATCTAGTCCAAAAAGCAGATTTTGGCTAACTTTGTCATATACTACACTAATAATGTAGTTTGCTATTGGTGGAGCAATAGTATATATCGCCACAGTAGCCAACGTAGTTTCATTCATAATAACTATTTGCCCATTAGAAACATTCGTTAGCCCATCTTCTCCAGGAACGAAAACAAGACCATCATAAACATAGGCAGGAAAGTATTCTGCCAATGTTGTTACATAGGGTAAGGTGGTCTGAGCAATGACTTCCTGCGTTGTAAGGTTGCACTTTAGCACGGCAGGCCATGGGTTTGATTGAACGATCCATAAATAGCCATCGTAAACTGAGGGGTATTCAAGCAAATCGGAGTTCTCCATTATTGTAGAGTATGATGAGTAATAATAGCTCGACGCTATTTCTGTTGATCCTGTTTCTATATAATTGCTCGAAACTTTATCATGGTAATTCTCCAAATCCCCGTAAGTGACTGATCCTTTTGTTAACGGAAAAAAAATTACAAGTGAAATCAGGAAAACAACGAAAATTGTTAAGGCGGGGGTGAACTTTGATTTTCTCGTTGAAGCTATTCTCCATCGTTCAACGGATTTATTGCGGCTAACAGTAATAATATTCAAGTCACCACTTAATCTTTTATTGTATTCAAGCTAACTATCAGGACAAGTCGATAGAATACTTCTTTCAATAAAGTCATTAAATTCAGTAGCGGTTTTATCCCAGGAAAAAGCCCTAGAATACTCCAACGCATTGCTGCTCAATCTCTTCAACAACTGCTGATCTTTTAATACACCAATTATCGTCTCAGCCAGATTTTCAAAATCGCCTTTTTTCACTAACAGACCTGTTTCATTATCTTTAATACTGTCACGTAACCCAGGCACGTTATAAGCAACTGCAGGAATCCCCAATGCATTTGCTTCAATAATGTTTAACCCCCAACCTTCACGAAGCCCGGGATTAATTAAGACGCTACTCTTTCTTATGAGATTTCTACGATTAAGATTATCTAAGGACCCAAAAAAAGTTACCCCTTTTCCAGCCATGCGTTCTAATTCCTCCCGTAGAGGGCCAGTACCTATAATCCATAACTGGGCCTCCGGCATCTTTTCTCTTATAATTTTAAAGGCTTTGATCGCATGATCAGGTCTTTTTGTACGTTTCAAACGTCCGGCGAATACAATAATAGGCTTGAATTCTTGATTTGAGGTATTCTCTAATGGCGCAAAGCCCAAGCCTTCAGGAACGACAAAGATGTCTTTGAAACCCAATGCAGTTAAATCGAATTGCGTACTCTCAGAGACTGTAGCAGTTGGCACTTTTACATATTGCCGTAACCACCTATTTTCGAGATAATAGTAGCCCAAGTAACTAAACGGAAAAGGCGCCTCGTAAAACCAGTATTCTCTGGCCAACTGATGTATCAAAGCAATGACTTTTGTTTTTTTCTGCACAAAATTGGGTGCAAAAAAAGGTCGAGTATTGATTTCATCAACAACAACGTCAAAACCGTTTACTTTATTCTCTTTTTCGTAAAAGCTTCTAGCCTTTCCATAGACTGAAAAACGGCCGCCCAAACGAACAATTTTGACACCTTCAGACATTTCTTCTTTTTTACAACCGGTGAACTCCGAAGTAAACAATGTAACATCATGTCCATATCTCACCCATCGACTGGCGACCTCTCGGGTAAAAACTTCTGCACCACCCATGGCTGGATTTATCCAGCAACGCCAATTCAACCACAATATTTTGAGATTTTTCATTTAGTTTTCCCGAAGAATGAATGAAACCATGTTTTGAAAACCATTTTTTTCTGCAAGTGGCTGTTTATACCAGTGGATAATCCGTAGTCTGTAGGCTATTCCAAGTAAATCTACGAACATGCGCCACATCTCTTTGGGCTTGAATTTGGCGTCTAATTTGATATTTACAGGCATTTCTACAACCTTTAAACCATAAAGATTGGCTACGGCTAACAACTCAACGTCGAAAGCATAACGTTTCACGGCTAATCTGGGAAAAATGTTGATGAACGCACTCTTTTTCATTGCTTTAAGCCCAGACTGGGTATCTTTTAGGGGGACTCCTGTAAGAAGGCGAACTAAGCCATTGAAAGTCTCACTTAAAATTTTTCTAGAAAATGGTACTTCTACGTGTGAGTTGCTATGTCTTTTAGAAGCTATAACAATATCCCCGTGTTTAAGTGCTTCAAGGTATTTTGAAATTGTTCTCAAATCGATTTCCATATCGCCATCTGCAAAAATAACAACACTCCCAGCAGCTTTCATGAACCCAGTCTTAACAGCATATCCTTTTCCTACGTTTTTACTATAACTAACTACTCTAACATGACCATTTTTCCCGGCATATTTCTTCGCTTTCGCTAAAGTCTTATCTGCACTACCATCATTAACTACCAAGATTTCATAGGTCAAATTCTTATCCATAACAATAGCGTCAATCGATCCAAGTGTCTCTTCAATAAATTCCTCCTCGTTGTATGCTGGAACAACGAAGGATAATTCTACTTCTTGAATCATTAAACCGCCCCCGCTATGTCAGATTCTTTTCCATACTTAATAAAGCAAACAAGCTGCAAAATGACCCCAACGACCAAAGCATAAAAGGCATAGATAGCGATAGAGTCAGCAAAATAAGATAACCCCGCTGTTAATGAAAATGCAGCACCAATCAAAAGGAGCATAAATACAATTATAAATGGGGAGCCCCAATTCTCAACAACATAACTTTTCGCTTTGCAAATAATTTTGTTACTACAGATATTCATGATGAATACACTGTTTTTTCCAGTAGTTACAAATGTAAAGCTTGAGATTTAACAGTTGCCATAAACCTATCACATTTAATCGCAGGAAATTATTAAAAGCCTCTATCGTTTGAACACTTTAGTATTATTTATTTCCATTGTGCCTACGAAAGAAATAAACGAAGCATCAACTGCCCAAGTAACTGCTGAAGTATTCCCTAGTCTTTGAGCGATTGAACTTATTTTTTGGGCAATGGTCAAACCGATTTTTTTCAAACGTATTGAAAAGCTACCTTTCATAGAATTCTCCAACTTGCCTGCAAGCATAAGCATACTTTTTGCTAATTTGGAACTTCGAATGTTTACTACGAGTTTTATCGTTAAATCAAAGAGTACTCTGTCGATTCTTTGTAGTGCTTTGAACCATGCTCCTGAACGCACGGCTTTTTTCTTCAGATTCAATAGTTGTTTTTTATTGAGGAAGGAGGAACACTTGCAATTAAGGGTAGCCTTAAGCATTGTTAATTTCCTGTTTTGTCGGGATGTTTTTAGTAAAATCCGATTTGTAAGTATTTATAAATTGCGCATATTAAATCAAGAACATCTTCGAGAGCTCGGGGACCAGATTAACATTTAGATGCAACCTTACTCGAAATTTATCAGTTAATCAAGCAGAGATTTTTGAAGAATCAATGGAAATTCAAACTTTCTTCAAAAAGTATAATGGACATAATTTCTAATCAGATATCAAATTTATTGCTGACTCATATTGTAAGTGTAAATGGCAATATCTCCACTATGATAAACTTCGGTAAATGATGAGGGCAGAGTTGGTTGGTCATACCATCCGTGCCCATTTACCCACCAAATAAGGTATAATTGTAATTGTCTTCCCTGCAAGGCCGATATTGCCGCATGGTCAGGAGC
>CAVUGQ010000017.1:0-48470 GCA_963741005.1 Candidatus Bathyarchaeota archaeon
TGGAAAGCCTAATTTTAAGGTTAATTGCCAAAAAATCTAAAGTTGTTTGGTGTCAAGGGATAGCTTGATACAGTTGTTTAGACAGTCGATGCTAATTAGTTAGTTTTCTTCTTGCGTGTTACTGTTGTGTTTGCTGCTTTTAGTATTTCCTTCTGCTTGTTTTTCACTTAGTTTATGCCGTTTCTGGCCCAGTCCGTCTATTGCCTTGTTAATATCTTGCATCTCAATGAAGCCTTCACCGAGACTTTCCAGCAAAATTGTCCAGATGTTCCAAACTCTGAGTCCATACATTTTTGCGAGATCTGCAACAATTTTGTTGTCAACTAGTAGTTCTGCATTTTTGTTTTTAGCCAACAGTAGAGTTTCTGCATCTGCGTGAGAAATATTTTCACCTGTCACTAACCGCTCTATGGATCCAGATGGATGCTCACAAACATATTCAATATTTATCCAGCCATCTTGAATAGCTTTGCCGATAATCTGGGCGTCAACAAAGCCATGATTAATTCCTTCATCAACTGTTTCATTCTTAACTTTGGCGGTTATAGTTATGCGTTTAAATAGGTTCTTTAAAAGTTGAAGTTGACCTATTTGGGCAAGATGTATTAGCGGTCCTGCATCAGAAACCACGGTTCGCAAAAGGTTATTCTCCGTATTTTGTCTTCATGTACTCCCTAACGTTTGAAGAATCCCAGCTAACCGAGACGCATTCTTGCTCAAGCAGTTCAAGAAATTCCCGTAGCGAAATATCCAAGATTTCTGCTGAACGTCCAGCGCTTAATTTGCCTGCACTGTAGAGTTTTACTGTTTTTTTGCGCAACCCATCTTCGATGAATTCCTTAAATAATGTTGAACGGTCAGTTTTCTCAATGGTTCGTATAGCTTCAAGTCTTTGAAGTGCACGTTTCGAGAGACGTAGAGTAACTACGTTACTTTGTTTAGACATTAATCATCACGAAGGATCAGAATACAATGTAATACATAAGGGTTATGAGTGACTTCTAAATTTGTGGAACAGACAACTCACAGTTACTTTTCTCCATGATATTAGATTAAACATTTCAAGCATTGTTTTGACCATAAAGAAAAAAGCTTCAAAGTATTACGGCTAAAGAACCTATATGACAAACCAGACCAAAATACACAAACACAACTAACACCCACCCCAAACACCACAGAATCCACAGAAAATTCTAGCTGCCAAAAAAACCTAAGCTCCGCTAACATAAATTTGCGTTGTACAAAAAAATACTATACCTGTTGTTGCGATAGCCTTAGTTTAAGAAGTAGTCGTGATTTTGGCTGCTTGCGCTTTTGCTTGATATTCGCGTAGGACGGCGGCTGTTGCAAAAACAATGGTTAATGCGAGTAAACTAAGGGTTATAGGTGTTAACCGTATGCCCCATGGAGTATAGTTTAGGATTAAGCCTACTATAGGTACAAGAGCTAAGCTCATTCCAAAGCTCAGTGCTATGCGTTCTATTGTGTCCATGTTTTTCGAGGATTTTATGGATCTTTTGCAGGCAACAGGCCGTTAATTAAGGCGAAACTATAGCACGAACGGACCAACAATTATCTATAATGCAGCTATTTGAGATAAGCAGTTTTGAGTGTAAGTGAACATAGCAATCTCTTCGTCGCAAATTATTTTAGGAACCGGTAATTATTATTCTAGTTGCGAACGCTATTAAGGATAGAATTCCAACAGAATATGCCGCATTTTTAATTTTTTTCTTGTTTATTGTTAAGTTCGTCTGTCCTGAGTGAGGAGAGATAAGTTGTACTGTGATTAAGAGCGTAAGGGAACCTATCACTAACAGGAGAATTATATCTGAGATGTTTAATGGTGGTATCACCATGATCGTTTATTCTCCTCTTGTAGAATATTCAATTACAGTAGTTTTCTCGTCGGGGCTATGCGTTTCTTTTTCGATTATTATGACTTCTCCAGTTACTTTAGCCAATGCACACGCGATAGCGCTTGTTAAAAGGCAACCAACTTGCTCATGTACTCTTGGATTCTTTCTTGTTTCCAGACATATTTCGTTGAGAATGCTGTCTATGATTTCGATTTTTATTCGGTTGTTTTGAATTTGCATTTCTGCTTTTTTGGCTATCTCCAAGTCTTCCATTAATAGTTTTGGAAATACCCTCTGAAAGTAGGCAAGATCGGTTTTTGCGAAAGAAACACCGAGTTCTTTTTCGAATAGTTGTGATAATGCCATACCAGGCGGGGTCAAGAATACTCCTTCATTACGATTGTAAATCAGCTTTTCGGTTATTTCTTCGAGTTTTAGTAAGGCAGTCTTTGACGCTTTACGGACTAAAACCAGGCTTGACTCAACATTCTGTAGGTTCTTCGGAGGCAGATATAAGCCCTTTTCGGCCAAATTTAGTTCTGATAGTATTCTTTCGATGTTACTTGCGTTCCACGGAGTTGAGGCATTGAGCAGAGTCAAGGGTACTTGTTTGGATGGCGTAATATAGAAGAGGATTGCTCCCCAGAAAACCATAGTTACACCGAGTATGGCCAAAAAAGATGACACAAAAAACGCAGATAGAATTATTAGTACAACACCAATGATCAACATAGCGTACTTAATTAGTTGAATAAGTATGTTGATATGAGTACCGCGCATTGTATTACACCAGCGTTCAGAATTGAGTTAACTTTAGCTCTTAAAGATAAGCTTTTTTAAGCCCATAGGCATATTTTTCCCCACGATTTTTACTGTGATTTCTTGCTTTATAATTTATGCGGGCGGTTGCAAGCCGCGCGATTTCATCAGGCAAGAATTGTTATTGAAATAAAGCTTTGTTTTTAGTGTCTAATGTATATTTCACTCGTTGTCTGTTCTTTATGAATTTTGCAGGAACCCCACCAACCATTGTCCAAGGATCAACATTTTTCGTCACAACTGCGCCAGAAGCGACAACTGCACCTTCACCAATAACAACTTTGGGTAAAATCGTTACTCTACTTCCAATGTAGGCCCAGTCTTCGATGACGACTGATCCACCTTTGGGTGCAAAAGTGGGGCTTTCTGGGTCGTGTTCAAGTGTGTAAATTCTCACTTCCGACGATATGTTAACGTTATTTCCTATTGTTAGACCCCTTCGACCGTCCAAAAAAGCGTGGTCCCCGATAATAGAATTATTTCCTAATTTCACACCCATCGGATAGAAAAATCTACATCCGCAATATATTATCGAGTTTTTTGGAAGATGTATACGATATAGGTGTCTATAAAGAGGATGGCGAATTGAGTGAATACTTATTCTACCATTAAGGTTCACTGCAAATATAGAAAGCCAATAAAGCCAGAGTACAAACCTATTTACCTTCATTCGGATCCTCCCAATTGCCAATAAACACAATAATACTTCTCGTTACAAATGGTTTTATAATATTTGCTATTTCTTTCCTCAAAATTTGGAGTCTTTATGATATACCCAACTCTTTTGTGAACAGGAATACCTTCTTTAATTTACCCATTATTCTGTAGCGCTCATCCATAAACTATATTAAATCGTAATAAACAACATAACCTATGTTATTTGCCTAAAAACTATCCAAAAAAGGGCAACAATCATGCAAAAAATAATCGCCGTCATCTTGCTTACAGTAATGCTTTTTTCTACAATTACTATATTTCCTGCTGATTCCGCCTTTGCAGTTAACAAAACAGTTAGTATATCTGGAACGATTGCCGCTACGATTAGCACTATACCGCCATTGCACATAGAAGGAAACAGTATTCTTGATGGAAACAATGTTCCAATAGTTTTGCATGGTGTTAACTACCCCTACTTTGTTACTAACCCTTCTGGAAGTTGGATTCTTCCCAACGGTCAAGCAGAATGGAATACATGGGACCAGAATGCCGTCGCAAATAATCTTGACGCGATAAAGGCTTGGGGGGGAAACTGCATCCGTATTCTTGCAACCACTCAGTGGTGGACTAGTGATACCGACAACTTCAGAAGTAAAATTGAAACTTTCATTTCAATGGCGGGTGAACGGGGAATATATGTTGATCTTACTTTTTGGCGAAATAATGAGACCGGGATACAGACAGGCATTCCTTATCCACCGTATGATGCTGGAAATAACGTGATAAACAGCACAACTGATTTTGTCAACTTGTGGACAAACATTGCAAACTCGCTGAAAAATTACCCGAATATCTTTTTTGAATTATGGAATGAACCGCATGGAGCAACAGCTCAACCGGACAGCGACCCACTGGCAGAAGCAAGTTGGTTCGAAGTTACTCAGCAATGCATTACTGCTATTCGCGGAACGGGAGCAACAAATCTGATTGTAGTTCAATGGGGGTTTGGTTTTGGGTATGACTTCACTTATAATGTAACTTACAATTTGAACTGGGTTAAGGATTATCCGTTAAACGATTCTCACACCAATCTTCTTTACAGTATGCACATCTACCGACAAAGCTTCTACAATGATTTCAATGGGGACCAGCAAAACTTAGCCTATACTGCTGAGGATATGACAGAGGCGCTTACAGCTGACGGTTTTTTTAATATGGATAAGGCATTATGGATAGGTGAAATTGGCGCGAGTTTATTTGCTTCAAACATTACAAACGAATACACTTGGTATGATAACACGCTCTCAATTCTCAATCAATACGGAATCGGCTATTGCGGTTGGGTTTGGTGGGGAACTGCGGGGTCAACAACAGAATATAGCCTAATAAGTGAACAACCAAACTATGCGCCAAACCAAGCAGGTCAAATCTTCCAACAGAAAATAGCAAATCCATAAGTTATTATTTATTCTTAGATATTATTAATATTCATCTAGATTTTCACTAATCCAGATATTGGCTATGAAGCAGTCTGGAAGAAAGCAAAAATCTGCTCAAGAAAAGTCTTGAAAACCCACAAAAGAAATGGAGTTGTAAAAAATGACTCCAATCGGCAAATAGCGATTTGCTCCATTTGTATCTAATTGTAAATAGTGATTTAAGTTAGGAAAACTACGTTCATTTGATTTGCTTGATAAGTACTGATATTTTGAAATCAATTGTTTCATTCATGATTATTTCAGCATGAATTTCTGGAATTTAAGAATCTGGATAAATTGATATATCTCTTAATTAAAAGGAATAGTCATGTGGAATTACTTAGAATCTATCCTCAAACGTTTTTCTTATGTCGGTAGGCTACTTTTTCAAAAATTCGGCAAGGAACTTTATCCAAAATACGGTTTCATGAATGAAAATCCGGGGTATGCCGGGTTTTCTATTGGAAATTTTTCCTATGGCGCACCAACAATAATAGGCTGGGAAAAACAAACAACACTTAGAATTGGCAACTTTTGCTCAATATCTAAAGGTGTGATTATTTTACTTGGTGGCGAACATCGAATAGACTGGATTACTACTTATCCTTTTAGCGATTTATTCAAAGAGTTTCGGCATTTAGTTGGTCATCCGGCAACAAAAGGCCATGTCGTAATAGGGAATGACGTTTGGATAGGATTAAATGCACTGATACTTTCTGGCGTTCAAATTGGAGATGGTGCAGTTATTGGAGCTTCTAGCGTTGTCACAAGGGATGTGCCACCTTATGCCGTAGTCGCTGGAAATCCTGCGAGGGTAATTAAAATGAGATTCTCTCAGGAAAAAATAGATAAGTTATTAAGAATAAAATGGTGGAATTGGAGTTTTGAGAAAATTATGGAAAACATGCCATTATTGCTTTCCGAGAGATTTGAGGAGTTTGTGAATAAAAGCACCAAGTCAACTTGATATTAAATCGAGTTTTGGGTGCTTGGTGTATTCTGGAAACAAAATTTCAATTATCGTCCAAAAGATACTTCCAAATTCTTTTTTATTGACCTTTTCCAGGCTAACTTAAAACGGGTTAAATGCTCGTTCTTAATTTGCAAGTATCTCCTTGTTTTTTACATTTTCTAGTTGATTTGCTCAGGTAAGTTGGATTGAGGTATTGTGTTTTGGTCATCTTTGCATTCTCCCATCAGCATCAGATGAAGTAACAAGCAGCCTCCCAAGTTATGGTGATTTATTGGTGCTGCAGTAAAAGACTTGCACATCACCCGCATCATATATCTTATCGCATCTATGTACATCATTCCAAAAAGTTGAGTTCTGAAGAAGAGGTACCATTGTGGAATTGCCAAATCCTCTGCCTCCTTGATTACCCAATCTAGCAATTCCGTCCACTATGTTTTCGTGATCAAGAAAGACGTAATCTCCATTGACTATGGGGGTTTTAACTTCACCATCTCCATATAACGGAGAAAAAATGCCGCGTAACATCTGCAACAAAAAAGCACCATTATAATCTATGAGAATATTGGCGTTAGTGTTTGTGTTTTTATCGACCCATTTTGCACCTGTCATCTCAGCGTCATTGAAATGAGCATGCCACGCGCTTGTACTATTTAGAGACAACATAGAAAAAGTAACAGGTTGCCCTGCAATATTAAATATGAGTCCCGTGCTGGCCAACAGATATACTGCAATAAATAAGGAAACCATCTTTTTTGAACTTCCTCGATTGCTGATCTTTTTTTGATGTTTGATCAAATTGATTATTAGATCAAAAAATGCAATCCCACCAATTATGCAGAACGGCGCTAAGAATAATAGACTATAATGATAGAGCCGTTCTATTCCAAGAGATAAAGCAAGGTGAGGAAACAAAAGTCCAACCACAAGGAGTGCAAAGCTCGCAATCGAGAGAAGGAAATATTCCCTTTTGAAAATCCTGTTCCTCCGTTGCACAAGAGCAGAAATTACAGCAAATGATATAAAAAACCCCGCAATGAGATAAGCAATAGCTGTTAATTGAAGAAGCGGCACGTTATTTGCGCCGATAAAGATGTTTAATGAATTCGATTGTAAAGGATTTAAGAAACGTGTTAGAATATCGCCACCAACAAATGAGCTAATATTGCCAAGCGATTGAAGGACTGATTGGCTAGAAACAAAACTGAACCATGCCATAGCCATAGTAGCGTAAAACAAAACGAACCCAATGTTGAGAATAGTGCTTTTTCTGCGACTAATGAGAAGGAGAACTAACGCAATAAATATAATCACAAGGAACATTGTCGCAAGAGCATAATGAGATACAATTAACGAGAAAGAAAATACAGCAATTAATAGAGTTCTCGATTTG
The DNA here is from genome assembly GCA_963741005.1 of Candidatus Bathyarchaeota archaeon. Classification (GTDB taxonomy): domain Archaea; phylum Thermoproteota; class Bathyarchaeia; order Bathyarchaeales; family Bathycorpusculaceae; genus Bathycorpusculum. The sequence goes on from CAVUGQ010000017.1 coordinate 7,177, forward strand.
GATGACTCCATTCCAACCATCGCGAGTAACAATAACAAGAGAAAGAGGGCAGCCACTTCAAACCGAGCTGTACCAAGGGATGAGGTAAAGAAAGTGAAAGTTGCCATAAATAGAAAACTCGAAAAAAACGCAATCTTTTCGCTAGTTTGTTTCTGAGTAACACGATAGATCGCAAGGGGTGAAAAAGCAAAAATAAGTGGGTATAGAATCTTAAAAACCCACATCAGGTCAATATTGCAGACTTTTGAAAGCACAGGCGCTAGAATATTTGTGCTAAGATCCGCATTATAATTACTATGAAGTGTGAAATTCCATAAAGAATTCTTTAACGCATCATTCGCAAAGTAATATTCCCATGAAGAGTCGCCCCACTCGACTAAATATTTTGAAATCAAAGAGTTGGAAAATAAAAGAGAAATGGCAACAGAAAAAAGAGCCAATAAAAACAAATTCTTAGGAATCCGACCAAATGCCACTAAGATGGGGACTATTGGCAAGATGGCTAAGAGAAATAACAGAAGAATATTGTTTCCATAAAATGTAACACTGTATGCACCTAAAATACTGAGAATTGGCAACGCAAGTAAAAAAAGTGTTGGAGCCAGGGTCATTTCAGAAAAATTTATGGACCAAGAAAGAGAATTTGAAAATAGGTTTTCTTTTTTTCTCAAATATGCAAAAATACTAAGGATAATTGTGATAATTGTTATAGTTCCAACAATCGACAGAGTAGATAGAGGTTCTGAGATGCCAATAAGAGGATACAAAAAGTTGATTAAGCAACCTAAAAGCATCACAAAAGCAATGCTGAGGCCAACTGAGTAGAGAATAATATCTATTAACTGTAATTCGCGTATCCTGAGAATTGTCAGAACAATATATCCAGGAAAGAATACGAGAAATATAAAACTGAAGATTTGAGTAGCTATAGGAATGTCCAAAGCTATCGATAGAATAAAAACTAGTTGTATGATAATTAATACAATTAAACTTTTAAGGCGCGCAGGGATTTTTCCGAAATGTCTCAACATATCCCTCTTTAGTAGATATCAATTTTATTTATCAATTTAATAATTTTGCCGCATGGAGTGAAATGATTTATTTTTGATCTAATATCTTTTCTTTAACGCATAGCAATTGAAAAGCTCGGTTTGGGCAATTATAAACGAATTTTTGAGAAAAATCAGAGACTACTTTCCAGAGAGACTTGGGTCTGAAGCGGGGACCGCCTCGATAACCGCCCATCAATGCGTACCACCCATTCATGCCATGTACTTTGAACCCCTTAGCCTTCAGTTCATATACGTCCCATCCTGATTTATGGTGCTGAAATGGATTCTCATCATATTCATCTTGTTCAACAAAACCGTTTGTGGTAAATACAATGATTTTTCTTTTTGCCCATTTTTCCATATTCTCTATCAATTCTGAACCTTCCTCTTTTCTTAAATGCTCAAGTACATCCAAAGCTAAGACCACGTCAAAAGAATTTTCTTTGAAATTCATGTGTCGAATATCAGAGTAAACATAATCATCATGAATGTTCAATTGTTTGCTTTCCTTTATGTAAGTTTTACAAAGATCTACGCCCACTGAATATGAGAATGAAAGCGTAAGAAATCTTATGGGCGAATAAGCTGAACATCCGATATCCAATACGGATTTACAGTTAGTCAATTCATTTTCTAGATAATCAATATATTGTGTAAAGATTTTTGAGTATATGATCTCTAAGAATTGAGAACCGTAAAAGGAAAGAAGGTTTCTCGAAAGACTATCTTGATTACAGGAATCTTCAGGAAGGATCGTCAAAGACGACCGCTTATTTTTCAGTTTTTTCATATTAACTACCTTCAATTTATTAACTAAAATTGCATAAAAAAAGAAAAACGTTAGTTTCCGGAATGTAAAAAAACAAACTTGCTTACTTTCTAAATTCATAATTAGTTGCATCTTAGAAATCATAGGAGTTAGAAACAGCATGTCTTCTCGTTACTACCAGAAGCTCCTTAAATCTGTTTTTCAAGTCTATTTTACCCATTGAACTCATAATATTTCGTTCAATTATGATTTCTTTGAGGTTTTTCATATTCCAGACAAAAGCTTTCGCTCTTTGTACGAAATATAATGGTGAAGTTCTAAATAGTAACGCTTCAAAAATCGGAAACATGACCAATTGAAAGAAAAAACTTGTAACTAAATATTTTAATGGGAATTGCTTTAAGTAAATCCGAAAGTAACCCCTAACTAGGTGATAGTAGCCTTTTGACGGGTTCCTCCGACGTGTTGTGGAAGCCTTGTGCCAAACGAGTGCATTAGGGTTAAGCTTGATTTTGTAACCCAGTCTTTTGGCACGAAAAGTCCAGTCTACTTCATCCCCATAGAGGAAGTAACCCTCATCAAGAAACCCAATTTTTTTTATCATTGTTCTTGAAAAAATAATTGCACAACCAGGCAGATAATCTGCATCTTCGATGTTGACACGTGAATGCAGGCGTTCGCCTCTGCCTATATGGTAGGGCATCCCAGTTATGCCATCGATCCTAGCCCCAGCTGACCACAACACATCAGAAGGGGTCTCATAGAAAATTAGCCCACTTGCCATTGCAACATCATCCTCCTTGCTAATACAATCCACTAGCTCAGATAACCAATAAGGGTCAGCAATTGCGTCACTATTAAAGAGAGCAATTAACTGGCCTTTCGAGGCTTTGATGCCGAGGTTGCACGCACCTGCAAATCCCAAGTTTAACGGACTAATAATCAGTCTAACGGTCGGAAATTCCTCGCTAATCATTTTCACTGACCCGTCTGTTGATCCATTATCAACGACGATTAACTCATAATTGGGATATATCAAACTCTGCAGGGAGTTCAAGCAGTCTCTTATTACATTTTTACCGTTCCAATTTGGAATAATTACTGAGACCATTAAACGATTAATTAAAATTGATTCCCCCATAGTCGTTTCCATGCATAGCAATTAAGGAATGTATAAATGATTTACTATTTGTTAGTGCGAACGTATTCTATACCCTATTTTTGCTAAAATAACATTTAGTCTTGGGACTCCATGTTTCATTATCACTTTCTTGCTCCCAAGCACTCAACGAGTAGAATATCTCAAAAAACATTATCATTATCCTGCTTCAATAGGTTAAGATATCAAGTGCATTAATGCAAACGGCAGTACCCTTGTACTTTACTTCATATATTGTCAGCTTTGGGATCAACAGTGAATATTTTTAGATTTAAATGAAAGAAGGATTGTCATCGCATCTCATCGACTTTGCGCCAAGTTGCACTTCGCTTTTTTGTGAAAAGCGGCAACAAACCTATGATTAGAGCAAAGTTACTTGTAAGGTATGAAACAACAAAGACTCTTGGTTTCTTGACTACAAGCAGCGTCAAGAATATGGCTAAAAACCAGAGTGACTTGAAATTGATTGCGTAAGTAAGTGCCGTTGCAAACAATGTCACAAATAAAATCATTGGAGACAAAACATAAAAATAAAAATTGAATAAAAGGACGCGCCAGGGAATTGGAAGCTTGTTCTTAGTTTTTAGGTCAAGAGATTTAAGAACGCCAGTTATCAAATGCTCCGCTCTTCTCGATTTCCAGATAAGCCGCCCCTTAAGTGAAGGCGCAGCAGTATCGCAGAAAACCGCGTCAGGAACGAAAACGCAACGATATCCCTTAGATATAATGTCGAGGGCAGTACCATGGTCATCTGAGTGCCCGGGTATATCTTCAAACTCCTTGAATGCTCTTCTTCTGTAGAGTGCTAGCTCACCTTGGATCATCCAAGTTGAATGGATTCTACTCTCACCAAGTCTTAAAGTATTAAAAAAGACTTTATAAATTCCTTCTGACTGTGTGCAGATATTTTTCGCAACGTTGCTTAGGCTCTCTTTTCCCGAAGTAGCGCCAACTGATTGATCTGCAAAATACGAAACGCTTCTACGTAAAGCGTCTTTATCCCAGAATGAGTCAGCATCAGACGTAGCAATAATCTCTCCACTAGCATTTTTTAGTGCTACGTTAAGTGCATGCGATTTACCCAAACGTTCCTTTTCGGAAATAAGCTCAATTGGAAAACGTAGAATATTATTTGCAATAAACTCTGTACATAAATTAATGGTGTTATCAGAAGATGCACTGTCGACTACAATAACTTGGAGCTTGTTATCAGGATAATCCAATTCTTGAATATTCTTAAGTTTATTGACTATCACTGAAGCCTCGTTGTAAGTAGCAACAATTAATGTCACTTTAGGCTGATAATTGAAATCTACCCTAAGTCCGTAATCGCCTTTTCTTTTCGCCATCCAAAGATAATATATTATAGGCGGAAAAGCAAGTGCGACCCAGAGAAAGGCGGCAATCCAAAAAAATAAATCCATTGAATTCACGACTATTTTGATTAAGAACGGAAAAACTCTTGCAAAATTGTTCTAAATATTTTTAGGCCGTCTCTAAATGCGTGGAGGTTAGAGTTTCCGTTCTTTCTTGCATATTCTATGCTTGGAACTTCTTTAACTACTAACCCTAAATCTAAGGCTTTTATGAAAATCTCAGTTTCAATCTCAAAGCCATCAGACTCCAAAACCGGAGCCAGCTTTTCAATTGCACGTTTACTAAAAGCTGCATATCCGTAGCATAGGTCAGTGTACTTGGCTGACCATAGCAAGTTTATTGCGAACATCATCATTGAATTGCCGCAGCGTCTAAATCCATCCATATCATAGGTGCGACCACCTTTTAAGAAGCGCGAACCCTTTACTATATCGGCGCCAGAATTCAAAGCTTCAATGAACAAAGGTATCTCCCCAGGATTCATTGAACCATCTGCATCCATCATGACAATGGCGTCGACGTCGATGTATCGGTTGTTGAGAACTTGACGGATAGCGTCGCCTTTTCCTAGACCTATCTGTAGGACAACTTTTGCGCCGCCTTTGGCGGCTACATGGATAGTTTTGTCTATTGAATTCCCATCGATAACTAAGATCTTATTGTAGCCGACTTCATTTGATTTGCAGAGAACTTCATGAATGTTTTTCCCCTCGTTAAGGGTAGGTATCACTATTCCGACATTGAGACACGTAAATTCTAGGATTCCGCCAATTTCTTCTAGAGCTAAAATTGGTGAAGATGTGGTACACTCAGCTACCATTCGAAATCAAGCCCAATAAGATTAGTAGAATTGTTTTTTCCGGCATCTAACAAATCTTCAGAACGTAAGGTACCCTTTAATTTGGTTAGTCCGATTCCTTTTCTCTTGTTCAACGCACAGTTCTTAACTTGCATTGATAAGGTACACTGCTTTTCTCCCTTCTCCATACCAACAACTCGATGTTTATCAAATACAAAATTACATAGTTCACATTATTAAAGATGATATAGAGAACGCCAAAATATGTCCATCATTATTTAAAGTCTCGATTCTTACGAATCAAAGTTATTCAATTTGAAGGTTTTCTTTCAAGCCATGGTTGTGCAGTTTAGTTGTAAATTGACGTATCGGTTATTGAATTCTATGTTGCCGGATTGGCCGTTGTAGATCCAGAGTTCAAGGAGTAGGTTGTATTGGCAGGTTGTGGTTGTTGAGTTCCAAGTGGAAGGTTTGTTTATGTTAATGTCTTGATTGTTTAGATGGATGTTGCCGATGGTTGTTTGGTTGTTTGAGGTGTAGGTGTCGGTGATTGAGAAGGTAAGTAGGTTCTCGACAGTTTGTCCATTTTGAACTGCGAAGCGGTATTCGTAGAGGGGTTGTGTGGAGCTGGTTTTTCCTTGAGTTGCGTCTGGGAGGATGTCTGAGGCGTTTTGGAATTTGACATAGATGACATAGTATGCTAAAGTACCCATGTGGTTTCCTACATCGACATATATCGAGTAGTTTTGGTTGGGCACTATGTTGTAGGGGTAGCCTTCTGCCATATGTTGGGGACCAAGAAGGTACAACTCCGAGAACTGCTCCCCTTGTGGCAGAGAAATTAGGCCTGCTATGGTTGGCGAGGCGATTAGCAAAATTCCGATTATGCCAGTGGCAATTAGGATGAGTTTTAAATCATTGAGTTTCATAGCTTACTACCTCTCACTTCATTTCGCTAATTTTTATCAATTTAGCTATATTTAATAGTGCGCAAGAGAAAACAAGAAATCCGATCTATTTGATTGAAGTGAAAACAGTTTTGCAGATTTTAAAGCCATCTCTGAAAGTATTCAAATTCGACTTTCCGCTTTCGCGTTTATATTCCCAACTTGGGACCTCAACAACGTTTAATCCTAATTTTTTTGCTTTGATGAACATTTCTGTCTCTATCTCAAAGTTGTTGGATTCAAGCTCAGGAGCTAACATTCGAATTGCTCTGTTGTTGAATGCGACAAACCCATAACACAAGTCAGTGTAGTTAGTAGAACAGAACAGATTAACAGCCGAAGTCATCATCGAGTTGCCAAGTCTTCGCATAAAGGTTATGTCATCTGTTCCACCACCTTCCATGAAACGAGAGCCCTTTACGACATCCGCACCGTTATGTAAAGCCTCTACATACCTTGGCACTTCTTCTGGCGACATAGAACCATCAGCATCCATTAAAACCAACGCATCAGATTCCAAGTAACGGTGACTTAAAACTTGCCGAACTGCCTGACCTTTTCCATGTCCATCTTGCAAAACAATTTTTGCTCCATTTTCAGAAGCAACCTTTAGGGTCCCATCATTTGACAACCCATCAACGACTAGAATATTTTGGTAGCCTAAGTTGTTTAGACGCTTGAGAACATGACCAATATTTTCTTCCTCGTTAAAAGCGGGAATGGCAATTCCAACATTCATTTTAAAAGGTTGAACAGGTTTTAGATGGCCAGCTGGAAAGCCCGAAGAAAATGAAACGGAATTCATTGCCCGAGTTGTAGCCATCTTTAATTTGCCTTCTCCAATTTAACTTTCAAAATATTTAATGCAGCAAGAACTTGTCTTGAGGGTGTATACTGCGCTTCTCCTTTCTGCACGGGCAACCTCTTCTCCTCTGAGCGGTTACACTTTAAGGTTGCAGATTTATTTAAGAAGGTATGGAAAAAATCAGTAACATATCTATGATAAGATTCAGGTTCATGCTATTCAGACTCCAAAATTGCATCGGAAGATTCAATCGAATTCTTCGAGCGCCTAAAGGACTTATTCAACTGTTCACGTTCAGAACCTAGTGATTCTAATAATTTCTGAACATTATCATTCCGATTTTCATAGTTTCGATAGCTTATAAGAAAGTCTTTACCGCGTTGAGTTAAGTGATATTTGTAGCCTTTTAGTTCAACTAACTCAGAATTAAGTGCAAGACCTAAGTATTTTTCTAGGAGACTAAAACTTAGGTTTGCTTGGTACATAATGTGCGTCTTGCTGGAACCAGCTGATGCGGCGTCCAGTATGGCTGCAATTATGCTTAGTCGATTACGATTCTTGCCCAATTAAAACACCTATTAAAATCATTATTTTGAACCAAGTTTCACCGAGCTAAATCAGAGACACCAGTACCAAATCCCCTCTTAACAGAAGTGGATAAGAAAAAAGGTGTTCTCTAACTAGAGCCCAACTCCTCTGCTTCGCCTCCCCGATATAGCGCATCCTATTGATGGATCAAGCCTTAAGCATTTTGCATAAAACTCTTTACAATGATTAAAGAGACTGAAAATTGTTGTAATCCTAAAAGCTGCTGTCGCCAATGTCCAGTAGCCATTTTTAGATGTTAACAAAATCGATTTAAAAAACAAGAATAGTGGTGGCTGAAAAGAACCTTCTCCTTTCTCCTGAATGGAACTTCTCGGTAAAAACATCTGCCCACCCAATGATTGCTAACAGAGCAAGCGAAAAATGCATATAAGTAATATTTCGAACTCGTAATATTTCTAGAAAAGTTAAGAAGAAATTATGGTTTTTTGACTAAAGTTTTCTATGCTTCGAAAGCGAAATGAATTATCAAAACAAGCCCTTAATTCAAATGAAAAGTTTAAGCTAAGTTGTCTAATTGTCGACTACTTCTGGCTTTGACGCGAGCATTCTGCTGATGTAACGTTTCTTGAAGGCGCGCCAGACCCAAAATAGGACCAAAACAAACAAAATAGATCCGACCACGCTAAACACGACAGTTAATACCAGGGCGTTCTGGCTTGCGGTCTTAGCATTGCTCTCAGCAGTTGCGGTTTGCACTGCAACCTGCTGGGTAATTGGCAAAACTTGATTTAACGCATTTGTTGCCCCCGCTACATCGCCACTTCGATACAAGTTATCTGCTTGAGCCAAAAGATCAGCAGCAACGTTTAGTTGATTAAGCAAACCCGTTACATTAGCGCCAGCTTTCTCCGCATCTAAGACGGCAGTGAAAGCGTGACCTACCGAGGCATCTGCCTGTAGCAAACGCGACGAAAACCCGTCTGTCTGACAGAGCACAGGCTGGATTAAAATGCATAAAGTAAGCGTTAAAAACGCCAGAGCACTTGCATATAGCAGTTTCTTACTTTTCATTACTGCACCTAAGATTTCTAGAATGTATGGGGTTATTACTTATTTGCCTTGTTCTGATTTAAAAAGAAGCTCAAACAAAGAAATACTCTGAAAAAAGATTTCTCGATGCACCTGAGCCATATTTTAAAATTCTTGTTTTTGAAAAACAGCAATTATTTTGCAGTGACTAGTTTAATTTGAAAGCATTTTGATATCGTTGAGCTCTTTTCCTTTTTTCCAGCAATCTTCAAAGTAGTTTCTTGCCAATGATATGACTGCTGGACTGTTTGTCGACAGCGCCGGAGTTTCAGCAAAATTGCCCTCCTCAAAAACCGCTAAGACAATTTCTCTCTCGTCAGACAATGCAAATTTCGCTGAAGCAGTTTTAGGAATACATTTGACTTGAATATGATGATTTTCCTTTAAAATATTACAAATTTTGGGAAATTCATCCAGGTCGGGTACTTGGGTTATCCATCTTACCGTTACACCTTTGTCTTTAATCGAACTCAGCGATTCAGACAGAATAGTTAAACAGGAAAGAAACTCTCTTCGTGGAGCAATACAGTAAAAAATCTGTTTCGTTTTTTCAACCGTTTCTCTGATCGCATGTATTATTGCTTGCTTTTCCGTAATTAGAGTAAAACTATCTTTGCCAACCACTGGACCCATCTTCGAATAGCGTTTACTTGCTCCACTCGAAAATATCGCTGCTTTAAAACTCAATTCAGAGATGTGTTGTTTTTTGTTTTGTATTAAGATGGAAACGGCTTTTTTTGGCTGAACCGCGATGAACTCGGTCGGTGTCGCTATTTTTTTCTCAACTATGCCAAGTTGCTGCAACTCAAGCAGTACTCGGTAGACATCTTGCCGTGGAACACCTGAAACTTGACAAATTCTGAATGCTATGGCGGGAATACCTAACTTTAGGAGAGAAAGGTAGATTTTTATTTGGTTGTTGGTTAGCCCTAATTCTGAGAGAATGCTGGTATCATCTTTCTCAGGATTTAGTTGCATAGCTTCTATATTGTTGTTAAATGCTTTTAAAATTAACTTCTGTCATAAGTCAAACTTACGGCTCTGTTTTAAATAAACAAAACACGGAAACTCTGCTTCTAACGACATTTAGAGAATACGTCGTTTAGGAAAATTAAGGAGAAAAAAAATGAACTCAATAAAGAACAAAGTTATGGCAATAATGTTTCTTTTGTTATTGCTAATTTCAGCCGCAGCTATATCATTCCCTACAAATGCAGAAGTTGAACAGATAGGAGCCCCCCAACTAACTCCTTGGGCAACCTCACCCCCAACAGGTGTAACCCCAAATGTTACGATTGCAACTACTGCCTTCATCAGCGTTAGCCCCAACCCAATCGGCCAAGGACAAACCGTTCTCATTAATCTATGGCTTGAACCCCCAGTGCAATACAATAGATTCTTCTCAGGATATACGATAACAGTTACAAAACCAGACAACACCACAGAAAACATCGGACCACTAAATTCTTACCAAGGTGACTCAACAGCATGGGTACAATACAGCGTCGACCAAGTGGGCACATACAAATTCAAATTTAACTTCCCAGGCAACTACTTCGAAGCAGGATGGTACTACAACGGCATATACTACGCAACTACAGCAGATCTTCCACCAGGAACCAACACAGGCGGCATGGGCTTTGGCGGACCAGCAAACCTAGAGTCTGCATGGTATCAAGCATCAACCAGCCCAGAAGTATCATTAACCGTACAACAGGACTTGGTTTTATCATGGCCAGCAGCACCCTTACCAACCGATTATTGGACACGCCCCATACCAATCGAGGACCGTGAATGGTATCTCGTAGGCGGACAATACCCCTTCACCGGAGTAGGCGGAGGACCCGATTGGCCAGCAAACACCAACACATACGCAAGCAACTACAAATATACCCCATACGTTCAAGGTCCAGAAACTTCACACATTGCATGGATGAGACAAGGCGCACTAGCAGGTATTGCAGGCGGACAATTCGGATACCGCTCAGTTGGACCTGGCGAATCAAGATACGCAGGTACTCCAAACATCATATTCCAAGGCAGAGCTTACCAAGCCATTGACAAACCAATGACAACGACAGTAAACGGCGTTACAGTAACACAAACAACAAGTGCATGGACATGTTACGATATTCGCACAGGAGAAATATACTGGGAACAAACAGGCATAACCCAAGTACCCACGGTTGTCACTTTTAACGAAGTAGGAACCTCAGTACCTGGTGCAGACCAAACAGGCATGGGCACAGGCACCTTCTCGCTGGTTTACATTGGCTCATCAAGAATGATTAAATACGACCCATGGAGCGGGGCAGTAAAAGCAAACATTGCACTACCAGTTTCCTCAGGGACAATGTACAAAGACCCATACGTTCTTAGCGTAGTAAGTTCAGGCGGCCAAAACTGGCTAATTAACTGGACAACAACAGGAACAAGCACAGACTTCAACTCTAGGATCATAAGCAACGTAACCTACCCATTCAGCCGCTTAGGCTCAGTCGACTATGAAACAGGCATCGATGTAAGCTCAGCCTCAATCATCCCAGCAGGCGCTGGACACGCACTCGGACAAAACTTAATGGCAGCAAGCATAACAACAGGCCAGCTACTGTGGAACATAACAACCAGCGACATCTTCTTCCCGTCGGGTCTATGCGCAGACCACGGAAAAGTCACCATACGCGTTCTCGGCGGATGGTGGGATTGTTGGGATCTTCACACTGGACAACTACTCTGGCAAAGCGCTAAACCAGGCGAAACAGGCGGCGAAGAGTACCCATGGGGAGACTTCGGAGCCTATACAATAGCGTCATACGGCGGCTTAGTCTATGACTTCTCATACGCAGGCTTCTACGCACTAGACTGGGACACCGGCAAAATAGTATGGCACTACTCAACACCAACGATGCCATTTGAATCAGCAACATACCCCTCAAGTACACTCTTTAGCAACTCACCCCAAATCGCAAACGGAATACTCTATTACGCAAACGGCGAACACTCACCCACAGAACCCCTCGCAAGAGGCTGGAGACTATGGGCACTCAACGCAACAACAGGTGAATACATATGGGACATTTCAGGCGGCGGATCCGCAGGCGCAGTCGCAGACGGATACCTAACATACGACAACAAATATGACGGGTACATGTACGTGTTCGGAAAAGGACAAAGCCAAACAACAGTCTCTGCTCCACAAACAGAAATCGTCACAGGAGAAACAGCAATACTATCAGGCACAATCCTAGACCAATCCCCAGCTCAACAGGGCTCAGCATGCGTATCTAAAGAGTCAATGTCCACATACATGGAGTTCCTACACATGCAACGACCTATCGATGGCTTCTTCCACAACGTAACAGTCACAGGCGTTCCAGTATCAATCGACGTGATTGATCCAAACAACAACTTCTTCCACCTGGACACAGTAACAAGCGATGAAAAAGGCAACTTCGGCTACTCATGGAACCCAACAATCGCAGGACAATACAAAATTACCGCAACCTTTGAAGGCGACCAATCTTACGGCAGCTCATGGGCTACAACCTACGCAACAGTAAGCGATGCCCCACCAACACAACCCACACAGGAACCTGTATCGATCGACACAACGAACACAGTTATGATACCGCTAATTGCTGGAGTTATCGCAATCATAATAGCCATCGCAATAGTCGGCGTAGTAGTCTTGCAAGCTGTAAAAAAGCGATAATAAAAAACACAAAAAAACTCAACCTTTCCCTTTTTTTGTTGCGGAAAAAATCAAATAAAAGACACGAGCATATCTATCTTAAGCGTGGATAGAAAAATTTTGCATATATTCTATTTTTCTTCAATATTTTTCTATTTTTAGCGGCGATAGAGCTTTTTCGCTTTAACAAGAATTAACAACTCTTATATATTAAGAGTTACTAAGTAATATGACAGAGGGAAAGCGATGACAAAAAAATCCTCAAAGAAACGCAGCAAACTCGCAAGAATTCTGCTGGCACCCGCCCTAGCAATCACATTCGGCATTGGCTGGAGCCTCTACTACATAGGACAACCCCACCAGAACAAAAACCTAAAACCAACAAACATAACCCAACCAAAACCAGAAACCGTTCACCTAATAGCCATCCCACAAGAAGAGCAAATAACAATCCTAAATTGAACCTAACATCGCATAATATCAGCCTTAATTTCTTACTTGTAGCGCTAAACCACAAACAAGCTCATCTCCAACCCTGCAATTGACAATTAACGAATCTCAAAAAACCATTTATGACCGCTAGGTAAGCGTCAAAGGCAAAATCTTAGCTGTTAAGCTTGAAGTTACCTGATTTATCATTTGCAGAAATGCAGTAATCTTTGGGTGCTCGCCTTGTCCCTAAAGGGAGAAGCAGGACGACACAAAAAAAAGAAGATAGGTTTTAGATTGACTTCCGATCGTTTTAAGCGCTGAACTTGGATTATTGTTTTCGGTTGCTATTTCTTTCTTACGTTTTGGTAATTTGTATTTCTGTTCAGCACTGCCGCTGCAGGTTCAGCATTACTTAATGTTTATTAACACTTACGACACAGTACATTAAATCAGGGAGTAATCATGAAACTAAAATTTACACCAGCCCTAGCAGTAATCGCACTAACAATAACTGCGCTCGCCCTAACCGTAACAACACTTGCAGTACTTAGCAGCAACCAAACTGTTCCCCTAAGCGGAACAATAAACGCAGTAAACCTAGAAGTATACACCGACAGCGACTGCACCCAAACAGCTACAACCCTAGATGTAGGAACCCTAAGCCCAGGCGCAACCGCCACACAAACAGTATACGTCAAAAACACAGGCAACGTCCCAGAAACACTAACAATGACCGAAAACAATTGGAGTCCAACCAGCGCCAGTTCTTACCTAACTTTAACATGGAACCGCCAAAACAATGTTCTTAACGCGGGAAATTCAATTCAAGCAACCTTAACGCTAACGGCAGCGACAAACACCGGCAGCCTAACAACATTCAGCTGCGACGTGACAATCACAGGTACCCAATAAAAACATCTCAACAGCTTTCTTTATTTAATTTCAAAGGTTAAAGCTATAAAGTGAACTATTTAGGGGAAATCAGTACCACAAGTCTATCAAGATAGCGGTTCTACTTAATCAGAGGCTTTTAATTTCATAAAAAATCTTCCCCGATGAATTAATCGGAACATCAGTTCTATTTTCAATAAATATCGAAAAATCTTTACTAAACTTCTTGTCAAGATTCAATTCAAACTTAAACAAACTATCTTTTTGCCCCTCGAATCCTCCTTTTCTTGCGTTGCTTCCTTTTCTAAAAATGCTGAGCGTGGCATAGGCTGTTTGATCAATGGCTAAAACTGCTAACGAATTGTTGTTTTCAATAGTCTGAATATCGATCTTTTTTAAGATCCCAGAGCCCTTAATTTCAAGAATTGTCGTCGAATTATTTGGGCTAATTTCTTTCTGAAATTCAACCACTTGGGGATAAAGCTTCTTTGAAATAACAAAGTATGCCAAGTAAACTAAACATAATACAAAGAAGATCAATATCGAAGCTATTACAGCCCAATCTGGAATTTGGATCATAGTTAAGCCTTCTGCCTTAGTCGATAGATAAGTATTTCGCAAAGATAGATTGTGGTTTGAGTGCACCTGCGAACAAGTGCAGAAAATTCATAAATTGGATCTAAAAATATTTTCTTATTCTTCTTTAAGGTAAAGAAACATAAATACCATACTTACAATAAAACTAACGGCGCCAAGAATTGTAAACGTAAAGAATGGAATAGAATCAATAAATAAGCTGCCTAATGGAACATCATCGATAATTATTCTGGCTGCTATGTACAACCATATGAGAATGCTATAAAGCCAGATTGTTAAGAACAAGGCTTTTTTTATCTTGATATTCTTTACTCCTTTTGTTTTTTATTGTTTGGTTGATTGCTTTGTTGTTGAGTTTCATATTTCATTAGTTTTGTTTTAAATACTTTTTCTATGCACTCTCTCTGTATTGCATTTTAGGCGCAACCCTAAGGTACAATTCCCATAACGGCGACTGAACAACATTTATTAATACTCAATATACTATACATATAGAGTTGAATTCCCATGGCACCTCAAATATGGGAAAAACAAGCAGTATCAACAAGAATAACACGTAAAACATTTTCTAACAGGGAAAACCTTGACAACACTCAAAACAAAAACAAACCGATCAAATTAGTTAAACAATAATAAATGAAAAATTGGAATAATCTAAGAGAGCGCAATTAGAACATGAACAGGAAAATAATAGCGTTAACAGCATTAATCGGATGTATTGCATTACTACTTACAGGTTTCTCAACTGGTCAACTTGAAAGAAGTGTAACGGTACCCTTTAGTGGAGCAATTGTATCCGCATTAAAATATGACAACAACGCAGCTTGGATTGGAGAAGCCAACGACCCAATAGGCACAAACCTTCCAAACCTAATTTCAACACTTGTTGCTAACGACATAAAATACGCCGTCATCATGGTAGGCTACTGGAACGCTGCAAACCCTGCAACCCCATCAATCAACCCACATTTTCATCCATTAACATACTACTCTTCCGTTTGTTCAACTCTAAAAAGCGCCGGAATTGTACCAATCGCTTGGGTCGAGGGTGGTGTCGGATGGGGCGAAAGTGTAGGCACACCCAACATTACACCTGTTAACTATGCAGCTTACAATGCACGCATTGCAGAAGTAATGGCTCTTGGCTTTAGCGGATACAGCGAAGACATAGAAACTTGGACAGGCACCCAATCACAGTACATAGATTACCTAAATCAACAATACACTTTCCTTCACGCCATGGATAAGTTTTGCATGCCTGCAGTTTCATCAAACAATGGTGGAAACAACATCAACAGATACCTTCATGTAGACTACATTTTGTCAATGTTCTACTGGACTTCAAGCTTATTTGAACAACCCGACGGCGACATTTATTGGCAAGAAGAATTCGGTTTAGGAATCTATCACTCTACTTTTGACTCACCTGCATCACCCATAATTTTCGGGCTTGATGGCGTACAAGGCAATCAGAACCCAATGAGTTGGCAGTTATCGCAGTTCAGTCGCTGCCTTAACAGTTTCGGATCTGATAATCTATCCGGTATTGCTCTTTGGACCTACGACTTCATGAACAGCGCAGATTGGAGTACATGGAAAAGCTGGAATCAAAATTAAAAACTTGATTCTTTCTATTTCACTGTGTTTTGCAGATTGAAAATTTACATTAATCCAAAACCGGAATGCAAGCACTAATTATACATGACTCCGACTATACAGGTTCCTGCGCATCAACTGTTCACGAAAAAGAAAATGGAGAAGGGATAGTCTACTTTTCATGTTTACCATTGTATATTGTATCTGATATAAAACCCAGTTACTTTGAAGTGCTTTTATTAGAAAGAATTTAGCAAGTGTGTTCTCACTTGATGAGTAATAAGTCTTAAACAAATAAAAGTAAAGAATAGCTTTTATTCTCTTTGGAATTTCTTTGCTGTAATGCCGCAGGAAATATTCGTTAATGAGGATACCATCCTGATCTGATGCCTTTTTATCCGACTGCATGTTGGAATTTTTGCCATGTAATCGGTATTTTGCTAAAGGTTCATCTATGAAAAAAAATTGATGTTTATTTGCCAGGCTTACAACATATTTGTAGCCGTTAAGGTACTTTAATTGCTCATCAAATTGAATGTCTTTCATAAAGTCTCTTCTATGAATTAAACTGGAATCCAAAATAAAATTTGCATATAGCAGTTCCTCAAAAATTCTTCCGCTCTTTTTCTTGTTGATGGCAAAATTAAATTCAGTGAACGTTTTTCCAGTTGGAACGCTGTTCTTGTCAATTATCTCACCTTCACACCAGACAACTAACGAATCATTTTTCTCCAATATTGCCAATTGCTTTTCAAGTTTTAACGGATCCCAAACATCATCAGAATCGATATACGCAATATATTTACCCGATGCTTTCGAGAGCAAGCCGTTCAGAGTCGGTGAGATACCCCTGTTTTTTTCATGAAAAAAAGCTTTAACTCTTTCATCTTTTCTTTGAAAGTCCTCGATTATTACTCTTGAATTGTCTCTGGAGAAATCATCAAATATTATTAACTCAAAATCTTTGAAGCTTTGATTCAGAACACTTTCAATCGTTTCAGATAGGTACCGCTCATGATTGTAAGATGCCATAAGGACGCTGACTAAAACCATAAACTTTCACCATTTGACCATAGTTAATGATTCACGCTGTCTTGTCTTGATATTACGTGTCGAAATAATTGTTGAGAGCACTTTATCAAATCTTCCAATTTTTTCTCTATTTCCCGATTCAGAACACTTAAGCCTTAGTAATTCTTTAGTTACTTCACTCATTTATTAGTCCATCCTTAGTTATTTGATTATAGTTAATAGGTCTTGGATTTGTTTTCCATGTAATACTACGAGAGCGCGCTACGATTTATTATGGTAAAATATCAACTTTCAGGATGACCCCCCCTTTTATGGGGTGTTCACGTTGAGTTTGTCTGGTCGACAACAGGTTTGTGCTCTAGGTAAGGAGCCATTAGGCGGTTCTTACTTTTTGAGGTGCAGGAGATCTTCTTTTTCAAGTTCTGTTATTAGGTTGTTTGTCTGTTCGGGTGATATTGAGTAATGCTGTTGAATCATAACAATTAATTGTTTTTTAGTTTCGAGTTTTTCTTTTTTGACTGTTTGTAGGATAATTTCTTTAATTTGATCTTTTGTTTCCAAGGAAATAGATTCTGTTTCTCTGTATGGTTCTCCTGCGATGGATCCATATGCTGTCGGCGATTGCATTTCCTGAACCTCTGCAAATCTATTTTGGTCTTCTGTTACAATGAAATCAAACAGTTTTTTTATATCCTGCAATGTAGCCTTCTCATCTAAAGAGGTAGACTTACACTCCACCCAACGATGAGGGTAATAATAAAGTACAAAAGAGTGTTCGCCTTTTGCTGATGTTGGTGATTTCTCTTCTCTGATTTCAAACCAAGTCATTTTTTCGCGTTCAAAAATTAGCTTCAGCTTTCCTGCAAGTGCCAAATTAGAATCATTGAAAACCTGTTTTATTTTTTTTTCTTTAGAACTCTGCAAATTAAAGGAGTGCCCTATCGGAGTGTAGAAATATGCCTCGCCTTCGAGTGGTTGTACGAACGTCACATTTTTTATCTGCCTTTTACTTTTCCCGAACATTCTATATCCATCCATATTAGTCAACGTGGACTTCTTAAGAATTATGAACTTGGACAACAGATTTCATCTAAACAAAAGTCCATCACAAACACACTAACAAACTAGCGTATTTACTTTTCAGCAAGTGCGTACTTGTTAGTGGGCATTCATTATCACTAGTTAGACTTTCTCGGATTGATATTCATTATTATGTTATTCATTGCTGGCGGGTGCGTAGCACTATGAATCGTTTGAGTTTGTTGAGGCTAAAAGCCGAAGCATAACATCTGGATGATGGCTGATTCGTCAGGATTCACAGTGGAACCCTTCCAAAACCGCTTTGGATATCGCCTACAGCTGTATTCATGTTAGGTAGGAAAAATTTTGGTGAACAACGCGCCAATGCTAAGTTGACGCCGGTTTAGTTTCTACTATATTCAGTGATGCAGGCAGACACTTTTCTGACCTCGTCTTCGCATAACCAGGGATGAATGGGTATGGAGAGAATTCTGCCGCACAATTCCTCAGTTACAGGTAGGTTTGATCTAATTGCGTAGGCGTTCTGTTTGTGCACTGGGGTTGGATAGTGTATTAATGTCTGGATTTCTTTTTTCATCAGATACTTCTGCAACATATTTCGTTCTTTGCTTGTTATAACGTAGAGATGATACACATGTTTTGCGTATTCTCTTTCGCGGGGGATTGTTACGTGTGCGTCACTAAGAAGTTCGTTGTAGAGCTTGGCATTTTTTCTTCTTCTTTCGTTCCATTCGTCTAGTTTTCTCAGTTTTACCCGCAGTATTGCGGCTTGGATTTCATCTAATCGGCTATTTACACCTTGAAAATCATGTACATATCTTGAGGACTGCCCATAGTTTCTCATTTTTGCAAGTTTTTCTGCCAACTCTCTGTTACTAGTAGTAATCATACCACCATCACCGTAGCCACCGAGGTTTTTCGACGGATAAAAGCTGAAGCAACCGACGTCTCCAATACATCCTACTTTCTTGCCACAATACTCTGATCCATGGGCTTGACACGCATCTTCAATTACATGTAAGTTATGTAGTCGCGCAATTTTGAGTAGCGGAGCCATATTTACTGGATGACCATAAAGATGGACTGGTATGATAGCTCGTGTCTTGTCTGAGATTTTGGCTTCAATTTTTGAGATGTCCATGTCAAATGTGTCAGGAACAACGTCAACAAAAATGGGTGTTGCTCCGTTTCTGGTTATTGCGTCGACGGTGGCACTCATTGTGTGTGAAACTGTGATAACTTCGTCACCCTTGGAGATTCCCAAGGCTTTTACGGCCAGATATAAGGCATCTGAGCCAGAATTTACACCTATTCCAAATTTGGCTCCAGTGTATTTGGAAAACTCCTTTTCAAATTGTTCTACGTTTTCACTTAAGATGAATTGGCCACTTTTTTGGACTGCTATCATGGCATCTGCTACCTTATCACCTATTTCCGAAAATTCTCTTTTGAAGTCTATGAAGGCAATCATGTGTTTTTTACAACCTATTACTAAGAAAATTCCATGTCTAAAAAGATGAGCGAAGATTTTTTCACAATTAACGTTGTGACTCGCCCGGGGCATCTAGGAGATTACGTTTTCATTGAGGCGGAGAGCTTCAAGCCAGAAAGGTATCATTATTCCCAATTGAATGGGTTCTCTTTCAGGTTTATTCCAAACTCCAGATCAGCAGCAAGTTTGGATAAGGCGATGATCATGGTAATGTCGTGAGCAAGTAACAAACTCTCATCATAAGGAACATTCGTTTTGTTGCTAAGTATGCTTGACAAGTCATCATTTGGGCTTATTTTTCCTAACAGGAACCGTTTGTCTTCTCTCGAAGGTTGCCCGATAACGTTCAATGAATAAACCTTGCCGTGAGGCGTTACGGTGATCCTGAAATGCGAGAGCGCAGTTACCAAATCTTTCTTAACATATTTCTTGTAGTCACTTTGGGGAACAATAATTTCATTGAAGGTATCTGCGATACTTACGCTCATGGTGCCATATTCATTTAGCAGTTTTTTATGTCTTACCCCGGTTAGAATCGACCTTAGCTCTGCCCTTTGCTCTTCGTTGAAATCTTTCATATTTGTCGGTTCGACAGCCCTGAGATCAAGAAAGTCAAGTTTCAGTTCTTGTGCAAGAGTTAAAAGTTTAGGAATTGATTTGTAATTCTGTTGGACGACCACAAAACCTGCGCCGACTTTAACGTTTGATTTGGCATTTTTTTTGGTTTCAACAAGTTTTTTCAAATTCGCAATTACACGTCCGAATTTGTCCACGCCCATGATTTCGCTGTAACTTTTTCTGTCAGCTGCATTCAGACTAACTCTTACCTTGTGAATCTTTACTAATTGTCTGATAATGTTAGCGTTATCGAGCGCAATTCCATTAGTGTATAGGCTGACCGTCAGTTTGCGTCTTACTCCAATTTTTAGGATATCAAGCAATGAGGGGCTTAACAGAGGTTCTAGTCCACCTGTTACATCGAGATTTTGACCATTCATATCTGCAAATTCATTAATCAGTCGAACGTATTCTGGAATTGACAGAACGATTGTTTCCTGGTCATATGAGTGGCCATTTCTATAACAGAATTTACATTTTGCGTTGCAAGACTGACTGATGAAAAGTTCTAGAGTTTCCGGTGTAAGCGGTTTTTCTCCTTTTATTATTCCAAAAGTTCGTTCGCCAATCTTTGATAAGCGTTCCAGAATGTTTATGAGGTATGGATAGGTGGTGAAAGTGGACAACTCTTTGGCTTTTTCAGAAGATCTGATGAAAGAATAAGTCTTTCTAAGATCTGCTTGTGTCAAGCCAAACTCTTTGCATATTTCACGGGAAGGACGGTACGGTTTCGTAAACAGTTCCTTTATAACCAGCATACTAAGACCTTTAGATTTTGCGCTTGAAAGCAACTCTTCAAGGATTTCTTCAAGTTTCTCTGAACAATAACTGTCGGCGAAAACATTTTCTAATTTCATAATTTTTGAATCTCCTTTAAAATGTACATAAACAAAAGTTGGAGTGAATTGAGCCCTCGAAGACTATTTTCAGTCTTGTATACACTTTTATCGTGTCTCGCTTTTTGCGTTTTTTAGAGTCTGTAACCAATGCGCTCGTCACAGTGTTTGCCAAGTACAGATATTTATACGCACACCTAAATTAGGTCGATGGATGTTCATGATGATCTTTTGGCTAGTAGATACGAATATCGGATCGCAATATTCAAAGGGTAACTAGCCAAGAATTTCCTTTGAAGTTTCTCCGCCCTCAGTTCAATGACATTTTTAGGTATTTGACCGCTCAGCTTAGCTGCAGGAACACGAGGATTTGCAGAAAACTTGTATATCGTTACGTTCTTGAGAAATAGTGGAAAATTGAGAAGCCTCATTGTAGCCTTAAAATCTTCTTCTGTTTCTGTGGGAAAACCAACCATAAAGTGTGTTGCAAGATCGATTCTCGGATATTTCCTGTTGATGTAAAGCATCATGTTTCTCCATTCAGCCGCCTTGTACTGTCGACCCATTAATTTGAGAATTCTATCGCTTCCAGATTCAACTTGAACGCCCAATCTACTTATTTTTCCAGATGCGAAAATTACATCAAAATCAGAAAACATTTTTTTCAAGTAGCCTGGGCTGAGCTCGCAAATAATGATTTTGTAATTTATATCATCACTTAGATCAATAAGCCGTTTAAGCAGATCACAGGCGTTTAGACCAATATCCTCGCCATAAGCACCGAAATCTTCAGCGCAGAGCTCGAAGAGTCTATAGCCTTTTTGTAAACCGTCTTTAAATTCAGAAATTACCTTCTCAATCGGCTTGCTCTTCACCTTTCCCCAAACAAGATGCTCACTACAGTAAGTACAATGGGATGTACAACCTTCAGCCACCCTTACAAAAAAAGTCGGAGTTTGCGAATCGAAGAATATCGCACGAGATAAGACATAACGTAGGTAACTCAGTTTATTCGGTGAGCTGCCGGAGTTGAGTACTTCTGTTATGGGAAGGTTAACATCTGGAATTTCCACTGTACTTGAACATTTAGAAACGTTCATTGTTTGCCTAAAAATTTCCTCAAAGGCATGCATATCTGAAGGCCCAATAAGGGGACCGTCAAAACTTTTCTTTAGTGATTCAGGGTTTTGTTTTGAGAGACAACCCCAAACTACAAATCTCGCCGAAGGCTTCATCTTAGATTTAAGGGCAGCAATCAGACGTATCGATTTTTCTTCTTGCTTTTCAGTTAGTCCACAAGCATAAAAGATAAGCAAGTCGGCTTCAGTGGGATCTGCAGTATTAATTATTTCCGAACTAAACTTCAAAAAAAACTGATTCACATATTCGGAGTAAAGTTGGCCTACTTCGCACCCATCAGTGGTAACATAAATTTTCATTAAACCATATCCTCTCAATTATTTCGAATGTAAAGTCTTGCATTTTAATGATAGAATAAATAGGGTGCCAGAGGAGAGAAAACTAACTTACTCCAAATGCCCCATACCTTGTGCAATCTTGCATTAATCAACAAATCTACTCCCATAATAAGTGTGTTTGCATGGTTGTTTTGAAGTGCCCATTTATTTTCCGGAAAAGTTATCAAATCAAAGCTTATCCTATCAGCAAATCTTCTCTGTTTTTCGCGGTATTCATTAACGCGACTCGTCAACTCACCCTGTATTGTTTCATAGTTGCTAATAAGGTAATTGAAAATATCCATAATATTCTCGGTTGTGATTTCTGTAGTGGGAATAGTAAATTTTGAAAAACCCACACTTTCAGCAAAGTCGAAATGCTCTGGTGCATAAGCAAGTCCGATAAAAGGAGTGTTTGCAGCAGCGCTAAAAACCAGAGAGTGTAGTTTCTCGCCGATAAAAATCTTACAATTTGAAATCAGATTCAAAGTGGCCTCGATATCTTGCCATTCTTTAAAGATGCTGACACCTACCTTTTCAGAAAGATTTTCAACATCTTGCATGTTATTTTTCCAGAACGGAATAAGAACTACCTCATACCCCCGATTTTTCAAGACACTGCAGACTTTGCTCATCTCTTTGAGCACTCTGTCCCTGCTGCCCCAAGAGGATTTAGAAAAACCTGCACCGACGTTTATGGCAATTCTATTATTGCGCTTTTCTAAGACTTTTGTAGGCTTTAAGGATAAGCAAGGATCACCTATCACTTCGCAATCTATTCCCCAATCTCTTAATAGCGCTTTTGAAATATTACCTCTTACGCCAATCAACCTGAAATTAATTAATTTGAATCTATTGATTAACTCCCGCTCAAACGGACCGTGAAAAACGGGATCTAACACTCCCGCACCAAAAACATATGCATATTTTGGTGGTCGCATGATACTGGCAATTGAAGGCAGACAAGTGCCACCGCCGATGAGCGTTATCTGACTATGCTTTTGTCTGAGCGGAGAAGTTATCCGACTAAATCTAAAAGGGTATTTAGCAAAAATCTCTTGGTCAATTTTATAAAGAGCTTCATCGCCCATGTTGTAATTTGGAGTTACACTACCAACATAGTTTATTATGTTTTTCAACAAATTCACCAGATTTCGAGTTATGGCTCTCTCACGAATACCTTATTATTCGGTGACAAATATCTAAACTGCATTTCCTTTCAGTGCCCCGATTATAGCTTGAAATTCCTGTTCAGTCATGAATGGGAACATTGGAAGTGACAGAATCTTTGAAAACAAATCTTCTGCGTTTGGAAAATCGCCTTTCATGTATTTTGTGGTCTTTTTGTAGTAAGAAAAGTAGTGAAGAGGAATATAATGCACTCCGGTAGCTATGCCTCTTTTTTGCAAATGGCTGTATAATTTGTTTCTAGATAACGGGTAAGGCTTTTCAACTTTAACTTCCAATAGTTGAAAAACGCCTTGGCGTAGATTGTCGTTAGGATCATGGAGCATTTTGATACCTTCGATTTCTTCCAAAGCAGCTTTATATTTCCTTGCAAGTTCCAGCCTAGACTCTGTGATGAAACCTATTTTTTCCATTTGTTTTAGTCCCATTGCAGCTTCAATTTCGCTCATTCTGAAATTGAAACCTAAATCGGCAATGTCATAGCGCCAATTAGCTATTTTTTGGTTTGGAGTTTTGGTTTGGCCGTGATTCCTTATAAGTAAAGCTCTGTTTTGCACTTTTTTGCTGTTTGTTACAAGCATCCCCCCTTCACCTGTTGTCATATTTTTTGTAGCGTAGAAGCTGAAACATCCCGCATTTCCGAAACCACCGACCCTTTTGCCTCCAAAAGTTGCACCTTGAGCTTGGGCACAATCCTCAATCATTTTAATATTGTATTTTTTGGTTAATCGACTAATCGCATTCATGTTGCAGGGAAAACCATAAAGATGTACTGGTACTACGCATTGGATGTTTTCATTGGTTTCAAGAATACATGCCAATTCTGTTTCGTCGATTTCTCCGTCTTCGCCTATGTCGCAGAAAATAGGCTCAGCACCAAACCATCGAATAACGTTTGCAGTGGAAGCAAATGTATTGACTGGAACCACGACGAAACAGCCTTTTCTAATGTTTAAACTATCCAGAGCCAAGTACAGTGCTGAGGAACATGAGCTAGCAGCAACCCCATATTTGCTTCCCACAAAGTCCGAAAAAACTCTTTCGAATTCTGCCGTTTTAGGTCCGAGAGTCAGCCATCCGGATTCAAAAACTTCCTTTATCGCATCTACTTCTTCGTTACCCACCGTGTTTTGAGGTTTATGGAGAGGAATTTTGTCTAACAAGTTTTTATCCACCTGAGATAATATGATTTTCTGGGCGCTGGTTCCTAGCCACGATTATTTTCTTGCTTACTTTAAGTAAATTAACTACAATAATCTGGATGCGCTTTTCTTATGAAATCACTCGATTTTTACACTTCTGCAACAACAATTGTAAGCATCAATTTTCTAATTTGCACGCATACCAGTACTTTCAATAAAAACTATTTCCATTTTGTTTTTTGTAAGAATAATGCCATTTTTAGTTAGCATTAGTATCAAGCATTTTGCTGGCACAACACATTGAAAGTGTATTTTGTTCAAGCGTTCTTTGAAGAATCAAGAAAAGTTCGTCACCGACAGAGTCCGCACTTCTCATATTGTACATATTATGACCAGCATCTTGTATTTGTCGATAAAATAGTGGATCCTCATAAAGCCGATTTATCTTTTCCACTAACTCATCTTTGGACTTCGCAACACAAATGTCTAATGTTTTTGATAAAAATACATTGTTTAACATCAAAAGAGGAGTTCTGCTTCCCCAGCAATCTCCTAAGAAGCCCCATCCACCTTCTTTAACCGGAGTAAATGCATAATGGCTCTCAGCAATTAACTTCAATATTTCACATCTTGGTAAAGCAGGAATATATTTAATTGCTGAACCATGTTGCTGTTTTAGGTTCTTAATGATTGACTCGTGAGGACCCGATCCGATTACCAAGAACTCTTTTGTAGGTGTTTTTTCCAGAATTAGAGGTATGATCCACTCAAATTCCTGAGTATTTTTATTAGGAAGCAATGTGCCCGCATAGATTGCTCTTAATTTATTTCTATTTTTTGGAAGGATGCATTCCTCAGGTATATGGGCAGGCCAAGGAAGATAAAATATTTGCTTACCATGTTTTGATAACAAATGCAATAATTTTTTGTCGCGGGGTTCAGAGGTTATTATCGCATCAGTTTTTTTGCATAGCCAAGACCAATATGAAAGCCCTCGTATTGGCTGTCTCATCACTACTCTAGCTATCATAGTCTGCCAGCTACAATTAGACTGGCTAAATGCAATATTACTGGCAATCTCCACATGCAGTACAATCGGTATTTTCAGATATTTCTGAACCTGAAGTGCTAACAGCATGTTTTCTGCCAAGTGACACAAAATTATGTCAGGTTTCAGTTCTCTAGCAACTTCCAAGACTCTGTTTAGTTTTCTTTGCGGGAAAAGACCCATTTCATTAAAGTTTTTAATATTGTCATAAAGCCTGTAAATGGGAAAGCCATCCGTATTTTCAAAAACGGGTGGCTTTGCATAATTTCCTCGTGCACCCAAAGACTTCCATGTTATAAAAGCCAACTTAACGCCTTTTTGATAAAGCCTAGTGTACACGTAGTAGTCTTCGCATAAGTTTTTTGACATTACAGGAGCCAAAACTAAAACGTTCATAATTTTCACTTTATCTACCTTTCATTAAAGATGACAATATCTTACTCGGAGAATCCTATTTGGGAGGCGTTGGGGGAGAACATGAGTCCAAATTTAGCTTTGCAAAGTTCTTGCGTTAAGACTTAATGAAGCATTGCAGAGCACGTGCGTTCGAAAATCTTGCCAGATAATAATAATACAATTTGGTGAATAAACCAAGTTTACGTTGACTTAGACTTTGGAAATGATAAATTGGGCTATTTACTTGTACAAATCTTATGTTATTGGTATTCCTTAGTTTTTTAAAAAATATTGCATCATTCGGATGCGGAAATGGCGATTCGTTGGGATACTGACCAGCTTGGAAAAACAACGCTTTTGAAAATAATACTGGCATATACCAACCTAGTTCATTATTTTTTATTTTATTTCGCAG
This sequence comes from Candidatus Bathyarchaeota archaeon, assembly GCA_963741005.1. Classification (GTDB taxonomy): domain Archaea; phylum Thermoproteota; class Bathyarchaeia; order Bathyarchaeales; family Bathycorpusculaceae; genus Bathycorpusculum. Next base: position 33,595 of record CAVUGQ010000017.1, read on the forward strand.
AGGAAAATTTTGGGCAAAATTCTCAAATTCTTCTTTCTTAAATTTATTCCAATCCAATCCGAACGAATGTAGTATGACCTTTTCGCTCGGTTTTACGAACCCAGGTTCGACAACTACGAAAGTAATAATTGAATTGCGCTCAAAAAGGATGTTCTCGTCCCAATTTCGAGGGAAATACATATCATCATTTACAAAAAGAACAAATTCAGATAAAGACAAAGAGGCACCAAAATTATACATCCCATATACATCGGCAGGCGCACCTGGATTCTTGACATATTTTACCTTTGTGTCACAATTCTTTTGAATTTTAACAAAACTTGAAAACGAATCATGATCTCCGTCCCAAATTACGATAATACTCTCGAGTTTCTTTGAATTCTCTAAAAGACTATTAACACAATTATCAAGATTTATTACTGAATTTGTTGGAAATATCGCAGTATATCTTTCTCCCATGATACCAAACCACCAACAACGCTTCTTTAATCACTATTTTTAGAAATACTGTCATTCTTTAATAATTAATGGTATATTAAGCCAGAACTACAAAATAGAAGAGAATTATCAGTCTCAAGAATAATTTCGGAACAAGCATAGACTCTGAATTAATGAGAAGGATTAACATAAAATATTTCACTATTGCCATTTGCATAAATTAGATTGTTTTGATTCAGAAGAGACGAGATTTGAGAAGTGTTAGATGAAATAGAAGATGTTATGACTCCATTCGTTGTATTTAAACTGCCTAGGTAAATGTAATTGCTTTGCGGTGTAATTGTACTATTAGTTATGGTGAATATTAGATTGTCTGGAATTAAGCCATAGCTAACGAGTGCATGAACTCCAGATACATCATCAGGAAATACCTCTACTGAGTCAACTTTATGACTTAATAACCAAGAAGCGCTGAATACAGCATGTTCAGAGATGTACATAGAGTTGAAATTATTTTGAATAATTGGATCGGGCGAAGTGCTAGCCCGAGAGTAGTCTAATGAAAAAGACAATGGAGCAGCACCCACAACGATATTGATAAATCCTGATTGAGAGAGAAAATAACCAACTATCACAATAAATAGAAGTATTTTTGTACCTTTTTTTATGTTTCCCAAGAAACGCTTCTTAGTTATTTTTTTCCATAAGGCTCCAGCAATATTGACTACCAACTCCCCGCCGATCACATAACAGGGGGATAAAATTAGCAGAGTTATGGCATAGAACCTGGAGAAATTCAAAGAAGGCGCAAGATTAGGTATAACTATACACAACAATAAGATAAAAGCACTTACAATAAACATTATTTGAAACTTTGGGTCAATAAACCATTTTTTCGTTTTTCTCAATAAGCCTATTAATATCCCAAAAACTCCAATAGCAAGAATTAAATTGGCTGAGATATAAAATACCCAATAAATGTCTCCTGCAAAATTTATGTTACTTCCGGCAGGATGAGCGCCAGATAATCCTCTGGAGGAAGCTACAACAAAATCCGTAAAAAGGCTAGAAAAAATATGGCTTATAGAATTAGTTATTGAAGCAAGTATTGTATTAGCAAAAGCATACCACGAGAAGCTAATAATAGATAGCAATAGCAACACTTTAGAATCAAATATGTTGTCTTGATGTCTTTTGACCTTTAATATTATGTACAGACAAAACATCAAAAATAAGTATATAAGCCATAAAGAATAATGAGAAACAATTAACGCACCTCCGAAGACAACGAGGAGGAACCTCCGTTTGTTAACTGAAAAACTCTTATTAAAGCAAACTAAAATTGACAGCGCTAAAAAGAGTGTACCTATAATTTGTCTATCAAGACTCAGAGGTTCAACCCCATAAAAAACCAAAGACCCAGAAACAAAGAATATAGAAGCCAAAACTGAAGCAGTTTTACCAAATTGTCTATAAAATATCGCAAATAAAGCAACAGGAACGAGAGAAAATACAAACGGGTAAAGGCTTTTGAATACTAACTCGCCACTGCAATTCATCAAAGAAAAATATATTGTAGGAAGTATAGTGACACTTAACATACTACTAAGGTTGACTGTAGGTATCAAATTATTAGCAGTTGAAAGGAGAGCCCAATGTCCGCTGTTGGCGGTCAATTTAAAAACGTAATATTCGGCATTTGCATCAAAACCCATTATGTATCTTGAAGTTAACAAAACTTGAATTGTAAGAGCTAGAGACAACAAAAAAAGTACAAGAGGGAACGACATAATGGAGGAAAACCTGTTTGAGAAAATACTCAGTCCAAACAAAATTACTATCGATATAATCATTGCCGACAAAACATAGACATTTGCATATAATGAACCAACAATCCCAAGACCCAAAGGTATAATCAAAACTGATTTAAGAGCTAAAGATTTGAGATTAGGAAAAATATTACTTTGCCCTATATTTGAACTGATATCTCGACGATACGCAGCAATTGATAAGAATAACATCAAAAAGCTCAAGGAAATTAATAGAGGAGTGGACGACAAAGGCATTGAAATGCTTAATGCAAAGAATAGTTCATTAATTAATAAACCTGCGAACATCAAAAATGCTAAACTCAAACCTACTATAAGCAGCAATTTTTCTACTAAAATTATTCCAGTTAACTTTAGAAGTTTAATAAGAACGAAACCAGGAACAAAGGAAAGATAAAGAAAAGCAACAATCTGACGTATAATCGGAATATCTAAAATAATCACAATATATAAAAGAATATGGAATAGGAGCACAACTAGAAACGGTTTAAGCATCTTAAATCATCTAAATCAGTTTATTAATTATCATAGATTGGATATACATCCGTTTTTTCATGCAGATTATACGGAAGCCTGAGTTATGAATTCTCTAAATTTCTTAATAATTTCTGTCAAGGTAAGCGCACAGGCAGATATAACACATCGTGCTTAACACCTTGACAGGTTAGGGTCGTTTGGATAGCTTACGTGAGTCGGTCTCGCTCTTTTTACTCATTGTAAACGCAGTTAGTGCCTCTTTGCTTCAATAGCTTGCCCAAAAATTGAAGATATTTCTTGCAGATTGAGTTTATGTCAAGTTCGGCTTCAGCAAATCGTCTTCCATTGTATCCTTTCGTCAGAAAAACTTTCTTTGATGTCTCTTTTGCCTTTAAAATGGTCTCAGCAATAGATTCAGGTGTTGGTTCGCATATAAAACCGCAGTCAAATCTTTCAACGATGCTTGCTGTCTCATCAATACTAGTTACAATAACCGGTTTGGCTAATGCCAAAAACTCCGCGAATTTCGTTGGAAAAACTGGACGCCCGTTTTTGCCAGCACACTTTCCAGACGGACTTATCAAGATATCCGATTCCCGCAATTCGGATATAAGCTCATCCTTTGGCAACCAATCAAGACAAATTACTTTCTCCTTTAATCGATTTTTTATGTCGTTCTTGATAGCCAAGTCTTCTTTACGAAAACCCATAAACTTAAAATGAATATCGTGGGCACTCAGAATTTCTGCGGCTTTCACTACATTTTCGATTCCTTGATATTTAACGTATGAACCAGAATACGCTAAAGTGAATGGATGCTCACGTGTATTGGTAGTCGGGTTTTTCAACCCAAATAACTCCAAGTCTGCACCATTCAGAATAACTTCAACATTTTCTTCTTTAATACAAGGTTTCCGATCAAGAAGATTTTGTTTTAGTCCTTGTGATGCAACAGCGAAATATTCAAAGCTGTTAAATCCCAAGTATTCAATTAAACGCGCATTGAATCCCCTTAAATATCCTTCAATGTGAAATCGACCTTTATCAAAAAGATAACTCTCAGCTAGCGCATCGTTGTGCATATCATAAATCAATAAAGTATGGCCTCTAAGCAGAGTCTTAGTTAATGCTAAAACGTATGCTGAACCGTTTCCTTCAGCTATTATTACATCAAATTGTCTTAGATAGCGAAGGATAAATGGAATATTAAGGGGTTGAATAAGTACAGGAGAACCGAAAGCCAATTTCCATAATAAAAGCCGACTAGTATCAGCGCCCAATTTTCTGCAATGCTTTTCAATATTGATTATCCTACTCTCGTAAGCAGGTGCATTCTTCGGTGTCCAGGAAGAAACAAAAAGGATCCGCATTAACTATCCATCCATATTTAGTGCCGTTTAAATTCGGTTTTCTGCAACAGATATGTAATACATGTATTTTAAAAAAACTGATCTCAAAAAACGATTATTACCCACCGTTATTTAACGTAAGATAAACGTTTTCTATTTTACTTGCTATTATATCCCAATCATAATGTTTCTGAACATGCTTTCTCGCATTAATAGCGATTTCTTCTCTTAGCTTTCTATCTTCAATTAACACTAAGAGCGCATTTGCCAGTTTCTCAGGACTTTGGGGGGGAACAAGAAGACCGGTCTTAGAATTTTCTATTACATCCAATATGCCAGGAATCATTGTTGCAACAACGGGTAATCCACAAGACATTGCTTCCAATAATGTGGTTGGCAGTCCCTCACGGTAGGAAGGAAGAACATAAACTGTTGCATTTTGATAGTATTTGAGAAGAGTCTCGTGATTTACAGTTCCAGCAAAAAAAAAGTTGCTTTCAAGACTAAGTGCAGAAACCAACTTCCTTAAGTACCCTTCCAAAGGCCCTTTTCCTGCCAGAAAAAATTTGAAATTGGGATACTTCCTGCAAACATGCACAGCACTCTTAACTAAATCGATTAAACCCTTCTCAGCACTTAGACGCCCTGCATATAGAACGTAAGAAACCTTAGTATCTTTATAATCAGGGGGGCAAAAAAACTTGGAGTCGACAGCATTATCAATTATTTTCGAATCGGCTATCCCATAAAAAGATTCTAATTCATCCGCACAAGCCTTCGAAATAGCAATAACTCTATTAGCTTTTTTGACAATTCGGCGATCTATTTCAATGTACATCGATGAAAAAGTTCTGACTATCAATGAAGGCAAATCCAATATTTTTCGGTAAGGCACATAGCCTCTCATTGTTCCATGTTCTGTAACTACTTTTGGCAAAGATGTATCAACAAATGGAATATTCGCATTGTGCAGATGTATCAAGTCAAAATTGGACTCAATGGATTTAAGAAACCTGGAAACAAAAAAACCGTGTAATTGAAGATGAAATGGATAGATTGGAATGAATCGAACTCGATATACAAGAATGCCATTTATCAACTCTTCAGAATACGGCTTTTTCCACGAACCACGTGTAATAATAGCTACCTGATGCTTCCGTTCCATCAATTTCTTTGATAAGCCATAAACATGGTATCCAGGTCCTGCAGCTACAGGTGGAATGTTATCAATAATCATACAAATACGCATTTTATCACATCTGACAGAATTTTAGGAAGTTTGCAGTCAATTCTTTTCTAATTCAACTTGAATATTTTTGAGCGAGAAACGAAAAAAACAAATATTGGCGAAAATTCTTTACCAAAACAAAACACATTTCAATATAATCGTCAAACCTTATTGAGATCGTTGTCATGTTTAAAAGAAATTTGCTTCACAAACTTAACAAATGAGTTAATAGCTTTGTCCCCAGAATACTTTCTGTCAAAAATTTCGCGTGAACGCATTTTTGATACATGTTGACCGCTTTTTCCTTCCATCAACATAATTTTTTCAGTTAAATCATTGGCATCTTTCTTGAAGTAAATCGCAGCATCTTCAGCAACCTCTCTATTGAAGGGCACATCCAAAGCCAAAATTCTATTACCACTTGAGAGAGCTTCTACTAACGAAGGATTAGTCCCACCCATCTCGTGCCCATGAATATAAGCAAAACAATTGAATCTAAAAGTTCTCTGCAATCGAGGTTCGTATATTCCACCGACAAACATTATTCTTTTGTCCTTCAAATGCAACAATTCTTGGACATATTTAGTCTTAACCAATGACCCAACAACTACAAGTTTTAGCTTTGAGTTTGAATTCTTGAATGCCTCGACAATTAGTCTTATGTTATTGTCGTCCTCCAACCTGGCAATAATTAAATAGTACCCTCCTTTTTCGAGGTTAAAAGCCGCTAACACCTCAGATTCGAAGGGTTTATATTCACGTATCCTTCCCCCTCCATTAGCCACAAAAACTGGAGAAATACCATAATTTCTGCGATAATACAGCGCAACATTTTCTGAATCCGCTAAAACATAGTTGGCGATTTTCGGCGTTATCTTTTCAAAAGAAAGAATAACAGAACTTAGAAATCCGCTATATTTCCTCCTTCTGGATTCTATCCCATCAACATTAACAATGACTGTCTTCTTAAAAATTCTAGGAATTAATAAAGTAAGCACACTTGAATGTCCCAACATATAGATTACGTTAACACTCGGGGTGCTCCTCAAAACAGATAACAAATCATAAACAAATGGCTCAGAAAAAATTCTTATGGACTTTATTATTGGCGAATATAGCAATTTGACGCCTTTGTACTCGCCATAAGTTTCAGAAAATATCGTCCTTGATTCGCAAGATACGTATACCTCAAAACCCCGTTCTACCAAACCGATACTAAGCTCTTCCGCAATGGACTCAAATCCACCATATTGGGCCGGAATCCCGCGAGATCCAAGTATTGCGATCTTAATTTTATTAGGTGTACTGTTAACCTTATTTTTTTTGAACAAATTTCGGCATCCCGCATTATTTCAGTTTTTTATTCAGCATGTTTCCTATAGTCCAATTTTTAAAAAAGATGTTAAGGATTTTTAAGCTAAAAGTTAACAGAAGAAACTTACGATAGCTTTGTTTACCTTTTATTTAATAAAATATTTACGTTTTGACTGATGTTTTCTGCTGTTTCTCATTAAACAAGCCGAGTACTTACATATTTTATTCAAAAATTACAGAAAACCTCTAAATTCTTAGAAAATAAGTTGTACTTTTTCAATCACTCAATAATGTTGATCGAATTATCTCAACCATAATTTTTACTCCATCTTTTATCGGATTTAACCTTGAAAGCCCGTTTGCTCTCTTTCTCACAAAAATTGGAACCTCTAATAGTGAGTATCCTTGTAAAATTGGTTTCAGGGTTAATTCGGTCTCTATCTCATATCGTTTTGAGGTTATAACTATTCCTTTCAAGACCTTTGATTTGTAAGCTCTAAATCCACTCTGACTGTCAGTCACGAGAGTCCCTGTTAATATTAAGAATAGAAGATTTATTATATGATTTCCTAACAAGTTTACCTTGGTGGTTGTTTTTCTGCCTTCTTCAGTATTAAATCTGGATCCCACGGAGATGTCTGTGCCATTTAATACAGGGAAGATAAGGCTTTGGATATCTTTTGGATCATGAGAGCCATCTGCATCCATTGTAATTATGATTTCACCCCTGGCAAGCTCAAAACCGGATTTAAGTGAACAACCTTTCCCCATATTACATTTGTTTGATATTACTGTAGCTCCATTTTTTATAGCAACTTCTCTTGTTTTATCACTGGATCCATCATCAACGACAATGATCTCCCAACTTATTTGATACTCGTCAGCATATTTATGTAATTCATTTAAAACATTTTCTAAATTTTTCTCTTCATTGAAGGCAGGAATAACTATTGAAACGAGCATCCCCGACTTTTGGTCACCACTATTTCCATTCTTAAGATTGAGAGAAACAGGCATCATTTCAGGATTTTCCAGACATTAATTTTTTAATTATAATCTTAAATTGTAACATTAGTTGAGCAATATCGCAAAATATCTAAGTGTTCACATTTACCGACAGTTGCATTATAAATCCATCATCGATTTAACTGAACCATCCTAGCCATACTGCGCACATAGCTTAGCCAAACCCTCACGCTCAGACTTCAAAATCTCAAGCATCTTCTGCGCCCTATCGTATCGTTCGTGGAAATGATTGTAGACCTTGAGGAAGTCTCGACCGTGCTCAGTAAGAGTGTACTTGTACCCGTCGACTTCTATAAAACCAGATTTGGCTGCAATATGTTAGGTATTTTTCTAGTAAGCTAAAGCTCAAATTCGCCGCGTACATTTTGTGGGTTTTAGTTGATCCAGAGTTCGCAGCGTGTAGGATGGCTGCCACTATTGTTAGTCGATCACGATTTCTTCCCAAAATATCATTCCTCAAAAAATTAACATGAGATTCAGAAACACCTGTATCGAATCCCTTCCTATGAGAAGTGGATGAGAAAAAAGGTGTTCTCTAACTAGAGGCTAATTCCCCTGGCTACGCCTCCCCAATATTGCCCTGCCTATTGATGGATCAAGCCTTAAGCATTTTGCATAAAACTCTTTACAATGATTAAAGAGACTGAAAATTGTTGTAATCCTAAAAGCTGCTGTCGCCAATGTCCAGTAGCCATTTTTAGATGTTAACAAAATCGATTTAAAAAACAAGAATAGTGGTGGCTGAAAAGAACCTTCTCCTTTCTCCTGAATGGAACTTCTCGGTAAAAACATCTGCCCACCCTATCATTGCTAACAGAGCAAGCGAAAAATGCATATAAGTAATATTTCGAACTCGTAATATTTCTAGAAAAGTTAAGAAGAAATTATGGTTTTCTGACCAAAGTTTTCTATTTTTTAACCTTGAAATGCTATTTTTTTTCCAAAATTAACAACTCCAATATATTAAGAATTACGAAGTAATACGGCAGAGGAAAGAGAGATGACAAAAAAACCACAAAAAAACGCAGCAAACTCATAAGAAGCCTACTGGCACCCGCCCTAGCAATCACATTCAGCGTTGGCTGGAGCCTCTATTGCATCGGGCAACCCCACCAGAAGAAAAACCCAAAGCCAACAAACACAACCCAATCAAAAAACGAAAACGTCCAACTAATGATGATTCCTCAAGAAGAAAAATTAACCGTTACAGACTAAATACACAACATGTGTTTTGCTGCTGATTCCTTGAAACACATAAAGATTTTATTTTCCTATGGTAGAAGAACTAAAAAACTTGTTCCTTTGCCTTCCACACTCTTAACGTCAATTTTTCCCCCATGAGCGTCGAATAGTAAATATATTTTGTGCTTCCGAAAGTCATCGATAAGACAACTCACATACTAAGACTCAATTTAATAAGATACTAAACATTCTTACATTTACAGACCGATAAACCTCAAGAGCAAATCCAACACTGCAACAACAGCAAACACAACAGAGACACCCAATGCTGCATAAGCTATTTTCAACGTCTTTGTATTGAGTTTTGCTTGATTGTACAGGTTATTTCTCTCAATCTGGATCTTATGTTTTCTTACCTCATTTCTTAGAATTTTAGTAAATTCTTCAACCCCAAAAACTCTAAAAATTTCAGACAAATTGGCATAAACAATAAGACCTTTCTGCTTGCACAAATCTTCATAATATTTCAAATAAAAAGATATTTTCTCCAAACAACTCAAAGCGTCGTCGATTTTATTCATTCTATTCATGATATCTCTTATCTGCCCAAAGTCGAGTTTATCAGCCTCGTTTATTGCAACGTCAAGTCGGTCTCCAAATCCCTCAGAGAGCTTAACAGGATCAAACCCTTCTAAATCTGAGCCATACCATTCTTCAATTACTTCTTGAAATAGAGTTGAAATTGAAATAAATGAGTCAGATAAATTCTTCAGTAAGTCCACATTGACTTCTTCGGGTTTTTTTAAAAAGATGTCTTGGTTATCTTCAAAAATCATTTTGAGAATTATTGCAAGTTTATTCACTGCACTCTGAGTTGAAGTCTCAATTGGCATTGTTTCTTTTGTTGGTTCTGCCATAGTCAGGTATATCTTTGCACTTTGGATTTAACTTTTTCCTGATTTATTTACATATGCTTTTACAAACAGAGCCCTTGTCTACAATGCGATTAGCATGCAGCTACCACTATGCCTTAACTCGTCACAATGTTTGCTAATAGAGTATTCAAGCAAACTGTATTATCGGTTTTTGTAGAGTAAAGTGTAATGAAGAATTCATGATTTTGTAAATGGCGCCTGTATCGGGTGAGCAGCAGATGAATGTGAGTCCAGAAGAGGTGAAGAAAGGCATGGAGCCTTGGATAACTTGGTTTAAGAAAGCTGGCACGGCAATTGTTGAAGCTGAAACGCCTCTTAGGAGCGGAATGCACTTTACTAAAAATGGAGAAAAAAAGAGCATAGAAAACAAAGAAAACTAAAAAAGCTTTTTAATTGGTGTTTCAAGGTTTAGTTGCTTCTTTAATGCTTTGTATATATTTCCAACTGTAACTTCTGTTACTCCAGACGCTTCAGCAATATCTTTTCGTGTTTTCTTTTCATTATTTTGAAGACAAGCTATATAGAGTGTAGCTGCGGCTAACCCCATCGGGCTTTTCCCCGCTGAAAACCGTCTTAACCTAGCCTCTCTAAGTATTGCAATCGCGGCGCCCTGTGTTTTACCTGATATTCCAGCTTTTTCCGCAATTTTTGAAATGTACGTTAACGAACCATCATTTGGCATTTTGATCCCAAGTTCTTGCAGTAGCAGTCGATAGCAGCGAGAAACATCTTTCTTATCCACTAGACTTGCTTCAGCCATTTCGCGAAGGGTTATGGGTGTTCCGGTCTGACGGCAAGCAGCATAAAGTGCCGCTGCAATAATGGAGACTATAGATCCTCTGCGGATTAATGCTTTGGCGAGGGCTTCGCGGTAAATTACTGCGGCTTTTTCTTTTATTAGTGGTGAAACGTTTACTTTGTCTGATAAACGTTGTAGCTCTGTCATGGCTTGTGCAAGGTCTCTGTCGGTGGATGAGTGGAGTCTGCTACGTATTTGCCATTTCCTAAGACGCCACATCTGAAGTCGTGTGGAGAGGGGTAGTTTTTTTCCGAATGCATCTCTGTTAACTTGACTGATGGTTGTGGATAATCCTTTATCATGAAGCGAATAAGATGTCGGTGCACCAACACGGCTGCTTGAGGTTTTCCCTTGTTGGGTAAAAGTGCGCCATTCGGGTGCTTTGTCCAACATTTGCTCGTATAGAACAAGGCCACAGTCACCGCAGATTGTTTCGCCTGTGTCGTTGTCGTGGACGAGATTTTTGCTTGCGCATTCTGGGCACTTATCAGTTGAACGCTGAAGCATTTTGGGCGCTTCTTTGCTTTTGCTCACTTGGACTATGCTCATTTTTTCAACTCATTTACTTACCCTGAACCGTCGCAATGGAAAAGGGCAGATGAAGCGTAAATGAAATCCCTAAGAATTCTTTTAATGTTAAAGACTTGTAACTTGTACTTTGGTCGGATCGACTTTTTCTTTTGACAGTTTCTCACATTTCGCAAGATTCTGCTTTGATGTTGGCTGGTTTGAAGGATTCTGTTTAAAGGATTTGTCGGCACTTAAAAGAGGCGTCGTTACAATTTTAAACCATTTTGTTCTGCCGACACGTTCAACACTTAATAGACCCATTCTCTCTAATTGGCAAAGGTAACTGGATTCAACCGCACGGGCACGCTTCGTAATTTTCGCCACCTCACTCGCTGTTGCATAACCAAGCATTATAATGGCGCGTTTCGTTTTTTCAAGGTGATCCGGTAAGAATCCGTCGGCTGAGCCAATTGCAATCTGTATAGTTTTTTCTGGCCGAGTATTTAAAAGGATGACCACTTCCGTTAATTGCGTTTCTACAATGACTAATCGTTTTTCAATTTTATCAACTTTATTCGCAAGCATTGCACCTTCCCATCTGTCGTTCATTCAATCACCCGTTGAGTTAACGTTTATGTTTCACTCTCCACATTCTATGATAGTGATGCGAACTTATAGGCATAATGAATTAATTAACGGAATTCAATACAATAAGCTTATTATTTGATAATATAGATTTAAAAATATGTATTTCAAAATCAGTAATCTACAACTTATGAAACAGTCTGCATATCCTCTGTTGCCAATACGGCTGCACTAAGGTGTGTATTGTCAGACAGCTGGTTTCAGGAGTTTCATTGTTGGCTAGAACATGAATTCCAATTCATAAGCAGAATTCATAGCCCTAATAAGCAAAGTAAGCCAATACTTATCAAGAGTTATGAAAGATGAAACATATTGATCCCGCACTTTCTAAGGAAGATAAATCTGTAGGCCACAAGACTTTCGATGAAGAAAGTGTGGATGCAACCGTTTTGAAGTTAACAGGAAAATGGGGAGAAGCGTTTGGCAAATCCCACTCACAATTCGCCACATTGTTCTCCAAAATGCTGACTGGAATAGCATACTACAAAGTTATTACAGACAATAAAGGAGAACCCCTTCACTACATTTGCCTTGAAGCAAATGATGCCTTTGAAAGAATAACTGGACTCGACAGAAAGAGCTACTTAGGCAAAGAGGCAACTGATTTGTGGCTGACAAATGGAAGCAATCTCCATAAAGTGATTGATACTTATGGACGGGTATCTTTTGCTCAAGAGTCGCTTCAATATGAATATCAAATGGATCCATTTAAAAAATGGTACAACATTTCTGCCTTCAGCGTAGAAAAAGGCTATTTTGTGACGATATTCGAAGACATCACAGAACGCAAAAGAATGGAAGAGGCACTCCGTCAGGGAGTAAAATACAATCGCGGTCTAATTGAGGCCAACCTTGACCCTCTTGTAATCATAGGGCATGATGGTAAAATAACTGATGTGAATCACGCAACAGAAATAATAACTGGACGATCGTACATGGAAATTGTCGGCACAGATTTCGCTGACTATTTCACTCAGCCAGATAAGGCACGTTTAGGCTATGAGATAGCCCTCAAAAAAGGGTCTATTTGTAACTATGAGCTGAAAATGAAAAGTGACGATGGAATCGAGAAACCAGTTTTATACAACGCGTCGGTCTATCACAACGGCAACGAAAGCGGTGACGTGTTTGCCAGTGTACACGATATAACAGAACTCAAGAAGTTACAGGAAGATTTAATCAAAGCAGCAAAATTCACAGTCATAGGTCAGTTGGCGTCTGCTGTTGGGCATGAACTTAGAAATCCATTAGGGGTAATTAAGAACTCTGTTTATTACCTCAATATGATTCTCAAAGATGATACCGACGAGAGAGTATTTAAGCACCTAAAGATTTTAGACAAAAAAGTCAACTCTGCAAACAATATCATAAACGAGCTCCTTGACATAACAAGGGCAAAAGTACCCACTCTCGAGTTAACTGACTTAAATAAAACAGTAAGAAATGCACTCTCCAACATCAGTGTACCTGAGAATATAGTACTAGACATTAAGTTGGCCAAAATTCCTAAATCGATGCTTGACAGAGAGCAAATCCAAAGAGTGATCCAAAACCTGGTTATAAACTCAATTCAAGCTATGAATGAAGGTGGAACACTTACAATTCAAACAACAAAGCATGACTACAACGTGAAACTAATTATAAAAGACACAGGAGTAGGTATCCAAAATAAGGATATATCCAAGCTCTTCACACCTCTTTTCACAACTAAGGCTAAGGGAATCGGCTTAGGCTTACTTATTTGCAAGCAGTTAGTAGAAGGTCACAATGGAACCATTACGGCTAAAAGCAGAGTTGGTGAAGGATCAGAATTCATTGTTGAGTTACCTATTCAAGCAGAGAAAAAAAGTATTGAACCATCAGTTTTCAATGTTTCCATGACTTTCGAAGAGGGTGCCCAGATTGAAAGATAAAATCAATGTCTTGGTCGTTGACGACGACGCAGATATGACAGAAACCTTATCAGACATTCTATCAGCCGTAGGGATTCAAGTCGAAACCGCCCACGATGGATTCCAAGCCCTCAAAAAAATCAACATTAGAGAGTATGATATTGTTCTGATGGACATAAAAATGCCAAAAATGAACGGAATTGAGTGCTTCAAAGAAATTAAAAAAGTTCAACCCGAAACCACAGTGATGATGATGACTGCCTACGGCATAAAAGATCTTGTAGCCGAAGCCCTCATGGAAGAAGTCTATGGGATCTGGTATAAACCCGTAGAAATCCTAAAAATCCTCGAACTTGTTGAAAAGACTCCAAAAAAAGGCGCTTTACTTTTGATCGTTGACGAAGACATTTCGACAAATGAAATAATGGCGCAAATTCTCCAAAGCAGAGGCCACCAACTAATCCAAGTTAGCAGCGGGGAAGAAGCAAAGAAAACAATCAAAGAAAAAGAGGTTGATTTAGTGTTCGTTAATGCTAAAATACCAGTAATGAACGGTCTCGAAACTTTTCTTGAATTGCGGAAAATCAGACCGCATATAAAAACAATCATAATTGCAGCTTACTACCAAGAAGTAGAGAGCATTGTGGAAGAAGCTATTAAAAACGAGTTTTACACATGTCTGTACAAACCCATTAAAATAGACAACCTATTGAAGATTGTAAAAAAGATAGTTGCTACAAAAACAGACAGAAAATGTCAACTTACAGGATAAAATGAAAATGCCGGAAAAAATAAGTATTTTAATTGTCGATGACGACGAGGAAACACTTGAGACAATAAGCGACATTCTACAGGAAAAAGGGTTCTATACCGAAACTGCAAAAACTGGAGAAGAAGCACTCGTAAAAGCTGAAAAACGGGTTTTTAACATTGTCCTCTTAGATATAAAACTGCCAGGCAAGACAGGAATAGAAGTACTTAAGGTTCTGAGCGAAAAACATTTGCCCACTATGACTATAATAATAACCGCAAACGCAACAGTGCAAAACGCGGTGGATGCCAATAACTTCGGAGCTAGCGCCTACATCTTGAAGCCCATAGATCCGGAAAGACTTTTCCGAACAATAAAGGAATGCCTCAAGAAGCAAGAGATATTCAACCTTCGCGTCAGTCAGGGTATGCGAAAAATCCCCGTCAGTATATCTCTCTCAAACCACATAATAAAACAAATAGATCAAGAAGCTACACGACA
>CAVUGQ010000018.1:0-23148 GCA_963741005.1 Candidatus Bathyarchaeota archaeon
CCAAATCCGCTGTGTGTTCATTAGGGGAAATAACAAGAGCCTTAAACACTGGGGGTATCTCCTTCTTTTGGGGTATTGTCCCGATTTAGGGCATTTTCAAAGACTTCTTGAATCGACTTTTGAGGGCTTTGGCTAACTTCTACGCGTACCCGGTCAAGTTCTCTTTTGTAGTAGAATTGAGCTGAATCATCGAACATATCTTTGAAAGTTAGGTGAACATCTAATCCGCCGCCCAATAATTGTTCACTATCTCGGTTAAGATGCCAATTAGCAACACGCCAAGTCATGGGTTCAGGAATGTTGGGTGAATGAAGGGCACACTTAACCTCTACAAGTAAAGCATGTAACGCAAAAAGCCCCTGGCTATCAAGCGGAAAAGTTCTTGAACTGCATCTTATGTTAACAAGAACCGAACCGGTTTCAAAGCATTCTACTCTAACGGGATATGAGAGTTCAAGAGGCTTAGTCCAGCTTTTATTATGTGGACAATAAGTCCAGCTTGAATCCAACCAAGGAAACTGATACGCAAGAAAAGACACTTTCAAGTTGTGCACCGATAGCGGGCCTGAATAACTTATTCGCTCCAAATATGACAAAAAGTCAAATCTACCCACCATACTCCTCTTGTAATTTCTGATAACAAAAGCATATTCAGGGCGACCAGCCCATTCTGTTAAGATAAACCGTTTAGGCCATTCTTTTGGAATAGCGACCACTAAATTGTTGTCAACAAGTTCTTTCATTGCGTTTCGAAGGGTTCCATAATCATATTTATCCCCAAATTCCTCGTAGAAAAGCTCACGTTTAGCCGTCTTCAGTGTGCTAATGATGTAATCTTGACAGCGATGTCTTTCTTGCTGGTGTGGATTTTTCTTATGTTGATGGTAGTGTTTATTGTCACTTATTTTGTCATTTTTAGAGCGTTGGGGTTTGGTGATAGTTTTGTCACTCCCAAGAAGGTTTTTTCTGGTTAAGCCGGCGCATTTCGTTTCTTATGCATTCTCGGATGATTGCACTTCGGTCGCTTCCGCGTTCAGTGGCCATTTTGTCGATGTTTTCAATGACTTGTTTGTCTTCTAGGAAAGAGATTGTTTGTTTTTTCATAGGATAATAAAATATACGATAGTCTAATATGGGGTAAGGATAGACTATAGTCTATGCCTGAACTGACTAAAATTAAGAAAAACGACTTGCTTCTGTTTGCCTTTGGCAGGGAAAAAACGTTCTATAAAGACTTTGCAAAGATATGCAACAATGGTCCCCAATGCGTTGGCGGTTCAAGGCTTGCAAGACAGACAATGACAAATTATCTAAGTGAACTTGAAGGTGAAGGTTTTTTGGAGAGAGCATTTGCTCCAGGGGACCGATTTCAGTATTACCGTGTTCCTAAGAACCGATATAGGGAAGTTGCTGAATTAAAATCAAGATACGAATCGGACGAAAAGTTTAAGAAATTATCAGTTGAAGAGCAAGGCGCTAAAATTCAAGAAACATTACTAGAAAAAGACAGGGAACAAATCATCTACATCATTGCTTTGAATGGTTGGCTTAACGCTTCGCAAATAGCAATTCAAACAGGCATTGACAGAGAAAAAGTTTTAGAAGCTATCTGGGGCACACACAACACTGCAGGAGAGCCTGACTTTACGGATAGCGCCTTGATTCGCTGGTTTATTACATCCGAGAAAGACAGCCCACTTTTATTTTCCATGCGCAATCTTGGCTTGAGTTTTGAGGGCGTCTACCTTACAATAAAAAAGTATCCAGATGATTTTGAAAAAATTATTGAGCAATGGTCGAGTGTTCATCCGTTTGTTTTGGGCAGGTATAATCATCTAAAGAAGCATGGACTTGGTTTATCGCTATTTCGTTTCATTAACCAGTTAGACCCCTACAATTTCCGCTTGATGGGGAGGGCCGAATTTGTAGAAGATTGTTTTCTTGATTTCTTTCCCAAGGAGGGTAAGTATATTTCAGAGTGGTTTGAATTTATCGAAGAAGACGCCGAATTTAGGCAGCGCCTAAAGAAACTTTATGCTGAAAAAATAGAGAGGGCAGAAAGCTTTATCCGAATAGTTCAACAAGCAAATAAAGCGATTGAAAACTTGGAATCTTCAAAACCAAACAGAGAACAAATGCAACAAGACAAAAGCTTATTCGTAAGCCTAATGTAAGAACCAAGTTTGTCGTTTATGCTTAATTAACCCTAATTAGTGATTAGTTCTTTTATTCTATCCACAGTAGTTTCTATTTGTTTGCTATCTTTTAACCCTGTTATCACCAGTTTTCTAGATGCAAACACTAAAATGCTTGTCTTAAACGGTTGTTGCAGCCGTAATATGGCTCCTGGGAACTGTTCAGGTTCATAAATAACTCTTGTTTTTTGAGATAACTCTTCAAGATTAACGGTTTTGCTCGAAGTCAGCGGTCGCCACAATATTTTGGGTCTTTGGTTCCAGCTTGACTTCCTTAATTAAGCCCTTATCTACCAGAAAACACTCTGCCAACTGGAGTTCTTCAATGGCTTGCGCTTCGCTCTTTGTTCCTACACTAATCAATTTGCCAGAAAGGAAAATAGAGACTCTGCCCTGCATCTGCTTAGTCTTAAAGTATGCTACCCTTCAACCGTAGACATCGGAATCATGAAAATCTCGCCGGACTTTTGTAATTCCTCAAAGTCAATTAGTTGATTAAGCGAAGCAGTCGCAACGACATTAACGACGGTAACTTTAACCAATAGTTGAGCCTTCAGCCTTGTCTGTTTTTAGCTCTTCTATTATGCTATTGAATTGTTCAAGAGCTGACTCCAAGTTTTCAGCTATTTCTGCGGCTAAGACTTCCGGTGCTGGCAGGTTTTCGGTGTCTTCAAGGCTTTCATCTTTGAGCCAGAAAATGTCCAAGTTAGCTTTGTCCCGCTGGATGAGGTCTTTATAGTCGAATGCTTTGAACCGTTCATTTTCCTTGCGCTCATGTCTATTTTTTGGGTTATAGCCTGCTATGAAGTCTTCCAAGTCCTTGTAGCTTAACTGGTTAGTCTTAAGTGTGAAGTGCTTGTTGGTACGCAGGTCGTATATCCAGAGTTTTTGCGTCCATGGGGTTTCGCTGGCGGGTTTACGGTCAAAGAACAAAACGTTTGCTTTAACGCCTTGTGCATAAAAGATTCCCGTAGGCAACCTAAGAAGCGTATGAACATCGCATTCATGGAGAATTTTTCGTCTAACTGTTTCGCCTGAACCCCCTTCAAAAAGCACATTGTCGGGAACAACTATAGCTGCTTTACCGTTAATTTCCAAAAGCGTTTTAACATGCTGCAAAAAGTTGAGTTGCTTGTTACCGCTTGTTGCCCAAAAATCTTGGCGCTCATAAGTTAAGGCTTCTTTGTCTGCTTTGCCATCCCCATTAGTCAGGGTAATGCTGCTTTTCTTACCAAACGGTGGATTAGTCAAAACCATATTATAACGAGTGCCGGGGTCGGCTATTAGCGAGTCACCTGTTTCTATGGGGCATTTCTCGCCAACCTCTCCATCAATACCGTGAAGAAACAGGTTCATGACACAAAGTCGCACTACACCGTCTACAATGTCTTTGCCACTGAAGGTTTGGAACTTTAGGAATTTTTTTTGTTCCAAATCAAGCTGGTAATTAGCTGATATGTAGTCGTGAGCTGCGATGATAAAGCCGCCTGTTCCGCAAGCAGGGTCATGAATGGTTGTGCCGGGTTTGGGCTGCATCACTTCAACCATAGCCTTGATGAGCTGACGAGGAGTGAAATACTGGCCTGCTCCGCCTTTTACGTCTTCAGCGTTCTTTTGAAGCAAGCCTTCGTAGATTTCGCCTTTAACGTCTATGTCCATGCCAAGCCATGTTTCGTTGTTTATGAGTTCAAGTAGGCGTTTGAGTTTGGCTGGGTCTTGAATCTTGTTTTGGGCTTTGCGAAAGATGACCCCTAACATGCCTTTCTCTTTGCCCAAGGCTTCCAGCAAACGCCGATAATGGGTTTCCAGTTCTGTGCCGTCTTTGGAGATGAGGCTTGCCCAATCCAAATCTTTGGGAATAGTGGAGGGTTTGTTAAACGGCGGCTTAGTCTGCTCATCAGCCATCTTCAAAAACAACAAATAAGTCAACTGCTCAACATAATCCCCATAACTAACCCCATCATCACGAAGAACATTACAATAATTCCAAACTCTTGATACTATAGGTGCTGCTTCACTTGACATAATTAGACAACTCTATTTGACCATTACTTTTAGACTTCTTATGGCTGAAAAGCTCAGCTCTAATGTTCTCTAATAACTTCTCAGCAGGTTCATCAGTGGGGTCTTGAGAAACAAGTTTGCCACTGAACGCTTGATTTAATATACTTTGACGTAAGGAATAAGATCGTTGAAGGGTTTGCTCAAGTATTTGCTCGCTATAATTAATTATTGAAAAACCCGCTTGAATGTAATCAATAATCGCCTTCTGCTTTGAAGAAGATATTAAAGGAAACGGAATTTTTGCTAAACTTCCTTGGCTTATCGTATTTTGACCCGCACTTGATATGATGCTTGATTCTATATGCTTACGAGCTAATTGTGAATTAAAATAATGCTTTACATATTGCGGTTCAATCTCTTTCCGCAATCGGATTCTTATCAAATGGTCGCAGAAAGCCCATGACTCATTTTCAGTAAAAACAACCAATTGACCTGTATTGCTTTTACTGCCATTAACCCTTATGCAAAGCAAGTCAGTTTTATTGAGGGAATACTTTTTTTCCTCATCAATAGTTAGCCTAATAGTCCGGGGAGTTTTGGCAGTTATAACTCCGTTCTCAATATCTGCGAGTCTAAGAACTTTGATTGGTTTTCCTTCTTCGCTCCTTCTTTTTGATAAGCCGTTCTGGTAACTTTCGACAACTTCATTGAAAGGAACGTTAACATTCCCTTCCATTTGGAAGGAGTGTTTTAAGATTGCTTGGCGGTAACGCTTAAGTTGCAACTGCACCGCACGCAGCGAGGCGATGCCAGCATCCAAAAAAGAAAACAACTCCTCAACCTTACCAACAATACGAAGCTGTTCATTGATTGGGGGGATTAACACTTTCTTTGCATAAGCGTCATTTCTGTTAAGTCCGGGAATAGCAGTTGATCTATCAAGAGAACTTAAAGATAGAGTTTTCAAGAGGTAGGAAACAAACTTCAAGGCCATTCCTTTTGGTGGGATAGCGTAATATACTGTATCGATTGGCCAAGATGGACCATCTGAAAGGAAAACGGATCCAACAGCGCCTTTCCTGCCAACGATAATTGATGGCTCTTTAATTAGATATGATGTGTGATAACCTACAATACCGCTTGAGCCATAGACGGGAATTTTGCCAGTTTTTTCTCTTTTTCGTTCTGGTAACCCTTTTCCATATTGCAGAGTTAATATATCACCTAAAGATGCGGTTGCCCAGCCTTGTGGCAAATTTTCAAAGGCATCGCTCACTTTGTTAGCACCGTGTTTAGTTCTTCAAGTATGTTGTTTAGTTGTTGTCCGAAGAGTTGGTAGGCTTTTACTGCTCCGCCTTTTTGGTTGAAGGGTGATAGTTCGAAGGCGTCTATGTTGATGTTTAGGCTAGTGGTTATGTGTTGTTTTATCATGTTGAGCCATTCTTTTTGTTCTGGTGTGTAGTGGGTGCCGTTTGCTTGTTGTTTGTTTAGCCATGCATTAAAGTTTCTGTTTACTTCTTCGGGGAATGGTTCTAAAACTTGGGCGGTTCCTGTGGCGAATCTGACGAGGGAGACTATGTTTGTTAGGAGTTTTTGTGGTCCTGCTCCTTTTACTTTTGATTTTTCAAGTTGCTCATAAGCCAGCCATAATAGTTCGGGGGTTAGATTGTATGGGGGCTTTTCGATAGCTTCTGCCAGCTCTTTTACGGCTTCAAAGGTTAATTGCCGCTGCCCATAGGGCTTACTGTAAAGAATTTGCAGAGCGATAAGCTCATCCTTGTTAGCATCGATAAAGTCTCGGAAGTTTTTGACTTGATTAGTTGCAAGTTGAGTTTTAGCTTGCAAGTCAGGTCCAGCATAAATCAAGACATCTTTGCTTATGTTGTCAATTGTTATTTCATTGCGCTGCTTTACGTCTATAATTATATTTCTAAATTTAGGGTCATCAAAAAGAGTGCAGGCTTGCTGCCCCATCTCTTTGGCAACCTGTTTAACTTGGTCGGGAGTTGGCGAATCAGTTTGAAAAACCTGTTTTGCTTTCTCTAAGTGCTTGTCAGGATCCACAGCATCCAGCACTTGATTGATAACTTGCCGCAGAGTTTTGCCGCCCGGAATTGTAGCTTCAATTTCAGCTCTCTGCTCTTTATTTACTTCTTTGTTAAAGCTTGCAAGACGTCCAGCCAAAGACGATAAAGTATCGGGGTCACTAACGCCTTGAGAGACTAACTCCAAAAGTCTCTTGAAAGGAACGGAGCGTCTGCGTTCCAGAGGTTGTGAATCAGTTTTATCACTCTCACAAACTCCCACGGCGTCTACTATCATGAAATGGGTTTTATGTTTAGCATCAGAAGACACGCCGATTAGGTCTGAGTCGTTTATGGTTCGGGTTCCTCTGCCCTTCATCTGCTCAAAATAAACATTAGAATGAACATCACGCATAAACAGCAGGCACTCAAGAGACCTAATGTCAGTGCCCGTGGAAATCATGTCTACCGTAACGGCTATTCTTGGGTCATATGAATTGGCAAAGCTTTTGATTAGGCTATCAGGGTTTTCCTGTGTACGATAAGTGATTTTTTTGCAGAAATCATTGCCCTTGCCAAACTCTTCTCTAACAATTTCAACTATGTCCTCAGCATGGCTATCGTCTTTGGCAAAGATGAGCGTTTTAGGAACCTGATTGCGCCCGGGGAAAATGTCAGTAAAAAGTCTGTCTCTAAAGGTTTGGATAACTAAACGTATTTGGTCTTTTGCCACTACACTTCGATCTAACTCTTTTGCTTCATACTCAAGCGGGTCATCCAATCTCTCCCAACGAAGTTTACGAGTTAACCTGTCACGATGATCAACGATAAACCCAGCGTCCACTTTGCTGCCATCTTTAGTAATTTTAGTTTGGATGCGGTAAACTTCATAGGGCACGTTAACACCGTCTGCAACGGCTCGATCGTGACCATACTCCATGACAAGGTTCTGGTTAAAGAAGCCCAAAGTCTGCTTAGAAGGCGTAGCTGTTAGGCCGATCAGGAAAGCATCAAAATACTCAAGCACCTGACGCCAAAGATTGTAAATTGAGCGGTGGCATTCATCAGTTATAATAAAATCAAACTGCTCAATTGGCACTCTTGGGAAGTATTCAACTTCAACAGGTTTCACGCCATTGGGGGTACCAGTTTCAAACGCTGAGGTTTCCTCGTTTTCCTCAGCATAATCCTGATTTCTTAAAATGGCATAAAGCCGCTGAATCGTAGTAATACAAACACGACTAACATCATCAATATTCTTAGAAGTTAACCTTTGAACGTTGTAAATGCTGGTAAATTTTCGCCCATCATCTGGAATAGCGTAGTCTTGAAATTCCCTCAACGTTTGTTTTCCCAAGTTGTTGCGGTCAACTAAAAAGAGAATACGTCTTGCACCAGCATGTTTGATTAAACGATAAGCTTCAGTTACTGCTGTAAACGTTTTGCCACTGCCACTTGCCATCTGAATAAGCGCCCGAGGTCTTGCCTCTTTAAGAGACCACTCCAAATTCTCTATAGCATCAATTTGGCAATCTCGTAGCCGCTCTTTTTTTAGAGCAGGCATATTTCGCAATCTGCCCCTAAGAGTGTTTTCTTCATGCACCCACTCATGCAAAGTCTCAGGCTTATGAAAAGCAAAAACACGCCTTGAGCGACAGTAGGGATCGCGGATGTCTCTAAAATAGGTTTCAACTCCAGTGCTTTCGTAAGCAAAAGGCAAAAAATCGCCAATATGAGGAATAATCTCGGGAAAATTACGAAGATATTTTTCCGTTTGTTCAGAAACTCCGCTTAAGGTGGTTCCTTCAGGTTTAGCCTCAACAACACCTACGGCATGGCGCTCAACAAACAGCATATAATCGGCAAAACCTGACTTCAAAGGATACTCCCTAACGGCAACGCCTATGGCAGAGCCGAGGTTAAGTTCTTTGTAGTCTTGGATTTTCCAGCCAGCAAGTTCAAGCAGTGAATCAATTTTTTTACGAGAACTCTCTTCAGGTTTCAAGCCAGTTAGCGCCACCAGTAATAGAATAACAATAGATAGCTTGTTTAACATAAAAAACTTGGCGTAAGAAAGAGTTACTGATGCTAATTTAGCAAGTGTTATATTGAATAATAAATAAAACAGCATTCGGCGATTTGATGGCTAAATGTCTAAGATGCTCTGAATATGCTTAAGTTGACTAATAAAGAGTGATATACAGCACTTCTATGTTAAACGTTATGAGTGCTCGGACTGTAAATAAATTGAAAAACTAAAAAACCTAATTCAATAACGTTTAATTGGTTGTTCGGAAAATGTCGAGAAAAACCATAAAAGAAAAGGCTATTGCGCGGGATTTCGCTTTGCACCCAAATAGGAGACCTCCAGTTTTCGATCCAGTAAAATTCCAAAAAAATCGCGAACAAGAAATTAAAGAACAGAAAAATGATGATTATCGATTGAAATATCTGCTGGCAGACCTATATCTATTAAGTAAAGAAGATCTTATAAAAAGAGCGATAAGAGAAGAAGCACTTTATAGCGAAGAATACTTCTTAAGTCAGGATGAAACAATACGAAAGATTATTTCCGTTCATTTTCCAAATATTACCGACGTTGACATCAAAGCTGTAAAATTTCAAAATTATAATAGATTACTAGATTTTTTTAAAAGAAATAGGAAAGTATCAGACAAGACTGAAGCTGCGGTCATCAAGCAAATAGCAGAGGAAATCGGTTCTATGAGCGAACCTGAGGTTAAAATGGCTGTGAAGCTTTGCATTGAACGTGGACGATTAGAAGTATGCGCTGAAGGGAGCTACCAACTTAGTTATCGTGGCAAAATGAAACACTGAAAAGAATGGGAAAGTTCCCATCCTTTCTCAAAAATATAATATCACGTTTATGCATACTTACCGCTCATTGGATGTAATGCATGAAGAAAGTTAATCGGTTTCTGTTTAGGCGGTATCTTACTTCATTGTTTATTTCTGTGTGGCCTCTTTCTTTGTTTGCATGCCATTATTCTTCGTAAACTTGACTTGTTATCGGGGGTTAACTATTTGAGTCTAAGGATAATGCTTAAACTCAAATTTTCTGCGAATTGTATTGCAGTGATACAGTTATTCGTTTGCGGCTGAGACTGCCTCTCAATTCGTCGTTTATTTTGCTGTTGTTTCTTCCTTTACTTGCATGCCCAAACCGGCTTATTTTCCAGTTTTGGCTGATCCCCCGTACTATCTGAGGGTTACTTGTTAGTATGTAAAAGGGCATTTTTGTTTGAGAAGTATATAGTTTAGCCGTGAAGTTTAGAAGTTTTTTGCCAGCGCTGATTCCTTGATAGTCTGGGAGCACGACTAGTCTGCTTACTCTGTAGTATTTTGCTCTCATGCGGATGCTTACAACTGCTATGAACGCTATTGGCTTGTTTTGGTAGACTGCGGTGTAGCATCTTGCTGTTGGGGGCAAGCTTCCGTTTAAATAGTGATAGTGCCGAAACATTTGCCAAGTCTGTTTGCCGCACCGATGGATTTGGAGTTCAACGGGCGGCCTGCTTCTTTTTTTCGGCTAAACTCCATAGTGTCTGCACAGAAGACCCAGTCAGGCTCAAGCCAGTCAACGACATCGTAATGGCAGGTGACGGCTATGAACTTCTTCTTTGAATGACGGACAGCTTTACTTATGGCAAAGGCGCTAACTTTCGCTATTTCCCGATCTACAACGCTTGTGAACTCATCGAAAACAATCATTTGCTGGTCGAGACATAATGCCCTTGCTATATCAACACGCATTTTTTCTCCTTGACTTAGGTAGTCATAGCTTTTGAGCCAATCCGGGGGGCTTGCAAACCCAACACTGCAAAGCATCCGTGTAATCTCTGAGGTCTCAAGCTCTTCGGGGAAATCGTCAAGAACACACTTGCTGTTATAATCAAAACCTTTAATGTACGCTTCTGGAAAAAGTTGTTTAGCAATGCTTGTTTTGCCAGAACCACTGCGACCAACTATGACGCCGACTTGCCAATCAAAATCTTCAAGCGGCAAAGAACCCTTGAAGCGCTTCTCCAGCTTTACATCGTTTAAAGTATAACTTCCGACAACGCTTTGAGCCCGAAAACTGTCTGATTCTTCCCAGCGTTTTACAATGTTAAAATCCGTAGCTTATACCCCTCTCCTTTTAACTTTTCAAACTTTGCTTTCTGGTCAGCCTCATCTCTGCATTCAACAATAAGCTCGTAGGTTTCAGGAACCGAAAAAGAAACCTCACGCTCATCCACCTCTATAGGAAGCTTCTCACCAACGGATTGAAGAAACAACTTTAATTCTTCTTTTTCTCCCTCATCAATTATACGCAGATACTCGGCGCTATCCATCTCCTTGTTATGCTTGCCTCTAAGCTTGTTGAGCACCTGCCGCAGTAAACGGCGGTCCACATCCTTAATGGGTAAACGAATGACACTGCACTCGATCATGCCCAGCTCCTTCATAGCCGTAACACGCTGCTGACCATCCGCCACCAAAAGCTCACTGTTAGTAACAACCGGAACAATATCCCCCCACCTTCCGATTGAAGCCTTCAGACGATCGAGTTGTGCCAAACTCATTCTATTGGGGTTATCTTGGTCAAATTTTAAATCGCTAATTTTTACTTTTTCCGACATAGGGATTGGAATTTCGTTCCTTTTTTCATATGATTCTTTGTTGCATATGCTCATGTTTTCAAACTCTCCGTAAGCGCTAATTGGCAAATGTGGTCATTTTGAGATATTTTCTTAAACCAGTCGCATTTTTTAGCGCATGTTGGACATTTTTCTTTTAGGTAACGTGCGTTTCTTTCAGCGGTTGCTTTTTCCTCATTTTCTTCTTGCTGCTCTTCCAACTCATCTTGCCTAGCTTGTTCTGGCGTGCGGTTGGCAGTTAACTGTTGAATATCCTCTGTTGTTTTGAAAACGTGATGTTGTTCACAGTAGCGTTGAAAACTCTCTGGAGTAAATAAGTCATGGTTCCAAGCCTCGTAAACTGGTGCTATTAGTCTTTCTTGTTCGCCTTCGCAAAGTTCCCAATAGCCTGGCGTGTTGAAGACTTCTTTTTCTGCGGTGTATTGTTCTTTGAATTTTCGGGTTTCTTCTATTAGCCAATAAAATCGTGTGTAGAATACCCAGTTAGCCATTGGGTCTTTATAGGTTACAAAAGTGTCTGTGAAGACTTGGAAAATATCCAGTATCCTAGCCATAAGACGACGATTAGCTGCATCCACGATTGCTTGATCGCTTGGCAACAACGGAATACAAGTGTTTTCTCCCTGCTCTAGAGCTTGCTGCATCTCTTTTACATGAGCTTCTAAGATTTGAGTGGCTCTTCTATGTAATTCGTTTTCAGCTCTATCTAACTCTGTGTCTCCGTTTTCCCATGTTATTTTTGTTGTGCCTTCTTGGGGAAGTTCTGGCAGCACATTTTTTTCTAATGCATACAGTTTTCTGCTTAGGGTGTTCATTTCGTTTTGTCCTCTGGTTTTGGTATTAGTATGCTGTTTTTGAGCTGCTCCTCTAACGTTAACACCCTAAGCTCCAACTCTTCATCCTTTAGCAAGGGGCCATAGGCTGAGACTGCTGAGACTAAAACTCTTGCCCAACCCTGCTTAGCTCGATCACTGTTGCCGCCGCTGTGAATTTTTTGGTGAGAGAGGCTTAATACGCCGTCTAAAACTCGAAAAAGCGTATTTCTGCGTTCCTTTGCTGAACGGTTTAGTGTTGGTTTTTGGCTGGTTTGTGTTTCAGTTTTACCCAAGACTTAAGCGCCTACACACTTTAACTCCAACACCATGGAGAAAAGACAACAAAGCAGTTAGCTCTAAAGACAACACAAAATAAGACAACAAGTATCCAGAGGTTACTCGTAGAAATAAAAGTTATTGTTTGTGCTCGCTCGCTTAGAGTTTTTTTGCTGGGATAACCCGACTGTTTTGAGTGACTTTGAAAAGTTTTATATTAAAAATTAGGACTAACTTGAAAGTTTAGGAGAGGCTTGAAATGGAAGAGTTTGAGACGCTTTCAAGGTTACACGATGACATAAAGGATCACAAAAAAAAGTATTCATCCAAGATATTATTAACTTTTAGTAATAAACCAAATCATAAATTCAATAAGAATATCTCCGATATTGAAGGGCGTATCAATTTAAGTTCCACTTCCATTTGCACTTATACTTTAATTCAATATGCTGATCTTTGGAATGATGAGGAATTAATACAATTTGATGAACGTAAAGAATATTGGAATTATATAATCGGAGTTCTAAAAAATAAACATCCGTCAGGCGTTCCAGAAGTAGAAACTCCTGATGAGTTTACAATCCTAAATGTATTGCCCTTATTGAAAAAAATTCAAACTTGTACATTTGGAGAAAAATCAACGGATAATGACACGGTAATTTTAGATATAATTGAATCACTGTGTAATCAATTTACAATTAACGAGTTTTGTCGGGAGGAAAACCCCCATCCATTCATTTTCTTTAAATTTTTAATGATACTTGAAGAATGGGAAGATAAATTTATCAAAGGAATGGAGAAAAAATGCAGTCATTACCGGTCATGCATGCGCAAAGGTGTAAAGAATAAAAAAGATATTCCATTTATTACACAACTGGCCTCAAATAATACTGGAGTAAAAGAGGCATTAGAAGCCATCAGAGAAAAAATCTACACAAAGGGAAAACATGAATTATACCGACAAATGACTCTTCGGTTCGCTAATGATGAAACATTATTTGACGTTAAAAGGCTTGTTTATAGCCTGCTTATTGTTAGCAAAAGAAGCAAATATTCAAACAGTATGGTATTCAGAAAAGCTTTAGATATTATCTTTGATGCACAACTCAGTAATGGCTTACTGCCAATTTGTCACACTGTTAACAATGATTTCACAATTCTAAGGGACAAAATTAAACCGATGGAAGTTACTGCAACCCCCAACTTACTTAGCTTTGAATGTTACAACGATATGCTATCAGATTTAAACATTAGAAATGAATTAATAAAATATCAAGGGAAACTCCGTTTAGCAATTGATTGGGCAGAAAGGCAATTAAGAAAAGAGCCTGGAGAATCTGGAACAGAGAGACTACTGGGTTGGTACCCGGAGTATGAATGCTCGCATATGCCTGAATCTTGGGTTTCAGCTCATATTTTATTATTTTTCAAAAAATATTGTGAGTGGCTATCCCAACAAACAAATGCCTTAGCATCCACTTATCTTGGGGCCATCGAAATTAGAAATGAAAATTTAGAAATCTGCGATTCCTATAACCTCTCTGACAGTATCGCCTTAATGTCCGATCCAAAAACGAATTATAACTCTGTCTTATTGTTCGGCCCCCCTGGTACGGGTAAATCTACTGCAGGAAAATGCTTGGCGAAAAAGCTTAATTGGAAATATATCGAAATAAGCCCCGCCTCTTTCTTAAAAGACGGAGAGGATAAGGTTGTTTTTGCTGCTTCTGAAATATTTAGGAAACTAAGTCGAGTAAGCGAAGCTGTAATTTTGTTTGACGAAGCTGATGAATTGATAAAGGACCGTAAAAACGATAGACCAGCATGGATACTTACCGCGCTATTACCTTTACTTGCTGAGCTTAGAGATAAGAAGAAAATTAAGTTTATTCTTGCCACAAACAAACTTCTAGACATTGATGAAGCCGCATATAGACCAGGCAGAGTTGATTTAGTCCTACCAATGGGTGGTGTTAGTTGGCGATATAGAATACAACTGTTGCAAAAGACCCTAAGAAAGGCTAAGGAAGAAGTTCGGATAGAAGCCTTTAAACAAATATTGGCAACTAATGAACCCAAAACCCCCGAAGAAATCAAGAATTGGAACCAGCATACCCTTACTGGTGATAATACTAATCGATACTTACGATGCTATCTAGAAAGAACTAATTACGTACCCCAAAGAGACTTACAAGGATTATTAAAAACAATCTTTGAAAAAGATACGTTCGCTGAGGTCATTAGTGATGATTTGTTTAAGGTTTTCTTTACTGACCTAAAAAAAGATGCGTATAAATGCTATGAAGAACCGCGATTGGACAAATTCCATAATCAAGAATTAACTTTGGATAGCTATATGCAGAAAATTAGGTTTACAAAAGAAGCAAAGAAAATAGAAACTATAAACGATAATATAATCCCCAAAATACCGAAACCATAGTCTTCTTTTTTGCGACTAGAAGATAAAGTTCGAATATAACACACATGTTGCGAAAGCAGGATAAGCATTAAGCGGTGCGCTAAATTAAAAAAGGGAAAACAGCTGCGTAGAAAAAGCAGAAATGGCGATGTCACCATAATGGTTGGGATTCAATTCCCCTCTACAGCTCCAACATATACATCCCCTCTCTGGAGTCGGTGACCTTTCCAAAGGGCTAATGTTTGCAAGAAAGCGTCTTCGTAGGCTTAATAACAGTAAAAAAGGAAAGGAAGTTGTTTATTATTCGTACCTATTGTCGCTTCCTTAGAATCAACATAGTGGTTACTGCAAAGGCAACAATGATTGTAACAATGATGCCACCGACTGCTGGTAGGAAGTACTGGTCAGCTATTGATTGCGATGCAATTGTTGGTGCTACTGTTGCTGCTGGTGCTTCAACTACTGTTGAAAATGTTTCTGCCCATGAACTGCCATATGATTTATCGCCCATGAACGTCGCCGTAATTGTATAATCGCCGGGGATTGTCGGAGTCCATGTGTATTTATATTGGCCACTCATATCGCTTGTCACGTCAGCAATGTGAAAAGGGTTGCCGTTAGGATCGATAGTATCAATTGAAATTGGAACACCGGTAACGTCAGTAGGTATTGATCCTTGCATATGCAAGTATTCCATCCATTCAGTCATTGACTCTGCTGATACGCATGCTGTGCCTTCTTGAGCTGGAGACATATCAAAGATGGTACCTGAAATTATTGCGCTTGTTCCCGAAGTTATAGCTACTTGCGGTACTGAGATTGTAGTTTCAGTTTTGCCTTTTCCAAAGACATACATGTAGCCGTCATAGCGATTATCTGCTGTTATGTAGCCATCTGCGACTGCGCCAGCAACCATACCACCGGTAACGTTCCATATGCCTTCGCCTGTAATTGCGTCAATGCAGAAGTATCTCCATCCACGGGTGATTGGCGATGTGGGTGAGTGTTCTCCGTTGCCTACGTATATTTTTCCGTCGGCAACAACTGGTGTACTCATAAAGGAGTATACAGTAGAGCCGTTGCCATCAATGTATGGTGTTTCATATGGATTAGCGGGAGCTTCGAAATGCCAGACGATTTTACCAGTATCCCAGTCGAAAGCGTATATACCATTATATGACATGCCATAGATGCTACCGTATGCTGAAGCGACGCTATAAGCCCAAGCGAATCCCCACGGATATTCTGCTGTTTCACTTTCCCATAGTTTACTACCATCTGTAAGAGAATAGCAATCCCAATGACGATCAAACATGCATACTGCGAATTTTCCGTGATCAGCAATTGCTGTGCTTGAGCTGTAAATGGTATCTGTGTCGGTAATGTTCCAGAGTAGTTGTCCTGTTGTTAAGCTTGCAGCCATGATTCTTGAGCCAGAGAATGCACCTAAATCAGGGGGTGTTACTGAAGCGGATGAGACAGCTACGCCAGCTTCGTAATCGCAAACGCCTAAGCTGCTAAATGGAAAACTTACGTTGCTAAAGATTCTGTTTGTGAAGTTAGTCTCAGTTCCAGCTGTTGTCCAGTTTATCAAGCGGTAATTGTTTGGGCTCAAGGTTTGTACGCTTAAGACATAGGGGTCTCTATAGTAGGTACCGGATAAGGCTGTTACGTTTAGGGTTATTTTTCCTGTGTAGGCATCAAGTTTTACTAGACGGTTTGAACCTACATATAGTAAGGATATGCTTTGTCCAACTGCTGATGCGGTTGCTCCGGGTACAACTTCTGCGCCGTCACTTACGGATATTCCAGTCAGAGAACCTGTCGAGTAGCCAAATATTGAGGATGCCCCAGGCAGCGGATTGTCAATTTGCCAGTAGACTTCACCTGTTCGTAAGTCATAGCATTGTAGGACATCTTTGCCCCCAGCAGCTGTTATAGATTGGTAACATCGTCCTTGGAAGATTATGTTTGGAGTGCCTGCATAGGTACCTTCACCTGAACCAACCAACGTTGGTCCAAAGTCTCCACCGATGATTCCTGATAATGCGCCAAGTCGTTTCCATACAACGTGAGAAGTTTCTGGTCCTTGAACGTAAGGCGTAAATTTGTAATTGCTTGCATAGGAGTTGGTATCTTCAGGTGGATTAACCATGTATCCTGAATATGGATAATTACCAAGGATTGAAGCCCATTCACGATTATTTGGTGATACGGGTCTTGTCCAATAGTCTGTTGGCACTGCAGAAGCTGGCCACGAATTAACTTGCTCTTCTTGCACGGTTAATGTCATCTTTTTGGACTCTGACGGCTTATAGTAAGCAGCAGGTAACGTTCCAGCAGAACTAAACATGCTAGCAGTAGTATTAAATGACGGACAGTGGCAGCCCTCAAAAACGAATTGCAGCGTCCAATTTCCAACCTGATCAGCTACGTATTCAAACCATGCAGTTGCGTCACCATCATAGGAGGTTAATGGACCAACTTTGTCAACTGTTCCATCGGGCTTTGTAATAATTACTGTATAACCAGTAAGGTTTCTTTGTACATGTGTTGCGGGCGTAACCCATATGTTGACCAAGAAAGTTTGTCCTTTACCAACAATAGTGGGTCTGAAGCTGAGGTAAGCAACTGTGTCTACTTCTGTCTCTGTATCGGCAGCGTTAATGGGTATTGCAGCAAAAATTGTCGATAATGCAAAAAGCACTGTCAAAGTAATTCCGAACATTATTTTACTTATATCGTTTTTTTTGTTCATTTTTTTGCTCCTTTGTGTGACTACCCAGTATCTAACGTTTCTTGTTTAAAATTTGGCAAGAAGGAAGCCTTCTAACAAATAAGCACGTGTGAAAAACGATAACTCTATGATATGAGTCACCACTTGACTTGCGGAAGTGGCGAAAAAATTCCAAAAGTCAACAAACAGGCATCAGAGACGATACCTAAAATACGTATAAAAACTTCAAAGAAACTGGGCTATTTTGCAGCTTGCAACCATAAATTTTCAAAATAAACAGAAGCTAATTGAACAACATGAGAACAGTTTGTCCATAATCCAGGTAAGGGTTTTTCTGATACTGCCAAGGTAACTTGTTTACCGTCAAAAATATGCATTCCAAAAAGTATCGAATTCTCGGGTAG
This sequence comes from Candidatus Bathyarchaeota archaeon, assembly GCA_963741005.1. Taxonomy (GTDB): domain Archaea; phylum Thermoproteota; class Bathyarchaeia; order Bathyarchaeales; family Bathycorpusculaceae; genus Bathycorpusculum. Next base: position 17,536 of record CAVUGQ010000018.1, read on the forward strand.
ATAGCGTATTTCAATTAGCTCTTTTGAGAATCTTTCTTTTTCATGCGTATCGATCCTTTTTTTTGGACTTATGATTATTACTCGAACTTTTATACTTCTTTTAAGAGCCTTATTGATGTAACTGAAATTCTTCAGAAAACTCTTCAGATCAAGCGGTCGTATACTTGGAAGTATAACATCTATTGTCTCCTTTGCGTTATCTGACAAATCTTCGAGCATACTTTCAAGAAGAGTTCTCTCCGAAGTAATTGTGAATTTTGGGTCTTCAGAACTACTATTGAAATATTTCCTTTGGCAAAAATTGCTTAACATTCTTTCAACTTGTTTATGAGTTTCAACAAAAGCCCTTTTTTGTTCATTTAGAAGATTACTTAGTCCTTGATTTATTGGGGCGGCAACGTACATATTTTTTTGTGCAATAACCTTTTTAACTAAACCTAATTTTTCTAAAGAAGATATTATTCTATACATATCTTGTCTAGCAACTTTGGCTGATAGCGCAATTGTCTTAATATCAGCCTCCTCCATCTGAACGAGAACCAAATAAGTTCTAGCCTGTAAATTAGATAAACCTAAATGCCTTAATGTTTCAACTTGATTATCTTGGATGATCACGGTCATATTGCAAGCACCGTAATTATTTTAGCGATGCTAACTAATTCGTCAGTATCCATAACGCTCAGAATATTCTTTCAAGAAGGTTAAATATTTTTCCTAATACATTAAATAATGTCCAATAAATTGAAAAGAATTAAATAATATTCAACTTAAAAATAATCTTCACATAAGTTAAGGATTAAAAATGCAAAATTAAAAAATTCCACTAAATTGAACTTTAAGCTCACTTTAAGGTGGACTTAAGAACTGCAAGAGCACTACGTCATAATTATGAAAAAGGATTTTCTGGCAAAATTGGCGCTATTAGTCCTCCCGACACCATTTTATCAAGCAAATTAATCGTGTTTGCAATCTTTTTTGGATTTTTTTAAATTAATCTAGGAAATAAATTAAATTAAAATACTTTAAACTCGCAAATAAACAAGAATCAAAATTGAAGAGGAAAGCAATGTCTTGGTTCATGAAATAGAAGAAACATTAAAACTCTGGGACTAAACCCCACACAAACACATGTTTAGCTCACACTTATAAAATCCAGAGGCAGAAAGGAGCGTTATTACGACATTAAGAAGCATCCGAAAAGCTACAAGTTGAGAAGCCGAGCGTAGAGGGTTAAAGGGCAAAGTGAAAATTGTCAGTATAACAAGACCTTAAAAAAATGGATTCCCGACCAAAACCACATACTTTCAATGCTTCTTTTTGAGGATTGCTTAAACTGCTATAGTCTGTTTGTTGGCGAGCAGCGGCGATTTAGAGCCGTTAAAGATGTGTTGGTTAATCAGCTTTTCAAGTGGGCAGAAAAAGCCAACAGTGAAGGCAAGACCCGCAAACGCTCAAAACTGTTATCATTGGCTGAGTGTTTAGCAAGTTAGGACAAACCTTTTAAAACAAAACAACCCCACTATTTTTTATGTACTCTGAAAATGAAAAGGAAACTTGCTTTTCTTGTGGAAGCGACAAATTAACATTTAACGAAGAAATGGACATTGTGTGCGAAGTATGCGGGAAAGTGCAGCCAGAATAAAAAAAACAGGGGATACCCAAAAACGCGCCGACGGCGCAAGGATGCTTTTAGTCTAAGAAGGGAAGACAGTTTAAAACATGCGTTAGAAAAACAGTTTTTTGACCAAGTTTTTAACAAAAAACAGTTTTTGAATTTGTAAAAATAAACTGCTCTGGATAAACAGCTGGATTCCGTTCAACTGATCAGTAAACGGGCTTTTCTTTGCATAAGTAATGCCTGCCTGTCGTCCTCAAATTACATAGGGCTTTTATAATCACCAAACGATTTTAGCTTTGATAAGTTAATGCCGATTGCGTTTGTTTGCAGAAAATGCAAAAAAAGCCACTCAAAGGAAGAGTATGCTCAAAGCAAATTCTGCTCGGCATGCGGCTCATTTCTGCTACCGACTTTCAGCAAGGAAATCCCAAATTCTGCTAACTGGGAAGTTGATAATTCCCAAAAAGAAAAGACCGCTCTATTTAGAGCAGCTGAAAACTTACGCCAAAAAGTAGGGCAATCAAAAGAATACGAAGTCGTACAAGAAAAGAAAAATGAGACCCAAAGACCGCCGGTATTTGAAAGCTGGATTTGGAGCACAGAATACGACGAAGCACTAAAGTTTGAACAAAAAATGCTCAAGAAATACAAGGACAAGACTCTTGAAGAATCATTGCCCGGAAAAGTAGTTTCTAATGAGCAAGGTGAATGCTATGAGATTTCATCAGCATGCACTTCAACTTTTAGAAGGGCCAATTATGAAGAAAGCAGAAAAATCATGATTTCAGACCTTAAAGTTCTTCAAGGCATAGGTCCCGTAAGTGAGCTAAACCTCAAAAAACAAGGTTACCAAACAATAGAGGACTTGGAGCGTCACCCACGCTGGAAAAACCAAGCAAAAAATTACATGAAAATAATAAACAACAAAGATTTGGTCTTAACCCAGAAGTGGCTCTGGCAACGCTTACCAAAATCCCATCCACTATTACACTATTTAGCAGGCTTTTGCCAAGAGCACGACTTTGCAATAGTGGACATCGAAACTTTGGGGCTATCAGAAAGACCCATAATTCTGCTTGGAATCGCCAAACCCTCCAAAGACCACATTTGCACAAGTCAATTTCTTTTAAGAGATATTCCTGATGAGCCAAGCGCGATTTGGGCATTAACCTCTCAACTGCAGCCTAAACATTCGCTCATCACTTACAATGGAAAAAGTTTTGATATTCCCTACATTAAACAAAGATTAGCCTACTATGGCATAGACACCTGCCTGGAGAACCCAAATTTTGATGTCCTACACTTCACAAGACGAGCATTAAAACCCAAACTTACCGATTGCAGACTGGAAACAGTAGAAAAATACCTTGGGATAAAAAGAGACATCAACATACCCGGCGCTTTGGTCCCTCACTTCTATGACACTTATCTAAGAAAAAGAAACGTCGGTCCACTTGTACCAATTGTTGAGCATAACCGGCAAGATTTACTAACGCTTGGAACATTATTTTCCAAACTCTATGAGGAATGGGGGCTTTGATAGAAGAGTTCATCAAAAGCGTTAAGCGGGTGCGTTCTTACAAAAAACAGATCGTAAACATAGAAGAATTGCCTTCACAAAATGCTATCATTGAGGAACTTGAAAGGCCTCTACCCGAAAAACTGCAAACTTATTTACTTAATCGAGGCATCCAATTCTATTCACACCAAGCCCAAGCAATTAATCAAGCAAGGCAAGGAAAAAACGTAGTTATAGCCACGCCAACGGCTTCCGGAAAAACATTAGCATTCAATATACCTGTCATGGAAGCACTCGCAAACGACAAAAAAGCAACGGCATTATACCTGTACCCAACAAAAGCACTAACAAACGATCAACTAAAAGTTTTAAAAGAACTAGAAAAAGAGACAGAAATAAAGGCGAATGCTAACATTTATGATGGAGATACCCCTCAACATCAAAGAGCGAGCATACGAGAAAACTCTAGAATAATTTTAACCAACCCCTCTGGCCTTCATCAATACCTTCCATGGCATTACAAATGGCGAGAGTTTCTTCAAAACCTCAAATTTATAGTAATAGATGAAGCCCACGTTTACAGGGGGGTTTTTGGCTCAAACGTTGCCATGGTAATCAGACGATTACTAAGAATCTGCAATTATTACCATGCAAACCCGCAAATCATACTTTCCTCAGCAACCATTGCCAATCCAGAAGAACACGCCAAAAGACTCACTGGAAAAGACTATCAAGTAATATCAAACGACGGTTCACCAAGAGGAAAGAAATCATTTGTTTTTTGGAACCCACCATTCATAGACCAAACCAACACTATCCGACGCTCAACTCACCAAGAAACCAAAGACCTCCTAACACTTAGCATTATACAAAACATGCAAACACTCTGCTTTACAACCTCAAGACAGATGGCAGAACGGATTACCCGATGGACCAAAGAAGAACTTACAATGCGCTCCAAATCACCTAACGTAGTTACAGCATATCGTGCAGGTTATCTACCTCAAGAACGACGAGACATAGAAAACCGACTAAAAAACAAAAACCTAATCGGCGTAGTCTCAACTAATGCGCTTGAACTCGGAATTGACATAGGCTCACTTGACTGCGTCATCATCTCTGGTTACCCAGGCACTGTCATTTCTACCTGGCAACAGGCAGGAAGAGCTGGCAGAAGCAACTCTGACTCACTTGTAACGCTAGTCGCATTTCAAAACCCACTTGACCAATACTTCATGAAACACCCAAATGACTTCTTTGGAAGACCACACGAGCAAGCAATAATCGATCTTCACAACCGATACATTTCTTTAGGCCACATCATGTGTGCCGCCAGCGAACTACCAATAAATGAGACTGATAAACAATTTTTCTCCGAACTACTTCAGGAAAGCATTCAAGCGCTAGAACAAGAAAAACTCCTCAGAAAAACCCCTCGCGGATGGGTTTACTCTGGAACAGCAAGAACCACTGAAGTTGTAAGCCTTGAAAGCATCTCCAATAAAACAGTCACCGTTCTCTGCAACGGAAACCTTCTCGAAACTCTAACATTAAACAAAGCCTATGAGGAAGCACACGCCGGAGCAGTTCTACTACATCAAGGCGAAACTTACATTTGCGAAAGCCTGGATCTTGACCAATTAACAGCTAATGTCCGACAGAAAAACGTCAACTACTATACAGAAGCACTAAAAGACGTTGACGTATCAATAAAAAAAACACATCAAGAAAACGTCATAGGAGTAAAAGTCGGATTAGGAGAATTATCCATAACCGAAATTTACCATACGTATCTTACAAAAACATACGACGAAGTAATCAAGCGACAGCCTCTCAATTTGCCCCCTCTCTCTTTCTCAACGATTGGCTTATGGTTTATAATTCCAGACAAAGTCAGAGAAGAAATCGAAAAGCAATGTTTAGACTTTGCAGGCGGCCTTCACGCAGTTGAACATGCCATGATAGCAATGTCGCCGATCTTTGCAATGTGCGACCGATGGGACATTGGCGGATTATCAACACCTCTGCATCCAGACACGCAAGAACCAACAATTTTTATCTATGACGGCTTTGAAGGAGGCATCGGCATCTCAGAAACCCTGCATTCAAAAATTAAGAAACTTTGGGAAAAAACCCTTGAATTAATAGAGACTTGCGAATGCAGAGACGGCTGCCCCTCATGCATATACTCGCCAAAATGTGGAAACGAAAATGAACCATTAGACAAGAAAGCCGCCAAGATTATTCTGCAACAACTATGCAAACAGGTATCAACAGAGAAATAATTTCAAAAGTCCCAATAATGGAATAAGCGTATTTAGCATGAACAAGAAGAGAAACTGTTATCATACCTGTTAACTGCATCGATAACTTATCAAAAATTTTACTGTCAAAACGCCTATGGACCGCTAAGTTCGACTGGTTCTTGTAACCAGTCATAAAAATTCGAGCAATTACAAAAAAGAGAATGTATTGT